>CAWHUJ010000005.1:0-545321 GCA_963832465.1 uncultured Acidobacteriaceae bacterium
GATAGGATTGAAGGAAGTGTTATGCCAGATGTGCCAGCCCACAGGGATCGTCGGCTTAGCCATCTTTACCGTTTTGTAGAGTGCGGCGTAGGTCTCGCGAAGACTGTCTGTGAAGAGCATCTCCCAGGCGGCCAACTCAGGATACCGTAACAAAATCCGCCAGAATTGGACGAAGTATCCGTCTACGGGGCGTGTGCCGCTCCGCGCCGCGCGAACAAATTGTTCCAACTCGAGAAATCCCTGTCTGGCGCGCTCTACATTAATGCCGCGGTCTTTGGCTTTGCGCTGACAAAACTCGCAGAAGCAGGTTACGTTGCCTGGATCGATTGGCGGTGTGTCGTGCGTCGCTCCCAGGCTGTCTGAGAGCGCACCCTGCCGCTCGGATCCCCACATGACTCCGTCGATGTCGTAGGAACGGGTGTAGTCCTCTACCAGGCCGGCAAAGAAACTCTGGTAGTTCGGATTATTCACGCACAGTGTCTCTCTGTTCCGTCCGTACAGATCTCGCTCCTGGACCTTCTCGATGTTCGGCAGATCGGTTCGGAATACGTCTTCCATCCAGCAAATGACTTTCAACCCGCGTTTGTGTGCGGCAGGGATGACTTCCTCCAGGATGTCCAGATTGCCATGATCGGGCGCGTGAGCGGCCTCGATGACTGTGTTCCTGTAATACTGCGGATGAGGCGTGGCGAAGTTACCGCCATGAAAATTGAGATCGTACTCCTGCTTTCCGTGATCGGGCAGAGGTTGGCCTGGAATCTGCCTTCCGGCAATACCGCGGCCATAGGTGAACACCGCAAGGAACAAGGTATTCACGCCGCCACGTTCCTGGAGTACGTCGAGGACCTTTTCGGTGCCTTCGTCCACGAACGAAACCGCACCGACCTGGATGCCGATCATCTTGGGGGAGCTTGTCGCATGTCCCGCGCCTGGCATGGCCAGAGCGGCGCCAGCCCCGGCAGCGATCTTGATGAATTCGCGGCGATTCACATCCAATCCCGACAAGGGATTCTCCTACTTTCTTTGGTAGCAGCCGATATCTATCTTTCCGGATGTAACTCGAAGTGAACCGTCAAGATCCAGTTCTCCGACAGGCAATCCGGTATTGGCGCCCGCAGTGATGACAGCAGAAGCTAGTTTCAGATGGAAATCGTTTCCAGCGGGATCGATGAAATGCGGATCCGAAAAACTAGAATGAAGGTCGTTCCCTGTTGACTCAAGGTATTTGTCGAATCCTGTTACTGTGGCGGAAGCGGCTGCCCATTTGCTCGCCTGCTGTCCGGATGCACAGTAGTACAGGTTGTGATCGATTGTGGTGGTTGGGCGTTGTTTTTCGGCCTGAGATCTGTTCCGCACGAAGAGACAATCTGGCCCGGCGTACACAAGATTGTTTTCAAAAATATCGTCCGCGATGTTCCATTGCATTTGGAACTCGCCGGATCCTGTCCCCGCCGTATCGTTTTCATAGAGCGTATTGTTGACCACCGCGGTGTGATCGGTGCGTCCTCGTTCCGGAGCATAGCCTCCAATGGAAACACCAGCGGTATTGCAGTGATATATGAGATTGTTCCGTGCCGTGATGTAACTGGTTGCGCGGTTCTGGTGCTCGCTGGCCATTTCGATTCCGAAGTCCACATTGTGAACGACATTTTGTTCAATCAGGATCCGAGTGCCACCGTCCACGTAGATCCCATCCGATGATTGCTCATCGCCATAGGCCGGATTGCCCCGTGATGTGATGTTGTAGACCAGGTTCCCGCTTACGAGGCCGTCGCGCGCCTGGTCGACGGCCGGGTCAGGCGCTGTACGCTCAAACCCGATGACGTCGATTCCGATGTTGTTGTTGTCGTGCACCACATTATGCGTGATGCGGAAATTCGTAACATTCCCATTCACGACAAGTGACTCACTCGAACCGGTCTTGAGGTGGTGCACCTGATTCCCGTCAATGATCAGATCGGTGATCGGAGTCTTTGCATCGGTTCCGTAAACGGCAATGCCAAAACCGTTGGCGCCGTGCCCGGGGCCATCGCGGCCATCAAAAGTCTGCTCGATGTGATGGACGTTATTTTTCAGGAGTTCTATATGCGAGCCAGCGCCGATGACGCTTATACCCAATGGAGTGAGCCGATGTTCGGCGGTACGGTAGTTCCGAATTTCAAAGCCTTCGATTCTCACGTAACTCTGATTGTGGATCGTCAGCATTCCGCTTCTGGCGCCCGGAGTGAGATGTGTTCCGTCCAGAATCGCCGTCTCTCCTGGGTAGCTTTTGAAAGTGATGAAGCCATCGCTCGCGTTGCCGGACACGTTGATGCTCACGAGCTCTTCGTAAATTCCGCCGTGCACGAGGACCATGGTGCCGGCAGATACAGTATTTGCCGCATGTTGAATTGAACGCCAGGGGGCAGTTTCGGTGCCGGGATTGGAATCATTGCCATTCGTTGAAACGTAGAAAGAGGAATTGGGTTGGGCTGCGGCTCCGGCAACACACATCGACAGCGTAAGAATAGCTATGAACCTCACGTTCACCATTTTTCCTTTGTGGATCTCTGTGAAAGTAGTAATTACTGTCTTAGAGCCGGCGTGCGTCGAGCTCAGGCGCGAGCTGGCTCTCTAGATGCCATTACTTTTTCTGCATTTGTGCGATAAACCTTCTGCAGTATTTCGTCCGATAGCCCGAAACCGTTCAGGCTCCAGTGGTAGCTGAACATTTCGGTTTCGTAGAAGTGCTCGTTGAGCGTCTCGAGAATTCTGAAGGTGACTCGATACATGGATTTCTCGAATCCCATGTCAGTCCCGTAGAGTAATCGGTCGCTGTATTTCGCATAAAATTGAGAAGTAAAGCGGGGAATCGGAGCTGTTTCCGCATATCGCGCGGAAATATCGGCATACAAATTAGGATGCCTTCCCAGTAATTGCCCCAGGCGTGTCAGGTCGTAGTCGAGATTGGCAAAGTGGCAGGCGATGAACGTTGTGCTCGAGTGCTTCTTCACGGTGCGCTCAAGGATGTCGATCATTCCGGAATGCCCGACGATGCCCGGCTGATTGTCGAGCCGCCAATTAAACGCATTCATCAGGCCGTCGTTCTGATTGTCCATGGCTTCGTACATCCAGATGGGATCCGCAACGTGAATATTCACCGGCATGCCGAGCTGGCCGCATCTCTCAAACAGAGAGTCCATGCGTGCGTCGTCAGGGTGCATGCCCAGGGCAGTCATCTTGTCTGAGGTGAGGCCTTTGCCCTTATCGTGAAGTTCGCCAACCCCACGTGCGCCTGCCTGATGGCACTTCTCCAGCATGGCGATTGCACGCTGGCCGAATCCTGGTTGGTCATAGCCCGTGTAATCAAAGCCGCACCAGAGTTCGAAACGATCAGGATAGACAGCATACATCCGATAGATATCCTCAAACTCCTGCCCCGTGGCTCCTGAAAGAATGACCGTCTGCGCAATCCCGACCTCATCCATATTTCTGACCCACTCGGCGATTTCCTCGGAGGTCTTCGCGTATGGGTGGGAATGCATATCGATGATTGGGAATTTCGCTTTGGGGACTTCTGTGACAGGAATTTTGTAAAGCGACCTGGGCCGGTAATCCTTCAACAGTATTGTTTCGGGCGAAGCCTGCTCGGGAACTGTCTCAGCATCCGGCGAATCCGGGGCCGGGCTCTGGCACTTTGACCCATCCTCCGTGCTCCACGCAGGCGTGACTGTTGCCGCCAGGCTAGCCGAGCCAACCGCCTTCAAAAAAGAACGACGTTCCATGCGCTCTCTCCTCGATGTTCATCAACACACATCTCTGTTGCTGACTACTTCCAGTCATCCCTCCGCAAGGAGATTGAGCTAGCTTATTGCGGTGTTGCTTCCAGCAAGAGATGCTTCGAAAAGTTTGCGGACAAGTGCGCGACGGGACCGCGGACGACTCCGAAGTCTTTCCCGTCCACATAATCGACGACGTGATATGCGCGATTGTCCAGTCCGCGCAACTCCACGTCGCCTTTCCAGTTTCCAGCAAAGAACGCGTAGTACATCTTCTTGTCCTTGCGGATGACATGGGCTTCGGGTAGATCAAAGCCAATATCGTAGAGCGTGCCCAGATACTGGCCATGGGAGAGACCCTTTTCCTGATAAAGGTCAAGCCACTTTGTGAAGAGCTTTGCGCGATCAGGCGTCAGGTCGAACCGCCCGTGTTTCTCGACTAAAGAGGGCAGCACGAACTGCGTGCCCACGACTCCTCCAATTCCCAATGTGGAAGCGAAATCGTCGTGATTGTCACTCAGCTCGACGTGGTCACCGAAGTAAGGAACATCGTCGCCCATGAGCCCTTTAATCGTTTTTCCTTTGGAGCGCACCTGGAACGAACTTTCCGGATCAGAAGCAACGGACATGTTGAAATGCGGCATCGTGAAGAAGGAATAAGCGGTACCGCAGGGGCAAAATTCCACCAGCGCTCCGGGCTTGGCTTTTTGTGCCTCGTCGTATATCTCGCGAAAAAAGTTGGGCAACGCCTCGACCGAATCCTCCGGACGCTCGTGGTGATGGGCAGGGTTGTAACAGGCAGGAACGCCGTTCATGTGCTGGCCGTCGAGTTTGAGACCGTCAAATCCCCAATCGACAAGGATCTTGCGCACCAATTCCTTGTGATAGTCCACAACCCGCGAGTTGGCAGGGCACAGATAGTAGGAATTCCACCATGAGATCTTTCGCCTCGAACCATCGCGGTTTTTCAACGCCAGTTCAGGTTCATTTTGCAGCAACTTCGATTCCGGAGCCGCATTGAGTGGCGACCACCAGAGTTGCGCTTTGAATCCTTCGCGATGAATTCGATCCACCATCGCCCGCATATCGGCATCGCCGTGCGGGAACTTCTCCGGATCAAGCTGCCAATCGCCGTAGTTGTTTTGCCAGCCGTCGTCCAGTGTGACCCACGTAAACCCCATGCGCTTAACGGTGGGCAACGTGTCGTAGACCTGTTGGGGTTTGAAATGGCGTCCGTATCCCCAGGCGCACCAAATCGCTCCGTGGGCGCTGTCGGGGGCTTTGGCCATCTGAAACCCCTGCTTCAACATGAACCGGCGGTACGTAAGCAGCGTCTCGAAATAGTCTCCCTTGTGCACCGCAGCGAACGTGCGAAAGGTGTTGAAGCTTTCGCCGGGTTGCATAGACCAGTTGTGAAGATACCGCACGCTAACCTGGGCCTGACGCGCTGTGGGCATTGAAACGGGTAGGGAGATCAAAACAGGGCGGGGCTCGACGTGGCCCACGGCAATACCAACATCTTTGCGCCACACGTCGACAATCGGTGTGCCGCCCCCATAGTCACTGGCGTTCATGCCGAGATAATTTTGCTGAGAGAATCCCGCGTGCAGCGGCACTAACCAGTTCGGGCGGCGCTCGTAAGAGCCACTCTGGAACGACCAAAAAGGTGCCTGCGAAGACACGCTCTGAGCGTTGATCGTATATCGATTGTTGCTCCACTCAAGAATCTTCAGCGAAGACTTTCCGATGTTTGTGTAACTGACATCGAAGACTGCGAGATTGGGGAAATCGTCGTAGATGATGACAGAGACATTCTTCCTCAGTCCGCCGGATATACCGGTAAGGCTGAGTTTCTCCCCGGCACCATAGGAGTCGGTGATGCGCTCGCGCGTCTGCGAAGCCAAAGCGAAGTTGTACCAGGCGCGATCGTTGCCTTTGACGGTCTCGGAAGCAGAGAACGCGCCGATTGGAATTTCGTTCCCGTTGAATCGCGCAATGACGCGGCTCCGCATATTGCTGTCGAACTCGATGCGAAGGCTTGAGCTCTCGATGGAGGCCCCATGCGCGGAATGCGTCGTGGTTTGATCAGCACGCGCTGAGGACTTACCCGCCACAACAAACAGCATTGTGAAGATGACGATTGAAGATAGCGCTTTTCCACACCGCATCAAATTATGCCCATTTTCTGCAGACCTACAGGGAATCCGCCAAGGTGCGCCAGGAACACTCAAAGCAGTTGTTCCCGGGATTCCTAGCGTTTTCACAACCCGGATCAGAAATTGTCGAATGATTACTATTTATATCTTTTTATTTCTTTTGTCTAGCTCTGAAAGATTCGTTGGGCTCTTCGCAGCCACTTGATTCGTAAACCCAGCCCATGACGCAGCAAGCCTCACATCAGGTTTTCGGAAATGAAGCTATAACCGCACAGATTCGGGTCAGGACAGGCATCTCCTGCTCGAGTCCATCGAGGCCGGTGGGTACACGACTGCCCTAAAGCCCCTGGGCGCATTTGTTATCGTCTCCGACGAAGGTGCTTTGCGCAAGATCTGTCGAGGAAAAACGCGCTGAGGCCACTATCTAAACGCTAAATTTGCTACCACAGCCTCATCAGCGACTCGGTCCACTCGGTCCCTCTCTGCGCGCTACGTTCCGGCATTGCAAATCAGTGCTGGTGTCTGGGGTCTGGCCAGTTTTGCATAGATTTATGGATTCAGCTTGACAAAACGATTACTATAGCCAATAAAAGTTATATATTGAAGCCATAAATCATTTCCTTTTGTTTCGATTTCTTGGAGGCGGCAATGAACTTGTGTCGACGGGCGGCGATCTACTCAGCATTGCTGGGATTGACGTTAGGTATCGTCCCAGCGGTGAGTCAATCCGTTAACCAGTCGCAGCTGCGCGGCACAATTACGGATTCGAGCGGCGCGGTCGTTGCGGGAGCGTATGTCTCCATCACTGACATCGGCACCAACATCTCGCAGTCCACTGTTTCGAACAGTCACGGTGGCTATGCATTCACTGCGCTCAAGCCATCGAATTACAGGCTGCTGGTTAGAGCGACGACATTTGGCACGGTCGAAAAGAAGGGCATCACCCTGACTGTGAATCAGGAAACTACGCTCGACGTCACGTTGTTCCCGTCGAGTCAGTTAGCCACCGTCACAGTCGAATCGATCCCCACGCTCCTCGATGCCGATTCACCCACGCTGGGGACTGATATACCGAGCCAGTATTTGACTCAGATGCCTTTAGAAAATCGCGACCCTTTCGGAATCGCGTTCCTGGCCGCGGGTGTGACGGAATCTCCCGGCTCCGGCACCCAGGACTCCTACCCGGCAGGAACCAACTTTATTTCGAATGGGCAGCGGAATGCCACGGCGAATATCCTGTTGGACGGCGTGCTGATTACCGCTCCTGAACAGGGTGAGGGCGGCAATTCAAACCTCTATTATCAGGCGACAGTTGAAGGCCTTCAGGAAGTGAAGGTTCAAAACAACAGCTTCTCCGCCGAATATGGCGGAGGCACCGTTGTCGATGAGGTCATGAAATCTGGAACCAATCGTGTGCACGGCAGCGCATATTGGTTCAACCAGGATTCCGCATACGACGCGCGCGATTTTTACAACAGCGGCCCCAAGCCCGGACACCTGCAAAATCAGCTGGGGTTCTCGGTCGGTGGTCCGATTGTGAAGAATAAGACGTTCTTCTTTGCCGACCTGGAATCGGTGCGAGCCAATAATCCGGTCAACATCGTGGCTACCGTTCCCACTGCGGACGAAATCAACGGAGATTTCTCGCAGGCAATGACCTACGACCAGAATGGCAATCCAACTCTCAATCAGATCTTCGATCCCTTCTTGATTGATCCTGATTCGCAGAATCGCCCGGCCTACAGCGACAACACGATTCCTCAGGGGGAGATCGATCCAGTCGGCCAAGCCATCATGAAGCTTTATCCCAAGCCCAATTCTGCCGGGGACCCGGTGACCGGAACGAACAATTACCGTGACGTGGTTCTCAGCGCATCGAACGCCCTGCAGATAGACGCCAAGGTCGATCAGCAGTTCACTTCCAAGTCATCCGTCTCTGTGCGGTACAGCAGCATCATCTCGAGCGGATCGACGCCAACGGTGCTGGGCGATGGCGAGTTCAACGACGGCACGAAGTACACGTCGCAGGCCTTCAACAACGGCATCAACTATACCTACGTGCCCACAGCTAACACGCTTTGGATCTCAACCTTCGGTCTCGATCGTGTGTCTCAGCCAACCCAGAATAATCACTATCCGGCACCCACAACTGTCGGGTTCCCCAGTTACCTTGAGCAGAATGGCATATCCAGAATGCCGTCGATCATCATGGAGGACGCAGCCTGGACTTCGATCTTCGATCAGTGTTGCGTGGACACCGAATTCGCGCACACCCTGCTCAACTACGCCTCCTCATTTTCATGGACCCATGGACAGCACACCTTGAAGGCTGGCGGCCAGCAGCAGATTTTCTATAACAACTTTTTCCAGCCTAACTATCCCGATGGCTACTTCAGCTTTGCCCAGGACGTGACGGCGCAGATGCCCTATAACACCAACAACGGACTTCAAGGCAATGACTTTGCCAGCTTGCTGATTGGCTGGGGAGACCCGGCTGGCAGCGCCATCAACGTTACGCAATCGGTGGCTGACAAATCGCTTCAGACCGGCTTCTATGTACAGGACGATTGGCGAGTCAGCCCGAAATTAACGGTCAACCTCGGCGTGCGCTATCAATGGGACAGCCCCTACACGGAGCGGCACAATAACAGCCAGTTCAGTGACATGACAGGAGACAGTGGCGTCACGGTACCGGGACTTGCGGGGCAGTCAGGAACGTTGAAAGGGACCACCATCTTTGCTTCTTCGGGAAAGCGGAGCATCCCAACGAATCTGACGGATATAGGGCCTCGCCTTGGTTTTGAGTACCTGGTGCATCCAACCACGGTGGTCCGCGGAGGAGCGGGGCTCTACTTCGGATATGGAGTAGCGACCAACTTCCAATATCCTGGAGCAGCGTACACTTCGAGCCCCGCAGTGTTTTTCACCCAAGATGGTGAAATCACGCGCAGCGCCACACTCGCGGACCCGTTCAATGGCGGCGTTCCGCCCGCGCAGGGGACCCAATATGGCAAGCTTGCGCTTTGGGGATTGTCCAATCAGAACAACCTCGGCACCCAAGCTGCCAAAGACGCCAACATCTACCAATGGAATCTCGGCATCCAACAAGCGCTTCCCGCAAAGATCGTGGTGAGCATCAACTACTCCGCTAACCGGAGCACCTTTCTGCCCTGGGCAGGAACGGATAATCGCAACTTTATCGCCTCATCGATTAGAAGAAACCAGACGAGCACCTCCCTGAATGATCCGGTCCCGAACCCTTTTCAATCATTGTTCACTGGGCCGGGCGCGACCTTCGACGTGCCGGCTTCACAATATTCGCAACCAACGCTGCCGCAAATCAATTTACTCCGCCCCTATCCGCAGTTTGACGGGCCCTTCCAGGAGTACAAAGTCATTGGTGCTTCGTCCTGGTACAACGCGCTTCAGGTTGTATTCCAGAAACGCGCGGGCAAATATGTGAACTTCGAGGGGAACTATACCTGGTCGAAGAACACCGACGATTCGTCGGCGGGAAACAATGACTGGGTCGGCAGCTTCGGCAATGGCTTTCCACAAGAACTCGACCACCTCAAGGCCGAGTGGTCGGCAAGCGCAAGTGATGCGACCAACCGGTTTGTGCTGGCTGGGATGTTTGATTTGCCGGTTGGCCGGGGAGCCTTGATCGGCGCAAATATGAATCGGGTCTTCGACGCGGTGGTAGGTGGGTGGCAGCTGACCACATTGATCACGTTTCAGAGCGGCCAACCAATCAATGTTCATATGGGTAACCCGAGGCTCGCGGATGGCAATCAGAGGCCCAACCTGCAATGCAACACGTACGGGCTGACGACCGGAATCAGCATCCACGACGCGGGCAAGAGCGGATTGCCATATCTGAATTCAAATTGCTTTTCCGATCCAGGTGACCAGCAGCCGGGCAATGCCCCGCGCTACATTTCACAACTGCGTGCGGACGGAATCCACCAGGCCGACCTGTCCCTGGAGAAGGCGCATGAATTTGGCGGAGAAAAGGGAAGGTTGGAGTTCCATATAGATTGCTTCAACTGCACGAATACTGAGCGGTTTGGATTGCCGGATAGTGGCTATGAAGACTCGACGTTTGGAGTCATTTCGTCGACAGCCGGCGGGGCGTTGCCTCGTAATATGCAACTCGGAGTTCGCTATCAATTCTGAGATAGCGAAAAAGAGTGGCCGCGCAGGCAGCGCTCGAGTCCCTGCCTGCGCGAATGCGTGGTGCATCGACTGTGAGCCTGCGCCGCTGCCAACCTTGGCGCGTCATTCCTCAACGGTGATGGCTCAAAGGGGGCTCTATGTCCGGTGCTTCATCTCTTTCTCATTCCAAGGTAAGCTTGCTTCTTGCGCTTGTGCTGGCCTCAAGCGCTGGCCTCTCTTCCCAGCAGACCGGTGATCACCAGCAGTTCGGCGGTCCCCAGCGCGATTGGATGCGACGCGTTCGCATTGCGGCCTGGCCGCTCGGGCCGGACAATTCGAAGCAAATTGTTCAGCAGGCCCAGGCGAGCGGAGTCTACGGAATCGAAGTGGACAACGACATTCCCGGAAGATATGAAAGCCTGCTGGATCCTTCGGAAAAACTTGCGGCCATTCATAGTGCAGCCGTGGAGTCGCACCGAGCGGGCAACAAGGCATTCGTCTATATCGCCGGTTTGGAGTGCATTTCAAAGAACTCCGACGGGCAGCATACGTTGTTCAAAGATCATCCTGACTGGCTGCAGAGAAAGATCACCGGCGAGCCGGCGATCTTCAACTCTGGAGCGGCGTTCTGGATTGCGAAAGGCGAGGAAGACGCCTGGGTTTCTCCCTATGCCACCGATTGGCGCAAGATATACATGCAGCGCGTTCGGCAGATCGCGGCAACCGGCATCGACGGCATCTACGTCGACATTCCTTATTGGATGACACACTTCACAGGTTGGGAAGACAGTTGGGCGAGTTTCGATAACGCAACTGTCGAAGCATTCCGCAAAGAGACGGGCCTGGATGCACGCAAAGATATCAAGCTCGGCGATGCCGACGATCCGGGATTCAGGAAGTGGATCGAATTTCGAATCAAAACCATCGACGATTTCCTGAGAGATATACGAAGAAATGCGACCACGGCGAATCCGAACATTTCGATAATTCCGGAGATTTATCCGGGCATAGAAGACGCTGCGCCGCGAGTCGGATCCGATGTATATCGGCTGTATCCGCTGGTGGATGCAATCGCTCACGAGTACGAGTTCGGCGAGGGGGAAGATCATACGGCCGCGTCGAGGTCTCCATTCGACTGGTTCATGTATCAGATCGGGATGCGCAGTTTTCGCGCATTCGCGGGGGATAAGCCTACCTGGATACTCAACTATTCATGGGACGGGGCCCAGCATGTGCAGGCACGCGACGCGATGCTGAACCTCGCGATGTCAGAAGTCACGGCAGGCGCAAATGTCTGGGACGCACAGGGGCATGTGATGTCCGGTTCGAATGACCTGCCGACGCGAACGAAAATCTATAGTTGGATTGGGCAGCATGAAGATATTTTTGGTGCTATCCGGAAACCCGTCGGAGAGACGGGCGTCTATTTCTCCGATGCGACACGGAATCTCTATCCCAATGAATTTGTGAATTCATACCGGGGAGTCTTGCTTTTGCTGCTGCAAAACCACGTACAGTTCCAGATAGTGACCCCCCGCACACTGCGGCAGTTTCGGGGCAAAGTGTTGGTGCTGCCGAGCGTGAGGGTGGTGAATCAGGAAGAAGTTGCTGGCTTGAACCGTTATGCCTCGCAGGGCGGAAAGGTCGTAGTGACAGGAACTGCTGACACGCAACTTGACTCGCTCCACGAGGCCACACGCTTTCCCGATAGTCCCGAGGTCAAGTATCTTGGCCGCGCGGAAAAGGATTTCTTCGCATCGGACCCGGCAAGCGCCCCCGATTTGCTCAAGGCAATAGACACGAGCACGGGCGTTGAGGTCAGGGCGTCAAAAAACGTCGTTGTGCATGAAGCGCGAATTGGCAATCGTGTCTACTTGTTCTTCGCAAACTTCGACGGGCTGCAGGCGGGGGTGAAGGCCACACCGGCCGTGCAGCAGGATATTGAGGTAAGCGTGCCGCTACAGTTCGGCGCGAAATTGCACTGGCTCCAATTCATGGGCAGCGAAACCGTGCTGGATGGCCAATCTTCGCCGAAGGGTCTGCAGTTCAGCGTTCCGAACTTGGATCGCGGAGCGGTCGCTTGGGTTACCGCAAAGTAGTCGATATCCGCGCGACGACGGGCATTTCCAAAATCAGCGCAGACCTCTGGTGCTTCTCCGCGAAGTTGGACAATTCTGGGTCGAGGTTTCCTCGGACTCCGTTTTTCTTCGTATCGCAGCATTTCTCCGGGGCTAGACTGTTAATTGCGGTAAGATAGGCAACAAAAACGAGGGTCAGAATGGCGAAAGAGACTACGGTCCCTGAACCCGTCAACGGCGCGATGGGACACGGGCCTGCCAGTAGCTCTTCCACGACGGATGCTCCTGTCGAGGGGCTGATGGCGGAGGAGAGGCGTACGCAGATCTTGCATATCGTGCGCACTACCGGACGTGCGAAGGTCAATGAACTCACTCGCCTCTTCAATACCTCCGCGGTCACCATCCGCAACGATTTAAATGAGTTGCATCAGCGTGGTCTCGTGGTCCGTTCGCATGGAGGCGCAATGCTGTCAGACGGCATTCTGTGCGAACCTCCCGTGCTCGAGCGTCTAAAGGAGCATTCGGATGAGAAACAGCGCATCGGCGCCCGCGCTGCGGCTCTCATCAACGACGGCGAGACTATCATTCTCGATTCCGGCACCACGACGCTTGAGATTGCACGCCACTTAAAAAAGAAGCAGGGATTACATGTCATCACCAACGGGGTCAACATTGCGGTCGAGTTGCTAGATGCTCGAGATGTTCAAACTTTCATCATCGGGGGAACGGTGCGCGGAGAATCGGCCTCCATCAGTGGACGTTTCAGCGAAGAGATGTTTGATCAGTTCTCAGCTGACAAGCTGTTTCTGAGCGGAGCCGCATGTGATCTCGAATTCGGTGTCAGCGGAGCAAATCTTGAGGAGACGATGGTGAACCGGGCGATGCTTCGGATCTCACGCGAGATCATTCTAGTGGCTGACTCCAGCAAGTTCTCTAAGCGCAGTATGACCCGCATCACTCCATTTTCCGAGATCGATGTTGTAATCAGCGATACCGGACTGGCCGAAGAGACTCAGGCTAAGTTGACCGCTCTGGGCTGCAATCTGATTTTGGTGTAGCGAACCGCATACCGGACCACTCTGCGCAGGATCAGTAGCCCGATATTCAACTGCGTGCGGATTTGCACCCGCTTCCCAAGGTACTTCATCAATGAGCGGGTCAGTTGATTCTGAAGGCGATGCCTACTCTATATAATGAACGAAAGCGATGAAAATCTACTTTATGCGTCACGCCGAAAGTGAGGCGAATGCGCAAGATATCCTCGCCGGCAGGCATGAATATCCCCTTACGGCGCGCGGCGCGGCGGACGCCGAAGCGATTGCTGCTGCCTTTCTTCCATCGCGCAAGATCGACACTATCATTTCTTCCCCGCTTTTGCGCGCACGACAAACTGGCGCGCCTTTCGCGCGGATGACTGGACTGTCCTTGAATATTGACGATGCCCTGGTCGAGCAGGACATGGGGTTCTTCTCGGGCAAGACGTATTCCGAGGTCGAGGCTGATCCGGACTACGAGCACGACAAAACACGCCGCTGGGGATGGGCTCCGCCGAACGGAGGCGAGTCATACGAAATGATTGCAGAGCGTCTTCGGCCTTTTTTCAAGTGGCTGGAGCCCAAAACAAATGGCCATTCGCATAAGGCCGAGAGCCCGGCAGCTCTGGTTGTGACGCACGCAGTCACTCTTCGTCTGGTTGTTGGCCTGCTCGAAGATACTCTTCCCTCCTATCCGACAAAGCTGGTGAGAAACGGCGAAATACTCGAGGTCGACTTCAAAGGGCTTGGCCAGCGACATGCGATCAAAAGCCACTACTACGGCAATCAAACGGAAGCCAAAGCTTAGGCATTCGCGTCGTAGTCCCCTTGACGGCCTCCGCGCACAATCTGCGCCAGGCCCAAATTGCTCATCGCCGTCTCTTTCGGCAGAGCGGATTCTTCGCCGAGCAGAGCATCGCGCTGATCCTCGAGAAACAGTATCTGCGCCGCGTGTTTCAGTATTTTCATTCGGGACTTTTTATCATTCCACTTTTCTTCCTATTCTTTTGGTCTCACGATAAACTGGTCCTAGAATGCAATCGCTTGAAGCACGAGGTTGGAAATGGCGAAATATAGCCCCATAGAGGATGCTTCCGAAGGGGCGATACGGCCGGAATCCACGACAATCGTGGCCCCGGAGGAGACGCCGCCGGACGGCATGATGGCAGAGGAGCGGCGGACGCAGATTCTGCAGATGGTGCGTAGTACAGGCCGGGTGAAAGTAAATAGTCTCGCCCGCCGGTTCAATACTTCGGCAGTCACAATCCGCAGCGATCTGAACGAACTACATCAGCGCGGTCTGGTGCTGCGTTCGCATGGAGGGGCTGTTCTCCCGGACACGATCCTGCGGGAGTCGCCTGTTTACGAGCGCCTGAATGCCCATTCTGACGAAAAGCGGCGCATCGGCGCGGCCGCCGCCAACCTGATCAGCGATGGCGAGACGATCATCCTGGATTCGGGCACAACCACGCTGGAAATCGCCCGGCAAATCAAGAAGAAACACGGACTGCGGATCATCACAAATGGGGTCAATATCGCTGCTGAATTGTTGGACGCTCGCGGTGCGCAGGTTTTTATTGTGGGAGGAACAGTGCGTGGCGAGTCGGCATCGATCAGCGGGCATTTCACCGAGGAGATGTTCGAGCAGTTTTCGGCCGACAAACTGCTTCTAAGTGGAGCGGGGTGCGACCTGGACTTTGGAGTAAGTGGCGCAAATCTGGAAGAGACAATGGTCAACCGGGCCATGTTTCGCATTGCGCGCGAGATTATTCTGGTCGCCGATGCGAGCAAGTTTTCCAAGAGGAGTATGACGCGGATCGCGCCCTTTTCTGAAATTGATACCGTTATCAGCGACGTCAGCCTGGACGAAGAAATTCAGGCGAGGCTGCGTGGGCAGGGCTGCAATCTAATTTTGGTCTAGCGGGGCTTAGCGGGATAAACAGGCGGCGCACCGGACATCTATCTCACGAATTTGAATGCCGTGGTTCGGGCCCGGCCTCGACTGATCCATGAGGCTTGTCCCTCTAATCTCGCTTTCAAGTATTGCGATTGCTTGCGGAGTTTCCGAATTCTTGCGAATTGGGATATGGGCTAAGGGGCAGAAAACGCACTGCTGATCCCTTATAGCGAGATTTTTGGTCGCTTGCGCCGAGCACGCTTGTCATTCCCAATTCGCCCAAGGTCAGTGACAACCGGTGTGCCAAACCGCAGTACAAGAGGATGAAATCGATGAATTCCGACGAGCAAAATCCTGGATTGGGATCATGGAGCCGACGCAGGTTTGTGCAATTGGGCGCGGCTAGCGCGGTTGGCCTGAGCGTACTGACACTTGCAAAGGCAGACGCAGAGGCTGCCACCACAGATGGGACGATGATCGGTGTCCCTTTTGATAAACGAAATCCACGGGTCGCCTTTATCGGCACTGGCGGCCGCGGAACTTCTTTGTTGGAAAATCTGCTTGCAGCAGATGGCCAGGTGGTTGCTCTGTGTGACGTTGTCCCAGAGCATGCGGAGCACGCTGCTTCCTTAGTGGTGGCGGCCGGCCAGACCAAACCCCAGCTTTACACGGCTGGCCCGTATGCGTTCGAAACCATGTTGGACAGAAACGATGTAGACCTGGTCCTGGTTGCCACCCCCTGGAGCTGGCATGCGGAAATGGCGATCGCCGCGATGAAACGCGGCAAGGATGTGTGTATTGAGGTACCGGGTGTAGTTACGCTCGAAGAATGCTGGCAGATCGTCAAGACCTCGGAAGAAACGCGGAAGCACTGCATGATGCTGGAGAACTGTTGCTACGGTTACAACGAGACATTGATCCTGCGGATGGTGCAAGACGGCAAGTTTGGCGACCTTCTCTATGGTGAAGGAGCTTATGTTCACGATCTCCGCGAAGAGCTTTTTTCCGACAAGGGGGAAGGCCTGTGGCGACGGGCCGAACATACCAAGCGCAACGGCAACCTGTATCCCAGCCATGGGCTTGGGCCTGTGGCGAACTACATGGACATGCAGCGCGGCGATCGTTTCGATTACCTCGTCTCGATGAGCTCACCCCAGCGAGGTCTCGATCAATACCGCAGGGATCATCTGCATGCGGGAGATCCCAGGCTTGAAGAGCGCTACGTGACTGGCGACATGAACACATCACTGATCAAGACCGCCAAGGGACTTACGATCACGGTCAAACATGCTGTCTCGACACCGCACCCGTACGATCGCATTAACTTGATTGCCGGGACTAAGGGTATATTCCGGGACTATCCACCTCGGATCTATCTTGACGGCCAGAACAAGGACGAGTCGTATATTTCGATCGACACGTGGAAGCAATATGCGCATCCTCTCTGGCAAAAGGAGGGCGAGCTCGCGGCAAAGATTGGCGGACATGGCGGCATGGATTTCATCATGCTCTATCGCCTGCTGCAATGCGTGCGCGAGGGACTTCCTCCTGATATGGATGTGTACGACGCAGCTTCCTGGTCCGCTATCGGGCCGCTCAGTGTGACTTCCGTCAGTCGTGGGAGCGCGCCGGTCGAGTTTCCGGACTTTACACAGGCAAAGTGGATGCAGCGAAGTGTTTCCGCCATAGCGAGTCAAGGATAAGGCTACGCGATCCCGCGGTGTATCGACGTTCTGACCACCGATCCGGCATCCTCAGTGCTTGTGCCGCGAGAGTGGGACGTCCTGGACGGTTACGCTTATAGTTGCCGAGCGAACGCTTTGCCCATTCGCGTTGACGGCCGTCACTGCATACTCAGCCGTTCCTTGATCCGTGGCGGGTTCGGTGAACTCTGGGCGAGTTAAACCGGAAGCAACTATTTGGGAAGCGCCTCCCTGTCTACGCTCCACTGAGTAAGTTATGGCATCGGATACCGGATTCCATTTCAGTTCGACGAACCGGCCTTGGATCGAGCCGCGAACGCGGGTCGGCGGCCCCGGCGGTGGCCCAGCAGAAAGCAGCCCATAGATGCAGATCTGTCCGGCGCCGATGTTCTCTTTACCGAAGCTGGCCAGATACACCTTCCCATTTGCAATCGTGGGAGGAGACATTTTCGAGTAGTTATTGCAATCATCCCGACCTGGATTTTCCAGAGAATTCCAAAGTTCGTGGTTGATGTCGTCTGCGTCGTAGGCGTGCAGAATCCCGGGACGCGACTCGTTCCATGAATCGCCCGTGGCGTGAATTGCGGCCCAAAGGATCCCGTCCTTGTCTCCATTTGCGGACAAGGAGAAGCATCGCTCCAGGGTGGCCGTCGTTCTTATCCGGCCTAATCATGAGTGGAGTTTCGTCGAACTTATTGCCGTTGAACCGGTAGGCTCGAGCTCTGTCGCGCTGGCCCCAAAGATACAGAAGGTTACCGTTCTTCGCGCTCTTCCAATAGACCATGCTATGCAGATGGGAACTAGTCGCGGGAAAGTGCTGTACGGCATGTTCGTCGCCTAAGTGGCCAAAGTGCTCAGTGTTGATCACGTACATCACGCCCTCCTTGCCTCCTCCGATTACCAGGTGAGTGCCTGGAAGCAGAACGGCTCCCGAAGAGTTCAGGTCATTATCGTCCTTGTCTAATTGGAGATGATTGGTCGGAGTAAACCAATCCACAAGATGCATGTGTGCGTCGAGCTTGATGAAGCTCTCGCTGAATTGCGTTGTGCCATTCCAGCTGCCGTTTCCGGTGATGAAATAGATGTTTCCCTTGTCATCGATAGCAGGCGGCTGACCTGACTGCCAGATGCTGGCTTCCTCTCCGCCTGGCGAAGTGTTGAAAACGCCGATCTGCGTCAGCGAAGTAGCGTTGTAGCCTAACAGGAATCCATGATAGGGGCCGTTGTCGCAGTGCGAAGCATAGCTTATGAATACGCTTCCCCCGAAGAGGAAGAGCCCCGGACGCTGGTTCTGTCTCAGGGGATCGAAATCAGGCGCTGCGATAGTTACCGGGCTGTCAGGTAGATCGGCTCCCGTGGCGAGGTCCAGGGCGTGGAGGCGCTGAGAAAAATGGCCGCCCGCTTTCGTCAGCGCAACCACATACAGAGCGGTCTTTTCAGCATTGATCACGGGTGTGCCAATGATGCCCATGTTCCCATTGATGTCAGTGCAGGTGAAATCCGCATCGTGCACGCTGGCCGGCGTTCCGAAGTTGACATGCCAGAAAGGCGCGGTAGCATTTGCGTCGTTTGCGTCAAAGGCATAGACGCTGTTGTTGACCGTTGTGACATACACGACGTTGTGCCATCCACCCGCTATCTTCACATCCGTCACGACGAGCGGTTGCGCGTAAAGCTGATCGTCGACAACGTGCTTGAAGAGCATGCCAAACTGTCTTGGATTAACATTGGCGGGTGTCAAAACCGTTTCTCGCAAGTTCACTCCGGTGCGCTCGTTGTTGTTGTGGTGCGTGAGCACATCAACTTGAGCCGGCACTGCGACTGGGATGACAAGCCAAACGAGGAAAAGCGAAGTCTGCACGAAGAGATTCATAGTAATCAACACCTGGTAACTTTCATGTTCGGGTCATGCCTCTGGCACGACTGATCCCGGCGAGCTCTCGGGAGTGCGGATGAGAATCAATACGCATGCCGTTGCGAACAGGGGCATCAGGCCAGCAATCAAGAATGCTGGCCGGTAGGAGAAGCGATCGACGAGAATCCCTGCCGCCATCGTAAAGAGTGTTCCCACGAGACCTGCTGCCAGCCCACTTAGTCCGGTTACAGTGGCCACCACATCCTGCGGGAACAGATCGGAAGGCAGAGTGAGCCCCATCGTGGACCAGCTTGCATAGCCCCACAGGGCGAAACAGATCAATCCCAGCGCGAAATAGACGTTATGTGCGGTGGCTGCAGGAATGCCTGCAAGAATTGGCAGGCAACTAATGGCGCATACCCAGAGGCGGGCGCGCACGACGGAGAGGCCGCGACGAATGCAATAACCTGAAATCCAGCCTCCGGTGAAGTTGCCGATATCCGCCGCGACAAACGGCATCCAGGCGAAGAGTGCAATTCGCTGCAGGCTAAATCCGCGCGCATCGCTCAGGTACTGGGGAAGCCAGAAGACATAGAACCACCAGATGGGATCGGTGAGTGCGCGGCCGAGAACGATGCCCCATACATTTCGATTGCGGGCTAAGTCAAACCAGCGTCGCACGCCTCGCACTCTAGAAGTAGAAGGCGCACTCTGACCGGCGCGGATGAAGGATGCCTCCTCCGGTGTAAGTCGCGGATGACGATCCAGGGGATGATAGACGCGCAACCATACCAGCAGCCAAATGAAGCCGAGTGCGCCTGAAAAGATGAATGCGGAGCGCCAGCCAAAGGCCAGAGCGATGAGGGGAATGATTAGGGCGGCCACGGCTCCGCCCACGCTCGAGCCACTATCGAAGATGGCGACAGCGAGGCTGCGTTCCTGACTGGGAAACCACTCCGCGACTGTTTTACTTGCTCCGGGCCAGTTGAAACCTTCGCCGATGCCCAGTAGAAATCGAAAAAACACAAAACCGAAAACGGATGAGGCGAAGCCCGTGAGGATGTTAATGACGGACCAAAAGACCACTGCCAAAGAGAGCCCAAGTCCGGTCCCGACGGCGTCAAGAAAGATGCCGCCCAGAAGCCAGGTCACCGCATAGGAAATTTGGAAGGCGCCGAGAACTCTGGCCAAGTCGGTGTGTGTCAGGTGATACTGCGCGGTGATTAACGGCGCTAGAACGGAAAAAGTCTGGCGGCTTATGTAATTGGTAACCGTGGAAAAGAACAGCGTCCAAACGATCCACCAGCGCACCCGCCCTTTGGTGTGAGGCTTGTGAGATGTATCTCTCTGCTGAGCTACGTTCGCTGGAGTCATTGCGGCTTGCCGATCCCGACACCCCCGCTGCCATTTGAATGAGGACCCTATCAGGCGGCGGGATTCGCTACCGGATGATCGACAATTTGCTCGTTCCGCGGATCCCAATACAGCTTCTTGCCACTCCAGTAGGACTGCGCTGCCATGATGCAGACAAGCGAATGTGAGAATCCATGATCTACCGTGGCGTTCGGCTGGGTGCGGGACTGCATTGACTGAAGCCAGTTCGTCAGATGGCGTACGTCATCATCGTCTGGGCCGAGAGAGTTAGGCGCCGGGGCTCCCGGCACCTGGACAATCTCCTCGCCGTCCTTGGTTGGCCCAACGATAGGCAGCTTGGTATAGACCGGCCCGTTATCGAAGGGATCGAATTCCTGGCGGCCACCTTCGCGCGTGACCGTGAACAAGGAAGCACCCTCGCCGCCGTAGTTCTCGATGGTGCCGGTTCGTCCGTTGATCCTCGAAAAGCTGCGATAGCTGTTTCCGAATATGGACTTATACGTGTAAAGAAAACCCTTCGGATACACGATTGCGGTGACGCACGTGTCGGGATTTTCCCGTTCGTCTTTCCAGGCGAAGATTCCGCCGTTGGCAACGACGCTTTCCGGATAAGTCTCTCCGGTCCAGAGATGAACGAGATCGCAGGCGTGACTGAGCCACTGATCGAAGAGACCGGACGAGAAATCTTTATAAAGCCTGAATTCAAGATAGACGTGGGGATCGAAAGGACGATCCGGTCTCCCCAATAACCATCGCTTCCAATCCGTGTCTTCCTCTTTTAACTGCGATGGCCGGCCATGGAGCCATTGCTTCCACTCCATGTTGGCGTCGATCAGCATTTCTTTGCTATAGCCTGTGTCCATCCGCGTGAACCGCCAACGCTCTTCGTTCACATTCCATTCCTGCTCAATGTGGACAATGTCGCCGATTCGTCCCGAACGAATAATGTCTCTCACCGCAAGAGGATATGGCTGGCTACGATGTTGCGTTCCCATCTGAACGATCTGTTTGGATTGTTTGACAAGGTCGCGCGTCTCGATGGCCTCGGAGAGAACGTTGGCGAACGGCTTTTCCACGTAGCAATCCTTGCCAGCCTTTACAACTTCTGCGCATAGCTTGGCATGCTGGAAATCGCCCGTAGCGATCATCACGCCATCGATATCCTTCAACGCCAGCATCTCTTCGGAGTATTTGAAGCTCTGCGGATCAAGATTGAACGCTTGCTTTACTTGAGCGGCGCGATGTTCCCGCGCAAGACTCCAGAGATCGCAAACTGCGACCGTCTCTACCGGAATCTGTTTGGAAGCGAGTGCCACCATGTGCACGTGTCCCTGGCTTCGGTCGCCGCAGCCGAGTTGACCTAGACGAATGCGATCATTCGCTCCGAGGATGCGCCCGTAGGATTTGGCACTCATTCCGACAGCCAGCATTGTCACTCCGGCTTGCTTCACAAAGGTTCGGCGGTCGATTTCACTCTTTGCATTTTCGAGCATGGCAATCGGCTCCTGAGAACTGGCGATTGTATTGTGGGCCCGAGTCTAATACCAGTCGGACCCATCTTCAGTCGGAAAACAGCACTCCATCTAATTCACGCGCCGATTCCGAGTCCAAATACACAGTCGCATTCGGATGAGTTCGGAGGATGGTGGCGGGACACTCGGTCGACACAGGTTCTTCGAATGCGCGTCGTACGATTTTCGCCTTCCGGCTACCCGGCACGGATACGAGCAACGTTGGCACGCGAAACAAAGCAGGGATTGTAAGCGTAATCGCGCGTTCAGGAACTTGATCAATGCTGGAGAACCAGCCCTCCGCCATTTGCTGCTGCCGGCAAACGGGATCCAGGCGCACGATTTTCGCATCCAGTGGATCTGTGAAGCTTGCTACCGGAGGGTCGTTGAAAGCCAGGTGGCCATTTTCTCCGATCCCCAATAAGCATAGCTGCGGGTCGGCGTTCCGGAGTTCGCCGGCATAGTCTCTGCTCGTCTTCTCCGGATCCGGCACGCTTCCGTCAATCTCAGAAAACTTCCTCATGCGGACCTTACCTGTGAGTCTTTCCCGCAGATAGCGGCGAAAAGAGGCAGGGTGATCTGCCGATATTCCCACGTATTCATCCATATGAAAACCGCAAACCTGGTTCCAGGGAAGATTTGCGATACGCGTAAGTTCATTGAGAGTCTCAAACTGCGAGGCCCCCGTGGCAAAGATCACTCCGACCGAGTCAAGAGCCTTCGCTAACTCGATTAGCTCTCTGCCGGCGGCTTGCGCAGCGGCCACGCCAGCCGCACGGGAATCCGGATGAACTTCCACCTTCATGGTTCCGACCTGGAAGTGTTTCGGATGATGAATTGCTTCGGTCAATCTTCACTCCTAGGCGTTTGGTCCATTGATTTTGCATGAACGTGAATTGGGCGAGCCGGTCACCCGCCAACGCAAATTTTGCCTATCGAATTGAAGCCACCTTCTCAACAGAATTACCCGGATGAATTTTGACGCCTTGCACGACCCGATTAATGACGCCTTCCGGGCTGGGGTTATCGGGATTCAATCCAATATGCAAGCCCAAATGGTAACCGAGCAGTTGTGGGCCCATGATCTCGTAGGGCGTGCGCAGGCTGTCGTCCGCCTGAGGAGCAACGGCCGGAATGACCTCGTCGAATGAACCGTCCGATCCGGCCTGATCGACGATGCCGACTAGGTATCCAATCTTCTTTGCGCGTAACTCATGAATCAGATCTATCTCGTAGCATCTGCGCACCGGGTCGCTGGATAACAAGCACAGAACAAGCGTGTCAGCCTTGACGAAAGCCATGGGGCCATGTCGAAGCCCTAGATAGGTTTCCGTGGCTACAGGAAAGCGGCCAGCGGTCATTTCAAGCGTCTTAAGTCCCGCTTCACGCGCCCAGCCAAGCAACGGCGACGAGGACAGAATCACGATCCGGTCGCGGATGTTGGCCGCGACAAGCTGGCAGGCCCGATCGATATCGGGCAGTAGCTCGGCCGCGCGTCTGCTGAAATTCTCGATTGAGGACGAAGCCGCTTGCGGTTGGGCAAGAACAAGTCCAGCGAGCACCAAGTTAGAAAATGCGCTTGTCATGACAAGGCTTTGGTCATTGGTGCGTGGATCAAGAACGATATAACCGTCAAGACTCGATTGAGTCAATGCACCGTCTTCATCGCATACGATCGCAAGTTGCAGAATGTCTGGCCTGAGGCTGCGAACACGCTCGACTACCGCGGGACTCTCCGGACTGTCCCCTGACCGTGCCAGGGATATGACTGCGTCTACATCTGTTAAGTAGCGTGCTGTATCTACGAGCAGGTCGGTCGTCGGAATGGCTCGGGCACCAGGCCAGGCTGAGGCCACGGAAGTGGCTGCGTAGGCTGACGTTCCGGCGCCAGTCAGAAGAACCCTGGCATTTTGAAGTTTCACTGGGATTTGCAGCCGATCCGACGCGCTACGAACTCTTTCAAGGGTGGTCGGCCAAAGAAGAGGCTGCCGAAGGATTTCCTGGAGGGTATATACGGGGGCGTCGCGGAGGCTAGTCTCTGAGGACGCGCTCGGATGTTGAGACATGTAAAACTCCGTTCCTTAGTCGGGCAACGTCAAGAAAATGTCGTAGAAATCTAGATTTTTCAGAAATGCATCAGACTCGAAGCTGTATGTAAGAATATATTCGCATTCCGCAACCGTCAAGCCTTTCATTTTGGCCACTTCGAAAACATTCTGCAAGAACGATGCAAACTTAGGTCCAGTGTGACTAACGCGCGCTTGTTAGATCCCCGGGAAGTGTGGGAGCGGAAAGGCTGCATGGCAGGATTCGTGTTCCGCGATCCTCGTCCCAGCCGGAGCGGAGGGACAATTCCATTGCCTTGAGTCCTTTGCGGGTCGCTCACTCTCGACAGCGGCTTCTCTTAATGCTAGCCGGTCAGGCCCGCGGTCATCGCGTCTACATAGCTTCAAATTCCTGGTTGACATCAAAGCATCAAATTCGTAATATTACGAAACATGTCAGCACATTTAACCTTTCGTATTATGACTAATTCGTAATCGTGTGAAAATGCGATCCGCTCCGATGTAACGAGTGGTGCCTCTGGCTCTTTCAGTAGTTTCGATCTTTCGGTGCGTCGCGTCGTCCCGCACCCGCGGGAAGCAACAATCCCGGGAGCTCCAAGTCTTGGTTCAGCGAATGATGGCCATCTCAGATCGAACCTGTTCAGTCAGCCGCAAATGGCGTGCCGAAGCGTCGCCCGCGGGACGAATCATTCGGATGGTAGGCTCCGCGAAGCGGGGCACACATCGCGAGATATCGGCAAAGTATAAAGGAGCTTTTTGTGAACCGATGGTTTAGGCAAACATGCGTTCTATTTGCGGCAAGTGCAATGGCGGGCGGGACCCATGCCTATGCGAGTGTGCACGACACAGCAACGCACCAGGATGGAACGGGCGTGTTGGGGTCTATCCAGGGGAAGAGCCTGTCGGTGATCATCAATGAAGACGGGTCCTACTCGTTGATGCAGTCCGGAACAAACCCAGGTGTGGTGATACGGTCTGAGGTTGGGGCTGAGGTGAATTCCAAAGGACTGCAATCCTCTGCCTATCCGCAGCACAAGGTGGTTCGGTCCGAGTTCCGGGACGAATTTGGTTCAGGGTCCGAGCTTACGGTCACTCACACGGGCCTCCCTGAAGCACCGGATCTCGTCTGCACTTACAGGTTGTATCAGGATCAGCCGTGGGGCGATCTCGAAGTCAAGGTCCTCAATACGACGGGGCAGTCCCTTACCGTTCAGGCAATTCGGGCCATTCACGCAACGAACGCGCCGGTGATAAGTCTGAATGGGCCACTTTCTGCAGATCGCATTCTGTCCGACAGCTACAGCGAGGACAGGCCTCAGCTCGCGATTCGCGATCTGGCCGATGCTCCGCACGGAATGCACCGTGCCGTGCAGAGCCAGCTCATCTACAACCGCAAGAGCGGCGAGAGTCTCTTCTTTGGCGCGCTCACTTCTGACAGGCTCTTGACGATCTTCCATTTGAAGGTGCGACCGGCGGGCGATGACACGCAGATCCTCTCGTATGAGGCTGTGGCAACAGGCACAACCGAAATCATGAAGGGCGAGTCGCTACGGGGTTCGCCGGCCGCGGAACAAGTGAGCCTGAGCCTTCCCCTGTTATCCGGGGAGAGCCTCTCATCCGAGCGCCTGATGTTTTCAGTTGGGTCTGACTACCACGCGCAGCTGGAACAGTATGGCCGTGCAATCAAGCTGCTGCATAAAGCTCGCGTCGATACACCCACGCCGATCGGGTGGTGGAGCTGGACAGCTTATTACTTTGGACTCAATCAGGGAGCCGCGATTACGACCGCAGAGTTCCTGGCGGAAAACCTGAAGGAATTTGGCTACAACTACTATCAGATCGATGAAGGGTACCAATACGCGCGCGGCGAATACACTACACCCGACGTAAATCTCTTTCCGCGTGGGCTGGGGTATGTGGGCGATGAAGTGCGTCGCCGCGGCCTAAGGTTCGGAGTGTGGACGGCGCCGTTCGAGGTGTCTGAACGGGCGTGGGTTTTTCAAAAGCATCCTGACTGGTTGTTACATAACTCCGCCGGCCAGTTGATTCACATCGGTCATGTTACTGACCATAACGATCCGCTGTATGTGCTGGATACAACCAATCCGGGAGCCCAGAACTATCTCAAGCAGACATACAGCACTCTCTACAATTGGGGAGTTCGCTTCATCAAGATGGACTTCATGGACGACACGGCCGTTGAAGGCGCCTACTTTCGTCCCAATACAACGGCTCTCGAGGCCCAACGGATCGGTCTTAATATTATTCGCAACACGGTCGGGGACGACGTTGTGCTCGACAAGGATGGCAGCCCCATGCTCAATCCCGTGGGGATAGTGGACACCGGGCGCATCTCTCAGGATACGGGACATAAGTTCGAGGCCACGCGAGATGCGGCATCTGGTGTAGCGGCGCGCTACTATATGAATCGCAACTTCTTTGTCGCCGACCCAGACGCGTTTACCGTGTCGACCCAGACTGTATCTGATGAGGAATGGCACGGGGGACAGCATCCGCTCACCTTAGAAGAGGCAAAGGTTTCGATTGCCTTGGCTGCGGTGTCCGGAGGTATGTTCGAGATTGGGGACGATCTCCCTACCCTCGGAGCTTCTCCTGAACGCCTCGCCCTGGTAAAGAACGCCGACTTGGTCAATATGGCCCGTCTTGGCCGGTCATCTTTCCCTGTCGATTTGCTGAGTTATGATGCTGCTGATAAGCAGCCAAGCATCTTTTTGCTCAAGGAAGACGATCGCCAGTCGATTCTCACGGTCTTCAATTGGACAGAGGAAGAGCGTAAACACTCCATCGATCTGACGAGTCTAGGTTTGAAGGAAGCGAGCAAATACCAGATAACCGAGGTCTTCGGCGATAAGTCGTGCTGCAGTGACTCTGTTGCGACGATCGATCTTGTTCAGCCGCCGCACTCAGTCCGTATGTTCAAGCTGATCGATAAAGCTGTTCCTTCAACGCCGCCGTCGTTTGAAGTGCATTCGTCAGGCGAAGCTAAGGCCGGCGAGGCAGTAGTCTTCAGTGCCGAGGCCGCATCAGGTGCATCGCCAACTCTGACTTACCACTGGGATTTCGGCGACGGAACCACTTTGGACGGGATGAAGGTTCATCATACGTTTACTCGTGCCGGTCAATACAATGTGCGTGCAACTGCTGCGGGTCTCGATGGAACCCCTAATTCCAAGACAGTCACTGTCTCAATATCAGGGACCATTCCGACACGCTTCGTGCCGGCGGAGAAGAAGCGTCCCGAGTGAACGACCGCCATTGGATAGCGGGACACGAGTGGCGCGGGTTGGATAGCTTGAACGGCAGACGGTGAGGGATATAACAGAAATGACCGATAGTAAAGAGGACAGAGGCGTCTCAGGGCGGCCAGACCTCGCGATCGTGGGAGAGCTCAATCCCGATCTGATTGTTTATGGGGCGCCTCAGGAACTGCCGGAAGAGCGGGAAATACTTGCCAGTGGTTTTACCCTCACTTTGGGAAGCTCCTCGGCTATCCTGGCGCACAATCTATCGCTTCTCGGCAGTAAAGTTACCTTTAGCTCGCGAGTCGGCCCCGATGCGCTAGGCGAGATGTGTTGCACGTGGCTGAGGGAAGCGGGAGTGGACGTCACTCATGTCGTCCGCACAACATCGGGAAGCAACACGGGAGTCACATTCATTCTTCCGCTGACAGCGACTCGCCGCATCCTCACTTATCCTGGCGCGATGTTCGAGATGGGAATAGAAGATCTGGATCTCGACTTCCTCGGAAGTGCCAGGCATTTTCACCTGTCCTCGCTCTTTCTGCACCGCAAGCTTTCCCCAGATATTCCCGGGCTGTTCCAGGAGATGAAGCGACGCGGATTGACCACATCCCTCGATACGAACGACGATCCGGAAGATAAGTGGGGCGGTGTGCTCGAGGATGTGTTGCCACTGGTGGACGTGCTGCTATGCACTGAGAATGAGCTAGCGAAGATCGCAAAGGTTGAAGCGGCTGCGGAGCATGTCGCGGCCAAAGTGCCGGTGCTGGTTGTGAAGCGCGGAGCACGCGGGGCTTCGGCATATTCAGAGGGCCATAGACTCGATGTACCTTCCCTGCGAGTCGACGTAAAAGATACCGTTGGCGCTGGAGACACCTTCGATGCAGGCTTTCTGCACCAATGGGTTCAGAAGGCTCCTTTGGAAAGATGCGTCGCATATGGGAATCTGACCGGAGGCCTGTCGGTCACGCGCACTGGCGGCACAGAGGCCTTCCGCGATTCGGCCTATCGCCAGAGATTCCTCTTGCAGCACTGGCGGGATGGCTATCTTGTGCAATGAGGTGCGCTTGCAAAGAGGCATATTCACGATGCGAAATGCCGGGAAGTCGGCCGCCCTGCGCGTCCCGACATCGCGCGATGCTCTAACCGGTATCAATCGAGGAAAAGCTGTTGAGGTCGACAATGAACTCTTGCTCTGACGAATCCCCCATATTTGGTACCTCCGTTGCCGAGATGTGCCACCTCCTGCAGGAGAACCGCGCGGGAAAGCGAAAGGGGATCTATTCGGTGTGCTCTGCAAATCGCCTGGTTCTGGAGGCGGCATTTGCGCAGGCGGCGCACGATGGAAGCCCACTCTTGATCGAAGCGACATGCAACCAGGTGAATCAGGATGGTGGCTATACCGGCCTCACGCCGGCTCAGTTTAGGGAATACGTGCATGGTCTCGCAAAGGAGATGCGTTTTCCTGCTGAGCGTGTGATTCTGGGCGGAGACCACCTTGGACCGAATCCATGGCGAACCAAGCCCGCTTCAATCGCGATGGAGAAAGCTTGCGCGATGGTTTCTGCCTACGCGGAAGCCGGCTTCAGCAAGATTCACCTCGACGCGAGCATGTCCTGCAGCGACGATCCTCGGGCGCTTGCGAATGAGGAAATCGCGGAGAGGGCGGCACGACTCTGCGAAGCAGCAGAATCGACTGTAGGGAACTCAACGGACAAGCCGGTGTATGTCGTTGGGACCGAAGTGCCGACTCCGGGTGGGGCGCAGGAGGAATTGGAGATCAAAGTCACTTCGACGGCGAGCCTTCGAGAGACACTGGAAGTGCACCATCTGGCATTCTCACGAAGGAACCTCTTGCCGGCATGGAAACGCATCATCGGCGTTGTCGTTCAGCCGGGGGTCGAGTTTGGAAACGAAAGCGTCGCGGACTACATCCCCGAGAAGGCTGCGGAACTAAGTAAGTCAATTCTGCAACATGACGGCATCGTCTTTGAGGCTCACTCAACGGATTATCAAACTCCAGAGTCGCTTCGGCAACTCGTCAGCGGACATTTCGGCATTCTTAAAGTCGGCCCCGAACTAACATTCACGATGCGGGAGGCAATCTTCGGACTGGCTCGCATCGAGGAGGAATGGATTGCCGGCGAACGACGCTCGAACATTCGAGCCGTCATCGAGCGAGTGATGATTGAGCATCCGGAAAACTGGAAGGGCTACTACCATGGAGACAACCACACGGTGCATGTGGCGAGGGCCTACAGCCTCAGTGACCGAATCCGCTATTACTGGCCCAACGCCGAGATTTCCGAAGCCCTTACTCTGTTGCTTCAGAATCTCGAGGAAAATCCAGCACCACTTCCTCTCGTCGCCCAATACCTGCCTCGCGAGGCTGAAGCTATTCGCGTTGGAGCGATCCGCAACAATCCCACGGCTATGATTCATCACAAAATACGAGAATCGCTGTCGCGTTATGCGGAGGCTTGTGGCCTGGCACTTCACGGGTAACGAAGCGGGATGCGCGTCGACAAAAGCGGCAACGGCCAGCAAGAGCCGGATTCTTTGGATATTCAAGCAACTGTGCAGCAGAGGATTACTTAAGCATGAACGCCACTGTAGATCGTGATCCGGCTGCTCCAGGTCTTCGGCGCACGCTGAAGCTCCACCACCTGATTCTCTACGGCATCATTATCATTCAGCCGACCGCTCCGATGAGTATCTATGGAGTGGTCAGCAATGCCGCCCGTGGGCACGTTGTAACCACAATCCTGATTGCCATGGTCGCCATGCTGTTTACCGCAGTGAGCTACGGCAGAATGGCGCGCGTCTATCCAAGCGCAGGATCGGCTTACACATATGTCGGCAAGGAAATTCATCCGCTGGCGGGATATGTGGTTGGCTGGGCCATGCTCATGGACTACATGCTGAATCCAATCATCTGTGCGATCTGGTGTAGTGCCGCTGCGCAAAATATTCTGCCACAGATTCCTTATGCGGCGTGGGTGGTCGCCTTTGTTCTTCTCTTCACGGGGCTCAATCTGCGTGGCGTGCAAACATCGGGTCGCGTTAACGCCCTGTTGGCGCTCGGCATGAGCATCGTAGTGGTTATCTTTATTGCTGCCGCAGTACGCTACATCGCGCTGGTAGCGCGGCCCGTCGGGGGCCAATGGCTTTTGCCGTTTTACGATCCCGCGACCTTCGCTCCCGGCCGCCTGTTCCACGGAGCCTCAATTGCTGTTTTGACCTATATCGGTTTTGACGGTATCTCAACGATGTCAGAGGAAGTGGAGAACCCGCGCCGCAACATTCTGCTGGCTACCGTTCTTACTTGCTTTGCGATCGGAGTGCTGTCGGCCATTGAAGTGTATCTGGCGCAGCTTGTGTGGCCAGCGCACACTCCCTTTCCTGCCTCGATGGTAGATACCGCCTATGTGGAAGTTGCGCATCGCGTGGGCGGCAACTTCCTTTTTCAGTTACTCAATGCGACCCTGTTGATTGCAAATATGGGCTCTGGCATCGCGGCGCAATTCGGTGCAGCACGTCTTCTCTATGGCATGGGGCGCGGAGGCGCGCTTCCAAGACGATTCTTTGGTGTCGTGAGCTCCAAGACGAGAATTCCGCGCAATAATGTGTTGCTGCTTGGCGCAGTGACGCTGGCGGGTGCTTTTCTGCTGACGTTTGAAAGGGGTGCGGAGCTGCTGAATTTCGGGGCGTTCATTGCGTTCATCGGCGTGAATGCGGCGGCACTTATTCACTATAAGTTCCGCTCACAGGAAAAGGTCGCGTTCCCCGTACTGGTTCCACTCTGCGGCATTCTGGTGTGTACGTTTATCTGGCTCAACCTCGGTGCTAACGCCAAAGTCCTTGGCGCCGCGTGGGTCGGCGTTGGACTCCTCGTCTACCTCGTTACGCGGAAAAAGGCGAGTCCTACGGCCGAAGAGTGGTCGATATGAGATAAGTAAGTCACCTGAGGTGGATCTGTGAGCGGCCGGGTTTGCTCCAATGGGCCGCACTCGCCGGCACCCATTCACAACTGAAATCGAGCGAATGCAAAGCCACTCCAATCGAAGTTCTAGTTGGTCCATTCCAGCGCCGCTGCCAGCAATACCTCGGCAGTGCGCAACACGGAATCGATTTCGACATATTCATCCGGGTTATGCGCACCGGCGCCGCGTGGTCCGAACAGCAGCGTCGGAATTCCGAAGTCGCGATGTATCAGCCCGGCGTCGCACGGGTACGGCGCGGCGGTGATCTCCGGCTTCCGCCCGAGCACCGAGGCTGCACTTTCGGCCATGCAGCGAGTCCAGGGATGATCGGCGGGGAGTTCGCGGCCCAATAACGGTGCCCCAATCAGAGGTGTCCACTGGATTGCGTATTTGCGGAAGAATGCGTCCTTCGCTCCGAACTGCTCAAGAGAATTCCTGATGCCCTGGATTACGCCGTTGACGTCTTCCTCCGGCAGGAATTGAAAGTACACGCGCACGGTAGCCTGGGATGGCACGCTTAGCGGGGTCTCCGGCTCGAGCGAATTCGCTTGCACCGCCAATACCTGTACTGGGACCGGGTCGGGAAACGAGGCATATACGCCCTTCGACTTGATTTTGGCTCGCTTCTTGGCGCATGCGTCGACCCATCCCAGGAGACGCCCGATTGGAACCGCTGGGCTCATCACCTGGGCCTTAGAAAAATAGGTCGCGGAGTCTCCGGCCTCGACCGACAAGTCGACGACAAATCCTCCTCGGGTCCCCCGATAGATATCAAGTTGCGTGCCTTCGGAAATAACGCAGGCATCTGCCCCGCCGTCCCGGATGCGCGCCGCAATCGTTCCGCCACCTCCACCCCATTCTTCGTCGACCACGGATTCGAAGACGATGTCACCGGCGGTCTTAATGCCGGCTTTCTTGAAGTGCGTTCCTTTGTATTTTCAGTTGCAAAACATCTTTCGAATACCTTTACGGCCGACAGCGCATTCAGCGTTGGCACTAACGCAATGAAACGAAATATAGAGAAAGGAGCCGGTCCTCGACTTCGACCGGGCGGGGCAGATCTAGCTTTCCCTTATGACGAGCGGGAGGCTCCCTCCGCGGGTCTGATTGGTCATGCGGCTTTCTCGAGTGGAATCTGCATTGCACTGTTTAAGACCCTCATGGAAACCAATTTGGGCACGGAATGTACGTTGCTTGCCGATGGGAGGGGCTCCACCACCTGTGCCAGTTCGAAGGTCTGAAGTGTCCCTTAAACGCCTCGGACACCTGTTTACATCCCGCAACTTGCGGGGGCCAAATCGCTGGGGCTCGGTTCATCCCGCCGCAAACGTCGCGAAAAGCACGGCGTGATAAAGACCTACGCTCTTTTTGCTTGACAACTCGGACCTATAAATCGTAAAAAAACAGATACGAATGAAACATATCACAATCGATTGAAACAATGACTGTCCAATACAAAGGCAAGCAGACGTAGGATTTCACGAGGTCAGACGGAATTTCAATTAGTGGGGGCAGCACAAAATGAGATCAGCAAATAAAAGCCCGAATGCCGGATGTCAATTCTTCAACTGCATACGAATCATGTCGGCTTCGCTGTTGTTCTTGGCGACCCTTGTACTTGGTCCGTGGGCAACAACAGCGTTTGGCCAGTACACCACCGCTAGGCTCAGCGGCACGGTGCAGGACAAGTCCGGTGCTGCGATTCCAGGGGCGACCGTCACGATCGTGCAAGCTGGAACTGGATATCAGCAGCAAGTCAAATCGGGGGAAGCGGGTGAATACCTGTTTCCGAGCTTGCCGGTTGGCGCGTATCAGTTGACGGTTGAAATGGCCGGCTTCAATACCTACGTGCAAAAAGGCATCGATTTACAAGTCGGGCAGGCAGCCAGCCAGAAGGTCACCTTGGTGGTCGGGGCGATCACCCAAGAGGTCACAGTACAGGGAAGTTCGAACCAGGTAACTGTTGACGACCCTGCCGTCTCGTCGGTGATCAATCAAAAGAGCATCGAAAGTTTGCCGCTGAACGGGCGCGAGGCGCAGCAATTGGTCTTTCTTGTTCCTGGCGCAGTTGATGTCTCAGATCAGAACTGCGGTGCAAATTGCGAAGGTGGCGTTCTTCCTGGTGAGCAATATGCCAAAGTCAATGGCGGCGGGTCCAACGGAGTCTATTACTTATTGGATGGTGTGGATTACAACGATATGTATATCAACGCCAATCTACCGTTCCCCAGCCCTGATGCCTTGCAGGAGTTTAACGTACAAACCAATAACATGAGCGCAGCTTACGGAAACGCCACGGGCGGGGTTGCGAATGTCATCACCAAATCTGGCACCGATAAGATTCATGGCGATGTTTTTGAGTATCTTCGCAACTATGCGATGGACGCCAAAAACTACTTTGCTGACTCTCCAGACCCATTGAAGCAAAATCAGTTTGGAGCGACCATTGGCGGCCCGATCTTGAAGGGTAAGCTGTTCTATTTCGGCTCTTATCAAGGCACACGCCAAAGTACCTCCAACAATGGCCAGATATCCCAGGTGCCCACCCTGGCTGAGCGTAACGGAGATTTCTCGGCCCTTCTTCCGGGTACTCCATTGACGAACCCCAACCCGCTCTCTCCATACCAATTCGACAGCAATAACCAGATCGATCCAGCGGCATTCGATCCAACCGCGCTCTATCTGCTGAATCACATTCCCGTTCCCAACGACCCTGCGTCGGGGAATCCAAATCAGTTGATCTATAACGGGTCTCCATCCATCCAGAACACCGACGAGTACCTAGTCAAAATCGATTACAACGTTGGCAAGCATCATCTCAGCGGCCACTATTTTCAACTCAATTACAACATCCCGGTTATCGCTCTACCGTTAGACAACATTCTTGTGGGCAACAATCAAGATCCACAAAAGCAGAGCTTGAAGAACATCAGCATCGTAGATATCTACTCGATCTCACCCAATACTCTTCTCAGTAGCTATTTCGGACTGACAAGGAAGACCGGATTGACTGAGTCGCCGGCGCCCTTCAATATCGCTCAGGCTGGCGCGAAAATTTCTCAACCCACCAACTTTCCGGCAACGCTGAATGTCAATGTAGACGGAGAGTTTTCTATCGGAGAACAGCCTTCTCCCGGAACCTGGAATCACAGCGATATTTCCCTTCGTGAAATCCTGACCATGGTCAGAGGAAAGCATGAGCTTCAGGTAGGCGGGGAATGGGAGCACATGAATCTTCCCATGGGAAACTCATACCAAGCCGACGGCAACTACTCCTTCGGCGGCAATCTGAGTGGAGACAATCTCGCAGACTTCATGTTGGGAGCCGCGTCCAGCTTCACTCAGGCAGGGGGCTTGTATCTGGACTTTAGCGGAAACACCTGGAGCGCCTTCGTTCAAGATAACTGGCACGCGACTCCGCGGCTCACGGTGAGCGCCGGTATACGTTGGGATCCGTTCTTCCCCTACACAGATAGCGAGGGACGAGTTGGATGCTTTGTTCCTGGAGCGCAATCGACACGCTATCCGAACGCGCCTCAGGACCTGATCTTCGGCGGTAGCAATCACGACGCCGGATGTCCCGAATCCTCCATCTTCAACAACTTGAGCAACATTGGCCCGCGCATCGGCTTTGCCTATCAGTTGACGTCCGATGCCAAGACCAGTATCCGTGGTGGGGCGGGATATTATTACCAGCCGCCCAATGGAGTTGCATTTGAAGACGTCGTCGGCATTCCTCCATTTGCTCCGATCGTGAATATTACCAACACAAATTTCACAGATCCATATGGAGCAGCAGGGGTAGCAGATCCTTTTCCGGAATCGTTCGGGCCAATCAACCCAGGCCCCGATGCCACGTTTCCCCAGAACATTTCCTTTACTCAGATTTTCGACAGACACTTCCGCCTTCCTCAGATGCTGATGTACAACCTGACATTAGAGCGCGAGTTTGGCCATGGTTGGTTCACGCGAGCCGCATACGTAGGAAATCAGGGTCGTCATTTGGGTGGCACCGGAGATCAAGAGGCAGGGCTGCTGCAACTAAATCCATCGGTCTATATTCCGGGGGAGTCGACAGAGGACAATATTCAGTCGCGTCTACTCTATCCAAACTACGGATTCATCGGCTCCATCAACTCCGGGGTCAACAGCAATTACAACGCCGGCCAGATCAGCTTCGAAAAGCGCCTGAGTTACGGGCTTTCTTTCCAAACCAACTTCACGTGGTCCCATGCCCTCAATGACTACGGCCCCAATGGGCAACAGGGAATATTTGGCATCTACGGCATTAATACCTGCGGTTGTGGCCGTTCCCTTGATTACGGTCCCGACGCGGGAGATGATAACAAGGTCTTTAGATTGTCTGGCAATTACGCTCTTCCTCACGCCCCGCTCAAAGGAGTCGTGGGTACGGTAGTCAATGGATGGAACCTGAGTTTCCTTACGAATTGGCAGTCGGGATTTCCGTTTACGGCATTTGCGGAAGACGATAACTCTTTTTCCGCGATGGGAAATGACCGCCCAGACATTACAGTGCCCAACATTTCACAGACCAAGCTGAGTACTAGTCGCTCTCATGCAGAGTTGATCAACGAGTGGTTCAACACTGCCGATTTCGTTCCCAATGCGATCGGCACATACGGAAACATCGGCAAGAACTCTCTTCGCGGTCCGAGGCTTTTCACAACGGATCTGGCTCTCTTGAAAGCGGGGAAGGTCAACGAACGCGTCAACTATGAGTTCCGCGCGGAGTTCTACAACACATTCAACAATGTCAACTTTGGCGCTCCCGATGCCGGACTTCAGGACAGCGATTTTGGGCAAATCAGCTCTGCCGGAGACCCGCGAATTCTCCAGATGGCGCTGAAGATCATGTTCTAACCAACCTTTAGCCATTCAGAGTGCCGAGAGATATGGAAGTGCGACACGATTGCATATCTCCCGGCACTTTGGTGCTTGAAGACAGTACGATATTCAATCGGGGGATGAATGGGCTGCGTAAGACCAAGAACCACTCCCGAGATACAGAAGAAGTTCCGGCGCACACTGTCGACTGCCGGATTATTGCCCTCTCTGTTGGGGATCGTGGCAGTTTCCGGGTATGCCCAGATCAGCAAGCCTTACGTGGAGGAAGTGCTGGCACAGCCCTCACGGGATGTTCCGTCAAGGGAGTATCAGCTGCAGGAATTCTTATTGAAGCGGATTCCTCCGCTGCCCGTGCCCACTACGCCTGCATTGTGGAGTGCGGAAGAAGAGCGCCTACGCGCACACGTTCTCTACGACATTGCATATCACGGCTGGCCCCGTGAGTGGATCGACGCGGCTCCGAAATTCGAAGAAGTAGGGACGATAGAAACGAGCCACGGATATCGGATTCGTAAATTGCGCTTTGAAGTCGTGCCCGGCTTCCATTCGACTGCGCTTCTCTATGAGCCGACCAAAATTGCAGGTCGCGTCCCCGCGATTCTAAATCTACTCGGACATGAGCCGGATGGAATCGCAGTGGAATATGAACAGAAGCGTTGCATCAATTTCGCCAAGCGCGGCATCATCGCGCTGGATCTTGAGTTTATTGGTTTCGGGGAACTCACAAATCCGGAAAACGCACACGATTTCGCTTCCGAGCTGAATCTCGTCGGCTCCAATGCGCTCGGGATCTTTTATCTATCCATGCGGCGAGGGCTGGATTATCTGAGCGGATTGTCGGAGGTCGATACAACTCGGATCGGCGTGACTGGGCTTTCCGGAGGTGGATGGCAGACAGTAATACTGAGCGCCCTGGATCCACGCGTCGCGGTCGCAGTGGAGGTGGCCGGAATCGGCTCGCGTGAATCGAACCTTACCCATCCCGTGGATACCGATGAAATTGAAGAGGACGCGCCTGATTTGATGCAGCGCGAGGACTATCCTGAATTGCTTGCCTTGCGGGCGCCTCGCCCCACGATGGAGATCCATAACGGCACGGATAGCTGTTGTTTTCGGGCGCCTTTGGTGAAGCCTTACCTATACGATCACGTAAAACCGTTCTTCCAGTTATACGGGGCTTCCGACAAACTTGCGTGGAGCGAGAATCTCGACCCAGGGAACCACAACTATCAGTTAGATAACAGACAGCAGGCCTACCGCTTTTTCAGTACGTATTTCAAATTGCCGGTATTGGAAGGCGAGATCTTCAGTGACGATGAGATTCGGACACCACAGGAACTTGCCATCGGAGTGCCCGCCGATAATCTGACCTTTGTGACCCTGGCAAGAAAGTTGGCGGAGCAGATAGAGCGCGAGCCAGTTCCGGAGGATGATACGGCTCGCCAGGGCTGGGCGAAGGCCCAACGCGAGAAATTGGCATCCGTCGTCAGCTATACGCCGGTCTCTGTGGTCCGGACGTTGCCCGTGGATAACGACAAGCGCTTCCATTTTCGAACATTAGCCTATCGCTTTGATTTCTCAAACGAGCTTAGCGCAAACGGAATCTTGTTTCGGGAAAGTGCTGCTCCTGAAAATGCGCAGGCGACCATCGTGCTCGATGATAAGGGCTTTAAGGGTGCGGGCGATATCGTGGCTCGCCATGTTGACCGCGGCGAACAAGTGTTGGCGCTGGACCTGTTATTCAATGGCGACCCATTCCCCGATCGCGTGTCCTGGGAATTACTGGCGGATAGTAGCGGTGCTCGTCCATTAGGGCTGGAGGCCGCGCAATTAGTGGCCGTAGCAGAGTGGCTTCGCACTACGACAGGCCATCCGGTGCAGGTGGAGACTGACGGAATCCGTAACCAGGTCATCGCGCTGACCGCGTCTGCCATCGCACCGGAGGATTTTTCCGCTGTGGTGAGCCGGAACGCCATGAAGTCCCTGGCCTACCTGATCGAAACGCCAGTTCCGTTTCGCTCCGCTCCAGAGCTCTTTTGTCTCGATCTTTATCGTGACTTCGACATAGTTACTCTTGCAGCGCTCGCGGCGCCTGGGAAGATTTCCACGGTCAATACCCTGGAGGCAAGACACCCATGACCCCGAGGCCGATTCCCGTTTTTCGAAAGCTCCGCCGCTGCATGCTTCGTTTCTCCCTGCGAGTTTCTAGACCTCCTGATGAAGATTCGGGCGCAGCGTGAGAGAGCCGTCTTCGTTCAACTTCTGGCGGCATGCCCACCGAACCGGATAGCGCATGCCTTTGACCTCGATCTCTGCTTTCAGTTTCAGTCCCTGCCACTTGATGCCTGCAGGCAGCACGAACTGTGCCTGCCGAATCTTGCCCGGCAACGGATAGCCGGCATCGAGACAGCCGCTTTTAAGCGGCGGCCAACCCGACTCAATACGTTGATGCGCAGGACACCGGGCACTCCAGCGATGCCATCGTTGGCGAAGCCTATGACCAGGCCCGCATAGCCGTATCTTGTAGCTCCAGAGAAATGAAGGGCGCACGCGATAACCGATGCGGCGGTGGATGCGATTAAGCCACTCCGGATAAGCCTGGTAGTAGCTGGCGAGATTCTTTGCGCTGATCTGATGGAAGTTCCAGAGCGACCAGTAATTGGCACCGATGTCCATGACATGAGCGATCATGTTTTCGGTTGGCGATACTTCGCCTTGACTGGTCTGCACCATGGGCGGTTTGCCAGGGAAAGCTTGTTCGAGCAGAGCGGCGATCCACGGCGGTCGGTTGCTGAGCGCTTCGATCTGCTCATTCTCGATGTAGATGGTATCGCTGCGAATCCAGTTATTGGTGCGGACGGTGCGGTCGAGGAGTTCGGAGTTGCCGACACGGCTGAAGTCCGGCTGCGTGTTGGTGAGGAGTGGGGTTTTAGTGAAATGCTCAAGCTGCACATCGAGCATGTTGAGCCAGGTGCGCTCTGCCGTCTGATAGTCCGGGAAAGGATTGTTGCTGAAAGGCCAGGTATGGCCTTCTCCCCAGAAACCATACATAAAGGTATCCACGAACTCGATAGAGGGATTGCCGTTGAACTCGGCGGCAAGGTTGCCGACAGATCGCCGAATGCATGCTGAAAGAAAGGATCATCGTAGCGCGGCTGATAGCGCCCGTGCGGGTTGTTGAGGAATCGCTGTCCGGCGGCTTCGTCTTCCTTGTTCGTGTTGTTGAGAACAAGATCGACCTTCGGAACCCGATCGAGGACAAAGTCGGGGAGTGCGGGCTCGTGCGTATAGTCTGGCGCGCACATCTGCACGCGCATACCAATACGCTTGTTGTACTTCTTTGCCAGGTCGAAGACGTGCTTCAGATAGTCGGGCAACTCGATGCGTCCGGGACGAGGCTGCACCTCTCTCCACGTCGGGCGAATGTAGAGCAGATCGCCCAGAGGGAAGCGGACGAGGTCTTCGATGGCCTGTAAGACGTTGTCGGACTTGATTTCATCCGCTCCCATGTCGGCCGTGATGTAGGTGACGAGGCCCTTGCCATAGTTCGGCACCGGGCCATCCGACGGAATCGTCGTCATGACGACTTCGTCGCCGGGGATGGCGGCATCCGGTGAATATTGCGGGAAATGGGCCCTGATTCAGGCGATCGCGCACCTCTGGTCCTGAGCCGAAGTCGTACTTCTCCCAGTTGTGCGCGCGAATCGTAGCGTGGGCGCGGTTGGATCCAAGACCGAGGGCGGCGCTTGCGGCCATACTAGCCTTGAGGAAATCTCTGCGCTGCATTGAGCCTCTCCTTTAGTGATACTCACAACGAAACTACTTACACGATCGCGCCAGGCGAAGGTAATCCGAGTTACTCAACAGGATCGGAGAGCCGTATCAGCCCGAAACTCTCAGGAGCGTGGAAGGTCTTCTGCATCGTGGGCCGCCACATCACCGCGACGCGGCCGGGCTCTGCACCCTGGGTTCGATAGAGGTTGATACGGAAAGTCTGGCCAAGATGCGGAGAATCGCTTTCGAGCGCGGAAAATGGAATGCGCATTGCCCCATACCAGATATTCGCGGCGGTATCGATGCGGGCAGCGACCTCGAAACCCGAGTTCCAGACCCAGCCGTCTTCGTGATGCGGCTTAGCCAGATCAATATCGAGATCCAGCCATTCGCCCTGAGGCGAGATTTCGAATTCCTTGTAGCGCCGGATGTTTTCGAAGTCCGAGCCGATGAAGACTTCGGCCACATCCCAATCCCAGAGCCGCAAGGTTTCGGATGTGGGATGCGGCGATGGGTTCAGATAGAGTTCGTCGTACGGGCAGATAAAGAGGAAGTACAGACTTCTCGGTCCAGCGCGAACGAATCTCGGTCTGGTAACGTGGGTGCGGCTCGCCATCGCTCCCGCGTTCAGCAAAGACGGGCCGAGCTTCGCGCCAGAATGCGAGCGCAGGATTAGGATTCAATGGGACGTCCCGTAGCGCCCGGGCGCTCTCAAAGACCGCGCTCTGAGCCGGCGCGGCGAACGGAGCACACACCACCAGAAGCAGGCAAATTGCGGCGGCTGCATGCATGGCTACGCGCTCAGACCCAGGTGACGGGCGGCATTGTCAAAATAGATCTTGCGCAGAATTACCTCCGGCAAATTGATGCCGTAGATGCGCCATCGTCCCTGCGGAGGAACCTCGGCCGGCGCATAATCAAAGTATTCGTCGTCCGTTTCGAGAAAGCGATAGTAGATCTCGTAGAGCCGATCGTCGAAGATCTGTTGCGGAACCTCATTGCCATGCGGTGTGGCGTCTGTGCCGAAGAGGATCCTGTCCTGAAACTTGTCAAAGAACTTGCGCGCAGTGCGAGGCTGCCGCCCCAACTCGCCGATGCGCGCGGCAATATCGACAGACACATTCGGGAATTGATCGAGGTTTTCGGAGACGCTGACGAGGTTCTCTGCGCAGTTGCCCACGTGCAACACCACGAACTGGGTTTTAGGATGCCGGGCAAAGACACGGTTGCGCGCTTCAAGCAACTCTTTCACACTCGGAAAGTCACGCCCATAGAACGACCAGTCAGGATGATTACTGAGCTCTTCATAGCGCTCGTTGAAGCGATCAGTGGGAGTGAAGAAGGCGAGCGGATCGGCAACATGGATCGCGACGGGCATGCCAAGCTGAGCGCAGCAGTCCCACATCGGATCCAGACGGCGGTCATCGATCTTTACAAGCGCGCCCGTCGTGATGTCCTCGCGCAGATACAACCCCAGAGTCTTTAGGATCTTCAACCCGCGCGTGCCCTGCTGGTGCGCTTGCGCGATGGCGTCGGCCTGGAGCTGCGGATAATTGAGATCCTTCCAGTGCTCGTAGCACGGCTCAGTAAAGGAGAAAAACCGGTCCGGATACGCACGGTCGTACTTCGCAATCGTGTCTGCGAGGCCCTGCCCGTACCCCCCCGTCAGGTTTACCATGCTCCGAATATTTTTCCGGTCCATCACAGCCAGCAACTCGTGTGGCGATCCCAGGGATACGCGTTCTGCAGCAAGCGCCACGCCGTTCGTGGACCGCGCCGATACCGTGATGTGCGTGTGGAAGTCGATGACCGGAAAGCGTGCGCGCGGGACGTGCGACTCTGCCACCTGCAGCATGCTGCGGGGCTCGAACTCGGACAGACGCAAAGGTGGTTCCTGCCGCGTGTCCGTCGTGCTGACTTCCGCTCCCTCTGCAAAAACGCTGCGCCGCCCGACGGCCGCGCCGGCGACCATCCCCATGCCCACGACCCATTCTCGGCGGGTGATCATTTCTCCTCCTCCTCCGATTGCCGTTCGCTTATCCGCAGGCGACCCAGGTCCTTCAGGGGGCTCGGCAGGCGCTGCAGCGCATCCGCGCGGGTAGCATCAGCGATCGAGTCTCCAATTCGGCAAACTCGGTGCGGAGTGCTGTGAAATATTCCGTATTCTTACCAGTTTTTTCGTTTTACGGCAAGCCGACGCGCCGAATGCATACTTCCCTTTGCTAATCTGCCGCTTTCGACTGTCAATTGGGGCTGTTTGCAACAAGTCCGGTGCTTCGAGTGTGGTCAAATCGACCACGCCAGACATTCTTCTTGTCTGCTTTTATGCGATATCCTTAAAAACCACTCGAACAGCAGTGAAAGATAAGTTTCTCGAAAATATCCGTAACATTTAAAAAACCAATCTGACATCAAAGCGATGGTACCTGCCCGGGATATAACGCCTCCAATGTGCCGAACTGCTCGGCGATTACCAGCGGAGCGTGGTTGGGCAGCATGACTCCGCCGCTACCGACGCGGATTGTCTTAGTCGCAGCAGCTGCATAGCCGATCAACACCGATGTCGCCGAGCAGGCCAGCCCGGAGATGGAATGGTGCTCGGCCAGCCAATATCGCCGATAACCCCATTCTTCCGCATGCTGCGCGAGGTCGACGGAGCGTGCAATCGCGCTTCCTGCCGGTTCCCCTGTCCGCATACCAACCAGATCCAGTACTGAAAGAGGCGAACTCATGTGCGTTAGATGAATCTATGGCAGATTCGATCCTTAAACGGTGAAAAGCTGCTCTCTCTGATCGTGTGGATGATCGACTGCGACATCACGAGCCCCTGTTTCGCCGCTGACGGGAAGCCACCGGTCTGGTATATGCGCATAGGTGCGTGTATATGTATCAAGCCGCATAATTATGCACTAAAGCAAATTTGACTTGACCGGATAATCCCCACGGGGATGGGGTCGCAGCGCATTCGGAAACGTTTCATTCGTTCTTAAAGTCGCGAGGCTGCTCGTGCCTGGCGGACTCTGTTCTTGTGGTTGTCACTGTTCAATAGGGCAAGGGCTCAACGCAAGAATCAGCAGTGCGCCTCAAGATCCGCATTTTTATGCAGATATGAAATAAATGTGTAACCTTTAGCCTTCATATAGTTATTGTTGTATTTGCAAGCGAAAAACAAGATACGGGGTTGAATTGAGTATTCAGGCAAGATTTGAAGAGCTGAAGAGCCCAGAAGAAAAGAGGGCCTGGCTAAGCGAGAAGGCGAATTGGATCCGCCTGAGCGCAATGACCATGACGCACCATGCCGGGCTCGGTCACACGGGTGGAGACTTGTCTTCCGCTGACATACTGGCGACCTTGTATCTTGGCCGGGTCCTGCAAGTAGATCCGGAGAGGCCCGATTGGGAGCAAAGGGACCGCTTCGTGATGTCGAAAGGGCACTGCTCCGGCGCATTCTATTCGACGCTTGCGCAGCGAGGTTACTTTCCAATCGAGCAACTCAAGACGTTTATGGACCCTCTCTCTATGCTGAACGGCCACCCCGATCGGAATAAACTGCCTGGCGTGGAGGCAAACACCGGCCCACTTGGGCACGGATTGCCGATATCGGTTGGGATGGCTCTGGCTGCGCGCATGAGAAACGAGCCGTGGCGAGTTTTCGTCCTGGTTGGAGATGGAGAACTGCAGGAAGGCTCGAACTGGGAAGCGGCCATGTGCGCGCAGCAGTATCACCTCGACAATCTTGCCGTAATCGTGGACCGCAACAGGATTCAGCAAGGCGACTTTACCGAAAACACAATTCATATGGAGCCGCTTGCTGACCGTTGGGCGTCTTTCGGATTCGCAGTGAAAGAAGTGGATGGCCATGATCATGCTGCGCTTCTGCGGGCACTCGCGTTTACCCCGATCGAGAACGGCAAGCCCTCTTGCTTCATCGCCAACACGGTCAAGGGCAAAGGAGTTTCCTTCGCCGAGAACAAACCCGCGTGGCACCATGGTGTGCCGACCAGAGAGCAACTTGAAGTGGCTGCAAGTGAACTGGGAGTGGAGGTGGGATGGTGAACCCAGTGGCACTGGACAAGAACGAATTGCAGAAGCCACAACTCTTTGATTGCCGTGACGCATATGCGAAGGCTTTAGAAGAAATAGCGGAGAACGACCTTCGAGTCTGCGTGGTCATCAATGACTCGCTTTCTTCGGCAAAGATGAAGGATTTCAGAGCGAAGTATCCGAGCCGCTTCGTTAATGTCGGCATCGCTGAGCAGAATATGGTTGGCGTGGGCAACGGGCTCGCAAACGGCGGAATGGTTCCCTATCTCTGCGGTGCATCGTGCTTTCTGACTGCGCGTGCAATGGAGCAGATCAAAGTGGACCTGGCCTACTCTAAGGCCAATGTGCGGATATGCGGGATGTCGTCCGGAATGGCGTACGGTCAGCTGGGGCCCACACATCACTCTATTGAAGACATTGCCTGGACACGGATTCTTCCGAACATGGCTGTCATCGTTCCAGCAGACGATGTGGAGACCGCGGGAGTGATGCGCTATTCGCTCTCGCATGAAGGACCGATGTTTTTGCGGATTAGCCGCGTGCCCGTTCCGCGGGTCCACTCGGATGATCACAAGTTTGAGTTGGGAAAAGCTGTTAGACTCCGCGAAGGCTCAGATGTGACGATTATTTCCAATGGAGTTCTGGTTCACCGTGCTATGGATGCGGCGCGATTGCTGGAAGAGAAGGGTGTGTCGGCGCGCGTGCTGAACATGAGCACAATCAAGCCTCTCGATCAAGCGGCAGTTCTCGATGCAGCGCGCACTACGGGAGCAATCGTGACTGCAGAGGAGGGCCTTGCGGCAGGCGGGCTTGGTGGCGCCGTGGCCGAAGTTCTCGCTCTTCACTGTCCCACGCCAATGCGTATTCTTGGCTTACAAGATACATTTGCGCCCACGGGCTCAGCTGATTTTCTGCTCGAGCACTTCAAGCTCACAGCGCAAGGCATGTGCGACGCGGCGATGGAGCTGCTTGCGGGGAGAAGATAGATGGGCGCCGGATTGATTCTGGCGATCGACCAGGGCACAACCAACACAAAGGCCTTGCTCGTGGATCGCTCGGGCTCCCCTGTCTTCCGGGCTTCGGCGTCTCTGCAGATGTTGACATTGCCGGACGGGCGCGTTGAGCAGGATTCGATAGCTCTGTGGAACTCAGTTCGTAGTGTCATCGACGCGTCGATCCAGCACGTCAGGGCAACCGGCGGACACCTTGAGGCAATCGCCCTGTCAAACCAGCGGGAAACCGCGATTACATGGTCCGCATCAACCGGGGAGCCACTTGCCAATGCGATAAGTTGGCAGTGCGGCCGCTCCGCGCCAATTTGTGAGCGACTTGCCTCAAACGCAGATCTGTTCCGCGGAAAGACAGGCCTTCCCCTTGCTCCTCTCGTTTCCGCCGGGAAATGGGCCTGGCTTATTGAGAATAATCTTGCAGTTCAGAAGGCTCATCGTGCAGCCGATCTTTGTTTAGGTACCGTTGATTCCTGGCTCATTCACTGTCTGACAGGTGCAAGTGAGCATGCAACCGACCTGACCAATGCGTCAAGAACCGGCTTGCTGAATTTGGAGACGCTTGCGTGGGATTCGGAGTTGCTGGGACTCTTCGGCATCCCGGCAGGAGCTATGCCCGCATTGAGGTCTTCTGCCGGCGACTTCGGATTGTGCCCTTCCCTGGCGGATCTCAGCGAAATTCCTATAGCGGCAGTTCTTGGCGATTCCCATGCCGCGATGTTCGGGCACGGGCATTTTGCGCCTGGTTCCGTTAAGTCAACTTACGGAACAGGCTCGTCCCTCATGGCACTCAATAAGGCGCTGCTGCCTGACACGCCTCGTTTGGCGCGGACCATCGCCTGGTCTGCTCAAGGCGCAACGCAATTCGCACTTGAAGGCAACATTGCGATGACAGGCTCAGCACTTCAGTGGCTGGGCGAGTTTTTAAAGCTTTCTGATCCGGCGGCTGCAGTTGCAGAACTTGCGTCCAGTGTTGAAAGTACCGGCGGCATCTACTTTGTGCCAGCCATGCTTGGCCTCGGAGCGCCGCACTGGGATGCCAACGCCCGTGGTTCGATCACTGGGCTTGGGCGCAACCATACCTCAGCGCACCTGGCTCGGGCCGCGTTGGACGCCGTAGCGTATCAAGTTGCCGATGTTTTCTTCGCGATGGAATCTGCGGCGGGCATGGAGTTCAGTGAGTTGCTCGTAGATGGCGGAGCCACGCGGAACTCGATGCTCATGCAGTTTCAAGCGGACATCCTTGGGCGTCCTATAGTGCGCTCACGCAATGAGGAACTGTCGGCTATTGGCGCAGCCTGGCTTGCAGGAGTTGAACTCGGCTGGTGGAAGTCGCTGTCTGACCTGGGAGCGATCGTGCACGATGTCGACCGCTTTGAGCCACGGATGCGTGAGCGTGAACGCAAGATTCTCTACGACGGCTGGAAAGATGCAGCTGCCGGCGTTCGCAGTGGTTTGAGCAATACGCAATGAGTAGAACCTCGCCGAATGTGATTCTTGAAGCCCGTGCAATCACCCGGCGCTATCCGGGCACGATTGCGCTCGACGCAGTTGATTTCCGTGCCTATCGAAGCCAAGTGAATGTTCTGATCGGGGAGAATGGCGCCGGCAAATCCACCCTCATGCGCATTCTTGCCGGTGTTGAGGAGCCGGATGAAGGCCAGCTATTGCTCGATGGTGAGCGAATCACTTTACGCTTTCCTCGTGAAGCGGCGAGGCACGGCATCGCAATTGTGCATCAGGAACTCTCAGTTCTGCCTAATCTCGATCTCGCCGAGAATATCTTTGCCGGTCGCGAGCTGGTGCGGGCCGGAGTGCTCGTCGATCAATCACTCGAAGCACGCCGTGCCACGGAAGCCTTGCAGCGCTTGAGTTGCCGCATGGATGTGCGTGCACAAGCGGGTCTGCTCTCTCTTGGCCGCCGCCAGATTGTTGAATTGGCGCGTGCGCTCGAGCAGCAAGCCAAGATCCTGATCCTGGATGAGCCTACTTCGGCACTCTCAAATGCGGAAGCAGAGTCGCTTTTCGCGGTTATTTCAAAGCTAAAACGCGCCGGCATGACGATTATCTATATCTCGCATCGCCTCAATGAACTTCTGCACCTCGGGGATCACTTCACAGTGCTTCGCTCTGGCCGCGTTGTCGGTGAAGCGCCACGGTCTGAGGTTGACCGGCAGTGGATCGTTCAGCGCATGTCAGGGCGCGATATCCAAAGTCCTGACGAGGCGCGCACTCTTACTGCGCAGGATCCGACGCTATTGCAGGTGGACGGCCTCACGCTCGCGCCTTTGCGGGATTCTGACGTGCAAGGGGTTCCGGTTCGCGAAGTGAGTTTCTCGCTCCGAAAGGGCGAGATTCTAGGCATCTATGGATTGCTCGGAGCTGGGCGTACCGAATTGCTCGAAGCGCTTGCGGGATCGCGTCCGATTCTTTCCGGATCGCTTCACCTGAACGGCCAAGATCTTAAGATCAGGTCCGTCATCGACGCCGTGAATGCAGGCATTCACCTTGTACCTGAAGATCGTCAGCGCGATGGCCTTATTCCCGAGCTCTCCATTCGCGAGAACATTGCTTTAGCTGCGAAGAGTGGCATTCTGCTCAACAAGCGGCAGGAAACAACTCGCGCCCTCCAGCTCGCAAAGGATCTGAAGATCCGTGCTGCCAATCTGGAACTGCCTGTGACGGCGCTTTCGGGAGGGAATCAGCAGAAAGTCATCATCGCGCGCTGTCTGATGTGCTCTCCCTCGCTGCTTTTGCTCGACGAACCCACGCGCGGAGTTGATGTGGGAGCGAAGGCTGAAATCTACGCTATTCTGCGACAGCTTGCCTCCGCAGGCATCGGCATCCTATTCACTTCTTCCGAGATCGAGGAGACGCAGGCTCTTGCCGATCGTGTTCTGGTACTTTGCCAAGGGCGTGTTACCGCGACGTTCGATCGCACGGCGATGCTCGATGAAGCTCTCTTCGCCGCGGCAAGTCCTGTCGTGACGACGATCTCAACTCCGCAAGCCGGGAATATGCTCGCATGACTGTTATCACTGCCACTCCGCGCTCATCCTCCGGATTCGTCTTGTCGGGGATCCGCGCACTCTTGTTCGTTCTCCAGGCTCGCGCAATCGTGGTCCTGGTTGCGTTGTTGATCCTCTTCTCGTCACTCGCTCCTGCATTTCTCACGGCAAACAACTTCCAGATCCTCACGAAGCATGTTGCGATCACCGCCATTCTGGCCATCGGGATGACGTTCGTGGTTCTGACAGGCGGCATCGACCTCTCGGTCGGCTCGGTTGCCGGGCTTGCTGGAATGGTGTTGGGATATCTCCTTACCCAGGGAATTAACTTCGGTGGATCAACGCACTATCTGCCCGCCTCAGCATGCGTTCTCATCGCAATCGCGATTTCTCTGCTTGTCGGCCTGTTGAATGGTTGGCTTGTGTCGAAGGCGGGAGTTGCGCCGTTTATCGCGACACTTGGCACGCTCTATATTGCCCGCGGAGCTGCGCTTTTGATCTCCAATGGCAAGACATTTCCAAACCTTGCAGGCGAGATGACTCGTGGGAATACAGGGTTTCCTGCGCTTGGCCAGACATTCTTTCTGGGTCTGCCGCTGCCAGTCTGGATCATGCTGGTTCTGTTTGCCCTTGCTGTTGTTATCGCGCGCAAGACACCGCTTGGCCGGCATATCTATGCGGTAGGGGGCAATGAGCGTGCCGCACGACTGGCCGGCATTCGAGTGCCGATGGTCAAGGTGTTCGCCTATGTAGCCGCTGCGCTCTGCGCGGCCCTCGTTGGACTGATTATTGCCTCGCAACTGGAAGCGGCGCATCCGGCTACCGGGGAGAAGCTTCGAACTGAATGCGATCGCGGCGGTCGTTCTTGGAGGAACGTCGCTCATGGGCGGCCGCGGATCAATAACCGGTTCATTGTTGGGCGCATGCGTTATCGGAGTTCTCTCCGACGGACTGGTTATGCTGGGAGTTTCTGAATTCTGGCAGATGGTGATTAAGGGAACCGTTATCATTCTTGCGGTCGCAATCGATCAGTTGCAGACGGGGGTTCAGGCGCGATTCCTTCCGTTGCTGCTGCGCGCCCGCACCGGAGACGCCGAGTGATGCGGATTGTTGGCAAACTGCTCTCAGCCGCATCGCTTCTGATGATGTTCGCGTTGTGCGCGTGTCATGGCGCGGATTCTTCGAAACCGCTTATTGTGGTGATTGTTCCTTCGCAAGACAACCCATTCTTCAAGGCGGAAGCTGATGCCGCGGCTGCCAAGGTACTCTCTCTCGGATATCGAGTTCGAGTCGACTCGCATGATGATGACGCGTATCGGCAAGACAACCTGATTGATGCTGCGATTGCTTCGAATGCTTCGGCGATCATTCTTGACAATGCGGGTGCCGATTCATCCATTGCAGCGGTGCGACGCGCCACTAAGGCAGGCATTCCATGTTTTCTGATCGATCGTGAGATTAATGGGTCAGGCATCGCAAAGGCCCAAATCGTTGCAGACAATCACCAGGGTTCGGTTATTGTTGCTCAAGACTTTATTGAAGCACTTGGGTCGGCGGGTGGATCGTATGTGGAACTGCTTGGCCGTGAGTCCGACACAAACGCCCAGGTTCGGACATCCGGATTTCATTCTGTTCTCGATGGCCACCCCAATCTCGTGCGCGTAGCGGCGCAATCGGCGAATTGGTCTCAGTCAGAAGCGTTCCAGAAAACCGAAACGATCTTGCAGGCTCATCAAAATATAAAGGGCATTATCTCGGGCAACGACACGATGGCGCTGGGAGCACTTGCTGCGGTCAAATCCGCAGGACGCAGCGGTATTGTGATCGCAGGCTTCGACGGTAGCCCCGATGCAGTTGCTGCTATTCGCACCGGCGAACTTCGAGCGACCGCGCTTCAGCCCGCCGTCCTGATCGCGAGACTTGCCGTTGACGAGGCAGATGACTTTCTCAAGACGGGATCCACTCACAAGCCCGAAAAGCAGATGATTCTTTGCGATCTGGTTACACATAAGAACGCAGACGAATTTAAGGATTTCGAAAAGGTTAGGTAAGCTCTATGACGACTCTTGGTGTCATTCTGGGTAATCGCGACTTCTTTCCTGATGTTCTGATCGGCGAAGCTCGCCGGGATCTGATTAAGCTCTTTGCCGAGCTATCGATCGAACCGGTATGGCTTTCAGAGCAGGACACGAAACTCGGCGCAGTAGAAACCTGGGCGGATGCACAGAAGTGCGGAGAGCTACTACGCCGGAATCGCGATCGTCTTGACGGCATTCTTGTATGCCTGCCCAATTTTGGAGATGAGAAGGGCGTTGCCGACTCGCTTCGATTGGCGGATGTGCGTGTTCCGATCCTCGTGCAAGCCTGTCCAGATGATCTCGATCAGTTTGGGCTGAACCGACGCCGCGATGCGTACTGCGGGAAGATTTCGGTATGCAATAACCTTCGTCAGTACGGTTTCAACTTTTCCCTTACTCGTGACCACACCGTTTCGATCCTGAATCCTCGCTTTCGCGAGGATCTCTCGCGATTTCTGGCTGTTTGCAGAGTTGTGCGCGGCCTTTCGCGAGTCCGGATCGGAGCTGTGGGAGCCAGGCCCAATGCATTCAATACGACACGCTTCAGCGAAAAGCTTTTCGAATCCGCGGGAATCTCGGTAAGCACGATCGATCTCTCAGAGGTATTTGGGAGCGCTGCAAAGATCGCGGACGACGATGCACGAGTTCGGCAACGAGTTGAGCAGATCCGTGGATATGCCGATTCCACAGCGGTACCCAACGAAGCAATTCTGAAAATGGCCAGATTCGCACTGGTTATCGACGATTGGATGCAGTCGCTCGGAATTTCAGCAACAGCCATCCAGTGCTGGAGTTCTCTGCAGAAGAACTACGGCGTGAACGTGTGCACGATTATGTCGATGATGAGCGAGCAGATGTTGCCTTCCGCTTGCGAAGTCGATATTGCGGGTGTCGTTAGTATGTATGCTCTGCAGCTTGCAAGTGGACGGCCGAGTGCGCTCGTCGACTGGAACAACAATTATGGAGACGATCCAGAGAAGTGCGTGCTGTTTCACTGCGGCAACTGGGCCAAAGAGTTCGTGCCTGAAGTAAGGATTGCAACCGCGCCGATTTTGGGAACGACTCTCGGGGAAGAGAACACATTCGGTGCGATGGAGGGTCGCACGCACAGTGGGCCGCTGACCTTCGGAAGGATAAGCACGGACGATTTGAGCGGTAAGATTCGAGCCTATGTTGGAGAGGGAGAATTCACCGACGATCCACTGGATACCTTCGGAACACGAGCGGTGGTTCGGGTGCCGGCTCTTCCTTCATTGATGCACGTCGTTTGTCAGGATGGATTCGAGCATCATGCAGCCATGAACCGGAGTCATTCAGCTGCGGCCGTATCCGAGGCTCTCGGTCGTTATTTGGGTTGGCAGGTATACCATCATCAGCGACCGAGCGGCCTTCCCCCAATCTGATACGCCAACTGGTGATTTTCGGCGTTGAGGTCAGCGGCGAGGTTTTGTCATATTAATGCATGACGAGATTGATACGTTCTGTTAGCTTTTTGCAGGATGGAGAAGCATGGCGCGTGTGGACGAACTTCGGCTGATGGCCAAGGTGGCTCGGATGTATTACGTCCAGGACATGAATCAGCACGCGATTACCGAAAAGCTGCAGCTTCACCAGTCAACGATCTCCCGAATCCTCAAAAAAGCCCGCACGTTGAACCTCGTTCGGTTTAGCGTTTCGACACCTGCCGGTACATTTGCCGAACTCGAAGATCAGCTGACGAATCGGTTCGATCTGAAGGATGCAGTCGTCGTCGATTGCCCAGCGGAAGGTGAGACGTTGCTCCGCGATTTGGGAGTAGCATTGGCGTATTTTCTCGAGACGACGCTCAAACCTGGTAAGGTCATCGGAATCTCCTCGTGGAGCCGGTCCCTATTTGCGATGGTGGATGCGTTACACCCGGGTGCTTACTGTAGCGGGGGTAAGGTAGTGCAGATTCTGGGTGGCGTGGGGAACGTGGGGAGTGATTTTCAGGCTCTCCATCTCGCCCAGAGGCTAGCTGGAAGCATCGATGCGAAGCCCGTTCTGCTCCAATCGCCGGCAGTAGTTGGATCCGCGGAAGCACAGCGCGTCCTGTCGCGCGATCCAGCAGTACAGGAGGCCGCCGCACTCTTCGACAAATTGGACATCGCGCTTGTCGGCATTGGTTCGATGGAACCGTCAAAGATGCTTGCGGGAAGCGGCAATGTATTTTCCCGAGAGGAGCGGGGGGAACTGCAGAGACTGGGGGCAGTCGGCGACATATGCTTCCGTTTCTTCGACGCCGACGGACAGCCGGTGAAATCGCCCTTGATGAGAAGAGTGATTGGAATTGATCTGGTTAAACTGCGAGCCTGCAAACGAGTCGTGGGTGTCGCCGGCGGAGCGCAAAAGATGAAAGCGATTCTGGGAGCGATTCGGGGTGGATTAATCGACGTGCTGATTACAGATCAACGGACCGCCGAAGCGCTCTCACAGGCTCAACGCTGAATCAGTCTAAGAGCGTGAGCGCTAGTCCGGGTTATCCAATCCGGGCCGTCCAATCGCAGTGAAATTTCGCCCGGAGCTAAACCGGGGCTACCGCAAGCCGACGTAGATTTGCCTAGCTTGATCCAACATCTGCAAGACGGAGATTCTTTCCGTAGTCGTATTCCAGTTTCCGTTTGCTCTTGCGGTCTCAATCAGGCGGTCAATCCAGGCGATGAAATATGCAGCGTCGTCTGTCGGCTTCGGGGTAGAGCCCGCCACCTTCACGTAAATCGGACTGGTAGTGGCATAGACATAGTCGTCGAGTACTGGATGCTCCGGTTTGTCGCTGGAGGCTCGAAGCACACACCATCCACTCTGCGAGATCGAGATCGTGTCTTTCACGTCGGTCAACTGTCGGTCGCTATTCATCTTCAAGTCACGCACAACGTTCCCGTTGCAAACCAGCTGAAGGTGATCGACAGGAACGAAGGAGCGAAGCCAGGAAGTGAACGTTACTTTGTTCTCACCCGCCGGAAGATTCAGTTCATCCCCGACCGTCTTGCCCCCGAGAGTGAGCCCCAGCAATGGACCGTTGGTCGCAAACGTGCGCCCGTGCTTGAGAGAGTCGAGCCAGGCGGCTGCGCTATTCGTACCCTTCGGAATGCTCGCATAGACGCGCGTCAGGCCGACAGGTCCTCGCAGCGAAGCATAGTTGGCCATGGTGTCAGAGCCGGCGCCCGCGGGCAGCCGAAATCCGCAATTGAGCAGGCGATACCAGACAGACGCGGTCATGCGGTGATCGCTGAAGCCGAGAACCTCCACGTAGTCGACTTTGCCTAGTGCTGCGTCAACAGGTAGTTCGAGAGCCTCATCCAGCGGTTCACCGTGAGTGAGCGTGGCATCGCTAATTGGATCCATCTCGATATCGAATGGATGAGCGTAGCCGACGAGGGCATTTTGCTGGTGCGCGAGATCCGCGACGGCGGCATTGGTGGGGAAAAGGCTCGACGCTGCGGTATTGCCGTATGACGCGTAATCAGGCAGGAGAAAGTTGTGCGTCAGATTCAGCAATCCCAGATGTCCCCAATAACTTGTGTGAAACTCCTGGCCGTGAAGCAGCAAATGGTTCGCGGTCGAAGCTCCGTCAAGAGTGGTCCGGAAGTAGGCAATGTCGGGGATGCGCTGTTCTTTGTTTACAACCAGATTTTCGACGAGAAAGAGGTTTTCCGCCGCTTGCTGAGCAACAAGATGAGCCGGTGTATCGCGGTAAGCACCTCCGTAATTCATATGCACGTGCAGGTCGGCGCTGGCCCATCTGGAGCGCTCTTCGGCAGGAATCTGAAGTGGCTTCAGGTGGATCACTAATCGCGCGTCGGGGTTACAGATAACCGTCTCCCTTGCTACGTAATACTCAAAGCCCTTCGTGACCTCCACCTGAATCCGGCCCACTGGAACGGTCAACTCTGCTTTCCCTGGACTGTGGAAGTAGTGACTTTCGAAGGCGCTCTCCGAGCGGACAAAGTTGTCTTCAGCATGCATCCACGCTTCGTCGGGTGCGTAAGCTCTTGCGTCTTCACCGGTAACCGAAACGCGAGCAGGGGTGGGCCTTCCTGTGGGATCCAGGACTGTGATGCTCAAATGCCCCATCGCCTTCAGATAGCGCTTCTCATGGCTCACGACTGGATGCTGTGCTCCGCCCAACACTTCCTGCACCCACAGTGAAGTGTTGCCACCCCGGTTCGATATGAATGCAATTCGCGCGCCGTCCGGCGACCAGCGAGGATCGGTATTGTCGAAGTCTCCATAGGAAATCGGAAAGGGATCGCCACCCTCCGATGGCATCAACCAGAGCTGATGCCACTGGCCGCCGAGGTACGAAGCGTACACGATGCGTTTGCCGTCGGGAGAAAAATCCGGGCGCGCCTTCCATGCGGTTTCCTCATAATGAATCTCACGAGGCTCTGCTCCGGGCTCCGACTTCATATGCCAGAAGCCACCGGTTCCGTAGATATGCCCGCGGTTGGAAACGAAAAGCAGGTCCTTTCCGTCCGGTGACCATGCTGGGCTGATCTCGTGATCGAATTGGCTGTAGTAAAAGCGAGGCAGATTGCTGCGCGACTCACCAGTGAGGCGCTGCACTCTCGTCAGTTCTCCGTTCGCAAAATCGCCTACAAAAATGTGAAAGCGCCCGTTGTAGGAAGTGGAGACGAAGGCGAGACGCTTTCCATCCGGTGAAAACCGGGGCTCGATGTTCACTGCGCCGCCGAAGGTGAGTTGGTGGGACTGCTTGTTCTCAAGATCGAGAACCCAAAGTTCCAGCGCGTCCTGGCGATAGCTTACGTAGACAATCCAGCGGCCGTCGGGGGAGCAGTCGGGTTGGTAGTCGTATCCCAGGCCCGCTGTAAGCTGCTCTGCCTCGCCTGAATCCACCGCTTGCCGCCACAAATTCCCAGCCATCGAATAAACGAGCGAGCGCGAATCGGACGACCAGGCCGCCGAACCAGGTCCGGTTGTCAGCTGAGGCAGATACATCTCGCGATAGTAATAACGATGAGGCAGATCGATCTGCTTGAGCACTGGGTCTCTCTGCGCGGTTAGCGGCAGCGCAATCGCTGTCAGGATGAGCATTGTCACTAGCCTTGCCCGGCCAAATGCGACGAGGATTTGCGCGTGAGACGCAGCTGGAAGATAGGGTTTCATCGGAATGCGAGCAGTCTATCTTACGCAACTGATCGTCCGTATTGTGGCCGTAAATTAGACGCTCTCCCACCAGCGAGTCAACCAACGTCTAATCAGCGTTTTAGATGTAGAGCCTCTTCAACCCCCGGGCCATTCCGCACAAATCTTCCAGTGGAGAGAGCGATATTGGAGCCTCTACTTGGCGCGCTTCTTTGAGCGCCGAGAGAGCTGTGGAACTGCTGGTCCATTGTTTGCCACCTGAAGGCGAGAGAAAGGGGTCGCGTGCTAGAGCAGTGCGGAGATATATTGGTCCATCGCTGCAACGAAGAGTTTTGGGAACTCCTGTTTGAGTTTCGCAAGAAGCCGGACGGGAGAGTGTCACCGATCGAGATCTACACGGATGGCGAATCCCTCTTTCGCACGCATATCTCAATGCTGGAGACAATGAATGCTGCAAGTGAGTCCGCGCAGGAAGGTATACGACGTCTGCATTATTGGATCGGGCGCCGGCGGCGGAACGGCCGCGAAGGTTCTCACTGAAGGCGGGCTAAATGTAGTAATGCTCGAGGCCGGGCCTCGGCTCGACCCGGATAAAGACTTCAAAGAGCATGTGTGGCCGTACCAACTTCCGCATCGCGGCGTGGGTGTTGGCGGAAGACAGCAGGGGATCGGTAATGAATTCATGGCGCCCAACGGATTTTGGGAAATTGAGGGCGAGCCATATACGACCGCGCCTGGCTCATCGTTTCGCTGGTTTCGATCGCGCATTGAAGGAGGGCGGACGAATCATTGGGGCCGCATTGCGCTGCGGTTTGGCCCCGCTGATTTTCGCGCCCGCTCAACGGATGGAATGGGTGACGACTGGCCGATCACCTACGAGGAACTAGCGCCTTACTACGACAAGGTGGAATCGTACATTGGCGTTTTCGGGTCTAAGGAGAACGTCGCCAACGCGCCGGATGGAGTGTTCATGCCGCCGCCAAAGCCGCGCTGTACCGAGACTCTGGTAAAGAAAGCCTGCGACCGGCTGAATATCACGTGTATTCCGTCCCGTCTTGCCATTCTTACGAAACCGCTGAATGATCGCGACGCATGCCACTACTGCGCACAATGCGGCCGAGGATGCAGAAGTGCATCGAATTTCAGCTCCAGCCAGGTAATGATTCCGCCGGCGATGGCGACAGGCCGCCTCACGATGATTGCCAATGCGATGGCTCGCGAGATTGTTGTGGGAGATGCGGGAAAAGTTGAAGCTGTCTCATACATCAACAAGGGCACAGGCGAAGAACAACGCGTATATGCGAAAGCCGTTGTGGTGGCGGCAAGTGCATGCGAGTCCGCCCGCCTGCTGTTGAACTCACGCTCGGCAAGCTTTCCCAATGGCCTGGCAAATGCGTCAGGAGCGGTGGGTCGCAACTTGACCGATTCGGTTGGCAGTGATCTGGCGGGATACTTTCCGCAGCTTGAAAAGATGCCCGCGCACAATCATGACGGCGTAGGCGGCATGCACATGTACATGCCGTGGTGGCGCTTCGGTAAGAAGAACGAATTTCTTCGGGGGTATCACATTGAGTTCGGCGGTGGGCGCGACATGCCTGGGGTTGGGAACTTCGATTATGTGTGCGAAGAGCACGAAGGTTATGGCGTCGGCCTGAAACAGAAGTGCCGCAGCTCTTACGGCACATTCATCGGGTTCAGCGGGCGAGGCGAGATGATCCCCAATGAGAATTGCTATTGCGAACTCGACCCTGACGTCAAGGATAAGTGGGGCATTCCCGTGTTGCGGTTTCACTGGCAATGGAGCGAGAACGAAATGAAGATGGCTGCTGACATGCAGCAGACTTTTAGATCGATCATCGAAACAGCAGGCGGCACGGTGATCGGTGGCACCCGGCGGCATCCTCAAAAGAGCACGGCTGGTGCAAACAATACTCCCGAACAGAAGCCCGCTGGGCGGATCTCGACGGGCGGGGAGATCATTCACGAGCTCGGCACGATTCGTATGGGTGCCGATCCGAAGACGTCGGCATTGAACGGCAACTGTCAGGCCCATGACGTCAAGAATCTGTTCGTAGCCGACGCGGCTCCATTTGTAACAAATCCCGACAAGAATCCCACGCTCACCATCATGGCTCTTTCATGGAGAACCTCGGAGTATCTCCTCGATCAAGCGAAGAAAGGAGAACTCTAGTCCATGCCCTCAGACGCACTCTCTCGCCGCGCAATCCTGAAGTCGCTGGGCATGGGCGCCGTTGCGGGCTCGGTGCTGCGTGTTATCCCGTTGCAGGCCGCTGAGTATGCTCACCACATCATCGAAGCAGAAAGGGCCGATTTCCAATCTGCAAATTACGCCGCTAAGTTTTTCGATGCGCACCAGTACAAAACCCTGCAATCGCTATGCGAGACCATTCTTCCCGGAGATGCGGATTCCGGCGGCGCTATCGAAGCGGGAGCTCCCGAGTTCATCGACCTGCTCACAAGCGAGAACACTGAATACCAGGCGAAATTGGCAGGTGGCTTGAAGTGGCTCGACTCCGCCTGTACCGCTCGCCATGGCAATACATACATCGATTGCACGCCTCAACAGCAAAAAGAAATTCTGGATCTGATTGCGTATCGCAAGAACGCAGAGCAGGACGAAAGCCTGAGTGAGCCAGTGGAGTTCTTCTCATTTCTGCGCAATTTCACTGCGGATGGATTCTTTACCAGTAAGATCGGCATCAAGTATCTGGGCTATGTGGGCAACACATATCTGGCGGCCTTTCCAGGATGCCCACCGGTGCCCGAGCTGTAAATCGATGAGGCCGGAGTTCGCAGCAGAGAATCCACGGAGCGAACGCGTCGGCACCTCGTCTAGATTCTCTCGCTGGTTTCGCAACGTGCGTGACAACCGAATCAGGCCATGATCAACACTAGAAAAGACAGCCCAAATCGAGAGGTCAAGGAGTTTGAAGTAGATCAAGCCCGGCGGCCCTTGCCGAAAACTCTTGAAACAGGAGTCGCCCCACTTGCGGAGTTGCGGCGCTATCTGGCAGCTTCCGCTGTGGCTTTCATCGCGATGCTGCTCGCGACTTGCGCAAGCCGCCGGTACGACTCGAGGCGCGCTGCATGATCCCAGGTGTCTGTCACCACAATAAGCTCGTCGGCTCCGGTCGTAGCCACGAGGCGTTCCACACCTGCCTTGACTGTGGCTTCAGAACCTACAATCTCCTGTCGCAGCTTGCTCTCCACTGCCGCACGCTCCCACTCAGTCCACAGCCCATCCATCGAGTCAACCGGAGGCAGAAGCTCCACGGGCTGATTCCGGATGAGGCGGAGAAAGCGCTGCTGTGGGGTTGTGAATAAGCGCCGCGCTGCCGCATCGGATTCCGCGGCGATCACTTGGACGCCGACCATGAGCCACGGCCGATCTAACACCTCGCTTGGGCGGAAATGCGTCCGATACAAATGCGTCGCTTCCTCCAGCAAATCCGGAGCAAAGTGTGCAGCAAAGGCAAACGGTAGTCCCAGTGACGCCGCGAGCCGCGCGCTGAAGTCGCTCGACCCGAGGAGGGTGATGGGCACGCAGCTGCCCTGGCCCGGAATCGCTTTGACGACCTGCCCGGCTTCTCCGGCCCCAGGTACGTTCGAAGTTCCTCCAACAACTGAGGGAAATCATCTCCGGTCTGCTGCAGGTCGCGCCGCAGAGCCCGCATCGTATGGAAATCGCCGCCCGGCGCCCGCCCCAGCCCGAGATCAATTCGCCCGGGATATAACGCCTCCAATGTGCCGAACTGCTCGGCGACCACCAGCGGAGCATGGTTTGGCAACATGACTCCGCCGCTGCCTACGCGAATTGTCTTTGTAGCTGCGGCTACATGGCCAATCAGGACCGAAGTTGCCGAGCAGGCCAGTCCAGCAATCGAATGGTGCTCTGCCAGCCAATATCGCCGATAACCCCATTCTTCTGTATGGCGCGCAAGGTCGGCGGAGCGCGCAATCGCGATCCCCGCTGACTCTCCAGTTCGCATCCCAACCAGATCAAGTACCGAAACAGGCAAGCCCATGTGAATTTAGATGAATCTATGGCGAATTCGATCCACGCCAGCGATTTGCTACTCTTGGCACAACATGACCAAACAGTCTGGTGCAGTTAGCGCAGCTTTGCTTCTGATTTGCACTTTTCCCTTATTGGCGCAGAAGAAAGTTCCGGCTCAGGCAATCCGCTTTCAGGGCGCACCGCAATATGCACAGCAGGAACTGCTCGCGGCCGGCGGCTTTAAGTCAGGCGCGCCTCTGAACCCTGGAGAAATAAGAGCGCGTGCCAGGCAGCTCGATGATACGGGCCTCTTTAAAGAGATCAAGTTTACTTCCGACAGAAAGACGCTGCTCTTCACTTTGACGCCTTCCAGCCAGCTTTTCCCCATGCACCTGGAGAATTTGCCGCTCACGCCCGGGAAAGAACTAGAAGCCAAGCTTCATGAGCGCTTCCCGCTCTATCGCAACAATCTTTTGCCAGCGAGTGGAAGTATGGTTGACGGAATCTGCCGCGCACTCGAAGAGATGCTCGCAGCCGAAGGCGCGAAGGCTACGGTGAAAGCCACTCTCACCAGCGGCCTGGGCCCACAAATGGTCACAGCTGTGAACTTCACAATCGTTTCGCCCGCAGTGCGCATCGGCCGCATTCAGCTCGCCGGCGCCTCACCCGCCATGCAAGCCAAGGCAAGCCTTCTGGCCAGCGGACAAGGTGGAAACAGCTTCGATACGGAGAACACAGCCGTCGGTCTTCAGCACGTTTTCGAAGACCTGTATCACGATCAAGGTTATGCAGCAGTTCAAGTGGATGTTGCCCGGGCTGATCCTCTCATCGTCTCGGATCAATCCATCGATGTCTCCTATGCGGTAACGATCAAGGAGGGAGGGATCTACAAACTCGGAACTATCGACCTTCCAGCCGGCGCCCTGGTCACGCGCGCAGAGGTCGAGAAGGCGCTGTCCAAATCCCGAAGTACTGGACGACAGCTCGATTTGTTTGTCCTAGCCGTCCGTGACGCGTACAGCGCACATGGCTATCTCGATTGTTCAATTGCTCAACGCCCTTCCTTTAACGACGCTGCTCATATCGTGAATTACAGCCTCGAAATCGCTCCGGGCTCGCAATACCGGCTGGGCTCTGTCAAATTCGACGGCGCCCCCGACGCTATGGCGGCCAAACTTAAGCTCGCGTGGAAGATGGCATCCGGTGAGACCTTTGACGAGAGCTACCTTTCAAACTTTGCGGCGCTGGCACAGAAGAAAGACAAGTCTTTGTCGAAATGGATGCAAACAGTCATCACGACCTACGACTTCAAGCCCGATCCTGTTACACACGAGGTCAACTGCACCTTCCACTTCGCCAAAGCTGCTCAGGGCCCAGCGTAGCCGCTTCCTGCGGCAATTGGCAGTTGAGTGCATCCAGGCGCTATGACGCTGGCCGGATGTTCTGATTCACCCGGAAGAAGTTTGTGGGGTCGTACTTTCTTCTTGATCTCGGCCAGGCGCTGGATAGTTGTCGCGATAGCTCGCCTGAACGCGGTCCTGGCCTTCTTCCATCATGAAGTTCACGTACGCGCCGCCCGCCGAATAGGGATGCAGGGCTTCCCAATAGTCTTTGCACCATGTAGTGATCTTCTCAGCGTTCGCGGGGTCGGGGTCGACGCCCACGATCACCTCGGCGAACAGCGCCTCGCGGAAACTATATGCTGTATCGTTCTTGCCGACGCGCTGCGCCGCCCCGTTTACGGGATAGAGGTGCATGGTAGAGAGCATGGTCGGTATCTTGGATCCGTGCTCAACGTGCCGGGCGATTGCTTCATCGCTCAACTCAGTGAAGTTGTCAGCCCGCCAGTACCATTGAAGGCCAGGACCGAAGAGCCGATCAAAGAGGCTTTGCACGACCGGGAAATGGCGCGGGCCCGACGTGGTCGAGAAGGGGATTGCCCAGCGACCGCATTGGTTTGAGGGCGTCTTCCGTCTGCTTCCGCAGAGCCAGTGCAGCACCAAACGATGCCGCACACTTTCTTGAGGTGGAGATGCTCAGGAAACATCGGCGCGGGTGGAACGACGAGGAACGCGAAAAAGCCGCTCACATATTCGGGCGCCTTCTTGATGAAATCCCGATAAGCGCTGAGGACATTCGCGGCCTCTTCGATCGGCCAGAAAGTTGGGCCGAACTGGACCGTATTGACCGGATGGAGACGAAACTCGAACGAAGTAACGACGCCGAAGTTGCCGCCGCCGCCCCGGACCGCCCAAAACAGATCGGGGTTCTCTTCGCTGCTCGCGGTAACGAAAGCTACCATCGGCCAATACCATATCCACCGACAGCAGATTGTCGATCGTAAGACCATAACGGCGGGTGAGATAACCGATGCCTCCGCCCAGAGTGAGCCCGGCCACTCCGGTGGTGGAGATGAACCCGCAAGGCGTAGCCATGCCGAAGGCATGCGTTGCGTGATCGACGTCGCCCCAGACGCATCCCGCCTCTACGCGGACGGTTCTGTTTGCGAGGGTCCACGCGAATGCCTTTCATTTGTGAAAGGTCGATCACCAGGCCGTCATCACAAGTTCCCAGGCCCCCGCCGTTATGGCCGCCGCCACGAATTGCGGTCAGCAGCCGATTGCCGCGCCAAACGCACTGCGGCGATCACGTCGGCAACGTCCACGCAACTGCGCAATGAGGCGCGGACGTTTGTCGATCATCCCGTTGTAGACTTTGCGGGCGGACATCATAGGCGGCGTCCGCGGGCTGGATGAGCTCTCCGCGGAAGGAGCTCTTTAACTGATCGATGGATTGTGCAGGCACAGAACGATTCCTCCTAAGCTTGAAGTGGGGCCGAAGAAGGATGCGAGTGGACGCCCGAGCGGCGAGTGCGATTTTCCAGACAAGTCACCGGCCTGGTGCCGGGAGAGCGAAAAGTTTAGCAAAGCTCCAGCTGAGGATGCACTCTCGATTTCGTCAAATTTCTCTCCGGCCCCCGGGCACGAGCGTCACGGCCCTCAAGAGAGGTTGGTAAGCCTGAGGTCGGTCACGAAAGTCTTGTGTGTTGAAGGGGATACTACCTTCGTAGCCTGAAAGGAAACTCGAGAACAAACAAGAATCATGCGGGGCAGGAATCCTTGGATCGGGGGATCAGGAAATCTTCCTGACTGCTTGTCCATCTGGAGTGACCGACCGGGAGGAATCGGCAGGGAAAAATTCTTGCAGCGGTCCTCGATGCCCATTACAGCGCGCGAAAAATTGCAGGCCGAGATCGCTGGGAGTGAGATCGGTTTCGCCACTCGCCGATAAGGCCGCGGAGCCAGGCTCTCTCTTTTCAATCAACTTCAGTTCAGAGAGGCGGTCGAGATCGCGCTCGAATTGAAGTCCTCGTGATCCCGTTGTCAGCATGAGCTCTTCTATCTTGCATCTCAGCGGATTGGCAGAGATCGACCCTGATTCCGCCAAGACTTTCGTCGCTCTGGTGCATACGACAGTCAGGATGCGGACCTGAAAAGTTGTGAGTTGGGAGAGAAGCTCAACGAAGACCAGACTGGATTCACGTTTTCCATCTACCGCGTTGGCAAGGAGTCCTCCCCAGAAATGCTTGAGCCAATCCTCTTCGGTGCATGATCCGTCTTCGAGAATTCGCACCACAAGGACTGGGTCGGCGCGGAGCTTGTCGGTAGCAGGTTCGAAGGTCAGCAAGTTTTGAGCTCTCAGGGCAATGGACACGGCGTTCGCCAATTTATGGCTACTCAATCTTCCATTCACCAATGAGCCAATTTTCTCGGCTCCCTTTGGGCAAATGCGGCTCAGGAAGACGACAGCTTCAGCCAAACGGACGAGGCTCAGCATGTCTTCAGGCTTTGCCCGTTCTATCAGGTTCTCCCGCACGCCTTCCCATTGGCGCGAATCCTGGTCATCGGGTAGAACAAACGTGAGGCCCACGCCGTCTTGACCACATCGCATGACCCTGGTTTGCACGTCGATGCGGCTCTCAGGATTCACCGCGAGCGGACCTTCTTTTTGCAATGTGAGAAGGAGCAACGTGCCGGGCTGCCAGCGTTCCTCTGTGAGAAGATAAAGTCCGGTTGAGCTTATGTCTCTTACCGACTCGCGCTTGAGGCTGTGGCCGTTCCAGCGGTATGCGGCAAGCTGATCTACAGATCGCCGTTCTGCAGTTCGCCGCTCTGCTCCCTCGGAATCAGGCTTTAGAAAGCTCTCAAGCCAGTCCTTGCGCCCCGTCATGGAGACCCCGCTCAATCCTGAATGTGCAATGTAACTAGGATTCTACCGAGCATGGACCTGAATTCGAAATAATCGATAGCTTCGTGGGAATTCGAAAGTACCGAGTATAGAACCGCTCCCGACCGAACAGACTTTACTGCGGAAGCTCGTTGAAGGCTGCGGTGCGGGCGCCGATAAAGGGTAGTAACTAACCTTAATTCAGCGTTTTGCAAACCTTCAGAGGGATTTGAACGACTCTTCCTTTGTCGGCAATTCAGCAGTCTATTTACAGCGACGACCTGCGTTGCAACAGAGTGCCGGATTGCGGGCAAGATCCGCTCAAAGTTCTCAAGTCGAAGCGGCCCGCCGCTGCTTCAGCGCCTTGAGCGACAATCGTAGTGCTGTCGATTGATGTAACGGTGCTGTGCCTTTGCACGGCGAGTCGCAGTAGGTCTTGATAAGGCGGCGCTGAGTTGATGGGCGGTTCTTTGAAGATTCGAGTCCGGACACGACTGCAGGTGTGGCTTTCAGTCATACTCCTCGTGGGATGTGTGCAGATTCTCGCATCTCAATCAACGAAAGAGATGATGGTTCAAGGCCGTGTCGTAGATACGGCCGGTGCTCCGATCGGAGGGGCGCTGGTGCACCTGCTTGGGCAGGGCAATTCTGCCAAAGCAGAAATGAGCTCTGACGCAAATGGAGCCTTCGTATTTTCAGGACTCACGACGGGCAGGTATGCACTGACCGCGGAGAAATCGGAGATACGGACTTGTGAACCTGTGTTAGTCATGCTGGAAAGCGTAGTGCAATCGCCGATCCAACTTGTCTTGGGCGGTCCCGGCAAGGTGCCTTGCAGAGGTTCAAATGCGCCGATGGAGTTTGCGGATACGCCGTCATTTACAGTGGCGGGTGTTACGGATTGGACCGCCGCTGGAGGTCATGGATCGGACGCGATCCTGCGGACGAGTGAGGCTCTCACCCACGACACGGTCGGCCTGAAGCCAGGTAGTGCGGACACGTCGGCGCGACCGGATGCGGGATCAGAGAACGCAAAGAATCATCGACTGGCTGGAGATGATGATGAGAAACGAGGCGACCCTCTGGCCGCGGTACATGAGTACCAGGAGGCTGTTCGCCTGGATCCTTCTGAAGAAAACTACTTCGCCTGGGGCTCGGAACTTCTCTTGCACCGGGCTGTATGGCAGGCAAAGGATGTTTTCGAGCAGGGGGTGAATGCTTATCCTCAATCGGGCCGACTGCAGACCGCTCTGGGAAGTGCTCTTTTCGCCGGCGCCCTATATCGAGAGGCGGCGAAACGGTTGTGTGTCGCTTCGGATCTGAACCCGGCTGATCCCGAGCCATACATCTTTCTCGGCAGAATCGAGGCCGCGGCACCTGATGTTCTGCCCTGTGCTGAACCAAAGCTTGCTCGTTTTGTGCAACGTGAACCCGAGAATCCGCTTGCCAACCTCTTTTACGCAATGGCTCTCTGGAAAGAGCACGGGGAACCGCTGGATCAACATACTGAACAGCAAGTCAGGTTACTGCTTACGAAGGCCGTGACCGTTGATCCCAAATGTGGCGACGCATATCTGCAACTCGGCAATTTGGATTCGTCACAAAAGAACTACCCGGCGGCCATTGAGTCTTACAAAAAAGCGATTCGTGCGAATGAGCAATTAAGCGAAGCGCACTATCGACTCGCGGTAGCTTACGATCGCGTCGGAGATCAGGCCGCTGCACGGCAGGAATTCAAACTCCACGACGACCTCAGCAAACAGCAAGCCGTCGCCATTGATCGCGAGCGGCGGGAGGTCAAACAGTTTGTCGTTGTTCCATCAGGGAAACAAGCGGGCTCAACGAATCAATAACTAATCTTCAATTATCTTCGTCTGAGGAATCCGCGCTATTTCGGCTTCGTAGTCCGAATAATCCCGTCACCTTCACGAATTGTGAGGATCTGGTTCGCCTTTACCTGGGTGAAGCGCTCGATCTTTTGGGTGGTCGGCCATTTGATCTCCAGAAGGTCTACGGTGTCTGCGGAGCCAAGACCAAAGTGAAGCCGCAGATCGCTTTGCGACATCACGCTCGTTCCGCTGTGCACTTCGTCTATTTGCGAATGTTTTCCAGTAACGACTCGAGCTCGCGCTCCAATCGCAGTGCGATTGCATTTGGTTCCGATTAGTTTGATCTTGATCCAGTTCTGCTTGTTGCCACCTTCGTTGTGGAGCAGCGATGGAAGGTCATTCATGTTCAGGATTAGGATGTCCATGCCACCGTCGTTGTCGTAATCTCCAAATGCGGCGCCTCTGCTGGAGAATCGCGCCGTGATACCGGACCCCATCTCCTGCGATACATCCTTGAAACGGCCGTTGCCGAGGTTCTTATAAACCAAGCGCGGATTCTTGAATGTTTCGCCGAAGTTATAGTTATCGATCTCGGGATAAACGTGGCCGTTGATCTGCACAATGTCGGCCCAGCCGTCATTGTCATAATCAATGAATCCGCAGCCCCAGGCTACGTAGCTGCTGTTGATTCCTACGCCTGAATTGAAGGAGAGATCGCTGAACGTTCCGTCGCCGTTGTTGTGATACAGATTGCTCGTATCATCTGCGAAGTTGGTCTTGAAGATGTCGAGGAATCCGTCGCAATCATAATCCGCAACGCCAATGCCCATGCCGGCCTGCTCGTGCCCGTCGTTGTTATACGCAACGCCAGCGATGATGGCGACGTCAGTGAATGTTCCGTCGTGATTGTTCTTGTAGAGGATGCTTGGTTCAGAATCGACGGCAACATAGATGTCGGGCCAGCCATCGTTGTCGAAGTCGTAAGACACTCCGGTGATTGAGTAGCGTGGGCCCGGGGCGAGGATGCCGGCCTTCTCGGAGACATCGGTGAAGGTGCCATCGCCATTGTTGTGATAAAGCAGATTGGTGTCGCCGGGAAGTCCCCGTGGGCCGCACATTGTCGGGACGCCTTTCCACTGGCAGAAGCTCGCACTGTCGATGGCGATTGGCTTCTCGGGATCGAGCTTTACGAAGTTGCAAACAAAGAGATCGAGGCGCCCATCGCGATCGTAGTCGAGAAAGGTGCAACCGGTTCCCCAACGGCCGTGCGCTTGATACAGACCTGCCTTTCGAGTCACGTCGGTAAAGGTGCCGTTCCCGTTATTACGGAAGAGAATGTTCTGGCCCCAGAACGTGCAGAAGAGATCATCCCAACCGTCGTTGTCGTAGTCGCCGACGCAAACGCCAGTCTGCCAGCCGGTGCGCCCTATTCCTGACTTTTCCGTAACGTCGGTGAAAGTGCCATCGCGATTGTTTTTGTAGAGGTGAGTTGTGGGCTCCTGGCCAGGGGCCCAATGCTCATCGAGACGGTTTCCATTGGTCAAATAGATGTCGAGCCATCCATCGTTGTCATAGTCAAAAAAGGCAATTCCGCTGCCCTTGGTCTCAAGGATGACTCGTTTGCGGTTCACGCCTCCCCAGACATTCGGGCTGGTGAGTCCGGCCTTCGCTGCTACGTCGACGAATTGAACCGGTGAGGCAGGCGTGGGGGTGACTGCAGCCTGCACCGTGTGCTGTCCCCATCTCCATAAGGGAGTTGTGAGGACGTCGAGAAGAGCGCCGCCAAGGGCGAAGGCGGAAGTGCCGAGGAAGCTTCTTCGAGAAGGAATCATAGGATTCTCTGATTAATGAGTCGTAACCCTTGGAAATCGGCGTGGAATAATTCCGGAACCCTCTTTAACGGTAATGATCTGGTCAATTGGGATGTTGGTCAGTTTGTCGACCTGACCACTTGGCCAGCTGATCACGAGAGAATCGATTTTCGTTCGCTTGCCCAGCCCAAAATGAATGCGCGGATCGCTGGCGGACATATAGCTCGTTCCTCCTTTCGACTGTTCAACTCGTGTAACCCCTTCGCTGGTCAATCGCAGGATCGATCCGATTCCATCTCGATTGGATTTTGTGCCGACGAGCATGATCTCAATCCAGTGGTTAGCGTTGCCGCCGTCATTGCGCATCAGTTCTGGTGCGTCGCCGCGGCAGTTGACGACAAAACCAACCGCACCATCGTTGAGGAAATCTGCGGTTGCGAGGCCACGCCCGACAACTGGACGAACGAAGTCTGGTCCAAGAGCGTCGGAGACTTTTTCAAAATGGCCGCTGCCCAGATTCCGAAACATGAGCAAAGGCTCTTTGTATGAGACTTCGCTATGGTACAAGTTCACGTTGTCAACCATGGCGCCGTTAGCTTGCAAGATGTCGGGCCAGCCATCGTTGTCGTAGTCAATAAACTTTGCTGCGACTCCGCTCAGAGTGATCACCTTGTTTCCTATCCCCGAAGAGTAGGTCGCATCCGTGAAGGTGCCGTCACCATTGTTGTGATAGAGGCGGTTCAGCTCAAAATCCAGATGCGTGATGTAGACGTCAAGGAGGCCGTCCCCGTCCACGTCTGCGGCATCGATTCCCATGCCGGCTTCATAGCGGCCGTCTTCACTGGCCGCCAGGCCGGAGATCAGGGAAACATCCTGGAATGTTCCATCGTGCTTATTCTGAAACAGGAAGTTGGACCATGTGTCGTTTGCGATCGCAATGTCCTGCCATCCGCTATTGTTGAAATCAGCCGTTACGACACCCATGCCCTTGGACTCGGGAATGCCAACGCCTGATTTTTCGCTGACATCGGTAAAGGTTCCGTCGTGATTGTTGTGATAGAGCTTCGTCTTTTGCCCGTGGTAGTTATTGGGGTTGCAATAAGACCGATAGCCGGGCGCTCGCTCGCCGCACCAGATATTGTTGGCCGGTGACCAGTCAAGGTAGTTCGTAACCACGAGGTCGAGGTAGCCGTCTTTGTCATAGTCAAACCAGGCTGCGCTGGTGGACCATTGGCCTTCGTCGCCGACGCCTGCCTTCGCGGTAACGTCAGTAAAGGTTCCGTCACCGTTGTTATGGTAGAGAATCGCGCGGCCATAGCCGGTGACATAAAGATCAGGAAATCCGTCATTATCGAAGTCGCCCACAGCGACGCCTTGCCCGTAATGACCTTCTCCTCCGACGCCTGCTTTATCTGTAACGTCAGTAAAGGTTCCATCTCCGTTATTCCGATAGAGCGCTGATCTCAGCGGCTTCGCCGGCTTATAGGCATCTGTTGCGCCAGACTGGACGAAGTAGAGATCCATCAACCCGTCCTGGTCATAATCGATCCAGCCGACGCCGGTTCCCATCGTCTCCAGATAGTATTTTTCGTCTGTCCCGGTTGAGTCCTGAACGAAGGTGATTCCCGCAGCTTTGCGAATATCTGTGAACCGAACGGCAGAGGGGGACGTCGTTTTGGGCTTGGCCGACTGCTGCTGGCCGCCAGCACGCGCAACGCCTGATCGGGCCACGAGAAACAGCGCGAGGCAAATACACCCTCTTCGCGCGGAAGATCGGAACGCCGATGAGCGAACTCCCGCTATGCGTTGTCTCATAATGTTCGATCGGCAAGTGAGAGTGCCAACTGCAGGAACTGCGATTTGTCCGCAATCGCCGTCGGCGACGTTTCTGCGGATTGAGTTGAAGATGCGCGGTCCAATACCTGCTCGATGCGATCGATGTCGAGCGTTCCACTTACGCTGCTGCCCCTGAAACGTTCGAGCACTTCTTTCGCCTTGGCGATCTGGCCAGTCTCGAAATAGAAGACGCCAAGGGTCGAGTATCCTCCGGGCCACTCCGGGAGCAGATCAACTGCGCGCTCAAGCTGCTTCGTGGCTTCGATCGAATTACCCTCTAATACAGATGTCAGTCCGAGGCCCCAATATAATTTACCGGAGGCTGGGATCCGCGCCAATCCTCTGAGCAGGGTTCGGCGGCCTCCGTCGAGATTTCCAGCGCGCAAATCAATCAGGGCGAGCGAAAGATAGGGTTGATCGTTGTCGGGATTGCGGCGAACTTCATCCTCGAAGATGCGTGTCGCTTCAGCATCGCTTCCCAAGTGCGCGTAAATGTCACCGAGCAATGTCAGGTAAGCCTCATCCTCGCGCCCCTTGTCGGAGATCTGTTGGATCGCCTTAAATGATTCGGCATACATGTGCTTTTTGAAGTAAGCGTTTGCGAGATCAAATTTCACGTCGTCTGAATTCGGATCGGCGAGGAGCGCCTGCTGGAAGTGCTGAATGGCTTCGTCATACCAGCGATATCGCGCTAGCAAAACGCCCGTTCCCGTCAGAGTGCGAACGTCGCCCGCGAGCTGATCGAGCTGCGCGATCGTGCTTTTAGCATTTTCAACATCGCCGGATTTGAGATAGGCCTCAGCGAGCAAGTACAGGTTCTCTGGACGGTTGGGATGTCTTTTTGCCTCTTCGATCAGCTCGTTGATATCCAGCTGCTGTTGTGCCCCGGCGGCCAGCTTTGAGCGATTGTCGAGATAGTCAAATAGATGCTGATATGGATACGGCCCGCTTGAGAAATTTTTGGAAAATGTCTTGAACGCATTGAGATCCCGATCAGCAGCAGCCGTTTCATGCAGGCCGCGCTCAATCATCGCAAGCTTGTAGTAGCCCGGGGCGGGATCGTGGCTTACTCGCACAAACCGCTGCAGAAGTTCTTCCGCCTCCTGAGGCTTCTTTGCAGCAATCCTGATATTGGCCAATTCGAGGAGCGCGTCCGCGTAGTTCGGATCGATACGGAGCGCCTGCTGAAGCAACGACTCTGCTGAAACCGCGTCACCTTTTCGCTCTGCGATGAAGCCCAAGTTGAAGAGGCAAGTGATGCTGCGGGGATCCAGTTTCAGGCCTTGCCGCAGGTACGTTTCGGCTTCATCGAAGCGACCCAGATTGCGATAGGAAAGTCCGAGAAAGGAATAAGAGCGTGCTGAATTGTCGACCTGGAGAAGTTTCTTGAACTCCTCGATAGCCTTGTCGACTTTGCCAGCCATGAAATAGCTCTCGCCTAAAGCTGCAAGAAGATCTGGACGCCCTGGCGCTATCTGCAGGCCAGATTCGAGAAGCGGAATCGCATCTTCAAAATAGTTCTGCGACATGCTGATCTGAGCCATCAGGAAGATTACGTCAGCGTTGTCAGGCGCGAGATTATGCGCCCGGAGAAGCAGATTGAGAGCGTCGAGGGGCCGCGATTCATTGGTATAGGCCTGTGCGAGCAAATACATGGCGTCCACTGAATCAGGGTTCAGGGACAAAGCTCGGTTCAGCGTGAGTTCGGCCTTTGCGTACTGACCGTCGCGAAGAAAAGCCTGGCCCAGATTGTAGAGAATCTCAAAGGTGCCCGGCCGCAGCGCATCGGCTTTCTGCAGTTCAAGCTCGGCATCTTTGTACCTCTTTTCGGTTGCGAGAAGAACTCCGAGAGAAAAGTGGATCTGGACGTCAGTCTTATTCTCTGCGGAAAGTGCGCTCACCATTCGCAGTGCTTCAGGAACTCGTCCCGCCGCTAGAAGAGCGCGTATCAGGTTAAGGCGGGTAACGGGATTGGGAGGCGTTACTCGTTCAAAATAATTTATGGCGGACTTGGGGTCACCCTTCATCATTGAAAGGATGCCAAGGTTGTAGTTTCCATCCTTGTTTGTCGGGCTGAGGCGTAGAACGGTCTTGAATTCGCTCTCGGCAAAGTCGTAGTCCTTGCGCGCGACGTAGACATTCCCAAGGTTGATATGTGTCTTAACTGAATTGGGAGCGATTTGAAGCGCCTTGCGGAAGGATGCAATTGAGCGTGAATAGTCGTGCTGGTCGGCCGCGATGATACCGAGCAGGTTATAGCCCTCGACATTCGACGGGTCGCGCCGGAGTATCTGCAACGCTGCCGATTTTGCCTCCTCCAGCCGACCCTGTTGGATCATCGCCTCTGCTGCGGCCACGGAATCGCCTGTACTTGAAACATTTCGTTGCGCCGCGGCGCCCACTGGCACGATGACACACAAGAGCGTGCAGATCAAGCATCCGTTGATGCAATCCGAGATGCCGCGCCGGAGGCTCATTGCAGCTTCTCCAATACCTGCCTGGCAGCGGCATTGCCGGGTTGTACGCGCAGCAATTCAAGCAATACTTCCCGGGCCTTCTCTCTATCGCTTTGCATTGCGTAGAGTCGGGCGAGGTTCAGATAGGATTGATCGAAATTTGGAGCGACTTTAATCCCTGTCTTGAATTGATCCTCAGCCTTCGCGTACTCCTGTCCGCGCACAAACAGAACACCTAAATTGTTCAAGGCCTCAGGATAGTCGGGACGCAGATCGATCGCCTTCTGCAGATAGGTTGAAGCTCGCTGCATCTGGTCCTGCTGAGCATAGAGCATGCCGAGGCTGTAGCTAGCTTCAGGATCGTCCGGCTGAATCTCGAGGGCCTCTGTTAGCAATGTCTCTGCCTTTTCATAGTCATGTTGACGCCTGTAGACGTTCCCCAGGTTAAGAAGAGCGATTGCGAATCGTGGCTTGAGTTGGAGCGATTTCTGAAAATCTCTAATCGCTTCCTCAGACTGACCACTCTGAGCGGCGATCATCCCAAGGTTGTTCCAGGCTTCTGGATAATCACGCCGAAGGGCCAGCGTCTTCTCGAGATTTTCGCGGGCCTGTTGCAACTCACCCTTTCGAAGATGGAGGGTGCCCATGTTGTAGTAGGCGTCGGCGTTGTCAGGTTTTGACGCAAGCGCCTCTCGAAAGGACTCTTCAGCCTCATCCAGATAGCCGTGCTGATACATTGCGACGCCGTAGGTAAAAGCGTTTCGCTGAAAACTGTCCTGCACAAGTAAGCCCTTGAATGGAAGCGCCTTTTGCAGGCGATCAGTGGCCGTGACTGGAACCGATTTCACATCATCTAGCGCGCGCTTTGGATTGATGGGTCCTTGATAGACTTTGACGATCATTCCGGCCTGATTCAAAAGAAAGGTTGTCGGAAGCGCAAGGTCTCTGCGGCGATCAAAGAGGTGGCTGTAGATGATGTTGTAGACGCCGGCATCCTTATCGGTTGCGAAGAGAACTGGGAATGTCAGGTTGGCTGCTACCGCCTGTGCAGGGTCCGGACTCACTCTCTGGTCAACGTTTACGGCGATGACACTCAGGCCGGCTGCTGCCATTTCTTCATGATGCTGTTGCATCAACTTCAATTGGCCGACGCTCTCGGGGGCGACGGTTGACCAGAAGTTCAAGAGTACGAATCGACCGCGAAATGATTGGAGGTCGACAGCTTTCCCATGCTGATCAGGCAAGGAGAAGCCCGGCGCGCTTAATGGTTGAATGAGCCAGGTTTCAATTTGCTTCGGCAAGGGTTCGATTTGTAACTGCGCTGAGGTATGAGCGTAGCTGGCTGCGGGCGGTAAGAATGGCTCTGCCGAGTAGTCGTTCGACCCCTCTTCGATTCGGAATCTGCGGTTCACTGGCAGGTTCTCGAAGTGCTGCGTGGTTCCGCTGGGCCAGCGGATCGACGCGCGGACGAATGAATCCTGATTGCCGACCCCCCAAAAGAGTTCCTTTGAGTGCTGGGAGAAGAAAGCCGGACCCCGCCTGGAGATACTTCGTCTGACGGAGATTGCCGCTCTCGACGGTGACGGCAGCCCCGATGGCATCCCGATTGCTCCTTTTTCCTTGCAAGTGAAACGAGACCGAATGTCCGATGTTTTTCATTGAGTTGCGGAGAATTCGCAACTGAGGCGCATTGCGGTTCTTAAGTATGACCTCAAGGCGTCCATCGTGATCGATGTCGGCGAGCGCGAAAGACCGGCTGTCTTCAAGAAAATCCAGCCCAGCGGCTCCGGAAATCTCGGCGAAGGTGCCGTCGCCGTTGTTCACGAACATCACATTGCGCGCATAGCCATGCCACGAGTTGTCTGAACGCACCAACTCATTGATTGCATTCCAGCCTCGCTCGTACGCAGCTGAAGGTGTCGCATCATCGGGAGATTTTGCAACCACCTGCCGCCAGAAAAACCCTGCCAGATCATCTCGCTCGACCCCAGAGACGTATCCATTTGCAACGTAAAGATCTGCATAGCCGTCGTGGTCAAAGTCCCAAAAATCGGCAGACCACGACCAGCGTCCCATCTCCACGCCTGCAGCTTCACCAACGTTGTCAAAGGTTCCGTCGCCCCTGTTCCGGTAGAGAGCATTCCCTTGCGCGTGTTTCTGATAGAGAGCACGCACGTTTTCGGGAGCTTCCTCGTGAAATTGCTTCTGTGAAGAGACGCGCTGCCCGACTGCTTCCCACATGCTCGGAACATAGACATCCTGATGGCCGTCGTTGTCGAAATCCGCCCAGCAGCATCCCATTCCAGCGCCGACATTTTCAACGCGCGATTGCTTCGAAACAACGGTAAATGTTCCGTTGCCGTTGTTGCGGTAAAGCTGCGATTTGCCGAAATCGTTGGCGACGAACAAATCCGGAAGGCCGTTGGAGTTCGAATCCCCCCAAGCGCAGGCGAAACTGTATCGATCGTTATCGACGTTCATTCCCGCGGCCTCAGTAGTCTCGATGAAAGTGCCATCGCCTTGATTGTGAAGAAGGCAGTTTGGCGGGCCATTGCGAGCATCGTAGTAGGGAACTGGATAGTGATACTGATCAAGGCCGAGATAATACATGTAGGTACATAGATAGATGTCTAGATGGCCGTCGCCATCGTAGTCGGCTGCGGCGGCATGCGTAAAAGAGCCCTGGGGCGGGCGCGTGAATTTAATTGCGTCGCGCATTAGGGAATAGGTCCCGTTTCCCTGATTCAGAAACAGCAGCGGTCCAGTGCCGCAAACCACTAACAGGTCCTGGTGGCCCTGATTTCGGAAATCGGCAAACAGGGCACATGCGGTGTTATCGAGAACGCCTACGCCAGCTTTTTCGGTTACGTCTTCGAGAGTCCCATCACCGCGATTGCGATAAAGGCGGTTCGGCAGTCCCGCGGGTTGGCATACGTATATGTCGTCGAAACCATCGTTGTCGAAGTCGCCTACAGCTACGCCGTTGTTGCCGTAGACATCAAGACCAATTGCACCATCAAGCGTTGCGCGCCAGTAGTCTGAGCCCCGCAGCAGTTGTTGAGTATAGGAATCGGTGCTGCCGAGCGCCTGAGATGTCACATCGGTAAAGGCAGGCTGATCCAAGACGCTGACAGTTTCCTGGCCAGTTTCCCACTTGCGAGCTTTCCAGGCTTGAGTGGCGCCGCGGTCCCACTCAAGGTGCCAGGTTCCAACGCGCTCCTCGCGTTTTCCGTCCTTGCGAAGTGATACAAGGTCGTAACGAATTGCTACACGCATCGCTAACGGAGCGGGTGCGATCTCCTGGATATCAAAAATCTCAAACTCGGCCGTTTCAACGCGCGAGATTCCTGCGAGCCAGTTATAGAGATTCTCAAGGAACCGTTCGCGCCCGATAGCAACGTCAATCGCATACTGTGTCTTTGTTACTTCAACTCCAAACGCAGAACGAATTTTCGCTTCCGACGCAGGATGAAAAGTGGTGGCTTCAATAGAAGGGTCCAGTCCGTCAGCCAAGCCGGAATGATCTCGGGGAGATGACTTCAGGCTCGCGCTCCATCGAGCGAAGATTGCCTCGATCTCGAACGCGTATTGTTCCGTAACGTAGCTGTCCAAGCCGGGCGGAACCAAGCGAAATATGTCTTCCAGGGGCGATTGCGCTGGATAGTGCGGGGTGAGGCGTATGTCCGCGAGTGGGAACCGGCCCAGATGATCGGAAGATCCGAAGGAATCGAGTGACAGAGAGGAGCCAAAGAGAGGAGCCGAACGGAGGAGCATTGGCCAACATCCCAAGCCCTTAAGCATCGCCCGGCGGGAAAATGGGGTGCAGACGTTCGGATGGCGAGACATCATTTTGAGTCCGCGAGCGGTTGAAGGCCCCATGATAGCACCGGCCAGGTTTGATCCCAGCCGTACGTTTCCCGGTCGGGAAACCCAGCCGGTTGGTTGAATCTACCGAATGCTCAGCTCAAATTGCCCCCTTTTTCATGAAATCGCGTTGGGAGAAACCGAGGGCCGACTTAACGGGTCGTAGAGACGGTTGAGAGCGATCTACAACTATTGATTGACAAAGATTGAAAAAGTGTAGTACTTTTTTGCCGGGCCAATGAAACCGTTTACACGCTCACTCGGGCGGCGGGCCATTTCTCTCATCGGGGACTAGACAGGACAAGAAAATAGCAGAAAAAACGGAGGTCATTTGCATGGGCCGTGCGCGTCGATCTATCGCCCGTTTTGAAGTCTCCCTCTACCTCGCAGCCACATGCTTGTGCCTTTTGCTCATCGGGGCTTCGCCCTTATTGGCTCAGGTGGATGAAGGTGCAATCACTGGCACGGTCACAGATACCACCGGCGCCGTCGTGCCCGGGGCGACCGTCACACTGCTGAACGTTGACCAGGGAATCACCCTCGACACGAAGACGTCGGGCAGCGGAGCCTATACGTTTTCTCCGGTCAGAATCGGTCACTACACCATCACCGCGACTGCACAAAACTTCGCGAAGACGACGCAGACAAACCTTGTCGTGAACGTGGCGCAGACTCTGCAGGTCAATCTTCAAATGAAGCTCGGCGCGGCAACGGAAACGATCGAAGTAAACACTGCTCCGCCCTTGCTGCAGACGGAAGAAGCGTCGACTGGTCAGGTGATCTCGCAGCAACAAGTGAATTCTCTGCCTCTGAATGGCCGCAACTTCACGTTCCTGGCTCAGCTGGGCGCCGGCATGCAAACACCGCAAGCCGATACGAGAGGCAATGCCGCCTCGGGTGCGTTTTCAGCCAATGGACTCCGTCCGGCGCAGAATAACTATCTTTTGGACGGAATTGATAACAACTCGAACGCTGTTGACTTCCTGAACGGAACGAACTTCGTGATTCTGCCTCCGGTAGACGCGATCCAGGAACTCAAAGTGCAAACGGGAAACTTCAGCGCTGAGCTAGGCCGCTCCGCGGGCGCGGTTCTCAACGCAACCATTAAGTCGGGCACCAACAGCATTCACGGCGCGGCATGGGAGTTCTTCCGCAATAACGTTCTCGATGCGCGAGATTGGTTTGAGAACAACACGCCGACTCCGATCACCAGTGAATTGCGATTGAATCAATTTGGTGCCTCCATTGGTGGCCCGATCATCAAGAATAAGCTGTTTTACTTTGGCGACTATGAAGGCTATCGCCGCGTGCAGGGCAACACTTCCGGCTCCCTGACGGTTCCCAACGCGCAGGAGCGCAGCTCCGGCTACACTAACTTGACCACGTTGTTGCTGGCGAACGCTTCATCAGCGCCTAAGACTGACGCGCTCGGACGAAGCATACCAATCGGAACGGTGCTCGATCCCGCGTCAACGCGCTCGGTAACCGCGGGAGTGGTTGATCCAGTTTCGGGCCTCACGGCGACGAGCACAGGGTTTGTTCGTGATCCGTTCAGCGCGGTTTGCGGACCCGGAACGGCTTCCTTCAGCCTGGCTGCGTGCGCAGATCTCAATCAAATCCCAGGCGGCAGAATCAATCCAGCCTCGGTAAATTTGCTGAATCTCTACCCACTGCCCACGAACTCAGGTCTGCTCAACAATTTCAGCTCGAGCCCCAACCTTTACGAGCACAAGAACTCTTTCGACGTTCGAGCCGACTTTAACCCAGAGGAGAAGGATCAGATCTTCTTCCGGTACAGCTATTCCGACGATCCAATATTCATTCCCGGACCGTTTGGCGGAATTGCGGATGGCGGTGCGTTCCAGCAAGGCGATCAGACCGCGAACTCAAATCAGGCGGTTGCGGGTTACACGCACGTATTCAATACAAATACGATCAATCAGGCTCGCGGCGGATTTGCACACCTGCACACGACACGCTTCGGACCGGTCGGCAACCAGCTGGGAATTCCGGAAAAATACGGGATCCAAGGCATTCCTCAGGTTCCCGAAAACGGAGGCCTTCCTGCATTCTCGTTCCAGGGATTGGCCACGCTGGGAAGCAACAGCTTCCTGCCTTCGGACGAGATCAGCCAGACTCTCCAAATCACAGACGACTTCACGAAGGTATACGGCAATCACAGTTTCAAGGCGGGCGTCGAATATCAACACGTGAAGTTCTCGACACTGCAGCCGGCATGGTCGCATGGTCAGTGGGACTACAACGGCTCATTTACAGATGTGCCGAATGCCAATAGCAGCACGAATGGCATCGCGGACTTCCTGATTCCGCCTGCACCATCGAACGGAAACATCCCGGCGGCGGTCGGAGTGCCTTTCTCTGGCGGATCGGATCAGATGTACGCGTCCAACATCAACAAGACCTACAACGAGAGAACGTATTGGGCCGGCTACATCCAGGATGACTGGAAGGTCACGCCTAAACTGACGCTGAATCTCGGCTTGCGGTGGGATTACTTCAGTCCGATCAGCGAATCAAACGGCGCGCAGGCAAACTTTATTCAGGAGGGGCCGCCCAATAATATTCCCCAGTACCTGATCCCAGCGTCGGGCAAGGCCGATCGCAGTTTATCCTCAACGGCCCAAAACCCGTCGCTTGATGGAAACGGTTTTCTTGACCTGTTAGCCAAAGACGGAATCGCACTGAATGAGACCGACAAATACGGCAAATCACTGGTTGAGACGCAAACTGACAATTTCGCGCCGCGCTTTGGATTTGCCTGGCAATCCTCACCTAATTTTGTGGTTCGCGGAGGCTATGGAATCTTCTTCAACGCCTTTGAAAACCAGGGATATGGACCTAACATCGGCGAAAACTATCCGTTTGTATTCAACTTCGACTACGTCCCCAGAGGGACTGATAGCGTGGTCGCGCCGATTAGTGCCGGCACTCCCTTTGCGGGATGTCCAACGGCGGGTCCGGGCGGAACGGCAACGTTTGAAGCCGGATTCTCCTGCGTGGCATTCACTCCTTTGGATGTCAATGCGTCAGGACTGGGCTTACAGGGTCTTCAATTCAACTATCAGACCCCACGCACTTATGCCGGTAACCTGAGCGTCCAATATTCGATTAACCACGCAACATCGTTGACGATTTCATATGTCAACACCAGAGGTCAGCATCTTCAGACCGGCATTGGCAACAACAACGTAAGCGCGTTGCTTCCGGCTGGCCAGAGCCTGTCCGATCCGTACCCGATCAATGAAGTTCCCTTCCCGGATTTCTCTCGGAATGCAAGCTACCAAAGAACACTGGGAGAGAGCGAATACAACGGATTGCAGACCAAGCTCGAACAACAGTTCTCGAGTGGCCTGACGTACTTGCTCGCCTATACGTGGTCGAAAACCATGTCGGATGCGGGCGACCTGTTAAACGGCGGCACCACCGCCGGGTACCGGGCTCCATGGGTACCAGGCCTCGGTCCGAAGTTCGACTGGGGGCTTGCTGATTTTGATCTCCGAAATGTCTTCCATTTCAGCGGAGGGTATCAGCTTCCGATCGGCAAGGGAATGCGATACATGAACACAGGTGGGATCAAGAACACCATACTCGGCGGCTGGTCAGTGAACTGGATCGTCACTCTTCAAGGTGGCCAGCCTTTGGATCTCAACTGCCCAACGGGCGTGACTGCAGGCACCAACTGCAATTCGATTAGGGTGCAAGGCCAAAGTCAAAAGCTCGGAATCACCACTGTGCTGAACGACAGCGGAACGAATCTCCCCAGGTGGCTGGGGAATCCGCTTGCATTCCAACAGGCGTGCCAGATGGGCACTGACGGTAATCCGATTGTGGATTCACCGCACGACTGTATTCCTCTGACGGGATCGGCAATTCTTGGTTTCAAACCCGGACTAACTTACGGGCCCGGATTCCGTCGACTCGACTTCTCCACGTTCAAGGCATTCCAGCTCTCGGATCGCTTCTCCATGCAGTTCCGAGCGGAATTCTTCAACATCCTCAACCACCCGAACTTCAATGCCCCCGGTTTCGGTGGCAACGGCGTTGTCTCAATTAGCAACGCAACCAATTACACAAACAACAACTTCGGCTTGATCGGATCAACGCGTGATGCGCCTTTCGATCCGCGACAGATTCAGTTTGCGTTGAAGTTCTACTACTAGGCTAGAATGTTCACACCCCGGAGAAGGCGCATTATGTGGGCGCCTATCCGGGGTGTTCTTCTGCTCAGCGATGGCTCACGCGAGAAGCAGGGAGGCAGGCTGCAAGCATGAGGCCTCGGGTTTGGCTGGCGACTCTCACCGTGAGTTTGATATGCTCCGCGGCCGCCTGCGCGCAGGAACCCCAGAAGGAACAACTCGACCGCCAATATCAATCTGCTGTGGCGAACTTCGACGCGGGGCGGTTTACAGAAGCTGCGGATGAATTAGAGAAACTGCTTCCTTACGCACAGAGGAGCTTCGAAGTTCATGAGCTTCTTGGTCTCACCTATGCGTCGTTGTCACAAAATGCGAAGGCAGAGGACCAGCTCAAGATCGCGGTGCAGCTAAATCCAAATTCTGCGGCCACTAGAACAAATCTAGGCGCGATCCTTCTTCGCACGGGTCGGGCTGAATTAGCCGGCGAGCAGTTCCGTAAGGCATTTCAGCTTGAACCAACCAGCTACGACGCAAACCACAACCTGGGCGAATTCTACGTCCGCTCCGGCAACATCGCAGAGGCGCGCCCGCTTCTCGAAACCGCTGAGCATGTCAATCCGGACTCGTATGAAAATGGCTACGATCTTGTAATGGCAGATTTCCAGCTTGGACGCCTCGATGAAGCGCGGAAGCTGGCGTTGGATATTCTGAGCAAACAAAACACCGGCGAGCTTCATAATCTGCTCGGACAGATTGACGAAAAGGATGGCAAGTTCGTAGACGCAGCGAATGAGTTCGAGACCGCAGCTCACCTCGATCCCAGCGAAGATAATCTCTTCGATTGGGGAAGCGAGATGTTGCTTCACCGAACGTATGAGCCGGCGATCACGATCTTTCAACAAGCGACGGTCAGGTATCCGAACTCTCAAAGGCTCCTGATCGGGCTTGGCCTAGCACTTTATTCTCGGGGTAAATATGACGATGCCGTACAAGCGTTGTTGAAGGCTGCGGACATTGATCCCTCAGATTCGCGGTGCTATGTTTTCTTGTCGAAGGCGTATGACAGTTCTCCGAAACAGGCTGACGACGTAATCGCAGCATTCAAGCGCTATGCAGAGCTGAGGCCGGCCAATGCCTCGGCCAAGTACTACTATGCGATGAGTCTTTGGAAGGGCAGGCGCAGCGAAGGTTCCGCGGTTGATCTTCAAGCAGTAGAGTTGCTGCTCCAAAAGTCAATTGAACTCGACGGAACGATTCCGGAGGCTCATATGCAGCTTGGCGATCTGTATGCCAGTCAACATGAGTATGAGAAGTCGATTCCGGAATATCTGCGAGCGATTGACTTGAATCCGAATCTGTCGGACGCCTACTACCGGCTGGGCACGGACTACGTTCACGTGGGGAAGAAGGAAGAAGCCCAGCAGCAATTCGCGGTCTACCAGAAACTTCGTGCTGAACATCTCGCGGAGATCGACAAAGAGAGAGCAGACGTGCGGCAGTTTGTGTACTCGGAGAAAGCCAATGCCCCTTCGAAACCTTGACTCAATTTATGCAGGAATGCCCATGAGCCCAGGGGAAGTGGCACGCAGCCTGAGCGTAAGCAGGCGCGAATTTCTGCGGAGCACGGCGGGTCTGGCCATCGGCTCCGCTTTAATCAGCGGAAGCCCGCTTATTTGCGGCGAAACCGCTCGCAAGAAGCGAAAGATCATCGTGGTGACGTTCGGCGGAGGAGCGCGCGATCAGGAGACGTTTGCGCCGGAGGGGCAGGGGAATATACCTCACTTGCTCAACGAACTCGCGCCGCAATCAACCTTTTTTACGCACGTCTCCAATCAGGGAATTCTTGGCCACTATGTGGCGACGGCGAGTCTGACGACCGGCGTGTATGAAACGCTTAACAACTTCTCTGCCGTGCCTCCGGAGCACCCGACGGTCTTTGAGTATTTCCGCAAGGACCTAAAAAGGCCCGCGTCTGACACGTGGGTCGTGGCTCCGAGCAATGGATTCAATCGCATCGGAGAGAGCGATTCCCGCCTGTACGGACCGGGAACCGGCGCAACCGTGATTCTCCCGAAGCATTTGTTGAGCGCCGCCATGCCGGGTAGCAATTCAGATTTCGATCATTTGCTTCGCGACAATTACGAGACCCCTCTGTATACACCTCAACTTGAGGGCGAAGACTTTGAATTAGACCAATTGGACAAGATCCTCCAACTCTCTGTTGCAGACTTCATGGCACATGCCAGGACACTGTCGAGTCCGGACGAACTCTCGGTGTACATAGCGAAACGCTTGATGCAACAGAAGTCGCCGAGTCTGCTCTGGGTAACGATGCACGACATCGACGTCGCTCATTCTGGAGCCTACTCACTTTACATCGACGGCATACGGCGCACGGATCGCCTGTGTGCGGAGCTTTGGCAGGCTGTACAGAGTCTGCCTGAATATGCCGGGAACACAACGATGCTTATTCTTCCGGATTTCGGCCGGGACTCTGATTACGACGCTGGCGGAAACGGCTTCCAACACCATCGCACCGGAGATGCCGCAAGCCGTACGACGTGGATGATGGCGCTGGGTGCGGGAGTTCGTCAGGGGGTCATCATTGACGAGCCCGTGCAATCAATCGATCTAGTACCCAGCCTTGGCGCAATGATGGGATTCTCTCCCGCTCAGGCACAGGGTCGCCTGATAAGGGAGCTGGTGTAACCGTATGCTGCCGCGCGATCTCCAGGCCGAGCAGTTTGCTGGATATCCCCCAGAAGCGCAGCGGGTTGCTGTGGGGCATCTTGCGGTTTTGCGTCAGCTCCCCCTCAGCTTTTTGCCAAGCCTTCTGCGAGAAATCGTCGACTACGATTTCAGATTTCCGGTCGAATGCGCCGCGCTTGATAAAGAGCTTACGTACCTGGGATCTCTTTCGCCGGCTCAGATGCACGAGTGGTTCTCTTCTTTTGAGCAACTGGCGGTTTCAACCAAACTTCAAGAACTCGATTGGATCAACGAGCCGGCGCAATTCACTGAACAGCTCGCGGCGTCTTTATGGTCGACGAGTCAGTTGGACGCATTTCGCAAAGCAGCGACCGACTATGAAACTCGGCTCCAGGCGAGCGTGCCGCCTGACCCTCCGCAAATGCGCCGGCTTGGAGTTGCAGTCATCGGCAATGGCGTCGCTTCCTACGATGGGGTCCTGTTTAGCTATCTCCGTCAGCACGGGACGTATTTCAGTCAGATCAAGCCAGAGAATGGTCTTCAAAGTATCCTTGCTGCCGCTGACGCGCGCGCAAAGGCTCACCCGGTTCCATATGGCCACTGGTACGTTGATGGGGGTCAACCGGAAGATCACAGCCCACTCCTGACCTGCGTCTCGTACAAAACGATGGAGCCTGCGCGCAATGCGTTGCTGAAAAATATGCAGGCGCAGATTGCGCGGCCGGGTATGGGACCCGAGGAGCTGCGCACACGCATGGCCAAGCTCACTCCAAGTGATCTCGGAATGGACAAGGCAGGCGACCCGGTGTTGGATCGCTTTCGGCTGAAGATTCTCACTGAAGGATCCGGAACCCAAATCTTCAGCACCACCTTTGCCCAATGGACGACTCGCGAGGTCCTTCGAAGAGCTCAGGCGCTTACTCTGGTAGTCCGTTTCGCTCCGCGACAGTGGCAAAAACCCATGAATGAGTTGCTATCGAACACACATGGCAATCCTGAGGTGGATGCGGTCGGTTCGCTCATTGATGCGGATATGGGTGCGTACTATCACTGGATCAATCAGCAGAGATTACCCGGAGAGAGAGAGTCTTCGTTTCTGGCGTGGTTCGAAGATCATAATCAAGCCGTCGTAGTCTCTCCGACTTTACCCAGAGGATCAAGCTCCGAATCTCCACTTGATCTGGGACAACTGCTCAAACTAGCCGTTACCTAGAAAACTGGCTGTATCGATCTGTCCGAATCGCAAACAGAAGAGGTCATAAGAGGAGGTATTGATGAAGAGGCGCGATTTTCTTAAGACAGCGGGTGTGGCATTGGCTTCCACCTCGTTGCCTCGACGTCCAGCATTCGCCGAGGAGCAGCTCGCGCCTGGAAGAATGATTCTCCCGATAAATCGCAACTGGCGATACAGCCCTAACAAGGTAGCAGGTGCCGAGGCGGCAAGCTTCGATGATTCTTCGTTTGAGCGGGTTGTGATTCCGCACACGAACGTTCAGCTGCCCTGGCACAGTTTCGATGAAAAGGATTATGAATTCATCTCTACGTATCGGCGCCGGTTCAGGCTGCCGAAGAGCGCGGCGGGCAAGCGTGTGTTCGTCGATTTCGAAGGAGTGATGACGGCATCGAACGTCTGGATCAACGGGACGCTGCTCGGCGAGTACAAGGGAGGGTTCACTCCCTTCTCGTTCGAACTAACGAAGCAGGTTCGATTTGATGACGACAATGTGCTGGTTGTGCAGGTGGACTCGACCGAACGTGCAGACATTCCGCCTTTCGGCTATGAGATCGACTACCTCACTTTCGGGGGGATTTATCGGGAGGTTTCGATTCGCATCGTTCCTTCTACCTATATAGACAACATTTTTGCCGAGCCGAAGAACGTGCTGAGTGGAAGTCCATTGCTGGATGTGAACTGCTTTCTTGCTGGCGATCTCGAAGTCAGAGGCTTGTCACTCGAAGCTGAGCTCAGGGATGGCGATCGCGTGATAGCGAAGGCTTCCCGGCCGATTGGGGAACCTGCGCCTAGTGCGGTTGCGGCATACAAGGAGGCAACGCTGGCGCTTGATCCGTACACAGGCGCCCCTGCGCATTCCAGCGCACAGACAACCAAGGATCCAACGCGCTATACGGTCTCAATCTCGCAATTGTCTGGGATAGCGCTCTGGGAACTGAATCAGCCTCGCCTCTACGAGGTTCACGTAAGACTCAACCAGTCAGGGCGAGTGATTGATGAGGATAGCCGCCGCATCGGTTTTCGCGAGGCTACGTTTACGGATCACGGATTTTCATTAAACGGCAAGATCGTGAAGCTGCGCGGCCTGAACCGCCATCAGACCTTTCCGTTTGCAGGACAGGCTATGCCCGCGCGCGTGCAACGCAAAGACGCTGAAATCCTTCGCCAGAGCCTGCACTGCAATCTCGTCCGCACGTCGCATTACCCGCAGTCCCGGCACTTTCTCGACCGCTGCGACGAGATCGGGCTGCTGGTTCTGGAAGAGATTCCGGGCTGGCAGCATATTGGGGACGAGCAATGGCAACAAGTGGCCATTGACAATGTCGGCCGGATGATTCGACGCGATTGGAACCATCCCGCGATTATCCTATGGGGCGTAAGAATCAATGAATCGAAGGATGATCATGGTTTTTACATTCGAACCAACGCGCTAGCGCACGCACTTGATGATTCGCGACAAACCGGCGGCATACGATATTTTCAGGACTCCGAGTTCCTCGAAGACGTATTCACGATGAATGATTTCGGATTCCCGCTGAAGCTGCCGAATCACCCGCGCTATCTCAATACGGAATTCGTCGGACATACTTTCCCGACCAAAACAATTGATGAGATCGAACGTCAGCGCGAACACACTTTGCGCCATGCCCGCATTCATAATCAGTTGGCGTCGAATCCGCAATATGCCGGCGGAATTGGCTGGTGCGCCTTCGACTACAACACACACGCCAATTTCGGTTCCGGAGATCGCATCTGCTATCACGGTGTTTCAGACATTTTTCGCGAACCGAAGGCAGCTGCAGGCTTCTACAAGTCGCAATGCGATCCGGCAGAGCAGGTCGTACTCGAGCCAGCGTTTCACTGGGCGCGAGGAGACGAGTCGGTCGGATTCAGCAAGTTCGTATTCTGCACAAACTGCGATCAAATTCAGCTCTTTGGCCGCGCCAACAGCATTGAATCGAACCCGTGGGTCCAGCTGGCGGAGATCGGCCCAGATCGGGATGAGTTCGCGCATCTGAAGTACCCGCCCTTTACCCTTGACGCGGGCAAGGTCGACTTATCGAAGCTTCGAATCGGATGGGGCGATCTTCGCATCGACGGATTTGTGAATGGGAAACTGGCGATATCCAAGACGCTTTCAGGCAAAGGTATCGACAGCAAGTTCGTTCTCATTGCAGATGATCACGAACTGATGGCAGACGGAGCAGACGCGACTCGCGTGGTGCTTCGTGTGACTGATGAGTTCGGCGCGAGCAGACCTTACGCGGATGACTCGATTGCGCTAACGCTCGAAGGGCCAGGGAAGCTGATAGGGGAAAACCCATTCTCACTCATCGGAGGTACTGGTGCCGTATGGGTGAGGGCGAGCGAAGAGTCCGGCATGGTGCGCCTCAAAGCAAAGCATCCGCGCCTTGGTGAGCAGGCGGTGGAGATTGTGCTGAAGCCAGCAACTCTTGAGCAAATTTAGCGATCCAGCAGCTGTCGAACCGCCGCCTCAGGGAGGCTGATTTTCAGTATCCCAATCAGCGTGGCGGTTGCCCTTCTATTGTGCGCAAGAGCTCGACGATCTTTGGCGCCGCGATGTGTCTGTAGTCCGTCGATAACAGGCCAAAACTCTCGAGCGTGTTGTACTTCCTGCCGACGCCGCTCGACTGGGTTCCGTTGAGCGGCCAATAGCTCCACGATATCTGTGGGTGCTCTTTCAGGAAGTGGACGAATTGTCTTAACCAATCGGCCTCGGCGCCGCACTCCAGGGTTTGGCAAGCTCCAAACTCTCCCACCCACAGGGGCACACCGGGCTCTGTGTGCAGCAGAAAAGTCGCGCGCGCCTCGTAGATGTTCTTCAACTCCTCGTAATTGGGCGAGGCTTTTCCTCCCGGGAAATAGGCGTGAGGCGAGTAAACAAGCCTATGGGGCACCGGCAGATTTACCGGGAGTTTGTCGAAGCCGATGAAGTTGGTCGAGTATTCGGGGCCTTCCACCATGATCAACAGTCGCGGATTTGCAGCTAATACGGCTTTGCCGCCGCGCTCGGCCGCTGCGTGCCAGTCGAGTTTGGGATCGGTGCCGCCCCACGTCGCGCCATTGCGCAGTTCGTTACGCAGATCGGCGCCAACAACCCACGGCTGATGCCGATATCGTTTGGCAATCGCCTGCCAGTCTGCGAGCCAGTTCGCTTCGGGATACGCGGAGTTGTACCAGAGTCCGTTGCCATCAGATTCGCTGCAACACCAGTCGGCCCGACTGACGTGATTGTCGAGAATGACCATAATGTGCGCCCGCGCCAATTCCGCAATCACGGCATCCATCACTTCCATGGCGTGCTTGCCTTTGAACTGGGGATTCGACGCAACGGCATAGTCGGGCACGACGGGATCACGCTCCAGCGTTTCGTTAGCCCAAGGCAGGCGCACGGAGTTCACGCCGATCTGTTGAATCTGCCCGACAATCGTCGCTAACGGTGCGCGATCCAGCCCGCCGGCCACATATTCTTTTTCATCGAAGCCGTACCAATTCACAGACGTAAGCCGCACGGGATTGTTCGAGGCGTCGAGAATCTGGTGGCCCTCTGTGAGGAGCGGGGGGACAATCTCGCGGTGCTGGCCGCAAGCTTGGTTACCAATCATGCAGATCAGAGCGAACAGAAGTGTCTGGATTTCTTTCCTGGAGTTCATTGGCAACAAGTATAGATGGGAATAAGTGGTGCTCGGTCCACATGGTCATTCCCTAAAGTATTGGCGCGGCAAAGCTGAGCGGGCCAAGAAGACCCGATCAGCCTTTCAGGCGGAACGCAACAACCATGGCTTCGCTTTAGTTTTAGTTCAGGCCTGCCTGTGTCAGCTTGATTGCGCAAAGGTCTTGGCAAATTGGCACGCTCGATCCCCACGAAAGAAAATAGATGCTTGATGCCTGGCCATCGCTGGAGTCGTTGTCTATGATGATCCCGCCTTGTGCAAGGCCGGCGTCTGGGGTGTTGGTGGCTATGGGTGGCTGAGTGGAGCTTAGGAGGGGTAGGTCAAACGCGAAGATCTCTGGCTGATTCGATGCGAGGAACAAGTAATCCTGGGTGGGACCTTTTACCAGTGCGCTGGTCAAGTTACAGCTTCCGCTAGTGCCCCCGACTGTCGTGCTTGCTGCGCTGGTGAACGTAAGAGTCGTCGGGCTCGTAACAATGACGGTTTGTTCCCCGTTCATCGCGTTCACGGCGGCCTTCGTACACCCGCCTATTCCAGCGTCGATGCCCGATATCACTACTACCTGGTTCGAGACGAACGCATTCGCGGTGGTTGTGACGGTCACCGTATTCCCACTCTGCGTCACTGCGCCAAGCGCGTAAGCCTGGTCATTGCCATAAAATTCCGTCAGGGGCGAGAAACGATGGTTGCCGAAGCCGCCGTTATCGGTGTCGATGTACTCGGCTGTCGTGTTCATGATTCGCAACGAGAACTGTAGCTGAGCCAAGGTGCCGTTAGATGCGCTGTTGAAGGCGACGAGTAGTTCTCCGTTATCGCTCGACGCACTGCTCGAGATCCCCTTTGTGAAGTAATTGTTGTCGGGCGTCGGATTGAATATGGTAACGCCTTGGCACGCGGGTGAGCCAAGACTTGCAGTTGCCAGTACCCCTGGACTACCGCTTGATGTCGTTGAAAATTGAACGATTTGACCAATATTTGTGGATGTTATTCCGCCGCAGTCGGCCATGGCGTATCCCACGCCGTTTGTCGAATCCACGATAGGGCCATCCTGACGGGAGGTATCACTTTGCCCAAGCACGATAGACCCCTCAAGAACACCTTCGCTTGTGACGCTGTAGAGGTACCCAAGGGAATCTTCAACAAAGATATTGCCCGTGTTTCCGACATCCACAACCGGTGATTCCAGAGGATCTTCACTGGAACCCGCGAAGGGGCCAATTCCCACGGGAAAGCCATTTCTGAGATCTGGTGGTCCCCCCCCAAAGACTGGTGACACGGAAAAAAGATAGCCGCTGGCATCGGCGACGTAGAGAACATCGGTCGAATAGTCGAAAAAGGGAGAGGAATCGGTATCGAAGCTTGGAGACAGACCACCCGCCAGCTCCAATGGCAGCGCGTAGTCCGTAGCGTTACTCCCAGGTGTGCTGCCTGGGATCACCGCTGCGTTGGCGCATGTTGGCGCTGCTGTGCCACTATTCGTGCAACTCCCATACTCCGTTCCCGTCCCTAGCGTCAGTACATGCAAAATCGTTCCGACTGCCGAGTCATTCTCGATAAATGCGATCTTTCGGCCATCAAGTGACAGGACGGGCGAAGTATCAACCGACCCGACACCGGCGCCATAGGAGAAGGTGAATGTTGGGTAGGAATAGCCGGAGCAAAGCGGCGAGCCAGACCCCGCATAGAGATTGTTGAGCCCGACAATGTTTGCCTGCGATCCATTCGATCCCGCCGAAACCGAACCCCAGTTGAAGTTGCTCAAATTTCGAGAAACGTTGAGAGTGACCCCTGCCCCTGCAGTAAGTGCATAAACCGTAACATTGCCAGCCGACGCGACAGCCGCCATCTCGTCCAGGGCGGCGCTGCTCAGATTCCGGTTGATGGCCACCGCCAAATTGACGGCGTTGGTAGACGCTGAATTCGTGCCGCTCACCGCGAACGTCGTCCCGGAATTTGTTGTGCCTGCGGTTAGGGTGAGTGTCATTGGACTCGCCCCTGTCGGCGTGATCGTAATGGAGGCAGTTTGACCATTCGTAGGGTCGCCAGTGAACGTGCCAAGAACCTTCGCGCGGGAATTCCCGGTGAGGGAACCAAAGGGACCCGGAATGGGAAACACGACAAAATCATTCGTGCAGTTCGGCGGTGCGTTCACGTCGAAGCCGTATTTTGCAGGGTAAGCCGGCGAGTTGTCTCCAAAGAACCCGCCTCCCAGCGAAACCGCCCAATCGCGCTTCAGCGTTTCGTGCTTGGAGATGGGGTGAGGCTTCGTTGGTTCGTGATGTCTGTGTACAAGACCATGAGCGGCGAATGATGCGAATGCCCGTGGGTCTCTTGCCATTCTGTCCGCCTGTTCATCGGTGTAACCGGCAGTGTAGATCACGTGACGGTTGCTCCAATCCTGTATCAGCGGCATGGACCCGTCGGGCCGGCCCTGATAGCGTGCAAAATCCGGCTTTCTCGCGGGTTCTCGCTTTTCGGTGAAGTCTGGCCGATTTGCAGAATCCTGCTTCTCTCGAGCCTTCTCCTTTGCTCTCTCCTGGGCATTGATCGGCACTGCCCCGACGGCTGCTGAGGCCAGAGCCAGAACACACACCAGGAGTCCCGACGAAGAAACAGCTGCACGGAACATTGGCACACTCCAATCTCGACCCCGGATCTTGCGGTGCAAGGTGCTTCTCAACACGTGAAAATTGCAGAACACAGGTTTTGCCTGGATTAGTGGCATCTCAATAGATGCAATTCGCGCAAACGACCAGGGATCGGACGCTTCAACGCATCTCGCAGTCGCATACACGCTTCCAGTGTGAGAAAGATTAGAAAGCACAGAAAGAGGATTTTCAAGACAATAAAGGTAACCCTGACCGGTGTCTGGCTCGGGCTTCTTCAGCGGTGAACTCAAACTAAAAAGGCTCCCGTGAATCACGGGAGCCTTTCTTGAAACCGGAACTGCTGAAGCTCTGTCGGCTCATAGCGCAAGCAGAAGGTTTCCCTTCTGCCTGCGCTACGAGGTTTTTACCACGTGAAGCGGACGGCACCCTGCAAGACGCGAGCATCGAACGCGCTGCTGATCACCATGAAGTTGGCGCCCACGGTATTGCTGGGGTTTTCGAAGTTCGGACGGTTGAAGGCGTTGAAGGCCTCGAAGCGGAAGAGCATTGCCAGCCGCTCCTTGATGTGGAAGGTCTTCTGCAAGCCAGCATCCACGGTCGCCAGGCCAGGTCCGTAGAACTGATTGCGGCCTGACGTACCGAAGGTGCCAAGCGCATTCAGATCGAAGGCAGCTGGATTGAGCCATTCAGCTGCTTTTTGAGTACGGCTGCGACCGCCGCTGAGATACGGATCGCTGATGAGGTCAGCGCGATCTGAGCCTACACCGGAGCGGGAGTTATCCACGCCAGAGTAGACCGAGAAGGGCTCGCCGCTGGTTAGAGAGACGATAGACGAGAGTTGCCAGCCACCGATCACGCCGCGCAGCACTCTTTGTTGGGGGTTGATTGGGAGGGCCCACAGTCCGGAGAAGCTGAAGACCTGGGGACGATTGAAGTCCGATACGCCACGATCGTGGTTGAGGTTAAAAGGATCCGTGGCAGTTTGTCCCGTCTGTTTGCTTTGCGAAGTCACGTCGATCGACTTGGCAAAGGTGTAGTTGGCTTGAATCGTCAGTCCGTTCAGGAAGCGGCGCGAGAGCGTCGCCTGAAACGCGTTGTAGCTGGAGTTGCCATTGGCTTCGACAAAAGTCATCTGGCCGAAGTTGGGATAGAGAGGACGGCGCTGGTCGGTTGTAGATGTTGTTGCGCCCTCTGAGTAGATTGCGGGGTTACCCTCGACCAGGTTGGGCAGGTAAGTGCCCTTCGAGCCTGCATAAGCGAGACGAAGGACCAGCGCTGCGGGAAGCTGCTGCTCAAACGTCAGGTTCCAGCTGTCCATCTGGGCGTTCCGCATTCCTTCCGTGAATACATAAGCAACATCGGGAAGGACGAACTCGACGTCGTGCGGTGGGTTGGGGCTCTGGGGGAAGGGATTGGTGTTACCCGCGTAGGGATTGGTTAGGTCATTCGTTGCGTCGCCGCTGATGTTGACGACGGTTCCGAAGGGAGCCTGGTCAGCCTGCGAGTTGGTGGAGATGGTATTAGGCGTGTCGTAGAAGATGCCGAAGCCGCCACGCAGTGCAGTTCTGCCATTGCCCAGCACATCCCACGCGAAGCCGACGCGCGGGCCGAAGTTCGACCAGGCGCGGTTGTATCCGCCCGGAGGAAGCCCGGGATCGCCTGCGTAGAGGAGGCCTTCCGGAGCATTTGGATAGACCGTCGACTGTTGTCCGGGCCGCCAGGCAGCGATCTTGCCGTTTGCGTCGGTATAGGGGAAGAAGGGATCCCAACGGAGGCCGAGGTTGAGTGTGAGTCTGCGCGTGACGCGGAAATCGTCCTGCGCGAAGAAATCGAAGTGGTTGAAGATCGTGTTCTTGTACTCGCCAACGCCCTGCTCAAGATTGGAAAACTTTCCGAGCATGAAGTCTGCCAGAGCGTTGCCGGTAAAAGGAGCTGAGCTATCGAAGGAGAAGTAGCCGTTGGAGCGATAGTTGTTGACGATGTTGCCGATGCCGTGGCCGACTTCACCACCGAAGCTGACCGAGTGCCTTCCGTGGGTCCAGCGGACAGTGTCGCCGTATTGCTGTTCGGTGCGGAGGAAGGAGTTGGTGTCGTTCGTGTCAAGCAGGAAGTATCCACTGACGTCGAAGTAGATTTCCGGCATGTTGTCGTTGTAGTAATTGGAACCCAACTGAGCGAGGCCCTTGGCGGGATAAATCGGGTCGTTGGTGTTGTTGGTGCGGTTATAACCAACGATTGCCTGGTTGATGAGATTGGGAGTGATGGTGTAGGTGTATGAACCCATCACGCTGGTGTTTTGCCAGATTGCGCCGGGCAGAGTGGCGAAGTAATTGGTGGGAGCGAGGAAGCCAGGTTGATTTGCGCGGGAAATGAAAACTCTTCCCATGATGCGGTGCTTTTCAGAGAGAAGCTCATCGCCGCGCACCAGGAACTGGTTGTCCGTGAGGTTATTCGGCAGCGCGAAGGAGACCGTGCTCGATCCGGCCTGAGGTGCAGGAATGAAGGTGTTGAGGGCGGCCAAGCTGATGGAGTTGTATTCCGAGAGCGGGATCTGGTTGTTTGGGTACGGCGCGAAATTGTTGTTGGGATCGTAGAGCTGGTATGGAATTTCGGAGAAGTCACCTGACCGCTCGGCGTTGCTGGGCACGACCTGCTGCTGTGTTGTGGGAGCGATGCGGGTGGGTGTTCCCTGATACGAGAAGAAGAAGAAGGTGCGATCCTTACCGTTATAGAGGTGCGGGATGCGAACCGGGCCACCCAGCGTGACACCATATTGGTTGCGCTTCAGACCATCGCTTTGCTTTGATCCGTTCGGAAGGATGGGAGCAAAGTAGTTGGCCGCGTTTACAGCGCTGTTGCGGATGTACTCAAATGCAGAACCGTGGAGATCGTTGGTGCCGGAGCGTGTGACCGCGTTCACAATGCCGCCAACATTTCGGCCGAATTCCGCGCTGAATGAGTTGGTCTGCACGCTGAATTCTTCGAGTGCGTCGGGGTCGGGCATTGGGTTGGGCGCGTTGCTGTAGTGATCGTTATTCTGTGCGCCGTCGAGAATATAGTTTGTGGTGTTGTCGCGTCCGCCGTTAACGGAAACGGGGAAGACGCCGGGATATGTCGTCCCAGAGGTCACGTTTGAATTCTGGGGATCATAGGTGACGCCTGCAACCAACTGCATCAGCTGGACTGCATTACGACCATCGAGGGGCAGGTTTTCAATCCGCTGCTGGCCGACTACGTTTTCGAGAGTTGAGGAGGTTGTGCCGACTGTTTCTACCGATGCGGAAACGTCCACCGTCTGCGAGACGCTTCCAACCTGGAGATCGATATCCACGCGCACCGATTCATTGACCTGTACGTGGATGTTCTTCGCGGAAAACTGCTTGAAGCCTGTTGCCTGCACCGACAGGTTGTATGTGCCCGGGGCCAGACCGCGAACGAAGTAAGCGCCGGTGGCGTCAGTCAGCGCATGGTAGTCGGCGCCTGTTCCCACATTCTTGACGGCAACTTGAATGCCCTGTGCAACCGCACCTGTTGGATCTTTGACAACGCCGTTGATGGATCCTGTTACGTCAGCAGCCTGGAGAGTTGCGCACACTCCGAACATCGCTAAGAGAGTACATATCATCCATCTCGAAAGCACTTGTGACCTCCTGGAGAGACACTTATGCGGGTGCAAACCGCAGTTCGCATCTCGGCACTGTGCGCACGCTCTCGTCTGAGAAATAGTGGACGTGCGTTGAAATGTTGCACAAAGGTACCACGAGAGAGAAACGTTATACAATATGCTAAACAAAAAATAGTTTTCTCACACTTGTTTCAGATTTAGCTTGACTTCGGATTTTTCGTTCTCATATTCTCTACTTGGAACTCGGAATATTGGTTTCTATTCAATCTACTCACTGAGCTGATGTTTTCCCAGCCAGTGATGCCGAAATTGTGCAAATAGTTGACCATTCTAGCGTTTGGCGAGGTTAACCTCGACATTATTCTGCGCGGATATAGGTCCTATCCCACTCCGGGGCGCGAAATTCTGGTTGAAGACTTTCTGTTGACGCTAGGCAGTTCGTCCGCCATCACGTGCGCGGGCCTCTCCAGGCTTGGCAATTCCGTAGCTTATTTCGGGATGGCGGGAGATGACCATGCCGGCCAGTTCTGCCGCGACTCAATGGTTGAATTCGGGATAGACGTTTCTCTAGTGAAACTACGCGCCGATTTGAAAACGGGAGTTACGGTTTCTCTTGCAAGCCGGCAGGATCGAAGCCTGATGAGCTTTCTGGGGGCAACTACGGTGCTTACGGCGGCGGATTTTGCTGACGGTCTGTTTGGACCGTTCGGTCACGCCCACAGTTCCTCCTATTACTTACAGTCGGGGATGCATCCTGGCGGTTTTGCTGAAGTCTTTGCGGCGGCCAAGCGGAAGGGCCTGACTACTTCGCTCGACCCGGCCTGTGATCCGGCGGGCGAGTGGAGGTCAGGAATGGCGGATGTGCTCCGGCATGTGGATGTGTTTCTGCCGAATGAAGTCGAGCTTGAAGGGATCACGGGTGAGAAGGATCCCGTCGCGGCACTTCGCGCACTGGAAAATGGCACGACGCTGACGGTTGCGAAGCTGGGTCCGCGAGGCGCGATGGTGCTGGACCGCGGTGAACCCCTTTGCGTGAAGGCTCCTGAGGTGGAAGCGATCGATCCGACCGGAGCCGGCGACTGTTTCAATGCCGGCTTCCTGCACGCATGGCTTCGCAAAAGGCCTCTCGCGGATGCGCTACGGCTCGGCGTGGCTTGCGGATCTTACTCGACGCAAGGGGTTGGTGGGACGGGCGCTCAACCGACTGAAGAGCAGGCTTGTGCGTTCCTTGAAAGCTTTGCCCATGGAGGTGCGAACCAGTTATGAAGGGTGGAATCGATTTTCATACGCATCCAATTCTCGTTCGCGAGATGGTGGAGAAGTATCCCGAGCTTGTACGGGCTGCACGAGAGGTTTATTACTGTGGCAACAACTTCCAGCCCCTCGAGGTCATGCTTCTCGAGATGGATATCGCAGGCATCGACAAAGCAGTTGTGTTGCCGATCGACGCTACGACCAGCCGCAATGCCACCGTATTCACGAATGACCAGATTGTAGAAGTCTGCGGGATGTCGGATCGCCTGATCGGCTTCGCGAGCGTGGATCCGCATCAGGAATCGGCGACGAAGTCGCTGACTCATGCCGTCGAGAAGCTCGGACTGCGCGGGCTGAAGCTGGCACCGGCGATGCAGGAGTTCTACGCTGATGATCGGAAGGCCTATCCGCTTTACGAACGGGCGCAGGAACTGGGAATTCCGATTCTGTTTCATGCGGGGATGAGCTGGGAGCCAGGCAGCCGGCTGAAATACGGCCACCCCTTAAGGTTTGAAGATGTCGCGGCGGATTTTCCCGGCCTGAAGATTGTGCTGGCGCATCTGGCCTGGCCCTGGGTGGTTGATGCGGTTGCGCTGGCGTTGAAGTATCCGAATGTTTATCTGGATACGTCGGCGCTCTATTTCGATAATCCCCATGATTTTCTGCGATACGCGATGACGCAGCAGGTTCCGCTGACTGTGTTTGAACGCAGTTTGCGAAAGCAGATCGTATTTGCATCGGATAACCCACGCATTGAGATCAAGACGATGGCGAAGGCCGTCAGGTCTCTTGGCTTCTCTGAGGAAACCCTGAACCTGATCTTCCGCGAGAATGCCGAAGTTCTGCTTGGAGGCCGCGCATGATTATTCAACTGAACCGCCTCGAAGTTGTTTCGCGGAAAGAGCTGGAGATGATCGACATCACTCCGGAAGTGGACCGGTTGGTTGATGCCAGCGGTGCCGGCCAGGGAGTTGTGATGATTACAACTGCGCATACGACCTCTTCGATCGTTGTGACCGAGGGCGTGTGGTGCCTGGAACTTGATATTCCCGCTCATCTTGAGCGGCTCGCTCCGAAGGTGCCTCCTGAAGGCACCTATGGCTACTACCACAACCGCTATCTCGATTTCGATGGGCGCCTGGGGTATAACGCGGCCGACCACTTGAAGAGTGTCCTTGGAGGCATTCAGGCATTCTTTCCCATCGAGGATGGGAAGGTAGTTCGCGGCGGCCGGCAGCGAGTGTACTTCGTGGAGTATGACGGTCCGCTTGCGCGAACGGTTTTCATCCAGGTTCTGGGTGAGGCAAAGAAGGAGCGCGCGTGAAGACGATCCTGTTGACGGGAGCTAGTGGCCGCATTGGAAAAAGAGTTGTTCCGCTGCTGCTCGAGCGCGGCTATCACGTTCGTACAATGATGCGCCGTGTTAACTCTGAGCCCTGGTTGAATCAGGTCGAAGTAGTGCAAGGCGCGTTACCCGGCGAAGGTGTCGAGGCTGCAATGTTTGGGGTTGACGCCGTGATTCATCTGGGCGGAATTATGCCGCCAGCCTCCGACGATGAAGTATTCCGCACAAATATCGAAGGCACGTATCGCATCCTCCAGCTTGCGGCGGTCAGCGAAAAAAAGCCGCGGGTGCTGTTCGCCAGCTCCGATGCGACGTATTGCACGGGATGGAGCCTGAGCTCTTACTCGGCTCCTATCACTGAAGACACTGAGCATCATCCGGCTGTGTTCTATGGGCTGTCGAAGGTGCTTGGCGAGCGGATGTGTCTCTACTTTGAAGAACTGCACAAGGTGCCGGTGGTAAGGCTCCGGTTTGTGTGGACGCTGGAAGCCGAAGAGATTCTTGACTTGTTCGTAAAGGCGCCTTATCGCGATTACCTGGTGGAAGGGGATCGGAATGCGTGGGATGACTCGGACGTGATTGCCGTGCCGTGCGAAGAGGACGGCAGCCCCTTTACTGAACATGTTTGCGACGTGCGCGACGCAGCCACGGCTGTTGTGCTCGCGCTCGAAAGCGATGCTGCGCCCGGACATGCATTCAACATCGCCGGGCCAGAGTCATTTCGTTATATGGATACCGGAGCGGAGCTCGCCTCTATTACCGGTATGAGGACGATTGCAGCGCGGTGCCGCGGAATTCATTCCTATGCCCTGAGCATTGAAAAAGCGCGTGCAGTGCTCGGGTACCGGCCCCAATTCAGAGTGATGCAATCGTTGCAGGATGCACTCGCCAACAACAAGAAGTAGGGAGGATGACTCGTATGCCGGTTACTCAATCTCTAGATGAGAAAAATTTAAAAGCCGAGATTTTTTCGGCCCCAGTCGTCGCTGGCGAGCTGGAGCGCATGTGGAAGGAAAAGCGGGAGGCGATTCGCAAGGTCGCCCGTGAGATTCACGCAAGCAAGCCACGTAATATCGTCTTCTTTGGAAGCGGCGGCTCGTCGGCAGCACTGTACAGCGGCTATTGGACCGCATTGCACTTTCTTAAGCTTCCGGTGAACTATCTGCTCGGGCCGGATATTTTGAGCGTCTCGCCGGCCATCATCGACGGCGATACTGTGGCGATTGGCGCCAGCTACTCGGGCAGGACGATGGACACGGTTCGCGCGAAGGAGCTGATTGTGAAGAGCGGAGCGAAGCTGTTCACGCTCACGCGGCGGCCCGATGCGGAACTGGCCAAAGGCGCAACCTGGTCGGTCACATACGAGTCCATTGCGCTGTACACGTCGCCGGCATATCTGACCATGTTGTTGGTCGTGGACCTGGCTCGCGAGCGCGGCGAAGGTTCGCCGGAACTGGACAAGTTTGAAAAGGCGCTGGAAGAACTGCCCGCGCAGTTGAAAGCCATTGCCGAACCGAGCCGCCAGATGGCGGAGCGGCTGGCCCCGGAACTGGATTCGGGCAAGCTGCTCGTGCTTTCGGGAGGCTCCGCGTACACGCTTGGTTACATGATGGCGTATGACATGTTCGGAGAGTTCCTGAAGGAATACTGCGCTTACATTCATTACGGCGAATTTCGTCACGGTCCCCTGGAAATTGTGCGGCCGGGCGAGCCCACGATGCTGTTTCTGATTGGCAACGATCAATCGCGGCGATTTGCGGAGGCGGGCATCAAGTTTGCCCAAGGCAATGGCGCGAAAACCGTGGTCTTCGACGGACGCGAACTGCTTCCCCATGCACACCCGTTGTTTGACGCGCTGGTTCTGTACCAAGCGCAGCTTTGGCTGCTCTATTACATGGCTTGCCGCCGCAACGTGGACCTGGATAACTACAAGTACATGCACGTGGTTCCATACGCGGCTGACGACACCTACTTCTGAGTTGGATTGCGCAGTAAGTCAAAGCTGACAGGAGAAGTTCAATTATGCTCGCTCTGCAAATCCCTGAGGTTGGTAATCTCAGCCTCATTCGCGCAGATCAGCCGGAGACCCGCCCGCACACGCTTCGTGTGCGGGTGGCCGCTTCTGGCATCTGCGGAACTGATTCTCATATTCTTCACGGTTTCTATCCTGCCAATCTGCCACTGATTCCCGGACACGAGTTCGCGGGCGTGGTGGAGGAGGTGGGCGATGGTGTTGATGGTTTCGCTCCAGGAGACCACGTTGCTATTGATCCGAATATTCTCTGCGGCACTTGTTATTTTTGCCGGCGCGGCAAAGTTCATCTCTGCAAGAACCTGGTTGCGCTGGGAGTGAATATTCCCGGCGGATTCGCTGAACAATGCGTTGTTCCCGTTTCGCAAGCCTACAAATTACCCAAAGACCTGCCTCTGGCTTACGCTGCGCTCGCTGAGCCTGTGGCCTGCTGTTTGCGCGGGCTTGATCTGGCGGGGATTGTCTCCGGAGATCGCGTGGCGATTTTTGGCGCCGGGCCGATGGGAGCCTTGATTCTGCAGCTGGCCCAAATGCAGGGAGCCAGTCAGGTGATCATGATCGACCCTCAGGAAGGCCGGCGGCGCCGCGCGGAGAGACTCGGCGCATCGTGGGTGATCGATCCCACGCGCACCCAAGTTGTGCAAGCGATCCGGGATGAGCATCCGGATGGCATCGAAGTGGTCTTTGATTGCTCCGGCAATATCGGTGCTGTGCAACAGGCTCTTGAACTGGTGATGCGCGGTGGCACGCTGATGCTCTTCGGCGTGTGCCATCAGGATCAGAAGCTCGAGATCAAGCCATTTCTGGTGAACGAAAACGAGATCACGATTCGCGGGTCATACAACAATCCCAACACGATGTCGCGCGCTATCGATCTGCTGGCAAGTAAGCGGCTCGATGCCGGCGCGGTGGTTACCGATCGTTTTCCCCTGGATAAGGCGTTGGAAGCTTTTCGTTCTACCGGAGGTGCTGAATGTCTCAAGGTGGTGGTGGAGCCATGAAAAATATAGCCGGGTTGCTTCTCGCAACCCTCTGTCTATCGCCCGCGCTCGCTGCGCAAAGCGTAGAGCGATCGGTCGTGGTCTATAAGCAGGCGGGACACTTCGCTGGCTGGCCCGCAAACTATGGCATCTGGTCATGGGGCAACGAAATTCTGGTGGGCTTTGAGGCGGGATTGTTTCATTTCCGCGCGCCGGGCGAACACGAGCATTCGATCGACTACAACAATCCTTCGGAGCATTTGCTGGCCCGCAGCATGGATGGCGGTGAGACATGGAGCCTCGAAAAGCCGCTTAGCCTGCTCGCACCGCCGGGGACCAAAGTAGCAGGTGTGCCCACGGAGCCCGGCGGTAAGGCAGTGACGGACTGCCCTGGCGGATTCGACTTCAAGAACCCGAACTTCGTCGCCACGTTTCGCATGGCCGATATCAATATCGGACCGTCGCGATTTTACTTTTCGGAAGACCGCGGGAAGAACTTCGATGGACCTTATCAGGTTCCAGAGTTCGGGCAAAAGGGGATTGCTGCGCGAACCGATTACCTCATCGATGGCAAGCACGATCTGACCGTGTTTCTCACTGCGGCCAAATCGAATGGTCACGAGGGGCGAATCATTGTGGTTCGTACCAGCGATGGCGGCAAGAGCTGGAAGTTTGTGGCCTATGTCACGCCGGAGCCCGAGGGAGATGATCACGCGATCATGTCTTCATCGGTGCGCCTCTCGTCCAAGACCATTGTGACTGCGGTTCGCTACCGGCATTGGATAGATCTCTACCGGACAGACGACAACGCTAAGACGTGGCGCTATGTGAGCCGGCCCGCGCCGGATACCGACAATCCGCCGAGCCTGGTTCATCTGGCCGATGGCCGTCTTGCTCTGACGTACGGCCGCCGCACTGCGCCATTCGGAATCCGTGCGCGCATCAGCTCGGATAGCGGCACGACGTGGGGAGATGAGATTGTTCTGCGGCAGGATGGAGGCAGCTGGGATCTGGGTTACTCGCGGAGCGTGCAGCGCCCAGACGGGAAGATTGTCACCATCTATTACTTCAATGACTCACCAGACCATGAGCGGCAGATCAACGCGACGATATGGGATCCTGGAACGCGATCGGGAGCAGCGGTAACAAGTGCGAGCCGATAGATTCACTATCAGCTCGTGCGCATTTCCGCGGTAATGGCTGCAGCTGCATCCTTCACCGCGGCAGTCAAGCGGTCCTGATTGGCGAATCTCATCTTCGGCGATGAAATGCTGATTGCAGCCACGGCGTTGCCGTCACGGTCGAAGATGGGTGCACCGATGCAGCAACCCCCAAGCGCAGTCTCTTCGAGGTCGCTTGCGTAACCCTGCGAACGGACCAGGTTGAGCTCCTTATTTAGCAGGGCCTCATCGGTGATGGTGTTGAGTGTGAATCGAACCAGGCCAAAGGCTTGCAGAAGCGTTTCGCGTCGCGCATCGGGCTGGAAGGCCACTATGCATTTTCCGAGAGAGCTTGCATGAGGCGGAATGAGGCTTCCAACGCTGTTTCCCATGCTTACGCGCTGACGGCTGTCGATGACCGCTGTGACTTCAATGTGGTTTTCAAAGAGGCATGCGAGGCTGATGGTTTCGTGGAATTCCTGGCTGAGTTTCTTCATCCAGTCCTTCGACGCATCCATTACTCGCTTTACAGTACGGTTCTGCACGAAGCCGGCATCAGGCACGATCGAGAAGCGCTCACCCTGGTGCCGTTGCAGATAGCCGTCAATTTCAAGAGTGCGCAGAATGCGGAAGGCTGAACTCTTGGGCAAGCGAACCTGCCGTGCCACTTCAGTGAGGGCGAGGGGCTGGTCAGTCTTCCAGAACAATTCGAGAATGCGCAACGCGTTGGCGATGGCTCGCGAGTAGTAGCGATCCGGTAAGTTCGATTGCGGTTCTACTGATTTCTTAGTCCCATTCTTTGTTTGCATTGAAGATTGAACCCTCATAACGCTTTGCGATCGTGGAGACACTCAGCATGCCGTCCCAAGTTATCAACGAGATATTCAATCGCGAAAACCTTGATCCTCGTCTTAAGTGGCAGAACCGGCCCTCTTTTTGGGAGATCGATCATGCCAATTCACGTCTCCTGCTGAAACCGGATGCCGCCACCGACTTCTGGCAGCAAACTCATTATGGATTTCGCGCCGATAATGGCCACTTTCTATATGCCGAGGTTTCAGGGGACGCCATTGTCTCCGCCGGAATCCATATTGCTCCCGCTCATCAATATGACCAGGCGGGCATTATGGTGCGCTTCTCTGCCGACTGTTGGCTGAAAACCTCCAACGAGTTTGAGCCAGAGGGGCCGAGCCACCTTGGCGCGGTAGTTACAAACTTCGGCTTTTCTGACTGGTCGTTTCAGAATTTCCCCTATGGCGAGAGTCCTTCGTATTGTCTGCGGGTTCGTAGGGAGGGTCAGGACCTTCTCGTGGAACACGCGGTTGCAGAAACGGGGCCATGGAGCTCGATGCGTATCGCGCACATGCATTCCGCTTCGGAAGCCATTGCGCAGATGGGGGTTTACGCCTGCAGCCCGCAAAAAGCTGGTTGTTTCGTTGAAATCGAATTCCTTCGAATTGAAACTCTGTGATGTCAACGGGCCCCGGAACAATATTAGCTCAGAATTTTACCAATGAAACTGCGTTTTCGGTCGCATTTAAGCGATTTTTCAGGCAGATTGTCCCTGTTTTTCAACAGTTCTCACGGTACCGGCCGTTTCAGATTTAAACACGTTTTATATATTGACTTCGTTTATGAAAATGATATGCTGGTTCAAATTTTAAGGGGCGCTCGCATAAAGTGAAACTTAAGCCTAAGCTATCCGGTGTTCATGCTGCATTAGTGACTCCAATCGACGAATACGGCCGTCCCGACCTTGCGGCTTTCGATCGCGTTATTGAATTCATTGTGGAACGAGGGGTCGATGGCGTCGTCATCGGGGGCGGAACCGCCGAATATCCCCATTTTGATGTAACTGATCGCGCCGCCCTTGCGGCGCACGCGGTTCGCCGGATGGCGGGCCGTGGCCGCGTCACCGTCTGCGTAGGCACCTCATCGATTCACTCCACCGTCAAGTTGACCAAGATTGCGGCAGGGACGGGGTGTGATGCGCTCGTGTTGCCGATGCCTTCCTTCTTTAACTACAGCCAGGACGATCTCGTTGCCTATTGCGAAACTGTCTGCGCTTCGGTCGCGATGCCTTTTCTGCTGTACAACCTGCCTTCCTTCACGAATGGCATCCTGCCAGCGACCGCGATCCGGTTGTTGAATGAAGTGCCAAATCTGGTGGGCATGAAGGACAGCAGCGGCGATGTTGCCAGCCTCAAACCGCTGGCAGACGCACGGGATGAGGCAGGATTCTCTCTCTTTGTTGGAGACGACAGCCTGCTCTTTGGCGCTCTGGAAGCGGGCTGGGATGGCGTTGTTTCGGGCATCGCATGTTTTGTTCCAGAATTGATCGGCGCTGTTTATCGCAGTTATCGAAGTGGCGACGTTGCGTTGGCCGCAAGCTACCAGGCAACGTTAGACGCTCTGATCGATGAGGTGGTCCGCCTTCCAATTCCGTGGGGGGTTCGTGTTGGTCTAGGCGCCCGGGGAATTCCGAACGGTCCTATGCATCTGCCGCCATCGCCAGAGCGTTTGCGGCAGATCGATGAACTGCGGGGTTGGCTGCGTAATTGGGCTGAGGCTCGCGACCTCCGCCTGGAGGATGTGTGGAAGAGCATCCCCGTGAATGCAGTCGATCTGGAGGGCACGAAGTAGCATGAAGGCGATTGGCGTAATTCCAGCGCGTTACAAATCCACTCGCCTGCCGGCGAAGCCGCTTGCGGATATTCTCGGCAAGCCGATGATTCAGCACGTTTATGAGAACGCCAAGAAGGCGCGCGGTTTGGACAGCGTGGTGGTTGCCACGGATGACGAGCGGATTGTCGCGGCGGTGAAGGCTTTCGGAGGTGCGGTGGTTATGACCGACCCGGACCACGCATCGGGTACCGACCGAGTTGCAGAAGTGGCTGCCGGCTCAGATGCGGCACTCGTCGTGAACATTCAGGGAGACGAACCTCTGCTCGATCCGGCGATGATCGATGAGTGCGTGCAGGCTCTTAAGGATGCCCTTGAGCAGGGGGACGTGGGCATGTCGACGATGGCCAAGAGGGTAGGCGAGGATGTATTTCATGATCCCAGCGTTGTGAAGCTCGTTAGGGACGCGCGTGGCCGCGCTCTTTACTTTTCACGATCGCTTATTCCCTATCCCCGCTATCGCACGTCTTCTTTCGGAGTCTTTGAGCACATTGGGCTGTATGCATACACGAGAGAGTGTTTGGAGAGGCTTTCAAAGCTGCCGCCGGGTGAGTTAGAAGAGATCGAAAAACTGGAGCAGCTGCGCGCTTTGGAGAACGGCATTTCCATCCAGGTGGCAGAAACCAAGTGCGAATCCGAGTTGGTTTCAGTGGATACTCAGGAAGATCTTGAGCGTGTTCGTCAGATTCTCTCAAATGGAGTTGGGCGGTGAGACCTTCAGCTACAACCCTTGCGGGACTGCGGGAACAATTGTCCGCTTCCACGCAGAATCACCTGGAAGAGGCGATTTCGCGCATCGTGGCGGCCAAAGAGCGGGGCGGCCGCGTGGTTGTTGTCACCGGCAGCGGCCCTAATGTGCACGAGGGTGTGACAACGCAGATCGCTGAGTTGATTCACCACGGCGTGATTGACGGCGTCATCACCAGCTCCGCCGTGGTTGCGCACGAGATGGGCGGAACACTTGATCGTGTGAGGCGCATCAGAATTGAGCCCGGCGACAATTTCGAACTTCCGATCGACCTTCTTCCGCGCGGCCAGGTTTTTGAGATTACCGTACTGTCGGATCAACAACGCCGCGAGATGGAGCAGGAGTTTTCAACGGGCTGGGATATGTATGACCGCCTAGCTGCTCGCGCTGGTAATTCAGTAATCAAGGCTGCCGGGAATATGGCCTGGCCAGTTGGGCTGCGCACGGAGCGGCTGGCGCAGGAGCTTCGCAATGCCGCGAGCCAACTTGGCGTGACGCTCGAATACCTCGCCGGTTTGGGAGCAAGCCCGATGACCATGATCGGAGCAGGCGCACGGAAGGGAGTGCCCGTTCTGGTCTCGATTCCGCAACTTGTTGGCGGCGGTGGAGTGGGCATCGCGATTGGAGACTCGATTTCGATTGCCCGACGATCCCGCTGCATCGCGGAGTTGCTCAGCAGCGCTGATGTGATCATCGAATCTGCCATCGCTCTTTCGCAGGAGATTCATGACGGCCCATTTGAGACGTACACCGGCCACGGCATCTGGACGGCCTGGGACCACATGAACACGTACAGTCTGGAGAAGAAGACGCTCATCCGCATGGATCTGGACTCGAATCTGGAGCGGGTGTGGGAGATGCAGCGCCAGGACGCAAACGTGCAGGAGGCTATTGACCGTGGCCTGCCCAAGACCAAGCGCACGAAAATTCCGTTCCGGATGGAGATGTCGGGATTCGCGCGGCTGGAAGGCAGTATTCCCCTCACAGGAGACATCGGCGCGCTATGGCCCTTGCTGACGACTGCTGTTGAGGAGCAACTCGGTCTGCGGCTCGATTTTGTTTCTGCTCCGCAGGAGAGCGAAGAGGGGAAGCGTATGCGTGACTGGATTGCCGATGAAATTCCCTACGTAAACCGTGCTTTGGTTTATGCCGAGGCGCAGCGCCGGCTGACTCCGCGTCCCACTGACTCTCTCACCCCCACGGCATTAACGGTGTAGCGCAAGCGAAGATGAACTCATCCACCAGAAATTACAAGTGGTACGTCGTTGGCATGTTGTGGTGGATCGCGTTCTTCAATTACGCGGACCGGCAATCGATTTTCTCTGTCTTTCCGCTGCTCTCGCAGGAGTTTCATCTTAACGATACGCAGCTGGGATTGCTGGGGTCGTCCTTCGCCTGGGTTTATGGGATCTGTGCCCCGCTTGCGGGAAGCATCGTCGACCGTGCTCGCCGGAAGACGGCAATTCTCGGCGGCCTTCGCCTGTGGAGTCTTGTCTGCATGGCGACGGCATGGTCGCGTAGCTTTGCCCAACTGTTTCTTTTTCGCGCTGCCGAGGGGCTTGGCGAGACCTTCTATTTCCCGGCGTCGATGTCGCTCATCAGCGACTATCACGGCAAGGCCACGCGTTCGCGGGCCATGGGCATCCATCAGACCAGCGTCTTTATGGGCACGATTGCCGGTGGATTTTTCTCCGGCGCGATCGCGCAACACTACGGCTGGCGTAATTCGTTCGTGATCTTCGGTGGCTGCGGGCTTTTGCTCAGCTTCGTTCTGAGCAGATTTATCGTGGAGCCCGTGCGCGGCGCGGCTGACGCGGCCGACCTCGGATCTGACGCGCCAATTCAGCACGTTCCCAGGCGCACGTCGGTCCGCCAATTCTTCAAGCTCATCCGCTCGACTCCCTCGCTGATGCTGTGCATGGGCGCCTTCATGTGCGAGAACTTCACGGCGATGATCCTGTTCACATGGATGCCGATGCTTTTGTACCAGAAGTTCCATCTGAGTCTCGCTATGGCAGGCCTCACCGCGACACTTTACGTGCAGTTGACCAGCTTGCTGGGGTCGCCGTTGGGAGGCTGGCTTGCCGATACGTTGCGCAAGCGGATGCCCGGCGGGCGCATGCTGGTCCAGTCGATCGGCATTTTGTTTGAAGCGCCATTCGCTGCGTGGTGCGCACTCACCGGTTCGATGACCTGGCTTATCGTCAGCCTGCTCGCGTGGGGAATCTTCAAGGGCTTTTACGAGGCAAATATCTTCGCGTCAGTCTTCGACGTTGTGCGCTCGGAGGAGCGAGGCACCGCGACGGGATTCATGAACATGATGGGCTGGCTTGCCGGTGGCGGCACCGCGCCGGTAGTCGTCGGTTTTCTAGCGGACCGCTATGGTCTGAGCTACGCGATGGCCCTGGCTTCTTTTTCCTACGTAATTGCGAGTGTCTTGCTCTTAATTGCCGCATTGGGATTTGCGCGCCGCGATACGGAGCGCATGTTGCGGACGTATACGGATGAGTCGGTTGCAGCCACCTAATCTCTCAGGGGGATCGATGAACGGTCGTAGGCTTGTTGTCCTGGCTTCTTGCCTGATCTTGTGTTGTTGTCTAAGCGCGCAGAGCGCCGTTGCGCCCGGTGAGGCTGTGGGGCCAGTCACACTGGTTTCGCCGCAAGGCTTTCAAATCTCAATGAACAACTATACTGAGCGGCTCGGCACGGTTGTTCTCTTTCTTTCGTCTCGCGACAGCGACACGCTCGCGAAGGCGAGCACGATTGAGAAGTTGAATCAGCAATACCGCCACCGCAAGATTCTGACGGTGGGTGTCTTTCCCTCCGCTGACGAAAAGGGGCCGGAGGTCAGGGCTTTCAGTCAGGCTCATGGTTTCAATTTTCCGATTTACCAAGATCCCTCCGGCACGGCTGTGAAGAGATTCGGTGCTCGCGTGACTCCGGAGGCGTTCCTTCTCGATAAGGCAGGAAAGCTCGTCTACTCCGGTTCGATCGATCAGTTGGGCATTGCGTTGGATGCGCTGGTCGCCGGCTCTGCATACCCGGCTTCAGCGCCGGATGTAGCCGGAACACCGATTGGTAAATCACTGCCGGAACGTGAAATTGTTTATCCCTACAGCCCGATCAACTTCTCATCGGAGCTAATCTTCGGCGCGATCCCGGGCTATCCGGTCGTTCACTGCTCCTCCATCACGCTCGCGCCTAACGGCGACCTTCTTGTGATCTGGTACGGAGGGAGCTTTGAGTCTTCGGATGATCAGGTATTGTTCCTGTCGCGCAGAGCGAAGGGCTCGGGAGTCTGGTCGAAGCCTGAGATTATTGTGCGCAGCCCTGGGCGGCCGCCAGGCAATGCCGTGGTCTTCACGACCGGAGACAAAAAGGTCTGGATGGTCTGGGGTCGCATGGATGGCGCGCAGCCGATGCTTCGCGGCACGGGCTGGGCTGACTGCACCCTTTTCTACAGGACATCTTCGGACAACGGCCGGACCTGGACGGAAGATAAGCCGTTCTTCCATGACACGCTCGGCTGGCTTCCGCGCAATTTGACGACGACCCTTTCGGACGGAACGCTGATTCTGCCTATAAGTGATGAACGCAACGGGCACGGCGTGGATCTCTCGTTCTTTCTTGCTACGAAAGACAATGGAGCCACCTGGACGCAGAGCGCCATTATGCGCGGGGGAGAACAGCCGACATTTGTTCAGCGCAGCGACGGTTCGCTGCTCGTCTATCTTCGTGTGCGGCCGAATATCAAGAGTGCGGAATCGCTGGATGGTGGCAAGACCTGGACTACGCCAACAGCCACGCAATGGAAGAACCCCGACTCCGGCATCTCGATGTGCAAGCTGAAAAATGGCCACCTGGTGCTCGTCTTCAATAATCAGAGCGATTCCCGATCGCCGTTGCATATTGCGATGTCGACGGATGATGGGCGCACGTGGAGCAAACCGATGGAGCTGGAAAGCAATCCGGGGGAATATTCCTACCCGTCAATCTTCCAGACGCCAGATGGGGTGATTCACATCATCTATACATTCCGCCGCTACTCCATCAAGCACGTTGAGATCAATGAGAATTGGCTGACCGAGATTGAACGGCCAGACTGATTCTCGGATATGCCCGTCCCCAGACACAGTGATCCTCCGAAACCCCTCGCCATTCTGGTGGGGGGGCTTTTTCGAGCACAGCGCAGGTGGCTGTAGCGCAGGCGATTCTGAGTGCGAGCATTTAAGAGGTAACGTGTTATGATGGAGCTACGCTCAGTTCTTTTGGCTGTGAGCCGTTCTCGCCTACATCCGCCAGATCGTCCTCTCCCGTAAATGCCGCAGGCCCTCAGCGTAATGGTCCATTGAAGTCAAGGTTTCACCGCTTGAGGTGATTGACCGGGCCAGACTGCAACGCGATGAAGCGTATCGCAGTCGAAGACGCGACATGTGTGGCAAATCCTGAATCGGCTCGGAGCAAAAGGCTCCCCAGGTTTTCTGCATACAATTGAACGCTTTCCCGCGCGGTCCAGAACGATTTATGGACAGCGAGCAGGGAAGGCAGTGACTACGTCCGCCGCGTTGGCTCCATGGATGAATTCCAGAGTTGTTCTGGAAGATGGAGGGCCGGCCGAGACGCAGAACAGGAATGAAATTGAAACTCTTTTCAGAATTACAACTTTCGCCGGCAATGCAACGGCAGCTGGCGCGTGCAAAGTTCATGTATCCCACAGCAGTTCAGGAAGCGGCTATTCCTCCGGCGATGGAGGGACGTGACGTGCTGGCGACGGCGCAGACAGGTACGGGCAAAACGCTGAGCTTTCTGATCCCGCTGGCGGAGCGAATGGCCGCGAGCGCGCAGGACGCAAAGGCGCTGGTGATGCTGCCGACACGCGAGTTGGCGATGCAGGTGCTCGAAGCATGGCGCGATCTGACGCAAGGGCAGAGCAAGGCTGCGCTCGTGTGCGGCGGCTTGGCCGAGGGACCCCAACTGGCTGAGATCCGCAGGGGGGCTCGCCTGATTGTTGCGACGCCGGGCCGGCTCGAAGATTATCTGTCGCGCAGGCTCGTGAATTTGAGCGGCGTCAAGATGCTAGTGCTGGACGAAGTGGACCGCATGCTGGACATGGGCTTCAAGCCCGCGATCCAGCGCATTGCCACCCTCTTGCCACAGGACCGGCAGACGCTGTGCTACTCGGCAACGCTGAGCCCGGCAATTCGTGAAGTGGCGAATCTTTACCTGAAGAATCCAGTGCGGATCGACATCAGCTCGGAACTGAAGCCTTCACCTAACGTGAAGCTGCAGACCTTCGAGGTTCCAGCGGATAAGAAGCAGGAGCTGCTGGAGCATCTTCTTGGAACGAACGATGGCAGCTTCATGGTCTTTGTGCGGACCAAGCATGGAGCGGATAAAGTTGCCCGGAGATTGTCCCGTGCGGGATTCACGGCAGCTCCGATTCACGGAGATCGATCGCAGTCACAGCGGAACTCTGCCTTGCGTGGTTTTGCGGAGGGACGTCATCGCGTGCTGGTTGCGACTGACGTTGTAGCGCGGGGCATTGATGTTGCCGACGTTGCGCATGTGGTGAACTACGATCTGCCGAGAGAGGCTGAAGATTTTGTGCACCGCGTTGGACGGACGGGCAGGGCCTCAAGCCGCGGCGTGGCGTCCACCTTCGCCGCTCCGGATGAGACGAGGGAGCTCAAGAAGATTGAGCGCACCCTGGCGGTTAATCCGAAGAAGTATCGAGTGCGCCCGAACGATGTGACGCAGAGCCAGGTGGCCTGACAGTTGTTCGCCATCGGTTGATGAAAAGTGGAAGGCAAACTGCGCCTTCCACTTTTTTTGCGTTCAACTGCAGCCTGCCGTCAGCCAGCCCAGTCGACGAGGGTTGCGTTGGCGTGCGCTTTGCCGTTGTGTTTGGCAGCGCTCTCGGTTGCGGCTTTCGATGTTGTCCATAGCTGGAGCAGCACCATGCACATCTGTGCGGAGCGCGCCATGTCCTGCAGGCTGACCCATTCCTTCGGTCCGTGAATATTCTGCATGCCGGTGAAGAGGTTGGGAGTGGGCACGCCCTGTTCGGTGAGACGAGATCCGTCTGTACCGCCGCGAATGGGCGGCGCGATTGGATCGATGCGAAGGTGGCGGCAGGCTTCCCGCGCCAGTTCAACTGGACGCATGTCTTTCTCAAGCCAGTAGCGCATGTTGCGGTATTGGTTGGTGATCGTGCAGGAGATGCGGCTTCGCGGCTCGGTGGCCTGTATCGCGCTGCAGACCTGCTGGAGCAATTCTCCGTGGCGGCGCAGTTTGTCGAGTTCAAAGTCGCGCAGAATGAAGTGAAGGTCGGCGGCAGCCGCGCCACCGCTCATTTCGTACAGGTGGATGAAGCCCTCGCGGTCAGATGTGGTTTCGGGCGTAAGGGTGACCTGCGGCAACGTGTCGATGAGCTTCGCCGCAAGATGGAGTGCGTTGACCATTTTGCCCTTGGCCTGCCCGGGATGGATGGAGACGCCTTCGATGTGGACGTCGGCCTTGTCGGCTGAAAACGTCTCGTAGACGATCTCGCCGAGTTCGGCACCGTCCAGTGTGTAGGCGACTTCGGCTTTGAGGTCTTCGGGGAGATCGTGGTGCACGCCGCGGCCGATTTCCTCGTCGGGCGTGAAGGCGATGCGTACGGTGCCGTGTTGCAGGCGCTGGTTCTGCAGGAGACGATGCGCGACAGTCATCACGATCGCGACTCCGGCCTTGTCGTCGGCGCCCAGCAGCGTGCCGCCGCTGGCGGTGATGATGTCGTCGCCAGTTCTGGTTCCCAGGTACGGCGATTCTGAAGGTGAGAGCACGATTTCAGGATTATCGGGAAGCACGATGTCGCCGCCGGCGTATTTGCGATGGACGATGGGCTTGACGTTGGTGCCGCTGAACTGCGGCGCTGTGTCGACGTGCGCGAGTAGTGCGACGGTGGGCAATGAAGCACTTGTGGTTGCCGGAATCGTTGCCAGCAGGGCACCGTATTTGGTTAGTGTGACATCGCGAGCGCCCATTGACTTCAACTCGTCCTGCAGAAGACGGAGCAGATCGTATTGTTGTTCTGTGCTGGGTGATGTCGAGGACTTCTCGTCGCTTTGCGTATCGATCCGCACGTAGCGCAGGAAGCGATCTTCGATTTCGCTGGTCAACTCGGAAGCGTTCGGGGGCGCGGCAACACGGGGCTCGGCAGTCTTCGATGCGGGCATGTACTTCTCCTGTTCTAAGCGTGTGGGAACCGAAGCTTTATCGCGTTCGAGAATGTGGCCCTGATTTTGATGATGATGAGTGCAGCGTTATCAAAGTTGCCTGATCTCCGCACTGCATTTCGGGGCGCGTTTTGAGACTATCCCCGTTGCCTTCCGTCCAAGCTAACAAACCTGAAATCTCACGAGCGGAGCGGGTAGCTGGCGCTCGCTGTTGACATATCGATTACGATGGGTGGAAGCCATGCGGCCTAGTCGAGAACAGCTTCGCCTGAACATGCGCATTGTCGCCCAGCATGCCGGCGTCTCGAGCGCAACGGTGTCTCGCGTTCTTAATGGATCTGGTCCGGTAAAGGAAGAGACTGCCAAACATGTGCGCCGCATTCTCGAAGAGCTCAAGTTTATTCCCAACCCGATAGCGACGACGCTTAAGTATGGCCGAAGCAACACTTATGGCGTGATTATCCCCGACCTGACGAATCCTTTCTTTCCGGAGTTTCTGTTCAACTTTGAGGAGGTTCTGGTCGAGAACGATTACGAGCTGTTGATTGCCTCAACGCAATCCAGTGAAGCCAAACTGATCAATTCAGTGCGTCGAATGCTGATGCGGCAGGTTGACGGTGTCGTGCTGATGGCTTCGGAGCTGGAGACCCGCGCCATCGAGCCCCTGCTCGATCACAAGATTCCGATCGTCACGGTGGACCGGCGGCGGGCGCAGGAGGGAGTTGCCGACGTCGCCATCGACTTTGAGGTTGGCTATCAGCAGGCGGTAGAGCACCTTCACAAGCTGGGCCATCGCCGGATCGGTTTTCTGGGCGGATCAGAGGGCATCCGCACCTCGGAGATTCGGCTGAAGGCCTTTCAGAAGGGGTTGCAGGGTGCAGGACTGACCTATGAGCCGACGTTTGTGCGAGCCGGGAATTATCGGGTGAACGGCGGTGACGCTGCGATGAATTGGCTACTCGAGCAGTCGAGCCGTCCGACTGCCGTGATCACGGCGAATGATCTTACGGCTTTTGGTGCGCTGCGAGCCCTGCATGCGCGCGGTATCGGTGTGCCGTCAGAGATGTCGGTGATCGGATTTGACGGCATTCAATTGAGCAATGCGGTGTACCCGGCCTTGACGACGATCGAGGTCGCTCCGCAGGAGCTTGCGCGAGCATGTGCCCGCGCATTGGCCCAGGTGAAGTCTAATATTGCAGTGCGTGGTCCGCGTCTGAATGTCCGCAGTGAGCTTATTGTGCGCGAGTCGACGGCCGCAGCTCCGCGGAGACGTTCTCAGCGCCAGAGATAATTCAGCGCCGCACAGGTTGCCAACAGCAGCAAGGCAAGCAACCACCAGCCTGCAGAAGCGCGCGGCACTTTGCCGCCCTCCAAAGACCAGTAGGTCAGATTTTTCAAGTCGCCGGGTGCTTTGCGATCTGCGGTCCCGCTGAAGCCGAGCCCCAACCCCAGCGAAGTGAGGAACGCATAGACTGCGGAGTGGAAGTTTGCGTTCATCTGTGAGCCGAATGGCAAATGTCCCGTGGCGACGAGAATGTGAAGCGTACCCGCGACGGCGACTCCGCTCAGTAATCCCGCAACGGCGCCCTGCGCAGTTGCTCTCCGCGTGAAGATTCCCATGAGGAAGACGGCGAAGAATGGCGCGCCGAAGAGGGAGAAGATGAGCTGGACATATTCCATGAGGTCGCGGAAGAAAAAAAGAGAGATAGGATGTGGCGATGCTCAATACGCTTGCCGTGATGATTGCGTATCGTCCCATTCGGATGTAGTGCTCTTCTGTTTCGCCGCGTCTGATTGTTTTTCGATAGATCTCCTCGGTCCAGACAGCGGAGAAGGCAGAGACGTTAGCCGAAAGGCCGGTCATCAGACTTGCCAGTAGAGCGGTCATGCCCAGGCCGAGCAGGATCGGGCCGTACGAGGCGGCGATGAGCCTTGGGAGCGTCTGGTCATATGCGCCGGGTTCGTGGCCGCCGAGCACAGATGCGGCACCGAGGGCCGGGACGATCACGAGGAAGGAAAATCCAAGCTTGCCGAAGCCAGCGAGGAGGGGCACCATTCTGCCGGCGGCGACGGTTCTGGCCGTCAGGGCGCGCTGGATCTGAACAAAATCTGTGCACCAGTAGCTGAAACTGAGAACGAATGCGAGGCCCACAATCACGCCGAAGCTGTCGAGGTTTGCGCGCACGGAGAAGGAAGGCAAACCAGCCCATAGATGCCAGTGCGGGCCGGGCTGGGTTGGAAGGGAAATTCTGGCGCGGAGCAGCAGGGGTAAAAGCCCCGAGACGATGATGAGCAGCTGAAAGATCTCGTTATAGATGGTGGCGCGGAGCCCTCCAAGCAGCAGGTAGATAAGCACGATTCCAGTTGCGAGGCAATTGCTCACCGCGAAAGGCCATCCGAAGACGACGAAGGCGACCTGGGCCATGGCGTAGAGGCCGATGCCTGAGAGTGCTGTGACCGCAGCGAGGACGAGCCATGCATTGAGGAGGCGAACGCGGGCATCGAAGCGCAACTGCAGATACTCGGGCAGACTTTTGACTCCGCTGCGCATGTAGATGGGGATCATCGCGCCGCCTAGAAAGACCATGCCCGGGATCGCTCCGATCCAGTAGAAGTGAAACGCCTGGACACCATACTGCGCGGCAACGGCGCTGAGACCGACGATTTCGAGAGCTCCGCAGTTGGAGGAGAGAAATGCGGCGGCAACAACCCACAAGGGGAGAAGACCGGCTGGCGTTGAGGAAATCATTCGCATCAGCACTTCTGCGCCTGGATGCCCAGCCGATGAGGATTGTGGCGATGAAATAGAGAGGGAGGATTGCGAATCCAATGACGTATGCAAAGAGCTTGCTCACTTGAGTCATCTTGCCCGTTCCGGCCCCCAAAACAGTATGCTTGCGCAAAACGATGTATACGAATACATTTCTTGAGAGGTTTCCAGCTAATGACCCCTTTGTCGCTTTGCCGTAGGTGTGCGTCTCTTGTTGCCGCCGTAGCTCTTTCTTTCTCTGCCGCGCTGTATGCGGGTGCTGCAGAAGCACCTAAGTTGGTGCAGAAAGACGGGCGCTATGCCCTCATGGTGGACGGTCATCCCTATCTGATTCTGGGTGGCCAGATTCACAACTCAAGCGGCTGGCCGAGCGAATTGCCGCAGGTCTGGCAGTCGATGGCTGCTTTGCACGCCAACACGGTTGAAGCGCCAGTGTACTGGGAGCAGCTGGAAGCTCAGGAGGGCCACTTCGACTTTACGAATGTGGACCAGATTGTGGAAGGCGCTCGCGCGCATAATCTCCACGTTGGGCTTCTGTGGTTCGGCACCTGGAAGAATGGAAACAATCACTATGCACCGACCTGGGTGAAGAGCGATACGAAGCGTTTTCCGCGCACGATTCGGCCTGACGGCGAGCCGATCGATGTGTTTTCGCCGCTGGGGCGGAACACGCTGGAAGCTGACAAGAAGGCTTTCGTGGCGCTGATGCACCATCTGAAAGAGATTGATGGCGACCAGCACACGGTGCTGCTGATCCAGGTTGAAAACGAGTCGGGCAATATCGGCAGCGTGCGCGATAATTCGGCCGAAGCGAACCGTGAATTCGCAGGAGCTGTGCCCGCTGATCTGTTGACTGCGACAGGCAAAAAGCCTGGGACGTGGGCACAGGTTTTTGGAGGTGAAGCGGACGAGATCTTTCAGGTCTATCACCAGGCGAAGTACATTAACGAAATTGCGGCTGCCGGCAAGGCCGAGTTTCCGATTCCGTATTACGCCAATGTCTGGATCGACTATCCGGCCGCTGAACTGCCGCAGCGCCAGCTGGACCAGCCGGGCATCGGGTATCCAAGCGGCGGACCGGTGCAGAAGGTGGTGGGCCTGTGGCGTACGCTCGCGCCATCGCTCGACATGATCGGCCCGGATATCTACTCCGATGACTCGCAGTTCTATCGCGAAACAATGCGCGCCTATCATCTCGCGAACAATCCGCTGTGGATACCGGAGACGGGGCGCAACGACGGCTTCGCGAAGTTCTTCTTCTATGCAATTGGCGACGGTGCAATCGGATTTTCGCCGTTTGGCATAGATCAGTCGGGATGGAACATTCTGGGTGAAGAGCCGTGGACGGCACATGCGCGAAACTTTGGCATGGTCGCGCCGATGGACCGTGAGATAGCTCAGCTTGAGTTCGACGGCAAGCTCAAGACTGCTGTCGAAGAGCCTGGAGCGGCAACGCAGGAACTGGACTTCGGCAATTGGCAAGCCACTGTGGCTTTCGGATTTCCTCAACCCGATGGGCGACGCGCTCCTGGGACGAAAGACGCGCATGGAGCTGCAATCGTTGCGCAGATTGGTCCGGATGAGTTTCTCGTGACCGGCGTGGCTGCGAGCGTGACCTTCCATTTGCCTGGAAAGGCAGCATGGATGCACAGCGAAATTCTTTCCGCGGAGCAGGGCAGCTATGAGGGCGGCGCGTGGAAACCGGTGCGGTTGTGGAATGGCGATGAAACGGATCGCGGCCTCTGTTTCTATGAAAAGCCAGAAGCGGTGCATGTACGCCTGGGGCGCTTCTAGTCTGTTGAGAACCGTCGTTCGAGTGAATTCGGACGATACAATCGGGGCAATCAGGGAGGATTGCCCCGTGAAGAAAGAACGCCGCGCATTGCTTACGGCGCTGGTTGCGACCGCCGGATCTGCGCTACTGCCCGGGTCTTCTGCGGCGGCCGAACAAGCGACCACTTCGGATCAATCGGCGAAGGAGAAAGTCACCGGCATCGGCGGCCTATTCTTTCGAGCGCACGATCCCAAGGCGCTGGAGCAGTGGTATCGGGATCACCTCGGCATTCCCGTAACGCCGCAGAGTCTGAACGATCCGGTGTGGAAACAGGAAGCCGGGCAGACTCTGTTTTCCGCCTTCCCTGAAAGCACGAAATACTTTGGCGACGCGACGAAGCGGTGGATGATCAATTTCCGCGTGCGAGATCTCGACAAGATGGCGGCGCAGCTTGAAGCGGCAGGAATTACCGTGAAGGTGGACCCGACGACTTATCCGAATGGACGCTTCGCGCATCTTCACGACCCCGAGGGAAATCCGATCGAGCTGTGGCAACCCATGTGAACGGGGACCGGTGAAGTAAGCAACCAGTAAAGTAGCCGGATCTCTTCGGACCACGGCCAGACCAGGCATTTGCACGCTCGTAGTCGCGATTCGCGGTTCAACGGAGCCCTGAGCCCTTTTCGAGGAAAAAGAGCACCGTCGAAACCGCTGGCAAAGCTGGTTAACTCGAAAAGCAGGAATGCAATACGGGGTAGCAAAAAAGCTATTGACAACGTTTTCATTGCTGGGATAGGGTTTCGCGGAAGGCAATCAAAGGCATTTTTTGTACCTGAATGTATCCGTATACAGTTACGGAGCGTTCAGACCTTCCCAGTTTCTGTGTTGGTCCGGTAAATTTCGCCTTTTTTGCCTGTTTGGAGGCTGAAAGACTATGTTTCATCGCCGATGGATAATTACAGCGCTGGCGGTTCTCGCAATGCTATTGCCTGCGCAATTCCTACTCGGACAGGCTGACCAGGGCACCATTACGGGTGTTGTGCAGGACCCGTCGGGCGCCGTGATCGGCAAAGCGAGTGTGACCCTCACCAACGTGGACGAGGGCATTGTGCTCAAAAGCCAGGCGGATAACGCGGGCATCTTTGTGTTTTCGCCGGTGAAGATCGGCAACTACACGGTGACTGCGAGTGCGGCGGGTTTTGCAACGACCACACAGACCAACTTGCATTTGAGCTTGCAGCAGCGACTCAACGTTCCCATTACTCTGAAGCCCGGTGCGACCAGCGAAACCGTGACGGTCACAACGGATGCGCCGCTGATGCAGACGCAGGAGAGCTCAGTCGGCCAGACGATCGACACACAGACCATCGCGAGCGTTCCTCTGGCCGGCCGCAACTGGGTGTACATCGCGCAATTGTCAGCCGGCACCGCAGTAGCCGCTGGATCACGCGGTGGCGGCAAGGGCGACTTTGAAGCGAATGGACAGCGCGCCGAAGAGAACAACTTCATTCTTGACGGCGTGGACAACAACGCAAACGTTGTGGACTTCTACAACGGAGCGAGCTTCGTGGCACAGCCTCCGCCGGACGCTCTGGCGGAATTCAAAGTTCAGACCAGCAACTACTCGGCTGAATTTGGTCACTCAGCAGGCGCAGTTGTTAACGCCAGCATCAAGTCAGGCACAAACAATCTGCACGGCAGCGCGTGGGAATACCTGCGCAATACTTCTCTCGATACCCGCCAATGGAATCCAAGCGGAACGTTGCCGGTAGCACCCTACCACGAGAACCAGTTCGGAGCCACGCTGGGCGGTCCGGTTCTGCGGAACAAGCTATTCTTCTTCGGAGACGCGCAGGCCAATCGGATCTCATACGCCGAGCCCGGAACTTACTCCGTTCCAACCGCTCTCGAGCGGCAGGGCGATTTCTCTGAGTTCCTGAATCCGGCTCTCACGGGCAATCCGGCAGTACAGCTCTACCACCAGACGACCCGGGGGCTCCTGTCCCCTTTGCGAACAACTGCCTTGCGACCGGAACGACCTGCACCAGCAGTGTGAGCGGCGTGACGTTGAATGCCACCGCCCTGTCGATGCTGAATTACTATCCGCAGCCGAATGCCAACAACGGAGCGCTCTACAACAACTTCGTTACGCAGCGGCCGATCGTAAACAACACCTTCCAATGGGATGCACGCGCGGACTGGGTTATCGGAGCAAAGGATACGACCTACTCGCGCTACAGCTATTGGAACCAGGTGGGCCACAACACGCCACCACTGGGCGATATTCTGGATGGCGGCGGTTTCGGTGACGATGGCAAACAAAAGATCTACGGCGCCAATTTCATGTCGGTCTGAGACCCATGTTTTCGCGCCCTCACTCACCAACGAAATCCGGTTCGGGTTTAACTACCTGCACACGGGCTTCCAGCATCCCAACGCGGCTAACCTGGACTTCGCGTCGAGCGTAGGGTTTGGCGGCATTCCCAACGCGCCGCTGAACGGCGGCTTGCCCGCGGTGAACCTCGACTCGAGCGGTGCGCCGAATGGAATTTCCAGCTTCGGCAGCCCGACGTGGTCAACGACTGACGAGCACGAGAACGTCTACCAGATCATCGACAATGTCACGAAGATTGCGGGCAATCACGCACTCAAGGCCGGTGTGAGCTTCCAGAACATCCGGTTCTCGACCCTGCAGCCCCAGCAATCGCGCGGCAGCTACAACTACAACGGCCAGTTCACGTCGAACCTTTCGTCTACCGGCAGCACGGTCGCCAACACCGGATACGGCGTGGCTGATTTCCTGTTGGATCAAATGCACGACGGCGGTCTGTCAAACGAAGTGACCAACGGCGATCAACGCGACAACAACGCGGTCTATGTGCAGGACGATTGGCGCGTAAACCAGAAGCTCACCTTGAATCTCGGTCTGCGCTGGGAATACTTCCAGCCCTATCAGGACGTAGGTGGATACCAGGCGTCGTTCAATCCGACCGGGTCGCTCAGTTTTGACTCGACAACCGGCACGGGAAGCGGCAAGGGTCAGTACCTGATTCCGAAAGAGACGTATGACTACGCGCTCTCGATCATGAACAGCCCTTCGTACAGCCCGAACTACTCGCAGATTCTTGCGCAGGATGGCATCAGCGTCGTATCCGTAGCCGACCCGCACCTGCTGAAGGCGCAGCATACCAACTTCGCACCACGCATCGGTATCGCGTGGACGCTGGATCCGAAGACGGTAACTCGCGCTGGATACGGCATCTTCTACGGCGGCCTGGAAAGCCTTGGTTACTGGCCGAACTTGGGAGAAAACTATCCCTTCCAGTTCACGGGATCGTTCGTTCCCACAGGCAGCTGCACTGCGTTCAGCTGCCCAACCGACAACATCACCATCGGCGACGGTTTCTCTACCATCATTGCCAATGGCTTTGCCTCAAACGTGACAGGTCTGACGATGCGCGGATCTGATCCCGAGCCGAAGACTCCTTACACGCAGAGCTACAACATCTCGATCGAGCGCGGGATCACGAACGACATGGTCGCAACACTCAGCTATGTCGGCACGACCTCCCGTCACCTGCAGATCAACGTGGACGCGAATGCTCCTCTGGCGCTCGCTGCTCCTGGCGTGAACTCGCAGCCATTCCGTCCATTCCCTGACGCAGGTGGAACGGCGTCGGTGGTCTACGGCGCAATGAGCGATTACAACGCATTGCAGGGCAAGATCGAGAAGCGCATGTCGAGAGGCTTCAACCTGCTTGCCACCTACACGTGGTCTCACTCGCTGGACGACGCCAACACGCCGCTGGGCTCAACGGGCGACAACGGCCAGCAGAACTACAACCTGATCCCGATCAAGAACGACTACTCGAACTCCGCGTTCGATACACGGCAGCGGTTCACCTTCAATGCCCTGTATCAACTGCCTTTCGGCAGCGGACGCGAGTTCCTGAACCGTGGCGGCGTGGTGGATGCGATTGTTGGCGGCTGGTCGGCCAATGCAACATTCACAGCGCAGTCGGGTAACTACTTCACGGTGTATCCGAGCGGCATCAGCACGGTTTCCGGCGGCAGCGCACGCGCAGTCTCGGTTGCCGACCCATTTGCGAAGGGTGGAACTCCGGCAACGGGATCGGGTGCGACCTGCCCGACTTCGGTGAGGAACTACCACAACTGGTATAACCCGTGCTCGTTCGCCAATCCATGGGATCCGACGGATGCTGCCGGCGGCCATTATCTGCCGGTGGGGTCCTACGTGACCGATACTGCAACTGCTATCGGTTACCTGGGTGGTCGTCGTACGACCGTTCCAGGACCTGGATTTAACCGCATCAACATGTCGATCTTCAAGAACTTCAAGGTCTACCGTGAGCAGAACCTGGAGATCCGGGCCGACATCTTTAACCTCTTCAACACGCCGGCTCTCGCTAACCCCAACAACACCAATCTGGGCTCGAACGGCGGACAAATTACGGGAACACGCAATCTGCAGACGTTCGCGCCGGATTCACGGTTTATCCAGCTTTCGGCACGCTACTCGTTCTGAGATGAGCACCGTATAACACTGTTGTTTTGCACTGGCCTTCCTGAGGAGATCTGCATGACACAATGCAGGTCTCCTCATTTTGTTTTCGGCTAAATTAGGATTGTGGAAGTGAAACTCCTCCTCACAATTAAGCGCACGGCTGCCAGAAAGGCAGCAACGGTGATTGCGCTGGCTACACTTTTATCGGCGCCGGGTCTGATCGCCCAGAACAACGCGCAGTCGCCCTTGTCGACGCCAGAGGATCAGTTCAAGGTAGCAATGGCAGCGCAAGACGAGGGAGACCTGGACCGCGCCAGAAGCATTCTGCTGTCGCTCAGGAATAACCATCCCGGACTCTTCGCAGTCGATGAGTCTCTGGGATTGATCTACGTGGCGCAGGAACAATATGCGGATGCGCTTCCACTGCTTGAGGCCGCTGTTCACGAGGAACCTTCGTCTGACGCGGCGCACGTTAACCTTGGCGCCGACTTCTTTAAGCTGCAGCGGAAACGCGAAGCTCTGGATGAGTACGCCGCGGCTGTTCGATTGAACCCAGGTAATTTCACAGCACAACAGAGCCTGGGCCAGCTCTGGCTCGATACAGGCAAGCCTGAGCGCGCCGCAGAGGCTTTTGCTGCGGCCCTGGAAGGGAAGAAAGACGATCCAGATCTCAAGATGGATCTCGCGACGGCGTTAGTCGCAGCCAGGAGCTACGACAGAGCGCTGAAAGTTTTGAATGAGAGTCCGGGGACGGAGACATCAGCAGACGCGCAGGTCCTGCTTGGGCAGATCGCAGAGGCGAAAGACCGCCCTGTGGAGGCCGCGGGTCATTTTGATCGCGCAGTCCAATTAGAGCCCAGCGAAGACAATGCGTGGCTGCTGGGCGTGGAAATGTTGCGCCACTGGACCTTCGAACCTGCGATCCTCGAGTTCCAGGCTGCTTCCACGAGATTTCCGCAGAGCAAGCGGATGCTTCTCGGCCTCGGCACCGCATACTTTGGCAATGGAAACTACGCGAAAGCCCTCGGCCCGTTCGCAAGTCTGCTCCAGGGCGACCCCGACAACTTGCTCTATGCGGAGTTGCTGGGCATGGCGTGTACTGCCGTGATGCAGGAGGCGAGGCCTCAGTGCGATGAGCTGATCACTTACGCGCAATCTCACCCGCGGGACGCGAGGGCATCGGTCTACGCGGCTACCAGTATCCTGCAGGGCGCTCCGACTGAGGCGCAGATGCAGGTTGCGGATAAGTTGCTGCGCAGTGCAATCGCCGCCGATCCCAAAGATGCCCAAGCGAGATATCAAATGGGTCTGCTGCAACAGAACAAGGGGGATTGGGCCGGCAGCATACCCACTCTTGAAAAGGCGGTAGCATTCAAGCCTGAGCTTGCGGGAGCGCATTATCACCTGTCGCTGGCGTACTGGCGTGCGCGACGCAAGGGAGAGGCCGAGGAACAGATCGCTCTCTACAAGAAGTATTATGCGCAGCAGCAGCAGGATCTCGACCAGCGCCTGCGCCAGATATCGACCTTCATCTTCGATAAGCAGAAGTAAGAGAAGCTTGGGCGGTCCGCGGTGGCTCAGAACTGTCAGCTTCTTGCGATGATGTCGAGCAGCTTTTCCATCGTGATGGGCGCTCCGGCCTCAGTGCCGCGAGGGAAGCCTGGCCCGATGGCAACCGCTTGCCGCTGATCCTCAGACCAGGCGACGAAGGAAGCCGTTTCAGAACCTGGAAGCCGGTTGAGGTTTACCCATGTGTAGTAGGCGCCGAGATCAGCGTCAACGGCTGAACCTGGGTAATCCATATCCTGGGCAGGTGCAGCGAACATTTCATTCATGGTTCTCTGCCGCTGGCGAGGGCCGAAGCGCGCAACCAGGCTTACGGGATCGGCTCGTCTCAGAAGCTCGCGTGCCGACCACTGAACGAATGTCGTGCTGAAAATCTGCGTGCCGGCGCCCTCGTCATAGACACTCTGCACAAAGCGGTCTACCAACTGGTCGCTCGCAGCGGAGGCAGGCTCTTTCGGTGTCCAGTCCGCCATGACAGAGCGCAGCATTTCGGGGCCGCCGGAGCCACTGCCGACAACGGATTGTACCTTGCGCAACACGGCATCGCGGGCCTGCGATGATCCATCCCAACTGAAGGTGCTGACTCCAGCGTATTCGCCCGGCAGCGGTTTACCTCCGTCGATGTACCAATGGCCGTACGGCGCCGGAGTCGCGGCAGCGCGCTTTGCGAGGCGGTCGAGGATGGCAGTCGAGCCGCCATCGCCGTTAACAACTGGAAAGAAGACGCCGTGGGGGCGCAGTTTGCGAAAGAGCGGATAATTCTGCTTGCTCAGCTGCGGACCAAGGATCACGGCGCCCCAGCGTGGGGCAGGAGGTTTGGACGCGGGGGTTGCTGCCGACACCGCATGCAGGAGCTGATTGCTCATTGTGTGGAAGGCGTCAATCTGGTGAGAGGCCCAGAGATAAGCGCTCAGATCCTCGCCGAACTTCTCCGGAGAACGAACCCAATCTTCGGCGACGAGTTCATCGGGAAGCTTCAGGTCGGCAAAACTCTGGGTGAGATGGCGGCGCTCATCTCTATTGAGAGAGCCGAGAAATGTGAATCGGCCCTGAATGGCGGCGCGCTCCTGCGGAAAGCAGGAGTCAAAGCGAATGACCTCACGCAGCAGAACAGCGCTGAGCACGATCGGCAAATCGCGGATCAGCTCAAGACGCTCGATCGCGAATTGCTTTGCCAGCGGCGGATAAGTATCGAAATTGCGCTCGTTCACCTGACTCGGCCGCATCACACCACCTCTGCAAGAACAGTGCCTTGCCCAAGCGGTGTCGGGAATCCGAGTAGCCTGCCCACGGTTGGCACAAGATCGACCGACTCGACGGCGCGCTCAACGAAGACACCCTGCCGTACACTGGGCCCGAGTACCATCATCCACGTGGTGCGCGATGCAGCATCGCCGGTGCGGTGATGCTGGAAGCCGTTTCCTGCTGGATTTGTGTCGGAGTCTCGTCCGAAGTCAGGCAGAACGAACATTGTGGTCTTGTTGGCGTATTCAGGATTGGTCTGGATGTGACTCCAGATCTCGGAGCAGAGACGGTCGGTGCGCTGGATACCGTCGATGTAGAGCGAAAAGGCGCCCGAGTGGGCAACATCGATGTCGTGCAGAGTGATCCAGAGCAGGCTCGGCGCCGATTGAAGCATCAGGCGATGCGCAACGTAGACGGAGAGCTCGTCGGCGCTCTGCATGCTCATTGCCTGGTGTTTGAAGTCGCTGCCGGAGATTCGTAGAGCACTTTCGAGCAGTTCAAGCTGCGATTCAGTCTGTGGCGCTCCCGTGGCGAGCTGTGGCTCTTCATAGGTGTCGCGCAGCAGATGATCGAATGTCTGGCTGCTTCGCACTGGATCGGTCGCTTGCAACAACTGTTTCGGCAGGAGCACTCCAGCTCCATAACGGGGCCCAAAGTTGCGGTCGGTGCTGCAACCCATATTCCTGAATCCGCTGCTGGGTGAGATGAGCCATGCATCCTGCATGGGGCGCTTCGCGCCTTTGCGGAAGTATTCAAAGAGCGTGGGATGCGGCGGCGCGACGCCGGAGAAATTGTTGAATGTCTCGTAGACCCCGGTTGCGAGGCTGGTGGTTGCCACATAGTGGCCAAGGATTCCCCGGTTGATGACCTGGCCGAAAAAAGTGCTTTGCGGCAAGAGTGTCTTCAGCAACTCGGGAATGTTCTCGTGGCCATCGGGTGCGAAGGTCTCTTCATCGCGTGCACCGCCGCCGAATGTCACGATGACAACTTTGCGGTCGCTCAAGCCTCTGAGTGCGCGGAGTTGGGTAGCCGGAAAGAGGGCTGAAGCCGTTGTCAGCATCGCCGAAAGGCGTAAGAACTCTCTGCGGCTCGACATGAGCGAGAGCTGACGAGAAGAGGCCGAATCCCCGGGAAAAATCATTGCGATGCCATCAGCCTACCATCGGAAGAGGACTTTCTGAAGGGGGTTTTGTCGCCGTTTTGACAGGGAGAATAGGCTTGATCGTCCGATGGCAGTACATTGGAATTACAGACCGGACAGGTGAAGAAATGAACTCGACAGAACGCTCACGTGTGAAGCGCCTGCCCAATCGCGGCGCTTACGATGCTGCAACCATCCATGGCATCCTCGATGCTGCCTTTCTCGCGCATGTCGGCTTCAGCGTCGAGGGGCAGCCCTTCGTTATTCCCACGCTGTACGGGCGGCAGGGCGAGACGCTTTATCTGCACGGCTCGGCGGCGAGCCGCATGCTGCGCGAACTAAATAAAGGCATACCGGTGTGCGTGACCGTCACCCTGGTTGATGCTCTTGTGCTCGCGCGATCGGCATTTCACCACTCGATGAACTATCGCTCGGTTGTGGCCTTCGGCGACGCACGTCTGATCGAGGAACCTGCCCGCAAGACAGAAGCGCTGCGCGTCATCTCGGAGAATGTCCTCGCCGGCCGCTGGAATGAGGTGCGTCCGCCCACGGAGAAGGAGTTGAAGGCAACGGCGGTTCTGGAGTTTCAAATTGCAGAGGCTTCGGCAAAGGCCAGAACGGGATTTCCCATCGACGACGAAGAGGATTATGCGCTGCCGATCTGGGCTGGCATCGTGCCTTTGCCGGTTGTCGCACAAGTTCCTGTCCCGGATCCGCGCCTGCCCGAAACGGTCCCTCTCGGGGAGAGCGTGAAGCGGTTCGCTCGCTGATTTTGCATGGTCGCGACCGAGCTTCTAGCTGACGCGACGGGGTGCAGGAGCGCGAAGGAACAGGAAACGAAACCCGAGGCCCAGCGGGTTGGCGGACCACAGACGGCTATGGGAGAATGTTGCCTGCAAATGCAGGCACACCCTTAGCGTCTCCTGACCCATTGAGGAATCCATGCCGACCGGAAACAGCAATCATCTAACTCGCCGCAGCTTCATGCCCCTTGCCGCTGGAGCTTCCGCGGCTGCCTTGTTGTCAACCAAAGCGTGGTCGGCGGCGAAGCCAATTCCCGCAGGCATTCAGCTCTACACCGTGAATGCCGATTTGCAGAAGGATCCCGCGGGGACTCTGCAAAAGATTGCAAAGATCGGCTACAGAGAAGTGGAAACGGCTGGATTTGCCAACCTCACGGCTGCGCAGTTCCGCGATTTGGTGAAGGATGCGGGCCTTCGCGCGCCCAGCGCCCACCTGAACTTCGGCATGGCGGAGACGAGCAAACTGCTCGATGACGCGAAGACTTTGGGAGTGCAGTATGTCTGCAGTTCCATACTGCCGCCGAGGCCGCTCGATGCGAGCAGCGGCATGAAGGGATTGCTGCAGACGCTCAACACGATGACCGTCGATGACTTCAAACTCGTAGCCTCAAGGGCGAATGAGATTGCAAAGCAGGCGAAGGCAGTGGGATTGCAATACGCGTATCACAATCACAACTTCGAGTTTCGCGATCTTGGCGGCGGGGTGAAGGGGTACGACATCCTGCTGCGCCAAACCGACCCGTCGCTGGTGAAGTTTGAAGCGGACACAGGGTGGATGCGCGTCGGGGGTGTCGATCCTGTGCGCTATCTCACGCGGCACCCCAATCGCTTCGTGATGCTTCACATCAAGGACTTCAAGAACATTACGAAGCCGGTGACAACGCTGATGGCTCCCGATGCGCCAACGCCTACGGAACTGGGCCGTGGAGAAGTTGACCTCAAGGCGATTGTGGCAGCCGGCCGCAAAGTCGGCGTGAAACATATGTTTGTGGAGCAGGAACCGCCCTTCAAAGACATGGCTCCTCTGGAAGCGGCAGCCGCAGACTTCGCGACGTTGCATTCGCTGCTGACGGGTGTCTAACCGCGCCGAAGGAGCGAGTGCTACCAAGTCCTCTTGATCAGAGTGTCGAAGGCGAAGCCGCCGTTGGGGTCGCTCGTGACGCTGATGGCCACGCGTGGAGTCAGCTGATATTGTCCCTGGATGGTCTGTGTTTGCTGCGTTCCCACGTTCGTTGAAAACGTAACGAAGAGGTTGCTGGTGACGCGCTGCTGAATCGTGATATTGGCTCCGGGCGATCCTTGGCTGCTGCTGGTCGCCAGCACAGGGTTAATGGAAAGCTGGGAGATGCCGGCGATCTTGGAGACACGGCTTGTCACCTGGCTTGAAACCTGCGAAGCGAGAAGCGATTGTGCTGCCTGGTTTGCCGTCGTGGGGCTTTGCGCAGATGCCTCAGTGGTTTCGCCGAAGGCGAGCAGGTTGATGATGTCCGCGGGCGGCAACGCAGGGTCCGATGTGTACTGCGTCTTCAACTGATCTGACGGTCCATTGAAGCGCAGGTGAATGTCGTACTGCTGAATTGTCGTTGTGATGGTGACATTCAGGACGGGCTGTGTCTCGGATGGATTGATGAACTGAATTGTTCCTGCCTGTAAGAGGAAGCGCTTGCCGCCAAGCAGAACGTCTCCATCATTGAGAAGCACACGGCCCAGAATCACCGGATCAGCCAGCGTGCCGCGGACCTGAAGGTTCGCTGTTCCATCGACACTCAGGGTCCTACTTACGAGACTGATGTTGTTGGTCGAGTATGCCGCGATGTTCAGCGAGACATTCTGGGTGAATCCGCGGGTCGGCGGCGGTGCAACACCGCCGGCAAACTGTCCGATGAACGTGTCGAGATCGAAGGCAGGCGTGAAGGAGACGTCGGAGACAGAGACCGATCCATTGAGATTGGCCCGGTTTGGAGTGCCTGTGAAGCGCAGGTCTCCATCCGCAGTTGCACGCATTCCGTCAAGAAACTGCGCGCGCACCTCGTGTGCGTTGAGGCCGACGTCGAATTGCATTTGATTTCGGAAGCGCAACCCTCCTTGTGCCGTGACGGTTCCACCGCCAGCAGTTGCCTTGAAGTCGCCAATATCCACGCGGTCGCGCGTCAGCCTCAATACGCCATTGCCATGCTGTATGCCAACGGGAAGATCAGGAGACGAAAGGCTCGCGTCGACAATGTCGATCTCGCCGCCGATCGCGCTGTTGTTTGTGGCTCCATGGGAGTCGATGTTGAACTTCAGCTGGCCTTCGGTGCGAATGTCTTCGTTGAAGAGCTGAGCGATGCGCAGGTCCACGGTTCCAAGCAGCTTCAGCGCCATCGGGCCGTTTTGCGTGGTTGGAATCGTTCCCTCAAATTGCAGATCGGTGTCTGTTCCGCGAATAGCGGTTGGCTGAATGCGGATCATCTGGTTTTGGTAGTCCATATGGATTGGAGCATCCGCCGCCAGGTTGATCGTGTTTCCGTAGGCCAGCTTCAGAACCGGGATTGTAACGTGCGCTTCGAGGCTTTGCGGGGTCTTCAGCGGGCCATGTGCGGTTGCGTGCAATTCGGAGTTGCCCGTGATGCCATCTGTTCCATCGGGGCCATATACCGCGAGCAACGGCTGCAGCGCAAAGTTCTGGGTGTCGAGCGACGCATCCATCATGTAGTCGCCGCTCAATTGCACGGTCGCTTTGCCCTGCAGGTTTGTGTTGATCGCCGATGCAGCCAGGGTCGCGTGGCCCACATGATCTGCGACATTCATTTTCAGATCGACGCTGGTTACAGGCTCATCTTCTATCACGACTCTTGGGATCGAGAGCGTTGCCGCCAGCTGCGGATCGTCGAATGTGCCCTCGCCGGCAGCGTGCAGTGCTGCTGCGCCTTCAATTTTTGCGCCGCTCGCCTGCACTGCCTGCAGCTTTTCAAGCTCGATTGCTGTGGAGGTAAGTTGTGCGGTGTAGGTCCGCTGGTGCAGGTTTAGATTCGCGCTTCCCTGCAGCCTGCCAGCGGTTGTCTCTACTGCGAACTGCGATTGCAGATCCCGGCCCTGTCCGGTCAGGGTGATCTTGGCTGATTGCACCGGCTGCTTGTAAACAGCCGCATCCGCAACAGAAATCGTGCCAGTTCCCAGAGGCTCCTCCGCCGAGCCGTGGAAGCGAATGTCGCCATTCAACGTGCCCGTGACCGGAATGTCGGACTGGTTGGCGAGTCTGAGCACTTCGGCAATGTCCATCTGGCCTATGTGTAGTTCAACGGACGCCGCGCTGGATTTGGTAACAGCCCAGTTGGTCAGCTCGGTGTCTCCATTGAGTTGGATGCGGCCTCGAGTGGCGGACTCAAGATCAGCATGCTCGATGGAGGCGCGTGAAGGACTCAGATCAAGGCCCGCTCGAAAGGTCTTCCACTCGGTGCCATGAAGGTGTAGATCCCGTGCGGTCAGTTGACCGGTGATGTGCGGTGCAGCGAGAGAGCCGCGCACATCGCCTACAAATGAGGCCTGGCCGGTAAGATCGATCAACTGCGCCGATGGCTGGAAGACGTGCACTATCGTGGCGACCTCGCGCAGATCGTTGGCCTGCACATGTACGGCGAGGCTGGAGCTCTGGCTGGCAGTGCCATTCAGCGTTACTTCGGACTGAGGCGTGCGCAGGTAACTGTTATTCAGGGTCAATTGATGATTTCGGTTGGTATAGGTGCCGTGCAGAACGCTGTCGAGGGTCAGGGGAGTTTCGCCGGATGCCGAGTTTGCGGCATTCATCACGTGTCCGTCTACGGTAGCATCAGCCTTCGCGGTGAGATCGTCGATTGTCTTTCCCCACGCGGCCGAGGCCGTCGCGCTCACCGTTCCGGTTATCGCCACATCCTGCAGCGCAGCGTTGTTAAGCATCTTGTGAATTTCGGCAAGAGACAGGTTGCGCACAGTCGCTTTGATATTCGTGCTGGAGTTGCCGCCGAGGTCCTTCATCTCGCCGGATGCGTTGACTCCGCCGCCGAGCAGGGAAGCGCGCAGGCTGGGCAATGAAAGGTTTCCGTTGGCGAGAGCGTAATTTCCCTCGATGCCGGTGACGCGTATCCGCGTAGCGCCTGTCTTCAGATTCAATTCGTGCCCGGAGACTGTGCCCTTTAGCGTCAATGCCTGCAGCGCAGAGGCCGAGGGGGTCTTTGCATAATGCAGTGAGCCGGTTGTGCGCACCATGCCTGCTGGAATTTCGTCGTTGTGCAGAATGCCGGCCATCTGGCCGCCGTCAATGTTTGCGTCGAACAGTGCGTCAATCGTTGGGTTGTCATAGTCGGTGAGCGTGCCAGAGGCTGAAAGAGTCGAGGGACCGCAGGAAAGCTTCACTTGGCTTAGCTGCAGCGCTTTCGGTGAGGCGCTAAAGTGCGCCCTGAGCGCGTGAGGCTGAGGTTGCCAGGTTCCGTATTCAATCTGGCCGTCTGTATAAGCCAGATCGCCTTCGTAGCTGCGGGCTAGCTCCTCGAAGGTCGCGTGCAGGTCGAGATCACGGACATCTGCCGAAAGCGTCGCGGGCCGACTGTTGTAGAAGATCGCGCCCTGCTTGAGCACTGCGTGACGGATGCCGAGGTCAAAGATTGAAGTACTGGAGCCGCTCTTTCTGCCGCTGCCGAACTTTGGCAGGTTGGAAACACCATCTTTGTCGATGTAGATCTGCACAACAGGATGATCGACCGCGACTTCGCTGAGATACCACTTTCTGCCGAGGATGGAAGGAATACGTACCCCGGCTTGAGCATGCGCGAGTTGGAGCAGAGGAGGAGTGGCGTACGGCGCGGCTCCGTCGATGGTGATGCCGTAGAGCTCAAGGCTAAGCGAGGAGAGATGCAGTTCGAAGTTCTGGAGATGCACGCCGGTTCCGAGCTGTTCACTCACAAGTCTCTCCGCTCGAGTGAGGATAAGGCTGTGTACTGCGGGGCTTCTGAGCGCAACAACGAGCGCAGCAACAGCTGCGAAGGCAAGCACCAGGCAAGCGCCTGCGATATACCCAGCCCACTTTGCGAGGCGTCGCATGCGCGACGAGGGCTTGCGTGCGTTGGGTTGCGACGGGTCAGCAGGGTCGAGTTTTGGGCCGTTGTCGCTCAAGGCTATCCTCCATCAGAATGCCTGGCCGATCGTTATGAACCACTGGGTTGACTTGACTCCCTCAATCGGATTCAGGTTGTGGCCGAAGTCGATGCGGATCGGGCCGACCGGCGTGGCATAGCGCAAGCCCACGCCGACGTTGTTGGAATAGAGCTTCGTGAAGTCGTGAAAGCCGATCTGGGGAAAGACGTTTCCGCCGTCATAGAAAAGCGCAAGGCCCAATCCTTTCTTGAGCGCGATCGGAATGCGTACTTCGGAGTTGAGCAGCAGCAGCTCATTGCCGCCGCTTGGCACCTGGATGACGCAGGGATTCGCGGGATCGCATCCGTTTCCGGTGATTTGTACCTGACGCTGAGGACCCGCCCCGTCGAGGGGAAATCCTCGCAATGAGTTACTGCCGCCCGAGAAGAACGCTTCGCTCAAAGGAACGAAGCTGTCATTGAACGGCTGCGCCATCCCGATTCGGATGCTGTTTGCCCAAACGATGTTGCGGAAGGGCTTCCTGTAGTAAGCAATCTGGCCAGTCATCTTTACGAAGTCCACGCTCGAGCCCAACGCCGATGAATTGAAGTCGAGCTCGATCGAGTGCAGAGACCCGCTGTGTTCATCAAGCGGATTGTCGCGCGTATCCCGCGTTAAGTTCCCTGCAAACGTAGAAAGCCTTACGTGCTGATCTTCTGGGGGAACCAGGTCAGGGATGAGGATATGGGTCAGATCGGTCTTGCTGAAGCTGTAGCGAAGGAAGGCAACTTTGCGATTGAGCTTGTCGAGCGGCCTCTGAATCTGAAGACTCGCCGTCTCTTCCTGCGATGAGTAGACGGGGTTCTCCTGGTTGTGTTCAACCGAAAGGGCGCCGGTCATTTTCCAGGCGGTCCATCCCAGATTTGGAATGATGTAATAGGCAGCGCCACGCTGATCGAGGCGGCCAGCGAAGGCTGTGAGTGAGAACGTCTCACCGCGCCCCCGCATGTTGTTCCTGTTGTAGAGTATCGATCCGCGCGGGCCATAGTATGTGGTTTCGCTGGTGACGAAGTTCGATGGCAGCCCAACCGGTGGCAGGCCGGGAATAGCAACAGTTCCGCTTGGAACACTTCCGCCGCGATTGATGATTTCGAAACCAAAGCCGTACGTGAGTTCGTTTCTTTTGGCCTCGTGTACCTTCACCAGCACGTCTTCGCTGGTCTGTGTGGTGATATCGCGTTTTGGATCGACCTCCGCCCAGTCGAAAACACCGGTCTGGTCATAGAGTCGGCTGCCCGCGGTCAGGAGAGCAGTTTCCGTCAATGGCTCGCCGCTGCGGATGGTTTTCACGCTTTCGTTGATGAGACGCTGCCGGGTGCGCCCGTTGCCCAGTGTCAGGACCTGGCCTGCGAGCACGCGCGGCCCTTCGTAGATGTGATAGACGACGTCGATGTGATGCGGGTCGTTCTTTGACGTTGCAGTAGCAGTTTCACGAAAGCTCGCATTCAAATAGCCAGCCTGCAGGTAGTGGGCGACGATTTTTGCCCGATCGGAGCGCACAAGCGCTTGCGAGTATGGCTTCCCCGCTGACAGCAACAGGCCTCCAGGCGCGAACTCCGATTGGGGTTGCTTTGCCCCCACGATTTGAATGGAGTTCACGATGTCTCGATCCCCTTCGACGACGTGAAAGACGACCTGGACGTTGCTGTTCTCTCTTTTCACGCTGGGGGTGACCTTGACGTCGCTAAATCCCTCGGACTGATAGACGGCTTCGAGATTTCTCGCGCTCCTGCGGACAAGCTGGTCATTGAAGCGACCTACGGAAAAGAGGCGGCGCTTTTTTCTGACCTGGATTTGTGGGGTTAACTGTGAGTCGGGAATTTTCGTATTGCCCGTGATCTCGACATCAGTCACCTTATTGCGACTACCTCTTTCGATCTTGTAGAGAATCGTCTGCTTGCCGACGTCCTTCGTGAATTCTGAAGTCACCTTAACGTCGAAAAAACCTCTCCCCTGAAAGTAAGAAGTGAGGGCGTCTTCGCCCTCGCGTACCGATTCAGAATCGATTACGCCACCCTGGAGGATCGGCAATACCGACCGCCGCGTCCAGGGCCAAACGCGCGCGCCCTCAATCGTCACACTCGTTTTGAGACCGGGGTTCGCCGAGAAGTGAATATCTGCGAGATTGGTATCCGCGTGATATTCGGCGCCGGCGAGTTTTACGTCTGCGCCGAGGTAGCCGTCCTTTTGCAACTGCGATGCAAGAAATCGCGTTGCCTTGTTGATTGTGGAGTGGCGATACGCCTTGCCGGGGCGAATTGCTACGCCGCGTATGCGGGAGATGGTGGTGGTGAGTCTTCGGGTGTACTTGGCCGCATCCTCCTGCGAGAGCCCTTCAATCTCGATCGCTCCGAAGTTCGCCCCGGGCCCGAGTTTTGCGTGAAAGATGATGTTCGCGACATTGTGCTTCGCATCAACCTGGACCTCGGGGTCTACCTCTGCCTTGAAGTACCCTTCCTGGCGAAAGAAAGTCACCAGGGCCTCGCGATCCTGCTCAACGTCTCTCGCGTTATAGGCTGCCTGGACCGGATAAGTGGCTACCTGCAAGAGCCGCGAGTAGTTGAAGCGCTCTGCGCCAGGAAATTGGAAGATGCCGATGTACATCGCGGGCTCCAGGATGAGCAGAATCCGCAAGCCGTTGGGATCCGGCTGAACCTGAATTCGCACCTTTTCAAAGTGGCCCGCCGCCTGAAGGGCGGCGATTGTCTGATCGATCTTTTCCCGCGAAAAGGGTTCTCCCGGATGCTGGGCAAACGAGGAGGCAAACTGCTCAGTAGTGAGGTCCGGCCGGCCCGCTATCTCGATCGACGCTACTTTCTGTCCTTCGTAAGCGGAGAGGATTCGCTGCGTTGCCTGGGACGTACCGGGCAATTGGCTCTGCGGCACAGCCTGCGAAGTCTCTCCTGTTTGCGCGGGCAACCGGAGAGTGCAGGCGGCAATCAGGCTCAGGAGGAAGAACTGGCGCGCGAAATTCTTATCGACTCTCGCTACGGCACGCGATAATTTGGCGCTCCTCACTTCCTGATGAGATGCGATGGGTATACCCTTGGTTTTACGATGCTTCCAGCGTGACTTCGGCCCAAATCGCTCGCGCATCGGTCCTCGATCTTTAGCCAGCAATCGAAGCCGCATTCCCGGCATCCTCAGGGGAGCAGAACCTCGAGTGAAGAAGACAACACAACTGCGGGTGTGGTCATTTCAAGAGTGAAATCCATCGCCGAGCCGCGAGCTGGAAGCCTGCCACGGCGGATCTGGACGCCCTTTTCACAATTATGCTTTGGGCCGACCTGGGGTTTGCGCGGAATTCGTCTTCGTCATCTAATCGCGCGCGTATGGAATGCAGCCATCGCGGACCGCCTGTTTGGGCACGCCGCTGAACTAGGATTTTATTTCCTTTTCGCCCTTTTTCCCACTCTCTTCTGCGCGAGCGCCATCATAGGGCTCGTGCTTCAATCCGGTCCCGCGATCCAGATCCGCTTGCTGAATCATCTCGCGCTTGTGGTTCCGGCCTCGGCTCTCAACGCTGTGCTGAGCTCGTTCAACGAAATTGTCGCGGCGGCCAGCACAGAAAAGATCACCTTCGGGCTGATTGTCGCCATATGGTCGGCCTCTTCGGGCGTCTCGGCCTTGCAGGACACCCTGAACGCAGTGCACAAACTTAAAGAGACGCGATCCTATCTCTTCGCGCGGGTTCAGGCAATTGGACTGACGGCCATCGCGATCGTGATCAGCATTACTGCGCTGGCCTCGGTGGCTTCGGGGGACTACATGTCAGCATTCGCACGGCGGCACGTCGTCGACGCCGGCGCGGCGGCTGTCTTTTCGATCACGGCACGCATCATAGGATGGACCGTCGCTGCGGTATTCGTGGCTCTGCTGATTTCAGCGATCTACTACTGGGCTCCGAACTGGCAGAACCCCAGATGGCACTTACTGACGCCTGGCACAGGAATTGCCATATCGGGCTGGTTTATTTACTCGGTAGCATTCCGCTTTTATCTGGGTCGCTGGAACAACTACACGATCACCTACGGATCGCTTGGCGCCGTCATTATTCTTATGACGTGGTTTTATGTGGCGGGCCTGATGCTGTTGCTCGGAGCCGAAGTCGACAGTGTTCTTCGATCAAGAGAGGCTGAATCGTGCGCGATGCCGCTCGCCGAGGCTTCGGCGGAGGAACTCCAATCATAGCCCGCTAGAACTTGTAGCCCGGCTTCAGTTCGCAACGGTAGGCAATCGATTCGCCTTCTTCCTGCCCATCCTTATTTGTTCTGCGGGAGCAGGTCGCCCAACTCAGGTAGAGCTCAGGCCCGAGGGGAAAGACCATCGGCGTGCCGTTCAACTCCGCCTCGATGCTCACACCCTCTTGCGTGGGCGGCAAAGTGAAGTTAAGTGTGCGACCAAAGACGACCGGGTAGGAGTGGCGCACACTCGACGCGATGGAAACGCGAAAAACTTCGGCCTCCACTTGAAATGTCGTCGTGTCAGACCAATTCAGGGCGGACACCGTTACGATGCGGTTCTGCTCCTGGAACTGGTTGGCCTGGATCCGAGTGAATGGGCACGGGCCGGCGATACACGAGGCGCGGACATTGCGAAATTCATTGCCGGAACCCGCATCCATCGTCACCGAACCCATCGAGGCCTTCCAGTTGCCGTCTGGCGAGCAGGGGGCCTGGCGTCTGCATGGAACATTGCCGTGGTTTGCCACCTGGAAGGTGCGCACAGCGCTGCCGATGTTCTCCTCGGACTGGAAGTTGATCGTGTAGCGCACCTGAATATTGGAGACCGCTGTTTCCGGTTTGCTGGGATCCAGATGAGCGGGCGCTGGCTGCGGCATCGCTTCCATCGCAGCGACGTAGTCCCGCTTTGCTGTTGATCGAAACTGGATGGGAATGTTCAGATCGAGCGGCCAATAGTCATCGTGCCGAAAGCTCAGGATCACTGTCTGCCCCGGCCAGATCACCTCGGGGAAGGTGACTCTGAAAAAGCCGGAACCATCAGTTTGTGTGGTTACCGACGTTGCGCCACGTGTGGCCGTTACCTCGACGTTGGCGATCGGAAGCTGCCGCTGCGGGACATCATCTCGCCGGATAACGGCCCCTTGAAAGGTGAGCAGGCTTTGGTCCCAGCGGCGCGCGCGCACGATGAGCGCGGTTACCGTTGCGAGAATGAGTGCGCCTACTATGCTCCAGACTGCAATCCATTTCCAGCGCATGAACCCTTCGCCCGTACAACGGTGATTTTATCGCCCTCTTTGCCTTTGTCTTCAGATGCTCATCCTTGGATGTTCCTGCATCTATAACGGGTAGCCCCCGCTATAGTCATTGCAGGGTTAGATTCAGATCGTTGCAGCCAAGGGAGTCGCCGGTTCCAAATGCTGATTCGCAAGATCTCCGGGCCTGGGAAGGCGGCGACATCGCGGCGCGACTTTATGCGTCAGGTGGCCGGCATCTCGGCAGGGATTCCGCTTGCCTCGGCATTTCCCCTGGTCGGGCGGGACGCTCAGCAACAGGAACCACCTCCGCAGCAACATACCACTCCTGCGCCTTACCCCCTGCCGTCGAGCCTCACGGAGGATGACGACAAGTTCCTGAACGAGCTGGAGCATGCGAATTTTCAATTCTTCTGGGAGCAGACGAATCCTGAAACCGGCCTGACGAAGGACCGCTGCAATGTTCGCTCCAAAGACACGACTTTGGCGGCGAGCATCGCTTCTACTGGCTTTGCCCTCACAGCCATCTGCATCGGCGACAAGCGAGGCTTTGTGAGTCACACCGATGCACGCGTGCGTGTGCTTAAGGCGCTCTCGTTCATCTGGCACAAGCTGCCCACGCATCGAGGGTTTTTCTATCATTTCGCCAACATGGACACAGGCGAGCGCATCTGGGATGCCGAAGCGTCGTCCGTTGATACTGCGATGCTGCTTTGCGGCATTCTTACCTGCCGCCAGTATTTCAAGGACAAGGATATCGACGAACTGGCCCACGCAATCTTCGATCGTGTGGATTGGACGTGGCTTTCGGAAGACACAACCCTGCTCTCGCATGGTTGGACTCCTGAGCTTGGTTTCATTCCATCGCGATGGGATCTCTACAGCGAACTGATGATGATGTATCTACTCGGTCTTGGGTCGTCGTCGCACCCGCTGCACAGCGATGCCTGGTTCGCGTGGAAGCGTACATATTTCGAGTACGACGGTCTACGCTACATCGGGTCGTTTGCGCCTATCTTCGTGCACCAGTATTCACAGGCATGGTTCGACTTTCGGCATAAGCGCGACCGCTATGCCGACTACTTTCAGAACTCGATTGTCGCCACGGATGTTCATCGCCGTTTCTGTCTTGAGCTGAACAGCCAGTTTCCTGACTACAGCAATGCCCTGTGGGGCATTACCGCGTCGGACTCCGAACGAGGCTACGTCGTGTGGGGTGGTCCTCCGGCGATGGGGCCCATTGATGGCACGATTGTGCCCGCGGCTACCGGCGGCTCGCTCCCATTTCTGCCCGCGGAGACCATGCGGGTGCTCCGAACCATCCACGACCATTACCCCGGAGCCTGGTGCCAGTATGGATTTGTTGATGCCTTCAACCCGCTGACCGGCTGGTACGACGCCGATGTGATCGGAATTGACACTGGTATAACTATGCTGATGGCCGAAAATGCGCGCTCAGGGTTTGTGTGGGAGACCTTCATGAAGAATCCTGAGGCCCAGCGTGGCATGGCCAATGCAGGGTTTAAGCCCTATGAGCCGGATGCAGGAGCTGAAACCGGCCCGAAGTCGACGTAGCGCTTCTTGATGCGCGGTGATTCATTTCCCGAGCCGTTCCCCGCGGCGAGTTGACGGTCATTTTTCGCAGTCCCTGGCAGCCCAAAATATGGGGCAGAACAACGATCCACTGCTGGCTTGCATCGCATCATACTGAGAACAAAAATAAGGGCGCCGGGCCTTTTTAGCGTTGCAATACCTTGGTTTAGGAATCCGGCGTACCGCCTGCCCCACCTACAGGGCCGGAAGGAACTATGTCCTCGACCGTGAACGAAGCAGAAGTGGCAGGTGAGCCCCGGAACGGCGACCCCGGCAACGCTCAGCTGACTCAGCCCGGGCCCGGCAATGCCTGGAGCGACCGTCTGCGCGCACTGAGGAATGTTCCCCCTGTTCTTCATTTCGTATGGGAATCGGGGCCTGCGGTCGTTTTCTGGAATATTGCGATCCGCGTTATCGTGGCCTTTCTGCCTGTTGGCATCGGCATCATCGGCCGCTTCATTATTGATGGCGTCAATCGCATTCGCCTCCATCAGCCCCTGCCCCAGCATTTCTGGTGGCTGGTTGGCGCGGAGATGGCGCTGGCCGTCATTACCGGCGTGCTTTCGCGCACTGTTGATTACTTCGATCAGCTTCTCGCCGACCGCTATACGCATCACGTCAGCGTCGAGGTGATGCGCAAGGCAGCCGCTCTCGACGTCACCGTCTACGAAGACCCCATCTTCTACGATCGGCTGGAGCGGGCCCGCGTGCAGGCCACCGATCGCCTGGCGATGATCCAGCAGATGGGCCGGCTGATTCAGCAGTCCGTCACGGCCATCGCTTTCTCTGCGGTGTTGGTGCGCTACTCGCCCTTCTTATTGTTTCTGCTTGTCGGCGGAATTCTGCCCGCGTTTCTCGGCGAGAGCCACTTCGCATTCCTCACCTATGCCAAAAACTTCAGGCAGACGCCGGTACGCCGCCAGATGGACTATCTGCGCCAGGTTGGTGGCAGCAAAGAAGCGGCCAAGGAACTTAAGCTTTTCAACCTGAGCAAGTACCTCACCGACCGCTTTACGAGGCTGTCGCAGCGAATATACGAGGAGAATGTCGCGCTGAATCGCCGCCGTCTTTTCTGGGGCGGGCTGCTTGCGATACTCGGACAGCTTGGCTACTACGGCGCTTACGCGTACAGCATCTGGCGCACGATTCAGGGCTACTACAGCATCGGTGATTTGACGCTGATCACCACTGCAATCATGCAGGCCATGGGTAATATCCAACAGGCATTTTCTACGGCTTCGGGCGTGGCCGACCAGGCGCTGTTTCTTACCGACCTGCTGGCCTTCTTTGAGATGAAGCCGCCGCGTCGAGTCCAAGCCGAACGGGCTGCGCGCGCCGCGCCCCATCTTGCAAGGCTTTGAGTTTCGCAATGTTTCCTTCGCCTATCCGGGCCAACGCGCCGCGTGCTCAAGGACTTCAATTTCAGCCTTCGGCCTGGCGAGCGCGTTGCTTTGATTGGTGAAAACGGTCAGGGCAAGACGACGATCGTCAAGTTAATCACACGCCTCTACGATCCGACCGAAGGGCAGATTCTGCTGGATGGCGTTGATCTGCGCGAGTATGACCTCGAAGACCTGCACGCGGAAATCGGCGTCATCTTTCAGGACTTCATGCGTTATGAGATGACGGCGCGGGAGAATATCGCGGTGGGCCGCATCGAGGTTCCACACTCGCCCGAAGAGATTGAATATGCCGCCGAGAAGAGCTTGGCCGAGGGTGTTGTCGCAAAGCTGCCGGCGGGCTACGATCAGATGCTCGGGCGGCGATTCGAGGGCGGCGTGGACCTTTCAGGCGGCGAGTGGCAGAAGATGGCGCTGGCGCGCGCTTATCTGCGCGATGCCCAGTTGCTGATTCTGGACGAGCCTACAGCAGCCCTCGACGCGCGCAGCGAGTTCGAAGTTTTCGAGCGCTTTGCAGAGCTCACATTCGGCAAGATGGCGCTTGCTGATTTCCCATCGCTTTTCAACTGTGACGAATGGCCGACCGTATCGTCGTTCTCGAAGGAGGCCGGCTGGTTGAAGAAGGCAGCCACACGCAGTTGATCGCGCTCGGAGGCCGTTACGCGGGAATGTTTGAAATGCAGGCTGCGAGTTATCGATGAGAGACAATGACCGAAGCCACTAAGATTCTTGATTCTCAAAGAACTCCGATCGATCCGGCCATCGAGCACGTGCGCGCCGCGGCCCGTGCCGCAGATGTGTGGGGTACCGTGCAGCGCCCTGACAAGAAAGGTGACTTTCCCGCGCGCGTAGAATCTGTGCGCCATGCGCTGAAACGACTGGAGGGCCAACTCGCACAACTGCCCGTGTCGCCTGCAGAAGCTGGGGAACGAAGGATTCCTCACGGCACTCAGCGTTGCTTGATCTTCGCGCCAATCCGCGTTTGCTGCGCGCTGCAGTCACCGCTGTCTCTGACCGCCCGAGCCTGGTGGCTCGGTTGCCGCGCGTTATCGTCAATGGCAAGGATCAGCCGCGGGTGGCACTGATCGCCGCGACATATCTCAAGGCAGTCGATGGCAACTTTGCCGGGCCAACCTTGTCTGCCTTCATTCGCGAACTGCAGGTACACGAGCCGCTAACTGTTGACGAGCTCTGGTACATCGCGCCGTTCCTCAAGTTCTGCATGCTTGAACTGCTGCTTGAAGAGGCAGATATTCTGCAGCGCTCGCCTGAAAGTCTCGCGGAGCCCAAGATTCAGGCGCGGCTCAAGAGTCTGCGCACAATCACAAACACAGATTGGGTTTATCTAATCGAGCCGCTGATCGTGCTCGACGCGACTCTTCGGCAGGATCCATCGCAGACTTACCCGAAGATGGAGTTTGAGACACGCGAGCTCTACCGCAAGCGCATCGCTTTTGTGGCCGCGCTACTCCGACTGCTCCGAGCCCGAGGTTGCGAAGATAGCTCTCGATCTTGCCAGCGCGGCTTCGACCCACAATGGGGAAGATCCGCGCATGCACGGGCGCCGCATTCATATCGGCTACTACCTGGTCGACAAAGGGTTCCCACAGCTTGCGCAACGCATCGACTTTCATCCGCCGATGCTCGACCGCATGCGCAGATATATCGCCAACAACGCTGAAGACTTCTACATCACCAACATCCAGCTTCTCACGATCTTTTTCATCGCCGCGATTGTTTTTCCGGTGCTTCCTCACTCATCAGGATTCATCGGTCTGATCATTGCTTTTCTGCTGCTGATTGTGCCTGCCACTCAGGATGCAGTTGATCTCGTCAACAACGCGGTCAGCACCATCTACGACCCTGAGCCGCTGCCCAAGATGGATTTCAGCAACGGCATTCCTGCCAGCTGCACTACGCTGGTGGCCGTGCCGACGCTGCTCCTCAACGAGGATCAGGTGCGCAGAGCTGGTTGACGGATCTCGAGGTACGTTTCCTCGCCAACCGCGACCCGCATCTGCATTTCGCCCTGCTCACCGATCTGCCTGACGCTGTCAGCGAGCCCCGCGACAAGGATTCTCACCCACTCGTTGAGCTGGCCGTTCGACTCATCGACGAACTCAATGCGAAATATGCCTCACCGAAGAGCGGACATTTTCTCCTGCTGCACCGGCACCGCATCTACAACGCGCGCCAGGGCGTGTGGATGGGCTGGGAACGCAAGCGCGGCAAGCTGCTCGATCTGAACAAGCTGCTCTGCAGGAGAGTACGACGCTTTCCCGATCAAGGCGGGCACGATCGAGGCTGCTCAAAAATATCCGTTATGTGCTCACGCTGGACTCGGACACGCAGCTGCCTCGCGGCACGGCGGCGCGGCTGATCGGCGCGCATGGCGCATCCGCTGAACCAGGCGGTCATCGATCCGCGGATGCGCATTGTCACCGAGGGCTACGGCATTCTGCAGCCGCGCGTGGGCGTGAGCGTGTCAGTCGGCGTCGCGTTCGCGCCTGGCGGCGCATCTACTCCGGCCAGAGCGGCTTCGATATCTATACCCGCGCTGTCTCGGATGCGTATCAGGATCTGTTCGGCGAGGGCATCTTCACCGGCAAGGGCATCTATGAGGTCAGCACGCTGCACGCTGTGCTCGATCGGCGCTTCCCGCGCAATGCGCTGCTCAGCCACGACCTGATCGAAGGCGCGTACGCGCGTGCCGGCCTGGTCACCGATATCGAGATCATCGACGATTATCCTTCGCACTACGGCGCCTATAGCCGCCGCAAGCATCGCTGGGTGCGCGGCGACTGGCAGATTGTCGCAGTGGATGTTCGGCCGGGTTCCGGATGAGTCGGGCGGCTTGGTCCCGAATCCGATCTGCACGATCTCGCGCTGGAAGATCTTCGACAATCTGCGGCGCTCGCTTGTTGAGCCCGTTCACATTTATTGCTGTTCGTGCGGGCTGGTTCGGCCTGCCCGGTGGGCCGCTTTATTGGACTGTTGCGATCTGGTGCTGCTTGTGTTGCCGGCGCTCGTGCAGCTGGGTTTCGATCTTCGGGCCGGCGCGTTCAAGAGCGAGCGCAAGGGCGCATGGGCGAGGCGTTCGAGACGCTTTGGGAAGGCGACTGCTGGATGGCTCTGCTGAATCTGGCGTTCCTGCCGCACCAGATACTGCTGTCGCTGGATGCGATCTTCCGCTCGCTGGTGCGGCGCTTCATCTCCGGGAAGCACTTGCTGGAGTGGGAGACGGCGGCGCAGAGCTGAGTCGGGCGCGGCGACGCAGTCGACGCTACCTTGCCCTGATGTCTACTGGTTGCGCTCGCTGATCGCTGGCGAATGCGTGTACTGCTTGCGTGCATCAACGGCAGGCGATCTACTGGCGGCTCCGGTGCTGCTGCTCTGGGCGTTGCGCGCCGTATGATCTCGCGATGGCTGAACCGCCGCCCCGAGAGCAGCGGGAGTCGGTGCTGCGACCGGCGGAGGTGCGTTTCTGCGAGAGCAGGCGTTGGCGACGTGGCGCTACTTTCGGAGTTCGGGGATGCGCGGAACCACTGGCTGATTCCCGACAATGTGGAGGAGCAGGGGCTGCACCAGGTGCTCGAAGCTCTCGCCGACGAACCTGGGCATGCTTGTTGAACGCGCGGCAGGCGGCGTAGAGTTTGGATTTTTGACCTGCCGGAGTTGGTGGAGGCGTACGCTGGGAACGCTGGCGACGTATGACAAGCTCGAGAAGCAGCGCGGTCATATCTACAACTGGTACGACATTCAGACGCTGCAGGCGATTCCCCCGATTTATTGTGTCGGCGGTCGATAGCGGCAACTTTGCGGCGGGCTTTTACACGCTGCACACCGGGGCGCTCGATCTGTTGAAACGGCCGGTGCTCGAGTCGCAGGAGGCATTTGCGGGGCATTGAGCTGGTGCGCGAGGTTGCGGGCGCGAAGGCGGCGAAGAGGAATGGGGCTGGGCGCGCGCATGCGCCGGCAGCGGGCGTCGCGGTGGACGCGGGTTCCGCGAGCGGATGGAGACTGCGGCGCGCAATGCCAGGCGAGGAGGAGGATGGGGTCTGGACCGGGAGCGAGGTGCGGCGGCGTGAGGCGGCTCTGATCACGGATATCGTCGAGCAGGATGTGCCGTGGCTGCTGCCGCAGTTCGATGCGATCTTCGCGTTGGAGGGGCTCCCGACCAAGGATGAGGGGCCGCTGCACAGGGTGCCGGTGCTTGAGGATGCGGCGGCGTATGTGGCCGAGCTCGAGGCGCGTTGGAGGCGGCTTCGCGGGCGGTGCGGGTGGAGACGGAAGAGGCGCGTGCCATTGGAGCGCTGCGGGCGCTGCTGCCGGGCGCGGGCGAGCGATTGAAGCGGCTCGCGACTGAGGTGGCGCGGATTGCGACGTTGGCTGAGCAGAACGCGGAGGCGATGGAGTACGGCTTTCTGCTGGTGGAGGAGCGGCAGCTGCTCTCGATCGGCTATGACGGCAAGACGGGCGAGCTGCACTCGGCGTGTTATGACCTGCTGGCCTCGGAGGCGCGGATTGCGTCGTTCCTGGCGGTGGCGAAGAATGATATTCCGCAACAATCGTGGTTCCGGCTGGATCGCTCGCACACGCTGGTGAAGGGCCGGCCGTGTCTGTTGTCGTGGACGGGCACGATGTTCGAGTATCTGATGCCGGCACTGTGGATGCGGAACTTTCCCGGATACGCTGATCTCGCGGTCGCTCGAGGACGGCGGCGATGATCCAGAGCGAGCATGTGAACGGGGATTCCATGGGGCATCTCGGAGTCGGGCTTGGCTCGCAAGGACGACGCGGGTCACTATCACTATCACGCCTATGGCATTCCGCAGACTGCGCTCTGGTTTGAAGCGGAAGCCGGTCCCGTCGTTGCGCCGTACGCCACGTTCCTCGCTCTGGCGGTCGATTCACGCGAAGCTCTCCGCAATCTGCGCCGCATGGAGTCCTCCGACTGGGTCGGCGCTTTCGGATTTTACGAGTCGGCAGATTTTATCGACTCGCTGCGCAAGCCAACGCTGACGCGTGAATGGATGGCGCACCATCATGGCATGTCGTTGCTCGCCATTGTCAATTTACTTTGCGACAACGTCGTGCAGCGCTGGTTCCATTCCAATCCGCTTGTGCAGTCGGCAGAACTGCTGCTTCACGAGGTGCCAACCAGCAAGAGCATTATGAAGGCGCGGCTGCAGGAGTTTGCGCCCATCACCACGAACTCCAGCAAGGCCGCCTAATCTTCCCTGAGCCCGCGGTCATTTCATCTCTCCATTATTTCGTCTCTCCAGCCAGTGGACCTTTGTAGTAAAAGGTTCACTGGAGGAAAGAATGGTACGCAGCCTCGCTCTCCTGCTCGGCCTTGCAGTTGCTCCCCTTAACATGATCGCCCAGGATTCATCGCAAAGCGCGAGCCCGCTGGGGATCTTTGAAGGTCAAAGCGACGTGGGCAGCGTGACGCCTCCCGGGACGGTCGCCTTCAATCCCGCCACGCGCGTATACACCATCAATGCAGCAGGCGCCAACATGTGGTCCACCGCAGATGCCTTTCATTTTGTGTGGAAGAAGGTGAGTGGCGACGTGGTTCTAACCGCCGATATTGCCTTTTCATCTTCAGCGGGCGAGCCGAATCCTCATCGCAAAGCCGCACTCATCTTTCGCCAGACGCTTGATGCCGACGGTGTTTATGCCGATGCCGCACAGCATGGCTCAGGCATGACAGCGCTGCAATACCGCCGCATACCCGGCGCGACAACGCAGGATATCGAGCTGGACATCAATGCGCCTGCGCGTCTCCGCCTTGAAAAGCGCGGTGACGTCATCACCATGTTTCTGAGCGCGCACGGCGAGCCGCTGCATCAGGTTGGCGCATCGATCAAACTACACTTTGCTGAGCCTTTCTACGCGGGTCTCGGAGTCTGCTCGCACAACAAGGATGTGGTGGAAACTGCGACGTTTTCCAATGTTGAGCTGACGCCTCTCGCCCCGCAGGTTGCGGCCGCTCCCCAACTCACGCTATACAGCACGCTGCAGACAATCGGGATTGGAGACAGCTTTCGCCGCGCGCTCGTCGTGCTAACGGACAAGGGGCACATGGAGGCGCCAAACTGGACACGCGATGGCAAGGCTCTCATCTTCGATCGCGAAGGCGGCATGTTCACGATTCCCGCTGAGGGTGGCGCAGCTACGCCGATCAATGTCGGCGCCGCCACCCATTGCACCGGGAGCCACGGTCTCTCGCCGGACGGCAAGTGGCTTGCGATCAGTTGCGCTATGCCCGACAAACCTGAGATACGCGTCTATATCGTGCCTTCTGCAGGCGGTGAGCCCCGGTTGCTCACACAGAATCCGTGGTCGTTCTTTCATAGCTGGTCACCCGATGGAAAAACGATCGCATTCACGCGTCCCAGCAAGGGGTCAGGAAATATCTATGCAATCCCCGTCGATGGCGGCGAAGAAAAAGCGCTCACTACCGGTACCGGGATAAGCGACGACCCCGATTACTCAGTAGACGGAAGATATATCTACTTCAATTCAGATCGCACCGGAAGCATGCAGATCTGGCGCATGAATGCCGATGGTTCAGAACCTCAGCAGATTACATTCGATGAGTTCAATAATTGGACTCCGCATCCTTCGCCCGATGGAAAGTCGATTGTCATTCTTTCTTATCCGAAAGAAGTGACCGGCCATCCAGCGAACAAGGATATCGCGCTGCGTATTCTCAACATCGCCGACGGTAAGGTTCGAGTGCTTGTGAACCTCGTGGGAGGCTCGGGGACGGACAATGTTCCCAACTGGGCTCCAGATGGAGCGCACTTCGCGTTTGTGAGTTATCAGATGCTTCCCGAAAGTGCAGGCTCGACTGAGTAAGTCTCTGCGATTTCCGATGTCTGGGCTGGTATGGAGATGAGAGCCGTGAAAAGAACTGCTCTGAAGATGTCTGTCAGGATATTTGCGTTGGCCGCGGTGGCGATCATTGCATCCGCCTCGCTTGCGCATGCGCAGTCAACCGCCGCAGATGTTACATCGCACAGCCAACTCCTCGAAAAGGAGAAGGAATTGAAACAGCAGGCGCTGGCTGGCAACGGCGCTGCGAGCGTGAAGCTGTCCGATTACGGCGATCACTACACAATGCTCGCCTGCCGCAGCAAGAGCGGCGGGGCTGAATTGCACGGCAAGTTCGTGGATATTTTCTATGTGCTGGAGGGAGCCTCCACGCTGCAGACTGGCGGTAAGCTAGTCAATCCCAGCCAGCCCAACCAGGCAAAGCCAGATGAGCTCACGGGAACTGCCGTTGAAGGCGGAGTCGAGACAGCCGTTCATGCAGGCGATGTTGTACACATTCCGGCGGGCGTTCCTCACCGGTTGATAGTCCCTGAAGGTACTGACTTCTGCTATTTCGTCATCAAGGTGCGCGAGGAATAGTCTTTCTCGTCTGTTCCCATAAGTAACTGGTTTGCAACGGAGTTCTGTTTGTCTCGAAAACAGAATCGGCTACGATGACTGCATGCCCCCTCTTCTCGAAATACGCGACCTGCGTGTTCGCTTTGGCACAGCCGAAGCAGTGCGAGGCGTGACCTTGCAGCTCGAAGAGGGCGAGGTTCTCGGCATCGTCGGCGAATCAGGCTCGGGCAAAAGCGCAACCTCGCTGGCGATTATCGGGTTGCTCGCACCATCGGCCAAGGTGAGTGGGAAAATTCTGTGGCGCAGGGCGTCAGCAGAGAGCAGGGAAGGCGACAACACGCAGCTGGCTGTCGATCTGTTGCGGCAAAAATCTGCAGCGATGCGGCAGATCCGCGGCCGTGAGATTGCGATGATTTTTCAGGAGCCTATGACGGCTCTCAACCCTGTGATGACGATTGGACGCCAGGTTGCCGAGTGTGCCGAAGCGCACTCTTCGTCATTCACAGGACGCGAGTCGAAGCGGCGTGCCCTTGAGGCTCTTGAGGCCGTCGCCATACCCGACGCCGAGCGTCGCTACAACGACTATCCGCATCAATTTTCGGGCGGGCAGCGGCAACGTATTCTCATTGCAATGGCGCTCATCAATCGCCCGCGCCTTCTGATAGCAGACGAGCCGACAACAGCGCTTGACGTCACCGTGCAGGCGCAGATTCTTGCGCTGCTTCGCGAACTGCAGCATAAGCACGGGCTGGCCATGCTCTTCATCTCGCACGATCTCGCTGTTGTCGGTGAAGTGGCGGGACGGGTTGCGGTGATGCGTTCGGGAGTGGTTGTTGAAACCGGAGATACCCGCCGGCTGTTGACAGTACCGGAACACAGCTATACGCGCAGCCTGCTTGCCGCTGTACCTACACTGCACATGGATCGCGAAAAACCGCTGGCGATGGTTGCGCAATAAAAAGAGAAACGATGCAAGGAGATTAAAGCAATGATCAAGCAAATTACAGGGGCTCTGGCGGTTGGACTTATTTCACTCGGGCCGCTCTGCTACGCGCAGACGTCAACTCATAAGAAAGCCGAGCCTAAAGTCGAGCTCACAGTGCCGGAGCTGGTTGAGTATGTTCGCAGCGCGCTGCTCACCTTCAGCCCGCAGGACGGCGTCAACGACAATCTCGATGTGTCTTTTGATGATGTAAGCAAGGTGTTGAAGGTCACGACGCCAATAGGCCACTGCGACCTCTTCATCGACGCGCTCAATACCAACAACGCGATGTGGGATGAGTTCGACGCAAGCGATAGCACGGGTTCGCGTCCTGAACTCCTGCGCCTGACGCTTGTGTCGCTCAGCGGCCGGCCGGCCCGCACATGCTATGACAAGCAGAACCGGCCCGACACAATGATGATGCCCAACCGCGCGCGCCTGCTTTTTTCTACTCGCGCTGACGAGATGCCGAACTTCCGGGAGAAGCTCGGAAAGGCCTTCAAAAAGCTCGTCGTGGCAAGTGGCGGTGAGCCTGAGAGGACCTTCTAGCGCGACTCGGGAGGAGTTCACCCGGATACACGACCGCCCCCTGTGCGTATCGGGAGGCGGAGTGGTCAGAGGTTTTCGAGCTTATTCGGCGATGGCTTCTTCAGCCACCGGCTCAGAGGCTTCCGCAGCCACCTGAACCTTGATGTGCGCAGTGACTTCGCGATGCAGCTTCACAGCTACCGTGTAGTCGCCCACGCTCTTCAGGGGTTCAGAAAGCTGAATCTTGCGGCGATCGATGCTGAAGCCCTTCGATTCCAGTGCGCCAGCAACGTCTGCCGAGGTGACTGAACCGAAGAGGTGCCCATTTTCGCCGGACTTGCGGGTGAAGCTCAGGGCAATTGCTTCGATCTTGCCTACCTGTTCTTCGGCCTGCGCCTTTTCACGGCCGAGCGGCGTGCTGCCGCTGCCTTCATCTGCTCGATTACAGCCTTATTCGCTAACGTAGCCTGCAGCGCCAACTTACGGGGCAGCAGGAAGTTACGGCCGTAGCCGTCGGCCACCTTTACCACGTCTCCGCGGTGGCCAAGATTGGCTACGTCTTCCTTCAGAATGACTTCCATGTCAAACTCTCCAATGTTACGGGCGGCGCCCCAGTCTGTCCGCCCTGTCTGTTAGACACAGACGCGAACGAGGGGTTGCACCGCGCAGGATTCTACAACGGACTTCATTGAGCTGTCGTCAATTCCGTCCTCTTCTTTTTGGCCCTGCCCGTTACGAATAGCGTTACCGCCAGCCGAGGCATGGGCCTCTGTCCTAGTGGCGCGTCGCAAAAGGCAGCAGGGCGATATTCCGAGCCTGCTTGATGGCGCGGGTCAGGCGGCGCTGGTGCGTGGTGCAAACGCCCGTAAGCCGCCGGGGCACGATCTTGCCGCGCTCGGCCACAAACCCCTGCAGCAGGCGGACATCGCGGTAAGGGATCGCGTCGATCTTTTCAGTACAGAACTTGCAAACCTTCTTGCGGCGGAAAAACTTGCCGCGGCCGCCGGGGCCACCGCCGGGCCGACCTCCTGGGCGTGGGCCGCCGAGGGGCCGGACCGCCTTGCGTCGGTGTTGCGCCCGTCTCGGGCGCCCTTTGAGTAGTTTCTTCAGCCATCGTGTTTCCTCGTCATTTCTTTGAGCCTTCGTCCGGCTTTTGGGGACGCAGGCTGGCTGCATACGCCGGCGCCTTTGGCTCTCGACCGCGGCGGCAGCAGGTTTCTCGTTAAGCCTTAGGCGCTGGCCTGAACGGCTTCGGCGGGTGCCTCGGGCGCTGCGGCGACCGGAGCGGCCGCAGCCGGCTCCGCGCTCAGCTTGCGGCGCTGTCCGCGCAGGGCCTTGACCTTGGCCAGGCGCTTTTCTTCCTCGTCCATGCGCACAGTAATGAACTTGATCACCGGCTCGGAGACGCGCAGGCGGCGTTCCAGCTCCAGCACCACCGCGCCATCGGCCTCAACGGTCAGCAGAACGTAGTTGCCATCGTTGAACTTGCGCACCATGTAGGCAAGCTTGCGCCGGCCCATCTTCTCGACGTTCTTCACCACGCCGCCGCCATTGGTCACGGAGGTGGTAAAGCCGGCAATCAGCTTGTCGACATCCTCTTCGGCCACATCGGGCCGAACAATAAACATCACTTCATACAAACGAGACATCCGGTTTCCTTTTCCGCTGGAGTCACCATGACTCCAGCCTTCCGCCGGCCCGGCCATCGACACTCTTTGTCGGTGGTGCTCACGAACCATAGCAGCCGTTCTTTCTGCGCAGCTGGCTTCCTGCTGCTTCCCATCCGCCGGCTGTCTTACTCGCGGCGGTTAAACTCGTTCATCGCGGGTCCCGGCCCATCCTCGATGATGCGCCGTGCTGGCAGTTGCCACCCGATCGAGCACTTCATCCAGCACCGTCAGATCCGCCTTGCGCATCGGCGACAAGCAGATAATCCTTGCCCGGCCGTCTCGCCCTGCCGCCTCTCTGGCTTCCGGGGGCAGATCGAGTCCAACTCCGATGCGCAACCGCAGCCACTCCTGGCTGCCCAGAGCGCCGGTCACGCTGCGGGCTCCGTTGTGGCCCGCTGGCGAACCGCGCTCCCTGATCTTGAACGTCCCCAGCGCCAGGTCCAGCTCGTCGTAAATCACGAGCAGGTCCTCGCGCCGGGTCGGCTTCAAACTCGTCGAACCAGAGCGGCCACTGCCAGCGCCGCTCAGGTTCATAAACGTCTCCGGCTTGGCCAGGACCACTGTCGCGCCCTGCAATGCGGCAGGTTGCGGTAGTGGCCCGGCAGCGCCGGTTCTGCACCACAACGCCCTCTTGCTGGGCGATGCGGTCGATGGCCATGAACCCCGCGTTATGCGGGGTCCATAGAGTACTCCAGGCCCGGATTGCCAAGCCCCACAACCAGGAAAGGGCTTGTCCGGATAGAGCCCGGCGTCGCCAATGGCGCTTGCATCCGCCAAGGGCTACTTCTTTGCGCCCGGGCTCTTCGGCCGCTGCAGGTTCCGTCTTGCCCTTCTTAGCCACTTCAGGCTCCGCAGGAGCTGCACCAGCCGCCGCTGCTTCGCCTTCACGGTGTTGGCGGCCACTTCTTCGCGAATCGAAACGACGTGCGCCACGGTCGCGTCTTCGGCCACAGATACTTGATCTTGTCCGAGTGCGGCAGATCGCTCACGCGCAGAACGCCATGCAGACTCAGTCCGCTCACATCAACATCGATGTGGCTCGGAATATCCGCTGGCAGGCACTCGACCTCGACTTCGCGAAGCACCTGGTCGAGAATGCCGCCTTCGGTCTTGACGCCTACGGGCATGCCCAGCAGCTTGACGCGCACGTTAACCGCAGCAGCTTGTCGAGCGCGATACGCTTCAGGTCGATGTGGATGCAGCGTGTCCTTGATCGGCTCGCGTTGCCAGTCCACGATCATGGCTTTGGCTGCTGACTGTCCGGCAACCTCACGTCAAAGATCGTGTTGTGGCCGGTCTCTGAGAAGAGAATCCGGGAAATCTGCTTGGGGTCCACTTCGATCGCAACGGCGTCATGTCCGGCGCCATAAAGCACCGCAGGAATCTTGCCGGCGACGCGCACGCGGCGCGCTGCATTCTTGTTGAACTTGCCCTCGCGGGGCTTTGCTACAACGACTTCAGGCATTCCTCTCTCTTTTCTATCGGGCACGGCCGTCAGGTCCGCTCCCTTTGTTGTGGCCGGCAGCGCCGGCGGTTACGAGAACAGCGTGCTGACGCTGGTCTCCATGTGAATGCTTTCGATAGCTGCGCCCAACAGGCCGGCAATCGAAAGCACCTTGATCTTCGGCACTTTCTGAGCCGCCTCGCGCAACGGAACCGTGTTTGTTACCACGATCTGCTCGAGCCGCGAGCTGGCAATACGGTCGATCGCAGGGCCCGACAGAACTGCGTGACTGGCACAGGCATATACGCTTGTCGCGCCATTGGCCAGCAGGGCGTCTACGGTTTTTACGAGTGTTCCCGCGGTGTCGATGATGTCGTCGATAATCAGGCAGGTCTTGCCTTCCACATCGCCGACGACGTTCATCACTTCGGCCACGTTCATATCCGTGCGCCGCTTGTCGACGATTGCCAGCGGGGCGCCCATCTTCTGCGCGAAGAACCGCGCGCGCTCCACGCCGCCAGCGTCAGGAGAAACCACGGTCAAATTGGGAAGATTGAGTTCGCGGAAGTAGCTCACCAGCACCGGGCTGGCGAAGAGGTGATCCACGGGGATATCGAAGAAACCTTGAATCTGCGCCGCGTGCAGATCGACGAAGAGAGCGCGGTTCGCGCCGGCACGGGTCAGCAGATCGGCAATCAGCTTGGCGCTGATGGCAACGCGCGGCCGGTCTTTGCGGTCCTGGCGGGCGTAGCCATAATAGGGAACCACCACCGTGATGCGCGCCGCCGATGCGCGCTTGAGCGCGTCGATCATGATGAAGAGCTCGACCAAGTGCTGATCCACGGGATAGCAGGTCGGCTGGACCACGAAGACATCCACGCCGCGCACGTTTTCAAGCAACTGGAAGTAAACCTCGCCATCGGCGAAGCGCTGCAGCTTTGCATCGCCTACTTTCACGCCGATGTGGTTCGCTATCTCCTCGGCCAGTGCACGATTCGCTGAACCGGAGAACAACCTGAAACGCTTGTCTTCGCTCAGATTCCGCGTACGTTTGCGCTCGGCTGTGGGCTTCACGTCCTTGGGCTTAGGAGTTGAGCTGTCCCTTTGCCCGTCCGGACCGTCCGGCTGGGCTCCATGCTGCTTCTCTTCCGCTATTGTCGTCACCGATCCGGCTTCCATTTTTCCTCGAACCTCCAAGCTGGTTGGCTTTGGCTGCTCACCTGGGTGTTGTTAAGTCTGGCTGGGCGACCAGGATTCGAACCTGGACAAAGTGCTCCAAAGGCACTTGACCTACCATTAGTCGATCGCCCAACAACTTCACGCTTCACGCTGTTCGAGCCGAGCGGAGAAAGGCCTTCCTTCTTCGCACGAGTCGCCCAGTTGTTCTGAGAGCCGTCCGCGAGTCTCGCTTGCGCTCGATACGGCTGTCAACTTACCGAGGGCAAAAGCATTTCGTTCCAGTACGCGTCACGCGGCAAGGTTCGTGTCACCTTGTACTCGACGCCGGCTGCTTGCAAACGCTCGCCCGCTACTTTGGCTGCCTCGCGGGTCGCATACAACCCGAAAAGCGCCGAACCGGACCCGGACAGCTCCGCATGGAGGGCTGCCTCCGGAGTGCCCGAAGCCGCAAGAATGTGCTTGATCTCGCCGAGGAAGGGATGCTGGGGAAAGACAACGCGTTCGAAGTCGTTCTCGATCCAGCTCATTATCCCGGTGCGGACAAGCACGGACTCTTGGGGTCCGGCCAGGTCCTCTCCCAAAGAGAGGACACCGGAGGAGCCAGTTCCATGCCGCCCCTGCGGAAAGCTACCCGCAAAAGCGCTGGCATAGGCACGGCTCAACTCCTTCAGTTTAGCGGTACTGCGTTCCGCGGTCAAACCTTCGCGGATGCAGAGAGCGTCCCAGTCGCGGAAGGCCTGAGGTGTCGAGACTCCCACGGGTGGGAGGGCAACGACGCACCATACGGGCTCGAGATCGGGTAGCGGATACACCTCTTGGCCCCGGTCGACCCCAAGCACCGTCCCGCCGATCAGAAATAAGGGCACATCGGACCCTACTTTGGCCGCCACTGCCAGCCGGTCTGAAAGGCGAACCTTGATCGTCTGTTTTGTCGCCTTAAATTGATGATTAAGTTCAACTTCTAAGCCAACCAGGGCTGCTACGGCATTGGCGGACCCTGCACCCATCCCGCCCTGAATCGGAAGCCGTTTCTCTATATGGATAGACACTTCGGCAGCGACCCCTAGCCGGTGCAGCGTAAGCTCGGCCATCTTCCAAGCAGTGTTGCGATTATCTGTGGGTACGCGCTCATCGTTGGAAGTGAGCGAGATGCTCGTATTGGCGGAGGGATGAGCTCTAACTGTAACTACATCATGCATTTCCAGAGTCTGATAGACGGTTGCCAGAGAATGAAAACCATCCGGCCGAGGCGCACCGATACCCAAACCGAGGTTGATTTTCGCGTGCGAACGGACGGTTGTGGGCATACCGGACTATTGTAGAGCCGGACCGCCTCGCCGAGCCCCTGTCCGTCCTGCACAAAACCCTGATTTCATTGGAAAAGTGGCCCTCACTTCGCACGTTTCGGGCTGTCAAACCTATGAAGCAGCAAGCCAGGGCAGGCCCTCATCCCTATTCCTCCTCCTTCCCCGGCTTTGCTGTGCGAAAGGAGGGCCGTATGCCTCCCGCTTTCAGGATCGCCGCTGGAACCTTGATTGCCTGGGTGCTCTCTGTTGCGGCCGTTGCGCAGGGCGCCAAACACATCGTCCGCATGGACGTTGTCCACGGCAAACCCTACGTGATGGTTATGGTGAATGGCCGCGGCCCCTTTCGCTTTGTTGTCGATACTGGAACCGGAGCGCAGGCATTCATCACGCCCGCTCTCGCTCAAGAACTCCAGCTTCCGGCAATCGGCCAAGCCCGGCTCCTCGACCCAAGCGGAAGAGGTGACCAGCACGCGCAGGTCGTCTACGTTCAGTCCCTCAACCTAGGTGGCGTCGAGTTTACCGATGTCCGTGCACTGCGCCATACTCTCGCTGCTGAAGACGAGACCTGCATGGGCTTGCTTGGCTTCACACTCTTCCGCGACTACCTGCTCACGCTCGATTACCCGAATCACAGTCTCGCGCTTGGAGAGGGGGCGCTCGCGCCTGACGGCGAGCAGTCTGTTCTGCCGTTCCGCATGCCAGACGGGGTTCCCATTGCGCCGATTGAGATCGGGGGCGACCGCGTTGAGGCGCAGCTCGACTCGGGAGGCGTCGGTCTCACCCTACCTGAGGCGCTCGCCCGCCAGCTTCGCTTCGCCTCAACGCCGGTTGTCTACGCCAATGCGGAGTCGCTGGCTACACGCTTCGAACTCAAGGCGGCCCGGCTCGGCTCAGATGTGCAGGTGGGCAGATTCCGCTTCGTTCAGCCGGTTGTCGAAATTCATCCCGCGTTCCCGCTGGTGAATCTCGGCGCTTGCCCCATGCAGAACTTCACCGTCACCTTCGACCAGAAGAATCTGCTCGTTCGCTTCGACTCAGAGCATGAGGTTCTGCATCTCGACTCGATGCCCACCAACATGCGCATGCAGAATGCGCCTGCATCGCGGCCGCCCGATCTTGCTCTGGTGCCGGTGGGCTAGTTCTCCTTCTCCAGCTCGACCACCATCACTTCGATCGGTTTGTCTCCGGCGTTTACATCGGCGTGCATCGTGTTCGGTGGATTCTTCGGCAGCCAGTAGGCCTTGCCCGTCTCCCACACATGGGCCTCGGCTGCGCCGGTGTTCTCCACGATTTTCATCGTTCCGCCGCTCAGCGCGATAATCACACGCGGATGTTCATGGCGATGCATGGTGAGCGGCGCATTCGGATAAACGACGGACTTCCAAACCTTCACGTCGTCATTTTCAAACTGCGGAATGCGCTGCGTCTGCTGTGCCTGTTGCGACCGCATCACTGCGACCGTGCATAGCAACACCACCACGCCCACCAGCGTGTGACTCAGAACCCGCTTCATCGTGCTTGTCTCCTCAGCGGCCGAAAGTTTCTCTTATGCTTTCCCCGCCCGCGCCACTTCTTCCCGCGCTGCGCGCAGTGTGGCGATGGGGTCGCCGGTCGGGTAGAACTCCATCGCAGCGATCTTCGAGTACTTGAGCTCCACCAGCTTGCGGTAGATGTTGATGTAGTTGATCTCGCCCGTACCCGGCTGATGGCGTCCAGGGACATCGGCAATGTGGATCAGCCCGATGATGTCGATATCCTTGTTGAGCTTCTCGATGAGATTACCGTGGCCGATCTGCTCATGGTACATGTCGTAGAGCAACTGCACCTGCGGGTGATTCACTTCGCGCACGACCTGGGCGGCCTCTGCGATAGAAGTCAGAAAATACTTCGGGTTCTCTTCGGGATCGATGGTCTCGAGCAGCAAGCGCACCGGCTCGCCGCCGATGCTCTTGCCATCCACCAGCTTCGCCGCCGCTTTGAGGCCATCTACGCAGCTTTTATGCTGCTCCTCGCGCGAGAGCCCCGGCACCACGTTGCCTGAGAGCACAATCATCGCCGGGCATTCGAGGGTTTCCATTGGGCCAAGCCCGTCGGAGAGATCCTTCAGAAACGCATCGCGTACGGAGGGGTCGCCAATCCCGTTCTTCAATCCCGCCGTTGCATCGAAGCGAATGCCCAGCTTTTTGCGCGCCGCATTCGCCTTTGCGAACTCCGCCTCGCTCCAGCCGTGGTACTCACCCACCAATTCCACATTGGTGAAGCCGGCCTCCCTGACCTTTGCCAGCCGTTCCTCAAAGGGCAGGTCCCTGTAAACGGTCCAAAGCATGATTGAGAGCGGAAACGGTGTCGCCGAGGTCTCCGGTTGAGCGCCACCATCCTTTGCCATTGCCAGCCGCGATGCGGCCGCTGTTCCAAGTGCTGTTGCAGCCAATGCCTGCGCAAACGTGCGACGATCCATGTACTTTCTCCTATGCGGCTGGCTTTGCTTTACCTGATCGGCGCAGCGCCTGCCAATCCTTTTCTGTCTGGTCGGCGTAGAGCGAGGCAAACTCTGCCATGGCATCTCCCAGGCCGCCGCCCGCGCCCAGATAGCCCGCAATCATCACGGCATCGCCTGAGCGTGCGTGGCCCCGTGCCAGCAGCTCGCCGCAGATTTCGGCGAAGGCTGCCAGTCCTGTTCCGGCCAGGTCTTCCAATTCGATTGAGCCCTTGTGATCGTTGAGCTGCCGTACCAGATAGTCGCGTCCTTCCATGTTGGTCCAGCCAAGGAACGGGTCAGACTGCAGCTGCATCGCGCGCTGGCCCTCCACAACACGCTGCCCGTTCTGGTGCGCCGGGTGCGCGTCGTGCAGATACGGCTCATAGACCGAGTGTGACTCTTCCTTTATTTGCAGAAAGAGGGGATCCCCGGGTCCATTGCCCTCGAAATAGATACAGTAGTCGCGCAGGCCCACGGAACCCGTTCCCACCACTTTGAATCCCACAGCAATGGGCCGGTAGAGAGAGAGCAGATGCTGCCGCTGTGGTTCAAGCGTCTGCTTATAGGGGCCCAGCGCTCCAATCACCTTCACTGCTTGCGCACCGCTGACGCGCGTGAGCGTTGGCTTGATCTCTTTCAGACGAAGCGGCGCACCGGCCTTCTTGCTCTCTGGTTCGGTCAGTTGCGCCAGCGTGTGCAGGGGTGTCGCCCGCTCGGCCTTCATCAGCGCATCGTGCACCGGTTCCACCGTGCCAAGCCTGTGCACCTGATAGCGTCCGATCTCGAGAATCGGCATGGAGGCAAAGGCTGTCATCTTCTCGATGTATCGCTCAATGAACTTCACCACTGCTTCGCGAACCACCCCATCCTTGTGTCCGGACTCGCGCCCTGCCAGCACAATCGATGCACCCATGCGCTTCAGGTCCCACTCAAACGGCGCACGGATCGTTTCGTCGAAGTCATTGATATCGAAAACCAGTCTTCCATCCGGCGCGGCAAAGGCGCCGAGGTTTCGCACATGGGCGTCGCCACAGATTTGCGAAATGATGCCTGTGTTGGGAAGCAACGAGAGATCGGCCGCCATGACCGGGGCCGCGCCGCGAAAGTAGACGAAGGGCGACTGCGCCATCAGGCTACGCTTCAGCTTCAGCAGCGCGGGAATGCGCCCGCGTTCTGCTCGCTCCAGCAGCTCCAGGGCGGAGATAGGTCGCGCCTTGATGTTGAGCGCAGCGTGTTGCTGGCGGGCCGCCTGCTTGCGACGCGCCTGACCGATCTTGCGGCGTTCTTCCGGAGTTGCCCAATGCATGGCGGCCTCCTGCGGTTGCATACTTCGTCGCCGACGTGGATCCCGTGAGCCCAAATCTAGACGCGAACATACACTGTCTGGCCACGCGCGCGCAAAATGGCACATGCCGAGAGCTCTCGTGTTGATCACAGAGGTGAGGTTCGTCCCGTGATTTACACTTCTCCCTGGTAGCCCGACAAAGTGCTCGGCCTCAACGCCTGGAGCCCTCGGCCCAGATCCCGGGAGGGAAAATCCTCTTGACGCGTAACAACGCTTGTTTGCTTTCTGCTCTTTTTGCCGCTTCTCTCGTTCCCTCTTCGCTATCTGCGCAGGAGACCGCGACTCCGCTCACGGTGGAGAAGATCTTTGCGCACGGCCCCCTGATCGGCAAGCCGCCTGAAGATATTGCCTGGTCGCCTGACGGTGAGCACCTCACCTATATGGACGGCGGCGAACTCATAGACCTCGATCCCGGCGCGGGCAAACCCCACGTGCTCGTGAGCCGCAGCAAACTCACGTCTCTTCAGGAAAAAGGCGGGACTGAGCAGGACCTCGATCACCGCAGCCGCTACGACATGGCGAGCTACCAGTGGGCGCCGGATTCGAAGCATCTGCTCTTCGATTCGAACGGCCGTCTGTGGATGTATGACCTGCGCAACGGAACGGGCCTTGAGATCGGCAACACTGGAGAAGCGTCAGGCGATGACCCCAAGTTTTCGCCGAACGGCCAGGAGATTTCGTTCATCAAGGATCACGGCCTGGCGGTGATTAAACTGCGCGAGGCGGGCACACCCACGAACATAATTGCTCCCGCGCCGGGTGAGTCGACCCTTAATGGCGAGGTCGACTGGGTCTACGAAGAAGAACTCAATGTGCGCAGCAACTACTTCTGGTCGCCAGACTCGAAGAACATTGCATTTCTGCAGATGAACGAGACCGAGGTGCCGCTCTACCCCCTGACGGACTGGATTCCGACTCACTCTAATGTCGCCCTGCAGCGCTATCCGCAGCCCGGCGATCCCAATCCCAATGTTCGGGTGGGCGTTATCGGCGCATCCGGGGGGCGCGTGACGTGGATCAGGCTGCCGATCCGCCCGGGGCAGGATTACATTCCGCGCTTCGGCTGGGTAGACCACAAGACGGTGTGGATCGAAACTCTGACACGCGATCACAAGCATCGCGATCTCTACTTTGCGGAGATCGGCGAGGGCCAGGCCAAGCAGGTGCTGAATCTCGTCGATGACAAGTTCTTCGACGACGACTATGACATCTCCGTCGGAGAGGGCACCGTGGTGCTCACCGCGTGGAGCGACGGGCACACGCATATCTATCTCTACAGCTACGATCAGCAGAATCCGATGGGCTCGACTCTCAAACTTGAGCGTCAGCTCACGAAAGGCGACTTCGAAGTCAGCGACGTCTCTCGCGTCGACCATGCGCGCAAGCTTGTTTACTACGCTTCGAATGAGGGCAATCCGCTCGAGCAGCAAGTGTGGCAGGTCAGCTTCGATGGCGAGCGCAAACAGCTGAGCACCGGTGCAGGCAGTCATCAAGCGGAGTTCTCGCCCAGCGGCACCAGCTACAGCGACAAATTCTCAACGCGCATGGACCCGCCGGCGATGCAGCTTTGCACGGTTCCCGGCACATGCCAGATCTACTGGTCCACACATGCCACCGATCCCTATGCTCTTCGCGAACCTGAACAGCTTGAAATCAAGGCGCACGATGGCACCACGCTTTACGCCACGCTGCTGCTGCCCACGGGCGCGGAGAAGCCCGCAAGCGTCCCCCTGATCGTGAATCCTTATGGTGGACCCGGCCCGCAGGAGATCGCGAACAGATGGGGTGACGGGCTCCTCTTCGACGAACTTCTCGCCGAACATGGCTTTGCCGTGTTGCATGTCGATAACCGCGGCACCGGCATGCGCGGCCGCGATTTCGCGCAGGCTGCCTACAAGAATTTCGGGCCCATTCAGCTTGAAGATCAGCTCACTGCCGTCGATGCCGCACTGGCCAAGTATCCGCAACTCGATCCCAAACGCCTCGGCTGGTGGGGCTGGAGCTGGGGCGGCACCTTCACCTTGTATGCGATGACGCACTCTGATCGTTTCCGTGCCGGTGTCGCCGTTGCCCCCGTAACCGACTGGCGCGACTACGACTCAATCTATACCGAGCGTTATATGAGCGCTGCCCTCCGAGTTCCCGTCCGGCTATAAGGATTTTTCCGTCGTCAACTCTGCCGGCGAACCTTCACGGCCATCTGCTGATCGTTCACGGCACCGGCGATGACAACGTGCACTTCGAAAATACCGTGCAGTTCGTGCAGAAGCTCATCGATGCAGACAAGCCTTATGATCTGCAGATCTATCCCCGCAAAACGCACTCCATCTCCGGACCGGAAGCGCGCACACATCTCTACCACCGCATCCTGGCGCACTTTGAGCAGTATCTGATGCCTCCGGTTGAGTGAGGCCGCACGATGAGCACGCAGCCCGACGTCGTGATCGCCGAGCACCTGCTCGCCTCTGAGCTGGCGCTGCTTGACCCCGCCGTTCGCCGCGACCGAACGCGCGTCGCGCGCTTACTGGCCGGGGAATTCGTCGAGATCGGGTCCTCTGGACGTGTGTGGAAGCGCGAGGAGATTCTCGTGCTTCTCGAAACCGAGGACTACACGCCTCCGGCCCTTGAAGACTTTGCGTGCCGCTTGATCGCTCCCGGCGTCGCTCTCACCACTTATCAGACATTACGCACAGACGCGCAGACTGGCAGACGCCAGATCACGCTCCGCAGTTCCATCTGGGTTCTCGATACAGACGAAGACCACTGGCGGGTCCGCTTTCATCAGGGCACACGAGTGCCTTGATCGCACTTTCGTGCGCAAGCTGAATTTATGCAACAGAAATGACGCAGGTTGGAATCGCCGGAGGCTTGCGGCTACCTAGACCTGGCGGCGCTTGAAGAACTCGTCCTTCTCGCGGCCGGGGCACTTTGTGCACTCGAGGCAGCAAACCAGTAGCACCCCTACGCCCACCGTAACGATGAGTGCCAACAGTGTCGCATTCGACGCAAACCAATGAATAAGAACGCTCATAGCTTAGACGGGGGAGCCGCCTCCACTCTTATTCAGCTGAACCTCAGGCAACCGCCCAAGTCTCAGCAACAACGCGATAATACCACTAACTTAGATGCACCATAATAGGCAATACCCCTTGCGTGTCAGAGAAGAAAAAGCGAAACTGAAGGTGTAAATGGCCTCATTTTCCACAGCACCGCTTCCTGTCGATCCCGATTCCGATCAGGATCCGGAGTTCGCCCCACCACGCTTTGAGCCTCAGAGCGAATCCGCCGCCTTGCTGTCAGCGCCGGATGCGGGCCCGTGCGTGAACTGGCTCTTCGTCGATCTGAACTCCTACTTCGCCTCGGTGGAGCAGGAGGTCCGCCCCGAACTCCGCGGCCGCCCGGTTGCCGTCGTCCCTATGATGGCCGATACCACCTGCTGCATCGCCGCGACCTATGAGGCCAAGGCCTTCGGCGTTCGGACGGGCACGATTGTTGCCGACGCCAAGCGCATGTGCCCTGAGATTGTGCTCGTCGAGGGGCGCCACGAAATCTACACCGATTACCACCACCGCATCGTCGAAGCTGTTGAAAGCTGCATTCCCGTTGCGGCCGTCCTCTCGATTGACGAAATGGCATGCCGCCTTATGGGCCGAGAGCGGCCCTTACTTGCCGCGATCGAACTCGCGCGCAAAGTAAAGACGCAGATCCGCGACAAAGTTGGCGTGATGCTGCGCAGTTCCGTCGGTCTCGCCACCAATCGCTACCTGGCAAAGATCGCCAGCGACATGGAGAAGCCTGACGGGCTCGTCGCTCTCCCTCTCGACATTCTTCCCGGCGCGCTTACGCAGCTCTCTCTGCGCGATCTTCCCGGCGTCGGCGCGCGCACTGAGAAGCGGCTCAACGCAAAAGGCATCCACACCATGGATCAGCTGCTCGCCCTCGATTGCGAACAGGCTGGCGAGCTTTGGGGCTCGGTTTGGGGCGAGCGCCTCTGGCATTGGCTGCGCGGCGAGGATTTTGAGATGTCTGAGACAGACCATCTCAAGTCCATCAGCCACTCGCACGTGCTCGCTCCCGAGATGCGCACCCCCGAGAAGGCCTGGGCGGTCGCGCACAAGCTATTGCATAAGGCGGCCATGCGCCTGCGCACCAACAAGCTCTGGGCCGCAAGCATTGGCCTTGCCATCGGCTTCAGCGTTCCACGCAACAGGCCCGGCGATGGCGGCTCGGCTGCGCCAACACCGGTCAGCCGCTTCGGCATGCCCACTCGCGGCTGGCACGGCGAGGTGCGCCTTATGGAGTGCCAGGACAACCAGACCCTTATTGCCGCGCTCAGCCGCCTCTGGGCCAGCCGCCCGCCGCAGCCTGAGTTCAACCAGCCTTATTACATCGGCGTGCAGCTCAACGGTCTCGTTCCTGATCGCCTTCACTCCCTGAATCTCTTCGACGGGCTCGAGAACACGCAGAGCCGCACGCGCCTGCTCGCCGCAATGGATGAGCTCAACCATAAATACGGCACCAGCGCCATTGCCCCCGCCGCTATGCTCGCGGCCTACAAGGCTGCGCCTACGCGCATCGCCTTTCACAGCATTCCCGACCTCTTCTAGCCGTCGTCTATCGCCCCGCACCTCTGAACTTTTTCTTCCTGAGCGCGTATCTTTTGCATCCCGCCGCGCACTCCCCTGCGGATATAGAGGTAGAAGCGACTCAATGGCCCGCGATTGGCAGCCGGACTTCGAGAAACTCGTGGACGAGCACCAATCGATGGTGTTCTCGCTCGCCTGGCGTATGACCGGCGACCGGGGGCTCGCCGAAGAGATCGCGCAAGATGTTTTTCTAGAGCTGGATAGGAATATGACCAGGATCGAATCTCACCAACACGCGCTCTTCTGGCTCCGCCGGGTCACCATGAGCCGGTCGGCAGATGCGCTGCGGCGCCGCCGTGTTCGCGGTGTCGATCTCTGGGTTGAAATTCAGGAAGACCACGGCGCACAGCCCGAAGAGCGCTCCTCGGCTCTTGGAGCGCGCCTTGAGCAGCTGCTGGCCACATTGCCTGAACCTCAGCGGGCAGCGCTCATTCTTCGCTATCAGGAAAACCTGACACCCGATGAGATTGCCGGCACACTCGAGGCGCCACTCGCTACGGTGAAGAGCAACCTGCAGCGCGGCCTCAAACTGTTGCGCGCCAAGGCAGAGACCAGCCTCAGAGAATTCGTGCGAAATGAAAAGGACGCGAATCCAGCGTCAGGAAGCCTCGTCAGAAAGGCTCAAACTGATGGATGACTTCGAGAAACAGTTGCAGCAGGCCTTCGTCCGGCGCCCTGCGCCTCCGGGGCTGAAGCGCCGCTTGATGGAGCAGCGCCAGCGGAAGCACACGCAGCGCCTTCACGCGCGCGCCGTGCTCTGGCAGCGTCTTGCGGCCTGCTTCCTCTTGGTCGTTCTGCTGGGTGGCGGCTTTGCTTGGCGTCAGGCAGATCAGCGCCGCAAGGGCGAAGAAGCTCGCCGCCAGGTCTTCATCGCATTGCGCATCACCAATCGCACGCTGAATCAGATGAGCGCGCGTCTCGCCGCTCGCGAACACTCTGACAGGCAGCCGGCACAGTAGAACAACAATGGGCGAGTGCGCGGGACGAGTACCACGGACGAGTAATGGAGCAGCAAGGAGAGAACGATGAAGAAATCAATCGCGGCATTATTCATGGCTATTGCGTGCGCCGCATCTGCACTGGCGCAAACTCCGGTAGCGTCGCCGCTACCCATTCCACCCGCGCTTGAAAAGGAACTTGCGGCCCGCGCCTCTGACGTCACCGAGGTCACGCTCAACAAGAACATGCTCGGCTTCGCTTCGAAGTACATGAACGGCAAAGACGGAGACGACGCCGCTGCCCGGCAGCTCATCCAGAATCTCGATGGCGTCTACGTCCGCGATTACGAGTTCGACAAGGACAACCAGTATTCGATGGAGCAGATCGATCAGCTTCGCAAGAGCTTCGAAACGCCGGAGTGGTCGCCCATCGTCCGCGAACGCGATCGCAGATCAGGCGAATCGACTGACATTCTCGTTAAGCTCGTCAACGGCGAATCGCGCGGCATGTTCATCCTCAACGCTGAACCTCGCGAACTCTCTATCGTGCTCATCCTCGGGCCCATCCGCATGGAAGATCTCGGCAAGCTGCGCGGCCTCAGCGGTCTCAGCGGCATTGCTGATCTTGGCGACGTAGACGACGACAAGGGCCCGAAGGGCCCAAAAGGGCGAAAGGGACCCAAATAGAACGGCAACTCGGAGGGTGATTTATGAAGAGGCTCATCTTTTTCGCGATCAGTTTTGCGGCTCTCCTCGTGCCCGTGGCGGTTCTGGCGGCTGGTTCGGGGTCCCCAGCGACAGGTCTTGGTCGATGGGGTGAGGGCGAAGGCGGATTCGACAGCGTCGTCAACTCCATCGAAGACCGCTACCACGCCCACGCCACGCGCATCCCCTTCATTGGGCTCGTCAGCCTGGTATCGCGCGGAGCAACGCACGACGGCGTTGGCAACCTGCACATCGCCGAATTTGAGCACTTCTCCGCCACGGTCGATGGTGACGAGCTTAATCGGCTTGTGACCGAGAAGCTGGGCAGCGGTTGGGAGCGCATGATCCGCGAGACAAGCCGCCAGGGCCGCGATCAAACGTTGATCTTCACGCGGCCGGAAGGCAAGCGCATGGGCATGTTCATTGTCGACCTCGACGGAGAAGATATGGACGTCGTCCAGATCTCAGTTGACCCCGACCACCTCAGCGAAAGCATCGATAAGTACGGGCATCATCATGATGGCGGCGGCGACGAATCCAATTAACCTGCTCCGATCCGCCCAGGAGGAGTCACGGGCGAATTGGAATTTCCAAAGTGCCAGCACGGCCGTTCACCGAGTCGTAGACGGCGGTGACGATGTGCGCAGGCGTGTTGGCTGGAAGGTCCAGATCGATTGTAAGAGAGAGACCAGTCTTGGCAATCGAGGCGAACTCGTCGCGCGAGAGCTCGGAGGTTTCGCGGCTGGCCAGCCAGTTTAATGCGGAGCCATCCAGTCCATACGCCTTCACTCCAACCACAAGCTTGGCAATGCGCGTACCGTCGGAAGCCTGGTCGAATGCAATGTCCTCGGCGCGAATCGTGAAAGAGATCGCGTAGCGGGTAAGCGGGCCTTTGACCTGAGCGTTCTGACCGACAGCAATGCTGCCGCGGTCCGCGCTGGGCGCGACTGTTGCTCCATAAAAGATGCCTGTGGCATTGGGCAGGCCGAGTTGGAGCAGTGGCGCGATTGGGTCCTCTGATCGGGCGCTGCCGGCCGAGGAGGCGTTTGCGTCATAGCCGCGCCGATAGTCGAGCTTGTACCTGCCTTCGGCAACTTTCACCTCGATCTGGCGAAATGCGTCATCAGGAGTGGTATCGGATGGCGAGTACCCGATCGTGTAGTAGACACCACTGTCATGAACGATGCGGTGAAGAGCCGCATCGATGTCGTTGGTAGAAAAGGCGCGGCCACCGGTGGATGCGGCTAGCTGTTCCATGTTGGTAAGGGTGGAGGCGGAATTCAAAGCTTCATTGGTGAGGGAGCTCGTGGGGCTGGCGGCTGTTCCGAAGTGGCCGGTCCCGCCCGCGGATCCTGCATCAGGCGAATCTGCCAGGCCAACGTTGGAGTTCATGACGCCCGCGACGCCAACCGGGTAGACGGCGATCTTGGCGAGTGTGAAAAGATTGGCCGTTTGCTTGACCTGGTTTACGTAACCGGGGAGGTTTGGGTCGTTCTTGCGCTGATTCATCTCGGCAGGTGTTGAGAATAAGACGACCGGGAAAGAGCTCGAAAACCAGATGAGATTTTTGCGACCTGGAATACCTTGGAGATAGCGAGCGAGTGCGTTGAGTGCTTCGAATGTCATCGAGGCGCGAGTGGCGAAGCTGTAGGCTTGTGCGGTGCCACCACGACTGTATTTGGCTAGCTGCGGTGCGGCAGAGCGCATGGCCGTGAGATTAGCCGTGTGTTGAGCGTCGTCGGCGTCGTCACTGCGGGTTTGCGCCATCGCGTCACGCTCGGCTTCCTTGCGGCCGACAGCTGCGAGCAGGACAGCGGGATCCGAGGTGAATCCCTGGAGAAAACGAAGCTGCGACCCGAGCGAAAACACAGCAACCTGTGTCCCGGGTTCGAGCTTGTGGAGAAACGCCAGAATTTGTTGGCGAACGAAAACCTGATCCTGGGGCCCAGTGTTAAGCGAATCGAGAAGGAAGACATAGAGGGCGGTCGAGCGTTGTGCTGTTGGAACATTGGTGATTGCATCTGGCGGCAGCGGAGGCATGGCTGGAGTCGCGACTGGGGCAGGCTCGCCTGCCGAGTGCTCCTCGAAGAAATCGATAGTTTGGGCCTTCCCGTTTTCAGCGATGGTAAAGTCCGATTTGGTAAGGCCCGATACCGGATCGTCGTTTCTCTTATTGACGACGACGTCAATGAGCACCTGCCGGGCGGTGGCGCGGAAGACGGGCCCGCTGGGGGTGCCGGGGCTCACAGATTCTTCTGGTACAGGCGGCGTCGGCGAAGCCGACTCGGCGATGCTTTGCGCGGGCTGCGCAGCTGGCTGGGATTCCGATGCAGAGGGATTCGTCGCCGTGCTTCCGGACTGCGCGACCCGCGAATCGCCGAGAGGCAGTGAATCTGCGGAGGTAGCGGCGGAAGAACGAGAGGACTTTGCTTCCTCTGTTTGCTTCGAGTCGTTGCGAGGCGGAACTGGAGCGGGTTGGCTTTCGAGCGTTGCCGCCTCGCTATCCGTCAACACCGTCGCATCCGCGCGGAAGACGTGATAGTCCTTGAAGACCACATCGTTCAACGATCTTTGAAGCCCCAGTGTTATGGAAAGAAAAGGACAGGCATTGTCTCCCTCGGCCCCAACGACGAGCAGAGAATGCGCAAGAGAAGAAGTGACACTTCTGGTGGGTAGGAAATATTCTTTGCCGCCGATGCTGACCTGGCCGTATTCCACTTCAATTCCGGAATTGGCAGTGAATTCACCCGGCTTTATGTCGGCCAGCAGTATCAGCCGGAGGATCGCTCCGCTCGCAGGATCGATGGCTATTTCTCCGTGATAAGCGACAACCACGCTGAATGCTTGCCGAGCGGTGGAGCAAGTACGTGGTTCGACAGGAATGGAGTCGTACGTAATTGTGTAATGAGAGTTTTCCTTTGGTACTGCATAACTGAAAACCGCCTCCAAACCCGTTGGTCCCTGCTCCCAGCGCCTCCACGCCAGCTTGCTCCGAGCAGCATCGATCAGAACCGTGCCAAGGATCGGCCCGAACACTCCGGAAGTGGTCAGGCTTCGCGCAATTGAATTGGACTTGCCTTTCTCCACAACCTCGCGGCCATCGCGAAAAGTCACCGCGTCGTTGGAGTCGCCCACGAGATGAATCGGCTGGTAGGCGGTTGCCGTCTCCGCGCCATGAGCTGAGATCGCGCCCGGCCTCTGCACGGCTGGTGTATCTTCGAAGCTCTTGGTAGCCCGTATGGCAAAGAAGTTAGGCAATTGGCCCAGCGTATGAGTGACGTAATTCACGGTGAGCGCGAGGATCTGACGTTGCCCGGCCACGTCGGGCGCGGCAGGAGCGGTGATATCTGACGCAGGAGGATCGAGAAAGACCGACGCATCCGCCAAAACCATGAGCACTTGTCGCGACTTCTCTCCGGGCAAGCTCGTTTTAAGACGGTCGAGCGTTGCTGCGCTCAGGCGTTCTCTCAATTCGAGATCGGAAAGCTGCTTTGCGGCTTCGGCATCGGGCAGGGCGCTTACCGCCGCAATCGTCTGCCCCAATTCGTAAACTGTGACCGGCCTGGCGCAAAACGCGGCAGGCATGAACCCAACCAAAGCGAACAATAGCGCTAAAGCGCGCATCCAGCCTCTCAAGAAATCCGGCCTGCCACTGTATCTTAGACAGTCGGAATCTTCACACGGTTAGTGAAGTTTATCGCGCATTGCTCTGCTTCGATCACCGCGAATATGGCATCCCATCCGTCGACGCCGGGGTGAGCATAGTGAGAAGCATGAGTGGGCAGCCAACGAACCCGTTCCTCTCCTTTGGACGGCCGGCCGGGACTATCCTTGAGATACACGCTCCAAGGAGCCCGCAGATGTCCGCTGAGCCCATTGCCGCAGGAGAGATCAGTGACTTGGTCGACCGCTTCTATGCCAAAGTCCGCCTCGACCCCGACATCGGACCCATCTTCAACGCCACCATTGACGATTGGCCCGCACACCTGAGCCTGCTCAAGAACTTCTGGTCCACCGTCTTGCTCATGGAGCGCAGTTACAAGGGCGATCCGCTCTCCAAACACCTTCCGCTTTCCCTCGATCCACCGCACTTTGCTCGCTGGCTTGCGCTCTTCGAGGAAACCGCACGCGAGGTGATGCAGCCCGAGCACGCCAACGTCATCATCGAAAAGTCCCATCGCGTCGCGCAAACCTTTCAGGCCGCCATCGTCTATCGCCGCGACACGATGAATCCATGACGAGCCCTCCGCCTCAAGCCTTATCAGGAATTCACTGGCTACACTGAGAAGACTTCGATGGCCACTCCACCCCAACCGGGATGCTCATACCGCGGCAGGCTGGCGCCGTCGCCGACGGGGTATCTCCATGTCGGCCATGCGCGGACGTTTTTTGCTGCGTGGCAGCGCGCGCGCCGGGCGAATGGCACGCTCGTGATGCGCATGGAAGATCTCGATCCCGACCGGAGCAGAGGCATCTATGCCGATGCAGCACTCGAAGACCTGCGCTGGCTCGGCATCGACTGGGATGAAGGTCCAGACTTCGGCGGGCCCTTTGCGCCCTACGCGCAGAGTGAGCGCGGCGAGATTTATCGGGATGCATGGCGTGGGCTTTTTGAGGGTGGATTCATCTATCCCTGCCGTTGCTCGCGGAAGGATCTTGCCGCTGCGGTGAGCGCTCCGCATGAGGGCGCGAATCCTGATCCGGACGACGAGCCGGTTTACCCAGGAACATGCCGCGCTTTGCCGGCCAGCAAACTCGACCACGAGTCTGCCGCACGCAGTGCCAATTGGCGCTTTCGCGTGCCCGATGGCGAGGTGATCGAGTTCGCCGATCTGAATCTTGGGCCGCAACGCTTCGTCGCCGGCGTCGATTTCGGCGATTTCGTGGTTCAACGCAAAGATGGAATCGCCAGTTATCAGCAGGCCTGTGTTGCCGATGATGCCGCAATGAAGATCACTGAAGTTGTGCGCGGCGCGGACCTGCTTAAATCAACAGCGCGCCAGATCCTGCTTAACCGCGCGCTGGGCTTCGCCGATCCGCAGTGGTTCCATTGCGAATTGATCATGGACAGTGAAGGCCGCCGCCTCGCCAAGCGCAGCGATGCGCTGAGCATTCGCGCGCTGCGGGAGCGCGGCTTTACGCCGCAACAGGTTTTATCAGGGACATTCGCGCCCTAGAAGCAACTGAAACGCACACCTTCATTTACAACTACGCATAATTTTTCGCAATGTTCTCGCGCACCGAAGTACCTGCGCACTTTGCGAAGAATAAGAGCGCTCCGCGTGGAGCATTATCGATGCCGCTCGCCTAAACAAAAATGCTCCACGTGGAGCATTTCAGACTGTGCCGTCTTCAAATGTTCCACGTGGAGCGTCGGCTAGAAGCTAGGAGCTAGCAGCTGGAAATTTGTTCCACGTGGAGCATTCTTGCCTGGGTCGGATACTTGTTTGTGACGGATGCTCACTTGTGCCGGATGCTTATTTGTGCCTGATAAAAGACCCGTCCTGCAATTCACGCATGGCCTGCCGCAGTTCGGCCTGCGTGTTCATCACGATGGGTCCGTACCACGCCACCGGCTCTTCGAGCGGCTTGCCTGAAACCAGCAGGAAACGGATGCCTTCCGGCCCGGCTTGGACGACGATTTCGTCGCCGCGGTCGAAGAGAACGAGCGAATGGTTTTTCGCGTCGTACTTCGGCCGCCGCGTTGGTGTCGATGGCCGACTCCGTCAGCACAGCCTGCGGCGCCGACGCATCGCGGAATGTTCCCGCGCCTGCGAAGACGTAAGCGAAGGCGTTGCGCGTGATCTCAACTTTTATGCGCGGCGCTTGAAAGGCGGCACCGAGATATCGACGTAGGCGCGGATCGGCAGCTACGCCCTCGACCGGCCCGCTCTTGCCCCAGAATTCGCCGCAGATGATGCGCGCTTTCGTTCCGTCATCTTCGGTGACCTCGGGAATGGCGGCCGAAGGAATGTCCTGATAGCGAGGCTCGGTCATCTTGAGCGACGCGGGCAGATTCGCCCAAAGCTGGAAGCCGTGCATGCGGCCGTGCGCGTCGCCCTTCGGCATCTCCTGGTGCAGGATGCCGCTGCCGGCGGTCATCCATTGCACGTCGCCTGCGGTCATGCGGCCCTTGTTGCCGAGGCTGTCGCCGTGCGCGACTTCGCCGGCCAGAACGTAAGTGATGGTCTCGATGCCGCGATGCGGATGCCAGGGGAATCCGGCAAGATAATCCGCCGGATTCTCGTTGCGGAAATCATCCAGCAACAGGAAAGGATCGAACTCCTTGGTTTTGCCGAAGCCGAAGGCGCGCTGCAGCTTTACGCCGGCACCCTCCATGCGTGGGTTTGGTTTCGAGAACTTGTTTTACGGCACGAAGCGACATGGCCTTTTGACCTCCTCGGTCTCACTGTTGATTGGATTCACGAGGGAGATATTCGTTGCAACGACTATTTGGGTAGACGGCATAAATTGCTGACCGATTGGGTTTTGCCGCACTAAGCGCCGATGCCGGCGATTGCCCGCCGGAGCCGGCCGCCCCTTCTCGAATTGGCGCATCTGGATCTTGCCGGAGCATCGATTGCTCCGGCGCAAATGGGCAGAGCCGGGCCTGGCCGACGGCTAAGCCGAGGGCGTCAGGCCTTGATGGCCTGTATGTCGAGTGTGATGGCGATGTCTTCGCCTACGAGGACGCCACCGGTTTCCAGTGCCGCGTTCCAGGTGAGGCCGAAGTCCTTGCGATTGATGCGTGTAGTGGCGGTGAGGCCGATGCGGGTGTTGCCCCATGGATCCTTGCCGGGGGCGCTCAGTTCTTCAACTGCGAAGCTAGCGTTCTGGGTGACTCCGTGGATGGTCAGGTCGCCTATAACGTCGACTCGGCTGCGCCGGTCTTCTTGACCTCGGTTGATTTGAAGGTGGCCGTGGGGAATTTCTCGGCGTCGAAGAAGTCGGCGCTCTTGAGGTGGCCATCGCGCTGGGCGTCGCCTGTATTCAAAGACGCTATCGGGATAGTGGCCTCAACGCTGGAGCGGCCGGGGTTTGCTTCGTCGAGGGTCAGTATGCCACTGAAAGTCGCTGAACTTACCTTTCACGTTCGAGATCATCATGTGCTTGACCTTGAACTCGGCGGCGGAGTGGGCGGGGTCGATCTTCCAGGTGGTTGTAGCGGAGGTGGTGGTTGCAGGTGATGCAGTCATGGTGGGAATCTGCTCCTTTCAAAGCCTTGGATGCGGCAGGGAGATATTCGTTGCAACAACTATTTTCGGATGTTACACCGTCGGCGCTGCGGGCTCATTCGTGGCGTCTGGTGTTCGCGGGTGGCTCCGATTCTTGCAGACGCTTGCGAGCTGCCTGCGAGATTCTCCGGACTGGATCATCCGAAAGCATCCGGAGGACACTTTCAGTCACGTTCTTGTTGTAGGCAATGCGTTCGCGAACTAAATCATCCCTATCCGACGCGAGTAGCATCATGAGACTCTCCGAGAGCTTGTTCTTCATAGCGACGGCATGGCGTACTTCAGGGCTCTGATCCTTCGCCAGAATGTCCAATATTTCGGCTGGGACTGATTTGTTCCGAGCGATCCAAACTCTCATGTCGGGGAGATCTTTCAAAATCTCCAGCCACACTTCGAGCTCAGCACAATCATTGGCCGCTCGAAGATAGTCCTCGGGACGGTCGCTGGTTCGCAAGACGGCGAATTCTCTCGCGCTCTTAATCATTCGCACCGCGCTGTCATGCTTATGGCACTTTACTACACAGGGTTTCCGGAATCGTGCGCCTCTCTCAATAAACTCCGGACATTCGCACAGGAGCAGCGGTGCTCGCATCGAAGCGTCTAGCCGATGCAGTAGGAAAAGGCGGAAAGCGTACGGTCGGGCCAGATGGCATTGCCAGGGGTGTAGCGCGGAGTGTGTTGTTTCAGCGTTGAGGAGTGTGTGTCTATGAGCTATGCAAAGGCCTGCAAGTGCGCGCTGGCTTTCTTGTTGTTCGTGGTCTGTGTGATGACTGGTGACGCCTGCACGCGCGCAGTTTTTCTGGGCGCCGGCGATGAGGTGATTACGGCGCGGTCGATGGACTGGAAGGTGGATGTGCTGACGAACCTGTGGATATTTCCGAGGGGAATGCAGCACAGCGGTGAGGCGGGGCCGAACTCGGTTCAGTGGACGTCGAAGTATGGCAGCGTGATCGCGACGGGGTATGACGTTTCTACGACGGACGGCATGAACGAGAAGGGGCTGGTGGCGAATCTTCTATGGCTGGTGGAGTCGGAGTATCCGAAACCGCGGGCAGACAAGCCCGCGATGGCGATTTCGATGTGGGCGCAGTATGTGCTCGATAACTACGCGACGGTACAGGAGACGGTGCAGGCGCTCGAGAGTGAGCCTTTCACAGTGGTGACGGCGAATGTGCCGGGCGAGGAGAGGCTGGCAACGCTGCATCTGGCGATCTCCGATGCGACGGGCGACAGCGCGATCTTGAGTGGATTGGCGGCAAGCAGGTGATCCATCACGGGCGGCAGTACCAGGTGATGACCAACTCGCCGATCTTCGAGGAGCAACTGGCGCTGGACTCTTACTGGAAGGGGATTGGCGGCACGGTGATGCTGCCAGGAACGAACAGATCGGCGGACAGGTTTGCGCGGGCATCGTTTTATATCAATGCAATTCCCAAGGATGAGGCGCCAGATATGCTGGTGGCGAGCGTCTTCAGCGTGATCCGTAATGTGTCGGTGCCCTATGGAATCACGACTCCGGACCAGCCAAACATCTCTTCGACGCGGTGGAGGACGGTGTCAGACCAGAAGCGGCTTATGTATTATTTCGAGTCGGCGCGGACGCCGAATGTGTTCTGGGTGGACCTGCGGAAGCTGGATTTCTCTGCGGAGACCGGCAAAGTGAAGAAGCTCAACCTCGGGCCAGACCAGACGAAGATCTATTCGGGCGAGGTGTCGGGCCAGTTCGTGGAGACGAAGCCTTTCCGATTTCTGGGGCTTTCGTGATCCGGTGCTGTTGGATGGCAGTTGGCGAGTTGATCGTCACTTGGCCGAGCAGTACTCAAGCGATTAGCTCGCTTGCTGGTACCACGACTTCCGATCGTCCATCAGTGGTCTCTTCGGCGAGCTCGATTTTTACCGCTCCATGCGCGGGTGCGCCGAGTAGTCGGCATTCCAACTCGCCCGGTTGCGGATATCTGGAATCGGACCAGAGGTCCGCGCTCGTGAAATAGGGTAGTTTGCCGAAGATGGAATGCGTCTGACCGTCCGCATCGCGAAATTGGCACTCGACGATCCCCGGCTGATACTCGTCTACGAAGCGCACAATTCGTACGCGAAGTCTTGGCATGTTGCCAGATAATATCGCAAGCTGGCGAGCTGCGTACCGCCCGTCATCGAGAGGGGCGGTACGATTTGGTTCAGGGAAACACGCAAACAATATTTGAAATTGGCGTTCATTCATTTCCATGGTTGAGAATCATCCAGCCGTTGGCCTTTCTTGGCATCGGAATGGTTCTTCTAAAAACGTTGAAGCGCAATACTTACTACATGCTTATCGGAGCCTTTATGGCTTCGATGGCCTCGCTATTCCTTCTTATAGCTTTGATGACATTTGTCCCCGAGTACATAGAATTGCAAAAGGCGTACCACGCTGGGCAGTTTTCGATCACCGAGGGTGTGGTCGAAAGCTTTCGTCCTGCGCCCGAACTAGGTGCCGCTAGCGAGTCGTTTTCGGTTAACCGGGAAATATTTTCGTATAACGTTCTCGATGATTCGCCGTGTTTTCACGACTCTGGTCGTGCCAGAGGCCGGCTTCGCAATGGAATACACGTTCGGATATACCATGGCGACACATGCATCCAGCGTATTGACTTGTTACAGGAGACAGACGGAACAGATGGGAGGGCGAGTGACCTTGATCCCAATCATCGCCCCTGATCGCGGCGAGGGACCGGAGGCACCGTCAGCTTGATTTTTTGGCTGAGATCGGGGCGAAAGACTCCGCCGATTTCCCATTACTGTTCTGCTGGAAGGGAGCAATCGACAAGACCGGCGGGTTGCTGCGGGGATACGGTGCGGTAACTGTCCGGGAACGTGAATGCGATCAGCGCTATACAGCTGGGAACCGCGCTTTGCACGGAGTCGTGTCAGGCGCCGAACTGCCGTAGATGGTGGTCGAGGTGCTTGTGCATAAGAATGGCCCACTGCCGCGGCTTGAGCGGGCCAAAGAATGGATGCGGATGCTGCGAGCAGCAGGCTGCGCCCCCGCCGGCAAAGCTATCGACGGCTGAGATCAGCTCGGCGCGTTCGTGCTCGAAATCACACTGCGCCGGGTTGGTCGGAAATAGGTCTGGTGAAGAGGGTGAGTTGCGGCGGAAGGGCTTGTCGTTGCCGAGAACCAGCGGCTTGATCAGCAGGCCCATGACATTGGCCGGAAAGGGCGCACGTTTGGGATTGATGGCGCCCATCGCCATCTGCACGGCAGCGGTGCAGTGCGCCAGAGCCTGGGCAACGTTCATGGTGCCCCATTGCGGCCGGCTCGCAGCATGGAGAGACAGAATGCGCCGCTTGATGTCTTCTGCAAGATCGGGGTCGAAAAGATCCTTCATGGTGGTTGCCCTTCCTTAACAGGGCGAGTTGCTTTCAATGGCTCCCATAAGCTGCGGCTGCACGATTCGGAAACGCCTGCGGTTGCGAGACAGGCGCGTCGAGCCACGGATGCGCGTTTGCTCAAAGTGTCAGAATATAGCACGCCGATTCGGTCATCGAGGCCGGTTCGCAACAAAGGCCGGCCGGGGCGACAGACGCAAATCAGGCCGAAGCCGCACGGCTCATTGCATGCTTTGGGACCAGTGGCTCTCTTATCAACGATCGGCCTGGCATCTACAGGGCGATTCAGAAGCTTGATTGTCGATTGACAGCAGGAATTCAGGACTATAGAGTCCGGATATGGCGCGGACCAAGGAATTCGATCCTGAGAAGTCATTGAATGCAGCGGTGGAAGTCTTCTGGCAGATGGGTTATGAGCGGACGTCGCTCGATGACCTGATGAAGGGGATGGGCATAGCCCGCCAGAGCCTCTATGACACCTACGGCGACAAGCGCACCCTTTATCTGAAGGTGCTGGAGCGCTACCGTGACAGCCGGCAGGCAGCGCTGCGCGAAGCCTTTGCCGGCGAGCGCGGCGTAAAGAAGGCTTTTGCGCGCCTCTTTGAGGCCTTGATTGACGAGGGCCGCAAGCAGCACGAGCGAGGCTGCCTGCTTCTGAACGCTAATGTGGAGGTTGTCGGCCACGATGCTGAGGTTGCCGCGCTGCTGCGCGAAGATGAGAAGGCTGTGGTGGATATCTTTGAGCGCGCGCTGCGGCGGGCGAAGAAACGCGGAGAGTTGCGCGGGAACAAAGATCCCGAAGCACTGGCGCGCTTCTTTCTCTCAACGCTGCATGGGCTGCGCGCGACGGCACGGCTGGACCATGACCGGAAGACTCTGAAGAAGATTGCGGGCGTGGCGCTGGCGTCGCTGGAGTGACGATTCGGCTCGAACGGCGGCATACTATCAGAGCGCCAGTGAGGGGTTTCTCTTGAATCGCGTCGTATCTTTGTCGCTTGCCGTAATGGTTGGCGTTGCTCTTGCGGCGCCGGTCAGGGCGAGTGCTGCCGGAGACGAGCCTGATGAGCGGCTGCCGGTGATGGCGACAGGGGACTTCAACCACGATGGCATCGCCGATCTGGTTGAGGCGGTGCCGCTGAACGACGATGACCCGAATAGCCCGCATGTTCTCACCGTTTTGCTGGGACGGGCAGACGGCACATTTACGAAGGTGGGATCGCACAATTCGATTGGCGCTGATCCGCGCGCGATGGTTGTGGGTGACTTCAACGGCGATGGCAATCTGGATGTGATCGTGGGCGACGATAGCGGGGCGCTAACCGAGTTTGCTGGCGACGGTACGGGGAGCCTTGCGAGCGCGGGGAAGATTGCGACGGTGGATTCGGTGGCATCGATCGCGGCGGGCCGCTTCACGAACGACGGGCATCTCGACCTGGTTGTCTCTGATTCTGGCTCCAATGCGGCAGTGATTCTTACCGGCGAAGGCAATGGGTCGTTTCGGCGCGCGTGGTCGTTTGAGTTGCCGCGGAAGGGCCGGGAGTTCAGCATCGCCACGGCGGACGTGAACGGGGACGGTATTCCCGACCTGCTGATTTCGAGCGATGACGATGAGGATTACGAAGTGATGCTGGGGCATGGGAACGGCACATTCACCTATTCACCCGAGCTGAGCCACTTGCGAGACCCCAACTCCTATTGTCCGTCGTGAGCGGTCTGCTTGCGTGGCCTGCGCGGCACACAATAGACTTTCGCCTGATAGGGCATGAGGCCTGACGGGCGCGCAAGGCATGCTTGAAGTTCCTCCAATAAGGGTCATTTTCACATGAGAGTTTTCAGGTTTGCCGTGGTTGCCGCGGTTATCGCGGGCTTTACAGGGATAAAGATTGCGGCTGCGCAGGAGCTGGATCCGGCGAGATTGCTGCATCCCAGCGTCGATAGCTGGCCGCAATATCACGGCGATTACTCCGGCAAGCGGCACAGCAAGCTGACGCAGATTACGCCGGCGAATGTGGCAGGCTGGGGCTGGCCTGGGCATTCCAGACCAACCAGGGAGCGGCGATCAAGTCGTCGCCGCTGCTGGTGGATGGCGTTCTTTACTTTCACGGTTCCGGACAATGTGTGGGCCGTGGACGCGCGGTCGGGACGCATGAGTCTGGCATTACAATCACCCCGCCTCGGACGGCGAGCACATCGGCCATCGCGGCGTGGCGATGTACAAGGGACTGGCTCTACTTCACGACTCCGGATGCGCATCTGCTGTCGCTCAACGCAAAGACGGCAGGGTGCGCTGGGACAAGGTGATCGCCGATGTCGAAGAAGGGCTACTGGACCACGATGGCGCCGCTGGTGGTGCGCAATCACGTGATTGTGGGCGTGGGCGGCGACCTGGATAATCTCCCGGGCTTTCTGCGATCGTTCGATCCGGAGACCGGCGACCGCAGTGGGAGTGGCAGCACTCCGCCGGCGGGCACGCCGAACGCGACCACCGGCGGCATGACGTGGATGACGGGCACCTACGATCCCGATCTGAACCTGGTGTATTGGGGCACGGGAAATCCGACGCCGGTGCTGAACGGCAAGACGCGTCCGGGCGACGACGTTTACACGTGCAGCATCGTGGCGCTCAATCCCGACACGGGGAAGTTGGCGTGGGGCTTTTCGGCGTCGCCGCACGATACGCACGACTGGGATGCGGTGGAGATTCCGGTGCTGGTGGATGGGACTTTCAACGGCCAGCCGCGCAAGATGCTGATGCAGAGCTTCGCGCAACGGCTACTTCTTCGTGCTGGACCGGACCAACGGCAAGAGCCTGCTGACGGTGCCGTATGGGCCGGCGAACTGGGCGCTCGGCATCGATAAGGAAGGGCAGCCGATTCCGAATCCGGAGAAAGAGCCCGCGCCCGATGGGCGGCTGATCGCGCCGGATGAAGGCGGCATGACGAATTACCGCTCGCCAAGCTTCGACCCGAAGACGGGACTGTTTATCGTGGATGCGCACCCGAGCTAGGGCATCTACTTCGCGAAGCCGGCGGACGGCGCGTATGGCTGGGCGGGCGCGGACTACGGCTTGTGGGGCAAAGGCGTGATCGAGGCGATCGATTACCAGACGGGCAAGATTCGCTGGAGCCATGAGCTGGGTCGAAGGCGGCTCGGGCGCAGGCGTGCTGACGACGGATTCGGGGCTGACTTTCACCGGCGACTCGACGGGAAACATTTTGGCCTTGTCGACGGCGACGGGTAAGACGCTGTGGCATGCGGGAACGGGTGCGCCGATGCAGAGTTCGCCGATCACGCTATGAGCTGGATGGACGGCAGTACGTTGTGACCGGCAGCGGTGGCGTGATGTTTGCCTGGGCTTTGCCTGCGGGGAAGAATTAGCGCCGCGGTTTGGATTGGCTCTTGCCGGCGAGATTCAATGCTACGGCGGCGCGGATGAGAGCTTTCAAGGCGGCTTCATTGATGATGTCGCCCTCGTGGAAATCGATGGCGCGGCGTATGTTGCCATCGAGGCTGGCATTGAAGAGGGCTGATGGATCTGGCAATGAGGCGCCTTTAGCGAATGTAAGCTTCACGGCGTTCTTGTAGGTTTCGCCGGTGCAGATAATGCCTCCGCGGGAGAAGACGGGCACACCCGGCGATGTAGCCTTGGCCCACTTCCGCTCTTCCACGATTTCGGGATCGGCGGCGAGGATGATTGCGCGGGCTTTGGCGAGAGTCTTATCCCGCCAGTCTTTCACCGGGGTGATCTTGGCACCGATAGGGACGATGCGCGCGGAGGCAGACTTTACAGCGACGGGCTTTTGCATGGACAACTCCGATGTTTACCCCGACCAGAATTAGTTGCAAGCGCCGGATCTGAATCAACCGGCAACGCGGCCGCCACGGCTCTTTGCGAAATAGGGCAGCGCAAACAAGTAGAGGCCAGTGAGCAGGAGGAAGGCAAGGGGCAAGAGAGCGGCCAAGCCCATCGCGTTGCTGTATTTGCCGCGGAATACTTCGATGCCGTTAGCGATCACGGCTAATGTGAAGAAAATCGACACCCAGCGGTGAGTTTGTCGAATCCACCTGTTCAGGTTCAAGGAGACCTCCTTAGGATTTCGGGGTGGTTTTCGCGGGCCATTCGCGCGCTTCGATGCCGAAGTGCTGCGCGTACTCGGTGGTGAGACGTTGCCAGCCACTGAATTTCATGGAGTCGGCGCCGACGAGGCGGCCGATGGGTTCGCCTGCGAGCTGGCGGTCGAGGACGTCGATGCAGATGTGCCAGCCTGCTGCTCCCCAGGTTATGAAGCGGCGATCAATGCTGTGCCAGAGCGTCAGGCGAGTGCCGTTGTCGCGCGGCTCCAACTCCCACCGGAGGTCCTGGAACTCGAGCACCCGGGGCGGATCGGCGCGCGTCACTGTGGCTTCTGTGACTCGCGCTGTTCCTACCCAGGTGAGTTTTACCGTGGATCCGACTGCGTCAAGCTTTCCATCTGCATCGAAGGGCGCCCACTCGCGGAGGTGCGCGGGGTCAGTGAGCGCCTGCCAGACCCTTTGCGGCGCATGACGCAGTTCTCTGACGAGAACGAGCGTCCAGAGGTCGTCGGTCTTCTCGATGTGCGCGTCTCTGGCGGGCCCGGGGTTGTACTGCGCGCGAGTATTCATTTGCTTATCCCTGCCAGCGCGCGAGCTGTGTGAGCTGAATGAGGTTGCCGCAGGTGTCGTTCACCACGGCGATCTTTGAGGCGGTGACGTCTGTGGGTGGCATGGTGAAGTTGCCTCCGGCAGCTTTAATGCGGTCATAGTCTGCCTGCAGATCGTCGGTGAGGAAATTGGCCGCGGGCTGGTTCTTCCCGAAGATGGCCTGCTGGTAAGTCTTGACGGCCGGATCGTTGTTGAGAGCCAGCTGCAATTCGGTGCCTTCCGGTTCTTCGGCTGAAGCAACGGTGAGCCAACGGTATGGCCCGTTGCTGAAGTCGGATTTTTTTACGAAGCCAAGCACTTCGGTGTAGAAGCGCAGGGCCTTTTCCTGGTCATCGACATAGACGCTGGCGATTTTGATTTTCATGGTTTACCTCGTTTGGTGTGGTTTCGAGTTTGCGGACGACGTCGCGCGGGTGTCTTCTCCTTTTTCGATTGCGAAGACTTGTCGATTTCCTTCTGGTTCATGCGGTCGAGATGACGTTCGAGAGCATCAATATGAAGCTCCCAGAAGCGCCGGAAAGGGGCCAGCCAGGCATCGATTTCCTGCAAGGGCTCGGGCCTGAGCCGGTAGAGACGCCGTTGAGCATCGACGGTGGATTCGACGAATCCGGCGTCGCGCAGAACGCGGAGATGCTTCGAGACGGTTGGCTGCGACATGCGCAGGCGGCGCTCGATCTCTCCAACGGACTGCTCGGAGGAGACGAGCAGATCGAGGATGGCGCGACGGTTCGGTTCGGCGATGATGTTGAAGACCGATTCCACGCCTCAGATATAACCCGGAGCGTATATACGTGTCAAGGCATATACAAAAAAAGATTTGAAACGTGCGATGGTGAAGCGCGAGGGCTACTGAGGGAGCATGACGTAGAAGACGTTGTTCCCGGTGCGCAGGTCGTGGCCCCAGGAGAAGGCGACGGTGGTGGAGAAGACGCGCAGCTTCAGTTGTGCGCCGGTATCGAAGAGCCACTGATGGGAGCCAAGGGCAGTAGCCGGATCGGCGATGGCTCCGATGTCGAGTAGGGGGCCGAGACTGACTGTGATAAGGCCATTGCTGCAGAGGCGCTTGTCGAACTCCAGAGATTGAAGCAGGTAGTTGCGGCCGAGTGGGGCGCTGCCCTTGATTCCGTCGCGGGTGCCGATGTGGGCGCGCATGGGCAGGTCGTTGTCGCGCTCGAGGCCAAGCATGAAGAGCTCGTCGAAGGGGACCTGGCCGAAAGTCTTGCCGGCGCGGAGGCGTTGTTGCATCGCGTAGTCGTCGCCTTCGGCCTGAGGGAGCCAATGCCAACCAATGGAGCCCTGGAGTTTCTCGAATGTCTGTGAAGGCTGCGACCAGAGACGTGCGGCGTCGCTGGAGGCGTGGGCTTCGACGGTAAAGCGATGTTCAGGAATGCGCAGCATTGTGCCCTCAGCCTGTGCGAGTTGCTTGAGCTGATAGCCGGAGCTGAGCATCGACGGAGTGAGGACTGAGCCAGGGGCGACGTTGCGGTAGTCGCGATGAGAGAGCTCGGCCCCGACGGACCAGCGAAGGCGGTCGGTGGCGAATGAGGCGAGGGTGAAGGCGCCGCGCTCGACGCGCAGGTTAAGACTGGCGAGGACAGGCGCGTAGCCGGTGAAGCCATCGCGGAGGTTCCAATTCTCATTGCGCAGGTCGGTGCTGAGAGCGTAGCGATATTTGGCGCTACGTTCGAAGGGGCTGGAGTATTCGGCGGAGATGCGTCGTTTCTGTGCGTCCCAGCGGAAGAGAGATGTGAAGTTGATGCCCTCGCGATGGAGGTTGTAGTACTCGGGCGTTACGCCTTGGAAGGGAAGCTCGCGCAGGAGGAGGAAGAGAGCTTCGAGTTTTGAGTCGCCGAAGCCGTCGCGTTCCTGTCCGCGGAAGACGAGATCGAAGCGACCGTCGTCGCGAGCGCGCAGGTCGAGCTGTTGTTGCGGAAAGATGCCGAGGCCGCGCAGGCGTGCTTCGGAGTCGAGATACTGCTGCCACGTGAGGATGCTCGCGGGAGAGAAGGCAAAGGCGTGATCGAGTAGGGCGGGGGAGACTTGGGGTTCGGGCTCGCTGCGCACTTCGGCGAGCTCGGGTTTGTTGACGTTGTTCCAGTATTTGAGGGCGGCTGGGGTGTTGCCCTGGAGATAGTAGATGGTGCCGAGGAAGTTGCTTGTGTACGTGTCAGCGGGTGCGAGGCGATGGGCGCGGCGCAGCAACGATGCGGCCTTCGGATAGTGCTTCTGCGTGAAGGCGATGCCCGCGAGCTCGACGGGAAAGCGGGGATCGCGGGGCGCGAGGAACTGGCCGGCTTCGAGCGCCGTCTCGGCTTCGGTAAGGCGCCCGAGATGCGCAAGTGCGACGGCGTAGTCGTAGTTTTGATCAGCGGAGCGTGACGCTAGAGGAGCGAGTGATTGCGCGACATCGTTCCAGCGCTGAGCGGCGATGAGAGAGTCGACCTGCGACGCGGGCGCCAGCTGGTTCGACTGCGCTTGCAAAACGGCAGAGAAGAGCAGGAGAACCGCGAATGCGGTGAGGAGCAATCGAATGTTGAGGCGGCGGCGCTTCAGGGTGCGCTTACCTCGGGGATGGCGAGGAGGCTCCAGTGTCCGGCGGCTTTCCATTCCTCCTCGAAGTGAGTGGCGTCTTCCTTGAGCAGCTTGCGTTGCGCAGGGTCGTTGAGGAGGACGGTATGGGCGGCGGGGTCGATGCCGGCGATGACGACGTAGTGCAGGGGAAGGCCGGCGCCGGGCTTGAGCGCGGCGATGAGAGGACGACCCTTAGAGAGGTGGCGTTCGAGGTCGGCCCACTCGCCGGCAAAGGCGAAGGCGCGGTAGCCATTCTGCTGGAAGTAACGCACCATATCGGCGGAGTAAATGCCGTGGGCGGCTTTGGAGTCGAGCGTGACGAAGATCTGCGCGGGGTTGGACGCGGGGTTGGCGGGCTGGCCATCGTGCTGCTGCCAGTACTGCATGACCATGGCGATAACGGCGGCGCCGCAACCGTCTTTCTGTTGCTGGACGAAGGGGACGTCGATCCAAATGCCTTGCGGGTCGGACGCGAGGGCAGTGAGCCGCAGCAGTAGAAGGATTGCAATGATTCTGAAGATGCTGCGGCCCATCGGTGCGAATTAGCGAACGGCGACGATGATGAGGATGAGGGCAGCGATGGCGACGAGGATGATGATCAGGTCGCGATCGGAGAGCGAGCCGGCGGCGAATTCAGACTGCGCTTTGCTTGCCCGGGTGGCCAGGCGGGCCAGGTCGTCATCGCTGAGGCTGGCAACGGCCTTGCTGACTTGCTGAGGATCCATGTGCGCGGACTTGAGCGCGTCAGCAGCCTTTGCCGAGGAGAAGAACGAGCGCAGGGTCTCGAGGTTGTGCTCGCGCTGCTGCGAGGCGCCGACGGCGGCCTTCTGCAGCTCGGTGGAGCTGACGATGTGGTCGACCTGTGCGACGAGGGACTGCGGAACACCGAAAAGCGCAACCAGAGCAGACGCAGTAACGGCGCGGACCACTCTGAATCGTTCAGAAGCCATCTGTAACAACCTCCGGGGGATTGGTTGGGACTTGAGTGGATTATACAAATGGCGGTTTTGCTTCCGAAGGCCTAACGACCGCTCATGAACACATCGGTAATGTGCGGCGGAAGCGGTTAAGTGGCGTGGTTTCCACTGCTTCCACATGCAGCGGGCGACATTGGTCTGAATCGGCAGCCGTATGCTCATAAGTGACCAGCCCGTGTCCGATTTTGCCCAGACCGTGAAGCAGCAGGCCGACATCGTGAAGGTGATCGAGGGATACATTCGTCTGCGCAAGGCCGGAGCGCAGAATTACTCGGGGCTGTGCCCTTTCCACAAGGAGAAGTCGCCTTCATTCAGCGTGCATGCGGTGCGGCAGTTTTATCACTGCTTCGGCTGCGGGGTATCGGGCGACGTTTTCAGCTTTGTGGGCAAGATTGAGAATGTGGGATTTCCGGAGGCGGTCCGGATCGTCGCTGGCAAGTGCGGCATTGCGCTGCCGAAGCGAGAGTTCTCGTCGCCTGAAGAGGCAGCCGAGGCGAGGTTGCGTGGGAAGCTGCTGGAACTGCACGAAGCGGCGACAGCGTGGTTTGAAGAGCAGATGCGTGGGCCGGAGGGTGCGCTGGCGCGCGAATATCTGGCCGGGCGGGGCATGACGCCGGAAGGAATCAAGGCGTTCAGGATCGGTTATGCGCCTGAGAGCTATAACGCGCTGCGCGACAGGCTGAGCGCGACGGCGGACCAGGAGACGCTGCGGGCAAGTGGATTGTTCTCGTCGAAGGAGCAGGGCGATGGCACGATGGGGCCGCTTTACGATCGGTTTCGCAAGCGCGTGACGTTTCCCATTGCGAATGAAGGCGGGCGGGTGATTGCGTTTACGGCGCGGACGCTGGAGACGGGCGATAAGGCAGGGGCGAAGTACATCAACTCGCCGGAGACGCCGCTGTATCAAAAGGGGCAGGTGCTCTTTAACCTCGACAAGGCCAAGACGGCGATTCGGCAGGCCGGATTTGCACTGCTGGTTGAGGGTCAGATGGACTGCATTTCGGTGTATCTGCGCGGCATTCAGAACGTGATTGCGACGAGCGGCACGGCGTTCACGGAGCACCAGGTAGCCATCCTTAAGCGACACACGTCGAATGTGGCGGTGAATTTCGACCCAGACGCGGCGGGAGCAAATGCTGCGGAGAAGTCGATTGCGCTGCTGACGGAAGAAGGGTTCACGATCCGGATTGTGACACTGGATGGAGGCCTCGATCCGGACCGGTATATCCGCGAGCGCGGCGTTGAGGCCTACATGGCGGCGGTGCGGGCGGCGCGGCGGCAATCGGACTACCTGATTGAGCGGGCGCGGCAGCAGTTTCCGGGGGCGAGCGCGGAGCAGAAGGTGAAGGCGATGAATTACCTTCTGCCGCATATCCGGCGGATGCCGGAGAAGCTGGCGCGGGATCAGTTTGCGGCGGACGCGGCACAGAAGCTGGGGATCGATTCGGCGGTGCTGCGCGAGGAGCTGCGGCAGGCGGCGCTGAAGCGGCGGGACCGCGTGGAAGTGAGGACAAGCACGCTGACTGAAGTAGAGCGAGTGCTATTGCGGGCTCTGGCGAACACTGACCCGGAGTTTGGCGAGTCGCGGCGGATTGCGGGGGAGGCGCTGGCGAAGCATCCGGATTGGTTTGAGGGGCTGGGCGTTTTTCCCGCGTTGCAGGCGCTGGCGGGCCGGGAGACTGCTGACCCGATGGATGTGGTGGAGGATCCGGCGCAGAAAGCGCTGCTGGCAGAGGCATTGCTGGCCGAGAAGGAGCCACCCTCGGCGGAGACGGTGCAGGGAGCGACCATAGGCCTGCAAATGCGGCGTATTGAGAACGATCTAAGGGACTTGCGTGCGCAAATTGCAGAGGCGGAACGGCGCGGAGACCACGCGGAGCTGGCGGTGCTGACCCAGCAGAAGCTGGAGCGAGACCGGATGCTGCGGCAGTTGCAGAGTCGACGGCTGCCGGGAGACGGGCAGGGTCGAGGCTCAAATCGCTGATTCCCTGAGCCGTTTGGCACTCTACGAGCGTCTAAGATGGTGCGGGTAGATCGGATTATCAGCCAGCCGGGAATGCGCTGCGATTTTGTCAGTGCGTAAGCGGGTTCACTGCGGTGAAGCTGCATGGCGAGAACAGTTTAGATGTGGTAATCTATTGATCTCCGTAAGGATGCGCGCCCCTTTGCCCCACATATGAGCTGCGGCTCGCGGGCGACCAGGCGAAACCTGAAGCGCGGCATCCGATTCCGAGCGACGAATTTAGACCGCGACTTGTTGCGGCGATTGCGGCGGTGTTTGTGCGCGCGAAAGTCTTCCAGGAGACTTTCGGGGTCGTGCGATTTCGCGCGTGCCGGCTGGGCAGGGTGCGGGGAAACTTTGGCGTGCGTGCGGGCACTGTGTGAGTAATACCCTCTTGATGAAACGGCATCTAACGCATCGAACGTGAGTAGAAAAGCGCGATTAGAAGAGCTGTGGGGACGAGGGGAGCGAATCGGCCCGGTAGATTCCGGGTTAGCAGAGAGCAGGACACCAATTGGCAACTAACGAAAAATTTGAAGACGATATCCAGAATCTGATTGAAGTGGGCAAAGAGAAGGGCTACCTCTCGTACGGCGATGTGAACGACATGATGCCGGAAGAGATGAACAGTGCCGATGACATGGATGATTTGCTCACCACGATCGGCAACCAGGGCATCGATCTTCTCGACAGTCCGAAGTTCGGAGCGGATAAGGACTTTGAGCTTGAAGAGGGCGAGGACGTCGAGCTCGATCTGACCCCTGGGACGCTTGAAAAAACCAATGACCCGGTGCGCATGTATCTGCGCGAGATGGGCACCGTGCCGCTGTTGACGCGCGAAGGCGAAGTGGAGATTGCCAAGCGCATCGAGCGCGGCCAGCTGCGCGTGTTGAAGGCGATTTCGCGGTCTCCCATTGTGATTCGCGAAATTCTAGCGCTGGGCGAAGACCTGAAGCGCGGCGTGCGCAATGTGAAGGAAGTGGTGGTCTTCGACGAGGAGGAGCTCACCGAAGACGTAGTGCAGGCGCGTGTGCGATCGACTGTGACGCGTGTGGACGCATTGCTGAAGCACCAGAAGAAGATTGCGCAGCTTGAAGAGAAGCAAGCCGCGGCCAACAGCAAGACCAGCGCGCGCGAGCAGCGCAAGACGCGTTGGGCGATTGCGCGGGAGAAGGTTTATGTATCGCGCATTGTGCGTGAGCTGAAGTACACGCCGCTTGAACGCAAGCGCCTGCTGGATAAGGTCAACAAGACCGTAGACACCATGCGCACGCTGGAGCGGCAGATACGCTCGCTCGACCAGAAGTACGAGGCTTCGAAGAGTGAGGATCTGAAGAAGGAGTACCGGCGACAGCAGAAGAACTGCAAGGTTGATCTCGAGAAGATCGAGGGCGACGCTGGTGTTTCCATTGCCGAACTGAAGCGCACACAGCGCGAGATGATCCAGGGCGACATGGACGCCGAGCAGGCCAAACGGGAGCTGATCGAGGCTAACCTGCGCCTGGTAGTTTCAATTGCGAAGAAGTATACGAACCGCGGACTGCAGTTCCTCGACCTGATTCAGGAGGGCAATATCGGCCTGATGAAGGCGGTGGACAAGTTCGAGTATCGCCGCGGGTACAAGTTCTCGACGTATGCAACGTGGTGGATTCGGCAGGCCATTACCCGCGCGATTGCGGACCAGGCCCGCACGATTCGTATCCCGGTGCACATGATCGAGACGATCAACAAGCTGATCCGCACGAGCCGCCAGCTGGTGCAGGAGCTGGGACGTGAGCCTTCGAGCGAAGAGATTGCGCGCCGTATGGATATTCCGGTGGCGAAGGTGCGCAAGGTGCTGAAGATTGCGCAGGAACCGATCTCGCTGGAGACGCCGATCGGCGAAGAGGAAGACTCGCACCTGGGCGACTTTATCGAAGATCGTCAGGCGGTTTCGCCCTCAGAGGCGGTGATCAGCGTGAACCTCAAGGAGTACACCTCGCAGGTTCTCCGAACTCTCACTCCCCGAGAGGAGAGGGTGATAAAAATGCGCTTTGGGCTTGAGGATGGCTCAGAGCACACGCTGGAAGAGGTAGGACAGAGCTTCCAGGTGACGCGCGAGCGCATTCGGCAGATTGAGGCGAAGGCGCTGCGCAAGCTGCGTCACCCCTCGCGCAGTCGCAAACTGAAGGCGTTTGTGGAAGGCGTCAAAGAAATGTAAGTGTCGAAAGGCTCGCGCAAAAAAAGGGTGCGGCGATTGCCGCGCCCTTTCTTTTTGCAGTCAGCAAGAGGGACTAGAAGTTGTAATTCTTCTCGCGCAGAGCGTTCTTATAGGCATCGCGAGCCTGCTTCGCGGCTTTTTCGGCGTCCTGCACTTTGAAGTCGGCGTCATCCCAAAGCTCCCACTCCACGAGCGAGTGATCTGCATTGGCGAGTGCTTCCTCGGCGCGAATGGCAGCGAGCCAGCGATCCACGGCGCTCTTGTAATCGGCGAGAAGAGTGTCGAAGTCGGTCGTTTCCATGTCTCTGAACCTAGCCTCGGCGGATTGTGCGGTCAATGGGTGGGGCCATTCATTCACGGGAAATTGACGCAGCTTTTACGGAGGGCCTGATCGCCCGCGGCGAAGATATCGAAGAAGTGCGCTACTTCTTTTTCTAGCCAAGCGGCAGGCGAAACGATAAGCTGCAAAGTACTATGAAGACCTACCGCCCATTTGCTCTAGCTCTCCTGGGGGCCGCTTTGACGTGCGGAGCGGCATTCGCGATGGCCCAATCGGCTGCCGACACGGCAAAGCAGGATACGACGAAGGCCTACGACAAGACGAAGGATGCCACCAAGGATGCGGCGCATGCCACATCCAAGGATACAAAGAAGGCATACGATAAAACGAAGAGCGGTACTGAGAAGGCTTACGACAAAACCAAGGATGCAACGAAGGACGCTGCGCATTCGACCGCCAAGGGGACCGAGAAGGCGTACGACAAGACCAAGAGCGGAACTGAGAAGGCATTCGACAAGACCAAGGATGCGACGAAGGATGCAGCACACGCGACGGCCAAGGGGACTGAGAAGGCTTACGACAAGACGAAAGACGCGACCAAGGGCGCCGTGGACGGCGCGAAGGATGGCGCAAAGAAGCCCGAGTAATTCGGACTGGAAGCAAGCGAGACGAGGGCCGCAACCCAAGGGTTGCGGCTTTCTTTTGTCGCGAGTTTGCGGCTTGTAGTTGGTCCCTTCAGCAACTCACCTGTTTTCAGCGGGTGGAGAAGGCGGCTTGCCAGCCCTCCGCGCGGGCTGCTAAAACGATTTTGCTTCATTTTCAGCTGATTTATTGAAAGGGATTTATAGATGAAAGCCATCTCCCGCCGTCAATTTGGCAAGGGCGTGGCCGCTGCAGCGGCCGCCGCCAGCGCAAGTGCCTGGTTGCCGAAGCTCGCATTGGGCGAGCCGCAACCTTCCGTTCTCAACTATCCTGAGGGCTTTTTGTGGGGCTGCGCTACGGCTGCATACCAGGTTGAGGGAGGTGCGACGGCCGATGGGCGCGGGCCGTCGTTGTGGGATGTGTTTTCGCATACGCCGGGCAAGACGCACAACGGCGATACCGGCGACGTGGCGGATGACTCCTACCACCTCTACAAAGAGGATGTGAAGCTGCTGAAGGCGCTGGGCGTAAAGATGTATCGCATGTCGATCTCCTGGTCGCGTGTTTTTCCTGAGGGTAAGGGCAAGGTGAATCCCCAGGGGCTTGACTACTATAAGCGCGTAGTGGACGAGCTGCTCGCCAATAACATCACGCCTTACATCACGCTCTTCCACTGGGATACTCCCGCGGCGCTTGAGGGTGGATGGCAGTCGCGCAATACGTCACTGGCTTTTGGGGATTATGCGGCGTTTATCGGAAAGAACCTTGGCGATCGCGTAAGCCACTTTATGACGACGAATGAGTTCGTCTGCTTCACCGATCTCGGATACGCGATTGGACAATTTGCGCCGGGGCTCAAGCTGCCGCCGGCACAGGTGAATCAGATACGGCATCACGCGATTCTCGCGCACGGGCTCGGAGTGCAGGCACTGCGCGCGAATACGCCGGCGGGGACACAGATTGGTCTTGCGGAGAACACCAACGTTTATGTGCCGGTGATCGAAACGCCCGAGCATATTACGGCGGCGCAGAAGGCTGCGCGCATTCTCAACTCGCCCTTCCTCACGGCGATCATGGAAGGCCGATATACGCCGGAATATCTCGCCCACGAAGGTGCGAACGCGCCGAAGGTGGAAGAGGGTGATATGAAGGTGATCGGCAGCCAGCTGGACTTCGTTGGTCTGAATGTCTATACGCCGCAGTATGTGAGCGCGGACGCGTCGCCGCTGGGCTTCAAGGTTGAGCCGAATCCGAGCTCGTATCCACACATGTTTTCGCCGTGGCTTACCATCGGGCCGGAGTGTATCTACTGGGCGGTGCGCAACACGTGCGACAACTGGAAGGAAAGAGCTCCGGCCATCTACATCACCGAGAATGGCACCAGCTCCGATGATGTGCTGACACCACAGGGCACGGTGGAAGACACGGATCGCATCATGTATCTGCGGAACCATCTCACGCAGCTGCACCGCGCAACGAAGGAAGGCTATCCGGTGAAGGGCTATTTCCTGTGGAGCCTGCTGGACAACTTCGAGTGGGCTGATGGATACAGCAAGCGTTTCGGCCTGCATTACGTTGACTTCAAGACGCTGAAGCGCACGCCGAAGATGTCTGCGGCGTGGTATAGAGACGTGATTGAGAAGAACGCCGTGGTTTAAAGGCGCCGTTCGAGGGAACACTACACTGAAGGGCCGGAGGGGGATTTTCCCCGTCCGGCCTTTTCGCGTCCGTCGTTCCTGAAGCGCACGTCGCTATTGCGGGCGGATATCCGAACTAAGGTTATCTGGAGCGCGGAATTGAAAATGGTACGATAGCCTGCATGATTTCCAATGAGGATATTGCGCCGTGCTTAACGGCCGTAATGCCCGTGTACAACGAGGCAGCTACGATTGCCGAGGTGGTGAAAGTGGTGCTGGCGCAGCGCCCGGTGCAGGAATTGGTAATCGTGGACGACTGTTCCGCTGACGGAACATTTGATCGGCTCAAGACTCTGGCGGCTACAGATCCGCGCATCAAGCTCTTCCGGCACGAAGTGAACCGCGGCAAGGGAGCGGCTTTGAGGACGGGTATTGGCCAGGCGACGGCGGCAATTGTGGTGATCCAGGATGCGGACCTGGAATACGATCCAAGCGAGTATTACCGTCTGCTGGGGCCCATTCTTTCAGGCAGGGCGGATGTGGTGTATGGTTCGCGCTTTCAGGCGGGAGCGGACGCGCATCGTGTGTTGTATTTCTGGCACCAGATCGGCAACACCTTCCTCACGCTGTGCTCGAATATGGCGACCGATTTGAACCTCACCGATATGGAGAGCTGCTACAAGACGTTCAGGCGGGAGCTGATCCAGAGCATCCAGATCGAAGAGGACCGATTCGGGTTTGAGCCTGAGGTAACGGCGAAGGTGGCAAGAGCGAATGCTCGCATTTATGAAGTGGGAATCAGCTATCACGGCCGCACGTATGCAGAAGGAAAGAAAATTGGATGGCGAGACGGGTTCAGGGCCCTCTGGTGCATCGTTAAATACAATTTGCTGGCTGGCTGAGCCAGGCTCGCGCGGCCGAGCGGCGACGAAGAAGTGGTTTCGCGGAAAGAGCGAATGCAGGGGAATCCATTGTCAGCGGGGAAGTGGGCCGAGAAGGTTGTTCTGATCACGGGCGCTTCGGATGGAATTGGCGCGAGCTGTGCGCGGCTGTTTGCGGCGCGCGGCGCCAAGATCGCTGTAACCGGTCTGTCGAACGCAGGTTTTGCGGAGACGGGCTCCGCGACACGGCTTGTGGTTGAGGGGGACATTACTTCAGCGGAGACGCGTACAGCAGTGGTGGAGCAGACGCTGGCGCGCTTCGGTCGCATTGATGTTCTGGTGAACAATGCGGGCGTTGGCCAGTATGGCTATCCGAGCGAGGTCGATACCGAGATCTCGAAGCGGATGTTTGACGTGAATGTTTTCTCGGCGCTTGCGTTGGCGCAGCTTGTGATTCCGCAGATGAAGGCGCAGCATTCGGGCGCGATTGTGAACATCGGGTCAGTGGGCGGCAAGGTTGGGTTGCCCTGGGCGGTGATGTACTGCGCGACGAAGTGGGCGCTGCACTGCGTGAGTGATTCGTTGCGTCGAGAGCTCGCGGGCAGTGGAATCCACGTGATGAAGGTGTGCCCGGGAATAGTGGACACGAAGTTTCGTGAGCACGTGCTGGCAGGAGCAGCGCCGCAGAATGTGGAGAATATTCGGCGAGTGGTGAGTCCGGATCAGGTTGCGGCTAGCTTGATTCGCGGACTAGAGCGTGGCAAGAAGACAGTCTTTGTCCCGAAGATCGGCTTCATTTTCACGTCGCTGGATGTTGTTGCTCCGCGGGTGATGGATTGGTATTTGAAAGGTAAATCCTGAAGCGCCATCTCTCGCGATTTGCGTGGCTTAGAGCTACCCATTACCTGAGTTTCAGGAAGCGCTTGCCAACAACACCGATCGAAGCAGATCACCGATAGAATGAATAGAGTTTCATGTCTATCCATCTGTTGATTGAAGTTGCTGCCTTTGCGAGTGTGTCCGCACTCGGATTGCTCTTGACCCTCACCAATTACAAGCTTGTGGCGCAGATGAGCGCGCTGCGTACCGCCGAGGTGGAGACGACTCCGCCAAGCGGCGATGTGATGCGATTGCTGCGTCTGCATCGCGAATATGGCCGTCGCTTTCCGGAAGGGAAGCTGGTGCTGCAGATAAGAGTGATGACGGCGCTGCTATTCGCGAGCCTGCTGGTCGCATCGGTTGTGGTAAGAGGGTTCTAGAAGAAATTCACGGTTTGTGTTGCAGGCGAGTTGACGCACGCTCGCGTGCCGCCGGATTGTCCGCAACAAGAAAGGGGGGCTTTGCGCCCCCCTTTGACTTTTGGTGGACCGTCGCACTAACCCATGAATCCGAGGTAGGGGCTGGAGCCGAAGTTGTGGAAGTTCGGCAGGACCTGGTTGATCTGACCGTCGGAGAGGCCGAACCAGCGAGCCAGGGTTGCCGCGTACTGATCGACAGATGTTGTGGGGATGAGGCGGCCCTGACCAACGTCGTTCGCCTGATCTGTGCCGACGACAGGATAGGTCCCGTACATGTCTCCGCCGGCTACGGCGCCTCCAACAACGAAGTGATGGCTTCCCCAACCGTGATCGGTGCCGTTGCTATTGCTTGTGAGAGTGCGGCCGAAGTCGGATGCGGTGAAAGTGGTGACCTGGTTGCCGAGGCCGGAGGAAGTCATGAGGCCGTCGAAGTACTCGAACGCCTGCCCAAGCTGGGTGAGCAGGCGCGCGTGCTGGACGGCCTGGTTGTCGTGGGTGTCAAAGCTGCCGAGCGTCACGTAGAAGATCTGGCGTGATACGCCGAGAGACGAGCGGCCGGCGATGATGCGGGCGACGGTCTGCATCGAGATGGCGAGCGGATTGTTGGCGAGCATGTTGGTCATGGGGTCGAGATACTGAGGCGGATTAGGAACGCCGGTGGGACCGGCGGGGAGCATTGCGGAAGCCAGCGTGGCCTGCGCCTGCATGGAACGCTGGATGACCGCCTCGTATTCCTTGGCGAAGAGATTGGCTTCGTCGGCGCTGAGGATGCTTAGCAGGGCGTCAGTGCCGGCCTGCTGACCGAAGAGTGGCTGGCTGGTGCCGTAGATCGGGATAGGCCCAGCGGATGTGACATTGAGCTGATAGGACTTTTCGCCAGCGAGGAAGAGGGCGATACCGGATGTCGAGATGCAGGTGAACATGGAGTTCGAGTTCATGTTCATGCTCTCGATGAGATCGGCGACTGCGCCACCCCAACCCACGTGCTCTGTGCTGCCGCCATTTGCGGCGATGGCCTGCCATGCGGCCTGCTGGTCGAAATGAGAGAAGAGTGAGGCAGGCAAAGGCACGGAATTGTTCTGCACTTGTGCTTTGCTTGCTGGAGCGATGAGAGTGCCGGTGTTAGCGATGATGCCGGCGCGGCCGGCGTTGAAGAGGTTTTGAATTCCGGTTAGGGCCGGATTGAGCCCGAAGGTGCGGCCGTCCTGCGAGGTCTTGGGGATGATGGGCAGCAGTTCGCTGAGTGGATAGGCGAGGCCGGGTGCGCCGGAGCGCGCCTGCGTGAAGGCAGAGAAGGAGTCAGGATCTGTGGCGATTACGGTTCCGTGGCCGTCATTTCCGCCCGCGAGGAAGACGCAGACAAGTGCCTTATAGTCCGTCGTGCCCGTTGACTGTGCCATGGCGGCCATAGAATTGAGGCCGACAAGGAACGGACTGGCCGAGATGCCTGCCATTGAGGCGAGAGATGCGGTTCGCAGAAACTGCCGCCGGTTGTGGTTGAACTTGCACATAACGGTCCTCTCTGAATGCGTTCTTCAGACTGCTCTAGTACTGCGCGTTGAAGGCCGGCGCAGCTATGGTGAGATAGACGGCTACCTCGACGCGGGTGCGAAGCGCGGCGTTGATGGCGTCCTGGTCGCCCGAGGGAATGGGGATGGCGTTGACGGCAGCAAGAATCTCGCCGCGCAGAGTGCTATCCATTTCGCCGCCCATCAGGAGCAGATTCAGGCGGTCGAGCAGGGCGTCAGGAGTTGCAGCGAGGCCCGTCTCGGTGGAGTAGTAAGCGAAGATGTCCGGTCCATTCTTGTTGTCAGCGCCGATGGCGTTCTGCATGTAGTTGAGATAACCGACGACGGTTGTCACGTTGGTCATCTGCATTTCGGGAGCGACGAGGCCGGCCGCTTCAATACTGGTATTCGGCGGCACGTAGCCGGGAGCAAACCAGTTGAAGACCGAGGGTGAGCGCAGCGGCATTTCGCCGAGGCCCCAGATGGGGTCTTCCGTTGATCCGATGTAGTAGCCGCCATTGCGGGACTGCGCCGTGAAAGCGCGTGCCCAGTTGGTATAGCGAATGAGGGCCTCGCGAACTTTGCCGTATTGCGGATTGGCGAGGTCAGTGGCGGCGTCGCGTGCTTCAGGGTCGAGCAGGATGGCGGTGATGACCGCTTTGAGGTCCCCGCGCACGCCTGAGCCGTTGTCTTTGAAGACGGCGGCGACGCGGGCGATGTAAGCGGGGCTGGGATTGCTCGTGACCAGGTGCTGAATCATCTGCTTCGAGAAGAAGGCAGGGAGATTCGGGTGATTGAAAAGGGTGTCGAGGGCAATTTTGAGATCGCCGTCGGGATCGGGTGCACCGGAAGCGGGAATGGTGACGCCGAGGAAGTCCTTCTCCAGCGTTGAATGGTGGCTCGCGAAGCTCTGCATGGGCAGCAGGTCTTCACCGTAGCCGGTGCCGACGTAAACGCAGCAGTTGGACCAAGCATTGTCCGTGTCATCTCCGGGGATATTCCAGCTGAAGCCGGTAAAGACCTTGGCGAGGCCTTGAACATCGACGTTGGAATAAGTGGGGATGGGCGCGCCGGTGCCGTCGAGTTTCTGTGATCCATCATCATTGAGCTGGAAGAGGCCGATGGTGAAGAGCTGCATGACCTCGCGGGCGTAGTTTTCGTCCGGGTCGGTATTGGCGTTGCCCTTGTCGTTGCCCTGCATGGAGAGGAACTGGCCCATCATGGGGCTGAGGGTCACGTCCTGCAACAGCTGACGGAAGTTGCCGAAGGCGTCGGCGCCGAGCATGTCGTAGTAGTTGGCTTCGCCGCGGGGCATGTTCTGCACCTGGGGCAGCGTGCCCGAGATGACGAAGAGCTCGGAGAACGAGTATGCGACACGCTGGCGGAGCTGATCGTTTGCGGTGAGGCTCTGCTGCCAGAAGGTGTCCTGCACGTAGCCTTCGCTCTGATTGTTCTGAACGAAGAGCGCCGCGTTGCACTTGACGTCACTGGCTGCGCATGCGGGGTTGTTGACGATGAGGTCCTGCTCGACGATGGGCTCGTGCAACGTCTGGGGGAGGGCGAACTGTTCGTTGAGCCACGCCTGATAACCGATTTTCGACAGATGACGGATGTCAGAGTCAGTGGCGCCGAAGGTGGCCTGGTCGAGAAAGCGCGCAGCGTCGGTAGAGGCGACAGGGTCTGTAACGGTTGAGCCCTGCACTTCGGCGATGAGATCGGTTGAGGTAGCAGGGCCGGGGCTCGGATTCAGGACTTGCAAATCCAGATCGCCGGCTTCACTGGGATTGACGGTGGCCGTAAGCTGCGTGCCGCTGTTGAAGGTGGTGGAAACCGGGGAGCCGTTCATGAGAACGGTGGCTCCGTTGATGAAGTTGCTACCGGTGAGAACGACGGTGGATGAGCCGATGTTGAAGGTGTCGGGATTTGCTGTATTGAGGATGGGAATGGGGTTGAGGACAGAGATGTTGTGGCTGATGGAGACGGTTGGGTCGTCGTTGCTGACGACTTTAAGCTGCACGATGTTGGGTGTGGGCACGACGGCGGGAGCTGTGTAGGTGAGGGAACCGTCGGCATTGGAAACGATGGTGCCGACCTGCGTGTTGCCGCCGGCGACGCCGTTGATCGAGAGACTAACGCCTGTGTTTTGAGTGCCCTGAATTTCGAGGCCAATGACGAGAGAGTTGGTGACGCGGACGTCAGTTCCGTTTGACGGCTGCAGCGTGAGGACGACGTTGCCGGGTGCGACAGGAACGGAGAGGGTTTTGGAGTTAGCCGAGCCCGGATCGGGATTGCTGACGAGCAGCGGAAAGGTTCCGGGAAGCGGTGCAGCGATCGATGCGAGGAGCTTCGTTGACGAAATGAATGTGGTGGAGATGAGCGCGCCATTCCACGAGATCTGGGCGCCGTAGACGAATTGCGAGCCGTCCACCTCTACCTGCGTGGTGCCTTCGGAGAGGCCCGTTGGGTTGACGGTATTGAGGACAGGGATGGGATTGAGAACGCCAATGGTAGCGGAGCCCGGAGGATACTCGGGGTGGCCGATGACGGCACTCGTGATCACAACTGAATTGGGAACGGGGACAATCGCGGGCGCAGTATAGAGGCCGCTGCTGTCGATTGTGCCGAGCTCAGTGTTGCCGCCCGCTATGCCGTTGACAGAGAAGACAAGGGGCACTCCGCTGGATTTGCCATTGTTGGCAATTTGCATCGTCTGGTTGACACGAAGGGTAGCGCTGGGCGCGGAGATGCGCGCGAAGTATCCGGGATCAGTGATGGTGACATTGGAGGAGCACCCGGTGACGAGCCAGAGGGAGACTACCAACGATGTGAGGATCAACGCGAACAGATTTGTATTGGAGCGGCACTGCAGGTCTTCGTGCATGGATTCTCCTGTTACGAGCACAGAGGGAATCGGGCCGCGCGAACGCGGCTGCGTCCTTATATCCCGTGGCTGATTTGGGGAAAATAGCCGGAGCAGGAAGAATGCGAACTGAAGCCTTGTGATCTTGAATTTCGGCGGATTGAAATGAGCAATTTCAATCCAACGGCGGCTTTCAGGTCATAACAATGTATCTACGAATTGCGGGTGAACAGGCTTTATGAGAACACGGACGCGGTGCGGGGAATGGTCCGAAATGGGGAGAGCGATGGCACAAAAGTAACGAAAGGACCGAAGGACGTGGAGGATCTTCTGCGGCTGTTTGTGATTCGCGGAAGTGGCAAGTTGCAGATAAGGCACGGGAGTAGCAACGAAGGGAAGCGGGATATGCCGGATCGAGCAGGCAGCCTCAAATTTCGACGCCGAGAGGAGGGAGACGAGGAATCGCGCGCAGGATGGGAGATCCAGCACGCCGATTATTCTGGGGGTGTGACGGTGAGCGTGAAGAAGCACACGGTGAGTGCTGGTGCGCAGGTGAAAGCTCTGCTTCGCAAGGATCGTCTTCGATGGATTGCGAAGTGGGGCGCGCTGGGAATACTCGCAGCCTGGTTGGTGGCGGTATTGATGCTGGTGGTGTTGCGCTGGGTTAATCCACCGACCACTGCGGTACATGTGGAACGGCATTTGCAGGCCTGGGTGCACGGAAGGCCGTATCGGGAGCGTTACAAGTTTGTGCCGCTCGGCGAGATTTCGCTGGAGCTGCAGCATGCAGTTGTGGCGGCGGAGGATGCACGCTTCTATCAGCATCATGGATTCGACTGGCATGAGATTGAAATTGCCGCAGAAGAGGATATGGATGGCCGGCGCACGCGTGGAGCATCGACGATTACACAGCAGCTGGTGAAGAACTTGTTCTTCGGCACGGAACGTTCGATTCTGCGCAAGGGAGCGGAGTTCGCCCTGGTGCCGGCAGCGGAGTTAGTGCTCGGGAAGCGACGGATTCTGGAACTTTATCTCAACGTAGTGGAGTGGGGTCCGGGGATTTATGGAGTTGAAGCGGCAAGCCGCGCGTACTTCGGAATTGGCGCGGCACACGTGGGCCGGGAGGACGCGGCTCGGCTGGCGGCGATTTTGCCGGCTCCGTTAAAGCGCAAACCAGACCGCATGAATCACTACAGCGGGTTGATTCTGGAGCGCATGCGACAGATGGGGTGGTGAAGCCTGAAGATGCGCGATTCAGGAGCGGGCCCGGGCACGGACGCTTGTGTCGAGATGATCCTTGAGATGAGCGCATGCAACGTCGAGAGGATCGTAGGCGCGTTGAATGCGGCTGAGAACGAGCGCTCCTTCGAGCGTGCTGACGATCAAGGTCGCAAGTTGTGAGGCGTCGATCCTGCGAGGGATTTCGCCGCGTTGCTGGCCTTCCTGAACGATTGATTGCAGGCGGCCGATCCAGGTTTCGAGTGCCTTGCGGACGCGCGTACGAAGCTGCGGATTGGTGTCATCGGCTTCAACGGCTGTGTTGAGGAGTGGGCAGCCGCCTGGGACTAGTCCGGAGCGTCGCTCTCGGAAATTGATGATGAATTGCGTGAGCCGGTCGACTGCGTTTGGGATCTCGTCGATGCCGGCGAATCGTGCTTCCAAGGCAGTGCCCCAAGCATAGTCGAAGGCATCTTCGGCGAGCTCTTGCTTGCTCTCGAAGTGCCGGTAAATGCCGCCCTTCTCAAGGCCGGTGGCCTGCATGAGGTCAGAGAGAGCGGTGCCTGAGTACCCCTTCTGATTGAAGATTGGCGCTGCGAGAGCGACGATTCTTCGCCGTGTCATCTCTCCTTTTTTCATCTTTCACCTTCCCGGAGAGAAGCATACACCAAAAAGAGACGCATCGGTCGCAAATCAGAAGCATCTGATCGCATATGGGACCGAGCGGTCTCAAAACTGAGATCTGAGGTCTTTCTGCCCGTGGCTACCGCTGTTGCTCCTCCGATTCAGAGTCCTGCCGTTGTACGCCGTCCGACGATCAATCCGTGGGTGATTGCCTTGACGGTAACGCTGGCAACGTTCATGGAATTGCTGGACACATCGATTGCTAATGTGTCGTTGCCATATATCGCAGGAGGCCTGGGGCGGTCGTATGACGAGGTGACGTGGATTCTGACGACCTACCTTGTAGCGAATGCGGTAGTGCTGCCGATGTCGGCGTGGCTTTCAAGGGTGATGGGGCGTAAGAACTACTACATGGCGTGCGTGGCGCTGTTCACCGTGACCTCATTCTTCTGTGGCATCGCGCCGAGTTTGCAGGTGATGCTGATCGCGCGTGTATTGCAGGGGATCGGTGGGGGCGGGCTAGCGCCGGTGGAGCAAGCGATCCTGGTGGATACATTTCCGCCGCAGAAGCGCGCGATGGCGTTCGCGCTGTACACGGTGGCGATTGTGACGGCGCCAGCGATCGGGCCGGTGCTGGGCGGGTGGATTACAGACAACTACAACTGGCGCTGGGTGTTCTTTATCAATATCCCGATCGGGCTACTGTCGGTTTTTCTGACTTCGAGATTTGTGCATGATCCGGTGGCGTTCGCAGAGGAACGAAAGACAGTACGCGATGGGAAGGGGAGGCTGCGCGTAGACGGAATTGGCATCGCCTTGATCGGGCTTGGTTCAGCTGCACTTGAAGTGCTGCTGGATCGCGGTCAGATAGATGACTGGTTCGGCTCGAATTTCATTGTGTGTGCGTTTGTAGTTGCGATCGTGTGTTTGACCGTCGCGGTCTTCTGGGAGTTGCGGCAGAAGGATCCGGTAATTGAGTTTCGCCTGCTGAAGACGCGCAATTTTGCGATCGCGTGTGTGTTTTATTTCATCTTCGGATTCGGCTTATTCGGATCGACGACGATGATTCCGCAGATTCTGCAAACGCTTTATGGGTACCGCGCGATCGATGCCGGTCTGGTGCTTGGGCCGGGCGCGTTTGTGATTACATTGCTGGCGCCGGTGGGCGCGCAACTGGTGCAGCGGGGGATTGTGGCGCCGCGCATTTTGCTGCTGGGAGCTCTGACGGTGGCGGGCATTTCGTTTCTGCACTACGGCCATTTCACGCTTCAAACAGATTACAGTCACTATGCGTGGGCACGGGGCCTGCAGGGGCTTGGCTATGCTTTCTTCTTTGTGCCTCTGTCTGTGATTGCGTATTCGCAGTTGAAGCCGAACCAGAACAACAAGGCATCGTCAATTACGAACTTCTTCCGCAACTGGGGCGGAAGTTTCGGGATTGCGTTCATCAGCACGATGTCGGAGCGGCGCGCCGAGTTTCACCAGGCGACGCTTGGCAGCAATCTTGTCTCGTCCGGCACGGCGCTTCAGCAGAAGATCACCGATACTGCGGCCTATCTGCATGCGCATGGAGCATCATTTGCGGACTCGCAGCGCATGGCTTTTGGCTACTACTACGAACAGTTGCAGGCGCATGCTCATCTGCTTGCATTTATGGACTGCTTCGAGGTTATCGGCGTGGTAACTTTGCTGGCCACACCTTTGGTGCTGCTGACAAAGCCATTCAAAGTTGGGGGAGGCGCAGCGGGAGGGCATTGATTGTGTGGCTCTCGCCTCAGAAGATGCGGCCGATTCGGAAGTAGAACTTGTGGTGGCCCGTGTCTCCGTAGGCATAGCCGAATTCTGCCGGGCCGAAGATGGTCTTGACGACCAGGGTCGCAGCGATGTCGCCAGGAAGGTTTGGTAGTTTGCCTAGACCGGTGAGAGGCTCGCCATAGACCTTGCCGCCTTCGACCATGAATATGCCATAGACACCACTGCCGATGAGAGGCGGCAATTTGGCGATGCGATGCATGTAGCCACCCTGCCCCATGAAGTATTTGTCGACGAGAAGTTCGTTTTGGCCGTAAGCGAGCATGCGCACGGAGCCGCCGAGGGAAAACTGGGGAATCCCGGTGTCGTAGTTGAATGTGGTTCCGGCGTATCCGTTGAAGAAGACTGAGGATGGATCGTCGAGTTTGAAGTAGTTCTGCGAAGCCCCTTCAAGGGACGGGAATGCTCCGGAGTCGACGGGATTGACGTTGAACCAGCGGAAAGTTCCAAGTAAGTACTGACCCTGCCGGGGTAGCACCGCCTCGTCGAGCCGGTCCATCGTGTACTGGAGTCGCATGTCGGCGAAGGGGCCGGAGAAGGTGGGCAGGGTGGGATCGCCGGATTGGCGCTTGTACTTTTGCCAGCCGCCCTCATAGCCGAGTCGCAATTCGCCTGTGCGTCCGTCGATGCGACCGAAGTCGATTGCCCCTGAAGAGGACTGTGCGCGGTAAGTGGCGATCTGGCTGTTTTCTTCGTAGATATAGATCGGGAGATTTTCGAGCACAATGCGGGGGGCGATGAACCAGCGGGTTGTGGGTGTGAAGGGGTGATAGTACTCCGAGCGCAGTAGATATTGCGAGAAGATGCTGATGTCGTTGCGCCACTCAGAACGGAATCCCCCGAAATCGAGAAATGTGATGCGCGCTCCGATGTTGAATTCGGCATTGTTGTAGCTGGAGCCGTCGACGAGCACAAGTGGTTGAACGAGTGGTGGCGCGTAGGTTTTTTCAGTGGTGGACATCTGAAGACCTTGCTGGCCGCCGCGCTGCATGAATTCATAGGTGATGCTGGAGAAACGGCCCATCCCATTGAGCTCGAGGATGCGCTTGTTGAGGTCGTCGAAGTTAATGGGCTTGTCGACGAGCGGAGCAAGACGAGTTTCGACCTGGCGCGAGAGATTGGCGTTGGTGCCCGAGACCGCGACAAATTGAGGAACAGGAAGAGTGCGGCGGCGAGCGTTGCGCGCGGCGATGTACTGATCCCATGTTGCCTGATCCACGGCGAAGCTCATTAGGGTCTTTTCTTTTTCCGCTGCGGCCTGGTATCCGGCCTGGATGATCTTGCTGGCGTCGCGGAACTCCATTGAGTTGTATTTGGAGAGTGGCACAGTGATGAGCAGGTCTGCTTTCTCCATGCTGCGGAGTTCATTGGCAGAGATCATGATGGAAATGGATTTCGAGAGAACCGAGAAGGAGGAGAGGTTCCCGGTATCGAGTGGCGCAGTTTCAAGATGAACGCCAAGCACAACATCAGCCCCCATTTGTCGCGCAAGGTCGATGGGGAGGTTATTAAGCAGGCCTCCATCGGCGAGCGCACCGTTCTTGCTGTAGACAGGTGTGAAGACCCCCGGAATAGACATGGAGGCGCGCATGGCGGAGGAAAGCGAGCCGCTACGAAAAACCTCGGCACCGCCCGTTTTGAGGTTTGTGGCGACACAGGCGAAGGGAATGGGCAAATTGTTGAAGCTGCCGATTTCGGAGTAGGGCAGAGTGAGTCTATCGATGATGAACGAGACGTTTTGGCCGGTGTTGAATCCGGCAGGGAACTGCACGCCCTTACGGATTCCGAATTCAAGGTCGTTGGGATAGTCGCGGGCGTCCTCTTTGCGGCGAAAGGAGAGATCCGAAAATGGGAGGGTGCCTGACATTACCTCATCCCAGTCGATGTGATCGACGAGCCTGCGCAGATCGGCGGCTCCAATGCCGGTGGCGTATGCGCCGCCGACGAGAGCACCCATGCTGGTTCCGGCGACATAGTTGACCGGTATGCGATGTTCTTCAAGCCAGGTTATGACGCCGATATGGGCCAGGCCCAGGGCGCCGCCGCCCTCGAGGACGAGGCCGAGCGTTGGGCGCCGGCCAGTGGAGGGCGCGGGTAATTCGCTCTGGGCAATGAAAGAGAGAGGAAGGAAGAAAAGTGGGATGAGGAGAAAGGGAAGATGCTGCCATCGCGTCATCGGTCCCCTCCAAACCGTTGAATCGAAGCGCCGGAGTTGCCGACGGCATGTCGATGCTAGCTGTTTTGGCCGATGCGGGAACCTGTCAGTACTGACAGTAGAGGGGTGGGAGGCAGCCGGAGATATAATGCCGCGCAGAGGGCATGTGGAATGCGTAAGTGTAACGCAATACTTCTGTTGCTTCTGATGGGCGCGTCTTATGCAAGCGCCGCGAAGCTAAAGGGATCGACGACGCTGAAGGATTTGCAGCCGGCGGGGACGAAGGACAGGGATAAGAAAGGTCATCAAAAGCACCAGCAGTTTGACTTTACCTTTGCCGCGCCGCCAAACCAGTACGTCTGCAGGACGGACGACAACACGAAACTGAGCGCAACGGACTTCGTCGTTGGCACCGAGATTGCATACGAGATCGACAAGGACAAAGTAAAACTGAAAAGCACAGGTTCCGGAAAAGAAACAAAGTGCACCGTAGTGCGTGTAGAAGCTACGCCGATGGGATTCTGAAAGACCTAGAACCCGGGACTGTGGGTGCGCGCGGTTTGGGCCACCGCCTGTTTGCGGGGATTTGAGAACCGCGCCTATAATGGGGCACCTGATGAACGCCCTGTACACTTCGGGCGATAGCATCAGCGGCCGCGAATCGCCTGGAGCCTATCCCGGCATGCGGATCGGAAGAACTTTGATCCCTTTACATCGCGGCGCGAGAGAATTCGGCCCGGTTGTGGGGCTTCAGTGAAGCTCGTGAACACAAATCGTGATGCGCAAGTGCGCACGCACCTTGACTCGAATTCCTGAGTTGGTGGTACATCAACGGAATTCCCAACCAACAACATATCCGTCACGCGGGAGATATGCGAGGCGGAGGAGGAGAAACCGCATGGCTACAGAGAGTCTAGCTGGTGAAGTGAAACGGCACTCCACATGGACCATCATCATGGGCATCGCGATTGTGTTGCTAGGCATGGTGTTGGTTGCGCATCCTTTTGCAGCCGCACTGACGATGACGGTGGTGTTGGGCTGGGTGCTAGCGTTGGTAGGGATCGCGCAGTTTGTATTTGCACTGCATTCCGGGAGTGCAGGCAAATTCTTCCTGAAGGCGCTTTCAGCTTTGCTGTTTGTTATCGCCGGGCTTGGACTTGCGTTCTTTCCGGCGACTGGACTGGCAACGTTGACGGCGATGCTGGGAGTGTTTTTGGTGGTGGAGGCCGGCGTGCTGATCGTCACGGCCTTCCATATGCGACCCACCAAGGGATGGGGTTGGTTTTTGTTTGACGGCCTGGCGAGCCTGGTGCTGGGAATCATGATTCTTGCGCACTGGCCGTCGAGTTCGGTATGGGCGATTGGAACCCTGATTGGGTTTGCGGTTCTGCTCAGCGGATTTACGCGGATTATGATTGCCGGCCGAATCAGAAGCGGCGCTGCGACGGCGGATAGATATATCCGCGGCAACGCTTAGGGTCTTGCACGAGAACGGAGAGATTGGGATGGGGCGGTATCTTGGCGTTACCGCCCCATCTCCGCTCGATAATTACTGTAGCTATGTGCGCCCGCTATAAGTTATGTGTAAGGCCCGGGAGAGGGTTAAATCCTTAATTTAAGAGCCAATCAGGTCGCTATCGCCAGATGTATCCCGCGCGGCGGAGAAGTTCGACTTCAGCGGTGGCGCTGATTGCGAAGAGTGCGAAAGCGATCATCGCGATGGTGAGTCGAGGGAAGCGCTCAGTGAAAGAAGTGCGCGCAGAAGACGTCTGCGAAAACATCTGTCCTGGATTGGCGCCACGAAGAAGAGTAGATTCCGATTCGCGGGAATAGATGTTCCCGTCTGCGGACTGATTATCGAGGCGAACTGCCACCCAACTGCTCTTGCTGACCTTCACAAGATTGAAATGCTGTACTGTCGTTCCCATTCTTTCCCCTGTAGCTTGCGTGCATCTTCATCGACTGCGAGGAACTCGCCCGAATCTGACTCTGAAGTTATGCGGTGTGACCTGTTCGGGCAATGGCGCAAAGGTGGGCAATTGAAGGCAGCTTTATCACCAGTTAGGAATGGGGCAAAACTGCGACGGAGTAATTACATCCGGTTACTGGAGGAGAAGAGAGTAACGACACGGCCAGAGATGCTGAGTATCGGGGGCTGAGGGATTCAGGCTGAAGACGGGGGAACATGAACAGAGATCGACCGTCTTGCTGAAGAAGCGAGCTGGCTGGGCGAAGTGTGCGAGTTGCTATGAGGGAAAGAGGGATTCGGTGGACGCCCGCAGGTTAGTCATGCGCGGGCGGCGGCGCGGCGCTTGCGGAGTGGTGGAGGTGAGCATGCCGACAATTTCACGGAGCTCGGCGCGCGCAGCTCCGATGACGGCGGCGGCGGTGTCGAGACGTTGAGCGGGTTCGCCGGGGGCGAGTGGCAGACGCGGCTGCGGCTGCTCTGCCTTGCGATTGTGGCCGAGGGCATGACGCGCTCCGGAGAGTGTGTATCCCTCTCCGTGGACGAGGCGCTTAATTTCCAGCGCAGTCTCAACGTCTCGGCGCCGGTAAAGGCGCTGACCAGTGCCACTTTTGTTGGGTTTCAGCTGCGGAAACTGGGTTTCCCAAAAACGCAGCACATAGGTTTCAACTTTGCAGATTCGAGCGACGTCGCCAATTTTGAAGTAGAGGCGATCCGGAATCGAGGGCTGCTCCTGAACGCGCTTCTGGGAGAGTTGTGTCGCCATATTTGATACAAGTGGACGCGCCTACTGGCGTGCGCGTCTCGTTACTCGCAGTATAGGCCATGATTTTCGCAGTTTGTGAAGCAAAATCCGCCATTCAGTGAAAAGGTGCTCAGAAAGTTTCGATTTCAGGGTTTTGGTGCCGGAGATTCCGGACGCGAGATTGGAGCGCGCGCGGGAGAATTTTGAGGTGCGGCGCGCAGGTATTGAACGGGCCAGCTGGCGGACTCCCGAGCGCGTGGCGGCATGGAGGGGCCAGTACGGATCGCGAAGGAACGCGCGCGCGAGGAAGACAAGGTCGGCTTGAGCCTTGAGATACGATGGCGTTGGCTTGCGCGGGCTCGGTAATCAGGCCTACTGCTGCCGTTGGAATGGCGGCTTCGCTGCGAATTCTGGAGGCAAAATCAACTTGAAACCCAGGGCCGGCGGGATTTGCGCATTAGGAATTTGTCCACCGGAGGAGACGTCGACAAGGTCCACTCCGTGACTCGGGGAAAAGACGGGCTAGCTGAACAGATTCATCGATATTCCATCCTGCGTCGGCCCAGTCTGTAGCGGAGATGCGAACGAAGAGGGGCAAGTGGGAGGCCACTCCGCGCGGACTGCGTCAACGACCTGGAGGACAAGGCGGGTACGATTCTCGAAGCTTCCGCCGTAGGCGTCGGTGCGCTTGTTGGCAAGAGGCGAAAGGAACTGGTGAAGAAGGTAGCCATGGGCGGCATGGATTTCGACGATTTCGAAACCTGCCTTCAGGGCGCGATGGGCGGCCTGACGAAAGGCGTCGATGGTCGCGTCAATACCGGCCTGATCGAGCGGCCGGGGCACGGAGTAGGTGGGTGAAAACGGCACAGCGCTTGGCGCAAGGGTTTGCCAGCCTCCTTCCTGCGGCTGCAGCAGGCGCTCGCCGCTAAACGGCAGGGACATACTGGCTTTTCTTCCAGCATGGGCCAGTTGAATGCCGGCGCGTGACGCCCTGGGAGTGGAGGAAGCTCGCGATCTGCGCGAGAGCATTGATGTGGTCATCCTTCCAGATGCCGAGATCGCCAGGAGTGATGCGGCCTTCCGCTGTGACTGCGGAGGCTTCAACCATGACCAGGCCTGCGCCGCCCTGAGCGCGAGCGCCCAGATGGACAAGATGCCAGTCGGTGGCGAAGCCGTCCTGGGAGGAGTATTGACACATGGGCGAGACGCCGATGCGATTGGGAAACTCCACTGAACGAAGTTGAAAGGAGGAAAAGAGAGGATGGCTCATGTGTTCTTTGATGATCGGGAGGGATTGGGGATGCATAGGCAGCATGTGGAATCCCAGGCACCCGATTGGGATCAGCATAGTCACTCACCCAGGCCGCAAAAACAAATACGTGGCGTGGGTGGGGCAGCCAACATTTCTATTGTTTTTTCAGGACCGCGGTGCCTTTTTCGTCCGTGAAGATTGCGCTCTCGAGTTGTCGGAAAGATTGCGCTTCGGACGGGCGGAATCTCGACCTGGCGGACTGTGTATTCGCGGTCATAGTGGAGGACGTTTCTCTTTGCAGTGACAGTGGAGTGATAGCTGGCAAAGTCAAGGTCGATGTTGATGGGGTCGGGGGTTTCATCCACGACGTAGCCGGGAGGAATTGTGATGTCGAAAGAGTCGTGCCAACGGCCGGGATGTCCGATCTCGATCGGGTAGGCACGAGGTTTGCCCTCCATGACAACGGGTACGGCTTGAGCATGGCTGCCGAGAACGCGCGGACGGATCAGCAGGAGCGGACCTGCGGGATGGGCATATCCGGTTGTGCTGAGGTGTAGATCAAGGTCAAGCGGCTTGTCGAGATCGGCTGCGCGACGAAATTGAAAACCCTTGAAGGTCAGGCCGGGCAGGTCGCTGCCGAGGCCGAATTTTCAAGCCGTTCAGAAGTTCTTTTGAGTCGTTGTATTTGATGAACCAGCGCTCGTCGGTGGCATCATCGCCGATGAAGACCTCAGAGACATCGCCAGCGAGTTCGCCATCGGCAGCGAGGGTGAAGGAGCCTTTACGTGTGAGGCCGGCGGATCAGGAGGAAGCACGGGGAGAGGCAATACTTGACTATCGTCCCGTTGGAGATGTTGCCGTAGGCACCTTGCAGTGCCGCGCGTATGAGGCCGACAGGGGTTTCTTCGTCGGTGGGGTCGAAGATGAGAAGCGTCTTGCCGTTGACTGCTTTGACCAATGCGAGCAAGCGTGGATCGCTCACTCCATCGGGGATCTCGATGGCGGAAATCATGTGGTTGCCTTCGAGCGACGGGTCTTCCGGATCGATGATGCCGCGGCGGCTGTCAACGTGGAGATAATGGGCGCGAATGCCGACCGCCTGAAGCATTGAGATGAGCAGCGTGGCCTTGTCTTTGCAATCTCCGTAGCGGTTGCGATAGATGTCTCCGGCGTAGTGCGCCTGCCAGCCGCCAATGCCTCGTTCAATGATGAAGTAGCGGATGTTCTTCTGGATGTAATCGGTGATGCGGCTCAGCTTGGTATAGAAATCGGGAGCGCCGGCGATAAGTTCCTGTGCTTTTGCCGTAATTTCGGGAGTAGGATCGGGGCGATTGGATTCAAGCTCGTGACCCACAGACCAATGTCGCGCCATTGATTGTCAATGCCCTTAACGGCTGCGTCACCCCATTGACTGACATACGCGCTGCGAGGGCTCCCCACGCGGGACGCGAGGGGATGTCGCGAAGAATGAGCGCAGGCATGTCCTTGACCTCCCAGCGGAGATGGTTGGCGGCGACCTCGACAGGGGCGATTGCGTCGTGGCCGCGCCAGGACTGCTGGTGAGCGCGGTTCGGTGGTAGATCGATCTCAAGGGCTTGAAAGACGACTGGAATGCCGTTCTGAATCTCCCAGACTTTCTCCTGTGCATAAGGAGCCATCAACTCCTCTGACTCGCAAATCAGGGTTGCGCCGACATCGAGGGCGGGGGGGTGAACGACGCGAACCTTCTCCGTAGAGAGCATCACGGGAATCCGGGTATCGCCGATCTCGGCAAAGTCGGTGTCCTGCGCCTGATAGGTCTTTTCGTCGGCAGCCATCGTCCAGGCGCGGAAGTAGTTGATCTTTTCGTCTTCGTTGTATGGGACGTCGCAGGAAATGTCGCGACCCTGGGGCTTGAGCACGCGTTTTACCCGGCGTTCTCGTTCGACGGCACGGCCCTGATCATCGATGGTTTCGACGTACTCGTCGTAGAGGATGACAGCGGCGGCGTCTTTTGCGTAATCAGGCGTGTGGGTTTTTGCGGCGTCGAGGCCCCACTGAGGAATGGGCTGGCCCTTCTGGAGCCAGCTTGCTGAGAGAGGTGCCGTACCGATGAGGGCGAGAAGAGCCGAGAGTGCGCAGCGTTGCAGCTCAATGCGGGTCATCGTTAGTTCCCTTTGGCCGCGAGCGGAGTGCGGGTGAGGACAATCTGCTGTTGATCGGCCGTGGCCACTTTCTGGTAAAAGTCGTGGAGGCTTGTGTACTCTTTGGGGCTGAGAACCGTGTAGTTGTAGACCATGGCACGCCCTACGGTGACAGTGTTGCCCTTCGACGTTGCATTGATCTGCATGACGGCGTGATCGGGCCAGGTGAGGCTGGTGGCTTGCGGCAGGCTCTCGGCCTGAACGCCGGCAGGAAGATAGTAGGTGACCTGGTCCTCTTCGAGTTTCGGATATCGGACGTCAACCGGGATCTGGCGCTTGTCTTCAGCGACGAAGGGATGTTTTGCGCGCGACTCGAAGAAGAGTCCGGGCATGAAGAAGTGCTTGCCAGTCGCAGATCCCATGTTGCCGTTGACTTTTACAACCGCGATGAGGTTGGAGTTGTAGTCGTCGAGAGCGAGGAAATGATCGAAGTCGCCCAGTATGCCGTCGGGGATCGACTCTCGAATTGATTCGTTGAACTGCTTCTTCACTTCGTCGGCATCGTTTTCAAGCGCCAACTGCCGCCAGTGGAGGGCTTCACCACCGGCGAGAACGAAACGGATCGATCCGCTCACGTTGCCACTGTCATCAAGTGTTAGATCGGCGATACGAGAGAGAGAGGCCTGCTTGTAGGTGTTCGGCGGAGTCGATGCGGGCGCCGCGCCCTTGTCCGACATGCGAAGGCCAACCGTGTAGGCATGTTTCCAATGAAGAAGTCCGAAGGGACATTCCTTCTGGCCAGGATCGAGAAAGACGTCTTTTCCACCAATCGTAACCACGGCGATATAGTCGTCGAGCTGGGAGAGTGTGAGGTAATCAGGATCGAAGATGGCCTGATCGCGATTGGCGACCTGCATGGGATAGGCCCGGAGACCAGCGGCGCGGGCGAGGGCTACGTAGAGAAGGGCAATATCGTTCGGTGAACCGGCCTTTTGGTTCCACACATCTTCCGCCTTCTTGATGTTCTTGAGTTTTTCTTTCTTGCGCTCAGCTTCAGACTTTTCGCGGGAGAAGTTGGTGTTATCAAGCTGCATGACCGCGTCGTAGAGCTTGCGGGCTTTCTGTTCTTCGGTGTCATTGGGCGCGATGATGCTCGCAGCGGCCTGCACCAGAGCATTCGTAGGATCAGCAAATTTCTCTGTTTCCTTAGCCCAGTGCTTTCCCTCTCCTTGCCAAAAATCGGCTCCGGAATGGTATTGCGTGTAGTAGAAGTCGACGCTCCAGATTAGAGAGTTGAGCGGAGGCATCCAGTCTTCGTGGGGCAGCGCCGGCACGTCGGTGACGTCGAAGATGTAGCGATTCTGAACGTCCCTTGAGACCTTTGCACCATTACCGCCCTGCATTTCCCACATCAAGCGAGTGAGGGCTTCACCGCGACTGTTGGTGATGTAGCCGCCGCGGCTGGAAGGCGTGAACATGTAGTGGGCTTTGCGGACGGAATACGGCTGTTGAACAGTCCAGCGCGGTGAAGAGACGATGTCATCGTCGTAGCGAAGGATAAGGCGATATTCGAGAATGCTACCTACTTCTGCGCTGGGCAGCGTGAAGACCATGGTGTTGAGCTGGAATCCACCTGACTTGACGTCAGTGAGATCGGAAGGTTTTGCCGTGAGCGGGACGATCGTGCCATCGGAGTGGATGGTTCGGCCTTCGATGTTAGTGACCTTGAATGTGCCGTGCTCGTACGGTATGCGGATTGTGGCGAGTTCCTTGCCCTTTTCGGTGAGTACCTTGATGCGCTCGTAGTAAGTGTGGAAGTGAAGGGTGTCGTCGCAGGTTTCTTCACGATAGAGATAGACAGCTTCGGCCCCCGGGACTTTGGGGTCCTGGGTCATTTGCAATTCTTCCGGCGTGGGCTGCTGGAACTGCGCGTAAAGACGTGAAGGCGATGGAAGAGTGGCAATGGCAAAGGCAACTGCAGACAAAACGAACCGAGCCCGCATGAGGAACGTCCCTGGCTTCTTATGGAATTGAAATCTTCCTAGAGGCCTGTATTGGAATTTTGAGGAATTCTACCGCGGATTGGAGTGAACAAAGCAGCGAAAAGCTGATGACTTATGTGGGATGGTTGCGGGTGTGGAGCGAGTAGTGATTTGTTAGTAAATAAAACGAGCGCGCCAGCTGCGTTAACTGGCGCGCGGGTGCGAAGTCATTGCTGGATGACTCCGCATGCGATACGGTCGCCGGAGTTGCCGGAGGGATCGGACATAAGGTCGTCTGGTTTGGCGTGAATGACGATAGACGTTCCGCCAGAGTGGAAGAGTGAGCCTGTACCGTCTTCGAGAGTCACGCCATTGAGCACGAAGTTGGCTTTGGCGTTGCCCTTCTTGTCAGCGGTGAGATTGGGCAGATCGCCGAGGTGAGGGTGGGGAGTCTGGGAGTTGTTTACGCCGTGGTGGGCGCTTGTGGGATTGAAGTGTCCACCGGCTGAGGTGAAGGCAGGCGGCTCGCATTTACCGACGGTATGAATGTGAATGCCGTGCTCGCCCGGCGTGAGATGCGAGACCTTGACCGCTACACGGACGCCCAGAGCACTGGGAGCAAACTGTGCAGTGCCGATCTTGACGCCGTGATCATTGACGATATCGGCGTGGGCGGATGTGGGAGCGGAATGGGCGAGGGTAACTGCCGAGAGCGCGAAAGCAGGGAGCAGAGCGAAAAGCCGAAGGCGCATGTGTTCCTCCTTGAATGACGTCGAAGATATGGTACTCGTATCGGCTCTAGTTTGAGAGCATGACGTGCTGTTCTACCTGGATGGAGAGACCTACCCAGCGCGAGGTGCGCGATTGCAATGGTGTGGAAAATTGTGACAGAGATAGTGCATAAATCGTAGTTCACAGCTGATAAACGATATTGCAGAATGGCTGCATGGCTTTGATGAGAGTGTGTTGCTGTTTCTGCGGCGGAGTGTTGTGCTGTCTGTTGGCAGTTTTGCACGCAGGCGGGCAGACGCCAGCTTCCGCGCCAGTGCAGCGTGTCGAGCGGCCGGTGCCTCCGGCGCGGGATCCACATACGCCTGGATACGTGACGGCGAAGGAGTTGCCGGATGGGACGGTGCCGCCGGCCGGCGAAGACGGGAATTTCATCATCGGGCCGACTCATCTGGCTGCAACAGAGATGGCTGGTGCCGAGAGTGAGCTGCAGGGCACGGTGATCGAGTTCACGATGAGCTCGGCAGAGAGCAAGTTCTACCCAGGAATTGCGCGGGAGCCAGGAACATTCGGGACAGCGGATCCTTCGGATCCGGCGAAGCTGGTAGTGACGACGAGTCACCCGGCTCCATGGGTGCGGAAGGTTGCGGTGTATGTGCCGCCGGGGTATGTTCCGGGAACGCAGGCGCCTTTTATTGTGGGTGCCGACGGAACGGACCGGATGCTTTTCAAGGCGCTGGATGGGCTGATCGCGGAGAAGAAGCTGCCGCCGATTGTGGGAATTTCGATTGGAAACGGCGGAGGAGACGCGCAGGGCAGCGAGCGTGGACTGGAGTACGACACGATGTCAGGAAAGTACGCGGAGTGAGTTGAACAGGAGGTTCTTCCGCGGGTGGAAGTGGAAGCGCATGTGAGCCTGACGAAGGATCCTGATAAGCGGGTTGCGACGGGCGGGAGTTCGGGTGGCGCGTGCGCGCTGATTATGGCGTGGTATCACCCGGAGCTGTATCATCGGGTGCTTGCCTATTCCGGGACGTGGATCAATCAGCAGTGGCCGTATGACGCGAAGAGTCCGCATGGAGCCTGGGAGTTTCCGGAGCATCTGGTTGTGGAGACTCCGCGCAAGCCGATCAGGATATGGATGGAGGTCGGGGATAAGGACTTGCTGAATCCAAACCCGATGCGCGATGGGATGCATGACTGGGTGCTGGCGAACGAGAACATGGCTAAAGCACTGGCTGCAAAGGGATATCAGTATCAGTTTGTGTTCGCGGAAAATGCTCTGCACGTAGATCATGCGGTGAAAGAACAGACGCTGCCGGAGGCGCTTGAATATGTGTGGGCAGGATTACAGTCTGAGCCGGCCCGCAGTGGACACTGACTGCTTTTATCGATCAAACTGATGGCGGAATTGTTCGTCGACATTCACGGTGCAGATGCGAGAGCAAGTGCGGATGGTTGAGTGAATGGGATGAAAAGACGGTTTGATTCCGTTTTCTCTTAGTGACACAATTCGGGCCCGTTTCGACCTGACCAGTTGGAGGAAAACTTATGCTGCACTCCAGAAAGTTCGGTGTTCTGGCCCTTTCTCTGCTCCTGCCCGCTCCTGTCTTCGCTGACTACAGCTATCAGGAAACCACACAGATCACTGGTGGCTCGATCATCGGCCTGATAAAGATGGCCGGGGTCTTCAGCTCGCAGGCCCGTAAGGCGGGCGATCCAATCGTCTCGAGCATCTACATCAAGGACAACCGCATGGCGCGAGTCTCTCCGGAGAGCATCGAGATTATCGATCTCGACAAGGAGACGATCACTGAGATCGATATCGCCAAGAAGACTTATACGGTGATGACCTTCGAGCAGATACGGCAGCAGATGGCGGCTGCACAGGCGCAGATGCAGCAGAAAGCGGCTGAGCAGCCAGCGCCAACGGCATCGCCGGCCAATCCGAATCAGGACAATGTCAAGGTGAGCTTCGATGTGCATGTGCGCAACACCGGCGCGGCGAAGCAGGTAAGCGGGCTGGACTCGAAGGAAACGATCCTTACGATGACCATGAACGCTACCGACCAGACGACACAGCAGACCGGGGCCATGGCCGTGACCAATGATATGTGGATGGTGCCGGAGATCCCCGGTTACACGCAGGTGCGCGATTTCTACATGCGCATGGCGGAAAAGATGGGACCTGCAACCATCGGAGCCACGATGGACATGGGAAAGATGCTGGCCCAGCAACCGGGAGCCACCGTGGCTCTCTCTGACATGGCGAAGGAGATGCAGAAGATCCAGGGCGTTCCGGTGATGCAGATCATGCGGATGGGCACCACTACGGACGGAAAGCCGTTGCCTGCGGCCTCTGAAGCTCCTCTGCCTCCTCAGCCCAGCACGCCGAGCGGAAGCGAGATCGCCAAACAGAGTGCAAGCTCGGCGGCCACTTCCGCGATCACCAGCCATATTCCGTTTGCGGGAGGGTTCGGGGGATTTGGCCATAAGAAGCAGCAAGATCCGCCTCCTCCGGCACAAAATCAGACTCCCCCGCCGACAAGCGCGGTGCTGATGGAGTCTCAGACGACGATCACGAGTTTCTCCTCCGCTCCCGTGGATCCGTCGCATTTCGACGTACCGGCGGGTTACAAGCAGGTGCAACCGCAGGTGAGCCAACCTCAGGCGAGCCAACCGCAGACGGATAAGCACTGAGGTAGACGGCATTTCTTCATCGGTATAGTCGCGATTGCGCGGAGCATGGAAAAGCGGGTCCCCGTACAATGGGGCCCGCCTTTTTTGAGGGCGAAGTGAATACTGCCGTTCGGATTTCAGTTAGTTGCGAACGAGGCTGCCAAACTCGCGGCGGTTGGGAATCTTGTCGGCAAACATCGCGAAGAATTCGTCGAAGCGGGCCTGCATCTTCGGCGCGTCCCAATTGTCTTTGAAGCGATGGACGAGCGATTTGACGAAGAGGTGGAAGCTCTGCGTGACAACGGGGTTGACGAAGTAGCAGCTGGCGCAGAGGGAATTTTTGGGAATGCGGTTTTCGAGGTGCTGGCGGCGAAGCTCCAGTACGTTGTCACAGTTGAGGAGCTCTTTGGGCGTGCTGTCCTTGATGTTGCCGTATACCAGGTCGCCGTTGTAGTCGCGGCAGCAGGCGGTGACGCGGCCATCATTGAGGATATGCAGCGCTGAGCCGAAGAGCATATAGCAGGGGGGCCAGGGCATGATGTGCTTCTTGAGGATGCTCTTGGTGAGGAAGTAGGAGTTGTTGGGCGAGAGACCGCTGACGAGGTTGAGCTCGATCATCTCCATGGGGACATAGCGGCTCCAGAATTCGAGATGATGGCCCATTTCGTGCTGCACATCCATACTGACGATGGAGGAGATGCGGACCTGACGAAATGGATTGTTGGTACGGGTCCTCTCACGGAACTCTTCCATGTTAGGAATGAGCCGGTCCCACTTGCCGCCACAGCGGATCTTTTCGTAGGTTTCCTGCGACGCGCCATCGATGGAGAAGCGGACCTCGGTAATCATGTCCGCATTCTGGATCAGGAAGTCCAGATGCTTATGCAGGATCAGACCATTGGTGGAGAGGCGGATCTGCACGCCGTTTTTACGCGCGATGGCGAAATAGTCAGGCAGATTCTTATTCATCAGCGGCTCGCCGATGGTGTGAAGGGCTGTGTGGCCCTTGCCGTCTGACTTGGCGTATTTGACCGTGTGTTCAAAGAGCTCGAGATCCATGTTGAACGATGGACGGGTGGACATGGAGGTGTTGCACATGACGCAGTCGATGTTGCAGTTGCGGTTGATCTCGATTTCGGCGATGTCGAGGTCTTCGACCTTCTGCATGAGCTGGGGCTCGTACTTCTCAGTCACGATATGGTCGTAGTGATCGAGCATGTGCTGGTCGTCGCGCCAGTTGCGCACGGCGGGAATGTTCTTGATGGTGGTCTTTACCTGATGGGGAACAAGCCGGTTCAGGACACTCACAATTTTCTCCTGTTGTATGTTCGCCGGTGCTCTACGGAGGGATGCGGGGCGAGACTCACTCTACTTCGAGGACAACTCTACTTCTAAAGATGCTCATCGTAGCACGATAAGGAGTCCGGGAGCGATACACCGTTGGTGGGCGCGATGGGAGTCGCGGTCACCTGGTGTGTGGGTACGTTGGTGGTATGAGTGAGACCGGATCGAGGCGTAGGCAACAGAAAACTAAAGGCTAAGCGAATCGACAAGACTGCCCGAGGTGACTGCGATTCAGCAATGCCGATGGGATGTGAGCTCTCAGGATTTGAGCATCGGCGATTGGTAAGCATGCGGATCGTAGCCCATCCCGGCGAGGACTCCGCGCATATAGGCGAAGCTTTCGATGACTCCGGGCATGGGGTCGTCTTCGTGCACCTCGTATTCGAGATCGAAGAATCCCGCATATCCGGTATCGATAAGGGCCTGGAAGATCTCGCGCATGGGCATTTTGCCGGCGCCGACGGCTACCTGGCTTTCCTTGTCGGTGAAATCGGTGAGGTCTTTGGCGTGCACGTTGTAGAGGCGCGGTCCAACAGTGTGGATGGCTTCAACAACGTCAGTGCCGGAGCGGACGCAGTGGCCTATATCGATACAGCAACCGATACGGGGGTCGAGGTTGCGGACGGCCTTGAGCACGTCGAGGGGTGATGGGTAGACCTTATCTTCGGGGCCGTGATTGTGGATGGCGATGAAAATGTTGTATTCCCGGACCCATTTTTCAATGCGGGGTAATGTCGCGAGTGGTGGGTCTCCGGCGACGATGACTTTGACCCCAGCGCGCTTGGCGTACTCGAACTTGCTGCGAATGTCGTTGTCATCATCTTTAGGGAAGTAGACGGTACCGACTGCGTGGAGCTGGATCATGGCGTTGGCGTAGTCGTCGAGCGCCTGGCGCTGGGCAGCAGGATCCATGGGCAAGTGATCCTTCACATCCTTGGCATTGAGCGCGGCGACGTTGAGTTGCTTCATGAAGCCGATGAGCTGCGCGCGGTTGAAGTCGCGGAAGGTATAGCTGGCGAGGCCCAGCTGGATCGGAGAGGGTTTGCCGGAGGCGGCGCGCGGGGCGATGGCGGCAGGCGTGACGCTGGGCACGGCGCAGGCGGCGGCGGCTATCGCGGTATTGCGGAGGAAGTTGCGGCGCGAGAGATTTTTCATGGTTGGCAGAGCCTCTTGAGTTTTTTTAATGTTGCGTTCCTCAGTCGTGGTCGATTACGTGAGCTTAGGCGTCCAGCCGGGTTCATACGTGCGAGCCCAGTAGTTCATGGCTTCGGGGTCGTTTTTGATTTTGCCGCTTGCGGTGTCGAGGGTGAGGACGCGCTGCGTGAACCAGGCGATGTTGGAGAGCTGCAGCATGGTGACGGCGACATTGCCGACTGGCGATCGGCGCGTTCAGCTTTTCTCCCTTTTGAATGCCGGCGATGAAGTTGGCGAAGTGGAGGTCGGTCATGGAGTCGGTACCGACGAGGTCGGCTGATGCGGTCTGGCCGTTTCCTGCCTTGAAATCCGAGGTCTTTTTGCCGTCGAGGTCGTAGACCTCGTAGCCGTCGCGGTCGAGGAGGACGGAGCCGGTAGTGCCATGAATGATGGATCCGCGGCCGCGATTGTAGTAGCTGCATGCCATTGCAGCTTGTGCCTTCCCAGGCAATGAGTTTGTCGTCGTACTCGAAGCTGGTGATGAGGGTGTCGTAGAACTGCCAGTCATCTTTGTAGGCGTAGCGGCCGCCTGCGGCGTTGACGCGGTTGGGATAGTCGACGCCAAGAGCCCAGCGGCAGACGTCGACCTCATGGGTGCCGTTGTTAAGCGTTTCGCCGGTGCCCCAGATGCGAAACCAGTGCCAGTTGTAGGGCTGTACGTTGTCTTTGTAGGGTTGGCGAGGTGCGGGGCCCTGCCAGAGATCCCAGTCCAGGGTGGTGGGCACGGGAGCGAGTTTGCCGACGCCAATGGATTTGCGGGTGTTGTTGTACCAGCATTTGGCGAAGTAAGCGCGGCCGATGATGCCGTCGTGAATTTTTCCGATGATCTCGATGGTATGCGGCGACGAACGCTGCTGAGTGCCCATCTGAACAAGCTTGCCGTACTTTTTCTGGGCTTCGACGAGCAGAGCGCCTTCGGCGGGATTGTGGCTGCAGGGCTTTTCGACGTAGACGTGTTTGCCAGCCTGCAGTCCGAGGATGGCCATCGGCGTATGCCAGTGGTCGGGAGTGGCGATGGTGATTGCGTCGATATCTTTGCGGGCGAGAAGCTTTCTAAAGTCCTTTTCCGTTGCGGGAGCGTAGCCAAGCTGTTTTTCGGTGGCTTCGGCGAAGCGGGTGAGGATATTGTCTTCAACATCGCAGACGGCGGCGATGTGGGAAGTCTGCTGATTGGCCTTCAGTCCCGAAAGGTGCGCGTAAGCCCGGCTGTTGAGCCCGATGACGGCGAAGTTCACACGCTCGTTTGAGCCCATGATCTGCCCATAGCTCTTAGCGGTGGAGTTGAGAGCAAGGCCTGCTGCTCCTGCTGCGAGCGTGTCGAGAAACTCCCGGCGGGTGACCATCTGGTGCTCCTTCGGCAAAATTCGTGACGGCAACAATGCGTGATTTTTTACCCGTCCATGCTAACTCAGGGATCGGTGGTCAGGGAGCGAGAGATCAGAAGCTAGAATGTGGGGAGCGACACGGCGTACAGGAGAGAGGGTTGGCGGTACTGGCGGTGCAACATATCCGGCGGATGCGAGGTGGTGCACAGGGCCAGTTAATGCTGGGCGCAGACGGGAATGCATACGTCGTGAAGTTCCAGAACAACCCGCAGCATCTACGGGTGCTGGCCAATGAACTGCTGGCAACAAGGCTGGCGGCGGCCGCAGGCCTGACGACGCCGGAGGCTGAGCTGATCGAAGTCTCCGAGTGGCTGATCGAGAATACATCTGAACTGGAGATTGACCTGGGCAGGAAGCGCGAGCGGTGCAAAGCGGGGCTGCACTTCGGGTCGCGGTTTGTCGGCGGGCTGATGCCTGGGCAGGTAGTGGATTATCTGCCGGAGAATGACCTGGGCGAGCTGCGCAATGTGCGTGAGTTTGCGGGAATGCTTGGGCTGGATAAATGGACAGGCAACGCCAACGGACGGCAGGCGGTCTTTGCGCGCAAGGCACGGGAACGGCGCTACCGTGCGGTGTTCATCGACTTTGGATACTGCTTTCATGCAGGCGAGTGGAAGTTTGAGGATGCTCCACTGCGCGGTGTCTACTATCGCAACAACGTATATCGAGAGATTACTGGCTGGGAGTCGTTTGAGCCCTGGCTGACGCGTATGGAGACGATGCCGGCGGAGACAATATGGGCCGCGGCGAACGAAGTTCCGCCGGAGTGGTACGGCGGCGATCTGGGCGAGATGGAATCGCTGGTGGAGAAGCTGATCGCGCGGAGAAGCAGAATTCGGGAATTGATTGAGATGTTCGGGAAGTCGGACCGGAAGCCTTTTCCCAAATGGGGTATGACGGAGGAGAAAGATGGCGAGAGGATCTGGAAAGAGGGAAGATGGGGCGGTAGCATGGGCACGGTGATGTAGATGGAGAGCCAGGGCGGGCGGATAGCGTGTGAGTTTCAGTTGCTGCGGTATGTGCCAGACGCGGTGCGGAACGAGTACGTGCATATCGGCGTGATTCTGCGCGGCGCGCTTGGAAGCGAGTCGGCGGGCCGCATGGAGGTGCGCTTTACGCGCGACTGGCGACGGGTGCGTTGTCTCGATCCGGATGCGGATACGGCTTTGCTGGAGGGGATGGAAGGCGAGTTCCGCAGATTGTTGCAGGGCGAGCCGGATGGAAAGCTGCGGCGGATTCTGGAAGAGTCGCTCTCACTGAGCGTGCAGATGACGGAGCCGAAGGCGTATCTGGCCGAAAGCATCGCTGCAGGCGTGGAAGAGCTGATGAAGTTGTATGTCGATCCACCGGCACGGGAGCGGGCGCAGCGGCTGAGCGGACGAGCGGCAATTCAAGGACGGATGCGAAGTGAGTTTGAACGCGCGGGCGTGTGGGACCTGATGCGGAAGCGCATCGCGGCGGCAGAGTATACGCGCCCGGGGGATCCGTTACGGATCGATGTGGGCTACAGGCCAAACGGAATCATCAGAATGTTTCAGGCTGTGAGCCTCGAGCCGGGTGTGGAGATGGCGAAGGTGCTGGCGTTTTCTGCAGCGAGCCTGCGGGCTGGAGTAGAGCGTGTGGAGAAGGCCGGACTCGAACTGACGGCAATTGTGGAACCCGCGGAGAAGTTGGGCGCGACCGTTGAGGAGCCGGAGCGGATGGCGTTATATCGCTTTGGCGTGGAGACGATGGAAGAACATGCGATACGCGTGCTGACGACAACCGATCTGGGACGCGTGGCGGAGACGGCGAGGCGGGAGCTGAGGGTCTAAGAACAGTTCACAGTTCGAAGTTCACAGCGGGCGGTTGTCAGAAAAGCCGCGTGAGTTTGCGAGGAATTATTTCGGATTTGGTTAGGATGGGTTTGTTGAGGGATTGAGGCGCTGGCGAGAATGTATTCGCTGGTTACCAATCACTGACAACTGGCTCTGGTTCTTCAGGCACAGTTCATTGCGGACTGTGCCTTTTTTGTTGCCTCAAGAAAAGGGAAGGTGCGCGTGAAGGTTGGGGAGCAGTTGCGAGGGATGTGGCGGCAGGCGATGCGCGCCGGCGGCAGAGCGCAGGTGGAAGCCGCGTCTGCGGCAGAAAGAAAGACGCTTGCGCTGCCGGCGGTGCTGAGCCCGGTGGCGATGAGTCCCGGGCGGCTGCTGCCGAAGCCGACGCCTGCAAATTTGCGGAGGTTTGCCGAGACGCCAGTCGTGCGTCGCGCGATGAACGTGATCAAGGACCGTATCGCGGCGATGGACTGGCAGGTGCGCGTGCGGCGGGGCTTTGCGCCCGGCGAAGGTGTGGGGACTGCGCCGAGGCTGGCAGCTCTTCGCCGCACGCTTGAAGAACCGAACGCGGTGGACAGCTTTCGCACGCTGATCGAGCAGGTGATTGAGGATGCATTGACGGGCGGCTTTGGCGCGATCGAGATGGAGCCGACGGGCGAGGCGGAGAGGCCTGCGATGCTGTGGGCGGTGGATGGCGCATCGATCCGCATCAACGCGAATTGGGATGGGCAGGCGGAGACGCCGCGCTATGCGCAGGTGACGGCGGGGCAGATGGACGGCATTGATCTGCGCGACGACCAGCTGATGTATGTGCGGATGAATCCGCGCAGCTTTACTCCGTTCGGATTGGGTCCGCTGGAGGTCGCCTTCGAGACGGTGAACGAGTTTCTGAGCGCACACCGGTTTGCTGGGAAACTGGCGGCGAATGCAGTGGCGCAATATGCGCTGTGGCTGAACGAGGCGACTCCGACCCAGCATGACCGGCTGATTCGGTGGTGGCAGGACGAGATTGAGGGAACGGGCAGAGTTCCGCTGCTTTCGACGGAACAGAAGCCGGAGGTGCTTCGGTTCGCGCAGGGGACAGATGCGGATCTGCGCCTGGCCTGGCAGGAGTTCCTGATTCGCATGGTGGCGAATGCTTTCGGGCTGCCTCCGCTACTGCTAGGGCTGGAGGGCGATGTGAATCGTTCAACGGCAGCGGAGCTTGCGGACGAGGCTTTTCGTGGGGCGATTCAGCCGCTGGCTCAATTGATAGCGGGACATATCACAAGGGATCTGTTTGGGAAATGCATCGGGTGGAATGAGTTTGAATTTGTCTTCAACGATTTGAACGCGCGCGATGAGGAGACGGAGCTTGCAGTGCAGGTGCAGCTGCTGGAGGCGGGAGTGCTGACCGTGGATGAAGTGCGTGCGATGCGAGGGCTGGGACCGAAAGAACAGGGATCAGCGGTCAGGGTTCAGGGATCTGGCATCGGTAACGAGGAAAAACTCGTTGCGACGTTAGAGGCGTTGGCGAGGCTACGGGCGGAGTGAACGGATGCGACTGGAAGCGATGGCGGTGAAGTTTCCTCATGTGGAGGGGCACCCGAACCGGGTGGCATTTGAGGGTGTGCTGACAGTGGTGGACAAGGCGAGCGATAAACCGCCTGCCGGAGCCCGCGGACACCGTGTGGTGTTGACGCGTGCAGCGGCGGAAAAGGCGTTGCCTTCGCTGTTGGGGATGGCAGTTGACTACAAGCCCGGATGGGATGGACATGATGCACGGCGCAAGATCGGCGTGCTCACTGAGGCAAACCTGGCCGGCGAGAGCCTTGTGGTGAAGGGCTATCTATATGCGCGGGATTTTCCGGAGGCGGCGGAGGCGATTGCGGCTCATGCACCGGGAGCGATGGGCATGAGCTATGAGCTGGCTGATGCGCGCGTGGAGGATATGCGCGCGGATGTTTGGCGGCTGACGCGGGTGACATTCACCGGCGCGGCGATTCTGCTGCGCGAGAAGGCGGCCTATAGAGCTACAAGCTTCAGGATGGCGAGTTAGCGCGCGGATCTGAAGTCAGCGGAGTTTGCAGAGTTGGCAGGGCAAACCACGAAAGGAAATCGATGGAACAGGTAGAGAACGACATTGCAGAGCGGCTGGAAGCGGCTGCGAGTTTTCTGGAGAGAACTCTGCGCTGGATTGAAGAACGGCAGAGCCTTCTGGCGGGAGAAGTAGAGAAGATTTCGGCGACTGTGGAGCAGAGCCGCCGCGAGGCGGAGCTGGCCGAGCGGCTCGAAGTTGCGGAAAGGGAGTTGGCAGAGCTCAAAGCCAGTGCTGTTCGCGGCGGTTCGCAACTGCTGCGCAAGACCATTCCGTCGGCAACCAGCGAGATGCTGGCAAAGCACGGAATCGGCGATGGCCCGGTGGATGTGAAGGCGCTAGACGCGGCTCTTACCGGACTCAGCCTGGAACAGAGGATCGCTGTGAAGAGCCAGCTGCTGCGAGCGGGAGCAATCTCTTAAGCGCAGGGATCAGGGGTCAGGGACCCGGATCGGGGAACTGGGATCAGTTTCAAAAGGAGCAAAGGCCCGGAGGGGCGGAAGGAGATTATGAACGTACGATTTGCGGATATTCATGCGGCGGCTGATTACATCGGACCTGGAGCGATTGAGGTTCCGCTGTATCAGACGGAGATTTTCGATATTTGCCGGCGGTCGAGCCCGTTTGGGCAGCGGATCAAGCAGGTTCCGGCGACGGGGCATCCTTCGCGGTTCTTTGAGGAGACGGCGCTGCCGAATCCGGGGGCGGCGGGGTTTGTGAATCCGCGGAGCATTTCGCCGACGGTGGTGAGCCCGACGCGCGTGGAGCGCAGCGTTCCGCTGAAGGCGCTGGTGTCGCAGATCAACTACAACCTGTTCGATGTGGAGCTGGGCAATCAGCAGCAGCAGTTTGCCTATCTGCAGGCCAAGGATCTGGCGGACACGGTGAGCGGCCTGATGATGGAGCACGATGTGGCGCTGTGGAACGGCACGGACACCAGCCTGAGCACGCCGACGACGCTGCAGTACTTGGGCGTGGCGGGGCAGATTGCGGCCGGCGGGCAGACGTCGACGATCGGCACGACGGCATCGATTGTGGATGGGCTGAAGTCGCAGGTGGCGCAGATGGTGGCGAAGTCGGGCTACCATGTGCGGCCGACGGCGATCTATGCCAACCCGGTGCTGCTGGACCTGATCGACCGCGAGATGAAGACGGAGTTCAACGTGGTGTTGAACACCGAGTCGATCACCGGCGGGGTGCGGGTGAAGATGCTGTCGACGCAGGCGGGCGATCTGCCGCTGATTCCGGACTGGAGCCTGAGCTATACGGGCACTCCGGGTTCGGGTACGGCGGTGCTGCCGGCGTACATCGTGACCGAGGACCTGATCGAGTACCACTGGCTTGGCGATCCGACTCCGCGGATCTTCGAGCTGGGGTTGCCGGACTCGCTGGCGCAGCAGTATGTGGCGGTGAAGTTCGGCGGCGGTGGTGGTGAAGGGCGCGAACTATGCGCATGCCAGGTGCTGGTGGATCGGTAGAGAGACAGGGATCAGAGATCTGAGGTCAGTTTGACTCAACTGAAGCTCCGTCTCTGATCCCGATATCTTTGAAGGGGAGTTTATGGCTTATCTTGTGCCGGCGGATTATCCAACTATGGGTTGCCGGCTGGGACGACTGCGGATTGGATCACGGCGGCAACGGCGCTGATCAACGCTATTGCCGTCGGCCGGATCTGAACGTGATGCAGTACACAGAGCGGCTGCGCGTGACGCGCGGTTCGCAGACAGTACGGCTGACTTATCTGCCCCTGGCCCCCTTGGGCGCCGCTACTTCCTCACTGGTGGACGTGCAGGGCCGGTACGCAGCGGTGCGGCGCGGGGAGTTGGTCGACAGCGGGTTTCTGGATGCAGCACTGGTCTTCGCGTTGCCCGGACAGTGGGATGAAATCGATCCGACGACGGTGGACTTCGATCCGACGACGGGCGAAGTGACGCTGCCCTGGAATGTGCTGGGATTGCCGTTCACCGAAGTGAAGGTGACGTACACGGCCGGGTTGGCGGTGATTGGCGACGATGTGAAGTCGGCGTGTGCGCAGATCGTGCGCAATGCGCAGGCGACGCCGGCGCTGAATGCGAGCAGGACAAAGATGGACACGATGCAGATGAAGTATTTCTCGAGTTCACTGGTGGACGAGACGGTGCAGGCGTGGCTTCGACCGTACGTCGCGAACAGGCTGGGGTGAGCGATGAGCGATACGGCGTCTCGTAATCCGTCGGCTGGGCCGCAGATGGTAGCGGATGCATTGCTGCGCAGCGTGGCCGGCACGACGGCACAGTTGCGAGTAACGGGACCGAATGCTGAGGGAAGTCAGTCGGAAGTGGGGTTGGTCGCGACCACATTTCTGGATCTGGTGGTGAGCCCCGTCGTGATGCGCAAGCTGCGGCCAACGTGGCAAGTGGGTAGCACTTCAGAGTGGGAGTTGCTGGTTTCTGCGACGAGCGTGCAGCAGCAACTGAGCGTGGTTGATGTTACGTCAGCCCAGGCGCTGTTTGCGATGACTCTGGCAGTGACTGTGGCGGGGCAGGATTACCTGATCGAGAGCGTGGCTGCGAATGAGGCTTTCGGCCAGGTGTACCTGTACAGGCTGTTGTTGCGCGAAGCGGTTGCGGCGTCGCTTTCATAGCGATCAGGGCACTTCGCAATCGATTTGATGTGCACAGAAATAGAGGACTGAACGGAGTTCTCAATGCAGAATGCGAAAGATTCGTTTTACGTGGCGTTGCGGACGCGGCTGCTGGCGATCAATCCGGAGCGGACGATGTTACTGCGCGGCGACAGTGCGGCCCGGGATCCTCGTGGAAGAAGCGGAGGCTCCATTTGCGCAGCTGCCGAGCGACGTTTTTGTGCTGCGGTGGCTGGGCTGGGGTGGACCAGGATCTCAGCGCGCGATGGTGGCCGAGGAGTGCGAGATCGCTGTACCAGACCTGCGGAACGCAGAGCTTTGGCGGGCTGGATCGCGGGCGGTCACTGAGTGCGATGGATGAGGAACTGATGGCGATGCTGAGCCTTTCTGTACGCCGAAGGTGAACTACACGGCGAACCGCCGGCTGCGATGTTGACGCATGTGTTTTGGGATGAGCCGGTATTTACGCCGGCTGTGGCGCAACGCGACCGATTGAGCCGAACGGCAAAGTTGATGGTGTACAGCTACCAGGAGCAGGGGGAGTAGATGGCGGCAAGTTGGTTTTCCGCTCCTGCGCCGGTGGTGCGCAGGGTACGGGCATATTTGCGCCGGTGAATCGCGCGGCGCAGTCTCCAGTGCTCTTCGATCCCGCCGAGCAGGGCGGATTCAATCTGGATGCTCCGCCTGCGCCGTGGATCGACCTGGGATGGATCGAGGGATTCAGCGCGCAAGTCGGCGAGCAAGAAGCGCGGTTGTGATGACCGGTATTCCGGCGGCTGCACTGGAGCAGGTGCGCGAGAACGTGGCATGCGCAGGTGAGCTTCAAGTTCCTGAGCTGGACAAAGCTGACGATGGCGCTTGCGACCGGCTCGCAGCACATGAATCTTCTGGCGGCGGCGAGCGGGGCGGCGTTATCTCGGCTGACGGCGCGCAGGCAGCGACGGCGGTGGTCGTGCAAAGCGGGTCGACTGCAACGTCGATCGTCGCTGGCTTCCACAGATGCTGCGAAGTTTGCAGCGGCGCCATGGTGGCGGTGGACGTCGATTACACGGGGCAGACGGGCTATGTGGGAACGCCGGTGGCCGGCGCGTATCTGCGGCAGGCGCTGACGGATGTGGATTACATCCGGCGCGTAACCTTCAACGTGGCGCGGGTTTCGCAGGTGAGTGGAACGGCGTTGACACTTGCCGAGGCGTTGCCGGGCGGCGCTCCTGCGGCGGGCGCGAAGGTGCAGGCGCTGACAGGCTTTGTGGATCGCGAAGGCGGGAGCTTTTGCCAGGAGTGGTCGGCGCTGTTCGCAATACAGGGCAGCCACGGCGAACGGGTCTTTTTCCACTATCCGAGACTGCAAAGCACGGGCGGGGCAGAGGAAGAGACACATGCGCTGGATGGGAAGAACAAGAACGGTCTCGGGCGTGTGATGCTGCAAGGGAAGTTTCTGGCGCTGCCGGTGACGGATGTGCTGGATGGCGAGCGCGTGGTCTGCTATCGCAGCTTTCTGCCTGCCGCAAATGCACTGATCTAGTCCGGTCCGGCAATCAGGTGAGCGATGAAGATTACGATTCAAGGCCAGGATTACACGGCGGCGTTGGATGCTGCGCGTCCATTGACGATAGAGCGCAAACTGAATGAGCCGTCGGTGTGCCAACTCTGGTTGAGTCTGCCGGCGAACGATATATTGGCGACTCCGCGGAGGAACCAGGCAATTGCGGTTACGGGCGACGACGGCACGGTCTACTTTACCGGGTATCTGGCGGTGAGCCCCCTGTTGGAGTTTGCGGGAGTAGCGACGGAAGGGCGACGGTATCGGATTGCGATTGAGGCAGTGAGCGATGAACTTCTGCTGAATGAGGCAGGAATTGCGCCAGGCAATGGAGTGGCAAGCGAATCAGCGGGTTCTCTGGTGGCGTCATTAGTGACAAGAACGGGATCGACGTCACTGTCGACTCGCGGTCTGACGCTGGGATCAACAGTGAGCGGCTTTGCACCTGCGCCCGGAGCGCCGTGGAGCGAGAGCGCGGGTCAGGTCGCGAGCGAAGCGCGGGCCACGTATCGTGCGCTGAATGGCGTGCTGACGCTGGCATCGATTCCAGTGGCGGTGCACGCGCTGAACGAGACGGATGGAAGCCTGAACCTGGCAGGACTCTCCTTAACCGGGAATACGAAGCGGGCGCTCGCGAATGACATCACGGTGTGCGGAGAGAGCGAGCCGGCCGCGTATGTGACGGAATACTTTTTTGGTGATGGCGTAACGACGCAGTTTTATCTTTCTGAAAAGCCATATCTACCTCCGGCATCAAGGCGCACATTAGTGGATGAGCTCTTTAACGAGAGTCAGATTGATGCACGGGTGTGGAGCAACGCGGGCGGCGCAGGATATTTCACGCTGGGCGGCGGCGGGCTGGTGATGCAGGGCGGAGACGGCGTTGACGGCGACACGATGCTGTCGTGGATTGACGCAGTCGAGATGGGCGGCACCCTGCTGCTGGAGGCGACGGGCGTAACTCTGGCGACAGGCAGCAGTGGAGTGCTCACCGGCTTCTTTGTTGGCCTTGGAACTGCGCAGGCCTGCATTGCCGGATTTCGCGTGACGGCGCAGCAAGGAACGGGTGCGGTGAGCGTGCAACCGCTGGTGCAGGGAAGTGCGCTGGGCACGAGCTATGCCATCAATCCTGCGAACCAATACGCACTGCGCGTACGGGTGCATTGCCCGGAGAACGAAAGATCGCTGGCGATCTACCGCGCCTATGGCGACAACGGTACGGTGACGGTGGGCGGCCAGACAAATTCTGCACCGGCAAGGCTGCTCTTCGAGATACAGGAGTTTGTGAACGGAGTGGCAGGGATGCCGGTGACGCTGTACGACGGAGCCATCACGAGTCTGCCCGCCGCGTGCACACTGACTGCTGCGAGCAGCAGCAACCTAAATGGCTCAATGCGCGCACTGAACTTGACGAATCTGGGCTCAGGGTGGGTGGTTACAACTCCGACGAATGGAAATCCGGTAACACGGCGCGTGGGCACAGTGGCGCAGGCTGCGGAGTGCCGCGTAGAAAGCGATGGCACGGTGGTGTTCAACACCGGGTACACGCCGCCGGTGGGCATGCAGATCGCGGTGAGCTATCGCACGACGAGACGGGCTGTGGGGCGGGCAGTGAATACGGCGAGCCAGCAGGCACTGTCGGCAGGGGGATTGCCGCCAGTGTCTGTGTGGATTGGTTCGGTGAGCCGTCCGGCGGCGCGAAGCTCGCAGGATTGCAGAAATGCGGCAGAGGCGCTGGTGCAGGCGGCAGCAGGAACGACCGCACTCTGGAGCGGAACGTATCAGGGGTTACGGGTGAATTTCGCAACGGATGTTTGGCCAGGTGATGGGCTCCAGTTGAATGCTCCGTCAGCGAATCTGAACACCCAGCTAGTTGTGCGAGCCGTAAAGGTGACCTATCGCGCGAGCGTACCGGACCTGGTGGAGTACACGATTGCGTTTGCGAATGACTGGGCCGCCGATCTGGCGATCAGTACAAGCGCCACTGTGCCTGCGGATACGTGGCTACCCGCACCGCCGTCTCCCACGGTGCTGCAGAATCTGAGCGGGTTGGCAGTGACGGCGATGAGCGGGAACACCGTAACGATTAATGCCGGCGCCACAGCGGCTGCGGGCGGTGGATTTGAAGTGCGGCGAAGAGACAACTGCTTTATGGCGGGGCAGGATACAGACCTGGTGATGCGAGGGTCGCAGCCAACGATGAGTTTTACGCGCATCGCGGCAAGCGATCGCTACTACGTGCGCATGTATGACGGTGCGACTCCGCCGAATTACTCGGAGTTTTCGGCGGCCCTGATCTTTAATTTGCCCCTGGGGTCGTGAGCGTTGGTGCAGAGTGTTAGATGGAGTCCGGTGAATGCGGATGATGAATGATTTTGAGGCGCAGGTGCTGAGCGATCTGAGCGTGCTGAAGACGCAGATGACGGGGCTGGTGGGGGATGGCAATGGGGGGCGCATTGCCGAACTGGAGCGCCGCATGGAGCGGCACGAACAGAACTGGCAGCGGGCGAAGGGCTTTCTAGCGGCGGCTAGTGTTGTTGGCGGGTGATCGAGGTGGCGGTCGAGGTGTGGTTCAGGAAGTAGAGCAAAGAGCAGTTCATAGTTCGTGGTTCGCAGCGATCGGCACCTATAATCAGACGCATGAACGCGAAGCCGTTAGTAGGCGTGGTGATGGGCAGCAAGAGCGACTACGAAGTGATGTCGGCTGCGGTAGATCTGCTGCGGGAACTGGAGATTCCGCACGAGGCGAAGGTTGTGAGCGCGCATCGCACGCCAGACCGGCTCTTTGAGTACGCGGAAACAGCGCGGGGGCGCGGACTGCGCGCAATCATTGCGGGAGCAGGCGGCGCGGCGCATCTACCGGGCATGCTGGCGGCGAAGACGCTGGTGCCGGTGCTGGGGGTTCCTGTTGCGGCGACACAGCTGAATGGGATGGATGCACTGCTTTCCATTGTGCAGATGCCGAAGGGCGTACCGGTGGGAACGCTGGCGGTGGGCAAGCCAGGCGCGGCGAATGCAGCGTTGCTTGCGGCGGAGATGCTCGCGACGACAGACGCGGCGCTGCACGAACGGCTGACCGCATGGCGCAAGGCGCGCACACGCGAAGTGCTGAAGCAGGAGCTGCCCGGCGTGACCGAAGAGGTTGTGCAGCCCGGCGGGCTGATCGCGATTCTGGGCGGCGGACAGCTTGGACGTATGACGGCGATGGCTGCGCGCACGATGGGATATCGTGTGCGGGTGATGGATCCCGAGGCGGGGTGTCCGGCGAGCTTCGTTGTCGATGAGACGATCGTGGGCGGCTGGGATGACGTGGATGCAGCGCGAAGGCTGGCGACGGGCGCCGATGCGGTGACTCTGGAGATTGAGCAGATTGGAGTAGATGCGCTGAGCGATGTCGCGCAGATCGCGCCGTTGCGGCCGGGTGTTGAGCCGATCAGGATTATTCAGGACAAGACGCTGCAGAAGGCGTGGCTTGCGGAGAATGGATTCCCCGTGGGTCCGTTTCGCGTAGTTAAAAGCGAAGCGGAATTAGCAGAAGCGCTGACAGTGCTGGGCGGAAGTCTCTTTGTGAAGATCGGGCGCGGCGGCTATGACGGGCGCGGCCAAGTGCGCATTGGTCCCGCGGACCGCGTCGATCTAGGAGAAGCGTGGAGGCAACTCGGAGAACGGCCTTGTGTTGCCGAGAAGGCCCTGGAGCTCGAGTGCGAGATTAGCGTGATGGCGGCGCGGAACCCGGCAGGCGAGGTGCGGAGTTTCCCAGCGGCGCGCAATCATCATGAAAACCAGATTCTGGCATGGAGCGTGCTGCCGGCAAATGTATCTCCGACTCTGGAGTTGCGCGCCGAGGCGCTTGCTTCAGCCATTGCCGCGAAGCTTGGCATCGAGGGCCTGTTGTGCGTGGAGATGTTCGTGACCCGCGGCGGTGAGCTGCTGGTAAACGAACTTGCGCCACGGCCACATAACAGCTATCACCAGAGCGAGCGCGGCTGCGCGACGAGTCAGTTTGAACAGCTTGTGCGGACGACATGCAATCTGCCGCTCGGCGACACGACTCTGGTTTCTCCGTGTGCGATTGTGAATCTGCTGGGGGAAGTCTGGCTAAGCAGCAAAGAGCCGGATTTTGCAGCAGCACTCAGTGTGCCGGGAGTGAAGCTGCATCTGTATGAGAAGCTAGCACCGCGCGCAGGACGGAAGATGGGGCATCTTTCAAGCGTGGGCGTGACTGCGGAGGAAGCGCTGGAGCGGGTGCTTGAGGCGAAGCAGCGTCTCAGCAGGTAAGCGTCTTCGAAGAGACAAGATATTTATGAACTCGATATAGATTAGTGAGTCCGAATCGTCCCTGTTCAGTTTGCTTCCCAGAACGTATCGACTAGCTATACATGCGAGCCCCGGCTATCGTCCCGAGACGGGCCGAGCGCGGCGTTCGTTCTCTCGCTAAAGAGCCCGGCGAGCCGGAAGATCATACGGCCGGCCGGGCGAGTGGGGAGGGCGCGAAGTGCGCTCATTGCGGTGTTGCAATTCGATGGCTACATCAGGTCGCTGAATTTGGTCCCTACGGTGACGCGTGTGGCTGAAATCTTGCCGCTGAAGGTTACGTACTGACTTCCGTCCGGGTTGTAAGCGGTCAGGGTGAACATACCGGAATAGGATTGCCCGTTGACGCTCAAAGTGACTTGCTCAAGAATCTGGGCGCCAGCCTGAGGAGCACCGATGACGCCGGGAGTTGGATCCGGCTGATTGCCTCCCCACGGAATGTGATTGAGGAAGTACTTGTGCGGTCCGGTGCGGGTCCAGACGCCGAGGCAGAAATTGCCGTCCTGGGCCGGTCGGGACGAGTTCATGACCTCGGTTCCGTCGGCGTGCCAGACGACGATTGAGTTGTCGATGTCGGCGGAGAAGGCCGCGCCATTCATGGATGTAGCATGAAGGATCGCATGCCACATGCCGACGATGGGGTCGGATTCGTTGTCCGCCGGCATGAAACGCGCGCTGTCGATTTGTGGATGCCATGCCGATGGTTTGATCAGCTTGGTGGGTAAACCGCATTGCGCCAGTGCTGCGGGAACCATGGCCACGGTTATTGCTATGGCGGCCAGCGCCGTGGCCAGCTTCCAGCTTTTCGATCTCATTTTCTTACCCTCCATTGGCCGGTAGTGGCCGGCAGAGGAGAGATAACCCGGGAACGGCTTCAAGGCAATGAAGAGCAGATAAAGTCTGAGGTAAAGATTTGGTAAAGCTGTAAGCCGATGAGTGCAAGATAGATGTGCTGACCCGCGGAAATCCCGGTAGCATACTTGACACGAGAAGAGGCGCACTTGCGTGACCGGCCCGGTCTACGAATTCGACGGTTTTCGGCTCGATTGTGGACGATTTGAGCTGCTTCGCGATGAGCGCAGCCTGCGGATTGAGCGCAAGCCGATGGAGTTGCTGATCCTGCTGGTTTCGAGGGGCGGTGAGCTCGTCACGCGGACCGAGATCTCGCAGCGGCTGTGGGATCAGGAAGTCTTTGTCGATACCGAACACGGGATCAATACAGCCGTAAGGAAGATCCGGACGGTGCTCGGGGACGATCCAGAGAAGCCGCGCTTTCTGCAAACTGTGACTGGGATGGGCTACCGATTTATTGCGCCGGTGGAGGTGAAAGGCGCGATCCCTGCCGGAGAGCCGCAGGAGATCCAGGCCGGGACGGTTGCTTCTTCTGCGCCTGCGCACCCAGCCAAAGTGCACCTGAAGTGGTGGCTAGCCGGCGGTGCGGTAGCGATAACGAGCGCGCTTCTCCTGGTCGTGACAGTTGGACCGCATCCGCTCGCAGCTGGCCTACTTCATCGCAGCCAGCGGCCTGTCATCAGCTCGGTAGCGGTCTTACCTCTCGAGAATCTCTCAGGAGACGCCGGACAGAGTTACTTTGCGGACGGCATGACGGACGAGATAACGACCATGCTGGCGCGGAATTCGACGCTGCGAATTCCTTCGCGCACTTCGGCGATGCAATTCAAGGAGGTTCACCGTCCCCTGCGAGAGATTGCAAGTGCGCTCAATGTAGATGCGATTGTCGAGGGCTCAGTGGAGCGAAGGGGCAACCAGGTGCACATGACACTGCAGCTTGTGCAAGGTGAATCGGACACGCATCTGTGGGCGAACAGCTACGATCGGAATGCCGACGACGCTACGCTGCCCGCCGACGCGGCGCATGATATAGCGCAGTATCTGCATGCAAAGGTTGCCGGTTCGGCCGTTTCCCGATACGTGAGCCCCGAAGCGCATGATGCCTATCTCCACGGGTGGTACCTCTGGTATGGGGGTTGGCAGCAAAACGAAAAGGCTGGCGCTTACTTCAAAAAAGCTGTCGAGCTGCAACCGGATTACGCTGCGGCATGGGCGGGACTGTCAGCCTACTATGGTCAGGGTGCCATTACAGGAGACTTTAACCCCAACGATTCGCTAGTGCTCATGGAGTCGGCTGCAGCCAAAGCCGTTGCGCTCGACGATTCCCTTCCCGAGGCGCACCTCGTGATGTCCGCCTCGGCTTTCTTGCACCGGTGGGATTGGGTTACGGCACAGCGCGAGATCAAGCGGGCCATCGAGCTCGACCCGCGGTTCGCCGAGGCCTATCACCTCGATGCAGTCGAGCTTTCCGTGCTTAATCGTCATGGCGAAGCCATCGAGGCGCAGAAGAAGTCAAACGAGTTCGAGCCGTTTGCACACCCTTCGGGACTGCTTCGGACGCTGACTCAGGCAAGGCAATTCGATGCCGCTCTCGAAGACGCCAAGCAGCGTCTCGAAGTCAATCCAAAGGACTTGACACTTCTGTATCTGACCTATGACGTTTATCGCCGTGAGGGAAGGGGTAGAGAAGCCGTAGCCGCGATTGTGAAGCTAAACCAGGCTCAAGACAACCTGAAAGAGGCGACTGCGGTGCAACAAGCCTACGACCGCGGTGGATACAAGGCGGTTGTGCGCCGGGAGTTGAGCAAGACGCAAGAGGCATCAAAGAAGGGCTACACATCGCCGATGGAGTTCGCGGTCCTATACGCGCAACTGGGCGATCGCGAGCGAACGCTCAGTCTGCTGGAAGCAGGCTTTCGCGAGCATTCACCTCATCTGCTCTGGATTCAGACGGAGCCGGCCTATGACTTCCTGCACACCGACCCGCGATATCGAGCACTTGTTCAGCGAATCGGACTCCCGCCAGCTTATTGAAATGCCGTCATCTGCTCCAGGAAGGATTTGAGACCGCGGGCTGCCACCGCGGTATTAGGGTAAAGCTATGGCGGACCGGCTATTCCTTTCTCTCGACGAATTCGCGACGCCTATTGGCGATCTGCGCCTGGTTGCGGATGAGGATGGGACGTTGCGGCTGGCTTTCTTCAGCGATCACGATGAAGAGATTCGACGGCATCTTCGCCGGCAATATGGGGCAGATGGATTCGTTCTGGAGAGGAAGCAGGATCCTCACGGAATTACACACATACTGGCGGAGTACTTCAGAGGCAAGGTTTCGGCTATCGATGGGTTGCGGGTAGGAGCTGTGGGCACGCCATTCCAGCAGGAGGTGTGGCGCGCGTTGCGGGCGATTCCATGCGGCACTACGACTTCGTATGGCAAGTTGGCGCAGCAAATCGGGAGACCCGCGGCGGTGCGGGCTGTCGGCGCGGCGAATGGCGCGAATCCGATTGCTGTGGTTGTGCCGTGCCATCGAGTGATTGGGAGAAACGGATCGCTGACGGGATATGCCGGCGGGATGGAGCGTAAGCGCTGGCTGCTGGAACATGAGGGCTGCAAGGGGCCGAGGCTCTTTTGAGGAGATTCTGTCGAGGACATGTTTGCGGCCGGCGTTTCTCGCTGCTAAGTTGAAGGTGCCCCTTTTCGCTTTCCAACGAGGTGTTGATTGTCCTGGCGATTTCTTGCGCTACCCGGCCAAAAGCGTCTCTGCTGTTCAGGCGCTGCGGTATCCGGATTACGCTGCGAGGATAGATCCGGCGAATAGGGAGTCTAGAGGTGATGAATTTGCAACAGAAGGTGATCCAAGCTGTGGGGAAATCAGGGGTGCGTCTGAGCAGGGCAATGGCGGGGACGGGACTGTTGATGATGCTGTGCGCGAGTGCGAGCCTGCCTGCACAGAAGGCACAGGACGGGAAGACTGTGGAAGACAACGCAGCCCTGCTCAAGAAGGCAACTGACGAATTTCGCGAAGGGTTTGAGCTACGGCAGCAGGGGCACCTGCAACAGGCATACGAGAAATTCGCAGACGTGGTGAAGCTTGCACCCGATATTCCAGAGTCGCATGAGGCGCTAGGCGCGGTGCTGGTGGAAATGGGGAAACCAACTGAAGCGCTCGTCGAACTGGAAACAGCGCAAAAGATGAAGCCCGGGGACCCAGGCAATGAAGCGAATCTCGGTATTGCCTATGCGGAGACAGGGCATCCGGTGGAGGCATTGCCTTTCTTTGAGGCAGCGTTGAATGCTGTGCGCGCATCGGGGCAAGCGCAAATTCCACCAGAATTTTACGACCACTATGCACATGCACTGGCCGCTGCGGGCAAGCCGGATGCGGCATTGGCTGCATTCAACGCAGAAGAGGCAGCAGCTGGCGGCAAGAAGGCGGATGTAGAGGAGGCGATCGGTTCGGTGTATGCGCAGCAGGGCAAGTGGGACGAGGCAACGCAGCACTTTCAGCAGGCGATTACTCTGGACGGAAAGTATGTAAAGGCATGGGTACACCTTGGGGTGGCGCAGCGCGAACAAGGGAATGCCGCGACAGCGCTGACGACCCTGGATATGGCGACGAAGATTCCTCCGCCGGACGCGAATGCGTTTTATGAGTACGGGCGCACGCAGGCGAAGCTGGGCAAGGACGAGGAAGCTACGAAGGCCTTCGAGCAGGCATTGAAGATTGACCCACAGATGGCTAGTGCGCGGAGTGAACTGGCTATGGCTCAGCAGAGGCTTGGACGCCAGAAGGATGCAAATCCATAGTTAAGAAGGCCACGGAAGGCGACCCCGACATGCCTTACGGATGCGGCGACAGAACGCGCAGGCGACTGAACTGACGAAGACCAATTACAATGTCTGCTTTGCAATTGCGAGGGTTCGATGAAGAGCTTGAACAAGTGGCGTGTGGCCGTCGTACTGGCGGTGTTGCTCGGGATTTCTGCTGCGTCTCGACTGATGATGGCACAGGAACGCTGGACGGAAACTCAGGCGAACGATTGGTATGCGAAGCAGCCGTGGCCAGTGGGCGCGGACTTCCTGCCGTCAACGGCGATCAATGAGCTGGAGATGTGGCAGGCAGAGACGTGGGATCCCAAGACCATTGATCGCGAGCTCGGCTGGGCCGAAGCGGCAGGGATGAACACGATGCGCGTCTTTCTGCACAATCTGCTTTGGGAGCAGGATCCGGAAGGATTCAAGAAGCGCATCGACGAGTTTCTGACGATTTCTGGACGCCATCATATTCGGCCGGTGTTTGTTTTGTTTGATTCGTGCTGGGATCCATTTCCGAAGCTGGGGCCGCAGCATCCGCCAATTCCGGGCGTGCACAACTCGGGATGGGTCCAGGCGCCAGGTACCGAGATCCTGAAGGACCCCTCGCAGTTTCCGCAATTGGAGAAGTATGTGAAGGGCGTGGTCGGCGCGTTTGCGAAGGACGACCGCATTCTGGCCTGGGATCTGTGGAATGAGCCGGACAACGGCAACGACAGCTCGTATGCGAGAGGCGATCCGAAGAACAAGAATGAGATTATTCTCGACCTGCTGCCGCAGGTCTTCACATGGGCCAGAGAGGAGCATCCTGTTCAACCTCTGACCAGTGGAGTTTGGCATGGGGACTGGAGTTCGGTGGCAACAATGACGCCTGTAGGCAAGGTGCAGATCGAGCAGTCAGATGTGATCAGTTTCCACGACTACGGGTGGCCAGAAGTTTTTGAGGCGCATGTGAAAATGTTGCAGCAATATCATCGGCCTCTGATCTGCACGGAGTACATGGCCCGGAATATCGGGAGCACCTTCGACACGGTACTGCCGCTGGCGAAGAAGTATCACGTAGGCGCCATCAACTGGGGCCTTGTGGCTGGCAAGAGTCAGACATGGATTCCGTGGGACTCGTGGGAGCGGCCTTATGTGACGCTGCAACCGGCGATCTGGCAGCATGACGTGTTTTATCCGGATGGCAAACCTTACCGCGAGAAGGAAATTGAAATTATCCGCGCACTGACGGCAACGAAGGCGGATTGATCGCGGTAACGAGAGTGATTTTCTGATTGTGCAACTGCGGTCGAGCGCATAGAGTGCAGGCATGCACACAGGAGATCGTCGCAGGTTTCTTAAGCAGGCGGCTGCGCTGGCAGGTGCTTTTTCTGCGAATAGTCTGTTTCACCAGGCCCACGCAGCGGAGCTGGCTCGGGCGGATGCCGCGATCGCTCATCTCAGTCCGGCCCTGGCCGCCCAGGATGAAGACTACTGGAGCGTGATCCAGCGCGCGTACTCGGTGAATCCGAATATCATCAACCTGAACAACGGCGGAGTATCGCCGGCGCCGCTGGTGGTTCAGGAAGCGGTGGAGCGATACAACCAACTCGCGAACGAGGGCCCGTCGTATTACATGTGGCGCGTGATCGATCAGGGGCGGGAGCCTTTGCGCCAGAAGCTGGCAGAACTGGCGGGAGTGCAGCCGGAGGAGATTGCCGTCAATCGCAATTCGACTGAGGCTCTGAACACGGTGATCTACGGCCTGGATCTCAAGGCGGGTGACGAGGTAATCGGGACAAAGCAGGATTACCCCAACATGATCGCGGCGTACAGACAGCGCGCAATGCGCGAAGGCATTGTCTACAAGCAGATAAGCTTCGATTTCCCGATTGAGAACGACGACGCGATCGTGAAGGCATATCAGGCGGCGATCACGCCCCGTACCAAGCTGATCCACGTGACACACATGGTGAACTGGGTCGGGCAAACGATGCCGGTGGCGAAGATTTCTTCGATGGCCCACGAGCACGGCATCGAGGTTCTTGCTGATGGCGCTCACTCCTTCGGGCTCATGGACTTCAAGATTCCGGATCTGCAATGCGACTACTTCGGCACAAGCCTGCACAAGTTTCTGTCAGCACCGATTGGGACGGGAATGCTGTGGGTGAAGCGGGAGAAGATTGAAAAGCTGTGGCCGCTGGTGTGCAACGACAAACCGAAGGGCTCGGATATTCGGAAGTTTGAGACGTTGGGGACGCGAAGCTTCATGCTCGAGCAGGGGATCGGCGAGGCAATCAACTTTCACGAAGGGATCGGCAGCAAGCGGAAGGAAGAGCGTATCCGCTACCTGAAGGACTATTGGGCGACGCGGGTGCAGAGCATTCCCAAGGTGAAGCTGCATACGTCGCTAAACGCGCAGTACTCGTGCGCGATTGGCGGCGTGAGCATTGATGGGATTACGCCTGCTGAGTTGGAAAACACGCTGTTCAATCGATACAAGATTCACACGGTGGGCATTGTGTGGGAGAACATCAGTTGTGTGCGAGTGACTCCACACGTGTACACGACCCTGCCTGATCTGGACCGGCTGGTGAAGGCGATCGAGACGCTCGCCGCCTGAAGGCGCAGCGCAGCGAAAGCAAATAGAGACTATTCTGTTTGCGTGATGAGCGCGCGCACACCGGGCAATGTCATTCGGTGGTTATTCGATTGCCGCTTTGGTCCGGCGGACCGGCTGATTCCGCGATGGATTTTTCTTCGTGCGTTGGCAGCGATCTACTTCTCTGCCTTCTATTCGCTGCTCTTTCAAATCAAGGGAGAGATCGGGCCTGAAGGAGTTCTGCCGGCGGGGCAGTACCTGTCCGCGCTTGCCCGGATGACGGGCGGCGTTCAGCGCTTGCTGTTTGCACCGACGCTCTACTGGATCTCGGCAAGCTCAACAATGTTGATCGTGGTGACCTGGATTGGCGTCGTCGCGTCGCTGCTGGCGTTGCTGAATGTATGGCCGCGCGTGAGCTTCTTTGTGTGCTGGGCGTGCTTTCTGGCGTTTGTGGCGGCGGCCCAGGATTTCTCGAGTTATCAATCGGACGGAATGCTGCTGGAGGCCGGCTTTCTCTCACTGTTTCTGGCGCCGCGCGGTGTCTGGCCGAGCTGGGGCGCAAAAAGCGCGCCGATACGGGCGAGTCTGTGGCTGCTGCAATGGGAGTGGTTCCGGATTTACTTTGAGTCGGGCATGGTGAAGTTGCTGAGTGGAGACGAGGAGTGGCGTCATCTGACGGCGATGGATGAGTACTATCAGAATGGGCCGCTGCCTACGTGGATTGGATGGTACGTGCAGCATCTGCCGCATTGGTTCCAGGTGGCGACGGCTGCAGGCACGCTGCTTATGGAATTAGGCGTGGTGCTGATGTTTTTCCTGGGACGGCGCGTGCGGCTGGCGTGCTTCGTGATTGTGACGCTGTGGGAGATTCCAGTGATTTTGACGGCAAACTACACGTTTCTGAACTATCTAGTTTTGTCGCTGGGATTTCTGCTGCTGGACGACAAGATGCTCATGCGATTTGTACCGGCACGATGGAGACCGCGGGAGATCCCTGAAGCAGTGCCACAACGCGAAGAAGAGCAATTGTCGATTCTGACGAATGAGACAGAGGACCAGGACGAAGTCGCCGGAGAAAATGCACGTACTGTGCGCATGCCCGAGTATGCGAGGGGGTTTGCTGTGGCGGCAACGGCCGTTGTGCTGACGTGGATCGCATATGACACGACAGCGGAGATGCTACGGCTGGTCTGGCGAGAGGTTCCGTTGCCGACAGCGCCGATCGCATGGCTAGAGCCGTTCAGGATTGCGAACCAGTATGGGCTCTTCGCAGTGATGACTCGGGGACGCTACGAGATTGAGTTTCAGGGATCGGATGATGGAGACAACTGGACGCCTTATTTGTTTCGCTACAAGCCTCAACTAGTGGACGAAGCGCCAGGAGTTTATGCGCCGTATCAACCGCGGTTCGATTGGAACCTGTGGTTTGCTTCGCTGGGAGTTTGGCATCAAAGCGATATCGTTCCGCTGACTGAGGAACGGTTGCTCGAAAACAGCGGAGATGTGCTGGCCTTGTTCAAAGGAAGCCCGTTTGGCGAGAAGGCTCCGAAGTATGTGCGTGCGGTGTTGTGGCAGTACTGGTTCACCTCAATGGATGAGAAGCGGCGTACGGGGAACTGGTGGAAGAGACAATTGCTTGGGCTGTATGCACCGGAGATCACGCGAACCGAAGATGGGAGATTCGCTGTAGTGATGTGGCCGGAGGCGTCGGGACCGCATGAGTAAGGACTCGATGCGCGCTTGCGTGATTGGAGCCGGGCCGAACGGCTTGGCGGCAGCGATTGTGCTGGCGCAGGCAGGGCTTCGCGTGGAGGTATTCGAGGCGGAGGTGGAGCCCGGTGGTGCTGCGCGCACGCTGCCACTAACGCTTCCAGGTTTTCGGCATGACTTTGGCGCGGCTGTGTTGCCGATGGCGGTGAGTTCACCGTGGTTGAAATCGCTGCCACTCGATCAGTTTGGGCTCGAGTGGGTTCATGGAGAAGCACCGCTCGCGCACCCGCTTGATGACGGCAGCGCCGTGGTTCTGGAACACAATTTGGAGGATGCTGTGCGCGGCCTTGGCGAAGACGGGGCCGCCTGGCGCAGGCTGATGCAACCACTCGTGGATCATTGGGCGGCGTTTGCAGAAGATGCAATGGGTCCGATGGTACGCGTTCCGCGGCATCCGTTGCGGATGGCTCGTTTTGGACTGTGTGGCCTGCAGCCTGCGAAGACGCTGGCAAACTCGAAGTTTAATAGCCAACGGATGCGCGCTCTCTTTGGCGGGCTGGCAGGGCACTCGTTTTTGAGTTTTGATGAGCCGCTGAGTTCGGCGGCTGGCCTGGTTCTGGCAGGAGCCGCGCATGCTGTGGGATGGCCTGTCCCCAAAGGCGGAGCTGGAGCGCTGACGCAAGCGATGGCGGAGTATCTGGTGTCGCTCGGCGGGCAGATTCATACTGAGCGGAAGATCGATGATCTGAAGGAGCTGGGCGACGGAGTTGCAATCACACTGCTTGACACTACGCCGCAGGCTCTTGCCGCAATTGCGGGCGAACGGGCGACTACAGCATTCAGGCAAATGGCGGAGCACTTTTCGCCGGCGCCCGGCGTTTTCAAAGTGGACTACGCGCTACGTGAGGCGGTTCCATGGAGAGCGCGGGAATGCCGAAGAGCGATTACGGTGCATCTCGGCGGCACATTCGAGGAGATTGCAGCTGCTGAAGAAGCCGTGACGCAAGGGCGCGAAGCTGAACGGCCCTTCGTATTGGCTGCGCAACCCTCACTCTTCGACTCGACGCGCGCGCCGGATGGAAAGCACGTGCTGTGGGCATACTGTCACGTCCCGAACGGGTCGCGAATGGATATGACGGAGCGAATTGAGGCGCAGATCGAACGATTCGCGCCCGGATTCAAAGACTGCGTGATAGAGCGCTGCGCATTGGGGCCCGGAGGTCTGGAAGCGATGGATTCGAACCTCGTCGGAGGAGACATTAGCGGCGGGGCAATGACAATGAGGCAGTTTGTTTTTCGGCCATGGCGGCGTGGATATGAGACTGGAACACCGGGACTGTACCTGTGCTCTTCGTCGACGGCGCCGGGAGGCGGTGTGCATGGGATGTGCGGATTCCACGCGGCGCGGCTAGCTCTTAAGCATTTAGGCACGGCGTGATGGGGCTTCGAGCTGGTGTAAACTGAATCAGAACCCCTGACGCCGGCTCGCCTGAGCCGGCTCGATTGTGTCGGGACGTGGCTCAGCCTGGTAGAGCACTCGCTTGGGGTGCGAGGGGTCGGCAGTTCAAATCTGCCCGTCCCGACCATTGCAATCAAATCGTCGCTGCTCGCTCCGCAGCAAGTGTTTGACTCACACCTTCGACGATTTCACAAAACGAATTGGCGCGGACAGGCTCCGGAAAAAAAGCCAAGCTCGGCGACGAAAAGGCTAAGGGCTTGATATCTTGGATGTCTCAGGCTTGAGCGCTTCGCTCGCGCAGTGAGCTTTCCGAATTGACTCACCAACAACAGGCATGTCCTGCAGGACATGCCCCAGGGCCCTTCAGTACGATTTGCGACATCGTGCAGGGAGGTTGTTTCTGAATGCGCCTTCGCGGGTTCCTCTGGTGTGCGGGTATCTGTCTGGCGGCTATGCCGGAGATTTGCGCCCAAAGCGCGACAGACAACACCCCTGTGCTACACCTCGAAGACGCTCTGGCGCTCGCAAACGCCGCGAATCGGCAGACGGCCATCACCCGCATCGGGATCGCGAAGGCGGAGGCCGAGGTACGGGAAACGAAGACCCATCGCTATCCCGAGTTGAAGTTTGATGCGATGACGGGAATCGCGCTTGAGCCCTTTTCCCTGACAATCCCTAAAGGAGCTCTCGGAACTTACCCGGGCATCGGACCGTTGCCTTCGACGGACTCGGATATTTCTTCTCCGCGGCATTTTTCGGGAATTCTGTATGGCGCCGCGCAGCAGCCGGTTACCCAGCTCTACAAAGTGCATCTGGCGGTTGCCGAACAGCAACTGGGTGTTTCGATTGCAAAGGAGCAATTGCGCCAATCGCAGCAGCAACTGACCGACCAGGTGCGGCAGGACTATTACGGAATTGCTCAGGCGCAAGGCCAGCTGCACGCAGTAGAGACTCAGGTCACTTACCTGAAGCAACTCGTCATTGAAATACAGAACAATCTGAATCAGCAGACCGTTCTTCGATCGGATGCGTTGACTGTTACCGCGAATCTGAAAAACGCGCAGTACCAGCAGGCTTCGGCAGACGATGCGCTGGCACTGAAAAAAGAGAATTTGAACTATCAGCTTGGACGCCCGATAGAGACGCCGCTCACTGTGGACGAAATTCCGGATGCGACGCCGCAGGAACTGGATTTGCAGCAGGCCACGAAGGAGGCGCTCGCGCAGCGGCCGGAACTTCGATTGGCGCGTCTGCAGGAGGGACAGGCTCAGTTTGAGGTGCGCCGAGAGCGCGCAGAGTATATTCCGGATATTTCGGTTGGGGTCACATCCTTCTCCTTTCTGAGTGTCGAGTTCTTTCCCGCCAACACAACAAATCTTGGCTTCACGCTGCAATGGCAGCCGTGGGACTGGGGACTGAAAAAGCAGAAAACGAACGAATTGAAGGGAAGCGCAGCGCAGGCTTCGCTGAAAACAGCGGATACAGAAGCACAGATTCGGCTAGATGTGGACCAGTCATTCCGGACGCTTCGACGCAGCCGGATGCAGCTCGATGCGCAGTCTGCCGCGCTGGATGCGGAGAAGGAACGTTTTCGTGAGCAACAAGACCAATATCACCAGCAAGCCATTCTGCTCTCTGACCTGATGAAAGAAGAGTCAGCGGTGGCGCAGGCAATTTCGAATTATGCCAGCGCTCTCTCTGCCTTCTGGACGGCCAGAGCTGATTTTGCCAGGGCCTTAGGAGAAGACTGACGATGCAAAGACAATGCGGCAACAACCTGAGGCCTTATTTTGCCGCAGTGCTGTGCGGCGCGGTGGCCTTGGGCGGATGCAGCGCCGGGCCGCCGCCGGCCTCAATTCAGACAGTCAGTGTTTCGACGGTGAAACAGGAGCCGGAGCAGGGAGGCGAGCGCTACTCGGCTTCGATCAGTCCCAATGCCCAGGTGCAGCTTACGTTCAAGTCCGGTGGAGTGGTTGACTACATCCGAAAGCTTACCGGGCCGGGAGGACACGAACGATTAATTGATGCAGGCGACCCAATCGAGGCCGGACAGGACCTGGCTCGCGTACGGATCAAGGAATACGATGCGCAGCTGCATCAGTTGCAGTCGCAGGTTTCGCAGGCAGACGCGCAACTGAGGGCGGCGCAGGCCACGGAGACGCAGGCAAAGCTGAACTATGATCGCGCGAATGCTCTTTACGCCGAGGCGAGCCTGACGAAGCCAAACTACGACCAGGCGAAGGCGAGCTACGAGCAAGCGCAAGCATCGGTATCGCAGGCGACGGCCGCCGGCGCTGCAGCGCGATCTGCGGTGACACAGGCACAGGTTGCAGTGGGCGATACGGCCGTTCGCGCTCCGTTTGATGGAAGCATCGCGCAGCGCAACATCGAAGTTGGCGACCTTGCTGGGCCATCGAGTCCGGCATTTACGGTAATTGACACGCACGTTGTTAAGGCTGTTTTCTCGATTCCGGAGAGCGCGCTGGGGAACGTTCATCGAGGACAGCAACTCGGCATAACACTGGACACGCCGCCGGAGACGGTTCGCGGGGTCGTGACGTCGATTGCGCCCGCTGCGGATCCGAAGAGTCGCGTATTCACGGTGCAACTCACAATTCCCAATCCTCGGAACATAATCCTGCCGGGGACTATTGGAAGTCTCGCTTTGGCGCCTGCAAGCGGACCGGTGAAACGCGTCTTGGTACCACTCAACGCAATTGTGCCGTCAACGCATTCATTGAATGGCATGGCAGTGATGGTTGTTGAAGAGCGCGATGGGCATGCGTATGTGCGCATGCAGGATATTCGTGCCGGAGACACGTTCGGGAATGCCGTTGACGTAGAGAGCGGTGTGACGCCGGGCCAGCGCATTGTGACCACAGGCGCGCAACTTGTGCATGATGGGCAGGAAGTTCGCATTCTTCAATCGGAGTGAGCGATGGAACGCGCGAGCGATGAAGAGCTGATACGGACGCATCACAACCTCTCGCGATTCTTCGTGGAAGAGCGCCAGATCTCATGGGTGGCGCTGTTGGGCGTGATCATCTGGGGCGTGTACGGATATCGGCATATGCCGCAACGCAAAGACCCTGAGGTTGCCGTACGGGTTGCAGTTGCATCATGCCAATGGCCGGGAGCTACGGCGCAACAGGTTGAACAGCTCATTACGCGCCCGATCGAGTCCACGATCGCGCAGAACAAGACCATTCATCCGCCGAGCGCTTCAGATTTCGGGATCCGTTCGCTGTCACTGCCCGGGGCCTCGTTTGTGTATGTGCAGCTTGCGGAGAACACAGGCGACACGCGGGAACAATTCAATGACATCAATCTGCGCCTGGCGGCGACGTCGACGCGGTTACCGCAAGGCGCTTCGGGAATTCAGTTCCAGAGCGACTTTGGCGATACGGCGACGTTGATGATGACAGTTGCCAGCCCGCTGGCCGATGACATCGAAATCTCTCTTCGCGCCAGAACACTTGAGAATGCAATTCGGAAGGTGAGGGCGGGGACGCGCGGCGAGCGCGTGACGATTATTTACACCTATCCACTGGGCATCTCTGGAGCTGCGATGCGGCAAACGACGGAGTCTGCGGCGCGGTTTGCGCAGGAGGGCGGCACCTTTTCCGACGTACATATTATCCAAGGCAATGGCTTCAACGGCATCGACGGAGCGACGCAAAAGACAGACGCCGAGATTCAGGAGCGTATTCAGACCTTTCTATCGACACGCATTCAGGCGTCCGATGTTGATCCCGACGCGTGGGCGCCAATCATTGTGCGAGATCCAGCCGAGGCGGAGAGCAGACTGAAGGCTGTGGCCGGGCCTAAGTACTCCTACGCCCAATTGGATGACTTTACCGATTTGCTCGCCCGTTCATTTCTGGGAGTGGCTGAGGTTTCACGTGTCGATCGCAAGGGCGTTTTGCCGCAGCAGGTCTATCTGAACTATTCGCAGGATCGTCTCGCGGCATACAACCTGCAGCCATCCGATCTTGGCAATCTTCTGTCTATGCGCAATATCACGCGATCTGCCGGAAGTGTAGATACAACCCAGCAGACGGTGCGGCTGAATGCATCAGGCCAGTTTGAGGATGCGGCTTCGATCGGTGGAGTAATGGTTGCGAACACAAGCGCTGGCGCGCCTGTCTACTTGCGCGACCTGGTGCAGATCAGCCGCAGCTATCAGACGCCGGCGCAGTACCTTAACACCTACAGCTGGCAGGGCCCCGATCATGTTTGGCGCAGAAGCCGCGCTGTGACGCTCGCGATATATATGCGCTCGGGGGAACAGATTCAACGCTTCGGCACTTCCATTACGAAGTCACTCGATGCGGTGCGGCCCGTGCTACCTGCGGACCTGATCATTGCACGCACATCGGATCAGCCTCTGCAGGTGCGAGAGAATATCGATCTCTTCATGGACGCGCTGTACGAAGCGATTGCACTTGTGGTGATCGTGGCGCTGATTGGCTTTTGGGAGTGGCGCTCAGCACTGCTGATGGCGATCTCAATTCCCATCACGCTTGCGATGACATTCGGCATCGCGTACATGGTGAGGATTGATCTGCAGCAGGTGTCGATTGCCACGCTGATTATTGCGCTTGGTCTGCTGGTGGACGATCCAGTTGTGGCGAACGATGCAATCAAACGCGAACTGGCGACCGGCGTTCCGCGGATCCACGCATCATGGCTGGGGCCGACGAAGCTTGCGCGGGCCATTATGTACGCGACGGTCACGAACATCATCGCGTACCTGCCTTTCCTGCTGTTAACAGGAAGCACTGGTGAGTTTCTTCGCAGTTTGCCTATCGTGATGACGGCGGCGCTGCTGTCGTCGCGAGTGGCATCGATGACATTTATCCCGATGCTGGCCTACTATATCCTGCGGCCATCAAAGAAGCCTGAGATGACGATTGCCGAGCAGCGGACCAGCGGCTTCTACGGCTGGTATTATCGCGCTTCCGGCTGGGCGATCGAGCATCGCTGGATTGTGTTCGGCGTGTCCGTTGTGTTTCTCGCAATCGGCGCCACGGTAGGGTTGACGCTGAAGAGTCAGTTCTTCCCAGAGGACGTGCAGTACTGGTCGTACGTCGATATCTGGATGCCGAACAACACGCCCGTGTCACGGACGCAACGAGCCGCGGAGCAGGCGGAGGCGGTGGTGAGACGCGTGGTTGCGCAGTACGCGCAGGAGCATCCGCCTAAAGATACGTCCGAATCGCTATTGCGCTCAGTGACGACTTTTGTAGGTGGCGGAGGCCCGCGCTTCTGGTTTTCGGCATCGCCAGAGCAACAGCAGCAGAACTACGCAGAGCTTGTCATCCAATTACGGTCGAAAGAGGCGACTCCTGCAATCGCAGCGCAATTGCAGGCGGCCCTTGACGCAGAGGTGCCTGGCGCGAACATCATTTTTCATCAGTTGCAGACGAACCCAGTCGAGTTTCCTGTTGAAGTGCGCATCGCCGGAATAGCAGATGTGGATCCGTCGCGAGAAGCGCAGGATATTCGCACTCTGCATCAGATCGCGACGCAGGGCGAGAAGGTTTTCCGCGCACTGCCCGGGGTTGCGGTGGTGCAGAACGATTGGTTTCCTGAGAGCCCGGAGTTGAATCTGAACATCAATCCAGATCAGGCGAATCTCGCAGGTATTACGAATATGGATGTTGCCAACTCGACCGCTACCGCGACGGCTGGGACGACGGTGGCCACGCTGCGCGAAGGCAACAAACAGATTCCCGTTGTGGCGCGTCTGCAGACGGATCAACGTGGGCAGGTTTCAGATGTACGCAACTTATACGTTTATGGATCGCAGACGAACTCCAAGGTGCCTCTGACTGCTGTTGCGGATGTTCAGACAGGAATGGCTACGGAACGTATTCGGAGACTCGAACATTTTCGCGTGATTTCTGTACACGTGTACCCAGCACCAGGACAACTTCCTTCAGAGATCCTGAAAGAAGCTACGCCGGGATTGCAGCAATTAGAAAACAGTCTGCCTGCGGGTTATCGCATTCAACTGGGAGGGGAAAAGGCGAAGCAGAGTCAGGGGTTCAGTAATCTGGCGACGGTGTTGCTCATCTCACTTTCCGGAATCTACATCGCCCTGCTCTTGCAGTTCAAGAACGCGGTCAAGCCGTTTTTGGTTTTTGCGGCAGCGCCATATGGCGTTGTTGGTGCGTTGCTTGTTCTGGGCATGACTCGAACGCCGTTTGGGTTCATGGCATTTCTGGGAGTCGCAAGCCTGATCGGCGTGATCATCAGCCATGTGATCGTGCTCTTCGACTTCATCGAGGAGATGCACGAGCTTGGCGAGCCTTTGGAACAGGCGTTGCGTGATGCAGGAATAGCGCGATTGCGGCCAGTGCTGGTTACCGTGGCTGCGACGATCCTCGCGCTCTTCCCGCTGGCAATTCACGGAGGTCCGCTGTGGAAGCCGCTCTGCTACGCGCAGATTGGCGGCCTCGCGGTCGCGACGATGATCACACTGATTCTGGTGCCAGTGCTTTACAGCATTGCCGTGATTGACCTGAAGATTGTGAAGTGGGATGGGGCGATTGAAGGGTCTGCGACTCACGAGGGTTGACGCAGCTCATTTGGTCAGAAGATCCATTTCGCTTGGGGACCTTCCGGGCATTTTCGGGACGAGAGCCGATGCGCCTAAGCGCTGCTTCCTTGGCGAAAGCAGCACTTAGTACGCGGTGACGCTCTGTCGACTCTCAGGCTCGGTCTAAATCCAGACCTTTGAGGACAGCTTGCCATCCGCCGGCGGCGGCACGTCTTCAGGGTACTGGGGTGGCGACCCAGCCCGATTCATGCGAGCGTAATTGGGAATTGCGATCAGATCGGAACCGTCTGACCACTTACCGGTAAGGACCATGACGCCGCCAAGGAGATCAGGGCGCCATTCAGCGCGCAGCGGAGTGGTTGGATCGATCGTCGCATTAATGCTGTGATTGTCTGCTGTTTCGACGTTGTAGACCAGCGGGCCGTATTTCAGCGCAACGGTGTTCAGGGCTGCTTTGATGCGGCGATCGGCGGCGACTCGTTGCGGCTCCATCGGTAATTCGAGTTCGATGCGATCGCCGGCCTTCCATTCCCGCGTGACAACGGCGTAGCCATTTTGAATCGAAGGCGTAACTGCCTCGCCATTGACGGCGAAACTCTTCAGGCCGCTGACTGATGGCGAGTCTGTGTAGAGCCTGCTGGTAGCGCGATTGGGGACACGAACGTACACGGAGAAGGTCTTTGCCTGTTCAGGATTAATGGTGATTGAGACGGTGCCCTTCCACGGGTAGTCCGTCTTTTGAACCACTTCAACATTGGTGCCGGCGAGCTCACCAATATTGATGCGGCTGCCGGCAAACATGTTGACGTAGAGACCGGACTTGTCCTTTACATAGGACCACGTCGGCATCATGAGCAGTGTGCGCGAGAGATTGCCTACGCAGCAGGGGCAGACGTGCCAAAGTGCGCGTTGTGTGTCGACGAGCGGATTGGTGTAGCAATAGCTCTTTCCGTCGAGGGCCACACCGCCGAGCAGAGCGTTGTACATCGTCTGTTCGTAGAGGTCAGCGTATTTTGCGTCGTGGTAGGCGAGGTTGAGCTTGTACTGGAAGAAGATTAACCCGCAACTCGAGCAGGTTTCGCAGTAGCCATCGTTGGGCAACGAGTAGTTGGGGCCAAAGCCTTCCGAGGTCTCTCCGCTACCAATGCCGCCCGTGAGGTAGTACTTCTTGTTGACCATGTTGTCCCAGAGCGAGATCACAGCGCTCTGGTAATCGGAATCGTGGGTTTCGGCGGCGATGTCGGCCATGCCTGAATAGAAGTATGTTGCTCGAACCGCGTGACCTACGGCCTCATACTGCTGGCCGGGAGGCAGATGGCTCTGGTCATACTCTGAACCGCCACGGCGTGAATCGAGCAGGAATTTTGCAAGCGCAATGTATGCGTCACCGCGATGGTTGCCCTCCTGGTCATTGACGAAGCGGCCGAAACGGACCAAGGCCTGCTCCATCTCCTGATGCCCGTCGAACCAGTCCTTCTTCCCTGGGCCGATATTGGCAACCCAACAGTCGGCGAGTTTCTTGGCACCGTTATAGAGGCGAAGATCCTTGCCGTCGGTGAGTGTGTAGTGGTTGATCGCGGACTCAATGAAGTAACCCGAGACGTAGCCCTCGTGATTGCCGCGATGGTCGGGCGACCAGCGCTCCGGCCAGCTCTTGCGATCCGCGAGGATGTAAGCGGTCTGCAGATAGCCGTCGGGCATCTGCGCGGCGAGGATCATGGGGATCCAGCGATCGAGTGTCGTGCGCATCAGAGCCTGAGCCTGCTCGATTTCCGGATCACCTTGCGGATCGACCATCAGAGCGATACACATGGACTCAACGGTCTGGTGTACCCAGGCGTTGGAGAATACATAGCCTTTGTGTGCTGCATGTGCTTCGCCGCGGTTGGCTTTTGCAGCCTCGATGAAGTTGTCGATGCCGCCGTCGCCTTTGCCGGCGGGAATGTCAGTACGTTCGCACATGGTGATGCAGTGAGGAATCCAATCGACGATGAGAACTTTGGCGCGCTGTTTCCAGAAATCGCCTTCGATGGAGTATTTGCGGGTGTAGACGACTTCCAGGCGGTCTTTCGGAGGAGGCTGCACAACGCGGACGTTGAACGACTGGGAGCGATCGTCGGAGCCGGAAGCGGCCAGAGTGAGCACGTAATCGCCTGGCGCAGAGAAAGTGGCTGTCGTTACCGGCGATTTGACGTTGTCGAACGAAACCGAGCCGGGGCCTGAGGTCTTGAGCCAGCGGGCGACATTGGAAGGCGAATCCTGGAGCCAGGTGACTTTGCCGGCGAGATAGGTATGGCCGCCGAGAACAAGTGAGCGATCGATGCCCGCGTCGATGACAGGGGGCAGGGCCGGAGCAGGTCCGGAGTTGTAAACGCGCCACTCCAGAATGCCGGAAGGCTTGTGAGGTTCGATAGTAACTTCGAGCCGAAGCTTGTTGGCCTTAACGGGCTCGAACGTAGTGAGGTTAAAGGTGTCCGCAGCGTTGCCGAGACCACTGGGTGCGCTTACGGGAACGAAATCGCTGCCATTCCAATAAAGGATGCGATAGGTCTCGGGCGCCACCATTCTAGGCCAGCCGCTGCCCGGCAAGGCCCTGGGACGAGGGCGATCAATCGCCCAATAGATCTCAACTCGATCGATGGATACGGGCACGCTCCACTCGTACTGGACCCAAGGCTTGTCATTTTCCCCAGATTCAGACCAGAGCATATAGACGCCCGCCGAGCGATCGAGCGAGTTTGCAGGTGTGACACAGTCGTTGAGGGCCGCGATTTTGTTCTGGCTGTTCATCTCGGAACTGATGGGGACCGCGACGCGCGCGATGTTGAGTGCGCCCTGAGGCGCCTGCGCGATCGCTTCGTGGCCGGAGAGAGCGGAAACCACACCTATGCCCGCGAGTCCCGCGATGAACTCTCTGCGATTCGGTTCTGGCTGCGTATTGTTTGTCAGCGATGTAATGGAATTGCCGTTCGAGAGGCGGGCCGATTTCTTCATGAGCGCTCCGGTTCAGATGAGCAGGTGATCCTGCCAATTTGACGAATATTAGGGCTACTTTTTCGCGGTTCCGCGGCCGAAAGACGGCAGGGTCGTTCTTCACTATGAGCGGAATCCTGCGAGAGTAAGCGTTTACCGATGGTAAACGATCATGACCAAGGATGGTCTAGAAAATTATTGATATGCTGTATGTATCTATGACGGAAGGGGTTGCAAGTCTTGGAGGGTGGTGGGGATGAGTTCGGAGACCGTGGGGTGAATATGGACGGAGCGGGCGAGCACGGCTGCCGGCTGGTGCGCATACATAGCGGCAAGGAGGCAATGGATAGCCTCGTCGGCACCGGGACCAATGATCGTGGCTCCGAGGATTTGGTTCGACTCAGCGTCAACGAGGATTTTGATGAACCCGAAGGTCTCGCCCTTTTCGATGGCGCGCGAAACCCGCGTCATGGCTCGTTTGCCCATCAAGGCGGGCCGGTTGCTTCGGCGTACCTGCGCTTCCGTCATGCCGATCTGCGCAAGCGGGGGGTCGGTGTAGAGCGCATGTACCGGAATACGATCGCTGACCTTGCGGGAAGCATTGTCGAGTAGGTTGTCGGCAACGATCTCGTAGTCGTTATAAGAAGTGTGTGTGAAGGCACCGCGGCCATTGCAATCGCCAAGAGCAAAGATGTGAGGCGCGCTGGTGTGCAACTGGTCGTCAACGGGGATGAACCCGTGAGCGTCAGCCTTTATGCCGGCGGCAGCAAGACCAAGATCCTGAGTGTTGGGTACACGGCCCACGGCGAGCAAAACATGAGAACCCTCGACGTGTGGAGCATCTTCTTTGCAGTCGAGACCAACTGAAATCTCGCCATCGCCCTGCTCGAGATGAATGCAAGTGGCTTCGGTGCGGATCTGGATGCCTTCAGCAGCAAAGATCTCATGGATGACCGCGGAAGAATCTTCATCTTCATGACTCGCAAGACGGGAGTTCTTGTCAACGACGGTGACCTCGGAGCCGAAGCGGCGAAACATCTGTGCGAACTCGAGACCGACATAGCCTCCGCCGACAACGACAAGATGCTGCGGTAGCTCTTCGAGTGCGAGGATGCTGCTGCTGGTGAGGAACGGCACCGAACCAACGCCGGGCATGTCGGGAATAAGGGGGCGCGCGCCGACGTTGAGGAATATCTGCGAGGCCTCGATCAGATCATCACCGACTCGCATGGTGTTTGGTGATTCAAAGGCTGCAGTTCCAATGAAGACAGTACAGTTTTGCGCGTTGCGAAGCGACCTTTCGACGCCTCTCCGCGATTTAGCGACTACGCCGTCGGCGCGTGCCTTAACTGCACGCATGTCAACCGTGATGGCTCCGGTGTGGAAGCCGAAATCACCGCCACGGCGGGCGAGATGAGCGGCATGTGCGTTGGCAACCATCGTCTTGGTCGGTGTACATCCGGTGTTGACGCAGGTTCCGCCAAAGAGTTTGCGCTCGACGATTGCGACTTTTCGGCCAGCAGATGCGAGGCGCAACGCGAGGGAAGGGCCAGCCTGGCCGGCGCCGATGACGAGCGCATCGAAGGTGTGATTCATTCACAGCACCGACAAAGCGAGTACGCCAACGGCGACACCGACGAGATCTTCAAGAAGTGCGGCCGGAAGATCGCGGCCAAAGGCGGATGCGAGTCTGGCCCGAACGGCAGCGCCACCGAAGGTGCCGGCGAGGGCTCCGATGAGGCCGAGCATCAGGCCGAGGCCGAGGGAGTGTCCGACGGTTCCGATTGTAGCCCCAGAAAGTGAACCCGTTACGATGCGCGCGATGAGGCCTGGCGGTGCTTTGCGACTTGGCGTTGTTGGCAGCGTGTCGACGATGAATTCGCCGAGGGCAAGAACGGAAAGGATAAGCGGAGTGTAGCGATAGCCCATGAAAGCCAGCGGAGTTCCAGCCACTGGCAGAGCGCCACTACGGGCAAACCAACTCACGAGGGCGGGAGCAAGCATAGAACGCAGGCCGGCGACAATGCCGAGAAGAAGTGCGGCAGGGAGCACATTCCTCCTTTTGTGTGGGAGATGGCGTCAGCCTTGGAAGGTCAGACCTCGATCCTCAGTACGTGCGATGATGGCGGAAGCAATACAGTTGCCAACGACGTTCATCAGAGTGCGGCCCATATCCATCAGGGTGTCGACGCCAAGGATAAGCAGAATGGGCGCAGTGGGCAAATGGACAGCCCCGGCAGTGGCCAGCAAAACAACAAGTGAGGCACGCGGGACGCCTGCGACCCCCTTGCTTGCGAGCATGAGGACCGCCAGCATCGCAATCAGCTGCGCCAGAGTGAGATGAATGCCTGCGGCCTGCGCGCAGAAGACAGCGGCAATCGACAGGTAGACGCTGGCGCCGGTGAGGTTGAAGCTATAGCCGGTGGGGATGACGAAAGAGACGATCCAGCGCGGCACGCCAAACTCCTCCATCCGTTCTATTGCCAAGGGAAGGGCGGCTTCAGAGGTGGTGGTGGCAAAACCGATTGAGGCCGGCTCGGCTACGGCGGAAACAAAGCCGCGTACAGGGACTTTGAAAATTAGAAGGCTCGGAAGCTGTACGAGCAGAGTGAACGCGATTAACGCGACGTAGAAGGTAGCGACAAGCCCTGCGAGAGGAAGCATCGCACGGAGGCCCATTCCGCCAACGGTGTAGGCCAGCGCTGCGCCTGCGGCGACGGGCGCGAGATACATGACGATGCGGGTGAGCTGAAACATGGTGTCAGCAAGCGCCTGCAGAATGGGAATCAACGGCGCGCGTTTACTTTCCGGCAACAAGGCGAGCGCGGTGGCAAAGAGAACGGAAAAGACAGCTACCTCAAGGATCTGATTCTGTGCGACTGCCTGCGCGATGTTCTCAGGAAAGACGTTGAGGACTATCTGTTGCCAGCTCTGTGCCTGCTGCGCAACCGGTGCGGCGATGGAACTGCCGGGAAGTGTGACTCCCCAACCCGCTCCGGAGATCCAGATGGCGGTGGCTCCAATAATGAGGCCGACGGTGGTAACGATTTCGAAATAAATGAGCGCCTTGATTGCAATGCGACCGATGCTGCGCAACTGTCCGTGTCCAGCGATGCCGGTCGTAATGGTGGCGAAGAGCAGAGGGGCGACGATCATGCGAATGAGGCGCAGGAAGAGGTCGCCGAGGAAACGCGTCTGAGCAGCGGCATGCGGCGCATCGATACCAAGCTCGATGCCGGCAAGCATGGCAAGTAACGTCCAGTAGAGAAGAGATGAGCGCCGCAGCGTTGCGGCCGTAGCGAGAGCGACGCCGATGAGACGAAGGATGAGACCGGCGATGGTCGCGCCGTAAAGGTCAGCCGCCATGCCACCAATCCAGAGCGCGAAGGCGCAGAGTCCAATGATGAATGCGACTCGCGAGCGTGTTGCGGGCGGGTTAGTCTGGACAGTCAATGCCATAGGCTGTGCGGTTAATCAGATGGTTGGATGCGTGGCGGTTGGCCGCTCCAGATGCATAGCCTGAGCAATCACATCCGTGTATTTCAGGCCTGCTCCCGTGTTGAAGAGCACAACCTGGTCCGTCGGCTTCAATGTTCCGTTGGCAAGTAGTTTGTCATATGCGGCGGTGACTGAGGCGCCTTCCGGCGAAAGGAAGACTCCCTCGTTGCGCGCCCAATCGAGAATTGAGGCGAGAATGTCTTCATCGGTGACTGCCATCGCGATTCCGGCCGACGCCTTGAGAATGTCGAGCATGATTGAGTCACCGTAGGGCTTGGGAACACGCAGACCGGCGGCGAAGGTAGAAGCATTCTGCCACATCTGGCTGGCGTGCTCGCCAGCATCAAAGGCCCGCGCAACGGGAGCGCACCCCGCAGCCTGCACGGCGATCATGCGGGGACGTCTGCCAGGCGCGACCCATCCCAGCTCTTCAAGTTCGTCGAAGGCTTTCCACATGCCGATGAGGCCGACACCGCCGCCTGTTGGGTAGAAGACAGCGTCAGGGTATTTCCAGCCGAGTTGTTCAACAAGCTCGTAGCCCATCGTCTTTTTCCCCTCAACGCGAAAAGGTTCCTTCAGCGTTGACATGTCGAACCAGCCTTCCTGCTGCTTTCGTTCTGCGACAATGCGCGCGCAGTCTGAAATCAGGCCATCGACAAGAGTGACCTTCGAACCGTATGCGATTGCTTCAACGTAGTTCGCGAAGGGGACATCGCGCGGCATGAAGATGTGTGCCTCGATGCCCGCGGCCGCCGCATACGCGGCAAGCGCGCCTGCGGCATTACCAGCCGAGGGGACGGCGAGCTTACGGAGTCCATAGTGACGAGCCATGGAGACAGCGAGTGCGAGACCTCGGGCCTTGAATGTGCCGGTTGGGTTGGCGCCCTCTTCTTTGAGGTGGACTCCACGATAGCGGCGGCTGTGGAGCATCGGAGTCCATCCTTCACCGAGCGTCACAGGAGCAACGTCGGGCAACACCGCGTGATACCGCCACATGCCGTTCCAGCCACTGGAGCCTTCATCAACAACGCGATGCGGGTCTGTGCCTCGAAGGCTTGAGAGGTCATATCGGACGAAGAGCGATCCGGCTGGCTGCGTCGGGCATTGTGTGCAGACTGTCTGAGGCGTCTCCGCACTGATGTGAGCGTGGCAGCGGGAGCATTCAAGGTGAAGGATTGAGGGCATGATTCTCCGAGGACAAGGGGAGTGTCTCTTATATTACTGCCCTCGCGCTTGTATCCGGACACGGCCCGGAGGTGCCCGGCGAATCGCACTTAGGTAGCTCGGCGGGTGTTTCGCATGCTTCCGCTTGTGGTCTATATTCCCAGAGAAGACCATGATGCCTTCAATTCAGCCGCCAATTGCCGCTACGGGTGTAATCGCTCCGGCGACGGAGATATCCGCAATCAAACGCGTGCGCGATCGGCTCGTGCCCTACATGATGCTGATGTACGTCGTGTCGTTTCTCGACCGCGCAAATATCAGTTTCGCCAAACAGGCATTGCATACCTCGGTCGGCATCTCAGAGCACGCTTACGCATTGGCCGCGGGGCTGTTCTTTGTCGGCTACGCTTTGTGCGGCTTTCCCAGCAATCTTTTTCTGCACAGGGTAGGCGCGAAGCGGTGGCTCACATTTCTGATGCTCGCGTGGGGCCTGGCATCGATGGCGACGGTGTTTGTGAGCGGCAACGCCTCACTCTACCTTGTACGGCTAATTCTGGGAGTGGCGGAGGCGGGATTTTTCCCAGGCGCGATCCTTTATCTGACGTATTGGTTTCCAGGGCGGGTGCGTGGCGAGGTCATAGGACTTTTTTATCTCGGCGTTCCACTTGCGATGATTCTCGGCGGCCCACTCTCGGGCTTTCTGCTTGAAACACGGACGTTGGCCGGTCTCGTCGGCTGGCAGTGGATGTTTCTCGTCGAAGGGTTCATCGCGGTTGTGCTGGGAGTTTTCTCCTACTGGTATCTCGACAACAGGCCGGCAGATGCGCATTGGCTCCCGCCCGAAGAGAAGAAGGCGCTTACTGAGGCGCTTGCAAGCGAAGAAGCCGCCAAGCGCATCGTTGGGCCCACGCAGCTTCTGCCGATGTTGCACGACATGAGGGTGCTTCGGCTGCTGCTGGTCTATGGACTTATCCAGATGAGCACCTACGGCGCTATCTTTTATCTGCCGACTGAAGTGTCAGCGCTGCTTCACAAGCCGGCTGGTTTTGAAGTCGGCCTTGTGTCGGCCATCCCGTGGATTTGCGCTTTGCTGGCGGTCTATTTTGTGCCACGTGCTGGCGACAGAACGCGACGGCATCGGGAACTGGCTGCACTAACATTGCTGATCGCGGGGAGCGCGAGCTTTGCGTTTCCTGTGATTGGGCCAACCGCCGGGCTAGTTGCTCTCTCGGTTGCGGTTTCCGGTTTCATCGCGGTGCAGCCGTTGTTCTGGACGCTTCCCACGGGTTACCTTGCTGACCGCGCGGCAGCCGGGGGAATCGCGTTGATCGGCATGGGCAATCTGGGAGGATTTCTGGCGCCGAATGTGAAGGTATGGGCCGACGAGTTTTTCAAATCACCCAACGCCGGTCTGTATCTGCTGGCGACGGTTACTGTACTGAATGCCGGATTGATTGCGACAACTAAGATTCACCGCGCTATGGATTGAGCGAGGCGCGGCTCCGTCTTCGCTTGCACTTCGTCGAAGGGCACGTCGGGCGCGAGTTCAACAAGCTGCAAGCCCGTACTCGTGACGTCGAGCACGCAAAGATCAGTGATGATGCGACTCACAACGCGTGTACCGGTGAGTGGCAGCGAGCACACATTGAGGATCTTTGGCTGGCCGGTTTTGGCTGTGTGTTCCATCAGCACGATTACGCGTTGAACGCCGGCGACGAGATCCATCGCTCCGCCCATGCCTTTAATCATCTGGCCTGGGATCATCCAGTTCGCCAGGTCGCCAAACTCGGATACCTGCATAGCGCCCAAGATTGCGAGATCGATGTGTCCCCCGCGGATCATGGCGAAGGAATCGGCGCTTGAAAAGAAACTCGCTCCAGGAATCGCCGTAACAGTTTGCTTGCCCGCGTTGATCAGGTCGGCATCGACTTCGCTCTCAAGGGGGAAGTCGCCGATGCCGAGAAGCCCATTCTCTGATTGCAGCGTGACCGAGATGCCTTGTGGAATGCATCCGGCAACCAACGTCGGCATGCCGATGCCGAGGTTGACGTAATAGCCATCGCGTAACTCCCGTGCGGCTCGCTGGGCCATCTGTTTGCGGTTCCAGGCCATCAGGAGCCGCTCCGCGTGATGCGCTGCTCGATGCGCTTCTTTGGATCAGGGCACTGCACAACACGATCCACGAAGATCCCCGGCGTGTGCACGCTGTCGGGATCGATAGCACCGACAGGAACAAGCTCTTCCACTTCGGCGATGGTGACCTTGCCGCAGGTGGCGGCATTGGGGTTGAAGTTGCGCGCTGTTTTGCGATAGACAAGATTGCCGCTCGAGTCGGCCCTCCATGCTTTCACAAGGGCGATGTCGGCCTTGATGCCGCGCTCAAGGATATAGACATGTCCATCGAACTCGCGATGTTCCTTCCCTTCGGCAATCTTCGTGCCGACACCGGTGCGGGTAAAGAAGCCGGGGATACCCGCGCCGCCGGCGCGCATTCGCTCGGCGAGTGTACCTTGCGGGCAGAACTCGACTTCAAGCTCACCGGAAAGGAACTGGCGCTCGAACTCGGCGTTTTCTCCCACGTAGCTCGACACCATCTTGCGAATCTGCCGCGATTGCAGAAGCAGGCCGAGGCCCCAGTCATCAACGCCAGCATTATTGCTGACGACGGTGAGACCCTTCTTGCCTGAGTCGCGCAGCGTGAGAATGAGATTCTCCGGAATGCCGCAAAGGCCAAAGCCGCCGACAGCAAGCGTCATTCCGTCTTCAATTAATCCCTCGAGCGCAGCTTGTGGGTTGGGGTAGACCTTGTTCATGGGCGTTGAGCCTGCTGAAAATCTCCCGCACAAGAATACGACAGATGTGCTGCGGGTGAGCAAGTGCGGCGCCTTCGTAAGATGTCGCTAGCGTATGGCCACAATCTCGACATTGCCCGAGCGGCGCTGAATGTCCACACCGACAGTCTCTGCGTAACGTTCAAAGGCGAGATCAACAGAGGCGTCGCCAACGCGCAGGTTGCGGATGCGCACTCGTTTCAAATCTTCGGGAAGCGCCGAGTGGTGAAGGTAGATACGGGACTCAAGGGCGCGGATTTCAAGGCCGAGACAGGCCTGGAGCACAAGGAACACGGCACCGGCGGCCCAGGCCTGCGGCGAGCAGGCAACGGGGTAGAGCGTGGGCCCCTTGCCGGGGCGACGGGCGAAGCCGCAGATCAGCTCAGGCAAGCGATACTGCTGTACCTCGACCGAAAGCTCGAGGAGAGATGACAAGACGCGGAGCGCTACGCCCTTCTCCTGGCTCCGCATCGATCCAAAAGCGATAACGGCATTGTCGTGCGGCCAGACAGAGCCGTTGTGATACGACATGGGGTTGTACCGCTTCTCGCAGGTAACGAGAGTGCGAATTCCCCAGCCGGAGAAGAACGAGGGCGCAAGCAGGGCCTCGCTGATTGCCTGGCTTTGAGCTCGTGAGGCGATTCCCGAGAAGAGACAGTGGCCCGCGTTTGAGCTGCGCACTCGGCACTGGCGTTTTTCGCCATCGAGCGCGAGAGCGAACATCGAAAGCTCGTCCGACCAGAACATTCTAGTGAAGTTTTCCTTCAGTTTCTCGGCGCCGGCATTGAGACGCGCCGCAAGTTCGTCATGCCCCATCTCCTTCGCGACGGCCGCGATTCCGCGCTTTGCCGCGTAAACATAGGATTGAACTTCGCAGAGGGCGATAGGGCCGACCGCAAGGCGTCCGTCGCTGTAGAAAACTGAATCGCCGGAATCCTTCCAACCCTGCTGCACGAGGCCGTTGTCGTTCTGTCGCTGATATTCGACAAATCCGTCGCCGTCCTTGTCGCCGTATTTGTCAATCCATTCAAGCGCCGCCATAATGTTGGGCCAGATGCCGCGCAGGAATTCTGCGTCGCCGGTGCGTTCGAAGTAAGCCGCGCCGAGCATGAGGAAGAGCGGAGTAGCATCGACCGTACCGTAGTAGCGCCCGAATGGCACTTCTCGCAGCTCTGCCATCTCTCCCTTGCGCATCTCGTGAAGAATCTTTCCGGGCTCTGCATCGCGTTCCGGGTCATTGCTGGTAGCCTGTGTCGCGGCGAGGTAGCAGAGCACGCCCCTTGCGATGGCCGGTTCAAGCCACAGCAGTTCAAGCGCCGTGATAATGCCGTCGCGTCCGAAGACGGTGCTGAACCACGGAACACCCGCATAAGGGTAAGGGCCGAACGGGGTCTGGGTCACCATCATTGCAAGATCGGATTGCGACCGGCGCACCCAGTTGTTGAATTGTTCGTTGGAGGTTTCGATATCGATGTGCTCCAGCGGTCCATTGGCGCGGCTTTGGCTCATCTGTTGCAGCGCTTCGAAGTAGTGCTGCGGATGAAGAGCTTCGTCTCCACGTTTGCATTCGATCAGGACGGTAAAACTGGCTTCGCTGCGGGCATCAAGGTGCAGGGGTACTGTAATCTCGCCTTCGTCCACGCTGCAGGTTTCAGCAGAGCACTCGATGCGAGTAGTCCGTCGAATATGATCGAGACCCTCGTATGCGAGTACTGCGCCGGCTCGGTCAAACTCTTCGGGTAGATGATCACCGTGACGAGAACGCTTCTCGCCACGCACTTCAAAGATGTCAGCGAAGTCTGCCTCAAACTCGAACGTAAGATTGATTGCACACGGCTTTTCGCCGTAGTTGTGCACGGTAATGCGGTCGTAACAGATCGAATCAGTCAGGAACTTTCCGCGAAAAATGTGAAGGGTGCCGCGCGGGAGCGAGTCGCCCGATTCTGTAAGCAGATCCGGATTCGTCATGTCCACGCCAAAAAGCACATTGTCTTCACGAATGGTGGAGCTAAGCAGGAGTGGCCGTATGCCATTCATGCGGAGCTCGAGGCGCGACAGGTGGCGCGTTTCCATGTGGAAGAGCCCCTGCTGGCCGATGCCGAGCGGATGGATGTCTCCTCCGCGGTCGAAGACGGCAAAGGTATCTCCATTGAGGAGAACGCGAGTGCGGTCATCAGCGAGAGTGGAGGAGGCGCGAATGTAGAAAGCCTCTTCGACCTCGATCACGTCGCTCTTAGGCCGGTTCGTCGATGCCGACATTGTTTGCAACTCCTTGAGTGGGTCAGGCAGTGAGCGACAGCCCAAGGTCTCCCTCGGGCTTGACGGGCGTTGCACATTCAATCACGCGTGTATACGCGCGCACGTAGTCCCAGCACATGCGTTGCGCGCTGAATCTGCGCTCAAATACGCGCCGACACCGCCTGCGGTCGATTGCCTGGAGGTTGCGCACTGCTTCCACCGCTTCGTCGAAGCTATCGACGACGAAGCCGCTTACGCCATCCTCGACTATCTCAGCAACGGATCCACCACGAAACGCGATCACGGGTGTTCCGCAGGCCATGGCTTCGATCATCACCAGGCCGAAGGGCTCGGGCCAGTCGATGGGGAAGAGGAGAGCGGAGGCATTGCGAAGAAATTCGCCCTTTTCGCATTCACCAATCTCGCCGACAAATTCGACGAGGGGATCATCGAGCAATCCGCGAATTTCTGTTTCGAAGTATTCGTGGTCGGCCACATCCACCTTGGCGGCGATTCTCAATGGAATTCCGACCTGCTTCGCGATCGCTATCGCTCGGTCAACTCGCTTCTCGGGCGAAATGCGACCGAGAAACGCAAGATATTTGCCTGGTCGCGCGCTTGGCCGGTAAAGGTCCAGGGGAAGCCCATGGTGAACGGTCTCGATCCAGCCGGCCCAGGAAAGAGGACCACGCTGCGCATGGGAGATGGAGATCAGATTCATATCGTCGAATTCCCGGAAGAGCGGCTGCAGATCCGGAATATCAAGACGGCCGTGAAGAGTGGTTACGGCGGGAAGGTCGTAGCTACGGATTATAGAAAAAGGCAGATAGTCGAGATGAAAATGAATGATGTCGAAATCATCGGCCGCCTGAAGAACTTTCTCAAGCAGGAGGAGATGGTGAGCGAGCCCGCCAATCGCGGCGCCGCCCGTGAGCCGGAGAGACTTGTCGCAGACAGGACGAAGACGAGCTGACGTCAGCGAATCTCCGCTTGCGAAGAGTGTTACATCGTGGCCTTGCCGCACCAGCTCTTCCGTAAGGTACGAAACGACTCGTTCGGTTCCGCCATACAGCCGGGGAGGCACACTCTCGTACAAAGGCGAGACTTGTGCGATCCTCATATTTCTCCATAAACGCCAATTGGCGCCATAGGGAGTTTGATGCGCGAATAGCGGCGAAATGCCGTACTCGTGCCTGCCCGCGAGCCCGCTTCCTTTATGTATCTGCATTTGAGTACTTTGGCGACGCAGGGCGCACCAAGGCAGCTTCGTTCACCACTAAAACTCCAAGGTCATCTATTCGTAGCAGAAGCTCATAGATACACTATTCAACAGCTTGCCAAAGCCATTGAGCTTTCCGCATCACGTTGATGCGGAGAGTGGATAAGCGCCTGGTCGGTCCATCGAATGCCATTTAAGCGGAGCATTCAATCGGCAGGCAGATTTTTGTTTGAGGATTTATTGTTTTGTCACCACTCCGCTACTTTGCCGCGCTTTTTATTTTTTGTTTCGCTTCGTGTGCGCTGGCTCAGGATGACTACCTGAATCACCTTATCTTCAGTAACAGCACAACGCCTGACAGCGATTTTTATACGGGCGCCCATGCAGTTGCGCCCAGCACTCTGGAATCTCTCGACGGCAGACTGCCGGTAGAAGGCGCGCATTTTCTTACGCCTCCGAACGCCTTGCGATTGCAATGGAAATCGGTCGCCGGAGGAAGTTGGGATGCCGAAGTGCGCACGGTCGCCATGGATAATCGCCCCGCAGATTTTCACGGCGACACACTTTCGTTCTGGATTTACTCGCCGGAGGCCATTGTGGGTGTGGACTTGCCGCAGATAGAGCTTCTGGACACAGTGCACAACTTTACTGATCCGGTTGCACTGGGCGAGTTTGTTTCAGCGTTGCCAGCGGATCGGTGGACCCAGGTGCGCATTCCTGTTGCTCGCCTGACCTCTGCTTCGATTCGCCGTTTCGACCCCCGGCAACTTCACTCGATCTTCTTTGCGCAGGGGGCGGCGGACGACGAGCCTCATACGCTGATCGTCGACGAGATCCGAATCGATAAGGCCACGGACGCTGCGCGTCCGGGAACGAGAAGTGCGCTGGCAGCGCCTCGTGATCTCGAAGTAAAGGGTTATGAGCGCCACTTTGATCTCAAGTGGGATGCGGCGGACACCGAGCAGCTCGCGTACTGCGTCATCTACCGATCGACCGATGGCGTGACATTCAAGCCAGTTGGGATTCAACAGCCGGGAATACATCGATATACCGATTGGGTTGGCGCGGGCGACGTGAAGGCGAGTTATAAAGTCGCAGCCGTCGACAATCGGTTTCGGCAATCGGCCTTTACGGCAGTGGCTGGCGGACAGACTCACGCGATGAGCGACGATGAACTGCTGACAATGGTGCAGGAAGAGTCTTTCCGCTACTACTGGGAGCGAGGGTCGCATCCGCAATCGGGTATGGCCCTGGAAAGTGTGCCCGGAGATCCGCGTATCGTTGCCACAGGTGCCAGCGGCTTTGGAGTGATGGCAATTCTGGTTGGCATGGAGCGCGGTTTTATCACGCGTGAGCAGGGAATTGAGCGGCTCACGCGGATCGTCGGATTCCTTGAAAAGGCCCAGCGATACCACGGAGCGTGGTCGCACTTCATGAACGGCGCGACAGGGCGGACGATGCCGGTCTTCGGTATGTTCGACAATGGCGGCGATCTTGTGGAAACGGCATTTCTGATGCAAGGCCTGCTGACGGCGCGGCAATATGTGAGCCAGCCGGCGATTGCCGATGGCGATCTTGCGCAGCGGATCACCCACCTGTGGCAGACGGTGGAGTGGGACTGGTATTCCCGCGAAACAGGCGAGAATGCGCTGATCTGGCACTGGTCACCGCAATGGTCGTGGCGCGCAGATCACAAGTTGACCGGCTTTAACGAAACCATGATCGCGTATCTGCTGGCGATGGCTTCGCCGACGCACAGCATTCCGACACAGGCCTACTACGCGGGCTGGGCGGCTCAATCGCAATCTGCAGCTCTGTATCGCGTCGGGTGGTCTGGCACTTCCGATGGCGAGCATTACGACAACGGGCACACCTATGAAGGCGTGAAGCTTGATGTAGGAGTAGGCAACGGTGGGCCGCTCTTCTTCACCCAGTACTCATTCATGGGAGCGGATCCCAGAAAGATCAAAGACAATTACACAAACTACTTCGATAACAACCGTAACATCGCGCTGATCAATTACCGCTATTCTCAACAGAATCCCGGACACTACAAGGGCTACGGCACAGGAGCGTGGGGTCTGACAGCGAGCCTCGACCCCTTTGGATACCTGGCGCATGCACCTAATGCGGCGAGCGACAATGGAACGATCGCACCAACTGGAGCTTTGGGCTCATTTCCTTACACACCCGAGGAGTCGATGACAGCGCTGAAGTATTTCTATCGCACGCTGGGTGACCGGCTCTGGGGCATTTACGGTCCGAAGGATGCGTTCAACCTGAGCCAGAACTGGTTTTCACCGACTTATCTCGGGCTCGATCAGGCGCCGATCGTAGTGATGATCGAGAACCAGCGCAGCGGACTGATCTGGAAGATGTTCATGGCGAACCCGGAGGTAGAGCCGATGCTGGCTGGGATCGAAAAGCGGCCGTCTACACCACCGGCGGTCTCGCGCGTCGGCAATTAGGACGGACGCGCGGCCTTTCTTGTGCCCGTGTTGGTATGATGGTGCGGCTGGCTGCGTGGCGCCGGTCTCGCAGCAGACCTCGCTCAAGTGCTGGAGAGGATCATCATGGCTCCACTTTCCGATGCTGAAATCACCTCGCGCCTCAGCGGTCTTGCCGGTTGGAAAGTTGAATCGGGTGAGCTGACGCGCACATTTGCCTTCAAGGATTTCACTGCTGCGCTGGCCTTCGTTAACAAGGTCGGCGAAGCGGCCGAGGGTGCCGGTCACCATCCCGACATTGACATTCGCTATAACCGGGTGCGGCTCGCGTTGGTGACTCATGACGCTGGCGGATTGACGGCAAAGGACTTCGATCTTGCGGTTGAGGCTGAAAAGCTGGCCTGAAAAGCGCTCGTGGCGACGAAGAATCGCCCACGAGAGCCGTTATCAGTAATTTGACCTGCCCTTAACCGGGCGATATAGTTATCCCAATGAGTTTCTGTCCCATGCCGGTCGCTTGTTGCGCATGTTGTTGCGCACTAGGCCGGACCGTGGGATAAACCGCATCGTTTAGTTTAGAGCGATTTTCCTAAGCCCGCGCCGCAGCTATCTGCCGCGCGGGCTTTCTCTTTTTGCAGCAATTGCAGGCTGGAGAAGTGAATGGCAACCCTTGCAAGCGAACCCGGAACGACACAGAATCCCGCCCGGGCGTTCTCAGGCGAAAATGCGGCGGGACCCGCGTTGGACCGCAGCGCGCATCCAAGCGCAGAACGGCTCAACCACATTCAGCTGCTCGAGGCAGAAAGTATCCACATCATTCGCGAGGTTGCGTCGGAGTTTCAGCGCCCCGTAATGCTGTACTCCATTGGCAAAGACTCCTCTGTGATGCTCCGGCTGGCGCAGAAGGCCTTCTATCCAGCGCCAATTCCATTTCCGTTGCTGCACGTGGATACGGGCTACAAGTTTCGTGAAATGCTTGAGTTTCGCGATCAATACACAAGCGAACTTGGACTGAAGCTGATTGTGTGGCGCAATGAAGAAGCGCTGGCGCAGGGTGCAAATCCGATTCGGCTCGGAACGCAACGTTGTTGCGGTCTATTGAAGACGCAGGCTCTGCTCGATGGTCTGCGGGCGCACGGCTTCGATGCTGCATTTGGCGGCGCGCGGCGCGATGAAGAGAAATCGCGTGCCAAGGAGCGCATCTTCTCTTTCCGTGATGGCTCCGGACAGTGGGACCCGAAGAATCAGCGGCCAGAGTTGTGGAATCTATTCAACAGCCGCATCGGCCCGGGCGAAAGCATTCGTGTCTTTCCGCTCTCGAATTGGACCGAACTCGATATCTGGCACTACATCCATCTCGAAAAGATCCCAATCGTGCCGCTTTACTACGCCAAAGAGCGCCGCATGCTTGTGCGCGGCGACAGCCTGGTTCCCGTGGAACAGCCCTTTGTCCAGGGATTGCCCGGTGAAGAGCAGTGGGTGAAATGCCGCTTGCGCTCACTCGGCTGCAGCCCGTGCACGGGCGCAATCCGTTCGGATGCGGACACAGTACCCAAGATCATCGCTGAACTGATGGCGGTTCGAAATTCGGAGCGGGCGAATCGCATCATCGATCACGATCAGGATGGATCGATGGAGATCAAAAAGCGCGAGGGCTACTTCTGATGCCATCTGCGGAAGAGACCGACCTGGAGATTGCGGTGAGCGCGCCGGCCAGCGACATAGACGCTCAGATTGAGCAGCAGCTCGAGGCGGAGCGCAACAAGGGGCTGCTACGCTTCAGCACTGCAGGCAGTGTGGACGATGGAAAGTCGACGCTGATCGGCCGGCTCCTCTATGACTCGCGCAATGTCTACGATGACCACGTGCGCGCGGTAACGCATAACGCTGCCATCGACTTTGCGCAGCTTACCGATGGATTGCGGGCTGAACGCGAGCAGGGCATCACGATCGACGTTGCATATCGTTACTTCTCGACTGCGAAGCGCAAATTCATCATTGCGGATACACCGGGGCACGAGCAGTACACGCGCAACATGGCGACGGGCGCCTCTACGGCTGATGTGGCGATTGTGCTGGTGGATGCGCGGAAGGGGATTTTGGACCAGACGCGGAGGCATGCTTGCATCGCGTCCCTGCTAGGGATTCCCTTGGTGATCGCGGCCATTAACAAGATGGACATGGTCGGGTTCTCTGAGGAAGTCTTCGAACGCCACAGTCGCGATCTGAAGTCGCTGGCAGAGAGACTCGAAATTCCCGAATTGATTGCGGTTCCAGTGAGCGCACTTGAGGGCGACAACGTTGTGCACCGTAGCAAACGGACTCCATGGTATGGCGGCCCGAGCCTGCTCGAATTGCTGGAAACGGTTCCGCTGGCCATTGAGCGGTCGCAGGCTGTGCTGCGGTTGCCCGTGCAGCGTGTGATCCGTCCGCATCAGGATTTCCGGGGTTTTGCAGGCCAGATCGCCGCTGGCGTAGTCCGGCCGGGAGATGAGGTTGTTGCGCTGCCCTCGGGCAGGCGGACGCGGGTTCGCACGATCTCCACATGGGAGGGAGAGCTCCACGCGGCTCATGCGCCGCAGTCTGTGGTGCTGACACTTGAAGATGAAACCGATCTAAGTCGCGGCGACATGATTGCGGCTGTCGACGAGTTGCCACAGAAGACAGCGAGATTCAAGGCGACCGTAGTGTGGATGCATGGCACTCCATTGCGCAAGGGTGGCACGTATCTGCTGAAGCACACCACGCAGACTGTGCGCGCCACGGTCGCGGAGATTTACTCGCGCATCGACGTGGAGAATCTGGCGGAACGCGAGGCCGATCAGCTTGCCTTGAACGACATCGGCGAAGTTGTGATCGAGACGAGCAAGGCGATCCTAGCCGATCTCTATCGCGCAAACCGCACCACGGGCAGTTTCATCCTGATCGACTCTGCGGACAATGCCACGGCAGGCGCCGGAATGATTCGTGCATTCAGCGATGAGGCAGATGCAGCGGTGGAGGCGCCGCCGGCACATGGGGCGCTGCTCGAGATCGGTGCGCGTCCTGCACTCGCCGCGGAACTTGAACAGACCCTGCTTCGCGAGCGGCAACTTGTGCTGCGCACGAAGGTGCGCGCGTACTCTGCGTTGCACGCCGTTGCGCGTTCGGGAGCGATTGTTCTGATCGAGGGGGAAGCACTCGATCCGATCAGGCTAACGCGAGCCGACGCGTCGCATACCACGGCGACGCTGCTCGCAACAGACGATCCTGCAGCAATTCTTGAAGAGTTGCGACGCCTCAACGTAATTCCAACCGGAGATTCAGACGATGGCAGCACAGTTGACCGCTGAAGTTGAAGAGCGCCACCAAACCGCAGAGAGGTTTTTGCGCGAGCGCCTCTCGGGCGTTGAGAATGCGTGTGTTACGAGCAGCTTTCAAGCTGAAGATGTTGTCGTGCTGCATATGGTGCGGACGGTCCTTCCGCAGGTACCAGTGCTGTTTCTGGAAACCGGATATCACTTTCCTGAAACGTTGTCCTACCGCGACCAAATCAGTGCTGCCTGGAATCTGAACCTCGTGAACGTTCTGCCGGCAAAAACGGTGACGGAGCAGGAGGCAGAGTTCGGCCTGCTCTATCAGACTGCTCCGGATCGTTGCTGCGGATTCCGCAAAGTTGAGCCGCTGTTTCGCGCGCTATCCGAGTACGGCGTGTGGGTTACTGGTCTGCGCCGGCAACAGTCAAAGTCGCGCGCCAATCTGCAGGTTGAGGAAGGCTTCACGCTTCCTGGTGGACAAGTACTTGCAAAGTTAAGCCCTCTGGCAGAGTGGACGACGCGCGATGTCTGGCAGTACGCCGAGGCGCACGAGATTCCTCTTTTGTCGCTTTACGAAAAAGGCTACACCAGCATTGGCTGTGCGCCTTGTACGCGTCTTCCCTTCGATCCTGACGATCCACGGTCCGGCCGCTGGGCGAACCAAGGGTCTGGCCAAAAGCTGGAGTGCGGTATTCATATCCAGGCTTCGTAGTCTTAAGGCCTCGTGGCTGAACCAGGAACACAGAGAGTGCAGATGGAAGTCGTTTTGGGTTTCCTGATTGCGGCGTTGATTGCGCTGACCGGTGTTGGAGCGGGGACGATTACCGCGCCGATGCTGATCCTCTTTCTACATGTGCCGGTGCCCGAGGCCGTGGGTACTGCGCTTGTGTATTCAGCAGCGGTCAAGCTGGTGGTGGTTCCGATACAAATCTGGCGGCGGCAGGTGGATTGGCGCACGCTTGGAGTGATGTTGCTCACGGGCGTCCCGGGTGTTGTGATCGGCGTCTACTTCTTTCAGAAGCTCGTTCGTGGACAGGGCAATACGCTCTGGCTCTATCTCGCACTCGGCGCGATGATTGTCCTCTCGTCTGCATGGCACATCTATCGGCACTTCCGTCCAGCGGCCGGGAAGCGGAGCTCTGATCATCCGCGCTGGCTCGCGGCGCTGATGCTCCCGATTGGCGCCGAGGTTGGTTTCTCCTCTTCCGGGGCAGGTGCGCTTGGCACTCTCGCGCTTCTGGGACTCACCAGGCTGGAGGTTCCGCGCGTGGTCGGAACAGATCTTTGCTTCGGCCTCTGCCTTGCCCTGATCGGTGGTGGGCTTCACCTGAGCCAAGGGGGCGTGGATTCAGTCTTGCTGACGCATCTGATTGTGGGAGGAGTCGCGGGGGCGCTGGTGGGAACGGGCCTTGCTCCACGTATTCCGGCACGTGCGATGCGCCTCGCTCTCTCGGTGTGGCTCTTTGCCCTGGGGATGCAACTTTGCTGGCAAGGTGTCCACTAGACGCGTCTCACGAATCTTGCGCTTTGCCCCTGGCAGTGGCGATACTCGCATAGGCTGCTGCGTGCAGCCTATCTTACGAACGCGAGATACGATTTTGGACCGCGAGTTCTACACGGCACGTCTGGTGCGCAGGTGGTGTCTTTCCGAGTCGGCGCAGACGTATCACTTCGAGTTTGAAGTCGAAGGCGTTGAGACGTTTGATTTCGTTCCCGGTCAGTTCATTTCGGCTGTTGCCGACGATCCGAGCGGCAAGGAACAGACGCGGGCATATTCGATTGCGTCGGCGGTGAACTGCAATCACCTTGATCTTTGTCTGAATCGCGTCGACGATGGATTTTTTTCAAATCTGCTGATCGATTTGCCGGAAGGCGAGGAGATCCAGGTTTATGGGCCGAATGGTTTTTTCACGCTGCGCGAACCGGTGACAGATTCGATTTTTGTCGCCACTGGGACCGGTGTAGCGCCGATGCGTGGATTTCTGCAGTGGCTATTTCCGGCTGATGGAACGGACCGCAGCGAGGGTAAGGAAATTTGGCTCGTCTATGGCACGCGCTATGAAAGCGAGCTCTACTATCGCGAAGAGTTCGAGGCGTATGCCGCAAAGCACGCGAATTTCCATTATTTGCCGACATTGAGCCGTGCCCCGGAGAGTTGGACAGGACTTCGCGGGTATGTACAGGAGCATGCTGGGCGAGTGATTGAAGAGCGTGCAGCACGCCTCAATCTGCCACTGCCGGCACCGCCGCCCGATCCAGGAATTCCGCCGTCGGATCTGAGGTTCGATATCAACGCTTACGTCTGCGGCCTGAACGAGATGATCACAGCGGTGCGTGATCGGCTGAAGGGATACGGCTGGCACCGGAAGCAGATCGTGGTTGAGAGATACGACTAGAGATTGAAAAGTTCGCGCAGGCGGCGGGTTTGAGCTCGGCTCACCGGAATTTCGGTTTGCTTCTTGTCATTCATGCGGAGCTGGTAGCTCGACTTGAACCATGGCACTACTTCGCGGATGTGGTTGATGTTGACTACATAACCGCGATGAGCGCGCCAGAAAACCGAGGGGTCGAGCAGTTCGAGCAACTCTTCAAGAGTGCGGCACCTCGACTGCCCCTCGAATGCCGGGGTGACCACGCGAATTACACCTTCATCAATGGCGGCAAAGCATATCTCTGCCTGGTCGACGAGCAGCAGCCGGCTTTGAGCCTGCACGATGAGCTTTGAGGGCTGATGATTGCGGCCGCCCGGCTGCGGACGATTTAGGAGGCGCAGCAAAGCATCAATCTGTGTATCGGGCAGCGAGCCTGTCGCACTTTCAGTTATGCGCAAGCGTACGCGATCGAGGGCCTGCTTGACGCGTGCCGGATCGAATGGTTTCAGGAGATAGTCAACTGCATTCACGTCGAAGGCGCGCACAGCATACTGGTCATAGGCCGTAGCGAAGACGATTTGAGGCAGCGATTCGGGCTCTTTAGCCGCCTTGGCGTGGTGCTTTTCCACCAGCTTCTGGATAACCGCGAAGCCATCGAGACCGGGCATTTGCACGTCAAGAAAGACGAGGTCAGGATGATGCTCTTCGATGAGCGAGACAGCTTCAATTCCGTTGGCGCCCTGGGCCACTACATCCACGTCGCCAACCTGATCGAGTAGATATTTCAGCTCGTCGCGAGCGAGTTGTTCGTCATCGATGATGAGCGCCGAGATAGACATTGAAAGCTTGATTGTAGGGAGCGGCAGATGGGCGGGTCAATGCAGCTGACGTCGCGAGCCTGAGTCAGTCGCCCATCATGTGCAGTCGAGCCGGCATCTTGTCATGGGCCAATTCGTGGCCGCATCGAGTGCAAAAGATGTCGGTCGGTCGCACAGTTCTGAAACAGTTGCCGCAACTGGCGGTGAGCTGGAAGTCGCACTGCGGGCAGAAGTGAAAATCACTCTGCACGCGGGTGCCGCATGCCGTGCAGCTGGTAACGAGTGGGGTGCGTAACAGAAAGTAGAGAACGACGCCGATGCCGCCGGGCATTACGAAGCAGATCAACATCCAGAAGCGGGCGCTCATCGAGCGGCGAGGCGCATCCTGGCTGACGAAGCCGACCATCAGGAAATAAACGGCCGCGAGCAATCCCCATGAAAGATTCATGTAGATGCGCAGCCCGAGAGGCGGAATGTGGCGCTGTTGGGTGGGGAAGACCAGCCAGAAGTAGTACTCGACCAGCACGAATGCTGCCGCCGCGATCAGGATCGACCAGATCGGGATGAGCCGTGTCTCATCGTTTGCGTGAATAGACTGTGGATCGCGCATAAGCTTCCGGACCTTGGCAGGGGACTAAGCCAAGATTACCCGCTAATGAATGGGACGGAAAGCAGAATCGGGAAGTTGCGCGGTGATTGGGATGACGAAAGAGAGCCTGGGAAATCAGGACTTACGTCGCATCCACCCGGCGAGAACGACGGAAGCCAGCAGTGCCGTGCTCATAAAAAAGCCCCAGACCGCGATCTCGCTCAGTGGACTGGTCAGGCGCTCTTCTTCAACGAGGGTCTCGGCGATCCACCAGAGCGGGGGACCAACGACGAAGAGAACCATCAGCACCACAGCAAGGGCTACTGCCCGTGTGCGTCTGAGGCCAGCCTTGTGGTCCTGCATCACGCCAAGCGAAGCGAGCACCACGCGGCGAGTACGCTGAGCCGCAGCTCGCGCCAGGTCAGCGTCATTGCCGGCCAGTGCCGAGAGCACCTCGCGATGCGATCTGGTTTCAGAGCCAGTCTCCGCGGCGGCTCCATGAATCGCGTCTGAGGCCATCTACAGGGCCTCCTGGTGCGAAGCTCTAACATGCTCGAGACGAGGCTTTATGGCGGCGAGTCCGCGGTAAAGCCTTGATTTAACGGTAGAAAGAGGTGCTTGTGTGACGTTGGCAATCTCTTCGAGCGTCATCTCCTCATGGAATCTGAGCACAAGAACCTCCCGATACAGTGTATCGAGCTTGAGGAGTGCCTCGGCAATTTGTTCGCGATCTTCAATGCTGGAAAAGCATTCGAGCGGCGAAGGATGAGTATCTGCGACCTCGAAGGTTACGGGGCGGTCATCGTCGTTGCCAGCGTCGAAGAGCTCGTCGAGGCTGGCCATGGTGCGTTTCCGCTTGAGGTCGATGACGAGGTTGCGGGCGATGGTGAAGAGCCAGGTCTCGAAGCGGGAGTTGCCCTTGAACTGACTGCCTCGGGTGAGCACGCGCATCCAGACCTCCTGAAAGAGGTCCTCGGCCATCTCCCTGTTGCTCGTGAGAAAGAGGAGGTATCGCAAAAGCCTGTGCTGGTAGCGGACGATCAGTTCGTCCAGGAGTCCGACTTCCTGCCGCTTCAGGCCCTCCGCTATGGCGAGATTCTCTCGTTTTGCCTGCTCTTCAGCGAGCGAAGCAGCACTTTGCGCAAAAATCGAAGTCGAGCTCATCTGTTTCCTTAGACGACAGGTCCCAGTTATCGGTCGCCTAAAGTCTAGCGATTGCAGGGGAATTCAACCTTAAGTTTTGTTAAGCAAGTCGGCGATATCCGAGCTGGTCCCTACTCACTTCGGCTTGCGTTGAGCCATGCGAATGCAGTCGTCGATAGCCCGCGCAGCACGGCGGTTCCGCCCTTCGATCGTCTGCGCGTAGAAGATACCGAACAAGTGATTCCGACGCTGAATCGCGCTCATCGTCTTCCATCCGTATTCGGCGAGGGGCTGGCGTTGAAAGGCGGCCCTCAGAATTGGAGGCAGGCTCTGCTCGCCTTCCATTGCCAGCATCAGGCTTTCTGCAATGGCTCCGGCCCGGCGGCGGCGTGCTTCAGCGCTTTTCACTCGATCGACGAAGAGTGAAATACCCTTCTGCATAGAAGGGCTGAGCCGCTGAAAGCAGCGCAGCAAGTCGCGGCTGTTCCTCAGCTCCGCCGCTAATTCAGCGGGCACCGGTATCTCGACCGCGCCCAATTCTGGTTCGAGCCGAATGCGGACGGAGGCGCCGGGCTCGGCCTTGGCGCCGGCCTGCATCTTCTTATTTACGAGCAGGGTGAATCCTACGCCTTTAGGCCCCGGGAGGAGAGAGGTACGGAAGGGGAAGCCGTTGATCTCGCCGCGTACGCGGCGGCTTTCCCATCCAGGCCACGTCCTTTTTAGATCGACCGGGATGCGCGCGACAACCCAATGCAAGGTGTTGCCAGCGGCTTCCAGGGTTACGCGAAATTCTTTGGATTTTGGCGGGGTCATGGCTTCGGGTCGCCGCACCGATTAACGCCAAATTACACTATTCCTATGGAAGTTCTGTACGGCGTTCATCCGGTCGAGGAGGCTCTCAGAGCCGGCAAACGCCGTTTCGATCAGGTACTGGTGGCGCGTGAGCGTCAGGATGAACGGCTTATCCGACTCGTCGCCGAGTGCCGCCAATCGGGCGTGCGAGTACGCCAGGAGACCCGGGAGCAGCTTACTCAGCTAGCTGGAACTGCTGCACATCAGGGCGTTGTCGCCATGGTGCGTCCTCAGGAATTCCTGGCCATTGAGGATCTGTTCGATGCGGCGCCGGGCTCAGCGGCGGCGCGGCTGATTTTGGCTCTCGACGGTGTCGAAGATCCACAGAACCTTGGGGCTCTATTGCGCGTTGCCGATGGCGCTGGCGTGGATGGCGTGGTGCTCACAGAACGGCGCGCTGCCCCGCTGAGTCCCGTCGCCGTAAAGGCGAGCGCGGGTGCGGCTGAACATCTCCGGATTGCCCGTGTGGTGAATCTTGTTCGAGCGCTCGAAGACTTGAAAAGCAAGAACCTCTGGGTGATCGGTCTGGATGAGCGAGGAGGCACGGAGTACGATCAGTTCGATCTGACGGGCAATTGCGTTCTGGTTCTGGGGCGCGAAGGTGCAGGGCTGCACGATCTGGTGCGCCGGACATGCGATCACCTGCTTCGCATTCCAATGGCTGGAGGCGTGAGTTCGTTGAATGTCTCGGCGGCCGGAGCCGTCGTGTTGTACGAGGCAGCTCGCCAGCGGCGGGCGGCGGCGCGCGGCAACGGGACAGTAACTGACGCGTCTAAAGCAAAGAAGCAGAAAGGTCTAGGTTCATGAAGTTTTGTTTTACCGGGGCGATGGCAACCGCTGTTGTTGCCCTCACTCTGGCAACTGTGCCCGCCAGGTCACAGAGTGCCGCAGGATCTGCGCCGCAGCAACCGACCGAAACAGCCCCAAAATCGTCAGGCACGGTCATCTTTTCGCGATCAACCGATGACAACGGAGAGACGACGACCCAAGTGGGTCCGGCAGCCGGGAAGAACCCGCCTCTAGCGAGCGAACCGTCAGTTGACGATGCGGCTCGCGTCGCGGCCATGGTCAGTGCGCTGGATCTCGATGTACGGCTCGACGCCCTCGCGCAGGAATTGTCAGTGCGTGCGCAGGTTACGGTGCAGAACGACGGCAAGGTTCCTCTCGCGCGGATTCCGTTGCAGATTTCGTCGACGCTGAACTGGGAGCAGATTCGCAGCGAGGGGCGGAATCTGCCGTTTACGGTGGCTGTTCTCAACTCCGACACGGATCACACCGGCCAGTTGCATGAGGCGGCCGTTACCCTGGCGCAACCGTTGCTGCCGGGAGCCGCCGTGCAACTCGACGTGGTGTATTCAGGCAAGATAGCGGCGACTGCGCAACGGCTTGCCACGATTGGAACCCCCGAGGATGTTGCACTCCACACAGACTGGGATCAGATCTCTGCGGAATTTATTGGCTTGCGAGGCTTCGGCAATGTTGTCTGGTATCCGGTCAGTTCTGTGCCTGTCATTCTTGGTGACGGCGCGCGGCTTTTCGATGAGATTGGACGGCACAAGTTGCGCAACTCAGGCACCCACTTTACGCTGCGTCTCACGACAGAGTTCTCGCACGGCAGCCCCCCGACGGTAGCGCTGATCAATGGACGGCCGGCGTCTCTCGCGGTCGAGGACGCACATGGTCTCGATCCCGGTGTGGTCGGCATCGCGACCGCTAAGGTAGAAAACGCGACGCTCGGTTTCGAGGAACCAAGCCTCTTTGTGGCGGTGCGTAAGGCACACAATGAATCTAACGTTACAGCTTGGGTTACGCCTGAGAATGAAGTGGCCGTACAGTTCTGGCTTGATGCTGCATCGAGAGTCACGCCTTTCGTGGAGCGCTGGCTCGGGTCGCATCCTGATGCTCATCTGACGCTGCTCGATCTGCCTGATCCGGAGGATGCGCCGTACGAGACTGGTGCGATGCTGGCAGCGAACCTGCATGAGGTGGGCGCAGACAGGCTGAATGGAATTCTGACGCACGCGATGACGCACGCGATGACGCACGCCTATCTCTTGCCGGGAACGAAGCCGACGCCGGCGTGGCTGCATGAGGGGCTGGCAACATTCATGGAGTCGTTGTGGCTGGAAAAGAAGCAGGGTCGTGATCAGGCTCTGGGCATGCTTGAGTCGGATCGCTCAGCGCTGGCCCTTGTCGAGCCTTCGAGCCCAGGAGCGAGTGCGGGCCAGCCGCTTGCGGAGGCGACTGAACCGATCTATTACCGAACGAAGGGGGCCTACGTGCTATGGATGTTGCGCGATCTGGCCGGGGATGATGCGCTGGCATCGGCTTTGCAGAGTTGTACGAGTGCGCTCGACGGTTGCTCACTGCAAGCGCTGCTCAAGCAGACAGGATCGAAGCGCGATCTGGCGTGGTTTTTCTCGGACTGGGTGGAAGCAGACAAGGGCTTGCCCGATCTGACGATCGATGGCGTCTACCCGAACCCAGCACAAAGCGGCACCTACCTCGTCGCAGTTAACGTCGCCAATTCCGGATACGCAGCGGCGGAGGTTCCTGTAACGGTGCGAAGTGCCAAGAGCACGGTGACGGAACGGCTGATGGTTCCGGCGCGCGGCAAAGCCGTGCAGCGGCTTCTCGTGGTGGGTCCACCGACGCAGGTGCAGGTGAACGACGGCACCGTGCCCGAGATCTCCGCGAGCGTACATGTTACGGATGTTGGGCAAGCCACGCCCGCGCAGGGCGCGGCTGCGTCATCAAGCAGCAGTTCCTCGAGCAGCCAGACACCACCGCCGCAGTAGCTGCGCAGCCTCCATCGAAAGTAGGATGCGCGGCGTACAGCGATACGTAGAATAGCCGCACGATGGGCAGCGATCCGCTCAGCAGACGGCAGATGGGTGTATGGGCCGCGACGGCGGTCGTCACCGGCGAAGCAATTTCTCTTGGCATCTTTCTGACGCCGGCGGCGATGGCGCGATCGCTTGGCTCGCCTGCACTATTGATCGCGGTCTGGGCTGGTATGGCCGTGTTCACGCTGGCCGGCGCCCTCTGTTTCACAGAACTCGCAGTGCATAATCCGCACGATGGTGGCGAATACGTCTACCTGCGCCGCGGTTTCGGAAAGCAAGTTGCTTTCCTATACGGCTGGATGGCCGCGTTGGTTATGTATCCGGGCGTGGCGGCCTCGCTCTGCGTGGGTTTGGTTCCATACGTCCAGTCGCTGGCGCCGATTCCCGCAGGCCTGGTTTGGCTGTTGCCCGTTGTTGCGATTCTTTTTCTGGGAGCCTTGAACTATGCCGGAAGCCGCCTCTCGAGCGGGGTGATCGCCGTATTGAACTGGCTGAAGGTGCCCGTGCTTATTGGATTGTCGGGCTGGGCGTTGACGTCGGGACACGCTACGATTGCAAACCTCACCCCGTTGACGTTACGCCGGAGCGGCTCAGACCCGCTGATCGAAGCGATCGCCGGCGCAACAATCAGTGCATTTTTCTGCTTTGGTGGCTGGTGGGAGGCGGGCAAGATCGCTGGGCAGGTACGAAATCCCGCCCGAACGCTTCCGATTGCTTTCGCCGGCGGAGTGCTGCTCGTGACTGCCATCTACATGCTGGTGAGCCTGGCCTTCGTGTCGGTGGTTCCCATGGAGCAGATTCAGTCGAATACGGCCTTCGTTGCGCAGTTTGGCCAGGCGCTCTTTGGTGCGGCAGGCGGCCGCGTGCTGTCGATCTGCGTGCTGCTCTGTGTAGCCGGTGGCCTCATGGTTCTCATCATGGCGGTTCCTCGTGTCACATTTGCACTGGCGCGCGCAGAGGCAGGGGCCGATGGACGTGGTGTGCTGGGTGCGCTAGGCCGGCTCAATCCGCGCAGCGGCGCGCCGGGAAATGCAGTGTTGCTGCAGACAGCCATGGCGCTGGCGGTGCTCGGGCTGGGAGCGTTTGACCGCATCCTGGCGTTCATCATTTTTTCGGCAGTTATCTTTCTCGCGCTTACGGTTGCCACACTCTTTCGCGCGGCGACGCCGGTGCGGCATTGGTGGTTTCCGCTGGCGCCGATCGTGTTTATTGTCGGGTGCACTATGCTCGCTTTGATGCTACTCATGCACAGTCTCGTCCCATCGTTGCTGGGCGCGGCGATTGTGTTCCTGGGACTGCCCGCGCGCTGGTTGCTGACGCGGAAGCGAGAAGTTGCTGCGCCGGTGGCGACCGAATCGAGTTCGCTCTAACGTTTGGAGCAAGATCAGATCACAAATTCAAAACAGGAGATTGCCATGCCCCACATCGAACTTTCCCCTGATCTTCCTGGCATTCGCGGCGCCATGGCCTTCCGGCCCGAGACGGCTCGGCCCATGAATGCGCTTGTCGAGATTCTTCTCCGCGGACCCAACTCGCTCACGCCGGGCGAACGCGAACTGATTGCGGCCTATGTTTCGAGCCGCAACTGCACGCACTACTGCCACAGCATCCATGGCGCTATTGCCGCTGCGCACCTCGGCGGAGACGAGGTGACGGTAAAGCAGGTTAAGACCGATTTCACGCAGGCGAAGATCAGCCCCAAGCTGAAAGCTCTGCTGGCAATTGCCGGCAAGGTGCAGCAGGATGGCAAGCTCGTAACCGCGGCCGATGTTGAGGCAGCGCGAAAGGAAGGCGCGACGGACGTGGAGATTCACGACGCCATTCTGATCGCCGCAGCTTTTTGTATGTACAATCGCTACGTTGACGGCCTTGCCACCGTTCAACCGGAAGACGAAGCCTTTTATCGCGATCGCGGCAAGCGTGTTGCCCGTGATGGCTACGTGACCGTGAGCGAAGAATATCTTGCAGCGCATCCCAAAGAGCCGGTGCCTGCGACTTAGATCAGCTTCGCCGGCCAAGCAAGAACGCAGAGAATAACTCTTCCCCAGGAGACGAACATGGCACATATCAATTTGCCCGACGGTTTGCCCGGAATCACCGCGGGCTTCAATTTCCGTCCAGAGACTGCGAAGCCCATGCGCGAACTGGCGCACATTCTGCTGCATGAGCCCAATTCCCTGACGCCGGGCGAACGGGAACTGATCGCAACGTATGTATCCTCGCGAAATTGCACGACGTTCTGCGCGCTGAGCCACGGCGCCGCCGCGGCGACCCATCTCGGCGATCCGTCGATTGTTGAGAAGGTAAAAGCCGACTTTCGTGAAGCGCCGATCAGTCCAAAGTTGAAGGCGTTGCTGGCAATCGCGGGCAGGGTTCAGCAGGATGGCAAACTTGTGACCGCCGAGGATATAGATCGAGCGCGAAAGCAGGGCGCAACCGATCAGGAGATCCACGATACGGTGCTGATCGCCGCAGCGTTTAGCATGTATAACCGCTATGTTGACGGGCTTGGAACGTGGCAGCCGAGCGATCCCGATATGTACGCGCAGATGGGTAAGCACCTGGCCGAGGAAGGGTACCGAACGCCATCGAACGTGCGCGAACCGGCGCCTGCCGGTGCGAGCGCGTGACGCTCAGTCTTCCTTCTTTTCGTTACGCGCCTTCACCTTGAACCAGATTGGCGTTCCTTTGAAACCGAAGGAGTCGCGGATCTGGTTTTCAAGGAAGCGCTCGAAGGCGAAGTGCAGCTTTACATCGCGATCCGTAAACAGGACAAACGTTGGCGGCGCCACTGCTGCTTGCGTCATATAGAAGATGCGGATGCGCTTCGACATAGGCACGGGCGCGCGCTGAAAGTCGATGTGATCGAGGAACCGGTTCATCTGACCGGTGGTGACTCTCTTGCGCCGCTCGGCTGCAACAGACTTCACCTCGCGCAAGACATGGGCCATGCCTTTGCCCTCTTTCGCCGAAAGAAAAATCACAGGCGCATAGCTCAAATACTTGAGCACTGACCGTAGTTGGCGCTCAAAGATTTCCTTGTCCGCGGGCGGTTTGCCGTCTGTGCGGCCAGTGGTGACTGCGTCCCACTTGTTTACAACGATGATGACGCTGCGACCGCTCTCATGCGCATAGCCGCCGATAGTTGCGTCGCTGGCCGTCACTCCCTCAGTCGCGTCGATCACGAGCAAAGCAACATCAGCGGCTTCAAGGTGCCGCCGGGCCATGACGACGCTCAGTTTTTCAGCCATCAGATGGGTCTTGCCCTTGCGGCGAATACCGGCGGTATCGACAAAGCGCAACTGGCTGCCTTCAAAGTCGACAACTTCATCCACGGCATCGCGGGTGGTCCCCGCAATCGGCGAAACGATAGCCCGCGCCTTGCCCGTGAGGGCATTCAGCAGTGTGGATTTGCCAACGTTGGGGCGCCCGATGATTGCCACTGAGGTTTCGTACTGCTCGAACTCGCCGTGGGTACGGTGCAGCTTCGCGTTCTGTGCAGCGTTTGGCGGTGCATGCTTGCCGGGCTCGAGAGGTCCGCCCTCGGAAATCTCTTCCTCTTCGGCGTGCTCATCCTCGGTTTCTGGCAGAGCATCGCCGGGCTGGGTGGGAATGGCTTCTGCGATGGCGTCGAGCAGTTCGCCGATGCCAAGGCCATGTTCTGCGCTGATGGGGTAAACCTCGCGCAACCCAAGGCTGCGGAAGTTTTCCGCGGCAAGCGCCATGGCGTCACCTTCGACCTTGTTAACGGCGAGAAACACAGGTTTTTTGCCACGCTGCAGCAGGCGTACCAGGTCGTAGTCGGGGCTGGCGAGCTCGGTACGAACATCAACGACCATCACCAGGGCGGCGGCCTCTCCAAGGGCGACGCGCGCCTGATTATAGATCTCTACGGGGATGAGTTCGGGATCATCGGGAACGATGCCGCCTGTGTCGACAAGACGAAATCGGCGCCCATCCCAGTCGTATTCACCGTAGATACGGTCACGGGTAATGCCCGGCTCATCTCCGACAATGGAGCGCCGGCTTTTCGTAAGCCTGTTGAAGAGCGTGGACTTGCCCACATTGGGGCGGCCGACGATCGCCACGAGCGGCAAAGTCTCTGCGCCGGCTTTCGCCGGAATTACCGATCTGCGATACGTGGGCACAGCGCCTCTCCAGGAGGGAATTACGGCCGGGGAACCACCTGACGGTCCGCGACCGGGTTAAGAGCTGTCTCTATCTTATTTGCATTCAGAGATTTTTTCCGCCATTTGCAGGCGGGCGACGGTTACACTACGCAAATCCTGACTCGTAAGGAGGGTCAAGCTCTATGCCGAAGTACGTGATTGAACGCGAGATTCCCGGCGCGGGTTCTTTGTCGCACGACCAGCTTCACGCGATTTCGCAGACGTCTTGCGGCGTTCTCCGCAAGCTTGGATCTGAGATACAGTGGCTCCAAAGCTACGTGACCGACGACAAGATTTACTGCGTCTACATTGCCGCGAATGAGGAGCTTGTTCGGGAACACGCCAAACAGGGCGGATTTCCAGCGAACAAGGTCTCTGAAGTAAAAGTGATCATTGATCCGACGACCGCCGAACCGTTTCCTGCCTGATTGCTTTTCCTGCACGCTCTTGCCGCATCAAGCGGTGGACGAGCTTGCGGGCCGGTGACGTCACTATGATGGAGTGAGTAACCGGCCCCGATGGCTTCCACCGACACTACACCTCGTACGCTGCCGACGCTGCACGAATTCTTCTCGCCGGGCGGTGTTCTGGCGCGCTCTCCTTTGCCCTATGAGTACCGGCCAGGGCAGCTGGAGATGGCGAAGGCCGTAGAACGCTCCCTGAGCGAGCGCCGCCACCTGATCGTGGAGGCCGGCACCGGCACGGGCAAAACCCTCGCCTATCTCTTGCCTGCCTTGCGGACGGGACAGCGGGTGATCGTCTCTACGGGGACGAAGGCGCTGCAGGACCAGCTCTATTTTCGCGATGTGCCGTTTCTCGAGTCGCTGCTGGGTGAGTTGCGTGTCTGCTATATGAAAGGCCGCGCAAACTACCTTTGCCGGCATAAGCTGGTAACTTTGCGCAACCAGCCTATTCTCAATGGGTTGGAAGAGATAGACCAGTACCAGAAGATTGCCGCATGGGAACAGATCACGGAGTCGGGTGACCGAGCCGAGCTTTCTGAGCTGCCGGAATCGAGCGCATTGTGGCACAAGCTGGACGCTCGAGCCGATGCATGCCTCGGATCGACCTGCCCCGATTACCAACGTTGTTTCATCACAGAGATGCGGCGCCGGGCGCTCGAGTCGGACATCATCATCGTGAATCACCATCTGTTTTTCGCCGATCTGGCGGTGAAGCAGGAGGCTGCAGGAGCGCCTGACGCGGGCATTCTTCCGGAAGCTGCGGCGGTGATTTTCGACGAGGCTCACGAACTGGAAGAAGTGGCTTCGAGCTATTTCGGGCTTTCGGTAAGCAACATCCGTTTTGAGGAACTGGCGCGCGACACGGATGTGCTGCTGCGCGGGAAGGAAGGTGCGGCGCAGTTGCCGGCGGTTACTCAGCAGCTCCGCGAACGAGCAAGGATGTTTTTCGCGGGGCTGCCGATGACGACAGATGGCCGTCAACCGTTCGCCGGACGCGAGGAGTTCCTCGAAACCTCTGGCGACTTGTATGTGAGCGTGCGGGCGACGCTGAAGCGGATGGAAGCCGAGATGGAGCGGCTGACAGGTATCGACGAGGCGCCGGGTCTGCGCAAGCGGGTGGCAAGACTGCGGTCAGAACTGGAGTTTCTACTCGAATCGAATGCCAGCAACATGGTGTATTGGCTAGAGCGGCGCTCCATGGGGCGCGAGAATGGCGAAAGATCGGCGCGGGATCCGATGCGAGGGGCGGCGCGAACTACGTTTATGCAGGCCACGCCGATAGATGTCTCGGAGTTGCTGCGCGAGAAGGTCTTCGAGACGATTCCGACTGTGGTGCTGACCTCGGCGACACTCACCGTGCAGGGAGGATTCGACCATATTCGCAAGCGTCTGGGAATGACCGAAGCACGCGAGCTGGTGGTTCCTTCGCACTTTCGATATGGCGAGCAGGCTCTGCTCTATCTGCCTCCAGAGATGCCTGACCCGCGCGACGCGGAGTTTCCAGAAGCGGCGGCGGAGTGCATCCGGCGCGTGCTGGATATCTCCAAGGGGCGAGCCTTTTGCCTCTTCACCAGCTACAGCCAGATGCGCGACCTCTATGAGCGCCTGTTGCCGGTGCTGGATTATCCGATCCTGCTGCATGGCACGGCGCCGCGCAAGGCGTTGCTTGAGGAGTTTCGCGCGACGCCGAATGCGGTGCTTTTTGGCACGTCGAGCTTCTGGCAGGGTGTGGATGTGCAGGGCGAGGCGCTGAGCTGCGTGATCATCGACAAGCTGCCTTTTGCCGTGCCAAACGACCCGGTGGTGCAAGCGCGCATGAAGGCGATTGAGGAGGCGGGCGGCAAGCCGTTCTTCGACTACCAGGTGCCGTCGGCCGTGCTCACGCTAAAGCAGGGCTTCGGCAGGCTGATCCGTTCGCTTGAAGATCGCGGCGTGCTGGTACTGCTCGACCCGCGCATCCGCAGGCAGAGGTACGGGCAGACGTTTCTGCAGAGTCTGCCGCCCTACCGGATGACGACGGCGCTGACAGATGTGGAGAGGTTCTTCGAAACTAAATAATGTTGACGTACTGATGCTTGCCCGATGTGTGAAGATCGTGGTCAACTTCCCTAGCCCTCCAGATTGTCAGAGAGAAAGGCTTCTATGGGCGCTTCCGCGGCACAAATCATAAAGACGGCCAGGATCGTGCGATTGAGTTTCATCGTCGCCGCTTGCACGTTGTTCCTTGTCGTTTTCAGGGTCCCGCCAAGGAATTCGCTCCCACCAAGTCCTGCCTTTACATGGATGATCTCGATCATGGCGCTAGCCTGTATTGCTTTAGGGTTTCTTGCTCCGAAATCCCTTGTGCGTTCTGCGCGACGTGGTACGGCTAAGAACCAGCCAAATGCGGCGGTTGCTCTGTGGCTTACTCGCGGCATCCTCAGCCTGGCGTTTTTCAACGCATGCTCCCTCTTTGGCTTTGCCCTTCACTTTTTGGGAGCTAACCAGCGCATTGTGCTGACCCTCTTTGGGATGGGGATTCTCTCGATCCTGCTCTGGCGGCCGGGGGCTCCGCCAGTTGACGAGGTATCGTTGAGTCAGAGCTGAAAAGCGTATTCACCACGTTCATGACCATCAATTCAACTGACGTTCTCATCGTGATCGATGTGCAGAATGACTTCTGCCAAGGCGGCGCATTGGCTGTTTCCGCTGGCGATCAGGTGATTGAAGTGATTCACCGAGTTGCACCGAACTTCGAGCACGTGATCCTTACGCAGGATTGGCATCCTTCGGGTCATTCTTCGTTTGCGTCGAGTCATCCCGGCAAGCAGCCGTTTGACCACATACAGTTGAGCTACGGAGACCAGACGTTATGGCCCGACCACTGCATCCAGGGGAGTCACGGAGCTGAGCTTCACTCCGCACTGCACTTGCCGCAGGCTGAGCTGATTGTGCGTAAGGGGTTTCGCATGGGGCTCGATTCGTATTCAGCATTTTTTGAGAACGATGGCACCACCGGGACAGGGCTTTCCGGTTATCTGCGCGAGCGGGGGCTGCGGCGGGTCTTTCTGGCCGGGCTTGCCTACGACTACTGCGTCGGCTATTCGGCACTGGACGCGCAACGGCTCGGTTTTCCCGCCTTTGTACTGAGCGATGCCTGCAGAGCGATAGATCTAAATGGGTCGGTGGCGGCCATGGATCAGCGGTTTTCGCAGGCTGGAGTAGCCCTGCTTGGTACCTCCTAACGCCTGGAGCTGACCACGAGTCTAAAATTGCAGCAGAGCGCCGGTTCCCACGGCGCGGGGCACGATGTCGCGCAACTTCTACATTCTGGCGGGTACACTCGGGTTTTTCGCAGTTCTCTCCATGGGAATGGCGTTGGTGCCTTCTACGTTTCAACCAGGCTTGCCGGCGAACGGCTCGCTTTGGCGCACCGTGGCGCTGGTGATGCTGCTCGCGGGGCTTGCTTTCGCTCTGGTCGGCGTGATGACCAATCTGTTTGAACAGGTTGACCGGCGCAGCGAAGCAAATCGCATAGCGGCTCGGCGCAAGCGGCGTGGTGGATTGAGCCAGTAGGCACCTTCGGCAGAGGGCCTAGAATTAAGGCGGGACTCTTCCCGCAAAGGCTTGGGCGAACGCAGATGTACGAGGTCACCGTCGAGTCGGATTTTTCTTCAGGTCACTATCTCCGCAACTATTACGGCAAGTGTGAGAATCCGCACGGGCATAACTACAAGGTGCGCGTGACGCTCGCCGGGGCGGATCTGGACGACTCGGGCCTGCTACTGGACTTCAAGCTGCTCAAGCAGGTGCTGAGGCCGGTGATTGACCGCATCGATCACCAGATGCTCAACGACCTCGAACCGTTTACCGTTCTGAACCCTTCGGCAGAAAACATAGCGAAGTATTTCTTCGACCAGACCAATGAGCAGCTTGTGGAGATGACGAAGGGTCGCGTGCGCGTAAAGGACTGCACGATCTGGGAGACGGACTCGACGACGGCGACCTACTACGAATAAGGCGTTTATTTCATCGCGGCGGATTTGGACTGAAGATACTTATCGAAGGGGATCTCGAAGTAGAAGAGTTCACTGCCGTCCGCATTGCGCAGAGCATGCAGGTGCAGCTTTGAGCCCCTCAGTGGGTTGTTGAGCTGGGAGACGTCATAAAAGAGAAACCCTGCCCGTGTACTGTGCGGCTCAACCACAAGGGCCTGATATTCAAACTGATCGAAATCCGCTTCGATATCTTTATTGCTGGCTTTGGCTTTAGTGTGGATCGCGGGAATTCCTCCGGGCAAGGGAATCTTGGTGCCCTGGCGCTCCTTCTGAGTCATAAGCCGTTCAACTTCTTCCGGTTCGGCTGCCTGGATGCGGTCGCCTGCGGGTGTTTGAAAGAGGATGCGTGCGTCGCGCAGTGAGATTGGCCGGTCGCCATTATTGGTGACGATCAGGCGCACAGGCATGACGCCGTGGCTTAGGTAGTCAACTCTAAAGATCGATTCCTTTTCGCGCGTATCGTAGGGTTCGGCGGCAATTGCCACCTTTTCTTCGTCGTGAATCTCGACAGCTGCGAAAGTGGTCGCTGGCTGTACCGGTGGTTCCTTGTGATCACCGGCTCGCGCCGTGAGAGACAAAGCCACGCCCAGAAGCGGAATCACCTTGATAGCCCTTATCGCGCTCGACTGTATCATTCTAGGGTTAGTCCACTTAGAAGGTTAGACCACGAAGGGCGTATTCCGTAACGATGGTTTTGCTTTTCTACAACCTGGCCTTGATCACGGTCCTGCTAGCCAGCGCTCCCTGGTGGTTGTGGAAGACGGCGACGACCGAAAAATATCGTGATGGTTTGTGGCAGCGGTTGGGTCATGTACCAGCTTGGCTGCGGAGCTTGTGCGTGAGGAAGCCGGTGATCTGGCTTCATGCCGTATCGGTAGGCGAAGTGGTCGCGGTAAGCCGGCTCGTGACCGTACTTGACCAACAGCTTCCAGACTTCCAGGTGCTGGTGTCAACGACAACTAGAACCGGCCAGAAGCTGGCACAGGAGCGGTTCGGCATCGACCGCGTGTTCTATTGCCCGCTCGATCTCCCATGGGCGGTACGGGCGTACCTGGAAGCAGTCAATCCGCGCATGCTTATTCTGGCGGAGACGGAGTTCTGGCCGAATCTGCTCAGCGCCTGCTTCCGGCGTCGTATTCCTGTTGCGGTTGTGAATGCGCGAATCTCCGGCCGGTCTTGGCCACGCTATCGCCTGCTCCGACGTCAATGGGGGCCGATACTTCGCAACCTCAGCTGTCTTCTGGCACAGAGCGAGGTGGACGCGCAGAGGTTGAAGGCGATCGGCTGTCTGCCAGAGCGAGTTTCTGTTTCAGGCAATCTCAAGTTCGACGTGCGAGAGACTCGGGAAGCAGAGGCAACGCGGCTGCTGAGAACGCTTGGGCCAGGCTTGCGTTTCGTTGTTGGTGGCAGCACGCTTGAGGGCGAAGAATCCGCGCTGCTTGAGGCGTGGCCGGAGTTGTTGAGGGCAGAGCCTGAGCTGGTCATGATCCTCGCACCGCGGCATCCTGAACGCTTTGGCGCGGTGGCTGCTTTGCTGGATCGATCTGGATTTCGATGGAGTCGGCGATCTGATTGGAAGGGCCGCGCGGATTCCGAGCTTGAGCCGTTAGCGCCAGGTCAGATTGTCTTGCTCGACACAATTGGCGAACTGGCATCGATCTATGCACTGGCTGCGGTGGCATTTGTCGGCGGCAGCATCGCGACCTGGGGAGGCCACAATCCGCTAGAACCCGCACAGCTTGGCGTACCCATCGTGATGGGGCCTCATTACGCCAATTTCCGCGCCATCACAGACTATTTGCGAGAGCACGACGCGGTACGCATCGTAGATAGTGAGCAGCTGGCACAGACCCTTGCGGAGCTGTTGACAAACGGTGCCGAGGCGAAAGCGCTCGGTGACAACGCGCGCAGGGTTTTTGATCAGCAGGCTGGAGCGACTGAGCGGACGGTTCGCGCATTGGAGGCGGTTCTGGCGCGCGAGGTCCAATCTGCATGAGACGCCCCCTGCTTGCTCCTCTGGTGCCTCTGTACGCGGCTGGCGCGGCTCTTCGGGATTTCCGGATCAAGCGAGGATGGGAGCGGGTCCGCGAGTTGCGCTGGCCTGTTGTGAGCGTGGGGAATCTTTCAACGGGCGGAGCGGGAAAAACGCCGTTCGCTATTGCTCTCGCGCATTTACTGCGACAGAGAGAATTCCACGTCGATGTGCTTTCGCGCGGCTATGGACGGGCAAGTCGGAAACCCGCGCGGGTATTCCCGAATGGAACGACTGCCGAGTTTGGCGACGAACCGCTGCTGATTACGCAAGCGACCGGAGCACCTGTCTACGTGGCACCACAGCGATACGATGCAGGTCTTCTGGCCGAAGCGGAGTTCGCACGTCAACATGGAGGCAACGAGGATTCAGAACTCGCCGCGCACATTTTGGACGACGGCTTTCAGCACCGGCAGCTTGCGCGCGATGTCGATATTCTGCTGTTGAGTGAATCAGATCTGCACGATTCGCTGTTGCCGGCTGGGAATCTGCGCGAGCCGCTGAAGGCGATACGGCGCGCAACCGTGGTCGCCGTATCTGCTGACGATGCGGCTGTGAAGCAGGAGCTGCATCGCCGAGGCTGGCGTGGCCCGATTTGGCGCTTCCACCGACGGATGGAGGTTCCTGCAGTGGAGGGCTCGGTGGCAGTGTTTTGCGGCATCGCACGGCCGGAGCAGTTCTTTGCTGGCATCGAGTCGGCAGGAACAAGAATCGCAGTGAAACGAGCATTCCGCGATCATCATCCCTACACGCCCGCAGATATGGAACATCTGCTGCGAGCTGCGCAATCGGCGGGAGCGAGGGCTCTCATTACAACGGATAAAGACCTTGTCCGGATCGGGAGTCTTGCGGAGCAAGTGCGAAAGAACCTTCCATTGATCACCGCGACGCTTCGAGTCGAAATTGAAGATTCAGACGTATCCGTGGAGTGGCTTTCTCAGCGCCTTGCGAGTCGCTCCCCGCATCGAGCACTGTGAGAAAATTGAGGTTTGCAAACGCAATCCAAGTTTCGCCTGCTCGTGGTCCGGTTGGGCGCCATGGGCGACATTCTGCATGCCTTGCCGGCGATAACGGCATTACGGCAGGCGCATCCCGGCTGGGTGATCGACTGGGTTGTGGAGCCGAAGTGGCGAGCGCTTCTGGCAGTTGAGGAAAATGCCAGCCGCGACACAGCATCTGCATCGCCCCGGCAGCCACTGATCGACAGACTTTATCTCGCTCCAATGAAGACATGGGGCGCGAGGCCGCTTCTCCACAGACAAGGCGTGAATTTAAGACGTTGAGGCGCTCCCTGCGCGAAACTGGGTACGATGCGGTTGTCGACTTCCAGGGGGCTTTGCGGTCGGCAATGGTGGCACGCATGGCGGGAAGCCGTCGCGTGATTGGCGAGGACATTCCTCGCGAGCGAGCCGCGCGGTGGTTGTTTACAGAACGCGTGCCCACAAAAGGCGCGCACGTCATCGAGCAGGATATTGAAGTGGCCGCCGCAATCGCGGGTGATGCGCTTGAGTTCATGCTGCCGTGGCTGCCCGTCGATCCGGTTGCCGAAGCATGGGCTGCGCAACTGCTCCCCGGCGATGAACACCGGCCGGCGATTCTGGTAAATCCGGGAGCAGGCTGGGGCGCGAAGCGCTGGCCGGTTGAGCGCTACGCTGCTGCTTCCGCGGAGTTCGTGCGGCGTGGTTGGCAAGTAGTGGTAAACGCCGGGCCGGGAGAAGAGCAACTGGCCGAGACGATTGTGAGGCGAACAAACGGCGCGGCCATCGCTCTGAATTCATCGCTCGAGCACCTGATTGCGGTTACGCGTCGGATTGCGCTGCTTATCGCCGGGGATACCGGACCGTTGCATCTGGCGTGCGCTCTAGGCAAGCCCGTGGTGGGCATCTACGGTCCTACGGACCCAAGCCGCAATGGTCCTTTCGGAACGCCTTTCAAGGTGCTGCGTCATCCGGAAAGCCGTCGCGATCATACCAGGCATGAAGAGCCCGAGGCGGGCTTATTGACGATCCAGACGGAAGAGGTAGTGCGGGCTGCGGAAGAGCTGCTTTATTCTGGGGCGGCACGATGAGTAATGCAGCAAACACTTCTGGTACGCCACAGCAGGACTGGATCTCGCGCTGGCAGCGCGTTGCCCGGAGGATCAGGGTGCCGCTGGGCTTTGTCGCCGCTGGGCTGTATCTATACGAACTCTGGAGGCGTGCGCCCGAGCCGTCAGCGATTCTCTGGAGTCTGGCGCTGGTGCTGCCCGGTCTGTGGCTGCGTGGATATGCAGCGGGATACGTTAAGAAGAATCGTGAGTTGACTCAAACCGGCCCATACGCGCACGTACGCAATCCGTTGTACCTCGGTTCGATGCTGATTGCGTTTGGCTTTGCGCTGGCGTTGCTGAGCTGGCCGGTAGCGCTGGTGCTGGCGATCGGCTTTCTGATTATCTATGTCCCCGTGATCGCGTCCGAGGAGCGGTTTCTGCGAGCCACGTTTCCGGATTTTGGCTCATACTGTGACCGGGTGCCGCGGCTGATTCCTCGCATCACTCCAGGCAAACCTGCGGCGGGAAAGGCTGCGTCTGGCAACGTCACCGAAGTGCCCAACGGCAATTTCTCTCTTGCGCTCTATCTGAAACACCGCGAGTACAATGCCCTTATAGGGTCTGCATTCCTTTATCTGAGCCTGATTTGTCTGCGACCGGTGCTTGGCGCGCTGGTGCATTGGGCACGGTAAAGGGCGTCCTGAGAACGCCGACTGATCATGTTGGCCGCCAGGCGCTTCTGCGTAAAGACAGTCGATAGCTTAAGGAGTCGAGCCTCACGGTGAAGATCTGCACGTCGGTGAAGACGATTGTTTGTGCCCTCACCCTTGCCGCCGTTGCCTACGGTCAGCAGATTCCTCCGCTTCCGCCTCCCCGAGCGGGCTTCACTTTTCCGCAAAAGCAGACGCTCACCTATGCCGTTGACTGGCGGGTCTTTACCGCCGGCACCGCAGTGATTCACTCCGAGGCTGACGGGGATCGGCAAAAGATCACTGCTAATGCGGATACGGTTGGAGCGATCAACCTTGTTTTCCATGTGAGTGACCGATTTCAGTCGATCTTCGATCGCACGCGCGGTTGCACCTACGAGTTCGACAAGCAAACGGTGGAAGGACGTCGTCAGGTGAACTCGACGCTGCGCCTGGACTATGGCCAGCTGAAGTCCATCCTCGATGAGAAGAACATGGTCAAGGGGCTGAGCAAGCATGTCGAGTCGCCCATCCCGGGCTGCATGACCGATCTGCTGAATGGCATCTTCTATACGTCGTCGCAGAACCTTGTGGTCGGGCAAAGCTTTGTGATTCCTGTAGTAGATGCAATGCATAACGTGCCGGTGACGATGAAGGTGGAGGGCCGCGAGGAGATCAAGACGCCGCTTGGGACCTTCAAGACCATTCGCGTGCAGCCCACCGCTGCCGCGGGCGTGGTCAAGAATCGTGGCAACATCTGGATCTGGTACACCGACGACGAACGCCATCTGCCAGTCCAGATGCGGGCGCGCCTCTTCTGGGGCACAATCACCTTCCGCCTGGTCAGCGACGAGAGCAAATAGCGTCGGTCGTCATTGCATCCTGAAACGCTCGCGCATGAGTCGCTGCAGCCTTGGCCAATAGATCAGGTCAAAGGCCAGTTCCTTGTCCGGAAACATGCCCAGCGCGACCTTGCGGGTGTCCGCCACCATCTCCGAAGCTTCTTCCACGCTTAAGGTCAAATCCTGTGCGATGACCTGCATCACCATGTTCACCACCATTTGCAGGCGGCGAATCTTCCGGCTCTCCTCTTTCAGTTCTTCAGGCGATTGTTCCGGCCCAACGGCATTAGCGGAGGCGGCTTCGTGCTGCCGCTCCCAGGGGATCTCCGAACTCATGCGGCATTCCTCCTGGAGGGGGATGAGTTGTCGAGCTTTTGAGCATCGTAGCACCACCTGAATCGCCTCGTTCTGCACCTGAACCGGCGAATGGCGCAGTAAATCCGTAGAATAGAGTCGGATGGCTTTCACCGAACAATATGACGTCGCCGTGGTTGGCGCGGGGCACGCCGGGTGCGAGGCAGCGATGGCTGCTGCGCGCATGGGCCTGAAGACCGCTCTTATCACCATGAACCTGGACCTGATAGCCCAGATGAGCTGCAATCCGGCGATTGGCGGTGTGGCCAAAGGACACCTGGTACGCGAGGTTGATGCGCTGGGCGGCATCATGGGTGAAGTTGCGGACGCGGTGGGCATCCAGTTTCGTCTGCTGAATACCTCACGCGGTCCAGCCGTCTGGAGCCCGCGGGCACAGTGCGATAAGCAGCTTTATCGCGTGAAGATGCGCGAAGTGCTTGAAGCTCAGCCCGGACTGCACATCCGCCAGGCCGAGGTGGCGGATCTTGTGATCGAAGATGCGAGTGAGCAGCATCCGCGCAGGCGCGTACTTGGATTGAAGCTGCGTGATGGGCGCCGGCTGATGGCGGGAGCCACGATCATCACCACCGGCACGTTTTTGAATGGGCTGATCCACTGCGGCGAAGAGCGCTATCCGGCCGGTCGGAGCGGCGAGCCCGCCAGTGTGCTGCTCGGTGAGTCCTTGCGCGCTCTCGGCTTGCGCACGTGCCGGCTCAAGACGGGTACGCCGCCGCGGCTCGATGGACGCACGATTAACTGGGAGGTGTTTGAGGAACAGCCAGGCGACGCCGATCCGACACCCTTCAGTTTCCGGACGAAGAAGATCGTTCAGCCGCAGGTGAGCTGCCACATCGCGTTTACCACACCGGAGACGCTGAAGCTGATTCGCGAGAACGTGCATCGCTCCGCGATGTATTCGGGGCAGATCGAGGGCATCGGGCCACGCTATTGTCCGTCGATCGAAGACAAGATCGTCAAGTTTCCCGACAAGACGCAGCACCAGTTTTTCCTTGAGCCTGAGGGACTGAACACGCATGAGGTCTACGTCAACGGCATGTCGACCTCGCTGCCGATGGAGGTGCAGTGGCAGATCGTGCATTCAATTCCCGGTCTGGAAGAAGCAGAGATGCTGCGGCCCGGTTATGCCATCGAATACGACAGCGTGGATGCGACAGAACTTGACCGCACACTGCGTGTGAAGGCATGGATGGCCTTTATCTTGCGGGGCAGATCAACGGAACCAGTGGCTATGAAGAGGCTGCATGCCAGGGCATCATGGCGGGCATCAACGCCGCGTTGTGGCTGAAGGGCGAGCCGCCGTTATACGATGGATCGCACCGAGGGCTACACGGGAATTCTGATCGACGATCTGATTTCGAAGGGCACAGATGAGCCGTATCGGATGTTTACCTCGCGCGCGGAGTTCCGGCTGCATCTGCGCATCGACAACGCGGATCGGCGGCTGACGCCCTATGGGCGCAGGCTCGGTTTGATCGGCGACGAGGCATGGGCGGAGTACGAGCGCAAGCAGGCGCGAATGGCGGCGCTGGAGCGGCTGTTGGACGACTCGCGTGGATGCGGACCGGCTGGCCCACGCGGGATTTGGTGAACTGACGGCGACGGCAGGCCTTACCTGGGCGCAATTACTCAAGCGGCCCGAGGTGACGATTGAGCCCGTGCTGGCGGCGCTGGGCTGGACAGAGATCAGAGATCAGAGTTCCGAGATCGGAGAACCGGCGCAGGAACCGGTTGAGACCGATCCAAATCTGCGGCGCGCGACGATGCGCAATGAAGCTCGCGCCGTCGAGACGGAGATCAAGTTCGCCGGCTATCTTGACCAGCAAAAGAAGTCGATCGAGAAACTGAAGGCCGCGGAATCGGTCGCCATTCCGCAGTGGATGGATTACAGCGCAATCAGCGGCCTTTCGCGCGAGATGCGCGAGACGCTGGAGCGCGTGCGTCCCGTGACGATCGGCCAGGCCAGCCGCTTGCCCGGCGTAACGCCTGCGGCGCTGAGTCTGGTGCATGTTTCGATTCGCCTGCAGGGCGCGAAACGCACGCTACCTGTAGCAAACTGATTGTGTTCTTTGAGCCCTGCGATAGAGTGGGGTATGTTCCGCTCTGCGATTGTCTCTTTTGCCACGCTTCTAGTGTGGCGCTCGGCGCAGCTCAAAGCCAAAACACCCCTGTTGTTCGCGCCCGCGATCTGGCCGTGCCTTTCGATGGCATTCCAGGGCCGCTGAACGCAATCACCGATGTTGCCGGCGTCGAAGTCGGCGCAACTACCATCATTCGCGGCGACGGCGCGCTCTGAAGATTGGCGAAGGCCCGGTGCGTACCGGCGTCACGGTCGATACTGCCGCGCGGCGGCAAAGACAATCGACCCTGTGTATGCCGGATGGTTCAGCCTGAACGGCAACGGCGAGATGACCGGTACCACATGGGTCGAGGAGTCAGGCTTGCTTTATGGCCCGATGGGAATCACCAACACCCATAGCGTGGGCACGGTGCGCGACGCGATGATCGCCTGGGGCGTGAAGCACGGCGCTGTCCACGAAGATATTGGTCGTTGCCTGTGGTCGCGGAGACGTGGGATGGCTTTCTCAACGACATCAACGGCTTCCACGTAAAGCCAGAGGATGTCTTCGCAGCACTCGATACGGCGAAAGGCGGTCCGGTTGCAGAAGGAAACATCGGCGGCGGGACCGGAATGGTCTGCTATGGCTTCAAAGGCGGTACGGGAACAGCTTCACGCGTGCTGGCGAAGGAAGAAGGCGGTTACACAGTGGGAGTACTGGTGCAGTGCAACTGTGGCCGTCGGCCGCAGTTGACCATCGCCGGCGTCCCGGTGGGCAAGGAGATTCCACAGAACGAGCCCTACGCAGGCAAACTCGTTCCATCCACGCTGCCCCCAGGAAGTGAAACACGTGGCGACGTTGGCTCCATCATCATTGTGATTGCTACAGATGCGCCGCTGCTGCCGCATCAGTTGAAGCGTCTCGCGCGACGCGCGTCTCTTGGGCTGGCCAGGACCGGGTCTGTCTCCGGCAATAGCTCGGGCGATATTTTCTTCGCGTTCTCAACGGCGAATCCTAAGGCGGATGCAGAGCCCGGCCCGAACAGCGTGCTCACCGTTGCCACCGAGCGCATTACGCCCCTGTTCACCGCGACGGTGGAAGCTACCGAGGAGGCAATTGTGAATGCGATGGTGGGAGCCAGGACAATGACCGGCGTGGATGGTCATACCGTGATCGCGCTGCCCCACGACCAGCTGCAGCAGGCACTGAAGAAGTACAACCGATAGAACGCGCTCTGAAGCTACTTCGAAAAGAGCGGAATGTGGAACGGTTCTTCAGCTGTCGACTGCTTCTTGCTCTTCGACTTCGTATCTGTCTTTACCAGCGTGCGCTGCGAGTTAATGCACAACCAACCGGTGCGCACTCTCTGAAAAACGTGTGTGAACACGCCTTTCTCTTCGACCGGGCCTGCAGCGGCTTTGTAACGCAACACGTAAGTGCCGTTAGCGACGGCGATATCGCCGAGCATGCGCACCGCAACTACGTGCTGGTCAAGCTGCAGGGTCTTGTCGTCCCCTGCAAGCAGAGTAGCCACCTGCTGATTTCGGGTGCTTACCTTACCGTCTGCCGCGATATCCACAAACAAAGGAGATAGTGCGAGTTCCAAGCCATATTGATCGCGGGTATTTACAGCATGCGACCACCCGTCTTCGACCTTTTGGAATTCTGCCACCTCGGGTGAGGCTGTCGAGGTCACGGACGAGGTAGCCGGCGCAGAAGCGGTCTGCGAGGTCTGGGAAAATGCTGCAACCGCAATGAATGCAAAGAGTGCAGGAAAACAGAAGGTGAAGCGGGCCATGTCTGACTTAAACTCTCCACTTCCGATGATATCTCTTGGACTGCCTTTTCAGGGCGGACGGAAGCAAGGAGGCCTGGGGCGGACCCGGACCGGTGTTTCCAGCTTGATGGGACCCGCGTGGGGCCATGATAGCCTTGCTCTTCGTGTGTAAGGAGCCAGATATCAATGCCCAACGGTCGACAACAGGCACGATTCGATCTTGTAGCCGCAGCGCGAACCACAATGATCGAAAATGGATTTCAGCCGGACTTTGCCGCCGGAACCGATGCTCAACTGGCAGCGATCGAAGCGCATCCGGAATTGCCAAAGGTCCCGGATGCTGAGGATCTGCGCAAGCTGCTTTGGTCCTCCATCGACAATGACACGTCCAAGGATCTCGACCAAATCGAGTGGGCTGAGCAGCTTCCCGATGGCCGCATTCGAGTTCTCATTGGAGTTGCCGACGTCGACGTCCGCGTTCCCAAGGGCACTGTTATCGACAATCACGCGCGCAGCGAGACCACTTCGGTTTACACCGGGGTCAAGGTCTTCCCGATGCTGCCGACTCAGCTTTCCGAAGGCATCACGTCACTGAATGAGAACGAAGACCGCGCAGCGATCGTCGTAGAGTTTTTTGTAGATGTTACTTCATGCGTATCGGGCGGCAAGGTTTCCCGCGCGCTGGTACGCAATCGAGCCCAGCTTGCCTACAACAGCGTTGGCGTATGGCTTGAGGGCAAAGGGCCCGCGCCTGCCAAAGTCGCTGCAAGTGCCGACCTGGCTGCGCAGCTCAAGCTGCAGGATACGGCCGCGCAGCGACTGCTGAATTGCCGCTTCCAGAATGGCGCGCTGGACCTGGAAACCATCGAGACCAGGCCGGTAATGCTCGGCGATGAGGCGGTTGAGATCACGAGTCTTGAGAAGAATCGCGCCACCTCGCTGATCGAAGAATTTATGGTGGCTGCCAATGGCGTGGTGGCCAAAGCATTTGAGAAAGATGGTGTCGCGTCGATTCGGCGCATCGTGCGTACCCCAAAGCGTTGGGATCGCATCATGGAGCTTGCCGAAGGTATGGGCGCGAAGCTGCCCGCCGATCCGGACTCGAAAGCACTCAACGATTTTCTGCTCGCGCAGAAAAAGAAGGATCCGATTCACTTTCCAGATCTGTCGCTAGCGGTGGTCAAGTTGCTAGGTCCTGGAGAGTACGTTCTGGTCAAGCCCAATGAGCCTTCACCGGGACACTTCGGGCTGGCCGTGCAGGACTATACGCATTCCACCGCGCCGAATCGGCGATTTCCTGATGTCGTGTCGCAGCGTATTTTGAAGGCGTGGCTGGCCAAGGTCCAGCCGCCATACTCTGACAACGATTTGAACGCAATCGCACAGCGATGCACACAAATGGAAGACGCGGCGCGAAAAGTTGAGCGCGACATGCAGAAACGTATTGCCGCCGTGGTGCTGCATCCGAGCATAGGAAAGACTTTCAGCGCAATTGTCACCGGAGTGAACAACCACGGGACGTTCGTCCGCACACTGAACCCGCACGTCGACGGCATGCTGGTGAATGTAGGCAAGCCAGGCGCAAAAAAGCTGGATGTTGGCGATCGCGTGACAGTGAAACTGGTGGCAACGGATCCAGCGCGAGGATTTATCGATTTCGCAATCTAGTGCCGCTAGGCCTGGCCCGCGGAGTTGGGTGGCACCTCAGCAGAGACAGGTGCAGCGTTTTCCGCCGGGTCGGAGAGTGTCGGAGCAGGAACGTTCGCGGCTGCCAACTCACCCGGCTCGTCGATCCAGAGGCCGACGATCCACCAGACCGCCACAAGAAGGTAGATCACGCTGTTTGCATTGAAAAGCTTGTCCCGCAGACCGAGGATGCGTTGGTACTCATCCATCGAATGCGGCGTGGCCGTCTTCGTGATGATCTGCCAGATTATCTGGACGGCGAGCTGTGCCAGCGAGGCGGTGGAGAGGCCAATGGCAATGCGTTGCGCGTGCCCACGCCAGCCGCTGCCATAACGGCGGCCGAAGAAAGCAACCAGCAAGCCCAGTCCCACCGTGGTCACGTCGACAAGCGTGCCCGCCTTCTGCGCAAAGAGCTGAAGCAAGCTCAGCACTGACATCAGTGTGAATGGAATAAGGGTCTTAGGTGGAGGCCATGGGCCCCATGTCGCCAGCACAACGGCGCCAATGATCAATAGAACGGCGCCCCAGGTGACGAGCAGTTTGCGGGGAGCCCTGGGGAAAGCCTTGCGAGCGAGTTCAACGACGACCAGCAGCCCGACAAGTGCCGAAGCATCTGCGAGCACAATGAATATCTCGTTCATCTCCATTTGCGGCATCCGGCCGAAGAGCAGCCTGCTCGTCATAAGCCGCAGAGCCACCAGCGCAATGGCAGTCGTGAACCAGGGGAACCGTCGGGCGCAATCCTTGCCGAGCAGAACGACAAGCAGCACAAGGTGCGCAGCGAACGTGAGTGTCCAGAGCGTCTGAACGGCCGTGAAGTGAAAGTTAAGGTGCATGAAGTCTCATCAGGCCCGCAAGCTGATAAAGCGGGGCCAAGAGCTAGTCTAGGGCATCCAGGATCACTCAAGGCCCACGCGGTGCACCAAAGATGCAAATCGAGGATCACTGCGCAGCGGATCAAAGAATGGATGGACCTTGACGAATTGCAGGATATTGGATTGCTCCTTGTAGGCTTTCTCGAGCGCAGCAAAAGCCTCTTCTCTGTCGTCAAGCCCGAGGTAAGCGTTGACGAATGCTCCCGCGGGGACATAACCCGACGCACTGCGCTTTTTCATCTCGGCCAAAAGCTTCAATGCATCGTGGCGTCTGCCTGCGTGATAGTAGGCACGAATCAGTATGGCGATCACTGCAGGATTTCGATTCGAGAGCAACACCGCTTTTTCCAGGTAGGGAATTGCATCCTTGGGCTGGCCTTTGGCGTTCAAAACGAATCCAAGGTACCAAAGGGCAGGGACGGATTCCGGCTGCACGGCCAGTACGCTGTGACATTCGCGCAAGGCTTCGTCGTAACGGCGAGATTGAAACAGAATCCATCCAACCTCGACGCCTGAAACCTCAACCGGATCCAAATCTCTGGCACGCTTGATCCATGTCACTGCTTCGTCGGTGCGTCCTTCGGAGAGTAGCCAGAAGGCGAATCCAGCGTGTGCGGCGGCACTGTTAGGGGCTAATTCGAGGGCACGCTTGTATTCGGACTCGGCTTCTGCCCAGTGCCATTCCAACTGGAGCACATCTGCCAGCAGCACATGTGCTTCAACGAGATTCGGGTCGAGATCCAGTGCCTTTTGTCCTGCATTAATGACTTTAGGGCGTGTCTCAGAGGGAGGAGCGCCGCCTAAGACTGAGCCGAGCGCGCTGTATTTTTCCGCCAGACCAACGTATGCTGGCGCGAAGGTCGGGTCCCGGTTAATGGCATCTTCGAAATACCGGTTGCCCTTTTCAATGCTAGCTTTGCCGTTGATTCCCTGTAGCGCAGCAAGCCCCTTCAAGTAGCTTTCGTAGACCTCAGGTGCGACCGTGCGCGTGGCTGAGAGTCTCTGGCGCTCTTCGCCTGTCACAGTTACTTCAACTTTGTCTGTAATAGATTGCGCCAGTTCGCTCTGCAGAGCCAATACATCCTGCAGCTCGCGATCATATGTTTCTGACCAGAAGTGCTCGTCGGTCGGACCTCGAATCAGTTGGGCCGTCACGCGGATTCGATTACCCTGCCGTATGACTGAACCTTCGACAATAGCGTCCACATTGAGCGCTCTGGCGATTTCCGGCACGGATATCTGCGGGTTCTTGTAGCGCATAACCGAGGTATGGGAAATGACTCTCAGATTTCGAATTCCCGCCAGCCGACCGATGAGTGCTTCCGTCATCCCGTCGGCAAGGTAGTCCTGGGCGGGGTCGCCGGAGAGATTCTTGAAAGGGAGAACCGCCAATGATTGAACCCTTGGGCGCACAGCGCCTTGAGGATTGCGCCCCTTGGCGGTGATGTAAACGGCAATTAACAGCCCCAAAGCGGCTGCAATGCCCCCGAGGGCAATCCAGCGTTTTGATCGCGGCCCAGTCTCCCGGAAGTTGTCGGATTCAGCCGCGGATGGACTTGCAGTCTGTGCGTGCTCTTCGCTTTGTTCGACCGCGAATTTGCGGGTTCGTTGCCAGGCGTCGAGTTCCGAGGTGATGGCGTAAACCGAGCCACGCTTGTCGTGGAGATGACGGTGAACGGGCATTCCCTCCCGCTTTTCCCATCGCTGAACTGTCGTTACGTCGCGGTCGAGATAGGCCGCAATCTCCTTCCACGAGCCCAGGCGCTCTTCCGGAAGCTTTTCGGACGGCTTCGTGACAAGGGAAGGCCCACCCATGTAGTTCTCCTGACCATTCCGGGCTACTGCGAGCGAGGTCACACGATTGTACCCCTATCCTGGGAAGCGGCAAAAGACGGTATTGGGCGGCAAAAGGGCGATTCCGCGAGTTGCCGTTTGACCCGAGAGGGAATCCGATGGATCTTGTCCGCGTGCCTTAAATCGCGAAATCTCAGTTCGAAACTTCCTGGGAATCTGGCATTTTGTTTCGATCCAGATGTTCTTGGCGACGAGGCGATTCCGAAATTCGGAGGCTTTTATGAAGGACAAAGCTATTTTGTGGACGCTGCCAGCGGTTATTGTGCTGGCTTCGGCCGTCGGCATCGGTGCAATGGGCCAGGAGCCCAGATTGCCCGCGCATTTCAGCGGCACAATCGACGATTACACACCATCAACTGTCAAAGGTGGTCCGTACGAGATGCACGGCACCTGGTCCATCAACCTTCACAAACATGGCGATGAAGTAATCGCTGATTTTTCCGCCGCCATGAACATGGAAACATCCGACTACGGCGTTTCGGTCAGCAATGTAGTTCCGCCGAGCCCTAATGTTAATCCGGCCGATCCTTCAACGCGGGGCGCTCACACGCACCACATCCTGCTGAGCGGTCCGGTTCAGTTCGATGCTACCGGCTGCCCAACCTCAAGCCTGGTGCCACCTCCAACAGCGGCTCGGCCGGTCACGACGACGGGATTTCAGTTCACCGGAACGGTCAGTCTTATTACTGGCAACGGAGTTCAGGCACCCTTTGAGCCCGCGCCGCCCTCTCCGCCCACGTCCACGCTTACGGTCTGCGTTACGGGTGGAACAGACGTCGAGTACTCGAACGTGACGCTTGTATTCGGGACGCCAGCGAGCAAGCATTTCGGGACGCAGGCTATCCACGGAGTTGTTCGCAAGGTGGAACCGCCGGCTGAGCACCACGAGCGCCCGTGATCGCAATGGATGCGTGATCTTGGACCAAGGAAGGAAGCAAGAGGGGATGAATGGTGCGCCCGGAGAGATTCGAACTCCCGACCTAATGCTCCGGAGGCATTCGCTCTATCCAGCTGAGCTACGGGCGCGCATCCTCAGGATACCGTACTTCGGGGATTCCGCGGGATCAAGTCAGCTTGCAGAACCACTTGATCGCTCCGCCTCGCGCTGTGCGCGCAGATCTTCCATGACCGACTGGATGAGGGCTTTGGCCCCCTCCATGCCGGCAAGGACGGCCTGCAGATCGAGCGCAGGTTTGCCTGGGTTGCGGCTCGACGTGCAGTAGACCCCATGCTGGCCGACCATGATCAGGGAATCGGTCAGCAGATCCAAAGCGACGGCGAGCCGGCCCCTCTCTTTGCCCATCATGAATTCGTGTCGCTCCAGCTCGGCTCGCTTCTCATCGAAAATGTTCATAAGCCAAGCCTAAACGAAACGACGCACCTAAATGCTGAGCTTGCGCATGTAAGCTGCGTTTTCGCGCAGCTCGGTCATCGGGTCGCCCTCGAACTCCTCCTGCTCGATGAAGTAGTACTTGAGCCCCTTAGCTGCGCGCAGAATTGGTGCATAATTCACGACACCGTGCCCAAGCACTACGGAATGGAAGTCGCCGTTTGGCTTCTTTGCCATGTCCTTCACGTGCATCAAGGGGAAGCGTTCGGCTGCCTTGCTGAGGAAGTCGATTGGATTGTAGCCGGCCGCAGTCACCCATCCGCAGTCCATCTCAAAGACGACCAGTTTGGGATCGGTGAGGCGCAGCAACTCGTTGTAGACGAGCACGCCATTTTCGGTTGCGAATTCTGGGGTGTGGTTATGCATTCCAAAGGTCATGCCGGCTGCTTTTACTTTTTCGCCGATACGATTGAACTCGTCCGCCACATAGCGCCAGTCGTCAAGGGTGAGTTCGCCCTTTGCGGCTGGATCGCGATGCACGCCGCCGGAGGAGGAGCAGATCATATACTCGAGCCCAAGCGTATGGCTGTAGTCGATCCATCGCTCAAGCTCAGTGCGCAAAAGCATCAGCGTGTAGTGCGCGCTTACGCAGCGGAGGCCAGCCTTGTCCATCGCGCCACGAAACTCTGGCGCGGTCTTGTTGAAGAAGCCGGCGGCTTCGACCACTTTGTAGCCGGCGCCGCTCAACTTGGCGAGTGTGCCATTGAAATCCTTCGGTAGCAAATCGCGCACGGAATAGAGCTGCAAGCCGATCGGCAGGCTCAGCGGAGCAGCAGTGAGGCGATGAGCGCCAGTGAGCGCGGCAGCTGTGATAGCGCCAGTTGATTTCAGAAATGTTCTGCGTGATGAGCGGGCCATGCTTCGTCTCTCCTCGTATCGACTGCGTTCAGATTCTGATGCTTTGCGTCGCCGCATCCCAATTGGCTGCCGCATGTTGAAAATATGAGTGATTTGCCATGTGGCACTCGATTGCGGCATTGTTGCCGAAGACTTCGTCTTCAACGACGTGCTCGCGTGTCTCGACTGCGCGAAAGAAATTCGCGATGTGATCCGCGGTATCGTTGTAGCCCGCTGGTGCCGAGTAGCTTGCAGCCTGGGCCAGTGCGGCGGGCGGCGCTGGGTGCTCCGCATGCCACTGTTGCAGATATTGCCTCTTCGCCTCGGCGGTCCAGCCGTTCAATGAGTAACCTTCAGGCTGCGGGCGCGTGTCTTCGGGCGCTACCGTCACCGTGTTGCCCGCGATAGTCATTGTGCCTTGACGGCCATAGAAGACGATCGACTCACCTGGCGAGCTGTTCTGGTTGCAATGGATGCTTACAGTCGCTCCTGGATACTCGTAGAGTGTCGCGAGGAGATCGGGGAAGTCGCGACCATCTTTGAAGTGCGTCAGGCTACCGCTCGACATAGCGCGGCTCGGAGCCGCGTTTATGCCGCTCACGCGCTGGATGCCCGAGATCAGGTGAACGAAGAGATCTCCCGCCAGTCCTTCGCCATAATCAGCAAAACGGCGCCATTGGAAAAAGCGAGTTGCGTCAAACGGGTGTAGCGGCGCGTCCCGCTGAAACGCTTCCCAGTCGATCGTTTGAGGATTTGCGTCCGGCGGAATCGGATAGACCCATGCGCCTGACGGTGAGTTACGGTCTGTGTGAGCTTCGATATAAGTGACTTCGCCAAGCTGGCCGGAGGCGTAGATCTCTGCTGCCTTCTTATAGGCGATATTGCTGACGCGCTGGCTCCCGGCCTGGAAGATTCGCTTGCTGTGCTGAACAGCCTTTACCATCGCCAGTCCATCGGCGACGTTATGTGACATTGGCTTTTCGCAATAGACATCCTTTCCAGCACCAACGCAATCCAGCACCACTCGCCGATGCTGGTGATCAGGCACGGCGACGATCACCGCGTCAACGTCCTTACGGTCAAGCAGAGTCCGGTAGTCTCGCATCGTCGGAACGTTGGCGCCGTAAGCCTCCAGGCCTGCCTCTTGGTGCATGTCATAAAGGTCGGCAGTGCCGACGAGGACACCGCTGGGCACTTCGCGTGCCCCGCGCAAGAGATCGCATCCGCGGATGCCGGTGCCGATCGAGATGAAGCGAATCTTGCGATCGGTGCCCACGGATTGTGCGGCCAGAACGGTAGGATCGAGAATCGTTGATTTGACTGCCGCTCCAGTGGCAACGGCTGCCGCGCCAAAGCGCACAAAATCCCGGCGCGTGATGGAAGAGCTATTCATTCCCGTCTCCTGAATCAGCGCCCATTCTCGCTCTGCGATATACACACTGTAAAGCTATGCCGGTGCAATCGAGTACCATTCGTAGCGAAGCAATGAAAGGGATGAGTGAAGGCTAGAAAGATCACCATCAAGCTGCAAGCAATCGGATTAAGTCTGCTGGCGGGCTGTGGCACGCTCATGGCGCATGCAAAGGCGACCGCGTCGCCGGCGTTTGGAGCGAACGTGCTTGTTTTCGATCCGTCGATGTCGCCGGCAGCTATCCAGAGTCAGATTGACAAGGTCTATGCGGAACAGGAGCACAGCGAGTTCGGCATCGAGCGCTACGCGCTGCTCTTTCTTCCCGGCCAATACCACGTTGACGTGCCGATCGGGTTTTACAGTCAGGTGCTCGGTCTTGGGGCGACGCCCGATGCGGTTCAGATCATAGGCAACGTTCACTCGGACGCCTCGTTGCCGCACAACAATGCGACGTGCACCTTCTGGCGTGCCGTCGAGGGATTCTCCGTTACTCCTACTGGCGGGACGATGCGATGGGCAGTTTCGCAGGCTGCTCCCTTTCGCCGCATGCATGTGAAGGGCGATATTGTTCTGCACCAGAATAGTGGCTGGGCAAGTGGCGGATGGATGTCGGACGAGTGGTAGATGGCAACGTGGGTGCCGGGCCCCAGCAGCAGTGGATTTCGCGAAACAGCGAGTGGGGCAGTTGGACTGGCGCCAACTGGAATATGGTTTTTGTGGGCGTTCCGAATCCACCCCCGGGTGAATGGCCCTCGCCCCCCTATACCAAGGTTGCCCGCACGCCCATCGTGCGTGAGAAACCCTTTCTCGAAGTGGATGCGAAGGGGAAGTGGAGTGTTCGAGTTCCCGCATTGCGAAATGACAGCGTGGGAGTTACATGGCATGACGGATCGACGCCAGGCAAGTCCATTGCTCTCGAGCGCTTTTACATCGCGCACGTGGATAAGGACAGCGCGGCCACAATCAATGCGGAACTTGCAAAGGGCAAGAACCTGCTCTTCACGCCTGGAATCTACGAACTGAGCGAGCCGATAAGAGTCACGCGGCCGGACACGGTGGTGTCTCGGGCTCGGGTTTGCAACGTTGAAACCCATTCACGGTACTGCCGCGATCACAACTGCCGATGCCGATGGAATTGAGATCGCAGGGTTGCTGCTTGATGCGGGCGAGAAAGTTTCGCCGGTGCTACTCGAAATCGGTCCAAAGGGCAGCAACGCCTCCCATGCGAAGAACCCGATTTCTCTGCACGATGTTTTCTTTCGCGTCGGCGGCGCTGGAGTTGGCCGTGCGCAGCAAAATCTCGTAATCAACAGCAACGACACCATCGTCGACCACACGTGGATCTGGCGCGCAGATCATGGATCAGGCGTTGGCTGGACGAGCAACATAAGTGCCAGTGGCCTGGTCGTAAACGGGAACAGCGTCACCATATACGGGCTATTCGTCGAGCATCATCAGGAGTTCCAAGTGCTTTGGAAGGGCAATCGCGGCCGAACCTACTTTTATCAGTCTGAGATTCCTTACGATCCGCCGGATCAGGCGAGTTTCACCAGCGCGCCGGGTACAAATGGCTGGGCGTCGTACAAGGTTGCGGACGGCGTGAGTGATCACGAGGCCTGGGGGTTGGGAATCTACAGCGTTTTCAGGCATGCGGACGTGGTGCTTAGCCGCGCGATCGAAGTGCCGCACGCGCCCGGTGTGCGCTTCCATCACATGATGACGATTGCGCTGGACGATAAGGGCGAAATCTCGAATGTGATCGATGATGAGGGTGGCCCGACAACGATTAAACCGCGAAATACGCCGAGAGTGACGGAATTTCCATAACCTGCTGTGGCGAGCGCGCTTCGTTGCGTCGTGGGAAAATGGAAGTGTAGACGCCATGACCAACGAAGCCGTTCCTGATCCCGAAAAGGTAACCGAGCACACCGAAGAATCGACTGAGAGCTTTGCCGACGCCCTCACCGCATTCGAGAAGAGCCACGCACGCAAGCCAGAGAGCAATGCCCAGCAACTGCAAGGCACCGTCATCTCGATCGGAGCTGAGGAGGTGTTCATTGACGTGGGCTACAAGATCGAAGGCGTATTACCGCGCTCAGCGTTCGAGAAAAACGCCGCGGAAGTGAAAGCGGGCGATGTCTTCTCGGTCTCGATCAAGGGCCGCAATGAAGAGGGTTATTATGACCTCTCGCGCTTCAAAGTTGCGCAGCCCCGTGACTGGTCGGCGCTGGAAGCGGCCTTTGCTCAGAAGCTTCCAGTTGTCGGGACGGTGACCGCCATCGTGAAGGGCGGCGCTACTGTTGACGTCGGGGTACGCGCTTTCATGCCTGCGAGCCGTTGTGGAACGCGCGACGCAGCTGAGTTGGAAAAGCTTGTCGGCACGGAGATTACTTGCCTCATCACGAAGCTGGACGTCGCTGACGAAGATGTAGTGGTCGATCGGCGCGTTGTTCTTGAAGACCAGGCACGCGCCGCGGCTCAAGGGCGTCTTTCCGCAATGAAGGAAGGCGATTCCATTGCCGGCACGGTACGCGGCCTCACGAGCTACGGAGCCTTCGTCGATCTGGGCGGTGTGGATGGTTTGCTGCATGTGAGCGATATTGCCTGGGGAAGGATCGGCAAACCGGAGGACGTGCTGAGCGTCGGTCAACAGGTCCGCGTGAGAATTCTTAAAGTCGATCCCGAGACGAAGAAGATCTCCCTTGGCCTGAAGCAACTGGAGCCGGAGCCCTGGGAGACCGTGCCGCAGAGATATCAGCTGAATCAGCGCGTAACCGGCGCGGTGACGCGTTTGACCGATTTCGGCGCCTTTGTAGAGATTGAGCCGGGCATCGAGGGGCTGATTCACATCTCGGAGATGGCGTGGGGCAAGAAGGTGCGGCACCCGAGCGATGTTGTGAAAGCCGGCGACCGCGTAGACGCTGTGATCCTCGGTATTAAACCTGAAGAGCGGCGCATCTCGCTTGGCCTGAAACAAACGTTGAGCGATCCGTGGAGTGGTATCCCGCAGAAGTTTGCAATCGGTTCGCAGATTGAAGGGCCTGTGACCCGGTTGACGAAGTTTGGTGCATTTGTCGAGCTCACAGACGGAGTCGAAGGCCTGGTGCATGTGAGCGAAATCAGTGCCGAGAAGCGCATCAATCATCCGCAGGATGTATTGCGCGTTGGACAGGTGGTTAAGGCGCAGGTGCTTGCCATTGACACCGAAAAGCGACAGATCAAGCTAAGCATGAAGCAACTGGTGCCAACCAGCATCGACGAATACATCGCCGAGCATAAGGCGGGTGATGTGGTTTCAGGCCGTGTAGTTGAGGAGACGGCAGATGGAGGCGCGACCGTTGAACTTGGCGAGGGCATCATCGGAAGCAGCAAAGCTGCAGCAACTGCGGTCGTGCAGGCTGAGTCTAAAGGCTCGCAGCGCGCCGATCTGTCGTCGCTCACCTCGCTGTTGCAGGCCCGCTGGAAGGGCAATGCACCTGCACCGGCATCTTCTCCTGCGCCTCTGCGTGCGGACCAGGTGCGCAGCTTCAAGATCCTAAAGCTGGATACAGAGACAAAGAAGATTGAAATCGAGCCTGCGTAGTTTCTAGAGGTATGTTTCGTCGACGTAGCACCAACGCCAGTCTTCGCCGCGCTCCGCAGATTGGATAAGTGGGTGTTGAGTTGAGTGAAAGTGTGCGCGCGCGTGCCGGTTGGGCGAAGAGTCGCAACAACCGACGTGGCCGCACTCGAGGCACATCCGCAGATGTAACCACGCATCGCCGGTTTTCAGGCATTCTTCACAGCCCTTGGTGCGCGGCTTCACCTTCTTCAAATGATCTGCAACGTGTTTGCACTGAGATGCCATTTGTTCCTTCCCTTCGTGTACCGCGCATTCCTGAGCCAGTTACGACGTCCAGCTCTTTGATCGCTCAACGGCTCTCTGCCACTGCGCTTGCCTGTCGGCTCGGACTTCGGGCAGCATCTTCGGTTCAAATCGCACGTCACCTTCGCGCTTCTCGCGAAGCTCCTCAGTACCGCCCCAGAAGCCGGTAGCGAGGCCGGCGAGATAGGCGGCTCCCAGCGCTGTCGTCTCCGTTACGCGTGGACGCACGACGAGAACCCCCAACAGATCTGCCTGGAACTGCATCATCAAATCGTTCACCGCGGCCCCTCCATCTACACGGAGCGCACCCAGCGGCGAGTCGGTCTCGCTGCGCACGGCGTCGAGCACATCAGCTACCTGGAAGGCGATGCTTTCAAGAGCTGCACGCGCAATGTGTCCGGGCTTTGTATCGCGCCTTAGACCGATGATCATTCCGCCCGCATGCGAATCCCAATGCGGTGCGCCCAAGCCGACGAAAGCTGGCACAAAGACAAGACCTCCGCTATCCGGGACGCTTGCTGCAAGGGCTTCCACTTCGGCAGAGGACCCGATGAGGCGGAGGTTGTCACGCAGCCATTGCACAACCGCTCCACCGATGAAGATGCTGCCTTCCAGCGCGTATTCCAGCCGATGTTGCGCGCTGGCCGCAAGCGTGGTGATCAGCCGGTGCTTCGAGCGCATGAAGCGTGTACCGATGTTTTGCAGCAGAAAGCATCCGGTGCCGTATGTGTTCTTGGCTTCCCCGGCGCTCCAGCATAGCTGTCCAAACAGCGCGGCTTGCTGGTCGCCTGCGATTCCCGCAATTGCGATGCCGCCCAGGCCCAGTGATGTTGTCACTTCTCCTACCCTCTGGCTCGACCATACAACTTCGGGCAAAATGCTTTCGGGGACTTTGAAAATGCGCAGCAGTTCAGCGTCCCACTCGCCCTTCACAATGTTGTAGAGCAACGTGCGCGACGCGTTTGTCACATCGGTTACGTGGCGTGTTCCGCTGGTCAAATGCCAGATCAGCCAACTGTCAACCGTACCGAAAGCAAGCTCGCCACGTTCAGCACGGTTGCGCGCGCCGGGAACGTTGTCTAGGATCCATGCGATCTTCGTCGCGGAAAAGTACGGGTCAATCACGAGCCCAGTCCGGCTGCTTATCGTTTCTCCGGCGCCGCTCTCTTCGAGAGAACTGCACAGCGCCGCAGTTCGGCGATCCTGCCAGACGATTGCCGGATGAATCGGCTTGCCTGTGGCACGCTCCCAGACAATAACAGTCTCGCGCTGGTTTGTGATGCCCAGGGCGGCCACATCACGAGGCCGGATACCCACCTTGCCGAGAACCTCAACAGCGCAACCCATCTGACTCGTGAGGATCTCCGTTGGGTCGTGCTCGACCCAGCCGGCCTGCGGATAGAACTGTTGAAACTCATGCTGCGACACAGCGGCAATTTCACCTGCCGCATCGAAAAGAATCACCCTGGAACTGGTTGTGCCCTGGTCAAGCGCGAGGATGTATGCCATTCTTACGGTCTTCCTTCGGCCACCAGTCAAACATGAGCGGCCCGGATGCGACAAGCGCGGCGGCTAATTTACATATAAATCGACATATTCGTGGACCGGCATCTGCTCAAGCTGCTCGCGGTTGAGAGAGACATCGAGAATCCGTCGCTGCACGTCTTCAGAGAAGCGCCGCTTCAGGTTGGTCCTAAACTTGTCGACAAGTAGAGGAAGACCTTCTTCTCGGCGGCGACGATGCCCGATCGGATACTCAACCACTTCTTCAAGAACGGTTCCGTCATTCAGCTCAACGCGCAGCGCGTTAGCGATAGACCGCTTCTCGGGATCGTGATAGTCGGCCGTGAAGCTCGGCACCTCGACGCAATCCATCTTTGCCCGAAGCTCGTCGATGCGCGGGGATCGGCAGCCACGGTGTCTTCGTAGTCAGCGGCAGTGAGCCGGCCGAAGAGAAGCGGAATCGCAATCATGTACTGGATGCAATGGTCGCGGTCGGCGGGATTGGCCAGCGGGCCTTTCTTGTCGATGATGCGCAGGCAGGCCTCGTGGGTGCGAATGGTGATATGCCGAATGTCCGTCGGCGGTTTGCCCGCGCTCAGTCAGCCGTCGCCTGCAGCGCCATCGCGGCCTCAACCGCGGTCTGCGCGTGGAACTCCGCCGGATAGCTGATCTTGAAAAGCACATTCTCCATCACATAGCAGCCATACGGCCGCTGAAAGCGGAATTCGCTGTCCACGAAACGAAACATCATAGAAGCCCCACGTCTTCGCAGTGAGAACGGAAGGATAACCCATCTCGCCTGTTTGCGCCATCAGGGCCAAGCGCACGGCGCGGCTGGTGGCGTCGCCGGCCGCCCAGCTCTTGCGCGAGCCGGTGTTGGGCGCGTGACGATAGGTGCGCAGGCTCTGTCCGTCAACCCATGCCACCGAAAGGGCGGCGATGGTTTGGTCGCGTGTTAGCCCAAGCAAACTGGCTCACAACCGCGGTTGAAGCCACTTTAACGAGGACGACATGATCGAGACCGACTTTGTTAAATGAATTCTCGAGCGCAATGCAGCCCTGGATCTCGTGTGCCTTGATCATGGCCGCCAGCACCCGTTTCATGGTCAGCGGTGGTTTACCTGCTGCAACGGCAGTGCGAGAAAGCCAGTCAGCTGTGGCAAGAATGCCTCCCAGATTGTCAGAGGGGTGACCCCACTCGGCCGCGAGCCACGTGTCGTTATAGTCGAGCCATCGAATCATCGTGCCGACGTTGAATGCCGCCTGCACGGGGTCAAGCTGATACTTCGTACCCGGCACTCGTGCGCCGTTGGGAACCACCGTGCCGGGAACAATGGGGCCGAGAAGCTTGGTGCAAGCGGGATACTCAAGCGCCTCAAGGCCGCAGCCCAATGTGTCGATAAGACAATAGCGCGCAGTGTTCCAGGCCAATTCGCTCGCGATTTCGTAGTTCAGCACGTAGTCCGCGATATCGGTCAGCACCTGGTCAGGTGCCGGGCGCTCATTGCTGATGTGTGATGACAATCCAGCTCCTCTTCAGCGTCGATCCACGATGGCCACGAAGGGCAAATCGTCAGGGCCGGTGTAATTGGCCGAAGGCCGAATGATTTTGCCGTCCTGCCGTTGCTCGATCACATGCGCGGACCAGCCAGCCGTTCGCGCCATCACAAAGATTGGAGTAAACAGGTCAACCGGAATGCCCATCAGGTGGTAGGCAACGGCGCTGTACCAGTCGAGATTCGGGAACATCTTTTTTGCGTCATGCATCACCGCTTCAACGCGCTCAGCAATTGCGAATAGCCTCATGTCATTCCCGCTCGTCGCCAGATGGCGTGCGACTTCCCGGATGATTTCGTTGCGGGGATCGCTGATCGTGTACACCGGATGCCCGAAGCCAATGATGACCTCTCGGTCGGTAATGCGCTTCCGAATGTCCGCTTCAGCCTCGTCGGCGTTTGCGTAGCGTTCCTGAATCTCCAGAGCTACCTCGTTTGCCCCACCGTGCTTCGGACCTTTCAAGGCTCCTATGGCGCCAGTGATGCACGAATATAGATCAGAGCCTGTTCCGGCAATGACGCGGGAGGTAAAAGTTGAGGCGTTGAACTCGTGTTCGGCGTACAGAATCAGCGACGTTTGCATTGCCGCAACCCATTCTGGCGAGGGCTCGCTCCCATGCAGGAGGTGCAGAAAGTGTCCGGCGATGGAGTCGTCGTCCGTCTCAACCTCGATCCGCTTGCCTTTTCGCGCGAAGTGATGCCAATAAAGCAGCATCGACGGCAGAGACGCGAGCAGCGCGTCTGCAATTGTCCGTGCGCCCTCGTCGTCGTGTTTGCTGTCCTCTGGCCGCAAACATCCAAGCACGGAGACCCCGGTGCGCAGAACATCCATCGGATGTGTCGTAGCAGGTAATAGTTCAAGTGCTTGTCGGAGCGGAGGTGGCAGGCCTCGCTGTGAAATTAGGCGCCTCTTGTATGCCGCCAGTTCCTCCACGGTGGGCAACTTGCCGTGAACCAGCAGGTACGCGACCTCTTCAAATTCGCAGTGCGTGGCCAGATCATGAATGTCGTATCCGCGATAGTGGAGATCGTTGCCGCTGTGCCCGACGGTACAGAGAGCTGTATTGCCTGCAGGCGTTCCCGAAAGCGCCACTGACTTTTTCGGTTTAAAGACTACTGGCGCGGAGCTTGGCTCGTGTGTGCTCATTGGGCGCCTCCAGAGAGCCCCACGCTAATCGATGGAGCTTCCAGCTGTCTACTCAGCCGTCTTGTCTTTTGAGAAGAGCTCGTCGAGCTTCTTTTCGTAGGAGTAGTAGTCGAGATATTTGTACAAATCTTCACGGTTCTGCATTAGCGTAACCACGCTCCGTTGCGTCCCCTCTTCTCGAATCGTCTCGTAGACCCGCAGCGCCGCAGCATTCATGGCACGATAGGCTGCGCAACAGTAAAGGACGATGTCCACGCCAGCGCTGCCAAGTTCCTCCCGCGTGAAGAGCGGAGTTTTGCCAAACTCAGTAATGTTGGCAAGAATCGGCACACCGACGGCCTTTCGAAAGGCAGAGTACATACTGAGTTCAGTGACGGCCTCAGCAAAGATCATGTCAGCGCCGGCGGCAACATAGGCCTGGGCGCGCTCGATTGCAGCATCCAGCCCCTCATTTGCGAGCGCATCGGTACGCGCCATAATCACGAACTGGTCGTCGTAGCGCGCATCGACCGCAGCTTTGAGTCGATCGACCATCTCTTCGGCAGGGACGAGCTCTTTGCCTGGCCGGTGGCCGCAACGCTTCGCACCTACCTGATCCTCAATGTGCACGGCAGCTGCGCCGCTCTTGATCATGGTGCGAATCGTACGCGCAATGTTGAAAGCGCCCCCCCAGCCCGTATCAATATCGACGAGCAAGGGAAGGTTTGTCGCGCCCGAGATTCGCTCTACATCGGTCTGGACATCCTCCAACGTGGTAATGCCAAGATCCGGCAGGCCGAGGGAATTTGCGGCGACGCCTCCGCCTGATAGGTAAAGCGCCCGAAAGCCCACGGCTTCCGCGAGCCGCGCAGTGTAAGCGTTGATTGCGCCCGCGACCTGCAGAGGCTTTTCTTGTGCAAGCGCGGCGCGAAACCGAGCGCCCGGTGATAGCGGAGTCGTGCTGTCGGACATATTGCTTCCTTGCGCCGAATCATAGCAGGGTCGTAGCCATCACTAATCCGCCGATTTTGCAAGTGAAGGCGGCAGTGCGACAATCAATCCCGGCGAAATAATGCGTATGCAGCGGGCTCTGCCCAAAGGAGAATCATGATGAAGAGTCTCTTGATGTGCGCCGGCGCCTTGATCGCCGCAACGATCAGCCTTTCTGCTCAACAACCGGGACCACCGGCGAGTCCCGCTGAGACAGCTTCGGCTACGATTGGCGGCAAGACGGTGTCCATCAGCTACAACTCGCCCAGGGTGAAGGGACGGGAAGGGAAGATCTTCACCAAAGACGGACTGATTAGTCACAACCCGCATTATCCAATCTGGCGTGCGGGCGCGAATGCTGCCACGACGCTGACAACTGATGCAGACCTCAAGATCGGAGATATTGCGGTTCCGAAAGGGACCTATACGCTTTTTATCGATATCTCGGATCCGGACAACTGGACTTTGATTGTCAACAAGAAGACCGGAGAATGGGGTCTTGCCTATGACGGCTCTCAGGATCTCGGCAAGACAAAGATGACCATGAGCAAGCCACCGGCGATGGTCGAGGATCTGAAGTACACAATCGCAGGCGCCGGCGGAAGCTCCGGGACGATTACCCTTGCTTGGGAGAACCACGTTGCCTCTGTGCCATTTACGGTGCAGTAAGGCTGCGGGTTTGGCGCAACGGGCGGCAATGCTCGCTAATCGCCGCCCGACGCTACAATAGAGGTATGCCTCAATCTTCAACGGAGGATCGCAAGCACCTTGCCTCTATATGAATATCGCTGCACCAAGTGCGGCCATCGATTTGAAAAAATACAAAGTTTCAGTTCCACACCTGAAACGGAATGTCCGGAATGCCACGGAGCCCTCGAGCGGCCGCTGACCGCGCCTGCTCTGCAATTCAAGGGGGCCGGTTGGTACGTAAACGACTACGCAGGCAAGCCGTCGGCCGGCACCTCGAACAGTGACGGATCAAAATCAAGCTCAGACGCCGCCAAAGACGCCAAACCGGCCACGACCGACTCTGCGGCCACGGGTGCCTCCACGGCATCCACAACTGAGTCATCTGCGAAAAGCAACACACCGACCTCGCCGGCTTCGTCGACATAGGGCAGCTCACGCGCAACGAATCGCGCAAGGCTAAGATGAATGCTGGAATGTCGCTACTCGATCCCATACCGTCGCCTGTAGAAAACGCTGACCTGGCTTCGCTTGAGTGGGAACCACTACTCGAACTCGTGTCGGGATTCTCTGCATCCGCGATCGGTCGGAACGCTATTCTTGCCTTGAGGCCATCGACCGATGGAGAGTGGATAACCCGCGAGCATGGGCTCGCTGGCGAAGTTCGTCTGCTGCTGGGCGAGCAGGTTTCAATTCCGCTTGGCGGCTTGTTCGATCCTTCACAGCTGATGGCCAAGGCCAGAATTCCAGATGTGGCACTCGAAGCTGCGGAGTTGCAGTCGATCGCGCGCATCGCCAACGATATCGCCGCGTGGCAGACGTTGCTGCAGTCGCCGCCTGCGCGCGTTGTGGGCAAGCTGCCGGGTCTTTCGGGACTGTCTGCGGGACTCACAATCAATCTGCGCCCACTTGCGGAGTCGATCGATCGCAAGATTCAGCCTAATGGCACGCTCGCCGACGATGCTTCGCCTGAACTGGGGCGAATCAGGCGCGAACAGGAACGCCAGCAGAGGCAGATCGAGGAGAGCCTGCGCGTAGCGCTGCGCAAACTTTCGAGCGACGGAGCAACGCAGGATGATCTCATCACGATTCGCGGCGACCGGTTCGTCATTCCGGTTCGCAGTGAGTTGAAGCGTCGCGTTTCAGGCGTCGTGCATGGCGCCAGCTCCTCCGGACAAACCGTCTACGTTGAGCCTCTCGAGACAATCGAACAAAACAATGAGCTCGTCCGATTAATCGAAGAGGAGCAGGCAGAGATTCATCGCATTTTTGTGGCACTTACCCGCCAGGTGAGTGGCTATGCAGACGCGTTGGGTCAGGGTGCTCGCGTACTCGCACTAGTCGATAGCCTGCAAGCGCGTGCACGCTTCGCGCGAGAGTATGAGTGTGTTGCGCCCGCGATCACTCCGGATCGCTTGCATCTCGAATCTGCCCGGCATCCTTTGCTTGAAAAGCACCTGCGTGGAACCGGCGGCCAGGTTGTGCCGCTCACGCTCGAGCTAACTTCCGCCGCGCGCCAAGTTGTGATAAGCGGGCCCAACACTGGCGGCAAAACCGTCACGCTTAAGACGACGGCTCTCCTCGCGATGATGGCGCAGGCTGGCATTCCGGTACCCGCGTCGGCCGCGAGTTCTCCGATATTTACGGCATTTCTCGCGGATATTGGCGATGCGCAATCAATCGAGGCGGAGCTCTCTACGTTTTCGGCACATATCCTGAATCTGGATCGCCTAGCGCGCCTGGCGGATTCGCGTTCCCTTGTTTTGCTCGATGAGCTTGGCTCGGCGACCGATCCTGAGGAGGGTTCCGCGCTGGCGGTTGCGGTGGCCAGCCACTTCCTGGGATCGGATACGTGGACGCTTATCTCGACCCATCACACCTCTCTGAAGGTCTATGCAGCGAATACGCCAGGCGTGCTGAATGCCGCTGCAGGCGTAGATGAACTGACACTCGTGCCTAACTACCAGCTCCGGCTGGGAGTTCCCGGCGCCTCTGCAGGCATTCAGACAGCTGAGCGGCTGGGCCTCAATGCGGGCATCATCTCCGATGCGCGGCGGCGCCTCGGTTCGCAGCAGGTCGATATTGCGCGCTTTCTTGACCAGCTCCACAACGAGCTGGCACAACTCGAAGCGGAGCGTAAGAAGGCACGCGAAGAGCAGTACGCGCTGAACCAGGAGCGCGCGAGACTCGCGCGCGAAGGCGATGTTGAGCTGCGTAACCGCACTCGTGATCTGGAGTCAAAGCTGGCGTCGTTGCTCAAGGACTTTGAATTTCAGATACGAGAGAATGTGCGTGCGGTTGAGGATCGCGCCGCGCAGCAGAAGCTTTCAAAAGAGGCTGAACGTCGCATCAATCGCTTGCGCCGTGAGTTTCAGGAAAGCTTCAATCAGACGGTTGTCGCACACCGCACCGGCGCTGATCCGGTCGACGTGAACGCTCAGCCGCATGTGGTGCGGCACGTTGCCGTGGGTGATCAGGTCCGCCTCAAGTCAATGGGCAAGATCGCTACCGTGCAGCGAGAAGCCGAGAAGGACGTTTTCGAGGTAACGGTCGGCCCCATCAAGATGCGCGTGAAGCGAGACGATATTGCCGAAGTAGTGCGATCAGCCCAACCTTTAGGTGAAAAGGCGGATCCACTGGCGGCTGCGCGTCGGCAGAAGGGTGTGCATGTCTCCGTTTTGAGCGCAAACACCGACGACATGCGCATGGAGATCAATTTGATCGGTCGCACGGTCGACGAGGCGACTGAAGAGCTTGAGAAATATCTCGATCGGGCTTTTCTTGCCGGTCTGCCCAGGGTGCGCGTGATCCACGGTCATGGCACTGGTATCTTGCGGCGGGGTGTGCGCGATTTTCTGAAGAACCATCCTCATGTAGCCGGAGTGACCGAGGCTCCTCAGAATGAGGGTGGTCAGGGCGCAACGCTCGTCGAGCTTAGGCAATAGCGCCTGGGTGGCTTTACAATTCTGTGACAATTGGGGCCTCTAAGGTCCTTTATCATCAATAGCACATTCGTTTTGAGGGAGAGAAACGTGCGCAAAGTGAGCCTGGTGTTGATGCTGGTCGTGGCAGTCGGCCTTATGGCCGCACATGTCACAAGCATTTATGACTTCACGATGAATTCAATTGATCAGCAACCGGTGAAGCTTAAGAGCTACAAGGGTAAGGTCGTGATGGTGGTCAACGTCGCGAGCAAGTGCGGCTTCACTCCGCAATATGCCGGCCTTGAAGCGCTCTACGAGAAGTACAAGGATCGTGGTTTCGTCATCGTCGGTGTGCCGGCAAACAACTTTGCTTCGCAGGAGCCCGGAACCAACGAAGAGATTAAGAAGTTCTGCAGCACCAAGTACAACGTGACCTTCCCAATGATGGCTAAGGTTTCAGTGGTCGGCGACGACAAGGCACCACTCTATCAATTCCTCACCAACAAGTCTGAAAACCCTCAGGTCGGTGGCGAAATCAAGTGGAACTTCACCAAGTTTCTCTTCGACCGTGACGGCAAGCCGGTCGCTCGCTTTGAACCTGCGGTCACGCCAGATTCACCTCAGGTCCAGACTGCCATCGAGTCCGCTCTCGGCAAGTAACGCCGGGGAAATAAGAAGCGCGATCAACTCACGCCAGTTGATCGCGCTTTATTGCGAGTGTTGCACTTGCTTACGCCATTGCTTCGCGGCCCATGGTGTCGAAGTGCAGCTGGTTCGAGTCACGGTCGACATCGATACGCACGTGCGAGCCATGCAGCACTTCGCCATTCAGAATCTTGATCGCCAGGGGATCCTGAACCATGCGTTGCAGCGCTCTCTTGAGCGGCCGCGCACCGTAGGCTGCGTCCGAACCGGATGCTAGAACCAGCTGTCGCGCAGGCTCCGTCAACTCAAGCGAGATCTGCCGGTCTTCGAGCAGCTTGCGGATGTCGTTCAGCCTGAGCTCCAGAATCTGGCTCATCTGAGCGTTGCCCAGCGGCCTGAAGATCACGATATCGTCCACGCGGTTCAGAAATTCAGGTCTGAAGTGCTCGCGCAGAACACGCATCGCCGATTCGCGTGCCATGTCGAAGTCGTGCTCGGTCTTGAGCTTGTCTCCGGTCAGCATTGCGGCTCCGAGATTCGACGTCATGATGAGCACTGTGTTCTTGAAGTCCACCGTGCGCCCCTTGGAGTCAGTCAGTCGTCCGTCGTCCATTACCTGCAGCAGGATGTTGAAAACATCGGGATGCGCCTTCTCGATCTCATCGAAAAGGATCACGCAGTACGGCCGGCGCCGAACAGCTTCGGTGAGCTGGCCGCCCTCGTCATATCCGACATATCCAGGAGGCGCGCCAATCAGCCGCGCGACGGCGTGCTTCTCCATGTACTCACTCATGTCGATGCGTACCAGCGCCTGCTCGTCGTCAAAGAGGAACTCGGCCAGCGCGCGTGCGGTTTCGGTTTTGCCCACGCCTGTCGGTCCCAGAAAGATGAAGGAGCCAATTGGCCGCTTTGGATCGCTGAGTCCCGCGCGCGAGCGCCGAATCGCGTTTGCAACGACAGTCAGCGCAGCGTCCTGGCCAATGACTCGATCCCGCAACCGATCTTCCATGCTGACGAGCTTTTTCACTTCGCCTTCAAGCATTCGCGAGACAGGGATGCCTGTCCATTTGCTCACGATCCTGGCGATGTCCTCCTCGTCAACTTCCTCTTTCAGCATCCGAGCCGTGCCATTACCTGACTTTCCGGCGCCATCCTGTTCAGCGTTAAGCTTACGCAGCTCGGCTTCCAGCTTGGGCAGTTCGCCGTACTGGATCTGAGCTGCCCGATCGAGCTGGCCCTTCCGAGTCTGTTCTTCTGCCTCAAAGCGGAGAGCCTCGATCTGCTTCTTCAGGTCGCTCATACGCGTGATCGCATCGCGCTCCTTCGTCCAGCGCGCCCGTAAGGCCGTGATCTTCTCCTTCAAGGTAGCAAGCTCACGCTCTACCTCTTCGAGACGTTCGCGGCTGTTCTTGTCTGTCTCGCGCTTCAGTGCTGCACGCTCGATTTCGAGAGATGTCGCCTCGCGTTCCAGTTGATCGATCTCGGTGGGAACAGAACCGATCTGAATCGCCAGTGAAGCTGCTGCTTCGTCGACGAGATCGATTGCCTTATCCGGAAGAAAGCGATCGCTGATGTACCGGTGCGACAGCGTCGCAGCTGCCACAATCGCCGAATCCTTGATGCGCACGTTGTGGTGCGCCTCGTAGCGGTCCTTCAGACCACGCAGGATCGCGATCGTATCCTCAACGTTGGGCTCGCCGACATAGACAATCTGGAAGCGCCGCTCCAGGGCGGCATCCTTTTCGATGTACTTGCGGTATTCATTCAGCGTGGTTGCACCAATGGCCCGCAGTTCACCGCGCGCAAGCGCAGGCTTCAGCATGTTGCTGGCGTCGATTGCTCCTTCTGCCGCGCCTGCTCCTACTAGAGTGTGCAGTTCATCGATGAAAAGAACGATCTGACCATTAGATTCCTCGATTTCCTTCAGCACAGCCTTCAGGCGGTCTTCAAATTCACCGCGGTATTTCGCGCCGGCAAGCATGGAGCCGAGATCAAGTGAAATGACACGCTTGTCTTTGAGAATTTCAGGCACGTCTCCGGAGACGATGCGCCGCGCCAGGCCTTCGACGATGGCTGTTTTGCCAACGCCGGGCTCGCCGATCAAGACAGGATTGTTCTTTGTGCGGCGGCTCAGCACCTGGATGACGCGCCGAATCTCCTCATCGCGGCCGATCACGGGGTCGAGCTTGCCGCGGCGCGCCAATTCAGTCAGATCCTTGGCATACTTTTCCAGAGCCTGGAATTTGCCTTCAGGATTCTGATCGGTTACACGCTGCGAACCGCGCACTGCAGTCAGCGCCTTGAGGATCGCCTCATGCGATGCACCGAGCGAAACCAGGGCTTCGCGCGCGGGGTCGCCTTTGAGGTGCGCCACACCCAGCAAGAGATGCTCGGTTGAGACGTACTCGTCCTTAAAGTTTGCCGCCTCACGAAAAGCCTGATCCAGCACTTTGTTGAGTGCCTGGCTCGTGTTTGGCTGCGATGCAGAGCCCGCCACGCGAGGCAGTTTCTCCTCGATTTTGTGCAGTTCCGCTTCAAGGCGTTCCGTGGGCACGCCGATCTTTTCGAGCACGGCGGGAATTACACCCTCGCGGTCCTCTACAAGCGCCAGCAACAGATGTACCGGTAGAAGCTCGGGATTCCCGAGTTCCGTCGCTAGTTCCTGCGCACGCTGAACCGCCTGCTGCGATTTAACGGTGAGTTTTTCCCAACGAATTGCCATAAATCCACTCCCAGCCTCAAGCCTTCAGCCAAGGGGTGTTTGTCACACCCCTTAAGACAGCCAGCCACATTGAAATTTAGATGTACAAAAAGGGAGCCGAGAGCCCTTGCACGCATGCTCCCAGGCTTTTGTTGATCGGTCTCTTCGAGCATGCCGACCCGTCCCCAGACGGGCCAGCTGCTCGAATCCGGCGCTCGCACAGCCGGCGTTCTTATGCCGCGACGTTCACCTTGATCTGCTTCGGCTGAGCTTCCGCTTTCTTTTTCAGCTCAACCTTCAGCACGCCAGCATTGTAGTTCGCCTGCACATGCTCGGTATCCACTGTCGAGGGAAGGGTAAAGGTGCGATAGAAGCTTCCATAGCGATGCTCAATGCGATGGAAATTCTCTTCCTTCTCTTCTTTGTCGAACTTGCGCTCGCCTTTCACCGTCAGTGTGTTGTTTTCCACGCGGACGTCCAGATCCTTTTCCTCGATCCCTGGTACTTCGAGCTTCAGCAGGATCTTCTGCGCGTCCTCATAGACGTCGACAGGCGGCACAAAGCTGGCCGCAGTCAAGGTTTCTTCACCCTCAGCAAAGTTGCGGAAAAGCGAGCTTGCGCGATTTTGCAGCGTTACGACCTCGCGAAAGGGTGCCCAACGAATGATAGCCATGATTCTGTGTCCTCCGAATGGTTTAGGGCGTTGCGAAGGCCACCCCGCAAACCGCCACATCTATTTGACGCAACTATAGTATAATCGATTCATAAAATATGAGTGCATTACGCTAATATCATAACAAAAAAGATAATGAATTATTTAAAATCATCTAGTTACGAGATGGAAAAGCTGAAGCTTGGCTCTATGTACCGAGGAATTGCGGAGCGGAATAACGGGTTGACGACTTTTCTCGCGTCGCAAGCCGGGTGAGGGTAAGCACGGTGATGTCGTCCTCTTGCCCAAAATCGACTGCCGCCTCGGTCGCCTTGGCCGCATCTGGGTGCGAGGCGAACAGCTCCGTCAGGCGCTCGAAGCTGAAAATCTCGCCATTGACTCCGCGGGCTTCAAGCAGACCGTCGGTGTAGAGGGCAAAGTGATCGCCTTCTTGAAGAGTGATCGTCTCCTCTTCGTATGTCGCGGCCGCCAACACTCCAAGGGGTAGTGAACCTGGCAAATCGAGCTCGCGTTTATTCAGATAAGGCGCTGGATGCCCGGCGCTCGAAAGAACGCACTTTCCATCCGGTGCGAGGCTCATCGCAAGGCAGGTGACGAAGCCGCCATCAAGGCGCCCGGCGAGGCGCTGATTCAGCTCGTTGAGCAGTTCCGCTGGCTGCGGAGCAAATTTCGCCAGTGTCCGCGCAGCGCCCACAATCAGCGAGACGGTCATGGCAGCCTTCAGGCCCTTTCCGCTCACGTCTCCAAGTAGGATCAGGGTGGAACCTGTGCGGTCACCTTCCAATGGGATGATTTGAAAGAAGTCTCCTCCGACTTCCTGAGCGGGCCGATACGCCGTGGTAAAGGCGAAGCCAGGAAGTTCGGGCAGGTTCTCCGGAATCAGCACACGTTGCAATTCTCGGGCGCTCTTGAACTCCTGCTCCATCTTGCTATGTTCCAGTGCTGATTCCTGAACGTACCGGTATACGGCGTAGACAATCGCAATGAGAAGCAACGTATTCGCAAGAACTTGCGCGTTAAAGACGTTTCCATTGATTGTGAACAGTGGCGCGCCAATTTTCTCGCCAAGCGTCCAGTGGGTATATCGGGCTCCCTGCTGCACAGCGATGCGGATCACCGAAAGCATGCCGGACAATGCTGCGGCGATTGCCACGAGCCAACGGGCCGCATCAAGCCGTTTGCGCACGGCGAAGGCTACCAGGATGATGGGATACATCTCGGCGATGGTGAAGATCGCTGTCAGCACCGCGTCGGCGCTCGCGACGGCGGAAATGGTGCGTGGATTTGACGTGTCTACAAAGACCAGCAGCCCGTCAAGAGTGGTCGCAGTAAAAGAAGTGATCGCAAGCAGGCGAGTGAAGCGAGTCAGCCTGGGGTTTTCGTCCAGCTTGAGCAGATAAAGCAGGAGGAACCAAAGGCCAATGTCTGCGACGCTCAACACCGGCTGCAGCCATCCCAGTGCGAATGTGTAGGAAAAGGGAATGCGCAGCCCGGTCAAAATGAGAGCCAGAGTCGGCGCGCCGGAGAAAGCCGCCATGGCGAGGAGGACACGTTGGGATCGGTCTCGAAACCAGAGGATGAGGCTAAGGATCGTCACAATGCCATTGAGAGCCTGTAAGCCGAAGCTATATTGCCGGCTGCGCATCCAGGTATAGTCCATGCTCGCTTTGGTGGCCGCGATAGCAGTGGGGCTGCCAAGGATGGGCGTTGATGAGAATCCGCCAATTTCATTTGGGTCAAAGGAGAAAAGCGGCGCCCTCCACACGCGAATCGCGAGCACCCCATTCCGAATTGGCCCGAGGCCAAAGGTTTGTGGAGGTGGACTGAAGAGGTAGCGAGAATGTGGCGGCATCTTGCCGTAATGGCCGACAAGCATGCCGTTCCAGTAGATCTCGTACACGCTGTCGACGAAGGGGACCAGCATGGCTACCTCTTCAGCTGCGCCATGCGCCAGGGTGATATCGAGGTGCTTCCGATACCATGCGAAGCCGGTATAGGCGGGGTGACCTTGTGCTCCCCAGGGCTCATCGGTGGTGATCTGTTCCCAGCCGGTGGCCAGGTCACCATCCGCAATCGCCGGCGAAGCCCATGCCGCATTGTCGCCCAGATGAAACTGCCACGGACCGTCGAGCGGCGCGATGCCTTTGCCGAGGCCTTCGATCGAGAGCACTGGTGCGCTGCGCTGAGTGGGCACATTGACCGCAAAAGTCATCGGTGTGCCAAGCATGCAAATTGCAATTGAAGTAAGGAAGAACCGCAGCATAAGCGATCGAAGCATGCCCAAAGGATACTCTGCATCTTCAGCATTCGATAGCTTAATTTGGCTGTACGACTAGGGTTACGGGCTTCTGTGCGACGAGATAGCTGCGGCGTTTCCTTCTACAATGGACACACATGTTCTCTCTGCTAAGCGCTCCCGCGACCATCTCCTGGAGTTTGGTCTGGCTCATCGTGGCTGCCTTTTTGGGTGGCCTGCTCAATGCGGTCGCGGGAGGAGGTTCCTTTCTGGTTTTCCCGGCGATGCTGGGCACCGGCATGCTACCCATCCAGGCCAACGCCACCAACACCGTTGCGTTGTGGCCCGGGCAGCTTACCTCAATCGCTGCGTATCGCAGCCAGGTTCGCAAGAACCTGCAGATGGCGACGTTGATGGCGATTGCCGGCTTATTGGGTGGAACGGTGGGCGCTATCGTGCTGTTGGTTACGCCACAAAGAACGTTCCTACGCCTTGTGCCCTGGCTTCTGCTGGTCGCAGCTCTCATCTTCGCTGCCAGCGGCCCCATCACGCGCTGGCTTGCGCGCCGCAGAGGAAAGGCCTCGGAGCCTGCGATTCCCCGACACCTGCCTATCTTCGCGCTCACGACTCTGGTCTGCTTTTATATCGGCTACTTCGGCGCCGGGGCGGGCTTTCTCATCATCACCTTGCTCTCTCTCTTCGGTTTTCAGGATTTGAATGAAATCAATGCGCTCAAAGTGGTTTCGACAACCATGGCGAATGGGGTTGCCTTTTTCATCTTCGTCTTTAATCGCCAGGTGGTTTGGCGCTACTGTCTCTTAGCCATGATCACCTGCGCTATCGGTGGATTCACCTCGGCAAGCCTGGCACGCCGTGTGCCGCAACCAGTGTTGCGTGGGCTTGTCGTTTTCATTGGCTTGTCGATGGCAGCCTGGTTCTTCTGGAGAAACCACGGATGATGCTGTTTGGCGTCGAGTTTCAGCCCCGATGGACTCTCGAATCGATTGGTTCGATAGCCGCTGTCTGCACGACGATCTCGTTCGTTCCTCAGCTAGTTAGGGTCTGGCGCCGCAAAAGTGCGCGCGATATATCCCTTGCCATGTTTCTTTTGTTCAGCTTCGGTGTAGCTTGCTGGCTGATCTATGGCATTGGCCTTCGATCCCGTCCCATCATTGCGGCTAACGCAGTTACCCTCGTCCTGGCGCTTGCAATCCTGGTCCTCAAGATCCGATACGACGCTACCGCGCAATCCCAACGCTAAGGCCTGGCTTCTTCTAAAATGGAGTGATGAGCCACGAGGGCATACGTTTCGTCAACAAGGAAGAAGCCGACGAGCAATCTACGGCCGAGCGGCCCCTCGTGCGCGCTGCGGTCACTCCCGCGAAGGTCAGGGTCCTGCTTACTGAAGGTAAGGGTCTCGAGATTGACTGGGAGGACGGCCACAAAAGCGCGTGGAACTTCGCATGGCTGCGCGAGGCATGCCCCTGTGCAACCTGTGTTGACGAGCGCACGAATGAAGGGCGGAAGCCTGGGCAAGGCAGGGAAAAGGCTGCAGAACTGCTGCCGATGTATAAACCGCCCGCGAAGCCAGCGAGCGCTCACGGCGTGGGCCGGTACGCAATCCAGTTCAACTGGCTCGATGGCCATTCGGGTGGCATTTATTCGTGGGATTATCTCCGTCGCAACTGCCGGTGCGCCGAGTGCAGATTAGCCAAGGCCAAGGTGACCACCGCGGCGATCTAGGAAGCGGGAGCTTCCTTCGAGTTCTTCTCGCTTCGGTTGAAGTGTTCGACCTCCTCAACCAATCGCATCAGCGCAGCGCGCTTGCGCTCGCTTAAGTCGAGGAACCTGACTCCGATCCACCGCTTGTCCCTTGTCCACTGTGTAACGCCGGCGATCCGGACGGCCTCTCCAACGACTTGGAAAATCACCTCGACACGCACCATCGGTCCGGCGACGAACGGACTTTCGGCGCAGATCTGGCAGCCTCCGAGGCTCAGATCGACAAGGCGGCAGCCGATATTGGCGCCGTGATGTACGAGCAGCAATGAAGCTGGGCCATCAACAGCATGACGGGCGTCTTTTCGGCGATTACGGCTGGCTTGATTTGCGTCCCGCTCCATAGGCCTCCTCCGCTTCAGGCGGAGAAAGCTCAGTGTCCTTCAGTCAGCTCCCAGGGGCGGGCTGGCGAAGGCTGGGGAGCTTCCCGGCCTTTCAGGCGATCGTACTGGTAGAGGTCGCTGGTGGTGCCAAGCGATTCGTTATACAGACTCACATCGCCGACCAGCAGTTTTAGTTCCTCTGAGAATGTATGGATGGATTGCAATTGCGCTGCCGTGGCCGGTAATTCATATTGGGAAGTCTTAATGAATTTCTGGTAGCCGCGATCGAGCAGGCGAGCCACTTCGCCGCGCACCAGCAATCCGGGATTGATGGCGAAGACGACCGGAGTCTCGTTGTCCGGCCCGGGCACAATCACCGCGGCGACGCCATGCTTGCTGACCAGCATGCCGCCTGCGACGCCGGCGTAGGACGCCACATCGAAAGAATGGGAGCGAAGGGTGGCGAGGGTCTGATCGAAGCTGGGTTTGCGGGTCTTTGCGGCCATATCTGCTTCCCGTCTGCGAAGATGGAATCAAAGGCTCGATGCCTGAGCCCATACCCAATCATACGTCCCTGACGACACGGAATGAAAACGCCCGAACAGAACGCGCTTGGCCTCTCGTTCTATCACTCGCATCCCTATCATTCCGTGCGGTGGTCCGCGACTCGCCGATTAGGTTGCTCTTGCGTCGCGCAAACTGCGAAGCTGGAAGGCCAATTGGCATTTCGCCTGATGCGCTTCGGAAATCTCCGAAGCCTCACCAGGCAAAAGACGAATGCGGCTTAGAACTTTACGCCAAGAGTGACCAGAAACGCCTTCAGCTCCGGCCACACGGCCTTCAGGTCAGTCACTGTCTGAATGTCGAGAGCGATATTGAGCGGATTTGCTGCAGCTCCAGCAAGCTCCGCCATCGGCTTTTCCAATGCGCCTACGAGCGTTGCCAGAGCTGCCACCACTTCCGGCGCCGCTCTGAGAGCTTTGTTCGCGCCGGTAAGCCACTTCAATGCGTCCTCGGCTCCAATTTCGATTCCTTTTTCGATGTTCACAAGAATATTGGCCACTGAGATCGATCCTTTTTGCCTTGCGTCGCAACGCGACTTTAAGTCGCGGCGGGCATGAGATGTGACAGCGGCTCGCTCGAGCCGAACCCGTGTCGTGATTGCGCCAGAGATTTCAATCGGGAGCCGCTGCCGAGCAGACACGCTACGGCTTCCTACCCATTCGTTCGGAGGAGGGAGAGAGCTCCGCGCTCACTGCGCAGGATCTCCGGCACATGTCTGACTGCTTTCTTAAGGTTAGAGAAATCGAGGCAATACTTCGCAATCGCCGGCGGCAAAGACAATTCATTCAAATGGAGCTACTTGAACACGTGCCTCCACGGCGAACGCTTGACAGTGCCGTCAGAGAGTCTTCTTCACGTATCGCCGGCCGCTGATCTCATGCGCTCCGCTGGCCACCCGTGCAATTGCCTCGGTGTATGCTACGTGCTCCTCCGCAAGAATGCGGGCAGAGAGCGACTGAGCATCATCGGAATCCAGGACCGGAATCGTCCGCTGCAGAATGATTGTGCCGTGGTCGAGATCTTCATCGACAAAATGCACGGTGCAGCCAGCAACCTTCACTCCATAGTCGAAAGCTTGCTTCTGGGCCTCAAGCCCGGGAAAGGCCGGCAGCAATGAGGGATGAATGTTGATGATCCGGTTCGGAAATGCAGCGATGAACTCAGGCGAGAGTAGCCGCATGTACCCCGCAAGACAAACGAGATCAACGTCGTGTTTCCGCAGGCACGCAACTACATCCGCATCATGTGCGGCGCGCGGGCGGCCTTTCGATACCAGTACTTCATGGGGAAGTCCAAGATCGTGCGCTGCTGCAAGGCCCAGCGCATCTGCGATGTTTGAGATCACAACGCCGATCTGCACGCCTGGCAGGTGGCCGTCGCGGATCGACGCGGCAATGGCGACAAAGTTCGATCCCCGGCCGGATATGAGAATGCCCAGCCGCAAGCGGCTTTGCGTTGCTCATGTGTAATGAACCCGGCGCTCGCCTTTCACTGTGCGGCCGATCACGTAGAACTTCTCTTCTGCCCGATCAAGCAGGCTCTTTGCGCGGGTGAATTTGGCCGACGGAATTACGGCGATAAGACCGATGCCCATATTGAAGGTGCGCATCATCTCTTCCTGCGATACCTGTCCGAGATCGCGCAGGTGATCGAAGATCGGGAGCACCGGCCACGATCCCAGCTCTATCTGTGCCGTCGATTCCTTTGGGCAGAATGCGTGGCAGATTCTCGGTGATGCCTCCGCCCGTGATGTGCGCCATGCCCGTGGTGAGCCCCGCCGTCACCAGCTTCTGGATCACATGCAGATAGCTGCGATGCGTCTTCATCAACGCTGCGCCGGCCTTTTCTTTGATGGCGGTGACATACTGCGTGGGCTTGTAACTGGCAACTTCAAACAGGAGTTTACGCGCTAGCGAATAGCCATTGGTATGCAGACCGGTCGATGGAAATCCGATCAGTACATCTCCCGCCTTGATTCCAGCTCCTGTCACGATTTTGTCGCGGTCGACTGCGCCCACAATGAAACCGGCAAGGTCATATTCGCCGTCGGAATAGAAGCCGGGCATCTGTGCCGTTTCACCGCCAATGAGCGCGCATCCGTTCGCTTTGCACGCATCGGCGAGTCCACTCACCACGCTCTCGGTCACTTCAGGATCTAGCCTGCCGCTGGCGAGGTAGTCGAGAAAGAACAGAGGCGTGGCGCCTTGCACGGCGATGTCGTTGACGCAATGGTTTACGAGGTCTGCGCCTACGGTGTGATGCACGCCGAGCTCGAAGGCCACCTTGAGTTTGGTGCCCACGCCGTCCGCTGAGCTAACCAGGATGGGGTTCTTCCAGCGTTGCAGATCCAGCCGGAACAGCGCGCCAAAGCCGCCGATGCCGCCCAGGACATTGCGATTGAAAGTCTTCTGCGCCAGGTACTTGATGCGCTCCTTGGCGCGGTCGCCGCCGGAAATATCGACTCCGGCATCGGCATACGTAACGGATTTTGATTTGGTGTCGCTGGGCACAGTGGACTTTCCGGGAAAGAGATTTACGCCGGGACGACAGGGCGGAAAGCTCGATTCTAGCAAAATTTAGAAGCGGGGAAGCGTGGCAAGCCGAGGGCTGCCTGTTCAAATCTCATCTTGGAATTTGGCCTCTTATACTGAACGGGAGATGAGCCTGAATACTCGCGCGCCAGTCCGATCCCATTCGCATACCCTTGAACAGCGAGCAGAAAGCTACTTTCCGGGTGGTGTCAACTCGCCTGTCCGCGCCTTTCGCGCGGTGGGCGGCGCACCTCCCTTTGTCGAACGGGCTGAGGGGGCATGGCTCGTCGACGCGGATGGTAACCGCTATATCGACTACTTCGGCTCATGGGGGCCGATGATTCTTGGTCACGCTTTCGCGCCCGTTGTAGAGGCCATCGAACTGGCGGCGAGAAAGTCTGCGAGCTTTGGCGCCTCGACCGCGGTTGAAGCCGATCTCGCTGAACGTATCGTTGCCTGCTATCCCGCGATCGAAAAACTGCGATTTGTCAGCTCCGGCACAGAAGCCACCATGTCGGCGATCCGTGTTGCCCGCGCTGCCACTGGCCGCAAGCTCATCATTAAGTTTGAAGGCTGTTATCACGGCCATGCCGACGGCTTGCTCGTCAAAGCCGGCTCCGGTGTTGCGACCTTCGGCATTCCAGGGTCGGCTGGCGTGCCGGAAGAGGTGGCCGCCCTGACGCACACGCTGCCCTTCAACGATCTTGCCGCGGTCGAAGCCGCTTTTGACGCCCATCCCGACGAGATTGCAGCGGTCATTCTCGAGCCAATCGTCGGCAATGCGGGCTGCATTCCGCCGATGCCCGGCTACCTTTCGGGCTTGCGCGCTCTTACACAGCGTGAGGGTGCTCTGCTAATCGTGGACGAGGTGATGACCGGCTTTCGAGTGGCTCTGGGCGGGGCCCTCCAACTCTACAATCTCGATGCGGATCTCGTAACGCTGGGCAAGATCGTCGGCGGCGGTTTGCCGGTAGGAGTCTTTGGCGGCAAGCGGCAGTACATGGATATGCTTGCTCCCCTCGGCCCGGTTTATCAGGCCGGAACGCTTAGCGGTAATCCTCTGGCGATGGCTGCCGGTCTGGCAACCGTCAGCTATCTACACGAACACGCGGCCACTATTTACCCACAGTTGGAGACAACGACGCGGGCCCTTGCCGAAGGTGTCGCCGGCGAGGCGAATCGCGCAGGCATCCCAATCGCGCTTAATCGAGTGGGCTCAATGTGGACATGGTTCTTCAATCCAGGGCCGATCACCAATTATGACGAGGCAGCGAAATCGGATACACAGGCATTCGGGCGGTTTCATCGCGCCATGCTCGAGCAAGGTGTCTGGCTGCCCCCTTCGCAGTTCGAGGCCGCGTTTGTGAGTACCGCGCACGGTCAGGCAGAAGTCGATGCCACCATCGAAGCAGCGCGCGCCGCGTTTCAATCGATTTGACCTCAACCATTTGTACGAAGGTTTCGCCCGCAAGCTTCTCGCCCCCTTGACATCGGGGACTTCGAATATTAGTTTCGCCCCGACAAGCAGATTCAATTCAGGTCAGCACCAGACGGAGATGGAATGACGAGCAGGCTCATCGGCCGCCGCGATTTTCTTATGCGTGCCGGCTCGGTAGGATCGGTTGCGATGATGACAGGGTTGACGCAGGGCCCATCATTCGCGGAAACAGACACAGTAATAGAAGACGCAGTTGTGCCCGCGCAGAGCGAGGAGCCACCCCGCTATCACATCAAGTTTGCCGTATGCGGCATGAGCCACGACCACATCTACGGCATGGTGGGAGCCGTGCAGCGTGGCGGTGGGGAGCTTGTTGCAGCGTGGGGCGGCGAACCAGATAAGCTGGCGGCATTCACCAAGCGCTTTCCTGATGTGAAGATCGTCAAGACGCAGGAAGAAATTATCAATGATCCGTCGATTCAGCTCGTGCTGAGTTCGCAAATCGCGAACGAACGCGCGCCCCTTGGCGTCAAAGTCATGAAGCATGGCAAGGATTATCTTTCAGACAAGCCAGGCATCACGACTCTCGAACAGCTCGCTGACGTGCGAAGGACGATTGCAGAAACGAAGCGCATCTACGCCATCATGTATAGCGAGCGGCTCGAAGTGAGGGCCGCAGTGTATGCAGGCAAGCTGGTGCAACAGGGCGCGATCGGCAAGGTGATTCAGACAATCAACATCGCTCCGCACCAGATATTCCAGCGCGCAGGCGATGCCGGCGGCGGCTCAACCAGGCCCGACTGGTTCTGGAATCCCGAGCAGTACGGTGGCATCTTGTGCGACATCGGTTCCCACCAGGTGGACCAGTTTCTTTTCTACACCGGATCAAAAGAGGCCGAGGTTGTGGCATCGCAGATTGCCAACGCGCGGCACCCGCAGCATCCGCGTTTTCAGGACTTCGGTGACATGGTGTTGCGCGGAGACCGCGGCCTCGGCTATGTGCGCCTCGACTGGTTCACACCCGACGGCCTTGGCACTTGGGGCGACGGCCGGCTTTTCATCCTCGGGACCGATGGCTACATTGAAGTGCGGAAGTACATTGATGTAGCCGTGAAGAAGCAGGGCAACAACCTGTTCATCGTCGACAACAAGGAAGCCCGATATCATTGACTGTAACCAGATGCCGCTTCCCTTCGGACCGGAGTTCGTGGCGGACATCGTGAATCGGACGCACATTGCGCAGGATCAGGAGCAATGCCTGCTGGCCGCTGAACTAGTGATCAAGGCCCAGCGCAATGCAAAATTCGTCACGTTGAAAGACTGACGCAGGCGCGGTGCTGCGACGTCTTCAGCTTGAAGATGTCGAGGATTTGCGAACGCGAGGAGAGTTCATGGAAATTTCAAGGCGAGATGCAGTTGCGGGATTGCTGACGCTTCCGATTCTGCTTGAAGCATTTGCCCACGGAGACAATGTGCAACCCGTGCTGGGGCCGGCCGTCTTTGAATGGGATGAGATGAAGCCAATAAAGACTCCGACAGGAGAAGTCCGTTCCCTATACAAGGGGCCCACTGCGAGTCTGGATCAGTTGGAGATGCACGTCAGCACGCTCAACCCAGGGCTCGAGTCACATCCTCCGCACAGACACGAAAACGAGGAACTGATTATTCTGCGCGAGGGGGAATGCGAAACGCTATCGAATGGCAAGTGGATGAAGGTCGGCCCGGGTTCGGTGATCTTTAATGCGTCAAACAGCCTGCACGGTTTCAGAAATGTTGGAACAACTCCCGCTGTGTATCACGTGATCAACTGGAGCCCGAGCAGGAAAGCGGACACTCAGTCCTAACTGCGCACGCGGGCTTGGCCCACTATCATCGCAGACTTCGCGCCCTCTCGCTGGACGAGTTCACCCGTCAATGATCAGGAACATGCGGCGCTGCACTCACTTGCGGCGCCTCCGCTGCCAAAGCTGAGAGCGGGTACAAATAAAAGTCAGATTCGCCGACGCGCTCCCATCCAGCAGCTTTGCTGGGATTAGGCGGCGGAACCTCAGAGATCGCGAATTTGGCTCCAGTAGATGCCAGGGCCGTCAACACACGCTGCTGATCGGGGCCGCTGAGCTGCCAGAAAGGCAGATTCCAATCCAATTGCGAAATGATGTGCGCTCGCATCAGATGAACCCAGAAAACGCTCCGTGGCCCCACGCAGCACACCGTCGCAAGCTTCTCGTGAGGCTGCACGCCGAGGCGCTGCATATCCGTGGCAAGCTGCCAGGCATCATTGTTAGCCGTGACCTGAAACGGAATCATCGGCTCGCCCCTTAGAGTCGTGACCGACGCAAAAGACACTGCCCACACGAGGCCGCCGACAGCGATCAAGCTCGCAAGCAGATTGCTGATGCGACCCGAAAGCGAGGTGAAGGGAATCAGGAAGAGCACGGCGACCAGCGATGCAATATGTCTGGGCTCTAAATGGACTGCACAGAAAAACAGCAGTGAGGCCACGCTTATCAGCCATGCAGCCCACGCGGGGCGGGTTCCCCCGTTCGGCGTCTTGTCTCTTCGCAGAAAGAAACAGAGAACCCAGCCGATGAGAAAGCCTCCGCCCTGAAAAACTAAGAGTTTGATGAGGCTGTAAAAGTTCAACGCATACTCTCGAGCAAGATTTCTAGGCGCGAAATACATGTGCAGCCCGCGATACCAGTAGGATTCGTCGTACCAGATAGGGAAGGTGACCGGAAATACGCCATCAAACTCGAAAACGCGCGGTGACTCGAGAACGACTCGCGCTGGATGAATCGGTTGACCGGCCCTGCTTGGCCCTCCCTGCCAGAAACGCTCATCTACTTTATTCACATACCAGGAGTAGTTCAGCCTGCTCGTGTCGCCGATTGTGAGATGGCCGGTTGAGAGCGAAAGAGTAGCGATCCACGGAGCGCAAAACAACAGGAAGCTAGCCGAGGCGATCAAGATGGTGCGGCGCGGAAGAACCTTGCAGGCCGCGAGCAGAATCAGCAGGGAAACTGGGAACATCATCGCCTTTGCATAGAAGCCAACTGCGAGCGCAGCGCCAAGTGCGATAGGCATGCTCTTTGGAGCGCGCACAATGATACCGAGCGCAACATACACGCAGGCGCCAATAATCATGTCCGGGTTCACCATGAACACCCGGCATAGCTCCAGCGAGGACCATAGGAAGATTGAGTATGAAATGGTGCGGATGGCGAAAACGTCTTTGCGGTCGCCTAAGAGCCCCTGGAGGAAGAATTCAAATGCGAAGACGGTGACAGCGAAAATCCCGTAATCCACCAAGTGAACGAGTGGATACTCCCAATAGGGCGATGGATGAAAGAGCAGCTTGGCAAGAGCCTGTAGCCACGCGAAGAGGGGGTTCCAGTAGCCGTTGATCGCCGTGTGCCAATCGCCGCGCAGATAGGCATCTCCCATATCCAGGTAGGAGATGCCGTCAAAGGTCATGAAGAATCGGCTGGCGTAAGCCTGAGCAAAGCCAAGAATAAGCGCGAGGGCAACCCAGGGATTTCCGAGTTTCTTCAACATGCGCAGAAGATTCTCCTGGCGAATGACAGTCTGCAACTGCGTTTGGCAGCCACCCGCAACCGCGCCCGGCACCAACATGAAATCAGGTTGGAGAAGACGTAACGCAGTTTAGCAGGTCGTTTGCGGGCTCTGGCCGGGGAAATTCTCACAAGCCCATGTAAGTCATAGCTTTAAATTCAGCGAGTTTAGGCTATCTGCAATGTAGGAGAGCTGCAATAGCACTTCAGCGTAACGCCGCACTCGGAAGTCGAATCAGGCTGCGTGACGCTCTTCGCGAACCATTTTAACCAGTGCAGTGACTACCGCGAGCACCACCGGCCCTGCGATGATGCCAATGGCGCCGAAGGCTTTCAACCCTCCCAGCAACGCGAGTAGGACAAGCAAGGTGTTCGCGTTGGTTCGGCCGCCCGCAAACCTGGGCCTGACAATATAGTCAGCGGAAGAAACCACGACCATTCCCCAGACGAGCATTACTGCCGCCTGGATCCAGCGTGCTTGTGTCGCTAGAACAAACACCCCCGGCCACCACACCAGCGAGGGCCCCACAAGCGGCACAAATGAGAAGAGAGTGGCGATCGCCCCCCATAACAGAGGCGAACGCAGGCCAGTGATCCACCAGCCAACCGCAACCAGAACGCCTTGAATCAAGCCCACGGCAACCATGCCATAGACGTTGGAGACGACTGTGGCGCGCAGCGTCTCTGCTAACTGTTCCACACGCCCTCGCGGTAGCGGCAACAACTGTGCGATGCCGTACGTATATTTTTCCCTGTCGCGAAGAAAGAAGAACATGATGAGCAGGGTAAGGATCGCAGTGCCGATCTGCTGTCCAAAGCCGCGTGCCGTCCAGCTGACTATCCCCACGAGCCAGGCTCCCAATCCCTGCACTCGTGCGGTAATGACCGATTTAAGCTGTGCGGTCGGCATGCCTGTGCGCTCGGCTACTTGCTCCACCAGCCCAGTCAGCCACGCAAAATGGCCTGACCAAGTGCCCGCCGTTTTCTGCATGACGAATCCATATGTAGATGCAGCCTCTGAGACAAGATTAAGACTGACAAACAGTAATGGCAGCATGATCACAATCACGACGGAGAGTATTGTGACGAGCGCCCGCGCTGTGTTATTTCGTATGCGCTTGGAGATCCATCTGTCCATCGGCCAGAACGCAATCGTCAGAACAAGTGCCAGGAACAGTACTTTCAGGAAGGGGCGATAGATCACGAAGGCGAGATAGAGCGCTCCCGCCGTGAGCGCTAGCAGGGTCCAATAGGAGATTCTCCGCTCCGGAATCCGCAATTCTTTCGCCGCCTGTAGGCTCGGACTTGCCACTGTAACGCTCGCAGGTACTGCCGGCGAAGATGCCCGCTCTTCGTGGTGGGATCCGTCAGCGATTTTGTGCGCGCCTAAATCCATCTCGCATCGTCGAGGCCGCGTCCAGCAAGGCGAATGGGACGGCACATCCGCAAAGGAAGAGGATCTCCGACATTGATCAACTCAATATCGGTAAATCGCTGCCGCCCCGGTCTCGGTAGGCATTCGCTCAGCGGGAACGACGACGACCTGGCCGCCCCTCTTTAGAACCAGCTCGCCCAGGTCATCAAGCAGATCATCGACTTCCGGGTGGCTCAAATCAGCAGACTCAACACGTCCTGTGCTCTCATTGATGTGCCCCGGAATCTCCCGGTTGGCTTCAATCAACAAGGTTGAGACTCTGCCTGAAGCCGCCGCCTCAGAGATCTGCTTCAAATCATCATGCGCCAACTCCCTGGGCTTCGCCTGCCCGAACTCGTCGACCAGCCGACCGAGACGAGCGAGATAATGCGGCTCGATGATTCGCCACGCACGATCGCGCAGTTGGTCGATCGAAACAGAATCAGGATGGACGTCGATTGCTTCGCTCATCAAAAAAGGATTTTGGCTGACTCTGCGGAAGAGATCGTGATGCTCAGGGAGAGCGGCCAGCATGAGTGGCAAGCCTGAAGGACGAGAGTGATGGTCGAGAATAGAGCGATCGACCGCGCGGAAGAACTTCTCCGTGTCAATCTTCATCTCATCGCTACGGCCACCTTGGCCGAACCGCGTTGTTCCTCCGCCTCCATGGGAAACAACGCCCTGATGCGCTTCGGTTCGCTGGTCTCCGAGTGCATCCTGCAGAGTGCGGGGAACGTCTGGTTCCACATCAATTTCGTCGAGCGCATCGCGGTTGCCTTCAAAGAGCTTGACCGTCCCGAGGCTCAGGCCGAGTATCTGATACCGGTCTGCCGACTGAACAATGCGCAGGAGAGGCTTGGTGTGAAAAGTGTCGGCGGCGACGGCCAATTCATGTACCGGTCTCTGCAACTTGTAGACGCGGAATAGTCCAGGCGCACGCAAGACGGCGAGCCCGTCCTGAGTATGATTCCAGAATTCTCGCTCTTGCGCCAACTCCTCCAGGGGTTTCAGCAGGGGCTTGACTTCTCTTGACGGGTACTTCTGCTCAAGCGATTGCTTCAGCTCCTTGACGAGATTCTTATAGCGAATTGGGTCCTGCTGATTGTCAGGATGGTGCCGGTGCGTCGGCTGGTAGAGCGAGAGGCACGGAGCCTGATCGGATGTCGGAAGTTCAGTGGGCAATTCATTCGCGAGCATTGTCATGGGTAATCCCTGTCTTCGCCTTGAAGGTAGATTGATTCGTCCGCGTATTGATTCGCCCCGCTTCCGTCTTGCGCTATGGGGCCTGTTCTTCCTTATGCAACTTCACAAAGGTGTATCTTCCCGTGAATTGCACACGAGGTACATCTGAATGGAATCCGCCTTTATCGCCAACCCATCCGTAAAGAAACTCGACGCCTAGATCCAAACTACCCAGCGGATTCCAGATCAGATTGGCTGAAGAATAGGTAGATTTGTGAAAAGTGGTGACTGGTTGAAACTCGGTGTTGGAAACCTGCACGAAGCTGAATGTTGCGTTGGATCGAACTGAAGGTTTCCAGTAGTGCTGGTAGCTGCCATAGGTTGCAAAGACCGGTATGGCTTGCAGCGACAGGTCCGTAGCGCTCTTGGGCGCTGCATCCAGATTTAGTGCGGCAGTGTCGCCCACGTAGCGGGAAATGCCATGGCCGTAAGCGACCTGCACAACGGCCGTGTCCAGCCCATAGATACTCATCTCACTCGTCGCGTTCAGGCCCCATCCAAAGACCGACTCTCTTCCGAGGTTATCGGGGAGCCTCGCTGACAAATCGCGAAAGTCGGCCGCCAGCTGTAGATGCCCGCGTTCCCATTCCTGAAGAAACCGAACCGTTCCATCTGGAGCTGGTGTGGTCGGAACGGCGGGCTCACCATCAACAGAAAAGGCGATATTTGACGAAGGCGTTTCTGCGGAAAAATAGACACTCGAGCCACTTCCGAACCCGAATCCGTATCTGAGCTGCGGAATACGCACACTGATACCCGCATTGGGTCCTTGGGTGTCGAGAGTATCCGGAAACGCATCGGGATCCATGAAGTTGGTGAACGTCTGGCCTACCAGGAAGTTATCTGCCTGCGCGTAGAAATGCCGAAGTCGTATCGCGGTCGCTCCGTTGGCTCCAAAGAAATCAAACTGCATGAAGGTTCGCGCCTGCCCATATTTGCCAAGCGGAATGCGGAAATCCGTCATGAACCGGCTCCCGCGAATGCTTGTGTTGAATTCGGATCCTGAAATGCGCGGTATCGGGATCGATGAAGTTACGAACGAGTCCGAAAGTCCGGAAGTGTTCGGATCGTAAATCAAATCGGTTCGGATCGAACCATCAAGCCTCAACATTGTTTGCGTTCCCGGCAGATGAAAGAAACCGGGCAGATCAATTTCAAGCGGGGCATTGTAGATGCGCGGCGCATCTTCCTCATCGCCTCCGAAGGTTTGGTGACGCCTCGTCGCGGCACCGGCGGCTCGATCTTCTTCCTCTTCGGAGATCTCAGGAATCATAGGCGGCGGTGGTGGCGGAGTCGTTTCAATCGACCCCGTATGTGGGAGATTGATCCCCTTCAGCGCATCCAATTGAGATTGGATTTCTGTCATCTGGGTTTTCAGCTTATCCATCTGATCTTGAAGCTTGCGGACCGCTTCCTGCTGCGCGCTCTGATCCTCCTGTGCCATCGTTTGAATTGCGTCACAAAAGAACAGCGCAAAGAAAAACAGAGGCACTGTCTTCCAAGATCCGTGCATAGCCAATCCCCCTTCAGATCAGCGAAGCGTTGATTGCCATTTCCAGGGAAATCTAGCGGTGTGATGAGATTGGAAAACGTCTGAACTAGGCGTAACAGTGCGTAAATGGGCCGAAGGTCACCGTGATTCAGGATATGAAATTGGTATTTCAGGGCCATCTTGCCACTAGCGTGAGCGCCGGGCTTACTTGCAAGCTTTCTGCATTGCGCAATTTTGATGCCTGATTTCGGCGCAGAGGTGCTTCATAACGCCGTATTGGTCACAGCAAAAGTATCTCTAGAGTGGTGTGGTCAAAAGAGACAACCTCACGCGCCGAAACCCTATCAAACGTGCAGGTAGATTCGCCCGCAGAAACTTGCCCGAGCTAGAGTCATTTCCTCTCTTAGAGTTGTTCCTCTGATCCTCCAGTTCGACATGTTGCCCTCCGTTCCTACATGTTGCCTCTTCAGCGAGAAGCTGCGTCCTTCACGGAAAGACTAAATTGCGCGGGGTCGTACGGTTAGCCACTTGGTGAAGTGGATGCCTCTTTTGGCGATTGCTGATCGGTTCCTTTTTCTGATCCCGCTTGGCGGCGGCAGGGGCTTAGGGCAACAGATTCGTGGCGGCCTCGGTAAGCCCTCCGGGGCCTGGGCCTCATCCTCACGTGATGACAAGGAGGGTAAACATGGCTGACCACGCTGCACATCCAATGGTTTCGCCGAAACCAGTGAAGCCGGCGAAGTCGGGAATGGAAAAGATGCTGGATACCATCGAGAGGGTGGGAAACAAAGTCCCTCATCCAGCAGTGATTTTCATTTTGCTGATCGCCGTGATCATCGTGCTCTCTCACATCTTCTACTTGATGGGAGCGAGCGTCACTTACGAGTCGATCAACCCGGATACGCATCAACCCGAAGAAGTTACTGCCAAGGTGCAGAGTCTTCTATCGGGTCCAGGGATTGCTTTCATGTACGAGGACCTCATCAAGAACTTCATGAACTTCACGGCGCTGGGCGTGATTATCGTAGCGATGCTCGGAGTTGGGGTAGCTGAGTATTCGGGCCTGGTCAAAGCAATGATCAGGAAACTCGTGGAGGTGGCTCCCGCGAACGCGTTGACGTATATCCTCGTGTTTGTTGGAATCGTATCAAGCATCGCTGCAGACGCTGGTTATTTGGTTCTGATCCCGTTGGGTGCTGCGGCGTTCCTCAGTGTCGGTCGTAACCCATTGACTGGGTTAGCCTGTTCTTTCGCCGCGGTCGCAGCCGTGTTCGGCGCGAACATTTTGATCAAGCCATTGGATGGCATTCTCCAGGGGATCACCAACGACGCAATTCACCTGATGAATCCCAACCAATCTATTACTCTGACAGCGAATTTCTGGTTCTCATCGGCCTCTGTGATTTTGCTCACCCTCGTTTGTGGATTCATGACCGACAAATGGGTTGAGCCGCGGCTGGGACCTTACAAGCCGAGCAAAGAGATAGAACAAGAAGAAGGTGCGTCGGCGGAAGACGTTCCGATCTCCAGTTCCGACCAAGCCAGAGGTTTGAAATACGCGACGTGGGGATTGATCGCGACGCTGGTCCTCTTCGGTTTGTTAGTGCTGCCGCCGGGAGCGCCTCTTCGTGACGCTGAAACCGGCGCTATCATGGGCAACTCACCGTTCATGAACGGCCTTATCGTCTTCATTTCGATTGTGTTTCTCGTCGCGGGTGCCGCATATGGTTTCGGCGCGAGAACCATGAAGGGCAACGCAGATGTGATCCGGGCGATGGAAAAATCCACGATCGGACTAGGCGCTCTGATTTTTCTGTTCTTCTTCATCGCCCAGTTCATTGCACTCTTTACCTACACCAACATGGCTACCGTCGCAGCCGTGAAAGTGGGCGATATGCTTTCGGCCGCCGGGCTCGGTCCCATTCCGTTGCTCATCGGGTTCGTTCTAGTCGTTGTGCTCCTGAATCTTTTGATCACCGGGGTCATTCCAAAGTGGGCAATATTCGCGCCAGTTTTCGTGCCACTGTTGATGAGGCTTGGCATGCATCCTGAAGCAGTGCTGGCCGCATATCGCGTAGGTGATGGGCCGACCAATGCCATTACGCCAATGATGGCCTATTTCCCATTGATCGTTGGATACGCCCAGAAATATCAGAAAAGCGCGGGCGTGGGTACAGTTGTGGCCATGATGCTCCCCTACGTCATCGTAGTGCAGATCGCATGGATTGCCTTCCTCATTCTATGGGAGATCCTTGGGCTGCCGTGGGGCTTTTGAACGCTCAAGAGGCGCGAATCATCCGCGGAGAAAACGAAATTCAGGAGCGTGCAATGGCCTCAGCAGGCAACAGCTTCCCCATTGAAGTAACTCTGGAGAGTTCGGCGCCAGAGAAGATCAAGACAGGTGTGTTGATATTGGGCGCCTTCGCTGATGGCACTCTTCCTCGTCCTACCCAAAAGATTGATAGCGCCGCAAACGGAAGACTCGCCGCCGTAATCAAGAGCGGCGATCTTGAGGAAAAGGCCGGTTCTTCGCTGATGCTATATGACGTCTTTGGCATTCAGGCGGAGCGGGTATTGCTGGTTAGCCTAGGCAAGCAGAGTGATTTCGGTGACAAAGCATTTCGCGACGCCATCAATGGCGCTGCGAAAGTCATCTCTCGCGGTTCTGCCAGCGACGCTGCTGTGACACTTGCTGACGTCGGGCCCCCGGGCCGCTCGTCTGCCTGGCGGGTGCAGACCGCAAGCAGGCTGCTGGCAGACGCCGCCTATCGCTTCGACGCACCCGGAGCCAAGACGGATAAGAAGGTGAAAGAGCTGAAGCGTGGAGCTCGCAAAGTGACTCTGCTCACTTCGGAGATGGTCAACGACGAGCTGACGAATGCCGTTCGTCGCGGACAGGCGGTTGCTGAAGGCATTGCCCTTGCGAAGGATCTCGGAAATCTTCCCGGCAACGTCTGCAATCCACAGTACCTTGCCGACACGGCGCGGGAGCTGGGTAAGGAACTGAAGATCGACGTGGAAATACTCGATCACGACGACATGAAGAAGCTCCGAATGGGCGCTGCACTCTCAGTGGGTCAAGCTTCAGCTCAACCCAGCAAGTTCATCGTCATGCATTACAAGGGTTCCGGGTCGAGGAGCAAGCCGATTGTCCTCGTTGGCAAAGGAGTCACCTTCGATACAGGCGGGATCTCCTTGAAACCCGGCGCAAACATGGATGAGATGAAGTTCGATATGTGCGGTGCAGCAAGCGTCCTTGGAGCTATCAAGGCTGTTGCCCGTTTAAAGCTCCCGATAAATCTTGTCGCCCTCATCCCGGCGGTTGAGAATATGCCCGGCGGCAATGCCACTCGGCCTGGGGACGTTGTCACCTCAATGTCAGGCCAAACCATCGAGATCCTCAATACAGACGCTGAGGGCCGCTTGGCCTTGGCCGATGCTCTAACCTACGCGGAGCGCTACGATCCGGAATGCGTGATCGACGTCGCCACCCTGACGGGGGCTTGCGTGATAGCGTTGGGCAATCTCACCAGTGGCCTCTTCGCAAATGACGATCAGCTCGCGGAAGAGTTACTGGAATCCAGTAAGGAAACGGGTGATTACGCTTGGCGTCTGCCGATGTTCGACGAGTATCAGGAGTTGCTGAAAAGCAATTTCGCTGACATGAGCAACATAGGCGGGCGTCCCGCTGGCAGCATCACGGCAGCCTGCTTTCTGAAGCGCTTCGCGGATAAGTTCAAATGGGCCCACTTCGATATCGCCGGTACCAATGCAGTATCGGGTGATGCGAAGGGTGCAACCGGTCGACCAGTGCCGCTGCTGGCCGATTTCCTGATTGCTTGCTCTGAAAACAGAGCACGCGGCACACGGAGCCAGGCGGCATAAAAAGTCGACGCAGCACGTCAGTCGTTAACGCAGGCAAAACGCAGGAGGCGGATCAGCTATGGCTCAGGCCAGCGAAAAAGCGCGCAAGTATTCCCGTGACCACGCGGAAAGATTCCGGCATGAACTGCACGAGTTCTTGCGCTTCCCGAGCCTCAGCGGAGACTCAGCGCATGCAGCGGACGTTAAGCGCACGGCAGAATGGCTCGCGGCGCACATGCACTCGATCGGCCTCACTAGCGCGAGAGTGATGCAGACTGCGGGCCATCCAGTTGTATATGCAGAGTGGATGGGTGCAGGACGCGACAAGCCTACGGTGCTGGTTTATGGCCACTACGATGTGGTGCCGGCAAAGATGGAGGATGGTTGGAATACTCCGCCATTCGAGCCCGTAGAGAAGGATGGCAAGATCTATGCGCGCGGTGCAACAGACGACAAAGGGCAGCTGTTTATTCATGTAAAGGCCCTCGAGTCCTATCTGGAAACCAATGGCAGTGTTCCAGTCAACATGAAATTCCTCATTGAGGGAGAGGAAGAGATATCCTCCCCGAATCTAGCCCCCTTCATCAAGTCGAATTTGGATCTTCTCAAATCCGATGTATGCGTCATCAGCGACTCGTCGATGCGCAAGATCGAGGAGCCGGCGATCACGCACAGCTTGCGTGGGATGACATATATCCAACTCGACATAGAGGGGCCCAGGGACGATCTGCACAGCGGCTTCTGGGGAGGTGCCGCGCACAATCCCGCGCTTGCTCTCGTTGAGATTTTGGGGAAGCTCTACAAACCCGACAACACGATCGCAGTACCGGGTTTCTACGAAGATGTCGTCGAGCTCACATCACAAGAGCGCGAGATGATTGCGAAGAACTCGCTGACCGAGGCGCAATTCAAGGAAGTTACGGGCGTACCCGCAAGCTGGGGCGACGCAAAATACACGCTTCGCGAGCGTGTTTCAGCTCGTCCCACTCTGGATATCAATGGCCTGTGGAGCGGCTACTCAGGACCCGGGCCAAAGACAATCATCCCGGCCAAAGCTGGCGCAAAGCTGAGCTCGCGGCTCGTCGCCAGCCAAGACCCTGACAAGATTTATCAGCTCCTGAAAAAGTACATTGAGTCCATTGCGCCACCTACGGTCAAGGTGAAAGTGAGCTTGTTGACTAAGGGCAAGCCCGCCCTTATTCCCTTCGACCTTCCGGAAATGCAGGCCGCGGCGCGCGCTTACGAGAAAGCGTGGGGTCATAAGCCGATTTTCACGCGTGGCGGTGGCAGCATTCCTATCGTTGCCGATATCTACGACATGATGAAGATTCCGGTTGTCATGATGGGTTACGGGCTGGATAGCGATGGCTTGCACGCAGCCAATGAGCACTACAGCGTCGAGATGTTCCATCGCGGCATCGAAACCGCGATCGCATACCTTGAAGAACTGGCTGAGATGGCGGCAAAGAGCAAGGAGGCCGGCAAGAAAGGCGCCAAGGCCGCATGAAGACGAGGGTCTCAACCCCAACCCGCACCGAGCACGACCTGCTTGGCGAGCGGGAGGTTCCCGCATCGGCTTACTACGGCGTACACACTCTTCGTGCCGTCGAGAATTTCCCCATCAGTGGAATTCCGATCTCTGCCAACCCTGAGTTCGTGAATGCTCTCGCTTGCGTGAAAGAGGCGGCTGTGCTTGCGAACCACGATCTCGATTTACTCGGCGCAGAACAAACGAAAGCGATTGTCGCAGCCTGTAACGAGATTCGTGGAGGCGCGCTGCACGATCAATTTGTGGTTGACGTGATCCAGGGCGGCGCCGGAACGTCGACAAACATGAACGCCAACGAAGTCATCGCGAACAGGGCGCTAGAGCTTATAGGGAAAGCTCGCGGAGATTATGCCGCGATCCATCCCAATGAGCACCTGAACATGGGGCAAAGCACGAACGATGTTGTCCCGACTGCAATCAAGATCGCAAGTTGGTTTGCGATCTATCGCCTGATCGACGCGATGGAAGTTCTGCGTGCAGCGTTCGAAGAGAAGGCCGCAGAGTTCAAGGATCTGGTCAAGGTAGGGCGCACTCAGCTTCAAGATGCTGTCCCGATGACCTTGGGACAGGAGTTCTCGGCTTACGCAGTCATGCTCGCGGAAGATATTCAGAGATTGCGCGAAGCATCACAGCTGCTTTGCGAGATCAACATGGGCGCGACTGCGATCGGAACTGGCATCACTTCGCACCCTGAGTACGCGGAGAAGGTGCGCAAGCATCTGTCGAAAATTACCGGCATCCCTCTTATTACGGCTCCAAATCTCGTTGAGGCAACACAAGACGCAGGCGTCTTTGTGCAGCTTTCGGGAGTACTGAAAAGGATTGCCGTAAAGGTTTCAAAGATATGTAATGACCTGCGTCTCTTGTCTTCCGGCCCGCGGGCTGGCCTTGGTGAAATCAATCTGCCGCCAATGCAGGCTGGGTCGAGCATCATGCCCGGCAAAGTTAATCCGGTTATCCCAGAAGTAGTGAACCAGATTGCATTTGAAGTAATCGGCAACGATGTCACAGTCAGCTTTGCTGCTGAGGCCGGCCAGCTGCAGTTGAACGCGTTCCTGCCCATTGTTGCCGACAGCATTTTCAAGAGCCTTACACATCTGCGCAATGGGTGCTTGGTCCTCGCGCAGCGTTGCGTAAACGGAATTACGGCAAATCGTGAAAAGCTTCAGGAACACATAAGCCGATCCATTGTTCTTGTCACCGCTCTCAATCCCTACGTCGGATACACCAACGCAACCGAGATTGCGCAGGAAGCGTTGCGCACTGGGCGCAGCGTTGCCGATTTGGTGCTCGAGAAGAAGTTGATCAGCAAAGAAGCGCTCGCTCAGATATTGAAGCCGGAAAACCTAACCCGGCCAGTAAAGTCGGCCACACTGCCGGACAAAGTGAAGCGCTCTGCTTGAGCTGGGTTCGGTGGGTTTACCGCCAAGGAGATGCTCATGACCGCTCGGCAACAGACAAGCGCGAAGCACGGTTCTTACATCTCGACCGGACATCTTCCGTCCCCCGAGCAGATTCAAGAGTTGATGGCTGAGGCCCACGAGCGTTTCAAGGGAAATCAGGAAGGCGCAAATTCGGACGTCTATCCGGCGCTCGCGAGGGTGCCTCGCGATTTATTCGGCGCATGTGTAATCGCAACAAGTGGCAATGAATATGCAGTCGGCGACTCCGGCTACGAATTTGCGATCATGAGCGTTTCGAAGCCTTTTATCTTCGCGCTGGTGTGCCAGGCTCGGGGTGCCGAGAAGGCCCGACAAAATCTTGGTGTCAACAGCACTGGACTTCCATTCAACTCCCTTGCTGCGGTTGAGCGGAGCCCCGATGGGCGAACGAATCCAATGGTGAATTCCGGTGCGATGGCAACTACAAGCATGGTGACGGGCACGAGCCTGGAAAACAGACGCAAGTTTATTCATGAGGGTCTCTCTCGCTTTGCCGGCAGGACTCTATCTCTCAACACCGAGGTCTACTCCTCAGCGATGCAGACCAACAATCGGAACCAGGCGATCGCACAACTGCTCCAAAGCCTAGGCCGAATTGATCTTGACCCCTCCGAGACCACCGACCTATACACGTGGCAATGCTCGCTGAATGTATCCGCAAAGGATCTGGCCGTGATGGGTGCCACCCTGGCCGATGGCGGGGTAAATCCTCTAACGAAAGAGCAGGTCGTTGATGCCGCCAGTTGCCGCTACGCATTGGCTGTGATGGCTACAGCCGGACTTTATGAAACTTCAGGTGACTGGCTCTTCGACGTCGGCCTGCCCGGCAAGAGCGGAATCGGCGGTGGCATAGTTGCAGTTGCTCCCGGCAAAGGAGCGTTGGGAACTTTCGCGCCGCCTCTCGACGAAGCCGGTAATAGCATTAAGGGGCAATTGGCAGCGAGGTTCTTGGCTGACGAACTGGGTATGAATTTGTTCGTTTCGCAGCCGGAGCCGGACGCGTTCGGTAAGATACAGAGCGCCGCGTGAATCGCATTTGCAATTTCAGAGAGCGTAGGTGCTGCGAGGGCTGAGCAGCAATGAAGTTTCTTAGAGATGCCTTTGAAGTCATCAAATTATCACTCGTAGATATCGAAAGAAAGCATCTACACCTCGCTGCCGCCGGCTTGGCTTACTATCTTCTGCTTTCTTTTTTCCCCGGCTTGGTATTGGTGACCGCGGTCATTGCATATCTGCCTGTGCAAAACGGAATGGAAGTGGCAACGTCATTTCTTAGCCACATCATTCCGCACATCGGTGAAGAGGGAGTTCCAATTGCTCATGAAATTCTCTCCATGGTTGGCTCGCATCGAAGCGGCCTGCTCTCCTTCGGAATCATCACTACGCTCTGGTTAACTTCCAAAGGAGTCAAGGGAATCATCGCCGGACTCGACATGACGTACGAAGTGCGCAGGCCGCGCCGTGTCTGGACGAACAGGGTTCTTGCCTTTGGTCTTGCGTTCGGTGTGGGTGTCCTGCTGATCCTTGGAGTTGCGCTTACGCTAGCAGGGCCATTCTTCGTGTCGCTGCTCTCGAAAGCAATTCCAGTGCAGTCTGTCTGGATTCGTATCTGGCCGGTCGTCCAGTGGTCCCTCACCGCGCTCTTCACATTTGCTGCCGTCGAAATGCTCTATATCCTGGCGCCCAACGTTCCTCTGAGCGAACGTGTCACGGTCCCTGGCGCGTTGGTGGCCGCTTCTATCTGGATGGCGCTGTCCTGGGGAATCAGCTTCTACCTGCATAATTTTGGAGCGGCGAAGCTGGACATGTTCTACGGCACCATGGCGACTCCCATTGCGCTCGCGATCTGGTTGAACTGGGGTGCGCTGGGGATGCTCACGGGCGCGGAGATCAATTTGAATATTCAATCGTTGCGTGCGAGAAAGAGATCAGCATTGGAACCGCTCAAGCCGGGCAACGCATCGCAAAACGCTCACCTGCCATCACCCAATTGAAACTCCGAGATGCTCAAATGACTTGAGCCACCCGCAGGCGGCTCATTTTTTATGAGTAGATTTTTATGGTGCCGAAGAAGGGACTCTACTCTTTATTTCGACAAAGTATTCATAATACAATACTTGATCTCGACATAATCGTCGTGGTAATGTTTTGGTAACGTAACCTAAAAGGAAAAGAATAAATGAACCGGAAGGCATCGCTGGTCCTCTACTGCAAGACTGAGGACGGCTGGAAAAGACTGCCCGCGATCATCGGAGCCAACGGCAAGGTCAGTCCTGGAAAGGCCATTTACAAGGGCCGTGTTCGTGCATTTGAACGGGCGCGATACCAGGTTCGCTACTACGTCGGAAGCAAAGTTCGCTATGAATCTGTGGGAACCGTTCCAAGCGAAGCCCTGCAAAAAGTACGCCAGAAAGAACGGCTGCTCATCGCGATGGAGGCCGCCAGCGAAGCTGGTGCCGTGATTGTGGACCAGTCGAGTAGAACTAGCTTGAGGCGAGAACTCGATCGTTTCTTGGACGTCGTCCGCGACCGTGGAAGCAAGGTCGCTGCAGACGTGTACCGGCTGGCTGCAGAGGACTTCCTGGTGGTCACAGGGAAGGCATATGCGGATCAATTGACCGAAGAGGATGTGCGCAAATACCTGCGCGAACTCAGGTCACGCAGGCGTTCAGGAAACCGCCCTTTGTCAGCCCGAACTGTCTACAACAGACATGCAGCACTCAAGCCTTTCTTGCGACACTGCGGCCTTGATGTAAGGAAGCTCGCGCCGACCGCACCAAACTATGAAGAGGGACTGCCTGAGGTATATACCGCTGAGGAGATCACTGCCCTCTTTGCCTCACTGACTGCTGAGTATTACAAACTCGCTTTTACTCTTCTGCTCAAATGCGGGCTTAGAGAACAAGAGGCGACGTACCTTTGTTGGCCGGATGTGAATTTCTCGACGAGTATTCTTCTGGTTCGCGGTAAACCTGATCTCGGGTTTCAAGTGAAGGATAAGGCTGAGAGGGCACTTCCGATCCCCGTAGACCTGCTCGGGCTGCTTAAGGCCTGGAAAGAGTCTCACTCGCAGACTCGACTTGTAATCGGCACGAAGACTGACAATCCAAATGGCAAGCTCCTGCAGGCTCTCAAGCGTCTCGCGCGTCGAGCAGGTCTCAACTGCGGAGCCTGTGAAGGGTGCGAAGAACGAGAGGAGTGCAGAGGCTGGTACCTTCACAAGTTCAGGGCCACGTACTGCACCAAGCTCCTTCGCTCCGGGATGGACCCGCGCACGGTGCAAGGACTCATGGGGCACTCTGACATACAGACAACGATGAAGTATGCGAGGCCATACGAGTCCGATGCAGTGCGCGGCCGAATCGAGGCGCTCAATTGGGCAGAAAACTAAGCGGCAAGGGAGCGTGGAGTGGGTACGGTCATACGGGACTCAAGCCAACGGGCGACATCCCTAGGGTTCAGACGGATTGTGTTCCCCAGTTGCAGTGCAGGAAGCGATCCGCGCTTGATGTGCTCATAGGCACTTTGCTTCGAGATCGCCAACAAGTTTGCAAGCTCCAGAACGGTGAGGGCCTTGCGGCGTGAAGACAACTCGGCAATCAGATCAAATGTTTCAGTCATCGGGGTCCTAAATAGAAATAAGAAAACCCTGCCGAGGCAGGGGCTAACAGTTATCTGTCTACGAGATTCAGTTAACGCCTGCTTAAGCAGCCGACGCCACTTGCACTGAAGGTACAAACCTTCTCACGTCCAAACATCCACACGAACGGCTTCGTCCTCGTCGAAGATCGGTTGCGTTAAGTTCTCTCAGGGTTCGCCTTTCGCAGGTGCACCGGCAAAGCCAGTACGGGTTGTCTCCGCGACTCGGTGCCGGATATAAGACCTTCCAGTTGTGGGCGGTTCTGCCGGAGAGATCCATTATTCGCGTTCTGCTCTTCATTATGGGAAGGCACCCACAACTTTTCGTCTGCCCGTTTCGCAATTCAGAACCGAAGACCGGGACCTTGGAACCTCTGGCGCACTCGCACTCACAGATCCAGACGATGCGACGTCCGCTACCAACGCTTCTGTGGAGCACCTTCAGACGTCCGAAGATGCGGCCTGTCAAATCTACTATTCTTGCCATAGATACTTCGCCTTTCAACATTCAATAAAAAAGCTCCGCATCAGCGGAGCTACGCTTGCACACTGTGCAGTTGACTTCTTGGGCCTAGGCGGCCTGGAGGTAGACGGCCTCTAGCTGTCCTCTGAACATCTCACCCATTTCCAATGCGGCCTGTTGAGCCAATTCCTCTGGTGCGGTCCAGCAAGGGCTGACAGCCATGACAATCTCGTTGATGGACATGACCTCAAGAACACTCCGCAGCCTCTTCGTCGTCCAAACCTTGCTGCGCGTGAGCATACGGAGGTACCTCGCCCACTCTGCGACGGAACCTAAGGTGCCTCCGTACCTATCACCAATTCTCCAGTCGTAGCGAATGAGCCTTGTATTTCGCTTGTTATTGGCTTGCGTCTCGACCGTAGCCCATCGGCAATTGATCTTGCGGTAGTCACCCCACACATTGATTCGGTCGAGTGAGGTACCCGCTGGCCGTTTCCCCATGTCGGCAAGGAAGTTCTCGAAGGACTCCCATCCGGAATCGTATTTGATTCCTTGGTAGTTCCCGCTATACTTGCACCTCGATTTCATGCTTCGCCAGCTCTCGTACTCAGGCGAGAGGATACCTCCCGCCGTGTGCCCGTGCTTGATTCGTTGCCGCTGGCACTCACACTTGACAGTCCCCGCTTTCAGCCGTGACCCGCGAGCCTCGAACCTCCGCCCACAATCGCACTCGCACTGCCAGTAGCGGGGCCTAGTTCCCTTGGCTGTGACCCGAACTGTTCCGTAACTCTCACCCATCAAGTGAAGGGTAGCTTTCCTCAATTGTCTTCTCCTTCTGCGTCAATAGGGCCTGCATTGCTTGGACAGCATGTACGGCGCTAGGAAGCACACACTGCCCCGCACGCGGTCTATTGACCGCCAATGCAAAAACCCTCAAATGTGCGTGGATTCTGGGGAACCTTCCGGATACGCTTGGACCACAGGTCGCAAAGATGGGTCCGAAGATCGCGCAAGGACTTCCCCAGAAATGCGCAAGGCCGCCTCACGCGGGCGGCCTTGATACACTCTTCGATTTTCCCATTATAACACAAGTCGCGTTCGTTGTCAAGTGCTCGGCTTCTGGATATTCACTCGCAGACTACTTGAGGCAATACAGCCCGCGCTCGACCTGGCGAAAGTGCGCTGTGTTAGCTTTCCGTTCCAACCTTGGTTTCCGACTCGAAGTCGATCCCGCACGCTCGGTTAACATCTACAGCCCTGAAGTGTTGATTCAGGGTTCCACTTTTCACGACTTCACGGATTCGGCGAATCGTTTCGCGTTCATGCAGCATTCTGCCATGCTAGGACGGGCGTGCGCTTACCAGTCCAGATCGGTACCGTGCTCTGCAGAATGGTGGTCTCCTGAGTATTAGTCAAGAAGAGACCTCCGCAATCTTAATCGGCCAATTGTCAAAAACGAGGGGGGATTTTGTAGGGATTCTGCACGCGAAGGCTTCCAAGAATCAGGTTTGACACGCGGCAACATCGTGTCCTAGGCCCCAGGACTCCCCCACCCCTTCGCAGATTTCACTCCAAAGGGGACCCCACAGGATGCACGACTCTCCTGAATGTCCGACTTGAAGTGAAGGGGACTTAAACTCCTTTCCAAATCTTTGCAAACAAATGGCCTAGAGGCCAAGGCGGCATATTCTTTGTAATTACACCAAAAGAACGGCATCCCAGCGGGCTTTCGATCCATGGCACTTGACCTTACGTTTGCTCGTCAGTCCGGTCGGCACCATCCCGCTTCTCTGCCCTTTCGTGTCTCGCGTTGCGGAGCATATCAGCAATTCCTTCTTGACCCTTCTCCTTCCATGCCTTCCAGAACTCTTCGATTTTCTCGGGACTTGGGTATTCAGACTTGCTGGGTTTCACTATGTTCCTCCGTTCTAGGTGCGTGGGACATCAGCTGCAGAATCGCATGACTTTCACTTAGCCGACAAACCGCGCCGAACCCTCTCGATGAGTGGCTCGCCCTGTTTTCGCTAGTTGAATCACATCGGACCTCGTCCAGGACGATTTGTAAGGCGTCCTAGTTCCTGCAGCGTTCTGCGACGCTTCAACTCTGTTGGGCCATTCGTGGCGATTCTGGGCGGTTTACCGCCAAACCGGAAATAGCCGGAGCTGCTAATCACATATCCAACGTCAATCGGTACTCCGAGGCACAAGACGCCCCCGAGGAACCCCCGCGCCTTATGCCTCAAAAGTCCTCCAAGGGGACCCGACAAAGCATCTTCCGTTCGCGCACCGGATTCCGGGTCTGCATAATCTGCAGACGGCTGTATCAAAAAAAGGGTATCTGACAGCCACGGATTGGCGCAGAGTTTAGGAGCTGTTTTCGCGTGTTCACAAAACATCCGTTTGTTGATACAGTTGCTACACCATGAAAGCAGCCATCTACGCTCGTGTATCCACCAAAGACGGCAGGCAGGACGCTGAAAACCAGTTGCGACAGCTACGGCAGTTTGCAGAAACACAGAGCTGGACGATAATCCATGCATACATCGACAAGGCCAGCGGAAAACGGAGTGACCGTCAGCAGTTCCAGAAGATGTTTGAGGCCGCATCTCGCCGCGAGTTCGATGTGCTTCTCTTCTGGAGTCTGGACAGATTGAGCCGGGAAGGCACCGTGGAGACGCTGAACCATCTCCAGAGGCTCACAGGCTACGGCGTCAACTATAGGTCGTTCACGGAGCAATACCTTGACAGCACGGGCATCTTTAAAGAGGCTGTTATCGGGATCCTGGCAGCAGTAGCCAAACAGGAGCGGGTGCGTCTCTCTGAACGCACGATAGCTGGACTCCAGCGGGCAAAGGCACAAGGCCGAGTCGGTGGTCGTCCCAAAGCTGAAGATGCGGAGCCGAAATTAGCGGCCAAGATCGGACGGCTCAGGTCCGAAGGTCGCAGCGTCAGAGCAATAGCTGCTGAGGTTGGCAAGTCCCCGAACACGATCCTTCGGCTGTTGAGGTCGGAGCATGTATCGGCCTAGAGAAACTGCCACGCTTCTTACAACGGACCAAAGTCCAGCGATCGAGCCAAACTGCAAGGGGTAGCGCCCCTATGATTGATTTCAATTCTGTATGGCAGGAGATCACGTCCAAGTTCCGAGGCGATCACGGATCAATCCACGGTCCAGCTCACTGGAGGCGGGTAGAAGCGAACGGGATGCAGATAGCCTCCGCAAATGGAGCCGACGGCGCAGTTGTTCGTCTTTTCGCAGTTCTTCACGATTCGTGCCGTGTGGATGACAGTTACGAACTCACACATGGCGAACGCGCTGCTGATTACGCCGAACGCTTACGCGGGAACCTCTTTGAGCTGAATGACGATCAATTTCGACGATTGCGTTATGCCTGCCAATGGCACGCCCACGGAAAGGTCAGCGCTGATCCGACCATTGGAGCTTGTTGGGATGCGGACCGTCTCGACCTGACGCGAATTGGAACCATGCCGGACTCAAAATTCATGAGTACTGATGAGGGCAAGAGAATCGCCTCCGAACTCGTCGATCGTTCAAAAGCCCGAGCGCACTCCTCTGGCGACTCGAAGCGATAGAATGCGTGTTGAACTCACCACAACAATGTTGCACGGTCCCAGCGGATTCTGGGCATGAGGATCAATGGCGAAGCTCACGCAACAGGAACAACAGGAAGTCATCCGGTATATCGAAGCCGGCAAGCCGCTTCCAGACAGGTACCGATTCCTTCTCTTTGATGACAAGCGGGAAGTGGAGCTTGTGTGGAACGGCAAGACAAATGAGGTGACAAACGTTGTTCTGCCGTTTCAGGTGATTGAGCAGGTGGATGAGCCACGCGCCGAGAAGCCGGAAGACATGGCACTGCAACCGGGGCTGTTCGATGAACGCGGTCGGCAGTTGAAGGGCTGGACGAACAAGCTTATTTGGGGTGACAACAAGCTGATTCTCTCCTCTCTGAAGAACGGGCCGCTCCGCGAAGAGATTGAAGCGCAAGGAGGGCTGAAGCTTATCTATATCGACCCGCCCTTTGACGTGGGTGCCGACTTCAGTATGGACATTGAGATTGGCGATGAGACATTTACCAAGAAACCGGGAATTCTGGAGGAAATCGCCTACCGAGACACTTGGGGCATGGGAGCCGACTCATTCATCACGATGCTGTACGAGCGCCTTGTTCTAATGAACTCCCTCCTCGCGGACGACGGCAGCATTTACGTTCACTGTGATTGGAGGGTCAGTCCCTACGTCAGGCTGGCGCTTGATGAAGTTTTCGGGAACTCGTTTTTTCAGAACGAAGTTGTGTGGCGAAGAGCCTTCGCCCACAATGACCCCGGAAAATATGGAAACATCCACGACACCATCTACTACTACTCGAAAGGCGAATCACGAATCTGGAACAAGACGCTTCAGAAAATCAGCAAAGAATACGTAGAACAGTTTTTTGATTCTTACGATGAAGAGCGTGGCGAGTGGTATAACCGTCTCCCTCTTGATGCCCCACGCCACGGCGACGGCGGCAACCTTCTATACGCGTGGAAGGGTGTTTGGCCAGCGCAGGGTAGAACATGGGCATATCTCAAAGAACAGATGGAAGTGTTTGACAGACAGGGGAGAATTCATTACCCGAAAGCCGAAGGGGGCAAACCGCGTCTCAAGAGATACGAAAGTGAGCATGAAGGCACGCTCATACAGGACTTGTGGACTGACATCAGCAAGATACACAATCAGTCTGCCGAACAACTTTCCTATCCAACTCAAAAGCCCGAATCGCTCCTCGATAGAATTCTTCGAACAAGTAGCAATGAGGGAGACCTAGTTGGTGATTTTTTCTGTGGTTCTGGTACGACTGCTTCAGTTGCCGAAAGACTTGGGCGCAAATGGATTTGCACCGACCTTGGCAAGTTTGCCATCCACACCACCCGCAAGCGGCTCATCGGTGTCCAGCGGGAACTGAAGGCCAACGGAAAGGATTACCGCGCCTTCGAGATTTTGAACCTCGGCAAGTACGAGCGGCAGCACTATGTTGGCGTGAATCCGAACCTGCGCGAGGCGGAACAACAGGCGCAACTTGCGCAAAAGGAAGCCGCTTTCCTTGATCTCATCCTGAAAGCGTATCGCGCTGAGAAGACGGATGGCTTCGCCACCTTCCACGGCAAGAAGGCGGGGCGGTTAATCTCGGTCGGCCCAGTGAACCTGCCCGTGACCCGGCTTTATGTAGAAGAGGTAATTGCCGAGTGCCGACAGAAGCGCATTACCCGCGTGGATATTCTGGGTTTTGAGTTTGAGATGGGTCTTTTCCCGAACGTACTGGATGAGGCGCGTTCCAAGGGGATCGACATTGCCCCGAAATACATCCCGGCTGAGGTCTTTGACAAAAGGGCCGTCGAAAAGAATCAGGTCCGCTTCCACGATGTCTCTTACATCGAAGTCAAGCCGCACGTGACCAAGAACACTGTCGCAATCGAACTGACAGACTTCTCCGTCTTCTACTCTCAGGACTCCATCGCCGCCGCTGAGGCCTCACTCAAGGAGAAGGCGAGCAAGATCGTGGTGGAGAAGGGGCAGATCGTCAAGGTATCCAAGGACAGGAATGGCGTCGTGACCCGCGAGCTGCTTACGAAAAAATGGTCCGACTGGATCGACTACTGGGCTGTGGACTTCAACTACGAGAGCAAGCGCGAGATCATCCGCAAGCCGATTGTGCCCGAAGATCGTCTGCCGGGAATCGAAGCCGATCAGAGGAAGCTGGAAACCTACGAAGAGGTCTGGACTGGCGACTACATCTTCGAGAATGAGTGGCAGACATTCCGCACCAAGAAGGACCGTAGTCTGGAGTTGCGTAGCGTGGCGAAAGAATGCACATCGGGCAGGTGTAAGATCGCGGTCAAAGTAGTGGACATCTTCGGCAATGACACGATGACGATTGTGGAAGTGAACGTGGGAGGCAAGACGTAATGGCGCTTCATCCGAAGTTCCCGAAGCTCGCCGTATGCGGTTCTTGATCCTGAGATTCGCTGGTTCCCCGCCGATGAAGCTCTCCGGGATACAACCGCAGAAAAGCTCATGCCGCCACTCGTTCCCACTCTCCGCAAGCGGGTAAAGGAGTGGCGCGAGAGCGGGTATGGGGGAGCCACGGTGACCAGCAAGAGCCTGCTCAACTGGTGGTTTGCGACGCCGAAGCTATGGCCGCAACGGGATGGAACACTAGGCGACTTCCAGTACTACTTTGCACAACGGGAAGCAATCGAGACTGTCGTCTACCTGTATGAAGCGGTGGGCGCAAAGGACAAGCACGACCTGATGCGCTTCGATTCATCGGGGATTGTGTCTGGTGGCATGTTCGACGAGAGCTGGCTTCGGTTCGTCATTAAAATGGCGACCGGCTCAGGGAAGACAAAGGTGCTCAGTCTGGCCCTTGCCTGGAGCTTCTTCCACAAGCCGTATGAGGCCGGCTCGAAGCTGTCGCGTAACTTTCTGGTGATTGCTCCGAATATCATCGTGCTGGACAGAATCCGCAAGGATTTCGATGGACTCCGCATTTTCCTCAAAGACGATCCGGTGCTGCCCGAGAACGGCATGGATGGGCGTAACTGGCGAGACGACTTCCAATTGACGCTTGCACATTCAGGACGAGGTACGTGTCACACAGAAGACCGGCAACATCTTTCTGACAAACATCCATCGCGTCTACGCTGGCGATGACATACCCGCGTCCGCCGATGACGAGGACACGATGGACTATTTCCTGGTCCCCGGCCGACTGGCGCAACGACGGACCAGAAGATTGATTTGGGAATGATCGTCCGGGAAATTGACGAGCTGATGGTGCTGAATGACGAGGCGCACCACATCCACGATCCCGCGATGGCGTGGTTCAAGTCGATAGAGGACATCCACAACCGCCTGTTGCAGAAGGGGGACGCCCTGTCACTTCAACTGGACGTGACGGCGACGCCAAGAGCGAACAACGGGGCGATCTTCGTGCAGACTGTCGCCGACTACCCGCTGGTGGAAGCCATCGCGCAGAACGTAGTGAAGCATCCTGTGCTTCCCGATGCGCCCGAGCCGAGCCAAGCTGGTGGAACGTCAGAGCGCGAAGTACACCGAGAAGTACGCCGATTACATCGATCTTGGCGTTATCGAATGGCGAAAGGCCTAGGAAGAGCACGAAAAGATGGGCAAGAAAGCCATCCTGTTCGTGATGACGGACGATACCCGGAACTGTGACGACGTGGCGGATTACCTGAGAGGGCACTATCCCGAGCTTGCGGGCGACGCCATCCTGGTAATCCATACGAAGAAGAGCGGCGAGATTTCCGAGTCCGCTTCCGGCAAGAACAAGGAGGAGCTAGACAAGCTGCGGGAGCAGGCGAACGCCATCGACAGTCTGGAGAGTCCTGCCAAGGCAATCGTCTCCGTGATGATGCTGAAGGAAGGCTGGGATGTGCGCAATGTGACGACGATCGTCGGGCTGCGGGCATACTCGGCAAAGAGCAACATTCTGCCCGAACAGACCCTTGGACGCGGCTTGCGCAAAATGTATCCCGGAAATGTGGAAGAGTACGTCAGTGTTGTCGGCACTAACGCCTTCATGGAGTTCGTTGAATCAATCAGGAATGAAGGTGTGGAGTTTGAGCGCAAGCCGATGGGAGCGGGCACGGGGGCGAAGACGCCGCTGATGATCGAAGTGGACGAAGAGAATGAGCGCAAGAATCTGGACGCCCTGGACATTGCACTGCCGCGCCTGACGCCTCGCGTCTATCGCGAGTACAAGAATCTGGGCGATTTGGACGAGAGCGCAATGGGGCATGAGAAGGTGCTCTATCAAGCATTCTCCGAAGAGGAACAGCGGGAGATCGTCTTCAAGGATGTGACTACCGGCGAAGTAACCCACAAGACCATGCTCGACACTGCCGGGGTTGCCGACTATCGAAGTGTGCTTGGGTATTTCGCTCAGACGATCATGAAGGACCTGCGGCTTGTGAGCGGCTATGACGTGTTGTACGGCAAGGTGAAGGCATTCGTCCGGGACCACCTGTTTGGACGGGAAGTGGACCTTGAAGTACCGAACACGCTTCGCAATCTGTCAGAACTGGCGGCGACCAGGATGATCCTGGAGAGCTTCAAGAAGGCAATCAATGCTCTGACGGTCTGCGAGAAGGGGGATGCCGAAATCCGTGATCACATCAAGCTCAGGGAGACGCGCCCCTTTGTAGTCAAGGAACAGGGCTATGTGGTTTCCAAGAAGAGCGTATTCAATCGCACCATCGGAGACAGTCGGCTTGAACTGGAGTTCGCCCGCTTCCTTGAAGAAAGCAAAGACGTGGACGCCTACGCCAAAAACTACCTCGCTGTTGGCTTCAGGCTCGATTACGTGAAGGCGGATGGCGACATCTCGAACTATCATCCAGACTTCATCGTGAAAGTGTCCGACGGGACCACTTGGCTCGTTGAAACAAAGGGGCGAGAGGACACCAACGATCCGGGGAAGTGGGATCGCCTGCAGCAGTGGTGCGGAGATGCAAGCAGGCTAGATTCGGGGCGGCAGTACCGGGCGCTCTTCGTGCGAGAAGAAGACTGGGAGCGATACAAGCCCAAGAGTTTCCACGATGCTGTGGCCCTGTTCGGCGGGACCGCACCAGAGGCATCGAACATCCTGGCATAGCCTGCACACTGCGCAGATGATCGCCCCACCACAACATATTGTTCCGGTTGCGCTCGCAATTTCCAGATGCCGTTACGTGGCAGTTTCGTCGCGTCTACTGTGTCTGAGGTTCCCAGTCTTCCGCACCACGTTGTCCGCCCCTACGACTCATTGCGTGAATGCTGCAACGCTAGCGAATGCTAGAGGTTGAAGGCGCTTGCGCTTTCTCCTGGTCAGAAACTTCATCGGAACGGCTTCTCACGAAACCGACGATGGCGTCGCCAGTCTGGTAGATGAAGCCCGAAAATGATTCGTCACTGAGCTTCAGGTTTTGGCTGGCGGCAATCCACTCTTCAGTTCCAGCACGGCCGAGTTCAAGTGATCTGAGCATGAGATCTTCCCCCTTACCAATCAGACTGATCGCTCTCCGACGATAGTCTTAACTTGGACGGCCTTAAATCCGTCCGTCTTTGTGACTGTTGCGGCGTCAATTGCTCCGCCTACACCTCTCACGCCCACAAGCCACGTTTGGATTCTTATGGTCGTCCTAATAAGAAAGATCGACAAATCCACGGAATCCTGTAGCGGTAGAAATGCGAATGGTATCGGTGTCGTCAATTGCGCAAGATGTGCTCGCAGTGCATCCTTCTGGGCTTGATCGAGATTCAATTGAGCCTGCGCCAAATCCAGTACTCGCGAGTCATAACCGTTAAGAAGCCTGTCAACATGCTCGCGTTGTCCGCCCCAGACAGCCCCAAAATTGCCCGTTGCGGCAAATTGTTCGTTTGGGACTGGCTTGCTTGGGATGAAAAAGTCGAAGACCTTTCCGTAGGCCGCATTTTCATCATACCCGCCCACAAGGAAGACCATATCGCCTTGTCCACTTACGCCTTGCATATGTGTGTTCCATTGAGCCAAAAAGAATGCGCTCAGTTCCTGAGCAAATGTCTCAACCGATAACCTTGACCCGTTATGTTTCTGCTGAAGCAACGCCTCAAACTCGGGGATGAAGCTATGGGCAGTGCGCGGAGCCTGTTGACCGATGGCGCCTACGCCGTATGTGACCGCGCCTACGAAATCTTGGCCCTTCACTTTCAGCAGCTTGGTCGCGTTATCAAATGTCGATGCCAAGAGCATCGTGGTACCATTTGGCTGCATAAATGCGTTGTTCAAAGTAACACGACTGTCCGCTGCCAGAACGATCCCTTCTGGCCCCTTGAAAGCTATCCCTAATGACATGAGCAACCTATATACCAATTATAGGGGGGATTGTCATTAAATTTATCCAATTGAGGGTGATGACCGTATGCGACAACTGACCTGGCCGATGAGCAGTCGCTCGAACCTTTGTATATATCCTCTTGCAATTAAAAGGAATGTGAGAATTTCCAGCCCGCGTTTTATCGGGTTACGAAAGTCCGGTTCGATTTGTATCGAAGAGATGTCCTGGCGTTGCTCCGCAGTTAGCGTTGCGGTTCGCAGTACTAGCCCAGTAGCACGATGCAAGGTGCAGGCTTAGGCTCTGGTAATGCAAATCGCCCGTGGTAATGCAAAACGGCCTTAAGGCGCAGAATTACATGTTCGGGATGGACTGTGCGAACAGGAGGAACTCGCTGGAAGTTAGTGTTGTGGGTGTATTTAGCTTATTTTCTACAGCTTACGAGATGGCTTGGTGCCGAAGAAGGGACTCGAACCCCCACACCCTTGCGAGTACATGGACCTGAACCATGCGCGTCTGCCAATTCCGCCACTTCGGCACAAGACACAAGTCCGGGGACCTCACCAGACCGGCAGTAGATTTAAGTCTAGCAAAGGCGGGAGCCGCTGTCGAATGCGGCGACAGCACGGGCAAAGAAGCCTTTAGCGGCGTTTCAGAGTTTCCAACTCATCCAGAGTACGAGGCCAATCTGATCCCAGCAGACGCGAGAGGCTGCGGTCGGCGAGCACCCGTCCGCCGGTCTGGCAGCACGCACAGTAATTCGTCTCGTTGTCGGCGTAGCGGATGCGTTGCACCTTCGCCCCGCACCGTTGGCATGGCAGGCCGTAGCGTCCATGTACAGCCATTTCCGGGCGAAATGCGGTGACTTTTTCCGGGAAGCTTTTTTCTGCTTCGGCCTGTAGGCGTTCGATCCACAATGTCAGCGTCGAGCGGGTCGCCGCAAAAAGCCGTTCCCACTCGTCGTCGCTGAGTTTGTGCGTGAGCATGATAGGCGAGAGCTGTGCCGCATGCAGGATTTCGTCGCTGTAAGCATTGCCAACTCCACTAATCAGCCGCGGATCAGTAAGGGCGCGCTTGAGGGTCCGATTTTCGAGCGTCAGCGCAGCTCGAAATCCCGCGAGATCGGTATTGAAGATTTCAATACCCCCGGGGTCGGCCGAGCGCAGGCCTTCCTCGCCGCGCAGCACATGCAGCGAGGCGCGTCGTTTCGAGCCGGCCTCAGTGAGCACCAGCGAGCCATGGGCAAAATCGAAAGCCGCAAGCGCATTGCGTCCTGCGAGCTTTGCCTGCGCAGCCTTCCAGTGAAGACGGCCGGCAATCATGAGATGAAGCACGAGCCAAAGGCCATCTTCTACGCCTATGGCGATCCGCTTGCCCACACGGCGTAGCTCCTTCACGGTCTTTCCCTCGACGGCTACTAGTGGCGGATCGACAGTCCGCAGAAGAAACGCGGAAGCAATCCGTACGCGTTCAAGCTTCTGGCCGAGAATCCGTCGCTCGAGCGCGCTAATGTAGGCTGAGATATCGGGCAGTTCCGGCATTGTCTTTCAGCTTGCAACCTCAGGCAAGATAGGCGCAACGACAATTTCAGCTGACGATCGTGTTGTCGATGAGTCGTGTCGTGCCGACCCAGACAGCAACGGCGAAGAGTGCGCCAGGAACCGCTGTCTCAACCGGCAGCAGAGTCGCCGGATCAACCAGTTCGATGTAATCGATTCTCACTGCCGGTTCGGTCGCTAAGACTTCGCGCGCGGCATCAACCAGCTCGATCGCGCGTCGCTCGTCGGTCGAAACAAGCGTCTCTACGCGATGAATCGCACTGCTGAGAACGAGCGCCTGTTTGCGTTCCCCAGCACTGAGATAGGCATTGCGCGAGCTCAGTGCTAACCCGTCTAGCTCGCGTACTATGGGGCACACGATTATCTGTGCTCCGAGGCGAAGATCAGTCACCATTCGTCGCAGCACCGCCACCTGTGCAGCATCTTTCTGTCCGAAGAAGGCCTGATCTGGTTCGGCGGCGATCAATAATTTGGCCACAACCGTGGCGACCCCGCGAAAATGGCCCGGGCGAGACTCGCCATCAAGCCGGCCACCGATGCCGTCCACATCAACGAACGTTGAAGCCCCAGGCGGATACATTTCCTCGACCGCAGGAGCGAAGACCACCTCGGCGCCTTCTGCAGCCACTAGAGCACAGTCGGCCTCGAAGCTGCGCGGATAACGGGCGAAGTCTTCATTCGGCCCGAACTGCGTAGGGTTGACAAAGATTGAAACAGCGACGTGGCGACACGCACCAACAGCGGCGCGAATCAACGATGCGTGACCCACATGCAGAGCTCCCATCGTCGGCACAAGTCCGATGACTCCGCCGTGCTCCTCGGCAGCTTCGCGTCGAGCCCTCCGCGACCAGTGGCGCAATTCGTTAACAGTGCGCAGTATCCGCATCAGGCCTTGCGCAACGAGGGTATTGGAGTGCTATCTGCCGTTCGGGCTTCTGGCCGTCGGCGTGTTGTTGCGGGTAAATGGTAGCTTTCTTCATCTGAAGGAAAGCTACGATGCTCGACGTCCTCGCGATAGCGTTCGACGGCCTGCCTGAAAAGTGTGGCGGCATCGCCATAGCGACGCACGAACTTGGCGGGCGGCGCAAAGGTGAGGTTCACAAGATCATGAAAGACCAGAATCTGCCCGTCGCAATCGGGGCCGGCGCCAATGCCAATGGTGGGTATCGAAAGGTCGCCGGTAACCTCTGCCGCCACTTCGCGTGGAACGCCTTCAAGCACGAGTGCACTTGCTCCCGCGTCCTCGAGCGCGGTCGAATCTGCCTTCAGTTGTGCGATCGCTTCGTCAGTGCGCGCCTGGACGTGATAGCCCCCCATGCGATGTACACTTTGCGGCGTGAGTCCGAGATGGCCGATGACCGGAATCTCGGCATCGGTGAGAGCCCTGACAAGCTCGACACGCCCTCCCTCGATTTTGACTGCCTCAGCGCCGGCCTCTTTCACAAATCGCACGGCATTTGCTACTCCTTCCGAGACTGTGCCATGGTAGCTGCCGAACGGCATGTCAGCGACAACCAAAGCGCGTCGCACGGCGCGCCGCACAGCGCGCGTATGGTGCAGCATCTCGTCTACGGTAACCGCGAGCGTATTATCGTGGCCGAGCACAACCATCGCAAGAGAATCACCTACGAGAATGACGTCGACGCCGGCCTCGTCGACCAGCCGCGATGTTGCATAGTCATATGCGGTCAGAGCCGAAATGGGCTTAGCCTGCCGCTTCATCTCGTTGAGAGCGGGTATCGTAACTTTGGTGAAGGGAATTGCGGAGGAACAAGATCCACCGGAAGGGAAGTTGGTAAGGCTCATCGTTGTCTCCAGTGCCGCTCCGCAAACCCAGGATGCAGCCCATCGGCATTCTTCCTCGCTATCTTCCACTAGCGAGGACGCCTAACAATTGCGAGTATACCCCGCGTGCTATTTCCGGTCCAATTGTAGTCAAATGCCATCTGCAATAAGGCCTTGCAGTTGCGGCGCGCTGCACAGCACACTATAAACGGCATGCTTTCTTCTTTAAGTGCAAGCGCCTACACGGGCCTCGGAGTGCTCGGTGCCGCCGCTCTCGCTGTAGGTGGCTTTCAATACGCTTCTCTTTGGCCAACCTCCCAATTGTTCGGGCGCACTCTTGTGGCGGCGCGCAAGCCTGGTGAGTTGGCCTTGACCTTCGATGACGGGCCCAACCCGGCATGGACGTCGCAGTTGCTCGATATACTTGCCCAGAATCAGGTGCGCGCTACGTTCTTCATGGTTGGCCGCTTTGCTGAAGCTGAAAGAGAATTGGCTCGCCGCGTGCTCGCCGCAGGGCATCTGATCGGCAACCATTCGTGGAGCCATCCCAATCTCGCGCGCATATCGGCGGCGCAGGTCCGCGAGGAGTTGCACCATACCAGCGATGCTCTGGCGCAGATTCTCGGTCAGCCGGTTCGTTATTTTCGTCCGCCATACGGCGCGCGGCGTCCTGTGGTGCTTGGCACCGCACGGGAAATGGGCATGATTCCTGTGTTGTGGAACGCGATGACGACTGATTGGAAAGAGCGCTCGGCGGATCGGATCGCGCAACGGCTTGAGGGAAAGATTGACAGAAACGGGCGTGCCGGATGGGCCACAACCATCGTTTTGCACGATGGACGCCACTCCGATCTTGGAGCAGATCGCGGTCCATCCGTGAAAGCGGCAGCGCAGTTGATCAAGCGTTACCAGCCAACCCATCGCTTCGTAGCTATCGACGCGTGGGATGAGCGCGAGAAATAACAGTATCTAGCTTAGTTCTTATTTTTCTTGCTGCTGCGTCAGCCGACATTTCGCAGGGACCCAACTAACCTCAGTTCGACCGAAAGCCCGGTGATTGCCGTTCATGAGCGCCCGTTTTTTCCTTGGCCATCTGCGGCCGGTACCACTGGATCGACCTCGTCTTGCTCGCGATGGCACGCAACCCATCAGAACCGGCACGCATCTTGAGCAAGAGGCTGTATACGCTTGTTTAGCGTCTGCTTCCGATTCATCTTCTGTACGCTCTCGGGCCAGTTAAAGTTGTTGGGACCTCCTTCTTCTGGGTGCACTTGTAAGGCGCCGTTTAACTTACTGTAGATCCTGCTCCAGGCGTTGATGTGCTGAACGCGTCTCCGTCCGACCTGTGGCGCAACGAGCGCACGTCGGCTCCCCCACTTTTCGCGGACCACAAGTCTGCGCAATCCCGCGACAAGGAGACCGGAAATGGCGATAAATCTTTTGGACTCTGCGAAGAGTCTGCTGACCCCTGACGTAGTTACGAAGATTTCATCCCTGATTGGAGAAACACCGGGCAAGACCCAACAAGCGCTCGGCGTGGCCATTCCCAGCGTTGCGGGCACGTTGTGCAACGTAGCATCAACTCCCGCTGGAGCAAGCAAAGTACATGACCTCATCACCAACACACCATTACCTGCCGACCTGCTCACCAATGCAGGCGGTTTACTTGCCGGTGGCGGTGCCACTCAGGGCCTCATGCAGACAGGATCCCGACTCATCTCCAGCTTGTTAGGTGATCGCGCCGGTGGAGTAGCAAATGTCATCGGCAATGCGGCAGGCATACAGTTCTCTTCAGCCTCCTCGCTGCTGAATATCGTCGCACCATTTCTCTTCGGATTGATTGGAAAGCACCTTACAACTACTGGCGTTGGAGCTTCGGGGATAACCGCTCTGTTTTCCGGACACAGAGACAGCATTCTCGCCGCGATTCCCAGTGGGCTCGGCAGTGCGCTTGGTCTCGGCAGCAACAACAACATCTGTGGCGCTGCGCCAGCTCCCAGCATTCGGCCTGCGGCGATTCCCGAACCCGAGAAGAAAGGATTTCCTATCTGGGGCTGGTTGCTGCCATTGCTCTTGCTCGCCGCCGCGTTATTTGCGTGGCGTTCGTGCAGCGGCCCCCATGTTGAGGGTCCGAAGATGGCGAGTATCTCCCTCCCTTGCGGTACTGTCCTATCCGTCCAGGAGGGCATGTTTACCTACAACGTTGCTAACTTCATGATGAAGGGATCGGATGCGGAACTGCCGAAGCGGTTCGTCTTCGACCACCTTAACTTCGATTCCGCTAGCACTACACTCACGCCCGATTCGAATCAGACCGTCAACGATCTGATCGCGATCATGAAATGCTTCCCCAACATGATCGTGCAGCTCGAAGGGCACACCGATAACACAGGCGATCCGGACGCGAACAGGAAGCTGTCAGTCGACCGCGCCGAAGCAGTGAAAGCGTTGCTCGTCGCCGGCGGAATTGACGGCAACCGCATCTCGACTGCTGGATGGGGTCAGGATCATCCTATTGCATCGAACGACACAGAGGAGGGCAAGGCAAAGAACCGCCGAACCGAACTCGTCGTTACCAAGAAGTAGATTTGCGGGGAGCGGCGGCCATCACCTGTCAGCCCTGACATGGTTCGTCGATCCCGCTTGATCTCCGTGGGTTGAGTGCGAAGAGCCCCTTTTCCAGCAACGAACGATAACAGGATATGTCTGCGTGGTCGTTCGGAGACAAATGCCGGAGACGAAGCATCATGGCGCTCGAAAACCGAAGCGAAAGCAATCCAATCAATCCAGATGATCAAATAGTCATTCCCCTGCATGCCGAAGAGGTTTCGATCGCGAAGCGGCAGGTTGCCACGGGCCGGGTTAAGGTGTCCACCGTTACGCATTCGCGCGAGCAGTTGGTAGAGCAGCTCCTGGAGCGTGAGCGGGTCGAAGTCGAACGCGTCCCTGTGGGTCAAGTCGTTACCAAAATCCCAGATGTCAGAACTGAGGGCGACGTCACCATCATTCCAGTGGTGGAAGAGGAAGTTGTTGTGCAACGGCGGCTCGTGTTGAAGGAAGAGGTTCGCGTTCGAAAGGTTCGCGAAGCGCAAAACTATCAGGGGCGCGTGGTCCTGCGGCAGCAGGAAGCCGTTGTTACACGTGTGCCCGCAGACACCAACCCAGCTGTCGCAGTTGCGGCACCAGCAGTACAGAACCAAAGGAGTTGAAGATCATGGCTTGGGAAAAAGTAGTCACCGCGTACGACAGCCTCGATAAGGCCAAAAATGCGATGAAGGTGCTTCAGAATTCGGGCTATAACGTCTCCGATCTGAGTATCATCGACCGCAATGCTCTAAAGTCCCACGAAACCGATCATGTCGGACTGTGGCGCCGTCTTTTCGGTGAAAATGTGTGGGACCACGAAGCAGCGGTCTACGGCGACACAATCGATAGAGGTGGCGCCGTTCTTGTAGCCCGCGTTCCAGACGACGAGGTTGCGCGCACTATGGCGTTGCTCGACGTACATAAGCCTCTCGACATTCATGATGCCGCGGCAAAGATCGGAGAAAAGGTTCCGGTTGAGGCAAAAGCTCTCGTAACATCGCCAATCGCCAAGGCAGACGCGAAAGACCCGGAGACTCTGCGGCTCGCCGAGGAACAGCTCAATGTAGGCAAGCGTCTTTTTGAAACGGGAACGACGCGAATTCGTCGCTTTGTGACCGAACGTCCCGTTGAACAGCAGGTGACGCTGCATGAAGAACATGCAGAGGTGGTTCGCAAAGCAATCGGCGACCCATCCTATGTTGCGGACATCGACTGGTCAGACCGGGCATATGAAATGACCGAGACAGCCGAGCAGGCGGTTGTCAATAAGACCGCCCGAGTCGTTGAGGAAGTCACTTTGCGCAAGTCGGGCTCTGACAGAGTTGAGACCGTGAAGGACACTGTCCGTCGCCAGCAGGTTGAGGTCGAGAAGGTTCCTGGCAGGCCCAATCAACCATAGCTGCAACTTGCATGAGGGGCGCCGGATGCAACCGGTGCCCCGGTCTTGCAACCGTACCTTCTTTATGAAGGCGCGACGGAAAAGGATGTGTCTGCCTCCGCTTCAGTATCCTCAATGCCCCCTGCAGGGGCAACGCGTCTCATCTGGCAATTGGAAACTGCCTGGAGTGATTTTGCGGGAATCTCCGACCGCCTGTTGAGTGCATCGCGCGAATTGCGTAGAGTGCACGAAAAGCCACTTGATCTTGCTGCGAGTCGGGATCTGTATGAACAGGAAGCTCGTCTCTTACTGATCGGTCCCGTCGAAGAATTTGGCCGAGCGCGTCCCATCCGCCGCAGTCTTGAGGCGATGCAGGAATTCGACAGACAGGCGTCGACTGCGACGGTCAAGGCACGCGCGCCGATCGATTCGGAATTCCAAAACCTGTTGGACTCCGCAGGCATTGCTCTTTGCGAGGCGTGGCGTATCCAACAGAGCGCGGGGACTGCGAAAGAATGGCAGGATTGGGAGACGCAGGTCGCGAAGCACGCATCGCGCGGCAGGGATCTACTCGCTCGCTATCAGAAGTGGTCGACCACCGCCATCGGCGACAAGGGTGAAATCAAGAGAGATGACAACCAGCAAAAGAAAGCCAATCTCTGGTGGCGACGCGAGACCGCTGTCGAGGCGCTTCAGAACATTGAAGGCGCCTTTGTCAAGCTACGGATCGCATGGCTGAACTCCGCATGCGACGTGGTGCAGAGCCTTCTTCTGGAGCGAAGGCAGAACCTTGCTCTGGCCGACAAGATGATCGAGTGGATTCGAAGCGGTGCTGACGCCACCTCTCCAGCGCCCGCAGATTCAATGCTCCTCGCGACCTGCGACGAGAGACTTAGAGGCTGGCGCAACCAGATCGAGGCTGAATCCGCAGATTGCCTTCTGGAACATACCGAGCTCAATGCCGTAGAGCTCCGGAATAGCTTTCGAGATGTACATGCCCGTGCAGCGTTCCTCTCGACGTTTGCAGCCTTTTGCCAGCCCGCAATGCAACAAGCCATTGCCGACTATTGGGAAGGTACGGCTTGCATAGTCCGGGAGGCCAGTCGCGCCAAAGAGATCGTCGATCACTGGCGAGCCGAGTCATCGGATTCGCCAGATCTCTTCGATCAGGCGCGCAACAATGCCTCCAGCATCCTCGCCGAGCAGATCGCTGCTTCCTCCTCATCGACAGCGCTTGAAGCCAAGCTTGCACAAGCCTTCTGGAATTGGATCGAAGAGGGATCCACTATTCTCGAAGCCGCGGAAACCGGCTGGATGGCGTTACTGCTGAAGCCGAGAGGGCGGCGCCTATCCAGAACCCTGATGCGGGAGAGCCGAAGCCGCGCAGTCACGATGTCTCATCGTGTCGGACGCTGGGGTGCTGATAAGTGCGAACGCGCACTTGAGTTGTTCGGGGGCAAACTGCCGACAACCGCGGCAGCCAGCCCCGTCGTCAGGCGTACTACGCTCCGCGACACTCTTTCACTGCCCGCGTCCAAAAGCGAGCTTCCCCGGATATACGGGTCATTGTTCAAGCTTGCTCCCATTGAAGATCGGAGATTCCTGATTGGGCGCGATCGTGAGCTCATCGGCCTTGAGCAGGCGTTGAGCGACTGGGATAGCGGCAGATTTGCCGCATGCATCTTCGTCGGCGCGCGCGGCAGCGGCAAGACCAGTCTGCTTAATTGCGCCGCGGATGGAGCCTTTGCCGGGCGAGAAGTCATTCGCACGCAATTTCACGAGAGAGCAGTCACGGCAGAGGCGGTCGATGGCTTTCTGCGGGAAGTGCTTGCAATTTCTTCAGTGGCCGATCTTGATGAAGAATTATCTGCCAAGCGGCGCATTCTCATGATTGAGGAAGGAGAACGTATCTTTCTTCGCAAAATCGGCGGCTTCGCAGGCGCGCATCGGCTCATGCACTGGATTCAACGGACGGGATCAACTACGCTTTGGGTCCTTGCCATGAACGACCGTGCATTCCAGGTGCTTTCGGCCGCAGCACAGTTCTCGCGCGTCTTTTCGCATCGGATTAATGCGATGAGCGTATCGAAGGCGGATCTCGAAAGCGCTCTTCTCGAACGTCACCGGCTCTCTGGCCTCCGACTTGAATTTGCGCCCCCTCCCGCCGGCGACCCAAGAATCAGCCGTGCGAAAGCGCTTTTCGGGCTTGATGCATCTCCACAGCGACTTTTCTTCGACTCTCTCTATCAGCAGTCGGCTGGCGTCTTTCGTTCCGCTTTCGAGCTATGGCTCAGCTCTATTGAGCGAGTCGAGGGCGAGACGCTCAAAATCCGCCAACCACTCGAACCGGCGTTTGCTTCTTTACGCGGCGAGTTGCAGCAAATTGATCTGTTTACATTGCTGATGATTCAGGAGCATGGTTCCTTGGAACACTCGGAGATGGCAGAGGTTCTCTGCGAAGATCGCGAGGCAAGCCGCGCGCGCATGGACAGGCTCGTGGCGTTGGGGCTCCTGGATAAGGACCCGGAGCATCTCGGATTTCGCGTTCGGCCGGAGGCCCATCGCTTCGTCAACTCCGTTCTGCGCAGAGTCAATCTCATCGAGGAGCTGGAGTGATGCAACTTAGCGGAGAGTCTCGGGTAATCTCTCAAATCACAATCGGCAAGGTCTTCTTCGCTGTCCTTGTCATTTCTCTGACGTGGCTCGTGCTCAAATGGATGGCTCGCTTCTTCCAGAGGCTCGAGACACATAATCCGCGCCTGCGCTTTCTCGCAAACCAGATGCAGCCCCCCATCAGGATCTTCGTGTGGTTTGCTGCATTGCTGCTGGTTATCGATATCTTGGCGCCGACACGCGATGCTTTCCTCGCTGTTCTTGGTTCTGCAGCACTCGCTATCGGCCTGGGTCTGCAGGATCTGATTAAAAACCTCGTGGGAGGTCTCGTCATCGTCGCGGATGTTCCATTTCAGACTGGCGATCGGGTGAAGATTGGCGATGCCTATGGAGAGGTCGTTCACATTGGGCTGAGAAGCACGAAGCTACTGACGCCAGACGGAAGAATCGCCGCCGTTCCGAACGCCGACATTCTCACCGAGCGGACGTTCAATGCCAACAACAGCGTGCCCGAAGCAATGGTGACGACAGATGTAAATGTGCCCCGTGGCCTTGATCCTGATTTAATCCTGCGCATCGGCCGGGAGGTCGCGATCTGCTGCCCTTACACGCACCTTGGCCGCCCCGTCACAGTCGATCTTGAGGACAATGACCCAAGACATGTCGTCATGAAACTCAGCATTGAGGCATACGTGTACGATCATCGGCACGAGCCCGCCATGCGAACCGACATCCTTCGCCGGTCGCAGCATGAATTTCGAGCACTGGCTGCAGCAAGCGCCGCCGAGCACCACGTTCATCCACAGGCCTGAAGGCACTAAGAGTTTCCCGAGTTTCGCGAAAGGTGCGGCGAAACGCGTGCGGGAAATCATCGTCATTGCTTTTTTGTCATTCCAAGAATGAATATGAAGAGAATGGCAAGTAAGAATCTACCCATGAAAAAGCTGATCGCTGTTTTCCTTCTAATTGCCTTGGCCATCTCGAATGATTGTGCGCCGCTCCTAGCGCAAAATACGCCCCCACCCAAGGACCCGGCAGCAGCAGAACGTGATGCTGCGGGCGATCAACCCGACGAGCCCGGGCCGCTGGCAAAGCTGTCACCGCGCCTCAAGCGCCCAGCCATTCTCAGGGCAATGAAGCTGGTTGCCGACTGGCAGGTGAAGCATGCTGAGTCGCACTACAACATCCAGTGGACCTTCGCTGCGTTGTACGATGGGCTGCTTGCCGCCTCGAAGACAACTGGTGACAGCCGCTACCGCGATCGCGTCCTCAAGGTGGCTGAGGACAACCATTGGGAATTGGGTCCTCGCTTTGAACACGCTGACGATCAGGCAATTGGCCTCACCTATCTGTCCTTCTATGCGATGGAGCCAAGGCCAGAGCGCATCGCTCCAACACACGATCAGATGGACAAGCTGATTCTTCGTCCGGATGACCCAAAGCAAAACCTCTGGTGGTGGTGCGACGCCTTGTACATGGCGCCTCCCGTACTCGCGCAGCTATCGGTCGCCACGAAAGATCAGAAATACCTCGATTTCATGGACCGCCAGTGGTGGGTCACTTCAGGCGCTCTCTACGACGAAGCGGAACACCTCTACTATCGCGACAACCGCTTCCTGACAATGCGAGAAGCCAACGGTCAGAAGGTTTTCTGGTCTCGTGGCAATGGTTGGGTGCTTGCGGGCCTGGCGCTTGTTCTGCAGCGCATGCCACAGGACTATCCGAGCCGCGCGAAATATCTGACGCAGTACCGGGAAATAGCCGAGCGTATCGCTGGGCTACAGCCAGCAGATGGCCTGTGGCGAGCGAGCCTGCTCGATCCCGGCTCCTATCCGAATCCTGAGATATCGGGGTCGGCCTTTTATACCTTCGCCTTAACGTGGGGAATCAACGAAGGCATTCTCAATCGAGCGAAGTATGAGCCAATCGTCGAAAAGGCGTGGCGCGGCATGCTCACACACGTCTACGCCGACGGCAGGCTTGGCTCCATTCAACCTATCGGTGGCGAACCCGGCAAGTTTAAGCCCTCGTCCAGCTATGTCTACGGAGTAGGGGCTTTCCTGCTTGCAGGATCCGAGCTCGCTAGGCTCTCAGGGAAGAAGTAAGCTACGCCTTCTGTCGGTCTTCCGGACTCGTCGCAGAGCGCGGTCGGTGCCGTGTCAGAGCAGGCTTTCGATTGGCGCAGGATCCATATCTGCGTAATCCTGATTCTCGCCGCCCATTCCCCAGCAGAATTTGTAGGCCTGCGTTCCCGCGCCAGCGTGAATTGACCATCCGGGCGAAACCGCGGCATCCCGATTCGCCATAACCAGGTGCCGTGTCTCCTGTGGCGGTCCCATTAGGTGCAGCACGCGAGCAGATTCCGGAACGTCGAAGTAGAGGTAAACCTCCGACCGGCGCATGTGAGTATGAGGCGGCATCGTGTTCCATGCATTACCCGTCTGCAAATGCGTAACGCCCATTACGAGCTGACAGCTCTTCGCCCCGCCTGCGTGGATGTACTTGTAAATCGTTCGCAGGTTGCAGGTTTCAGCTTGGCCGGCATCCATTGGCTGAGCTTCTTCCTTGCGTACCAACTTCACCGGATAGGCGGTGTGTGCGGGATAACTCAGCAAGTAGAAGATTGCAGGTGTCTCTTTCGAGGATGACTCAAATTCCACATCGGGATTTCCGCGTCCGATGTAAAGCAGGTCAAGCTTGCCGAGCTGATGCCCCACGCCGCCTACGCGCACAACGCCCGGTCCACCAATGTTGAGCACGCCCACTTCGCGGCGTTCAGTGAAGTAGTCTGCCCGCAATTCCTCGGGATTCGACAATTTTAGAACCTGGTCCACGGGCGTTGCCATTCCCACAACAGCGCGGTCGAGATCAACGTACGTCAAACGGATAGCGTCCGCCTGATAAAGGCCGCCAAGCAGAAACGACTCGCGGAGTTCCTCGGTTGTCATCCTCTTATAACGCATTGGATCGGCCAACAGGACTGTCTTCACAACAGCACCTCGCTTTTCTCGTTCGTGTGCAAGCGACATATCGCGCTAGTGCGGCCGCCCGGGCAGCACAAAATGATCTGCACAACGGGGCTCGTAAAAGTCGCCCGCCATTATGATGGGGCTGTCATACGGAGCCGGTTTGCCATCAATGAGACGTTGCGGGTAGAGCGCCTTTGCTCCACAACTGCAATAAGCTACCAGCTCAGTGATATTTCCAGCATAGGTACGAACAAGCCAGGAAAGGTCCAGCATTTCACCAAACGGCAAGCCCCGAAAATCAAGCTCCAGACCAGAAACCATCACGTCGTGTCCGGATTCAAGCAAGCGCTTGGTGAATAGAAACAGATCCTGCACGAACTGGCCTTCGTCGATTGCCAGGCATTCGACACGCTTACCGATCTCTTCTTCACGAGCAGTCAGAATTGGCAATACTGCCCACGGATCAGACGATGGAAACTCAACCGCTTCCATCCTGCCGCAGCCGTTCGGATTCCTGCTCTCGACGAGGCCCGCCGCCGCCTTGGTATCAGCGCTCGGCTTCAGCAGCAGAACATCCTGTTTTGCATACTGCCGCCTCGTTTCGATTCTGCGCAGCAGCTCAGCCGTCTTGTTGCTCCGCATCGGCCCTACAATCAGTTCCAGTTTCCCCAGCACTATTCCGCAGCTCCCTCGTCTCCATTGTTGCATTGCGCATCCAGCCTTCGACGGGTGTGCCAGCAGTGGAAAAATGGCCGTCCTACCTCACATTGGTCCAGTCCAGCACCACCTTGCCAGTTTGGCCGGACATCATCGCTTCGAAACCCTTTTCAAACTCGTCATAGCGGAACCGATGCGTGATTACGGGCGAAATATCCAGCCCAGATTCTAATAGCACCGACATCTTGTACCACGTCTCGTACATCTCCCGTCCGTAGATGCCTTTAATCGTCAGCATGTCGAAGATCACGGGCCGCCAATCCATCTGCGTGTTTTTCGCGGGAATTCCGAGCACAGCAATCTTGCCGCCATGGCTCATGTTGGCGATCATCGTCGCTCAGTGCCTGAGGATTTCCCGACATCTCCAGCCCCACGTCGAAGCCCTCTGTCATGTTGAGCTGCTTTTGCACCTCGGCCAACGGCGTCTCATTGGGATTGATCGCCAGCGTTGCACCCATTCTGCGTGCCAGGTCGAGTCGAAATGGGTTCAGATCAGTGATCACAACGTGACGTGCTCCCGCGTGCTGCACCACCGGAATCGCCATGATGCCAATCGGCCCGGCACCCGTGATGAGCACGTCTTCGCCAAGCACCGGGAACGAAAGTGCGGTATGAACGGCATTGCCAAAAGGATCGAAGATTGCGGCAACTTCCTGGTTGATGCCGGGATTGTGTCTCCAGATATTCGTCATCGGCAACGAGATTAGCTCAGCGAAGGCGCCTGGACGGTTTACGCCAATTCCTTGGGTGTCCTTGCAAAGATGGCGCCTTCCGGCGAGGCAGTTGCGGCACCGGCCGCAAACTACGTGCCCCTCGCCGCTCACAATATCGCCTGGAAAGAAGTCGTTGACGTTCGACCCGACCTCTACGATTTCTCCCACAAATTCGTGCCCGATCGCCATCGGCACATGAATCGTCTTTTGTGCCCACTCGTCCCATTGATAGATATGAACGTCGGTTCCGCAGATACCCGTATAGCGCACGCGGATCATCACATCATTGATGCCAATCGTGGGTGCCGGAATATCCTCCAGCCAGAGCCCGCGCTCTGCCTTGCTCTTCACCAGTGCCTTCATCTCTGTTCCCCGTTTCTGAGTTGAAGTTTACTGGCTGCCGGGTACGGGCACCAAATTGCTTATTGCCCAGTCTGGAATCTCACTTCTGAGAGCGCGGTCTGATAGGAGTACCGTGCATTGGCGTAAGCAATTTCTGCCTCGGTCTGCGCAAGTTGTGCCTGGCTGAGCTCAACAATGCCACTTAGCCCGAGCTTGTAACGTGCCTGCGCCAGGTCAAGCGCGAGGTTCGACTGATTCAGCATCTCCTGCGTAACGCCGATCCGTTGAAAAGCCGCCTGCGAGCGCAACACAGCGGTGCGCACATCGCGGGCAATTTCATCACGCAAATTGCGCACGTGTTCGTTGGCCGCTTCCGCGCGCAACTTAGCCTCCTGGGCGCGCGCACTGAACAAAAAGCCATTGAACAAAGGAATGTTTACGTTTGCCCCTGCTGCGCCGTACCATGACGACGGAATCTGATCGGCTCGAACCGGCGTGCCGCCTGCAGCTGCAAGAGCAGAGACGGTTGGCATCCATAGGTCTCGCTCGGCCTTGCTGAAATGGCTCGCCGCGAGTGAAGTGTCGTTGAGCGCTGCGAGGTCTGGCCTCTGAGCATAAGCCTGTTGTACTACCACTTCTAGATCCTGCGGCGCGGGCGGTGGATTTCCGCTGATCTCATCCACGAGCGTATATTGCTGATCCGTCTCCGAGCCAAGTACCGCGTTTAAGGTTGCCATCGCCTCTGCCGCCGCGTTCTGTGCGTCTACCAGCAAAAGCTTTGCTTGCGACAGTTGCACATCGGCCAGGCTGCGATCAAGATCTGAGCGCAGCTTCTGGTTTGTCAGGGCGGTCACTTGATCAACAGTATCCTGACGTTGTGCAACTGTCTGTTGGGCCACTTTCAGAACTGCTTGTGCGCTCAGCGTGTTGTAGAATGCCTGATCGACGGTGAGTATGATGTCCAGTTCCGTCGCGCGTTGACTCTCCAGCTGCGCCTTCGCATTGGATTTTGCGCTGAGCACAAGATTGTGGGTTCGTCCGAAGTCCGTAATCAGTTGACTTACCGTCAGGCCGCCGGCAGCGCGGTTGTAAACAATCGGATTATTCAATGCGCCAGCCGTGATGCGGGATCCATCATGAGCGTCGACGGCCGTTAGATTGCCTGTGACAGTCGGCAGCTCTGAAGAACGCACCTCGCGCGTTACCTGAGCCTGCGCGAGCGCGAGTAGCCGCGCCACACTTATTTGTGGGTTGTTGCGAATGGCTAGTTGTTCCGCCTGCGTCACTGTGAGTGAGGGCGCTTCAGGCGCAGCGGGTTGCTGGGCTAAACCCGATTGTTGCAGTCCAAGTGCAAGTAGCACTACAGCGGCAGGGGAGGCGAGCCGTATCAGTCCTTTCATTTCTACTCCTCCACCGCTGCTGTTTGAGTTTCACGCCGCTCGTGGATTAACAGATACACCGCCGGAACCAGAAATACCGTCACAATTACCGATACCGCCAAGCCGCCTATGACCGCTCGTGCCAGAGGCGCATACTGCTCGCTGCCTGCCTCGGCGCCAAGTGCCATTGGAATCATGCCGAGCAGCGTCGCCAGCGACGTCATCAATATCGGGCGTAACCTCACCTTGCACGACTCCACAGTGGCTTCCAATAAGGGCAGGCCTCGTTCATGAACAATGGTGGCAAACTCTACAATCAGGATGCTGTTTGACACCACGATTCCAGTCATCATGATCACGCCCATCAATGACATGATGTTCAGCGTGCTGCCCGTGATGAACAGAATGATGACCACGCCGGCCAGCCCTGGTGGAATCGCCATCAGGATGATGAATGGATCAATGAATGATCTGAACTGCGCCATCAGGATCAGATAAACAAGCAGAACAGCGAGGATCAGTCCTACGCCAAACTCGCGGAACGACGTGTTCATGTTCACCACGGCACCGCGCACGTTGAGCACAGTGTTGCGGTCATGCGGCGTCTCTCTTAGCAGGCGATTGATTTGTGCTCCCACCTTCTGCAATGCCTCGCCTTTGGTTGCCACGTAGATATCGATCACGCGTCGAATCTGCTGATGGTCTACTTCTGTGGGCGTGTTGATTCGCTGGATCGAAGCGACCTCGCCCAGCGGAACATAGCCCGAGGAATGATCACCTCTGAACAATTGCATCGACGCGGGCATCGCCTGCCCACCTTCTTGCAGCGGACTGTACCCGGCCGGCTTCACTCCGCGCAGGGGGATGCTTCGAAGGTCCTCGATCGACATGTTATTAATCCAACGGTTGTCGTACTGCACCGTCACAAGGTAGTTGTTGCCGCTCTTTGGGTCGATCCAGTAGCTCGGCGCAACCATGCCGTCCGACGTCAACGCCGTAATCACATCGTCCACAACCTGCTTTGCAGAGATGCCAATCAGACTCGCCCGCTCGCGATCAATGTTCAACGCCAGACCTGGATAGTCGACATCCTGTGGGATGTAAATGCCGCTGACATTCGGTAATTCCTTAATCTTGTCCGCAAGCACGCTTGCCAGATCATAGGACTTGTTCATGTCCTGAGCTTGGATCTGAATATCGATTGGTGCGGGCAATCCCTGATTAATCACGGAGTCAACTAAACCGCCGACGTGATAGTACGCCGAAAGCTCAGGTAATTGTCTGGAGACTTCGTTCTGCACACGGGTCATGTATTCGTAGCTGTTTGCGCCCTCTTTCAGGCTTGTCTGCACAAACGCGGTATCCATTGACGCATTCGTGGTGTAGATCGCAGAAAGGTCTGGATAAACACCGATGTTCGAAACGATCATCCCGAGGTCTTTCTTCGGAACGACGCTGCGAATCACCTCTTCTACCTTTGCAATGTCTTCGTCGCTTACCTCCAACCGCGTGCCGCTGGGCATTCGTACGTTCATCACAAACTGTCCGGGATCGGTCCGTGGGAAAGTATGCCCGTCCTACAAAGGGAGTAAGAACTGCAATGACGAGTGTGACACCGCCCAGAATCACAGAGGTCGTCATTCCCGGCCGTTGCAACGCTCGTTTCGCCTGCTTCTCATACCAGTTCAGCGTCGCCTGAAACTTCGCGTTGAACCATTTCTCGAATCGCGCAAAGGGACCCCGGCGCCGCGAATGGTCTTCTTCACCGTCGTCGACTATCCTGATGAACTTGGAACAATAGAGCGGCACCACGGTCATCGCGAAGAAATAGGACGCGAAGATCGAAAGCACAACTCCGAGCGCAAGCGGCGTAAACAGGTATTTGCTCACCCCGCTAAAAAACGTGACAGGAAAGAAAACGATCGCGGTAGTGAAGGTAGCCGCCAGCACCGCTAGCGATACTTCCATGCCGCCTTTTTCCGAGGCGGCGGCCGGTGACTTCCTTCTTCCATATGCCTGAAGATGTTTTCAAGCAAGATAACGCCGTTGTCGATCAGGCGCGAAAAAACGAGCGCTAGACCGCCGAGGATCATCGTATTGATCGATCCCCCCATGTAGTTGGTGATCAACAGGCAAACCAGCATCGACAGTGGAACCGCCAGTAGGACCGCCACCGTTGCACGAGGGCTACCAAGAAAGATCAGGATCATCAGGCCCGTGAGAACGAGTCCTATGAGGGCCTCTCGCGTTACATTGCTGATAGCCAGCTTCACAAACACTGACTGATCGAAGACCACGGCAGTCTTCAGCGACTCTGGGATATCGACCAGCTTCTTGATGGCTTCCTTAATGCCGTTCACGATAGCGATGGTGTTGGAGTCGCCACCTTGTTTGAAGATCGGCACATAGACTGACCGCTGCCCATCGATGCGCACGATGTTGTACTGCAGCGCGCCCGAGTCCACAGCCTCGCCGATGTCGCCGACCAGCACCGACGAATTGCCCACAGACTTGAGCGGCATCTGGTTCATTGCGTTCGCATCGGGAAACTGGCTGTTGGCGTAAATATTGAAGTCCTTGTTGCCAATGCGAACGTCGCCGGCCGGCAGAATCAGGTTCGACGAGTTAACCGCGGTGACAACGTCATTCAGGCTCAGATTGCGTGCTTCCAACTTCAGCGGATCGACATAAATCTGAATTTGCCGATAGGTTCCGCCATAAGGCTGCGGTACAGATGCGCCCTGCACGTTTGAAATCTGATTGCGTACTTGGAACTGTGCAAGGTCCTTGAGATGCGTCTCATTCAGCCCCGCACCCTTGAGTGTCACCAGACAAACGGGCTGCGTCGAAGCGTCCATCCCCAGCACCACCGGTGGCAGAGTCCCGGGCGGGAGCCGTCGCAGATCGGCCATCGCGAGATTGGCTATGTTACTTAGCGCCGCATTAGGATCGGTGCCGGGTTTGAAGTAGATCTTGATAAGGCTCACACCTGTCATCGAACGTGACTCGCTGTGGTCAACATTCGCTGCCAGTGTGAAGAACCGCTCAAAGGTGTTAGTAATGTCGGCTTCGATCTGCTCAGGTGGCATGCCGTTGTAGAAAGTTGCCACTACCACCACTGGCATATCGATCTTGGGAAACAGATCGACCGGCATACGCGTCAGGTTAAAGGTGCCAACCAGCGCGACAACCAGGCAAATCATGACAATGAGGTAAGGGAATTTGAGAGCAAACTTGGGCATTAATGCGCACCTCCTTCTTTAGGAGTTGCGCTGGCATTCTCGGCATTCATATCGATCATCCCGCCCGGTTGGTGTGCCGTTTCAGAAGCAGGAGTATCCGCTATGAGCGGATGAACTTCCTCATCGGCCGCATATTGTTCCTGGCCGCCCATCAAGACAAGATCCCCGGGCCGCAGACCGTCAACAATCTGGGCAAGCTTCGATCCCTCCAGCCCCACCTGCACATTACGGATGTGAATTCGATTCGTGTCGTCGAGCAAATAAACCTGCGGGTGTCTCCCGTTCAGCACGATGGCTTCAGCGGGGATTGTCACAGCATTCTCCGCATGTGCCAGGCGCAGCATGCTGTTTGCATACATTCCGGGGGCAATGGAGAGGTCCTTGTTCTCCACGTCTACTTCAGTTTCCATCGAGCGCGTTTCAAAGTTCACATTCCGCGTAAACCGCACGATCTTGCCCGTGAATGAGCGGCCAATCGCATCGACGCGCACCTGTAATTGATCGCCTTCGCGCACGTACTTCACATCATCTTCTGGAACAGGAACCCGCAGGCGGAGCAAATTGCTCTGCGAAAGTCGGACGATCGGAAGCGACTGATCATTTGAAGTTGTGCCGCCCTGAATCAGAGCACCCGTATCCGCGTACCGCCATATCACCACACCATCCAGCGGTGCAGTCACATTTGTGTACGCTTCAAGTGCTTCCACACGCTGTTTCTCCGCCGTCGCCGCTCCCATGTGTTGCTGAGCCGCGGCCATGGCCGATTTGGCAGCGTCTACTTGCGCTTCAGCGGAGAGATCCTGAGCTTGCGCATTGTCCAGTTCCTGTTGCGCAATCAAGCCCGGACGAACGGCAGCAGCCTGCTTGAGGCGTTCATAAGCTGCGTGCAGGGCCGTGTGCGTCGCCTGCGCACGATTGATTTCATGTTGTGCGCGCGCGATCTCTTCCTTGCTCTGCTCCATCTCAAAGGTTGCGCCATCCAGTTGTGCCCTCAATTCCGGAACCTGCAGCGTTGCCAGGACCTGGCCCTCGTGCACAATGTCACCGATATCGACACCGATGTGCTTCATGTAGCCACTCACTTTAGGGTGTACATCGACGACCTGGTACGGCTGAAACTGCCCCGCGAGTGTCAGAACCTTTGAGATGTTGCCGCGTTGCGCCCTCGCAACGCGTGCTGTGCGGACCGTCGCGGCCGCAGCTTCCGATCCGTCTTTGCTGCTGCGGCATCCGGAAAGGCCGAAGATTGCGCCGGCCACCGTCAAGGCTACGGCGGCCAGAGAGAGATATTTCTGCATGTCGATCAAACTCCTGCGGTAAATGCGTTCAAGCACGATCGCGCGCCTCAATGGCGTCTGGAATCGGGCTAAGAGCAAATGAAATGCTCAAAGCTTTGAACGAACGACTGATTGTGTCGAGTAAGCAGTCGTGACGGATTAGCAGGAGGGAGGTGGACGGAAGAAGAGGGTAGGAGACAGGAAAACCGCCATCGAATCTCGTCGCGTCCTGGGATTTACACCAATCGCAAGAGATGGAGATGCCTTTACAAGACAGGCGGCGGAGAAAGCAACAAACAGCAACAGCGAGAATTGCTGCGGAGAGGAAATAACGGCGGAAAGGATCTGCGCAATCGGGTCCGGAGCGTCAGCAGGGCGTGCTTTTGCGCTCTGAATTGCACTTAACGGTGTGGTTGAGGGGCTATACCACGCCAGTTTCGCTTCGACCGCGAAGAGAAACGCCAGCAGACACATTCCAACCGCCAACGCAGAGCGCCGCACGGCAACAATAGAAGAGGAACGCATCATAAGCGCAGTCTACCACGCCCTTCACTCGTTAGACGCTCCAGGGAACCAAATGTGACGGATAGTGCAAGTTGCTCATTCCGAGGCTGAATGAGGTCCCTGTTCCGTTTGAGACACAAGAGCAAGATTCAATTCCAATACGTTTACCGTAGGTTCGCCCAGAAGACCGAATTGCCGCGGTTGCACGTGCTCCAGCACTAGACTGCGAACCCGCTCCGGTGAAAGATGACGATCGTGCGCTACGCGTTCTACCTGGTAGAGCGCTGCTGCGGGGCTAATGTCTGGATCCAGCCCAGATGCCGACGCCGTAACGAGATCGATCGGAACAGGCATTGATGATGAAGTCTCCGTTGTAACTGAACTCGCGACCCGGTCCACGAGAGCTTTGCTGGTAGGAGCAAGATTTGAACCTGAAGAACTTGTGGCATCATATCCAGCTCCTGCAGCAGAGGGACGGCTATGAAAGAAACCCGGACCGGAGAACTGTTGCCCAATAATCCTCGACCCCACCACCTGGCCGTTGACACTGACGAGCTGGCCATTGGCCTTCTCTCGAAAAAGTGTTTGAGAGATTACAGTGATGCACATCGGGTAAAGGATCCCCAGAACTACTGCGGTGATCAATGTATAAAGGCATGCGATCCGTATCTGTTTCAACATGGATGATTCTCCTTAAGCGAGGTGGAACGCCGATATCACGACGTCAATCGCTTTAATGCCGATAAAAGGAACAACGAGTCCGCCCACGCCATAGATGAGTAAATTGCGGCGAAGAAGGGCAGCGGCCGACATCGGTCGGTAACTGACGCCACGCAGAGCGAGCGGGATCAGCGCAACGATAATCAAAGCGTTGAAGATGACCGCAGAGAGCACTGCAGACTGAGCGTTATGAAGATGCATGATGTTCAGCGCCGCCAGCACTGGGAATACCCCTGCAAACATTGCAGGAATAATCGCGAAGTACTTCGCCACGTCATTTGCAATCGAAAACGTGGTGAGCGCGCCCCGCGTCATGAGCAACTGCTTGCCGATGGCGACAATTTCAATCAGCTTGGTCGGGTCGGAATCGAGATCGACCATGTTGCCGGCCTCTTTTGCGGCCTGCGTGCCCGAGTTCATCGCCACTCCCACATCGGCCTGCGCCAGCGCGGGTGCATCGTTGGTTCCGTCTCCCGTCATCGCGACAAGCTTGCCGTCCGCCTGCTCGCGCTTGATCAGGTCCATTTTGTCCTTTGGCTTCGCTTCAGCCAGAAAGTCATCCACGCCCGCTTCACGTGCGATTGCTGCGGCCGTCAACGGGTTATCGCCAGTAATCATGACGGTCCGGATACCGATGGAACGAAGCTGCTCAAATCGTTCGCGAGTCCCACCTTTCACAATATCCTTGAGGTAAATCACGCCTAGCACTGTCGCGTTTTCGACAACCACCAGCGGAGTGCCGCCGCTCTTCGCGATCGATTCAACCGTGGCGCGCACCTCGCCCGGCATCTTTGAACCGTGCTCCTTGAGGTAGTTCGCTATCGCGTCGACAGACCCTTTCCGAATGCTGCGCCCGCTCATGTCAATTCCACTCATACGGGTCGTTGCGGAAAACGGAATGAATTCTGCCTGCATTTGTCCGAGTTCCCGTCCGCGCAAATTGTGCCTCTCTTTGGCGAGAACGACGATGGAGCGACCCTCCGGCGTTTCATCGGCAAGCGAAGAAAGCTGTGCTGCATCGGCAAGCTCTCTTTCAGATACTCCGGGAGCTGCAACGAACTCTGTCGCTTGACGATTGCCCAGCGTGATCGTTCCTGTCTTGTCGAGCAACAACGTGTTAACGTCGCCTGCGGCCTCAACCGCTCGCCCGGAGGTGGCGAGCACGTTGTGTTGCACCAGCCGATCCATCCCCGCGATTCCAATCGCTGAGAGTAGACCGCCAATCGTGGTCGGAATAAGGCAAACGAGCAATGAAATAAGAACGAACATGGACTGCGGCGCCGCAGAATAAATCGCAAACGGCTGAAGCGTCATAACCGCAAGCAGAAAAATAATTGTGAGTCCGGACAAGAGAATATTGAGCGCAATCTCGTTGGGTGTCTTCTTTCGCTCCGCGCCTTCTACCAGGGCAATCATGCGATCAAGAAATGTCTCGCCTGGATTAGAAGTGATGCGAACCGTTATCACATCAGAGAGAACACGCGTGCCTCCCGTAACGGCCGATCTGTCGCCTCCGGCCTCGCGGATGACCGGTGCCGATTCTCCTGTGATCGCAGATTCGTCCACCGACGCCACACCTTCAATCACTTCGCCGTCGGCAGGAATCATCTGGCCCGCAAGGACCCGAACAACGTCGTCCACCCGAAGCAGCGAACTCGGCACTTCCTCAATTGACGCGCCTTGCAGGCGGTACGCAGTTGTCTCCGATTTCGCCTGGCGCAAGGCATCTGCCTGCGCTTTACCGCGTCCTTCGGCCATCGCCTCGGCGAAGTTCGCAAACAGTACCGTGAACCAAAGCCATAGCGTGATCTGAAGATCGAAACTCTGGCCGGGCTTGTGCTGCGAGGCGTCCATGAACAGCAGTACAGTTGTTAATACGCATCCGATCTCGACGACGAACATGACGGGGTTGCGCATCATCGCGACCGGATTCAATTTGGTGAGTGCATCTACGCACGCCCGGCGCACAATCTTTCCATCAAACATAGAGCGGCGAGTAGCTCGACTGGACATCAAAAGTCTCCTTCGGACAGTCAGAATGCCTGGCCGCTGCGCATAAGCAGATGTTCAAGAATGGGTCCCAGCGAAAGAGCAGGGAAGAAGGTGAGCGCGCCTACAATCAGGATCACCGAGACTAGCAGAACAGTGAATAGCGGCGTCGTCACCGGGAATGTACCAGCAGATGCAGGCACAATCTTCTTGCCTGCCAGATTGCCTGCAACTGCCAGCATTGGCACGATCATGAAGAAGCGGCCAAGAAACATCGCAGCCGCCAGCGAGTAGTTGTACCAGTGTGTATTTGCGTTCAGGCCGGCGAAGGCAGAGCCGTTGTTGCCTGTTGCCGAGGTGTATGCGTAAAGGATTTCGCTCAGCCCATGTGGTCCGTGGTTGGCGAGGCTGCTCAGACCAAGATTCGGCATTAGCACGCTCACCGCAGAGAACCCCAGAATGATGAACGGGAAGATCAGAAGATACAGCATTGCCATCTGAACGTCGAAGGCCTCGATCTTCTTGCCTAGATATTCAGGCGTTCGGCCTACCATCAGCCCCGCGATGAAGACAGCCAGATGACGAAGATCAGCATGCCATACAGGCCAGCGCCAACTCCGCCAAAAACGATTTCGCCGAGCAGGATATTGGTCATCGGGACCATGCCGCCGATCGGCATGAAGCTGTCGTGCATGCCGTTGACTGCTCCGCAGCTCGCGTCGGTAGTTACGGTTGCAAACAAGGCAGAGTTCGCAATGCCGAAGCGAACTTCTTTGCCCTCCATATTGCCGCCAGACTGCGAAAGTGAGATGTGCTGATCCACGCCATGCAGCAGAGGATTCGCCTGCGACTCCGCCCAGTAGCAAGTAAGAACGCCGACGAACCAAAGAGTGACCATCGCGCCAAGCACTGCCCAGCCGTGCTTCGGCGAACCCAGGCCATCTGGCCGAGCGTAATCGCAAGGCCCGCGGGAATCAGGAAGATCGAGAGCATCTGCAGGAAGTTCGTCAGCGGCGTAGGGTTCTCAAACGGATGGGCGCTGTTCGCATTGAAAAATCCACCGCCATTGGTGCCGAGCATCTTGATGGCTTCCTGCGAGGCGACAGGACCTTGCGCGATCGTCTGTTCGGTGACAGTGGAGTCTTGCCGTCTGTGCCAGTCACTTGTTGTGGCTCCATCAGCTTTACTGTGTGAGTATGGGTGAAAGTTCTGCACGACGCCTTGTGAAACAAGCGCCGAGCGAAAGACAATCGAGATCGGCAGCAGAACCCACAGCGTCCCACGGGTGAGATCAACCCAGAAGTTCCCTAGCGTCTTCATCTCGCGTCGCGCGATTCCGCGAATAAACGCGATCGCCAGCGCCATGCCGACAGCGGCCGACCAGAAGTTGTGCGTTGCCAGCCCGAGCATCTGTGTGAGATAGCTCATCGTTGTCTCGGGAACATAGCACTGCCAGTTAGTATTAGTCGTAAAGGAGATCGCAGTATTCAGCGCCAGGACAGGTTCGACTGCTGGCAAGGTGCTGCGGATTAAGCGGCAGCAAATGCTGCAGCGCTCCACGACGATAGGTCAGCAGCAATCGTGGCGGCGCTGAAGATCAGCATCGCGACTCGCATATTCAGTCCATCGCATCTCCTCTTCGGGCTCGACGCCAGTCATGCGATAGAGCAGCCGCTCACACGGAACGAGTACAGGATCCAGGAAGGTCTTCCGGCGCTCGAAGACCCGGGTCGAGATAACTGCCCATCGGCTTCGCCAGCGACAGAGCACGACCGCGATGAAAAGAAAAATTTGGAGCCAACCATTGAGCGACATTTAGAACTTCTCCGGGCGTAATAGGGAGTAAATGAGGTAGACAAACAGCGCTGCGCAGATCGCGAGAATAATGATGTTCAGCAGCATCATCGGAGTCCTTTCAGCCGGTCGCAGCCGGAGACGTAGAGCAGGCTGGCATATACGAGAATCAATGTCGAAATGATGGATACCGCATCGAGCACGAACCACCTCCGGTGAGGCTCAGCAGCGGTCGTCTGCGCACTTCTGCAATCGAGCGCTGGAAATCAGCACTCCATACGCGCTTGTGCGGAACGAACTCTACGTCAAGCCTACGAGACTATTGAAGTCTCAGATGGCGTTGAAAGTCCGTTGAGAAGGCATTAAGAAGTTGTAAAGCCATATTATTCGACAGGAGAACCATCGGGGGAAAAGCGATATCCGACCCACGGCTCGCTTTGCAGGTAGCGCTTATCGTCTGCGCGCTCAATCTTTTTGCGCAGGCCCGCAATCAGCACTCGCAGATATTCCGGCTGATCGCTCCCGGCAGGACCCCAGATCGCGCGCAGCAGCACCTTGTGCGTCAAAACTTTTCCCGGAGAACGAGCCAACAGCAGCATGAGTTCAAACTCTTTCGGCGTCAAGTGCACCGCAGCACCTTGCACTGATACGGTGTGCGCCTCTGCATCCACGACGAAGTCGCCAACCTCAATTCGCATCTGATCCTGCGGAGTCTCGGGAATGCGCCGCAACTGCACTCTTACGCGAGCCAGCAATTCGGTCATGCTGAAAGGCTTCGTGAGATAGTCATCCGCGCCTTCGTCCAGTGCGCTCACCTTCATGGCATCGCTATCACGAACGCTCAACACAATGATTGGCGTATCGGAGAGCCGTCGCACTTCCTGGGTCAGCTCCAGCCCGTTCATCTCCGGCATTGAAAGATCCGTGATGATCAGGTCGGGCTTCTGGGCCTCGAACTCCTTCAATCCTTCGATCCCATTCGCGCCCAGCACGACTTCATACCCGCTGCTCTGCAAAGACATCCGCAGCATCCGTCGTATCTGCGGCTCGTCGTCGACAACCAGAATGCGTTTCAATGGTTCTCCTGCATACTGATAGAAGCAGTCGCGCAGCTTCAATCACGAATCCATGTATAGCATGGACAGCGAGGCGGCCTGCAGCGTGGGCTGTCTTCAGGTCGTACAATTCCCAACATGAACCTGCGCCGCATTCGTGTGCCGTATCGATGGCTTCTCGCAGCGGCTTCGCTCGCGGCAATTGTTCTCATCTATTCACGTTGGGTGAGTGTTAATCCAACCACCGTTGCACTCACTCTGCTGCTGCTCATTCTCGTCTTGGCGGCCGAGTGGGGCCTGCGCTACGCCGTGGTAGTTTCAGTTGCCGCAGCGGCCTGCTATAACTTCTTCTTCCTCCCGCCCTACAACACGCTCACGATTGCAGATTCGCAGAACTGGCTCGCCCTCTTTGCATTTCTTGTCACCTCAATCCTGGCGAGCCGTCTTTCACAGCGCGTCCGCGACGAAGCGGATGAGGCCAAGGCACGTCAACGGGAACTGGACACCCTCTTCCGTTTGAGCCGCGAAGTTCTTCAAACGGACAGCATATCTTCTCTTCTCCACGCGCTCCCCGAGACGGTCTTGGCTATTACTGGTGCAAAGTCTAGTCATCTTTATCTCATCGAAGGGAACCAGTTCTTCCAGGCGGGTGAGGATCATATAGAGGAGACCCGATCTTCTGGTCTCTCGCAGCTTTCAGAGTCCTTGAAGAGTCCTGCATGGGAGGGTGAGGATCTTCAGATACCGATTCGATCAGGCGTTCGTCCAAAAGGTCTGCTCGTCCTCCGTTCTGCTCAGCTCTCCATGGAAACGGCCAGCGCTCTCGCCGGCCTGATTTCGCTGGCACTCGATCGCGCACAGGCCTTGGAGAATCTGGCTCGTGGCGAAGCCGCGAAAGAAAGCGAGCGTCTGCGCACGCTCATGATCGACTCCATCACGCATGAGCTCAGAACCCCTCTCACCTCGATCAAGGGTGCTGCCACCACTTTGCTGAATGGGAAGCTCGCCGCGGCCGACCAATCCGAATTGCTCAACATCATCGACGAAGAGAGCGATCGGCTGAACCTCCTCATCGCGGAGGCTGTAGAAATGGCCCAGCTCGACACGCAACAGGTTCGCATACATTTGCGGCCAGTCAATGTCCGTGAGCTTGTCGACAATGCGAGCGACGCTTGCGCGTGGTTTAAGGCGCACCACCCCGTCGAGACTCATATACCGGAAGAGCTATCGGTCTCGGCAGATCCGGCCTTCTTGCAAAAAGTTCTCTGCAACCTCTTCGACAACGCCGCAAAATACTCTCCCGCGGGAACTCCGATCATCATCGCCGCGGAACCAAAAAATGAAGGTGTCTTGTTGAGTGTGTCAGATCGAGGAAGCGGAATCGACCCATCTGAGCAATCCCTCATCTTCGAGCGTTTTTATCGGGGGAAATTACATACTCCCCGCATTGCGGGGACTGGCATGGGCCTGGCCATCAGCCGCGCCATCGTACAGGCTCATGGTGGCGATATCTCTGTTACGAGCCAGCCCGGGCGCGGCTCAGTGTTTGCGGTCTTCCTTCCCGCGCGCACCCCTTCGCATCGACTTCGGCGTGACGCGACCTCGGGCAATATCTCAACGCTCTGAGTAATTGCGGGAGGTTTCGCCCGACGCCATCGGTTCGGGCGCTTCGCGGCGACCAACCGGAGTTCCATAAGAACAATTGAATTGGCTAACCGAACTGTCGCTAGGGACAGTATCGCGGGGCAACCGATCGCGCTACCTTCACCGATGGAGTCCCTTGGGCGGCGCGCTAATTGAGCCCTCCGAACTGTAGATAGAACGATCAAAACAGGTTAGATCGGGAAGGATTATGCTTTGAAAAGCGAGTCAACAAATACCGCTAATCTCTCTCTCATAGTTGGCACTGTTGCACGTAGGGCATCGTTTCCCAGCAAGAAGCTCTGCCAGCTGATCGCGCTTACCCTGCCATTTTGCGCCTATGCCTTCGCTCAGGGGCCGGCGGAATCGACCGTCTCCGACTCGGCTCCAGCCGCACGAACAGCCCCCGCCCTGCCAGATGCGCCCGATCCAGCGCCATTTTCAGCGCAGGGCCCAATCTCACAATACCCAACAGGAGCTACCAGAGGCGACTGGCGTCTTGGCATCACGGTTTACGGATGGTTTCCCGGAATGCATGGAACCATCGGTGCCTTCGACCATGATGCCAGCGTCCATGTCCCTTTCTCTGACGTCTTTCAAAACCTCAGAGGCGTAATACCGATCGCTGTAGAGTTCAATAAGGGCCGTTTCCTCCTCCCGGTGGATTTCATATGGATGAAACTCGGCATCGACAATGGGATTCCCATTAATGACTTCGGCCAGACGTCGATCGACACTCGCCTGACGCAGTCAATCTTGACGCCGAAGTTCGGTTACCGGCTCCTTGACGCTGAGCATTTGAAATTCGACGCCCTCGCCGGAGTTCGCTACTGGCACTTAGGTCTGAACAATACTCTGGTCCCCTCAGGCCTCAGCACGTCGCAGTCGACCAATTGGGTCGATGGATTGGGCGGCGGCAGATTCATTCTGCCCTTCGGTGAAAAGGCTGCTATCGCAGTGGGCGGTGATGCGGGAGCAGGCCAAGCCAACCTCGACTACCAGGTTTTTGGCCTGTTCAATTACAACATCACACCGAAATTCAGCATGGCGGTGGGCTGGCGCTACTTGGATGTGGATTACAGGCCTGGCAACAGCAGCCAGTTTGTTTACGACACCGTCACAAGCGGTGCGATTGCCGGCTTCGGCCTTAACTTTGGCGGCAAACCCCCGGTTCCACCGACGGTTTCTTGCTCGGCTTCGCCCACGCAGGTCTTCCCCGGCGACCAGGTCACGGTCACCGCCTCGCCCACTGGTCTGAACCCGAAGCTGAACGTGGTGTACGCATGGACCGGCGATGGCGTTACCGGGACTGGCCCGATTGCGAACGTCGACACAAGTGCGTTGAGCCCCGGGACCTACACGGTGACCGGCAACATGAAGGAAGGCAAGCCTGGTAAGGAAGGGCTCAAGCCTTGGGAAGTCGCCAGTTGCTCGGCGACTTACACCGTAAAGGAGTTTGAACCGCCAACCATCAGTTGCTCAGCGGATCCGAGCGATCTCAAACCCGGTGACTCGTCGACCATTGCAGCTCAGGCCATAAGTCCGCAGCACCGTCCGCTTACTTACAGCTATCAAGTCTCAAGCGGCACCATCAGCGGAAGCGGAGCCACGGCGACATACTCCTCGGCGGGCGCTACGCCCGGTCCTGTCCAAATCACTGGCACCGTGACCGATGACAAGGGACACAGCGCTTCGTGCAGCACCAGTGTCAACATTCAGGCGCCACCTCCGCCTCCTCCGCCACAACCGCCACCCGCGCTTGTAGCGAGGCTGAGATTGCACAGCGTCTTCTTCCCGACAGCTCTGCCGACGGAGAAGCATCCCGAAGGTGGTCTCGTTGAAAGCCAGCAGGCAACTCTGGCTTCACTCGCGACGGACTTCAAGACCTACCTCACCTTTAAGCCGGATGCGCGCCTGATCTTGATCGGTCACGCGGATCCGCGCGGTTCCGCTGAATTCAACCAGCAACTCTCCGAACGTCGTGTTGCTCGCGCGAAGGCCTTCCTTGTGGAACAGGGCGTTCCCGCGGCCAATATTGATACGCAGGCAGTGGGCGATGAACATCAGCTCAGCAAGAGCGAAGTGGAGAATCTGATTGAAACGAATCCTGACCTGAGCGACCCGCAGAAGCAAAAGATACTGCGCAAGTTGAATGTGATTGTTCTGGCTCAGAATCGTCGCGTCGACATCAGACTGGTCGGATCGGAAGAGGGATCCTCGCTGCATTATCCGTTCAATGCCGCCGATTCATCGACTCTTCTTGATTTGAAGAAGCCTGCGTCGAACAAGAAGTAGCAGTGCCATTTCGGGGAACAGTAATCGTTAAGGAGGCGATTCGCCATAAGTTGATGACTTTAAATATTGGTCGGGGAGAGAGGATTTGAACCTCCGACCCCCTGGTCCCGAACCAGGTGCTCTACCAGGCTGAGCCACTCCCCGACGTATGTTGGCCCAACAAGTTTCTAGCTAGGATCCAACAGTTCTTGATTTTACCGTGCGCAGGAAGATGCTGCAAACCAGCGCGGCGCCGGGCACACAAAAACGGCGCCCTGGCATTGTGCCGGGCGCCGCAATCAATCCGTTCGGTTTGAGCTCGAATGGCTACTTCTTTTCCGACTCGGGTTGAGGCATCGCACCTGGGAAGATATCAAGCGGTGCGCGCTTCTTCTCTTCCTCCACCGGATCCGGTAGCGGCTTGCGAGGCAGCATCTGATCTCGCTGTGCCGCGTTGTAGACGAAGATCGCTTCCACCGTTGCGATTTGCTTTAGATCCGCCGCCTGCAAGCGCTCGTAGACGTCCTGGTTTGAGTGATGGGTCCGGCTCTCGTAATCCAGGTTGTCCTGAATGAATTGAAATCCTGGAATACCCACTGCATCAAAACTCAGGTGATCCGTACCGCCTGTGTTGCGCATCGTCAGCGTCGTTACGTCGAGGTCCTTCAGTGGGGCAATCCATTGAGCAAAAATCGGCGCGATCGCTGAGTTGCCTTGCAGATACACGCCACGAATTTTCCCCGATCCGTTATCGACGTTGAAGTACGCCGAAATCAGCTTCTGTTCGGGTTTCACTTCCAGCGGACCGGCTGCCCTGCGCATGAACTCAGGCAGTGCGAGCTGATCAGGCGCCGTCGAAAGCGGTGCCGACCCGAAGTGCTCCTTCACGTAGCCTTTCGATCCAAAGAGTCCCTGCTCTTCACCAGTCCACAGCGCGATGCGAATCGTGCGACGGGGCTTCACGCCGAGGGCCTTCAGAATGCGCACAGCCTCCATCGCTACGATCGTGCCCGCACCGTTATCGGTTGCGCCTGTTCCAGCAATCCAACTGTCAAGGTGTCCACCAAGCATGACGACCTGGTCTTTCAGCTTTGAATCTGTTCCGGGAATCTCGGCAATCGTGTCGTATGCGTGTTCGTGCTCGCCAGTGAACCTGGTTTCAATGTCGATCTCCACCGTTGTTGGCACATGCGCCTGGGTTAGACGATAGAGCCTGCCGTAGCTCTCAATCGCTGCCACGGCCACTGGCACCTTCACCCGGCTTGCAGCGACATAAGGCGTGCGACCCAGCGTCGCGCCATTGTCATCAAAGAACGTTCCGCCTGAACCGCCGCCGTTCTCGCCGTCGCGGCTTGGTTCAATCACTGCGGCGACCTTTTCATCCGCGAGAAACTGTGCGATCTTGTCCAGCAGACGCAGCCGCTCCGTGCGTGCGTGAATCCGCGCCATCATCTCCGGCGGAAGTCCGCTCCGATCGCTTACCGGGAACCCTGCTAGTTCTTCGAGCTCCTTGTCCGTGTAGCGCTCAAAAAGCGGCTTGTCTACCGGGGGCACATCCCGCATTGCACCCAGCAGGATTACCTTTCCGGCCAGCTTGCCCTTGTACTGATCAATATCCTTTTCGGTCTGGATGTTCACGAATGCAACGTCGCCTGTCACGGGGCCTGCAGTCGAAGGAGACCACGGCGTCGCCTGCAAAATCAGCACAGCCGTGTCGGGCGTCACCATACGTGCCCATGTATTCAGCTGTTGCCATCCCAGGCCAAACTCGCCCCAGTCTTCCAGGTGAGCCTTTTCAAGGCCGATCTTTGTCAGCGTGTCGCGTGTCCACTCGTTGGCCTTCTTCGCATTCGGCGAGGCCGTCAGGCGCGGCCCAATTCCATCCGCTAACGCGCTCGCAAACTCCATCACATGCGAGTGGTTCAGTCCCTCATCACGTATCCGCTGGTACATCGTGAGGTCGAGATTCTCCGTTGCCGGTTGCACTTCCGCATATGGATCGACCTGCGCGGGTGCAACATTCGGCTTCGGTTTGGGCTTATCTGCGGCATACAAGGTCACCGCCGCTGACAGCAAAGCTGCAGCAGACAGACGGGCGACAGAGTTCGGCATTGTAGCTGGGCTCCAATTGAAAATGGGTTTCTACTTAAGGGGGATTCTATGTCATTACCCATTCAATGCGCCCGCCGGATCCTTGATTGTTCGAACGGTTGCTAATCGCTCTTGTCGTCCTTGGAATCCACGGCCGCTGGCAGATCCAGCGCAACGAGCGCGAAGCGCGTCTGTCCGCCTTTGGAGTCGTCAAAGCCCACAATATGCTGGTGCCGCTTTGATCCAGCTTTCAATTGCAGCCCGTTTGGATCAGGAATGCCATTCTTGTTTCCGTTGAATTGAAAACTCGAGCGCTTTCCATTGTCTGAGCAATTGAGGCCCTCAGCAGTCGTTATCGGTGTCCCCACCGGTGCGTCGCCCTGGCACGTTAGCACATCGCCATATCGGCCCAACGCCTTCTTGTAAAACGCCACAACCTTATCCTGAGCGTCCGGCGTGCCATACGACACCGCTCTCACCCTGAGCTGCCATTCACCAAACCCCATATGAACGTCAGCGGACTTGTGCTTGTCGTCGTCCTTGATCAATTCCGCTCCGGGATAGACTGGCAATCCAAGATCTGCTGCAGTCATCTGGTCGGTGTTTACATGGACGCCGCCAAAGGGCGTATCGATCTGCACGTTCTTCTCGTCGCCGTTCGCGTCCTTCTCGGTCCGAACCCTGCAACCGATGACCGAGACCATCAGCGCTACTCCCGCGGCCGCCACAATTTTTCTGCGCATCATCACCGTAGCCCTCTTTCCGTTTGGATACGCCCAGCACCGCTGATTAGTTCCTGACTACTTCCTGAAACGCCTCCTCAGCGAGCGTAACCCCTGTTTTATCACGCCAAATCCTTTATCGTGGTCGGCATGGGAAATATCCGTCTCAAGGCCTTCCTGGGCCTGCTCGCGCTGACAGCGTCCCTTCACCCAGCAGCGTCCGCTCAGCCTACCGTGGTCACGGTTCAGGTGCACGCTGCGCAGCCCACAGCTCCCTACACGCCTATCTGGAACTACTTTGGCGCCGACGAGCCCAACTATCTCTACGCGCCAAACGGCAAAAAGCTGCTCGCGGAACTCGCTGCGCTGAGCGCCACGCCGGTCTACTTCCGTCCACACAATCTCTTCACTTCTGGTGACGGACAGGGCTCACTCAAGTGGGGTTCCACAAACGTCTACGCCGAGCGGCCTGATGGCTCTCCGATCTACGACTTCACCGTCACTGATCGCATTTTTGACGCGCTTGCGGCCGCACACGTGCGTCCCATCGTGGAAATTGGCTTCATGCCCGAAGCACTGTCCACGCATCCGGAGCCTTACCGTCACACCTTTCCTCAAGGCGACATCTTCACCGGGTGGACCTATCCACCCAAAGACGAGACCAAATGGTCGAAACTCGTCGCTGCTTATGCCACCCATCTTCGTGAGCGCTATGGCAGTCAAGTTGACACCTGGCTATGGGAAGTCTGGAACGAACCTGATATTGCCTACTGGCATGGAACGCCCGAGCAGTACAACCGCCTCTACGACTTGACCACCGCCGCGATCCGTCAGGTATTGCCGAATGCAAAGGTCGGTGGACCGGAAGCCACAGGAGTCAGCGACCATTCTGAGCCCTTCCTGCGTCAATTCCTCGAGCACTGCGACCACGGTGTAAATGCAGTCACCGGCGGCACCGGAGCACCGCTCGACTTCATCAGCTATCACCCCAAGGGCCGGCCAGTGGTTGTCGATGGGCATGTCGTGATGAGCGTGGCCACACAGCTTCGCGCCGTTGAGCGCGGCATGAAAGTGGTTGCCAGCTATCCCCGCTGGCGTAACACGCCGATTATTCTCGGCGAGAGTGATCCTGAAGGCTGCGGCGCATGCCTTAGCCCGCAGAACGCCTACCGCAACGGCCCACTCTACGGCGTCAGCGTAACTGAAGCCACAATGCGCACCTACGAGCTTGCCCGCAAATATGGGGTAACCATCCAGGGCGCTGTTACCTGGGCGTTCGAGTTTGAAAATCAGCCGACCTTCGCATCGTTACGCGCTCTTGCGACCAACGGCATCGACAAACCTGTGCTCAATGCCTTTCGGCTTATGGGAATGCTCAGCGCGCACAATCCGGGCGGATCATGGCTTGCCACTGATAGCAGCGGCGCCCTCCCGCTCGATCAAGTGGTCGCAGAGAGCGTCACCGCCGCTCCAGATGTGAATGTCGTTGCCACACGAAACGGCAGCGAAGTCGACGTTCTGCTTTGGAACTACCATGATGCCGACACTGCAGCCTCGCCCGCTGCATTGCATCTGCAACTCGACGGTCTAAAAGGCAGCACGGCAATTGCATCTGGCTTCGGAGTCGACGTTGTGCACAGCAATGCCTACAGTGAATGGCTGCAAATGGGCAGTCCCGCGCAGCTCACTGCGGATCAGGAGGCTCGCCTGCAAAGGGCTGGTGCGCTGCAGCAAGCCATGCCCACGCACACAATTGCTGTGCGCTCAGGCAAAGCGGAACTCGATCTTACGCTTCCGCGCCACGCCTTAATGCTCATACGTCTGCGGGAAAAATGATTAGTGCGAGGAGTGGTGTCCGTCTTCTTTGCTGCTGGTGGCAAACAGAATCGACGCAGCGAAGACAGCCACAATCAGTGGCACCACAAAGAACGGGGACGTGATGTTCATGCGTTAGGGCTCCCTGTTACTAGACTACCAAATGTTCAGAGCCACGAGCACTGCGCCCGTGGCTCTGAGTTGCTCTCGTGAAAGGCGCTATTCCTTAGGACCGCCATTTGGATAATCCACTCTGATCGTCAGAATTTCATAAGGGTGGATCGGGACCTTGACCACGTCGCCGGTTATCGTCAGTGGAGAGCCCTCCGGCGTTTCCATCATATTCGTCACTGTGGCGCTCGTCGCTCCCGCCGGCACATGGAACTCTGCCGTTGTCTCCTTGCCGGCCCATTCGTAAGCGCGGAAGATCAGCCCCTTCGCATCCTCGGCCTTCTTCACCGCCGTCAGCACTACATTCTCCTGTCCGACGGAGGCAAACGAGTGCTCGGCGGGCAGCGTACCCGTATGCGCCGTCGTCACAACCGCCGTCAGCGGGTAGTTGTACTCGAACCCGCGCAGCACCGTCATTGCTTCCTTCCACGTTCCCGCATGCGGATAGAGCGCATACCGGAAGTGATGATGCCCACGGTCAGCCTCGGGATCGGGCCAGGTGGGCGAGCGAAGCAGTGTCAGTCTCAGCACATTGCCCGCTGCGTCATAGCCGAACTTCGACTCGTTGATGATGCTCAGCCCATGCTTGCCGTCACCAAGATCTGCCCAGTATTGAGCCGGCACTTCAAACTGCGCCTTCTCCCATGAGTTATTGCGTGTCGTCGGCCGGTCAATTGTGCCGAACGGAATGTCGTACGTTGCAAACGGGCCGCTCGCCGCCAGTGGAAACGCTGTCTTCAGCAGAACGTGCTCCTCGTGCCAGTCGATCTCGTTGTCGATATCGACCTGATCGGCCTCCCAGCCTGTCAACGCAACCGTCTGCACGAACTTCGAGTTCTGCCAGTGACGGGTCACGCGCACCGCAGGCGCGCCGTTTGGTAACGATGTGTGCTCCACCGAATCGGCATGTTCAATCACTGCCGGGGCCACATCCAGCGTTCCTGGATCGATGTTCCAAGCGTCGTACTCCTTCGGCGTGTCTTTGAAGAACTGCAACTGGTTTCCACATCCGCCAGAAGCGAGCGATTCGAACTTTGATGCGTTCTCGACCAGGCTTGTGATGCATCCCGACGCCTTGTCTACTGCGACGCGAAGGTGTCCATTGCTCAGTGTGATTGAGTTTCCGGTCTCTGTAATTACTGGCAGTTTGGTTAACGGTTCCAGTTGCCTTCCGACGATCAAAGTGGTGGGTACCTGCACAACCTTGTACCCCAGTGCAGGCACATCTGAAACGTGCAGCATAGTGTCGACCGGGCCTGCAGCACCCTGCACATGCACCTTCACGTCGCCTGAGCGCTCCCAGCCTAGCGGGTTGTACACCACCACCGGCACGCCAGCGCCAGCGGTGTTGATCTTCTCGTCGATTCCTCCCAGCGCGCCCGTCGAAATTTCATTCGTCGACCACCGCACCACGTCGTAGTCTTTCTGCGCGTCCTTATAGATGACGCCGATACCCGAACCTGCCGCCAGATCATGGAACTGGTTGAACAGTACCTTTTTCCAATCTTCTGTAATTTCGCTCGAAGGGTACGCCCGTCCGGACAGGACCCAGGCCAGAGAGGCCCACTTTTCCGCGTTCAGAGTTTCGATCGAGCTCTCGCGCATATTGCGCTTGTGGTTTGCCTGTGTCGTCATCACGCCGCGGTGATATTCGAAGTACATCTCGCTCTTCCATGTCGGAATCGCGATCTTGCCTGCCACTGCTTCGGGTGCCTTATACCCTTTCGCAATAGACTGGTAATTCCACACCGGACTGTCAGACGCGATCTCCTTCTCCACTGTCGAGAAGTACTGCTGCGCAACGCCGAACTGAAACTGCGGCATCACATGTCCCGGCTGTGCCCAGTGCACGCCCTCATCCAGAATCGCGCGCGTCGGTCCACCGCCGTGGTCCCCGATTCCATAAAGATCCATCATCTCCGTCATACCGGGAGCACGCTCGCGTGCCGTCGCCAGGTCACCTGAGAGCCGAACAGGGTTCAGATTGCCGTTCGCGTAGTCATGCGGAAAATACGCCAGCACCTTCGATCCGTCCGGTGATTCCCACCAGAAGAGCTTGAACGGCAGCTGATTCGTGTCGTTCCACGTCATCTTCTGCGTTACAAAGTAGTCCACTCCGCTCTTCTTGTAGATCTGCGGCAACTGCCATGTGTATCCAAACGAATCTGGATTCCATCCAATCCGGACGTCTACGCCATATGCCTTCTGATACCAGCGCTTGCCCACCAGCAGTTGCCGCACCAGCGACTCGCCGTCCGGCATATTCAGGTCAGGCTCTACCCACATGCCGCCCACAATCTCCCATCGGCCTTCCTTGATGCGCTGAGCAATCTCCGCGTTCATGTCCGGATACTTCTGTGCCATCCACTCGTTGTATGCAGCCGCTGACTGTGTGTACGTGTACTGCGGATACTCATACATCAGTTGCAACGCAGTTCCGAAGGTGCGCTTCACCACATCCACGGTCTCTGTCCACGGCCACAGCCATGCCGCGTCAATATGTGAGTTGCCGGTCAGATGCAATGTTGCTGTGTTCAGCAGCGGCTTCAGCGCTTCAAGCTTCTGTTGCGAGGCCTTCAGGCTCGCATCAAACTTCGCCTGGTCGTGCGCGTCCAATGCCGAGAGATCGACTGTCCTGATGGCCTCATTCAACGTCGCCATCTGGCCCGCATCGCCCGGCGCCAGTGAAGGCACCAGCAGCGCAGCCGACAGAAATTCGAGGCGCAGATCTTCGGGATTCGGCCGGTTCTCAGGGAAATCGATCTTCAGCATCGCCCCCCGGAATCTCTTCTGATCGACTGTGTGCAGCAGCTTCACTGCCACCGTCACCTTGTCGCCAGGCTTCGCATCATCGAACAGCACCACCGGCTCCAGATCATCGCCAAGCGCAACGCGCCGCCCGTTGAAATAGAGAATCTCCGGCATCGGCCCGTTGGCCTCTGCATGAAACTGGAACCAGATCCGCGAGCCCGTCAGATCGTAGCCATTGAGCGTCGGCGGCACTACGTAGGTCTGCCTGAACCACACGGCCTCATTCGGCGCCGTTCCCTTTGGCGCAATCGTTTCCCATCCACTGTCATCCAGATTGACTGCCTCGCCGTGTGCGAGATCGCCTGGGTGCATCTTCCATGTGCCATCCGGCAGGCTCGGAAGTGTAGAAAGTCGCGCAATCACCGTCTGCGACTCCGGCTGTAGCCGCGCCGCGATCTTTGCGGCTTCCTCCGCGCTTTGCGCCTGTGCGCCCATGGCAACCAGCAATCCGCCGAAAACGATTACAACAATGGCGCTGCAGAGGCGAAACATAGCGAGGCCTCGGCCCACTTTCAGGTCTTGAATCATCTGGATTTTCTCCCGGAAGAATCTTACGGCATCGAGAGGTGGTGTCGGCCAGTCCCTGGCGCCGGAGCCCTTGCTTCTCTACACCCAGCCGCCGTCCACGATGTAGCTTTGACTCGTCATTGCGCTCGAATCGTCCGCGGCGAGGAACAACACCAGTCGCGCCACGTCATCCGGCAAAATCTCTCTCTTCAGAGACTGACTTTCCAGAATTTCCGCCGTGTACTCTGGCGTGTACCAGAGTTGTCTTTGCCGCTCGGTAGCAACTGCGCCTGGCAGCACCGCGTTCACCCTGATATTGGAGGTTCCCAGCTCCCGCGCCATCGTTCGGGTCAACCCCACGATAGCGGCCTTCGCGGCAACATACACCGGGAAGCCGGTTGTGGGAATCATCCACGCAATCGAGCTCATATTGATAATTGATCCTCGCCGTGCCGCTCGCATCGTCGGTGCCACCGCCTGGATCGCAAAGAATTGCGGTCGAAGATTAAGCGCGATCGAGCTATCCCAATCCTCCGGAGTCACATCCGCCCAGGAATGCCGCCGATCATTGGCAGCATTGTTCACGAGCACGTCGATGGTTCCCAGAGTACCGAGTACCTCGCGGACTGCCCCCCGCAGCGCTTCCACATTTGTGACGTCGCAGTGCAGATAAAGTGGGGCAGGGCAGCCCTCGTCCTGAAGCTCCACGGCGAGCTTCTGCCCGGCTTCATCCTGGATGTCAAGGAATGCGACTCTAGAGCCCTGCCGGGCAAAGTGCTTCACGATCGACTCGCCGATGCCCGTAGCTCCGCCCGTTGCAAACACGGCGCGTTCTCTCAGGCTTGGATATCTGGCAAATTGCGGATCTGATTGTGGTTGCATCTCGCCCATAGCGTCGCTCAAGTTTCCTCACCCCACGAAACGGTCCAAGTATAGTGCCCCTCCTGCTGTGAACCGTCACCCGTGGGCTGGATTCCCTTTGGATCGTCTCGAAATATGAGACTACGTCCCCAATTTGGTTTAGAAAAGCGCATACTTTAAGGAGTCGCGCATTCCGGGACGCTCAGCAATACAGCGTTTCCGGTTATTCACACGCGCAATTAAACTTGCAGGGTATCGGACGTGGCTCCGCTGGCAGCCGTCAGGCAAATCGATTCATTACACGCCTTTGAGTTGATTATTCCGCGCCAACAGAGCCAGTCAGGATCATCCGATCGATTCTGGATTGCGCTTGAGCGCATGTCATCTTGCCGAAAAAGCAAGAAAGCTTAAAGCAGCCGGCAAGAAGGCTGGTTGAAGAAGCAGTTAGTCGAAACAACATACGAAGAGAACGCACAGGGGGAAATATGGCGGATACAGCTCGCTATCCCGGTATCCGGGTCACTGCTAACGGCAATCAGCTCGTTTCGTACCACACGGAGACGCGCATCGCCGATGCCGGAGTCTTTTATCCCATTACGCCTTCCACAGAGGGTGGTGAGCTTTTCCAGCAGGCCTACGCTGAGGGTCATCTCAATATCTTTGGAAATAACACCATCGCCATCGAAACTGAAGGCGAACATGCGGCCCAGGGCGGCGCCATCGCCCACTCTGTCTGCGGCAAGCGCGTGGTCAACTTCACCTCTGGCCAGGGCGTCGTCTACGGCGTTGAGCAGTACTACCATGCTCCCGGCAAGGGTTCCACGATGGTTCTCGAGGTAGGCGCCCGCGCGCTTACCAAGCATGCCCTCAATGTGCATTGCGGTCACGACGACATCTACGGCGCGCTCGATACCGGCTGGATCATGCTCTTTGGCAAGGATGCGCAGCAGGCCGCCGATCAGGCTCTCATCCTCCGCCGTGTCACTGAGCTCTCGCTTACGCCGGGCATGAACATCATGGATGGCTTCCTCACCAGCCACCTAGAGCGCACTTTTTACAAGCACGAGTCCGACCTCATTCGGGAATACCTCGGCGCTCCTGATGACATCATTGACTGTCCCACTGAGGCACAGCGCGTGCTCTTCGGACCCACCCGCCGTCGTGTTCCCAAGATGATCGACCTCACCAACCCGGTGCTGCTCGGTCCGGTGCAGAATCAGGAACACTACATGCAGGGCGTCGTGGCTCGCCGCAACAACTTTGCCGAGCCCATCCTCCAGTTCCTCGAAGAGGCCTACGAAGACTTCGCGAAGCTTACTGGCCGCCGTTACGGTCTCATCTCCGAATACAAGACCGACGACACCGACACCGTCTTCGTCTCGCTCGGTTCCGCCGCTGAAAACATTGAGGCAGCTGTCGACTACCTGCGTCAGACCCGCGGCGTCAAGGTCGGTTCCATCCACGTCAACGTCATTCGCCCCTTCCCTGAGGCTGCGGTGATTGAGGCTCTCAAAGGCAAGAAGAACGTCATCATTCTTGAGCGGACTGACGAAGCTTTCTCCGGCGACAATCCGCTTGGTCGCGACATCCGCACCGCGCTGTCGAAGGCTGTGCAGTACGAGGGCCACCCGGCGACGCACGGCCTGCCTGCCATCACGCCTAGCGAACTGCCAAACATCTTCAACGGCAGCTATGGACTTGGCTCGCGCGACTTCCGCCCCGAGCACATCATTGGCGCCTACGAATACGTCACGGCCGGGCGTGCGCGCAAGGATGGCAAGACGGCGGCCGACGGCGCCAGCTTCATCGTTCTCGGCATCGACCATCCCTACGCGGTTGTAGCCGATGAGACGCCTTCTCTGTTGCCCGAGGCAGCTGTTGCAGTTCGCTTCCACTCCATCGGTGGATGGGGCGCCATCACCACCGGCAAGAACCTGGGCGCGATTCTCGGCGACCTGAACGACCTTCTCTACGAGCGCGACGGCCTCAAGGACGAGCTGGGAAATCCCAAGGAAGTCATTCACGTCAGCGCGAATCCGAAGTATGGTTCTGAGAAGAAGGGCGCACCCACAAGCTACTTCATGGTTGCCGCCAAGGAGCGCATTCGCGTCAACTGCGATCTGCGCCACGTCACGGCTGTTCTCTGCTGCGACCCCAAAGCCTTCACCCACACCAATCCTCTCGATGGCATGCAGGAGGGTGGATGCTTGATCTGGGAGTCTGACGCCGAAGGCGAACGCGCATGGGAGAACCTCCCCATCTGGGCGCGCAAGCAAATCATCGATAAGAAAATTCGCGTCTTCACGCTGCCTGGCTTCGACATTGCCCGCAAAGCCACCGATCGCGGTGACCTGCAGCTCCGTATGCAGGGCAACGCCTTCCTCGGCGCCTTCTTCGCTGTCAGCACGCTGCTGCAGGAGTTTGGCATTACTCCCGAGCAGTACCGTGATGTCGTCTACAAGCAGTACGTCAAGAAGTTCGGCAAGCAGGGCGAAGCCGTCGTCCAGTCCAACATGGAAGTCATGACGCAGGGCTTCGAGCGCGTGAAGGAGATCAATATTGGCGCGCTGGCCGCTCCTGATCACTCGACTCTGCGCGGCGATGCGCTTCTACCCATCCTCGAAGCTGTTCCCGTCGAAGTGGGCGCCTGCGCCACCGGTTGCCGCACCACACCGCCGCCGGCGGGTCAGGCGCAGCGGCCGCCAATCGCCAGCATCAACACTTTTGACGCAGAGTTCCGTGCGCACTTCGGCTATAACCAGCCCGCTACGCCGCTGTCGGCGATGGGCGTTATCGCCGCGGCCACTGGTGACACGGCATCCAAATATGTCGCTCGCCGCGAAACCCCTCTCTACATCCCGGAAAACTGCACGCAGTGTATGGAGTGCATCTCGGTATGTCCGGATACGGCACTGCCCAACACCTCGCAGGATCTCAGCACGCTCCTCTCGACTGCAGTCGGCCGGTACGTAACCGACACTACCGAGCGCCGCAAGATGCTCGACAAGCTGCCTGAGATCGAGAAGCTCACACGCCAGCGCATGCTTGCCGACATCAAGGCCGGAACGCCGCTCCCCACGATCATCCGCGAAGTCACCGAGTCCGTCGATGGTTTCGCGCCAGAGTCCAAGGCGCAGTTCTACAACATCATCGACAAGGTGCCGATGGCCTATCAGAAGGTCAACGCCATCTTCTCCTCACCTGAGCGCAAAACGGCTGGCTCGGGAGGCATCTTCTCCATCTTCGTCAGCGACCTTTGCAAAGGCTGTGCAGCCTGCGTCACCGCCTGCGGCGACCACCAGGCCCTCAAGATGGTGCAGGAAACTGAAGCCGTCAACGCCGAGCACGAAACTGGCACGGCCTTCCTCAATCAGCTGCCCGACACCGCGCAGAAGTACCTTGGCCTTTACAACAATGCCAATCCGGCCGATTCCAAGACGGCAACTCTGCGCAACATGCTGATGGTGCGCTCCAACTACGATGCCCTTGTCTCCGGCGATGGCGCCTGTGCCGGCTGCGGTGAAAAGAGCGTTCTCCGCTCTCTCGCTGCTGTCACCGAGGCATACATGCGTCCTGTCTTCCACAGTAAGGCAGACCGCTTCGTAGCCAAAGCCGGAGAACTGGAGAAGGAAGGTGTGATGCGCCTTGGAGCTCTCAAGGCCGCCAATGAAGCAGAGTACAAGCTGCTGCGCAAAGCGATTTCGCACTTGATTCTTGGCCTCGGCGGCGAAGACGACAAGGACACCACGGCGCGCATCGCTGCTTACGAGAAGGAGCACGGCCCCATCACCGATGCCCAGCTCGTCGAGGCCATCGCTGCAGTGCTGCTCACTGAAGCCTTCAACCACAAGAGCCTGCAGCCCGTTGACGGCCGCCTGGCGAACGGCATGAGCGTCATGGCCATGGCCGCGCACACCGGTTGCAATACCGTCTACGGCTCAACCTCGCCTAACAACCCGCATCCTTATCCGTGGATGAACTCGCTCTTCCAGGACGGCATCACCGTGGGCTGGCTCATGGGCGAAAGCTTCATCGTCGATCATGCGCGCCGCTCCGTTCTGCCCGAGCGCCTCGCCGACATCATCATGAAGCGCGACACAACGTGATCTCCGATCGCGAGTACTACGAGTTCACGCACTTCACCGATGCGCTGATGACCGACCAGGAAATCGTCGAACTGCCCAAGGTATGGGTGGTCGGCGGCGACGGCGGCATGGGCGACATCGGCTACCAGAACATGTCCAAGGTGATCCTGCAGAACCGTCCTAACGTCAAGGTGCTCATGCTCGACACCCAGGTCTACTCCAACACCGGCGGCCAGAACTCCGATTCAACTCCGATGCTGGGCGGCAACGATATGAACGTCTTCGGATCCGCTACGCAGGGCAAGAACACCGAGAAAAAGACCGTCGCAGAGACCTTCCTCGCCGGCCACGGCTCGCCATTCGTCGCGCAGGTCTCGATGGCCAACGCGCCCAAGCTCTATCGCGCGATTCTCGACGGCCTCGAATATCGCGGCACCATGTTCCTGCAGGCCTTCACCACCTGCCAGCCGGAGCACGGCGTGCCTGACGATATGGCTCTCCACCAGGCCCAACGCGTACGCGATTCGCGCGGCGTGCCCGAATTCGTCTTCGATCCACGCAAGGGCGAGAGCTATCAGGAAGCGCTCGACGTTAAGGGCAATCCATCTCCTGATCTTGACTGGTACGAGACCAAGATCAAGTCCACCGGCGAAACCTTGCGCTACACCGTGGCTCACTGGTGCACCACCGAAGCGCGTTTCCGCAACCACCTGCAAGAAGGTCAAGCCCGAGCGATCGGCAAGCTCATCCCGCTCGACAACATGCTGGTGCGCATCACGCAGCAGGATGTGGTCTACCGCCGCTATATCGATCCCTCGCACCGCGCGTACATTCCAGACTTCGGCGTCTACATTCAGTTTGAGGAGAATGGCAAGATCGAGTACCGCGCTCTCTCCCGCCAACTGGTCATGTTCTGCGTCGAACGCCGCAAGGCATGGCGCATGCTGCAATCTAAAGCTGGCATCGTCAACAGCGAATACCTCGCGCAAAAGGCGATCCTCGCCGACGTCGACGCGGGCAAGATCTCGCGAGACGACCTCTTCGCCAAAGGCCACGAACTGCTGAAGGAACGCCTCGCGGGGGCAGTCGCCGCCAAGGCATAACACACCCTTCACCTCAAACATCAAGGGCGGACCGCAAGGTCCGCCTTTTGTGCTCTGCGTCACAACCCGTTAACGGTCAATGAGCCTTTTCGGCGCTGATGAACTCTGTGTGAACGGCGGCCTGCCATCGCCCATCGCGGTGAATCCATACCGTAGAAATCTCCGCTTCGGCGGTGAGGGAATGCTCACCGCAAGTACCCGTCTGACTCGCGTGATAGACAATTGTCGCAACTTCCGGCGCAAGAAAAGAGACCTTTGGTTCAATCATTTTCACTGGGCCGATTTGGCAACCGAGAGCGTGCACTTTTCTGAGCATGGCAAAAAGGTCATCGCGGCTCATCATCGATCGGTCGGCTTCCACAAAATCAGTAAGCGCTAGTTTCTGCAGCTCTGGAATGTTTTGCTCCGCCTCGAATTTCTGAAACGCAGCCTCACTGGTAACGATTGCCTTCGGGTCCTCCGAGGTTTGGTCCCCGTGGTGAGCGCTCTGCGCTGCGAGTGGCAAGCCCAGCAGCAACCATACCGCAAATCCAGTGCAGTTTCTGCCGATCTGTATGAAATCTGATCTCCTAGCTTTCATCGCGGATCTCCATGCCCGCGCGGGGCGTCAATTCGACTGAACAGCGAATCCTGTGATCATGAATTCTGTATGCAAGTGCATCTGCCACCGCCCATCGCGCCGCACCCAGACAGTCGTCATGTTGTAGTCCGACTTTGACGTTCGCTCATCACATGTCTTGCTTAGGTTCGCCTGGTAAACAATCGAAGCCACATCCGGGCTCAGCATGAATACCTGGGCGCGCCTGATGGCGATAGGATCTTCGGTGCAAACCTGCAGATTGTGCTTGAACGTCTCAAGCACTTCATCCCGGCTCTGTTGCCTGCTCGTGACATTGATGAAATCAGGAAGCATCAGCTTGTTCAGCCCGTCAACATCGCCGTCCGCAAACGTCTTCCACAGCAGCTGCTCTTGCGCAAATATCTCCTGCGCGGTGGAATTTACCTGGCCTGAAGCTGCAGAGTTGGTTGAGCGGGCTTCGGATGGAGGGTCTTGCGCGAGAGCGGGCAGGACGTTTAGTCCGGCGGCTAGCAGCAGGATTTTCAGCATGCGAGGAGTCTAGACGAAAGACGAGTTGCCCGCCACCAGATATCAAGCCGCTTAGTAACTAAGTATTATCGAACAATGGCTCGGGCCCGTTGTTTCGAAACGGCCCACGAAGCGAAATCGTCTTACCGCTTGAACACCACGTACCGCCGCCCTTCATACAGCCTGAACCCACCTGCTGGATCGGTCTGTACTTGCAACGGAGTCGGCCGCTTGATGTCGTTGTCCGTTGTCGAGCTAACCGTCAACACATCGTGCGCGCCCACATCCGTCACCACGAACTTGTCGCCGCCGATAAATCCCACGCCGTACACGCCCGCGGGTAGTTTCTTGCCGCCAATCTCGACTGGCACCTCGGCGATGAAATACGCCTGGTACTTCGCCTGGATATCACTCGAGTATCCACTCGTGTCCACCAGCGTCGCCAGAACGTAGTAGCCATCCGCAAACTTCACGCCTCCCGAGTTCCTCAGCTGCGTCGGCGCCGACTGAGCCTTGTAATACACCGCCGATGGCAGCAGCTTCTGCGTGTCGGCCGGCTTCAGCACTGTGTCACCACCTTGCGCCATCGTGCGCAGAGGAGCCGCCATGACCATCAATGCCAGCGCAGCAGCGCAGGCCAATCTTCTCAATCTCAGCACTTGCATTAGAAATCTCCCCGCAATGAATCCTTAACTGTGCCGGAGTATATCGCACCTATCTCCGAATTCTTCCAGGACTTCCTGACGAGGGCAGTCCTCCGCATGCGGCGTATAATCAGCCAATGGCTTCGACTACGCAACCCGCCCAGACTCAGGAGATTGCGCAAGCTGAAGTCAAACTGCGTATCCTCCAGGACCAGCTTCGTTCTCTCAACGGCCTCATGGTGGCCTACTCCGGAGGGGTCGACTCCGCCTTCCTCGCCGCGATCGCGCACCGTGTTCTCGGCAGCGGCATGCTCGCCGTCCTCGCTGACTCCTCTAGCCTCGCCCGTCGCGACATGGAACAGGCCGAGGCCTTTGCGCGAGAGCAGGGAATTCCGCTCCGCATCATCCGCACTGGCGAACTCGACAAACCGGAATATCAGCGCAATGACGCCGATCGCTGCTTCCACTGCAAGACGGAGCTCTTTGAGAGCATGGAGGCTCTGGCTAGCGAACTCGATATGCCGCGCATCGCCTACGGCATGAACGCCGACGACACCCGTGACTTCCGCCCCGGCCAGCGAGCCGCGCGTCAGCATCACGTCATTGCACCTCTTGCTGATGCGGGTCTTACCAAGCAGGAGATCCGCGCCCTCGCCAAAGCTGCCGGCTACACGCTCTGGGACCGTCCCGCTGCGCCCTGCCTTTCCTCGCGCGTCGAATACGGCCGGCCCGTCACGCGCGAAGTCTTAGAGCAGGTCGAGCGTTCTGAAGAAAGCCTGCGCCGCCTCGGCTTCCGCGAATTTCGTGTTCGCCATCATGGAGAGCTTGCCCGGGTTGAAATCGCGCGCACCGAATTACCCCGTGCGCTCGCAATGGATATGCTCGACACAATTACAGCTGATCTCCGCTCGGCTGGCTTCAAGTACGTGACCCTCGACACAGCCGGTTTCCGCTCGGGGTCCATGAACGCGATTCTTCCTGCCGAGATCCTCTCTCGGCGCGGCTGATACGACCATATAGAATTTAAGACCGATGCGAATTGCTTATCTTGAGTGTTTCTCCGGCATCAGCGGAGATATGTTTCTCGGCGCGCTTGTCGATGCAGGCGTATCCTTCGACACCCTTGCCGAAACCGCTGCGGCGCTCAACGTCGGCGCTCGTCTGGAGATGCGCAAGGTTACGCGCGGCGGTATCGCGGCAACAAAAGTTGATGTGCTTAGCGCTGAGACCGCGTCACCCGCAGACACGCACCCCGACGAGCACGACCATAACCACCAGCACGCGCACGAACACACACACGAACACGCGCACCACGATCACGCGCACCACGATCACGCGCACCACGAACACGCGCATCACGATCACAAAGGCCAGCACACTCACGAACACTCACACAGCCACGATCACTCTCACGATCATCACCACCGCTCCCTATCCACAATTCTCTCCATCATTGCCGCCGCGCCACTTTCTGATGCAGTAAAGCGCCGCGCCAGCCGAGCCTTTCAGCTTCTTGGCGAGGCTGAAGCTGCAATTCATTCCATTCCCGTCGAAAACGTCCACTTTCACGAAGTAGGCGCCCTTGACACGATCGTCGACATCGTCTGCGCCGCCGCTGGCTGCGAGACCCTGGGCGTTCAACGCTGGCTCGCCTCGCCGCTCAATGTCGGCAGCGGAACTGTTGAGTGCGCGCATGGCACCCTGCCCGTGCCTGCGCCTGCAACACTCAAATTGCTCGCTGATGCCCCGGTCTACTCAGCTGGCCAGCCCATGGAGCGTCTCACTCCTACTGGGGCTGCGATTCTGCGCATGCTTGATGTCACTTACGCGTCGTTCCCTGCCATGCGCGTTGCGGCCGCAGGCTACGGCGCTGGAGGCCGCGAGACTCCTGGCCAGCCCAACCTTGTCCGCCTTGTCATTGGCTCCGAATCTGCCGCGAGCGAAATCCCCGCCGAGCCCATCGCGATCATCGAAACCGTCATTGACGACTCCACACCTCAAATCATCGGTTACGTCAGCGAACTGCTTCTTGAAGCGGGCGCGTGGGACGTATATCGCGCTCCCGTGCAGATGAAGAAGGGTCGGCCGGGCGTGCAGCTTAGCGTGCTTTGTGCACCCGATCTGGTTCCCGCCCTGCGCGATCTCATTCTTCGCGAAACTACCACCATCGGTCTGCATTGGCGGATTGAAAGCAAAGTTGCTCTCGCCCGTGAATTCCTCGAAGCGCAGACCCCCTGGGGTCCGGTTCGCATTAAGATCGCTCGCTGGCCTTCGGGTGAAACGGCAAATGCCGCGCCGGAGTACGAAGACTGCCGGGCCGTCGCCCGCAAGCATTCCATTCCGCTGAAGCAGGTGATGCAGGCCGCGATGCGTGCTTATATCTCCGGCCACAACGCAGGGCACAACAAAAAAGAGGCGCATTCGTGAACCGCATTCAAATTGAATCCCTCCTCACCGAGGTCAGCGACGGTCGCACCAGCATTGCAGACGCCCTCGTACGCCTGCGAGATCTTCCATTTGAGGATTTGGGCTTCGCTAAAGTCGATCATCACCGATCCTTGCGCACCGGGATGCCGGAGGTGATCTTCGCGGCGGGTAAAACATCTGCTCAGGTCGCGACGATCTTTGCCCACATGGCGCATGCTGGCGGCAATGTGCTCGCGACACGAGCCAGCCGTGAGGCCTTCGATGCAGTCACCGTCATCGAAGCCCGTGCGGAATACCACGAGGCTGCCCGCGCCATAACGCTCGCACAGGCCCCCGCTATCCCCGGTAAGGGAACCATCGCAGTGGTCTGCGCTGGCACTAGCGATCTGCCCGTTGCCGAAGAGGCCGCCATCACAGCGCGTCTCATGGGCAACACCGTCGAACTCATCGCCGATGTTGGCGTGGCGGGCATTCACCGGCTGCTTGCGCAGAAGCAGTCATTGCAAAGTGCACGCGTGCTCATCGTCTGTGCCGGCATGGAAGGCGCACTGCCCACGGTCGTCGCCGGACTTGTCAATGCGCCGGTTGTCGCCGTGCCCACCAGCGTCGGTTATGGTGCCTCATTTGGCGGAGTCGCGGCCCTTCTCGGCATGCTGAACACCTGCGCGCCCAACGTCTCCGTCGTCAACATCGATAACGGATTCGGCGCAGCCTGCATCGCTTCGCTCATCAATCACATCTAGAGCCGAAACTCTCAGTGCGGCCGCTGAGGGTACAATTCTCGCGTGAAACCCTCGCGTAGAAATTTCCTCAAATCCAGTGCTGCATTGGCCGCCGCCGCTCTCGTCAAGCCTTCCTTCGCACAACCTGCTGGTGCCGACCGACCCGCCATCACGCCGAGGCTCATCCAGTTTGGTTACGGCGACGTCACGCTGCTCGACGGACCGCTGCGGGAGCAGTTCGACACCAATCACGCCTTCTATCGCGCCCTCGACGAGGATGCACTGCTTAAGCCTTATCGTCAGCGAGCAGGATTGCCCGCTCCCGGTGAAGATATGGGAGGGTGGTACAGCTGGGCGCCGCTCGCCGATCTCAGCGCCGCCGACAACGGCTTCTGCCCCGGCCATACCTTCGGCCAATGGGTCTCCGGCCTCTCCCGCGACTATGCCGCCACCGGCGACAAAGCCACGCAGGAGAAGGTTCATCGCCTCGTTGCTGGCTTCGCGCCTGCCATCACCAGTCATTTCTGGGATGACAATCGCTTCCCGGCTTACATTTACGACAAGATCTCGGTCGGCATGATCGATGCGCATCAGTTTGCCAATTGTCACCTGGCTTTCAAAGCGCTTGATGCCACGCTTGACTCCGTGCAGACGCATCTGCCGCCGGGTCCTCTCTCGCGCGAGGAGCAATACGCTCGCCCGCACAAGGACGAATCCTTCTGCTGGGACGAGCCCTACACTCTGCCTGAAAACCAGTTCCTCGCCTGGCAGCGTGGCGCAGGCAACCGCTATCGCGATATGGGCGTGCGTTACCTCGCCGACAGTTGGTATTGGAACCCGCTCGCCGAGGGCAAGAACGTCCTGCCGGGGAAACACGCCTACAGCCACGTCAACGCAATGAGCTCAGCAATGCAGGCCTACTTCGTGCTTGGAGACGAGAAGTATCTGCGCGCGGCCAGCAACGGCTTCGGCTTTGTGCACGATACGCAAAGTTTTGCCACGGGCGGATGGGGCCCCGACGAACAGTTCCGAGTGCCAGGCAGCGGCGAAATCGGCGAGAGCCTCACCAAAACCCACTCCAGCTTCGAAACGCCATGCGGTTCCTATGGGCACTTCAAGATCACGCGCTACCTGTTGCGCACTACACGCGACAGCCGCTACGGCGATAGCATGGAGCGGGTCATGTACAACACCATCCTCGGCGCAAAGCCAATCCGGCAGGATGGCCACGGCTTCTATTATTCGGACTACAACAACGATGGGCACAAGTCCTATCACCCGCAGAAGTGGACCTGCTGCACCGGTACGTTCTCGCAGATCACCGCCGACTACGGAATCAGTGCGTACTTTCACGATGGTGACGGCGTCTACGTCAATCTCTATGTACCTTCACGCGTCAAGTGGTCGTTGGGCACTCAGCCGATAGTTCTCACGCAGACAACCAGTTACCCGCACCAGCCAACCACTCAAATCGAAGTTACAGAAGCCGGCCCAAGTGCCTTCCCTGTCTATCTGCGCATCCCCGTATGGTCAGGACCTAAGACGTCGATCGCTGTCAACGGCAGACGTGTTCAGCTTGGGCCCGAGCCGGGCAAGTTCGCACGCGTCAATCGCACATGGAAGAAAGGCGACCGAATCGAGATCGAATTCGATATGCCCATCACACTCGAAGCTGTCGATCCGCAGCACCCCGATCTCGTAGCGCCTGTGCATGGTCCGCTCGCGCTCTTCACTGTTGGCGAGATCCCCGCGAGTGTCGCAAGACAGGATGTGCTCTCGATTGCGCAGGTCTCAGCAGGCTCAACCGACTGGCAAGCACGCACGGCAACCGGCGTCATCACGCTGCGTCCATTCGCTGCGATCCACGATGAGGACTATCGGTTGTATCTGAAAGTCGAGGCGTGAGATTGCAAGACCAGTCCTTTGAATCAGTAGCTGAATTCGTGCGTGAATGGGCAAATCTGCATCCCAACCGCCGGATCATCCCTGATACTCAGTTCCAACGAGATCTCGGAATCACTGGAGATGATGGATCTGATTGCTTGAGGCGGCAGCAAAGCGATTCAACGTTGAATTTAGCGCTGAATCGTTTGGTCTCGCGGCTCATGAATATCTTTTCGATTCCGAGGGGATCGATGTGTTGGGTGTCTTCTGGAGGATGCTGCGCCGCAAGCCTGAACCGGAAGTCCGCTCATTCACCGTTGGCGATCTGCATCAAGCGATATCGAGCGAACTCAAAAGGAAATCAAATCCGCTTGCGCAAAAAGCGGAAGCCCGTCGCAATGACGGGCTTTCATAACTCCGCCAACTTCGCCACGCTGCTGCTTCCTACGGCCGATCGTAAAACCGGAAAAACAACGACGGCTTAGCACAAGCCTCGGCGCGAGCAACGAGTTCGGTCTGCTGCGAATCGTTCAGCGGCGTAAACTCCCGAGCCAGTTGCACGTTCTCTTCAAGCTGCGCAATCGAGTCGCAACCGATAATCACCGTGCTCACTGGGCGCGACAGCGTGTAGTACATTGCCTCGCGCATCTTCAGCGTACCGGGTGACGACGTCTGGATCGTCATGCCCTCCCACGAATGCTTCTGCTGCTCGATAGGCGGAGGCGTCCACGTCGAGAGCAAGCGCCCGCGTCCTGGAATCTTCATGCCGATGATTCCCATCTGCTTCTCAACCGCCAGTGGCAGCAGCGCCTCATTGAAGCTGTAGTGGTGTGAGTCTGCCGCATTCATCGCCATCAGAATCGTGTCGAAGTCATGCCGATGGATACACTCCATCAGCGATTCGGGCCGGTAGTGTCCCGTGATGCCGATGTAGCGCACGACCTTCTGCTGCTGCATCTCGAGCAACGCTTCCATCGCGCCGCCCTTCGCAAAAACCTCGTTTACGTCGTACATCGTGCCGATATCGTGCAACTGCCATAGGTCGACATGATCGGTCTGCAATAGCTGCAGAGACTTCTCAATCATGCGCATTGAGTCATCGCGAGTGCGTTCCTTCGTCTTCGTCGCGAGAAAGGCCTCATTGCGCCGATGCGCCATTACCTTGCCCACGTACTGCTCGCTCCAGCGCTCTGGACCGCCGTATATCGACGAGGTGTCGATGTAATTCACGCCCAGATCGAGTGCGCGTTCGACAATTGGCACGGCCACATCGAAGTTGTTGGCCTTTTCGAGCGCAGCTTGGCCCCCAAGCGAGAAAATTCCCACCTTGTAGCCCGTTTTGCCCAGGTTTCGCGTAGGCATCGCCGCTGGAGTTCTGGGGTTCGTTGGCAGCGCGGGCAGGCTCTGGTTCGGAGTGACGGCGAAAACCGAAGGCGAAAGAAGCGCTGCTGTTACCGCGCCGCCGGCTTTCAAAAAGTCACGGCGGCCTTGTTTGCGAGGCGAGGAGGAATTCGGGTCACTCATAGGGCACTCCTGAATTGGCACAATCATAAACCTATCTGCGGCAGGGCTCGAAATAGCCGTGTTGAATCTGGACGACGCGTGCACCGTTTTTTGCATCTCATTTCGCTAGAGTTACAAACGGGCCGTCTGTCTCAGTGCTGGACAAACCAGGGTGAAGCGGAATGTCTACCTTCGCGTCGTCTCCAAAATACATGGGGATTGCAAGGACGTATGCTGAAGTGGCGCTGTGGCTGCTGCCGCCGCTCCTCGTTGCCAATCTGTTGATTTCAATCGACATAGCTGCTAATCGATCCGTGCCTGTGAGCCCTCGCGAGCCCGACTCCGTCATCACGCAGGCCGGACGGCTCTTTTCCATCATGAAGAACTACGGGGACGAACTGCAGCTGGTGGCCAGCATTGCCTCCTATCCAGACGACGCTGAGAAGCAAAAGGGGCAGACCGCGGTGCGGCGTTTTGCCATCAACGATGAGTTGGCCAGGCTCGCGCTGGCGCGCCTCGATGAGCGCCGTGACCGGGACTCATTGCTTGAGTTTCTAGCCGTCGCGTGTGGAGGATCTCCGCAGACCGGAAATTGCGTGACGCTTGAGCCGCCGCCGTTCTCACATCTGGAGCCCGGACTAATGCAGGGCAGCCAATTCGTCCCGGGTAAGGTAACGCAATACGCCAACACTTCTCGGCTTGAGTCGCTCCACGATGATTTTGTGGTGTTACTCGCGGCGATGCTCAAGGACGCAAAATAAGACAGCTACGCTTCCGGGCGGTGGAGCACTCGCCGATGTGCGCTATTGTTCCTGCCAGGAATGAATCTTGCCGGCGGCCGGAGCCATCTCCTCCTTGATCTCATTTAGATCGGGAAGAGATGCGAACCAGCGGTCGAAAGCCTCGTCGAAGCTGAGATCATCGGGCAGCCGAAGCCGGCGGTCGCCGCAGTTCGGCCGGGGAACAAGATAGGTGATCACGCCTCCGCGGCTAGGACTCGAGCGCTTTCCCGCGACATCGGCGATCCGCATTGTTCTTGAGTGCAGCAGGCCATTTGCCTTGATCGTCTCACTCGTGACTGCAATCGAGACCCTTGAGGCGCCACGCAGAAAAATGATTCCTTCAGCAATTGGCACTGCACTGATGCCAAGAACTACGGCCAGCATGAAGCCGGCATCATGGCTACTGCTGTTGGCCAGAACCATTCCGGCAAGGAAGCAGGCTGCCACAAGGCCAAGGACCATAAAGATCCATCCGACCGCCTTGTAACGGGTTTTCATGGCCCGCGAAAACGCATAGATGCGCGCAGGACTCGTCACGGTAGGAATCATAGGGTGCTCTCCCTGAACCGTCAGGCCTTGAGTAAGTGAAATTGTCCTTTGAGTTTTGTCCCTGAAGCCCGCTAACGTGTGTGAACTTTACCGGAGTAGAAATCTAAAATCCATCCCACGAAAGAGAGTTACCAAGGCTAGCGTGGGCAAGCGATGCTCCCATGAAGCATCTCTTGTTCTACGTGAAAGATACGACCAGACTTAGGACCCTGATTACCGTAGTTATTACTGCGCAAATATCCTGTGGATACAGGCAATTTATTCCAAGCTTAGGTGGTGGGGCCAGAATTCGGCGTGGAGTTGGCTGATAGAACTGCTCCACGTGTAACATTGGATGGCAGACAGCGCCAAAGAGTTTTAGATATCAGAGAATTCTTTTCGCTTTGGTCCATTGCGAGTCGCTCGCAACCCAATGCAGAACGAGCGGCCTTCGTTTGTCCCCGCTGAAACTATCCAGCCTATAATGAAGCATGGCGACAGTCCGGCAGAGCATTCCGGCCGATCCTTCAGGAGCCGCTCCCTCGTCGTCTGCACAAAGTCCTAAGAATCACCGCCTGCTGGATCCCCATGAAATTGATGAGCGTTTTGAAGCTCTGCTTCGCCTGGTGCAGGCCAACCGGCCTACCGAAGATATCGAACTGATCCGCAAGGCCTGGGACTTCTGTGTCCAGCACCATAAAGGGCAAATGCGGGCTTCGGGCGAGCCATACATCATCCATCCTCTCGAAGTAGCTGAAGTGCTGGCTGAGATGAAGCTGGATGCCACCGCGATCGCCGCTGGCCTTTTGCACGATGCCGTTGAAGACACCCCGGCAACCAACCAGGAGATCGACGCTGCATTCGGCGATCAGGTCGCACACATAGTCGATGGCGTGACGAAGATCGACAAGATTCAGTTTGCCAACCGCGAAGACCGTCAGGCCGAGAACGTCCGCAAGATGCTGCTGGCAATGGTGTCGGATGTGCGTGTGGTGCTGATCAAACTGGCCGACCGGCTCCACAACATGCGCACTCTGGAGCACCTGAAACCCGAGCGGCAGGAGGCCATTGCGCGGGAGACGCTGGATATTTACGCGCCGCTGGCCCACCGCTTGGGCATGGGTAAGGTACGCGGCGAACTCGAAGATCTGGCCTTCCGTTACACCGATCCGGTGAGCTATGAGCAGTTGGCCGCGGCAGTGGAGACACGGCGCATCGAGGGCGAGCAGTTTCTGCGCGGCGTGGAAGACACGCTGGTTGAGCAGTTGCGCGACAACAATATTGAGGCGCGCGTCGAATGGCGCATCAAGCGCCTCTATTCGATCTACCAGAAATTACAGCGGACAAAAACAAGCTTCGAGCAGGTGTACGACCTCTTAGCGGTACGCGTCATTACGCAGGATGTCGCATCGTGCTATGCGGTCTTTGGACTGATCCACACGCTGTGGCGGCCCGTGCCTGGTCGCATCAAGGATTTCATCGCCATTCCACGGGCGAATCGTTATCAATCGCTGCACACCACCGTGATGGGTGAGGGTGGCCATCAATTTGAAGTGCAGATTCGCACCGAGGAGATGCATCGTATCGCCGAGGAAGGAATTGCCGCCCACTGGAAGTACAAAGCGGGCGCTGGCTCGGTGAATGCGCGCGATGAGGAGCGGCTGAACTGGATTCGCCAGCTTGTTGAGTGGCAAAAGGAGATGACCGACCCCAACGAGTTTCTCTCCAGCCTGAAGATGGACCTCTATCCCGAAGAGGTTTACACCTTCACCCCGAAGGGGAAGGTCGTTGTGGTTCCCGCAGACGGTACGCCCGTTGATTTTGCCTACACCATTCACACCGAGGTGGGGCACACATGCGTTGGCGCCAAGGTGAATGGACGCATGGTTCCGCTGCGCACCAAGCTGCGCACCGGCGACATCGTAGAAATCGTCACGCAGAAAGATCACAAGCCAAGCCGCGACTGGCTGACGTTTGTAAAGAGCCCGCGCGCGCGCAACAAGATCAAGCACTGGCTGAACGAAGATCAGCGGCGCCGTGCCGTCGAGATTGGGCGAAAGCTGCTTGAGCGCGAGGCACGCAAGTACAAGGTGCCGATGAGCCAGATTTATGACCAGGATCTGGGCCGCATTGCGAACGAGTATGGCGTTGCGACGGCTGCAGACCTGCTGGCGACCTTAGGGCAGGGAAAGCACTCTGCCCACCAGGTACTGAATAAGCTGGCTCCGGGATTTGTGACCAGCGGGGAAGCAGAGCTGGGCACTGAGACCAAACCAGGCGCGCCCGGCGACACTCCAATGTCGGACGCGGTGAGGAAGCTCCATCTTTCCGGCTCGGATTCTCTGCAGGTTGAAGGACAGAACGATCTCCTGGTGTACCGCGCGCGATGTTGCAATCCGATACGCGGCGAGGAGATTGTCGGCTACGTGACGCGCGGCAAAGGCGTGGCCGTGCATGCTCGCAGCTGTCCGAACGTGCAGAACCTGCTGTACGAGAGCGACCGAAGGATCGCCGTTGAGTGGGCTCCGGCCCCGACGGGTGATGGAAACAACCGCGTGCAGCGCTATCCAGTGAAGATCACTGTCTTCTGTGACGATCGCACCGGCATGCTGAAGGAACTGACGGCAGTGATTTCGGATGACAACACCGATATTCGCAGCGTGGATATCCGGCGCGATCCAACGGCGAAGCGATTCTGGAGTTCACAGTAGAAGCCGAAGACCTTCGGCACCTGAACCGAATGGTGCTCGGCCTGCGGCGCGTGAGCGGCGTGCGCGATGTAAAGCGGACACAAAAGATCTAACGGGCGCTCGACGGATTATCTGCCGAGCACCTGCTTCGCGATTGTCGCGAGCTGCATATTCGACGTACCTTCATAAATCTTGCCGATCTTGGCGTCGCGATAAAACTTCTCGGCGGGATAGTCGCGGACAAAGCCATTTCCGCCGAAGATCTCGACGCATTGGCTGGCAACGTCTTCAGCAACCTCTGAGGCAAGCAGTTTGGCCATTGCGGCTTCGCGCACGTAGGGCTTGCCCGCGTCTTTGAGACGAGCAGCGTTGTAGACCATGAGGCGCGCGGCCTCAATCCGCATGGCCATATCGGCTATCTGAAATTGAACAGCCTGGAACTCAGCGATCGGCTTGCCGAACTGGCGACGCTCCTGCGCATATATGACCGCGTGTTCGAATGCACCTTCGGCAAGCCCGAGCATCTGCGCTGCGATGCCGATGCGCCCCTCGTTCAGTGTCTCAATCGCGATCTTGTAGCCTTTGCCGGCTTCGCCCAGAAGGCTTTCGCGCGGAATGATGCAGTTATCGAAGGTGAGCTCACAGGTACTTGAAGCGCGGATACCCATTTTGTCTTCTTTTCGGCCAACTGAGAAACCGGGTGTGTCTTTTTCGACGAGAAACGCCGTGATCCCCTTGTAGCCAGCCGCAGGATCAAGGGTAGCGAAGACAATGAAAAGTCCGGCTTCGCGGGCATTGCTGATCCATAGCTTGCGGCCATTCAGGCGATAGCCGTCAGCGACAGCCTCGGCGCGCGTCTGCAGGGCGAAGGCATCAGAGCCGGAGCCTGCTTCGCTTAGCGCGTAGGCGCCGGCGCAGTTCTTTGCCAGACGGTGAAGCCAGTGGCTCAATTGGCCAGGGCTGGCCCAGCGGCGCAGAGCATTGATGACCAGTGTATTGTGCACGTCGACGAGAACTGCGATCGCAGGATCAACCGTTGAGATAGCTTCGATGGCGAGGATCGCATCAAAAAAGCTGCCCGCCGCGCCTCCATACTCTTCGGGTACTTCAATGCCCATGAGGCCGAGTTCGAAGAGGCTCTTCACGAGCGCGGCATCGATCTGCTGCTGCTCATCCATCACGCTCACAAGGGGCGCGATGGCGTCCCTTGCGAATTGCCGCACAGTGGAGAAGAAGAGAGATTCTTCTTCTGAGAGCTGGGTCAGAGGGATCAAGGTAACAGGCAGCCTCCAGCCTTCGGAGTTTAGCAGAAGGAATCGAGACGAGAAAAAGGGCGGAGACCCGAGGATCTCCGCCCTGTTGGTTGGATACGGCTTAGTTCACAGTGAGAGTGAAGGTGGTTGTGGCAGTTGGAATTGTGGATGAATTCGCATCCTGCCCGGTGAGGGTAATGGTGTAGGTGCCCTTCGGCGTGTCGTCGCTGTTGCTCGATCCGCCGCCGCCGCAACCGGAGAGCGCCAAGCCGAGGAAGCCGAGAGCCAGCACGCATGCGACCAGCCGTGAGCGGCGGAAGCGCCATCCGATGAGCCCGGCGAAGAAGAGGCCTGCGATACCGAAGACTCCGCGAGCCGAGGTGGCCGGTTGGCGAGTATGCTGTGCCTTCGCGTTCGAACCGCGATAGAGATGCATACCGTGGCTGCGAACCGCATCTCCACCGCAGTCGTCAAGATTGGTGTCGATCGACATACTGGCCGTGGCAGCGGTGGTCCCGCTGACAACAGCCGTCGTGGTGGAATAGCAGAACGAAGCGTTGCTCGAACTGGGCGTGATGTTCACCGTGCCCTTATATCCATTAGCCGGTGTTACGGTAACCGTGCTTGAACCAGTTCCGCCCTGGCTGATGGAGACAGAAGTCGCGCTCATGGTAAACGTGCCTGTGTTGCTGCTGGAGCCCTGCACTGTAACCGACACAACACCGGTGGAAGCTGCGTGGGTTGAATCACCGGGATACTGCGCGACCAGCTGGTGAATGCCTGCGGTCGCGAAGGATGTCGTATAAGTAGCCGTGCCGTTTGAGGTGAGAGTTGCCGTCGTAGTTGATCCGCTCCCGTAACTGGTGCCTGCACCGTCCACTGAAAGCGTCACGCTGCCGGTGGCGACTGAGGATCCGGTTGTCGGAGCAACGGTGATGGTGAACGTAATATTCTCGCTTGTGTTCGGGGAATTGTTGGACGCCGCCACACTTGTGGTTGTGCCGATCAGCGTGCTCGTTGAGGCTGGCCAAACACCTGCGAGGTTGGCGAGGTCTACTGAGCCGAGACCGGTCGTAAGGTCGTAGCCAGTGGTGGCAGAGTAATTGGAGGTCGCACTGCCGGCGCAGTAGGACGAACCGGCGGCCGAAGGGCAGAAGTTATTGCCCGTGGTGATGTCATGGAAGGCGGAGGCGTATGTGGTGCCGTTCGAGGCCAGTGTGTAGAGGGTGGGGTTTATCAGGCCCGCGCCGCCGACGTAACCCTTCTGCTGGTTGAGAATCGCCACCATGCCGGCAAAGATCGGCGTGGCGAAGCTGGTGCCGCCAGCAACCGTCAGAGCCCCGGTGACGCTATCACGAAAGCCGCTAGTGCAGCTTCCTTGCTGCGATGTGCCCCAGTCGCTTTGGTCGCTAGTGCAGAAAAGATAAGCGACGTACTCAGGCGACGAGTACAGAGCTACGTCCGGAACATCGCGCTTGCTGTCGGCAGGGATGCCAGCGACGCCCGTCTGCCAGCTCGGCTTCGAGAAGAGAGCGCTGGGGCCGCCGCCCGTCGCACTAAGGCCGCCGCCATTTTGCACGCTGAGGAGCGTGTCGTTCCACACAACCTCAGGAAGATACTTGAGGGCCGAGGTGATGACGTCCGTGGAAGTCTGCGACGCCCAGTATCCCTGGCCCTGCGTGTAGTAAGCGCTGTTGCTCTGTGAGATTTCAGTGCCACCAACCGCCGTAGCGTACTGGCTGCTGGCGGGGTAGCTCACTGCAAGTGCCTGCTGCACAGCGAGGGTGGGGTTCGTGGTAGTGGGGCTTACATAGCACGCGGTGGAGCCGGAATCGCCCGAAGCCGCCACGATTGTTTGTCCCTGGGTGGCGCCCTGCGCCATGATAGCTTCGAGGGAACTCGCATCCGTCGTTGAGAGCAGCGACTCGCAGGCGCCGTAGCTTACGCTGATGATATTACCGAGCTTCTGGTCGATCGCATATTCGATCGAGTTGAAGATGCTGTAGGTGGTGTCGCTGCCAGTGTAAACAAAGATAATGTCGGCTCCGGGTGCCATCGCGCCCGACCATTGGAGGTCGAGGTCAGACTCGCCTTGATCTCCGGCGAAGGCTTCGGGGGTGCCGCTTCCTGGCACGAGTACCTGCGTTGGATCCTTGGTGGAGAGACCGGCAGCATTTTGAAAGTTCTCGACATCAGTCACATCTATCGAGGACTGCCCGACTATCACGATCGACTGCCCCGCACCATTGATTGACTGGCTGAGCAGGGGGTTCATGTCGTAGGCGACCTTAATGTCACCAGGCGCGAAGAAGACATTTCCGCTTTGTGATGAGGTAAATGCAGGCTTTGGGCTGCGAATGTGCATCGGCCTGGGACGGAATTCATTAAGATTGCCCACCGCGAGAATCGTCGAGGCGAACGCCGACGGGATAGAGAGCTCAGTCGAAGGAGCGAAATGGCGGGTTCCTCCGACGTTGTAGTAATGCATCTGTGTCTGGAAAGCCTGCTCGACCTGTCCGGCCGTGCCGGAGAAGCGGATCATGTTCCGACTTCGTGAGACGGATTCCACGGAGAAGCCTTGCTGTTCGAGCCAATTCTCGACCTTGGTGAGATCTGAAGATGCCATGCCGAAGCGGACGGCGAACTGGTCCGGAGTAAGCCACTGGTGGAAGAGCGGGGAACTCGGATTCTGCTGATCGGCGAGCAGTCCTTCGAGGTCAGCCTGTTGCGCCGCCGAGCGGCCAAAAAAGATGCTCATGCCGTTGAGGCGTGTGCCGGCTGGTACGCGGCCCGCGTCGTATTGCGTTTGGGCAAGGGGATGTAGAGAGCCTTTGAGCACAGTCATCTGCGAACTGGAGGCCTCGGCTTGAATGCGTGGGGCGGGCGTCTGGGCAACAAGGGTGGCTGTGGCCATTACGCAGGCGCCGAGCCATACACAGGCTCTGAATGGCGAGAATGTGAGCATCGTCTTCATAATTCATCCTTCGTCGTGCAATCAAGAAAGTTCTGCCGGGGACTGAGCGGACCGCGCCACCCGGGCGTCACGTCAGAGAGAGAAGAGGCACAGCGCTGCTGTGCGGAAGAGGGCAAAGGTGACCTATAAGAAGCTGGGCCCGTCCAATTCTACGATCCTGGGGGCCGCCTCTGTTTGGACGAGGCACAGATATCGCTGGGAGGTTAGACTCCACTCCCGCGCCAAAGGTTGCGGTGGAGTCGCAATGGAACGAGCGGGAAAGCTCTTGCATCGGTATCGAGAGTAGATCAACCAAACGGCAGCGCCGCCGCAGCCGAAGCCGCGGCCCGCCGAAGAACTAGTTTACGACCTCAAGAGCGGAGCAGGTTCTCTGGGGCGATACAAAGGTACCGGAACGCCAGGCGATCGAGAGTTTTTCGCGGTCAAGGAGCCGGCGGATCTGGCTCCGGGCGTGGTCTGCCCAGGGGCCGTTCCGATCCAGCCGGGCGTAGGCCTGCCAGTGGCGAAGGGCCTGCCGCAGTTCCCCTTTGCGCTCGTAGGCGAGAGCGAGGTTGTAATGCGCGTCAGCATAGCGCGGCGCGAGTGCCACAGCCTGCTTATAGGCGGCAATGGAGTCCTCGGGCCGGTTCAACTCGTCGAGCACATTGCCCAGATCGAAGAAAGCAAGAACATAGCCGGGGTCCATCTCGGTCGCGCGGCGATAAAGCTCTTCGGCACGACCGTAGCGGCGGAGGTGGAAGTAAATGGTGCCGAGGTTGATGTAAGCCGGAGCGTAGCTCGGCTCTTGACCGATGATTTGCTCATAGAGCGCGATAGCGCGATTCTTGTCGCCAATTTCCTCAGCTTGTACCGCAGCGAGGAAGGTTTCCTGAACGCCGGCGGCGGCTGGCTCTGTCTTGCGCATCGGTTTGGGCCGGGCATCATCTGTCGGTCGATCCCCGCGCTCGAAGTCGAAGAGGAGCTGGCGGCGAATAGGGTCGACCATTGCGCCCTGGCAGCGAAAGGCGAGGCGCGCGCCGGCGCGTACGATGCTGGCCTCGAGCAGCGGATTCGTCAAGCCGGCGACAGCCTTCATGGCGACGATGGAATGCCGGATAGAGGCGGCCGGAACGTCTTCTTCGCGCAAGGCGCGGAGAGTCCGCAATTGACCGAGGTCCTGAAATGTGTACGATTGTTGAACCGGAATGAGCCCTGCTCTTTCCCAACCGACCAACTGGCGGGAACTGATTTGCAGAATCCGCAATACATCCTGGCGGGTATAGCTGGTCACTCTTCCATGCTCCCTCGGTTAGTCCATTCTTCGGATCCGGGGCTCGAACGGCCAACGCGCATTCGAATGCCCGAGTCTGCTCCTGGACGTGGCTCTTGGAACAGCTACGGAGGAACCGCTCATGCTGCGATTATCCCAAGGATAAGCGTGAATAAGAGGGTACGAATTACAAAAGCGAAAAAAGTGCGTGGATAAATGGTGCATGATTTGGTTCGCGCCAAGGAGGGATCCCGCGCCTGCATTACGAAGTGATACCTGCTACACTACTCACCCAAACGAGTAGGTTCTGCGGGATGGCGCGAACGCCGTCGGCGGTCCTCTTTTCGCAAGACTTCGTGGTGTTCTGATTCTCCTTCCCTTGGTGCAGCACCATATTCCCATTCACATTTGTTGGGGGCGAAGAGGTATTGATCCGTGCTGGAAGCTGTATTCCGCCTCGAATTGCTGGATGACCGCCAGGACGTCCTGTCTGTGAGTGAAGGCGTGGAAAATCTCCTCGGCTACCGAGCAGACGCTTTGCTCTCATCGCGGGTGCGCTTCACAGACCTTGTGCACCCGAACGACTCTGACGTAGCCAGTCAGCTGTTTTCGCCACGTTCCAAGGATCATAGCGGCGCTGCGACCTTTCGCCTGCGACACGCCGATGGCCGAATCCGGTGCATGCGCGCCAACTTTACGCGGGAGGTGAGTCTCCAGACCAATCCGATCCTCGACTTGATCCTGCGCGACGCACGCGATTTGAAGGGAGCGGACGATGATCTTGGCGCAGAGATAAATCTGAACGCCTATATGGCGAGCGTAGACGAATGCGTTTACTTCAAAAACCGCAGCCACGTGATTACCGCAGCGAATCAGAATTTCCAGAAGCTGTTCTCTCCGGAGCCCGCACAAACACACCGCTTGGAAGGATTGACCGATTACGACATCTTTCCTGAGCACGTTGCCGACGAGTTCTACGAACTCGAGAAGAACGTCCTGAAAGGAATGCCTGCAGCGCACGTCGTGCAGCACGTGCTGGGCAAGGAGGACAAACGAGAGTGGATCGATGTACGAAAGTTTCCCGTGAAGGTAAGTAGTGATGCCGAGATCATCGGCATACTTACCGTGATTGCCTTCATCACCGAAGCTGTATATGCCGGCGAGGAGCTCGGTGAAAAGGAGAACTCACCCCGGATCATGCAGCCGGCCGGCGTGGGCAGCTATACGCTGAACCTAAGTTCGGGAACGTGGAAGAGCAACGACACACTCGACAAGATGCTTGGTATAGACACGGACTTCGAGCGCACTCGTGAGGGCTTGGCAAGCCTCCTGCACCCCGAAGATCGCAGGATGCCGACCACGCACTTCGACAAGAAGGACGGTGCACTGCATTTCACCAACGAATACCGGATAATTCGCCCCGCGGATAATGCCGTCCGGTGGGTGCGCGAGATGGGCAAGCTGGAGTCAGACGCGGAAGGGCGCCCCGCAATCGTGCACGCCACGGTACGCGACATTACCCCGCAGAAGAAGGTCGAAACGGCGACACATAAGAGGCGGGAACTGCTGCAGCGCTTCATCACCTACGCTCCGGCGGCGCTGGCTATGTTTGATCACAAAATGCGCTACCTCGCTGTGAGCCGTCGTTGGCTTGAAGAAAATCACCTCAATGGTAAGGAGATCATAGGGCGCAGTCACTACGATGTAATTCCGGATATTCCGGAGCGCTGGAAAGAAGCACATCGGCGAGGACTGACAGGCGAGAAACTGCGGAAGGAGGAAGACAGCTTCGTCCGCTCCGATGGCACCGTGCAATGGGTGCGTTGGGAGATGGTTCCCTGGCGGATGGAGGACAACTCTATTGGCGGCATTGTGCTGTTTGCCGAGGACATTACAGCGCTGAAGGTCAGCGAAGAAAAGCTGCGGCTCAGCGCGAGTGTCTTCACGCATGCCTTTGAGGGCATTCTGATCACGGATGTGAATGGAGCAATCGTCGATGTCAATGACGCCTTCACGCGGATAAGCGGCTATACACGCGAGGAAGTGTTGGGCCGCGATCCGCGCGTGCTGAATTCAGGCAGACAGAATAAAGAGTTCTATACGGACATGTGGAACCAGTTGATAGAGAAAGGGCACTGGTCCGGAGAGATCTGGAATCGTGCCAAGAGCGGCCATATCTTTGCAGGAATGTTGACCATCAGCGCGGTTCCCGACGAGACCGGCAAGACACAACACTATGTGGGCCTCTTCTCTGACATTTCCAGCATGAAAGAACAGGAGCAGCAACTCGAGCGCGTCGTTCACTACGACCTGCTGACAGGGCTACCGAACAGGGCGCTGCTTGTTGATCGCATTCACCAGGCGATGGCTCAGACCCACCGGCGCAGCCGGATGATCGCGGTTGCGTGTCTCGATCTCGACGGTTTTCAGGCGATAAATGACGCCCATGGTCACAGCGTCGGCGACCAGCTGTTGACGGACGTGACTAAGCGCATGAGTCGCGCGCTGCGGGAGGGTGAAACGCTGGCGCGGCTGGGCGGCGACGAGTTTGTTGCAGTGCTGCTGGATCTGGGAACCGTGGAAGATAGCCTGCCAGTCCTGCAGCAAATACTGGATGCCGCGGCTGAGCCAACGCAGATTGGCGAACTTGCTCTGCAGGTTTCGGCCAGCATGGGTGTTACGTTCTATCCCCAGGCAGATGACCTGATTCTTCCCGATCAACTGCTGCGCCAGGCAGACCAGGCGATGTATCACGCCAAGGTAGAGGGGAAAAACCGATTCCATATCTTCGACCCCGCGCATGACCGAGATGTTCGAGGGCATCATGAAGATCTCGAGCGAATGCGGTCTGCGATTCATTCCGGCGAGTTCGTGCTCTATTTCCAGCCAAGGGTGAATATGTGCACGGGAGCCGTCTTAAGCGCGGAAGCTCTTCTCAGGTGGCGCCATCCCGAACGGGGCTTACTCCAGCCTGCGCAATTCATGCCCATCATCCAGGGAGATCCACTCGCAATCGATCTGGGCGAGTGGGTCATTTCGAATGCGCTGAAGCAGATTGAAGGCTGGCGCGATGAAGGCCTCGATCTCCATGTAAGCGTGAATATCGATGGACAGCAACTGCAACATCCAGACTTTGTAAATCGACTTGAAGCTCTCCTGGCAGAGCATCCAAAAGTGCCGCCGTCGCGCCTGGAACTGGAAGTGCTCGAGAGCGGAGCACTGCGTGACGTGGCCGCGGTGTCTCAGGTGATTCGCACGTGCAACAAGCTGGGTGTCACATTTTCGCTGGACGATTTCGGGACAGGATACTCGTCGCTTTCCTACCTCAAGCGCCTACCCGTGCACTTCCTCAAGATCGACCAGACGTTTGTGCACGACATGCTGGACGACTCAGAGGACCTGACAATTCTCGAAGGCGTGCTCGGGCTAGCGAATGCTTTCCAGAGAGAAGCTGTCGCCGAAGGTGTGGAGACGGTGGATCATGGATTGATGTTGCTGCGCCTCGGGTGCCAGCTGGCGCAGGGATATGAGATTGCGCGGCCGATGCCGGGAGACCAACTGCCTGACTGGGCAGCAAACTGGAGGCCTGATCCACGATGGGCGAATGTGTCGCCTATTCCAGCCACAGACTTTCCCTTGTTGTATGCAGGTGTTGAGCATCGGGCGTGGGTCGCAGAGATCGCGGAATATCTGCAGGGAAAGCGGCATTCGGCACCGGTGCTGGACAGCCATGCCTGCCGTTTCGGCGCGTGGCTGGACGAGCAGGCTTCGGCAGGACGGAGCGGCCGTTCAGGCTTCCAGGCGATCGATGCGCTACATCAGCGGCTTCACGCGCTGGCCAACCAATTGCTTGAATTGAAGGCAGAGGGGCGAGATACCGAGGCACAAAATGGGCTGACAGAACTGCGCTCCTTGCGTGACAACTTGCTGGAGCGGCTGCAATATTTTGTTCAGACGCTTTAATGGCGTCGGCAGAGATTGAATTGTCGGCTAATACGCAGAGCAAGGCTGGAGCCGACGATCGGACTTGAACCGATGACCTGCTGATTACGAATCAGCTGCTCTACCAGCTGAGCTACGTCGGCGTGCTCCTCACCGATTGTATCGTTGAGAGCCTCTTCGGTAAAGCCGCGGGGCCCTTGCGGAGACGGCTCCGGTCATCCAAGTCCAAGTGACAAGTGAGTACGAGAGACGATGGGCAGAGGGAGGATCATGGATCAGACAATCCAGCTGGCGTTCAGGATTGCCATCGTGTGGGCAGGAGGATTTTTGCTGGCGGTCGCGGTGCGCGCTCTATTGCCGGATCAGGCAGGATTCACCGTCAGGGGCCACGAAGGCGCTCTTTTCATTTCATTCAGCCGTGTTGGCTTCTGGACCTGCCTGCTTGCAGCGCTGACTGTGACGGCGCTCGTGGTGGGTCGGGCGGCGCTGGCCGATATCGGGTGGGGCAATTTTCGCTGAAGCACAGCTATACTGCTGCCCATGCGGCTGGAACGGCAGAGGCTGAGCAAGCACTATCAGTTCCTGGGCGATGATGAACTACGCGGGCTTGCGGCGGATAGCTCCGACCTGACAGAAACAGCGCGGCAGGTTCTAAACGACGAGATGAAGCGCCGCGGCCTGAAGCAGGAAACCACGCAGATCGCGGCGGCGCATAGAACCGGTACCGTCTACGACGACGGCGGGGATAGAGACACTGATTTCTGTCCAGCCGAGCCAGACGAGGATGACGAAGACAGATCCGACGGTCCGGTCGAGTACACGTGGAAGACGCCGCTATGCGAGTGTGATACCGAAGAGCAGGTGCAAGAGCTCATCGAGACGTTGCGCAGGGCAGGCATCGATGCCTGGGTCATGCGGCAACGTGGCCGTGCTTCGCTGTTGAGTGTGGCTGCCGATCAACTGGATCAAGCGCGCGTGATAGCAGCGCAACCGATCCCCGCGGAGATTGTCGACGAGGTCAGGAGGGACGCCGCTGAGGCGCCCCAGGATTTTGCTATGCCGAGCTGTCCGAAATGCGGCGCGAGCGACCCATTTCTCGCAGGTGTGGATCCCGTAAATCGTTGGCGCTGTGGAGCCTGTGGCGAAGAGTGGGTGGAGGCAGATTCTGAATCACCTGCGGCCAACGCAGGGTAGATATTTTTGGCTGTAGAAGCGGAAAGAGCCGCCCGGCAACAGGGCAGCTCTTCCCTAGGGAGAATAGTTCCAACGGAGGCAAAGCCATCAGAACTTTCTGGCTGCATACTAGGTGCGGGGGGGCGGGGTGTCAAGAATAAATCAGTGACCAAATAACATGTTTATTGTCTGCAATTTACAGGCAGCACTGCGATCCTGAGGGTAAACCTATCTTCGTACTATCTTCGCCTTTGTGGGCAGCCATCTTTCAGAGTTTTAAGGGTGTTTTGTCCACTTTTTGTCCCGTTTTCCACAGGGTTAAAACCCCTCTTTGGCAGGCATTTACGCTCCGGATGCCTGCGGCTTCAGAGGTGGGCGATGCCTGGCTTATTTCTCCAGATTCAGCCGGATGAATTCCGTTTCGTAAACCGATGAGGCAGGTTTGCCGTGCGCGACTCGATAGAGCGCGCGGCCTCCGCCAAGAAATAGCCCTAGAAGAATGGCAGCGCTGGAGCCGATGATGACGAGCTCGGCAATTCCGACGAGCAGGCGGCTGGTCTTGGAGACTTCCGATTCTGTTGGTAGCGGAATCGAAGCCACATCTCCGCTGAAGTGAACCGCGCTGAGCAGCTTACTGCTGTCCCCCGGATTAGCCTTGCCGCTGACGAGGGCGACGAGCGGGCCGTTGCGACGCACCTCGATGGAATCGGCACTGGCGTCGGCCAGGGGCTTTGTCGGCGGTGGCTGAGCCCCCTGACCAACTTGACCGGCTTTGATGTAGTTCCTGATCTTCGCTTCCAGCGCGGCCGCCATCTGTGGCGTGGGGTAATCAATGATGGTGAGCGTCGCGGGGCCCGACGGCAATGCGTAATCTGCGGTCACCGCTTCGGCGCCGCGATCGAATCCGACTAGGTCGGCTGGGAGCACCCCGCTCGCGCCGGCGTAGCTCGCCGGCCCCAGCGTGTAATGCGTGGTCTGCTTCTCCAGCGATTCCTGTGGTAAATCAGCAAGAATCGGCGGCACGATGGATCGGTTGCCTTGCGGGACTGGAAGTTGCTTTGCCAACTCACGAAGATCCGGGGCTGACCTGGCTCCAAGGCGGGAGAAGACAGCGTCGATGACAGTGGTTCCAGTCCAGAAGAGAATGCGGTTGTGATCCGATGCGCCGCCTGCGCCGATCTCTTCCCGCGGCCATCGATTCTGACGGAGATAAGAATACGCGCCGTAGGATCCGGTTGTGTCGTTGAAGCTCAGAGCGCGAATGATGAGTGTCTCGCCATTCCGGCTGTAGCTGGCCACGACCGCGTGATCGAAGTCGTACTCCTTCAGAGCTGCTGCGTTGGCGCTGTCCAACTGCGCGGGGTCGGTGATCGTCTTGGGAGGCGCGGTTGCGACCCAGCCGGCGAAGCTGGCCGGTAGCAGAGGCTTTGGCGGTGTAGGCAATTCGACGGTGATGGAAGGCGAGCTCTTTGCGGCTACAGCGGGCGCAGACTGAGACTGTGCGGCCTGCGTGAGGCACGCTGTCGACAAGGCCAGAATTGGGATCCAACGAGGCGTCAAAGAGTTTCAACTCCAGTCTCAGGGTACTACGCGTGCGCTCCCATTCTGTTTGACACCCTTGGAGGCACAAAGGTTCCTGAGCTATCGCAATTTGCGGTGCGATGCCCAGTGTGGTGGTCCTAGATAGTCGCGTTAATGTCTGCAGGCGGTAGAGGCGGGCTAAGGATGTCCCCGAGCGCCTTGTAACGGCCACCGTAGAAAAGAAGTGCGTAGTTTCGCAGGCCAATGCTGACCGGTCCACCGAGCGCAATCACTGCGAAGACCGCCAGGCAGAAACCGATGACACCGACGCCGATCTCAAAGAAGATTCCCAGGATGGCGAAGACACCCGAGCCGTCAGCAGACATCCCGTGAAAGGCAGCGAAGATAAAGGCAAGAGCGCCGAAGACGATGAGCGCGGGAATCGCGAGGACAATCAGCAAAGCTATATATGCAACTACGGGCAGGAACACCCTGAGCAGCGCGAAGACAAAGAATGAGCCGGGCTCAGCAGCGAGAAGATTGCGAACATGTCGCCATGCTTCTCGCGCCGAGGCGTCTTCAAGTGCAAACTGAGGCAGCGTGAAATCGCGCAATACGATATCTACAGCGACAGCGATCAGCACTAGAGCCAGTACCAGCAGGATCAATGGAAGGATCAGGGAGAAAAGTTCGAAAACGTTGATGTGCTGCCCCGAACGGACTGTATGAAAAATCGCGATCAACTTCAGCACGAAGGGCAACGAGATCGCGGCGATGCACGCAAGGAACGTCAGGCCTACGACGAGGTTCAGCTTGAAGAAGCGGTTTGCCGGTTCGCGATAAAGACGCCAGCCGGGAGTGATTTCCTTGGTCTGGTGAATCAGGCAATGGAACAAGGCGAAGCGCAACCGCGTGACCAGGTAGAAGAGAAAGAGGGCGACCACAATGGCCAACGCCACGGCTGCGGAGATCTCGGCGATGAGGATCGGCGTAAGCGTGAATGAAGGCAGGCCGTTGGCTCCATGTGGGGCTGGCCCATGAGTTGAGGAGTTGAAGTTGGCCGAAAATCCTTCAGTGAAAATGCCGACTGCGCAAATTTTGAGATAGAGTCCCCACTGAAAGGGATGAAAGAGATAACGATTGGTGCGCTCGATCGTGGGCGAAATCGCGTCAATGGCAGAAAGGGCGTTCATAAAAACCTTTCCGTTATCGGCCATCAGCGTACCACGGTTGCTGCAGTGCCAGATAGGCATTGCGTAGGCGAGACGGAAGTTTTCTGGAGCTCTCGCTAGGCCTGCGCCTTCATACTTTGCTCGAGCAGGTCTACGCGCTTTACCGCCTCGGAGAGGCCCAGCTTCTGCGAGGATTGCAAGAGCTTGATGGCGTCGATCTTGCGGCCTTGATCGAGCAGAGAGCGTAGCGAGGGTTCCAGGTCAGTCGGGATCCCTTGAGCCGTGACACCTGTCTCCTGCTCTGATCCTGGCTTGATGAAGGCGAGAATCTGGTGGCGCAGCTGAGCATAGGCGTCGTTGTGTCCGGTGTAGCTATAGGCCATCGGCAAGGTACCGGTCGACGTGATGATGGTGAGGCGATAGGTGAGTGAGCCTGAGTTGCCCGATAGGGATTCGGTGCCAATGTCATTGATCTCATCGAAGGAGATGCTGCCGGTCTCGGTCTTGAAACGTTTCAGGTTCTTCCACCGCACCACGCGCTGAGTCGCGTCGAACGTGAAGACAGTGCGTAACTCAACGATGAGAGCAAAGAGCACGAAGAGCGCAGCACCCACGAGACCGCGCAATTGATGCTGTGTGACCGAGAAAAACATGATCACTGCAGCGCATACTCCGAAAATCCACGAGAGCCATACGGTGCTGTCTTCAACGACGAGCTCCGTGGGCGATTGGCTGGCGATGTACATAGATCCTGAACTTCACTATCGCACGGAATCGCTTGATTCAAAGGCCGATCGTCCCTTCGAAGCATAACCAGAGTTTGCCCACCAGGCATCGAAGGCGGCGAGAGAGCGCTCACATTGAATGCGATGGCGCTCCTTCTTATCCCGAATCTTCCGGCGCACCTCTTCCTCAAGGGGCTCAAGCAGATCGAAGGTGATATTCGCGGGCTGAAAGTCCTTTGGGTCAGCGTGCGTGATGTAGTGAACAAGTGAGCCAAGCGCGGTTATCCGCGGCACCGCGACAGGCGCGCCGCCGTGCGCAAGCGATGCGGCATAGAATCCCGCCAGCATGCCAGTCGCTATCGATTCGGTATAGCCCTCAACGCCCGAGATCTGGCCAGCGAAGAGAAGCCGTGAACCTTTCAGCGCCAGTGTTTGATCCAGCACTGCTGGCGCACAGATGTAAGTATTGCGATGGATCTGGCCATAGCGAAGAAAGCGCGCATTCTCGAGGCCTGGAATGAGGCGCAGCACGCGAGCCTGCTCGCCCCACTTGAGGTGGTTCTGAAATCCGACCAGGTTATAGCTGTCGGCGCGCAGATTTTCTTTGCGCAGCTGCACGACTGCCCACGGTGTCTTTCCTGTTCGTGGATCGCGAAGGCCGACGGGCTTCATCGGCCCAAAGCGCAAGGTGTCGCGGCCACGCCGGGCGAGCACTTCAATGGGCAGGCAGCTTTCGAAGTATTCGAGCTTCTCCCACTCCTTGCTCTCGGCAGCTTCGGCAGCGACAAGTGCATCGAGAAAGACGTCATATTCTTCCCGGCTCATGGGGCAATTGATGTAATCAGCAGTCCCCTTGTCCCAGCGCGCGGCAAAGTAGACGCGATCCATGTCAATCGTTTCAGCGTCGACGATAGGCGAGATGGAATCGTAGAAGGCGAGATGCCCGAAGCCAGTGATACGCTGTATCTCCTCGGTGAGCGCAGACGATGTGAGCGGCCCGGTGGCAATGATGGTGCACGCAGTATCGTCATCCTGATCAAGCTGCGTCACTTCTTCGCGAATGACGCGGATGCCGGGTTCTGCCGCAATCGCTTCCGAGATCAGCCTGGAAAACTCAATGCGATCGACGGCGAGGGCGTGGCCTGCTGGGACAGCAGACAGGTCCGCAAGGCGCAAAAGAGCGCAACCCGCGCGGCGCATCTCCTGTTTCAGCAGCCACGGGGCGGTGTTAGGCGACTCGCTCTTGAGCGAGTTCGAGCAGACGAGTTCGCCGAAATCGGTGGTCTGGTGCGCAGGGGTGAGACGGGGTTTACCGTCGATCACGGTGCGCATCTCGTAGAGATCGACTTGGCAGCCGAGGCGCGCAGCCGTGAGAGCTGCTTCGGGACCGGCGAGCCCGCCGCCGATAACGCGTATCTTCACTTTAGGCCGTCCTGCTGCGAGATTTCCTCGCGCCTTGCCGCTCCCGAATCTCCTCTCGAAAGGCGAAAGAGAGCATCGCCAGTGATGCGGACATTCCGCCACTCATCAAGAAATTCGGCGCCCATGGCTTTGTAGAAGTCGATAGCGGGCGTGTTCCAGTCAAGAACTTCCCATTGCATGCGGCCACAGCCCTTTTCGACGGCGACCGCAGCCACCTGCTGCAGAAGGGCTTTACCGATGCCCAGACCGCGCTGTTCCGGAAGCACGAAAAGGTCCTCCAGGTAGAGGCCAGGCCGTCCGAGCCACGTGGAGTAGTTGAAGAAATATAGGGCGAAGCCAGCCGGAACCCCACCGATCTCTGCTATCAGACAGAAATAGAATGGATTAGGGCCGAACCCGTCTCGCAAAAAATCACCTTCGGTGGCCATAACGGCCTCGGGCTCGCGTTCGTAAAGAGCCAGAGCACGCACAAAAACCAGAATCTGCGGGACGTCCTGCGAAGTGGCCGGACGGATCGTGATTGCCATCTACCCATTCTAGGGTGATGTGGAGTTGAATGTGGTCTAACGCTCGCCGGGTTATGGCTCAAAGTGGCGCAATCAACGATTTGATGGCCGGAATGCGTGATGAAAGATGGCCGCGCGCCGCGTTGGCCTTGTCTGTAGTGGTCCGTTGGATTTAACTTGAGTCTGCCGGATTAAGTTGTCTTTCGATGGGCTGTAGGCGGCAACGCGTTTCGCTCTTACGCCGCGTCCTTTTTGGGCGGGGTGGGGCGTGTGAAATGGCGGCCCAGCAACATCGGAGAGCTGAGCAGCATTGCAATTTTGCGATTTGAGCCAGCGGGCACCGGCTTTTGCCCGCACTCCCAAGGAGAAGAGTTATGAAACGGACGATTTCAATTTTGATGGGCGTACTGGCATTTGCGCTTTTGCCCGTGCTCGCGCAGGATGCCGCCACGGCGCCGGTCAAGGTGCATGGTCAAGTCACGAACCCGACGGGAGCCCCTCAGCAGGGCGGCAACGTCACGTTTGTGTTGACCACACGCGCCGCATCGGGCCCTGGGCTCTCGGCCCAGACGGCTGAGCAGGGCACATTCACTGTCGATGCGAGCGGCCAATACTCCGGACAGGTTCCTCCCGGCTCGTACACGGTGATCTACCGCGGCGAGAACATGCCAAAGGATAAGGAAGCCGATCGCTACGAGAACGTGAAGATCGTTGCCGGACAGGACAACGTTCAGAACATCGACATGTCGCGGGCTGAGTACATCGATAAGCTGCCCGAAGATCAGAAGAAGCAGTTGGAAGAGCTGCGCAAAACCAATGCGACCGCGATGAAGACGAATGAGGTGATCAAGAACCTCAACATCGATCTGAAGACGGTTGGCGACGACCTGAAGGCCGTAGATGGCGCCCATGCCGAGGCCGCTCAGGAACTGGGAGCGAGCGCTGCCAAGGCCGAAGTCGACGCGAAAACCACCGAGATCAAGACCGCCAAATACACCGACATCGAAACGTTGATGACCAAGGACACGCAGGCTCGTCCGACCGAGCCCGTGCTGTGGGGATACCTCGGCCAGGCGCAGGCCGGTCTGAAGAAATATGACGATGCAGAGGCCAGCTACAAGAAAGCGCTGGAACTCGATGCCGCTTCGAAGAAGCCCAACCCGGTCATCGAGGGCATGGCGAACTCGGGCCTGGGCGAAATCTATGCGCGTACCGGCAAGGTTCCTGAAGCAAATGCCGCCTACGATGCGGCGGCGAAGGCGAATCCCACATCCGCCAGTATGTACCTGCGTAATCAGGCTGTGATTTTCTTCCAGGCAGGCAATGGAGACGCACAGGTTGCAGCCGCCGATCGAGCGATCCAGGCCGATCCCAACGATGCCCTCGTTTATTACCTCAAGGGTCAGGGACTGATCCAGAAGGCAACCTTTGACAGCAAGACGTCGAAGATCGTACTGCCGCCCGGATGCGCGGAAGCCTACCAGAAGTATCTGGACCTTGCGCCGACGGGCCCATACGCCGCCGAAGTGCAGGGAATTCTGCAGCAGGCAGGGCAGAAGGTCAACTCATCCTACAAGGCCGGCAAGAAGTAAGCTTGCCGTCAGAGCAGAAGTGAAAAGGCGCATCGGATAACCGGTGCGCCTTTCTTGTTCCTGTGAGAGCGCGGTGCAGGTTGGTGCGCCAACTACAATCCTCTGCATGAGCGCAGAACTGCCCAGCTATGAGCAAGCCGCTGCCATGCTGGCAGCGTATGCGCGGCGACTGGGACCTCTTTCGCGAGAAATTGAGAGTGTGAAGCTGGCGAATGCCTCGGGCCGCGTTCTGGCTCGCTCTGTCACCGCAGACGAAGATCAGCCGGCGTTTGACCGATCGACGCGTGATGGGTATGCGTGCCGGGCCGCAGAGCTTTCAGCACGCGTGCCGTTGCAGGTGGCGGGCATGACCCACGCCGGAGAGCCTCCGGCCCCTGAACTGGGTGCAGGCGTGGCGTGGGAGATCATGACGGGTTCCGCTCTCCCCGAAGGCGCCGATGCGGTTGTCATGCTGGAACATGTTGGGCGCAGGATGGACGAGATTCAGTTGCTCACCGGCCGAACCCTGAAACCAGGTGACAATATCGTTACTCGGGGGACGCAAGCCACGCGCGGTCAAGAGCTGTTGCGCACTGGTGTAACGCTGGGGCCGGCACAGATCGCCGCCGCTGCCAGTTGCGGATACGACCTGCTTGATGTGTTTGCTCGGCCACGAGTGGCGATTCTGACCACGGGAGATGAGCTCGTTCCAGTGGAGGCGACGCCCGGTCCGGGTCAGATTCGCAACTCGAATGCGCCAATGCTGGAAACACTTGTGTCTGCAGCCGGGGGTGAACCTTGGGTTTTGCCGGCCGTGAGCGACACCGCGGAGGCCCTGGACGAAGCGCTCCGCACAGTGCTGAATAACGGCGCCAATCTGTTGCTGATCTCGGGCGGAGTCTCGGCGGGCAAGTTTGACCTGGTTGAACCCGCGCTTAAGCGCATCGGTGCGCGATTTCACTTTACAGGCGTGCGGATTCAGCCCGGGAAGCCGCTCGTCTTCGGCGAGGTCTCTGTTAGAAAGCGAATCTTGCCGTTCTTCGGCCTGCCAGGAAATCCAATCTCTTCGGCCGCAACCTTTCTGCTTTTTGGTGCACCCCTGCTGCAGGCACTCGCTGGACGCGAATTTGCCGAACCCTGCTTCGTGATGGCTCGATTGAAAGAGCCCACCGACCGCAACGCAAAACCCGGGCTCACGCGGTTTCTGCCTGCGCAATGGGAAGTGAGTCGCAGCGGCGACAAGCCTCAAGTGGCGACCGTGCCATGGTATGGGAGCGGAGATTTGCCTGCATTTGGCAGGTCGAATTGTTTCGTAGTCGTGCCGGACGACGTAGGCAGTCTTGAAGCAGGCAGCACGGTGCGAATTCTGATGATGTGAGAAAGGGAAAGATGGCGGTTCGCAGACAAAAGGGACTTTCGCATTTTGATGCAACAGGAAAGGCGAGCATGGTTGATGTGAGCACGAAGCCGCCCACGCGGCGCACAGCCAGAGCTACAGCATTTGTAGAGCTATCTGTCGCAGTACTGAAGGCGCTGCCCGCAAATCCGAAAGGCAATCCGCTCGATGTGGCGCGTTTCGCTGGGATTCAGGCTGCGAAACGCACATCGGAACTGATTCCGATGTGCCATCCTCTGGCGCTCACCCACGTTGATGTAACTGCGGAGATTGTCGGCGGCGGCGTGCGCATCACCGCGACAGTAGCCACCGTTGGCCCCACCGGAGTCGAAATGGAAGCACTGACGGCAGCGTCGGTCGCAGCTCTAACCGTTTACGACATGACAAAGGCTCTCGATAAGAGCATCGTGATTCGCGAGGTGAGGCTTGAGGCAAAGTCAGGTGGCAAGAGCGGCAATTTTACGCGGGCCTCAAAATAGGTGCGCCACCGCGATCGGGCGAACGCGGTGGCGGCGAATCTTCTGGATCCGCTGGATCAATCCATTGCTAGATCAACCTACTGCCCAGCGGGCTTCGCATTAGGCGGCGGAGCGCCATGCTCGTGATGCTCGGGTGGTGGCACGAACTGCGGCGGATCGAGGTGGCCGCGGTGGCAGGTCCCGCATGTTACAGGCTCGCCTGAGTTCTCAATTTTGCTCACGTATTGGCTGTTGATCGTCGCGACCATGTTGTACATCAGTCGGGCAGCAGCCTTCTCCGGCTTGGAGTCGTCGGGAAAGTTGAGCATCGGCCTGCCGTTGGGACCCTTCCTCGCGGGATCTGCGGCATGGCATGTTCCACACTCGGTGCCGAGTTGGTCTGCCCATTTGTGCATGAGTTCGTGAACTTCCTCTCCGGTCATTGTCTTGGGCAGGACCTTGAGGTTCGTTGGGGCGGGGGCCGGCGGATGGGGATGCTCGCCCGCCGGTGGTGCTTGTGCGAATGAGGCGACCGAGAGAGCCGTGCCAACCAACACTACGGCCGAAAAAAGCAGGAAAGAGGATTTCAAGCGGGAAGTTCCTCGATGGTGGAATGACTTCTACTTCGTAGACGGAATTTTACCCGCCAGGACTCACACTGCTTTTTAAAGATTTGTAGCGCTGTTCAGAGCTTTCGGACCTGAGACGCACGCATTGCCCGGAATGATGAATCGGAGCGGCCAGTCCACTGCATGCGTAATACCGATGCGGACCGTGACAAGCGCCTTGGGAACAGGGTAGCCGTCATCGCGAACCTGCAGGATCGAGTTGGAGCTTGTGAGATCGAGTCCATTGTGCAAGGGACGCCTGAGCCCGAGCGCCTCGCTCAGCCGCCCGGGGCCTGAGGTAAGAAGACGATGAGGGGCATCTGGCGAGAGACCGCGATTGTGCGCCATGAGATCGATTCCGGCGACCGGCTCAAGCGCGCGGATCAACAGAGCCCCGGCCAAGCCGTGTGTCTCGCAGCTGATGTTCATGCAGAAATATTGCCCGTAGATGGAGTAGACGTAGGCATGGCCCGCGGCGCCGAAAAGGACCAGAGTGCGCGGGGTGGGTCCGCGGTGCGAATGAGCGGCGGGGTCGGGCGGATTGTTGTGGGGACCGAGGTAGGCCTCGATTTCGACAATGCGCCCTGCGATGACGCCGGCCTTCGTGCGATGCACGAGTAGTTTGCCGAGCAGCACTGGCGCCACGCGCTCAGGGGCATGCTCGAAGAAGCTGCGGGGAACGAGACGGCCGGGGAGACGCACGGCATGCCCTGCTACTTGTGCTTTTTGTTCCATTCCTTGATAAGAGCAAGTACCTCTTCGGCATGGCCTTCCGGCGTAACCTTGGGAAAGATGTGGAGCAGCTTTTGGTCAGGGTCGATCACAAAGGTAGTGCGCTCAATGCCCCATACTTTCTTGCCGTACATGTTCTTTTCCTTCATCACGCCAAACTGATTGCAGACTTTCTCGTCTACATCAGCAAGGAGTGTGTACGGCAGGCTGTACTTTTCGCGGAATTTAGCCTGGGCCTTTGGTGTGTCGCGGGAGATGCCAAGGACCACAGCGCCAGCGGCCTGGAGTTTCTTAAAGGCATCGCGAAAACCACATGCCTCGATAGTGCAGCCGGGAGTGTCTGCTCTGGGATAAAAGAAGAGTATGACGGGTTTGCCTTTGTAGTCCGAGAGGCTTACAGTTTTGCCCTCGTCGGTTTCCAGCGTGAAGTCGGCGACTTTCGCATCCAATTCCATAGGAGTTTCCCTCACAGGTTGAGCGACGTGACTATCAGTTTGCATTATTCCCGAGCAGTACGGCGTGTGTCATCGCCCAGTTCATCGCCGATGTCATCTTCATGGCTCGGCGCGAGGCTGCTTCTGCCAGTCGGGCTGGCGCTTCTGGCTGGTGCCGCGTGGGCCCAGTATCCAGGACAGATCGACAAGAAGGACAAGGACGCGCCTGTACTGCGTGCGGTGGGGGTGCTCGAGTGGACAGGTGACGCAGGCAAGCCGAAAACAAGCAGGCTGGTTCCGATTACGGTCTTCGATGGCGATCAGCTTCAGGACGCGGGGATATACCTCGCTCGGCCGGCGCCTATGGCAGTCGAAAGCGGGGTCGAGTACATCCTGCAAAAAGATGGAGACAGGGTAGGTCTCTTCGATGTCCAGAATGCCGGGCAGGTTCAGGGCTCGTGGGTCGGCTTCGGCACCTGGAAGGCGATGCCGAGCACTAAACAGAAGCCGCTTGCGATGACAGCTCCGCCGGTGGATGTCGAGGAGAGCGACCGTCCGGTGTTGCATCGAAAGTCATCCTCGACAGATTCCGCCTCCGGCGCAGGGTCCGCCCCGGTGGACCCGGATCGGCCAACGCTGCATAAGAAGCCGGATAGCGACGGGGGAGACTCCACGGCTTCCGGGTCCACAACAAGCGCACCGGCAGGAACCACCGGGACCACATCGCCAGACGATCCCGACCGCCCTACGCTAAAAAGAGGCAAGGCCAAACCCGAGGCAGATACCGGCTACGTTGAGAATCCGACCTCATCTGTCGATCCCGACCGGCCCAAGCTGGAACGTGGGAAATCCGACGGAGGCGTGGGCCCGGTGGTCACGCCGACAATGACGGGCCTGCCGCAGGGTATGCAGCAGATGGTCGCTGTCTCTGACGCGACCAACAAGCCCGTGCACGAGTGGAACTTCTCGTGGGCAGATCCTGCCGATGAACTCAAAATGAAGGGACAGATCGAAGATCTCGCACGCGCGGCTCTCGGACTGAACAAACCCACGGCCCAGTCGAAGACGAAGGCGTCGTCCACGAAGGCCACGCATCCTGTCCTCCAGGTGCCACCACCGCTGTTGGATGAGGAGTTTCGTGTTTTTGAGCTCGCGTATGGCTCAGGCGCAACGCTGGTTTTGACCGCGCGCACCGACGGTCCACTCGAGAACCAAAAGTTTGTAACGCTGATCGCGCAGCCGGATCTCTATGGCAATTTGCTGGTGCTCTTCAAAAGTGTGACCGATGGGGCGCATTTGAACGATACGCCGCGCATGCGCCTGATCGATGCAGTCGACGCGATGGCCGACAATCGCGGCGAACTTCTGTTTGAGCTGCGGGGCGAGACTCAGCGGCAATTTGCGCTGTACCGCGTGCTGCGCGGAACGGCAGAGAAGTTGTTCGTAACTGGGGGAGAGGTCTTCGGCAGCGAGGCTATGAGTCGGTGAGCAGATAGACCCGCCTTTATGCGCCTGGAGTAACGTGTTGCAGTCACAAATGGGCAAACTTTTGCTCGATAAGGCCTTTATCTCCTATACAATTCAGGCATGCGAGCGCATTTACACCTCGCTTTTGAAGGATTTATCCAAGAATGGCCTCTGTCCTGACCGCACCCTCCCCTGAAAGCACCGTAGAAGCACCAAATCAACCAGAAGCGTCAACGCAAGACACAACCGGAAAGCACAGCGTCGCCGCGCGGCAACTCATCCGCATGGGCCGGGCTGCGGTTGTGGCGAAGGCGTCAACTGGCTGACGCGACGACGATTGCGCTCTTTCATGCAGGGCGCGCTGGCGGCGTTCTTCTTTTTCACTTGGCAGCGGCTGGCGGTGATGGGCGTGCTCTACGTGCTGGCCATCAACGTGGGCATCGGCATGTGCTATCACCGGCTGCTGACGCATCGCGGCTACCAGGTTCCCAAGTGGCTTGAGTATCTGATGTCGATGTGCGCCACGCTTTCGCTCGAGGGCGGGCCAATTTTCTGGGTGGCGACGCATCGGGTGCATCACCAGCTCAGCGACACGGAAGGCGATCCGCACACGCCGCGCGAAGGCGGATGGTGGGCGCACACGGGATGGCTGTTCTTCGGCAAGGCGCTGCATGCGCAGACCAAGGTGCTGGGCCGCTATGTGCCCGACCTTTGCCGCGACCGCTTCCACGTCTGGCTCAGCAAGTATCACTGGCTTCCGGTTACTGCGAGCGGCGTGGTGCTGTTCGTTGTGGGCTGGGTCACGGGCGGTTGGAGAAACGCGGTTGGCATGGTGCTGTGGGGCGGGTTTATGCGCATCACGCTCGGCCTGCACGCCACATGGCTTGTGAATTCGGCGACGCATCTTTGGGGCAGCAGGCGCTTTGAGACGCGCGACGACTCGCGCAACAACTGGTGGGTCGCGCTGGTTTCGCGGCGGCGAGGGATGGCACAACAATCACCACGCGCATCCTGTTTCAGCGCGGCACGGCCTGCGGTGGTATGAGTTCGATCCCAACTTCTGGGGAATCTGGACTTCTCTCGAAACTCGGTCTGGCGAAGAAGATTCGCGTGGCTCAGTACGACCCGGAAGACCCCAAACCAGCAGGCTTGTAAGGCTGATGCTGAACGAAACACGAAGGCCATCCTCTTAAGGGTGGCCTTCTCGCTTGAGTCTTACTCCAAAGCAAGGTTCCACTGTACCCGATGCCAGGGGCTGGCCGGATTATTCAGCAGTCGCGTATAAGCAGCCCGCATCTGTGCGCCGTCCTTACGCGTTTGTGCGAGCGACCAAAACTCACGGCCAATAAGATAGTTTTGACCGAGTTCTTGCCACGAGCCGAAATTCTGTTGAAGCACTTGAGCCGCGTGCATGATCGCTTGCCACGCCTCGTCCTCTGACAAGTAGCCCGCGCCATATCCCAAGCGACAGACATTGATGTAGCGTTCGTAGTCCCAGCCCGTGATGCCCTTTGCGCCGAGCTTCTGATAGTAGCGACGGGCCACAAGAAGGCTGTTTGCGTCTTCTGAATCGAGGTGCGCGAGGACCGTCTTGAGCTGTTCCGGCTGCAGTTGCGATCCCTTTTCGCCGAGGAAAGAGAACTCGGCACGGTGTCCCCGCTGGTCAATCCAGGCCAGCGCGCTGAGCAGGTCATCGCGATTCTGAATACCCCAGGAGTCCGCCAAAAGCCGCGCAATGCTTCTCCTCATGGCGGGAGTCATGGGGAATCCGGCAAGCGTATCGTGCTCGCCGTGATTGAATTCAGTGAGCATAGCGGAGGCGGCAAGACCCCACGATTTCTGCGCGCGCGTAATTGGCTGAGAACCTGGCGGTCGGGTTGTGGGCGAGTTAGCTAGGAATGCGGCGCCGCTCGGTGCCTGCGAGGCAGTGTTTATAGGTGTTTCTCGCACGAGACCTTCGCATTGGACGAAGCCAAGCTTCGACGACGAATCGGCTCTGGATATGTTGCACCAACTGCCTTCATCGTTGGTCATCGTCCAGGTGATCTGAACGATGGTGCCGCGCACCAGTGAACTGAGGCTGTCGCTTTGCGTAGTCGCCTCGCTATAAGCCTGCAGGGAATCAACCTTGACCGTGGCACGCGCGTTCTGTGCCCGCGCGGCCAAAGGGCAACTTGCGGTTAGGAGCAGAGATACTGACGAGCAGAACAGCCTGGAGTTGAACGCCCAGGAAGCGACCTTCATGCCAGCTCCGGAGTGATTGCCCCAAGATACTACATGACCAACGAAATGGGCTGCCTTAATCAGGCAATGGCGCAACTACACCAATTGGGCGCCGGCCATCTTCTCGAGGATCGCGACGGGTGCAGACTGCGGCGTCACCATAGCGGCTGGATCGACAAGGAAGGTCTGCTCGAGAGCGAACTGGCCGGCGAGAACTGCGTGGGGCACAGTTTCGGTGTAGACCATCCAACTCGACCCTGCTGGGAAATTGAAATTCTCCCGAACACAGGTACGCTGAAAATCTGCGTCTTCCTTCATCGTGTTGTGCAACTGCATCATGAATTCGTCGTAAGGCGTTCGCTTAACGTGTGGCAGCAGCTTGCCGAGGCCTGCAGCGCGGGCCAGCGACTTGCCCGCTCCGGTGAGCGCGCCGTCTGCGTGAGGGATAGCAAGCTTCGATGGCGCGAATTCTCCTACAACTCGGGCGAATGGCTCACCCAGCACCCAGTCGCGTGTCCGTGATGGGTGAATGTTGTGAAAGAAGCGAAGAATGCGCCACCCATGCGTAGGGCGCGTCGGAAAGGCGTCCGTATGCAGCAGATCATTGCGGTGGCGTACCGACATGTCACGCCCCTGCTCTTCGAGCGGCCTGAAGCTGGCGTAATCGAGGCGCCAGCGCTGGTTATAGGGCGCCAGAAAGCCGGTGAGGTACTGCCTCACTGAGGCAGAGTAGCGCCGCATGATGTCGAGAAAGCGGTCGAACTCTTCCGGGCCAGTGGTCTTGCGATCGATGCCGCTCAGCAGGTCACGGTCGGGTTTGTAAGCGATGTTCTTATGAACGCGGCTTGCTGTCTGCTGCTTTCCGAGAAGGAATTGAACATCAGATTCTGCGAGAGGCAGGGGTGTTTCGGGAAAATAAAGAACGCCACCCGCTTCGAGCGACGCACACAATGAGCGAGCCTGCTCATCGTTGCGGGGCAGGCCATTCTGCAATTCGTTCAGCTGGATGGTGTGCACCGGCATACGCAATTACCTCCGAACTCTTGCCCGCAGCCACAATACCCCAAAGACCGGCAACGCGATCAGAAGAACGATCACTCCCGCAGGAAAGCCTACGTAGAGATAGCTGTCGGCGTAGTTCACAGAGTGATGGCCTGCTATGTTCCAGATGAGCAACGAGACAATGGCGGCGAATGTTGTCGCAAAAAAGGTGAAGAATGCCGATGCGAGCGAGAGCAGAAGGCTCTGGAAGAGGCTAAATCCTTGCAATGGAAAGCCCAGAAGTGAGCCGCCGCCGGAGTGCCGCAGATGAGAAGATTCAGACATCATTTTTCGAGGATGCCCTCGTCTAGTTAGAATACAGTTCCATGGCCAGTAATGTGCAACTCGAGCTTTGGCACGCAGAGAAGGTGGCCACTCAGACGACCATCAGCCAGGCGGCAAATGGCGTTCGCTATGCCGCGTGGGGCGAGACGCGTGTGCCAGAGGTAGAACTGGAGCGGATGATCGGCGCGGTGCCGGCCACGATGTCAGCAGCGCTCGCGACGCGTGCATACTATTTTGTTCCGCTTGCGATTGCCGATACCGGCGAGACTATGATCGCGCCGGGCTACTCGGTCGAACTCGGCGATCGCGCAATCTGTCATCGCAATGCTGTCTTCGGTTCAACGGAGGCGGTCTTCTTGTCAACGCGGCTCGTCGAAGACCGGTTCGGGCTCGCATTCGAGTTGTTCATCAATGTAGCGCACAACTTTGTGGCAGTTGCCGGTGTGCCCGAGAGCTTTTCTGCTCTTGCATGGCGGCAAGCCGAGGCACAGGTGCGCGGCGAGTCAAGCCAGGATGCGTGGGAGACGCGTAGGCGTGCGCAGGATGTGCGCGACAGCAAAAACATCGATGAGCGTGCGCGCAGCGCGTTCTATGAGGCCGCCTTTTCTGATGCGCTGGCGATCTACATACTGTCGCTCGCTGTGGACTTCGACTACCACGACCTGCGCGAGCGCGACTACCCATTGCTGGCAGCGCCGGCGCTGGCAGAGCGGCTGCGCCACGTGGCCACGCTCTTCCCGGCCAATCCTGGATATGAATTTCAGATCCTTTACCGGCGCAAGGGCTGAGCTTCAGCTTGAGTAAAGATTCCGAGCTAGAAACTCGTTGCGGAACTTTCCCTGCGGATCGAGATGTGCGGCAGCGGCCTTGAAGTCTCCGAGCCTGCCGTATTGTGCTTGAAGCTGTGCCGGCGCAAGGGTAAACAGCTTGCCCCAGTGCGGGCGCGGCCCAAAAGGCGCAAGCTGGGCTTCGATTTGCGGAAGGATTTTGCTGACCTCCGGCCACTCCGGCTTCCATGTGAAGTGAATGGCGAGCGAGGGACGCTTGATACGCCGTGCTCATCCACAGATCGTCCGCGGCAATCGTGCGCAGTTCTGTCACGAAAAGATGCGGCGTGATTTGGTCGCGCAGCTTCTCCACCGCGAGTATGGCCTCGATAGCCGCGATCGCGCGGCACAAGATATTCAGTCTGCAACTCGCGCCCGCTCGATGGGCGTGAAGTTCATGTTGAAGTGCGGCAGCCGCTCATACCATGGGCCCGGAATGCCCTGCTGCTCTGTGCAGCTTTCGGCGGGGTGGCCAGTCGATCGGATGCAGCTTCTCTGGTCGCAGCTTTGCTCCAAAAAATTCCGGCTGCCATTGGTTCGCGTCGCCCGGCTGCAAGCCGGCGCTTGATCCAGACCTGAGTTGTGCGGTGTTTCTGCCAGTCGGTAAAGAGGCTCACGCTGTAGCCCGCGCTGAAGATATCTCGTCAAAGTGGTGCTCCAGTGTGTCGAAGAGAGATGCTGATAGACCGATTGCGCCACTTGAAAGTCGGCAGCAGATCCAGCGTCACGCGGGTCACCACTCCCAGCGCGCCAAGCCCAACAACAGCGCCGAGAAAGCGGTCGCCATCTTTCTCGCGCGAAAGACCAGCATCCCGCCATCGGCGGTGACCATTTCGAGCGCCGAAACCGCCGTGGCCAGATTGCCGTTGTGCATGCCCGAGCCATGCGTCGCCGTGGCGATCGCGCCGGCAACCGAGATATGCGGCAGCGACGCGAGATTATGCAGCGCGAAGCCGCGGGTCGTCGATGACCGGCGCGAGCTTGCCATACGGTGACTACCGGCCCCGACGGTGACCGTGCGCGCCTTTGTCGTCGATCGATATTTCGTCAAGATGAGCGAGCGAAATCTGGTTCTCTTTGCTGTCGGCGATGGCGTTGAAAGAGTGGCGCGAGCCGAGCGCTCTGAGCTTGCTGCAGCGCTTGACGACGGCCGACCGCTTCATCGGCCGAGGCCGGAATGAAGAGATTGTCGGTGCTGTAGGTCAGGTTGCCGGCCCAGTTCTCGCGGGGCTCGGCGTGCTGTTCGGCGGGGGAGAAGCGCGAAAACATGCTGCCTGCCACAAGTGCTCCTGAGGATTTGAGGAAGTCTCTCTTATTCATCCTATCGGTTGCCCTCACAAAGATCGAAAACGCAGAATGTGGTACGCCGGACGCAAGAATTGTCACGGGTATCACCATGAGGATACAAGTGTTTAACGCACACCTGATAACTTTCCAGCTACGGGGGATGAGCCACCGGCAATCTGCGGTCTTCAAAATCCCTTGACAGTCCTGTACTCTAAAGACGATGGCCTGCACGTCACTGCGAGGCCGGAGCCAAAGTACTCTCCGGTTTCGCGTTAGGGCAGATTGGGAACACCATATCCGCACTTAAATCGTTCAGGCTGGCGAGATCTTCATCCGACGATCGTGTGTCGGGAGTCTGTTGATTGCGCGCCGGCATTCATAAGGCCAGATCTTCCCGCTGTACCGTTCCCCCGATCTGCCGCAAACCTGCCTGAGGAGGAGAATCCCGATGACAGAGTCGGCAAAGAAGACAACAACCCCGAAAAAGCCCCGCACCACAGCTTCGAAGACCGTCGCGCCCTCCGGCGTCGCTGCGAAGACTGCGGCTCCGAAAACCAGGGCCGTAAAGGCTAAGGTCACGCCAATTGTGGCAACACACGACCAGATTGCGCTCCTGGCACATCGGTTCTGGAACGAACGTGGACGGCAGGATGGATTCCACGAGCAGGACTGGCTCCGCGCGGAGCGGGAGCTGTTGGGGAAGGCGTCGTAATTCGCTGAACGAGGTCAGATCGCGCTGCCTGCCCGCGCTCTGCGGTGCGGATGATTGTGCGCGGTCTGATCAGCCTTCAGAACTGTAGACAATGCGGCCTTCGCTGATCGTCCAGTGCACCTTGCCCTGCATCGTCCAGCCATCGAAACGGCGTGTTCTTCGACTTCGACCGCGAGTCCTTCGCGCGGAAGACCCACTCCGCTTTGGGATCGAAGATGACCACATCGGCAAAGCTGCCTACCGTGAGAGTTCCGCGGCCTTTCAGCCCCAGCAGCGCCGCAGGCTGCGCGCTCAGCAGGCTCAGCACGCGTCCCAGCGGCAGCTTCCACTCATGATGCAGCCAGCGCAGGCTCAGCCCCAGCGCGGATTCGAGGCCGGTGATGCCATTCGGCGCGCGCTCGAACTCCACTTCTTTCTCATGCGAGGCATGCGGAGCGTGATCGGTGGCAATGGCATCCACAACGCCATCCAGAATGCCCTGGATCATCGCGTCCCGATCGGCAGCCGAGCGCAGCGGCGGATTCATCTTGGCATTGGTGTTGTAGTGCGCCCACATGCTCTTCCGTCAGCAGAAAGTGATGCGGCGCCACCTCGCAGGTCACGCGCAGCCCATTGCGCCGCGCCTGGCGCACCGCCGCAACCGCCTGGGCCGTTGAAGTATGCGCCACATGCAGATGGGCCGGTTGCCGTTCTTGTCGCCCTTGCCGTTCATCGACAGCTCTGTGACCAGGCGAATATCGCGCTCCACCAGCCCGTATTCGGCCTCCGGTGGCATGCCGCGCAGGCCAAGCCGAAACGCGGTCGGCCCGGCATTCATGCTGCACCCGCCCGTCATGCGCGTGTCTTCGGCATGCTGGATGACGCTCAGTCCCACTGCGCGTGGCGTTGATCAGCACCTCGCGCATGATGCTGTCTTTCAGGATCGGATGGCCGTCGTCGGTCACCGCTACAACGCCCGCGGCTTTGAGCGCCGCGTAGTCGTTCAGCACCTCGCCCTTGATGCCGCGCGTCGCCGCGCCGATGGGAAAGACGCGGATCGACGCGCCTGCGCTCCGGAGCCTGCATCCAGCGCGTGATCTCCGGCGTATCGTTCGTCGGCGTGGTATTGGGCATCGCCGCGACGGAGGTAAATCCTCCCGCAGCCGCCGCCGCCGTGCCGGTGGCGATGGTCTCCTTGTGGCCCTGCCCCGGCTCGCGCAGATGCACATGAATATCCATCAGCCCCGGCGCCACAGTGAGCCCTGTGGCGTCGATGATCTGGAGATCGGAAGAGCCCTTGCCATTGCCAGCTTCATCTTGCCCGGCTCGGCAACCTCCGCCACGCGGCCATCTTTCAGCACGATGATCCTTCGAGCCCATCGACGCCGGCCGCGGGATCGATCAGGTGGCCGTTGCGGATCAGGATAGTGCTCATGCGCCCGCTCCGCTCGAAGTAGCTGGAAAATCCCTTACCGCCACAATCTCCTCAAGCGAAAGGCGGTATCCTGCCGTTCTTGCAAGGTCATTTTGCTGCGGGTTTGCGGTCACATCGTAAAAGAACACGTCTGGATCGGATTCCTGATCGAAAACAAATATCACATTGATAAGCAGACGTTCGCCCTTTCGTGTTTCGATTTCAACGATTTGATCAACATGCGACTTTAGACGTTCAAGGTCTCCATGGTTCATTTGCTGCCTCGCACATTCGTGAGCGTCAGCGCGCGCTCCACGACCGCCATACGAATCGCGACACCATGGTGCACCTGTTCGAGGATCGCGGATTGCGGCCCGTCTGCGACTCCCCCCGTGAGCTCGAGGCCACGGATGATCGGGCCTGGATGCATCACAAGCGCCTTGGGCGCATGAGCGGCGAGCCGCTGCCCGGTGAGTTGATAGCTGCGCCTTGATATTGTTCGAGATCAAGTTGCAGTCCCGCCAGCCGCTCCGCTTGAATCCGAAGCATCATCACCACCTGAGATTGGCGAAGCGCAGTTTCGAAGTCGCGCTCGACGGTAACGCCAGGCGGCGCAGCGGCAATCTGATCGGGCAGTAGCTGGGTCGGCCCGCAGAGCACGACGTGAGCGCCGAGACGGGGCAACAGAAACATGTTGGAGCGCGCGACGCGGCTGTGCAGGATATCGCCGACGATGGTGATCGTGACGCCGGAAAGCGTATCCGCGGTGACCGTCTCAACGCCGGGGCGCAAATGCGCCAGTATCGTGCGCAGATCGAGCAGAGCTTGCGTAGGATGCTCATGCATGCCGTCTCCCGCATTCAGCACAGGCAAACGCGTTGATTCGCTCCAGCAGCCACGGTCCGCCCGACGAGTTGTGCCGCAAGATGATCGCCTCGACGCCCAGCGCGCGCAGAGTCAGGCCCGTATCCTTCAACGTTTCGCCTTTTTCAATGCTTGAAGAGAGACTCGAAACCAGCGTCGTGTCTGCGCCCAGTGATTTGGCCGCAAGTTCGAAACTGGTCCGGGTCCGCGTCGAAGACTCGTAGAAGAGAAGGCCAACGCGGCGCTTGGCGAAAAGGCGGTCGCGGACAAGAGCATCCATCTTTTCTAGCGCCGTGGCGCGGGTGAGCAGATGACTGACCGCAGTCAAGCGTGAGGTCGATCCACCGAGGGAAGTGAGCCGCGCGATTGTGAAGGAAATGACGTTGGGTCGGCCTGCGGGGGGTGGAACTGGCGTCGCCGTGGGAGTTGCGAGTTGCGGTCATTGTGGACTTCCGGCCCGTAGAAGCCTTCGGGCGATGAAGATCGTTGAGCTGCTTAAGATCCCCGTTTAGTCAGTACGCTCAACCAGCAGCACCTGCTCGTCGTTGTCGACCTCGCGGAATTTCACTTCAATGATTTCGCGGCTGCTGGTGGGCACATGCTTGCCAACATACGTGGCCTCAATAGGCAGTTCGCGATGGCCGCGATCGATGAGCACGGCTAGCTGCACGCGGCGCGGGCGGCCGTGGTCAAAAAGCGCGTCCAGCGCGGCGCGGATCGTGCGGCCGGTGTAGAGCACGTCGTCGCAGAGCACCACGTCGCGGCCTTCCACGTCGATGCCGATGGCCCCCACCGTTACTACGGGCCGCACATCCGCAGTGGAAAGATCGTCGCGATAAAACTGAATGTCGAGCACGCCGGTGTCGACCGGCTGCTTCTCAATGCCGGAGATCAGCTTGCCCAGCCGCTCGGCCAGCGGAACGCCGCGCCGCTTGATGCCCACCAGCGCCAGGTTTTCGCTGCCATTGCTCTTCTCCACAATCTCGATGGGCAAGGCGAACAAGGGTGCGTTCAATCTCAGAGGCGGACATCAGCCTGCCCTTCACTCGCAGGCTGGTTTCGTTTTGGCTCTTCGCTCATGTAGTCTCTCTCTGCCGGATGATACGAGGGGCTGGCTGATTGGAGCAAGTTGTGGACAAATCCCGATGCCGGGAACGCGAAGACTACGCTTCTGGGCGGCGCATCCGGGCTGAAAGTCGCGCGCCTAAAGCCCCCCCACCGGCGGCAAAGAAAAGCAGAAAAATGGAGTTCACTGCAAAGTAGAGGCTCCACATGCCGGCATGTCCCCAGGGAGAACGAAGCCACGCCTCAAAGTGAGCCAACATGAGCTGAGCCCGTTGTGCGTCTTCGGGCTGCATCTGTGCGATCGACTGTTGCATCGAGCGCTGAGCAGGTTCAACAAAGTAAGTGGAGAAAAAGCCGTCCGTCTGGCTTCCATCGTGCAGAAAATAGCGCTCCACAAAAAGTGTGCCGCCGGCGATTGCAAAGGCGAGCCACGCGGCGAAAAGACCGGTGACAAGACCGATGCGAGCTCCAGCGCTTGCGGTGATCCATCCGGGCCTCTGGCCGCGCACATAGAGCATCACGGCCCAGGCGGCTGCGGCGGTCGTCCAGACGATGCCGAAGACACTCACGGGAGAAAGTCCGCTCGAAAGGATGCCAGCGGGCACAGCAAGAAGAAGCACGACGCGGAGCGCGGGCCGCCAATCGACCATGCTGGCGTCTCGAACAGCCTCAGTCCAGCGTTCAGCCTGCGATTGGCCGCCCGATACCTCTGCTGTGTAGACAAGCTGCGGCAAGCCGCAGGTTGGGCAGAAGCAGTCTTCGGCCTTTACGGGTTGATGGCAGCGGGTGCAGGTGATCTCCATACGTCGTATGCACAATTCTATGCTGCCGGGGGGCGGAGATCATCCAGAGGAGATTTATCGAGCCGATGAGCTGGGTGCGGATTACTGTTCTGAGCCGGCAAGCGCGCCGTGCCGCGCGAGGCTGGCCACAACAATCTCCTCTGCAGCTTTAACAGCCTCATCGAGGGTCATGTTCGTTGAGTCAAGGAGGACGGCGTCAGCAGCGGGCTTTAGGGGCGAGTCGGCGCGGTTGCGATCGCGCTCGTCGCGGGCGTGCAGCTCCTGGATCACATCCGCCGGCTGCACCGAGGGTTTGGGGCCTAGCTGATCAAAGCGGCGCATGCCTCGCACTTCGGGAGCCGCGTCCAGAAAGATCTTCGCGTCGGCGTTGGGAAAGACAACCGTGCCGATGTCGCGGCCTTCCATGACGACACCACCAGCGGCGCCCATCTCCTGCTGCAGCCGCACCATCCATGACTCGAATTACCGGTAACACGCTCACGCGCGAGGCGGCATCGGTCACCGTTTGATTGCGCAACTGGCCCGTGACGTCCTCGCCATCAAGCAGTACGCGGTTTTCCTCGCCACCCGGTTCCAGACGGATCTGGGTTTCCGCTGCAAGCCTCTCTAGAGCGGCGCTTTCATTGAGCGGGAGATCTGCGCGGAGTGCCTTCAACGCGAAGGCACGATACATCGCGCCCGTCTCTAGATTGAGCAGGCCGAAATGGCGGGCGAGATGTTTGGCGATGGTGCTTTTTCCCGCACCCGCAGGCCCGTCGATCGCGACGATAATCCTGCGGGCGGGGGTTGTCTTAGTAGAAGGGCTGTCGGCCTCGGTCATCCGCGCTTCTTCGTAACCTGCCTGGAGCGGGACGAGAAGCCAAAGCGCTTGCTGCCGTTCTTGGCTGACGCGTGCGTCGCGGGCTTACGTGTGCCGCGAGCCTCAACGCGCGACTCGGGACGGGCTTTGCGGGCGCCAACCGAAGGCTTCGCGCCCGGTTTGGCTGTTTTGCTGCGACCGTTCCAGGAAGCTCCTGAGGTCTTACCGTTGCGTGAGCCGTTCGAGTGTCCATTGCCATTGCCATGCCCATTGCTGCGGGCGCTGCTATGGCCATTACTGGATCCATTGCTGTGACCGTTGTTGTGCCCATGACCGGCTGCGCTGTGCTTGCCATTGCCGTTCTTCGCGGCGCTCTTACCCCAGTGGGAACCACTGCCGCTGGTCTTCCGAGAGGCGGAAGGCCGGGAATCTGCACTGCGACGCGCTCCGCGGTTCGTCTCGGCAGACTGTCCAGGACGCTTTGCCGCAGCGGGCTTCCGATCACGATGTGCAGGCCGGCTGAAGTGCGGACGGGCTGGGGCCGACTTTCCATCGGCTGCTGCGTGATGAGGCTCGTGCGTTTGCTTCAGGCCGGCTGCTTCCACCGGTCTGGCCACATGCGGCGTCGGATACACAGGCTTGTGAGAAATCACAGGCTCGATGCGGCTCTCGTCGTGGTCTCGCAGATAGTAGGAAGAAGCCGAGAACGTGGAGCTCCCAAAGATCGCCGGTACAACTGAGAACTCAGGCAGCGTGCCGGCGACATAAAAGTGCGGCGCCGGCCCCATCGAGATGGTGTGCACCTGGCGTGTTGCGGCGAGGCCGCGCAGAACTTCTCGCACCTTGCTGCGCGCAGTCAGCGGAGAGAGAAAAACCTCAACTTCTTCCATGCTCGCCGCGATTACGGCCTGCAGATAGATTGACGCGAGCACCGAGATGGCTGTGACCTGCGACGTGGATGCACCCTCGGCAATGGCCTTCTGATAGCGGGTGCGCAGCAGTTGCCACTTGGCGGGTTGGCCGGGCGCTGAGATCACCGGAATAATTCGAAGCTGCTGCCAGAGCTCAGTAATGGCGCGGACGACGCCCGCCTCGCTGACCTCGCGGCCCAGGGCGTGCTTGAGCTGCGCCACAGTAGCGTCACCTTGCTCAAGAACCTTGTAGGCCTGCACAGCAAGCTGAGAGACGGCGCGTGAGCCGGTGAGCTGCGGATTGCGGCGCCAATCGCGGTCTCCGCGGAGCGCATACACATAGGGCAGCACCCAACTTGCAACAACAAAGTCGGGCTGTTCTCCGGGCTGACCCTGCAAATTAAGGCGTACCGCAACACCATCTGCTTCCAGACGGACGAGCAACTCCTCAGCTGCCGCAATCTGGCGTGCAGGCGGCGTAGCATCACGTTGTCCTGCGATCGCTTCAACAAAAGAAGGGGCAACAGAGGCGGAGAATTGCTGCCGCGGCAGGAAGAGACAAAGTCCCGTCTCTTCAATCCACGTCCGGGCATCCTCTAAGGTGAGAGTCCCAAGTCCGTTCTGGCGCATCCTTTCGGCGCGCGCTGCTTCCAATTGTTCCGATGTCAAAGAAAAACCCTCGCTTCCAGGCTGGTGCTGGCCCCGGTAGGTTGCGTCTCCCCTGGGAGATCGGCAGCTACCCTGCATCAATTCTAAATCCGATCTAGATTCGATGGAAAGCCCGCTGAATATCCTTCCAGGAGTAGAGCAGCGCGATCGGCCGGCCGTGTGGGCAACTTGTTGGATGCTCAGTCTTTGCGAGCTCAGCCAGCAGCCACTCCATCCGTGCTGGGTCTAGCGGCGTGTTGATCTTGATGGCCGAATGGCAGGCAATCGAGGCGGCGATCCGTGTGCGCAGCGTCCCAAGATCCTGATTCCGGGAGACATGATCAGCGTCAGGGCCGGACCGCTCGATGACTTGGTTAGAGCATGCGCTCGAGGGCGGCTCCTTCCAGACCGACCGGGGCCGCTTTGACGGTAAGTGTCTGAGGGCCAAATGGTTCTACCTCAAAGCCATTGCGCTCAAGCTCTGCCGCGATCTCAGCAAAGACCACCATTTGCCATGGCTTGAGCTCGACGAGCAAGGGCATCAAAAAGCGTTGACGCTGGACCCGCTCAACCTGGCGGTCGCGGAGGATCTTCTCGAAGAGCACCCGCTCATGGGCGACATGCTGGTCGATGATCCACAGGCCCTCCGCCCCGGTGGCGAGGATAAAGGACTCGCGAAGCTGTCCCATCGGGTGTAGAGAACCGAGGTGGTTGAGGGTAGCAGCGGCCTGTTCGGCTTCCACTTGCGCGGTGCTCGCGGCCGGATCGGTGTGATAGCCGTTTGATCTGGAAGGAGTTAGAAACTCCTGTGCCGGAAGCAACGCTTCGGCGGCCCGACCCAGAGTCGCGCCGAGAGCCGTGGTCAATGCAGGGTCAGCGCCAGCGGTCACGTTGAAGGGCAAGACGCCTGGAATCGGAGGTGGGATAGGCGGCGTGAGTTCGAAGGAATCGGCGGCTGGGTCGGCGGCATCCGCCGTCGCGTCTGAATCCGGCAGCGGCGAGATCGCAGGCGGCATAAGCGTGGGGCTGGCCAAGGGCGCGGAATCAACTGCGGCAAGAAACGTAGCTGCAGGTCGACACCTCACAAGTGCTGTCCTAAGGCTATCCCGGACAAAGTTGTGAATAAACGACTGCTGTCGGAAGCGCACCTCGGTCTTGGCCGGGTGCACGTTGACATCGACTTCCTCTGGCGGCATTTCCAGGAAGAGCAGCACCACCGGAAAACTCGTGGGAGGAATGACGTTGCGATAGGCCTCAGTGATCGCGTGTAGCAGCAGCCGGTCGCGTATCAGCCGCTTATTCACGAAGATATAGATGGAGTTGCGGTTAAGCTTCTGCAACTCGGGCTTGGAGAAGAAGCCGCTGAGCCGTAGCGTTCCCGGCTCGCGCAGCGGTTCATCGGGGTCTTTCTTCCATGGCGGAGGCTCGGGTAAGCCGGGACGTTCGAGGCGCGTTTCGGCTGCAACGGGTAGCAGTTGAGAAAGAGTCTCTTTGCCGAAAATCTGATAAATTCTTTCAGCAGTGCGAGATACGGGAGGAGCGGAGACGAGTGTGTGCGAGGCGGAAATGAGATCGAAATGCTTGTCGGGGTGGACAAGTGCGTAGTGCGTTACAAGCGCAGTTACATGAGAAAGCTCAGTCGACTCAGCGCGAAGAAATTTGCGGCGTGCCGGGGTATTGAAGAAAAGGTCGGCGACGGCAATCGTCGTCCCACGGGGAAGAGCAGCATCATCCACGTGGAGAATCTTGCCCCCGGCAATCTCGATATGTGTTCCTGTTGTCTCATCGCCGCTTGCGCTGTCGAGCGTAACGCGCGAAACAGAGGCGATTGAGGGCAGTGCCTCTCCGCGGAAGCCTAGCGTAGCTATGGAGAGCAGATCGTCTGCCGTGCGCAACTTAGAGGTGGCGTGGCGCTCGAAAGCAAGCAAAGCGTCATCGCGGTTCATACCGTGGCCATCGTCTGCGATTCGGATGAGCTTCCGGCCGCCCGCTTCCACTTCAACCCGGATGCGCGAAGCTCCTGCATCCAGAGCGTTTTCGAGCAGTTCCTTGACCACCGAGGCCGGGCGGTCAACCACCTCACCGGCGGCGATCTGATTGGCCACCTGGTCCAAAAGAACTCGTATGCGCCCCATAAGGGACTAGGTTAACGCAGCATGCGCCTAGGAAAAACGGTTCAGAATTCAGCGGGCAGGGCCTGCTGTCATCCCGTGTGAACTGCAACCTGGATGATTGCACTGACACATAAGCTCTATTTTCTTGGCCATGCCTTCACAATGTGGACTGCAGTACTTCGATCCCGGTGCTGCATCGCAACTACAGCCTTCATGGGCACATTTTTTCGCGTTTGCCATAACCCAACTCCTTTGATGATCCAGCTTCAGCGCATGCGCTGGCCCCGAATCATCCTGTCTCAGATGCGGAATGGAGAGCCCGGAGTTGGCGACGCGGGATTCAACTATGGCACACGCCAGAAACACAAATGCCGCCCCTGCAGGGCGGCATTTGGGACCGTGTGAAAATAGGCGGTTTAGATGCCCACGCCGAATTCGGCCGCGCGCGGTTCCGCTGCATTGGCATAGAAGTCGTAAGGCGTGCGGTGGTTGAACTTGTATCGGCTGCGGAGTTCGCGAACACCGTAGATGCCAAGTGCAGCGACAGCAAGGCCTACCGAAAACCAGCCGAGTGCCCGCAATTTTGCGTGCTCGCAGGGTTCTTGTTCAACGGGCGTCAGGGTGGTGGGTTCGAGAGACATTGGCAGCATGGCCTCCACTGTTCTTCGATGGTAATTCAATGCTATTTGGACTTGTCGCATATGGAAAGAGCACCACGCAATGCCTCTTTAGTGGCAGGTTTACGCGCAGTTAACCCGCAGCCTCGATTTGAGCAAGCAGCGGAAGCTTCGCGGGCTCCGGCAAGAAGCTCGCACGGATAGAGTTCGCCGCCAGGCGGCAGAGTTCCTCCCGCGTGAAACCTTGCTGGGTGTGCGCGAGCAGATATTCATTGGCAATATCGGATCCGAAGAAGGCCGGATCGTCTGAGTTGAGGGTAACGAGCAGGCCCGCATCGAAGTAACGGCGCAGCGGATGAGCGGCGAACGTGGGACATACGCCCGTGCGGACATTCGATGTGGGGTTCAGTTCCAGCGGGATCTTCCGCGCCTTCAACTCCTGGAGCAGATCGGGATCTTCAATCGCCGAAAGAGCATGGCCGATGCGCTCCGAGCCAATGGAAAGAGCCTCGCGGATGGCTGAAGCTGGCGTGGTCTCACCGGCATGGTTAGTAAGACGCAAGCCCGCCTCACGGGCTTCTGTATAGAAAGCGCGGAAAGGTTCGGAGCCACAGCGGCGTTCGTCGCCACCGAGGCCGATGCCGACGATGGATGGATACTGCGCCCGCATTTCGGCCGCCTTGCGGAAGACGCGCTCGGCCTCAGGCACCGTAAAGTGGCGAACGGCGTCGAAGATCCAGTAGAGGGAGAGGCCGAGTTCTCGTTGGCCGCGTTCGCGGGCGCGTTCCAACGCTTCAAAGATCGGCTCGAAGCAGGCCGCGTCGTGATTGCGCCACATATAGATGACACCGACAGAGATGTAGACCTCCGCGTGGACGACGCCTTGCGCCGCGAGATGTTGCATCATGCGCCACGCGATGAGTTCGTAGTCTTCAGGGTGGACGAGCTGGCGTGTGACCGCCTTGAAAGCCTCAATGAAGCCAGTGAAATCAGTGAACTGGTAGATCGCTTCGGCCTCCGCCGGCGTGAGAGGCGTGGCATCATGGCGCGCGCTGAGCTCAACAAGTGTCGAAGGCAGCACCGTGCCTTCGAGATGGAGGTGAAGTTCAGCCTTGGGGAGGCGACGGATGAACGCGGAGATATCGTCCATTGATTGAGTGTAATGGGTGTTGGTGAGTGCGAACCTTGCGAGGATCGCGAGGAGTGATTCCGGCAGAGCGGCTTGATTACTGGATGCGATTGATCTTCACGATCTGCCAGCTCTCCTGTTCGCGCTCGAGAACAACCTCGTGACCGTCAGAGGAAATGTCAAAGTCAGACACCTGGAAGTCGGGGCTGAGGCCGGTCAATTGGCGTTCCGCTCCGGTCTCAAGATTGAGAAGCCAGAGAAAACCAGCGATATCGTTTGACGTTGGCATGTCCGTTCATCGTGGTCTCTTTCTGAGACAGAATATCGACCAGAGACCAAGCCCCGAGTGAAGGAAGACAATGGGCCACAGGGCTATTCCTGACAGCTGTTCGGCTAACCGTGCCATGAGGAGGAAGACTACAACAGAAATATCGTAGACAAGCAGCGCGACAATCAGCTTGGTGGCCGTGCGATTCTCGCTGTGATTACGCTCCCGCCAACAGGCGATTCCAACCGCGAGCAAGATAGCTCCGACGAAACGAACGAGGATCGCTTCGGCAGACTTTTCAAGCGGGACTCCGATCGCCAAGGAGACTACCGCCGAGGGGACGAGGAGCAACGCCAGGCCAGCGAATACTTCCACGAAAGACTTGGTTATCAGCAAAGTTTTCATCGATCAGGACTGCTCCCTCTCATTGTGTTCGGCAGGCAGGTATTCCGCCGAGTTGGGGCGGCATTTCGTGGTGAGTTGCTGGTTGAGGCTATGATTAGCGTGCGCCTTCGCTATGAGTCGGCTATGCCGTCGTTTCCTCGCAATAGATGTTCCGCCAAGTGTCGTCCAGATTGGGGAACATCGCGGTGATTTTCATGGTCCCGGGGACAAATGGAAGAGATTTGAATGAACGAGGCGCCTGACACGCAGAAGTATACGCCGCTCTTCGAGCGCGGCTCGACCGGCAGCCCGCGCTGACTGTCGATTACTACCGTCCCACCGAAGTGCAGAGCTTTGCTCCGACTCTTGCAGCAGGGGAAAGCGCCGGCGTTGGTGCGACATGAACGACTGTGGCAGCCGAGCAAAGGCGCGACAATACTACGCGCGCCATAAGGGTTCGTGATTGTTGATGAAGCGCGGATCGAGACAAAATCCACCAGGAAAAGGAGAAAGCTATGAATCGACTCATTGCAGTTGGGGCTGCTGCTCTCTTGATCGGAGGCACGGTTCACTCGGAAAGTGTTACAGGTACGAGAAGCACAATCCTGGCGAATGAACATGCCCTTGGAGTGGCGATGATCGAACGTGACACCTCAACCTTGAACCGTCTAGTGGCCGATGACTGGACGCAGCAGGACGCTAGCGGGACGTTAGGAACTAAGGCAGGCTTTCTTGATGCAGTCAAAACAGGGAAGCTGGTTGTGGTGAAGTTCAAGCTTCATGATCTTCAAGTGAGAGTGTTCGGAGATGTTGCGGTAGTGCAGGGCTTCGACGATGAGGCGACGACATACGAGGGGAAAAGCACCAGCGGAACCTATAACTGGATGGATGTATGGATCAATCGGAATGGACGTTGGGTATCGGTTGCCACGCAGATTACGCGCGTAGCGAAGTAGTTGTAATGTCCTCTCGGATTAACCGTGCAGGATTTTTTTGTCAAGCGCCAGTAGGGGGGACGAACCCATCTAGAAAAGCGAGACTCCCCGCGGATGTGGCATCCGTGCGTAGGTGGTGAACCGCCTCGTACTCGGAGGAGGCGTACCAGGCTTCTGCTGCTTCGCGAGAGGGGAATTCGATGATCGTTACAAGACCTGCGGGAATCGCGCCTTCCCGAACATCTGCCTTATTGGCGGCCACAAGCACCTTGCCGCCGTTGGAAAGGATAGTGGGAGCGGCGCCCTGACGATACCGGCCAAACGTTTCTGGATCTTCGATGTTGAACTGGAGCAATACGTAAGCCTTCGGCATGAATTTCCTTCTTTCCAGAGTTTCTAATGGTAAAAACGTAAACGGTGCGGTTACCGCATCCCAGCGAACTCCGACCGGTGGCGGCTGTAGAAGAAGTAGATCAGCAGGCCGGCGAAGAGCCAGATGAAGAATGCCGTCCAGGTCATGACTTCGAGACCCATCATCAGCACGATGCAGAAGATAATGCTGAGCACCGGGAAGATAGGACCGAGGGGCGCCCGGAAGGCGCGGTGACGATTGGGCTCACGGTAGCGCAGGATCAGTACTGCAATCGAGACCAGCACAAAAGCAAAAAGAGTGCCGATGTTGGATAAGTTCGAAACCGTGCCGATATCGAGCAGGCCGGCCGGGATGCCGACGACGAATCCTGCGACCCACGTAGCAACAGCTGGAGTACGGAAGCGCGTGTGAATCTTGCCAAAGACTTTCGGTAGCAGCCCATCGCGGGACATCGCGAACCAGACGCGGGCTTGGCCAAGCTGGAAGACGAGGATCGAGGAAATCATGCCCAGCATGGCGCCGATGAGCACGACGAGTTCGACCCAGTGGAGGCCGCTGCCGCCCGGCATCAACGAGAGGCGCTTGAGCGCATTCACCACCGGTGCGCCGTCACCCATGATGGACTTCCAAGGGACGATGCCGCTGAGTGCTATAGCGACCCCACCGTAGAGCAACGTACAAGCTACGAGCGTGGCCAAAATGCCAAAGGGCAGATCGCGCTGCGGGCGCTTACACTCTTCTGCTGCCGTGGAGACGGAGTCGAACCCAATGTATGTGAAGAAGATGATGGAGCCGCCGGAGAGCATGCCTGTCCATCCGTTGGGCATAAAGGGATGCCAGTAAACCGGCTTGATAAAGCTGGCAGCGGCGAAAATGAAGGTAAGGATGGCGATGATTTTGACGAGCACCAGGATGTTGTTGGTTCTTGCCGACTCGCGGATCCCGCGAACGAGGATGACCGTGAGGATCATCACAATAAGGAACGCAGGAATATTGAAGCCAAAGTGCCAGCCCGGAGCGTAAAGATCTTTACCAGCCAGGTCCTGCAATCCCGTGGGCAGATAGGCAGGCGAGATCCACTGCAAAGGAGGATGGAGCCCGAACCACTCCAGTAGCGCTTCGATGTGGGCGGCGAAACCGACACTGACGCTCATGTTGCTGAAGGCGTATTCGAGAATCAGATCCCAGCCGATAATCCAGGCAATGAGCTCACCAAGCGTGGCGTAGGTGTAGGTGTATGCAGAGCCTGCGATTGGAATCATCGAAGCCAACTCGGCGTAACAGAGGCCGGTAAAGACGCAAACGATCGCCACGAGGACGAGCGAAAGGGCCAGTGCGGGACCGGCACCGGGACGGCCCGCCATAGCCGTATGCGTAACCAGATAGTGAATGAGCGGCGTATTGGCGATAGAGGGGGTATCAAACTCCTGCCCGGCCATCGCCGTGCCAATCACGGTAAAGATGCCGGATCCGATGACGGCGCCGATGCCAAGTGCGGTAAGAGACCAGGGTCCGAGCGTCTTCTTTAGCGCGTTGTCGGGCTCTTCCGACTCGCGAATTAACTTATCAATTGATTTGCAGGCGAGCAGTTGGCTTGGCAGCGCGAATCTCCTCATTAGAGCGAAGCTTTAACGGGAGTGTACATGATGGAGATTCCGAAACAGAGGCGGGGATAAAGGGAGTTGGGTAGGAGAAGTAGTGCGGCCGCCGGACCAGCGCGAAGCGCACCGGTCCGGCAATTGATTTCTATTCCTTTAGCGCTTGGATTGACCGCGCACAAGCTTCTTGACCTTCTTCTTGTTAGAGCCGCGCGGCGTGGTGCGCTTGGCCTTGGGCGCAGCCTTCTTGCGGGCGGTGCGCTTGACCTTCTTCCGTTCCAGCTTGTCTTCAATCTTCTTTGTGTCTGCCACTCAAAAACCTCTTTCAATCAGTCAGTTCAACGTGTCCCGTCGCCGGGCGATCTCGAACCTTATGGTAACAGGGATGGTAGTACGGATAAAGGCGGGACGGATTGCGGAAAGTGCCGAGACACCCATTGATCGGGTGAGGATACCGGATCGAAAACCCTGGAGACCTGATGGGCACATCGCGATGGACCGGCCGTCTCCAGGGCGATAGTGTTCGGGTATGAGTGGACCGGCAGATCGAGTTGCCTCCCGGGGTGAGCGCCTTCAGCGCGTGCTGATGATGGGTGCCGCTCTGGTGCTGTTCGCCCTGGGGGTCCTTTTGCTTATGGCCCCGGCGCGATCGCACGATTCCCGCATGACCCAGACCGGTGATAATGGAGTGCATCGCGGCGGAATCACAGCATGCACGGAATGCATGTTGCTTTGAACCAGACCTGCCCCGATTGAGCTGAACATCTTTGGTCGCCTCAAGCGCACAAACCGGCGAGTGGATCGGTGTAGACGTTCGCGCAGAACGGCGTGAGAGCCTGTTTGCGCGGATCACCAGGTGGCGAGCGGTTCGGATCATCCTGGCCGCTACCGCATGGACGGCTCTGGGTGTGCTGTTTGCGCTGCCGAGCCTCGGAACTAAGGAATGGCATACCGAGCTCCGCGTTTATCTCGCACAGTTTTGGGTGTGGGGTCTGCTGACTCCGGCGATCATGGCGTTCGACCGTAGGCTGCTTTTCTCAGCAAAGGAACTGGACCGACGGGTGATCGCTCATCTGGGTCTGAGCCTGATTTTTACCGAGGTCTACTTTTACCTCTTCACGGTGATGCGCGCATTGATGGGCGTGACGCCGTGGAGCTCGCTGCGCCTCTCGGAGTTTTTCAAGCCTGAAGTGATCGGATGGCAGATCTGGAGTTGGCTGGTCTATTGGGCTATTGCAGGAGCACTGCAGGCGTACGGCTACTACGAGCGGTATATGAGCAGCGAACTGCGCCTGGAGAGGCTTGAGCACAGTTTCGCGGCGGCCCGCCTGAATTCGCTGCGAATGCAACTGGACCCGCATTTCCTCTTCAATGCGCTCAATACGATCTCTTCCCACGTCGAGCGGGATCCGAAGCTGACACGGCGCATGATCGAGCACCTGGGCGATCTGTTGCGGCTTTCGCTTGAGTCGAAGGATAAGCAGGAAGTTCCGCTGGTCGAGGAGATGGCTTTTCTCGAGCATTACCTCGCTATCCAGAAGATTCGCTTCGGCGATCAACTGCGGTTTCAGACACAAATCGATCCTGCGGTGCGCTTCGCACTGGTGCCTTCATTCTTGATTCAGCCTCTGGTAGAGAATGCAATCCGCCACGGAATCTCGCGGAGAGCTACGGGCGGCACCGTGACCGTGAAAGCCGCACCCATGGATGGCCGGCTGAGGGTTTCGGTGCTCGATGATGGAGTGGGGCTGCCGCTCGATTGGTCACTCGACAACTCGGCTGGGCTGGGCTTGGCAATCACACGCGAGCGCATCGCGGGGCTGCATCCAAATGGGACAAGCCGTTTTATGATCTACAACCGCGACACTGGCGGAACGGCGGTGGAGATATCTCTGCCGTTGCGCGCGAATGGGGATGACCATGATGGAAACGCGCTCCTCTGATCGGATATGTGTGTTGGTGGCCGACGATGAGGCTCCCGCCCGGCAGAGGCTGATTGACCTGTTACGCAGAGACGCGCAAATCGATGCTATCGAGGAGGCTGCGGACGGAGAAGCGGCGGTTGGGTCAATTCAGAGGCAGAAGCCGGACCTCGTCTTTCTCGATGTCCAGATGCCAGAACTCGACGGACTCGGCGTGATCGAAGCAATCGGCGCGGCAGAGATGCCGCTGACGGTCTTTGTCACCGCCTATGACCAGCACGCGATTCGCGCGTTCGAGGCTAATGCGCTGGATTATCTGCTCAAGCCCTTCAGTGACGAACGCTTTGAGGCTACGATGTTGCGCGTTAAGGCGCGGCTCGATGAGCGCAGCATCAGTGAGTTTGGGCAGCGGGTGATGAAGATGGTAGCTGGCGCGCCTCCGCCAGCGGACCGTAGGCTTGACCGGCTCGTGGTCAAGTCCGGTGGTACCACGCGCTTTGTGCGCACAGTTGATATCGATTGGATAGAGGCTGCGGGTGTTTATGTAACGCTGCACGTAGGCGGCAAAGAGCTACTCTACCGGGCGGCGTTGAATGATCTGGCCGAGAAACTGGACCCACGTCGCTTTGTGCGGGTACATCGGTCGGCTCTGGTAAATCTTGAAAGCATTATTCAGCTGGAGCCGATGTCACACGGCGAGTTTGAGGCGGTGATCAGGAATGGATCACGTACCCGCGTAAGCCGGACCTACCGCGCACTGCTGGAGAAGCGGCTCGGGCAGCCGCTGTAAACAGCGAATTTGCGTTTAGGAAAATCTGCGCAGGCTATACGAGATGGGCAACCCAATAATGCCCATGTGAAAGAGCAGACCCTGAATCATGCCCTTCCATTGATATGGCCCGAAAAAGTGGAAGGCGCTGAGCGGCAACACGATGAGATACATGACCAGGTAGAAGCCCACCCCAAAAAAGATTCCACTTACGAACCAGTTTTCTCGCATGAATTTCAACTTGCGGCTCGCGAGGCAGTAGATCGTAGCCCCTGAGAATGCGATGAAGAAGTGAAGCACGAGGCCGAGGATCCAGGGGAGGACACCTGTTTGCGCGGCAGCGCGACCGATGAGGCCGGCAGCAATGCCCCGCGGCATGCCTTGTCCGAAGCTTATGAATGCGGCAATCATGTCCAGCGTACCGGCGACACCTCCGCCGACGAAGATCGGCAATAAAAGCCGGTTTTGCTGACTAGTCATTGAATAGACGGTCGTGGTCATCGCGCCTCCTGAAAGAGGAATTCTAGGCCCGGCGCGTCGTGATGGCGTGACTTTGGTGCGATCTGGAATCGAGCCCGCGTAAGTCGGCTTGTATGCCTGTGGAATGGCGTCCCAAAGCGATCCAATTTGGGCTTAGCCTTTTCATCGCATGGTACTTAGGGCACCAAATGTTGCCGAAGAGGTAGGGTGAGTCGCTAGAAAGCCGGGCTAAGATGTGCCCATGTCAACGACAACCTTGGTCCTGGTTATTGCACCTCTTCTGACCGTAATTCTGCTGGTCTGGTTCCTCGCCCGAATCGTCGTCAGTCCGGCGGATGCGGGCCGGCCGGCTCGCCAGATTGATGGCGAGATCGAGTTTGCCCCAAACAAACGGAGCATTGTGGCGACGCCGGTTTTTGTGGGGTTCCTTGTATATCTCGGCGTGGCGATGTTTATGTCCCATCTGCCATCGCTTGTGGGCGTCTTTGGAGCCGGTTTCTGGCTGATACTCGCCGCACTGATCTTGACCACGTTTCCGGCTACGCTTTTTGCAAGCGACGAGGGTCTGAAGCAAACGTTCTGGTTGGGCAAGACGCGCCGCATTGCTTGGAAGGACGTGAGCCAGGTCATCTATGACGAGAACAAGCATCGCCTGACAATCAAGGGGCAGGGTCGAACAAAGGTTGTCCACACGCGTCAGCTGCCCAGCCGTTCAAGATTGATTGAAGAACTTGAGAAGCATTGCGAAGACAAGGTGCCTGCTGAGCTTCGGAAAACGGCAGTATCCGCCGCGTAGGAGTCTCGCCAGTCAGATTTTCTGCAGGTTGGCAAACTTCTCCATCAGCTTCTTCATTCCGTGGCGGTTGAACATGACGGTGAGCTTGGCCTCATCGCCATCGCCTTCACGAATGAGCACGGTGCCTTCGCCGTATTTGGCATGACGGACCCGCTGGCCCTTCTTAAGCCCCGCAGCGCCGGTAGATTCGGGCACATCCATGGCGGGGCGCACAAACGATCCAGGCCTGCTACTTCCCGGCTTCCCCCCGAAGAACCGTGCGATGTTGTCAATTGAGTGCGGAGCCTCCGCGCTCTTGGGCTTCGGTGTTGAACGCTCATTGCCAGCAAAGCGGGGAGTCTCCTGGCTTTCGTCCTCGTAGTTGTAGTGGCGCCCTTCAGTTTCGCCCGAGCCGGATGCGCGGTTACCGTACCCTTTGCGCGCGACCGCACCATAACTGTAGGCGGGCGTTGACCACGCCGGGGAGCGGCTTCCGCTGAGATTTTCGACGAGCTGACTCGGCACTTCCTCGAGAAAGCGTGAGGGGATCGAGAGTTCGGGCGCATCGTTGCCGTAGCGGCGACGGTATTGGGCACGCGTGAGGATGAGCGTACTCATGGCACGCGTCATGCCGACATAGCAAAGGCGGCGTTCTTCTTCGAGTTCCTCAGGGTTCATGAGCGTGCGAGAGTGCGGGAAAAGCCCCTCTTCGAGCCCGGCGAGAAAAACGAGAGGAAACTCCAGCCCCTTCGCGGCGTGAAGGGACATCAGTGTGACGCGCGATTCAGGATCGTATTGATCTGTGTCGCTGGCAAGCGCCGCGTGATCGAGAAACTCCGCGAGAGTTTCACCGCGGACCTCGGCATCGTGTGCCGCATTGGCCAGCTCCTTTAGGTTCTCAATGCGGCTGAAGGCCTCGGGCGAAGCCTCAGCCTCGAGAGCCTTGATGTAGCCAGTTCTGTCGATCAGAAAGCGAATAAGTTCAGGCAAGGTAGCCGCATCGCCAGGCGCGCGGAAGCCGGTGCTTCCGGTTGCTTCTGCTTGCGGAGCAGGAGCCACTTCTCCTGCCTGCAGCGCAGGCTTTGGCATCTTCAGGAACGGCCGCTTCGGTTCCTTGGCGAATGGCGAAAAGTGGCTGGCGTCGAGCAGCGGCATCTGATCTTCGTTGCCGCCGAAGTCGAAGGAGCTTGCGGCCTCGAACTCAGCTTTGACCCGCCGCTTCTCTTCTTCGGAAGGCTCGGCGGCTCCGAAGGTGAAGTCGGTGTCGCCGCTGGTCTCTTCGTTCGAATCGACATCTGCCGAGAGCTTGCCAGCAAAGTCAGGGTCCATCATGGCCTGCGCGTCGATGATGAGCTGGCGGAAAGATTGCAGCGCAGCCAGAGCACGCGGCTGAATGAGATTGTTAGCAATCGCAGCGTTAATTGCGTCCCACGTGGAAACGCCGGTCTCAAGCGCTATGCGTTCAAGGGTGGCAAGCGTGGTCGCACCGATGCCGCGCGCTGGCACGTTGATGATCCGCTGCAATGCCATCGAGTCGTGCGGATTGCGCACTAGGCGAAGGTAGCTGAGCAGGTCTTTGATTTCGGCGCGTTCGTAGAAGCTGAAGCCACCAACCATGCTGTAGCCAATGCCGTAGCGCCGCAGCGCTTCTTCAACAAGGCGCGACTGCGAGTTGGTTCGATAGAGCACTGCGCAGTGAGCGCTATTGTCGCTTTCGCTGGAGTTGGTCTGCTCTCGCAGAAACGAGCGAATCCGGTCGGCAATAAATAGTGCTTCATTTTCGCCGTCGGGCGCCTCGTAGTAACCGATGAGGGAGCCCCCCTTGCGATCGGTCCAGAGCTTCTTCCCCTTGCGGCGTAGGTTGTTCGCGACCACAGCGCCGGCTGCTTCAAGAATGATCTGCGTAGAACGGTAGTTCTGTTCGAGGCGAATAATGCGCGCGTTCGGAAAGTCCTGCTCAAACTCGAGGATGTTGCGAATGTCGGCGCCGCGCCACGAGTAGATGCTCTGATCTTCGTCACCGACAGCGCAAACATTCTTGGCTTCGCCGGCGAGCAGCTTCATCAACTCGTACTGCGGCCGATTCGTGTCCTGATATTCGTCAACGAGCAGATAGCGATATTTGCGCTGGTAGCGCTCGCGAGTCTCAGCGGAAACCTTAAGCAGTCGCACCGCTTCGAGAAGCAGATCGTCGAAATCCATCGCGTTGTTCTTCCTGAGCTCTGCCTTGTAGCTCTGGAAAATATGCGCGATGCGTTCGCCGTTAGGGTCCTTGGAACTGAGGTAGTACTCCTGGGGATCGATCATGTGGTTTTTTGCCCAGGAGATACGGCCCAGCACAGTGCGCGGCGTGAGTTGCTTCGTGTCTAGCCCCATGCGGCGCATGATCTGCTTCACGATAGCCTGCTGATCGTTTTCGTCGTAGATTGCGAAGCTGCGAGTGAGGCCGTCGTTGCCAACCTTTAGTGCTTCGACGTCGCGGCGAAGAATGCGCACGCAGAGCGAGTGAAAGGTTGCGATGAGCGGCTTGGCGAGCGATGAGTGGCCAAGCAGCTTCTCGATGCGCGCGCCCATCTCGCTCGCTGCCTTGTTGGTAAATGTCACGGCAAGAATGGAATCCGGGGCAACCCCTTTTTCGCGGATGAGCCATGCGATGCGGCTGGTGATAACACGCGTCTTGCCCGAACCTGCGCCGGCAAGGATCAGCAGCGGGCCCTCGGTGGTTTCGACCGCGGCACGCTGTTCAGGATTGAGATTGGCGATGAGCGGCTGCACGGCGGGTCCGAAGGGGAAGGTTCCTTTATCAGTTTACCCGCCTCCGAGGACCCGCGGAGCTCTGGTAGGACTTAAGTGCTCGGAGCCGCAACCTGCGGGGCTCGTTGAGCAGAGGCAGGTTAGATTGGTTTGGGCGTGGTATTGCGCGCGCTGGTGACGTTATCCGGCGTGCCGGTAAAAGGTTGGCCGGACATGTAGGCATACTTTTGGAACTTCGATCCGACCTTGCGGATCGCGTCTTTGGCGCCGTCGTCCCATGTGATTTGCGCTTCGCCATTCACGAACTGCCACGTTCCGTGCAGCGGATGAAGTGAGCGTGAGGCGCTACCGTCCGCATTGAGAGTGATGGCGAAGGTGCCGTCGTCAGTGCTGCCCACCCCAACGATCCACTTGCCCACGAATTGGCCGCGCGCCGCGGAATCAGCAGGCGGAAGTGTGGCAATCTCCGGCGCTCCGCTGAACTCAATATGCGCAACGTCAGCAAGGGTGAAGCTCTGGCGGTGACCGTCTTTGAAAACGAGTGTGATGGTGGCAGGCGCGCTCTTGGGGGGTGGCGCGGCGTGGGACGCTGAGAAGGAGCAGAGTGAGACAGCAGCAAGTGCAGCAATAGATGCGAGCGTGCGCATTGGTTTCTCCTGCGTGCCGCCGGACATGAATCCGAACCCGGCAGTCAAGAAGAGTCTACGCAGCCAGGCCATCCGTTGTTCCCGGGAAGTGGAGCTATGCGGGGCGTTATGCTGAAAGCAAATGACAACAACCAGGAAGACGCGGCGGGTCGCAGTATACTGCGCATCGGCGAGGGGCGCTGATTCGGTGTTTTTGGCTGAGGCGAAGGCGCTTGGCGCAGCAATCGCCGCAGCAGGGCTGGGCATGGTCTACGGCGGCGCAAGTGTAGGCCTGATGGGCGCCGCTGCCGACGCGGCCATTGCGAATGGCGCCGAGGTCATCGGTGTGATTCCGCAACTGCTCTCGGGCAGCGAGATTGCGCACCCGGGCCTGACGAGGCTTGAGGTCGTGGCTACGATGCACAAGCGCAAGGCCCGGATGGTCCGGCTGGCGGATGCGTTTCTCGTCCTGCCTGGCGGTTACGGCACGCTCGACGAATTGATGGAGATCGTGACGTGGAAGCAACTTCGATTGCACACGAAGCCTTGCATCCTGATCAATACAGCCGGCTATTGGAACGGACTACTCGCGTTCCTCGATACTGCCGTTACAGCGGGATTTTTGCGACCGGAGAACCGCGGGCTCTTGGAAGTTGCAGGAGATGCTACTGAAGCGGTTGGGATGGCGGTGAGCTTAGACTCTGCCAACTTGCGATCGCAACTGCCGGTGAATCTTTCTAAGGAGTTCTGATTATGGCGCGACAGATCGTTGTCTCCGCAAGAGCTGGAAAACCGTCACCGCTGTACAGTCAGGCTGTTAAAGCAGCAGGCCTTGTCTTCGTCTCGGGGACCCCGCCAACGGATCCGGAGACGGGCAAGATCAAGGGAGATAACATTCAAGAGCAGACTAGGCAATGCCTGACGAATATCGCTGCGATCCTGGAAGATGCCGGAACCTCCATCCACAAGCTTGTTAGCTCGACTGTAATCCTGGCCGACGAAGACGACTTCGCAGGGATGAATGAGGAGTGGCTGCGATGGTTTCCCACCGACCCGCCAGCGCGGCAAGGGGCGAAGTTGCCGGTTCGCATTCCGGGGCTCAAGGTGTCGATCGCTGCTATTGCGGAGATGTAACCGAGGGCCTCTATTTTCTCCTGGCCCGTTCGCGCTGGAGCTCACGGTATAACGCGCTCTTCGATTGGCCCAGCTCGCGGGCAAGGCGCTTGAGGGCTTCCTTCTCGTCGATGCCGGCGTCAGATTGAAGGCGAGCCACGCGGTCGGATATGGATTCTCGTTTCGCGGAGATTGCTTCCTGGTTCACCGGATCAGCGCCAGAAACTTCAACGTCAAGCAGCAAGACAAACTCACCGCGAATGCGATCTCGATCGGCGAGGGACGCGCGCACTTCGGCCGCGGTACCGCGGATAAATTCCTCGTGGAGCTTGGTCAATTCACGTGCCGCAACTACGCGGAGGTTCGGCCCCCACACCAACTCGATGTCCGCGAGAGTATCTGCGATTCGGTGGGGCGCCTCGTAGAAGATGAGTGTCTGTCCGCCGTTGCGACCTCGGTCGGCCAGCATTTCGAGGCGCGTGCGGCGTGCGCCGGCTCTTTCAGGCAGAAAGCCGATGAAGTGAAATTCAGCTGTTGGCAAGCCTGAGGCTATGAGCGCGGTGACCGCTGCGTTCGCGCCCGGTATGGGAATGACCGGCACTCCGGCAGCGATGGCTTCTCGAACCAGCACAGTCCCTGGATCGCTGATGCCAGGCATGCCCGCGTCTGAGACCACCGCGATGGCCTTGCCCGTCTGTATTTCCGCGATGAGTTCCGCTGCGCGGGCGCGCTCGTTATGTTCGTGGCAGCTGATTGTCGGTGTGGTGATGCCGTAGTGATTCAGCAGCCTCTGCGTTTGGCGCGTGTCTTCAGAGGCGATGCAATTGGCGCTGCGGAGGATCTCGAGTGCCCGGAGCGTGATATCGCCAAGGTTGCCAATGGGCGTGGCGACCAGATAGAGAGCAGGTGCGAGTGGGACGATCCCGTCGCCAGGCATGGCGACGTTATTCCTCGACTTCTTCGCGCTCGATGCGGCGCTTCTCAGCGAGCAGCGTCATGGAACTCATCAGGTTCTGCACGCTCACGATGCCGACGACTCGCCCGCTTTCCGTCACCGGGATCAATGCGAGACCGCGGCCCGCTGTGAGACGACGGATCGTGGCTCCGAGAGTGTCTTCAGGGCGGGCGACCTGGAAAGCACGCGACATGATGGATTGCACATAGCCATTTCCGTCACTGCGCAGAGCGTCGACGATGCGCTGGCGGGAGACGATGCCGACCAGTTCGGGTCCGCGCACCACGGGGAAATCTTCCTGCAAAGAGTGAACGCAGCGGCCGAGGGCGTCTGCAAGCGTGTCAGAAGGCGAGAGTGTGGCGAAGTCAGTCAGCATCACTTCGCGCATACGTACAGTGTCAACCACGGATTGGAAGAAGACACCTTGATCCTCGATCTGCGCGCCAATCATGATGAAGAAGCCGGCGATAATCAGCCATGGGCTGTGCAACAGCATGCCTGCGAGCATGGAGGCAAGGGCGAGCAACTGTCCCAGGCCGGTTGCGGCGCGGCCGGCCGGCGCGATGCCGTGAGCGTGGGCGAAGCTGCCGCGAAGCAGACGGCCGGCGTCCAGCGGGTAAGCGGGCAGCAGATGCAGTACCCCGAGGCCGGCTTGCATCCAGACCATGCTGCGCAGTAGATAGCCGGAGGATATCCACGGTTGATCGAAGAGCCGAACGTCGCCACCTGCGCCGAGAAAGGTGATGGCCAGCGCCAGCGCGGTTCCGCAATTGGCAATCGGTCCCGCGAAGGCGAGAGCAAACTGCCCCACGCCCTGGTTGGCGGTTTCCTGGCTCTCGGGGTTGGCGTAGGCAAAGAGGCCGCCAATGGGCAGCACCAGAATGGCGCGGAGGCGGAGACCAAGCCACGCGGCGACAATAAGACGCACGCTTTCGCGGACAATGATAGCTGCGACGAGGACAAAGAAGAGTCCCATGCCGCGGACCCAGCCATCAGAGGCGCTTAGCCCCAGGCAGACAACAGCCAGCAGCAGAAAGAAGGTGTGGACGCGCAATTCCACGCCCAGCCACCGGCCCAGGGGAATCGACCAGCCTCGCATACAGGAATTGTAGAGGGTGGGCCCCCCGCCCAGTGTCAATTATTCTGGGAGCGCTCCTTAGCTGAATCGCCTGTCGGATACCCATGCGAATCATTGGTGGAACGCTTCGATCGCGAACGTTGCAGGCGCCAGCGGGTCTGGCGACGCGACCAACCAGCGACCGGCTCAGGGAAACGCTCTTCAACGTGCTGGCACCGCGTATTGAAGGCGCGGCTTTCCTTGATTTGTACGCAGGTTCGGGCGCGGTTGGGATCGAAGCTCTCAGCCGTGGAGCGGAGCACGTGGTCTTTGTGGAGCGCACGCCCCCCGCACTCAAAGTGTTACGCGCAAATCTGGAGAAGCTGGGAATCTCGAGAGGGTTTCGTGTCGAGGCCGGAAGCGTTGCAAGCTTCCTGCGACGCGCAAAGGGGTTCACCTTCGACGTGGTCTTTCTCGATCCGCCCTACGATGCCGACGACGAGTACGCAGCCACACTGAATCTGCTGGGTGGCGCCACGCGATCCATGCTGGCAAGAGAGGCGGTCGTAATCGCGGAACATCGTCGCAAGACGCGGCTCTCAGAGCGCCATGGAGTTCTGGCGAGAACCAGGCTGCTCGAGCAAGGCGATGCGTCGCTCAGTTTTTACGTGGTAAGCGAAGGTTAAGCTTGGCGTTGCGCGGCCCCTTCGGCGGCGAGAGCTTGCGCTTTAGCATCCGGCCTGCACAGCATTGCGATGCAGACGGCCCCACCAAACAGGCAAACGGCGATTGCGGCAAGTCCCGCAAGATAGCTATGCGTGGCCTGGCGCAGCGATCCAATCAGCACCGGGCCGAAGAACCCGCCTAGGTTCCCGATGGAGTTAATGACAGCGATGTGTGCGGCCACCATGGGACCTGCTAGCTCGAGGGTTGATGCTCCCCAGAAGATTGGCAGCGCACTGAGGATGCCAAGTGCGGCGATCGTAAAGCCGATGGTGGCAATCGTCGCGTTGGGCGCCACTCCGGCAATTAGAAAGCCAAGGGCACCGGCCGTGTATCCAGTGGCGAGATGAAACCGCCGTTCCTTCCGGCGATCTGAGCGACGGCTCCAGAAGATCATGCCAATCACGCCTGCCACGTAGGGAAGCGCTGTGAGCCAGCCGAGGCTCCTGAGGCCAATGCCGTGGGAGGCCAGCACCGTGGGAATCCAGAAATTGAGAACGTAGTTGCCGAGCATCAGCAGGAAATAGGCGAGGCTCCAGCCGTAGACACGTGGCTGCGCCGTAAATGCGTCAAAGAGCGAGTGCTGCTGGTTGCCGTGATGCACGGAGACCGTGACGGCGAGGTCGCGTTCCAGTTGTCCCTTCTGCTCGTCAGTGAGCCAGCGCGCGTGACTGGGGCCATCGGGCAAGAGAAAAAGCACAACTGCACCCAAGAGAATTGCGGGCGCACCTTCAAGAATGAAGAGCCACTGCCAGCCCTTGAGCCCCAGAAAATTGTCGAGAAGCAGAATGTGCGCAGAGATCGGTGCGCCAATGATGCTTGAGAGAGGATTGGCGGCGATGAACATCGCCATCACCCCCGAGCGCACCGCCGGCGGCAGCCAGAAGGTCAGGTAGAGAATGACGCCTGGGTAGAAGCCCGCCTCCGCCGCGCCAAGCAGGAAGCGCAGAGCAATGTAGCTGCCTGCGCCCTGCGCGAACGCGGTGGCGACTGAGACAAGGCCCCAGGCCACCATGATGACCATGATCCAGCGGCGCGCGCCCGTGCGCAGCAACATCAGATTGCTGGGAACCTCGAAGATGAAGTAGCCAAGGAAGAACATGCCCGCCGCCAAACCATAGAGCTTCGGGTCGATGTGCAGGTCCCGGTTCATCGTAAGCGCGGCAAAGCCGATGTTGACGCGGTCGAGATACGCGACAAGATAGAGCACCATGAGAAATGGAACGAGACGGCGCGCGATGGTGCGATAGAGAGGTTCCATTGGCTTCGATTGCGTTCGAAGAAGAAGTGGCCGTCTTATTTCGGACTTACGGAGTATTGCATGCGCGCTGCACAGTGGAAAAGGAGAGAGAGCGGGCCGGCGCGTGAACGCCGCCACTATACTTACGGTGATCATGGAATCAAAGGCGGGCACCAGGATTTCCTTCGCGTCGCTTGTTGAGTCGCCTGACGTGAAGGCCGATGGCGTGATAACGCATGCGGCCGGACCGACAGGCTCCCTGCCCATATCCGGCGAGATGCTACTGACGGAGCCTTCAGGCAATCTCTTCGGGCTCACACAGAACGCCGGCATGGGTTGGGACACGCAAAGGCTTCTCGATCCGGAGTTTCTGATTTTGAGTACGCATGGCGGTCTGCGTGCCGACGACGGAACACCGATCGCGTTGGGGTTTCACACAGGGCATTGGGAAGTAGGCCTTCTTGTCGCCGAAGCGGCACGTGAATTAAAGGCAGTGCACGCGATCCCATTTGCCGGGGCTTGCACCGACCCATGCGACGGGCGCACACAGGGCACAACGGGGATGATGGACTCGCTGCCCTATCGCAATGATGCTGCGATGGTACTGCGCCGCTTGATGCGCTCGTTGCCTACGCGCAAAGGCGTGCTGGGTGTTGCCACCTGCGATAAGGGATTGCCGGCGATGATGATGGCTCTGGCCTCGGCTGGTGAGTATCCGGCTGTGTTGGTCCCCGGTGGGGTGACGCTTCTGCCCGAAACTGGTGAAGACGCGGGTAAAGTCCAAACAATTGGGGCGCGCTTTGCGCAACAGCAGATCACACTCGAGTATGCGGCAGAAGTGGGCTGTCGCGCCTGCGCTTCCCCGGGTGGAGGTTGTCAATTCCTGGGTACTGCAGCAACATCGCAGGTGGTGGGCGAGGCACTCGGTCTTTCGCTGCCACATACTGCGCTGGCTCCGTCAGGCCAGCCGATTTGGCTCGATGCGGCGACCCGCTCGGCTCGCGCTCTCTTGCGTTTGCATCACCTCCGTATGGGCGCGCGTGACGTACTGACGCCGGGCGCGCTGCGCAATGCCATGGTCGTTCACGCGGCCTTCGGTGGCTCGACGAATCTATTGCTGCACATACCGGCCATCGCATTTGCTGCTGGATTGAAGCGCCCAACTGTGGATGAGTGGGCTGAGGTGAATCGCGAAACGCCGCGAATCGTCGATGCGCTGCCGAATGGACCCAAAGGATTCGCTACAGTGCAGGTCTTTCTCGCCGGCGGAGTGCCGGAGGCAATGCTGGCATTGCGCACTGCTGGCTTACTTGATACCCGAGTGAGGACCGTCAGCGGTGAGACGCTGGACGCTTGTCTCGATTGGTGGGAGCAGAGCGAGCGGCGACACGCGATGCGAAGAAGACTGAAGGAACTCGACGGTATCGACGCGGACGATGTCATCATGCCGCCGGATCAGGCTCGATCGCGCGGACTGACTTCGACAGTGTGTTTTCCGCTCGGGAATCTTGCACCGGAAGGGTCGGTGATCAAGAGCACGGCAATCGATCCGTCGCTGGTCGATGAGGACAATGTGTATCGTCATCGCGGACCGGCGCGCGTATTCCTTACTGAGGAGGACGCGATCCGCGCGATCAAGAATGGCGCCGTAGGCAAGGGCGATGTCGTCGTGTTGATCTGCGCTGGACCCAAGGGCGCAGGCATGCAGGAGATTTATCAGGTCACTTCTGCGCTCAAGGCGCTGCCGCATTGCAAGCATGTCGCCGTGCTCACCGATGCGCGATTTAGTGGCGTATCCACGGGCGCATGCGTTGGGCACATTTCGCCAGAGGCGCTCGCGGGTGGCCCGATCGGCAAGGTGCTGGAAGGCGATCTGATCGAGATCGTGATCGATCGCACAAAGCTGGTGGGCACAGTTGATCTCATTGGCGATGCTCACAACAAATTCAACGCGGCAGAGGGTGCGCGGCGCCTCGCCACGCGCACGGCACGGCCAGATCTGAGGCCCCACCCCGCCCTGCCGGCCGATACGCGGTTGTGGGCTGCACTGGTACAGGCGAGTGGCGGAGTCTGGGGTGGCTGCGTCTACGACACGGAGAAAATTATTGAGGCACTCGGGGACCCTAGATCGCACAAGGCGCCTCAGGAGAAAGAGCGATGACCAAGATCAATCGCCGGATTTTTCTCGGATCCCTGGCCGCGGCTGGATCGGCAGCTGGGGAGGCGCTAGGTGTTGCGCAATCCGGAGCGGCGTTGCGCGGCCTTCCCGAGCGCGGGAATGGACTGACTCCGCTGAAGATTGATGCTGTTGAATTGCTGGAGTTACACGGGAGGTACACAACAGAAGCCGGCGTCGATCGGCAGCCACAAGTGAACCCCCTGGACGTGTATGACGATCAACGGCCCGCACCGTACAAAGACAAGCCCGATGGAACGCGCGAAGTTCAGTACGAGGCGATCTATCTGCGGCTGCGTACAAAGGGTGGCCTGGATGGGCTTTATGGTCCGATCGAGCGCGAAGCGGCATTGATTGTTCAGGAGGACCTACGGCCGTTTCTCATCGGGAAGGACGCGCTGGCGGGCGAGGTCTTATGGGACCAGATGTATCGCTCGAACCGGCATTCGCGTGACGGAATCTTCATGATGGCTATCAGTGCCGTGGATAACGCTCTGTGGGATATTCGCGGACGGTTTTATGGGGTGCCGGTATGGAGATTGCTCGGCGGCCCGTCGCGGGACAAAGTGGAAATGTACGCGAGCGCGTTGGGTTCCTCCCTGGAGCTCGATGCGGTGCGCAATCGCGCAGCGGAGCTGAAGAGTCAGGGATTTCGCTATCAGAAGTGGTTCATCGGATACGGGCCGGGTTCGGGCCCGGAAGGCATGCGCAAAAACGTGGAGTTGGTGAAGACGCTCCGCGAAACGCTGGGCGATGACTCCGAGATCATGTTCGACGCTTACAGCGGATGGGACCAGGACTACGCGCTGGAGTGGGCAAAACAGGTGGAGCAGTATCGGCCGTTCTGGATGGAGGAGGTGACCCATCCGGAGAAGATCGATAGCTTTGCTGCGATCCGGAGAGCGACGAATGTCCCGCTAGCCTCAGGCGAGCACTTCTACGGCCGGTGGGAAGTAGAGCGATACCTGCAGGCGGGAACCTTGAATGTGGTGCAGGCGGATCCGGAGTGGTGCGGTGGGGTGAGCGAACTGGTAAAGATTGGGACAGTGGCCTCTCTGCACGATGTCCGTGTAATACCGCATGGACACAGCCTTCGGGCGGCCGTGCACACGATTTTTAGTCAGTCGCCTATGACGTTTCCGATGGGTGAATATCTCGTGATCAAGATGCAGCACTATTACCACTTCGAGAAGAATCCGCCAGTGGTGGAGCGGGCGCACATCGCTCAGCCGACCGAGCCCGGATTTGGAATTGAATTGGACCCGGCACGAATTGAGTCGCAAAAATCGTTGGCCATCGATTGAGACATCCGGCGCCCTCGCGAGTGATGCGTTAGTGCGCCGCGAGCAGGTAGAGTACAGGAAATGAAGATTTCCCGGATTTGTTCTCTCGCCGCTTTAACGCTTGCGGCTTTCACAGTTGGCGATTCAGCCTGGACGAAGCCGATGGCCGTGCACGCCGAAAACTCCGCCTCACCGCAGTTGGTCATTCTGGATACCGACATCGGCGACGACATCGACGACGCTTTCGCGCTGGCTCTTGCGCTGCGCAGCCCGGAATTGAAGATTCTCGGTATCACCACGGCCTATGGCGACACGGATCTGCGCGCGCGGCTCGTTGACCGGTATCTGACGGCGGCGGGAAGAACCGACATCCCTATCTCAGCAGGTGTGACGACTCCGCATACCAATGTCTTCACGCAGGCGGCGTACGCGCAGCGGCAACCGGATCAAAGATATCCCGACGGCGTGGATTTTCTCCTGAGGCAGATTCGCGCTCATCCGGGCGAAATCACGCTGATTGGGATCGGACCGCTGACCAACGTTGAGGCTGCCATCAAGCGTGATCCCGAAACCTTTCGCAAGCTTAAGCGAGTGGTCATCATGGGCGGCAGCGTGCATCGCGGCTACGACACGAAGGACGGGGTGAATCAGAATCCGGATGCCGAGTGGAACATCAAGTGCAATCCTGCCGGAGCGAAGGCACTACTGGCTTCCGGCGTACCAGTTTTCATGATGCCGCTCGATTCCACGCAGGTCCATCTCGAGCAGGCTGAGCGCGAGGCAATCTTCGCACATGGCTCACCAGTGACCGATCAGGTTAATCTGCTCTATCACCAGTGGATGGCCGGCTCCGATGGGCATTGGGTTACGCCTACTTTGTTTGATCCCGTCGCCGTAACCTATACCTTCCGTCCGGATCTCTGCCCAGCGACGCCGATGCGGATTGAAGTTGACGATCAAGGCTTCACGAGACCGGTAGAGGGCAAACCCAACGCCTCGGTCTGTCTGCGGTCAGACGAGAAGGGATTTCTCAATCTGCTTCAAGGGCGTCTCACTGGAAAAGAGTAAACACTGCTAAATCAGGGGATAGGCTCGTTGGCAGAATCGGAAACGCCACCTGAAAGAGCAGGTCCCTTGGCTCGTCTATGCTGCGACGAGGTTCCTCTTCGGCGTCTAAATCCTTTGTGGTCACCGCGAAGTTACCAGCCCCCATTGACAGTAATGGCCCCGAGGAGAAGAATGGCGGGTCAGCAAAAATCAGCCATTTCAGGCGGTACAGGGGGATTACTGTGAGGGAAATGCTGCAAATGAAGACGTTAGCGGCAGTGGTGGTTCTCGGCGCTGGCATTGTGCTGGCCGGCTGCAAGGCGGCTCCGGAACTAACGGAGGCCCAGGCACAGACACTGATTCAGGCCAAATACTCCCAGGCGGCTCCGGTCGGGGCAACGATCGTTGTAGATGACCTTGGCATGCGCCAGGGAGCTACAGCCAAGCTCTGGGATCGCACCAAGATTTACCCCAATAAGTTCTGGGCTGACTTCAAGTTAACGGATGAAGGCAAGAAGTCCGTGAAGCTCGCGAATGGCGGGGATGTAATCGAGTGGAGACCAGAGAGCGAGTCAGACACGAACTACTCGATTACGATGACAACCCTCGCGGCGAATCACCCCAAGGCCCGCGACGTCAGGAACATCCAGGATGGAATGATCGCGGGGAGTTCGGCCGCCAAGACCGCGGATTTCAACGAGGTTGTCGATCTCACTGGAGTTCCCGACGTCCTGCAGCAGATCGCCCACAATCCCGGCAATCAACTCAGCGTGACGCGCCACGCCGATTTCACCCTTGAAGATAGCGGATGGGTGCTGCACGGTATTCGATGACCCGAAAAATCTAAACCACTAGGGCGGAGGCGAATCCGTTGACCCCGCCCTCGTTTCTTGTTATTGTAAAAAGGTTCCGCAAGAACGGCTTTCTGCGCGTGTTGTGCGTGGAAAGTGAAAGTCCGCCCACCGGAACAGTGGGAGGGCAACTAGGGTCAGAAGTGGTTAAGCTGGCCATGACACCCCGAATAAGCTCTTATCTTGCGAAGGGCAGGGGTACATCGCATCGGTGCTCGCGCGTTTCTCCACCTTGGAGGGCTATGCGAGCCGGAACCTGCGAAACGGAGTCGACTTTTCCGCAAGTTGCGTGAAAACGACCGGCCACCGTCCTGGTTCTCGTCTGGAAGTGGAACGAAGGCAGACGCGAAGCAGCAACGATAGGGCTTCCGTGCGCGTGTGCGAATGCCGCAAGGGAGGGCCCCAAAAGTCTGCGCGCGGCTCATGGAATTGGGTAGCACGGTTTTGCGGTAAGGAGTTTCAGTTTGCCTACTTTTAATCAGCTCGTTCGTAAGGGGCGTACGGCCCCGCGGTACAAGACGGCGTCGCCTGCGCTGCAGGCTTCTCCGCAGCGGCGCGGTGTTTGCACCCGCGTGTACACCCAGACGCCAAAGAAGCCGAACTCGGCGCTGCGCAAGGTTGCGCGCGTCCGGCTTACCAACGGGATTGAAGTGACGACGTACATTCCGGGCATCGGTCACAACCTGCAGGAGCACTCGATCGTGCTGATCCGCGGTGGCCGTGTGAAGGATTTGCCGGGTGTGCGCTATCACGTTGTGCGTGGCACGTTGGATTCAGTTGGCGTGGCCAATCGCAAGCAGGGGCGCTCGAAGTACGGCGCCAAGCGCGCCAAGGGTGGCGCGGCGCAGGAGTAAGAACGGTCCGAGCGAATTCAGGACCCGGACGGGCATCAGAACGCCGGGCGCAGAGGATTTTGAGGAATTATGCCGAGAAAAGGGCACATTGCAAAGCGGGAAGTGGCGGCGGATCCGGTCTACGGGTCCACCCTTGTGACCAAGTTTGTGAACTCGATGATGTGGGGCGGCAAGAAGTCGACCGCCCAGGGCATCTTCTACAAGGCGATGAAGAATCTCGAGGCCAAGGGTGGCGGCGAAGAGGCGATCAAGCTCTTCAAGAAGGCAGTCGAGAACTGCAAGCCGCTGCTTGAGGTGAAGACTCGCCGTGTAGGCGGTGCGAACTATCAGGTGCCGATCGAGGTGAATCCCGAGCGCCGTACATCGCTCGCGATTCGCTGGCTGATCACCTACGGGCGCAGCCGCGGCGAAAAGGGCATGATCGACAAGCTGAGCAATGAGCTGCTGGATGCGGCCAATGGCCGTGGCGCGGCGATGAAGAAGAAGGAAGACGTGCACCGCATGGCCGAGGCCAACAAGGCCTTTGCCCACTATCGCTGGTAGGCTGTCTGGTCGAGATTTGTTCCCGGCGCAAAGGGTCGGGAGATTGAAAAGAGTTGTACGAATAACCGCGGGTTAATCCCGCAAGGAAGAGTTGGCTGTGGCTCGCACTATACCTCTGAACCGTTGCCGGAATATCGGAATCATGGCGCACATCGACGCCGGGAAGACGACAGCGACAGAGCGCATCCTGTTTTACACGGGCATCACGCACCGCATCGGCGAAGTGCATGAAGGCACCGCGACCATGGACTACATGGAGCAGGAGCAGGAGCGCGGCATTACGATCACTTCGGCTGCTACGACCTGCAATTGGCGCGACATCCGCATCAACATTATCGATACTCCGGGTCACGTGGACTTCACTGCTGAAGTGGAGCGCTCGCTGCGCGTACTGGATGGCGCGGTTGCCGTGTTTGATTCGGTTTCCGGCGTGCAGCCGCAGACCGAGACGGTCTGGCGCCAGGGCGACAAGTATAAGGTTCCGCGCATCTGCTTCGTGAACAAGATGGACAAGAACGGTGCGGACTTCGAGCATGTTCTTGAAACCATCCGCAAGCGGCTCGGCGCGCGTCCTGTTGCTCTGCAGATTCCTATAGGTGCAGAAGCCAATTTCAAGGGCGTCATCGATCTCATTGAGATGAAGGCGATCCTTTGGCACGACGAGACGATGGGGGCAAAGTACGACGTCGAAGAGATTCCCGCCGATCTGCTGAAGAAAGCTGAGGCTTTCCGTATGCAGCTGATCGAAATTATTGCGGAGACCGATGACGTCCTGCTCGAGAAGTTCCTCGAAGGCGAAATGCCGACGATTGCGGAGCTCAAGGCCGGCATCCGTCAGGCAACCATTGATCTGAAGGTCTTCCCTACGATTTGTGGAAGTGCTTTCAAGAACAAGGGCGTGCAGACGTTGCTCGATGCGGTCGTCGACTATCTGCCGAGCCCGCTCGACAAGCCGCCGGTGGAAGGCATTAACCCCTCAAACCACGCAGAGACGCTGATTCGAAAGGCGGAAGATAGCGAGCCTTTGTCAGCGCTGGTTTTCAAGCTGATCAATGATCCGTTCGGTAAGTTGTCGTTCATCCGGATCTACTCCGGTTCGCTGAAGACCGGCGACACCATTCTCAACCCGCGTACCGGCAAGACGGAGCGCGTCGGCCGCCTGGTCAAGATGCATGCCAACAAGCGTGAAGACATCACCGAGATCTATGCGGGCGATATCTGCGCGTGCGTGGGATTGAAAGACCTGAAGACGGGCGATACGCTTGAGTTCGCCAGCGCATCCGATCGCGCTCGGCGCAATCACGTTCCCTGAGCCGGTCATCTCGGTGGCCATTGAGCCGAAGACGAAGGCCGACCAGGAAAAGATGGGCATCGCGCTGTCGCGGCTGGCCGATGAGGATCCCACATTCAAGGTTCGTACTGACGAGGATTCGGGCCAGACAATCATCAGCGGCATGGGTGAACTTCACCTCGAGATTCTCGTGGACCGCATGAAGCGCGAGCACAAGGTTGAGGCCAACGTTGGTGAGCCCAAGGTGGCCTTCCGCGAAACAATTCGCAAGGTGGCCGAGGCGGAGGGCAAGTACATCCGTCAGACCGGTGGTTCGGGCAACTATGGCCACTGCAAGCTGCGCATTGAGCCTAACGAGCCAGGTAAGGGCTACGAGTTCGTCAACGATATCAAGGGCGGCGTGGTGCCGAAGGAATACATCAAGCCGATCGATCAGGGCGTGCAAGGTGCGCTGGAGTTGGGTATCCTCGCGGGCTATCCCATCGTTGATGTGAAGGTAACGCTCTACGACGGCAGCTACCACGAAGTGGACTCGAACGAAATGGCCTTCAAGTTTGCCGGTTCGATCGCGTTCAAAGAGGCAGCGAGGAAGGCGTCTCCAGTTCTTCTGGAGCCAGTGATGGCCGTCGAAGTTACGGTTCCGGAAGAGTTCATGGGAACCATCATCGGCGATATCAACTCGCGCCGCGGACGGATCGAGGGAATGGAGCACGCAGCCGGTTCGCAGGTGATCAAGGCAATCGTACCGCTGAAGGAAATGTTCGGCTACGTGAACGACATTCGTTCGTCGACACAGGGCCGCGCGTCGTACTCAATGCAGTTCGCACGCTACGAAGAAGCGCCGCGCATGATTGCCGATGAGATCATCGGACGCGCGCAGGGCAAGTAAGTAGGGTTTTGTGGGGCTGGAGCCGGATAGCCGGCGCCCCTGGTTGAAATTGGCAACACGAGCTACGAAAGGGATTTGGGCTTTTTATGGCGAAGGAGAAATTTGACCGTTCGAAGCCGCACGTGAACGTTGGGACGATCGGACATATTGATCACGGCAAGACGACGTTGACGGCGGCGATCACGAAGGTATTGTCGAAGCACAACCCGAAGATCGCGTTCCGTTCGTTCGACTCGATTGACAACGCACCTGAGGAGCGTGAGCGCGGTATCACGATTGCGACGGCGCACGTGGAGTACGAGACGGCGAACCGTCACTACGCGCACGTGGACTGCCCCGGCCACGCCGACTACATCAAGAACATGATCACGGGCGCGGCACAGATGGACGGCGCGATCCTGGTGGTTGCAGCGACCGACGGACCGATGCCGCAGACCAAGGAGCACGTTCTGCTTGCTCGCCAGGTAGGCGTTCCCTACATCGTGGTCTTTCTGAACAAGTGCGACGCGGTTGAGGATGCGGAGCTGATCGACCTGGTGGAGATGGAAGTACGCGAGCTTCTGACCAAGTACCAGTTCCCGGGCGACGATGTGCCGGTGATCCGGGGATCGGCTCTTGGCGCGCTGAATGGCGAAGCCAAGTGGGAAGCCAAGATCGACGAGCTGATGGATGCGGTGGACAAGAACGTTCCGCAGCCTGATCGTGCGATCGACCTTCCGTTCCTGATGCCGATCGAAGACATCTTCTCGATCTCGGGCCGCGGCACTGTGGTTACGGGCCGTATCGAGCGCGGCAAGGTGAAGGTGGGCGAGGAAGCGGAGATCGTAGGCTTCCGCGAGACGCGCAAGACGGTGGTTACGGGCGTTGAGATGTTCAAGAAGCAGCTGGACGAAGGTCTTGCCGGCGACAACGCGGGACTTCTGCTGCGCGGCATTCCGAAGGAAGACGTGGAGCGCGGCATGGTGTTGGCCAAGCCGGGTTCGATCACGCCGCACACCAAGTTCAAGGGCGAGGTGTACGTTCTGTCGAAGGAAGAGGGTGGCCGTCATACTCCGTTCTTCAAGGGGTACCGTCCGCAGTTCTACTTCCGCACGACGGACGTGACGGGAGTGGCGGAGTTGCCCGAAGGCACGGAGATGGTGATGCCTGGCGACAACGTGCAGCTGGTGGTAGAGCTGATCACGCCAGTGGCCATGGAGAAGGGCCTGCGCTTTGCTATTCGCGAAGGCGGACGCACCGTAGGCGCCGGTACCATCTCGGAAATTATTAAGTAAGAGGAAACAGAGATCGGTGGTCAGGGATCGGGAAACCGATCTCTGATCCCTGACAACTGAGAACTGGAAAGAGCCATGGTAGGACAGAGAATTCGCATCCGGTTAAAGGCATACGATTATCGCGTGCTTGATACCTCGACCGGCGAGATTGTGGAGACGGCCAAACGCACCGGAGCGACGGTGGCAGGTCCGATTCCCTTGCCGACGATCAAGAACAAGTATTGCGTGCTGCGTTCGCCGCACGTCGATAAGAAGTCGCGTGAGGCTTTCGAGATTCGCACGCACAAGCGCCTGATCGACATTCTCGAACCGACGCAGCAAACGGTGGACGCGCTGATGAAGCTCGATCTGCCTGCGGGCGTCGACGTTGAGATCAAGGCCTTCGAGAAATAGACTTGCCGTCCGGGCAGACGCGCCTTCGGCGCAGAGGCTAGGGGCGGCAGGGTGATAAACATTCGCAGCCCGCGCAGGGCCCGGCAGTGCGATGCGATGAACGTCGCATGATGAGGTGAAAGAGTTATGGCAGTTACAGGAATTCTGGGTAAAAAGATCGGCATGACGCAGGTCTTCGACGAGAAGGGCGATGTGCACCCGATTACGGTGCTGCAGGCCGGCCCCTGCGTGATTACGCAACTGAAGACGGCCGCGAAGGACGGCTACGATGCCGCTCAGATCGGTCTTGTCGAGTTCGTGAAGGCTTCCCGGATCACCAAGGCTGAGGCCGGTCATCTTGCAAAGACCGAAGCGCCGCCGGTGAAGTTCGTGAAGGAAGTCGACGTAGAAGCGGCCACCGATGGCAATGCTGAAGCGAAGGCCGGCGATCGCGTGCTGGTCGACATCTTTAGTGATGCGAAGTTTGTGGATGTGATTGGGACCTCGAAGGGCCGTGGCTTCGCGGGCGTCGTGCGTAGGCATAAGTTTGGCGGCGGTCCCAAGTCGCACGGACATATGTTCCAGGTGCAAGGTTCGATCGGTGCATCCAGCTTCCCCTCGCGTGTATTTCCGGGGCAGCGCATGCCTGGTCACTTCGGCACCGATCAGGTGACGGTGCGCAATCTGCGCGTGCGCGGAATCGATCTCGACGAGAACCTTCTGATGGTTGAAGGCGCGGTTCCGGGGCCACGTGATGGTTATGTGCTGATCTCGAAGGCGAAGGCTCCGCCGCGCGAGCGCCGTGGATTTGCCGGTTCGGGCACGGTTGACCCGCTGAAGGCTTCGAAGAAGGCGACGGCTAAGAAATCCAAGTAGCACCTGCGGTGCGGCAGCAGCGCCTGACGGCGCTTGAGAAATTGAGGCCGGAGAGATCTCCGGCGGAAGAAGAAGACGATGGCAAACGTTGATGTTGTGAATCTGAACGGGGAAAAGGTGGGCTCGCTTGAGCTGGCTGATGCGCTCTTCGGCGCCGACCAGGTGAACGAGGCTCTGCTGTGGGAGGCGGTGAAGCACTATCGCGCCTCGCTGCGTCAGGGTACGCACGCCACTAAGAACCGTAAACTGGTCGCCGGCTCGGGAAAGAAGCTGTGGAAGCAGAAGGGAACTGGCCGCGCGCGTGTCGGCTCGGTGCGTTCGCCTCTGTGGCGTCATGGTGGCACGGTTCATGGACCACAGCCGCGCAGCTACGATTACGCTTTTCCGCGCAAGAAGCTGCTGGGCGCCCTGCGCTCTGCTCTGGCGGCGAAGTTGGCCGATGGCAAGCTGACGGTGGTGGACTCCTTTGAGCTGAAGGAAGCCAAGACCAAGCTTTACTTCAACGCGCTTGGCAGGCTTGGCGTGACGCGCACGGCGCTGCTCGTTGAAAACGGCAAGACGCTGTCGCAGGCGCTGGTGCTTGGGGCGCGCAACCTGCAGGGTGTTGAGCTGGTGCTCAACAACGAAGTGCACCCTTACGATCTGCTGCGCTACGATCGCGCAATCTTCTCGAAGGCTGCGATCGAGCACCTTGCCGAGACGCTCGAGAAGTCTGTTTCGAAGCGCAAGCTCGCACAGAAGGAGGCTGCGTAATGCCGACCCTCTATACAGTGATTCGCCGCCCCCTGATTACGGAAAAGGGCCTGGGCGTTAAGGAGACCGAAGGGACGCTGGTGTTTGATGTGGCTCCCGAGGCCTCGAAGAACGAAGTGAAGCAGGCAGTCGAAGCTCTCTTCAAGGTGAAGGTGGCCACGGTGCGTACAGCAAATGTGGCTGGCAAGGAACGCCGCCGTGGCAAGTATGCCGGCTTCCGCCCTGACTGGAAGAAGGCGTACGTCCGGCTCAAGGCCGGCGAGAAGATGCCTGAATATGTGAGCAACCTGTAAAGCGGTTGCGGGGCTGCCAAAGCAGCCCGTGAAGAAGGACTATCGGAGGCTCGTGAGAATGAGAGTGCTCCGGAGAAACGGGGAGATCAGCGCTGACCCTTAGCGCAAAGTCTCCAGGACTTAGAGACGATGGCGATCAAGACATACAGACCGATTACGCCGACGCTGCGTTTTCAGACCACGCTGGTGAATGAAGACCTGACGACGGACAAGCCGCACAAGCCGCTGCTGACGACGCGCAAGCGCACTGGCGGCCGCCGCAATTCGGGCGATCTGACTATCCGCCACCACGGCGGCGGTCACAAGCAGAAGCTGCGCCTCATCGATTTCAAGCGCGAGAAGTTCGGCGTCCCCGGCAAGGTGGCGACGATCGAGTACGATCCGAATCGCTCGGCGCGCATCGCGCTGGTGCATTATGCCGACGGTGAAAAGCGCTACATCCTGCAGCCTGTGGGGCTGAAGGTGGGGGCGACAGTCTCCTCGGGCCCAGAGGCCGACATTCTGGTCGGCAATGCATTGCCGCTCAAGAACATTCCCGCCGGTACCACGGTTCACGCGATCGAGTTGCGGCCTGGCAAGGGTGCTCAGATGGCGCGTTCGGCCGGTGCGCAGGCTCAGTTGGTTGCCAAGGAAGGCGATTATGCACTGCTGAAGCTGCCTTCCGGTGAAACCCGCAAAGTGCTGGCTGAGTGCATGGCGACCGTCGGTCAGGTGGGTAACACCGACCATGAGAACGTGGCAATCGGCAAGGCAGGCCGCAACCGCTGGAAGGGTATTCGCCCCACCAATCGCGGCGTGACGATGAACCCCGTTGACCACCCGCATGGCGGCGGTGAAGGCAAGACTTCAGGCGGACGTCATCCCGTCACCCCATGGGGCCAGCCGACACGCGGTTACAAGACACGCAACAACAAGCGGACCGATGCGTTTATCGTTAGCCGCCGGACGAAGTAGAGGAGCGGAGTTTTATGGCACGTTCGACAAAAAAAGGTCCGTTTGTGGATACACACCTCAGCGTGAAGATCGAGGTGTTGAACAAGGCCAACGACAAGAAGGTCGTGAAGACCTGGTCGCGGCGTTCGACGATCTTCCCTGAGTTCGTGGGCCACACCATCGCGGTGCACAACGGCAAGAAGTTCGTTCCTGTCTATGTGACAGAGAACATGGTTGGACACAAGCTTGGCGAGTTCGCCCCGACACGCACCTTCAAGGGGCACACCGGTGGAGCTAAAGCGGCCGAGGCTGCCGCGAAACCGGCAGGGCGGTAAGTGAGTTTGAGCGACGACGGAGTAGATTTTCGTCGGGCGCAGCAGAGATTGAGGAAGGCAGACCAATGGCAGTCGAGACAAAGGAATACCGGGCAGAGGCCAAGTTTCAGCGCGTGTCACCGCAGAAGGCGCGGCTGGTGCTCGATTTGATCAAAGGCCGGGGAGTGCAGGAGGCGCTGGAGACGGCGGCCTTCACTAAGAAGCGGATTGCTCCGGTGATCCACAAGCTGCTGACGTCAGCGGTGGACAACGCAAAGTATGTCGCAGGCGAGCAGGGTGTCGATCTCGATGTGGACAGCCTGTATGTGAAGCAGGCGCTGGCCAATGAAGGCCCGCGTATGAAGCGCATCCGTCCGGCGCCGATGGGCCGTGCGTATCGCTATCAACGCAGGCTGGCGCACATTGTGGTGTCGGTAGCCGAGCGCAATGGCGGTGCTGCTCTGGTAACTAGGGCAGAAGAGCCGGTAGCGGCAGAGACTCCTAAGACCGCAAAGAAGAAGGCTCCTGCGAAGAAGGCGGCCGCAAAGAAGACAGCGGCCAAGAAGGCGACTTCGGCAACCAAGAAGAAGGCCGGCAAGTAAGGCCTGAGAGGATTTGAGGGAAGAGTTATGGGACAGAAAGTCCATCCTTACGGATTCCGGCTGGGAGTGAACAAGCCGTGGCGTTCGCGCTGGTTCTCTGAGCGCGACTATGACAAGCTTCTGGTCGAGGATGTCAAGCTCAAGAAGGAACTGCGCGACAAGCTGAAGGCCGCAGGCGTGAGTTCGGTTGAGATCGAGCGCCCAGGCAACAAGCTTCGCTTCCTGATTCGCACGGCTCGTCCGGGCATCGTGATCGGCCGCAAAGGCGCCGAAATCGAGAAGCTCAAGACAGAGCTCGGCAAGCGCACCAATCGTGATGTTTTCATCGACATCATCGAGGTGAACAAGCCGGAGCTTGATGCTCAGCTGGTCGCTGAGAACATTGCTCTGCAACTCGAGAAGCGCGTCAGCTTTCGTCGAGCAATGCGCAAGAGCGTGGATTCCGCGCTGCGTTTTGGCTGCAAGGGAATCAAGGTGCGGGTCTCGGGCCGTCTGAACGGCAATGAAATTGCGCGTTCCGAGTGGTATCTGCAGGGGCGTTTGCCGCTGCACACGCTGCGTGCGGATATTGACTACGGCTTTGCCGAGGCACAGACGACCTATGGCGTGATCGGTGTGAAGACGTGGATCTATCGCGGCGACATTTATGAGCAGAAGCGCCGTCAGGCTCCCGCCGTTTCGACCGGAAGCGGAGTGTTTTAAGAGCCGCCGGCTCTCAGCGACTAGCTTTCGCGGCTAGAGCGTTGAGACGGCAGGCTGGTCGGCAAGGGTTTGAAGCTAGAGGCTAATAGCTAAAAAGCTGTTAGCTGCTTTTGAGGGTTTCGTTATGTTGATGCCAAAGAAGGTGAAGTACCGCAAGCAGCAGAAGGGCAAGCGCCGGGGTAAGGCGTGGCGCGGCTCGACGCTGTCATTCGGCGAGTACGGTTTGAAGGTTCTGGAGTGCGGATACATTACCGACCGGCAGATTGAAGCCAGCCGTATCGCCATGACCCGCTTTATCAAGCGTGGTGGCAAGATCTGGTTGCGTCTGTTCCCGGATAAGCCGATCACGAAGAAGCCGGCTGAAGTCCGAATGGGCTCGGGCAAGGGCGCGTTGGATCACTGGGTAGCGGTCGTGCGTCCGGGCAAGATCCTCTTCGAGATGGAAGGCGTTGCCCCGGAGATCGCCGAGGAAGCGATGCGTCTGGCCTCGAACAAGCTTCCGCTGAAGACGAAGTTTGTGCAGCGGCCTGGTATCGAGAAGACCGCCGGAACGGCGAAGTAAGCGGGCAGTTTGAGAAGGAAGCGCCGCTGGTTCCGACAGGGATCGGGTTGGGCGCTGGAGAGAAACGATGGAACTCGAGAAGATTCGTAATTTGAGCGATGCCGAACTGGATCACCAGGAGAAGACTTCGGCCGAACAGCTTTTCCGGCTGCGCTTCCAGGTGTCTATGGGGCAGAACGACGGCGTGAAGAAGCTGCGTCAGCTGCGCAAGGAGATCGCCCAGATCAAGACGGTGGCGCGCGAGCGCGCGCTCGGCATTCGCGGTGCGCACGCGCAGAAGGATGACGGCGCGGTGAAGGCACCGAAAGCGGCGAAGGCAGCGAAGGGAGGCCGCAAATGACGGCTGTTGAAGAGAAAGCGCAGGCGCCCGCATCGCGCCGCAATGAGAAGGTCGGCAATGTGGTCTCGACCAAGATGCAGAAGACGATCGTCGTTGAAGTCGAGATGCGCAAGGCGCATCCGAAGTACAAGAGGATCGTGAAGAGTTCGAAGAAGTTCTACGCGCACGACGAGCAGAATTCGGCGCGAGTAGGCGATGTGGTACGCATTCGCGAGACTCGGCCGCTGAGCAAGCTGAAGCGGTGGTCACTTGAAGAGATCGTGCGGCGCTCAACGCTGAGCCAGATCGAAGACACGGCAACGCCGAGCAGCGGTACCGACGCCAGGTAGGCGAGCGAGCAATAAGGAGAAGATTCCATGGCAGTGCAAATGAGAACCATGCTCGCGGTCGCGGATAACTCCGGCGCGCGCAAGCTGCAGATGATCCTGCCGCTGGGTGGCGGCTTGGGCGCAAAGGCGGGCCTGGGCGATGTGATCACCGCAGCTGTAAAGGAAGCGTCGCCCGATGGCACGGTGAAAAAGGGCAAAGTTGTGAAGGCGGTCATTGTCCGCACACGCAAGGAACACCGTCGCCGTGACGGCACCTATATTCGCTTCGATGAGAATGCGGCTGTGGTGATCGACGATGCGCACGAGCCGGTCGGCACTCGCGTTTTCGGTCCTGTGGCGCGCGAATTGCGCGAGAAGAAGTTTCTGAAGATTGTTTCGCTGGCGCCCGAAGTTGTTTAACGGCGCGCTGGCAGCGGTTCTGGAGAAGAGATGGCGAGTCTGAATATACGTCGCAATGATGTGGTCAAGGTGCTGACAGGCGCCGACAACGGCAAGACCGGCCGCGTGCTGCGCGCCTTTCCTGACAAGGGAACGGTGCTGGTGGAGCACGTGCGCGTGGTGAAGAAGACAGTTTCGAGCAAGCAGGGACAGCGCACCAAGGGCGGCATTGCAGAGCACGAGTCGCCAATCAGCATTTCTAACGTTGCCTTGGTCTGCTCCAACTGCGGCGTGGCGCGCGTGGGCTTCAAGCAGGAAGGCTCGAGCAAGACACGCATCTGCAAGAAGTGTGGAACGGAACTGCCCACAAAGAAGTAAGCGTTTTGGTTCTGCACGGAAGAGCGGAAGCTTTGCCGTGCGGCCAGCACCCTTCCGAAACGGTAAACGGGTTGCGTTAAGGATCCACTCCGAGAGCGGAAGAAAGAGAGCGAAGGATTATGGCAGCAAGGCTGAAAGAGAAGTACAACACAGAGATCAGGCAGGCACTCCAGAAGGAACTGGGTGTCGAGAATTCATGGCCGTGCCGAAGATTGAGAAGATCGTGGTGAACATGGGCCTGGGCGAGGCGACGCAGAACACCAAGCTGCTCGATCCTCTGGTGGCCGATCTTGCGCAGATCACCGGGCAGAAGCCGGTGACCACCAAGGCGAAGAAGTCGATTGCAGCCTTCAAGGTGCGCGCCGGCATGTCGATTGGCGCGATGGTCACGCTGCGCAACGACAAGCCTACGAGTTTCTGGACCGCCTGATCTCGACGGCTCTGCCGCGGGTTCGCGATTTTCGCGGCGTCTCCACGAAGAGTTTTGACGGGCGCGGCAACTACACGCTCGGCCTGCGCGATCAGCTGATCTTCCCGGAGATCGATTACTCCAAGGTTGAGAAGCTGAAGGGCATGAATATCACCATCGTGACCACGGCCGAGGATGACAACTGGGCTCGCGCGTTGCTGCGCCAGTTCGGGATGCCCTTCCGCCAGGGCGCGTAAGCGAGGATTAGAGGAAATATGGCAACCACTGCAAAGCGAGTGAAAGACGCGCGCAAGCCCAAGTTCAGCTGCCGCAAACATAACCGCTGCCAGCTCTGCGGACGTCCGCGTGGGTTTCTCCGCAAGTTTGGCATCTGCCGTCTGTGCTTCCGCGGCCTGGCGCACAAGGGAGAGATCCCCGGCGTCGTCAAGTCGAGCTGGTAGGCAGAGCCTCTAGCCGCTAGCTTCTAGCTGGCACGCATAAGTGCAGCAGGTTTGAGTGGAACTAAGAGCTAGAGCTAGAGGCTGTAGCTGTTTAAGACATTCCCGCTGGTTCTCCGTACTGGATAAGCGGAGCGAACGGGGGATGAAGGAGAAGGAATGAGTCTGACCGACCCTGTAGCAGATTTTCTGGCGCGCATCCGGAACGCTATCCGTGCACGCCACCAGAAGCTGGATGTTCCAGCTTCGAAGCTGAAGGCCGAGATCGCCCGCATCCTCAAGGAAGAGGGCTACATCTCGAACTACAAGACCCAGGAAGAGGATGGCAAGCGATCCTGCGCGTGTACCTCAAGTACGGCGCGGGCTCTGAAGCTGCCATCCGCGATCTGGCCCGCATCTCGCGTCCCGGCTGCCGTGTCTACATCGGCCGCGACGAGATCAAGCGCGTGCAGGGCGGACTGGGCATCTCGATCATGACCACCCCCAAGGGCGTCATGACCGGCCGTCAGGCTCGCCGCGAAGGCGTAGGCGGCGAGATCCTCTGCGAAGTTTGGTAACGCTGGCCCGTCCGGCAATCGCCTTTGGCGTTCTGGAACGGCTTATGTGGGCGAGTAGCTGCCCGATGGGAAGTCTCAGGCTGCAGTGGAACGCAGAGGCTGAGTCTGCGGGACTCGCAAGCCAGATAAGGATGATTCAATGTCGCGTATTGGAAAGAAACCGATTCCGTTGCCGGCGGGCGTGAAGTACACCGTCGAAGGCAACACTGTGCTCGTCGAAGGGCCCAAGGGCAAAGTCTCCGCGCTGATCGCTGCGGGCATCAGCCTGGTCAAGGATGGCGTGCTGAAATCGAGCGCGAAAGCGACAAGCCGCTGCCGTTCACGGTCTGACCCGCGCGCTGGTCTTCAACGCAGTCGCAAGGCGTGACCAAGGGCTGGACGAAGGAACTGGATATCGTCGGCATCGGTTACCGCGCCGAGCTGAAGGGCAAGGGTATGGTGGTCTTCACCCTGGGCTATTCGCACCCGATCGAGTTTCCGCTGCCCACTGGGCATCGAAGTGACTATCGATCCCAAGCAGACACACCTGACCATCTCCGGCATCGACCGGCAGAAGGTGGGCCAGGTTGCCGCGGATATGCGTTCGCTGCGCAAGCCCGATCCCTACAAGAACAAGGGCGTCCGCTACACCGGCGAGAAGCTGAAGAAGAAGGCCGGCAAGTCGGGCCAAGTAGCAGTCGGTGCAGACAGGTCGGTAACGACTAAGGCTGCTAACTGTAACTGAACCAACCGAACGGGGCCGTAGGGCGGCTCCGCTGATAGGAAGAAGACGAATGATTAGCAGCCAAGAGAGAACGAAATCATTCGCAACCGGGTTCATTCCCGCATTCGCCAGAAGCTTTCCGGCACTGCTGAGCGGCCGCGGCTGAACGTCTATCGCTCGCTGAACCACATCTATGCGCAGGTCATCGACGATCAGAAGGGCGAGACCCTGGCCTCGGCCTCGACGCTGCAAGCTTCAAGACCGGCGGCAACGTTGCTGCGGCCAAGGAAGTCGGCAAGACTATCGCCGAGCACGCAATCGCCAAGGGCGTCAAGAAGGTAGTCTTCGACCGCGGCGGCTATCCTGTACCACGGGCGCATCAAGGCGTTGGCCGATGCGGCGCGCGAAGCCGGACTTGAATTCTAGCCACCTCCGGTGGGTTTTATCTTCGGCCGATGATCTCGGCCAGCAGGAAAGCAGTTTTCCACGGTGTTGAGCAGGCGCACCCGGAAGGACAGACGAGAGCAATGACGATTTGAAGAAGAAACTCGACGCCAACCAGTACAAGCTGAAGGATCAGGTGGTGGCGATCAATCGCGTCACCAAGGTGGTCAAGGGCGGCAAGAACATGTCGTTTGCGGCGCTGGTGGTGGTGGGCGACGCCGCCTCGGGCGTGGTGGGCTACGGTTCAGGCAAGGCCAAGGAAGTTCCCCAGGCGATCCGCAAGGGAATTGAGTCGGCCAAGAAGAACCTGGTCCGCGTGAACCTGACCGAGACCACGATTCCGCACCAGGTGCTGGGCCGCTTCGGCTCCGGACAGGTGCTGCTGAAGCCGGCTCCTGAAGGTACTGGCGTGATCGCCGGCGGCGCGGTACGCGCAGTCATGACTTCGGCCGGCGTGCAGAACGTGCTGACCAAGAGCCTCGGCACCGCCAACCCGCACAACGTGATCAAGGCGACCTTCGATGCGCTGATGCAGCTGCGCGACAAGGCCGAGGTGGCCCTATGCGCGGCAAGACGGTAGAGGAGCTGTAATCATGGCCGATAAGAAGAGCAACAAAAAGATTCGCATCCAGTACTACCGCTCGGCGATTTCCACTCCGGTAAAGCACAAGCTGGTGATCAAGGGCCTGGGCTTTACCCGTCTGAACCAGATCGTCGAGCGCGTAGACAATGAATCGGTTCGCGGCATGGTCAAGACTGTTCCGCACCTGGTCCGCATTCTCGAGAGCTAAGCTTCTCACGTTACAACTAACGCGAGTCGCAGGTGAAAGACCTGAACGGCCGATCCCCGGCGTTATTAGCGAGGAAATCATGGCAAAGAATCTTATCAAATCTGCGCGCGCCCCAATAAAGCCAACACCGGGCGCAAGCGTGTGGGCCGGGGCATGGGATCCGGCATGGGCAAGACCTCTACCCGAGGCCACAAAGGCCAGCGCTCGCGCTCCGGCTCGAGCATGATGCGTGGTTTTGAGGGCGGCCAGATGCCGCTGCATCGCCGCGTTCCCAAGCGCGGATTCACCAACATCTTCCGCACCGAGTACACGATCGTGAACCTGGATCGCATTGCAGCGCTTGAGGTTAAAGAGATTGGCCTGGATGATTACAAGAAGCTTGGGCTGGCGGCGACCAAGAATGCGCTGATCAAGGTGCTGGGTTCGGGCGAACTGACCTCGGCCAAGACCGTCCATGCCCACAAGTTCTCCAAGTCCGCAGAGGAAAAGATCGAGAAAGCCGGCGGCAAGGCTGTGGTTGCAGGAGCTCCCGCGGCAGCGTAAGCTGCTGGGTCCGGGGACTCGCAGATCCCCGGGAATATCTCCCCGGGCAGAATCAGATCCCGAGACAGCTGGTTCGTGCCTACAATGGGAATTAAGACCTACTTTCGATCGGCGGCAACGCCTGAAGCGGACTAGCAGACATGTTTGAGAAATTTCTCAATATCTTTCGTATTCCCGACCTGCGCAAGCGCGTACTCTTCACCCTTGGCATTCTGGCTGTATATCGTCTGGGCGCGCAGATTCCCACGCCGGGCGTGAACTTCCACCTGCTCGAGTTATTTTCAACGCGCAGAGCGGCTCGGCGCTCGGCTGCTGGACATGTTCTCCGGCGGCAACCTGCGCAAGCTTCACCATCTTCGCGCTGGGCATCATGCCGTACATCACGGCCTCGATCATCTTCCAGCTGCTGACGGTGGTCTATGAGCCGCTGGCGCGTATGCAGAAGGAAGGCGAGCTGGGCCGCCGCAAGATCACCCAGTGGACGCGCTACCTGACTGTGATCCTGGCGGCGTTCCAGTCGATCGGCATTGCGGCAATTCTGACGCGACCGCCAGGGTCTCGTTCTCAATCCCGGCATCGGCTTCATCCTGATGACCGTTCTGACGCTCACGACCGGCACTGCCTTCATCATGTGGCTGGGCGAGCAGATCACCGATCGCGGCATCGGCAACGGCATGAGCTTGCTGATTTTCACCGGCATCGTTGTCGGCCTGCCGCGCGGCGTCGCCGATCTTGTCGACAAGGTTCGGACCAACGCCTGGGGCTCTTTCACCATCTCGCCGTGCTCTGCTGCTGGTCGGCGATGGTTGCGCTGGTGGCCTTCATCGTCTTCGTCGAGCGGTCTGAGCGGCGCATTCCCATTCAGTGCGCCCGACGCATCGTCGGCCGCCGCATGATGGGCGGGCAGTCGAGCCATCTGCCGCTCAAGGTGAACTCCGGCGGCGTCATGCCGGTCATCTTCGCGGGTTCCATCCTGTCGGCGCCGCTGCTGCTCGGCCAGATGCAGTCCGTGCAGCAGCAACGCTTCTTCCAGCGCTGATGCAGACCTTCAGATCGGCGAGCCGTGGTACTGAGTGCTGTACATGCTGGGCGATCATCTTCTTCGCCTACTTCTACATCTCGATCGTCTTTCGTCCCGACGACATTGCCGACAACATGCGCAAGTACGGCTCGTTCATTCCGGGCATCCGTCCAGGCAGGCGCACCTCGGACTACATCAACGACATTCTGACCCGCATCACGCTGGTTGGCGCGCTCTACCTGATCCTGATCTCGCTGGTGCCGACCTTCCTGATCTCCGGCTTCCATCTCGACCAGCTCTGGCTGGTCGGCAGGTTCTTTGAGAGGCTGCCAGCCTGGGTGACCAACGGCATGGGGCTCAATTTCTACTTCGGCGGCACCTCGCTGCTGATCGTAGTGGGTGTGGCGATGGATACGGCCAACCAGATCGAGTCGCAGCTGATCATGCGCCACTACGACGGCTTCTCGCCGCGCTCCGGCCGCATCCGCGGAAGGAAGACCTGGTAATGCGTCAGCAGCAGTTCGTCGGAAGCGGGCCAGGAGATGCAGATGCAACAGACCGTTCCCGGTCCGATTCTGCTTTTGGGCGCGCCGGGCGTCGGCAAGGGAACCCAGGCCAAGGAACTGGTGAAGACTCTGGGGGATTCCGCAGATTTCGACCGGCGACCTGCTGCGCTCCAACGTGGACCAATGGCACGGCGACTCGGCAAGCTGGCCGAGGCGATCATGAAGCGCGGCGAGCTGGTGCCCGACGCGCTGGTCAACGAGATGGTCGCCGTCCGCTTGCAGGAGCCGGATACGGTTCGCGGCTTCATTCTGGATGGGTTTCCCGCGTACGCTGGGGCAGGCCGACTGGCTGGATGAGACGTCTGGCGGCGCAACAGGCGACGGCGCTGCCGGTAGTTGCAGTCAGCATCCAAGTGGACTATACTCAGTTATTGCGCCGTATTACCGGGACGCAGGAATCTGTCCTGTCTGCGGGACGATCTACAACATCTACTTGCAACCCCCTAAGTGGAGGGAGTTTGCGATGTAGAAGGCGCGACTCTGGTGCAGCGAAGCGACGATACAGAAGGTTTTTGCGGGCGCATGCGTACTTATGAGGCTCAGACTGCGCCGGTGATCGAGCACTATCGCGCGTCATGGGCAGGTTCGCCGAGGTCAATGGAGATCAGCCGGTGGCCGAAATTGCGGCTGGAATTGTGTCTTCCGTCGAGAGACTGCGCGGCTAGAAGCCGGTGGTTTCAGCTGGAGCGCAGCCAAAGTCGGCGGATCGGTGTACCGTGATCGCGGGATTGTGGCTGGGATAGTCTGATCAGTGGGATGTTTGAAGGGTGAGTGGGATATGTGGCCGTCATTCTGAAGTCAGCACGGGAGAGTCGAGCACATGCGTCGCGCGGGCAAGGTGGTGCGCCAGGTGCTGGACTGGTGCGCAGCAGGTGAAGCCGGGCGCGACGACCCTGGATCTTGAGAATGCGGCCGAGGCCAAGATCAACGAACTGGGCGCCAAGGCGGCATTCAAGGGCTATCACGGGTATCCGTGCGTGCTCTGCACCTCGGTCAACAGTGAAGTGGTGCACGGCATTCCGTCGAAGAAGCGGGTTTTGAAGGAAGGCGACATCGTCTCGATCGACTGCGGCGCGATTGTCGATGGCTTTTACGGCGACGCGGCGATCACGGTGCCGGTGGGCGAGAAGATCGACCAGAAGACGCGCGCGGTTGCTGAAGGTGACCGAGGCTTCGCTGCAGGCGGCGATCGAGACCGTAAAGCCGGGAGCGACGCTGGGCGATATCGGCGCCGCGGTGCAGGAAGTGGTCGAGGCGGAAGGATTTTCGGTGGTGCGTGATTTTGTCGGCCACGGCATCGGCACCGGATGCACGAAGATCCGCAGGTTCCCAACTACGGCGCAGCGCGGCCGCGGCATGAAGCTGCGGAGGGCATGGTGCTGGCCATCGAGCCGATGGTGAATGCCGGCAAGCCGGGCGTGCGAAGTTCTGAAAGACGGCTGGACGGCGGTCACCGAAGACGGCAGCATGAGCGCTCATTTTGAGCACACGGTGGCGGTTACGGCAACCGGAGCAATGAGTTTTAACCGAGTAGATCTGCTCGGATCAGGTACAACAGGCTGGGACGCGAGCGGCACGGCGGAAGCGGAATACAGTTTGTCGAAGGAAGACGCGATTGAGGTAATGGCAGTGGTCGCTGGAGACGCTGCCCAATGCCATGTTCAAGGTCAAGCTGGAGAATGACATCAGGTGCTGGCTCATGTCTCAGGCCGCATGCGGAAGAACTTCATCCGCATTCTGCCCGGCGACCGCGTAGCGGTGGAGTTGAGCCCGTACGACCTGAATCGCGGGCGAATCGTGTACCGCTACAAGTAGTACCGGCAGCATTGACGTTTCATGCCGCGCCTGCAACGTTCGGGCGCGGGAAGAGGAAGCAGCAAATGAAGGTTCGTGCATCAGTTAAGCCGATTTGCGACAAGTGCAAGGTCATTCACCGCCGCGGTGTGGTGCGGGTGATCTGCGAAAACGCAAAGCACAAGCAGCGTCAGGGATAAGTCGAGCCCTGGCATTAACGGAACTTCGCGAAGTCAGTCCAGCGGGCAGAAGCATCGAGTAGGCCAGGGACTGAGCTCTTGTCTCTGAACTGATCTCTCAAGGGCTAGTTAGCCGAAGTCAAGGCTTGCGATGAACCCCGGAGAAGTCCGTTCTAACCCGTGCGAACCGGATAGAGGCCGGAGGCACACAACCGCAACAGCAGAAGGAAGCACATGGCACGTATTGCTGGCGTCGATCTGCCCCGCAACAAGCAGGCACGAATCGCGCTTACGTACATTTTCGGGATCGGTAACCCGCGTGCGCTCAAGATTCTGGAGAAGGCGAATGTCGATGCCTTCAAGAAGGTCCAGGATCTGGGCGAGGACGAGGTCAACCGCATTCGTCAGGTGATCGAGGATGAGGGCAACATCGAAGGCGACCTGCGCAAGGACGTCTCGATGCACATCAAGCGCCTGATGGACATCCAAAGCTATCGCGGAACGCGCCACAAGCGTTCGCTGCCGGTCAACGGCCAGCGCACCCGCACCAACGCTCGCACCCGCAAGGGACCCCGTAAGGGCACCGTTGCCGGCAAGAAGAAAGCGACGGAAGACCTAATGGCGAAACCAGCAACAGGCCGCCGCTGGCAAAGCGGGCAAGAACAAGAAGTTCAAAAAGCGTGAGCGAAAGAATGTGCCATTTGGTCTTGGTCTACATTCAGGCCACGTTCAACAACACCATCGTCACGATCACCGACCCGGTGGGCAACACGCTGAGCTGGAAGAGCTCCGGCTCGCTGGGCTTCCGCGGTTCGCGTAAGGGAACTCCCTTCGCGGCCCAGCAGGCAGCTCAGAACGCGGCCAGCATGGCGCGCGATCACGGCCTTCGCGCCGTGGACGTGCGCGTCGCCGGTCCTGGTTCGGGCCGCGAGTCGGCGATTCGCGCGCTGGCAGCTGCCGGCATCGAAGTGCGCTCCATTCGCGACGTTACGCCGGTGCCGCACAACGGCTGCCGTCCGCCCAAGCGCCGCAGAGTATAAGGACGCGACAGTGCCAGTGCTAGCTGCTGGAACTAGCGTGCAGGCGATTGGCATTCGCAGCCCTGATCACTGCTGAACTTAAACCGGGCCGGGACGAAGCGCATCTCGCGCGTAAACCGGCCGACATCCGAATCAGGAGAAAACATGGCACGTTACACCGGCCCCGTATGCCGCCTTTGCCGTCGCGAAGGCACCAAGCTCTTCCTGAAGGGCACCAAATGTACCTCGACCAGTGCCCGATTGAAAAGCGCAACTTTCCTCCCGGCCAGCACGGCCAGAGCCGCAAGGCCAAGATCGTAGGCTACGGCCTGCAGCTGCGTGAAAAGCAGAAGGCCAAGCGCATCTACTTCACGCTCGAAGGCCAGTTCCGCGCCTACTACGAGAAGGCCAACCGCGCGCAGGGCGTCACCGGCGACCTGCTCATCCAGCAGCTTGAGCGCCGTCTCGACAACGTGGCTTTCCGTCTCGGCTTCGCCATCACCCGCCGTCAGGCTCGCCAGGTCGTTCGCCACGGCCACGTGAAGTCAATGGCCGCAAGGTGAACATTCCTTCGTTCCAGGTCAGCGTCGGCGACACCATCGCCATCCGCGAAGCGCCAAGAAGCTGGCATCGTTGAGCAGGCCACGCAGTACGCCGCGCAGAACCACGTGCCGGCATGGCTTGAAGTCGACTTCGCGAACCTTACGGGCAGAGTACTTTCGTTGCCCAAGCGCGAGGAGGTTTCGCTGCCCGTCAACGAGCAGCTCATCGTCGAACTGTACTCGCAAGTAAGCACACAGCGAGTGCAGCTAGTGACAGCGCGGAACAAGCCGTACTGTCACTGACTACCTGAAACTGCAATCCTGAAGGAGAACCTGCGCGGCCGCCGCAAAATGCTTCGCGACGTACATCGCCGCGCAGGAAAAGATAAGACCAATGTTGTGGAGAGGATTTCAAAAGCCGAAGCGCCTGGCAGTCGATGCCGAGACGCTTACCGAGAAGTTTGGCAAGTTCAGCGCCCAGCCCTTTGAGCGCGGCTTCGGCACCACCATCGGCAACGCCCTGCGCCGCACTCTGCTCAGCTCGATCGAAGGCGCCGCAGTTACCGCCGTCCGCATCGAAGACGTGCTGCACGAGTTCCAGTCGATCGGCGGCGTTGTCGAAGACGCAACCGACATCATCCTGAACCTCAAGCAGATCCCTTTCAAGCTCAATGGCGACGGTCCCAAGGCGCTGTATCTGCGCGCCGACCAGCCGGGCGTTGTGACCTCCGGCATGATCGAGGCCGACGGCGACGTCGAGATCCTCGATAAGGACGTCTACATCGCCACCGTCTCCGAAGGCGGCACGTCTCGACATGGAGATGCGCCTCAAGCGTGGCCGTGGCTACGTCTCTGCCGACAAGAACTTCGACGCCGATCTCGGCATTGGCTTTATCCCGGTGGATTCGGTCCACTCGCCTGTGCGCCGCGTGAACTACCTCGTCGAAGCGGCCCGTCTCGGCCAGATCACCGACTACGACAAGCTCACCCTCGAAGTGTGGACCAACGGCGCTGTTCTGCCCGCCGATGCCATCGGCCTGGCCGCCAAGCTGCTCAAGGACCACATGAACATCTTCATCAACTTCGAGGAAGAAATCGAAGCCGAGACGCGCGAGCGAAGAAGGCCGCATGCTCCTGCGCAACGACAATCTCAATCGCTCCGTCGAAGAGCTTGAGCTCTCGGTCCGCAGCTACAACTGCCTCAAGAACGCCAACATCCAGACCATTGGCGAACTGGTTCAGAAGACCGAAGCTGAGATGCTCAAGACCAAGAACTTCGGCCGCAAGAGCCTGAACGAGATCAAGGAAATTCTCGCGCAGATGGGCCTCTCGCTCGGCATGAAGATCGACGAGAGCGGCAACGCCGTTCCGGGTCCGACCAGCATTCCGCCCGCCGCCGCGCTGGCCGCGGGCTACAGCCACTTCGACGAAGAGGATGAGCTGCTGGACTCCGTTGACCTGCAGCTGCCCACCGAGACTGAGAACTTCTAAACAGTCCGGTGAACAGGCTGATCAATTCGATCGACTGCCCGACACGCGCTCTTCGATATCTGATAGCGAACGGTGATCGGATCTGAGGCATGGAACTGATCCTCAAATTTTTGCGGAAAGAGAGTTTTTACAATGCGCCATCGCAATGCAGGATTCAAGCTCGGACGCAACACCAGCCATCGCCGCGCACTGCTGCGCAACCTGGTCACGTCCGTCATCGTAGAAGACCGCGTGGAGACCACCGTGGCCAAGGCGAAGGCCGTTCGTCCGCACGTCGAAAAGATGATCACCCTGGGCAAGAAGGGCGATCTGCACTCGCGCCGTCAGGCGCTCAGCTTCTCCAGACCGACGACGGCCGTCAAGCGCCTGTTTGAACCGTGGCTCCCCGCTACGGCGATCGCCAGGGCGGCTATCTGCGCATCGTGCGTACCGGCTTCCAGAAGGGCGATGGGGCCGAAAAGGCCTTCATCGAACTCCTTGGCGCCGAAAAGCAGCTCGACGAGAAGCGCCAGAAGCGCGCCGAGGTCAAGGCCAAGAAGCGCAAGGAGCTTGAGGCCGCCCTTGAAGAGCAGAAAAAACAGGAAGGCAGCGAAGAAGGCGGTGAAGAGGCTGCCTGAAAGGCAGAACTCTTCAAGCCGTAATTCCTTCCTGCATCAAAGCACAAGCGGGCGTCGCATTTGCGGACGCCCGCTTTCTTTTGCCCCCACGCTGTTTACCCGACTCTTGCCAATTCTCTTGGCCTGAAAATCCGCAGAACAGCATAGACGATCAGCAGCAGGGTCGTGGCTCCCAAACAGTCAATCAGGACGTCGGATGGCAAGCCAGTCCGGTTCGGCAGAAATGATTGATGAAACTCATCGGAGGAAGCGATGACCGCGGTGCCCAATAGCGCCAGAAGAGCATCTTGCAGGAAGGTCGATCGCGGAAAAGTGAGCCACCACGCACGTAGCCACGCAAGCCCAACCAGCCCATAGCCTATGAAATGTCCGGTCTTGCGAATGTAGAAATGAATTTCCAACCAGGCTGCGTCAGTCACATGGCCGAACAAGAACTGATACATCGCTCGGAATGGTCCCGAAGTCTCGTCGGCACCCAGATACTTCGTAGACTCGACACCGATGACTGCGATCGCGACCACCACCGGTAGCCAAGCGCGCACCCAAAAACCGAATCCTCGATGAGCATCGCGCGCGGCCTCAAGCTCTGGCTGCTGCTCCTCGAGGTCAGATGGGCTCAGTTTATTCAACGTGGTAATTGGGGGCCTCGCGGGTGATGATTACATCGTGAACGTGGCTCTCGCGCAGGCCTGCTCCCGATATGCGAACAAATTGCGCCTTCTCTTGCAGTTCCGCGATCGTTCCGCAGCCCAGGTAGCCCATGCCCGAACGCAGCCCGCCTACGAGCTGATAGATCATCGATTCGAGGGGCCCACGATAGGGAACGCGGCCTTCGATTCCTTCAGGAACGAATTTGGCGAGGCGGTTCTGTCCATTGCGCTCGCGTTGCACCACACCTTCGGTCTCTGCGCCTGCAGCCAGGTCAGCGCTGGACTGGAAGTAGCGCTCACCTGAACCCTGGTTCATTGCGCTCAGCGAGCCCATGCCGCGATAGCTCTTGAAGCTGCGGCCCTGATAGAGGATCGTCTCGCCCGGGCTTTCGTCGACTCCCGCGAAGAGCGAGCCGATCATCACTGCGCTTGCCCCGGCGGCGATCGCTTTGGTTACTTCGCCGGAGTACTTGATGCCTCCATCGGCTATGATCGGAACGTCGAGTTCCCGCGCGGCGCGCGCAGCCTCTGCAATGGCCGTAATCTGCGGCATTCCGGCGCCCGTGACCATGCGTGTTGTGCAGATGGAACCTGGGCCTATCCCAACCTTCACGGCATCGGCTCCCGCATCGACCAGCGCCCGAGTGCCTTCGTACGTCGCCACATTACCGGCCAGCACGCCCACATTCGGAAAAGCCTTCTTGACTGCTCTCACTGCATCAAGCACGCGTGACGAGTGGCCATGTGCTGAATCGATTGCGAGCACATCGGCGCGGGCGCGGACGAGTTCGGCAGCGCGCTCGAGGAAGTCTCCAGTAGCGCCTATCGCTCCACCCACAAGCAGACGACCCTTGTCGTCTTTGCTGGCGTTCGGATACTTGAGTTTTTTCTGGATGTCCTTAACGGTGATCAGGCCCTTGAGCTCGTACTGATCGTTGACGACGAGGAGCTTTTCGACGCGATGCTTGTGGAGAATTAGTTCAGCTTCCTCGAGAGTTGTTCCTACTGGCACGGTGATGAGATCTTCCTTCGTCATCACGTCGCCCACCGGAATGTCGGCGCGCGTCTCAAAGCGCAGATCGCGATTTGTCAGGATGCCCACAAGACGTTTGCCGCGTGTCACCGGAACGCCCGAGATCTTGTAGCGCCGCATCACATCAAGCGCGTCCGCGATCAGCTGATCTGGCTCAATGGTGACCGGGTCAACAATCATACCGCTCTCAGAGCGCTTGACTTTGTCGATTTCACCCGCCTGGTCAACGATCGAAAGATTACGGTGCACAATACCGATGCCACCCAGTTGCGCCATCGCGATCGCCATACGCGACTCGGTCACGGTGTCCATCGCGGCTGAGAGTAGGGGCGTGTTGAGCGTGATTTCGCGGGTGAGCCGGGTCTGCGTACTTACCTGCGCAGGCACCACGTCGCTGTAGGCGGGCACCAGCAGCACGTCATCGAAGGTGAGCGCTTCAACCAGAGTTTTTGCAAGCATAATGCGTTGATGCGCCTGGCGGTCCGAGGATTCGAGTCCTCGATACGGCAGGCGCTCGCTTTAATTGTAGCGGAGCAGGCCACGCCGCTACCGGCTAGTAGCTACACGCCCACGGGGTACGGCTTGGGGCTGGACTCGTCAGGGTTGGTTCGCTGCCGCCGCGCCAGCGCTCGAAGCGGCCCTGCAGCAGGCTCATCAAGCCGGTGTACCAGTAGCCGACAACGAACAGGACCAGGAACGGCGCGGTGAAGTAATTGTGATTCGAGAAGGTATAGAGGATGGCGGCGAAGAAGTAAGCGCCGAAAAGCAGCTCGATCCACGGAGCAAGCACCAGCCGTTTGCGATACTTGGCGGCCTGCGACTTCTCGCCCTTCTTCGCCACGCGGTATTTCGGGGTGCGAACAAAAGCGCTCTTGATGCCGAAGAGGGCTTCCATCACTGCCTTGGTATTGGTGACGGTGAGTCCGATGCCCAGCGCCATCAGAAACGGCAGATAGAAGAATCGTTTTGAACCAGCCCTTTGGGAAGAGCTCGCGCTGGCTCACCACGTAGAAGACGGCGATGGAGAAGATGACGACGCCGTGAAGAGCGGCACGTCGATCAGCAGCATCTGGAACCAGCCCTGGTAGAAGCGGCAAATCATGGCCGGAATGAGCAGCGCCGACATGATGACCATGAGCGGATAGCTCAGGTTGGCAGTGAGGTGATAGACGGCTTCGACTTTGATGCGGCGCGGCACGTCGGAGCGGAAGATCATGGGCAGCACCTTGATGCTGGTCTGGATCAGTCCCTTGGCCCAGCGCGCCTGCTGCGTCTTGAAGGCCGTCATCTCGATGGGCAGTTCGGAGGGGCACTCGACTTCGGGCAGGTACTTGAACTTCCATCCGGCCATCTGCGAGCGATAGCTTAGGTCAGTGTCTTCGGTGAGAGTGTCGTGCTGCCAGCCGCCGCCGTCGGTGATGGCCTGGCGGCGCCACATACCGGCCGTGCCGTTGAAGTTGAAGAAGTCGCCGCTGCGAACGCGTGCGCCATGCTCCAGGACAAAATGGCCGTCCAGCAGGATGGCCTCGATGCGGGTCAGCATGCTGTAGTCGCGGTTCAGGTGCGTCCAGCGGGTTTGCACCATGCCGATGCCGGGCTCGGCAAAGTGGTGGATCACCTTCATCAGCCAGTCCGTCGGCGGCACAAAATCGGCGTCGAAGATGGCGACGAACTCGCCTTTGGCCACCTTGAGGCCGGCATCGAGCGCCCCAGCCTTGAACCCGTGGCGGTTGGTGCGGTGGATGTAGACGATCGGGTGGCCGAGGGCGGCATAGCGCTCCACGATGCGCCGAGGCAACTGCGGTCGTCTCGTCGGTGGAGTCGTCAAGAACCTGAATCTCCAGCTTTTCGCGCGGGTATTCCATGGCGCAGACGGCCTCGATGAGCCGGTCGATGACAAACTGCTCATTGAAGATCGGCAGTTGCACCGTGACCCGCGGGCAGCTCGTCGAAGTGCTTGGGTGGATTGGGGTTATAGTTCTTTCGATACTTGAAATACAGGTAGCACATTGTATAGCGATGGATGCCGTAGAGCGCCAGCACGATCATCACCGCGAAATAGGGAAGCAGCAACGCAAGCGTCGAACAGATTCCAGTGGTATAGCCCCTGAAGGTCTGATCGGCATACTGCATCTTCAGGTAGTGCTTCAGGCTGTTCTGTTGGGCGAGCGCCACATAGGTCACCGCATGCCGGGACAGCAAAGACAGCGGGCCGGAGGTGAAATTCAGGCTGGCAGCAAGCGCGGCGAGCAGGGGCAGAGCCTCCACAACAGGGATACATCTATTGTACGGGATAGTATGGTGCGGCGAATTGGCCGTGCCGGCTGTTAGCGTCGCGCTAGAATGTTGTGCGGGTTCAAGATCGATGAGCCACTCGCATGTTCGAGTTCCGCGGGCAGAGCCTGAGCGTCCTGGCGTAAGTGGCCGGGCTACACTGTCGCCGGTCTCATTGTTCTGATACTTATCGGCGAAACGATAGCTGTCCGCATGTCCCCTCTGAACTTTAGCAGCCCCAAAGAGACAAGCTACGGAACGCTGCTTGAGACCAGGATCGACGCTATGGACTCTGGATCGTCACGGTTCGGAGGTTACGTCGCCTATCGGATCATGGCGCGTGTTTCGTACTTCCGCGGTAATACGACCGAGGTCCGCTGGATGCCGGCTTCTGAGACTTCGCGGTCACGCGAGTGGCTGGAAGCGCGGCTCAATCAGCATCCCACACTCTGCCTGGTTTACTGGACCATTGGCAACCCAGATAATCCAAGGTGCAGCATTCAATGGCCGATGGGCCAATAGGACTCCTGATATCGCGGTTGCCGCCCACTCGAGCGCTGTCGTAAGGTGTTCCCAGCCAGGAGGCTAACTCCGCATGTCCACCGTTGCCGGTTTGCCGATTGTTGCTGCCGCAGGCGGCAGTTTTCTGCTTAGAGTCGCGCTCCCGCAGAGATATTCACGCCCGAGGATCTGAACGAGGAGCAGCGGCAGATCGCGGCGACGGCGGCGCGGTTTGCGCGCGAGGAGATTCTGCCCGCCGCCGACGAGATCGAGAGCCAAGGAGCCGGGCGTGATGGCGGCGCTGATCCGCAAAGCGGCCGAACTGGGATTTACCGCGGTGGATATTCCCGAGGAGTACGGCGGCATGGGGCTGGACAAGATCACCTCCACCTGGTCACGGATCATATTTCCGTCCTGGCGAGTTTCTCCACGGCCTTCGGCGCGCAGGTCGGCATCGGGACGCTGCCGCTGGTCTGGTACGGCACCGAGGAGCAGAAGCAGCGCTATCTGCCCAAGCTGGCTATCGGGCGAGTGGATCGCGCGCCTACGCGCTTTCTGAGGCCAGCTCCGGCTCGGACGCGATGAACATCCGCACCCGCGCCGTGCTCTCGCCGGATGGCACGCATTACATCCTCAACGGCGAAAAGATGTGGATCACCAACGCGCGGATTCGCCGATCTGTATCACGGTCTTCGCCAAGATCGACGGCGAGAAAGTTCTCGGCATTTCTGGTCGAGCGCGACACGCCCGGCTTGACGGTCGGCGCAGGAAGAGCACAAGCTGGGCATTCGCGGCTCGTCCACCTGCCCGCTGGTCTTTCAGGACTGCAGAGTTCCTGCCGAAAATCTGCTGGGCGAGGCCGGCAAAGGCCACCACATCGCCTTCAACATGCTGAACATGGGCCGCTTCAAGCTGGGCGTGGCCTGCATCGGCGGCGCCCGGCACGCGCTCGGCGCAATGATTCGCTATGCCAAAGAGCGCAAGGCCTTCGGCAAGCCGATTGCGGAGTTTGGGCTGATCCAGCGCAAGATCGCCTCGAGCGCCACGCGGCTCTATGCGGCCGAGAGCATGGCGTATCGCACCGTCGGGGATGATCGACGCGCGCTCTGGCTGCGTTGACGCCGAGGCAGCCGCGACTCGCCGCGCGAGATCCAGAAGCGCATCGAGGAGTACGCGGTCGAGTGCTCCATCCTCAAGGTCTACGGCTCGGAGATGCTGACGCTTGTCGCCGACGAGCTGGTGCAGACCATGGGCGGCTACGGCTATGTCGAGGAGTATCCGGCCGAGCGTATCTATCGCGATGCGCGCATCAATCGCATCTTCGAAGGCACCAACGAGATCAACCGCCTGATCATTACCGGCTGGCTGATGAAGCGGGCGCATGAGCGGACAACTGCCGCTGCTGGCGGCGATCAAGCGGCTGATGGATGAGGTCATGCAGCCGCCGTCTTTCGATGCCGCTGGACGATACAGGCGAGCCCCTTGCAGCGCGAAACAGAGGTGCTGGCGGCATTAAAGAAGATCGCGCTCTTTGCTGCAGGCGTGGCGAGCCAGCGCTTTATGACCGCACTGCAGGACCAGCAGGAAGTGATGGCCGATCTCGCCGACATTATCTCGCAGGTCTATGCGCTTGAGTCGGCACTGTTGCGCGCAAAGAAGCTGGGCTCAAGAAATGCGGACGTTGCAAATGCGATGACTGCACTGCTCGCGGATGAAAGTATGGCGATCACAGAGCAGGCGGCGCGGCGTGTCTTGTCCGCATGCGGGGAGGGCGATGCGTTACGCACACAGCTCGCAATTTTGAGGCGCATGGCGCGGTCTACTCCAGCAGACGTAGTGGCTTTGAGCCGCGCTGTCGCAGCTTTTTGCATAGCAGCAGAGAAGTATCCGCTGTAGCATCGCCCTCACTGCAGCGGTGAGGCCGTTACCACCACCTGAATGCTGCCCCTGTTGTCGAGCGCATCCGAAGTGAAGACCGTGGTCGCCTTGCCAATCGGGATCAGAACGGAAGCATGCCACTGATTTTGGCGAATGACTGGCTGATGCACATTAGGATTCTGGTTCTCCCCTAGACCGCTGACTTCCGCCGAGAGGTCCATCGCAAGCTGATGGCGAATTTCGGTCACATGACGAATGTCGATATTGACCCCAAGATCGATGTATTGAAACGAATTGGCCCCGGTTTCAATCGGAATCCGTGAGCCCGTGCGGATCGATCCGGTGCTGTTCGTGCTGACGGTAGTCGTATAGCTCCGGCTATTGATTGGTTTGTTGTCCGCTCCCACCTCTTGGATCAGAAATGACAGATGGTAGAAGGCGGCCGGGGTCGCCTCAATCGCTTTTTCCGCGTCATTTGGTTTCGGTGCATCCTGTGCGCCGATAAATTGCGGCGTGAGTGAAGCAGCGAATAACAGAAGAGAACCGGCGAGTACGATCTTACGCATAAGCCTTATTGCTCCTTGCCCTCTGCGGGCGGTTTGATAGACGGAATTGAGATTGCAGCGATATGGATTGGTTCAGCAGGCTGAAGCCAGGTCGCTAGATCTTGATGCTGTGTGGCCGGAGTCTCCGCCACGAAAGTGACGAGAGCCCTTTCTTCGTTGCTCAGCGGAGCGGGACTCGGAAAGGTATCCAGTTTCGGCGGAATCGACGCCATCGGAGCTCCTGAGCGAGCGCTTCTCCTTGCATGCATGCTGACGCCGACGGCTGCTCGCGGAGAGGGAGCATTGAGCATGCCCGGTGGCGCAGTCCGAGCGGACTCGATCTGCGAGACTTTTTCTTGCCGCGAACCCGGGCTCGTGTGCCGCGAGGTATCAGCGACAAACAGAAGCATCAGCCCCGCAGTTGCAAGGGCCGGCAATCCAGCAGCCCAAATCAGACGACGGCGATGTTGCGACGATGTTGTTCTGATCCTTGCCAGTAAGCGCCGCTCAAATCCGGAGTCCGGTCCCGGATCCGCGTAGGACGCCAGCGCGGCATCGATCAGACGATCGAGATCATCAGGCATGAGGGACCTCCAGGTTAGCGTTTGTCAGTTTCTCGCGCAGCATCTGGCGCGCCCGCTGCAGTCGCGTGCGCACCGTTCCTTCAGGAATGCCAAGCACTGCTCCGATCTCGCGGGAGCTGAGTTCCTGAAACGATGTGAGCACGAGGGGCACGCGAAGTTCTTCCGGCAGCGCGTCAACCATCGCGTGAATGCGCGCTTTCTGGTTGGCTGAGGCGAGCGCTTCTTCCGGACCAATCGCAGGGGATGGCAGGTCGATTGCGGGATCGGTGATATCTGGCCCGCCTGGCGATCTCGCGCCACGCTCGCGGAGATCAACAGCGACACGCCAGGCCGCGCGCGCAAGATATGCACGTTCATTTTCGGCGTGTTGCCATCCGCGATTTCGATAGAGCTTCAAAAAAGTCTCCTGCACTGCGTCTTCGGCGTCTTGACTGTTAAGCAGTACCGCGTAAGCGACCCGGAAGACAAAACGCGACTGCCGCTGGACAAGCGCGGTGAATTCCTCATCTGGGTCGATCGTCAAACCTGCGAACTCCCCTTCGAACGGCTGCCGGACTACAACTCCGGGCGTAATGTGGCATCTACACACACTAAGACGGAGTTCACTGGGCAGGTGTTCAGAAATTTTGCGCGCAAAAAGATAGCCCGCGTCTCCGAGAGTTGGGTTTTTAGTCCAGGCCAGTTCCGTTGCGGGGCTCAGAAGTCGCCGTCGGCCTTGATTGCTACGAGTTCTGCAAGTCGTCGTAGGGGCCACCCTTCTCTCTACTTAAGGGCACTTCCTGGGAAGGAGGTTGAATGCCGCCGCCAGCGGATCAGATGCGACCGCGCCAGCCATCCAGAACGCTGCTAGCTATCATCGGCGCTATCGCCCTAGCGGGATTTCTTCGCTTCTGGCATATCGCCAGGGAGAGCATGTGGTACGACGAAACCTTCAGCGTTTGGCTCGCGCAGCGGAATCTGAGGTCCATGCTTCACATCATGGCGCGATTTGAAGCAAACATGGCGCTGTACTACCTGGCGCTTCACGGTTGGCTTCATTTTGGCGAAGGTGAGGCCGCGGTTAGATCGCTTTCGGCGATCGCGGGCATCTTGACTGTCCCCGCAATATTTTTACTTGGCCGGCGACTCTTTGATGCGCGTGTGGCGGTTGTCTCGGCTCTTCTTCTTGCAGTAAATACGTTCCACATCGCATATTCACAAGAAGCACGCGCCTACAGCTCCGCAGTTCTGCTTGTAACTCTCGCGTCTCTCTTTTTCGTGCGGGCAATTGAGACTGAAAAACCACGCGACTGGGCCCTGTATGTTCTCACTGCGGTAGCCGCGTCGTATTGCCAGTTCTTTGTGTGGCCAGTTTTCATTGCGCAGGGTCTGTCACTCCTTGCGCTGCCTCGCGGCAACGCGCCATGGCGGAGATTCGCTGCGAGCGCTGTCGCAATCGTCCTGTTTTGTGTTCCGCTCATTGCAAACATCCTGTTAGACAAGACCCCGCATTTGTCGTGGATACCTCGGCCCGGACTCTCAGATCTCTACAAGTTGCTGCTCGACTTTGCGGGTGTTGCGCGGCACAGCAGGAGCGCTCCAGTGATGGTACTCGTCCTGCTTATTGTCTTTCTTCTCCCCGCAGTTCTGGTTGTCAGGCATCTCCGTGCCGATACTACCGGCCTCGCTCGATGGCGCGCGGTCTTACTGCTCGGCTGGCTTCTCTTTCCTGTCTTGCTTACCTTCGGTATCTCCCAGTGGAAGCCGATCTACGTCGACAGATACTTCATCGTCTGTCTCCCCGCGTTCCTGATACTGCTTTCCGTGGCGCTCCTTCGCATGCCTTCAAGGGCAATGGCGGCTGCACTTTTGTTGGCGATCGTCTTTATTGAATTTCAGACGATTCGCTCGTACGAAGGGAATTTGGTGAAAGAGGATTGGCGAGATGTAACCGACTACGTCCTCTCGCAGCGGAAGCAAAGCGACGGAATTCTCTTTCACATGGACTGGGGACAGCGCCCATTTGAGTACTATGCGCGATTGCGCGGAAACCCCTGGGATGCCGATTCCGTTCTGCTGAGCGATGCGGATTCCTCTGGGGCATCGCCAAACCTGCTGCCGACGAAGCGCACACGCTACCCGAGGACATGGCTGATTCAGACGCGTCCTATCGGATCCCAACCGTCAGCATCGGACGCAGAAGTCAGGAATGAACTCGAGAAGGAGAATCAGGAGATTTCCGAGCGAAGTTTTCGGGGAGTAGACGTCACCCTCTACTCGGCCAATACCAGGACCATGGCGATATCAAATTCCGCCGCAGAGAATTCAGGTACCAGAACGAGAAAGGCTCACTCCATCCCGCATGGGAGTGAGTGAGCCCTTCGTCTGTTCTACGCCTTTGCTGAGGTGAGCGCGCCAAGATCGGCGGCCATCTTTTCAGTAGTGAAGGATTCGAGGATGTCGCCTTCCTTCAGATCACCGTAGTTGGCGATACCGATGCCGCACTCCATGCCGTTGGTTACCTCGCGAGCATCGTCCTTGAACCGCTTGAGCGATCCAATCTTGCCCTTGAAGATCTGCTCGCCATCGCGGACGACCTTGATCTCGGAATCACGACGGATGACCCCGTCCAGTACACGGCAACCTGCGATCGTGCCCACCTTCGGAATCTTGAAGATGTTCAGCACCTCTGCACGTCCCTGGTAGTTCTCCTTGAAGGTCGGCTCGAGGAGTCCCATCATGGCGAGGCGGATCTCGTCCTGCAGTTCGTAGATGATCGAGTGCAGGCGAATGTCCACATCTTCCTGTTGCGCCAGTTCGGCGGCCTTCCGCTCGGGCCGTACATTGAAGCCGATCACCACCGCGCTCGAAGCCGCGGCAAGCAGCACGTCGCTCTCTGTGATCGAGCCCACGCCAGAGCGGATGACCTTGATGCGCACCTTCTCGGTAGACATCTTGACGAGCGAGTCCGCCAGCACTTCGACCGAACCGGTAACGTCGCCCTTGAGAATGATGGCAAGGTCTTTGATTCCAGACTGACGAATCTGTTCGGACAGCCCTTCAAGCGTGACACGTGAGCTCTTGGCAAGCTGCGCTTCGCGCTCCTTCATCTTGCGATATTGAGCGATGCCTTTGGCCTTGTCGCGATCGGCGACCACGAGGAACGTATCACCTGCATCGGGCATCGATTCGAGGCCGAGCACTTCGACCGGCGTTGAAGGTCCCGCTTCTTCGATTGCATGTCCGCGATCATCGAACATGGCGCGAACCTTGCCGAAGGTGTTGCCAACGATGTAGCTGTCATTGAGCCGAAGCGTACCGTCCTGCACCAGCACCGTCGCCACAGCGCCACGGCCACGGTCAAGCTTGGCCTCAAGCACAGAGCCAACAGCTTTGCGGCCCGGCGTCGCCTTGGGCGCCTTGACGTCGGAGACCAGGCAGATCATCTCCAACAGGCCATCGAGGTTCTCGCGCTTCTTTGCGGAGACCTTGACGTAGGGTGTGTCGCCGCCCCATTCGTCCGGCGTGAGACCGCGATCGGCAAGCTGCTTCATCACTCGATCGGGATTCGCCTCGGGCTTGTCGATCTTGTTGATGGCTACGATGATCGGCACGTCGGCAGCCTTGGCGTGGTCGACGGCTTCGAGGGTCTGAGGCATCACGCCATCGTCGGCCGCAACAACGATCACCACAATGTCGGTGACTTTGGCGCCGCGGGCGCGCATGCGGGTAAACGCCTCATGGCCAGGAGTGTCGAGGAAAACGATCTCGCGGCCGGAAGCTGGGGAGCCTTCCTTGTTAAATCGCACCTTGTAGGCGCCAATGTGCTGCGTAATGCCGCCTGCCTCGCCCGCGGCAACCTCGGTCTCGCGGATCGCGTCGAGCAGAGACGTCTTGCCGTGGTCGACGTGGCCCATCACAGTGACGACAGGTGCACGCGGAACTTCGAGCTCGTTCGGATTGGGCGCTTCGAGCACTTCCTCGATTGCCTGGTTGGCGATCTCTTCTTCGTAGCTGATGACCGTAGCTGCCGCACCAAATTTCGCGGCCACATCCTTCACCATCTCGGCGTCGAGAGATTGGTTCACAGTGACGAAAACGCCGCGCATCAACAAAATAGCAATCAGGTCCTTGGCGCGAATCTCGAGCTTCTCGGCAAGGTCCTTGACGCTGATGCCCTCGGTCACGGTGATCTCACGCGTGATGGGCACCGGCTCATTGCTGAATTGTGCAGCCCCGCCAAAGCGCGGCGGCGGCACAAAGCCCTTCATCGGGCCTTCTTTCGTCTTGGGATATTGCTGGCGTCCTCGGCCCTTTGCCGCGCTTGCGCGCTGCGCACGCGGAGCCTCAGTAGGAGGCGGAGTCGCGCCCGCGCCGAAGCCACCTGGCCGTGGCCCACCGGGACGCGGCCCAAAGCCGGGCCGCTGGCCAGGGAATCCCGGCCGGCCGCCGGGTCCTCCGGGAGCTGAACCGGGGAAGCCTGTACGTGTGGGGTGCTTGGGTCGTGGCCCGCCGGGGAACTGACCAGGCGCGCCAGTTGGGCGCGGTCCGCTGAAGCCGCCGGGTCCGCCTGCGGGACGACGATCAAAGATCGGCTTGCCGCGCTGAATGCCGGGGCCTTGCTGGGCAGCCGTCGAGCTCGGTGCTGCCGAAGGAGCGCTCACCGGCGCTTTGTAGACAGGGCGTGGGCCCGTTTGCGGCATCACAACACGCCGGATAGGCGGCGCCGGAGCGACGGGCTCGGCTGGCGGCTGAGCCGCGGGCGTTGTTGGGGCCGCGGCGACTGGGGCAGCCGGAGCCGTGGGCACTGCGGTTTTCTGCACAGGTACCGGTGCTGCAGGAGCTTCATCGGCTGGAACTGCGGCAGGAACGGCAACAGCGGCCGGGGTAACCGTGGCGGTCGGGGCGGGCGGTACTGGAGCGACCGACGCCTGAGGCTTTACTGCTACAGGAGTCTGTTCAGCAACGTGGGTCGGCGTCTCCTTCGGTGCTGCTGGAGCAACCGGCGGCTTAACGACAACCGCGCCCGTCGGCGGAACGACTGCAACCGCGGGCTTCGCGGGCGCCGGGGCCTTCGCCACCACCGCGCCTACCGGAGGCTTGGTGGCAACAGCACGGGGCGCCTGCGGAGCGACGATGATCGGGGGAGCAGGCCTCGCCTGGGGAACAATCTTTCTTGGTTCCGGGCGTGCAGGAGGGGCTGCCGGAGTCGGCGCGGCGGCAACAGTTGGAACAGCGGGCTTTGCGGGGGCCTTTGTCGGCGCAGCGGGCGCTGGGCGCGATCCGGGCGTACCTTTGCGAGCCTCGGCGTCATCTTCCTGCTTGCGCGCAAGGATCGCCTTCATAACGTCTCCGGGTTTGGAGACATGCGAGAGATCAATCTTCGGCGCAATGCTCTGGGAGCCACGTCCTGCGCCTGTCTGGCCTGCACCACGCGAACCGTGGGCGAAGTGCGCGCGCACTTTCTCTGCTTCGTGTTCCTCTAGGGAGCTGGAGTGGGTCTTGCCGTTAGCCATGCCGAGCTCTGCCAACACGTCAAGTACCTGCCGGCTCTTGACTTCCAGCTCTCGCGCGAGATCGTTGATTCGAACCTTACTCATCCGCCTCTTTTCAGAAATTGCTGCCCAAAGCCCGTCAGTCGCTCATAGCTACCCCATGGCAATGGCTGCTTTGAATCTTCATTATCGCCTGAATCGCCTTCCAAGATGCGTCGATATTGCACGTCATCTTATTCGGCCGCTTCATCGTCTTCCGCTTCCGAAGCGTCTTCCACCGCCCGCTCCGCTTCTGTCATTGTTGCGTTTTCGGCTTCAAGCTCTGCATCGGCTTCGCCCGCACTATCGGCGGCGTCGAGCTCTTCTTCAGCTTCACCTGCACGAAGGCTTTCAGCCTCTTCCAGAACTTCCTGCGCATTTTCCTCTTCAGCTTCCGCTGTGGCCACTGCAGCTTCTGGTGTCTCCACCTCCGCTTGGGCAGCACCCTCTTCGCCTTCAAAGTGTCCGAAATAGTGGCGAACCGCAACGCTGATACGCTCCAGCGTCTTCTCGCCAATGCCCGGAATCTCCTCAAGCTGCTCGGGTGTCATATCGGCCAGAGCTTCCACCGTAGTGATGCCAGCGGCCACAAGCTTCTGAATGATGCCGTCACCCAGTTCCGTGACCTGCTCGATAGGCGTAGTGGGACCGCCGGAAAGCGCCTGCATCTGTTGTTCCACTTCCTGGCGCTTCTCTTCCTCACTCTTGATGTCGATCTTCCAGCCCAGCAGCTTGGCGGCTAGGCGTACATTCTGGCCCTTTTTGCCGATGGCCAGCGAAAGCTGCGTGTCGTCGACGATCACTTCAAGCTGCTTTTCGCCGAGATCCGAGATCGACACACGGCTCACCTTTGCGGGCTGCAATGCCTTTTCCGCGAACGTAGTGATCTCTTCGCTGAACTCGATGATGTCGATCTTCTCGCCGCGTAGTTCGCGAATGATCGACTGCACGCGCATACCCTTCATACCGACGCAGGCGCCAACCGGATCCACGTCCTTGTCACGGCTCTGCACCGCGATCTTTGTGCGCTCGCCGGCTTCACGCGCAATCGCGCGGATAACGACCGTGTTGTCGTAAATCTCGGGCACTTCCGACTGGAACAGGTTTTGCACCAGCTCCGGCGCGGCGCGCGAGACGATAACCTGTGGCCCCTTGGCAGCGCGATCTACCTTCAACAGAACAACGCGTACGCGTTCGCCCACTGTGAACTGTTCCAGGCGCGACTGCTCCCGCTTGGGGCACCGGGCCTCTGCCTTGCCAAGGTCGAAAATGACGTCCTGACCCTCGATGCGCTTCACCGTCGCGTTCAGCACTTCCTTCTCGCGGTGCGCATATTCCTTGAAAACCGTGTCACGCTCGGCTTCGCGAACCTTCTGGAAGATCACCTGCTTTGCCAGTTGCGCGGCAATGCGGCCAAGCGGGCTGGTGTCGCGATACATCCTGATCTCGCTGCCCACCTCGACGCCGGGCGCCAGTTCGCTCGCTTCGGTGAGCGTGATCTGGTTCACCGGATCCTCGATCTGCTCGTCTTCAGCCACGACGGTTTTGTAGACGTAGGCGGTGATTTCGCCGGTATCTTTGTTCAACTCTCCGCGCATGTTTTCCTGGGTCTTGTAGTACTTGCGCGTGGCCAAAGCGATTGCCTCTTCCACGGCGCCTACAACGACCTCGGGCTCAATGCCCTTTTCGCGACTCAGGAGTTCGATACTCTGATATAAAGCGCTGGCCATACTTGCTTGCTCTCTGGGGTGTAGCGCCTTAGGAATATGCTTCCCGGCGCAGGTTGTCTTGATGGTTGCGCGGCGAGCATCTCAAGCCCATTCCGCATCGTTCATTGCCGGCAGACTAAATCTCCGGAATCAGCTGCGCCTTCTCGATGTTTGAGAGCGCGATCTCCACTGTATTAACTCCGGCCTTCCGGCTTTTGCTGTTCTGCCTCACGGCGGAAAGATCAAGCGTGATCGTCCCGTCGCTTCCGCCAGTCATTCTGCCCTGCCAATGCCGGTTATTGCGAACCGGCTCAAAAGTCTGTACCTTCACCAGACTGCCGGCAAAGCGTTGAAACTCCTCCGGCCGCGTCAACTTGCGATCCAACCCAGGTGAGCTGGCCTCAAGGGTGTATTCGCCCCCTGGAACCAGATCTTCCACATCCAGCAGGACACCGAAATCGCGGCTGAAACTGGAGCAGTCTTCATGTGTGATGCCGGAAAGCTGCTCAAAGCTCAATCCACCCGCGGCAAACCGTTCAGGAAGCCCTTCCACGCCCGCATCAACCGCAGCCCTCAGTCTGGCGCGCCCTTCGGCGTTCTTTTCAAGGGCTATGCGCAGAACGCGTTCTTTGGCCCTTCCGGTCAATTCCACGTCTACAACGTCGAGACCGTGGCTTGCCGCCACCCTTTGCGCTGCGGCCCGGATTTCTCCCAGCTTCTCCGACATCCTTTGCACCCCGGCGCGACAAATCTCTGCCGGAACCTTGCTCCCGCCCAGCGGGCGGTAAATTCCAGAAACAAATGCCGCCCAAACGGCCTGTTTGTATCAGGAGTTGGCCCCAAATAAAAAGTGGGCTGTAAGCCCACTCATCTCTCCGCCAGCCGGTCTACCCACGGCGAATGTAGCGGACAAACTCGTTTGCACCCATAGAATACGGCGAATCGCCCGGAATTTCAACGGGTGGATTCCCCTCTGGGGCCGGTTCCGGGCTCTCTCGGCGCCCTCAAAATGGTCGATAAACTTTCCAGGTTACCCAAGATTCCTCTAAATAGGCATTGAAGTTGGCCGTCAAACCTAGAAGGATGAAAGTTAGCGGCTATGCGCTTTCCAACTCAGCGAGTCTGGCTCGCCCTCGCGGCGACCCTGGCCGGGACCATTTGCGGCGCCATCGGCGGCTATCAGCTGGGCCGTGTCACGCTGCTGAACCAGACCAAGGCCCACCTCGTTCAGGATGCCAATCGCATCATGGCCGAGGGCAACGCGGCCACCGCGGAGTCACGTAGGATTCTAAGGCAGATGAATGCCTCGCCGCTCCCCTTCTGTTCAGAGGAGGAGGTCGCTTATTTCCGCAAGCTGGTCTTCCAGTCGAGGTCTCTGAAAGAGGGCGGCCGGATGCGCAACGGTCAGATTCTCTGCTCCACCACGCTGGGCCACGCACCCGATCCGACGAAGCGCTATAAGCCTGATTTTGCCCAGGATGATGGAACGTATATCTATCAGGATCTCCCCGCATTCCAGATTGGAAATGAGCAGATACTCGCCGTCCAATTGGGAGATTCCTTCATCGTCTACAGCCCCTATACCTCCAAGGCCGAGATCGCGGCCCCGATGCGCTACACCGTCACCGACCGAGACGTGAACACTCATTCGATTGGCCGGCTCACTGGCGACACCGTTCCGGTGCCTCCGCGGGTTCTTACGACCCCGGGCCTAACGCGCCTGAACGCCACGCTCTACCAAACGCAATGCGATGGCAACCCGTCAGTTTGCCTTACCACCTATGTTTCAGTTCGCGACGCCCTGCAAGGTTACCGCACAGTCCTGCAAATTGCCGGGCTGTTGGGTGCTCTCGCAGGTGGCCTGCTGGGCTTCCTCTGTTGGCTGCTTTACGATCGCAATCACGGCATGGAGCAAAGGCTGCTCAGGGCTATTCGGCGCGACAAACTGAACGTCGTCTATCAGCCCATCGTGGACTTGAATGCGGGCGAAATCGTCGAAGCCGAGGCGCTGGTGCGCTGGACTGACGAAAACAGCATGCCGGTCAGCCCTGACGTCTTTATCAAAGTGGCCGAGAAGGCAGGCTATGTAAGCGAGATCACCAGGCTTGTCGTGCACAAGGCGCTCAGTGACTTCGGCGACACTCTGCGTGAATGGCCGGCCTTCCGCGTCAACGTCAATATTGCCGCGCCAGACCTGGCCGATCCCGGGTTTATGCCCATGCTTGAGAACGCGCTGTCAGAGGCCGGAGTACAGCCAGGAAGCCTCGGCATCGAGATCACGGAGAGCGACACGGCCTCCCAGGACGTGGCGAAAGAGACGATTCTGCGCCTCCGGGAGAGAGGGCATTTCGTACACATCGATGATTTCGGCACAGGCTATTCGAGCCTTGCTTACCTGCACGACCTCTCGGTCGACGCCATCAAGATCGACAAAGCGTTTACCAGGGCGATTGGCACCGATGCCGTGACTGTCTCCATCCTGCCGCAGATTCTCACCATGGCCGACACGCTCGATCTGCGCGTGATTGTCGAAGGAATCGAAACCCATCAGCAAGCGTCCTACTTCGCCACCGCCGAACGGTCGATCTATGCGCAGGGTTGGCTCTTCGGGCACCCCGTTCCCGCCCACTTATTCCGTCGCCTGCTCGACGAAGCCCGTAGTGGAAAGAGCCGCGACTCCGTCTCATTACCCAATTAGCCGATTGCTCCGCTCCTAATGCGCAGGCGACCCTTGCGGTGCAGACTCGTTCTGGCGCATCTTTCATTTTGCGACAGCCGCCGCAACAGACGACAATAGCTGCATGAAAGCATTCCGCTTGGCCTTTGCCTTGTCGGCTCTTGTCGCGCTTGTTTCGCTCGCCCAGGCGCTTGATAAACAACCCACCGCCGTCTATCACGCCAGGAGACAGGCGCTGGCTGATCGCTTGCAAGGTGGCGTCGCTATTCTGTTTGCTGCTCCCGAGCCTGTGCTCGATTTCATGCCTTACAGGCAGGACAGTGACTTCTACTACCTCACAGGATGGAACGAACCGGGCGCGGCTCTGATCGTGATCGGTGCCGACGGTGGATCTCAGCCGTACAAGGAAATTCTCTTTCTGCCGACGCGCAACCTGCGCACTGAGAAGTACACCGGCGTAAAGATGGACGCCGATACGCCCGGTGTCGCGGAGGCAACGGGTGTAGACACCGTTGAGCCAATGACTGCGCTCACTGCCGATCTGAATAAAGTCGTGGCAGCCAATCGCCGCCTCACATCCAGCCTCTGGACACAGCCGGACTCGGAGCCGGCGAAGGCACTCGTCATCTTCAATGCCTCCACCCTCGGAATGGACAAGGCGCCCACTGCTCACGATGTGACCGGCCTCGTGATGCAATCGCGCGTCGTGAAGGACCAGGGCGAGATTGAACTGCTCAAAAAGGCCGGAACAGCATCGAATGCAGCCCAGCGGGAAATGATGCGCGCAGTGAAACCAGGAGTGACCGAACGGACGGTTGCCGGCAAGATGACCGCTGTCTGGTTTGAGCAGGGATGCGAGCGGCCGTCCTACGCTCCGATCGTAGGCTCAGGCATCAACTCCACGACACTGCACTACTCTGAGAATTCACGCACGATGCAGGATGGCGATATCGTAGTCGTCGACGCCGCATGCGAATTCTCAATGTATGCATCGGACATCACGCGCACGGTTCCAGCCAACGGACACTTCACTGCACGCCAGCGTGAGATCTATGACATCGTGCTCGGCGCTCAGAAAGCTGCGATCGACGCCTTCGTGGTGAACAAGTCCACCATCAACGACCGCGATCGCAAAGATCCGAACTCACTCGACACCGTCGCCTACAACTACATCAATACCCATGGCAAGGATCTGCATGGGCAGCCGCTCGGCAAATACTGGGTGCATGGCCTTGGCCACATGGTCGGCATTGACGTCCACGATCCCGCTGACTATCCCGCAGTGCTCAAACCAGGAATGGCCTTCACCATCGAGCCAGGCGTTTATATCCCGGAGGAAAAGATTGGCGTGCGTATCGAATGCGACTTTCTTGTAACACCCGATGGCAAGCTGATCGATCTGAACGCCGACCTGCCTCACACCGCCGATGAGGTAGAAGCTGCAATGCAGGGAAAGTAGTCCGCATGGATCGCCAGGGTTCAATGGATCCCGAGCAGATTGAAAATCTGAAGCGCGTCTTCGCAGACCAGCTCACCGCGTGCCTTGAGCAGTGTGCGCACGGCAGGCGCGGCCTTTTCTCCGACGTTGCGCTGACGAGCGAAGATGATGCTGACCGCGGTTGGCCTGAGGCCGCGCGTTTGCGCGAGCTCGCATTTGCCTTGCAGGCAATCCTGAGTCAGGACGGCGAGCGAGACGCGCTGTGCGATGAGTTTCTCGATCTGTGCACGATTCACGGCGAGAGCAATCCCGGCGAGCCCCGGCTCGCGCGTGCATTCATCGCACGTATCGAGCGCGGAGAAGTAGGAACACCGACCGAGAGGGAGAAGACGCCTTGGTAGCGTTGCACGCATTTCTGGCGCTCACGGCGGGCTTTGCTGTGGTGATGCTGCTCGCGCTCTCACTTCGCGGAATTGTGCAGGCCCTTGCTCCGAGTCTTGCTGCTGTCGAACCGCGGCCCGGCCTGAGTTACACGATTACAAATTTGGGCGCCTCTTTTCTCGCCGGAGCTGCCGGCGGATATGTCACTGCATGGATCGCCGCGTCCAATACGCTGGTCCATGTTCTGGGGCTCGCGCTCATCATCCTCGCTCTGGCGGCCCTAAGCGCGCTGCAATCGCGAGGGCAGCAGCCCGTCTGGTATCAGCTCGCACAGGTTGCCCTCTCGCCGGTAGGAGTCTTCGCCGGAGGGCTGGTGCGGCTCAGAGTATTGGGCATTCTCTAACGCTCGGCCGTTGGATTTGTGCGGCAAGGCTCGTCGGCCGAGTGCTACAATCGCCCCGTTTCCTCTGCCAACTCAAAATGCTGACACGAGAGGTCAACGAAAGATGAAGGCTTCCCTTAAAGTCATCCTTGCGCTCAACGCGATCGCGATGCTTGCAATCGCCGCCTCTGCACCCGCTGCTGTCGCACAGGCCGACGATAACAATCCAGACCTGGTCGAAATTCGCCACTATCGGCTCACGATGGACAAGCTGGAGAAGGCGGCTGATGCGTCTCAACAATCCAACGCCCTGCTCGCCAGCGACCCTGCCTTGAAAAAGCGGGTCGACGCCGACACCAACAGCAATGATGAAACCATCGATCAGAAGGCTCGGCGCTTCGATACGTCATTTCCCACCATTGCTGCCGTAGTTCGTCGCAATGGCCTCACCACTCGGGAATACATCGTCGTGTCACTTGCCCTCATGAACGACTACATGATCGTCGGCATGAAAAAGCAGGGGGCGATCACGACCTATCCTCCCAACTCCATTACCCCTGAGAATGCCGCATTTGTCGAGCAGAACTTCGACAAGCTCAAGCCGATTATCGAGAAGATGACGCCGCAGGACAGTGCCAATTGATCCTGATGTTGCGCAGTTAACTTGGCCTCGCGGGTAGTGCGAACCCGCGAGGCCAAATTCCTTCCGATGCGTCGCTACCAGCGGACGCCAAAAGTGACAGGAACCAATTTGGTGTTCGCGCCGACGGCGGCCACCCCAAGACCATTCGGAGCAATCGACGTTGCCGGGGTTAACACATCAAGATACCGCGCTTCGGCGAATAACTTCATACGGCTGTCGTTGTACATGCCGCCGAGACGGCGCTGATAACCGGCGCCGATATTCCATCCGCCCTGGTTAGAGGAGAAGTGGCCAACCACTACGTTCACCACGCCTACGCCGCAATAGTAGTAGTAACAGAACTGCGACAGCTGAGGATCAGTGAAGCTGGTCACTTTGCGATAAAAGCCGCCGCCACCCGTGATGTAGATGTCATTGGCGCTCTTGGGAAAGAGATCCACGACCGGGGCTACGGTGAATGACCAGATGTTGGCGTATCCGCCGGTAGCGCCCACTTGGCCGATAAGCTCGCCGGGAAGCTTGTCGTGGATGAATTGATATTCGATCAATCCGCTCAACCTCTGATTGAAGCGCAGTCCGGCTCCAACATTGAGATTGCCACCCCAGGTGATGCCGTCACTCAATGGCGCATTGAATCCGGCGCCGGCCTCAAATGCCATGCGGCTGAAGAAGCTGCCATTATTGTGCGAGTCGTATGAGCCCTGGCTTCTCGCAGCCGCTCCCGTTCCGCCGCTCGGCGAGGGTTCCGCGGGCGAGGCTGCAGCCCCATCGGCGCCCTCAAGGGAGAAAGGAGCCGAAGTTGAACTGGATTCGGCCATAGTTGGGGTGGCCTCCGCGGGCGAGCCAGATGAATGGGCCGTTTGCGCGATTGCCGTCCCAGCCGTAAACGCCGCGACAGCCGTAAGAAGAGACACACGCTGCATCGAAAAAACCAAACGGAAAGAATGCATGCCCTACCTCACAATCGAATTGGGGGTTCTTGATTCGGGAGTCATGCCACGCTCCTCGATAACGGGTTAGACACCGTTTCCGTGCGGAAGTTGCATAGAGTCTATAAGAAACAGCAAGGCCGGAGATTGACTCCGGCCTTGAAAATGAACATTTTGCGGTAACTGTCTAGCCCTCGATATTAACCTTGGATACTAGCCCTGAATATCGAACTGCTCCGGGTGCAGGGTGGCGTCGCTCTTGACCAGGACGTTCTTGCCCGTCAGCTCTTCGAAGTCCGTCAGCCAGCGTGCGTTGTTGGCTTTCAGCGCCTTGGCTGTCTCCGGATTCACGCGCAGCAGCACTTCGCGCTTTCGAAGTGCTTGCGCATCTTGCGCATCTCGATGTAGATCTCGTTGCACACGGTCGTCGGGCTCTTGACCATGCCGGTCGCCTGGCAGATCGGGCAGGGAACGCTATAGCGTGCGCTCCAGCGACTGCTTGACGCGCTTGCGGGTGATGGCGACCAGTCCGAAATCGTTGAACTGCAGAACCTTTGTCGGAGCGCGATCGTGCTTCAGCGCCTCTTCGAGCGCGGCCATCACCTTGGAGCGATTCTTGCGCTCATCCATATCGATGAAGTCGATGACGATGATGCCGCCCAGATCGCGCAGGCGAATCTGGCGCACGATCTCCGGGATCGCATCGAGATTGGTCTTGACGATGGTGTCTTCAAGCCGCGCCGTCTTGCCGACATACTTGCCGGTGTTGATGTCGATGGCGACCAGCGCTTCGGTCTGGTTGATGACGATGGAGCCGCCGCACTTCAGCCAGACTTTGGAGCGCAGCGCCTTCGAGATTTCATCCTGAATACCGAAGTGCTCGAAGAGCGGCGTCTCCTTGGTGTAGAGCTTGACGCGCCGCACCAGCGCGGGCGAGAAGCGATTGAGGAAGCGCACGATGCGTTCGTAGTCGGCTTCGGAGTCGACCCAGATGCTCGAGAAGTTCGCGCTCACCTGGTCGCGCAGGATGCGCTCGATGAGGACAGATCGTGATAGATCAGCGCCGGCGACTTCGAGCGCCTCGGCGCGCTGCTTGATCTCGTTCCACAGATTGATCAGGAAGCGCAGATCGGCGCGGAGCTCTTCTTCCGATGCGCCTTCGGCAGCGGTGCGCACGATGAATCCGCCCGAGGCCTCGCCGCGTTCGCTGACCAGGATGCGCTTGAGCCGCTGACGCTCTTCGTCGGAGGCAATCTTGCGGCTGACGCCCACGTGCGTCACCGTCGGCATGAAAACCAGGAAGCGGCCGGGCAGCGCGATGTGGCTGGTGATGCGCGCGCCCTTCTTGGCGATCGGCTCCTTGGCGATCTGGACCAGAATCTCCTGGCCGGGCTTCGAGCAGGTCGCTGATGATGGGCAGATCAGACGTCTGCGCCGAGCGCCGTGACGGTCCGCGGCGGTCTCCCTGTCGGTGGCCTCCACGGCCTCGGCGTCCGCGGCCTCCGCGGTCACGTCGTTGCTGTTGTTGCTGGCCCTCCGCAGCGGGCTGGCCCTCTGCGGATACCGGCTCGCTTTCTTCCTCTTCACCCTCCGTCAGCTCTTCTTCGTCCTCTTCAACGCCCTTGTCGTCGAAGTCCATCTGGATGCGGTGATCGAGATGCGCTTCCTGCAACAGCTCGCCAAGGTCGCCCGAACGAATTTGTGTCTGCAGAGTTTCTTCTTCATACTCGTCGAGGTCGTGTTCTTCAAGAGCATGATGGCGATGCACCGGCGTCTCGAACTCCTCGCCCTCGATCACTTCTTCTTCTACGAGCCCGCTGCCGGGCGTGAACTCCGTGCGAGCCGCGAACGACTCAACCAGCGTGTCCCCGTCATCTGAGGGTATTTCGTGCGCACTCTCGAAAGAGGACTGCTGTGGCTCACGCGGGTCGTCTTCGTCTGACCTCTTCTTCTTGTTTCCGCCGAGACCAAAAAGACGGAAGGTGCTTGGAGGAAGAGGGTCGACGTGATGCGATGCCGTTGCATCTTCATCCGGTTCATCGCCGCCATCTTCCGCCGGGGCACCAGACTCCCCTTCTGCTGCCAGAGCTTCGACCTGCGCGGGCACTTCTTCAATCAGGCCTTCGTGGACGAGCGTCTCTTCGACGAGTTCTTCGTCTACGTGCTGCGCGGCGCCAGTCTCTGCAAAAGCCGCGTGCTCAGCGTGCTGCACACCTTCGTTCAGAGAGCTCTCAGCCTCTGCATGTGCCTCAGGCCGGGGTTCACGGTGCCGCGAGAGCGTTTCTCCGGGCAACAGGCCGCTGCCATCCCACACAATGGGGCTCTCAATAAGCGTCGACGGTCTCGATGTAACAGCAGGGCGGTTCGGGGTCTCCGTCTTCGGCTTCGACTCTTGCTCCGTCGGGGTTCCTCCGTATCTCGAGAGGGACTCACCGGGCAGCACGAAAGCCGCCTGCGCGCGCTCCGGACGTGAAGGTGCCGGAGCTTCCTGCGCGTGGCTAATTTCTGCTTCTGTGGAGACCTCTGCTTCCGCCTCTACGTGCTTAGTGCTCTCCGCTGGAGCAGCTTGGGGCTCCGCACGGCCTCCGCGACGACGGCGGCGTCCGCGCCAGCGTCTTGCGCCAGCTTCGCCTGACTCCTCGCCGTCCTGCTTCTCGTCCTGATGCGCCGGGGCAGCCTCAACCGCTTCGCCCGCAGCCTCTGGCTGCCGCTCACGCGGGGCGCGCTCCTGGCGCTGGCCATTCCGGTCGCCACTCGGCCGGACCTCGCGAAGGTGCTGGCTGGGACTTGCCGCAGCCTTTTCCAGTTCGTCGGCTTCTTCCTGATCTTCGAGTTCGAGGAAGTCGGTGACATAGAGGAATGCGTCGCGCTCGAGGCCGATGTCGACAAATGCCGACTGCATGCCGGGCAAAACGCGGGTTACGCGGCCGTTATAGATCGACCCCGCCAGGGTGTATTCGTTTTCGCGTTCGTAATAGATTTCCGCGAGTTGATCGTCTTCAAAATTGCAAGCCGCGTCTCATGCGGCGTGCTGGAAATACAAATTTCCTTTGCCATCGTACCTTTCCGCCCGGCGGCCATTGGCGGCCGGGTCTTGCGGCAAGGATGGATGGACATGCGCGAGAACCGGACAGGGATGGGGATGGGCGAAGGGGAAGACCGCAGTGCTGCCGTTGCATCCTTGCGGGCGCCGGCGGATGTCGCTGAACAAGCCGTAGCTGAACGGCGGTCATCCGATTGCAGAGAGTTTGTGGCCATCTTTGCCCGAGTCGTTGCCAAACTCCTCGGCGGGGCCGTTTCACCGCTGGCGTGTGCATGGACGAACCGCGCGAACGGTGCAGGGCTTGAAAGCTCCTGCATGCTACCGCCCGCAACGGAATTCCATCGCGATGCGGCCTCGCGTTCTACTGCGCGGTTCGTGCAACTCATGCACTGCAAGCGGTATGCCCGTCTCTGCGTGCTCATGAACCCAATCCTGCCGGGCTGCGGTCCATCGGGACCCTGCCGGCGTAAATGCTTCAAAACCTTTCTCTTGCAGGCCCATTGCGCACTTTGGCTGAGCCCAAGAGGCGAACTTGTCGGTTGCCGCCCGAAAGTCTTTCCCTGCCGGGACGCCTCAGTTCACGAACCTGCGCATGCGGACATTCATCGCCACGCCCAGCGCCAGGAACGTAAACAACACCGAAGATCCGCCGTAACTCATTAACGGTAAAGGGATTCCGGTGACTGGCATAAAGCCTATGACCATGCCCACATTGACCGCAATCTGAAAGGTCAACACAGCCACTACTCCCATGATAATCAGGGAGCCGGACAGGTCTGCGGCTGTTTGAGCGTTTTGAATCAAACGCATCAATATGAAAAAGTATAGCAGCAGCACAAAAAGCGCGCCCACAAAGCCGTGCTCCTCGCTGAACGCCGCAAAGATGAAGTCCGTGTAGCGGGATCGGCAGAAAGTAGCCTTGGGTCTGCGTCCCCTTGGCCGCGCCCTTGCCCCAGACCCCGCCGGCTCCCACCGCAATCAGCGACTGCAGCAATCTGGTAGCCGCTGCCCTTGGGGTCGTTGTCCGGATTGATGAAGCTGGTCAGCCGCGCCTTCTGGTACGGCTTCAGCAATCTTGCCGCTCGTCCATACCCCGCCACCAGCACCAGCGCCGCAGGCGCACCAGAATCAGCGCCTGCCGCAGGTTGATGCCGCCCAGAAACAGCCCCGCCACCAGAATCGGCGCATACGTCAGCGTCGTTCCCAGATCCGGCTGCTTCAGCACCAGCAGCATCGGAACACCCACCAGCGCCAACGCCTTGAAGATATCCCTCCAGGTCAGGCTGCGTCCGCCCAGGTTCGCGAAATAGCGCGCCACCATCAGAATCAGCACCAGCTTCACCCACTCCGAAGGCTGAAACTGCATCGGCCCCAGCTTGATCCAGCGGCGCGCCGCCCAGCGCCTTGTGCCCCACCCAGCACAGTACCGCCACCAGCGCCAGCAGCAGACGCCGTAGGCCCAGGGCACCCAATCGAGCAGCCGGTGGTAGTCGATCTTCGAGAAGATGAACATGGCCACCAGCCCGCCGGCGATCCAGAAGCAACTGCTTGGTGTGAAAGCCGACAAACTTCGTGTGCAGCGTGGCCGAGTAAATCTCAAGCACCGACAACGCGCACAGCAGCAGCACCATCCCCAGCAGCGGCCAGTCAAAGTCGCGAAAGCTCGATCAGGCTGCGTGTGGCTCATGGGGCACTGATCCGGCGGGTCGGCAAGAGTACGCCCAGTTCGTGCATGGACCTTGGTGCAGCGGGTCCAGCTGCCTCATGCCGTTGAGCGCCTGATCCGGTCGCTTCCGGCATACCCGATTCAGGATTGATGAAGAAGTCCGCCCAGCGTGAATCCGCGCTACTTCGCGATCCGCCGGGTCCTTCGCATTCGCGTCCGGCAGCCGTCCACACCGCACCCATTTCCACTGGCTTTGGCGCTGCGGTGCTTTCGACGGCTGCAAGTTATTTGCCAGCCGCCGTTGCTTCTCGACGTAAGCAGAGACAACCTGGGCGCCGATCCGCGCGGATAATAGCTCTTGTTTCCGTTCTGCCACAGTACGGCAACCACCAACTCGGGATTGCGACGGGGCACTACACCCACAAACCACACATTGGGCAGGGTCGCCTAGATTGGGCCACCTTGGTGTCATGCCCCACAATCTGCGCCGTGCCGGTCTTGCCGCCAAAGTCGATGCCCTCCAAATCTTCCGATCCAGCGGTATGGTAAAGCCCGGCTGGGTCGTCTGTGCCATCCCATCAGTAATGGTCTCCCAGTTCGCGGGGTCGATGGGGATGTACGCGTCGCCCGAGCCTGGATAAGTCTCCAGTAGCGCCTTCCGAAAGTCGGCTTGAAGCTCGTCGGGAAAGACAACATGAGGCCGCACCATGTGTCCGCCCGACGCAATGCCCGCCGATAATTCGCGCCAGTTGCAGCGGCGTGGCTTCGACCGCGCCCTGCCCGATGCCACGACAGAGATGGTTTCTCCCGCATACCATTTGCGGTGGAAGTTCTTCAGCTCCCACTGCGCTGGACGGCATCAGCCCCGCCTGCTCGCCGGGCAGATCGATACCGGTCTTCTGCCCGTAGCCGAACTCGGTGGCATACTTCGCAATGCGGTCGATGCCCAGTCGATCGCCAAGCGTGTAGTAGAACGTGTCGCAGGACATCGGAATAGCATTGTGAATATCCACCATGCCATGGCGTTCGTCGCATTGGTGGAAGTGCCCGTAAAAGTTCGCGCCGCCGCTGCACATGACGTTCATATCCTGCGCAATGCCCTCCTGCAGCCCGGCCACTGACATCAGGATCTTGAAGGTCGAGCCCGGAGCAAGCTGCGCCTGAATCGCCTTGTTCATCAGCGGATGATCGGGGTCTGTGATCAGCTTGTTCCAAGTCGGACCGATCAATGCGAACGGCGAAAGCGTTCGGATCGAAGCTCGGCCGCGAAACCATCGCCAGAATCTCGCCGTTGCGCGGATCCATGGCCACAATCGCGCCGTTGCGATCGCCCAGCGCCAGCTCCGCGGCCCGCTGCAGATCGTTGTCGATGGTGAGCTTCAGGTCCTTGCCGGGAATTGCAGGCTGGTCCCAGGTAGCCCACTTCGCGCCCGTGGCTGTCCACAATCACGTCGCGCGAGCCATCCTGCCCCGCGCAGCAACTGATCGTAGGTCTGCTCCACGCCGGCTTTACCCACCACGTCGCCCGGTTCGTAATCCGCGTAGCGCATGTCATTGTTGAGCATTTCCTCGCTAACTTCACCCACGTAGCCAATCAGGTGCGCGGCGAAGCCGTCGCGCGGATAAAGGCGCCGCGCTACGTCGATCGTTTCAAGCTCGGGCAGCTCATTGCGGTGCGCCTCGATAAACGCCAGTTCATCCGGTGTCACTTCCTGCTTGATCGGGATCGGCTGATAGCCGGGAGACGCCCGGTAGCGGCGCAGTGTGTTCTCTAACTGCATTGAGATCGAGGTGTAGACCGCGCGCGATCATCGGCAGATCGGCATCGACATTGTGATTTTGCTCGCGAATCAGAAAGCACGAGACCGAGGGATAGTTGTCGACGATCAGATGGTTCTCGCGGTCAAAGAGCTTCCCGCGCGGAGCCAGCATCGGCACTTTGCGGATGCGATTCTGTTCCGCAAGCACCTTGAAGTTGTCTGCTCCGAGTACCTGCAGACGCCACAGCCCCGCCACCAGCGCGAGCATCATAAGCAAGATGCCGTATTGCACCGACGTCAACTTGACGCTGGAGAGCTTTTCGCCGCGCGTGGCCTTTTCAGAAAACATCTGCTGCACTCTCAAAATACATATTTGCCAATAATGATTCTTCGTCGCGCGAAGAACCCTTCAACGTTTTGTCGCCACTCCCTGTGCCTACTCTCGGATCTGGAATCGATCAAAAAATGGGAACACGATCAACGCGATCACCGAGTTGCCAATAGCCTTGAAGAGTTCGTCAAACCAAGCCCACTCAAGCGCCAGCCCAAGCACAACGCGGTAAACGAGAAAATAAAGAGCACTCGAGAGCAACGACAGCGAGAAGATGAGGCCCAGGCGAATGATGCGGTTCTCAACGTCGATCCGCACGCCAACCGAGGCGGCCAGAAATCCTGCAACCGTCTTTGCTACGCCATTGATGCCGATTGGGTGGTGCGTCAGCGCATCTTCAAAGATGCCCAGAGCCGAGCCCATCAGAGTTCCCTGGATCGGGCTGCGCCGGCCAAGCGCGAAGTAAACCGTCACCACTAAGGGCAGATCGAAGTACGCATATCGGCCCAGCAATCGCGGAAGCCATGCTTGCAGCACAAGCGCAATAACCGGGATCAGGCCATAAGCCAGGACCGGATATCGGTGAATCTCAAGATCGCGGCGCGTATCTGCCATCAGAACCGGCATCCCTATTGTTCCCTCCGCTGCGGCGCATTGGCGTCCGGTTTTGCTGGTTCAGTTGCGGTGGGATTCGCTTGAGTTTCAGGGGAGGCAGTTTTCGCAGTTGGTGCGGCGCTTTGCGCAGGGACCGCCGCGCCGCCCTGAAGGGGCATCCCCGTTTGCGATGAAGAGCCCGGCGTGAAGCGATCGGGACGAATCGCCATCGCCGGCCGCGATACCGGGTTCGGATTCGAAGAGTCGTTCAGCGGCTGCTGATCCGCCGGCAGGTTAGGGTCCATGAGACCGGGCAGCCGCTCGGCCAGGACCTCCGACGCTTTCTTCTGCGCGTTGAGTTGCGCAGCTTCAGCGCCCTTTAGAGCTTCGCTGGTCGCGATGTCCTTGTTCTGGTCATCCGGGAAACGCGGCTCCGTCGACGTAATCACCATGACTTCATCGAGACGGTCGAGGCGCGCCGCTGGCTTGACGGTGATTTGGATGAATCCATCCTGCTCGGGATCTGGAACCACTTTCTCGATTACGCCCACAGGCAAGCCGCGGGGAAAGATCTCATCTCCGCCTGCCGTCAACACCCGCTCGCCCGGCTTAATCCGACTGTCAGCCATGACGCCAACGATCTGCGTTTGGCCGAATGCGTTGCCGCGCAGGATGCCGCGAATGCGCGTCGTCTCAAGAATCACCCCCGCACCGCTCGTCTGGTCGTTGATCAGCAGAACCTGCGCGGAGCCCGGAAAAACATCGCGCACTTTTCCGACAATGCCGTCTGGTGTAATCACGGCCATATCGTGCTCAAGGCCCGCGCTCTTGCCCTTGTCGATATTTACTAACCGCGACTGATCGGTTCCGCTCGTACCGAGCACCTGAGCGGGAAGCGTCTTGTAGACGTATTTCTCCTGGAACTGGAGCAGCGTCTGCAACCGCTTGCCCTGCCGCGCATCCTCAAGCAGTGCGGCTTGCTCCAGACGCAGGCGGTCGACGGTCGACTGCAGGTCCTTGTTTTGCTGGCGCACGTGACGCAGGTCAATGTAGTTCTGCCACAGATTGACGGTACCGAGGCCGGTCGAATGGAACAGGCTCTCAGGGGGACTGACAAGGGCATTCGCCCACAGTCGAATCAGCCGCACGCTCCCGCTGTCGCGCGCATCGACGCTCATGTGGCCCGATTCGCCGCGATGTACCTGCGCAGCCAGAATCAGGATCTGCACGAGCAATGTCGCGAAGAGCACCAGAAGGTTCCGATAGCGGACGAAAATTGATTCCATTGCGGCCAGTGATCACCAGACAGCCAGTGACCGGTTAAAAGTGGCCTGGGTTCAGACGGTCGGAACCAACCGTCGAGCCCCGGCCGTTCTTTAGTCGATCTTGATCTTGCGCAGCAGGCGGAAGTCGGAGAGCATCTTGCCAGTTCCGAGCACCACCGACGCCAGCGGGTCGTCGGCCACCGAGACGGGTAGACCGGTTTCCTCGCGAATGCGCTTGTCGAGATTCTTGATCAGTGCGCCACCACCGGTCAGCACAATACCGCGATCGCTGATGTCTGCCGAAAGCTCAGGCGGAGTGCGTTCTAGCGCCACGCGAATCGCATTCATAATCACGGCGATGCACTCGCCCAGAGACTCGCGAATCTCACTGTCGTCGATAGAGATTGTCTTGGGCACGCCTTCAATCAGGTTGCGGCCTTTGATCTCCATCGTCAGAGGCTTATCCAGTGGATAGGCTGAGCCAATCTCGATCTTGATCTGCTCGGCGGTACGTTCGCCGATCAGCAAATTGTATTTGCGCTTCAGATAATTGGTGATCGCCTCGTCCATCTGGTTGCCGGCCATGCGCACAGAACGCGAATAGACGATGCCCGAAAGCGAGATCACCGCGATATCGGTGGTTCCGCCACCGATATCCACTACCATGTTGCCCGAAGGTTCGGTAATGGGCAGGCCCGCGCCGATTGCGGCCACCATTGCCTGTTCGACGAGATAAACTTCGCTGGCTTTGGCGCGATAGGCCGAGTCCTCTACGGCGCGCTTTTCCACCTGCGTAATTTCAGATGGCACACCGATCACGATCCGCGGATGCACCAGCATCTTGCGGTTGTGCGCCTTCTGGATGAAGTAGTTCAGCATCTTCTCGGTCACTTTAAAGTCCGCGATGACGCCGTCTTTCATCGGCTTGATGGCCACGATGTTTCCGGGAGTGCGGCCAAGCATGTCCTTGGCTTCTTTGCCTACAGCTTCCACCTCGCCGGTGTTCTTGTTGATGGCCACAATCGAAGGCTCGTTAACAACGATACCTTTGCCGGCCGCATAGACCAGCGTGTTGGCCGTGCCAAGATCGATGGCCAGATCACTCGAAAACATACTGAAGAGTGAGCGCAAACCATGCGACCGCGAAGAGCGGGAGGGGTAACCGTTCGAAGACATTGAAAGTGGATCTACCTCAGCTACATTGTACGGCGAATGTGGCGTATCAGCATGAAATGCGCCACGAAGGTAACGGGGGTGCTGCGATACACTCAGGAGTTTGCAGGGCTTATCCGGCCTCTCCGAAGTGCGGAACTGAGGCTGGACCACGCCAGAAATCCACATTGACTGTGGCAGAAAAATCTGCCACTGCATGAGGCTTCTTATGACATACCCCACTTATCACAATCTCATCGGCGGCGAATGGGTTCCGGCCGCAAGCGGCAAGACGGCACTCAACCTGAATCCCGCTGACCACTCCGACGTAGTTGGCTCCTTTCCTACCTCGCATGCAGAGGATGTAGCCCAGGCCGTTGCTGCCGCCAAAAAGGCATTTGCCACCTGGCGCCTGGTTCCCGCGCCCAAGCGCGCCGAGATTCTGTTTCGCACCGGCATTCTCCTGCAGGAACGAAAAGAGAAATACGCCCGCGACATGACCCGCGAGATGGGCAAAGTGCTGGCCGAGACCCGCGGCGACGTGCAGGAAGCCATCGACGAAGCTTTCTACGTCGCTGGCGAAGGTCGCCGCCTCTTCGGCCAAACGGCGCCCAGCGAATTGCAGAACAAGTTCGCCATGAGCATCCGCATGCCGCTCGGCGTCGTGGGCCTCATTACGCCTTGGAACTTTCCCATGGCCATCCCCAGCTGGAAGCTCTTTCCTGCCCTCGTCAGCGGGAACACCTGCGTGATTAAACCGGCTGAAGATACTCCGCTCTCGACTTACAACCTCGTACAGACCCTCATTGATGCCGGCCTGCCACCGGGAGTCGTCAATATTGTTTGTGGACTCGGCCCCGATGCGGGTGCTCCGCTTGTTGAGCATCCTGACGTGCGTGCCATCAGCTTTACCGGATCAAGCGAAGTGGGTTCCATCGTCGGTCAACGCGCCGCGGCCAACTTCAAGCCGGTTTCGCTTGAGATGGGCGGCAAGAATGCACAGATCGTGCTCGACGACGCCAATCTCGACCTCGCACTGGACGGCGCTCTATGGGGTGCCTTTGGAACGACAGGGCAGCGCTGCACCGCCACCAGCCGCATCCTTCTGCAGAAGGGAATTGCCGCCGAGTTCGCTGCAAAGCTCGTCGCTCGCGCCAAAGCGCTTAAGGTCGGGAACGGCCTTGAAGACGGCCATCGACGTCGGCCCGCAGGTCAACGAGCAGCAGATCGAGACGTCAAGAAAATATGTCGAGATCGCCGCTGGCGAAGGCGCGAAGCTACTTACGGGCGGCAATCCGCTCAAGACGCGGTGCTTATGCCGGCGGCACTTTCTTCGAGCCGACTGTCTTCGGCAAGGTCTCGCCCGTAATGCGCATCGCCCGCGAAGAGGTCTTCGGCCCAGTCGTCAGCCTGATTGAATTCGAAACCTTCGAGCAGGCAATCGAGATCGCCAATTCAATCGACTACGGTCTATCGACCGCACTCTACACCAAGGATGTGAACCGCGCTTTCACCGCCATGCGCGACCTCGAAGCTGGAATAACATACATCAACGCCCCCACCATCGGCGCCGAAGTCCACATGCCCTTCGGCGGTGTGAAACACACCGGCAACGGCCACCGCGAAGGACTCGGCGCCATCGACTTCTTTACGACATGGAAAGCCGTGTACGTGGACTATTCCGACAGGCTGCAGCGCGCGCAAATCGACAACGCGGAGTAAGAGCGAGAGGGAACGGCACTCTTTATTCGTTCATCTTGGCGAGGATGACCACGGAGCTGCCGGCGCGCCGAATCGAGCAAAGCGCCCGCTGATCGCAGCGATATTGAATCAATGCCGAATCAGCCGCCCAGTCGGCGACCACGGGCTCGCTTTTGCGATCTACGAAGAAGCTTCGGCCTGCACCGGCGCTCAACAGGCCGCGCGAAGGCTCGTACGCCGTGATCTGTTCAGTGCCTTCAATGTAAAACGCTGAAGTCGGCTTCTTTGCCGCTGCCTTGTGCTTCTCTTCGAAGGAGCGAATCTCAGCAAGGTCCAACTCGTGCTTCTTTTCCTTCTTCTGATCGAGCAGGTCCTGCTGCTCGGCGAGAGTAGGAAAGCCCGATGTCATATCCCAGTAGTCGAACTTTTTGTACTGGTCAGGCGAGCAGGGAAGAGTGCCCTCGGCCCAGAGAGCTTCGATCTTTCCGTTGGAACCGGCAATCGGCTGAAAGACATCGCGGCCGCTTTCACGGTGCTGCTCTTCCGCCCGCATGCGCTGCGTGTCAGCAGCCCGCTGCGCAAGAATCGCGTCGGCCTCGGCCTGGTTCTTCGGCAGCGTGGGATTAGGTAGAGTCTTCGCTGGATCGAAGGGCAGAAGAATCTCTTTGCCGCAAAGCGCAAAGCCGGACGAATCGAGCACGCGCACGTTAATGGATATTGGTTGCGTCGGACTGCCGGTCACCAGTGCAAAGCCATCGGCGCCGCGCGGATCCACCGGCTCAATCTTGAGCTGATATTGCGCCTTCTTGTCCTGCCAGCGCGTCACAAGGTGGCCACGCAATCCAGAGGCGTTAAGAATGCCCTGGCCAAGGTCGTCGGCATCTCCCGGATTCTTTGATTTGGCTCCGAGCTGAGTTACCACAAGAAATCCCGCGCATCCCATCAGAGCGGCCAACGCCACCAGAAGGATTGTCGAAGAGCTCTTCTTCGCCGGTTTTCTTGTGATGCCAGGATGACCTTCGGGCAGTTGGGAGCGAAGCCAGTCCTCTTCGCTGAGGTGTCCGCCTGCAGAGTTCCGTTGATCCGCCATCTCCGCCTCTCGTCGCCCGCACCGCGGGTTTCTCGGTCGCCTTCGGAGGAGTTCACTGCCCCGGGACAACACCAAACAACGTACCGCTGTGCAGGCCTGACGCCGCAAGAGCCATCTATGCCTAAATAGATCTAACTTAAGTTCAGGCCGACTCTAATTGCTCCGAACTTTCATACGGAGCGTAGCTCGTTGCAGCACAGCGGTGATTGTCTACGAGCAACGTACCCGCTAATCATAAGATTCTGCAAGTTATTGAGGTAATGTGCCCAGCGGCAAAGCACCGCGAGTCCCACGATCTCCGCGTCATCGTTGGCCGCGCGCATTCGGCGCGATCAAAATCAGGACCGAATCACTCCGAGGCGAAAGACGAGAAATTCTTCGCAAACTTTTGGTGGAAAACAAGAATATTCATAGGGAGGTGGGGGGGGTGTTCAAGGCTTCAGAGTTCGGAGAGGCAGAGGGCTCGCGGTTCCAGTGTGCACCGAGATGAGGAATTACTTCGCAAGAGTCGTCTAAGAACTAGCTGGATCCACGCGGTGTAATCCTGCGCAGGCGTATCCATTCGCCGCGCAGGATTCCTCTCGCCACGTATTCATCTCACCTCTGCGGCATGTCATCGTCGTCATCATCGGCCGCAGGCTTTGCGCTCTTCTTTGCCGTAGATGCCGTTTCATCCTTTGCTGGCGCATCTGCGGCTTGCGTGGGCAGCGCCGGATGATCGAAGACGTAGAGCTCATTGAAGAGATATTTGTATGTCGCGTGCGACTGCCCGCGGAACTGCGGCTTGAACCCGAAGAGCAGAATGCGCCCGCGCCCGTAGGCCACCTCGATTGCCGCTGCCTTGCCCTGAATCGCATCAGGATGTAGCAGCAGTCCGCTCTCCAGCGGGTTTGACTCCTTCGGATAGCGCGCCAGCACCACGCCATGAAATCCCGGCAATGGTTGGAAGGCTGGTCCGCTCTGGAACATCACGACCGGCGACTCCGACACGCCGAAGTTGACCGGTTGGTCCGCATTCTCGGTGTTCACGCGAAGCAGCGCGCCCGAGCAGAAAAACTTGTCGCTCCTGAAGCCTTCAATCGCGTTCTTCACCGGCAGCGACATCAGCGGAATCAGCGTGCTTGCTGTGCGGTTCAGTGCGATCAGCGTCCCACCGTCGCGTGTAAAGGCGCGCAGATTCTCGAGGCCGTCTTCGCCTACTCCACCAGCATATTCGCCCGGAACGATACCGATTCCGAAGCCGTCTGTCAGCTGTTTTGCCGACATATCCGGCAGCACAATCACGTCATAGCGGCTGCGCAAATCGGCCGATCGAATGTCGGCGTTGTAAATGCTCTTTGGTTCATACCCGTAGTTCTCGAGAACCCAGCGCGTCCAGCCCTCGTCGATCGAAGGCGCCCACGGACGGTACAGCCCCACCCGCGCCTTCTTGAGGGCGAGGTGTGCGCGGGCGCCGCAACGGCAACGGCCGAAACGCTGTACTTCTTGCTGAGATCGGCCACCGTCGTCCGCCCAACACCGCCGATGATGAAGGCGCCAGTTTCAGTTCCTTCGGCCGTCTTCAGCGGGTCCTGCGCCAATGACACCGTTCCGCCCGCCTGCAGTGCCGCGTTCACCAACTCGAACGAGGCATTCACCTTGTGGCTCACGGCGAAGACCGTGCCCGTCCCGTCGACGGCCGTTTCCGGCAACTGCACTGACGTGATTTTGGTCATCAGCCCACGCTGGCTCGCCTCCAGCGGATCGCTTACTGTGTCGACGCTTACGCCCATCTGCAGCGGCAGCGTCCAGCCTGTTACGTCATACGGCAGGTCGATGGCTTTCGCGGTGCCGTTCTCAAGCGCATCTGGATACTTCTGCCGCTCAAACAGCTCCTTCGCCAGCGCGGAAAAAGGCTGGTCCATCGGAATGACCCACGAGCCGGCAGGATACGTTACATCGTTGGCCTTGAAGCCACTCTTTGTTGTGTAAACATCGAGGCCATTGTCGATCATCTTCTGCGCGAGCAGCCCAGCCTCCGGCGTGTCCGTCTGCTTGCTGCTGATGACGTACGCGAAACGGTGGCTCCTTCTTGAAGTGCTCAATGTTATCCCGAGCCGCCTGGTAGCGGTTGTAGAGCAGCGTCTCGCGATTCTTGGCGGCTAGGTCGAGCACCGACATCGATCCGCCCACCATGTAGTTGACCGCATCCTTCAGATCGCCACCAACCGCCTTCCCACGGGGTCGTATACATGCTCAGCGCGCGCAAATCCTGGTAGTTCTTGGGGAAGTCGCGCACGGTGTAAAAGTGCGGCGTGGCATAGCATAGAGCGCCGTTTCTGTGAAGAAAGAAATCTCATTGCGGAAGACATGCGCCCAGTCCGTGAAACCCGCATACCAGTTGTCGAAGCGCGACTCGGAGATGGCGCCCGGCATGTTATGCGCATCGAGATACGCCGTCATGTTGGTTCCCACCACATTCAGCCAGCTGCGCACATAGCGGGCTGATATTGCTCGAGATGGGATCGGAGAACGGCGGAATCCAGATGCGCGCCGGGAACGGAGCGGTCTGATGCTGGCAATAAAAGATGACCGGGCTATACTCGAGCTGCGCCTTCACCACGACCTGCTCTTCCTTCATGTTCATCATGTAGCCGTCGCGGTTGTTGTCGTGGCCCACATAGTCCTGGTAGAGCATACGGCATCGGGCTCACTTCATACTTGCGTGCCCAGGTTCTGCCGATACCAGTGCACCACCATGTCCTGCCCGTCGGGATTGAGCGTGGGCCACAGCACCAGAATCACTTGGTCTAGAATCGCGTCGATCTCCGGGTCGTTCTTCGCCGATGAGCAGCTTGTAGGCCAGCACCATGGTGTGCTGCGTCCCGGCGACCTCGTCGGAGTGCAGGCCGCCGTCGATATGCACGATCACCTTGACGCTGCGCGCCAGCTCCATGGCCTGCTCGTCCGTCAGATTGTCGCATGTGCCAGCCGGCCGGCAATCTTCTTGTATTCGTCGAGCTTAGCCAGATTCTGCGGCGACGAGATCACCGCAATCTCAATGTCCTTGCCCTCGCGTGGTTTTGCCCACAGTGAACATCTTGATGCGATCGGACGCCGCGGCCAGCGCGTGAAAGTAGCGGACGGTGTCTTCGTAGTCGGCGAGATAAAAATCGTCGCCCGGATTGTGTCCAAGCACCGAGATCGGCGTAGGCACTTCGGCTCGCGCAAAGCTCAGCGCGAAAATAAAACAGAGAATTGCGAGACAGACAACACGGAAGACACGGCCCAACTGGACAGAAGGCATCAACGCTCCTTTAAGCGGCGTATAGCGAAGTCGAAACATGGACAGGAGGCCGTCCAGCGACTCATCGTCATGGCGGCGCTACCTGCAAACTGTCGTGCGTGTCTTCCAAGGTTAATGCAAGGGGTTGAGGCTGCAAAGCAGAATCAGGCTTTCACCGCTCCCAGAACATCGCGCAGTGCAAAGCTGGTCTCAATCCTTGTAACGCCCGGCAGGCGAGAGAGCTCGCCCTGGTGCAGACGGCCATAGTCCGCAATGTCGGCTACGCGGGCGACCAGCATGTAATCGTACTGGCCGGTCATGAGATGGCAGCTCACGACTCCCTTGCAACGGCGCACCGCGGTTTCAAAGGCGCCGAGCACGGTGGCCGACTGCCGTTCCAGCGTGACGCGGATGAACACCGTCATGCTCTTGCCGAGCATGCGGTCGTCCACCACGGCGCGATATCCGCGGATTGCGCCCGACGTTTCCAGAGCCAGGATGCGCCGCGAGGCGGCCGACGCCGACAGGCCCACCGCATCTCCTACCTCGTAATTGGTGGCGCGGCCATGGCGATCGAGATAGGCGAGAATTCGCGAGTCCAGATTCATCGAGACTTGAGCCATTCGCGAATGTTGCGCCTATTTCTTGCGCAGAATGGTCTTTATGCGCTCGTTTCGTTCCCATCTGACTCTTTTATCACGAACTTTGCATACATTGAAAGCGAATTCCGCCGTACGATCCTTGCAAGTTGAACATGCTGTGAAACGCGGCGCCGACTCAGCCCTCCCCAACAAAACCCGCGGCGCCGCAGCGTGTTTCCCGTCAATCCTCCCCCCGCATCGAAACAGTTGACAGGAGTTACCGCATGGTGATCGGCGTTCCCAAAGAGATCAAGGACCACGAAGCGCGGGTGGGCGTGACGCCGGCCGGCGTGAAGGCGCTCACCGAGGCCGGCCACACACTGCTGGTCGAGACGCATGCCGGCGCGCAGTCGAGCTTTACCGATGAGGAATATCGGCACGCGGGTGCGGAGATCGTCGCTGGGCCCGGTGAAGTCTGGGCGAGATCTGAGATCGTGGTCAAGGTCAAGGAGCCCATCGAGCCCGAGTATGAGTTTTTCCGCGCAGGTCTGGTGCTGTTCACTTATCTGCATCTCGCGCCGCTGCCGGAGTTGACGCAATCGTCTGCTCGCTTCAAAAGTGATTGGCATTGCTTATGAAACGGTGCGCGACCGCCGCGGAACGCTGCCGTTGCTGACGCCGATGAGCGAAGTAGCTGGGCGCATGAGCGTTCAGGTAGGCGCGACTTATCTTGAGAAAGAACGTGGCGGGCGCGGCATTTTGCTGGGCGGCGTGCCGGGAGTAGCGCCGGCGAATGTCACTATCATTGGCGGCGGAATTGTTGGCACCAATGCGGCCAAAATTGCGCTGGGATTTGGCGCGAAGGTGACTCTGGTTGACGTGAATCTGAATCGCCTGCGCGAGCTGGACGACATCTTCGGCGGACGGCTTTATACATTGGCTTCGAATAGTTATAACTTCGCTCAAGCCACTCGCGAGGCCGATCTGGTAATTGGTGGCGTTTTCATACCCGGCGCGACCGCACCGAAGCTCGTTACGCGAGCAATGGTTGCGCAGATGAAGAAGGGCGCGGTCATCGTGGATGTAGCGATCGATCAGGGTGGATGCGTTGAAACGGCCCGTCCCACGTCGCACTCCAATCCGAGCTACGTTGTCGATGGGGTTGTGCACTACTGCGTAACGAATATGCCGGGCGCGGTTCCGAACACTTCTACGCTTGCGCTCACGAATTCTACTTTCCCCTACGTTCTGCGCATGGCGAATCTCGGTGCTCGTGAAGCATTGAAGAAGGACGCAGGTTTCGCGGAAGGGCTGAACACCTGGCTCGGCACGCTCACCTACCGCGGGGTGGCAGAAAGCCAGCAGAAGCCATGGACGGCTGCGGCCGAAGTTCTCGCCTGATCGCTGCTCGTCCTGCCAAACCTAAGAACGCTCCGCATTTACCCGCTGGAACCCCGTTTCCAGATGCGCCTATAATCGGCGCATGCAATTCCTGCGCGACCGGCGAAAGAGAGCAATTGTTCTGTTGGGCGCGGGTGTCTTCCTCATCTTCGCTGTGTTGGGCTGGATGCAGGCCTTCAACACCTCCAATATTTCTTTCCTGAATCCTGAGACCGCCGGCGAAACTCTCGCCTTCGCTGGTCTTACCGTGCTGGTGTTTCTGTTGCTGCTCACCTTGTTGATGCTCCTGCTCAGAAACATCCTCAAGCTCTATGCGGGACAAAGCAGCAGCGCGCTTGGTTCGCGCCTGCGTACACGCATGGTGTTAGGCGCAGTGCTCATTGCACTGGCCCCGGCCGTCTTCATGTTTCTTTTCAGCTTTCAGCTCATGAACCGCTCGCTCGATCGCTGGTTTTCGCCCAACACCTCAGAGCTGCGGGAGGATTCGACGCGAGTGGTGCTGGAACTGGCACAGTATGTCGCGAACAATGCGCGTGGCGAGGCGGAATCGATCGCCGCAACCGGTGCACCCGATCGCGACGTTGCCGAGTTGAAGAATGTTCTCGGCTCGCACCGTATCACGCTGCAAGGAGGCTTCGCTCTCGTCTACGACAGGGACCGGCAGGTCATCGCTGGGTTTGAGGCTCCGCCCGAGAACAGCCCTGCCAGCTTGATTCCATGGCTGCCCGATAGCACCACCAAAGGAGTCAGCCAGACCGAAGTGCCGCTCAGGGGACCGCTCTCAGAGAGCCTACTGACTTCCGCTCAGCACAACGGCGAGCCTGTCATCCGCATCGCCGGTCAGGACTACGCGCTCGGCATGTCTGTCACTGCCAGCGGAAAAGCTGTTGTCGCGGCACTCCCCATGCCCGAGGGGCTCAGTCAGACTACAGCCCGCATCCGCGAGGGCGCCGCGGCCTATTGGAATCTCTTTCGCTCGCGCAACAGCATCCGCTCCACGTTTTTCCTGATGCTGCTGCTCATCACCGTCGTCGTTTTCTTTTCGAGCGTTTGGCTGGCACTCTTCCTCTCCAAGCAAATCACGCGTCCTGTCGAGGCGCTCGATGAAGCCATGGATCAAATTGCTGCGGGGAAGTACGAGTATCGCGTTTCGCTGGCGTCGACAGGCGAGATGGCTGACCTGGTCCAATCCTTTAACCACATGGCTGCTGATCTCGAAACGAGCCGCAGACTGGCCGAAAGCTCCTCCGCGCAGCTGACAGCAGCCAACATGGCAATCGAGGAACGCCGCCGCGAGCTCGAGACCATCGTTGAAACGATTCCCAGCGGCGTCGTAACTCTCGATGCCTCCGGTTGCGTGCTGCAGGCCAATCGCGCGTTCGCAGCGCTCATAGGGAAAAACGACGGCGCCGGTATGCGCGGCAAGAAACTCGACGAATTGCTGCCGCCCGAGCACGTCGACGATCTTGCTGCAGTGATTCGCCGTGGCCAGCGCATGGGAGCAGCATCAACAGAGATTGAAATGCACGCGCGAGGCCGCGTCATGAACCTCGCCGTCACAAGCGCCCGGCTCGAATTCGCCGGCGGCCATGCGGGCACGGTTCTCGTGGTGGAAGACACTTCCGAACTGCTGCGTGCCCAGCGGCAACTGGCGTGGAAGGAAGTCGCGCAGCGCGTCGCCCACGAGATCAAGAATCCGCTCACGCCCATCGCGCTTTCCGCAGAGCGCATCGGCCGCCACCTTGATAGAGGCCAGGCTGACTCGCCGGGCATTATCCGCAAATGCACTGAGGTCATTCTGACCTGTGTAGGCACTCTTCGTACGCTCGTGGACCAGTTCTCCGCGCTCGCGCAATTCCCCGCACCCCAGCCTCGTCCTTGTGATCTCAACCATGTTGCGGTCGAGGCGCTCGCCCTGTTTGCGGGGCGTCTCGATGGCATCACCGTGCACCGCAACTTGGACCCCGCTTTGCCCCAGGTACTCGCGGATCCCGATGTGATTCGGCGTGCTCTTGCCAACCTCATCGACAATGCCGCAGAGGCGATGCAGGGCAGCTTGCTTCGCGTCCTCGACATCAGCAGCAGTCTCATTGAAGACGGGTCGGCAGTCGAGCTCGTCGTTGCAGACACAGGACACGGCATCACCGATGAGATTCGCGAGCGGCTTTTCCTGCCATTCCACTCCACCAAGAATCGTGGAACGGGGCTGGGCCTCGCCATCGCTGCGAAGATCGTGCAGGAGCATGGCGGCTCGATTCGAGCCGAAAGCAACACGCCCAAGGGCGCTCGCTTCCTCGTGCGTCTTCCATTGATTGAGCACGCCGCGCACCCCGGGAGCGAGACCAGCACCCGGGTTCCGGTCACCGGAGCTCATTCATGAACCACATCCTGGTCGTGGACGACGAGGCTGAGATTCGCACGGCGCTCGAAGAGATTTTGCGCGAAGAGGGATACGGTGTCGCGACCGCCGCAACAGCAGCTGAGGCTCTCGTTCTGGTGCAGGATGCGCCGTATGACGTCGTGCTGCTCGATATTTGGCTCCCCGATCGCGACGGCCTTGAGGTGCTCCGCGAAATTCATGGAATGGAAGCCGAAACACGGCCAGAAGTCATCATCATCTCGGGACATGGCACCATCGAAACTGCGGTCAAAGCCACCAAGATTGGCGCATTCGATTTTCTTGAGAAGCCGCTTTCGCTCGACCGCACCTTAATCGTGCTCAAGAACGCCGTCGAAGCGCGCCGCCTGCGCAACGAGAATCTCGAATTCCGCCGGCAGTTCAATGCGGGCACTGTTCTTACCGGCGAAAGTGTGCCGGCCAAGGCGCTCCGTCAGCAGATCCGGCTCATGGCTCCCACCACGGGCCGCGTGCTCATTTACGGGGAGTCGGGCACAGGCAAGGAACTGATTGCCCGCGCGATCCATGCAGAAAGCCTGCGCCGCGATCGCGTCTTTGTGGAGCTCAACTGCGCGGCAATTCCTGAGGCGCACATCGAGGCCGAGCTCTTTGGCTATCGGCACGGCACGCAACCTGGCGGCCCGCCAGAGCAGCGAGGCATGCTCGAACGCGCCGACGGGGGATCGCTCTTTCTGGACGAAGTAGGTGATATGAGCCTCAAAACGCAGGCCAAGATGCTGAGCGCCCTTGATGATCAGTTCTTCACCCCCATGGGTGGATCGCAGGCCCTGCACATCGATGTCCGGCTCATCGCATCCACGAACAAGAATCTCGAGGAGGAGATCGCCAAGGGCAACTTCCGCGAAGATCTCTTCTATCGCCTCAATGTGGTTCCGTTCTTTGTGCCGCCGTTGCGCGAGCGCAAGCAGGACATTCCGCTTCTAGTGCGCGAGTTTCTCGCTGAGTTTGGCCGCCAATATGGCAGGCCGCGCATGGAGATAAGCGAAGAAGCGCTGGAAACGCTGGGTAAGTATCACTGGCCCGGCAATGTCCGCGAACTCAAGAACGTCATCGAGCGTGTGCTTATCCTCAACCCACGCACGCTTCGCATCGAACGCAAGCATCTGCCGCCGCTCACCCATAAAGTGTCATCGCGCAATACCGAAGAGTTCTCAACCCTGCAGCAGGCGCGCGACGCCTACGAACGCGACTACATCCTGAAGAAGATTGAAGAAGCGCGTAACAACGTCAGTCGCGCCGCGGAGCTTTTGGGGCTTGAGCGCAGCCATCTCTACAGGAAGATGAAGGCACTTGGCATCAGCGTGCGCGAGTAGCCGCAAAAATCGAAATCCGCCTGTGCGGAAGCGGACACGTCTTCTCAATTCCGGGCACACTTCATCGATCGGCGAACCCTGAAATCCACCATGACTGCCTGAATACACGCAACTTAGCCTCAATCGGGCTTCCTCGCAATTGGTCCGCTAATTGCTCAGGCCAATAGCGGTGTTTTCCGTAGTCTGAGTGCGTGTGGAGGCTTGGCCATGGCGTATTTCGAACGGATGCGTGATGTGATTGCGGAGCCCTTCAGCCCGGAGATCATCCGGCAGCGGAAGGCGGCAGGCTGGCAGATGGTCTCAATCGAATGGCGGCGCGAACTGCCCGATCAGGAAGCTCCTCCTGAGGGAGCCTTTAGTGAGGAGATCCCTTACGGGCTCAAAATCTCCGACGACTGCAAGCGTCTCGAAGTCGATCCGCAAGAGAACAAAGTCCTCCTGCTCATGATGGACCTCCTGGGGCAGGATTTCTCCTACTCGAGCATCGTGAGCGACCTCAATGAGAAGGGTTTCAGAACCCGCGAGGGTAAGCCGTGGAGCCGGGTGTCAGTCTTCAACATGATGCCGCGCCTCATCGAGGTTGGTCCTCGCATTTTTTCGAGTGTCGAATGGGAAAAGCGTCGGTCGAGGATCGAGCGGCGAGAGGCTCCTTAAGGCTGCTGTGTCCCGCTGCTCAAAATCGGGCCGAGCGCCGAAGGGTTGTCGCCCAGTGTGGGATTCACGTTGAAGTCCCACACGGTCTGATTGATATCTGACGGCGACAGAATCTCCACCAGGGCGTATTCGCCGATCTTCAGCGGCTCAGCCGGCGTCAGCTTGAGCCAGCGCTTGCCGGGCACCATTTCTGCCTTCGCAGGAATAACGTCCTCGCTTTGCGTGACTGTCCCCGTCGGGCTTACGTGGATCGCACCCACAATACGCACCCGCTGCCGCTCGTCAACGTGCACAATGGCGAAACCAGACGAAGACGATTGCGCACCGCGCTTGCGATTCGTCTTGCCCGGCACCTGTACGGTCTGCACTGTGAGCGCATGTGTGGTCAGCGGCTGGTTGTCTCCGCCGTCGAGCGAGAGGTAAATCTCCGGCTGATTGACGTGAAGATGAACCTTCGCATGCGCACCGTCCAACTCAATGCTCGCTTTCTCTCCCGCCAGCGGATTCAGAGTGCTCAAGCCATGCTTGTTTTTCTGGTTGAGGCTCAGATCGATCGGCAGCAGTTCGACCAGTTCGGGCGTTCCCTGAAAAGTGTCCAGCACGAAAACCCCATCCTGGTCCGGCAGATCCAGTCCTTTGGCCACTTCAGGCATGCGCGCCATCTGATCCGCTCGCTCGGCCGCTTCTTCCTTATCGAGATCCGCTGCTTCTTTCATCGCTGCGGAGTCCTCAGATTGATTCGTCGTATGGTCGCGCTCCCACTTGTGCGTAGCATCCCAATCCACCAGATCCGCTGGCATCTCTTCCCACTCACCCCGCTCCTGCGAGAGATAGCGAACACGGTCGCCCACCACCTGGTATTGGCGAACCATCTGATAGCTGCCGTCTTTCAAAATGAGGCGATGGTTGGAATTCCCGCCCGTCTCGCCCGGCTGTACCTGCAGCGGCTTATGCTGCTGCGCCGTGGCTGGGGCGGCCTTCATCAGCAAGGCCGCCAGGCTCACAACAAGAAATAGTCGGCAGTGAAGATAACGTGCCATCGGGCCATAGTTTAGACGAGTGCGCTTATCTGTAGTTTGCCGCGTGGCAAAATGAAATTTGCGTCGTGGACAGTGACCTTCGTGTCTCTGATGCATCGAAATCTGTGTATCCTTAGAGGTAGGACCGTGTTTACCGGACTCCAGACTCGCTTCCAGCAGACTCATCGTGAACGGCCACGAGCCTTTGCGGTCGCCGTCGTCTGCCTTGCGCTGCTGGCTTTGCTGACCTTCGTTCAGGTCGCGCATACGCATCCGTTAAATACTGACACCGATCACTGCCCGCTGTGCGTCGTTATGCACTCGGCTTCGCCCGTCGCCGTGACGGCCGCACTTATCTTGTTGGTGTCGGTTCCACTGGCGGCGCCCGTTTTCGAAGAATGCAGGGTCTCCCGCACGTGGCACGCGCAGCTCTTTACTCGCCCTCCGCCAACTGGCTGCTAGACCTCATTCCCTTCCAATCCATCCCAGAAATTTTCCCATCTTCTCTCGCAGATTCTTAGGCGAAGGAGAGGCGTAATCGGATCGGCGAAGCGGAATGATCTGCCCATTGCACCGATGAGCCCCCGCCCGAACGGCGGGACGACTTTCGCCAGCAGCCACACGATCGGAGACCACACCATGCCGTCCAGACGCGGCTCGATATTTCGTCCTTTTACATTTGTTGCCCTGATTTGCGCGTCGCTCGCTTTGCATGCGCAAGGCAACGCAGGTGCCATCCGCGGCACCGTTACTGATCCCTCGGGAGCGGTAATTCCCGGGGCTACTGTCCATCTCCAGAACTCGGTCAGCGGGCTTGACCGTACGACAATCACCGGCGACTCAGGCCAGTTTCAATTTGCAAACGTCCCGTTCAATCCCTATCAGATCTCGGTCGTTGCCAACGGCTTTTCGCCGTTGCAGCAGAAGCTCGAGATTCGCTCGGTACTCGGTGTCGATCTCAAGCTGGTCGTGCAGGTAGCAGCCGCGGCATCGTCGGTCACCGTGCAGGCCAACAGCGGTGATCTCATCGAGAACGATCCCACATTTCACACTGACGTCGATCGCGACTTGTTCGTCAAAGTTCCGCTGGAAAGCCAGTCGTCGTCACTTAGTTCGCTCGTGACCGTCTCTACGCCGGGCGTCTCCGCCGACTCGAACGGACTCTTTCACGGCCTCGGCGATCACGCATCGAATTCCTTCTCGGTCGATGGTCAACCGATTACGGATCAGCAGAGCAAAGTCTTCTCCAATCAGCTTCCTTCCAATTCGATCCAGTCGCTCGAAGTCATCTCCGGCGCGCCGCCGGCCGAGTACGGTGACAAGACTAGCCTCGTAATCGTCGCCACCACGCGCTCCGGCCAGGGGGTTACCAAGCCGACCGGGAGCATCAGTAGCTCCTACGGCACTTTCGGTTCCTCCACCGCTGCCTTTGACTTCTCCTACGGCGGCCCAAGTTGGGGCAACTTCATCGAGGCTGACGGTCTCAATACCGGGCGTTTCCTTGACCCGCCGCAGTTCCAGGTCTTCCATGCCAAGGGCAACGAGGGGAACATCTTCGATCGCGTCGACTACACCTTCACGCCCGCCGATTCGATGCACCTCGACCTGAATTACAGCCGGTCGTGGTTTCAGACGCCGAATGCCTTCGACAACCTGAACGTGCAGAACGTCGTCAGTGACGGCGCAAGCCCCAACCCCGTCTTCTCCAACGTCGGCGATACCGATCAGCGGTCGATGATCGGCACCTTCAACATTGCACCAACCTACACGCACATCCTCAACCAGCATTCAGTGCTTAACGTTGCCGTCTTCTTCCGGAAAGATCTCTTTCACTACTACCCCAGCAACAATCCGCTCGCCGATCGCGGACCTGCCAATCTGCAGACTTCATCGATCTTCCAGGATCGTTCGCTGGCGAATGCGGGAGCACACGCCGACCTCACCTATGCCAAGGGAATCCATAATTTGAAGGCCGGCATCGAGTATGGGCAGACCTTCCTGCGTGAAAGCGACGGCCTCAGCATCGTCGATCCTTATCTCAATTCCCCTTGTGTCGACGCCGATGGCAATTCCATTGCCGGCTTCTCGGACCCCACTGATTGCGCTGCATCCGGTTTTACGGCGAATCCAAACTATCTTTCGGTGCTCCGCCCCTACGACTTCACCCGCGGAGGCAGTTTCTACGACTATTTTGGCCGCGCCGACATCAAGGAACTCTCGATGTACGTCGAGGATCAAATCAAAGCTGGCAACTGGAACTTTAACCTCGGCCTTCGCGGCGACGTCTACAACGGTCTCGCCAGTGCGCAACAGATTGAGCCTCGCCTCGGCATCGCCTACAACATAAAGCCGACCAGCACGGTGTTGCGCGTCTCTTACGCACGAACGCTCGAGACGCCATTCAACGAGAACCTCGTGCTTTCGAGTGAAGGTTGCCTCAACGAAGTGCTGGCGCCTCTGCTCTCCTGCACACCCGGCGTTTCAGGCACTTTGGAGCCCGGCTTCAAGAACGAGTTCCACGCCGGCCTGCAGCAGGCATTGGGTAAGCACGTTATTTTCAGCGGCGAATACCTCTGGAAATACACGCACAACGCATTCGACTTCTCAGTTCTCGGCAACACGCCGATCACCTTCCCCATCAATTGGCATAACTCCAAGATTCCCGGTTATGCGCTCAACATTGAAATGCCGGAGATTCATAACTTCAGCGCTTATTCGGTGATGTCCTCGGTGGCGGCGCGCTTCTTCCCGCCACAGGTTGCGGGCGCGGGAGCTACAGTTGGGCAAAGTGGCGAACCTTTCCGCATCGATCACGATGAAAAATTCAACCAGACCACCCACCTGCAATATCAGTTCGGCAAGCGCGGTCCCTGGGCTGGCTGGAACTGGCGCTACGATTCAGGCCAGGTTGCAGGCGCCATGCCTTTCGCCGTCGATAACACCACGCCAGTCGATCTCAGCGGCTTGACCTATAACCAGCAGTACCAGGCGGGCATTGCCTGCAACGGTGTGCGTGCGACGCCGGACTCTGGATTCACCTCTTGCGCGCCGTCCGAATACACTTCATCGCTGGTCACCATTCCGGCGCCCGGCACGCAGAATCCCGACAAAAACCCCGCGCGCATTTCACCACGGAATCTCTTCGATCTTTCCGTAGGGCAGCAGAACATCTTCCACAAAGAGCGCTTTAAGACTGATCTCGACCTGACCGCTGTCAACTTCACTAACGAGTACGCGCTCTACAACTTCCTCTCAACATTTAGTGGTACGCACTACGTCACGCCGCGTGCACTGACAGCCAAAATTACCCTGAACTTCTAGAGCGGTGCAGAGTTATCGACGCCAAACGAGGCCCGAAATTCCGGGCCTCATTTTCCACATCTCGTCGGCTGCTTGAATAAATCAAAGAGCCGCAGGCGTTTACTACTTTCCTAATTTTTCCGCTTCATCCGCCTCTTAAAACCTGCCATACTTGATCGTGCCCACCAGGTACGTCCAATCCCAACAATTCAAATAATGAGGTTGCATCGATGTCGGCAAAGTATGTCTTTGTGACGGGCGGAGTTGTGTCCAGTCTCGGCAAGGGTCTCGCGGCGGCTTCCATCGGCTGCCTGCTTGAGAGCCGCGGCCTGCGCGTGAACCTGATGAAGTTCGACCCCTACCTCAACGTCGATCCGGGCACCATGTCGCCTTTCCAGCATGGCGAGGTCTTTGTGACCGACGACGGCGCCGAAACCGACCTCGACCTGGGCCACTACGAGCGCTTCACCCACGCGCCGCTCTCGCGCGACAACAATCTCACCACTGGCCGCATCTACGAGCAGATCATCCTGAAAGAGCGCCGCGGCGACTACCTCGGCAAGACTGTCCAGGTGATCCCGCACGTCACCAACGAGATCAAGAACGCCATGCGCAAGGTCTCGTCCAACGGCGCCGACGTGACCATCGTCGAGATCGGCGGCACCGTCGGCGACATCGAATCGCTGCCGTTCCTCGAAGCCATCCGCCAGATGCGCCAGGAACTGGGCCGCGAGAACACGGTCTTCGTCCATCTGACGCTCGTTCCATGGATCGCCGCCGCGCAGGAGCTGAAGACCAAGCCCACGCAGCACTCCGTGAAGGAGCTGCTCTCTATCGGCATCCAGGCCGACATTCTGCTCTGCCGCTGTGACCGCAACCTGAGCCGCGACATGAAGCAGAAGATTGCCGCCTTCTGCAACGTGGAAGAGAGGGCCGTGATTGGCGCCACGACAGTGCCCTCCATCTACGAGGTGCCGCTGGGCTTTGCGCAGGAGGGCGTGGACGCGCTCATCCTGAAGTACCTGCACAAAGAAGCGCCCGAGGCCGACCTGAGCAAGTGGAAGGATCTGGTCGATCGCTGCTATCACCCCAAGGATGAAGTTTCCATCGCCATCGTCGGCAAGTATGTGGAGTACGAGGACAGCTACAAGTCTCTCAAAGAAGCGCTGACCCACGGTGCGGTGGCGCAAGAGCCTGAAGCTCAATGTCACCTGGATCGAGGCCGAAGGGCTTGAATCGAAGACACCCGATGACCGCAGCTACGAGTCCCAGCTCGAGGGCTTCGACGGCATTCTGGTTCCCGGCGGCTTCGGCAAGCGCGGCATCGAGGGCATGCTCAACGCCATCCGCTACGCCCGCGAAAAGCAGGTGCCCTATTTCGGCATCTGCCTCGGCATGCAGACTGCGTGCATCGAGTTTGCGCGCAATGTCTGCGGGCTCAAGGACGCGAACTCCAGCGAATTCGATCCAGCCACGCCAGCACCGCATCATCTACAAACTGCGCGAATTGCTGGGCGTCGAAGAGATGGGCGGGACCATGCGTCTGGGCGCGTGGACCTGCGTGCTGCAGGAAGATTCACTGGCCTTCAAGCGCCTACGGCGGCGCAACGGAAATCAGCGAGCGCCACCGCCATCGCTACGAATTCAATCGCGAATACGAGGCGCTGCTTGACCGGCGGCGGCCTGCGCATGACCGGCACCACGCCCGACGCGACCTATGTCGAGATCGTCGAGATTCCCGGGCATCCGTTTTTCCTCGGCTGCCAGTTCCATCCCGAGTTCAAGTCGAAGCCGCTCGAGCCGCATCCGCTGTTCCGCGAGTTTATCGCCGCGAGCTACAAGAACCGCACCGAGAAGAAGCCGGCCGAGACAAAAACGTCGATTTTCCAGTCGTAAATCGACTCACCTAGCACAACGGCCCGAAGGTTCTTCGGGCCGTTTTCCTTTGCATTGCAGCTCATTCGCGGCACTCCTCGAAAATGCATCGAAAGTTGCACCTGTTGACCTATTGACAAAGGAATTTTGCGCAGCCTATTGTGACAAGGTTTTTCGGGATGGAGGAATTCCCCATGGCTCAGTTTGAATTGCAACCCGCAGAGCAGGAGTTACAAAAACTGGCGGATCAGTGCTGGGAAAAAGCCGGCGAGCGGGAGCACATGCTTGAGAGCGCTGCGTTTGAAGCCGGTGCGTCCATCCGCAACGGTGAATACACACTTGCGAATCTTGAAGCCGTCGTCCGCTGGAAGTCCGAGCGGGTGGTGCACTACCTGATCGGGAACAGCGAGGCCAAGATCCGTAAGGTTTTGGCCGTTGCTGCGTCCCCTGACTCGTCTACGCGCAAGGCCGTTGAAGCGTTAATGGAACTGCGCGGCGTGGATCTGCCGATTGCCTCGGCAATCCTATCTGCCATCGACCCGGCGCGCTATAACGTGCTGGACTATCGCTCATTGGAAGCGCTTGGCCATGCCCGTCATGACGTGGAGTTCTACGCAGAGTACGTCGCCTTCTGCCGCAGATTGGCAGAGCGCGGTCTGGTGCGGCCACAGAACGATCTGCCCGGCGCCACGCCTCTGCACGCGCTTGAGCGCGCGCTGTGGGAGTGGTCCCGTAGCCGCGCGGAGCATCGAGTGCTCGCCTGAGCGAAGCATACGCAGGCTTCCACGATAAAATCCCCTCGTGAGCCAATCCTTTGAAATCGGCCCGGTGCACGTTGGCACGGGAGAGCTATTTCTCATTGCAGGACCCTGCGTAATCGAATCCGAGGCGCATGTGCGGCACATGGCTGAGGCCATTCAACGCATCACAGGTGACCTCGGCATTCCCTTCATCTTCAAGGCCAGCTTCGACAAGGCGAATCGCACCAGCGTCAAGAGCTTTCGCGGCCCCGGTCTCGTTGAAGGCGCGCGCATTCTTGGCCGGCTGGCGAAAGACACCGGTCTGCCTGTGCTGACCGATGTACACGAGTCTGCGCAATGCGAGGTCGTAGCTGAGGCTGTTGATGTGCTGCAGATTCCTGCCTTCCTCTGCCGCCAGACTGATCTGCTCGTTGCTGCGGGCAAAACGGGCCGCGCCGTGAACATCAAGAAAGGGCAATTTGTTGCCCCGTGGGATATGGCGCACCCGGTCGAGAAGGTGCGGTCTACCGGAAACTCACGTGTCTTTCTCACCGAGCGCGGCGCTGGCTTCGGGTACAACACGCTCGTCGTCGATTTCCGCTCGCTTCCGGTCATGCGCCAGATGGCTCCCGTCGTCTTCGATGGAACGCACTCGGTACAGCAGCCTTCGGCAGCCAATGGCGTGAGCGGCGGCCAGCCGGAGTATATTCCGCTGTTGGCTAGGGCCGCTGTTGCAGCCGGTGTCGATGGGCTTTTTCTCGAAGTACACGACGACCCGGCACACGCCAAATCCGATGGCGCGAACGCTCTCGACCTCGAGCTGCTCAAGCCGTTGCTTGAAAAGCTGCTCGCCATTCATAAGGCGGCGGGTTCCAGAGCGTCATAACTTTGCCCTGATACCATTTGCGCATGTCCGCGCTTCGTGCTCACAAGAGCC
>CAWHUJ010000006.1:0-17576 GCA_963832465.1 uncultured Acidobacteriaceae bacterium
ACGCAGCGGAGCTGGCGAGGCAGATCTCCCAGGAGAACGGAACGAGAGACGCCTGCAATGCCATCGAAAATCTTCTCGCCCGTGAATGCGCCTAGCGAACCAGCAGCAGCGATCACTCGGTGCTCTCTCAAAGCCGATAGCGGCATTTCCTGAAAGTGGCTGCTGTGGCGGATCACGCGATCCATTGGAACCTCGACGATCTCTACAAAACGTGCCCCCGCAAGCTCAAGCGTGCGCCGCGAGGCATGGTTCTGCGGATCACAGGTAATCCATAGTGGATCGAGCCCGACCTGACGGGCCAATGTAAGCAGCAGCTTCAGCGAACGCGCCGCGTAGTGGTGGCCGCGATGCGCGGGCAATACGTTGTAGCCGATGTGTCCTGCGTACCGCTCGACGTGTGCAGTAGAACCGATGCGCAAACGGATTGCGCCAAGTTCCTCGCCTGTCGTGTCGACAACCATTGAGAAGTCATACGACGGCACCTTGTGTACCGGGTGAAAGATAAACGCATGCAGCGCGAGCCGCAGGTCATCATCCACCAGCAGGCCGGGATCGACAGGCATCACCAGACTGGCCATCGTGACCTCTATGCGCTCTGCGGTGGAGTTAACCCACCAGCTCCAGCGCGCGAATCGTTTCTTTGCGCACGGTGAGCCGCTCGACCAGGTCGGTGCGCACTTCGTAGCCGCGGCCCGGCGAGTCGGGAATGGCGATCTCGCCCGCGGACGAGACCGTGACTTCGGGCTCGATGATGTCTTCAGCCCAATAGCGCGCGGAAGCCGAAACATCGCCCGGCAGCGAGAAGTTCTCAAGCGTCGACAGCGCAATGTTGTGCGAGCGGCCGATGCCGGACTCCAGCATGCCGCCGCACCAGACCGGGATGCCGCGCTCCTGCGCCGCGTTGTGTACCGCGATGGCCTCGGAGAATCCGCCCACGCGGCCCAGCTTGATGTTGATGATCTTGCACGACTCCATCTCGATGGCGGCCAGCGCGTCGCGGCGGTTGCGGATCGATTCATCCAGGCAGATCGGCGTGTCTGCAGCTGCTTCTGCAGCATGGAGTGGTAGTAGAAGTCGTCGTGCCACAGCGGCTGCTCGATCATGAGCAGATCGAAGGCGTCGAAGCTGACCAGGTGGTCGATGTCGCGCAGCCGATAGGCGGAGTTGGCGTCGCAACTGAGCGTGATTTCCGGCCAGCGGTTGCGCACGCGCTCAAAGACTTCGACATCCCAGCCCGGCTTGCACTTGAGCTTGATGCGCTGATAGCCGGCGGCGAGTTCGCGCTCAATGATCGCCAGCAGCTCAGGAATCGATCGACTGGATGCCCAGCGAAACGCCGCAGGGAATCGTCGTCGCGCACGCCGCCGAGCAGCTTCGAAAGCGAGATGCCTTCGCGCTGCGCCTCGAGATCCCAGATAGCGTTTTCAAGCGTGGCCTTGGCCATGCGGTTGCCGCGCACCAGTCGAAAGATCTGCGGGCAATCGCCGCCATGGTCGCGGAGACTCGGAGCCGCCAGCATCGGCCCGAGCTCGTTGACGATCACCTGCCAGGCGCGTGTCGGTCGATTCAGCGGAGAAATACGGGCCGCTCGCCCGCCGTGCACTCGCCCCAGCCGGTCAGTCCCTTCTGACTCGAATTTCGGCCAGCAGAATGCTGCCGGTTGCGGGTGACGCCAAAGCTGGTTTCAAACGGGCGCACCAGCGGCAGGTGCAGTTCGCGAAGGATAATTGCATCAATTCTCATAGATTTTTACGTTCCTTGGAGAATTTGACTGCTGCATTCCGAGTCCGGCTGTTCGGGGACCCAGTTCGAAGATTCCATTTCCTTCCGCATCGCGGATGAAAGCCAAGACGGCCAAACCCTGAGAAAATGCCTGTTGAAACTTCTGGCGATTCTCCAATTGAACGGCGAGGGCCCGCTCCCGTCCCGCTCCGAGGCCTTCCACTGATAGATGGCGGCCGGAACCAGAATTCGTTCCTCAATGTATGTACTGCAGGATGCCCGGCGTTTCCGCAAGAATTGCACTTCACCCGGGGCGAATCGAGCTGCCATTCCGCCACAAGACGATCCGTGGGCAGCCCACCCTGCAGTCGAGATGAGGATACACCATAGAAATCCACACGATAGCCGCGAACAATGGCTCCGAGCTTGTGGATATTCAGAAGCGCATTTTTGATTTCGAGCGGGTCGAAGGTCCACTCCATGTGCCGGATGTCCGCGCTCAGCGCTTCACGTCGTTGCTCCAGCTTGAGTTGCGCGCCAAGCCCCTGATTCGCGGTAGCATTCGCGCACGGCCAGCATATGCGAGTGCAGATAAGGCTGCGGCTCGCCGCCGTCGGTTTTCACCCAGGCAAAGAAAAGCGAAACCGACCAGCGACTCCGGCCCGCCCTCGGCGAGCTCCCGGGAGATCCGTATCGAACGCGCCAATCACCTGGCCGCCGATCTTTCTGCGCAACGAGAAACGCCTTGCGCGGAATGACGTCGCTCGGATCGTAGCCCCAGGTCTCGATCTGCAGCTGGACGCAGGCCTCGAGCTCGTCTGATGCCCTCGCAGTTCGCGGATCACGATCATCGTTCAGCGCTCCGGATTTCGCGAGCCCTGTGAAGACGCGCTAGCTTCCGCTTCGCCTGCGCCCAGAGGCCTCCAATTCGGCGGCGCTAAGACTCTTCCAGCGGGCGCTGGCGAGGCAAGCTCCATCTCGCGAAAGCGCTGGCGGAAGCGCAGATTGCAGCCGCGCAGCGCCATCTCCGCATCCACGCCGAGATGCCGGCCGAGGTTCACAACGGTGAAGAGCAGATCGCCGAGTTCCGCTTCCACTGCGGGCTTGCCCTGGCCGGATCGCCGGACGCGGCTTCGGCTTCGAGTTCTGCGGTCTCCTCGGCGAGCTTGGGCAGCAGATCGCGCCAGTGCGGCCAGTCGAAGCCGGCCTTCTGCGCCTTGCCGCCAAGCTTGGCCGCCTCGGCCAGTGCGGGCATGGCGCGCTGCACGGCGTCCAGGCGAGAAGGCATCTGCCTGCTATCGCCGCTCAGCTGCGGATTTCTTCCGCCGCCTTGATCTCTTCCCAGTTGCGCAGCACGGCTGCGGACGAGCCCTGAACCGGCCGCATCGACAGCGGCGCGATTGCCGGCCGCGCGTGAAGCTTCCTCGCCAAAGACGTGCGGGATGCCGCCGGATCAGCTTGCGGTTCAGATGATCGAGCACGTCGGCGATGGTGAAATGCCCCTCGTTGGCCGCCATCTCCGCATAAAACAGCACCTGCAGCAGCAGGTCGCCCAGCTCTTCGGCCAGATGAGGAAAGTCGCGGCGCTCAATGGCATCAAAGACCTCGTAGGTCTCTTCAAGGGTGTATTTGCGAATGGTGTCGAAGGATCTGCTCGCGATCCCACGGGCAGCCGCCGGGAGCGCGAAGCCGCGCCATGATGACGACCGACTGCTCAAAGAGCGCCGCCGCCCGCGCCGGCTCCGTCACACGTGCGCGGCTTGAAGCAGCGGAGGAAGGGTGTGAACCATCAGCGTCGCGTGCAGCGCTCATCGGTCTCAGTGTAACCGAGGATGAGCATCGGCACTGCCCGCTGCGTCTTCAGAACCGTATACTCGACCTCGCGCATGATTCGCATCCTGGTCACTTCACTGGCAGCCCTGGCTGGCCTCGCCTTCGGCAGCTTTCTCAACGTCTGCCTAGCCGCTGGCCCGCGGGCGAAAGCGTCGTAAAGCCGCGATCGCACTGCCGCGTCTGCAATCGCACGCTAGCCTGGTGGGAAAATATCCCCATCCTGAGCTGGCTTGCGCTCCGGGGCCGTTGCCGCACCTGCGGCGAGCCGAATCAGTTGGCGTTATCCGCTAGTGGAAGTGACCGTAGCGGCATTGTGGAGTGCTGCCTGCCACAAGCTCTGGCCAGCACTCATCGCTTCGCCTGCATCCTTCGGAGTTCTTGTTGAGTTGCCGGCCTGCTGGTTCTGCTCTGGTTGCTCGTTGCACTCGCGATTCTTGATGCAGAGAATTTCTGGTTGCCAAACTGTCTGACGTATCCAGGAATTGCTCTCGGAATTCTCTTCGCGAGTTTGAAAATTTGTCCGGCGGGCACTGGTTTGTAGAAGGACCCACAGTGTCGATTTTTGGGCTCTACACCATGATTTTCTTCGTTCTCTCATCGAGATCTCATCGCAGCCGCCCTCATCCTCGCCATCCGCTGGATCCTACTGGCTCATCCGCCGCCGCGAAGGCATCGGCCTGGGCGACGCCAAGCTCATGGCCCTGCTCACCGCATGGCTTGGCCTGCCCGGCGCACTGCTCGCCTTCGTCATCGGCGTAGTCCTGGGCGCGGCCTTCGCGCTCGCGATGCTGGATCGCCCGGGCCGGACAACACGAAGTCGTGGGCGAGCACAAGCTGCCGCTCGGCACATTTCTCTCAATTGGAGGAATCTTCAGCGCCTGTGGGGCCAGCAGATTCTCACGGCCTACCTGCGCTGGGCCGGCCTATTGTAGTCTTGGCTACTTCTGTGGCTTCGCCGGGGCATTGGACGAAACCGCGGGCGCATTGGCCATCTCGGGCTCCCGCAAATACTTCTTCGCCTCTTTGCTGTGCTTGAGTCCGGATCGTACTCCACCAGCTTCTGGTAATGCGCTTTGCGCCTCAGGCAAATTCCCAGGTGACGCTGCTGCCTCGGCCAACCCCCAATAGACTTCTGGATTCTCTGCGTCCAGCACCAATGCCGACTCAACCGCGAAAGCGCAGCCTTCCAGTTCTTCTGGTCGAGATAGTAGCTGCCTACGCTCTCGTCTTCCTTCGCGTCCTCGTGGTGTTCCACCGGGGCGTCGGCATCGTCCTTGCCGTGTTTCCCAGGCTTGCCAGTATCTGGCGGAGGCTTCAACAGGTTGTCGAGCCCCGAGTTGCTCGAGCTCGAACTTTCGCTGCTGGCGGCTCCCTCTGCATCGTCCGGGCTGTGCACAGGATCGCCCTCCGCGTTGGGCAAAGTCACGCTGCCTGCATCCTCCGGCACCGGCAATGCGGGAGTTCCGGGCGAGTTCGCATTCGGCATCACCGGAATCGAGTTCGTATCTTCCGGGAACGGGTTGGAATCCTGCGCGGGCTTCGGCGGAGGATTGTTTGGCTGCTGACCCTGCTGCGTGCCGGCATTCGACTGCGCGCGAAGATACATCGCGGACCCAGCCAAAGCACAGCCCACTGTAAGTACAGCAACAGGAAAAAACTGTTTCATCTCTGCCCAAACCACCTCAGCGCGGTTTTGCACGCCGTCTTCAATGTTAGGATGCGATCCATACGGTACTCAAGTCTTCTGAGGAACCGTCATCTTCATTATGGCATTGATCATTCGTTCCTCTGCAATCCACGCCGCAGGCTGCTACACCACCACCGCGATCCGTAAAGGTGAACGCGTGGCCGAATATACCGGCCCCCGCATGAGCAAATCCGAGGCCGACAACGCCTACGAAGCACCTGCCCATCACCTATCTCTTTGGACTGGGCGGCGGCCTGAATGGTCATCGACGGCCACTGCAAGGCCATGTTCATCAACCATAGCTGCGACCCTAATTGCGAGACTGAAGAGGACCGCGGCCGCGTATGGATCAGGGCCATCCGCAGATCGGCCCCGGCGAAGAAATCACATATGACTACTGCCTCTACGACGGCGATGACGAAGAAGCCACTGCAACTGCGGCGCAAAAAAATGCCGCGGCACCATGTACTCCAAAGAGGAACTGCGCCGACGCGAGCGGGTGGAAAAGAAAGCCGCGGCCAACGCGGAAAAGAAGGCCAGCGGCAAGGCGCCTTCCGTCAGCGGCCTGAAGAAGCGCCGGCGGGTGAAGGCGTAAAATCAGAGGCGGAGTGAAAGAGGAATCGGAACTTCCGGCTCTCACGCCAGGCCAGATCGAAGTGCTTCGGCGTTACGCCCTGTTCGAAGCGGGAATCGCAGAGGTTCGCGAAACGCTCGCAGGCCTCTACGATTTCGACCTGCGCCACGCCCGCCGGGGCGCCAGCACGCTCTACCGTGTCCCCGAACCGGGTATCGTGATCACTCGCGAGCACATCTCCAACGCACTCGAACGGCGGCGGTTCGAGCTTGTTTCCGAACGCGATCTCGCGGAATGGGCCACCATCCTGCTTTCAAACGATGCCTATATTCTCGATCCGGGCGACGAAGACCTGATCGCTGACTGGCTCAACGAATGAGCCTGTTGCTCGGCGCGCGATAGCCGCTTCGTTCGCCAAATCCTCCCGCACATTCCAAGGGTTTTCCACTTCCGGGCTCATCTCCCAGGAACGATACAATCCAACCTGGGCTTACTGGAAAATCTCCGAGCCTCAGGAGCGGCGTTCGCATGGGTTATCAGGTTCTGGCCAGAAAATATCGTCCGCAGCGCTTTGCCGACGTGGCCGGCCAGGATCATGTGACCCGCACGCTGTATGAACGCGCTCGGCCAGAACCGCATCGCTCACGGCTACATCTTCTCCGGCCATCGCGGCATCGGCAAAACCACCATCGCGCGCATCCTCGCTCATGGCGCTGAACTGCCGCACCGCAATGGGCTCGCCCGAGCGTCCAACGCCGGAACCCTGCGGCGTTTGCGACTCCTGCATTGAAGTGCGCGCCGGCAACGCTGTGGACGTCATCGAGATCGATGCCGCCACCAATCGCGGCATCGACGAGATTCGCGAACTGCGCGATGCGGCGCGCTACGCCCCAGCCCGCGACCGCTACAAGATCTACATTCTCGACGAAGCCCACCAGATCACCGAAGCCGCCTTCAATGCGCTGCTTAAGACCCTCGAAGAGCCGCCGGCGCACGTCATCTTCATGATGGCAACGACGGAGCCCGAGAACATTCCGCAGACGATTCGCTCGCGTTGCCAGCACTTCAGTTTTCACGCTGTCAAGTTCGACGACATTCTTGCGCAGCTGAAGATGATCGCTGCGGAAGAGAATGTCGAGGCCGAGGACGCCGCGCTTGCACTGCTGGCCGAGGCTGGCGACGGCTCCATGCGCGATGCACTCTCCATCATGGATCAGGCGATCGCTTCCGCGCCCGTGGAAGATGGCAAGCCACTTCTCGCGGGCACGCAGATTCGCGAGCTGATGGGCTCGGTTCCCAACGCGGTCTTCGAGCGGCTGCTTGAAGCCGTGGCAGCCGGGCAGAGCGCCGATTTGATGGAGCAGTTGAACGTGCTGCTCAACGCCGGCCATAGCCCGTCGTCGCTGGCGCGACAGATGGTGCGTTACCTGCGCAATGCGCTCATGGCCAAGCTGGGCGGCGAAGAGACGGAGCTGCTGCAGATTTCCGCCGATGAGCGCGCCCGCGCGACCCGCACCGCAATGCTCTTTGCCGAAGAAGATCTGACTCGCAATCTGCAGATCGTTCTGCGTACCTTTGACGATCTCAATTTCCGTCAGGAGCAGCGTTTTCACCTTGAACTGGGCTTGTTGAAGTTGATTCATGCGCAGCGTCTCCTGCCGCTGGAAGAGTTGCTGAGCGGCGTGGCCGGAGGGACCGGCGCGCGTCCTTCAGTATCCGCTCCCGTGTCGCGTCCAGCTTCGTCCGTGCCACGTGCATCAGCTGCGCCTACATCCGTGTCCGCGCCTCCGACCTTATCTCCCTTTGCGGGCGGAAGCACTTCGTCAGTCCCGAAGATGAGCGTCGAACGCGCTCCCGTAGCTGAGGTCGTTGCCGAGAGCGTTCCAGCGAATGTCACGCCCTTTCCCGCTGCGCCTGTACAGGGTTTCGCCGAAACGATCACGGAAGGTGCTCTGGCAAAGGCGCCGGCAATCGAGCCGGTTCCTGAATCGCCCGACACGGATTCGATCCGCACTGCCGTCTGCGCTGCGCTTGCAGCTGGCGGCCATGTTTCTGCCTCGCAACTGATCAGCGCCGGTAAGTGGGAACTCGATGGTGCGAGCCTGAGGATTGAAGTTGCCGGCATGGGCAAAAAGATGCTCGCCCTCACCGTCAATGCTGCCGCTGAAAAGATCATTCGCCAGGAACTACAGCGTCTCGGTGCGCCGACACGCTTTCTTGTTGTGCCGGGCGAAGGTGGAGGCCCTGTTGCTGCTCCTGACGCATCGGTACCCGCCGGTAGTGTCAACGAAGCAGCGCTCAGTCACCCGCTCGTGCAGCGCGCCCGCGAAATCTTCAACGCAGAGGTGCGCAGTGTCGTTGATCTGCGCGTCAAATAGCTAAGGATCCTGCGGTTACGAGGAGGCTGACGATGTTCAATCCGCTCAAACTTCAAGAGGCGCTTTCCCAGGCGACGCAGATGCAGGAGGAAGTGCAGCGCAAGCTCGCACAAACCGTTGTGGAAGGCAGCGCGGGCGGCGGCGCCGTGAGCGCAACCATGAACGGGAAGAAGCAGATCCTCAAAATTCACATCGATCCCGCCGCTGTCGCGGGTCTCAGTGGAGAAAAGGCCGACGTTGAAATGCTTGAAGACCTGATCGTCGCTGCCGTGAATGATGCCGGCCGCAAAGCTGACGAAGCCGTCCAGTCGAGCCTCCAGGGTGTGCTCGGCGGCCTCAACCTGCCAGGGCTGGGATAGGCAGAGGGAGAATCGCACGTGTCACGCTTTGCCGAGCCGATGGCGCGGCTGATCGAAGAGCTAAGGAAACTGCCTGGGGTAGGCACCAAGACGGCCCAGCGCTTCGCCTTTCACATTTTGCGCTCGCACGAGGACGACGCTATCGCGCTGGCCGACGCTGTGCGTGATCTCAAGTCGAGCCTGCGCCTCTGCTCCATTTGTAACAACATTACCGACATCGATCCTTGTATCTTTTGCGCGAGCCCTACGCGCAACCAGCGTCTGATCTGCGTTGTTGAGGAGCCGACTAACATCGATGCCGTTGAGCGCACGCGCGGCTACAACGGCGTCTATCATGTGCTGCACGGAACCCTTTCGCCCCTGCACGGCGTGGGTCCTGACCAACTGCGCACGGGAACACTGCTTGCCCGCGTCGAGCGCGGCGATGTCGACGAAGTGATTCTCGCCACCAGCCCTACTCTCGAAGGCGAAGCTACTGCAAGCTGGCTCGCTAGCGCCCTGCGCGGTTTCTCTGCACGTGTGACGCGCATCGCGACTGGGGTACCTGCGGGCAGCGACATTGAATACGCAGACGAGGTCACGATGGCGCGCGCAATTGAAGGGCGCCGGGATATGAAACTTTAAATGTGGACCAACGGTGAGTGGTCGCTATCCCTGCAATCGGGTCAGGAGATCCTGAGGGTGCACGGGCTTGGCCAGAATTTCAAATTCGTAACCTTTGACGCGGGCCTTTTCCAAGAGGTCGGCTGTAGCCGCCTGGCCTGAGAAAAGCAGAATCTTGATGCTCGGCAAAAGAGCTCGAATCATGATGGCTGCGTCGATTCCATTGAGGTCAGCCATGATCACGTCTGTGATCAGCATCTCAGGCCGGAAGCTCGACGCTGTTTCCACTGCTTTTTCGCCCGAGTAGACGGCGCGCGCATCAAAGCCGCTCTGGTTAAGAATCATAGCGAGGGTATCGGCGATGACGCGTTCGTCGTCGACAACGAGTACTTTGGGTTTCTCACGATTTTCGTGCATACTCTCCTAGACGCTGAAAACGGTCTTCGCGGTTGCTCTCGTTGAGGTTTCGCTTGTGGGGATTCGATCTCCGGACTTCGTGTCTGTGGGAAGGGTCTCATGCTGAGAGCAGCTTCGCAACACAATTCAAGATGATACGCCTGCCGGATCGCCCATCGTCGCACACTGAATGTTGAATCCGCGCAGACGTTCTCGCAGCTATTTGGCTCGCTCCGCCGAAATTAAGCAGCTTTAACTCGCCGGCAATCCAGCTTCTATAGACTTGCCAGACCAACTCCCGCCGCTATTCTGGGTCTGGGACCCCGACGGAGAATCACGCATGCAGGAAACCGCACTTCAGACTCCATTACAAACGGAACCGATCATTCGCGCTGAGAAGATCGAGAAGTACTACTCTCAGCCCAGCGAAAATCGTATCCAGGTCATCTCGGCCACCGACCTCAGCATCGTGCCCGGCGAAATCGTTGCGTTGCTGGGCCCTTCCGGTTCGGGAAAATCTACTATGCTGCGCATGCTCACTGGCCTCTCGAGCCCGTCGGCCGGCAAAGTCTACTGGCACGGCAAGCCTATTTCTAATACCGAAATCAATGTTGCAATCGTCTTTCAGAGTTTTGCTCTCTTTCCCTGGCTTACGGTTCTTGAAAATGTCGAAGCGCCCCTGCAGGCCCGTGGAGTCGATCCCGCTGAGCGCCGCGAGCGCAGCAAGAAGATGCTCGATACCGTAGGCCTCGACGGCTTCGAATCCGCCTATCCCAAGGAACTCTCCGGCGGCATGCGCCAGCGCGTCGGTTTCGCTCGCGCTCTCGTCGTTGAGCCCGAAGTGCTCTTCATGGACGAGCCCTTCTCTGCCCTCGACGTGCTCACGGCTGAGAACCTTCGCAGCGAATTGCTCGAGCTCTGGGCCAAGAAGACCATGCCGACGCAATCGGTCTTTATCGTCACTCACAATATCGAAGAGGCAGTCCTGCTCGCCGACCGCATCATCGTCCTGGGCCGCAACCCCGGACACATCCGCACCGATTTCAAGGTTCAGCTTCCCCAGCCGCGCGACCGCAAATCCGAGCCCTTCACGCAACTGGTTGACTACATCTACAAAGTGCTCACGCGGCCCGATGTTCTTCCCGAGGTTCCCGACCAGCAGGCAGGTCCACGCATCCGCGATCAGCGCCAGATGCGCTACCAGATGCTGCCTCACGCACGCCCCGGCGGCATTGCCGGTCTACTCGAACTGCTGCTGGACAAGGGTGGGCGCGACGACATCTACCGGCTCGCCGACGACCTCGCCTTCGAAATCGATGACCTGCTGCCCATCGTTGACGCCGCGCAGTTGCTCGGCTTCCTCAAAGTCGAGGAAGGCGATGCCAGCATCACCGAACCCGGAGCCGAATTCGCGAATTCCGAAATTCTTCGCCAGAAAGAACTCTTCCGCGATGCCGCCATGGACAACGTCCTGCTGCTGCGGCAGATTCGCCGCTCCATCGAATCCAAGAGCGACCATACCGTGCCCGAAGACTTCTTCCTGGACATGATCGACGAACAGTTCAGCCCAGAAGAGTCGCAGCGGCAGATGGAAACCGCAATTACCTGGGGCCGCTATGCTGAACTCTTCGACTTCGACGCCGGCCGGCGCCGCTTCGTGATGCCCGATGCGCTCGAAGAAGAGGTCGCTCCCAGCGAGGAGTCTGAGTGAGGGTTCAGAACACATTCGGGCGATCGCTCGTTGCCGTCAAAAGCTGGCCCTTCTTCACAGACGTCATGGTGGGGGCATGCTGCCTTGCTGCCTTTTTCGCCATGATGCAGGTGGGCCACTACTGGCTTGGCCGTCCCGTGCCTGCCATCGAGATCTCGCACTCGGTCCGCGCGCTTCCGCTCTATGCCTTCTACTCCATCGTGCGCATCGGCGTTGCGTATCTGTTGAGCCTCGTCTTCGCGGTTGGCTACGGCTACATGGCGGCCTACAATCCGCGCATCGAGGCGTGGATGATCGCGGTCCTCGACATTCTTCAATCGATTCCAGTTCTCAGCTTTTTGCCTGGAGTCATGCTCGCGATGATGGCCCTGGTTCCAAATTACCAGCTGGGCATCGAAATGGGCTCGATCCTGCTCATTTTCACGGGCCAGGTGTGGAACATGGCTTTCAGTTTCTACTCCTCGCTCAAGAGCATTCCTCGCGAAATGATCGAGGCATCCCGTATCTATCGGTACTCGGCCTGGCAGCGCTTCTGGCAGCTTGAACTGCCCTTCGCCGCCATCGGTCTGATCTGGAACTCCATCGTCTCCGTCGCTGGTGGCTGGTTTTTCCTGATTGCCTGCGAAATGTTCCCAGTCGGCAATCGTCTCTTTCGGCTGCCCGGCCTTGGCAGCTACCTGCAAACCGCAGCGTCAGCCAATCCGGTTGATGTTCACGCACTTTTCTGGGGACTCGCTGTGATGGTGCTCATCATCGTTGCTACCGATCAGCTAATATGGCGTCCGCTTATCGCCTGGAGCGACAAATTCAAGTTCGAGCAGGTGGAGTCCACCACCCGCGCTACCTCGCCCATCCTCAGTCTTCTGCAGCGCTCAAGCATCCTCACCAATCTGCCGGCGCGCGCCTGGAACTCCGTCGAGGAGAGCCTTTACCGTCGACTCGCGATGACGAAGGCGACTCGTGTCGTACATCCGATTGATGATGACGGTCGCAAAAGCGGGCGCATGCTGCAAATCGGCATTGGCGTCTTCGCCGCGCTCGTCGCCATCTGGGGCGTCAAGGAAGCAACCCATGTGCTGAGCGGCGTTACCCTCGCGGATCTCAAGCGCCTCTTTCTCGGCGCGGGCGCCACATTTCTCCGCGTTAATGTGTCGCTCGCCATCGCCGCAGCATGGACCATTCCTGTCGGCGTGATGATTGGCTTCAATCCGCGGCTGGCACGTGTTCTGCAACCTGTCATCCAGGTCGTTGCTTCAGTGCCTGCCACTGCGCTCTTCCCGGTTTTGTTACTAGCGCTGATCCGCATCGGCGGCGGCCTCGGCATCGGCTCCATTGCGCTCATGCTGCTCGGCACGCAGTGGTACATCCTGTTCAACGTAATTGCGGGCGCCATGGCGATCCCATCTGACCTCAAAGAGGCGGCTTCACTCTACCGCTTCACACGTTGGCAGCGTTGGACCACCCTGATCCTGCCCGGTATCTTCCCGTATCTCGTCACCGGCCTGGTCACTGCCTCAGGGGGCGCCTGGAACGCCTCTATCGTGGCCGAGTACTTTCACTTCAAGGACCAGACCCTGCAGACTATCGGCCTTGGGGCACAGATTAGTGCGGCCACGGACGAAGGCAAATTCTCCACCCTTCTGCTCGCCACCGTCCTGATGGCCCTGATCGTGGTTACGATCAATCGGCTAGTTTGGCGGCGGCTGTACCGACTGGCTGAAACTCGGTATAAACTCGAAGGCTAACTAACCAAGATCTTCCGTTGAAAGCTACAGGAGCGATCGATGATCCGAGTAGGATTGGTGGGCTTCGGTTTGGCGGGCCGCGTCTTTCATGCCCCGCTTATCTCCTCTGTCGAAGGTCTGGAACTCGCGGCGGTCGTCGAGCGGAGTTCCGACAATGCGGCTGAGCGTTATCCCGGCATCAAAACTTACCGCTCTGTAGACGAACTGTTAGCCGACGCATCGATCAAGCTGGTCGTGGTAGCGACGCCCAACGACACGCACTTCAGCCTTGCAATGCGCGCCCTTGAGGCAGCGAAGAACGTGGTTGTCGATAAGCCGACTGCGGTCACCTCAGATGAAATCGCGCAGCTTATGGCCCTTGCAGGGGGAATCGGCCTGCAGTTCATTCCATTCCATAACCGCCGATGGGACAGCGACTTCCTAACAATTAAGAAAGTTTTACATGAGAAATCAAATGGCAGCCTCGTCCACTTCGGGTCCACCTTTGATCGCTGGCGCCCCGGTTCGTCTACCAAGCCGTGGAAAGAAGAAGCCGGCAGCGGCGGCCTGCTGCTGGATATCGGGACTCATCTGGTTGACCAGGCATTGCTGCTCTTTGGACTGCCTGAATCTGTGAGCGCCGAGGTGCGGCGCGAACGCGATGGCCAGGGAGCTAACGACTCCTTCACTGTTCGTCTGCATTACTTCACTGAAGTCTCGGTCACGCTGAGTGCGAACCTGCTCTCCACCCTTGCCCGCCCACGTTTCCATTTGCGTGGCCACAAAGGCAACTACTGGAAGTGGGGCCTCGATCCGCAGGAAGAGGCACTCAATCACGTCACGAGAATCGACAGCAGCACGTGGGGCGAAGAATCTCAGGCGCATTGGGGCACACTGAGCGTCGCCGCTGACGACGGAAGCACTGCTGCTCAACCCGTCCAGCCGATCCCGGGCGACTACCGACTCTTCTACCAGGGAGTACGTGACGCTCTGCTTGGCGAGGCGAAGCCGCCTGTCGCTGGAATCGACGCCTGGCGCGCTGCACGCGTGCTGGAATATGCGGCGGAGAGCGCAAAGACGCATCGTGCCGTTGAGTGCGACTGGAACGCGGAACCCGAGTAGACACCTCGTCCCGGGTTGACTGATGGCGCCGTTACCCCGGATCATACGAGCAGATTCAACTGTCCCACTTGCTTCCCTCCTTCTGCGACAATAGGTCGACTGATGCGCGCATCCCTGTTTATTACCTGCTATAACGACACGCTCTTTCCTGAGACCGGTCGCGCCGTGGTGACCTGCTTGAGCGGCTCGGGCGTCGAGCTCGACTTTCACGCCAAACAGACCTGCTGCGGGCAGATGCACGCCAATACCGGCTTCCGCTCTGAAGCTTTTCGCAGGCGAGCCGCTTCGTCCGTATGTATCAGGAGGCAGAAGCCGTCGTTATCCCTTCCTCCTCCTGCGTCGCCATGATCCGCGATCAATATGCCGGCGCTATTTGAAGAACTCGGCAACGAAGAGCTGCGCAAGAGCTTGCAGGCGTTGCTGCCCAGATTTATGAGCTGAGTGAATTTCTCATCGACAAGCTCGGCGTCGACGACGTGGGCGCATATTTTCCGCATCGCGTCACCTATCACGCAAGCTGTCACGGATTGCGGGCGTTGAACCTCGGCGATCGGCCCCTGCGCCTGTTGCGCAAGGTGCGCGGGCATCGACCTGGTCCCGCTCGAAAATCTTGAACGCTGCTGCGGCTTCGGCGGAACCTTCTCCATCAAGAACGCCGAAGTCTCCTCCGCGATGCTCTCCACCAAACTCAAGGACATCCTTTCAACGCGTGCCGAATATTGTACCGCAGTCGACAACAGTTGCCTCATGCACATTGGTGGAGCCTGCACCGCAATTCCCGGCATCCGCACCATCCACCTTGCCCAGATTCTCGCCAGCACCGAGGCGCTCCGGCGGAGGAACCCGCATGAGCCACGCGAATCTCGATCCGCTCACGGCACCGCCCTTTCCGCAGGCAGCATTGCCTGTCCTGCGTAACACGCAACTGCGCAAGAACGTCGCCCACGCCACAGAGGTGATTCAAGCCAAGCGCGCCAAGCTCGTCGCCGAAAAGACAGACTGGCAGCAGTTGCGCACCGCCGCTGCGGCTATTCGGGATCACGCTCTCGCCAATCTCGACACATTCCTGCTTCAGTTTGAAGAACGCTGCACTGCCGCAGGCGGCACAGTTCACTGGGCCGCAGATGCCGCCGAAGCCCGCAAGATCATTCTCGAAATTCTGCGCGAAGAAAAGACAACGAGGTCATCAAGATAAAGTCGATGACCTCCGCGGAGATTCATTTGAATCGAGGCTTTGGAAGCCGCCGGCATCAAGCGTACGAGACCGACCTGGCCGAACTGATCCTTCAGCTGAACAACGACCAGCCCTCACACATTGTCGTTCCTGCCCTGCACGTGAACCGCAGCAGGTCCGTGATATCTTCTCAAAGCAGATGGACTGCCCAGTCTCTCCGAGACCCGCAGGCTCTCACCGCCGCGGCCAGAGATTACCTGCGCAGGAAGTTTCTCACCGTTCCAACCGCGATCTGCGGAGCGAACTTCCTCGTTGCGGAAACAGGGTCCGTTGCCATCGTGGAATCTGAAGGCAATGGCCGCATGTGCCTCACGCTGCCGCAGACGCTCATAGCCATCGCCGGCATTGAGAAGATCGTGCCGCGTTACAACGATCTTGAAGTGATGCTCCAGGTGCTGGCGCGCTCGGCCACCGGCGAGCGCATGAATCCCTACACCTCGCTCTGGACGGGTGTCACGCCGGGAGACGGCCCGCAGAAGTTTCACATCGTGCTGCTCGATAATGGCAGGTCCGGAATTCTCGATGGCGATGTCGAGCGGCAGACATTGCGCTGCATCCGTTGCGGCGCATGCCAGAACACCTGCCCTGTCTACCGCCAGACAGGCGGCCACGCTTACGGATCGGTCTACTCCGGTCCGATTGGAGCCATCCTCACCCCGCAGCTTACGAAGCTCGAATACGGCGACTCGCTGCCCTACGCCTCGACGCTCTGTGGAGCTTGCTATGACGTTTGCCCGGTGAAGATCAATATCCCTGAGGTGCTGATTGATCTCCGCGCGCAGATAACCGATCGGGAGCGTAAGCAACCGCGCCGCTGGGTCGACCCGATGTTTCTCGCCATGTGGATTGCGAGCTGGGTTTTGAGCGACTCACAACGCTTCCGCAAAGCGCAGCATTATGCGCGAAAAGTGCTCCGCCGCTTTACCGGTAAAGACGGCTGGATCCGCAAGCTACCCTCGCTCGGCGGTCGTTGGACTTTAACCCGCGACCTGCGCGCCATTCCCGATCAGAGCTTCCGCGATTGGTGGGAAACGAGGCCGGGCAAGAAAGCGGCAGCAGTTCCTGCACCCGGGCCCGAGGCAAAGGTTGAATCCGTAGATAAGCTGGGGTCGGACGGAAAATCTGAACCCACGCTTGAGGAGAAGGTTGAGTTGGTGGCCACGCCTGAACCCAAGCTTGAGACAATCCTCGAAGCCAAACCAGAGCTTGAGACAACGCCTGAGCCTGTGGCAAAACTCGAGCCCGCAGTAACTGAGCCCATACTCATGGCTGAGCCTGAGTTGGAGGTCAAACGCGAGCCTAAGGTTGAGGCAGAGCTTGAGTCCCAACCGGAGGCGGAGGTAAAAGCTGAACCCCTACCCGAGCCCACGCTCCGTGCGCCGATACCCGAATCCGAGACCGAGGCAAAGTCATGAGAGCATCCGTCACGTCACGCGACCTGATCCTCGACCGCATTCGCGCCGCCACTGCGCAGCCGCTCGACCCGCACGCCGCGGAGCACACCCCTGCATATCTCCGCCAGGGCGCGCTCGATGAAGCGGGGCGTATCCAACTCTTTATCCACCGGCTCCGGGAATACGACGCAGAAGTTGTCGAGTGCTCTGAACGCCGGCTTGGAAACTGCATCAATGAATGCCTTGCCAACAGCGGCCGAAAGGTTTTCCTGGCTCCTCCGGGACTTCCCTCAGAATGGGTCACACTGAAGTTCGCATGGAAAGTTGACCGCAAGCTTGACTACAACGATCTCGAGAAGTGCGACGGCGTTGTCACCACATCCTCAGCCGGAATCGCTGACTCAGGCACCATCGTTCTGCATCACTCTCCATCAGAAGGCCGGCGCGCTCTGACTTTGCTGCCGGACTGGCACCTCTGCATCGTGCGCGTCAACCAGCTCGTCGAAACGCTGCCTGAATACTTTGCACGCTGCACTCCGCCCCCGACGCTCGCCACCTTCATCTCCGGTCCTTCGGCGACGGCTGACATCGAAATGACCCGCGTCAAGGGTGTGCATGGCCCGCGCTTTCTCAAGGTCATCCTCGTACACGAGACAATTCCCGGCGAGCCCGATCTGCCTGAGCCAACACGTGAGGTTAGACCGGAACGCAGTGCAGAGTCCGAACTGCCTCCCCGACCGCATCGTACGTGGCGGCCATTCGATCGCTGACGAAGCCCGATCGTCCCGAAGTTGCATCAGGTCGGGCAAGCATTCATTCAGCTTTGGCAAACCAGAGAC
>CAWHUJ010000007.1:0-104934 GCA_963832465.1 uncultured Acidobacteriaceae bacterium
TTATGTGCCTCTCTTGGTTCCATTACGTATTGCTACAACACCGAACTCAACACTTTCTCTGAGGGAACATGCTTCATCACCTATCGATGATGCCACCTGCTTGGCATAGGCCGGCAACACCATGGACGCAAAGAAACCTGAGATGTGATAGAAACCCAACCCGACCACCAGCGACCACAAAACGATGCCGCCGCGTCGATGGGGTTGCACGATAGAGCTGACATGAAGCCATGCCGCGTCGATAAAGTGGACCGCCATCATCGCCAAGGCGGGCAAAGCCGCAATACCAATGAAGACGAGAAATCTCGAACGATATATCTGGAATGTACGATCCAGAATTTCGCCAAGCGTCATCGGACGCAATTGCACGCTCATGCCGGCTCACCCGCCTTCGGCGGCTTTCGGATCAAGAGGTCCGGCAATCGGAATAGTCACGGGCGGCGGCGCCGGTAGCGAGGCGGGCATAGCCGATAGCCATGGTATCTCCTGCTTCGGGACGGCTTGGGGCAGCGTCATTCCCGCCTCGCGCATCATCCACTCAATATCGAATCCTTCAGTACGAATCCGCTGGTCGAAATAGAAGACGGCCAGAGCAATGCCGTAGATCGGCCTGATGATCGCCATCACAATAAAGACCAGCCCGTACCACATCAGCGCAAAGGCTATGCTCAACCCCTGCGCGTGTTGCTGACCTGAAAGGCCGGGTATCAGAGCGATTGCAATCAGCATCGGAATCATCACCACCATAGCCACAATCCAGCTCAGCGCGGTGCCCAGCAGAAACAGCACCACAATGCGCCCTTTGGTCCCTCGGCTCAGCAAGGTGCTGCGCTTGATCGCGCTCCACGGGCTGACCTGCTCTACCACGCATGCTGGGAAAGCCAGGCACACGCGCAGCAGCATCCACACCATGTAGACTGCCATTCCCACAAATCCGAGAAGCATGCCGACGCCCACAATCGCCCCCGCGGCCGCATCTCCACCAGCCAGACGGCCGGCAACACCTATCCCAACCGAAACCATCGGCAGCAGGTTCAACACAACAATCGGCGCGACGACCACGATAAGGAGAATCAGCAGGTAAAGCCCTGTGTGGCGCCCCTTACGCTGCCACGCGCTCTTGTAGGCGCCGCGAATCGTAATTAGATCGCCGAGGAAAGCCTGCGTCGCTGCTTCAGTGAGAGCGGCCCAACCGAGCACCGCTAAACCCAGCCACACCGGCAGAGCGATCAGCCCGAGCAGCACCAGCGCGACGATGGCGGTGACGTTCAGGTTCGCCGCGGATAGGCCTGCCCACGCAGAAAGCCCGACTGCTGCTCCTGCGAAGACAAACACCGTGAGCGCAGGAATAATGGCAATGCCTGCGAAGACCAGAAACCGTGAGCGATAGAGTTGCGCGGTGCGGTCGAGTATTTCGCCAAGAGTCAACGGATGCAGTCGTTCATTCATTCGTTCTCCCTGAATCTGCAATGCCCGCAGCCACGCCGTCCGGTTCGCCCTCAACCGTTTCTGCTGACGCGCTCGGCATCGCCGGCGCTGCGAGCCCCGCGGCCTTCATCATCCACTCGATGTCGTAACCTTCTTTGCGCACGCGCTGGTCATAGTAGAAGAGCGTGAAACCCGTGGCATAAATCGGCCCGACGAACGTATTGGTGAAGAAGGCGACAACCTGTTGCAACACGCGCATGCTTACCGGCAATGCCCCCTTGTGCTTGAATGCCAACAGCACGAAGAACATCTGCGTAATTACGCCCAGACCCACCTGAATCGCCACAACAAGAAGCGCCAGCAGGAAAATCCGCCCGCGTCCGCCCTTGGTCAAATCAATGCTGCGGCGGATGGCCTTCCGCGCAGGCAGATTTTCAATTACTGAGGCGGGCACCGCGAGCGAATACCGCAACCCCATGATCGTCGCGTAGACAACCGCTCCTGCCGCGAGCAGTCCGAAAAGCGCAGTCACACCGAGAAAGACCATGAGCGCTTCTGGATCCTTTACGGGAGTATGTGCCAGCACGCCTTTGGGTTTCGCGTAAAGACCGATGAACAACATGTACCCGCCGTAGAGCAGACCAAATGGCAGCCATACCACGCAAGTTGTGATCGTCAGCATCCACAGGTACCGGCCCCAGCGCGGCAAAATGCTTCCGTAAGCGCCGCGGATAGTCGCCGGCTCATCGAGATGCAGCCACGAAACCGCACGGCTGTTGGCGGCAATGGCAAATCCTCCGACGATCACCATCACCGGCCACAGGATCAGAGCGCCCAGCACCGTCGCCCAGATAATCTTGTCGGCCATGTGGTTCGCGCGAAGCGCTTCCTGCACGCCAATCTGAGCCAGGCTCAACACCAGTAATGCGCCGGCATAAACTGATGAAATTCCGGCGAGCAGCAGAAAATTCGAGCGGTACAGCTGCGCCGTGCGATCCAGAATTTCACCGAGTGTAAGAGGGCGCAGAGTCGTTTCCATCGAACGGTCCTTTGCTATGAATGGCAGGTGCTTGCCGGGATACTAGCACAGCAGAAAACGACCTGGCCTATGCCGGTTTCATGCTGCGTTCATCGTCCCACAACGGGAATTTGTAAAAGAAACAACCCGTGCGTCTTTGCGGTACACTGTACTCCCGCAGGATGGATGCATTGAAAACGCCGGTAAACGAGCTTGCAAAGGCTTGTGCCCGTTCCACTGGAGCAGCGGAATGGGAAGAACTTTTGCGACGTTGCGCGCCAGTCGCTGCAATCGTCGCCGCGCGGATTACGCGTCTCTGGCTAGGCACAGCAACTCCTTCAATTGTCGACGATATCGTGCAGGAAGTCTTTCTAAAGCTCTGCGACCAGGAGCGCCGCATTCTGCGCGATTTCACGCCGCGCGGTGAAGACTCCTTCTTCGGCCTGTTGCGTGTCATCTCGGCCTCCGTCGCCAACGATTACTTCAGACGCCAATACTCTGAAAAGCGTGGTGGCAAAGTAGTAACTATCGGCCTCGAAGATAGCCCGGTGTCCGTCAGCCAGCCTTTTCAAAACGAAAGCGTTGCGGCGATGGACCGGACGGTGCTTTTCGCGGAGCTCGACAGCCTGCTGCGCTCAGCCGCCAGCCCCACCGCCGAACGCGACCGCACACTTTTTTGGCTCTATTACTTACAAGGACTAACCGCTGACGAAATTGCCGCGCTGCCAGGTTCCGTGCTTAGCGCAAAGGGCGTTGAAAGTGCTCTGCGCCGCGTAACCTCCTGGATGCGTAAGGAGCTGGAAACACGCAAGATCAAGCTCCAGATCGCACCCGCAAGTGAGGCCAGCTAACTGCCAACCCTGTCGGACGGGAAATCAGTTATCTTCCCATAATGGAACAAAATTAAGTATCGGCAAAAAGGATTGCCGGAGCAGTTTTCGGTATCAACAGTGGAGCAATGAACGACGACCTCAATCCCGAAGTTCCACCTCGCCTATCCGATGACCTCGCCGAGGCTCTCGATGACCTGCGAGCGATGGCTTCGTTTCGTGAGGTCGCCGGCCTAGGCCAATTGCACCCGCCCACGTCGCCCAACTTCGGCCCTTGCCCTGAGCTGACAGACTGGGTTCGCCTGGCAACCGGCGAGACGGATGCGGCAGCCAAAGAGGCGTTGCTCTCGCATGCGGCAGTTTGCGCCAAATGCCTCGCACGGCTGCGCGGATGTCAGCGCGCATTGTCCGCCGAGACCTCGCCCGTCGAAAGCCGCGAGCTTGAGAACTTTGCCTCCTTCACACCGCAGTGGCAGCACAGGCTGGCAGTCGAGCTGGCCCAGACTCCGCACGCGGCAAAGCAGAAGGTCCGGATTCCCTTCTTCGCCTGGTCAGTCGCCGGCGTTCTAGCCCTGCTTGTGATCGTTGTCAGCGGAGGCATCTGGTGGCGGGCGCAGCATGCCCCGGAGCGGCTTCTCGCCGAGGCCTATTCAGATTCGCGCACGTTTGATCTGCGCATCCCTGGAGCCGGCTTCGCTCCGGTCACCGGCAGCACTCATACCCGTGGCGGTTCCATCGCTCCGGCATCTCCCTCTCTCCTCAGCGCACGCGCGGCCATCGAGAGCAAGCTTCAGAAGAGTCCCAGCGATTCGCACTTGCTCGAGATGCAGGCCCGCGCGCAAATTCTGGAAGAGAACTACGACCCCGCAATCGACACGCTTGACCGCCTCATTTCTGCCGGACCGGTCACTCCGGGGCTGCTGACCGACGCCGGTATGGCATACTTCCTGCGCGGTTCCGCAACCGGCAGCGAGAATGACCGAGCTACTGCCCTCGATTATCTGCGCCGCGCCGACGAGCTGGCGCCGAGCGATCCCGTCGTCCTCTTCAATGAAGCGGTCATGATGGAAGATCGTGGTCAGGTCATGAATGCCGTCGAGACCTGGAACCGTTTCCTCAAGTTTGAGCGCGATTCAAAGTGGCTCGAAGAGGGCCGTCAACGCCTCAGCTCGCTTGAAGCGAAGCTCGACCGTCTTAAGACTCACCAGAGCCGCATGGAGCAGCATCTTGCCACGCCGCAGGCCATGCGCTCCCTCGCCGCTGACTCGGCGACGCTCGCCGGTATCGACGAAGAGCTCTCCACGACCTTCCTCCCCCAGTTGCTCGACGCGGCCTATCCGCTGCCAGTCGATCGCTCGCGCGGGTCGCCGTGCGACGAGAAGTGCCTCGCTGCGCGCACTCTCCTTCACGCACTCGCCGCCTCGCTCGAAGCCCACCACCAGGACCCCTGGCTGAGCCGCTTTCTTCCCTCCGATTCTTCCCCCGTCAATCCACGTTTCGCTGAAGCAGCTCACGCGCTGGGCGCAGCTATCGACGCAGATGTCCAGGGCTCCTCTTCTGTCGCTACAGACCAGGCTGCAGCCAGCTACGACCTCTTCAATGAGCTCGGCAACGACGCCGGCGCTGCCCGCGCTGAGGTCGAGCGCCTCTATGCACTGCAGCGCTCGTATCACTTTTCCGCCTGCGATGAGGCAGCCGACGCCTTACTTCCTGAAGTCAGGGAGTTCCCCTGGATCTATGCTCACGCCGTCACGGTCGAAGGTGGATGCAATATGAAGCCTGGCTATGCCGCGATGAACAATCCAGCGTTTGAGAAGGCGCTCGATCTCGCTCAGAGCCACCACTATGCCCTGCTCGAATTCCGTGCCCGAAACATGCTTGGAGGCCTCGCAGTCGAAGCACGCGACCCGGAAACTGCCTGGCGCCTCCTGCTCGAGACCGTTCGCAAATTTTATCAGGGCGATTACCCGGCCTTTCGAATCGCAACGACGGTGAGCGGTATAGCCTGGGTTGAAGATGCCACTCCCCGTACTCAGCTCGATCTGCTTCTCAATAGAGAAGCCTTTGCGCTGTTTTCTCTCACTCCGAACCGCACGCTGCAGGAATCCACCCGCGCAAGCCTGATTCGCGCAGCTATTCGCGCTGGAGCCTTGTTGGAAGCCAAGGAGCAGATTGCCCTGGCGCAAAAAGACGCGATTCCCGGGCAGAAAGGTCTGCTGCCCGTCACGCAAGCCGAGAACGAATTATTGATGGCGAAACTCTATCTTGATAGAGACGATCCAAACTCTGCCGGGCAGATGCTCGATGCCGCTCGGAACCACATGATAGGCGACGACAACGACCTGCAGCTGAGCAGATATGCCCTTCTGCGTGGCGAATTCGAGTTGATCCAGGGCCACGCCGGCGCCGCCGAATCACTTTTGCGCGCAGCGATCCTCAAGGAAGAGCAGGAGGCCAGGGGCATCGGGCGCGAAAACATATCGTTCGCCGAGGAGAATCGTAGTCTTTACGCCGCGCTGGCAGGCGTCTGGCTTGCAGAGAGCCGGCCATCTCTCGCCATCCTCGCGCTTTGGGAGCGCTATCGCCTGCGCATTCTCGGCGAAGCTGTTCCGGCGTGCCCAAACAACCAGCTCGATTGCCTCGCGCCCGAGCTCAATCGCGCTCTCGAGCAGAGGCTTCGCGCTAACGCAGGCGACGCCCTTGTCGGCCAAATCGTGCTGCACGATCATGTATTGCTCTATCGGGCGGATGGTCACACAGTCGTGTGGACACGCGTCCCCATACAGCAGGGTGAGATTCTCTCGAGCACCGCATCTCTCGAACGCGTGGCAACCTCGCCCTCCACCTCTCAGCTCTCAATCGATCAGGCCGCCCACAAGGTCGGCACTATTCTCTTCGGCGACCTGCCCTCATCTTCCTCGCATGATGGCATTCTTCTCATCGAGCCCGATCCCCTGCTTGGCAACGTTCCCTGGGCAGCCGTTGAAACCGCCGAGGGCCCCATCGGTCTTCGCCTCAACATCGAGGAATCTCGCTCGATGCTGCTCACAGATCGTCCGGCCACTCGATCCGAATCCGGCAAGCCGCTGGTTGTTGGCGCATCCAACCCGCAAGGTGAGCCGCTGCTTCCGGAAGTTCTGCACGAAGCGCAGTCCGTCGCTTCCTTCGATCCCGGCTCGACTACCTTGCTTGCCGGCAATGCCAACGAACCCAACGTTGTGACCCGCCTGGCTTCAGCACCGATGATCCACTTTGCCGCCCACGCCATTCGATACGGCGGCACGACCCGGCTGCTGCTTGCTTCTACCGGTCAGGCAGGGGACAGGCCTTACCTGGACGCTGCGTTATTACTGAAGAATCCTCCCCGCTCCGCAAGGCTCGTCGTTTTCTCCGCGTGCTCCACCGGCAAAAGGGAAGAGGGCTGGGATCACGGTATGGGAGATATAGTAGACACACTCGCATTCCTGGGAGTTCCCGAGGTGGTCGCCACTCGCTGGCAGATCGACTCTGCCTCTGCGGTTCCCATGATGAGTGCGTTCTATCAGGGCTTGGCAAGCGGACTCAGAGTTCCGCAGGCTCTCACTGCGGCGCGGCAATCGCTCGTCCGCGACGCCCGTTATCGCCACCCCTACTACTGGGCGGCCTGGTATGCCTCCGGTACAGGGAACACGGATTTGCGGGAGGTCTTGCATGACAAAAGCAGCCAGGAAAACAGCGAAAGGGCGGAAAGGTAAGTCGGCCGCTTCGGCAAATCAGCTTGACGTTGTCTTCGACGGAACCTGGGTGATCGTGCCACAGATAGACGCGACCAGGAGGATCATCGGGTTAAACATTTACTCGCCGTCCTGCGGACATCCGCAGGGTGTCACGTTCGTAAGTGGACCGAAGGTCGATCCCTGGCCGGAGCAGACTGCTTTCTACCAACTCGACAATCACGGCCATACGCTCCAAATTCAGAGAAGCGATCACAAGCAGGCGGGCATGTCTGTAAAAGGAATCGACCCGGTAGTCAATCACATTGTTACCACGCCACGGCCCATTGGCGACAATTGGGACCTTCAGGTTTCTATTCCCATTGGTCCCGATTCCTGGGTATCCAGCGATACAGTCACGCCGAAGACAAGGGACTCCTTCGGAAATGTTGTACCGTGCTTTGCGGGTGATGATGCTCCCGCCGGCAGGGTTTCGTCTATGCAGACTCTCAGCTTCGCGGGAGTGACTTCCGTGGCATTGGTTGGCGCCCCTTCTAACGTGAAGGGCCTTTTGCCGTCGCCGTGGAGCGGCGAGGGAACGCTCATCTTCGAGGATGAGATCCCTTACGTCCCCACTCTACAGCATGAGCGCACGGCAATCTTCGCCATGGCCAACCTTGCCGGACTGGATCTCCTCATGAACTATCCGTTGCCCGAGCGTCAAACCAGAGGCAGAACTGGCAGATTGGGCGCCGTGGACGGGTTGCATGAAGGCGGATACTGCGGCCATTCGGTGATCGTGATTCCGTCCTGAGTCGATTTCATACCGACTCGCAAAAAGGGAAGCGCTCCGCCGCTTCCCTTTTGCTTTTGGCAAGCCCAGCAATGCACTAGAATGTGCGCGGTAGACGCTTATGACGAATCCTGACGCTGCTCTCGCTCCACTCTTCCTCGACTTCTCCCGCAAAAAGCTGCTCGGGCAGTACTGGCCGCGCCTGCGCTCCACCGTAGAATCTCTCACCGACGAGCAGATCTGGTGGCGGCCCAACGCAGCATGCAACAGCATCGGCAATCTGCTGTTGCATTTAAACGGCAACGTCGGCCAGTGGCTCGTTGCCTCCTTCAATCGCCTCGAAGACGCGCGCAACCGACCCGCCGAATTCAACGAGACCGATCAGCTTCCCGGTCGCGAATTGCTCGACAAGCTCGCGGTAACACTGCATAAGGTTGAAGAGATTCTCAACCGGCTCACGGTTGAAGATCTGGCAGCAACCTATGCAATCCAGGGCTACGAATCCATCACCGGGCTTGCGGCGATCTACCAGGTCGTGGAGCATTTCGGCATGCACTACGGGCAGATTCTGTACATCGCGAAATCTCTGCGTGGCGTCGACCTCGGTTTCTACGCAGAGCTGAACAAAACCGGGCGCGCTTCGAGTCAGAAATAGTGGCGCCAGTCGAAGACCACGCGCACTCCTGCGGTATTGATTGTGTGCAGCGGCGGATTCGGCGCGCCCTGCGGCGAGACCACTGACCACTGCGTCGGCATATCGAAGCCTACATACGGTTGGATCGTAAGCGCCGAACTCTGATTCAGCGAGAACGATCGGAAGACTCGGTACTCAAAGAACGGAAACTCAAGCTGCACCGAATCAAGCGTGATCAGCGTTGCGTTGATCGGTGGCACGCCGGGCGTGGGAATCGTAAGCGGGTGACTGCTATCGCTGTGATAGAAACTCGCGGCTGCTTCGCGTCCCAACATGAACTGGAATCGGCCGAAGCGCGTCGCAATCCCCGATTGCATCGGAATCAGCCCTCCATTGGCCGCCTCGACAGCGACCTTCGTCAGCGCCTTTCTTGATGTGAGAGCCAGCGCTGGTACTGCGACCAGCAGATCACCGGGAACGACCCAGAACGGCATCCGCAATCGCACGGTCACTGCTCCGCGCCCCGGCACTGTGGCCGCGCCGCCTGCAGCTCGATCCTCGCGCAGGCCCACTTCGACAAATACAAGTCCGTCGCTCGACTCGTTGAGCACTCCTTCGAGCCCCACGCCCATGCGAAATGCAGTCTCCAAGCCGCCGATCGCATTGGCCGAGGTCTGCGTTGATCCGAAACCTCGGGTCAGCACTCCTCCACTCACCGCGGCTGAAAGCCCGATGAACGGCCCAAGCTCCGCACGGAATCGCGGCAGCGATCCCAATCCCGCGCCCAATGCCGGGACCGGGGTTTGTTCCAGAATGGAAGCCACTGCGAGCATATCTTCGTTGGCTCCGGCCGATGTGGAGAAGTGCTCCTCATGGCAGACATCGAAGCCATCCGGCTGCGTGATGTCCGCCGCTTCTTCCGTGTGCAGCTTGAAATTTCCAGCGAAGGTATCCAGCAGTTGCACAAGGCTGTCGTGCACCGCGCGTGCGGTACGCTTCCGATCGCCGGGCAACATATATGCATCGCCCATCGCGACGAAGCGCGTGCCGTTCCACGATGAGAGCGCAAGGCCATGCTCGCTGTAGTAGTCGTGCGTGCCTAAGCGAAGCGCCGAATTTCCCCAGTTGCCGGCTACGTGTCCGGACGCAAAGCTGTCTTCGAGAAAGTGCAGCGCAAAGGCCTCATTCGCCAGCGCCGCACGCACCGCATCCGGTTGCAGCTCACCGTTTCCTGCGCGCACGGCCTGCTCGGCCGTCGCCAGTGCGCGCAGATGAAACCACAGATACGCTGCGAGCGCATTCAGTTGCGCGTGCGGACCCAGCGCCAGCCGCGCGTAATCCAGTGTCTCCATTGTGACTTCAGGTCGCGCCAGTAAAAAGTGTGCATCGTTGGAAGTCGCGCGCGTCGAATACGCCGGATCGACTCGCTCGAATGAGAGGTTCGAAATCTGCACTGCATTCACGCGTTGATCACGCCGCGTTGCAGCAGCAAGCTGCTCCTTCAGCTTCGCCGCTACTCGCTCCACGCCCAGAATCCACTGCGAGTAGAGCACAGTGTCCAGCATCTCGCGGGCTGAGCAGGAGTGGTCGCCGCTGATCGCCGTCCACGACACAAAGTCCACGCACGTCGGCCTTGGCCCCTGCGCCGGATCGGCAATGGTTGCGCACAGCCGCTCTTCATGGCCTCTGCGGGCCAGCTGCCACAGTTTGTCGAGCTCTGCTCTCTGATCGGAATTGAGATCCTCGACCGCTAGTGAGGCGATATCGCGATGCTCGGGAAAGACCCAGGCCAGCGCGGGAATCAGCGTCAACGCAAGGCATGCAAACATCACCCATGCGCGCAGTCTGCGAATCCGCGATCCTCTTCGGCGCATGGTTCTCCTCGTCGAGATACTCGCCGTCCCAATGCTCGCCTGAGGCATTAGAATCGCGCCATCCGATTCGCGGTACTGTCAGAATTTACAGTCGGCACCCGTCGCAAATCGCAACTAACGTGAACGAATTTATAAGGACTTGTTGCCCCACATGCAGACCGACGTTCGATACTAAGAACCCTGCGAGCATCCGCAGTGGCTGCAAAATGCTTCTCCCCCTCGAACAGGGTTGCCACACGAAAGGCATGGCCCAAGAAGGGGCGCTCGGAACACAAAGTAAAGGATGAACCCAATCAAATTGGGGATGAGAAAAGCAGCAATCACCCAAGCCCACGCAGGCATTCCGCGCCTGGTTGCGTCCCCATAGACATATCCGAGAGCAAGAAAAAATGCTGCCGTGAAGACGCCAAACGTCAAGCCAAACGAAAGCGCTTCCGGCACGGAACTGAGAAATCCTTTGGAAGAAAGGAGGGAACGGCCAAGGCTGGAAGCAAAATAGGCTACCCAAACCGGGACCGCGAATGCGGCGATGGCCATTGCGGGCCTGGGTATAACGTTCCGCCTTGCGGTGCCAAGTAAGACAGCCGCAACTAGAAGCCCGGCCAAAAACGCTATCAAGAGCACTGCAGATTGCTGTGTCATGCGATACCTCTCTTCCGACCACGGGCCGCAAGCAGACATAAGGCCGCGCAAAAAGATGGCAGCAGCCAAAAGACGAGCACGACTGTTTGGACTTGAGCAATGCCAAAATGCATCGAGACGCCCAGGCGCATGACCATTAGATACACGAGTGCCGATCCAACAAATGACAGCACGAGTGCTACGGCAAACGCAGCCCAAATTTTCAATTGCACGTCGTGCTGTCGCATGAATTGCAGGTAGCCTGGCTGTGCCGATGGGACCTGTTGCGCCTGTAGTCTGAGGGCTGCCAGAACCTTCGCATTCAGGTTTGGATTTACCTCGAAGGAAAAACCGCTCAGACCTGAGATAACCCGATTGCTGGCGTTGAGATACTCTTGGCATGGAACGCAGGTCGCAAGATGCTCGCGAAGAGATTGTTGCTTTTCCACCGCGATGGTGCCTGCCAGACTCTCGTCGACCATCCGTTGGAAGCGCTCGTGGAAATCAACATTCATGCTGGTTCTCCCTCGAACTGCGGCCGCAGCGTTGCCAGTCCTCGATAAATTCTGGAAGCTACGGTAGAGACCGGCGCGCCCACGATCGCGGATATTTCCTGTAGAGATAGATCTTCTTGAAAACGCAGTACAAGGGCTTCGCGAATGACGGGCTCAAGAGTTTGCAATGAGCGGGCAAGTCGCTCGGCATCTTGTGTTCGCGCCGCTTGCCTGTAAGGCGACGGCTCACTGGACGCAGGCGATGAGCGAACAACATCCTCCTCATTTAAGTCGAGGCTGAAGATTGGTCGCTTACGCATGGCATCGAGAGCAATGTTGCGTGCCACTCTGAAAAGCCATGGTTCAAACCGGGAGCGCCCATCGTAGGACTCACCTCGCTCCAGGATTCGGAGCCACGTCTCCTGCACCAGGTCGTCCACTCCATCGCGCCTGCCCAACAAAGAGACGAGATAGCGAACAAGCCGATGTTGGTATTGTTCGACCAGCGTCTCAAAAAGAGAGACATCTTTCTGGCGCAACCCAAGCGCGATTCGTTCCGTCTCGCTTTCCATGCACGCCCTCGACGTCAGCTCATAATCGAACATACGCTGGGTATACGAACCAGAAACCCGAAATTACGAAAAGTAGAGCCGGTGGCTCTTGGAAACCAGGAAAATCGGCTCCGCCCGCCAACGAGTTAGCATTCATTTTCAATTGGATTAATACCGATAAATCAGCTGTCGCCGACCGCGCTTCTCATAATCAGCACCGATGAGCGCGGTACGAGGTAAATCTGGAACAGCTTTCGAGGGGGTGGAAGTGCGGCGTTACTGCAGCGGCTGAATCTTCGTGCCTTCAGGCAGCTTGATCTGGAATTGATCGTCGGTGAGCGGCATATTTTCCACCACCTTCTCGACCTTCATTGCGATCTGCACTCCCTCAAGCGGGCGCTTGATCGTCACCATGCTTGGATACTTGCCGTTTCCGAAATCAACGTAGTGGTTGTACAGAACCACGGTCTCCAGATTGCCGTCCTTGTCGTAAAGGTCCTGCTGGTAGGGCAGCAGGTCATCCCGGTGAAAGGTCACTACGCGCACGGGAGTGTCGCTGCGGCTGCCGGTGTTGTGCCGCGTAATGCTCAACACATATTCGGGCACCAAATAGAGATGCTTCTTCGCCGTGTCTTCAATCGTCTCGCTGTCGGCAGTGACAGAATAAAAGTCATCCGGCTCCAGCCCACGCAAAATCATCGCATCGAAGAAAAATCCCGGGCGCATGTTTTCGATACCGTTGGACGATTTCTTGGCCAGTTCGCTCGGCCCCTTGTAGGCAATGTTTCGTGATGGAATAAACAGCGTAAAATCCGTGCCGTTGCTTACCATGTCGAACATGCGCGTTCCGATCACGGGCACGCGCCCGTAGACGCGCAGCATACGCGGCTTGCGCATCATGATGATGCCGGGAAACGCCGTGTAGTCTTTCTCGATTCCCTCTTTCGTCTTCAGCGTGCTCGCGCGAATCTCCACCGTCGCGTACAGAGAGCTCAGCGCCTCGACGCGCTGGTTGATCTGCTTCACCAGTTCATCTGGAGTCACCGTTTGCGTAACCGTTGGCTCCTTCGGCACCGGTAAACGCCGCCGGGTGAATAGGCATCCGGTCAGCGGGACCAGGAAAAGCAGCAACACTGCAATCGCCGAGCGGCGAAGACCCAGGCTCACTTGCCACCCGCCTTCTTCATCGCCTGCCTGTACCCGGCAACGTTGCGCTCATGCTCTTCAAGCGTTGTTGCAAACATCGAGTGCCCCTGCGGATTGTCGCCTGCAGCTACAAAGTAGAGATAGCTCGACTGCGCCGGCTGCATCGCCGCGCGCAGGGAGGGGAGGCCCGGGTTAGCTACCGGCCCCGGTGGCAGCCCTGCGTGGACATATGTGTTGTACGGCGTGTCGCGTTTCAAGTCGCTCGCGTAGATGGTGCCCCGCCACAGCTTCTGTAATTCAAGCCCGTAGATCACCGAGGGATCGGTCATCAGCGGCATGTTGCGGTCGAGCCTGTTCTGAAAGACGCTGGCCACCAGAGGCCGCTCCGCCTCCAAAGCCGTCTCGCGCTCCACCAGTGAAGCTAACGTCACCACCCGATGAACATTCCCTTGCAATCCCACCTGATTAGCGGCCTGCCTGAAGCGCCTCACCATCGCCGCGGCAATCTGCTGGGATGTCACCTTGCGGCCAAAGTGATATGTGTCCGGAAAGAGATACCCTTCAAGGCTCTTTGCCTGCGGATCAAGATCGGCCACCAGGTTCGTCTGCCGAGTCACTTCATCCAGAAACTGCTGTCGCGGCCCAAAACCTTCCTGCTCCAGGCGCGTCGCAATATCAAAGATGTTTGCGCCTTCGGGAATCGTCACCGCAATCGTGAAGACATCGCCGCGCGCGATGCGGTCGTAGACCTCTAAAGGCGTTGCCGGATGGTCAAACCTGTATTCGCCGGCCTTCAACCGGCCACCCTTCACGCTGCGTACCAGATCGAAGATGTATCGGGTACGAAGCACCCCTGCCGACTCAAGCAGCCTGCCGATGTGCACCGCCGATGAGCCCGCCGGAACTTCCACAAACGTCTCGCTCTCCGGACCGTACGGAGTAAAGACGAGCCACCCCAGGGCGCCGGCTGCCGCAAGCACCACGAGAAACAGCACCAGCAGGATGCCCGCCGCGCCGAAACCCTTTTGTTTTCTGCTTTTCCGCTTCCGGCTTGCCATTCCCTGCTCTAAGGACCCTTACCGAGTTAAGACGCGATCCGCCTGCCGCGGGATTCTCTCTTTAAGCCATTGTAATTGCCGCAATTCGTCCCAGATGCGCCACGTACCCGCCATGCTATTAAGCTGGAAGCGGAGAATTCCGATGTCCGACGCAACCCGCCCGTCCCGCTATCTCGCGCTCGACGTCGGCTCAAAGCGCATCGGTGTTGCCGTCTCTGATGAGCTGGGCCTCACCGCGCAGCCCGTGCTCACGCTCGAACGCCGCCACAATACCCGCGAAGACCTCCGCTCCCTGGCGCGCCTCGCCCGCCGCTTCGCCGTCGCAGGCATCGTTGTCGGCAATCCTCTGCACATCTCCGGAGAAGAAAGCCCTCGTTCCGCGCGTACCCAGGACTTCGCTGCGCAGCTCGGCGAGCTCAGCGGCCTGCCCATCCACATGTGGGATGAACGCCTCACCACGGAAGCGGCCCACCAGATCCTGTACGAGGCCGGCCACCCCCGTCAGGAGCATCGACGGGTCGTCGATCAGGTCGCCGCCACCCTCATTCTGCAATCTTTCCTCGACGAAAAGAGAAACCCCGCGGCGTGACTGCGCCCCAGGCCTTCCGCCCGTTCCAGCCGCGTATAATAAGGCTTCTAGTGTTTATCTCTCGCGGATTGAGCGAGAAGCTCCCCGCCCGACGGACTTGGTTGAATGCCGGATCACATCAAGAAACAGCTTCTCAAGGAGATTCATGCTCTTGAGCATGAACTTGCCCACGAGCTGCCTGCGGAAATCAAGAAGGCTGTGGCGCTGGGCGACCTGTCAGAGAACGCCGAATACCACATGGCCAAGCAGCGTCAGGAGTTCGTCAACGCGCGCCTGGGCCAGCTCAAGAAGCGGATGGCTGAGCTTTCGCTCGTAAATCTGGCCAACATTCCGCACGACAAGGCTGGTTTCGGCTCAACGGTCGTCGTTTACGACTCCACCAAAGGCGAGGAGATTGTTTATCGGCTCGTTACCAGCGAAGAGTCGGATGTGGCCAAGGGCCTGATTTCAACCACCTCTCCCATCGGGCGCGGCCTTGTGGGCAAAACGGTCGGCGATGTCGCCACCATCGTCACCCCCAATGGCAAGCGCGAACTCGAGATTCTTAAACTCACCACAATCCACGACGAAGCCGACGAAGAGGACGACTCCGAAGACGGCAGCAAATAATTAGGGACGATTTGGCATGACCTGGACCAGCGCTTTCGGCCGCGCATGCGGCTGGCTACTTGATCGAATCGTTTACGGACTGGCCCTTACCCGCATCTCGCCGAACGTCCTCACTTTCATCGGCCTCGTCATCAACATCCTGGCTGCTTTCTTCTTCGGCCACGCCAATGCTACCAACGCCGGAAGCATGTTCTTCTATGCCGGCCTGGTCATCTTCGGCGCCGGCATCTTCGACATGGTGGACGGACGTGTTGCTCGCTCAACGAATCAGGTAACCGTCTTCGGCTCGTTTTTCGATTCGGTAATCGACCGCTACTCAGACGTCGTGCTCTTCTTCGGCCTGCTGGTCTACTACGGCCGCATCAACCGCTTCCGGTATGTCGTCCTCGTCGCCTTTGTCATGGTCACGTCGCTCATGGTCAGCTATACGCGGGCAAGAGCCGAGGCCCTCATCGGCCAGTGCAAGGTGGGATTCATGGAGCGGCCCGAGCGCATCGTGCTCATCCTGCTCGGCGCCCTCTTCAATCGCTGGGGAGTGATGGCGCCCGTGCTGTGGGTGCTCGCCGTACTCTCAACCATCACGGTGATTCACCGCATCACCTACACCTACCAGAACACCAAGCACCTCGCGCCGCTCAGCTCCGCCGGAAGGTAGAGCCCGCGCGCCAAACACTTGTTCCGGTCACAGACTTCTACTTGCCTGTCGCATCGACTTGGATCGATATGGCAACCGTCTGAAGTGTCAGTATTGAGGTGTGCAGCTCGTTCTGCATTTTCGATGCGATCTGAGTTAAAGCCGGTGTCTTGCTTTGGCGGGCAATCGAGGCGACGTGCGCAGCTTGTTTGTCCGAATAGCCCGAATTGAGTCTCAGATAGGCCAACAGTATCGGTCGCGTCCGATCACGATCCTGCTTGCCTTGAATGTTATTAAACATATTGATCATGGTTTCGATTGCCATCAGATGATCCGCCGCTTGAACAGCCACTTGATCGAGAGCATCCACAATCTTGGCCTCATCAGGCGAGACAGTGCTGCGCAGCCCGGCGAGTTCCTGACCGTAGGTCAGGAAATTGTCGATGTGTGCATCGAGGCTCTTGATGTCGATTTGAAGAGTTGAAGGGACACTCTGCCCCATGGTGGGGGCGGGAAACATGGCGCAGAGACAGACAAGGGTGAATCGCAAGCTGGCCTTCATTCTGCTACCCACATAAAGAAGATGTCACAGGTTGGGAAGTTATCGGGAGCATCGCCACACTGACCCGACGATCGGCCGATGCACAACCAAGATAGGCCACCGGCAGCCCGCCTGTCATTAGTGACAGTAGGCAACCTCATGCGCATCGACTAACTTGCGAACCGAGGGGCAATCTGTGCGCCGGGCCGCGGTGGCTGGTCCGATGCGATTCCGGCTGTTGGCCCATTTAGTGGCTTGAGCGCGCGCCGGCCACGCCGATCTGGAGGAATATACGATGACGCAACGCAGAATAGCAATCTCAATATTCGTGTCGATGATCTTGCTATCGAGTTGCTGCCTGTTCTCGCAGGAGTCCGCGCAGCAACCCACGGCCGCGGGTCCGACACAGGACACCACCGATCAGGACATCGCGATGCTTCGGAAGGACCTGCGATCGCAGAAGAAGCAGATTGTTGCCGCCAACATGAACCTGACCGACAAAGAAGCGGAGCAATTCTGGCCAATCTTTGAGAAGTACACGGACGAATTGATGGCGATCAACAACAAGAAATACGCGGCACTGAAGGCGTATGTACAGGGCTACGATACGCTGACGGACGCACAGGCAGAACAGCTCACCAGAGATGCCCTCGACGTGGATCAGGCCGTTGCGCAACTCAGACTGAGATATATCCCGATTTTTGAGAAGGTGATTTCGCCCAGGAAGACAGCACTGTTCATGCAGCTCGATCGCAGGCTGGTGCTGCTGATCGATATTCAGCTGTCGTCCCAGCTTCCATTGGTGCAGCAGCAGTAGAGATCGACCATGTTGGCCGCATTCGGGCGAGTGACCACCTACTCTTCCCTAACCGGGTTCGGGCCGTCGGGCCTGAGGCGGTCAAGGGGACGAGTCGGCGACAATTCGGGAACTATCCGCGGGGTTGAGAGCGTTTAATTCAGAATCACAGCGCGTGTGCCGAATTTCAGATCCAGCCAGAATTTGCCGTTGTATTTGTCGCGAGGTCTGAGGTTTACGAAGTAGGCCGTGCAAACGGCGAAGAAGCCAAAGCACACTCTTCTTAACGCTTCCACGAGCGTTAGGCCACGCCCGTTATCGGAGAGAACCTGGTATCCCATGATGCAAGAACCCGGAGAAGGGCGAGCACGAACGAGAGGCAAAGCGAAATACAGGGCCATGAAAATGAATGAAACTAGCGCCGAGGACCACGACAACCATCCATCGTAGGGAGCAGACATATCGCGCGCGAAACTCCACACAAAGAGGCCAGTCCTTTTCCATTCCAATAGAGTTGGAACGATTCCCATTAGGGGAGCGAAGCACACTATGAAGAAGACAAAGTCCAACCAAAATGCCACAAACCGTCGGAGAACACCTGGCAGAGGTGCTCCTGCTTTCGCTGTTGGCGCATAGAGAAAGAGGACGTAAAGCAGAATCACGCCAAGCGCACAAGCAATCGCTCCGGGTTTGGTCCCACCTTCAAAATGGCATTGGCCGCCGACGCAGTCTTGAGAAATACCAAAGGTGGTCGGGGGCATCGTACTGGCCCAGTAGATTACTGCGACCAAGGTGGCGAGAAACAGCCAGCGAAAGTGCTTTACGTTCATTTCGCACCAGCATACAGCACTGGTCGGTTCTGGGCGATTAACCACCTAGTCATAGGTATGAAAGTCGTGGTTCCGGGCGAGTGACCGCCTACTCGGAAATGCCCCCTTGAAAATCGGGATATATTTCGTTGCGGCCGGTTAGGATGGCACGATGATCAGAATTTCCTTGTGCTTCACGCTTGCAGTCCTGTGTGCCTCAAAGCTGGTCGCGGCGCCGCTTTCGCCGGATGCGGAGAAAGTGTGGGCGCTCGAGAAAGTCTACTGGCACTACGTACAAAGGTATGACCTGAACAGCTATCGATCTCTCTGGCACGCCGACTTCTTGGGTTGGCCTTACATGAGCCCTGAGCCCATCAGAAGAGATCACATCAGCGATTGGATCACCGGGTTTAAGAAGAATGGAGACACGCTCAAATCGTATGAACTCGAGCAGCTCTCTGTTCAGGTAACTGGCGACATCGCCACGACGACTTATCGGCTTCATGCGAGATGGTCGAATAAAAATGGAACTGAGCGGACCGTGGTCTCTCGCATCATCCACACCTGGGTGCGTGACAAGTCAGGTTCCTGGCAGATCATCTCGGGTATGTCGGCTCTGGCCAACTCGGAAGGTCACTGATCCCTCAGTCCCTACGTCCCTAGCACGTCACCTGCACCGCGCTGCAGCCCGGCTTCACCGGCTTCCACTGCACCAGGAACGACGTGACCGCCGACGGCTCCATTCTCCGCATCGCCTCGAACTGCCCATTTTCCTGGCTGTAGAGCAGCTTGCCCTTCTCCGTCAGCACAGCCATCGCCGGTACGCCTTTTTCCAGCGGCACGTTGTAGTGCTTTGCGATGTCGACGTTCTCATCCATGTGGCCTATGTTGACGTGAACCAGCACATAATTCGCATCGAGCAGCGTGCGGTTCTGTTCGTTGTGCATGTACATATCCAGCACGATGCAATCGCCGCACCAGTTGCCGCCAAAGTCAAGCAGTACGCGCTTGTGCGTCTCAGCCGCCGTCTTCAGCGCCGCGGCAACATCGGCCTTGGCCTGCGCCGGGTCAGGATAGATATCCCGCCCCGCTGACTGAGCCCGTCCAGCCATCAGCGCAACTGTCACAGCAAGAAGCACAACCCGATGTGCCCAGCGACGGCCTTTTATCGATCCAGTGGTAAACCGAACAAATTTCATCGCTTCGAAAACGCCCCGCATTCTGCTCATTTCTCTAGTTTGCCACAGAGAAAAATACCTCGCCGCCTGAACCCGCAGCGCCCGCCCGGTGGAGTACCCTAAAGGGCAGATGGGTGAGTTGCGCAGCCGGCTTGAATCGCAAACATTCCCCGACCTCGGCTCGATGATGGACGGATACGCAAGTGCGGCTGCGGAGCACGCGCAAAACAACTTCAACCAGACCCTCGACTTTACTGAAGACTCCATCGACGCCCTCGACGAAATCCTTGTCCTGGTCAGCGAAAGCCCGGAGTTGGATCTCGACTTTGAAGTGCGTCTCTGGGGTGCCTACCTCGGCGAAGTGCTGCGCCGCCGCTACGCCGGCGCCTGGCAAATGACCCAATATCCCGGGGGCGCCGCCGCAGTGCCCTCCATAGAGGTGCGGGCATCGCACCTTTTCCCGCTGGTCAAGGTTTACCGTCGGCTCACTATGGGTGAGGAAGAAGACCTGCGCGCCTTTTTCTCCATGATTACCGAGCGCCTCGGCAACCCCGCCCGCGTCAACTAGCCCAACCCCTTGGTTACCAGCCTGAACCCGCCGCCCCTGCCCGCCTTACCGCCCTTGTGCGACAATAGCTATGAAATTGAGCGCACCGCCCGATGGTGCGCGGAGGACTGAAAATGGGTGATCTATTGCAGCCATGGCATTTGATCGTGTTGGCGATCGTGGCGTTCGTGCTCTTCGGCGCCAAAAGGCTGCCGGAACTCGGTAAGGGTCTGGGTGAGGGACTCAAGGGTTCAAGGAAGGCATCAAGGGAATCAGCGACACGCCTCCACCAAACACCAACGCGCAGAACACTACGCCCCCGCCGCCGGCTCCAACCCCGACCGAGCAGAAGCAGAGCTAAGGCTAACGCTCACGAGCGCAGACCGTACGCGCCCGTTCTCCGTCTCGCTAAAAATCAAAAGGCCTGTGGCATTCTCTGCCGCAGGCCTTTTCTGCTTATGCGCTGCTTGAAGCGTTAGCGAATATCCGACGCCGACGGATAATAGCCCTCCTTGGCATTGACCTCGAGACCCGGCCGTCTCCACGCGCACATCAATCTTGCGGAAACTTGCTGTCGATAGACCGGCTCGTGCGTGCAGTAGACCAGCGTGTACTGGTTCCGCGCCTCTTCGGCAATCTTGCGCGTAGCTGTTTTCGATGCCGTTGGAGGCTGCGCTCCGAGTCCGGCTCGCCGCCCGTGCGCGTAGATGTACTTCGTGAGCAGGTTGTCGTACATCGTGAAGGGCAGATGGAACTGGCTCAGGTAGCCCTCGCCCCACCGCGCCGAGTCGCCCACCAGCGTGCCCTAGACCGCGATGTTGTTCGTCTGCAGGTAGCGCAGCACGTCCTTGTAGGTCGCCTTGCTGCCGGCTTCCTTGCCGTCGGAGATCACATAGATGATGCGCCGCCGTTCCTTGGGCCGCGACGAAAGCTCTTTCGCCGCCGCCAGAATCGCGTCGTTGAGCGTGTGAATCTCCTTCGGAATCGTGATCACGCCGCTGCCGCTGCCCGCCGAGCGCCCAGGCTGCAGGTTGGGATCGGCGCAGTTGCCGTTCTCGCGTATATTGCAGCCGGCCAGAGGGACCGCTGTTAATCGGGATCAGTTCTTCGGTGCCGGTCTCCTTGGTCAATGCCAGCACCGCCGGCACGCGCGCGCTCTGCGCCCCGGTAAATCCCGTCCGCTCCTGCGCACCGTGACTGTAGGTGAAGACCGCGATCTCGTCATACGGCGTAAGCGCGCCCTGAATCGCGTCCAGGGAGTCGTTCACCTTGCGCCATCACATCCGAAGTCAGGCTCTGGTCGATCACGAATGCGATCGAAAGCGGCATCGCATCGACCGTAGAAGACCTTCAGCGGCTCGAGCACACCGTTCTCAAAGACCCTGAAGTCGCGCCACGTCAGACCCGGCACCAGCTTGCCCTTGTTGTCTTTCACCGTCACCGGAACTTCGACGTAGGTGGTGTAGGTCCGGATGATCGTTCCGATGCGCTCGGCGCCCTCACCGGCGCAGGCAGTTCAGGGGGTGTGGTCTGAATCGGCGCGCTAGGCTGGGCTGGCGGAGGCTGCGTTGCCGGCGCAGGCTGTTGCTGTTGCGGCTGGTCTGTAGTTGCACCGCTGCTTGAGGTCGAATTCGTCGTACCGATGCCCGGCTTAATCGGCCCTGGGTCAGATCGCTCAAGCGGAGTCGGGCTCTGTTGCGGAGTGGGAGCATCAGGAACCGCAGGCTGCTGCTGTTGCTGTCCGGGAGCCGCCGTGCCATAGATCAGGCCCGAGCCAAGAACTGCCGCCAGCGTAGTTGCCGTCAAACCAAGCTTCACAGGTGTAATTCCTCCTCCAAACCGCCACCGGCGGTCAAACGGCCTGTGGAACCGACTACCTCGCCAGACGGAAACACGAGCCACAGTGGGCTGCACTCGTCAGAGTATCAGACGCAGCAGACCGCCGCAGGTTGCCTGCCGAGTTGAGAGCACTTCAGGTATGCTTTCTTCGAGGGCGATTTTCCGTCTATATGATCGAGAATGCGAGTCCCGCTTCTTGCCAGTCGCCGCTTCTGCTCGCTCTGCCGCCTTGTCTCGGCACCGGTAATGGGCCCAGCTTGCGCCTTCGCCCGACGCGCCGCCGGTGAGCACCGCGCCGGCCGCACCGGAAGAGGATCAGTCCGTGGCCACCTTCAAGCTCCAGGTCAACCTGGTCGACCTCTTTTTCACCGTCAAGGACAAGAACGGCAACCTCGTTCCGCACCTGACCCAGGACGACTGCACCGTCTCCGAAGACAAGCAGCCGCAGAAGCTGAAGAATTTCGTGGCTGAGACCAACCAGCCGCTCACGCTGGGCATTCTGCTGGATACCTCCGGCAGCCAGCAGCGCGTTTTGCCGCTGGAGCAGGAGGCCGGCAGCCAGTTTCTGGAGCGCGTGCTGCGGCAAGAAGGACGAAGCGTTTCTGCTTTCCTTTGACGTCGAATGTCGATCTGCTGCAGGACTTCACCAACAGCCCGCGGCAGCTCTCACGCGCGCCATGAGCAAGGCGGAGATCAACACCGCCGGCGGCAACGGCGCGGCGGGCATTCCCGGCGCGGCGGCGGACCGTGCCCACTGCACGGCGACGCCCAAGGGAACGCTGCTCTACGACGCCATCTACCTGGCTTCCAATCGAAAAGATGAACCAGGAAACCGGCCGCAAGGCGATGATCATCCTGACCGATGGCGAGGACCAGGGCAGCGACCACAAAGATCAGCTGAAGCCATTGCCGCCGCGCAGCGCTCGAACGTCATCGTCTACGTCATTCTGATTGCCGATACAGAGTTCTACGGCGGCTTCAATATGGGCTACAGCGGCTACTCCGCTGCGAAGAAGATTACAGAAGAAACCGGCGGCCGCCTCATCAACGTTGGCAACAATGGCAAAAAGCTCGAAGCGGCCTTCCAGCAGATTCAGGACGAGCTGCGCACTCAGTACGTCGCCAGCTACACGCCGTCGAACGCCAAGCTGGATGGCACCTTCCGCCATATCGCCGTCGAATGTAAAGACGGTGGCAATGACTTCAAGGTGCAGGTGCGCAAAGGCTACTTCGCCCCTGGCGGCGCCGCCGGCGACAACTCCGGCAACTGACAACTCACTGACTATTTCCGTCCGGCACCGGCATCTACCAGCTTGTCCAGAAAGCCGAACAGCTTCTGATTCATCTCCGCATAGCTGTTTGCGCGCAGAGCATCTGGCTGCTGCACAAAACGGTGCGCTTTGAGCGAGGCGAGTTCCTCTTCTGAGGCAGCAATCAATAGGTCGATCGTCTCCGGATTCAGCTCCATGTGGCACTGAAAGCCGTAGATCAGTTCGCCATACTGCACAATCTGGCGCGGACAACCGATACTCGAAGCGAGAACCCTGGCATTCGGTGTGAGCCCCGGCATATCGCTGTGCCAATGCCCTACTTCCAGCGTGTCACCAAAACCGGCGAGCATAGCATTTGCCCTGCCATCCGCCGTTAGCGCGATGGGAAATTTCCCTATCTCTTTTTCGGGACTGTGCTCGCAGGCTGCTCCGAGCGCTTCGCCAATCAACTGCGCTCCCAGGCAGACGCCGAGCACGGCCTTCTGGGCTTCAATACACTGCGTGATGAGAGCGCATTCAGCGGCAGCATCAAAGTGAGGGCACTCTTCTTTCGTCGTAGACGGCGACTGCGGCCCTCCCATCACTACGAGCATGTCGATGCCCTCAGCAGTTAGCGGCAGCGGTTCATTCTGATACATCCGCGAAAACGTCGCGCCGTATCCGCGCTCCTTCACCCATGCTTCAATCGCGCCGGGCGCTTCGAAGGCTTCGTGCAGTACGAAGTGGACTCTCATCAGCTTTCGTTCGCTCACTCAAAAGACTACGCGGGCTGCTCATCCGCGCCAATCTGAACGGCCGTCTCCTCTGAAGGCTCCCTATCTGTTTTCCTGCCGAGGTCCGGCAGCAGGCCAGTCAGCAGCCCGAGCGCCGGCAGAAACGAACAGACCTTGTATACGAAGTCGATGCTGGTGTGGTCGGCCAACTCGCCGAGCACCGCAGCGCCGAGGCCACCAAGGCCGAAGGCCAGCCCGAAGAAGAGACCCGACACCATGCCGACGCGTCCCGGCATCAGCTCTTGCGCATACACAAGAATCGCCGAGAACGCCGACGCGATCACCAGGCCGATCACCATGCTCAGCGCCACCGTCACTTGCAGACCGACATAAGGCAAGAGCAACGTCAGGGGCAGCACCCCAAGGATTGAGATCCAGATGACCTTCTTGCGTCCGATCCTGTCGCCAACCGGTCCGCCGATCACTGTGCCTGCGGCAACCGCGGCAAGGAATAAAAACAAATTGGTCTGCGCGCTGCGCTGTGAACTGTGGAAGTGCTGCATCAGGTAGAAGACGTAGTAGCTGGTGATGCTGGCGAGGTAGAAGTACTTCGACAGTGTCAGCAGGATGAGCACTGTGAGCGCTCTGCCAATCTGTCTGCGGCTCAGCGCCACCGCAGGTTTCGTTGCGCTTTTCTTCTGGATTCTCTGACCATGCTGTTTGTACCAGTGCCCCAGACCCGTCAGCACAACGATGCCGAGCAGCGCTGCAAGGGCAAACCACGCCAGGCTCTGCTGGCCGCGCGGCAGAACGAAAAATGCGATCAACAGCGGCCCGAGAGAAGCGCCGAAGTTGCCGCCGACCTGAAAGATCGACTGCGCCATGCCATGCGCTCCGCCCGAGGCCAGACGCGCCAGCCTCGACGTTTCAGGATGGAAGATCGACGATCCAACGCCCAGCAGCGCTCCCCCTGCGAGCAGCATGGCGTAGTTCTGAGCAAGGCCGAGCATCAGCAGGCCGCTCATGGAGAAGGCCATGCCGAACGGCAGCGAATACGGCATCGGCCTGCGGTCTGTATACAGGCCCACCAGAGGCTGCAGCAGCGATGCCGTGATCTGGAAGACGAGCGTCAGCACGCCGATCTGCCCAAAGGTCAGATGAAAGTTTCCTTTGACGATGGGGTACGACGCAACGAAGAGCGATTGCAGCATGTCATTCAACATGTGACAGAGGCTCGCTGCAACAAGGACACGATACGTGGCGGAAGTTTTTGGGGAAGTCTGGCTCATGCGCGAAAGTCTTTCTTCTTAATCGTACCTGCACCGCATGCCAGACTCTTCCTTGACAACCAACGAATACGTTGGTTGCATCAGAAGGTGCCTATCTTTCTTTCCACGAGCAAAGCAGCGTTTTGTCTGGGCGTGGCGGTTGTAATGCTGGCTGGCTGTGCACACGTACAGGCGCAGGCAGGCGCTATGCCGCCGATGGATGGAATGCACATGATGCCACCACCCGAACAACTGCCCGCACCTGTGCACATGACTGGGATTGGCAACTCGCACATAACCATCAAGGCCAACGCAGAAGCACAGATGTGGTTTGACCAGGGGTTGAGCCTGCTGCATGACTTCTGGGATTACGAGTCGGCGCGCGCCTTCGAGCAGGCCATCCGCACCGATCCAAACTGCGCCATGTGCTACTGGGGGCTTGAGCAGGCGCTCGACTTCCGAGGTCCGGAGCAAAAGATCTACGCCGAAAAGGCGCTCAATGAGGCAGTGCGATTGGAAGACAAGGCGAGTAAGACGGACCGCCTGTATATCCAGGCAGCTGTGGCTGCATCGCATGAAGAAAAGAGCGACCACAGCGCTTCGATTGCGATCTATCGCAAGCTTGTCAAGAAAGAACCCAGGGACATTGAAGCGCGCATCTTTCTGGCCAACGCTCTTGGCGACGGTTTTGATGAGAAGGGCGAACCAAAGCCAGGAAAGAAAGAAGCGATTGCGATCCTTGAGAGCGTGCTGAAAGACGCGCCGAACGATTCCGCCGCGAATCACTACTGGATTCACGCCATGGAGCCGAGCAATCATCCGGAGCGTGCCATTCCAAGCTCAGCGTTGCTGGCCAGTCTTGCGCCGGCGAGCGGTCACATGGTTCACATGCCGGGGCATATCTATTATCGCGTCGGCGACTATGCAAGCGCGGATCACTGGTTTACCGCATCGACTGAAGCCGATGAGCGCTATATGCGCGAGCAACACGTGAACGTGGACGATGACTGGAATTATGTTCACAACCTGATGTACGCCATTGCGAACCAGATGGAGCAGGGCCGCCTCGAGTCCGCCAACGCACTCTCTGACCACCTGGCCGGTGCGCGAGGAGAGCTGTCACCTTCGCTCTACGTGTGGAGCGCGCGCGATCAGATTTCGCGCGTAAGCCTGCGCCTGCCGGTCGCATTACGTATCGGCGACTGGAACAGTGTGCTGGCGATGCTGGACAACGCACAGATTGCCGACGAAGAGAAGACGACCAATCTGCGCTTTCTAAAGAATGAACTGCGCTTCTTTGCCATTGGCATGCAGGCTCTCGATACCGGGGATATCACTGGAGCGCAAGCGGCATCTGCGCAGATGGATGCGGGTCTCTGGCGCGCCGAACAGGACAATGAGGCAAAGGCCGACGCGAGTAAGCCAAAGTCCGACAAGAAAGCAGCGCCGACCGCCAACATTCCGCTGAATCCGGACGCGGATGCAGATCCCCTCGTGCGCGTGTTGAGTGTGGCTTCAATGGAGCTGCGTGCGGGTGTGCTGTTACGGCAAGGCAAGGCAGATCCGGCGAAGAAGCTCTATGCGCAGGCGATCGCTACAGAGAAAAAGATGGGCTACCATGAGCCGCCACTTTACATTCGCCCGGTTGCAGAGACCGAAGGCGAAGCACTATTGCGTGCGAAGGACTACTCGGGCGCAAAGGCCGCCTATCAGGCTGCATTGATCGAACGCCCGCAATCAGGATTCGAGCTGTACGGCATTGCGCGCGCAGATGAGCTCGCCGGGAATGCCGCTCTGGCGGAGAGTGAATATCGCGCTTTCCTGAAGGCCTGGCCCTCCGCCGACAAACTCCCTGAAATGGCCCACGCTCACGACGTGTTGAGCAATGCAGGATCTATCGCCGCGAAATAGCAGGCCGAAATTGCGCTCGGATAACTTGCTCTGAATTTGCGCAATATATCGGCGCGAAAATCCGACCGGGTTGGTCGCCTCTACCGCGCGGAACATCATTTGTGCCCACGAATGCTCCACGTGGAACATTCCGGCTTTGAATTGCGCTCGAAGCCGCCGATTTCTGCCGTCGTTTTCGCTCCACGTGGAACATTTTTCTCAGCGCGAGGGTGAAAGAAATTCACGGCATGAGTGGAAATTGCTCGATCCGCCGCGTCCGATTTCTTGCTGCGATCGCCCGGGCCCGGCACGGCCTCTGCACAAAGCACCTGAATATCGCAGTTACAGCAAAATCTTCAAGGCTTCCGGATTTGGCATGGTGCCTGCATACCCCTATGGCATCTGAGACTTGCTGTTTGCTCAGGCGCTGTGAGAAATGCGAGGCAGTGATCCTGCGTGCAAGGAGGGGGAGAGATGGTGAGATTATTTTTTGCGGCCGCAATGGTCATGGTAGCTTTTTCGAGCAATCCCTTTATGCGCAAGGAGCCCGAAAACGGGGGCAATCTGCAGAGGGTAGTAAAACCCGAAAATCCTGCTTCGCGGATTGTTGCACCGAGATATGGGACGCATCCCGTGTCTTTTCATGGCAACAGGGTGAAGACGCATGGCGGTAATGGCGGGCATATCAACTTCGAAGCCGTGGGGATGTAACTTTTCCGCAGATTTGCACCAAAAGTGAGGCCGGAGACACTCTCCGGCCTCACCTGTTTTGGGCCTGGTTGATTACTGATTTGAAAGCACTTGCATTACCGGAGTTCGGAAACCGGGTAATCTGGCGCGGGAGACACGCCGTGACTAGTATCGGCTGTACTGAGAAGGCCGAGGAGCAGGATACATACTTTGCCTCAACCATTCGTCGAGGTGCTGCAGTCATGTTGAACGATTTCCCCACGAAAGACAGCTTCGAAATCAGTGCGAAGTTTCGCCAGAGCATTGAAGACCGCATAGTCAGGCTGGAGCGCGATGCCGACTACGATGAGGCGCAGATTGCGCTGCTCTACAACAACGATCACATTCGCCGGCAGAAACGCATGGTAGCCGTAGAACGAGCCGAAGCGATGCGCATGCGAGCGTTTCTCGAACGTTCGCAGGGACGCGATCAGAAGCCTTCCGTCGCACTCTGAGAGTTGGCGCTTCGCCACCTTAATCTCAAGGCAAAAACGAAACGCCGCGTCCAAATGGACGCGACGTTTGCGTTTGCTAGTCAATCTTTGGAGCACCGGGCGGGGTTCGAACCCGCGTATACAGGTTTTGCAGACCTGCGCGTTAGCCACTTCGCCACCGATGCCTGTTGCAGTCGACCAGGATGATGCTCAGGCCGACTTGGGAAATTCCTTCTTCGAGAGATACCAGGTCTCGACCTTAAGATCTGCTCCTCCGCCATTGAGACGATGTGCCGCGTCATGCACGGTCGCGGGTGCGGGCACGATGACGTCGTTACCGGGCTGCCAGTCAGCGCCGACACTTACACCATGCGCATCGATGGCCTGCAGACCCTGGAAGACACGCAGAAGTTCTTCGATGTTGCGACCGAGTTGCTGCGGGTAGTAGATGATGGCGCGAATCTGCTGCTTTGGATCGATCGCGAAGACAGCCCGCACGGTCGACGTATCGGAGACAGAAGGATGCACGAGGCCGTAGAGGCCCGCGACTTTCTGATCGAGGTCGGCTATGAGGGGGAACTTCACCTCGACCTTCGCGGTCTGCTCAATATCGCGCACCCAGGCAATGTGTGCATAGATGGAGTCGACCGAAACACCGATCAACTGCACATTGAGAGCATCAAAACGGTCCCATGCGCGGGCAAATGCGATGAACTCGGTGGAACAGACGGGCGTGAAGTCAGCCGGGTGCGAGAAGAGCAGCACATACTTGCCCTTCGAGGTGTAGTCACTGAGGCGGATCACTCCCTGCGTAGATTTGGCCTCGAAGTCCGGCGCAGCTTCGAGGATGCGAGGTATACGGCTTTCCTGCACGATACTCATTGAAAATCTCCTCACTCACTTTCGATGCGGGCGCAGCGCTGACGCCCGGAAACGACAAAACCCACCAGCCAATCAGGCGGGTGGGTCGTTGGGAATCGAGATTTTGTCTCGGAATCTAGCCCATCGAGCACGCCCGCGCGGCGCCGCACATACAGCAGCAGCACATACACATCACGGGAGTGGAGAAACGGGTCATTGCTTCCTAGGCTTCCTCAATCTGTACAGGTAGGGTATTTGGGATATAGACGCATGTCAAGGCGTGCGCGCCGGTGAATGGGTACGATTGGCGCACGCCTTGAGCGCCTTACACCTGAACAGCCTGCTTTTTTGCCTGAGCGGAATCGTAGCTTTCACCGTAGATGGCGGGCACCTTGCCGCCGGCAGGGCGCAGATAGGTGGAAAGCTGGCCGCGGTGGTGAATGGTGTGGTGCAGGCCGGTGAGGAGGAATGTGCAGGCGGGCCGCTCAAAGAAGCCGCGAAAATTGACCATTTTGGTGAGCTTCTCACCCGGGAGTGCGGAGAGTGCGGCGAAGCGTTCGGCGAAGGCCTTTTCGTACCACTCGGCGATCTCCTGCGGTGTGGTGAGGCCGGGTGGAATCAGTTCTCCGCCGGTCTCGAAGACGCCGTTAATCACGCAATCGAGAAAGCGGATGTCGGCCGCGGCGATGTGACGGACGAGCTCGATGGCGGATTTGGCATTGGGATCGGGACGGTAGTCGGCGTGTGCGGATGGGACGGCTTCGAGAACCGCTTTGGTGGTGCGGCTCTCGGACTTGATCGTGCCCAGGAGGAGACTCTGGACGAGTGCGTGGGCCTGTTCGGCGGTCAGTTCAGACATGTCGAGTTTCCTTTCATTCTCGATTCGATTCAGAGGACTAGATTTCGGCGTGGCCTTCGAGGAAGAAGACGCATTCACCTTCGAGTTCGACGCGGTCGTCGTGAATGCGACAGATGACTTCGCCACCGCGTGGTGAGGCCTGCCAGGCGCGCATCTCGGCCTTATCGAGCCGCTCCGACCAGAAGGGTGCGAGCATGCAATGCGCGGAGCCGGTTACGGGATCTTCTGGGATGCCTTTGCTGGGTGCGAAGTAGCGGCTGACGAAGTCGTAGCCCTGATCACCCGTGGCCGTGACGATGACACCATCGCGATCAAGCTGTGCGATCGCTGCATAGTCAGGATTGAGCGCGCGCACCGTCTTTGCGTCTTGCAGCAGAACCATGTAATTGAAGTTGTTGACGAAGATCTGCACCGGCTCTACGCCGAGACATTTTGCGAAGTTGGGTGGCTGTGACACTTCGTCTGCAGGGCGTGCCGGAAAATTCATGACATAGCGTGAGCCGGAACGAGTGACGGTAAGCGGGCCACTGGCGGAGTGAAAAACAACGGAAGTGCGCTGGGGCTCGAGGCGCTCCATCACCACGGCCGCACTGGCCAGCGTGGCATGGCCGCAGAGCGGCACTTCGACGGCGGGCGTGAACCAGCGGATGCGATAGTTGTCGCTCTCCGGGACGAGAAAGGCGGTTTCGGCAAGGTTGTTTTCCGCTGCGATGGCAAGCATCGCCTCGTCGGAAGGAAATTGAGAAAGCGGCATCACAGCAGCGGGATTGCCAGCAAATCGGCGGCTGGTAAATGCATCGAGTTGAAAGATGGGCGTGCGCATTGCTTGCGCTCCTGAGAAACAAAAAAGGCCTGCACCGTGCACAGGCCCTAGGTGCATCTTACAGAATGCACCAATGAGCCGCATCTTCGCGGCGACGCCAGTTTCTTACCAGCCCTCAACTCCACACACAACTTACCAGGAGAAATCGCATGTCAACGGTTACGACCAAGGACGGAGCGCACATTTTCTACAAGGACTGGGGCACTGGCCAGCCCATCGTCTTCTCGCATGGGTGGCCACTTTCAGCCGATGACTGGGATACCCAGATGCTGTACTTCGGCCGGCTTGGCTTCCGAGTAATTGCCCATGATCGCCGCGGCCACGGGCGGTCAACGCAGACATGGGATGGCAACGACATGGACACCTACGCCGACGATCTTGCGGCTGTGCTCGACAAGCTGGACGTAAAGAACGCGGTGATGTGGGGCCACTCGACGGGCGGCGGCGAGGTGGCGCACTACCTTGGCCGGCACGGGTCGAAACGCGTGGAGAAGGCTATCCTGATGAGCGCAGTTCCACCGCTGATGTTGAAGACGGACAAGAATCCCGGCGGCCTGCCGATCTCGGCCTTCGACGACCTGCGCAAGGCGCTGGCTGCGAATCGCCCACAGTTCTACGAAGAACTGACGTTGCCTTTCTATGGATTCAATCGGCCAGGGGCGAATGTCTCGGAAGGAATTCGCCAGCATTGGTGGATTCAGGCGATGATGGGCTCGATCAAGGCGCACTACGACTGCATTAAGCAATTCTCAGAGGTGGACTTCACTGAAGACCTGAAGAAAATTGAAATTCCAACGCTGGTGTTGCATGGCGACGACGACCAGATTGTGCCGATCGGCGCAGCGGGTTTGATGTCTGCCAAAATCCTTAAGAATGCGACGTTGAAGGTGTATCCGGGATATCCGCATGGAATGGCAACGGTCCATCCTGAGGTGATTAACGCCGATGCGCTGGCGTTCATCAAGAGCTGAGACGCGGGATTTGATGCAATGAGGCTCGTCTCCTGACGCTTTCTTGCGGGCCTCATTTGCATCGCTTGTGGAGCAGCGCGACGCATGCACGGTAGAAATGTAAGCCGAGGTATGGAGAGGAGAACCTTCGATGCGCACTGTTCCTGATGCAAAGCGGCTGCTTTTCCGGATGTAATGCACACGCTTTCAACAGATATTCATCAGGACAAGTGATTGGAAATGTTGTGAGTAGGTTTTTTCCACTTGTTACACGAGCATTTTCAACCTCGCTTTCGCCTCTCGTTCTCTCTTTTCACGCGCATCCGCTGCCCGTAGTCTTTGCCAAGCATTGAGACAACTCAACCGGCGGAATTAAGCCGGGCATGCCTAAAGGCAACAAGAACACACTGACCGCAGATGAAGTTTTGAATGCGTGGGTTGTGCGGATTCTGAATCCGCTCTGACCAGGCAGGGGGGTCCTCCCTACGCATTGAATGCCCTTCAGCGGCTGCAGCGCCAAAGGCACGCCCTTTTCGCAACCTGCCACGAACGGCAGGGTTGGAAACGTGTGTGAGTTGAAGCACAGCTGACACTTTTTGAGCAGGAGCGGACCCCGAACTATGCGTCCCAAGAAAGTAATTCTTTGCGTGGATGATAACGAGCAGGACCTTTCGGTACTTAAATTCACACTCTCAACCAATGGATATCGTGTTCTTTCGACCACGGACGCGCAGGAAGCACTTCGCCTCTTCTCAGAACATCTTGTCGACCTTGCCCTGGTGGATCACTCGATGCCGCAGATGAACGGCGATCAGCTGGTAGGCAAGCTGAAACAAATTGCCGGACATGTGCCGATGATTCTGCTGGGCGATCCGCAGAAGATGAGCGGACAGATTCACGCTGCCGATGCACTTGTCTCGAAGAAATGCTCATCGCATGAGCTGCTGGAACGTATCAAGGTGATGAGCGCGCGCAAACGCGGTCCCCGCAAGGGGACGCAGCGCGTGGCACAGGGCTCGGAGCTTGCGGTGGCGTCGTAACTGATGCTCGCGGTTAGGTCCGGCTCCGGACGATTTTCATGGGATGCCTGAGGGGGCACAAATCGACTACCTGCGGGATGGTTTCAGATGCGGCAAGAGCGGCATTCCCAGGTCTACTCGCAGGTAGTCGTTTTGGGGCATGGAGCGGGCGCACCGAACGGACCGGCTTTTAAGTCCCTACTTGACGACATGTTGCAACGATAGGCATACTCGCGAACTAGGCCGGCTGGCGTATCTTCTTTGCTTGCCAGCGGAAGTAGGCTTTTATGGATCTTATCCTTGTTCGCTTGCTCTTTGTTGCCCTCCTATCCGGGGTTTGCTATTTCCTTCATCCTTTCGGTTTGAGCGGCCCAGTTGCTGCTGCGGGCGGCGCGATCGCGGCCGGCGCGGTGATTGTGTTCGAGCTGCGTGTGCGCGCGCTGACGTTGCGGCGGCTGATTGGCGCGGTTGCGGGCAGCGTGCTGGGGATCTTCGGCGCAGCACTGTTTTGCCTGGTGCTGCGGTCTGCTCCGCTGAATGCTCAGACGTCGGCGGTGCTGCAGATTTTTGTTCTGCTGCTGATGACCTATGTGGGTCTATTGGTGGGCGCGAGCAAGGGCGATCTTCTGAACCCCGCGGCTCTGGGCACGGTTTTCAGCGGCGAGAAGCCGTCGCGAAAGAGCGCCAAGGTGCTGGACACGAGCGTGATCATCGACGGACGCATTGCCGATATCGCCGAGGCGGGCTTTATCGACGGCGTGATGGTGGTGCCGGAATTTGTGCTGCGCGAGTTGCAGGTGGTGGCCGACTCAACGGATGGGTCGAAGAGGCAGCGAGGACGGCGCGGGCTGGATATGTTGCAGCGGATGCAGTCGAACTCGGCGATCCAGGTGCAGATTGTGCCAGATGACTTCCCTTCTATTCGCGAAGTGGATCTGAAGCTGCTGGAGCTGGCGAAGAAGTGGGAAGCCAAAGTAGTCACGAACGACTTCAACCTGAACAAGGTGGCGCATCTGCATCACGTTGAAGTGCTGAACATCAACGACCTCGCCAATGCGCTTAAGCCGGTGGTGCTGCCGGGCGAGCGCATGAATGTGCTGATTTTGAAAGAAGGCAAGGAATATAACCAGGGCGTCGGCTATCTGGACGACGGCACGATGGTGGTGGTGGATCACGCGCGAAAGATGATCGGCAAGCCGGTGGAGATCTCGGTGACGAGCGTTCTGCAGACGGCGAGCGGCAAGATGATCTTCGGCAAGATGGAAGAGAACGGCAGGCCGCTTGAGGCGGCACAGCCGACAGCTAAGGCCGGACCGGTGGAGCTGGCGCGGTAGTGCTCTAACAATTCGAGAAAATCAGGTCTAGCCGGCAGGTGCTGGCTCGTGGACGCGCAGCTCGCTGACTTTGCTGACCTGGATGACCGGCTCTATGTCGGTGTAGTTGGGGATGTCGGCGCGAATCTCTGCGGCGACGGGCAGGAAGGCCTCGCTGAAGACGCGGAGGGAGTCGCAGGTGAATCCCGCGACGGCGCGGAAGGGCGGTGGCTGCTCTACGGTGGATCCGCTGACTCCGACTTCGACGGAAACAGAGTCAACGGCCGACACCAGCAGCTTCATGACGAGGGGCATGTGGACGTTGACATAGTAGTCAGCGTCGAAACGGCTGCCCGCCTTGTTGGGATAGAGGATGCTCACCTTGATCATGGGTTCCCCCGTGGGTCAAAGTGCAGCTTGCAGCACTTCTTAATTAAGATGCGCTAGTACTTCTGAACTGTTGGGTCGATCTCGTCACTCCAGGCAAGAATGCCGCCGGCGAGATTGGCGACCTTCGTGTATCCGGATTGAACGAGGAACTCGGCGATGCGCTGCGAACGCGCGCCGCTACGGCACTGGACGATGATTTCGCGGTTGCGGTCGATTTCGGCGAGCCGATTGGGCACGTCGTTCTGCGGGATGAGCTTTCCGCCGATTTGAGCGATCTGGTACTCGTAAGGCTCGCGAACGTCGATTAGCTGGACGTCTTCGCCGGCGTCGATGCGGCGTTTGAGTTCCTTGACGGTGATCTGCGGGATGCCGTTCTTCATGGACTTGTCCTCTTTGGTTTCGGGCATGATGCCGCAGAAATGCTGATAGTCGATGAGCGCGTAACGGTGGGATTCTCGCCGCAGACCGGGCAGGCGGGATTCTTGCGCAGCTTGAGTTCGCGGAAGCGCATGTTGAGCGCGTCGACGAGCAGAAGGCGGCCGATGAGGGGGCTTCCGTTGCCGAGGATGAGCTTGATGACCTCAGTAGCCTGAATGACGCCGACGAGACCGGGCAGAATGCCGAGGACTCCGCCTTCGGCGCAGCTGGGAACGAGGCCGGGGGGTGGCGGCTCGGGATAGAGGCAGCGGTAGCAGGGGCCGTCTTCAGTGGCGAAGACGCTGGCCTGGCCTTCGAAACGGAAGATGGAGCCGTAGGCGTTGGGCTTGCCGAGAATCACGCACGCGTCGTTGACGAGGTAACGCGTGGGGAAGTTGTCAGTACCGTCGGCAACGACGTCGTAGTCCTTGAGGATGTCGAGAGCGTTGGCGCTCGAAAGCATCGTCTCGTGCTTGATGACGTTGAGCGACGGGTTGAGTGCGATGAGTTTTTCGGCAGCTGAATCGAGCTTTTTGCGGCCAATATCCTTGGTTGAGTGAATGATCTGGCGCTGCAGATTGCTTGCGTCGACGACGTCGAAGTCGACGAGGCCGAGAGTGCCGATGCCAGCCGCTGCTAGGTAAAAGGCTAGGGGCGAACCGAGGCCGCCGGTACCGACGCAGAGGACCTTGGCAGCCTTGAGGCGCTGCTGGCCTTCCATGCCAACTTCGGGCAGGATGAGATGCCGCGAGTAGCGGGAGAGATCGTCGGAGGTGAGTTCAGGCAGCGGAATGGGTTCAGTGATGGTCGGCATGAATTCCAGTTCTCAGTTTCCAGTTCAAAGTCGAGAGCGACGCGGCAGGCCCCCGGCAATCGAGGGGATGATGGTGAGCGTATCGCCTGCGCTGACGGCTGTCTGCTCTTTGGCGGGCAGATAGCGCACGTCTTCATCGTTCAGATACAGGTTAACAAAGGAGCGCAGCTTTCCGTCGCCGGTGAACAGATGCTTGCGCAGGTCGGGGTGGGCCTGGGTAAGGCCGTCCAGCGCCTCGTTGATGGTGGCCGCGTTGACGTCAACGGAATCCTGCCCGCTCGCAAAGGAGCGGAGCGGAGTTGGGATGTATATCTTCATACGAATCAAACCCTTCCCGGCATGCTTCTAGGATGCTTCGGAAGCTCGAATGGACTCAGCAACAAAGCGGTTAAGTCGTAGAGGCCTGTGCTTCGCCCAGGACAAGCTTCACAGTGACCTGGCGATGGCCACGGAGCACGGTGATGCTGATCGGTGTCGCCGGCCTGATGCTTGTCCATAACGGCAGCGATGTCCTGGGGCTCTGGACCTGCTCGCCGTCAATAGCCGACAATGAGATCGCCGCCGAGCATGATGGGCGTGTTGCCGACGTAGGCCTCTCGTTGCCGCCGCGAAGGCCGGCGCGTTCGGCGGCGCCGCCCGGCGCGACCTGCTGAATGAGAACGCCGTAGTCGGCTGCGAGGCCCATTTGCTCAGCGAGGTCCGGGCCGATGGCGTAGGAGACGATGCCGAGCGAGGGCCGGCTGACGCGGCCGTAGCGGGTGAGATCGCCCAGCACGGCTTTGGCCGTGTTGATGGGAATGGCAAAGCCGATGCCGGAGCTCTGATCGGCGCCATTGGAGGCGATCATGGTGTTGATGCCGATGACTTCGCCGCGCGAGTTGAGCAGCGGACCGCCGGAGTTGCCGGGATTGATGGCGGCGTCGGTCTGGATGGCGTCTTCGATGGGCGCGCCGTCAGCGGTTTTGATGGAGCGGATGGAGCTGATGATGCCGCGGGTCATGGTGCCGCTGAGGCCGAAGGGATTGCCGATGGCGTAGACCTTCTGGCCGACGGCGAGATCGGAAGAGTCGGCCAGCGTGACGGGCTGGAGATTGGGCGCGTTGATCTGCAGCAGTGCGAGATCGTGCACGCGGTCGGAGCCGATGACCGTGGCCTTATAGGTCGTTCTTGTTGCTGAGCATGACCTCGATGCCGCGATTGGCGCCCGCGACGACATGGTAGTTGGTGAGCACATGGCCGGCCCGGTCAAGGATGAAGCCGGAGCCCTGGCCTTGCTGCGGCACCGTGCCATAGAAGAAGTTGAAGACAACCTGGCGCGAGGTGATGTTGACCACCGAGGGCAGCACTTTCTTGTAGACCGCGATATTGTTCAGCTCTTCGGCGTCGAAGGCGGGAGCGGCCTCGGCCTCGGTGAGTTGAAGCGGAGAGCGAGAGCCACTCCAGCACCGAAGATCGCGAAGATGCTGACGGCAGGTGATGCGTGGTGAGGTACCAGAATCCGCCCACAAAGAAGACAATCAAGAACAAATGACGAAGTTTCATCATCGCGAACCTAAAAACCTTCTCAATACAGTACGGCCACGGTAGACGGCGGTTCCAGCGGATGCATTGGAGCGGTGCTGTCCATTTCCTATTCTAGAGAACCGGTCTCATCCTATTTAAAACCGGGCCCGGATTTGTTGTTCTCGGCCTGGAGGTGCTGCCAGAGGGCTCGACTCTGGCGCACGGAGGCCTGCCTATCTCCCGCATTGTCCAGGACATAGTCGGCGCGGGCGGTTTTCTCGGCGTCGGGGATCTGATGGGGAGGCCGGGAGCGTGCGTCGGCTTCAGCGGTGGCGATTCTGATGCGGGCAGGCCTAGCCGGTGCGACGTAGCGGCCGATCTTGAGGTCATCGGGAGCGGTGACGACGATGATGCGGTCGATGCGGCGACGCAGATCAGCGAGCAGGGCTTCCCTTTCGCCGCGCGCGCGGGCATCGCGCTCGACCTCAAAGATGAGCGCGGACTCGATGACGGCGATTGCGGCGGGATCGCGTGCGAAGACTTCGCCCATCCAGTTGCTCTGGGCGGCGATGACGGCGGGATGGACGATGGCGTTGAGTTCATCGAGGCGACCGCCGCGAAAGGCAAGTCTGGGCGAGGCGGGCGCGGTCGAGACGGCCATCGGGGGCGACGACTTCGGGGCCGAATGCGTGGACGATTGCGTCGAAGACGTGCTGGCCGGGCTCCATGAGCGCGCGGCCAAGCTCGTCGGACTTCCATGACGTCGGCGCCGAGCTGGCGCAGAATCGACGGCGACGGTGCTTTTGCCGCTGCCGAGGCCGCCGGTGAGGCCTACGCGGAGCATGCGGCTTAGAGCCCTCGCCGCATTTTGGCAGCGCGCACGGTATTGGCCATGAGCATGGCGATGGTGAGCGGACCGACGCCGCCGGGGACGGGCGTGTAGGCGCCAGAGAGTTCAAAGGCCTTGGGATGGACATCGCCGACGATAGTGGAGCCGCGCTTGGCAAAGGTGAGCGGCGCGTTTGCCGTCTCCGGCAAAGAAGCGTTCGAACTCTTCGCGGCGCGGTGATGCGGTTGATGCCGACGTCAATGATGGTTGCGCCGGGCTTGACCATTTCTGGCGTGATGAAGCCGGGACGACCGATGGCGGCGACGAGAATGTCGGCCTGGCGCGTACAGATGGGCAGGTCGCGCGTTTTGGAGTGGCAGATGGTGACGGTCGCATTGTGATGGAGGAGCAGCATTGCGGCCGGCTTGCCGACAATGTCGCTGCGGCCGACGACGACGGCGTGCTGGCCGCGATGGGAAGATGGCTGCGCTTGAGAATCTCGATAACGCCGGCGGGCGTGCAAGGAGCGAGAGCCGGCCGGCCAGCCTGAAGACGGCCTGCATTGACGGGATGGAAGCCGTCTACATCCTTCTCCGGCATCACGGCGTCGAGCAGGAATTTGGCGTCGACCTGCGCGGGAAGAGGAAGCTGGATGAGGATGCCGTCGATGTCGTCGCGGGCGTTGAGGCTGTTGACTAGATCCAGCATCTCTTCGGTAGTGACGGTGTCGGGCGGCGAGATGAGTTCGCTAAAGAGGCCAAGCTCGGCACAGGTCTGAACCTTGCTGCGTACGTAAATCTCTGAGGCCGGAACGTGGCCGACGAGGACTGCGGCGAGACCGGGGCGAATGCCCTGCGCGGCAAGCGCCTTCACTTCTTCAGCTACTTCCTGCTTGATTGCTGCGGCGATGGCTGTTCCATCGAGGACCTTTGGCATTCACTCTCTCCCGACACCCATCGTATCGCTCCGGGGGACCGCCGCGGTGGTCCCAAAGCCAAGATTCTTCTTTGCTTTGACCCTTCACGGGGATATGCTTTCGGCATGCTTTCCTGCTGGCTGCGGTTGGCCTCATTCGCTACGGCTGTGTGTCTCGTATCTGGCGCAACGTTGTCCCAGGCGACTGAAACGCCCGCTCCCCGGACGAGTGTCCCTGTCCACATTATTGAGGGACTCGGCAAGGACGCGGTGGAACTGGACAGCGGATGGCAGTTTCAAACGGGCGATAACCTGGCGTGGGCTTCGCCGAGCTTCGACGATTCCGGATGGAAGACGCTGCGCGGGGATGCCACGTGGGGGACACAAGGGTATCCAGCCTATGAAGGTTACGGATGGTATCGGTATCACCTTTCGATTAAGCCAGTGGAAGGTGCACCGAAAGACCGTGCACTGCTGATTCCGCAGATTGACGACGTCTACGAGATTTACTGGAACGGAGATTTGGTGGGGAAGAACGGCAGTTTTCCACCGAAGCCAAGCTGGTACATTTCGCAGCCGCCCCAGACCTATGGACTTGGACCCATTCAGAACGGCGTACTCGCAATTCGCGTGTGGAAGGCTCCGCTCTCTTCGAACGATCCCGATTCGGGCGGTGGATTTGAAGGAACACCGGTTCTTGGGGGACCGGAAGCGATTGCAGCTCGCTTTGACCAGGCTATGTTCAGCTGGCTGCGGAGCCACCAGGTTGAATTTTCTCTGAACGGACTGTACGCGATGGTTGGGCTCTTAAGCCTTCTGGCCTGGTTTCGCGATCGCAAGCAGTGGCTGCTGCTTTGTATGGCCGGATACACACTGATGCAGGTTTCTGCGACGATCGTTGGAGGACTTCTCATCCAGTGGCCTTTTAGCATTACGGTCGGGCTGCTGCAACCAATCCTGATGCTGCAGGATGTTTCGCTGTGGTACCTATTGCTGCTGCTGTTGAAACTCGATGACAACGAGTGGCTCGTGCGGCTGATGAAGGTCTGGGTGACGGTATTCTGCGTCGCCTTCGCGCTGGATGGGCTAGCGACTGCTGTGTGGGGAACCTTTCCCCCGAAGACATTGCAACTGATCGATGGCGTTTTGACGGTGATTTTTACGCCGCTTGAGACGCTGCCGATCGTGCTCGCAGTGGTTGCGGTGGCACAGCGCAAGAAGCTTGATTCGGCACGATGGATGGTGGCAATTGCTGCTCTTTTCGCGGAGATGATTTTTGTCCTGCGGAATGCGGGGACGCAGTTCATCCGGTTTACGCATTGGACGTTGTCGGCGAAGCTGAATGCGCGCCTGCTGGTTTTTAACGGCAACTCAATTACTTTGCGCATCCTGGCTGAGGTTCTGCTGATGATTGCGATCGTCTATGCGGTCTACCGCTTCTCGATTGAGCATCGCAGGCAACAGACAGCACTGGAGCAGGAATTCAAAAACGCCCGCGAACTGCAGCAGGTACTGATTCCCGAGACGCTGCCGACGGTGCCAGGCTTTACGTTGACGAGCGCGTACCGGCCTGCGCAGCAGGTGGGTGGCGATTTCTTCCAGATTATTCCGCTGGAGGGGGGATCGACGCTGGTGGTGCTCGGAGACGTGAGCGGGAAGGGACTGAAAGCGGCGATGGCTGTCTCGCTCATTGTGGGCGCGGTGCGCGCACTGGCCGAGGACCACCCGGAGCCGGCACAACTGCTGACGCAGCTGAATCGCAGGCTGTGCGGCAGATTGCAGGGAGGCTTTGCGACGTGCGTGATTGTGCAGATTAATCGCGACTCAGAGTGCGCGCTGGCGAGCGCCGGCCATCCTGCACCGTTTGTCAATGCCCGGGAACTTGAACTGCCGGGGGCGCTGCCGCTGGGTATTTCGCCAACGGTGAGCTATGAAGCAGTGACGCTGAATCTGAAGGTGGGCGATCACTTCTCGCTCTATACGGATGGCCTGCTTGAGGCACGCAACCGCGCGGGAGAGATCTACAGCTTTGAGCGGCTGCAGAGCCTGTTTGCGCGACGGCCCGATGCCGCTGCAGCGAGCGATGCAGCGGTTACCTTTGGCCAAAATGACGACATTACTGTGCTGACGCTGACACGCCTGGCCACGGGCGAAGACGCCACCACGCTGCACAGCGCTCCTTCACTGCAGTCAGCCTGACGGCGCATCCGCAGAGGCTTCCCACTTAGCGAATTGCCTTTGCAACGATGTAGCCACAGCGATATTCTTTCGGCATGATTCCCCGCACGGTGCGGCTTTTCCTTTTGATTGCGTTGGTGTGTCTTGCTGCGGGTTCAATCGCCGGCCGAGCGCAGTCCTCTTCCAAGACCGTTTGGTTTGTGCCGGTAACGACCGTGGACGAGCTTGGGAAAGGCGCTGTGGAGCTGAAGGGTCCATGGCAGTTCCACGAGGGGGACGACGCAGCGTGGGCTGATCCATCCTTTGATGACTCACTTTGGGACAAGCTCAGTGCAGATCAGCCGTGGGGTGTGCAGGGCTACGAAAGCCATGATGGCCACGCGTGGTACCGGATTCACCTTAAGTTGTCGCCTGCGGAGGGCGCGTCGCGGGAGTTCTCGCTGCTGATTCCTGCGATAGACGACGTATACGAGGTGTATTGGAACGGGCGGCTGGTGGGACGGCTGGGCGAGATGCCGCCGCATTGGCGGGAGTACTCCGGCGTGCCGGCGCAGATTATCAATCTGGGAGCAGCACGCGATGGAGTGCTGGCGGTGCGGGTGTGGAAAGCTCCGTTCTTTTCCAACGACGATGGGAAAACAGGAGGATTCGAAGGGGCTCCCCTCATCGGCGGAGCCGATGCAATTGGTCGCGCGAAGGGCAATCTGGACTTCCAATGGCTGCGCAGTCAGCAGTTCAGGTTCGCGCTAACTGCGCTGTACGCGCTGGTGGCTCTGATGAGCCTGGCCGGCTGGCTGCGAGACCGGACGCAGTGGCTGCTCTTCTGGACAGCGATGTTCTCGTTTTGTCTGGTGATTGAGCCGGTTTTCTCAGGATTGCGACTGCACGTCTCCTACGCGCTACTGATATGCCTGACTCAGATCGAGATCTCGTTGCGCGATGTGTCGCTATGGTTTCTGCTGCTATGGATTCTGAAGCTGCAGAGCAACCGGAGACTGGTGGTGCTGACGCGCAAGGCGGCATTGATCAGCATCGTGGCTGCAAGCCTTGACGGCATTGCGATTTTTTTCTATCCAGAAGTACTGAACAAATCAACGATACAGATTGCTGACGCAACTCTAACGATGTTCGCGATCTTCTTTGAGCTGATGCCGTTGATGATTGTGGCCTATGCCTTTCTGCACAATAAGCAACTCGAATCAGCTCGCTGGCTGGTAGGCGCGATCGCCTTTCTGAATGGGATGGTTTACTTTCTGCAGAACGCTAGTTCGCAGGGCCTGCGCTTCACGCATTGGGCTCTATCAACAAGGCTGACTGCTCCGTTGTTTAACTTCGCCGACAGCCCGATTAACCTGCTGACCCTGCTTCGCACGCTGCTATTTCTCTCGATTCTGTATGCCGTGTACCGGTTCTCAGTGGAGCATCGCCGCCGCACAAACGCGCTGGAACAGGAGTATCAGAGCGCGCGTGAGCTACAGCGCGTGCTGGTGCCGTCCTCGTTGCCGATTGTGCCAGGATTCACGCTGACAAGCGCATATCGCCCTGCCCAGGAAGTGGGAGGGGACTTCTTCCAGATTATTCCGCTGGAGAATGCGTCGACGCTTGTGGTGCTGGGAGATGTGAGCGGGAAGGGATTGATGGCGGCGATGGCGGTCTCACTCATCGTAGGCGCGGTACGCGCCCTCGCGGAAGACCATCCGGATCCGGCAGAGCTGCTGACGCTGCTCAATCGGCGGCTTTGCGGCCGCCTGCAGGGAGGATTTGCGACGTGCGTGATTCTGCACATCGACTCTATGGGGGAATGCGCGCTGGCGAGTGCCGGGCATCCCGCTCCATATTTGAATGATCAAGAGATCGAGTTACCTGGAGCACTGCCGCTGGGTATTTCGCCTGAGGTGGTTTACGAGAAGTGCCAAATAAGCTTCAAAGAAGGCGATCACTTCTCGCTCTACACCGACGGCCTGCTCGAAGCGCGCAACCAGGCTGGCGAGCTATACAGTTTCACGCGGCTTGGGAGGCTCTTTTCGTCTCATCCGAGCGCGGCGCATGCTGCGCAGGCGGCCGTCAACTTCGGTCAGGACGATGACATCACCGTACTCACTCTGACGCGTCTGGCAGCTGGCGCAGAGGAACTGGTTTTGAACGCGGTCTAGCTGTGCCCCAGAATCCAAGCCGAAGTTCTACACCAACTAATAGGGATAGTTCACCTGGCCGATCGAGCCAATGTCTGCGAATTAGCAACTATCTTAAGAACGCAGTCGATCACGTAGTCGATTTGCGAAGAGGTCATTGCCGGGAAGATCGGTAGTGAGAGATATCTCTGATACTGCGCACTTGCCATGGGAAAATCATCGGGCACATAGCCATATGTTTTGCGATAGTAAGGATGCAGATGCAGCGGTATGAAATGTACGCTTGTGCCGATTCCCTGCATGCGAAGTTGGTCGATCATCTCATTGCGGGTGATCCCAAGTGATTCCAGATTGAGGCGCAAAACATAAAGGTGCCACGATGATTGCCGGTCAGCAGCTACTCTGGTAACTTCGAGGGCCGGCTCGTCTGCAAAGCCCTCGTTGTATCTCAATGCGATCTGTTCTCGCGCGGCATTCATTTGATCGCATTTTGCCAATTGCACTATCCCAATCGCAGATTGGATATCAGTGAGGTTGTATTTAAAGCCGGGGCTCATCACCTCGTAATACCAGGAACCTTCAGCGGAATAGCGCTTCCACGCGTCGCGCCCTATACCGTGGAGCCTCATCAGACGCATGCGATTGGCCAGATCTTCATTGTCCGTTGTGACCATTCCACCTTCACCAGTCGCCAAGGTCTTCGTGGCGTAAAAGCTGAAGGCGGTCAGTTCACTGATCGCTCCGATCCGATCACCGCGGTAGCATGCGGGCAGGGCGTGGGCCGCGTCCTCGATCACGCGTAGACTGTGCCGATTCGCCATCTCCTGAATCGCATTTATGTCGCAGGGCTGACCGGCGAAGTGCACGGGAATGACAGCACGGGTTCTCGAGGTAATACGACGTTCCGCGTCGGCTGGGTCGATGCAAAGATTGTCCGGATCGACATCAACCAGCACAGGCTTTGCCTTGAAATAACAGACGACCTCTGCAGTGGCAGTAAAGGTATTGGTTGGTACCAATACCTCGTCTCCCTCTTTGAGACCGATGGCGTCGAGAGCCAGGTGCAGGCCTGCGGTGCAGGAATTGACGCCTACGGCGTGTTTTGCGCCGACATACGATGCGAATTTCTCCTCAAATTCGATCGTCTTGGGGCCCATGGTAAGCCAGCCGGAACGGATAACTTCGGCAGCCGCTTGTGCTTCTTCCTCACCAATGAAAGCAGAATGAAACGGTATGACTTGTTCTTTCAACTCACCCATTGAATGAATGTCCCTTATCCTTATGTCAGATTTTTTCGATAGGCCCGGAAGGAGTGAAAGCTCGAAAGTGCCTATCGACGACCAGAGTCAGGCTTTCGCAGGCAGGCTGCGATTTGGCAGGCGCATCGAGAAACGCCTTTAGCAGGAAGTGGGTTTCGGGATCGGGCGACCCGCACCATCGCGGATTTCTCCATCAATGAACTCGAATCGCAAGTTCTGAAAAGCCTGGTCGCATCTCGCCACAGCTTCTTCACGGCTGTCGCCCGAGTAAAGAACGTGGCCGTAGCGATCCAGGCTGGAAGTGATTTCGCCGAACCAGAAATCCTTCTTGATCATTCCGTCCCGTTCCGATGCGGGATAGATTAGCTCCGCTCCAGGAATCGCATAGAGTGCGCGGAGGCCGTCCAATCGTCGCAATCTCCCGGTGCGCTTCAGGTCGAAATACCGAACACATGCTCCGCGCTTCCAGAGAGTTGGCGCGTTGACGCGCTCTCCCAGCGATAGAAGAATCGCGGTACGAACCATGTTGACTCCGGTCGAGAGCGGCGTGAGGTGCGTCGATATCCTGTCTCCTCCAAGGCGCGCTCCTATCTCGATGAGCCACGAACCCTCTGGCGAGATCTTTGCCTCCGCGTGAATCATGCACCAGGTCAAACCAAGGGAGCGAACGCCGCTGGCCACCGCATTTTGAATGCTCTGCTGGACGGATGCAGAGTAATGGCTTGGTTGGCAGTGTCCCGCTTCGACGGGATAGCGCCCTGAACGGACGAACTTATCGGTAATTGCAACGATGTGACAATCCTGGTCTGTGCAATAGCCTTCGACGCTGACTTCTCCGCCCTCCACCCACTCTTCGACGAGAAGCGTCCCATCCTTCTGATAGTCGCGACACTCGGCAAATCCATGGCTCAGTTCATGCTCGTCGGCAATTCGGTAGACTCCTCGGCTTCCGGATCCTCGTCTAATTTTCAGCGCAACGGGATAGCCCAACCGATCCGCCGCTGACCGCGCGTCCGCCAAGGATTCCACCTCGACGAAGCGCGGCGAAGGAGCACCGCTCTTCTCGAAAGCCGCACGCATCAAAAGCTTGTCGGTGGCTGCCGCAGCCGCGTTCTCTGACAGAACGGAGAGTGAAAGCCTGCAACCCACTGCCGCAACGGTCCGCACAGGTGCATCCGTGCAAAGCGTCAGAATGCCATCGACCTGCTCCTCCCGCGCAATCTTCGTGACTGCATCGGGGTCTATGATGTCAGCCACATGGGGCGAATCGCACAGACGCAGACCAACCGCCTGAGGATTATGATCCAGTGCCACGCTGCGAATTCCCAGCGCCGCTGCCTCGTGAATTGCAGGCACTTGGAGAGGACCAGCCCCAAGAATCATGATACTTAGTGACATTGCCTTTTCTTGCCTTCTACTCTATATCACCTATGTACGCTGCTCCTGCTGAAACGGCAAGAAATTAGTTGCATCTAACAGCTCCATATCACAGGATTGCCGAAGCTGCCCAAAGATTGACGAAGTCCTAAGCCTCTCCAGTCGACCGCGACCAACCGTCGTCCAACCGGCCATAAACAGTGGCGTAGCTAATACAATCCACATGTCAAGTAATATGCCACGATGGCCTAAGTACCATATGTCGATGGCATAACTTTCAGCAACTGAGAGATCACGAGAATTTAACACCTGTGCAAGCCCGGTGATGCCGGGAAGGCCCGACAGGCGTCTCCTAATCTCTGGCCCATAGTTGGGCATCATCCACGGTTCGTCTGGCCTCGGCCCTACCCATGCCATTTCTCCCCGGATGATGTTCCAGAGCTGGGGCAGTTCGTCGATCCCGGAACGAAGCCAGCGACCTAACCGTGTAACCCGAGGATCTGTTGCCGTGACGACGGTCTTAAACTCGTTCGTAACGATCTTAGGAGCATTCACGTTCATGGTTCTGTACTTCAACAATGTAAAGGAAGAGCCGCCTTTCCCGAGGCGGCTACTTCGGTAGAGCACAGGACCGGGATCACACACTTTGATCAGGACAGAGAGAACTAAGTGGAGAGGCAGCCCGAAGCAACAAATGAGGCCAGCGATGAGCCTTCCGAACAAGGTCATCTCGCGATCAGGACGAAATACTTAAATAGACCCCGGGTTAATGGAAGCATGGAGAGAAGATAGTCGTTAATCACGCGCGTTTGTTCTTCCCCATACTTCTGCCGGCACTCGTCGCCTCCGAGGAACCGGCGATAGGTGATTTCTACGGAATCGAAACCTGCGGCCTTCAGCAGGGCGGTCAGCGTCTCATATCTCAGATTGTGCCTGGAATAGTTCTGCACCATCGCGCGCTTGACGACGCCGGCTGGGATTCCGTAGCGCGTCTCGTATTCACTCGCATCAGCGGCAAGCCTTTGTTTTTCCCGCTGCACGTCGTCTGACATCACACAGTCGGAACTCAAATCCAAAAGGGAATCCAGATAGTGCTGCGAGCGCGATTCGTCAACGTAAAAGACTCCGCCCGGCTTCAGGGTTCTTCGCACTTCATGAAAAACCTGACCAATATCTGCAATGTGATGCAGCACGCCGTAAGCTGTAACCATGTCAAACGTATTATCCGGAAAGGGTATGTTCTCGGCGCTTGCTATCTGCGTTCTGACGTTTGGCCGGGACTTCACTCGTACTAGCATCTCTTCGGTAATGTCTATGCCATCGAGTTCATTGAAGAGATCGTGCGCCAAATCCAATATCAGCCCGGTGCCGCAGCCCAGATCAAGCAGCCGTTCCGCAGATGTGGTTTGGGCCAATTTTTCTAAGAGGCAGCGTACCCGCCAGCGATTTGATTCTGCAAAATACGGTTGCTCCTCATAGTTTTCCACCAATAACTTGTGAAATGCCATATTTGCAAGCTGTGTTTGTGAAGCTGGTTCTGCCTTCTTTCGCATTCGCTTTGTCTTTCTCAGTCGAAACCGTCTGCGACTCCGCAAATTAATTTGCTGAATCGACAGTATGCACCTTCCAGTGCATAATGCTCCAGAAAATATTCTGTTGCGCTTCTCCCATTTCGGCGACCTTTTCCGACGATCTCCGAAGGCTTAGCGCCCCCGCAACCGCCGCCGCGTCCGTAGCGCATGGTCAAAGCACCATACCGCGGGACGCCTGGTGGAGAACCTTCGAAGAAGTTCTTACCACACCTGATGCGTCAGAGGACTTAGATATCTGTTCAGATTACTTCTGGAAGATGACCGCGATTGTCTGGAAAATCAAGAAGACATCCTGCCTGAAGTTTGAGGACCGTACGTATGCGCGACTGATCTTGATCTTGTCCGGAAGTACTACGCTGGTGTAATGCTTCATCGGATCTGGAGCGTTCGTAAGAATCTCAGCCTCGGATCGGTACCGGATAGAAGCTGGATCTGTGATTCCCGGTCGAACACTTAGAATCTCTTCGTAGTCTCTCCGGAATCTCTCGACAAAAATTGGCACCTCGGGGCGTGGGCCTACAAGACTCATGTCGCCACGAAGCACATTCCACAACTGTGGCAACTCATCGAGCTTAAACTTCCGGAGAAATGCGCCGATGCGGGTAATCCTGGGTTCCGCTCCGCAAGTGATCTCCGCGCCGGAATTACCATTTGTCATGCTGCGGAACTTCAGTAGCTGGAATTCACGGAAGTGCCTTCCAATGCGGGTCTGGCGGAACAACGACGGTCCAGGGGAATCAAGGCGAACCAAGACGGCCAGCACGAGCATCAGCGGCGAGAACGCCACCAGCGCGACTCCGGATACGACTACATCGAAACCTCTCTTCAGCATCTTATCTTTCGACCCCGGTTATGTATTTAGGATGGCGCGTGTGTACAGATTCATCCGTCTGTTGCGTTCTTTCAAGAAGGAACTGTGCAGGCTGAATCCGTTCGCCAGGTAGAAGTGATTAACGGCGTCATTCTTGTCGCGATCCGTCGTCAAAAATACGGAAAGCGCTCCGGATGCGGTCGCTTCCTCGCAAAAAGCGGATATCAGGATCTTTCCGATCCCCGCTCCCCTTCTAGTTGAGACCACTCCAATACTGCTCAACAAAGTCGCATTCGGGAGTTCAGGCGGCCTTTCGCCGCGGTAGCAAAGCGCGGAAAGCAATTTCTTTCCCGCGGAAAGGGGATGCAGGGCAAGAGAAGGAACCCCGGCTAAGACGAAAGCATGCCAGCGGTTCCGCAACAGTTTGCGGAAGAATCGTTCGGGTTCAGTGGTGCCCACAACAAAACCAAGGACCGCATTTCCGTCAATAGCCACCATACATAGGCCCGAGGGCTCAGTTAGAAATCCGCGATAAAGCTCTTTCAAGAACCGTTTTCCCATAGATTGCAGAAAGAACCCCTCAAACGCAGCCAGGTGTATTTGGATGATGGAATCCAAGTGCGAAGGGTCTGCCGAAACTACGCGCAGCCCCCCGTTCCTGCCGGATCCAACCTGTTCGCTGGTTGACGCGAGGTCACTCCCGATTGTTTTCATAACTCCGATTCCGCGATCTGGCGCCAGGCTGAGATGTGAACCTTCGCACGCATCAATTGCGGGAAGGTGATTCGGTTTCGCCGGTTACTCTGGCTCGTTTTGCGCAGCCATTCGAAGAATGTCAGAAAACTGCCGGTAGGCTCGATTCAAGGTAAAGTAGCTCTCAAAATGGGCTCTCGCATCTTGGCGCATTTGACTTGCCGTTTCGGGCTCACATTTCAATCGCAGAATCGCTTCCGCGATCGCCTGCGCGTCGCCGGGCGGTACGACAAGACCTGCACGGGCCTTTAAGACAGTACGCGCGACAGCTGATCTTTCATTCGCTGCGCAGATAACCGGCCGGGAGGCCGCTAGATAACTTATGAGCTTGGATGGGACGCTGGCATCCGAGGAGTTCGGACGCATGGTCAAGAGAGCCACATCACAAGACGCTTGAACTTCGGGAACGCATTCGCGAGGCTGGAAAGGAAGGAAGCGGATGTTCTGCAACCCGAGACGAGTGGATTCATCAATCATCTCTTGTTTGCAGGCACCCTCGCCGATGCACATCAGCAGAATGTCCTCTGTGCTGCCGAGGATCCGAGCAACATCCACTAACACTTCGATACCGCTCACTCTCCCGAGAGTGCCAGCAAACATCGCTACGAATGTATTTTCGTTTATTCGTTGCGAGCTCCGCCAGGTGTTTTCCCTAGACCCGATGGTGAATTCGGACTCGTCAATCCAATTCTCGACTACGGCGATTTTCTCCGCCGGCAGTTTGCGATTCTCCAACACCAGACGCTGCATTGTTTCAGAGATAACAATTACCTTGGCGCTCTGCGAACAAAGATGCCTATCCCATGCACGACAAATCCGCGCAACGGTTCCCTGCGAAGGAAGAACCCCTGCGTCCTCAGCCGCTTCCGGATAGACATCCTGCACGTAATATAGATGGGGGACACGCCACCATTTGGCCAGCAGAGTCGTAAATTGCGCAGCGAACAATGGCCAAGTTTCAGCGATGATGACGTCCGGTCGCCCTTCTCTCCACACTGCCCAAGCACTCGATATGCCGAAGGTGATATTTTCGAGGATTCGATCAATGTTGCGGCGATGTTTGCCGATGAGCCAGTTGGCGCAGCGTACGAGGACAAATCCCTCGCTGGCTACCGATCGGCTTCGCAACTGCCTGTGAAAGCCCTCATACACCGCCCCTTCCGGCCGATTTGGGAACGGCACTACTACAGCAACCTCGTGCCCGCTTTGAGCAAGTCGAGTTGCCAGTTGGCGGGCCATTACTCCGGCTGGAGCCGGCTCGGGCGGGAAGACTGCACAGACAAAAGTGATCTTCATCAAAGGTGTGGGATGTGGCTCAGATCGTCTGGATTCACTTCACGTTGGAATTTTGAGGGTTCGAGATTTTCAATCTTCGGACGCGCGCCGCGTTCCAAGCGTTGTGCTGCGCGACCGGCGCCAATTCGACTCCCCGATTCGTCTCCTGGTTGACCCGGAAGTTCTGGCGCCACCAACCCTTCGATCTACTCGCGACTTCGGGGTTTCTCCGTTGCTTCTAAACGAGAATCTATCCGCTGTTGAATTTAGCGCTTCGGAACTGTAAGAAGATCGATGGCGCGCTCTGTCCGAGCTTTCGAGCTGCCTTTCAAGTGCGAACCGGGTCTCCAGGTCGGGTGCATTCCATATCCTGCGGCGAAGCTCGAAGGTACTCGTGTACGCCTTGTTCTTGATGCCTTTTGGTTGGGCTCCGAAGACCCCGCTTGCGCTCAGCATCGAGTTCAGGCCCTGCATTTCTCGAGACGAGGGAATGGCACGTTTTGCAGATTCTTTTGCAAGACCGGCGGACATTGAACTTATGCCAAGCAGACTTCGCTCGTAGGTGCTTTGGCCCGGGGGACTACTCGCATCATTTACGGTGAAGCCGTTCATTCCCGGGGCCGGGGCATTCAGGCCGAGCGAGGCTGCCGCCTCCTTCTGACCTCCTCTTGATACTCCGGATACAGCAGAATTAGCGGACAATTCCGAACACCCGTCGCTTCCCTGCGCAGTGGCGGCGCGACGCGAATGGGCAGTGCTGGAAGTGAGTCGCTGCGTGTCGGTGTCGCCGACCGTGGGCACAGCGACACTTTGCCACCCAATTCCAGGCAAGAAACAAAGCTGCGTCGCTTGCTGCGTTCCTGCGCCTGCATTCACTGATTTCTTTGTTCCAGTTCTCTGGCCGGCTGAAACAACGCCCGGCTGATCTTGCCCGGCCGTCGGCCATGAGGAGAGCCCGTCCGAAGGCGTAATGTCAGATGGCGTAACGTCGGAAGGGGTGACCACAGTAGGCGTTGAGTCGGATTGTGCCTCGACGCTCGCAGAGGTCATTGGGCTGACGAAGAGAATCAAAACGAGAAATCTGCGAAGTCTAGCCATTCTCATTCCCGGGTCGGTCATCTCGGTCTATCCAAGCGCTTCACCATAGTCTGCAAGCCTTCTGCGCGCTACCGAATCCCAGCTGAACTTTTCAAACATTTTGTCAGCACCGCAATTTCCTAACTCCCTTCGCGTTTCGGGAGAACTCAGTTCGAGGAGCTTTGCGACCAAGTCGTTCAAATCGTTCTGCTGGTAGATCAAGCCGTTCCCGTTCACATGGTCTCTGTAGACGACGCCATCGCTGATTATGAGAGGTAACCCACAAGCCGCGGCATCTAACATCGACGAACTCTCGTTTGTAGGCCAGACCCCAATATCCGAAGCGCGGAAGTACGGCGCGAGCTTGGAAAAATGCATAAGATTCAGAACCCGGCAGTGCGCCATGCCGCGAATCTCTTCCTTTTGAACTCCATCACCTATGAAGAGGGCCGAGTACGGCATACCCATCGTCCGGAGCCGATTGACAGCCTGTGCAAGTATCAGCGCATTCTTAACCTCAGTCATCTTGCCGGTGTAGATACAGACGATCTCGTCTGGAGCATATCCGAGTTCTCTGCGTAAGGATGCCCGTTCCGCTTGCGTTTCGGTCGATCGAACGGGGAAGAAGTAATCCGTGTCGACTCCAAGATGCATGGTGACGACCTTGCGCTCTTGCACTCCGTAGTAGCGACTCGCAATCTCTGCGCAATCGATAGTCACGGCATAGCAGCGCTCCGCGAAGTAACTCGCCATCCGTCCGGTCAGGAATCGCGTGACAAACGCTTTCCCACGCTGAAGGATCGAACCTCCGATTCCGAGCGCGGGGCGAGACGTGCTCATTGCATTGTGATTTCCCGTGAAGAGCTTGTAACGATATCGCAACTTAAGCAGGGCCGTATCCATAGGAATCCAGCCGATTGCTGCCTGACACTGAACAATGTCAGGACGGATCGACTCCAGCTTGTCTGCCAGTCCGATCATGCGCGGGTAGCCTAGAACCATCCTGTGTCCCAACACATGTAGTCGAAAGCCATCCATCTCCTCAACCGTTCCGCTGGTAAGCGTCTCGGTAAAGCCTTGGAACGCAGTTGAGTCGTGATACGGGGATAGATCCATAGAAATTACGTGCACCTCAACCCCTTGCCGGACAAAATACTTCGGCAACACTCGCTGAAGTGACCCTGTTCGTCGTGAAAATGTCTCGGCCAGCATCACCAGTTTCATAGTGCAGCTCGCTCCAGATACGAAGGGCTAGGCTTTGCGACGATCTTCGCGATGTTCAGCAAGATTCTGCCGAGTTCCTTTTGCCGATTCTTAAGCTGCACAAAAGTTTCCTCTTCGCTTGGCCGTTGTGGCGGATGGACAAATATCTCAATCATCTTTGCCGCGAGATCCTCCGCTGAGCCAGCTTTGAAATGTCGTACATCTCCAATGTCGATTTCGCGATTCACCGGTATATCCGAAACGATGCACGGAGTTCTTGTGGATACGGCATCGTAGACCGACCCGCCCCCCGGCCCTCCTTCAAAGAGCGTGGGCTGAACGACGGCCACAGATTCCCGCATAATCGCCAGTTGGTCACGTTTGGGGATCAGCCCGAGAATATGAATGTGATCTTGCAGGCCCAGCTTCACAATTAGAGCCTTGAGATTGCTGAAATGTTCCGGCCATCGATAATCGGATGTATCACCCGTGCATACAAGATGGACGTCATGACCTCCGTCTCGAACCAGTTGAAGCGCCATGAAGGCGGTCTCATGGGATTTGTGAATCCAAAACTGATTGCAGACGATAAAGTATTTGGCCGGCAAGCGATACGCGTCGCGTACACATCGGTCGGAGTCGTCGGAAAAGCGGCCACGGTCCGCAGGCGGAGCAAACGGTAACGCAAATAGTTGCGCTTTGTGGTGCGGATAGTACTGTTCAATGTCGTCGACGACCGCTGCTGCGTTCACAACCACGGCTGGAGCTTCATTCAGCATTTTGGACATTACCCTATCCCGATGCCATCGCTCTATCCAATTGAACCAGTGCGGAAGCCGCTTGTGCTGAAGGTCGGCGATGTAACCAATCCAGGCCAGCGGAAATGAGCGCCCCAGAGATTTCCGGCAGAGAAACAGCACATCGGCGCGATTAAGTGCCACAGCCGCCAACCCCGAGCCGCTATCGGGATAATCGATGATGTTAATCGGCACTCCCGACCGCATAATTGCATCAACCAGTTTCCCCTCGCTGCCCTTCCCATTGTCCGTTCCTGCCAACCTCTTGATTCCCCGCTTGAAGATTGCAGATGGCGCCGGCATCCCGGTTTTCGACGGAAGGAGAACATCCCAGCTTTCTTCCGGCGATGCGGAATGGAGGGAGCTGATGAGAAAGCACAACAGGTCGGTTCCGCCCTGCCCTGCTGCAACGAAGTCGTGAAGCATGGCGATCCGCGGAGCTTCGCGGGATTGTACCGAGTATGTCACTGGATCACTCAGCCCCGACCAGCACCCGGTCCCGGGCCGGAACAAAATAGTCTCTAATCACAGTGCAAATCTCTCTCACCGCTGACTCGTTGAGGCCCGGATAGCTGGGGAGATTGATACCTCGCCAGCCCAGGCTCTCCGCTATCGGATGCCGTTGAAAGGCGGCAGCATACATGGGCATGCTGTGCACCGGATAGAACAACGGGCGCGTCTCAATCCCTGCCTGCCGGAGCGCCAAGCGCAAAGAATCCCGGTCCACCGCGTCCTCGACCAATATCGAAACCATCCAGTAGGAATGACGCACATGTTCAAGCTCATCCTGGAAAGCAACCGGGGCGTCTTGCAGTTCCCGCCGGTACCAATCGGCAATCATGCGTTTCTTTGCCAGAAATGAATCGGCTTGCTCCAGTTGAGCGACTCCGATCGCGGCGCAGATGTTGGTCATTCGATAGTTGAAGCCAATTACATCGTGCCAATACTCGCGATGCTGGGCCAATCCCTGCCCTTTGAAGTGAACCATACGGTCGTGAAGCGTGTCGTCGCAGGTAATAACCATTCCGCCTTCTCCGGTCGTAATGGTCTTGTTTCCGAAGAAGCTATAGGTCCCAATGTCACCAAATGTGCCTACGTGGCGGCCTTTATAGAGGGAACCGAATGCTTCTGCGCAATCTTCGATGAGGAACAGATTATGTTCCTTCGCAATTTTTACCAGTTCATCCATCTCGCACGGATGTCCGTAAAGGTGAACGGCGAGAATCGCCTTGGTACGAGGCGTGATCTTGCGGCGAACATCGTCGGGGTCCATTTGCCAGGTCGCCTTCAGCGAGTCGCAAAATATAGGAGTCGCTCCGGTATAGGTAATCGCATTCACCGACGCAATGTAGGTCAGCGTCGGGACAATCACTTCTGCCCCGGGGCCGATGCCTAGCGCAACCAATGCCAGATGGATGGCAACCGTGCCATTCGCAACGGTGGCAGCGTGACGCGCGCCAGTGTAGGCTTTGAAGCTCTCCTCGAACCTTGAGATGAATGCCCCCTTCGACGAGATCCATGTCGATTCAAGACACTCATTCACATACTTCTGTTCGTTTCCGGTCAGCGATGGTTGATAAACAGGATATCGAATTGGCATCTCGTTCTTCATTGAATCTGTGGAACTCCTAGATGTGCTCGAATCTCTGGTTTTGGCGGTTCAGGCTGAGGACAACAATCTCCGGAGATATACCTCGCCGTGCAAGTCAGTTTGCCTTTAGGCCACTGTAACGTAGGGTAGATCGCATATCACTCTCCATTGCTCAGAAGCGCTGACACCCGACCATTGGTTTCTCAGCGAATTTTCTCGGTAGAGAGTTTCCGCGCTTGATCCAGGTAAGCCCAAATCCTTTCGTACAAAAATCGCGTTTGCACCACTTTCCGAAACGGAGTGTAAAAGATAGTTGTCCCGCATCAAGGACTCGAGAGCGGTCAAAGATGCGCCGTGATACCAACCCGACGGATGGGCGGCGTGCCTCAGGAATGAGGCGGAGTACGGAACCGTAATAGGCCGCAAACCAAAACTTGCGTTGTATTCAACGCAAACAATTGCCGGCTTCGCCGGAAGTAGTGATTTCAGCAGCCAATAATCCACCCCGTCAACGTCTACGGATAGCACGCCTATAGAGTCAAAGGCGTCCCGGACAGGATTTAAGTTGTCCACAGTAAGAAAGCTGCATTCTACACGCACACTTGAAGGCAGAAGATGCCTCGCCAGTCGAACGGTCTGCGGATCACCGTCGATCAACAACCCTTTAAAACCGGAACGGGTGAGTTTCACGCAATTGTATTCACGGGGGTGGAATCCAAACTCCACAAAGCTGTTGTCCACCTGACAGTCGGTTGCCAGTTCATACAGAATGTCGGATTCGTTGCTTTGCGAAGAAGGCTCCGTCCGGGATAGGTAGGCCGCATAGAGGCGTACACAGGGCCGAGAGAGGACAACGTTTCTGGCCATAGCTCTTATTTGCATTCTCATCCTCTAAAAGCACAGGCTTTTGTGGAGACCGCATGGGTCGTGGAAATGTTCTGTCTGTTAGACTATGCGCGAAACTTCGGAGTTTCGCCTGATACGGCGGTTGTTCGGCTCGCCGAGTCTTGAGAGGTGTCCAATGAAAACCGTCCTTGTGGTGGCCACTTTGGCACTGTCATCTATCAGCCTTCCGAGCCAGACGCCAAATGTAACGCACCGGTTCCCGGTTTTCGATGCCGCAAGCATTGGCTTTATACAACGACCCGACTTAAAAGCGTCAGGTTTGAAATCAATCACGCTTGTATCCGCGAATTTTATGTGGGAGGGGAGCAAAGTCCCCCCCGACATAACGAGTCTCCCGGATAAGAGCCGAGTTATGGCGATCACAGAACTAGCAGCCCAATCGTCGAACATCCTGGTCATCGACATCGAGCATTGGCCGTTAACGGGGAATCCCGCCGCAGTATCCGGCAGCGTTCAGAGATATCGAACGGTCATCAACTGGTTCAAGTCTTTCGGCGGTCCGGAGCTGAAGGTTGGCCTTTATGGCGTTGCTCCAATTCGAGACTACTGGGACGCTATTCCCGGAAAGGGCTCAGCGGGCTATCTTACTTGGCAAAAGCAAAACGATGCAGTCGCGCCAGCCGTTCAATTCGCGGACATTTTGTTCCCCTCAATCTACACCTTCTACGACGATCAAAGCGGTTGGCAGAAGTACGCTATCGCACAAATCCAAGAGGCGCGCAGATATGCTGGCGGGAAGCCTGTCTACGTCTTCCTCTGGCCTCAGTTTCATGAGTCGAATAAGAAGATCGGCGGCACTTTTCTACCTGGAGACTACTGGCGCATGGAACTTGAGACTTCTAGAAAATATGCCGATGGTATTGTGATCTGGTGCTGCTCGTCGCAACAGCCATGGGACGAAAAGGCTCCGTGGTGGCTCGAGACAAAAGCCTTCATTAAGGAAGTCAACGCTAATCAGTAAGGGGCTTCTCGCCATCTCACCAAGGGACCCAGGCTCAGGAACCCGGATGGCCTCGGCTCGGGTTCTTCTCCCAATGTCTCCTGCGGTCGGATATCCGCCCCAAGCACAATTGCCATCATCGACCAGAGATACATATTCCCGTACAGGCCTCCTGAAAACATGGCGGCAATGAGTTGCTGAAAGAAGCAAAGCGGGATCCAAGCGGTTTCTGGGTTGCTGTTGATGAGGCGGAGTCCGCGATAGGCCGCGATGAGAACCAAAAGTAGAAGTGCCGTGCCGCCAAACGTTCCGGTCGCCATGTACGCCTCTAAGATCGCGTTATGCGGATAGCTCAGGGAGTTTCTCTCGACGATGGAACTTCCGGTGAGGGGGTTTTCCTGATACTGTCTCAAGGCATCTCTGTACATCCCTTCGCGTTCGTACACTGAATTGTTCGCGGCCCCATATGCCGTGAAGGACAACATGACGCGATCAAGTTCCATGCCGTTCCCAGAGAGATATGCGGCTGTTGCTGAGAATGCGGGCACAAGAGCGAGGCAGGCCGCCACGGTCAGAAGGGTGGACCCGCGCCGCAGTCCGAGATAAATCGCAACCGGTACAACGGCTAAACCAGCAACCAGAGCGCCACGTGAGCCGGACGCCAGGACGGTGAAAACCCCTAGGCCGACGGCGCCTACTGCCAGAATGCGGATGTACCACGGCTTGCGGACTCGACCTATTCGCAAGAAGGTGAAAAGCCCGAGGATGATAGCCGTCACCCCCATGTGGCCATAAAGGATGTGGTTCAGAACTTCATTCGCCTGATAGCCGCCGCCGTGCAAAGTAACGTCGTTTGCGGTCTGAGTCCGGAGCATGGAGACCACGCAGCACACCATCAGGCTAAGCATCGTCCAGGTAAGCGCCCTCCGGTAAAGTCGAATATCCCGGATCAGGTAAAAAACGATAAACGCGGGTAGGACTATCCCAAAGAGGTAAAGTGCCATATCCGAGGCGGGGATCCCAAGAGGGACTTGGAGCACAGCCGCGTCTACGATAAATCTTGAACAATATGCGGTCCAAAAGAAAATCACCAGGAACGACGTGAGGGTCAGGTACAGTCGCAAGCGGCCGAATAGCAAGATCCTTAACCCTGCATAAGCGTAAATGGCAAGCATTAGCGCGCGAAATGGGACCGTTGCAGCTCGGCTTTCTACACCGAGAGTGGCGGGGATATAGGAGACGATGAAGAAGCCTGCCATGGTCGCGGCCAGAGCGAAGCTCGGGACCCAGCCGAGCCTCGACGGGCGTGCGGTTTGTTCTTGAGTTATCGATGTCAACATTTGAGATGCTTTTTCTACTGAAGTATCGGTCGCCTTAGGCCTCTGCAACCGATGCCTTGATCGGTGCCGCCGCCCTATTCACGCAACTCTTGATCGCGAAATACGATTGCGCCCAGTGAATTGCATACATCAGGGTCATCGCCGCTCCGTAAAAGAGGATCGCTGTGCGCGGGCCGTATCCAAAGCGGTGGGGCAAGGCCAATGCAACAAAAGTTATAACGAAGCGGGATATGTCCCATGCAAGCTGAGCGCGTTGATGTTCAAGAATATTCAGCGTCCATTGGACGGGGGAGTTGATGAAACCGGCATAGAACATGATCGTCAGAGAGCGAGCATATTCACCGGCCTCGCGCCAGGCGTGCCCGAAAATGAATTGAAAGAACCAAGGCGCGAAAATCATGAACAGCGCGCAAGGCGCGAGCCCAAGATAAAGCATGTGACGGGTCGTTTTGAGAAAGATATGCATCAGATGCTTCGGATCTGATTTGGACAACTTCGCCGCCTGCGAAGCGTAGACCTGTGAAATGCTCAACCCGATGAACGCGACGGGAACGCCGAGGACCCGGTTGACTAACGCAAACCATCCCGTGCCTTGCGCTCCGTAGTACTGCGCCAGGAACAGCGACGGCAGCGCCAGTCCCGACGAGTTAATCAACGCGCCCCACATTGAGACCAGGGGATAATCTCGGTAGCGCACGGCAAGCTTGATCATGCGCGGCAGGCGAATGGCGCGGATCCTGTCAGAGGAGTCATGCCAAAGATCACGAGCGAAGCGCCCGCTGCCCATGGCTCTGCCAATCGCATCGCCAAGCAGAAGACCAAAGGCGAAGTGAACCACAAAGCCTATACCCAGTTGTGTCGCGACTTGTGCACCAGCCTGCGTCAGCTTCGATTTGGCAATTTGAGGATAGCCATTATGTCGCATGGCCCAGTAGCTCAAGACCTGGTACACGCCTCCACCGAACACGCTGACGGGAAGGAGCCACAGGTAGCCTCGGAGGACCAACATGCTGGCAGGGAGTATCCAGTGATAGCTGGAGACAAACACAAGAATCGCAATGATTCCGGTGACGATGCCCACGCAGCACATCGCCACAGCCAGAACGTCGATTGCGCTTTGTTCATCTTCGGGCAACAGAATTGCAAGCTCGTACCGCCCGGCTGAAGCGACGACAGCAAGCGCCATGACCGAGAGAAATACCTGAAGCGCACCAAAATCGCTCGGCCTATAGATACGCGTGAGGATTGGTGAGGCAGCAATTGCGATCACCTGCGCCAACGCAGTTCCGCCAGCAAGAACTGATACGCTTCTCGCGAAGCCGCCCCGCGGCAACCATCGCTCCAGAATCGCAGAGAGTGATCGTTTCAAGAGTTTTCCATTCAGCGGAGAGTCATCTCGAGTAACTGATGATTTATCGAGGAAAAGCGTTAGTGTAGCGCCGTGATCGAGTTAGTCCGACGATTGCGGTCGTGCTGTAGGCGCCGCGTCAGATTCACGGCGAGAATCATTTTCGCCAGGATTGCCAAAAACCTCATCAATGGCAACGCCAGGAGGGTCGCAACGCTGACGGTCAGGCCCGCCACGAAATGAGCCATGGCGAAATCAGAATCCTCCCTGAAGAACCTCTGAGGCCGGCGAGCTCTCCGGCGACGACGCGAGGCGCAGGACCGTATCAGCCACGTACTCGAGCTGGTCCTCAGTGAGTTCGGGAGCGACGGGCAAAGACAATACGCTTCGAGACGCTTTCTCGGACTCGAGTAGAGAGCCGACGATCCTGCACTTGCCGGCGAAGCATTCCTGTTGATGCATGGGAAGAGGGTAGTAGATCTCGACGCCCACGCCCTCTTGCTTGAGGGTCTGGACAACCGAGTCCCGGTGGGGAACTCGAATCGTATATTGATTGAAAATACTGACGCAATCCGCGCTGACCCAGGGTGTCTGAATGCCACTGCCAGCGAACGCCTCGTCGTAGAAAGCGGCGTGGCGGCGACGCGCTTCCGACCAATCGTCGAGATGGGGAAGCTTAACAAGCAGGACTGCCGCCTGCAGTGGATCGAGCCGGAAATTGCCGCCAATGAATTTGTGGTAGTACTTCGGCTCCGAACCGTGGGCTCGCATGGCTACCAGGCGATCGCGCAGTGCGGGATCACTGGTTACGATCATTCCGCCATCCCCGACGCCGCCGAGATTCTTGCTCGGGAAAAAACTGAAGCAGCCGACGGTTCCAATGCTTCCGGTCTTGCGCCCCTTGTAAGTGGCCGAGATAGCTTGCGCCGCGTCCTCAATTACAAAGAGGTTGTGCTTCGCGGCAATCTTCATGATCGGATCCATGTCGCACATCTGCCCGTAGAGATGCACTGGGATAATTGCCTTGGTTCGCTCGGTAATGGCCGCTTCGATTCGTGTCGGGTCCAGGTTGTAGGTGCGCGGGTCAATATCGACAAAGACAGGAAGTGCGCCACTCCTTGATATGCAACCTGCAGTGGCGAAGAATGTAAAAGGAGTGGTAATGACTTCGTCGCCCGGACCTATGTCGAGAGCCATAAGACTGGCGAGCAGTGCATCCGTCCCGCTGGAGACGCCGACGCCGAAATCACAGTCAGACAGCGTTGCAATACGTTGCTCCAGCTCGGCGACTTTTGGCCCAAGGATACAAATCTGAGAGTCCAGCACGTCACTGACAGCCGCGAGAACCTCATCCTTAATAGTTGCGTACTGAGCCTTGAGATCAAGAAGTGGCACTTTCATAAGTTGGCACCCGGCAATGACACTTCGCTTTTGAATTCGTCATATGTCCTGGAACCTACGTTCATTCCAAGTGGTAAAGGTGAGTCTTCATCGAGATCGAGGCAGCGGACAATGCCGGGTTTGACTTCCTCATAACGAAATCCGCTTTCTGGACAGCGCATGAGGCCGTCTGCGTCGAGAGAAAGCCGGTGGCCATGACGGCTCATCCAACCCTCTTGACGTGCAGGATTGCCCATCACAAGGGCATAGTCTGGAACGCTTTTGGTAACAACTGCTCCAGCTGCTACGAAGCAATAGCGTCCGAGCTCAGTGCCACAGACGATGGTGGCATTCGCCCCGACGGTCGCACCGCGTCGGAAAATCGTGGTCTCGTAGAGCGCGTGCCGATTTACCTGAGATCGAGGATTCGTGACGTTGGTGAGCACGGAGGAAGGTCCGAGAAAAACATCATCCTCAATCACTGCGCCTGCGTAAATTGAGACGTTGTTTTGAACCTTGACGTTATTGCCTATGACGACGTTGTCAGCTACCTGGCAGTTCTGGCCGAAGATGCAGTGCGCACCTATCTTCGCGCCTTTCAGAATGTGCGAGTAGTGCCAGATTTTAGTCCCGGCGCCAATCTCACTTCCCTCATCAACCACTGCGGTTGGATGAACGAAATAAGGCTTCTTCGGCGTTTCAGGCATGCTGGGAGAGATGATCGCCTTATGACCATCCATCGCTTGCTGACAAGCACTCAGAACGCGCAAAACGCGAAGGCCCTCGCGGCCATCTGTGACAGGAGTGCGCCTCGATTCCATGCATTCGAGGAACTCGCTGCACTCATTGCGCAGAGGCTCGGTCATTTCAAGGGCAACGGGCTCGGCCTCGGCCTTCACCGCATTGGGAAGACGATCTTTCCACTCCACATGGTGGGCATAAATCACCAGCTTGTCGGCTGCCGTGTCGTCAAAGACTGCCATCTTTTCAGAACCAACAACGACGAGGCGCTGCTCCTTGAACGGGTGCAGCCAACTCACGAAAACGTGCGCGCGCACACCGTTGGCAAATGCAAATTGACTGAGCGTCACGTCTGCGACGTTCTGGCTCAGATAGTAACCAGCTTCGCAGGTCGTTGACTGCGGCTCTTCACCTAACAGGCCGAGCAAGACACTGATATCGTGGGGCGCAAAGCTCCACAGGATATTTTCCTCCGGACGGATCTTGCCCATGTTGAGGCGATTTGAATAGATGTACTCCACGCGGCCAAGGATACCGTCATCAATAAGCTCTTTCAGCTTTCTCACGGCCGGATGATATTGCAGGATATGCCCGACCATTAAGATGCGACCACACTTCGCGGCGAGCTCGACCAGCTTTTCTCCCTCTGCAACGTTGAGTGCCAGTGGCTTCTCGACAAACACGTCTTTGCCGGCCGCCAAAGCGCGCTTCGCCATGTCATAGTGCAGTGTCGCCGGCGTAGCCAGGACAACTCCGCGTATCTGATCATCCAGAAGCACGTCGGCGTAATCGCGCCGGTAGGTAACTTGCGGGTACTTCGCGCGAACATTCGCTTCAACAAGAGGGTTGCCGTCGCACACGGTGTGCAGCGCACCAAGATCGAAAAAGTTCCTAACCAGGTTCTTACCCCAGTATCCGTTTCCTATAACAGCAACGTTCTGCACCATTGGGTCTCCAGAGATCAGGCCAGAATGATCTTTTCACGACTGGCGATGTTCCGAGTGGCATTCCGCGTCTCGAACACAAAATTGGACTTTCGCACAATGTTGTCGTAGTCGAAGGCGTCGTGGTCGGTCAGAATCAGTGTGGCGTCAGCGTCCACCAATACATCGTCTGTCAATTCTTGTAACTCGATTCCCGGCAGAGGGCCATACCGGTGCGACACATAGCCGCTCACATGGGGATCGAAATAAGAAATGGAAAAACCGCGGTCCGCGAGAAGTTTGAGTATCTTGATCGAGGGCGATTCGCGACAATCATCCACATTTTTCTTGTAGGCCAGGCCGAGCACCAGCAAGCGTGCCTTATTCGATGGAATCCCCTTGCCGCTGAGGTGATCTGCAACGCGGCCGACTACCTCGTAGGGCATGTTGATGTTGACCTCACCGGCCAGCTCAATAAAACGTGTCGCAAAGTCGTATTCGCGCGCCTTCCATGATAGATAGAACGGATCGATGGGAATGCAGCGACCACCGAGGCCGGGCCCCGGATAGAAGGCCTGAAAACCGAATGGCTTGGTCTTTGCAGCGTCCACAACCTCCCAAATGTTGAGGTCCATGCGCTGGCAAAGAAGTTTCAATTCGTTCACGAGCGCAATATTGACGCAACGATAAATGTTCTCAAGGAGCTTCGACATTTCAGCTGCTTCACAGGAAGAGACCGGAACAATCTTGTCGAAGACCGCTCCGTAAAATGCTTCCAGGGCTCGGCGGGATGCAGGATCGTTTGCACCGACGACTTTGGGGATTGTTTGAGCTGTGAAGTTCGGGTTGGCTGGATCTTCCCGCTCCGGAGAGTAACCGACAAATAGTTCCTCTCCAATTTTTAATCCGGACTTCTGCAGGATGGGAGACACAACCTCGGTCGTGGTGCCTGGATAGGTTGTGCTTTCCAAGATGACGAGTTGGCCGGGGCGCAGGTGAGGAACGAGAGACTCGGCGGTCTGCCGGACCGCGGTAAGATCGGGCTGTCTGGCCTTATCAAGTGGCGTGGGAACACAGATGCTCAGAGTATCGGCCTTTGATACATAAGAGAAATCCGATGTGGCGACCAGCCGGTCATCCTTACGCATCTGCCGGATGAGATCTGAAGAGATGTGGCCGATGTAGCTCTCTCCTCTCTCGAGTTTCCGCGTCTTCGACTCATCAATGTCCAAGCCAATGACTTTGAATCCTCGGCTTGTGATGAGCTGGGCGACCGGTAAACCGACATATCCAAGCCCTAGTATTCCGGCCGTAAGGCTCCGGCTTTCGACTTTCTGGATGAAGCTTTCCAGATGAGAGCAAGAAACTTCCGCAATCATGTGCGCATTCCTTGTGTTTTGGCTAACCTGAGTCGTGCCTTAAACTGGCCGGATCGCTGCCATATCTACAACTCGTACGATGGTCTCGGAAGGTAAGAGGGGTGTTTCATTTGAGTGAGGTTGTGAAATGAATTGGCAGAAATGGGCCGAATTCAACGTCCAGGGACTGGAAAGTTTAAGCGGTTCCGGGCTTCTCTAAGCGTTCTCTTCGGAGTAATACCCAGCAGCCGATTTACGCCCATAACGGTAACCGTATCCGTAATAAGAATCGTGTGCTCCCGTGTCGTTCACGACAATTCCTGAGATCGAGGCCTGACCGGTGTGGAGCAATTCGGCGGCACGCCGCAGTCCGGCCCGAGAGGTCACTCCGATCCGCGATATCAGCAGCACCATGTCGACCTTTTGCGCGAGAAGGACTGCATCTGTCACCAATAAAGTCGGCGCACTATCAAGGATGACGTTATCGAACTCAGTCTTCCACTCCTCTATGAGTGCTCGCATCTCGGCGGATCCGACGAGCTCTGCAGAGTTCGGCGGAGGCACCCCAGCTGGGAGGACAAACAGGTTTGGAACATTGGGAACGGATCGAATCGCGTGGCGCCAGTTGCCGCTTCCAGTGAGAGCGCCGCTCAATCCGAAGCTTCCTGTCATAGCAAATTTCTCTCCGATCTTTCCGCGTCGCAGATCGGCGTCGACCAACAGGACGCGACGCCCCAGTTGGTTCAGGGCACAACAAATATTTATGCAGACGGTCGTTTTTCCTTCCCCAGGTATCGCGCTCGTTATCAAGATCGTTTTCGGTGGACCGCCGGCTGACGCGAGGAGAATGGATGTGCGTAGCGCCCGGAATGCCTCTGAACCTTGCGATTTTGGGCGTTGAAGAACAACGAAGGCAGGGTCTGCGAAGCTTCGCGCATCGGCGTCTGACAGCGGCTTCGTTGTTTGTTGTCCAGGCTTTATATGCGGAATGACTCCGAAGAGAGGAACATTAACCAGAGCAGAGATTTCTTCTGAGCTCCAGATCAGGTGATCGAGGCTTTCAGCAAGAAAGGAAAGGGCAATTCCGGTACCCAAGCCGAAAATAGTGCTCAGCGCCAACACGAGGCGTTTGTTGGGTTCGACAGGGCGCGTAGGCAGCTTTGCCAAATCGATGGGATCGACGGTCACCGCCTTGAGGCTGGCAACCACTCCGGCCTCTTTCAGCTTTGTCATCAGATCTTCGTAGAGGTCGTTCCCCGCTTCGACTTCACGCTTCAGAATCCCGTACCGATCCAGTCCACTGGACATGCTGTTCGCCAACTGCTTTTGTTGGTCAAAAGCCTTCCTCACCTGCTCCTCGGCAGCGGTTGAAATCGCGAAGTCTGCGCGGAAGCCTTCCTGGATCTTTGCTATTTCTTTGTGCAGAGCCTGATCCACTTCGGCCAACTGGTTCCTGAGTTGAATCACTGCCGGATAGTTAGGACCATATTCAGAGGTGGCCTGGGCAAGTTGATTCTTCAGGTCAACTTCCTGGCCACGCAGGACAGGCAGCGCCGAATCTGAGGAGATTGTCCCTATGAGTTCAGGATTTCCCGACTCTGCGACGTGGTATTGAGCTTCCTTCAGAATTCGATCGGCTTCTGCATCGGTGAGCTCCTTGCTGAGATCGTCCAATTTAGAAAGGACCAAGTTGTTGTTTTCATCCGTACCGAAGATCCCCGTCTCCTTTTGCAGGTCAGAGAGCTTTGCCTCCGACTTCTCGACGTCCGCTTTGATCTGTTCCATTTGGCCCGACAGCCAATCGGAAGCTTTCATCGTGTCATCGTATCGAGTCATAAACGTGCGCTGGGTGTAATCAGAAACCAGGTGATTTACGATGTCGCGGGCAAGTTCCGGGTCCGGGCTTCTGAAAGCAATTTCCACCGCCTGCGTGCGCGGGACCGATTGAACGGTAAGCGACTGCGCGAACCTCTCCATCAACATGTTCCTGCAATTCGCGCTGGTCTGCTCAATCTGGTCGGGGACGTTCGCGCACTCGCCACCTCGAAAAAGAATATGTTTGCCGCCGCCAGCGAAGGCGCGATGCCTGTCAAGACGCAGTTCGCTGATGACGGCCCATGCGAGACTGTTGCTCTTCAGAATCCGAACCTGTGTTCCCAGCTTTTCATCGAATCCGAGACCACCGTTCGTCATAAGGTCGCCCATATCCAGGGCGTTAGAACCCTCAGGGTTTATCGCTAAATCGGCAACTGCCTCATATCGAGGTGTCTTCAAGAAGCAATATGCGGCTCCGAGAAGGACAGCAGCGATGACTGATGTGATGATGATCCGTTTCCGTTTTCGAAGTATTCGGATTAGGTCTGAAAGGCTGATCTCGTCGGGAGTGAATCGATTGAATGATCTGTTGTCCTTCTTGAGATTTTCCTGACCAGACTCATCCGGGCCGCCACGTGCTGAGCTCACTGAGTTTCTCTCCTGAAAAGAAGACCGAGGTTAGTGGTTTAACTCAGCAGCGTATAAGGTGTAAATCGCAGCTTGGATCGCCGCCTGAATCCCCATCGCGCCATAGTACTTTAGGTTACTAAGTGGAACAAACACAACGTCTTCCGGATGTAATGCCAAATCCGAGCTTTCTCCGTGATAAATCTTATCCAGCGAGACTTCCATCTGGATTGACCCCTCAGGAGACTTTCTGACGATAATGGCATGCTTCAGAGAAGCTGTTTTTGTGGTGCTTCCCGCCATCGCAATCGCCTTCATAAGCGAGATCGATGTATTGCTTCCCATGAGGAACGCGCCGGGCTTGTTGACCTCTCCAAGCACATAAACCACTCCCGCCTGGGAGACTATGATCGTGTCTCCCGGATAGATCGGTACATTCGTCTGCTCGTCAGTGCGACCGCCGTATAGATCGATTACCTGTTCTCGGTCTTGCAATCTTTTGTGCACGATCGTCACGGTATGACCGGCCTTCGGCGAGAATCCGCCCGCAGTGGAGATGGCATCGAATAGCCGATGGGGCCCCATGAGCGGGTATACGCCGGGCATATTGACCTCTCCATAAACCGTGATGCCTTGAGTCGCAAAAGTCTCGATGAAGATCGACACCGCTGGTTTCAGCACCAGCTGCCGCTGAACCAATTCACGTGCAATGAGCAATTGCGCGTCGCGGACCGTCAGCCCCGCAAGCTGCTGGTCTCCGATCAGCGGGAGGCTGACAGATCCGTTGGAATCCACACGGACCTTCAGCGTCAATTCGGGAACGTGGTAAACCGATAGATCGATCAAATCGCCGGGGCCAATAGTAATTGCATCGCTATCTGGGCTCGCCGCAGATTGAGCGCTGCTCACGGGCTCCTGGGTCAGCTGAAAACCAAAACAAGCGCTACTCATACCCAGGACGAATATCCAAGCACAGCGTCTGAATATCCTCGTCATTCGGCCATAGCGTCGGCCCTTTATCTCTCGCGATAAAGCCCGGCCAGGATGCGAATCTATCCAACTCACCATAAATTGTTCCCAGGTCGATCGAAGTTCGTGATCAGAAGTGCGCTAAGTGTAAAAAAACTCTGAGCGCATGGATAGGGGAGCGCGGCGCGCATAACTATCTCTATACCGGACGTCGCTAGTGTTGTTTGAAGTCATACCCAACACCGATGGTAACGCCGGATGGCGTCATCGAGTGGTGGCCATGCACGTTTGGCCACTGCTGCGTTTCGAAGTCGGCACGGATGACCATGTGGTGAAGATTAACGTTCAACCCGAATCCCTGCGCCATGACGGTTCGCGTGTCATGGGTGTAAAGGGGATTGCCGCTAGTAAAGTTGACGCCGCCGTAACCGGCAAGCAGCTTGCCATATGGCTGGAAGACGGGATTGCGGCGCCACGCCCAGAGGATGCCGCCGCCACCGACGACCTGGCGCAGGAGCGGATCGGGCCCAGTGTTGTTGAAGTTGAGATCGCGGCCGAACGCCTCGACGGCAATTCCTTTTATCGCGCCGGGGGCGTGATAAAAGGCCCAATCAGCCCACAGCGTGTAGCCAGAAATACGCCCCCCGCGCCAGTCTGGGTTGAAGTTGGAGTATCCCGCCCCGAGCGTCAGCGGGATACCGCCTCGTTCTCCAGACGGGAGGGTTTGGCAGAATGCGGGAACCGCCACGAGGAGTACGACGCAAAGAAGAGACTTCTTTAAGACCATCGAAAAACCTCCCTTATGTTTCGATAGAGTTGGGCCCAATGATCCCGCCGGCGAATTCATCCCGACTCTCCGCGGACTGCCCATTGGCGGAATGCGGCGCTCAGGCCCGCGTTCCTGACAGCCTCGCACTTGGCCCAGCACCACCGGAAAATTCCCAAATCAGATGCGCTGCAGCCTCTTGATTAGCCAGTGCTATTCAATCTAACTGGAGACGCGAACGATGACCATCTTGCAATGGCGGCAACTCAGCTGATCGGTCTCTCAATTTACCGCGGCCAGAAATTCAAACCAAAGAGCAATGGAGGAGAAGAGTCACCCAAGCTCGGGCGTCGAGCCGAGATGAGGCAGGACCAGGTCGCGCTTGCCTTTGCTGCTGCCCAGCTTCTCGAACCGAAGAGCCATCGCATGCTCGGGATCGGGCTGCGGCGGACCCATGGCATGAATATCCGGCACGTAGTCCGGGATCAGGTCAGTGAGATGAGAGACCAGCTCGGGCACATCGCCTTCGGAGATCACGCGGGCGAAGCCCTGCAGGTGAGCCTTCAAGCGCGCCATGTCCGGCCCGGCTGGGCTGAGATAGCGCCGGATCTTTGCATGAGAGGTTGAGACAAGGGCTTCGTCGTGCAGATTGAGTTCCTCGAAGAGTTTTTCACCGGGGCGGAGACCGGTGAACTTGATTTCGATGTCCTTATCAGGCTTGAGGCCGGATAGAAGGATGAGGCTTCTGGCGAGATCTACGATCTTGACCGGTTCGCCCATATCGAGGAGAAAGACATCGCCGCCCTTGCCAATGGCAAAGGCCTGCAAAACGAGTTGCGAAGCCTCGGGAATGGTCATGAAGTAGCGGCGCATCTCGGGATGCGTGACCGTAACCGGTCCGCCTGCTGCGATCTGCTCCTTGAAGATGGGAACTACGCTGCCATTGCTGCCGAGCACGTTACCGAAACGGACAGAGACGAACTTTGTCGTCATATCCCGTTGCAGGCCGCGAATGAGCAACTCGGCAACGCGCTTGGTTGCACCCATGACGCTGGTAGGCCGCACCGCCTTGTCGGAAGAGATCATGACGAAATCTTCAACGCCAAAATCGAGCGCAGTGACGGCCGTATTCCATGTACCGAAGATGTTGTTCTCGACGGCGGCAAAGACGTGGCGCTCCATCAAGGGGACGTGCTTATAGGCCGCGGAATGGTAGATGATGGCGGGGCGGTAACCGCCGATGACGCGCCGCAGATGCTCGACATTGGTGATGCTGCCTACCTCAGGATGAAATACCAGATCGGGGAAGGTATTGCGCAGTTCGCGATCGATCTGAAAGAGAGGCGTTTCGGCAACGTCGAAGCCGATGAGCGCCGCGGGGCTGAAGCGTGCGATCTGGCGGCAGAGCTCCGAACCGATCGATCCGGCGGCGCCTGTAACCATGACCACCCTGCCCTTGATGCGCTCCTTAATGTTGTCCTGGTTAAGGCGCACCGCCTTGCGGCCCAGAAGATCTTCGACGGCGATGTTGCGGATTTGCCCGTCGAGGTTTCTGCCCTTGATGAGATCGCCGAGGCTTGGCACAGTTTTGAATTCGAGCCCGGTATCGACAAGGAGATCGAAGATCCGGGCTATCTGTGGCCCGGTTGCCGATGGAATTGCGACCAATACTTTCTTGACGGCATGCTTGTCGGCGAGCGCCTTCAGATCGTCGCCTGTGCCGAGCACGCGTCTGCCGGCCAATTTGAGGCCTATCTTGCTGGCATCGTCGTCAATGAAACCGACGACGTCGCACTTCAACGAGCGATTCTGCCGCAATTCCCACAAGAGCTGGAGGCCTGCGGCACCAGAACCGTAGATGAAGGTCCGGGTCGCGCCCCCCCTGGCCCAGTGGGCATCAATCGAGATGGCCAGGGCGCGAAAGGCGAGGCCCCCGATCAGCAGCAGGAATCCGGAAAGCATCCACTCAAGAACGTAGATGGAGCGTGGAATGCCCCACGCGCCGAGAGTTAGAAGCAGCAGCGACGCGCCGACGAGGGAGCCCGCGGTATTGAGAAGAAGAAGACGTTGCGCGTCATAGAGCGACGTGTATTGCCAATGGCGCCGGGTGACGCCACCCAGCGCGAGAATGAGGGTCTTGGACACGCACCAGACGCATAGCGCCAGCCACATGGCGCGCTGGTAGACCACGGGCACGACACCATCGAAGCGCAAATTGAATGCCAGGTAGGCCGCCAGGGCCAGCACGATTGCATCCTTGAAAGATGCCAACAAACGCCAACCTGCGCGCTTCAATAAGGTGTCAAGCGAAGGTAGTGAAGTGGGGGACAATTCCTTCCTCCTGCAACTCTGATTTGGCCAGTTACTTCCCATCCATGCAGAGCGGTACGTCGGCCTGTACCGAAAGCCTTGGAATCAGCAAATCCAGCCAGAATTTGCTACATACGGTAACTGCGTCTTTCTCTTCCCTAACCGGGGCCCCATCACCGCGCAATTTCTCGATCTGGGGATAGATCAGAACCATCGCCATGCAGGATGCAGTGAGCAATGTTGCATCGACTTCGAGAATGCCGCCCTTGGCGGAGCTTTCTTTCAGATGGCGGCTGAGTTCGGCGAAGTGCGGAGTCAGAAGGGAGAAACAGACGGCATCAGCATCCTTCTGCATCTCGACGAATGCGACAGCGAAGAGCCTTATGACATCAGGTTTGTCTTTAAGGAATTCGACGAGAAACCCGAGCACACTGGGAAGAACAACCGGCAGAGCATCATTGCGGAGAGCTCCGGCGAGTTGTTCCAGGCGGGGCTTCAATTCCCGGGACTGCGATCGGAGCGCCGACCAGAACAGCTCCTCTTTATTATCGAAATGGCGAAAAAGGGTGTTTTCGCTGACGCTGGCAGCGCGAGCGATTTCGCGCGTAGTGGTTCCGTGATATCCCTGGCGAGCGAATAGCCGGCTCGCCGCGGCGACGATTCTTTCTCTGCGATCAGAATTTCTGAGGGGCATGGAGGCATTTCCCCGCGAGTCGTAGACACGCCCAACTGGGCGGTGACACGGCCGCAGGAGACGGTGGAATTTCTTCAGCTACGCAATTGAGAGCTTAGATAGAGAGGAACCATGACAACGATGGTCGATTTCAGGCGTGTGCGACCAGCAATTCCAGGTCTTCGGCATCGATTTCGACTGCTGCCTGCTGGTTGATCAGATCGATCGCGAGAACAAAACGCAATCCAGCCCGCTTGCGCACAAGCACACCCTGCACACCCTGCAGAACGCCAGATTTGATGCGTACTTTTGAGCCGGTCGCCAATTCATGGAAGGGTTCCACCTTGCGCCCATTCAGACCGGAACGCAGAAATTCCATCTCCGCGTCGGGCAGATAGATATCGTTTCTGCTGTTGCCAACGATTTGCACCACTCCCGGCGATTGAAGCACCTTTGCGCGCTCCCATTGAGTGATGCGGACGAAGAGATACGTGGGAAATAGCGGCTGAACGACCTTGACCCGCTGCCGGTTCTTCCAGACCTTTTCGATTTCGCAAGTAGGAAGAAACGATTCAACGTTTCTCAGCTGGAGATGCCGAATGACAGACTTCTCATTCCTGGGAAGCGTGAAGACCGCGTACCACCGCGGTTGCTGCAGCATGACGGCGACTTGCGCTGCCGGAACGAGAGTGCGGTCAAACTGTGCGTGAGATGTGTACTGCCTTTCCCATGTCATGCGTACCTGGGCTCCGGAAAAGCTGAAGTCGATTTGGGTGAACTGCGGGAGGTGCGGCGTAGCGCTCGAGGCCCATTTTTGGGCAAGGCTTCGCCATGCTCACTTAGCTGACCGTTTTCAGATCAGCGGATACAAATGACAACTGAGATTAGAGGAGGGCGAACACCGCGAGCGGATCGTGCCCCGCCGCGTTTCTTGCCTGGCCCTCCCCAATTGAGGCTGCAATCGGGTTTGGATGCTTACACTTGTGATTAGATGCCTCGCAGCTTACGCGAGATTTCTACTGCATACGCAAAGCTATCCAAGGCATAGACTTACCGCGAGGAAAAACTGACAGTGAGCACACACTACCGAAAGAAGGCAACGCCAGTATATTTGAACCCCTTTCGTACGAAAAGTTCCGTTTCTGGCCGTCAAGAAAGCGCTTCAGGGCTTTCGGATGTGGTTGATTGCATTTATGTATTTATATATGAACAAGTTAATAGCAGGTGAATACTTTGCAAAGAAGCTCGATGAGCCAGGTTACGAAGGGACAATTTATCGGGGGAACCGTTGAAATCTTGTGGATATCTCACTTGAGTGGGGATGCGCGACAATAGCTTCACACTATGCATCCGAAGTCTCTGCGGCCATTGCGTGTGGCGAGAAGGCGACGGGCGCCCGGAGAAGACAGCCTTTGAAGCAGGCCAGTTATAACTCAGCGGAGGAGATGAAGGTTCAGGACAGGCAGGATCCGTATCTGGGGCCGTCCTTCTCACTCGGGAACCGGATGAGGCGCACTGCGTGGATCGTGTGCTGGCTTGTGATGTATCGGCCGTCTTTGCGGCCCATGCATGCATGGCGGGCCTTGCTCTTGCGTGTTTTCGGGGCAAGGATGGGGCCGAATTGCCATTTTTATCCCAGCTCGCGGGTGTGGGCTCCGTGGAACCTGATTTGTGCCGATCAGGTAACGCTGGGCGACAGCGCGGAGATCTACAATCCTGCGCCAATCGGCTTCGGTTCACATGCAATTGTTTCGCAGGGCGCGTTTATCTGCGGCGCGACGCACAACTTCGACGACCCGACATTCCCGCTTCTCGCGTACGCGATGGAGATTGGCGCATACGCATGGATCTGCGCGCGCGCGTCAGTGTGCCCTGGGGTGAATGTAGGAGAAGGAGCAGTGCTGGGACTCGGCTCGGTGGCGAGCCGGGATCTCGATCCGTGGTGCGTCTATGCGGGATCTCCTGCACGAAAAGTGAAGGAGAGGAGACGTACGGATTCAGGGGAATTGTGAGAACACTGCGAATCAGCTTGCGGGAAGCTGTATGCGGGTAAGGCGCAGGATCACGGCGCGGATCTCTTCTTCACTCGAAGCCCCACGCAGAGCTGTCTCGAGCTCACGCACTTTGGCTCCGACGAGATAGCGATACCAGAAGCCTTGCAGCACGTGATAGAGCAGGCCTTCTCTGCCATCGAGAAAGCCCAGCCGAACTATATATCGATACACGAAATAAGCGAACGCGGATATCTCGCAGGGCAGGCGGTCGTAGAGCAGACTTTTGGCGAATCGTTTGGCCCTGACCTGATGCGTTCTTGTCGCTGGTGCGATTCCAGTTGCGGAGAAGAGCGGCAGCCGTCGACTCAGCACGTCAATTGCTTCACGACTTGCGTACCTGTTGTGCTTCTCAGTGAATTCGGTCAGGTCAATCAGGCTGTAGTCGGCGAAGCCGCCGCGAAAATTGATTGATCGCCCTGCGGTCAAATAAATGTGCTCGTCCATCCAGCGATCTTCGATCTGCGCCTTTCCGCGACGCCAGATTCGGAGCATTATCAAGGGAAATCGACCGCCGTGACGAATGAATCGCCCTTGAAAGATCGTCTTGCGATTGAGATTTATTCCGGTAACATCCGGCGGGAGCTGCGGCAGTCTCGCGACGATTTCGTTGGCCAGATCGGATTCGACAATTTCGTCGGCATCTAATCGCATGACCCATTCAGCGGTGATGGGAGCATTTGCCAGCGCCCACGCAAATTGCTTTGCCTGATTCTGAAATGGATGCTGGAGAACCTGAGCGCCGCGTGCCTTTGCCAACTCGACAGTTTCGTCGCTGGAATACGAATCGATGACGAAGATTTCTGTGGCGAAGCGGGCTACATGATCGAGAGCCCTGGGCAGGTGTCTCGCTTCGTTGTAAGTCAACACTACGACCGCGATACTCGCCTTGTCACTCACTCGTCAATGCCCCATTTTGTGCGCAGCGCCACCGGGTTCGTCCTTCGCTGCTTCGATGATCCGAGCAAAATCTCTTGCTGATTTTTCAATATCGAAATACTTCAGAAAGCCTGCGCGGGCATTGCGGCGCATGACCGTGAACTGCTCAGGAGACACGGCAAGGAACCGGCGGATGAGACTGCGCGTTCCCTCGAGGGTATCTGGCTCAACCATGCCGGCCTTGGCCGCCTCGACCTCGCGCCAGATGTTCACTTTGTCGCTGATGAGGACGGGCGTGGAACATGCCATGGCCTCGGCGACAACGAAGCCAAAGTTCTCCTGATGCGATGGCAGAATCATCGCTTCAGCCGCGCAAAAGGCGCCCCACTTGAGATTTCCTTTCAGCATGCCGGTCCAGTGGACCCGATGAGCAATACCGAGACTCTCTGCCATCTCCTTGAGCTTCGGCACCCATCCCACCTGGTCAGGCCCGGCCATGACGAGATCCAGGTCAGGCGGCGCGTCCGCGATGGCATCTGCGAAGGCCTGTGTCAGCAAGTCGCAGCCCTTCTTCTGATGGATTCGGCTGAGAAAAAGGAGAAACTTTCTATCTCTCAGCGCGGGGAAAGACCTGACGAACTCGGCTTTGACTGTCGCTGAATCAATCGATGGATCGGCGGTACCGTAAAGAACCACCTGCTCTCGATATCCCGGACCTTGAAAGACTCCGCGAGCACGAATCATCTCTTCCTGGCAGGTGAAGAGCACCTTTCTAGCGTCGTGAAGTGCACGGCCTTCGATGAAGTGCCAGTAAATCTGTTTGGCAATGTGCTTGAGGGGATACTCTTCCCGAAACCAGGGGTCCATCATGCCGTGCGTAAAGACAAAATAGGGAGTGCGATGCTTTTTGAGCGCGCGCCAGGCTCCGGCGGAGGAGTAGTTCCATATGCCATGCACGATGATGGCATCGTAGGCGGCAGCGTTCTGTTTGAGCCATGGAGTGAGCAAGCGCGTGAAGTTGTACCGGCCGATGCCCGGTCCCATTCCCACGAGGGGAATTCCGAGTTCGCGCTTTGAAACAGTCTCCGGGGATTCGAGACTGACAGAGTGAATCTCGTGCCCATCTCGCATCATCACCGCGGAGATGCGTTGCAAAGCTTCAATTGGGCCACCGGACTCTGGGTCGGTGGTGCAGATCACGTGAAGTAACTTCATTCCGGGCTGACCATTGTTCAAGACGAGTGTGCCGTCTGGCTGGAGACGGCTGCGGGATTTGCATCAACGGATAGCGAGCGCAGCCGGTGGAGTTCACGGCGCACGACGATCGAGAGCGGGACCACCTGGACGAGAAGCAGGGCCAGGATCGTGCCGAGGACCGCTCCAATGATTCCGTAAGTGCGCACGAGAAAAATCGAGAGCCCGAGGTTGACCGCGGCCATGAGGAGTCCGGAAATCACCTGCTCTTTGAAACGGCTAATTCCATTGAGAAAGAAAGAGATTGGTTGCAAGTACGCATAGAGCACGGATTGCACGGCGAATGCAGCCATTAGCGCGAGCGAGCCATGAATCTGGGGGCCAACCCAGAGGTCCAGGATGCGATTGCCAAAGAAGATGAGGAAGACGACAGCGGCGATTGTGACCGCAGTGCTTCCAATAGTGACGCGGAGAAAACCTCTGCGAATCCACGGCCCATCGCGGCGAGCCAGCGCGTCGGTATAGGCGGGAGACATAGCGCCGGAGACCATTACCAGGAAGCCGAGAATCATATTGAAGAGGCGCGCCGGAACTGCGTATTCCGCAACAGCTTTGGCACCCAGAATTTGAGCAATGATGATGTTGTCGGTCTGCAAGCCAATTGAGAAGGAGAGCTGCAGGAGAAAGAACATCGCGCCCATGCGGAGAAGCCTTCGGGCGATCTCAGATGAGAAGGCGGACGGAGCCGGGAGGAGATCGCGATTCGATCTGCCGAAAAGTTCGACGCCATTGAAGAACGTTGCAACAACAGGCGGTCCCGAAAGGCACAGGACAAGAACAGGGAGTCCTGCATGACTGTGGATTGCGGCCAGTAGGACAACCAGCGAGAGTACTGTTCCGAGGATGTTCCAAAGGTTGCTGTGCCAAGCATTCTGCATACCTGTCTGGGTTCCGCGTACCGTTCCCAGTGGCAGATTCAGAATGAAGCAAAGAACAAAGGCGAGCAGCGCAGGGCCAGCCTCCTGCATCGCAAGAGCCGAATGCACGTTGAAGAGGCGATCGGCTTTGATGAAGGGATACGCTGCGATTGTCGCAAGCGCGAAGACGGCGGCCAGGCCGCTGAGCATCCAAAACGCGCTCGACGCCGCACGTCTTGCGATTTGCCGATCCTCACGGCCAAGCGCTTCAGCGACCAGATTGACAAGACCGTTGCTCATGCCGAGATCGGCGAACGCAAGCATCATGACGAAAGAACTGATCGTCATCCACATGCCGTAGCGCTCGGCGCCAAGATATTGAAAAGTCAGCCTGACGGTGAGGATCGACGTAGCGAGCGAAACGATCTTGCCGATTGATGCGGTCGCTCCGGTGAGCGCGGCGCGTCGGTATCTTCTTCGAGAATGCTCGACGTGGCCTTCCGCGTCGCCTCTGGAAAAAATCCGGAGAAACCTGGAAGCCGGGGTCAAAGCTGTTTGTTCAGAGGATGTCGGCATACGAGAAAATCAGCAGAAACGCGATCGGAGCGCAGCGTCAATTGGTTTGAAGGCCTGACGCGTTCCCGAAGCGCGCCTTGCGCTGGCGTTCAATTATGGCTTGCCTTTCATGGGGAGGAAGCCGCGTCCAACCCGAGCCTGAAAAGCGTCTGAAGATGCCGATCATGAAATCCTGCGGGGCCAGCAGATCAACGATAACGACCAGCAGGAACGCCTCTGTAACCTTTCGAAAACCTTGAAAGGGCGAGAAGAGGTTATCCCACAGAAAGATTGTGAGCAGGTATGTGTAAAAAAGCGCGAAGGGCGCACGCTGCATCGAGATCTTCAGGAGAGCCCGGCAAGTGAGGAGAAAGATGTAAAGCCAGAAAGCCGCACCCAGGATTCCAGCGCACACCCATGCACTCATCACATGAGAGTGAGTCGGAATCAACCCCTGCTGGCTCTCCTCGATATCGGTGAGATCCATTCCCAAGCCATACCTTGCTTCAAAATCGCTCAGCATCTCAACGTACTTGTAGTCCTTTGCCCACGAGCCGAAGCCGATGATGGGGTGATCGAGTACTGCACGGGATGAGACTACAATTTCGGGACGGCCCGCGAAGATGAATCCCCCTTGCAACTGAGATTCGTTCTTTGCCTGCGCATCTTCGTTGACAACTCCAGAGGAGGTAGCAAGGCGCACCAGGCCGACTGCAGTTCCCGCAGCCGCCATTGCCATAAGCACCAGAACAGCAACACGAGCCATGGTTCCGTCGCGTGGCAAAAGGCGCAGCCTTCCGATCCTCTCCGGAATGATGGGCAAGGTGAGTGCAGCGGCGATGAGCAGCAGCAAAACCGGGGACCGAAAGTTTTCTCTTAGATTTACGCCGATCATGCCGAGCAGCACGATTGCGCACAGGATATCGCGACGCTTGCTATATAAGTAGCTTGCCACGAGAACCAACAAGATGTTGACGCCGGTGGCGTAGCCGAATTTCCAGGGGTCATCGGCCGCGAGGTCACTGGGGACGAACCGGGCGGCAAACAAGGAGCCCACGGCGTATCCAACGATAAAGATCAGTTTTCGCTTTTCGTTTCGGCTAAGCAGCATCGTCATGAATGCCAGATCGAGCGCGAAAAACAGAATTGTTGCATTTCCTCGCGTCCAATCGACAAAAGCTGACTGACGATAAAGGTCGGCGATGACTTGATTGGCCAACCAGAGGAACATCAGCACGTAGATGAATTTGATGCCCGTCTTATTGAGTCTTTTCCCATGGATGATGAGAGCGAGCGGAAGCAGGAAAAGCGTGAAAACCTCTGCAATCGGGAGCTCACCGACAAGCGTGACGTTGAAAGACAAGGTGAGGCCCACAAGAAGGGACAGGACATCCGCGCAGAACGACAAGGCGCTCCATTGCGCTCGATCGGCCTCGCGCTTGCGCGGGGAGTGCGTGCGGAATCTGCCGCTTAGGGGGCTTGTTTTGGCGTGCCAGGGACGGACTGGAGGCATGAGAGAGGTTTGTGCTTTTAGATTTGGCGCGAAAGTCTGCGTTTGCGAGGAAAGAGCATGGCCCACGTGCAGCAGGATGGGGCGCACGGGCCGATAGAAGCGCTCTTACTCAGGATTGCGCTCGCCGTAGTACTCGTAGTATTTGCGGCCGTAGTACTCAGAGTATTCCGGCGCCTTGAAATCAACAGCATTTACCGCTACGCCGAGCAGATGCGCTCCCGAGCGATCGAGCATATCCACAGACCTCTGGACAACGTGGCGCTGTGCAGCGCCATAGCGAATAACGAGGACGGCCGCGTCGGTGAGCCGGCTGAGGATTGCCGCGTCGGTTACAGGCAGTACTGGCGGGGTGTCGATCAAGATGAAATCGTAGCTATTGCGAAGGTCAGCAATGATCTCTTCCATTTGCTTTGAACCCAGCAATTCGGATGGCAGCGGTGGCACCGGTCCAGAAGTCATGATGTGCAAGCTAGGCAATTCGGGCCACTCGAGAATTGCCTCCTCCACAGTAGCTTTACCAGAAAGCACTGAAGAGAGTCCTAGCCCTTTGCCCATGCGGAAGCGCAGATGTACGGTAGGCCTGCGCAAATCGGCGTCGATGAGAAGAACCCGCGCTCCATTCAACGCGAAGGTTACTGCGGTTAACGTCGCAAGCGAACTCTTCCCTTCAGAAGGACGAGTACTTGTGATCATGAGCACCTTGGGAGGAGCTCCGGGGCTTGAGAGCAATATCGAGGTGCGGAGACCGCGCAGAGCCTCTGCAATCCGCGACCACGAAGAAGCGCCACGAGAAACGGCGGCCTCTCTGAAGTCGGACGGAACAAGCTCTTCGGATCCCACTGCGGGAATGGCGGCGAGCAGAGGAAGACCCAACGTCCGCTCGATATCGGTCATGGTCTTGAGGTTGGTATCGAGCGACTCAAGCAGGAAGGCAAGGATAAAGCCTAGCATGAGGCCGAGGGTAGTTCCGATTGCCACGTTGACTTTCGTCCTCGGCGCACTGGGATAGGTCGGGACATCCGCACTATCAATCACATGGATTGAAGTGGTATGCAACCCCGCAATGATGCCTGCTTCCTGGAGGCGCTGCTGAAGTCCGTCGTAGAGCAAGCGATTTGCCTCGTACTGACTGCGCGCGAATTCGAACTGAATTCCTTTCTGCCCGTTGTCAAAGGCCTTTTGCTCTTCTTCGTTGAGACGATTGCGCAGCATGTCTTCGTTGGTTCGGGCAGCATCGTATTCCTTCTGCGCCCGGGCGACTTCCGCATTTTCGGCGACTGCGAGATTATGTTCGAGCTGATCGATCTGCGCCTTGATGGTCTTGAGCGGGGCGTACGCCGAGCCATAGGTCTGCATCATCGCCGTATACTGCGTGCGCAACTGGGTGAGCTGCTGCTTTGAAGCCTGGAGCGCCGGATCGGTGGATGCCGCCGCGTCGATGACCTCTGGCGCCGCGCTCTGGATTGAATGCAGGCGGGCTTCCTTGACCATGCGGTCAACTTCAACGTCGGCCAGTTGCTTATTCAGCTCTTCCAGGCTTGAGGTGACGACGCTATCTTTTGGATCGAAGCCAACGATGCCCAGATCTCTCTGGTACTTGATCATCTGCTGCTGGCTTTTCTCAAGGTTCCCCTTGAGGTCGTTGAGTTGCGAACTGAGCCAACCGGAAACCTTCGCGGTGGATGCGTAGTTGTCGCGGAATGACCGCTCGATATAGTTGTCGATCAGATTGTTGACAATGAGACTGGCGAGAGCCGGATTACGCGAGGTGTAACTGATGATGAGAATGGAGGTGTGCCCCTGCCGCGTGATCTTAAGGCCTCCGCGAAAAACATTGACGAGGGTTTCGCGCACCGCAGGCTGCGAAAGATCCCAGGGATGCCCGCCCATCAGAGGAAGAAAATCGGGATTGCTCTCAAGATGGAGAAGCCTTAATGGTCGCGAGAACAAGAGTTCGACTTTCAAGGATCTCCGTTTCAGTATTCAACTTCTCGGCGTCATCGCCGCCGTCGGCGAAGTCCTGAATCTGCGTGAGACGGAACTCGCCGGATTTGTCGGGAACGATCTCGACTTGCGCCGATGCGGTATAGAGCCTGTGGCTCATGACATTTACAATCAATGCCGCAGTCAGGCCGAGAGCTGTTGCGCCGAGAATCATCCACCAGCGCTTCTTGAGAAACTGGATAAATCTCCCGATCGAATCTTCACCCGAAAGGGGACTATGTGGCAGACCAATCTCTGCAGGAGACGGCACCACTGGCTCGGTGGTTTGAAGGGAAGATGATTTCACGAGTCGCTATACCTCAGGCGTTGGTATGGGGTGGCTGCATGCGGTCACCAGGCTGCGCAACCATATGCAGCGATAATCTGGTCTTGCTGATTTCAATCCGTGTTGAAGCTTGGCACGGCATCTTCGGCTGCGTTGAGCGAGGACGGAGTTTGCGCGCGCACCGCAAACGAGTCGAGCAGAGTATCTGCCCAGCGGGTGGGCGAATACTGCTCCGATAGCAAATAGCTGGCGCGGGACATGGCGTCAAGGGTGCGATCGTTCATGCGGGTGATCCTGAGCATGAGCGCGGCAAGCCCCTCAGCGTCGCGTTTGCCGAAGATATAACCGTTGTAATTCGGCTGCACGAGGTGTACTGCAGCGCCTACCCGCTCGGAGGCCAGGATGAGCAGGCCGGCCGATGCTGCCTCGTGAACGACGAGGGCCCACGGTTCAAAATCGCTGGGCAGAACCATGCAACCGGCGGCGGCCAGCTTCGCGGGCATCTGGTCTGGTTGAACGAAGCCTTCAACCGTAATTCCGGGTTCGCCTTCGAGCTGCGCTTGCAAAGGACCGGCTCCGCAACAAATAAGAGGCCACGGATCGCGCGCTGTACTCCTATAGATCTGGTAGGCACGAGACAGGGTTTCGATTCCCTTCGCAGGGACAAGCCGGCCCATAAAGATAAACCTGCGCGGCACGGGCCGCTCGGCCAGAATACGGGCCCGATGCACAGCAGCGAAGGCAGAGTGATCGCAAGAGAGGGACCCTCGCAGAATAGCGCGCTGTGAGAAGCCCATCTTGCGAGCAAAGACCGCTTGCCGTTCTCCCGATACCCAGGCTACATCTGCCGCCGGATGCAGATGGGAGCGCGCAATGAGTGTACCCAGCCGTTGCTTTACGGAACCATTCCACGCGTTGTCCATAATCATCACGCGCCAGCACTTGCCCGCATACTCTTTCGCAATGCGGCGATAGGGAGGAATGTGCCAGCCGGCGGTGATCATGATGTCCGGCGAGAAGGCCTCGATTCTTTGCGGCAGTGCATCGAGATCCTTCGGCGTCCGCCAGGTGAGCCTGTTTTGCATCCATGCAAACTGGCTCTCGTCAAAGGGAGCTTCCATTCCAGGCGCCTGGTAACTGACTAAGAGCTCGATGCCGTCACGAGAAACGAGTTCTTTGAGACATGCGTTGAGATATCCAGAGAGGCTGGACCACAGGAAGGCGACTCGCGTCATGCGGCACTCCGGCTCGGAAGAAACCTGGAGGTGATCCGAATGCCGAGACCTTCAGCGCGGTAGAGATAGCGCTGAACCTCGTCGAGTGTATTCCAGGAACGGCCTCGAATCTGCCGGAAGATTCGGCGTACGTCTGCTTTATATTGCGTATTCAGACTTCCCGATCCGGAAATGGAGGTTGGATGGATACGGAAACCGGCGAGATCAGCGTCGATGTAGCCCGCACGCGCTCCGCGACTGACCATCGTGACAAATAGTTCACCATCCCAGCAGGTGCGGTTTTCGATGTTGAATCCCTCAGTCCTTCTGAAGGCTTCCGCGCGAAAGAATGTCGACTGTTGCAGCCATTGCGATCCGCCGTAGAAGTAGCGCCTGGCTGTGAAATCACGGGCCCTGTAATGCTTCAGCCTCTTGCCCTGACCGTCCACAACAGAGCCGTTTCCGAATGCGATGTCGCATTGCGGGTTGCGACCGAAGTAATTGGCTACCTGCTGAAGGGACCCGGGCTCGAGGAGATCATCCGCATTGATGAATCCAAAGATCTCGCCGCTCGCCTGCGCGAATCCTTTATTGAGGCCGTCGGCAGCGCCACGATCAGGCTCAAAGAGACTGTATGTGATGCGATCACCGTAGCTGAGAATCATGTCGCGACTTCCGTCTTTCGATCCTGGATCGACGACGATGTACTCAAGATCAGGGAAGCCCTGTTCCAGCACAGAATCGATAGCCTCACGCAGGTAATCGGCTTGATTGAAGGAGAGAGTGACTATGCTTATTTTCATCGCACATGTGACGCGGAGCTGCTCGCCCGGAGACGGAAGCTGCTTAAGATGCTCAATGGTAGGCGTAGATCAATGAGCCGGAGATGGCAATTGCAAAGGCAGTAGCGCGGTTCAGAGCGTCTTTGATGGCGCTCGGTGTGACGAAGACGATATCGTCTTCATGAACTACGGGGTCCAGCGCTTTGCCGCGCAGAATCTTGCTGATGTCGATTTCTTCCGCGATGCGCGATCCATCCGGCTGAGTCCGGATCAGGTAAGAGTGTTTCTCAGACGTGAGCGGAAGAGTGGCGCCGGCAAGGGCGATTGCCTGCGACAAGGTAATCTGCGGTGAGCCGCAGAGCGAGTAGGCTCCGGGCTTGGCGACGTGCCCGCCGATGTAGGCCAGACCGCAGGCGCGCACGATGACGCGATCACCCGGCTGAACCGGGCGGTCGTAGTTTGCCGTGTTGTGCATTGTCGGATCCCAGAGAACGAGATCTTTCTGCCCGGGAGTGTGGTCGTTTGAAATTTCGATAATGCGGCCGGTGTTGGCCGTCATTCCCCCAGCTGTTGCCAGCAAGTCAGAGAGTTGATGCTTGCCTGGTGGAGGATAGACGCCCGGATTCCTGACCTCGCCCAGCACGGTGATTCCCGTGGAACTGGATTCGACCGTGACCATGACGTGAGGGTCCAGGACCTGATTGCGCTGCTTGAGTTCTGTGGCGATGAGATCGGATGCCTGCTGGCTATTCAGGCCCTGAAAATGAACTACACCGAGCACTGGAACGGCTACGTCTCCGTTTTCAGATATCCGCGTGATTACGGAGAAGTCAGGCGCATTAAAGACAGAGATGTGCACCACCTGGCCAGGCGACATGGGATCGTCTGTGAGGCCGCCAATGTTTGAAAGCGCGCTGTTCTGGGCAGAACCACCACCGCCCTGCGACGGTGGAATGAGCGCGGGCCGTTGCTCCTGCGCGAAACCGCGCGTCGCGGCGGCAAGGATGACAGCGCTCAAGATAAACAATACTTTTCGGGACGACAGATTATCCATGTTTCTGTTTTGAACTCCTTCCTGCGAGCTCTCTTGAACGTGCGACTGCTTGCGACGCGATGGCAATGGCGTGCGCAAGAGCAAATTTCACGAGGAGCGTCAGGATTGATTGGAATCGTATGCAGCGGCTACTTATTCTTGGCGGAGCGAAGATTTATCTCACTGGAACTTCGAGTTGTTCGCGCACTGATTGCCAAGTGAGGCGGATTCCCTCTTCAAGGCTCGTTCTGGCTTTCCATCCAAGCGAATTGATTCTGCTTACGTCGAGCAATTTACGCGGCGTGCCGTCTTGCCGCGACGGATCGAAGACGATGTCGCAGTCGAATTCCAGAACGCGCGCAATCAGTTCGGCCAATTCGCGAATGGTCAGGTCTTCTCCAGTGCCAATGTTGATGAGCGGAGGCCCATCGATTTGCAGAAGCTGGCCGAAGACGGCTTCAGGCAGGCTCATCAGGTAAATACACGCGTCCGCGAGATCGTCGCTGAAGAGAAACTCCCGCCGCGGCTTGCCACTTCCCCAGACCTCAAGAGTGCGCTCGCCTCTGGCCTTCGCCTCCACAACCTTCCGCATCAGTGCGGGCAGAACGTGCGAGGCGTGTAGATCGTAGTTATCGCCGGGACCGTAAAGGTTGGTCGGCATGGCGGCAAGAAAGCGTGTGCCGTACTGGCGGTTGTAAGACCAGCACATCTCGATGCCCGCAATTTTCGCCAACGCATAAGCGCGGTTGGTCGACTCAAGCGGTCCCGTGAGGAGATATTCCTCTTTGAGGGGCTGAGGCGCGAGTTTGGGATAGATGCAGCTTGAACCCAGAAAGAGTAGGCGGGTTACGCCGCTGCGATAGCTCGCGTCAATTACGTTGGTCTGGATTTCGAGGTTCTCGCGGATGAAATCTGCCGGGTAAGTGTCGTTAGCAAGGATTCCGCCGACTTTCGCTGCCGCGAGGAAGACATATTCGGGACGCTCACGATCGAAGAAAGCATGCACCGCGTCACGATCAGTTAAGTCCAACTCAGAACGCGAGCGGAGAATGAGATTCGTGTAGCCTCTCTCGTCCAGACCGCGCCGGATCGCTGAGCCGACGAGGCCGCGATGTCCCGCTACGAAGATTGGGCTGTTTTTCTCCATCAAATGCCTGATCAGCGCTCGTGAAAGTTGAAGACTGAGTAGCCGTGCTTGCGGGAGAGAGCATCCCTCTCCGCGATTTTGAGATCTTCCTCAACCATTTCCCTCACGAGTTCCGGGAACGTTGTGCGCGGCGTCCAGCCCAGCTCGACGCGCGCTTTGGTGGGATCTCCGAGAAGAGTTTCCACCTCTGTGGGGCGATAGTAGCGGGGATCGATCGCAACGACGATATTGCCATTCTGATCGATGCCCTTCTCCTCTGCACCTGTACCCTGCCATGTGATGCGCATATCCAGATAGCCGGCCGCAAGCTCGACGAACTCGCGGACACTGTGTTGCTCTCCCATGGCGACGACGTAATCCTTCGCTGCGTCCTGCTGAAGAATGAGCCACATTGCCTCGACGTAATCGCGGGCGTGGCCCCAGTCGCGCAGCGCATCCATATTGCCGAGGTAGAGGCAATCCTGCAGTCCGGCTTTGATGCGGGTGAGGGCGCGTGTGATCTTGCGCGTCACGAAGGTTTCGCCACGCTGCGGCGACTCGTGATTGAAGAGGATTCCATTGCAGGCGAAGATGCCGTAGGCCTCGCGGTAGTTCACGGTGATCCAGTAGGCATAGAGCTTTGCCACTGCGTACGGCGAGCGAGGATAGAACGGCGTTGTTTCTCTCTGGGGAATCTCCTGCACGAGGCCGTAGAGTTCGGAGGTAGATGCCTGATAGAAACGCGTGGTCTTCTCAAGGCCCGCTATGCGGATGGCTTCGAGCAGGCGCAACGGGCCGAGCGCATCTGAGTTGGCCGTGTATTCGGGCTCTTCAAACGAAACCTTGACGTGGCTCTGAGCGCCGAGGTTGTAAACCTCGTCGGGCTGGATTTCTTTGACGATGCTGATGAGGCTGCTGGCATCGGTGAGGTCACCATAGTGGAGGATGAAATGGCGCCCCTGATGATGAGGATCTTCATACAGGTGGTCGATGCGGTTGGTGTTGAAGAGCGAGGAACGCCGCTTAATGCCGTGTACTTCGTAGCCCTTTGACAGAAGGAACTCCGCCAGATAGGCGCCGTCCTGTCCGGTAACGCCCGTGATCAGCGCTCGCTTCATGAACTGCTCCTGCAGAATTTAATTGTACGCAGACGTCCGGCTGCTCGCTTGAGCTCAATGATTCCGGATAAATGGGTTGATGCTCTACCGGGCCTTCGCGGTGGCCTCGATGGATGTTCTGAAGTAATCCATGCTGAGCTTCAGCCCGGTCTCGAGGTCGATTTTGGGCTCCCAGCCGAAGAGACGCTTTGCTTTGCTGATATCAGGCTTACGCTGCAAGGGGTCGTCCTGTGGCAGAGGACGATAGACGATTTTGCTGCTGGAGCCGGTCACGCGCAGGACTGCTTGAGCGCATTCAAGGATTGTCCATTCGGTAGGGTTACCGACGTTCACAGGCATGTGCTCGTCGGACCGCGAGAGCCCTAGAATGCCTTCGATCTCGTCGCTGACGTAGCAGAAACTGCGCGTCTGCTCGCCCTCGCCGTAGACCGTGAGATCCTCGCCCTTTAAAGCCTGGATCATGAAGTTCGAAATTACACGGCCATCATTGGCCTGGAGCCGCGGACCGTAGGTATTGAAGATGCGCACCAGGCGCGTGTCCACGCCATAGTAGCGGTTGTAGGCGACGGTGAGAGCCTCGGAAAAGCGCTTGGACTCGTCGTAAACCGAACGAGGCCCAACGGGATTGACGTTGCCCCAATAGTCTTCCGTTTGCGGATGCACGGCCGGATCGCCGTAGCACTCGGAGGTGGAAGCATGGAGAAATTTTGATCCATGGTTTCGCGCAATATCGAGCAGGTTGCGCGTTCCGATAGAGCCAACCATCAGGGTCTCGATGCCGAGGCGGTGATAGTCAACAGGACTAGCAGGAGAAGCGAAGTTGAAAACGTAATCTACTGGACCTGGCTCAAGGGGCCGGCAGATGTCGTGCTCGAGAAGCTCAAATCGTGACTCGCGGCGAAGGTGGGCGAGGTTAGCGTGAGAGCCGGTACAGAGGTTATCCACGCCCAGTACGGAATGCCCTTGAGAAAGCAAAGCATCGGTCAAATGGGAGCCGAGAAATCCAGCGGCGCCGGCTATCAGTACGCGCATCTATCGAGTGCCCTTCTCCAGGCGGGAGCGATTTCAAGTCGCTCCCCGGTGTAGATATGAAACGTCTTTAGCCCGGTAATTCCCTTTTCAGCTATGCCTTCGCTTTGTCGCCCGCTTTGGGCAGATAGAAGAGATTGCTTGGATCGACCGGCTGTGCCTGACCCGGCCTTCCGACGCTTAGATAGGTGAAGCCGTGCTGCGTCATGACGGCAGGATCGTAGAGATTGCGGCCATCGATCACGATGGGATAGCGCAGCGTGTAGTGAAGCTTCTCAAGATCAAGTTCGGCAAACTCCTGCCAATCGTTGAGAATCAGCAAGGCGTCGGCGTCCTGCGCGGCCAGATACGGATCATTGACGTAGCTCATCTGCTTGCCCGCCGGAATCACTTCGCGGGCGCGCTCCTCGGCAGCAGGATCGAATGCGGTGATGATGCAGCCTTCACTGAGAAGACGCTGCACAATGTCCAGCGCAGGAGATTCGCGGATATCGTCGGTTCCACCTTTGAAGGCAAGCCCGAGGACACCGATCTTCTTGGCCCGGAATGTCCACAGCGCGGAGCGAATTTTCTGGAAGAAACGGAGCTTCTGCTCTTCGTTAATCTTCTCGACCTCACGCAGGAGACCGAAATCTACGCCGACAACCTCGGCGACGTTACGGAATGCAGCCACGTCCTTGGGGAAGCAGGAGCCGCCGTAGCCAACGCCTGCGCGCAGGAACTTGTTACCGATGCGAGTATCCATGCCGATGCCCCGTGCGACCTCTTCTACGTCTGCTCCCGCGGCCTCGCAGATATTGGCGACCACGTTGATGAAGGAGATCTTGGTGGCGAGGAACGCATTGGACGCGTGCTTGATGATCTCGGCAGCCTTGGTGGAGGTGAGCAGCAGGGGAGGCAGGTTTTCTGGACTGCGCGGTCCGGGAACCGCGTTTTCACTGCGGTAGTACTCGCCTGAGGTGAGCGGTGCATAAAGCGCAGTGAGCAATTCTGACGCTCGGTCGGTGGCAGCACCTACCACAATTCTGTCAGGATGCAGGAAGTCGACGACCGCCGTGCCTTCACGGAGAAATTCGGGGTTCGACGTAACGTCGAAGAGATCGCGCGGCACGCCGTTGCGTTCAATGACGCGACGGATCCACTCATTGGTGTAAACGGGAACCGTGCTTTTCTCGACGATGACCTTGTACGAATCGATCGAGCGGGCAATCTCGCTGGCAACAGCGTCCACGTAGGACAAGTCCGCGCTGCCGGTACGGCTCTGCGGCGTACCGACGGCGATAAAGATTGCCTGGGCGGCCTGAGCGGCTGCCCGCAAATCTGTTGTGAACTCGAGACGCCCGTCGCCGCGATAGCGGCTCAGCAGCTCGGGCAGATACTCCTCGTGAATGGGGATGCCACCCTGCTGGAGGGTGCGCACTTTGGCTTCGTCGTTATCGACGCAGATGACCTTATGGCCAATCTCTGCGAAGCAGGCTGAGGCAACAAGACCGACATAACCGGAACCAACAACAGCAATCGAGATAGGTTGACGCTTATCCATCGAGTTTTTCCTTAATTAAGACATTCGAGGACTGCACGGGCCCTGAGGAGCCTACTGCTCAAGAGGCAGCTCACTTCTGTACTGCATCAACAACCGAACTAATTTAGATGCGGAAAGATACCGTGGAACGAATCGCCGGGGAGAAGAAAAACACCTGAGCAGCCAACCGAGATAGAGCCGGTCGGCCCAATCGGGAATCCGAACCTGATCCCCACTGAGAAATGCAATCGCCGCACCAATGCAGTGTATGGAGGGCAGGTAGTTCAGTTCACGCTTGAGGTAGAGGCCGAGTTGCTCCTGAGTGCCACCGCCCAGTGTGACCACTATATGCCTGACGCGAAGGTTTTGAAGCTTTTCGACCAGATCCCGGTCCTCAATGGAAGGCCCGTACATCGGCGCAAGATACACATTCTCCGAGGGAACCTCGATGCCCTGCGATCTCAACCAATCGAGATTCTTCTTCGCACTTTCGGCGCCGGCCATGATCCAGAAGGTGTTGCCAGGGGTTCGCACGTCTTCGCGCTGCAGCAACTCGCGCAGGTAGCGTAGGCCTGAAAGCCTGATCACGGAATCTCTCTCAAGCAGGTTCCAGACCAGCACCATGAAGGCCGAGTCGGCGAGAACCAGATCCGCATTGGTGAGCGCGGCTCTGTAGCTGGAATTGTGGCCGATGTCTTTGAGAGCTGGGGCGGCGGGAACGACGACGAGTCCACCGTTGGCAACGCGGTCAATCGCGCCAGCCGCGTCTCCAACATAGAAGTTAACTCCCAAGATGCGCCGCATGTCCCCTGTTTGACCCATTCTTTCGTGCGCCCTCTCTTCGTTCGCGCGGTTGTCCAGCTCTAGACACGGGCAAGCGCGTGCATTTCCTGCTCAATCCACGCGTATGTCTTTTCCATGCCATCGCGCAGACGAATTGAAGGCTCCCAGCCAAGATACCGGCGAATCTTCGTATTGTCGCTATTACGGCCGTTTACGCCTTTGGGTGCACTAAGGTTGTAGTTTCGGCGGAGTTTAATTCCGGCGATATCTTCAACAATATCTACGAGTTGATTGATGGTGACGAGCTCGCTTGAGCCGAGATTGAGCGGCTCACGAATATCGCTCTCGATGATGGCTCTTGTGCCTTTGAGGCAATCGTCAATAAACATGAAGCTGCGGGTCTGGTTTCCGTCGCCCCAGATTTCGATTTCATGACTGCCCGACATTTTTGCTTCGAGGACCTTGCGACAGATGGCGGCGGGGGCCTTTTCACGGCCGCCGTTCCATGTTCCGTGCGGTCCGTAAACGTTGTGATAGCGGGCGACCCGGCATTGGAGACCGAAATCCTCTTCGAAGTGGCGGCACATCCGCTCGCTGAAGAGCTTCTCCCAGCCATAGCCGTCCTCAGGCATCGCCGGATATGCGTCCTCTTCCTTGAGTGGAACGACGGCGGCATCTTTCTGCTTTTCGGCGTTGTAGACGCAGGCTGAGGAGGAGTAAAAGAAGCGCTCAACGCCGCTGTCACGGGAGGCCAACAGCATGTGCGTGGTGGTGAGGACGCTGAGCATGCAGAGGGCCCGGTTGTTTTCGATGAAGCCCATGCCGCCCATATCGCACGCGAGCTGGAAGACTACCTGGGCATCCTCGGCGGTGCGATAGCAGTTGTCCTTGTCCTTGAGGTCGAGGACGAGATTTTCGATACCCGGAGCGACCTGGTACCACTCCTCGACAGGCTTCACATCAACGGCGCGTATGACGTCGTGGCCATCGGCGAGCAACTGGTTGACGAGGTGGCCTCCAATGAAGCCGCCGGCCCCACAAACAACGATTTTTCGGCCTTTCAATTCCATTCTTTTAGGTCCTCTTCTTTGCTGCAGAGATCAGTCGCCCGGCACCGCTCGCATTTCAGTTGCAGCAGGCGTTAGGCAGAATTCGGAGTAGGTGGAATACAGCGCATCGAGATTGGCTGCGTCTCCAGGAAAGACACGCTGCAGGGGCCCACGGCTGAGAACGATCGCAATGAGCGCGAGCACGAGGGTTTTTGCGTTGGCGCAGCGAATCTCTCCCCGTTTGACCCAGGGCTCGAGATAACGGACCACCACTTCCACCATTTGACCGAGATGCAGGCGGAGCAAGGGATCAAGATCGTCCCCCAGTTCAAGGACGCTGAAACCGAGCAGGCGGAGCAACTGCGGCTGTTGCAGCAGAGCTTTGCAGACGATGTCGAAGGCGCATTGCAGTGCCGCACGGCCGTTCTGAGCTTCTGCAAGGCCGGTGAGAAGATCGCCGCGCAGATGAACCCGCCGCAATTCCGCGCTGAGAACGGCAAGGTAGAGGTCACGCTTGCGCGGGAAATGCCGGTAGATCGTTACCTCGTTGACTTCAGCCGAGGCAGCAATCTCGCGTGTACTCACACCGTTGTAGCCAAACTGCGAGAAGAGAGACGCTGCCGTGCTTAGAATGCGCTCTTCAGTTCCGCCACGCGCCGAGCCGGTTGTGTCTGCCATGGATGAGAGTCCAGCCGGCTCTTGCGAACCGGGAGCGCATTAGATCGCTCAATCTTTCAGATTTGAGGTATCGGGTGCCGATGAACAGCGTCGACAAGTGGAGGAAGATTATTGAGCGCTGATCGCGACTGAGATGCGGCAAGGCACAATCAGGCGAATTGCAGTTGCAGGTCTGAACCCCTGAGGTCTCCCTCGACCGGCTCCAGGTCGCGCTCGTCAACCTCGACAGCGACGCTCTGCATGATCTGCTGGAGAGTCAGGACGACGCGGAAGCCGCCTTTTTTCCTCACAACAACGCCGGTCATCCCGGAAAAAGGGCCTGAGCGAAGGCGGACCTTGCAGCCGGCCGTGACGACGGGATGCGGTTCGACGCGCCGCTGCTCGACTCCGGCGCGAAGCGCCTCAACGATTGAGTCTGACAGGCATGCCGGCTCTTTGCCGGTGCCGCCCACAATGGCGAGCGCGCCGGGAACACCCAAAACTGCTGCCCGACTGAGCCGATTGATGCGCACAAAGAGATAACAAGGAAAGAGTGGAAGCTGCAGAGCCACTTTGGAGCCGTCGCTCCACTTGCGATGGGCGACGTAGAGAGGGAGAAAGTGTTCGATTGCCCGTTGGCTGAGGTGCTGAGCGACCCGCTTTTCGTGACGGCAGGTGACATAGACGGCAAACCATCTGGAGTCGCCCGCTACATCCAGGCGCCCCTCCAAATCCACGATTCCGTCACACTTCAGACCATCGGGACTGCTTTGAAACAAGGCTTCGCCATCCTCACTTGGATTGAGGCTTTTTCACAGGGACCGGCCGGTAATCTGGCAGCCCCTCTCGCATATCGTGCCAGCCAGCAAATGAAAGCAAGTGCTTCCATTCCTTGGCGTTCACTGAGTAGGAATTGAAGGCTTCTTTCAGGAACTGATGACTCCAATATAGCAATAAGCTCTTACTCTACAAACGAATTCGGGTGCTACTAAAGTGGCAGGTATCTAACTAGTGCCTGCAAGCGCATACAAACTTTCTGTAATTGCGGATGGCTGCGACAGGCGGCGCCGCGGGGATAAAGGGCAATCAAACCTTGTGGTAACCTCGAAAACAGGTGCGCTCCTGATGTCAACGGGTTCCTTTCCTTCTGTGCGCGTCTATATGGACGCCAACGCCACGACGCCTCTGCTCCCGGAAGTGGTTGACGCGATGCGTCCTTATTGGATGGAGCACTTTGGCAACGCTTCGTCGATTCACCTGCATGGCCAGCAGGCCCGGACGGCTGTGGATCGTGCACGGGAAACGATGGCGGAGTTTTTCAACTGCCACGATGCAGAGGTCGTATTCAACGGCGGCGGCACAGAAGGTGACAACACTGCGCTTTTCGGGCTGTTGCACCCCGGCGATCACCTGATTACAACTTCGATTGAACACTCAGCGGTTTTGCAGGCCGGCGCAAGACTGGCTCATCATGGTGTTGAAACCACGTATGTTACACCACAGCCAAGCGGCCTGATCGATCCGACTGATATTCTGCGCGCCATTCGGCCCCAGACTCGGCTGATCAGCGTGATGCTGGCGAACAACGAGACCGGCGTGCTGCAGCCAGTTGAGGAGATCGGTAGGATCGCGGCCGACACCGGGGTCTTTTTCCATATCGACGCGGTGCAGGGAGCGGGCAAGATTCCCTTCGATGTGCGTCGTTTCGGCTGCCATCTTTTGTCGATCAGCGCGCACAAGATGCATGGTCCCAAGGGCGTGGGCGCTATGTTTGTGCGCCGTGGAACACCCGTTGAGCCTCTGCTAGTGGGCGGAAGCCATGAGCGCCGGCAGCGTGCGGGCACTGAGAATGTGGCCGGCATTGTTGGACTTGCAAAGGCGGCAGAGCTTGCCATGCACAGCCTCGCGGATGGAACGATCGCGCGCCTGGCTTCACTACGAGACAGGCTCGAGACGGAGTTGCTTCGTTTGCCTGGAACCGGGCTGAACGGAGCGGATCCAGACGGCAAACCAGTCGCTCGCGCCGCGAACACGACCAACATCTGGTTTGATCAGCTTGAGGGCGAGGCGCTGGTAATCGCGCTGGACCTGAAGGGTGTGGCCGTTTCGGCGGGTCAGCCTGCCACTCCGGCGCTACGGAGCCGAGCCATGTGCTGATGGCGATGGGACTCGACAAGTCCAGGGCACGTGCTAGCCTGCGCTTCAGCCTGCTGAAGACGGCGACTGATGCAGATATTGATCATGTACTGCGTGTGGTGCCTGAGGCGGTTGAGCAGCTGCGGGCGCTTTCTCCGGCAGCAGCTTCGGCTTAACGAGCAATCCAACAGGAAACTGGAGGCTGCGAGAGTGGCAGACACAGGAGCATTGCGCTGTCCATTTTGCCCGTTGAGGCGGAGAATGGATGAAGTGCGTAGGACCAACCAGGCGCGTTGAAGAGAGATGAGCGAGAACAACACCATTGCGGTTGCCATGTCCGGAGGAGTCGACTCTTCGACGGTTGCGGCGATCCTCGCTCGCTCGGGTGCGCGTGTTGTGGGCCTGACCTTGCAGCTGTGGGATCAGACACGCCTGGCGGGAAAGCACGGTATTCCCGATGCGCCGAAGGCTGGCCGCTGCTGCTCGCTCGATGATGTTTATGACGCGCGTCGCGTTGCGACTCATCTGGGAATTCCCTACTACGTGGTGAACCAGGAAGAGCGCTTTGAGCAGGATGTTGTGCGTCCGTTTGTCTCTGAGTATCTCGCCGGACGCACGCCGATTCCCTGCTCGCTTTGCAACAACCATCTCAAGTTTGATCAGCTTCTGATGACAGCGCGCAGCATCGGGGCGAGCCGCATCGCTACCGGCCATTACGCGATCAACGAGTATGACCCGGCGCGTGCGCGCTGGATTCTGAAGCGGCCGGCGGACCACGCAAAGGACCAGACATATTTCCTCTTCGGGCTTACGCAGGAGCAGCTGGCGCACACGCTTTTCCCGCTGGGCAACCTGACCAAGCCGGAGACGCGCGATGCTGCGCGCAGCCATGGCCTGGCGCTGGCCGAAAAGCCGGATTCGCAGGAGATCTGCTTCATTCCCGGCGGCGATTACAAGCAGTTCATCACGGCTTATCTGGAAGAGCAGGGAGAGCAGATGCCGGAGGGCGCGGGTGAGCTGGTGACATCGAGTGGCGAGATTCTCGGGCGCCACGAAGGCATCCACAACTTTACGGTTGGCCAGCGCAAGGGACTCGGCGTGCCATCGCCGTCGCCGCTATACGTATTACAGATCGATTCTTCGAGCCATCGAGTGACTGTTGGCGCGGACGCCGAGCTGGCGACGCGTACATTGCGAGCGGGACGGCTGAACTGGATCAGTATCCCGAAGCTAACAGGCTCAATGCGCGTGAAGATCAAGATTCGCCACCGCCATGAACCCGCATGGGCGACGCTGGAGCCTACATCAGGAGCCGGGGATAGCTCCGGGAGAGATGCGGCTGAGGTGCTTGCAACTTTCGATGAACCGCAGCGCGCAATTACGCCGGGCCAGTCGGCTGTCTTCTACGACGGAGACGAGGTTGTGGGCGGGGGCTGGATTCGTTAGCGTTGCGGATTTGAAATCCATCCCGCTTTGGCAAGCACCTCGAGCGCGACTTCGGTTAGAGGGCGATCCTGGTTCGTAACGGCAAAGTCCTCCAGCCGCGCGCGATCAAGAATAGCGTTCAATTCCGAGACGCGGGCGACAAAGTCCCGCCGCAAAGTCCCTGGTTCGCGCTTCTCCACCCGTCGTTGCATCGCGTCGATGCTGGCGGTGAGGCGGCAGACAATCGTCTGCGTGGCCGGAATGATTTCGCGGCAGAGTTCGAGTTGCGCCTCGCTTTCGAGTGCGCGCGCCAGCAGGAATCTACGGACACCCGAGGCTGCGTAATTTTCCGACGGCGGCCCGAAGATTGTCATACATCAGGCTATCGGTCGGGATCCCTGAGGGAAGCCAGGCGAGGCCGAACACATCCAGATCGATTGCAGCGTGGGCAATCTTGCGCAGAGCGAGCAGATCCGAGGCTTCCGCCAGAACCGATGACTTGCCGGCGCCCATTGAGCCCGTGATGATGAGTAAAGATTCCGTAGGTTCTCCGACTTTCCCAAGGACGACAATCCTGCATTCAGCCAGACCTTCAATTGCCACGTTATACTGTCCCGGCACTGTCATTTGGAGAAATAATCGATGATTGGGAAAACGTTTGCCCAGGCAGCGGTCTGTGTGCTGCTTACGGCCTCTGTTGCCTTTGCGCAGAAACCAGCAGTTCTTACCATTCACGCCGATCAGCCCGTCTCTTCTGTGAGCCCCACGCTCTACGGACTGATGACCGAGGAGATCAACTTCTCCTATGATGGCGGCCTCTATGCCGAGATGGTGCGCAACCGCACCTTCCGCGCAGACTGGAGCGGCGTGCTGCACTGGTATCTGGTTGAACTGGGCGATGCCTCGGCGAAGATGACCCGCGACGAGCAGACCGGCCCGAGCGATGCTCTGAAGACAAGCCTCCGCCTCGAGGTACAGCGCGCGGACGCTGACAATGCCGCGGGCATCGTGAACGTCGGCTGGTGGGGTTTTGGGCTGCGTCCTGAGACGACCTACAAGGGATCCTTTTATGCGAAGGCAAGTTCGAGCGAAATCGGGCCGGTGACTGTCAGCCTGATCAGCGATGACTCAGGCAAGGCTGTCGCGACGGCGACTGTGACAGATCTGGGGACTGACTGGAAGGAGCACGCGTTCACGCTGAAAACCGGTGCCATTCAGCCTTCGGCGAAGAATCATCTTCAGATCACGGTAGGACACGCCGGCACGGTCTGGTTCAACCTCGTATCGCTCTTCCCGCCGACCTACAAGAACCGCGTCAACGGCGATCGCATCGACCTGATGGAGAAGCTGGCGGCGATGCATCCGCAGTTTTTGCGCTTCCCGGGCGGAAATTATCTTGAGGGCGACCGCATTGAGGACCGGTTCCAATGGAAGAAGACGATCGGTCCGATGGTGGGCCGGCCGACGCACCCGAGCCCGTGGGGATACCAGTCCTCAGACGGCATGGGTCTGCTTGAGTTTTTGGGTTGGTGCGAAGACCTGAATATGAATCCGGTGCTTGCCGTTTATGGCGGTTACTCGCTGCGCGGCGAGCATGTTAATCCCGGGTCTGATCTTGAGCCTTATGTGCAGGACGCGCTGGATGAGATCGAGTATGTGACCGGGGGCCCGGAGACAAAGTGGGGAGCAGAGCGCGTGAAGGACGGGCATCCGGCTCCCTTCAAGTTGACCTATGTCGAGATCGGCAACGAAGACGAGTTCGACAGATCGGGTAGCTACGACGGGCGATATGCACAGTTCTACAAGGCGATCAAGGCGAAGTATCCCGCGTTGCAATTGATTGCGACGGCGCCGGTGAAGAGTATTCGCCCGGATGTGATTGACGAACACTTCTATGTGCGGGCAACGCAGAACTTTAAAGATGCGGACCACTACGACAAGACTGACCGCAATGGGCCGAAGATCTTTGTGGGCGAGTGGGCGACCCGCGAAGGTTTCCCCACGCCCGACTTTGGCGCTGCGTTGGGTGATGCGGCGTGGATGACTGGGCTGGAGCGCAACAGCGACATCATTGTGATGGCGAGCTATGCGCCTCTGCTGGTGAATGTCAACCCGGGCGGCATGCAGTGGGAAACGAACCTGATCGGGTATGACACGATGGAGAGCTACGGTTCGCCTGCTTACTACGCGCAAGTGATGTTTGCGTCGTATCTGGGCGACCACACGCTCGGGTCGAAGGCGGAAGGCGCGGGCGACAAGTTCTTCTATTCGATTACGGGTAACGCGGCGAAGAAGAAACTTTACCTGAAGCTGGTGAACGCCTCGTCTGATCCGCAGCCGATTGAGATCGACATCGATGGCGTGAAACTAGCTTCAACCGGGAAACTGGTGAATTTGAGCGCCACCAATCCGCGCGAAACCAACTCGATCAATGATCCCGAGCGGATTGTGCCAGTGGAATCGGCGTTGAAAGGCGTGGGCAGCCACCTGCAGCACAAGGTGCCGCCGTACTCGATTCAGGTGATTGAGCTGGGAGTGGAATAATTCAGGAGACGTTGCGGGCGGTGAGTACCTGCGGCTCAACGATCTCATTCTGCCGGCGCCACGGCTTGATGCGCGCCGGCAACTCCAGCAGCAGCGCAGCAAGCGGCAGAAGCCAGATGACTCTGGCCTGATAGCGCGGGATTGGCTCGGAGAGCGCGCCGCATATCACTGCGTTGAGGACGATTCCCGCGATGGCCCAGCCGATGGCGATCCAGAGGTTTCTATCTGCTGTGTCTTTCTGCCGGTAGGCGATGCTACCTCTGGCGAGGAGATACGCGATTGCAACGCAGACGATGAGATAGTTCAAGAAGCTGAAAATGGCGACGGGAACAGTGCCTCGATACGCTGCCGCACTGCGCAGCCTTTCAACGATTGACGGCGGGAAAGAGGTATCGAAGTCGCCGGGATAATTGAAGTCCTTCAAAGAGAACGTGACTAGCTGTGCGGCGGAGTTCCTTACGCCGGCAACCAGGACGCCCCGCGGATCGTATCGAAGAACCGCCAGCGCAAAGCTGAAATCCTGATCACTGAGCTTCTTCTGGGTTTCAGGATCGGCAACGAAGAAGACACCGTGCTTCTCCCTCCCCTCCCAGAGAAAGTCGTCTGAATCTTTCGAAAACGGGCCGAATTGGCAAAGTGCAAATCCATTTGCCGGACATCTCGCGCGAAGGTAGTTGGCACCCTGCCCGTCTGCAACGAGGCGCGCTGAAAGAAAAGGCAGGCCGACGGTGCCTTGCCCGGTGGCGTGCCTGACCATGGCGTGAAAGAACGCGGTGCCGAGGTAGCCGGTGACGAGCGCAGCCGCGAGGATCGCAAGGCTACCGGAATTCTTCCACGATCTGCGAGCGGTGTTGAGCAAGAGAGCGAGAGCGGCGAGACCGCCAACGATGAGAATGATCGACTGATGAAAGAGGAGGCACGCGGATAGAAACAGGTATGCGATCGCCCCCTCGTGTGGCTTGACTCGCCGGGGACACGCAAGAAGCACGGCACAGATGAGGATGGCGATGCCGGCAAAGAGATCAGGAGTAAGAAAGCTCGCAAAGAATGGTGCGTCTGAGAGGATGCACAATGCAAAGCCGAGGTAGAAGAGAACCGGCCAGATAGGCATGCCCAGCATGCGCAGAGCAAAGTAGACAGCCAGCAATACCGCGGCAGCCTGCAGAAGAACCGAAAGCCAGAAATGGCTTGCAATGAAGCCCAGATACAAGAGGAAGCCGTAGTAGATTGAACGGCTCACGAGAATGACTTTCTGCGAAGGCGGTTGCGCCGTTCCGGAAGGAGTCGCCTCCGGCGAAGTCGCAGACTGGCTTGCAGAAGAATCGGGACCGCCGTCATGCCGCCCCGTCCACCAGGTCGCGATGCCCGTGAATTTATACACGGCCGGATCGGCGGTTCGCATGTAGCTTGTGGTGTCTGGATAGAGGAAAGGCTGGCGGTTATAGATGGCGGGCCAGATCAGGCTGGCCAGCAAGACTATGGCCGCACAGACAGAGATCAGCTTCTTACGGGCGCCCAATCACTTCTCCGGATCTGACTCGGGGGTATAGTCACAATTTACACCCCGAGGCTTACCGTTTCTCCGCCCATGCGAGTCCATCAGGGTTGCCGCCTGCGTCAATTTTGCCAACCAGGGAGAGCGTCTTCAGATCGATGACAGCAACAAAATTGTCTGGGCTGAAGGCAACAAATGCGCGCGTGCCATCTGGCTGGATCAGAATGCCACCCGAGCCGTGACCGAGAGCAAGTCGCTTGATCTCCTGATGCGTGACGGCATCAAGGATAACGAGATCAGGGCCGGCGGAGACGAGCACTCGCTTGCCGTCAGGCGTGAATTTGAGACGATTTGCGCCGGGCGCGTTAGCAGGCAGCGTCGCCGTGACTTGTTTCGTGCCGAGGTCAATGACGGAAATGGTGCCATCCTGCGCGTTCGCGATCCATGCCTCTTTGCGATCAGGCGAGATATCGAAGCCTTCGGAGCCATGGCCTACGGGGACAACTGTCTCGATCCAATCGCCGCCGGGCGGCATGGGCGGTGGTCCAGGAGGCCGATTGCCTGCAGCAGCGCCGGATGGTGCTCCAGGTGGTGGGCCAGGTGGCATGCCGGCGGGACGATCCGTCTTGTCGAGAATGGTTACGGTGCCGGAGCTCACGTTGGTTGTCACGATGCGTTTGGCGTCGGGAAAGACGTAGATCATGTGCGTGCGATTCTGTCCCGTGCCCATGATCCAATCGACCTTGCCTGCTGCAGGGTCGTAGCTGCCTATCGCCTTGGCTGCCTCTGCCGTGAACCAAACCTTGCCCTGCTCAAAGGCGAGGCCGTGCGGCCCTCGCAAGGCGCCAAGGTCGATCGAGGGGAGCGGCTTCTGACTCGCGAGATCGATCACAGCCAGCGTGTGAAATCGCCCGAAGCCATAGTTTGAGACGTATGCGGTGCTGCCATCGGACGAAGCCACCACCTCGTGGGGATCGTCGCCCACGGGCACGCGAGCTACGACGTGAAGAGTTGCGGGATCAACGATAGAGAGGGTGTGATCCTGTTTGGAAAGAATGAGCAGCGATTGATTGGGACTCTGCGCCTGAGAGATTGCTGCTCCGGCAGCTACGGCAAGCATTACAGCCTGTCTGCGTCGAATTCTCAGCACGTGCACGTTCTCCGGATTCCGAACTAAACGAAAAGATCCTTGTCGCCAGCAGGACGCGTGTGTTGCGTGTGATTCCTGGGACCATTCGCACGGAAGGCCTCAACGGCAGCCTTGGCGAATGCGGCGAAGCCCGAGAGCTGCTTTAACGGTACGCCGACGACGTCGTTCACAACGGTGCTGGCGTGATCGACTTTGTCGAGAGCGCCACTGACCATCGTGTCCACGCGGCCGGTCTGACGATGCACGCGCTCGAGAATGTCACTGGCCGACGACTGGAACTCCAGGGTCTGGGTGCGCAGGCCGCGAACGATCTCAGCGAGATCATTTGTGGCCGTCTGGATTTTGGGCGAGACATTCTTCATCAGGTCTTTCGAGTGATCCAGCAACGGCAGTGCCGCGGTGCGCAGCACCTCGACCTCGGAGTGAATCTTCTTAACGGAGGTGCGCATGACGATGAAGATCGCCAGGAGGATGCCAGCCTGCAGGATTACGGCGACTGCAGTGGCACCTACGAAAATGAGCGTAACCGTATCGTTATTCATGTCCGCCTCGAATTTCTTCCCGCACGTCGGCGATCACTAACATCCTCGCGATGCCGGTCCGCCGTTTCACTCACCCGTGAACACAGAAAGCCAGAAAGCCGTTGCAATTCGGAGCGCATGCACGCGACAGAGCAAACGCTCGCTCACTGCCGGACCAAACGCTGCAGCCTGAAACGACAACCGTTTCAGGCGCACCGTTGTTTCCCTTGGACTACGAGTCGGAAGTTGCCGAGCGGTATGCCTCGCGGCCCGCATCAACAGCTGCGTTCACACGGTCGGTCTGATTGTTGACCAAACCCTTACCGCGCTCCACGAATTCTTCCCACTGCGCGCGTCCCTTGTCGAGGACCTCACGTCCGCGGTCGACGTATGTGTTCATCTGGCCCTTGCCCTTGTCCATCAGATCATTAGCCTTATCGGCCACATCCTTGGACTTGTTGCGCAGATACTCCGTGCCGCCGCGAGCGCCACAGGCAATATCCTCTCTGGTTTCGCGTCCACTCTTGGGTGCATACAGAATGCCCACCAGCGCTCCGATGCTGATTCCTGCAAGGAACCAGACTGCACTCAGACCACCACCATTTCTCTCATCTGCCATGAAAAACTCTCCTTCCAGTCGCTTCAGTTTCCAAGGGTCGTTGATATTGCAGCGCTGCTTTTAGTGAGTTTGAACTCTTTCCGGGTGCAGCACCGGCATGAGTGTGAGATTGCGAAGACATCACGGGGGTTTCGAAAAAGAGGTTCAACCGCCAGGATCATGGTACGCCTTGCGGGTTTGCCCGGTGCCCGCTATCTACGGCGAATTCGGGTATTTATAAGGATTGTAGCGCTCGATTAGCCCTCTGCCGCCGCTTCTGGGTTTGACGCCGCCATGCGGGAATCAGTTGCTAAGGGAGGGCCAGGGCCGATTTTCAGCTATTTCGGGAGCAGGCTGTGCGCGATTGAATCGAGTACGCCATTGAGGAAATTGATGGATTCGGGCGCCGAATAACGTCTGCCTATTTCCAGCGCCTCGTTGATGACAATAGGGAAAGGCGTCGCTTTGAAGCCGAGCATTTCGCCTACGGCCATGCGCAGCAGGTTCCGGTCGACCGCTGCCATACGCTCGATGCGCCAATGTTTGGAGTTGGCGGCAATGAGTTCATCGATCTGGGTAAGATTCGCCGTCGCGACGCGGAAGATATCTTCGGCGAAGCCACGCACCTCGGGTTCCACGGTGTCACCGGCCTTCCAGAATGTGGCGCGTACCTGGTCCGGGTCCTGTTTGCCAACATCAGCCTGGAAGAGCATCTGCATGGCAATTTCGCGCGACTTGCGCCGCGTCCCGGCCGTCACGGTTCAACCCCGGCGATGATCTTCCTGCGCAGACTCACCATCTCAATTGCCGCTGAAGCAGCTTCAAAACCCTTGTTCCCTGCTTTGATGCCGGCACGGTTCAGAGCCTGCTCGAGAGTTTCGCAGGTGAGCACGCCAAAGCTATGTGGAATGCCCGTCTCCTGCTGCGACTGTCCGATTCCGCGCGATACCTCGTTGTAGATCGCTTCGTAGTGCGCCGTTTCGCCTCGCAGCAGGCAGCCGAGGGTGATGACGGCATCTACCTTTCCCTGGTCGGCCAGCGTTCTTGCCGCCGCAGGAACCTCCCATGCTCCGGGAACGCGAACGATCTGAATCTCACTGCGCTTTGCTCCGCTACGCAACAGCGCATCGAGCGCGCCCTCGAGCAACCGGTCTGTGATCACGGCGTTCCACCGCGCGACCACGATGGCGAACTTCATGCCTTCCGCGGAGAGATCTCCCTCGAGAGCAACGGGTTTGCCTTTGAGGGGATCCGTCCACGCCCAGAAGCCGTAGGTGAATCCGGGCTCGGGCTGCACGGTGAAGATGCGGGATTTCCAGTCGGTGTCAGAGATTTCCGACAAGCGCGCGCTGCTTTGCTCGCCGAAATGTGAGTTGAGCCACGCTGTTGCTGCCTGGTGCACCGCATCAAGCGAAGTGACCTCGACAAGCACGTCAGCGGGTGACGGGAAGCGACCATCGACAAATTCCAGATTGCCGAGCGGAGCGAGAAAGGAAACGCCGCGGCTGGCATCGCGACTCCAACTCGGGCCGAGGGCAAATCCCAGCGCCGCAAAGAAGCTGGAAAGCCGCTCATACGCGTCAGCATTGCCAGCAGGGCGCAAAAAGGAAATCCCTTTAATCATGGTCCGATTCTATCGTGGAGAGGTTAGCGGGCCTGAAGCGGCTTAGTTGTCTCATCCTCGCCCGGCTTGCGCCAGACGAGGATGGAAGCGTTGCAGTTGCAATTATGTCGTGGAGCGCGGCTTCACAACAATTGCATTGGTGGGAACGGAACCGGTGACTGGTGCCGTAAGCTGGCAACCCACATCTGTTCCCGGCGTGCAAGCAGGGAGATTAGGCGTGATCTGCTGCGTATCTGTCAGCGTGGTGGTGTTGATGTAGTGAATCATGTTGTCGCCCGAGGTCGAGACGAAGAATTGCGTGTCGTCCGAACTGAACGCGCCGACGATTGGAGCAGTGATTGCCGAACTACCGGTGAGCGCGACGTAGCCGACAGTGCCCAGAGCGCTTGTGTTGTCGACCGTCTGCTTGTAGTAGGGCAAGGTCGCTCCGGCAGTGGCGCCGCTGTAGGTGATGAAGCTCAAGCTGTAAGGTGCAGCCGAGGTGCCCTGCGTGACTGCCGCGGGCGAAGTGAGAATCTGGTTGACCGCTGTCGCATTTGCAGTGATGGGAGCCTGCACAAGCGTGTGTGTAACTGTGAGCGGAGAAAGAGCTCCACCGGCAGAGATTGGGCATGCAGCGGGCGTAGCGATTCCGCTGGGAGAGGTGGTGGTGGGCAGAGTTATACCGATGTCGGAGAGCGTGGACTCCGCCGCCTGCATAAGCCGCGCCAAGAATGTGCTGGCCATCAGCAGTAGCAGCAAGCACGTCGGTCTGCGTATTCACCAGGTCACCCTGCGGATAGAAGACCATACTGTTGTAATCGCCGACGGTTCCTGACGGGCACCAGGTGTGGGCAACTGTCGGATTTCCGCTTAGATAAGCTCCCACTCCCGGAACCATGACGGCGAGGCGCTGCGCTCCACCCGAGGAGGTCAGATCGTAGGTTGTCCAGCCGGTATTCGCGTTGTAGACGTAGAGGGTGTTGGTGTGCCCCGCTCCTGCCGCAGCGCTATCCGTGATGTAGAGCGTCTTCGAGTCGGGAGTCCATGCCGCCGAGGTGCCGAGACCGCCGAACGTAGCCACAGTAAGTCCGGAAGTGACCGTGTACAAATAGAAGACCTGGCGTGACTGATCGTTGATCAGGAGCGTCTGGTTGTTGGGCGCGACCGCAAGCACCACGCCGGGAACAGTAGGATCCTCTTTCGAGAGGGCGTTGGTGGCCGTGCCGTAGATCATAAGTTCGCGCTGAGAGCCGAAGTAGAGATTCGTGCCTGTCTGGTCCATCAGCATTGAATTCGGCACATAGGGCATGCGAACGGTTGATCCAAGAGAACCGGTCAGCAGCGAGATCGGCACAAAATACCGGGACTGGCCAAGTGAGGAAAGCCACATGTAGGCGGTCGCTGTGCCTGGCGTGGTGATCTGAACTGGATTGCTCGATATGGAGAGGCCTGAGCCGCTTCCTGCGCCAACCTGGTTGATCGGCGCGGGATTGCAGGTAGCGGGCTGGCAGATTGCATAGACAGTCGCCGCACCCGGAAAAGACGCCGTGATTCCTCCTGCCGAGGTAACTGTGATGTCCAGCGGATTGGTCGACTGATAGTCGAGGGTCAGACCTGTGATGGTATTTCCGTTGGTATCGGTTACGGCAGTTGTGAGGTTCTGCTGCACACCCTGCGTAATCGTTCCGCTCGTGCTTCCGTTGGCCAGCGTCACCGAGATTGACTTTGGACCGCAGGTGGAGAAGTATCCCGCCGATGAGCCGGATCCGGCTACCGATGCCGTAATTGCCGTTGTGCCGGGCAATCGAGCAGTGATCTGGTTGGTGTCTGCGTTAATGGTGGCCACTGAGGCGGTACCGACGGTGTAGCCAGCCACGCCAATTGCGGTGGAGCAGGAAGGCACCGAGGTGACGCCCGGCGGCAAACCACCTGGGCAGGAGTAATTCGTAACCCCAGCCGGCGCGCAAAGCTCGTACTGCGTTCCATTGTTGGCGAAGCATGCCTCAGAGTCGAGCTGCGTAACAGAGCCCTGCGAGTAGCACTGCTGCTGCCCCGCCATTTGGCCGCTAACGGCGAGATTGATCGCACTGACCGGCGCATGAACGTACACTTGCACCGGGTTCGATGTCACCGAGTCCGCGGTTGCCGAGACATAAGCTGTGGAAAAGGGAAGGCCGCCAGTGCTTGGGGTAGGGCTGGGGGCAACGCAGATGGTGTAGTCGGCGATACCGCCACCGGAGTTGCGGTTCCAGGTGCCGGCACAGATGTTGCCGGTCGGAGAAAGGTCGACGATCTGATTGTTGGTGGTGCCGTAAGCGTAGCTTGAGACGCTTGCGGATGCCCCTTTGCAGGTCTTGGCCGTTGGCGCGGCAATCTGGCGAGTCTGCCCGAATGCAATCGAAATGCCGGTGGTTCTCGGCTCCAGGTCGATCGAATAGACGTCTGTATTCTTCAGTCCGTACCCCAAACCATTGCAGTAATTGCCCGCAGGGTTACGAACACAGCCGGAGATGGACACCCCAGCCGGAATAGCGACACACAACAAAAAGACAAGCGTCAAATACCGCCGCATGAATCCTCCCCGTTCCACCCGTCGAACCGTGGAACGGTCTCTCCGAATGCATCAGAAATATGGCTTGAAAGCGGTCCGTCAACACGCCCGGCGGCAGCCTTAAACCCCCGCATTGCACTCAGGCAATCGGCCTCAGGCATACGGCTCCCGTTCGGCCGGTCGACAACACACACCCTGCTTTTTCTCCAAAGAAAAGTGTAACAGGGCAAGGCGACCGCTCGGCGGAGGCCTTGAACGGCACAACTTTCCCGGTAGTTTCATAGACTGCCGAAATGGCGGTTGGCGAGCACGCCCGGGGTGGAAGGCTCGGGGCTATGCCGGGGGCAGGTAGCGGGCAAACCACTCGGCCGTTCTCTCCATGACGTCACGCCGGTGC
>CAWHUJ010000008.1:0-50857 GCA_963832465.1 uncultured Acidobacteriaceae bacterium
CGTGGTAGCCCGCCAGCAACTTGCGCGCTCCCCTGTACTGATCGCGCTGGTCTTTAAGTGCGAGCCAACTGATGGCCCACGTCATTTTGCCATTGGGGCATCCGCGCGCGAAGGCGTCACGCCGCGAACGAATCAGCGCAGGGCGATTATCGGCCACCTCATCCTGGCCGATCGAACGCTGCGGCGTAACCTCAATTTGGTTTACGCGCACAACCGAGACGTGTGTAATCAAGCGACCGCTCATCCTCGGTGGCTGGTCTGCTGAGAGCATAGGCGCGTTGCCCAGGCCAAGAGCCGCGGTAGTGCCCGTCGCTGTTCTTAGAAACTGCCGCCGGCTCCATTCGTTCACGCTACGCGCTCCTAACCCACCACCTGCACCGTGCCCTTGCCCACCAGCTCTTCCACGCGCTCCACCCATCCACGATCCGCCGCCACGCTCATTTTCCGGCTCCAGAATCACCGCGTACTCGCCCTTCTTCTCCAGATGCAGCATCACCTTGCCCGGCCCCGGCGCAGCGTCGGCCGCGCTCTTCAGCGCAGCCAGCATCTCCTCCGTCGCGCGATCGAGATTCACGCGGATCCGCACCCCGGTCGGCAGCTTCACCTGCACCTCTTCCAGCGCCTGGATCGAGCTGATCGAAATCTTCGGCGCAGCGTCCTCATCGCCCATCAGCATCCCGCGCACCAGCACCGGCGCTTCAATCTTCAGCTGCTCGGCAAGCTTCTCGTAGTCGCGCGAAAAACAAATCAGCTCGATCTTGCCGGTCGCGTCTTCGAGCGCCCCCTGCGCATACAGCTTCTGGTCGCGCTTGCTCTTCTGCACGCGCAGTCCATGCAATAATCCCCGCCACCAGAATCTCATCCGCCGGATCCGCTGCTTGCCCCAGCGCCGCTCCGGCGGCTTGCGCTCCAGCGCCTCCGCCGTCGAAATCACGCCGGTCAGATTGCGCAGCTTCTCCGCATACTTGTCCAGCGGATGTCCGGACACAAAGAAGCCCAGCACTTCCTTCTCATTCGCCAGCCGCTCGCTCTCTTCCCAGTCGGCCACATGCGGCAGATCGTCGCCGCCATGCGCCATGCGCGGGCGCTTCATTGAACAAGCCCGAACAGCCCCGTCTGCCCCTGCGCCGCATCGCGCTGCGCTTTCTGCGCGCGCTCCATCGCCTTGTCCACTGCCTTCATCAGCGGCCCGCGCTTGCCCAGCGAATCCAGCGCGCCGGCCTTGATCAGCGACTCGATCACGCGCTTGTTCATCACGCGCAGGTCAACCTTCTCGCAAAACTCCCAGAAGCTCTTGAACGCCCGCCCAGCTCCGCCGCGCGCCTTGATGATCGACTCAATCGCGTTGCCGCCGACGTTCTTCACCGCGGCCAGCCCAAAGCGAATCGCCTCGCCATGCGGCGTAAACTGCGCGCCGCGAAACCTGCACATCCGGCGGCTCCACGCGAATCCCCATCTCCCGGCATTCCTGGATGTACTTCACCACGTTCTCCGGCTTCGACGTTTCCGACGTCAGCAGCGCCGCCATGAACTCCACCGGATAATGCGTCTTCAAATACGCCGTCTGATACGCCACCAGCGCATACGCCGCCGAGTGCGACTTGTTGAATCCGTAGCCCGAGAACTTCTCCATCTGATCGAAGATTTCGCCCGCCACGCGCCTTCGGATGCCCAAGCGCCGCCGCGCCGCTCATAAACCGGTCGCGCTGCTTCGCCATCTCCTTCGGCATTCTTCTTTCCCATCGCGCGCCGCAGCAGATCGGCCTCGCCCAGCGAGTAGCTCGCCAGCACGTTCGCAATCTGCATCACCTGTTCCTGATACACAATCACGCCCAGCGAATCCTTCAGAATTCCCTCAAGCTCCGGCAGCATGATACTCCACCTTGCGCCGTCCCCACTTGCGCTCGATGAAGTCGTCGATCATGTCCATCGGCCCCGGCCGATAGAGCGCATTCAGCGCCGTCAGTTCCTCCACCGTGTCCGGCTTGTAGCGGCGCAAAATGTCGCGCATCCCGCTCGACTCAAACTGAAACACGCCCGACGTCAGCGCCGTGTGAAACACCTTCTTGAACGTCTCCGCATCGTCCAGCGGAATCATCTCGATGTCCAGCTTCTCGCCGCGCGTCTGCTCAATCAGCTTCAGGCAATCGTCGATCACCGTCAGCGTGGCCAGGCCCAGAAAGTCCATCTTCAGCAGGCCCATCTTCTCCACCGCCTTCATGTCGTAGGCGGTCACAATTTCGTCGTTCTTGGTCTTGTTCAGCGGCACCAGCTCGGTCAGCGGCCGCGGCGCAATCACCACCGCCGAAGCGTGCACGCCCGCGCCGCGCACCAGCCCCTCCAGCTTCTTCGCCGTGTCGATCAGCTCGCGTCACCTGCTTGTCGCTGTCGTACGCCTTGCGCAGATCCGGCACATCCTCAAGCGCCTTGTCGATCGTCATGCCCACCGTCGCCGGAACCAGCTTGGCAATGCGATCCACGTCGCCATACGGCATATCCAGCGCGCGGCCGCAGTCCTTGATCGCCGCCTTCGCCGCCATGGTGTTGAACGTGATGATCTGCGCCACCTGCTCGCGCCCATACTTGCGCGTCACATACTCGATCACTTCGCCGCGCCGGTTCATGCAAAAGTCCACGTCGATATCGGGCATCGTCACGCGCTCCGGATTCAGGAACCGCTCGAACAGCAGCACGTTCTGCAGCGGATCGATATTCGTGATCTCCATCGCATAGGCCACCAGCGAGCCCGTCGCCGAGCCGCGCCCCGGGCCCACCGGAATCCCGTTGATCGCGCGCATACTTGATGAAGTCCCACACGATCAGGAAGTATCCCGAGTACTTCATCTGCTTGATGATGTCGATCTCGTAATTCAGCCGCGCCTCGTATTCATGCACCGGCGTCGCGCAGCATGCCGCGCAGCTTCAAGCTGCCGCACCGCCGTATCCAGCCGCTTCTTGAATCCCTCGCGGCACACCTCCTCAAAGTAGCTGTCGATGGTGTGTCCCTCCGGCACCGCAAATTCCGGAAACGGATTGTCCACCTGCTGCAGCTTCAAGTTGCAGCGCTCGGCAATCTCCATCGTCCGCGCGGTCACGCCCGGCGCATCCGGGAAACAGCCGCGCCATCTCGTCCGCGCTCTTCACAAAAAACTGGTCGGAGTCAAACCGGAACCGCTCCTCGTCGTGAATCTTCGAGCCGGTCTGCACGCACAGCATCACATCGTGCGCATGCGAGTCCTCGCCGCACAGGTAATGCGAGTCGTTGGTCAGCACCAGCGGAATGTCCAGCTCCCTCTCCAGCCGAAACAGGTCGGCCTGAATCTTGTGCTCCTGCTCCAGGCCCTGGTCCTGAATCTCGAGAAAGAAATTCCCGCGCCCGAAGATGTCCTGATACTGCTGCGCGACCGCGCCCTTGGCCTTCGCATAGTTGCCCTGCCATCAGCTCTTCGCACAGCTCGCCGCTCAGGCAGCCGGAAAACCCAATCAACCCCTTCGCAGTTTCCGCCAGATATTTCTTGCTCACGCGCGGCTTGCGATAAAACCCATGCAGGCTCGCCTCGCTACGTCAGCCGGATCAGGTTCCGATAGCCCTCTTCGTTCTCGGCCAGCACCAGCAGATGGTTGTACTGGTCGTTCGGCGTCGCTCGGCGCGATGGTCCTCCGCCTTGCACACGTAAAGCTCGCACCCCAGGATCGGCTTGATGCCCTTGGCCTTGGCCGCGTCAAAAAAGTGCACCGCGCCATAGATGTTCCCGTGGTCGGTCATCGCGACAGACTTCTGCCCCAGCGCCGCCACGCGGTCCACGAGCTTGTGAATGTCGCAAGCGCCGTCGAGCAGCGAGTATTCCGTATGCAGATGCAGGTGGGTGAATTCAGCCATGAGCTACTTCAATTCTAGTCTTGTGCGAGAACGCCTGCAGCCAGTTGAAAACACGGCTGAAACTGGGACGCGTGCGATTGCTCCAACGTGGAACAATCGACTGCAGGAGATCCTGATGCTCTTCAATCGCTCAGTGCCGCCCTGCCCAGTCATACCTGTGCTGATCTACCCCGATCCAAGTGAAGCAGCCGAATGGCTTTGTGCCGCATTCGGCTTCACAATTCGGCTGCGCATCGCCAACCACCGCATCCAGATGCGAGCCGGCGAGGGCTGTTTCACCATTGCCGAGGGTGATGTGAGGCCGGAGCGCTCGCATATCACCCAGGTCCGTATCGCCGATGCAATTGCGCACTGCGAGCAAGCGCGCACCCATGGCGCGCGCATCCTTACCGAGCCGAAGGATCACATTTATGGCGAGCGCCAATACAACGCCCAGGATTTCTATGGCCATCTCTGGGACTTTACCCAGACCATCGCCGATGTTCGCCCTGAAGACTGGGGCGGCGAATCCGTGAATCTCTAGCCGAAATGTTCCACGTGAAACATTTCGTGCGCTACAGCCTGCCGACGATCAAAGCGGCGAAGGCCTGCAATTGCGGATTACTGGGATGACCACTCAGGAAGAACCGTACGTTGCCCTTCCGTACGTGCAGTCCATTCTGCCTGTCAAAATACGCGTCGTCCCACGGGCCGGAGGGCGAGCTCTCAGGCGGGAAAAACATCTTGAGTTGGTTGAAGAGCCCGGTCGCCACGTCCGGCGAGGAATCGAAGTAGATGCGGAAGAGCAGCGAGTGGCTGCCGTCGGCGTAATGACAGTCTGCGCCGGGGCCGCTGCTGGGGTACGGTTTGGGAGCAACGGTCGACTGTGGCGTGCCATAGCTTCCTCCGCTGGTTGCTGTGTTGACAGCACTGGCTGCAAGCAGTGAGCAGGGATCGGAGGGCGCCGTTGTCGCGCTCGCTGTGACGGCAGCAGAAGCCAGGACAAGCAGGAACACGGCCGAGAGAGAAACCTTGCTGAAGAAGGACATCTGAGGGCACTCCTGTTCTGGAGTCGGATTCGGGTCTATCGAGAGCCAGAAAACGTCCGCAATTGTACCGCGATTCGCAGTGGAAGGCGCAGAACTCTTCAGGGCTCTGGAAAGAGAAGTCCTGCCACGGTATACACTCATGCCAAGCCTATGCAGATCCGGACCGTGTTGGTTTTGCCTGCCTCCCTGCTGCTTGCCTCCACCGCAATCCTGTGCGCCCAAACCGCTGCGAAGTCCTCACCAAAGGTGACAACGAAATTGACTCCCGAAGAGGTACACCGCTCTGCCATCGTGATCGACACGCATGCCGACACTCCGCAGCGCTTCGTCGATGAGAACTTTGACCTCGGCGACCCGCTGAAGGGCGGCAACTTTAACCTGGAAAGTGTGCACAAAGGGAATCTCGGCGCGGAGTTCTTCTCGATCTGGGTAGAGCCGGAGGCGAACAAGGGGCATTTTGCTCGGCGCACGCTGATCCTGATCGATGCCGTGAAGCAGCAAGTGGCGAAGCATCCGGATCAGATAATGTTTGCGACTTCGGTTGCGGATATTGAGCGGGCGCATCGCGAACACAAGCTGGCAGCGCTGATGGGCATCGAGGGTGGGCACTCGATTGAGGACTCGCTGGCTCTGTTGCGGCAGTATTACGCGCTGGGCGTGCGGTATATGACGCTGACGTGGTCGAACTCAAACGGCTGGGCGGATAGCTCGGGCGATATCGATGATGCGACGGTGCCGCATACGAAGGAAGGGTTGACGGAGTTCGGCAAGGACGTGGTGTATGAGATGAACCGCCTCGGCATGCTGGTGGATATTTCGCACGTGTCCGATCGGACTTTTTATCGCACGCTGGTGATTACGCGTGCTCCGGTGATTGCATCGCACTCCGGCGCGCGGGCGCTGTGCGATGCTCCGCGGAACATGACGGACGATATGCTGCGGGCGGTTGCGAACTCGGGCGGCCCGGATTCGAAGGGCGGAGTGGTGCAGGTGAACTTCTACTCGGGATTTGTATCGCAGGCCTATCGCGATGCACAGAAGGCTCAGAAACCCGAAGTGGACAGAGCGGTGCAGGTGTTGAAAGACAAGTACAAGGCCGAAGGAAAAGAGGCGCCCGAAGATGAGATCGAGAAGCTGGGGCGGCAATATGCGGATCGCATTCCACGGCCCCCGCTTTCGGCGCTGATCGATCACATTGACCATATTGCTAAGGTGGCAGGCGTGGATCATGTAGGTCTGGGCTCGGACTTTGATGGCGTGAGTGGCCAGTTGCCTGAAGGTCTGGACTCACCAGCTGACCTGCCGAAGATTACGGCAGCGCTGATGGAGCGTGGCTACTCGACTGAAGACTGCCGCAAGATTCTCGGCGGAAACCTGCTGCGCGTCTTCCGCGAGGTTGAGCAGGTCAGCAAGCAGTTGCAGGCGGAGAACCGGCCGCGCATCACGGAAAAGCAGCCGTTCGAGAAGCCGCAGAAGTAGGGAGCCTGATCGCTGGCACTTGGACTGAGCTGAACCACATGCCAGCGAATCACCACACGGTCGCCAGGTTTCTTTTTTGGGCCATCTGAGCCAATTGTTCAGCAGATCTGTATTCTTCATCGCTAAGATGATCCATCAAATAAGGAAACGGGATGCTTCTGTACTCTGGATACTTCGAATAGAACTCGGTAATCACGTCCGTGTAAGCACTAAAGTCCTGTCTCGTGTTTGGAACGCTTGGAGCTCTTGAGTATTTTGAGTAGCCATTGGCTCTTGCTAAACACCGCGCAGAGGGCAGATCACTAGCGCGGTCTTTGTCTCCGGGAGTATGACGTCTGTCCACCTCGAATAGAAGATCGGCCGTTCGACACGCTTCTAGTATTCCTTCAGAACGTCCAAACAAATATCCCCTGATGTAATTACTGCGCTCATTCGGACTCCACGAGAGCCACTCTCCGCCTCGATAAGGCTGATTTGGTTCTAGCGGGCGCTGCATCGCTCCAGGCCCCACTCGGAAAGGAGCACGAAGCGCGACGAACAGTGCGAAGACAAGCACGATCGAGATGCCGACCCATACCAGAATTCTCGTCGCTTTCGACATCTTGCAGCTCCCTTCATCAATATCGCAGGCAGGCTATTCGTCTGGAGGTGCTCGGGATGTATTCTAGCCTCAATGAAATCCATTGCCCTGGTTTTTGCTTCCCTTCTCTTTTGTGTCGGCGCAACGGCGCAGACGTTCACGGTTTCGTTTCCGAAGCAGGCAAGTTCGCAGCCGCTTGACGGGCGCCTGCTTTTGCTCCTTTCCACCGATCCAAGCGATGAGCCACGCAACCAGATCAATGACACGCCGCGCTCGCAGATGGTCTTCGGTCTCACAGTAGATGGGTGGAAGCCGGGAGAAGCGGCGGTGGTGGATGCGAGCGCATGGGGCTACCCGGTCCGCAGCCTGAAGGATGTTCCGCCGGGCGATTATTACGTGCAGGCGTTGCTGAACAAGTACGAGACCTTTCATCGCGCCGATGGCAAGACGGTGAAGATGCACATGGACCAGGGCGAGGGGCAGCACTGGAATATCTCACCGGGCAATCTTTACTCGAAGCCGGAGAAGATTCACATCGGGCCGGGCAGCGAGGCGCACACGGTGGTGCTAAGCCAGGTGATTCCGCCAATTCCCACGCCGGAGGATACGAAATACATCCGTCATATTCGGATCCAGAGCGAGGTGCTGACAAAGTTCTGGGGCCGGCCGATGTTTTTGAGCGCCATCGTGCTGGTGCCAGAGGGATTTGACGAGCATGCGGATGCTCGTTTCCCGCTGGTCATCTTTCATGATCACTTCGTGAGCGACTTTGACGACTTCAGAACGACGCCGCCCGATCCGAATCTGAAGCCCGACTACAGCGATCGGTTTCATCTTGCCGGATACAACCGCATTCAGCAGGAAGAGGCGTACAAGTTCTATCAAAAGTGGACATCGCCGGGATTTCCACGTGTGCTGATCGTGAAGATTCAGCATGCGAATCCTTTCTATGACGATTCGTATGCTGTGAACTCGGCCAACGTGGGGCCTTACGGCGACGCGATTGAGAACGAGCTGATCCCTGCGATTGAGAAGAAGTTCCGCGCGATTGGGGCGGGCTGGGCGCGCTTTATGTATGGCGGCTCGACGGGTGGATGGGAGTCGCTGGCGGTGCAGATCTTCTATCCCGATCACTACAACGGGACGTTTGCAGCCTGCCCTGATCCGATCGACTTCCACGCGTATACAAACATCAATCTGTACGACGATAAGAATGCTTTCTATCTCGAGGGTGCGCACAAGGAAGTTCCCCAGCCTGCGATGCGCGACTACCTGGGGCATACGCTCATTACGACTGAGGACAACAATGCCTACGAACTGGCGCTCGGCGATCATGGACGCAGCGGCGAGCAGTTCGACATCTGGCAGGCGGTGTATGGACCGGTGGGAGAAGATGGCTATCCGCAGCCGATTTTTGATAAGAAGACTGGCGTGATCGACCACAAGGTGGCCGACTACTGGCGGCAGCATTACGACCTGGAGGCGATTCTCGAACGAGATTGGGCGAAGCTCGGGCCGGAGCTGCAAGGAAAGATTCACATTTACGTTGGCTCGGATGACACGTACTTCCTGAATGACGCCGTATACCGGATGCAGGATTTCCTCGAATCGACGAAGAACCCGCCATACGATGGCGAGGTAACGTATGGCCCGCGGGCCGAGCACTGCTGGAACGGCGATCCAACACTGCCCAATGCCTACTCGCGACTGCATTACAACACGCAGTATTTGCCGAAGATCCTGGATCGCATCGAAAAGACCGCTCCCAAAGGCGCTGATCTGACGAGCTGGCGATACTAATTGCGGCGAGCAGCCGTGCGGTGGAGCGCGGCTGCTGTCTCTTTCCGCGTGGCCGAACAACAATAGTCTCGCGGGCGGAGACGATGACCATCTATACTTACTGCCGGATTAGACTTTAAGATTTGGACCTTCGGAGACCTCCCTTCATGGACCGCATTCGTTGCCTTGCCGGCGCCGCGCTGGCCTTGTGCTTTGTAGCATCGCCCGCGTTTGGTATGGCCGAGGATGACACACCGCAGACCAAGAATTCAGCTTCAGAAAAAGCGCCTGAGAAACCGCTGCCACCGGATTCCACGACTCAGGGTTCAGTGGAGGTGGGCGGACAGCACATTCTCTACGCCGCTGTGGCGGGCACGTTGACCGTTGGGGCAACCGACACAGACAACGCGCAACTCGGCCCGGATGGTAAGCCGGAGCCGGAGAGCAACCTAGCGTTGGCGGAATCAAAGGATCCGAAGGAAGCTCCAGCAACGGCCCGCATGTTTTATGTCGCCTACTTCAAGCAGGACGCGAAGGCGGAAAGTCGACCGATCACATTCTTCTATAACGGCGGCCCGGGCAGCTCGACCGTATGGCTCCATATGGGATCGCTGGGACCGAAGCACGTGGTGACGAGCGGCGATGAGCACTTGGCCGGCGCTCCATACAAGCTGACGGACAATGCCTATTCCCTGCTCGATGTGAGCGATCTCGTGTTCATTGATATGCCAGGCACGGGCTTTGGCCGTCTTACAGGTAAGGATTCGGACAAGGCATTCTGGGGCGTGGACCAGGACGCTAGCGCCTTCGCACGCTTCATCGCGCGCTTTATTACCAAGTACGATCGCTGGAATTCGCCGAAGTACATTTTTGGCGAGAGCTACGGGACAACGCGCTCCGCCGTTCTTTCGAAGAAACTCGCCGAGCAGTTCGCGATCGACTTGAATGGCGTGATCCTGCTGTCACAGATCTTCAATTTCACAACGGATATCGACAGTCCGCGAGACAACCCGGGCGTGGATCAGCCCTACCAACTGGCGCTGCCTACCTATGCCGCAACGGCTTGGTACCACAAGAAGCTGCCGCAACAGCCTGCCGCCTTGGAGCCACTTCTGAAGGAAGTGGAAGATTATGCGATGGGCCCATATGCGCATGCCCTCGCACAGGGCACCGACTTGAGCAGCACAGAAAGGCAGCAAGTGGCCGAGAAGCTGCACGAGTACACCGGGCTGCCTGTGGATTATCTCGTCAGGGCGAACCTGCGCGTAAGTGGCGGCCAATTTACGAAAGAGTTGCTTATTGACGAGGGACTGACGACAGGCAGGCTGGACACGCGGTTTTCAGGCCCGTCACTGAATCCCATGAGCGAGGAAGCGGAGTACGATCCTCAGAGCGCAGCTATCGGATCAGCATACGTCTCGCTCTTCAACGACTATGTCCGGAAGGACCTGAAGTACGGAGTAGGCCAGACCTATCTGCCGGAAGCTCAGTTCAATGGATTCCACTGGGATAGTTCGCGCGATGGAGATCCGACGGCTTTGATCAATGTGGCCAATGATCTGGCGAATGCAATGAAGATAAACCCCCGCCTGAAGGTGCTGGTCAATGGCGGGTACTACGATCTGGCAACGCCGTTCTACGCAGCGCTCTATGAGGATAAGCACCTGGCGATTCCCCAGTCGCTGGCGAAGAATCTTGAATTCGCGTGGTATGAGTCCGGGCACATGGTGTATGTGCATGACGCAAGCCTGAAGCAGCTGCATGATCGGGTAGCGGCCTTCATCCAGCAAACAGGCCACGTGTCTAAGTAACCCAGCTACGGCGTGCGGCTTCTTACAGAACGTGAGAGCCGCGCGCTCTTTAGGGTCTTGCGATATATAAGAGCCTCGGTCCCCGCGCCATAATATTGATCCTTGCGGCCCTGCACAGTGAAACCGTGCCTCTCATAGAGCCGGATGGCGGTGCTGTTGGCGGCATCGACGTGAAGCCACAACGCAGCGGCGTTGGCAGCACGAGCAGAAGATTCGACGCGGCGCAAAAGCTCAGTTGCGATGCCATGGCCTCTGTGCTCGGGAAGAACTTCAATAGTCTGCAAATAAGACATGACTTCCGAGCCGTTCTCGAACCATTCAACGACAGCGAAGGCTACGGGGCAGCCGTCGACTTCAGCGAGCCAGGTTGCGGCGTTTGAAGCTTCGATAAGGCTACGCAGATAACGACGAGTGAAACGCAGCGGAGGCTGGAAGCTCACCGTCTCGATGGCATAGAGCGCGTCGAAGTCTTCGGGCTGATAGAGGCGATAGGTCATGGCTATACGAAAACGGCCATCCTTGAAGGGATGGCCGTTTCATTTCTGTGTTGATGCAGTCTTCTAGACCTTTGCTTCGAGGTCGCGAATCACGCTGAAGAACCGCTCATCAAGGCGGCGATTGGTTGAGATAGCTTCCTTGATTGTGATATCGGTGATGTCGGTACCGCGAAGCACCGCGATGCGGCCCCACTTGCCCTGATGCACCATGTCGATGGCATGAAGCCCATAGCGCTGGCCGAGCACGCGGTCATAGGCCGTTGGAACGCCGCCGCGCTGTGTGTGGCCGAGATTGACCGAGCGCGTTTCGAAGCCTGTCTTCTTCTCGATGAGATCGGCAAGAGCTTCGCCGATGCCTGAGAGGCGTACGTGGCCGAAGGAATCGACCTCCGCCGAACCGGTCACCTGACCGACTTCGGGCAGATGGCAACCTTCGGCAACAACAACGACGCCGTAGTGCTTGCCGTGGTCGTAGTTGTACTTGAGAAGCTTGCAGACGTGGTCGATGTCGATCTCCCGCTCCGGCACGAGAATCACGTGCGCTCCGCCGGCGATGCCCGCGGCATAGGCGATCCAGCCCGCGTCGCGGCCCATCACTTCAACCACAACACGCGATTGTGCGAGTCTGCCGTGGTATGGATGCGGTCAACAGCTTCGGTAGCAATGGAAACGGCAGTGTCATGGCCGAAGGTCGCGTCGGTGCCGTTGATGTCGTTGTCAATGGTCTTGGGCACGCCGACAGCTTGGCACGCCATTTTCGCTCAGGAAAAGCGTAACCGACTGCGTATCGTCGCCGCCAAGCGCGATCAGCGCATCGATCTTGTTGATCTTCAGCACTTCCTGCACCTTCTCGATGCCGCCGGGGATTTTCTTTACGTTGGTGCGGGAAGAATGAAGGATGGTGCCGCCCTTCAGCTGGATGCCGTCGGTATTTTCCAGCGTCAGCGGAATCCAGTTGTTGTCGAGCACGCCGCGCCAGCCATTAAGAAAGCCGATGAACTCGTCGCCGTACGTCTGGATACCCTTGCGCACGGCGGCATAAATCACCGCATTCAAGCCGGGGCAGTCGCCGCCGCCGGTCAACAAAGCAACTCGCATTGCAGATTTCTCCTGATCGATTTGGCGCGGCCGGCAAACGCCGGCCGGGAGCAGCACTCCCTGTATGGGGCAAGACGGCCAGGGACGCCGAGCTTGGCACCATGAACAGTGTACTCCGCCGACTGTAAAGCGGAATCGTGATTGCGCTCACGCGAAATGGCGCAACAGAAAGCGCGCATAATTCGCGCTTGGGAATCCGCCTGCTGAATGATTCAATGAAATATGCCCGGAACCGGAGCACTGTTACTGCTGGTGTTTCGCCAGCATGGTCGTGGTCGTGCTGCTGGTGCTGCTGCAGCTTACACGGCTGGGTTTCCTGGTCCGATCAACGATTCCGGACCGGCCGCGCCGCCGCATGTTCATTGCGTCGGTTTCGTTCCTGATCACCTTTCTCGGTGTGCGGCTGCTCGTTAGCCTCGTGATCCACAATCGCGGCCCGTTCGAGTGGGTGATGGTGCGCGGAATGCACATTCATCACCTGGTCTGGGGCATCCTGATTCTGCTGGTCGGTTGGCTACGGCTGGCTGCTGGACCTGGGTCGTTCGCACTCGCCAATTTCAATTTTTCTCAGCCGGCTAATGTCCGTGAGTTATGGCGTGGGCGCGGCGCTTACGCTGGATGAGTTTGCGTTGTGGCTCAATCTGGAACCGAATGCCTACTGGTCGAGCCAGGGACGACTGAGCATCGACGCCGTCATTCTATTCGGCAGCATCCTGTCGGTTGGCGCGTGGGGCGCACCGTTCTTCCGCGGCCTGCAGCGGATGTGGGGCAAGCGACATCTCTTTCGGCGCGACTGGTACCGGCGCTGCCCGCCTATTCGGCGCGTGCGGTTGCTTCGTCCGCGTAGAGTTCGGCGACCGCCGCCGCATACTTCGCAGTAATGACACGGCGCTTGAGCTTCATAGAGGGGGTCAGTTCGCCGGTCTCCTGCGACCACTCATCGGCCACGACGCGGAAGCGCTTGATGGTTTCAAAGTTGGCCAGCCCTGCGTTGGCTTCGCGCACAAATTCGCCGTAGAGGGCGATGACGCGCTCGTCGGCGACGAGTTCCTGACGCGTCTTTGGCGGTAATGCCCTGCTGGCGCGGCCCATTCTTCAAGCGCTGCAAAATTGGGTGAGATCAGCGCAGAGATGAACTTGTGTTTGTCGCCGACCAGCGCCGCCTGCGCAACGAGGCGGCTGTTCTTGAGCTTGTTTTCGATGGGCTGAGGCGCAACCAGCTTGCCGCCCGAGGTCTTGAGCAATTCCTTCTTGCGGTCGGTGATATACAGAAAGCCGTCCGCATCGAGATGCGCGATATCGCCGGTTTTGAACCAGCCTTCCGCATCGAAACACTCGGCATTCGCCGCAGGTTTATGCCAGTAGCCGGAGAAAGACCGAAGGGCCGCGCACCAGCAGTTCGCCATCCTCGGCAAGTTTGAGCTCGACATTCGGCAGTGGATCGCCGGCAGAGCCCATGCGCTGATTGACCGGTGTATTGAGCGAGATGACGGGCGAGGTTTCGGTCAGGCCATAGCCTTCCCACACGGCGAATGCCGGCAGCGGCAAACCAGTTTGCCGTGTCGATGCCGAGAGGCGCGCCGCCAGAGATGAAGATGCGGACGCGGCCGCCAAAAGCCTCGCGCACCTTGCAGTAAACCAGCTTGCGGTGCAAGCTTCCACGCGAGAGATGGAGCTTTGCGGCCGTCGTAGACAACGTCGCCGTATGAGCGCGCGCCCACGCCGATGGCCCAGGCAGAGAATGCGCTTTTTCACCGGTGAAGAGCTGCGCGATTTTTGCTCAACCGCCTGGCGAATTTTTTCGTAGACGCGCGGCACGCCCACGAAGACCGTGGGGCGCACCTCCTTCATGGCTTGCGGGCAGCTTGTCGAACTGCGAGCAGTAGGCCACCTGCGCACCGCAACAGTACATGACGTAGTCGAGAGCGCGGGCCGTCACGTGCGAAAGCGGCAGGAAGGAGATGCAGGCGTCAGTCGAGTTGAATGGAAAACTCAGCTGCGGACAACATTCTGATTGGCGGCAAAGTTGCCGTGCGTGAGCATGACGCCTTTGGGCTCGCCGGTGGTGCCCGAGGTATAGATGAGCGTGGCCAGATCTGACGGTTGGACTGCCCGGGCCAGGGCGTCGAAGACCGGGTCGCGCTCCGCGCCGCGAGCATCGGCGCCGGCAAGCAATTGTGCTGAACGGCAATGGCACGTGCGGCGGCGCGTCGAGAGTCCATGATGACGAATGCGTTCTAACTTGGTCTGACTCCGGACGGCATTGAGCTTGTCAAATTGCTGCCGCGTGGAGACTACGGCGATTCGGCAGCCAGCATCCTCAAGCAGTACGGCAATCTGTTCGCCAGTCAGCGTGGGATAGATGGGCACATTGACCGCGCCGATAGCGAGAATGGCGAAGTCGGTGATGGCCCACTCCCATCGGTTTTCGCTGATGAGTGCAATGCGGGAGCCCTTCGTTTCTCCCCATTCAAGGAAAGTCTTCGCCAGGCGGCGCACGCGCTGATAGATCTGGTCGGATGAAATTGGCTGCCAGTGCCCGGCCTGGTCCTGCCAGAGGATCGCGCGAGAATTGCCCGCGGTGGCCACACGAAGGAAAAGATCATTAATGGTCGTAAGCGAATGGATGCCTGTCATCTCGAATGTGCCTGATCCCTCTGGACGTGAGAAACCGAATTCAATCGAGAGTGTATCAGCGCACAGCGACAACCGCCGCGCGTCCCGAAATGGTGCCTCCGGAGAAGAGCGGAGTGAACCAATATTGGACATTCTGTGAACAAAAGTGGCATACCCGCGGAAAATGGCCGATTGCTATAAAAGAGTGACGCAGCAGAACAGCGAGCGTCGGTTAATCCCGATGTCTTATCGAACAGCAACCCTCCGGCCCGATGAACGCAACCCTGAGTTGCTGCATCTGCTGTTCTTTGCCCAGCAATTCTGTCTGCTGTTTGTGTTTCAGCTCGCGGCGATGTCGGTGCTGGCGAGTCTCTATGAACCTTTCGGGCACTTGCTACCTGAGGCATTAACCCGGATGCGGGCACCTTCCGCGCTGGCGGCCTTGTTCAGCGCTCTGAGTTTCTTCCTTTCAGAAAGTGAGCGGTCATCACGCTCGCGCGCCCTGAGTAGGCTTTTTGCTCTTCTCGCAGGACTGATTGCAGCGACTTATTTTCTTGAGCCGTCGTTCCACGTGGCCTCAGCGATCGATCATTTTCTGAAGATGAACGGCGGATTCGTGCCGTGGCCCAGGGTTCCGATGGCAGTCGGCGTGGCGTACGTGCTTCTGAGCGTCGTGATGCTCTTGATCAGGGCCCGCGGTAAGGCATTGAGCCTGATTGTGGATGGCCTGACGGGCTGTCTGAGCCTGCTCGTATTGGTTTCGCTCTTCGAGCTCTTTCTGGGAGTACTGCAGATTCCGGGTTCGTCGACCCGCGGGCTTATGTCGACACCGTCGGTGATGTGCCTGACTCTCCTAACGCTGGTCGCGGTCTTCAGGCGATCGGAGCATGGCGTCTTTTCCTTATTCCTCGCCTATGGCATGGGCAGCAAGATTGCGAGGTGGCTGACACCGGTAGCCCTGTTGGTTCCGATTCTGCGCGAGGTCGCGAGAGCGCGCTTGCTGAATGCACAATTGATTCCGGAGCACTATGCAACGGCAATCTTGACCGCGACAACTACGGTATGTGCGTTCGCCATTCTCATTCTGATCGCGCGGCGCATTAACCACATGCAGGAGCAGATTCAGCTGCTTGGCCTGCGAGATGAGCTGACGGGCCTGTACAACGTCAGAGGTTTCCATCTGCTTGCCGAGCAGGCTCTGCGCCTGGCGCGACGCGCTCAGCAGCCGTTCTGTGTTCTCTTTGTGGATCTCGACGGACTGAAGCAAATCAATGACAAGCTCGGCCACGATGCGGGCTCCAGGATGATTGCAGAAGCCGGGCACGTGCTCAACGCCACATTCCGCGAGACGGACGTTATTGGACGCGTCGGCGGCGACGAATTTGTGGTGGCCGGACAATTTGATGAGGACGCCATTCTCTGGTCGATTGATCGACTACAGAATATGGTGAAAGCCGTAAATGCTGAGGAGGGCCGTAAATTCAGCCTGGGGCTGAGCATCGGCTTTGCTGTGAATGAGGGAGCTCCCAGCGAGACGCTGAAGAGCATGCTGGCGCGCGCGGATGCGGCGATGTATGACGTAAAGCGCCTCAAGAAGCAGGCACGCGCTAGCTGAATCCGCTGCTCTCAGGCCTGAGGGCGTGGAGTGAGTCGGACGAATTTAGCGGATTCCCCTTCCCAGTTAGCGAGAAGGCTCTTTGCACGCGTGCTGGCGGTCTTGCTGAGATGCAACTCAACGAGTTCTCGAATGGACTGGCGTGCAACGTGGTCGAGTGCATTCCACGATTCGGGCTGCAGGAAACTCTTATGGAAGAGCTCACGACCGAGAAAGCTGCCGTCTTCATCGTAGACCCAGGCCAAGCCACCGGTCATACCGGCCCCGAAGTTGATGCCCGTTGAGCCGAGAATCACGGCGAGACCGCCGGTCATGTATTCGCAGGCGTGGTCGCCAACACCTTCAATAATGGCGAGGGCACCCGAGTTACGCACGGCGAAGCGCTCACCCGCGCGGCCTGCGGCGAAGAGCCAACCAGCGGTGGCGCCATAGAGTGCAACGTTGCCAAGGAGAACGTGCTTCTCGCTTTCAAGGGCGGCGCGACCGCGGCCACGAAGAATGAGTTCGCCGCCGCACAACCCTTTACCGACGAAGTCGTTTGCCAACCCCTCGAGTTGCAGGGTCATGCCAGAGGTAGCAAACGCTCCGAAGGATTGTCCGGCTATTCCCTTCATCCGGAATGTGAGGCTTGAGCCAGTCGCGGTGGGGTTTTCAGCGCGAAAGAGAGCGAGTTGGCCAGCGAGCCGTGCGCCGAGCGTGCGATCGACATTACTGACACGAGCTTCGACGCTATACGGCTTTCCGGTCTTATAGGCTTCAAGTGCCGGCGCGACCCATGCGTCGTCGATGGGCTTGCGTTCTTCAGGGCGCTCGTTGCGCTTTCCCTGCCAGCGCACAGCTCCTTTCTTCTCCGCAGCAATGGCAGCGGCAGCGAGAAGCGGCTTGAGGTCCAGATTTGCGTCCGAACGAATCTGCTCGAGGAGATCGGTGCGGCCAGTGGCCTCAGAGAGCGACGCCAGGCCCAGCGTCGCCAGCAACTGACGTATCTCCGTCGCGAGTTCCTCGAAAAAGCGCACCAGATGTTCCGGCTTGCCGCGAAATTTGGCACGCAATTCCGGACGTTGCGTCGCGATGCCAGTGGGGCAGGTGTTGAGATGGCATTGCCGGGCCATATCGCAGCCGAGGGCAACGAGAACGGCGGTACCAAAGGCGAATTCGTCCGCGCCGAGAAGTGCCGCCATAACAATGTCGCGCGCGGTGCGCAGTCCGCCGTCAGTGCGAAGACGGACGCGCCCGCGGAGACCATTATGAATAAGGACCTGCTGAGCCTCCGCGAGCCCAAGCTCCCAGGGATTGCCAGCATACTTGATGCTTGAAAGCGGTGAAGCACCGGTGCCACCAGATTGGCCGGCGATCACGATGTAGTCTGCGTAAGCCTTGGCAACGCCCGCGGCAATGGTGCCTACGCCGCACCCGGAGACGAGCTTTACGCCAACGGCTGCGCGAGGATTGGCGCGCTTGAGGTCGTAGATGAGCTGGGCGAGATCTTCAATCGAGTAGATATCGTGGTGTGGCGGCGGCGAAATGAGCTGCATGCCGGGCTGCGCGTGGCGAAGGCGCGCGATCAGCTCTGTGACCTTGTGGCCGGGCAACTGGCCACCCTCGCCAGGTTTCGCTCCCTGAGCGATCTTGATTTCGAGCTCTTCGGCATGAGCGAGATACTCCGCTGTGACGCCGAAACGTGCACTCGCGACCTGCTTGATCTTGTTGTTGAGCAACGAAGGCGCGCCATCGACGGCGGGAAGATAGACGGCTGGGTCTTCCCCGCCTTCGCCCGTATTGGAGCGCGCGCCGAGCATATTCATGGCCTGCGTAATCGTCTGGTGCGCCTCAGGCGAGAGCGAACCGAAGGACATCGCACTGGCGATAAAGGTTCGCGTGATCTGAGGAACCTGCTCCACCTGATCGATGGAGAGTTCGGGACCCGCAGGCCCGATTTCGAGAAGGTCGCGAAGATTGGTTGGTTCCTGTTCGGTAGCCTGCGCAACAAAACTGGAAAAAGGGGTAAGCGCAAGGGCCGCACCTTGCTTCGTCGATCCAACAGCAGATTGGAGCGCGCGCACTGTGAGCGGCTGCCAAGAGTGGAACTCCGCCTCGTCTGCCTTGCGGAAACGGATAAAGCCATAATCGGGCAGCTCGCGCACCTGCGTTGCCGAGATAACGGCTGCATCGCCGTCCGAAGGTTCGTCTGTGGGGAGTTCAGAGAGCCAGAGATCGCGGACATATTTCTCTATTTCGGTATAGCCGATGCCGCCTATGGGAGCGGGGACGCCGGTGAAGCACTTGTCGACAACATGCGACGAGAGGCCGATGGCGTCGAAGAGGTGAGCCGCGCAATAACTGTCAAGCACGCTGATGCCCATCTTCGACATCACCTTGGCGAGGCCGAGTTCGAGAGCGTAGAGGAGATTTTCTTCGCCTGCTTCGGGATTTAGATTGCGAGCGGTTTCGAGTGCGAGCCAGGGACAGACTGCTCCAGCGCCGAGGCCGAGAAGAACAGCGACGTGATGGATCTCGCGGCAATCTGCCGCTTCGGCAGCGAGACCAACCTCAGCACGCACACCGGCGCGGGTGAGCGCCATGTGGACCGCTCCGGCGGCCATGGCCATAGGAATGGGGAGGGCGTCGGGGGAGGCGTTGCGATCCGACAGGACGAGCAGCGAGGCACCGGAGGCGACAAGATCGACCGCGCGGCGACAAAGAATATCGACTGCAATCTCGAGTGTGGTGCCGGGTGAATACAGGCACTTAAGGATGGCGTGCGGCATCGTCTCTGACTGTCCATGGTGTCCATGGCGCAGAGCGTGCATCTGCCCGAGAGTGAGAATCGGCGAGCGTAGAGAGAGCCCGGGAAGCGGTTCGCGCAGCTCAAGAAGATGAGGCCAGGGGCCGAGACGCGTGTGCATCTTGAGCACAACGGTCTCGCGCAAGGAATCGATCGGCGGATTCGTGACCTGGGCAAAGCGCTGGCGGAAAAACGCATAAAGCGGGCGCGGGGCGCGCGCAAGGGGCGCGATGGCCGTGTCGTCGCCCATGGACCAGACAGCGTCTTTGCCTTCGCCGGCCATGGGCTGCAGAATCATGCGCACATCTTCTCGTGTGTAGCCGAAGCGGCGTTGCAGACGATTGAGCTCGACAGGATCGAGGAGCGGGAGTTTGTCGCTTGAATCTTCGAGTGGTGTGTCGAGTTGGATGAGGTCTTGGTACTGACGCTTCGCGTCGTAGATCCGCAGGATCTCGTCGTTCTGGAAGAAGCGATGAAAATCGAGATCGGCAATGATCATCTGGCCAGGACCGAGACGGCCGCTGTGAACGATGCGATCAGGGTCCATATCGACCAGACCAGCCTCTGATCCGGCAACGACGAGGCCAGCATCATCGACGGCGAAGCGACAGGGACGAAGGCCATTGCGGTCGAGAATGGCACCGACCTGGCGGCCATCAGTAAACGCAAGGGCGGCGGGACCATCCCACGGCTCGATGCAATCGCCGCTGTATTGCAAGAAAGAGGACCGGTCACCGGGATTGGCAGGAGGCACGACCATGCGCACCGCTTCGCCGACTGTGCGTCCGTTGTGCGCGAGGAGCTCGACGATTTCGTCGAGAGACGCCGAGTCAGAACTGCCTTCGGTAATAACCGGATGAAGATCGAGCGCCATGGTAGCCGCGCGCGCTTCCATGTTGGAGCGGTTGCCCCAGATAGTGTTGATTTCTCCGTTGTGCGCGAGGGTACGGAAAGGCTGCGCGCGGTCCCACGACGGCAGCACGTTTGTGGCGTAACGCTGATGGAATACCGCAATGGGTGTCTTGAAGGCCGGGTCGGCTAGGTCGGGATAGAACTCCGCAAGGAGACGACCGGCGCAAAGCGCCTTGTAGATCATGGTCGAAGACGAGATGCTGACGACATAGCCGGACAGGCCGGAGCGTTCAAATTGCTTGCGCGCAAGGAAGAGACGCCGATCAAAAGCGGCGGGCTCGTCTGCAGTGATGAGAACGTGCCAGATTGCTGGGCGCGAGGCGGCTGCGATTTCACCAAGAACCTCAGGCCGCGTGGGAACAGAACGCCACATGAGCACTTCGCAATCCTGGGCCGCAAGAGCAGCTTCAATCTCGATGCGCTGAGCCGTCTGATCGTCCGGCAGGAAGAGGACGGCAACGCCGAGGGGCTTGTGCGCGGAAAGCTTAAGCCCTGTTTCCGCGAGAAACCACGCACGAGGAACCACGACGGTAACGCCAACGCCGTCGCTTGACTTACCATCGGCCGCGACCGCTCCACGGTGCTCAAGCCGGCCGAGGGCGCGAAGCGCATAGTCGAGGATCTGGTGGGAGGGCTCGGCCGAAAGTTGCGCGACGAAGCCGACGCCACATGAGTCGCTGTCGAAACGGGCGTCAATCAGGCTCTGGGAGAGGTAGGAGGGCCCTTGCGGGCGCACAGGTCTAGAGCCGCTGTGCGAGGGAGACGGGCGCGTTGCGTGGGCTGACGAGCCGGAAGAGTATCCCATGAGTCAATATACGTCCATTTGAGTTGGATTTGTGCTCTTGGTGGTGAAATCCGCTAGAAGAGCCGCGCAGGCATCCCAAAACAAAATGCCCGACGAGCCTTGCATACTTATACATTCAGTTGTATATTTATACATACGCGCGGCCGTTGAGCCGCGCTTTCGATTTATTTGGGCAGAGATGAAGGGTCAACGACAAAACACGATTCGGGACCTGATCGCGGAGTCGCTGGTGACAAGCCAGGATGAACTGCGTCGAAAGCTGCGCCGCCGCGGCATCGAAGTGACGCAGGCTACGCTCTCACGCGATATCCACGACTTGCGCCTTGTAAAAGGTCCCGGCGGCTATTCTCTGCCCGCGCAGAACGGACACGGCGGCGGCGTGGCTGCCGAAGAGGACGACGATTCACCTCCTTCAGTGGCGGAAACGATGGAGAGCTTTGGTCTTCGCGTGCGGCAAGCGCTCAACCAGGTGGTGATCGGGACGGTGATGGGCGGAGCGCAGCCTGTGGCCGCTGCGCTGGATTATGAGGCGTGGTCGGAAGTCGTGGGTACATTGGCGGGCGACGACACGGTGCTTGTGATCTGCCCGGATGCGAAAAAGGCCAGCGAGGTGCATTCGCGGCTGAGGGTCATGTTGGAGTCATGAAGGAAAGAGTGCAAACGGCAGTCGTAGGAGTCACGGGCTACGCGGGAGCTGAGCTGGCGCGCTTGCTCCTTCACCATCCGAAGCTCAAAGGCATGCCGCCAGTATTTGCAGGGCGCATGGACGAAAAGGACGCGGCGCGCGGAGGAACTCCACTTGTAGAGATTCATCCGCAACTCGCTGACAACAACGGCGCAGGCTCGCTAAAGATTGAGCCCTTCGGATGGGAAATGCTGAAGGAGCGCGGCGTAGAAGTTGTGTTTCTCGCGACTCCTCATGAGCAGTCGCGCGCATGGGCTCCTGAGGCACTTACGCACGGTATCCGTGTGGTGGACCTGAGCGGAGCGTGGCGGCTGAACCACGCAGCGAACCGCTCCATCTACGCCTTTGAAGACGACGGCACAGATGCTGCTGCGAAAACACAAGCACAAGCCGTCTACGGAATGCCCGAGTTGCATCGGAAAGAGATTGCGCAAGCAGAATTGGTGGCAAATCCCGGATGCTACGCGACATCGGTAATTCTCGCGGTGCGGCCACTGGTCGCTGCCGGAGTGATCGATCTTGATCGCGGCATTGTGGCCGATGCCAAGAGCGGAGTGAGTGGCGCAGGCAAGGCGCCTACGGCGAAGACACACTACATGTATGCGGCCGATAATCTGTCAGCTTACGGAGTGTTTTCGCATCGCCATACAGGTGAGTTGCTTGAGCAGATTGGGATCGCCGCGAACGATATCGTGTTCACCCCGCATCTACTGCCAATCCCACGAGGAATTTTGTCGACCATTTATGTGCGGTTTAACGAGCCGCAAACTCATAAAGGCGTGATGGCACTCTACCGGGAGTTTTTCTCAGACAGCCCAATGGTGCGGCTATATGAACATGGACTACCGCAGATTCAATATTCAGTGAGAACAAGTTTCGCAGACATTGGTCTTCAGATTTCAGCGGATGGAAGGCAGGCGGTGATCGTGAGTTGCCTCGACAACCTGCTGAAGGGGGCATCGGGACAGGCTGTGCAGAATTTGAACGTGATGATGGGCTGGAACGAGGCGGAGGGCCTGCAATGAAGTACGTTGTGAAACTGGGCGGGGCCGGACTTGAGAATCCTTCGCTGTCGCAGGGCTGTGTGCGTGCGATTGCGGATCTTGTGCGCGACGGCAACCAAGTGGCAGTGGTGCATGGCGGCGGCGTGCAACTGACGCGCACTCTGGAAGCGCTGGGAAAGAAGAGCGAGTTTATCGCTGGCCTGCGGGTGACGGACGCCGAGACGCGGGATGTTGCCTTGATGGTGCTGGCAGGCAAGGTGAACAAGAGGCTGGTGGCGGCGCTGGGAGCGCTGGGCCAGCCAGCTGTGGGAATTTCTGGAGGCGACGGTCTGACCTTTCGCGCGCGCAAGAAGCGCACTGCCCCGGACCTTGGTTTTGTCGGCGAGATTGCAGCGAGCGATCCGCGATGGATCGAAGCGATCTGGCAATTGAACGGCGTGCCAGTGATCTCGTCGATGGCGCTCGGTTTTGATGGCGAGTACTACAACGTGAATGCCGACGAGATGGCTGCGGCCTGCGCTGCAGCATGCCGCGCGGATGCGCTGGTGTTTCTGACGGACGTTCCCGGTGTGAAAGGTTCAGACGGCGAAGTGCTGCGATGGCTCTCGATCGACCAGATTGCCGAGATGGCGAAGAAGGCAATCATTACCGGAGGCATGTTGCCCAAGCTGAGCGCATGCCGTGAAGCTCTATTAAACGGCGTAAAGCGTGTGCGGATTCTGCCGGCGGAAGCTGCGGCAGCGCTTCCGGATCTTTGCACGTCACGCGTGGCGCAAGGCACCGAAGTGATGGTGGCCTGAGGAGAAGATGAATTGACGAAACTCGATGAGATACGCGCTGCCGAAAGCAGACTGCTTCTTGAAACCTACGAGAGAAACCCGATTCTCTTTGTTAGCGGCGAGGGTGTGCACCTCGTTGACGAGAAGGGCGAGCGATATCTGGATCTACTAAGCGGTATCGGCGTCAACGCGCTCGGTTATGGACATCCCGCAATTGAAGCGGCGATTGCAAAGCAGAGCCGCGCGCTGATTCACACCTCGAATCTCTTCTATCACGGAGGGCAGGCAGAACTGGCGCTGCGCCTGGCAGAGCGCACGGGCATGGACCGCGTCTTCTTTTCCAACACCGGCACTGAGGCCTGGGAAGGCGCGCTCAAGATAGCGCGCGCGCATGCGGGACTGCTGCGCAGTGAAGGCAAAAGTGTCGGCACCAAGTTTCTGGCGCTTGAACAGAGCTTTCACGGACGCACCTTCGGGTCAGTCTCGACAACCTACAAGGCGAAGTACCGCGAGCCATTTGGGCCTTTGGTGCCCGGCGTAGAGTTTGTTCGCTTCAATGACGTTGCCGACCTGCGTGCGAAATTCTCGAGTGAGGTTTGCGCCATTCTCGTTGAGTCGATTCAGGGTGAGGGCGGCATTCGTCCGCTGAGCCAGGAGTTCTTTGCAGAGGCGAGAACACTGACAAGTTCCACCGGTGCCCTGCTGATTGTGGACGAGATTCAGGCGGGCATGGGCCGTACGGGCAAGTGGTGCGGATATCAGCACTACGGTATTCAGCCGGACGTGACGACACTGGCCAAGCCGCTGGCGGGTGGCATTCCGTTGGGCGCAATCCTGTGTACGGAAGAAGCAGCGCGAGCAATTCATGCGGGCATGCACGGGACGACCTTCGGCGGAGGCCCGCTGGCCTGCGCGGTAGCGATTGCTGTAATTGATGCGATTGAGAAGGAAGGCTTGATGGCTCACGCGGTGGAAGTTGGCGATTACTTTCAGTCGCAACTGCGCAAGCTCGCCGCGAAGCACGACGCCATTGTGGATGTGCGCGGCAAGGGGCTGATGTTGGCTGCGGAGGTGGACTCGGCAGATTTGGGCAAGCTGATTGTGGCCGAGATGCTCAAGCGGCGTATTCTGATCAACTGCACGAGCGAAACAGTGCTGCGCTTTTTGCCGCCGTATATTTTAGAGCGCGAGCACGTGGATGCAGCCATTGCCGCGCTGGATGAAGTACTTGCTGAACATGCCGCACACGCGGCGCCGCAATCTGCAGGAGGAACAAATCGTGGCTAGCAAAGCAACTATTGAACAGCGGGAACCGGCCGTTCCCGTACAGAAAGACCCCGATATTCTTGCCGCGGCGACCCGGCTCGCGGGCGAGGACATGTGTTCGATCGCCGATCTCTCCAGTTCAGAGGTTCGAGCAATTCTGAAGCTCGCGCATGATGTAAAGCGCAATCCACGCGAGTACCGCCATGCGCTGGACGCCAAGCAGATGGTGCTGATGTTTGAGAAGGCCAGCCTGCGCACGCGGCTGAGTTTTGAGGCGGGCATCAACACGATGGGCGGCAACGCGATGTTCGTGGACCAGACGCACTCGCCTCTTGGCGAGCGCGAGTCGATCGCCGATGTGGCTCGTAACGTGGAGCGGTGGGTGGACATCATCATCCTGCGTACATATGCGCACGACACCATCACAGAGATGGCGGCGAATGCACGTGTGCCAGTCGTGAATGCGTTGTCGGATTTTGAGCATCCCTGCCAGGCTCTGGCAGATTTCATGACGCTGCAGGAACACTTTGGAACAGCCATCAGGCTTGAACTTCACTTACGTAGGTGACGGCAACAACGTGTGCCACTCGCTGATGCTGACAGGAGCGCAATTAGGTGCGAATGTCACAGTCGCGACCCCACGCGGCTACTCGCCCGATATTGAGATTGTGACAATTGCGCGCGAGATGGCGAGGCAAATGGCTGTGAACTGCGGTTGACGCAAGATCCCCAGGCGGCTGTTGAGGGTGCGGATGCCGTATACACAGATGTTTGCGTGAGCATGGGCTTCGAACACGAATCGATGAAGCGCGCACCCATCTTCAGGCCATTCCAGGTGAATGAAGTATTGATACAGAAAGCGCGCCACATGCGGTTTTCATGCATTGCCTGCCGGCGCGGCGGAATGAAGAAGTGACTGACGCGGTAATCGATAGTCCGCAGTCGATCGTCTTCGACCAGGCTGAGAATAGGCTGCATGTGCAGAAGGCATTGCTGCTTCTGCTCCTCGGTGGCCTGGCAAACGTGCCGTAGCAGTTTTCACGGTCAATGAACAACTAACAGTCTTGAGAGCCGCGGCTCTACTTTCAGAGGTTTTCGTAATCATGTCCGTAATTCTTGAATCGTTGCCTATTGGGCAGAAGGTCGGCATCGCGTTTTCCGGTGGGCTCGACACCTCCGCAGCTCTGCACTGGATGAAGCAGAAGGGCGCGGTCCCTTACTCGTATACGGCCAATCTTGGTCAGCCTGACGAAACTGACTATGACGCAATTCCGCGCGCAGCTCTCGAGTACGGCGCCGAGAAGGCGCGCCTGATCGATTGCCGCGGCCCGCTCGTTCGCGAAGGAATCGCCGCCTTGCAGGCCGGAGCCTTTCACATCACAACCGCCGGAGTGCCTTACTTCAACACCACCCCGATCGGTCGCGCGGTGACGGGGACGATGCTTGTCGCCGCAATGCAGGAAGACGACGTCCACATCTGGGGCGACGGTTCTACTTTCAAAGGCAATGACATCGAGCGTTTTTACCGCTACGGTCTGCTCGTCAATCCGAGCCTGCAGGTGTACAAGCCCTGGCTTGATTCCGCTTTCATCGATGAGTTAGGCGGCCGTGCAGAGATGTCTGCTTTCATGCAGCGCTGCGGCTTCGCCTACAAAATGCCTACGGAGAAGGCCTACTCCACCGACTCGAATATCCTCGGCGCGACCCATGAGGCCAAGGACCTGGAGCACCTCTCGTCTTCGATCAAGATTGTTGTCCCCATTATGGGCGTAGCCTCATGGCGCCAGGACGTTGATGTGAAGCACGAAGAGGTTGTTGTGCGCTTTGAGGAAGGCTCCCCGGTCGCCCTCAACGGCAAGCGGTTCGACGACCCCGTTGAACTGCTCCTTGAGGCCAATCGCATCGGCGGTCGTCATGGCCTGGGCATGTCCGATCAGATCGAGAATCGCATCATCGAAGCAAAGAGTCGCGGCATCTATGAGGCTCCGGGGCTCGCTCTGCTCTTTATCGTCTACGAACGTCTCGTCACTGGGATTCACAACGAGGACACCATTGAGCAGTACCGCGAAAGCGGCCGCAAGCTTGGTCGTCTGCTCTATCAGGGGCGCTGGTTTGATTCCCAGGCAATCATGTTGCGCGAGTCCGCGCAGCGGTGGGTTGCTAAAGCCAATCACCGGCGAAGTGACGCTCGAGTTGCGCCGCGGCAACGATTACTCCATCCTCAATACCGAGTCGCCCAATCTCACCTTCCACCCCGAGCGTCTCAGCATGGAGAAGACAGACTCCGTCTTCTCGCCGCGCGACCGCATAGGACAACTCACCATGCGCAATCTCGACATCGCCGATACTCGGGAGAAGCTGATTACCTACGCCAATGTCGGCCTGCTTACTCTCAGTAAGAGCAGCGAAATGCCCCAGCTCAACAGTGGCAAGGAAACGGAAGAAAGAGGGTTCGCTGAAGCGATGTCGAATGAACAACAATCCGTGAAGATGTGGTCAGGCCGCTTTCGCGAACCCCTCGATGTCGAGTTCGAGCCGTGGCAGCGTTCGATTGTTTTTGATTGGCGGCTGCTCGAAGAAGAGGTAGCTGCCAGCAAGGCACACGCGTCGGCACTGCATGCTGCCGGGATTCTTACAGAGAGCGAAGCAGCGACATGCGCAGCGCCCTGGATGCCATTGCTCGGATCATGCTTCGGAAGCGGGTAAGGCACAGGTCCGCAATCACGCAGTCGCCGAGGATATCCATCACTTTGTCGAGTTGGCACTGGTGGAACGCGTGGGCTCGCTGGGGCGAAAGCTGCACACAGGCCGCAGTCGCAACGAACAGATCGCGACGGATCTGCGACTGTATGTTCGCACGCAGATCGACCGGGTGATCACGTCCCTTTCCATGGGCCGAAGCGCTGTTGGAGCAGGCGCAAGCAGCGGGCGAGGCAGCGATGCCGAGCTACACGCATCTGCAGCGTGCCGAGCCGGTGCTGGTGGCGCACTGGCTGCTGGCTTATGTGGAGATGATTCTGCGAGACGCTCGCGGCTGATGGATTGCGCAGCGCGCTTCAATTGTTGCCCGCTCGGCTCGGGCGCTGTGGCCGGCGCCACGCTTGCGCTGGACCGCACGATTGCTACGCGAGAGCTTGCGATTCGCTGGGCCCACTGCGAACTCAATGGACGCGACCAGCGACCGCGATTTTGTTCTCGAGTATCTGCAGGCGCTTGACCTTTGTCGGGTCTGCACTTGAGCCGCTTCGCAGAAGAGATCACACTGTTTGCCACGGCGGAGTTCGGCTTTGTCAATTTGCCGGAGGCGTTTTCAACCGGTTCGAGCGCGATGCCGCAGAAGAAAAATCCCGACTTGACTGAGTTGATTCGCGCGAAAGTTGGCCGCATTCACGGAGCGGCGGAGGCTGTGACACTCCAATTGAAAGGATTGCCACTGGCCTACAATAAAGACATGCAGGAGACGCAGGAGCCGGCATTTTCCGTTGAGTTTTGTTCCGCAGATGCTGGTGCTTGTGGCGCGCTTTCACGGCTGCGCTCAATTTCGATCGCGAGCGCATGCGCGAGGCCGCGCAGTCAGGCTATCTGAATGCGATGGCTGCGGCAACTTATCTCGTGCATAAGGGAGTTCCCTTCCGCACCGCGCACGAAAAGATTGGCAATGCGGTGCGGTTTGCGATCGAAAAGGGCGTTGAACTGGGCGAACTTACGCTCGCACGAACTGCGGCAGTTTGGCGAAGAGTTTGGCGAAGACTTCTTCGATGCAGTAACACTCGAAGCGACACTTGATTGCCACGATGTCATCGGCGGAACGCGCGCGGGCGGGTGCGCAGGCGATCGGCGACGTATGCGTGAGCGTCTCGAAAGCTGCCCGGCTACAGAAAACAGGAGGCTGATCCATGCTGGTGCGTAAGGCGCTGCTGCACGATGCCTCCAATATCTACGACCTGGTGAATTCGCTCTCGGGCGATGGCACGCTGCTGAAGCGCCCCTTCGCCGAGATCTGCGAGAACATTCGCGATTTCACTGTCGCCGAGTCCGATGGCGGCGTTTTTCTGGGCTGCGGGGCGCTGCATCTCTATGGTCCGCATCTCTCTGAAGTGCGCTCGATCGTCGTGAAGCCTGAAGCGAAAGGCCAGGGCGCGGGTGGGCGCATTCTTGACGCGCTGATTGAAGAGGCCGAAGAGCACGGTATTCAATCGGTGTGCCTGTTCACGCGCATTCCGGACTTCTTCTTCAAGTACGGATTTCGCATGGTCGAAGACAAGTCCGAGTTGCCTGACAAGATATTCAAAGACTGCCAGAATTGTCCGCGGCTGCATCGCTGCGACGAGGTCGCAATGGTGCGCGGCAGGATTCCGCGCATGTCGATCCTCGGACCGAAGCATGAAGCGCAGGAGCTCGTGCGGCTGTCCGGCTAGGCAGTCGCGGCACGTTTGCGGAGTGTAGCAAGTGGCCACGCGAGAAGCGTGAGCGCGGCGACCACGAGAGAGACCAGGACGGGTTTTGATCCCAGCACAGTGAGCACGGTGGACCCGATGCCCGTGCAATATCCGTAGGCTGAGCAGTTTCTCCAACCAAGAATAGAAGCCGAAGCAACGTAGCCTACGAAGACCGCGATCTGGGTCATGGTCTCGGTACGCGGCGAGCGCACGAAGAGAAATACAAAAAAGCTCAGCCCCGGAAAGAGGCAGTAGAGAAGCGTGAGAACGGGGTTGAAACGGAAATCGACCGCGATTGTGGAGTAAACCGCGTGTAACGTCACGCTCGCACTGAGGACTCCAGTCAGCACCCTGATACCGAGCCACGCTGCCTGCCGAAGACTCATTTCATCTCTCTCCTGATTTCCCTCGACCCATGATTGCTGCCGCAACGGCGGCCTGACCATAGCTGAGTCCTCCGTCGCCAGGGCTCACACGGCGCTGCTGGAAGACTTCGAATCCATCCGACTCGAGCCCCGCGCGCAGCAGGCGAGCAAGGCGGCGATTGTGCAGGCAGCCACCGCTGAGCGCGATCTGTCGGATGCCGGTCGATTTGCCAGCGCACACGGCGGCTGCGATAAATCCTTGCGCCACGCCGGCGTGAAATCGCGCTGCGATGCGGGAGGCGGGCACGTCTGCGCGGATGTCAGCGAGCAACTCGTGCCAGAGCTGCCTGGTGGAGAGAATGGCGGGGGCATGTGATGACTGCGCCAACTCCACCGGGTAACCTCCGCAGTCGTCTGGTTCGTCGATGGCGATGCCTTCGAGCATTATCGCGGCCTGTGCTTCGTAGTCTACCTCGCGTTGTCGCAGAATGATGGCTGCAGCGGCGTCGAAGAGACGGCCGCAGCTGGACGTGAGCGGAGAATTTAGATTGCGCTGAATCATGCGCGCGAGCAATGAGCTTTGGCTCTTCGTAACGCCAAGACGTTCGATCAGGACCGGATCGCATAAGTCGAAACCAGTTGCGTGCAGAGCGCCAAAGGCCATGCGCCAGGGTTCGCGAATTGCGGCCTCTCCGCCGGGCATAGGAACGTACTGGAGATGGGCGAATCGCTCGAAGCAGTCGTAGTGCGCGATGAGCACTTCCCCGCCCCAGATGCGGCCGTCGGTGCCGTAGCCGGTGCCGTCGAGACAGAGACCGATCACCGGCCCAGCGAGCCGTGTTCCGCCATGCAGGCGGCGATGTGCGCGTGATGGTGCTGCACGGCGATCAGTGGCAGATTGCGCTTCGCCGGCCCAATCTTTTGCCCAGTTGGTGGATAGATAGCCGGGATGCAGGTCGTGCACGACCGCTTCCGGCTCGATTTCGAAGGTGTGCATCAGGTGATCGAGCGATTCGTGGAAGAAATCAAGACCGGTCAGATTTTCAAGATCGCCGAGGTGCTGGCTCTGATAGGCGAAGCGGCCGCGTGCAAGGGTGAAGACGTTCTTCAGATGGCCGCCGACGGCCAGGAGCGGCGGCGCATCAAGACGGTAGCTGGAATCGAGCCGAGAGGCACAAATCCGCGGGCGCGGCGAATCAATCTGCGGCGCACCGTCAACAACGCGGCAACCGAGTCGTCGCAGCGCTGCAGAATTTCGCGATCGTGCATCAGGAACGCATCGGCGATGTTGCCCAAGGCGTGCGCGGGCTTCATCATTGTCGATCGCGATTGGCTCTTCGCTCAGGTTGGCGCTGGTCATCACGAGAGCTTGGACTCGAGGATCTCGAAAGAGCAGATGCTGCAGGGGCGCGTAGGGCAGAAAGACGCCGAGCCAGGGAATTCCGGGGGCGACTGACGGTCGCAATGCCATTGTTCTCGCGTGCGGCGCGGGCAAGAATGATCGGGCGGGCGGGCGTTGCGAGCAGAGCTTCCTCTGTCGGTCGTCAAGTCGCAGAATCGCGCGCGCCGCATCGACGTCGCGCACCATGATGGCGAGCGGCTTGCCGTAGCGGTGTTTGCGCTGCGCGAAGCCGCTTGAACTGCGGTTTCGTTCGTCGCATCCACGCTGAGATGAAAGCCGCCGATGCCCTTGATCGGCCATAATCTCGCCTGCGAGGAGGCGGTCAATGCGTCCTGGCGACAGGATCCCCGTCGGCGATAGGCAGCCATCAGCGTTCAACCAGCGTAGTTGCGGGACCGCAGTCCCAGCATGCGTTGGGCTGCGCGTGGAAGCGGCGATTCGAAGGATCGTCGTACTCCGCCTGGCAGGCCGCGCACATTGTGAATTCGGCCATCGAAGTCTGCGGGCGGTCATAGGGAATGCTGCGCGTGATGGTGAATCGCGGGCCGCAGTTGGTGCAGTTCAGAAAGGGATAGCGATAGCGCCGGTCGACTGGGATCGAGCAGTCTCACGCAAACAGTCGTCGCAGGTGGCCGCATCCGCGGGAATGCCGGTGTTTACGCGGCCCAGGACTTCACTGGCGACGATGCGAAAGCCGGAGCCGCCGGTCGGAGCAAGTTCCTCGATGGCGACGGAATCGATCTGCGAAAGGGGAGGTGCTTCGGAGCGGAGGCGGTGGAGGAAGGTATCGAGCTGTGCCGGCTGCCCTTCTATTTCAATCGTGACACCGCCAGTGTCGTTGCCGATAAAGCCGGAGAGATTTGTTTCGATAGCAAGACGGTAGACGAATGGGCGGAAGCCGACGCCCTGAACGACTCCGTGCACCAGGACGCTGCGACGCGAGATATGCGGATCGATGCGCTTGCTTCTCTGATCGCTTTCGTCTGCCGTGCGGCTCATCTCGCTGTCAAGGATAGATCACACGCGCCGGGAGCTTCTCCGCATCCAAAGCGAGATCCCGCTCCAGCCGCGCTACTGCGTTCAAGGCTTCACGGCGATGGGCCAAATGCTATCTGCTCTATACTGAGCTTCATGATGACGCTGCCCGGAGACTGGAGACTGAACGCTGCGCTTGGCTCCTGCCTCCTGCTTGGGTTGCGTCACGGCTTCGATTACGACCATCTGGCGGCGATTTCAGACATTACAGCGGTGCAGAAGAACTGGTGGAGCGGCCTGCGGCTGGGGATGACCTACGCGCTGGGCCACGCGGCCACGGTCGCACTGCTTGGCGTGGCGGTGCTGGAGCTGCACCTGGGCCTGCCGGATGGGCTGGATCATTGGGCCGAGAGGTTAATAGGGCTAACTCTGATTGTGCTGGGTGTGGCGTCGTTGCCGGGATTCTGCGCAAGGACGCGCATGGGCATACGCACAGCCGCGTCGAGAGCCGACTGGCGATCGCGATCAATGGGATTCTTTGGCTGGGCTGGAGAATTCGCCGGATCTGGAGCCCCACAGCGCCAAGGCCGGAACGCTTCCAGTGGATGTACAACGGCAAGTCAGTCTTCATGATCGGCGCACTGCACGGCATTGGAGCCGAGACGCCGAGCCAGCTTGCATTGTTTTTTCTGACAGCCAACCTGGGCGGCACTTCACGTGGATTGCTGGGATTGGCCGCCTTCTCCGTCGGACTTATCGCGATGAACGCGCTGATGACGGCGTCGCTGGGTGGCGCAGTGGGCGCGAGCGGTCATCATCCCCGGATGTACCACGCGATCGCATGGACGGGCGCGATCTACAGCTTCGCGATCGGGGTGATCTTTCTCTTTGGCATCTCGGACCGGCTGCCCGCCCTCAGCTAGAGCTCAGTCTGCGGAGCTTGCGGGAAGTCTCTCTGCTTCTGCAACCCGCTCCGCTTCTTCATCAATCGCCTCAAATATCTCGGCATTATCGCTGAAATTAAATGAGTTTGGCGGAGCGATATTTCCCCGCCGTGCCTCAGCTTGGGCAAGGAGGGCGAGATCGTTCTTGTTGGCGACGCGAATGCCTTGCTCTTTGAGTTTGGCTGCAATCTCGTCAGGCGATAGCGTATCTGGATCAGGCGAGTCCTTGAGAAATTCCAGGGTCTTTTTTGCGCCGGATTCTCCGTCGTGCCGCGCTACTCCGGCGAGACCAGTGCTTGCCTTGCGCGCCCAGCCGACGACGAAGCGACCAGGAATGACCTTCTGCTCAACCGGATCCCAGACTTCGAAGGACGGCTCTTTAGGTTGATCGGGATCGGGTTTTGTGGCGTAGCCGTCGGGCCCCATAGGAAGGCCAATCTGCGGGTCGTGCTTGTCGCCGATAGCGAAAAGCACGGTATCAACGTCGATGGTTGTGGTTTGCCCGTTCGCGCGCGCCGAGGTGCTTCCATCGGCATTGAGATGAAGATCATTTTCTGCGATCTCCATCTGAGCTACGCGTCCCTTGCTGTCGGCAATAAAGGCCTTGGGCGAGGAGAGGAAACGGATGCTGAGCGGCGGTGGAACCGAGACAAAATCCGGTGAGGCGAGGTTGGGAAAGTGACCCGCAAAGACTGCTTTAGGAGAGACGTCCTGGTTGGCCCTGGCGCAGCGGTCTTTCACACGGGCGAGCTCCGCCGTGAGTCCCTCGCGTGAAAGGTGGGCTGCGACGTAGTCAATCTCTTTCTTATCGAACTTGACTTCGAGTGGGCCACGGCGCGCGATGATGGTGACGCTCTCGGTGGTTCCGCCGGGGTCGTCGAGAAGCAGCCAGCGAGCGATGTCGATCGCGACATTGCCGACACCAATGATGGCGCAGTGGCGACCGGTGGAGAAGTCGTCAGAGACGTAGGGCGCAAGCTGGTTGTAGTGGTAGACGAAGTCCTTTGCTGCGTAAATGCCTTGCGCGTCTTCGCCGGGGAGACCGAGCTTCTTGGCTCCCTGTGCGCCGCAGGCAAAGACGATGGCAGCGGGACGTAGAGCCTCAAGTTCGGCGAAGGAGAGGTCGTAAGCCGCGCCTATCTGCACATGGCCAAAGTAGTGAACATTGGGCAGCGCGAGAGTCTGCTCAAATTGCTTGCGCAGACCCGACTTCATCTTGGCCTTGGTGGGATAAATGCCGTATTGAGCGAGGCCACCGGGCCTTATATCGCGATTGAAGATACAGGTTTGATATCCCGCGAGTGCGATTTGTCGCGCTGCAAACATTCCCGCAGGGCCGGCCCCTACGACAAAGACACCTTTCATCTAAACCCCCGAGCATTACGGCCCGCTGGGCCGCAAAAGCGTTGACTCCGGACAAAGCGGGCTATGCAAACGGCGCCTCCTCCCGCTGCCCTGCATTATCGCAGACTCTCAATCGTTCAGGCTCGCAGGGAGACGGCTTAACAAGTGAGACTCTTGATGCGCGCATGAGGGCATCAAAGATGGCAGAAGGCTGCAAATAGCAGTGACGCCTGTCACTGAGGACTTATGGGAAAAGTCTTTAGGATACAGGCGAAACGCAGTTTGATGACCGGCTGGTGCCGTATCAACCATTGGAGGGATTGTGCCAGCTTTAACGCCCCCACCGCTTCCCAGTGAAGACAAACGATGGAAGATTGTGAACGGAACCATGCGCAAGAATGGTTTCGCCCGCTCCGCGTTGATTGAGACGCTTCACACAGTGCAGTCAGCCTTCGGATATCTGACCGATGACGCGATCCGCTTTGTGGCTCTGTCGCTGCACGTACCACTCAGCCAGGCTTACGGCGTGGCTACCTTCTACCACTACTTCAGCCTGAAGCCTCTGGGCAAACACACGATGACGATCTGCACCGGCACTGCCTGCTACATCAAGGGAACCGACGGGCTGCTGGCGGAAGCCGAGAAGCAGCTGCACCTCAAGGTCGGCCAAACGACAAAGAATGGCGAAATCAGCCTGATGACGGCGCGCTGTGTAGGCGCGTGCAGCCGCGCACCTGTCGTTCTGTTCGATGGAGAGGTTTCCGGCGAGGTCTCTCGTGACGAGATGTTGGCGGGACTCGAAAGGTGGGAAGTGCAATGACCATCGAAGAGCTTGAGCAAATCGCAAGCACGGTGCATCAGGAAAACGGAAAGCACGATTTCGAAATTAATGTATGCATGGACCTTGCCTGTGCGAGTCACGGAGCGGAGGCGCTTCGCGATGCGTTGACCGCATCTGCAGCATTGGCAGGCAAGAACGTGTTTGTGCGCAAAACGGGATGTATGGGGCCCTGTTCGGCCGGTCCGCTGGTGCGTGTGGAACCACAGGGGGTGCTCTACCAACGCGTGAAGTATGCAGATGCCAAGGCAATTGTGAGCCGGCTGGGAAAGGAGCCAATAGCGGAGCTGCAATGCGACTTGAACGAGCATTTTGACTATCAACTGCGCGTGGTGCTGGAGAACGCAGGCCACATCGATCCGGAAAAGATTGACGATTACATTTCGCGCGATGGATACAAAGCGCTGTTGACCGCACTAACCGAGATGACACCCAATGATGTGATCCGTCGCATCACGGAAAGCGGTTTGCGAGGACGCGGTGGCGGCGGCTATCCAACAGGATTGAAATGGAGCACCGTTGCGAAGGCGGTAGCGATCGACGGAACGAAATACGTGGTATGCAACGGCGACGAAGGCGATCCTGGGGCATTCATGGATCGCAGCGTAATGGAGGGCGACCCGCATCGCGTAATCGAAGGCATGGCGATCGCGGGATACGCTGTTGGCGCGAGCAAGGGCTACATCTATGTACGAGCAGAGTATCCGGTGGCAGTGGCGCGGCTGACGACAGCGCTTCGCGAGGCCCGGCGGCGCGGACTACTGGGCACAAATATCGGCGGTACGCCTTTCAGCTTCGACGTGGAGATTCGGCTGGGAGCCGGGGCATTTGTCTGCGGCGAGGAGACGGCGCTGATCGCCTCGATTGAAGGGCGCCGGGGGACGCCAAAGCCCCGGCCTCCGTATCCGGCGGTCAGCGGTCTGTGGCAGCGGCCGACACTGATCAACAATGTGGAGACGTTTGCGAATATTGCGCCAATCATCCGTAAGGGTGACGCGTGGCTCGCGGGGATCGGAACGGGCAAGAGCAAAGGTACGAAGGTCTTCGCACTTACAGGCAAGATCACGAACACTGGCCTGGTCGAAGTGCCAATGGGCATCAGGCTGCGGCAGATCATTGAGGAAGTCGGCGGCGGAGTTCCTGAGGGGCACACGTTCAAGGCAGTGCAAACCGGCGGGCCTTCGGGCGGCTGTATACCGGCGGAATTGCTGGATATCGAAGTCAGCTATGAATCGCTGATCGAAGCGGGCTCGATGATGGGTTCTGGCGGCATGATCGTAATGGACGATACATCGTGCATGGTCAACGTGGCCCGTTTCTTCGTGGAGTTCTGCATGACGGAGTCTTGCGGGAAGTGCATCCCCTGTCGCGCGGGAACAGCGCAGATGTACACGCTGCTGACGCGAATCTGCAATGGCTCTGCAACGATGGATGACCTCGATCTGCTGATCGACCTCTGCGGCACGGTCAAGGAGACAAGCCTCTGCGGACTGGGACAGACTGCGCCGAACCCGGTGCTAAGCACCCTTCGCTACTTCAGGAATGAATACATCGAGCACATCGTGCAGAAGCGCTGCCCTGCCGGCGTCTGCAACATGCAGGTTCCCGTGGAGGTGATGGGATGAGCGCCGCCATAGATGTGAAAACGCTGGTGATCGATGGCAAGAATGTCAGCGCACGCGCGGGTCAGACGATTCTTGAAGTCGCACGGGAAAACAACATCCGCATTCCGACATTGTGTCATCTGGACGGACTGAGCGATGTAGGCGCGTGCAGGCTCTGCGTTGTGGAGGTGAAGGGCAGCAACAAGCTACTGCCGGCCTGCGTTTCGACCGTGGAAGAAGGGATGGAGATAAGCACCAGCACCCCACGCCTGCAGAAACACAGGCGGACGATTCTTGAGCTGCTGTTTGCCGAGCGGAACCACATCTGCTCGGTCTGCGTGGCGAACGGGAATTGCGAGCTGCAATCCCTGGGCCAGGAACAGGGCGTGACGCACGTGCGTTTCGAGTATCGCAACCCGGATCTGCCGGTGGACGCGTCGAATGAACGATTCACGGCGGATCACAATCGCTGCATCTTGTGCACGCGCTGCGTGCGCGTATGCGCGGAGATCGAAGGCGCGCATATTTGGGACGTGATGGGGCGCGGTGTCAACTCGATGGTGATAACGGATCTCCACCAGGACTGGGGAAGCTCGAATTGCACGCGCTGCGGCAAGTGCGTGCAGGTATGCCCAACAGGCGCGTTGTTTGATAAGAGCAAGGTCGGCACGGAGCATCCGAAGTCGCCTGATTTTTTGCCCTACCTTAACCTGATGCGGGAGACGCGATGAGCAAGCTGAAACTGGCAACAGCGTGGCTGGATGGATGCTCGGGATGCCACATGTCATTTCTCGACATGGACGAGCGATTGATCGATCTTAGCGAACTTGTGGATGTGGTCTACAGCCCGATCGTCGATACGAAAGAGTTCCCCGACGAGGTGGATATTGCGCTTGTCGAGGGCGCGGTGGCCTCGGTAGATGATGAGGCAAAGATCAGAAAGATTCGGGCGCACTCCAAGCTGCTGGTAGCTATGGGCGATTGCGCAGTGGCGGGGAATGTTCCGTCGATGCGGAATCCGATTGGAGCGGAAGCGATTCTGGATCGCGCCTACAAAGAAAACGTGACGGCCCAACCGCAGATTCCCTGCGTGGTAGTGCCGAAGCTTCTGAATGTGGTACGGCCTGTGCATCAGTTTGTGAAGGTGGATGTGTTTCTGCCGGGATGTCCTCCATCGGCAGATACCTTTTACACGGTGCTAACTTCGCTGATTGCCAGTAAGCCAGTCGACATTCCAGCGCTGACGCGGTTTGGGGCCTGAGAGCGGAGATGGGTATATGAGCCAGACGATCAAGATCGACCCCGTAACGCGGCTGGAAGGTCATGGCAAGATCACGATTCAGCTGAATGACCGCGGCGAAGTTGAGGATGCGCACTTTCATGTGACACAGGTGCGCGGATTCGAGAAGTTCTCAGAAGGCCGTCCGTTTTATGAAATGCCGAGCCTGATGGCGCGCATCTGCGGCATCTGTCCGGTGTCACACCTGGTGGCTTCAGCGAAGGCGTGCGAGGCGATCATGTCGGTGCGCATTCCGCATACGGCAGCGCAACTGCGGAGGATGTTGAACCTGGCGCAGATGGTGCAGTCACACGCGTTGAGCTTCTTCTACTTGTCGTCGCCCGATTTGTTGCTCGGCATGGATGCGGACCCGAAGACGCGGCATCTCTTTGGCGTCGTAGCTGCGAAGCCCGAGTTGGGACGCGCGGGTGTGGCTTTGCGGCGCTTTGGGCAGCACATCATCGAGTTGCTGGGAGATAAGCGTATTCATCCAGGCTGGGTTGTGCCGGGCGGCGTAACAGAGCCGCTGGCGACGGCGAAGCGCGATGAGATTCTGCGGATGATTGCCGAGGCATACGCGAACATCAAATTGGCGCTGGCCTGGTACAAGCAGGTTGCCGACGCGTTCAAAGCGGAGATTGAAGCCTTCGCCAATTTCCCGTCGCTGTACATGGGGCTGATCAACGACGACGAATCGGTTGAGTTTACCGACGGCGCGCTGCGGCTCATCGATGGGACAGGAAAGATTGTGTCCGATGGCATAAAGGCAAACGACTTCACCGAGGTGATCGGCGAAGCCGTGGAGCCGTACAGCTACACTAAGTTTGCGTATTACAAGCCTCTCGGATATCCGGAGGGAAGCTATCGCGTGGGCCCGCTTGCACGGCTGAATATCGCGAAGACGATGGGCACTCCGCTGGCAGACACGGAGCTGAATGAGTTCAAGCGGCTGGCGACCGGGCCGGTGCAGAGCTCGTTCTACTATCACCATGCGCGGCTGATTGACATTCTGTACGGCATCGAGAAGATTGAGCAGATCCTCACCGATCCGCTGATTCTCGATAAGCACGTGCGGGCGACGGCCGGGGTGAATCGGCTGGAGGGTGCAGGGCAGGCTGAGGCTCCACGGGGCACGCTGCACCACCACTACAAAGTTGATGAAAATGGCAAGATCACCTGGGCGAATCTAGTTATCGCGACAGGGCAGAACAACAACGCGATGAACAAAGGCGTGCTGCAGGCGTCGAGGGAGTTCATCAAGGATGGCAAGTTCACAGAGGGCATTCTTAACCGCGTCGAGGCTGTGGTGCGGACCTTCGACCCGTGCCTGAGTTGCTCGTCGCACGCTTTCGGGCAGATGCCGCTGGTGCTTACATTGCGGTCTGCTGAGGGTGAGATCGTGGACAAGTTGGTGAGGCAATGATGGGGATGATTCCCTGCCTCGTTTTGGCCTGCGGAAATTCGCTGCGTGAGGATGACGGTGTTGGACCATGGCTCGCCGAGTGGGCTGCGGAACGATTTGCGGGCGAGGCGCGGTTGCGACTGATCTGCCGGCAACAGTGGACGCCAGAGCTGGTCGAAGAGATCGCGCGAGCCGCGGCTGTGATCTTCGTGGATAGTGCAGTCGCGATGAACTGTGAAAGCGAGTTGAGTCTTCAGCCCACTGTCGCAACGGATTCTTCGCAAACGTTGACGCATCATTTTGATGCGCCTGCATTGTTGGCGTGCGCACGTGATTACTATGACGCGAGGCCTGAGCAAGCACTGCTGCTAACGGTGCGTGCACATTCGATGGAACTGCGCGAAGGATTGGGCGAGGCCGTGCAGGCCGTGCTTCCAGCCGCCTGCACGCTGCTGGAGGAAACGATTGCGGGAGTTCTGGCAAGGGAATGCTACGAACCGGTGAAGGCCTCGACGAGCGCCTTCCACTCGGCTTCGAGCGATTCGCGTTGATGTGCGCGGCCGGCCCGGGCGTACCAGTAGTCAGCGTTTGATGCGTCGCCCTCTTTGCGATGCAGATAGGAGTGAACGGCCATCGCATCCTTCGTCTCCAGTTCGTCAACCATACTGTGCGCCTGATCCCAGTCCCCTTTCGCGTCCCACCAGAGAGCCGCAAGAGGGGCGCTGAGACCTGCGGGCGGAAACTGATTGGAGAGCGTCGCTTGGAATTCCTTGGTGTTCATGCTCTTCCCCCTGTAACGGCCGGCGATAGAAGAAGTCCTTCCTCTACGATGACGTGATTCTCATCACATTCTGCGCCTTTCCTCCTTTGCTGAAATAGACGTGTTCCGGAAGAGTCACTGTGGCGAACGTGGCAGGCCGTCGCGCGAGGTCGGCCTGGTCAGCCGTAAATCCCAGATTCGCTGGCGTTTCAGCAAGTGGGAAGAGGGATTGGTTTCTGACCTGGATGAGGTTGAGCAAGAATTGCAACCCAGACTTAAATGGTCGTATACTAACTCAGACTATTCCGGTCCTATATATGGACCGGGGGCTGAATTGCGACCCCTGGGAGTCAAGGCGGGTTGAGCATGCTGAGTGAACTGAAGATTGGTGAAAGCGGAGTTCTGGTTGCGCTTGACCTGCCCGCGTCCGTTCAGAACCACCTGATGCACATGGGATTTGTGCCAGATGCGCGCGTGACCGCATTGCGCCGCGCACCCGCGGGTGACCCCACTGTATACAGCGTTGACGGAATCGAGATCGCGCTTCGCGTTGAGACGGCGAAGGCGATCTCAATCCGCAATTTTGCAACAACGGAGCTGGCTGAGGCGAAGAGATGAGCTCGTGCTGCACGACACCGGCCTTTGAGCCGCCTGCAGCGCAGCCGCCCGCTGGGGCTATTCGAACACTCGCACTGATCGGTCCTCCGAACTCCGGCAAATCCACACTTTTTAATCGCCTCACCGGCCTTCGGCAGAAAGTGGCCAACTACCCCGGCGTGACAGTAGAGCAGCGCATGGGCGTGATGGCTGGAGTGGGCCGCGAAGACCTGACGTTAATCGATCTGCCGGGCGTTTATTCGCTCGATCCGTTTTCAGAAGATGCGCGTGTCTCAGTCAATGTGCTGAAGGGCGAGATGCCGCGCACGCCAAAGCCCGACGCTGTGCTTCTGGTACTGGATGCCTTGCACCTGACGCGGCAACTGATGCTGGCTGCGCCGGTGCTGGCGCTGGGATTACCGACACTCGTGCTTCTGAACATGAGCGACCTGATGGAGTCGCGCGGCGGCAAGGTGGACACCCTTAAGCTGGCGCGTGAGCTGGGCGCGCCTGTAGGTCAGATCAGCGCGACACATGGCACTGGGCTTGAAGCTGTTTCCCTTTTCCTGAATCGGCATCGTGGAGAGGAGGCCGTGCAGCCGTTGACACTGCCGGTCTTCGGCAATGCGGCCAGCACCCACTCGTGGGCCGCGCAGGTGACGCAGCGAACGGGTTATCAGGCGCCGCTCTCAGAGGAGAAGAGCCGCAAGCTGGACAAGATTCTGCTGCACCGAATCTGGGGACCGATTCTCTTTCTCATCGTGGTGGTTGGCGTCTTCGAGGTGGTCTTCTCGATCGGGCAGCCTCTTTCCGATGGATTCGGCAACCTGTTGGGACACCTCGGCAACCTGGTGGCGCCGCTGCTGCCAGCCGGCTGGATGCGCTCACTGATTATCGACGGCGCATGGAAGGGCGTTTCGTCTGTACTGGTTTTCCTGCCCCAGATTCTGCTGCTCTTTTTGTTTATCGGCATTCTTGAGGACTCAGGCTACCTGGCACGCGCCGCGCTGATTGCCGATCGCGTGATGCGCACGATCGGGTTGAATGGCAAGGCATTTATTCCGCTACTTTCTGCTTATGCCTGCGCAGTGCCGGCGATCATGGCGACACGGACGATTGAGAATAAGCGAGACCGGCTGGCGACGATTCTTGTGACGCCGTTCATGACGTGCTCGGCGCGGCTGCCTGTGTACATGCTGCTGATTGCTGCGTTCATTCCGAATATCGCGTATCTGCACGGCTTTCTTGGATTGCGCACGATCGTGATGCTGAGCTTGTATGTGGCCGGCTTTGTAGCGGCAATGACCACGGCCTGGGTGCTGAAGAGCTCGATTCTCAAATCGAGTGAGACGCCATTCATTCTGGAATTGCCGCAGTATCGTATGCCAACGCTGCGCTCGCTCGGTATCAGGCTTGTCGACCGGGCAAACGTCTTTTTGCGGCAGGCGGGCACGGTCATTTTGTGCGTAACGCTCGCGCTGTGGGTGCTGGCGCATATTCCGCTGATTCATGTGCAGGGTGGAAGCTACAGCGCTCCAGAGTTGGCAGAGAGCGTCATCGGACGGCTGGGGCACTTCATCGAACCCGTCATTGCACCTCTGGGATTCAACTGGAAGATCGGCATTGGGCTCCTGTCGAGTGTTCTGGCACGCGAAGTGATGGTGAGCACGATGGGTACGCTGTATGGCGCGGACCCGGAGACGCAGACGCTGAGTCTGCAGACGGCGCTGCATCACGATATGGCGCTGGGCGGCGCTCTGGCGCTGATGATCTTTTTTGCGTTCGCGATGCAGTGCACCTCAACCATGGCGGTGGTGCGACGCGAGACCAACAGCTTGCGCTGGCCTGCCTTCCAATTCGTTTACATGCTGGCGCTCGCATACGGAGCGGCCTTCGTAGTGAATCACCTTGTTACCGCGCTGTTTGGATAGAAGATTTCCTCCCTGCCCCGATGCGATCCTGTCTACGCTTGTGTGAGAAACTAACTAAGTTGTGGTTCTTCGTGGCCGCCCGGCGTGCGCGGCCGCACAGCCTACAGTCAACCACAGATTGATCGGTCCGGCATGTCCGGAACAAAGCTTCGGTCTGCGTTCAGGAATTCAAAGAGATGATCAGCGTCAGCAATGTAACGATGCGCTATGGCTCGAAGGTGCTCTTCGAGGAGGTTAGTACTGCGTTTACGGTGGGTCGGCGTTACGGATTGACGGGGCCGAATGGCGCCGGCAAGTCCACGTTTATGAAGATCCTGACCGGCGAGTTAGACCCGCAGAAGGGCACGGTGGTGCGTCCGAGAAAGATGGGGGTGCTTCGGCAGGACCAGTTTGCCTTCGACAATTACCGTGTGATCGACACCGTGATCATGGGCAATGCGCCTTTGTGGGCTGCGTTGGAAGAACGCGACCGCATCTACGAAAAAGCCGAGATGACAAATGAAGATGGTATGCGGCTTGGCGAGTTGGAAGGCGTCATCGGCGACGAAGACGGTTATGGCGCAGAGAGCGACGCGGCAGTGCTGCTGCAGGGCCTCGACATTGCAGATGAACTGCATGAGCGCAAGATGGGCGAACTGCAGGGCGGCCAGAAGGTGCGTGTACTGCTGGCGCAGGCACTCTTCGGCAAGCCGGAGGCTCTGATGCTCGATGAGCCTACGAACTATCTCGATCTCGACTCGATTCACTGGCTGCAGGATTTTCTGCTGAACTATGACGGAACACTGATCACGATTTCGCACGATCGGCATTTCCTGAACAGCGTCACCACACACACGGCGGATATTGACTACCAGACGATCATCACCTACACGGGCGGCTACGACGATATGGTGATGGCGAAGACGCAGATTCGCTCGCGGCTCGAATCGGAGAACGCGCAGCGCGAAAAGAAGATTGCGCAGCTGAACGAGTTCATCGCTCGATTCGCCGCCGGTACGCGCTCATCGCAGGTGACCAGCCGGCGCAAGGAAGTGGAGCGCCTGCAGACGAACGACCTGGCGCGATCGAACATTCAGCGCCCGTTCATCAAGTTTGACCAGGTACGGCCGAGCGGCAAGCATGTGCTGGAGTTCAAGCACCTGACGAAACTTTACGGTGATTTGAAAGTGCTGGATGGCTTCTCAGCAAATGTGCTGCGTGGCGAAAAAATCTGCCTGATGGGCCGCAATGGCGCGGGCAAAACGACCCTGCTGAAGAGCCTGCTGGCAAATTATCCCGGACTCGCTGATAAGGAGTTTGTGCTGGACTCGGGCAGTGTCTTCTGGGGACACGAGGCGCAGGTCGGGTACTTCCCTCAGGACGTGGGTTCCACGATCGAGCATGGCCTCACGGTCGCCGAGTGGCTGCACAGGTTTGACCCGAAAGCGACGGTGGAAGAGATTCGCGGAATCCTGGGGCAGATGCTCTTCTCCGGCGAGGAAGGTTCGAAGCCTACCAAGGCATTGTCGGGCGGCGAGCAGGCCCGGCTTGTCTTCTGCAAGCTGATTTTGACCAAGCCGAATATCCTGATCTTCGATGAACCGACGAACCACCTCGACCTTGAATCGATCAACGCGTTGAACATAGCGCTCCAGCGCTATGAAGGCACCGTGCTGCTGGTAACACACGATCACGACCTGATCGACGAGGTGGCCACACGGCTCTGGCACTTTGACACGAATGGCATCGAAGACTTCCAGGGCCCGTATGAGGAGTGGAAAGGCAAACACAACTAAGCCCAGAGCACCGGCAGTACCGGAACCGACAACGACTAAGTGCTACATCAACGGTGCTTTCCGGCCATCTATCACTTTAGTGTTATTACCAACTAAGTTCTTTCTTGACCCCCACTTCCGGGCGATGCAACACTGCGCTCAATGGCAGTTGCGGCCCTTTTTGCCCGCGACCTGCCTGCAGACTTCAGACGCAGTGCTTTGCTCGATGAGCATGCAGTCGCAGTGAACGAGGATTTGTGGAGACCCTGTATTGCGCGTACAACGAGGGCAGTAAGCGGGTTTTGAGCCCCAGGCTCACCGTTGTGGATGCAGCGCGCGAGCCTCTTAGAGTGCTGAAGATCCTGATGGAAGGGCTTGCACCAAGTGCGAGAACCGGGATCTGGCTGGTCAACTTCAAGGGAATTCCGGTTGCGCGTTCCCACTCCGCCTTTGACCTCGTATACCTCGACGACGAGCATCGCGTGGTGCATGCGATTGAGATTACGCAGAGGAGCGAATTCACTCCATTCAAAGGCGATCCGACGAGCGCATTGATTCTGCCTGAGACAAGCCTGATCCGATCGAAGACTTTCAGCGGAGATCGCCTCAGTGTTTCCGAAGTGGGGCAGCCGGCGACGGAAGGCGGCGCCGCTACGGTGACTGCACCTGCGCCTGCTCCGAAGCAAATTGCTCCTAAACAGCCCAAGATAGTGCCCGCGTTAGGCGGGAAGACATTCAATGTGCCTGCGGCAGCGGCTGGACACGATTTACGGCCACCCGCGGCAGCAGTGATGTCGTCCGGCAGGTTGATGCGTAGTGGAAGCCTTGCGTTGAAGCGCGCGCCGGAGGAAGTGCCGGTTGTTGCGGCTGCGGTGGCCCACGAGATCCAGCCCGCGGTTGAAGCGAAAGTTGTGCCTATCTCGATCGCTAGCGAAGACGTGCAGGCAGTAGCTCACGTTCAGGTTATTACGGCTCCTGAACCGCAGGCAGTGCAGGTAGAAGCAGCTGCGGCTGCCCTTGTGATTAGCGGAAAATCGACGATCGCAGAAGAGGCGACCTCATCGCCCGCACCATCTGCCCATGAGGTTGCGGCTGCAGTAGATGTTTTGGACGCGCCCGAGGTGGATACACCCGCTTCGAGTGAGTTGGACCTTCAGTCGAGAACGGCAAAGGCGGCGGCAAAATACGGAAAGAAGCGCGACGCAGCACGCGGTAAGTGGAACGTTCAGCTGCTGTATATGCTCTTTCCGGAGCTTGATCCTTCATACCGGCCAGAGTTTCAGGCTCCCGTTGTCAACTTCAGAGATGATGTGCTGAAGCGCAACCAGGAAAAGCAGTCGAGGAAGATCCAGATCCTATCGTGGTTTTATCCGGAGCTGGAGCTCGAAACGGTGCATGAGAGACAGCGCGAGCATCGGCGCGCTCCCCGCATTCCTGAACCTGGCTTGGTCGGATTTTACTTCTCTGGCGGACACTCGAAGCCGCGTCAAATTCGGAATTTGAGCGTGATGGGCTTTTACATGATCACCGACGAGCGGTGGCTGCCCGGAACTGTGATTCGCATAACCCTGCAGATTATCGACAGCCTGGGAGATGATCCCAGAGACACGTTGACGGTTCTTTCGCGCGTGGTTAACTGGGGACCGGATGGCGGCGGGTTTGAGTTTGTGATGCCCGGCTTCGTCGATTAGGCATAGACAGGATTGACAGCCGCTCAACCGACGGCTGTAATAACAGAAGCGGCGATGGAGTTCGCCCTTAACCGCTGTCCCATCCAATAGGCCGGACAGATGATGACTCCTGACAGGGAATCCTGTCGCGGAGTCATGTCCCGGCCGCGATCCCTGCAAAATTAATTGACCTGAATCAAACGTGCCTTCCTTGTCTGCGCCGGCGCGGGGCTCGATTGATCGAAGAGGGAGAGTGCCTTGCAGAAATATCTGCTGATTGCTCTGGGCGGTGCGCTGGGGTCGGTGGCGCGCTATTGGGTTGGTTCGACGATCTCGGGAGCCGAATGGGAATCCGATTCCCTTACGGCACGCTGGTCGTCAATCTCACAGCCTGCGTAGTCATCGGCTTTACGCTGACCTATCTCGGCAAGCGGCTGGAATTGAACCCCGCGTGGCGTTATCTTATCCCGGTCGGATTATTGGGTGCGTACAGCACGTTCTCGACTTATGAATGGGAGACGCTTTCGACGTTGCGAAGCGGAGCGTTTGCACTTGCTGCTCTCTACGCCTTCGGAAGTCTCTTCCTTGGCCTCCTGGCTACATGGCTGGGAACGATCGCTGCGGAGGCTCTTTCATGACGCTCCCCACCAAGGTGCCTTTGGCGGGCAACGACCCAGATCTGACAGGAGGAGGACGCGTAATGCTTCAGCCGGGGAAGGCAGTAAAGGTAACTATCTATCTGGCAGAAGGTGGAACGCATCATCACGTCCCCGTCTACTCCAGCATCCTGGATTTTCTCTTTCATAGCGGAGTCGCTGGCGCGACGGTGATGAAAGGCGTGGCGGGATTTGGCGCCGAGCATCGCATGCACGCAGCGCATCTGCTGGATTTGTCTGACCGGCTGCCGCTGAAGATCGAGTTTATTGAGACGCGCGAGAAGGTTGAGTCGCTACTGGAGAAGCTGACGGAACTGTGCGGCACTGGCCTGATCGAGATGCAGGAGACGACGGTGGTCAAGCCGGCCGGCGCGCCACAGGGCGGAAGTTCCGGATCCGGATTGGCCTCGGTGTAGCAAGATTCACTGCATCGAGCTGAACGGCGAAGCGGGCAGATCTTCGCCGTTGAAGAGATTGCACTGCGGGCTGTTGGCCCAGCCATAGCGAATGTAGACCGGCTCTGTAACGGCCGGACTGGTGGTGGTAACGTTCGCCAATCCGTGATTTGCTTTCTTAAGGCTGCACTTACTAGTGTTCCGCTTCATCTGCCGAAAGCGCTTTTGAGCCGCTTCGAGAGAGCAGCACTTTCAGCCAGTGCCGATAGCCCTTTGCCCATAGGTCAGACGACTTGACACCACTCAGAATTCCTTTCGCGCCAGTTATGCTGCCCCTAATCGGATCCAAGGTCATCTTGGGATGCGTTCCGGACAAGACCGGAAGATTGTACGAGAGTGCGTCTCGCCGAGATCTGAGAAGCGTCCACTTTATCTTCCCATCGGAAGATCTAATTATGAGATCTGCTAGCAACAACCCTAATTCATGCGCAATAGAGAGTCCTGGCGCTGTGAGCTTTTGGCGCCCATCTTCATTTCGGCAATTCAGCTCGGTAGTAATTGCAGTTGCCACACGAGCACCACAATCCAACAAGAAGTCGTATTCACTTCCATAAGAGGGATCGCTCAACCCCAAGAAGGTAAGAAGGATCTTCGGACGATCCTGTCGGACAGACATTAGCCAGTCGAAGTTCTCCCTTGCGAGGCTGTCAGTCCACGTTCTTGGTTTTCCTTTCCCTCGTAAACGGCCGGGACGAAACGCGATCGGATAGACTCCCACATGCATTAGTCAGTTCCTCACAAGGTCTAACGAGACCTAGGCCCGTTTTCCGCTCGCAACTGCCCTATTGCATCGAGTTAAAGGGCGAAGCGGGCAGTCCTTCGCCATTGAACAGGTTGCACATCGGGCTGTTGGCCCAGCCATAGCGGGCGTGCACCGGTTCAGAAACGGCGGGGCTTGAGACCACGATGGTGTTCCGTCGATCTTTGCCGATGCAGAATAAATTTGCCATCGCTGCCTGCGACTTCGAAGCCTGTCGGTTCCCCGCCTTTTGCTTTCAGACCTTGCGCGTGATCGAACCAGAGGCGCAGCGCCGGGCCTTCCGGCGTGGCCTGGCGAAAGAGGGGCCCGGAGTACTCGACAGACTCGCCGTAGGAAGCGCGCGTGCGGCACGCGCCAGCCGACAGGCCTACGTCGATCTTGTCGGTGGGATGGACGTTGTCAGGATTGCCGATGTCGATGGTGACGGCCATGGCGGTGTTGCGGATGGCGAGAGTCTTGCAATTGCTGTTCGCGCAGCGCGGCCCAGTCTTCAGCGGGTGCTGGATTTGTAATTTGAAATCTGCACGAAGAGGAAGGGGAAGTCGCCGACAGCCCACTGGTCGCGCCAGTCCTCGATCAGTGTCGCGGAAGATACGGCTGTAGAGCGGTGCGCGCGCCAGAGCGCTGTTGCTTTCGCCCTGATACCAGATGACGCCGCGGATAGGGAAAGGCGTAAGCGGCGCGATCATGCCGTTCCAGAGCAGACCGGGTGCCCAACTGTTGAGCGGTGGATGCCACCGGAATTGCGGGACGGGTTTGCCTTGCGCACGGGCTTCGTCTTGCTGCTTTTTCTCGATTTCTTCTTCGATTTGGCCGATGGCTTCGCGATCGGTCATCTTGCCGCGTGACACGAAAAGGGGCGCGAGGGAGGCGTCTGCTCCAATGGCGGTGAGGCGCACCCATGACTCGGCAACGGTGCCGCCCCAGGTGGAATCGACGACGCCGACGGGCACGTGCTCGCGCTCGGAGATGTCGCGGGCGAAGTACCAGGCGATCGCGGAGAAATCTTTCGCGGTTTCGGGGCTGGAGACCGTCCACCCGTTGCTATCGATGTCGGTCTGCGCGTAATCCGAAGCGCGCCTGTTGATCATGAGGAGCCGGATCTGCGGATTACCGGCATTGGGCAGATCCTGCGCTGCGGTTGCGGCGCGGCTCATGGGAAATTCCATGTTCGATTGACCTGACGCAATCCAAACATCGCCCACCAGGATGTCATCAAGCACGATTGGCTGGCTGTTCGCTTCTGATCCCTGCACCTTGAGTTGGAAGGGACCGCCTGCGCTACCGGGAGCGAGATAAAGACTCCAGAGGCCAAGGCGATCGGCTTTCGTCGAGCGGGATTCACCACGGAAAGATGCGGTGACCTGCTCACCGATAGATGCGGTGCCCCACAGGTGCACCGGGAGATCACGTTGTACGACCATATGGCTGCCGAGCACTTTAGGCAACGTGACCTGGGCTGAGGCGGCGACGCAAAAAGGCAAAAGAAGTGGAACGAGCGAACGGAGCTTCAAAGTGACGGCCTCTGGCGAAAGTGATTTTTCGGCTGGTTCGCCGAATCTCGGGAATTCAACTCTTCCGAAAGATGAACCGTATCAGACGGAGCCTTGGGGCGTCAGCATTGATGAATTTATGACTGTCTATAGGTACGATCCTGAGCAGGGATGCAACGTTTAGTGGAAAGAAGGGTTCATATAAACAGGCCATAATGCGGTATTTTGATGACTTCCTTAACATCTAAACCGCACTTAACCGCTGCCATTTGTTGAGTTTTTGCTTCATACTTGGATGTAAGCATTCCACAACCCGGAGACCCGATGCCACCGATGCGCCCCCAACGCAAAGTAGCGTTAGTTCTCATGGCGTTTGCGCTGTTGCTCCTGCCATGTGCACGCTCACAAGCACAGGCCGCCCTCCTGTTAGAACAGCCTTATGGTTTTTTCGGGGCATTGAATCCAACCGGCCACACGGCACTCTACTTTGAGCGCGTCTGCGCCGAAACTCCCGTGACCCTGCGTCGTTGCCACGCCGGTGAGATTGGTGCGGTGATTTCAAGATATGAAGGGATCGGAGGTTACGATTGGATCGCAGTCCCGCTGATGCCGTACCTCTACTCCGTCGAGAGTGCGGACGCGGTGCCTGAGCGCACCAACCACGAAGACGTTGCGCGGATGCGCGACAACTACCATGAAACGCACTTGATGGACCTTGGCGATGTACAGGAAGGCAGCTTTGCTCACGGTGGCTGGAAGGAACTGGTAGGAGTGGCGTACGAGCGGCGCATCTATGCTTTTCGGTTTGATACAACCGAGGAGCAGGATGACAGATTCATCGCGCAAATGAATGATGCGAAGAATCGATCGCACTTTCAGCTTTTGTTCAAGAACTGTGCTGACTTTGCCCGTGTCACCCTCAATATCTACTTCCCCGGAGCCTTCAAACGCAGCGTCTTTCCAGACGCCGGAGTCACAACGCCGAATCAGGTTGCCTACAAGCTTGTGCGCTACGCCAAGAAACATCCGTCGCTCGAGGTCGAGGTGTACGAGATTCCGCAGGTGCCTGGGTATCGCAGGCCCAGTGGCAGGAACAAGGACATTTCCGAATCGCTGATCACGACGGGGTATGCAATACCGATTGCCGTCCTCAATCCGTACCTGGCCGGCGCACTGCTGGTCGACTACATCGTGCGTGGGCATCACCATCTGGTGCCGAGGGACGCGCGGGTACTCGCCCCGGAGGAGTTGGCGGAGTCGATCCACGGAACGGAGCCTGTTCCGCAGATTGCCGGAACCGCGGAAAACTCTATTGTGAGCCCCGAGCAGAATGGCGATATAGAATGGCCCTCGCCGGTGATTGCTACGCCGGCGAAGGTCGTGCTCGCCAACCATGAGTAAGAAACCGCAGACTCTTGCAAATCATACTCGCTTTGATCCCCTTTATCACGGGTTCATCGTTCTTCTATTCCTGATCAACCTGGGAATCGCGATTTACGCTGTCGTGCGCAATCATCACGACCTTCTGCCGTGGTGGTATCTACTCTTTTCAATAGCCGTGATCGTGCCC
>CAWHUJ010000009.1:0-128277 GCA_963832465.1 uncultured Acidobacteriaceae bacterium
TCCGCGCATAGCGTGAATCCGAGAGCAGACGCTTGAGCAGGCGCGCAGCAGTGTCGACCGTGTAATGCTCCTTTGAGATGCTCAACGCAGCGCCCGTGCGCTCAATGCGTGCCGCATTGTCCGGCTGATCCCATCCATAGGGAACGAAGAGCATCGGCCGTCCGGCTCGCATCGCTTGTCCCGTTGTGCCCGACCCGCCCTGGTGAACAATAACGGACGCCCTGGGAAAGACCTCGGAATACGAGGCGTATGGGATAGCGAAGAGGTCAGGGTGCTCAATGATCTGCGAAGGTTTTGCACCGATCAGCAGCGCTCGTACGCCGATCTGCTTCGCTGCTTCGGCGCTCACTTCGTAAAAGCTGCCCGCATCGTGCACGGCGGTAGACCCTTGCGTGAATACGATTGGCGGTTCGCCTGCAGCGAGAAACTCCGACAACTCCTCTGACTGAGGATACGCATGACGATCGCGGTCATGAAAAACAAAGCCCGGCTGCAAAGTTGATGAAGGCCAGTCTGGTTGCGCTTCTGCGAGAGCGCACGAAAAAAGCGCGAGGACAAGATGCGGCGAAAATTTGTCGCTGATCAGAGGGTTGCGTGCAGGCCCAAGCCCTTCCGCCCGACGCAGCTCGCGGATGGGACGCCACCAAGGATTGGTTGTGAGGGCGCCGAGGTTCAGAATCACTCGATTCAGAAGCCATCCGGCATTGCGCAGGCGATAGAGCGCAGGCACATTCACCATGAGAGAGGGATCATGAGCAGAGAAGAATGAGCACGGCGACAAAATGATCGAAACCCAGGGAAGGGAAAGCTTCTCCGCCACCAGCGGCGCTGGATAGAGCAGTTCGCCGGAAAGCATCAGGTCGGCATCGGAAGCCGCGGCTAGCAGATCGGCGTAGCTGTCATCGAGATGGGGAAGGATGAGCTCCCGGATCAGAACCTCTGGGCCGCGGCGGATGTCCTGGCACTTCGAAATCGTTTCGCCGTCGGTGGGGTTGAAATCAGGCCGGAGAGGCTTAAACGCGAGCCCGAGCCCTTCGATCTTCGCTCGATAGAACTCTGTCGTTGCGATGGTGACCTGGTGTTCGCGGCGCTGCAGTTCCAGGGCCAGCCCGATGCACGGATGCAGGTCGCCCAGCGAGCCCATAGTTGCGAAGAGAATGCGGCGGGAAGCCGAATCTGAGGTCAGGCTCGCAGTGGCAGTCGCCGTTGGTTGATCTGGCTCGTCCAAAACTATCTTTCAGATATCAGAAGCCCAGAAATTGTGCCCGCTAACCCGGTTCTCTAACCTAAAACGAACCGTGTCAACGACCAGGAGAATGCTGTGAGAATGGTATACTGCCAAGGGCAGGTGCGTTCACGCGCCGGCATCTTTCCACCAAGACTGAGGTTCTCATGTCCGGCCACTCTAAATGGGCCACAATCAAGCACAAGAAGGGCGCGCTGGATGCCAAGCGCGGCAAGATTTTTACACGCCTGATCAAGGAAATCACCATCGCTGCCCGTTCCGGTGGCGACCCCGATGGCAACCCACGACTGCGCACCGCCATTCTGGCGGCGAAAGCTGAGAATATGCCGCAGGACAACATCAAGCGCGCGATACAGCGTGGCACGGGCGAGCTGCCCGGCGCGGTGTACGAAGAGATATCGTTCGAGGGCTATGGCCCCGGCGGCGTAGCGGTGATTGTGGATGTGACCACGGACAATCGCAATCGCACGGTAAGCGAGATTCGACACACCTTTTCGAAGAACGGCGGCAACCTCGGCGAAACAGGCTCGGTACGCTTCATGTTTTCGAAGAAGGGCGTCATTGCGGTGGAGAAATCCGCAGCCAGCGAAGAGACCCTCATGAATATCGTGCTGGAGCACGGCGGCGAGGATCTGAACGATGAAGGCGACACGTGGGAGATCATCACCGATCCCTCGTCGTACGAAGGCGTGCTTACCGCGGTGAAAGCAGCGAAGATCGCGACAGTGATGAACGAAGTGACGATGATTGCTTCGACCTACACCAAGCTTGAAGGGCCAGCGGCAGGCCAGATGATCCGGCTGCTTGAGGCGCTCGAAGACTTCGACGACACCCAAAACGTCTATTCGAACTTCGATATGGACGCCGAACAAATGGAACAGGTCGCCGGCTGATTAAGTTTCAAAATTCTGAGACCAAAGGCCGCCCGAATATGGCGGCCTTTTTGTGAGAAGCAGACCTCTGGGCTGAGAGAAGGGAACGAAGGTTGACTGCAAGGCTGAAGGTTTTCATATTACCCTTGATTGCGAGTGTCTTGGTTGCGAGCGCTGTTACAAAGGCGCAGGCCCCGGCCCAAGCTCCAGCCGGAGGGCCACCCGCGAGTGAACAACAACCGCAGGGCACGATGATGATGCAGGCCATGACCGGCCCCGGCGCTCATTCTCTTTCACCAGTCGCAGAAGTTCGCATGCGGCAGAGCTGGCATATCGGACCGCTCGCGAATTGGGGTACCGGTGTCGGCGAGCGTTCGGATTTCAAATTCTTTTTCGCAGGCGCAGAACTGGGCAAGATTCTCACCCCGGTCGCACACGCGGGAATCTTCAGCGGACAGTTTGAATTCGCAGGGAACATTCTCCCGTTCTGGCAGGCTTACACGCCGCCGCCGCACGAACAAACCTTCATGTATGGCGGCCAAGTGTACACGGCGCCCGTTGGCGGCGGCACTTATACCGGCGTGAGCATAACCCCTGTGATCTTCCGCTGGAATTTCCTGACCAAGTCCAGGCGTGTTCAGCCGTGGTTTCAGGCTGCGGGCGGACTGGTCTACACCACGCACAAATTTCCGCCGGATGTACTGGTGCCGAAGGGCACGCCCGGAGGCACGTCAGTTTGGAACTTCTCTCCGCAGGGCGGCATTGGAATTCACTACTTCCTCCGAAATCGGCGATCAATTGATCTTGGCGTCAATGGCGTGCATATTTCCTCAGCATCTCTGGGCGACCGCAACCCCGGCGTCAATGCCAGCGTCCAGATACAAGTGGGCTACACCTTCTGGAAATGACCAAAGCTCCAGCAGTAGTCGAGTGCGTACCCAACTTCTCTGAGGGCAGAGATGCGCGCCGCGTTGAGGCCATCGTGGCTGCGATGCGCGTGGAGGGAGTGCGCCTGCTCGACCTTTCGATGGATGCCGACCACAATCGCTCTGTGGTCACCATCGCGGGCCCTCCGGATGCAGTGCTCGAAGCTGCCGTACGTGGAGCAGGGAAGGCAGCGGAACTGATCGATCTCACACGGCAGGACCTTACGCGGCAGGAGGGCATGCATCCCCGCATCGGCGCGGCTGACGTTGTGCCCTTCGTACCAATCTCTGGTATCAAACTGGAGCAGTGCGTGATGCTGGCGCGGCAGGCTGGGCTCGAGATCTGGCAGCGCTTCGGTGTTCCGGTCTACTTCTATGAGGCTGCGGCCGCACGGCCCGATCGTGCCAATCTCGACAATGTTCGCAACGGCCAGTTTGAAGGGCTCCGCGAAGTCGTGCGCAAAGATGTTGCTCGCAGGCCGGATCTCGGCGGTCCGGGACTGCACCCGACCGCTGGCGCATGTGCTGTGGGGGCCCGTAAGTTTCTTGTGGCCTATAACCTTTACTTCGATTCGACCGACGTTGCGATGGTGCGCGCGATTGCCCGCGAGATTCGCGCAGCCTCGGGTGGTCTGAAGGGTGTCAAGGCCCTGGGCGTCCTCGTTCACGGGCGCGCGCAACTGCTGCTGAATATTACGGACTTCGAGAAGACGCCGATCTCGCAGGTCTACGGCACAGTGTCGCGCCTTGCTCTGCGGCACAAGGCGGCACCAGTCGAGGGTGAGGTTGTTGGCCTCATTCCCGATGCGGCGTGTGAGCGCGAGAGCGAGTGGATGCGTCAATTAACTGAATTCGATCCGCTCAACAAGATTCTGGAGAATCGTCTGGAATCGCCGCTGGCCTGGCCAGGAGATAAGTAACCTGCCGGACAGCGAATGGCGCTCGAAGGAAATTGACCCGAGGGTACAATAAAGAGTAAGGATTGCGGCGATTTGCGCAAAGTTAGACCGGCTTTCGTCAGGATTTAAACCTCGTCTAATCAGGTAGATGTGCGGATGGTCGCATTTTTGGAGGGATGAACTTTGTTCAGGTATTGCATGCGGTTTGCGGTTTCGGCCGCATTTTTGGCGCTAACGGTTTCAGCATCGGCGGCGCAGTTGTCCGGGGACGCGCGTGCAGCGCTTCCACGTGATATTCAGCAGCTGGTGATGGTGGATTACCGTGCCATGCAGAATTCAACGTCAGCGATGGAGCTGCGCGATCGGGTGATGCCGCCTGATCTCAAGCAGTTTGATGACGCGTTGCGTAAGTCCGGCATTAATGACAATCACGACGTCGACAGTCTTGCCTTCGCGCTCTATCGCGTAAATGGCTCAGCTGACCAGATTGAGACCGTCGGCATCGCGCAAGGCCAGTTCGATATCGATGGCCTGGTCGCGAACTTCCGCAAGGATCGAATCAAGCCTACTCTGGTGCGCACGAACAAGGTTTACCCGATGGGCAAGACTGGCATGGTCCTCAGTTTCATCGATCCTTCCACGATGGTCTTCGGCAGCACGCAGGCGGTAAAGCAGGCGCTCGATTCACGCGATGGCCTTGCGCCAAACGTTCTTACCAACGGCACCATCATGGACGCGATGCACACGGTAGAGTCTGAGCCCCTGTGGAGCATTCTTGACGAGAAGGGCACCCAGACTATGATGCGTCAGATTCTGGGCGAAGCGGGTTCGGTGGCTGATTACGACTCGGTGCGCAAGCGTCTGCAAGGCTCGTGGTACACGATGAACTTTCAGCACGGCGTGAAGTTTGACCTTACGATTGCAACGGGCGACTCATTCGCAGCGGCAACGGTTTCATCGCTGTTGAATGCTGCGGTTGTCTACCGCAAGATGAGTGGTTCAGATTCAGAAAAGGCCGCGCTCCAGTCGACCGACATCACGTCGAACTCCGGTCAACTACAAGTACACTTCGCCACCACTGATTCGGATTTCAACAACCTGCTCAAGTCGTCACTCTTCCAGAGCATGGTGCGCTGACGCAAACCAATTCAATCGCAGAGAATCCAGGCCTTTGCCGGCCTGGATTCTTTTTTGCGGCGTTGTTTTGGATGCAGCGTTACTTCTGCGGGCTGAGCACCGGATGAAACTCCGCATGGCCGTGGGGTAGCAGAACGATTTCAAGCTGGCCTTCCTGATGCTCCACAAGTTCAGGGCCTGTTATCTGTCGCAGCTGATGCGTTGCCGGGTCGCTGTATTGCACTTTGACGGGTCCCTGGCCGCGCACCTGAAAGCGATAGTGGTAACTGGCTCCTGCAGCGAGGTGATCGACACCGAAGCTGGCGCTGGGATAGTCGACCTCCAGCAGGTCAAGCGTTGCGCCCGTCTTGTTCTCCACCGTCGTCTCGATGTGATACGAGCGGCATCCGCAGACGAGAGAAGCCAGCACTAGAGCTGCAACTGTCGAAAAGCTCTTGCCCGTTTTCATGCGCGTTCCTCGCCGGACTTCGCCGGCTTTTCCGGTAGCTTCGAACTTTTCTCCACACGATCGAGACGCTTCAGAAGGTCAGGCAGGCGTTGAAAAATCGCGACGGCGCGCAACCAGTACGATTGTCGAAGCCGGGGGAGCCGGAGATCATCTTGCCTGCCGGCACGTCATGGCTCACCGCCGATTGCGCGGTGAGGATGACTCCGTCGCCCAGCGTGCAATGCCCGGCGATGCCCGCCTGCCCGGCGAGGATGACGTCATCGCCAACCACGGATGATCCGGCGAGGCCGGTCTGCGCGCAGAGCAGCGTGTTCTTGCCGACGCGTGACCGTGCCCAACCTGGACGAGGTTATCGATCTTCGTTCCTTCGCCGATTTCCGTTGCGCCGACGGTGGCGCGGTCAATGCAGGCGTTGGCCTGCACGTCGACGCGGTCGCCGAGCCGCACGGGGCCGGACTGCGGGATCTTGGTCCCAATGGCCCAGCTCGTTCTTGGAGAAGCCAAAGCCGTCGGCGCCAACGATTGCGCCGTTTTCGAGGGTGACGTGGTCGCCGAGGATGCAGCCCTCGCGGACGACCGCGTGGGCGTGGGCAAAGAAGTGGCTGCCGGTTTGCACGCCGGGGTAGAGCACTACGTGGGGCAGAAGCGTGGCGTGGGGCCGAGCTTTACGCCGGGGCCGATGACGACGTAAGCGCCGATGTGCGCGTCTGGGCCGATCTCGAGGTCGGATCGATGACGGCGGTGGGGTGAACACCCGGTGCGTATGCGGGCGGCTGATAGAACATGCCGAGGGCCTGCGAGAAGGCGTGGTAGGGATTCTTGATGCGGAGGGTGGCTGCTGTGATTTCGGGGAATTCGGGCTCGACGACGACAGCGCATGCTTTGGTCGTCTTCGCGAGGCCGCCGTATTTGGGATTGGCGACGAAGGTGATTTCTGTCGGTCCTGCGTCCTCAATCCCTTTCACACCTGTTACTTCCAGCTCCGCGTCCCCACGCAGCTCCGCGCCTAACCGGCTTGCCAGCTCGCCTAGTTTCATCGAATGAGAATTGTACACGGACCTGCCTTACTCGGAGTCGGAGTCTGGCGGGAAGAAGCTCCGGCTGAGCTGGAGTGGCAGCGCCGCGCTTGCGGGCGGCGGCGCCGATCAGGCTGACGACTTCGAGGGTCTGGATGGCCTGGCGCGGATGTATATGCGCTGGGTGTTGGAGCGGGTGTCGGGCGGGGTGAGCAGGAGGCCCGTGCCGTCCACGAGGGAGCGGTCATTGGCGGCCAGGCCTTCGAGCTCTTCGCCGTCAGTGAGGGTCATGCGCAGCCAGAGGCCGGCGGTGCGGGGGCGCACGGTGAAGCGCTTCTGCAGTAGCCGCTCAGGGTTGGCCTGTTCGCCGGCGGGGAAGTCGCGGACATAGCAGACCCACTTGACCTGGTCCCAGCCGATGGTGACCACTTTGCCGGAGGGGTCGAGGATCTCAAGAGCGGATGAAGCTTGCCCGAATGAGGCTCCCGCGTAGCCGGCCACCCAGTCGCGGGTGAACTTCCGCACAATCACGGGTTTACGCGAGGAGGCCATCCCCCAGGATTGTCGCATGGGGCGGGCTTCCGCGCGAGCCTAAAAGCGCTGTTTTCAGTGCAACTGGGTCTAGCAAACCCATTGAAATTGTGTTAAGGTACTGGTTTGCAACCTCTGCCCGGGAGCAACGTAAGCATAAGCCCATCAGAGACTTGGCTCGGTCAGAGGAGACGGAAGCAGGGGACGAATGCCCGACTACATTTACCTTCTTGAAAACCGGCTATCTGCCGACCAACAGAATGCGCTTCGCCAGCTCCGCGAGGCCGCCCGCGCCGTAGGAATCATCCTTTTCCTCACCGGAGATGCTGTCCGCGACCTGACCAGCGGCCATGCGGTGCGCGACCTTGAAGTTGCCGTCCATGGCAACGCCCTGAAGCTCAAGAAGCCGATTGAAAAGGCAGGCGGAAAAGTCTGGGGCGAAGACGAGCCCTCACGCACGCTCTATCTCTGCTTTCCGGGCACTGTACGCGTGGATCTTGTCAGCACGCACAGCACCGAGTATCCCAAGCCGGGTAAGCCCGTCTACCATCCCGCTTCCATTCAGGAAGATTTGCGCCGCCGCGACTTTACCGTCAACGCGATGGCGATCTCACTCAACGAGGGATCGTACGGTCTGCTGATGGACCCGCTGAACGGTGCGGCCGATATCGAGGCGCGCACGCTTCGGCTGGTTTCGAACTACGGCTTCCTCGAGGAGCCGGCGCTGCTGATTCGCGCCAGCCGCTACAGGGCGCGGCTTGCCTGGGATCTCGACCAGAGAACACAGACGCGCTACGACAATGCGCGAGAAGAGAGTGTGATTGCTTCGCTCTCGGCGCATGCGCGCAGCTATGAGCTGGAACAGATTGGCCACGAGGACGACGGCCTGAAGGTTCTGAAAGCGCTGGACGCCGACGGATGGATGAAGGTTCTGTTCCCGGCGTGGACGTCTGCGAAAGCTGACGAAGAGAAGCTCAAGGCGCTGCATGATCTGGCGGTGGAGCTGTTGATGCAGGGCGTGCACCCGGACATGTCTGCGGCGCAGATGCAGCTGTTGACGGCGAAACTTCCGGCGAAGGATTTGTCGGCGCTCAAGAAGCTGTTGTTGCGTCCTGGCTTTGTAGCGGAGTGGAACAGCCTGGACTCGATCGCTGCCGCGTTCCGAAGGTTTGCTGGCCGAGGAGAATCAGAGTCCGTCGGCAAGCTTCAAGCTGTTCACAAGCTATGATCCGGAAGCGGTTCTCTGGCTTGGATTTACGGCGAATCAGCAGCCGTAAAAGAGCGATACAAGCAGTTCCTGAAGGTGTGGCCGGAGGCTCGGCAGCGCATTCCGCATGCGCTAATGCAGGAGATGCGCATCACGCCCGACCTGCCTAATTATGCCGAGTTGATTCACCTCATCTTCCTGGAGTTGATCGATGGCAAGTTGACGACGCCTGAAGAGATCAAGGCATTCCTCGAGCCGTATTCGCCACCCGCTCCTCCGCCGCAGATCACGATCAAGCGCACACGTGCCCGCCGCGGTGCCGAAAAGGTCAAGGAGCGCTCCTTCGACGACGAAGAGGAAGATGCAGTGGCCTCCGGAGACGACGAGGACCTGGACGACATCGGTGGCGACGACGAAGAGATCGACCTCGGCATTGACAAGGACGAATTAGGCGCGGGCGACGAAGACGAGTCGGAGGACGAGGAAGACTTCGAAGACGAGGACGAGGATGCGAAGCCTGCCAAGGCAGGCAAGAAAGGTAAGCCTGCCAAACCAGCAAAAGCAGCTGCAGGTGCGAAGGCTCCACATGGCACCTCTGCTAAGCCGCCTGTCCAGCCGGCTGCGAAGGAAGCGAAAGCTCCACTGGCCAAGGGCAAGCCAGAGCCGAAGTCGAACGGGAAGCCAGCCAAGTCGGCCGCTCCACCCGCAAAGGTTGCTGCGAAGGCAAAGCCCGAACCGCCGGCGAAGAAATCTGCTCCGGCGAAATCAGCCAAGGCACATCCTGCTCCCAAATCGGTAGCCAAGAAGGATGCTCCTAAGCATCCAGCGAAGCCGAACGGCAAAGCAGCGGCCAAGCCCGCCACAAAGCACGTCGCGCCGAAGAAGAAGCCAGCGCCACCTGCAAAACCGGCAAAGGCAAAGAAGCCCGCACCCAAGGCGGGAAAGAAGCGCTGATCGGACATCGATCCGGAAGTGACAGATGAGACGGCGAGTTTTCCCATCGCCCTCTCATTTCATTGCACGTGATATCTTCAGGCATCCCCTGGAGGAATTTGAATGGCTCGTCTGTGGCCGCGTGCAGTATTCGTCTGTCTCTTCTCGGTGCTGGCTGGATCTTTCGCGTTTGCAGTCGACCGGCTTCATCACCCAGAGTCGCAGGGAGGATCGCAGCCCGGCTACCGCTTCGAGCGCGGCGGATGGACCTACGTGCATCTTGAGGGGACGCCGCAAGAGATCGGCTACCAGCATGGCCGCCTCCTGGCAGCGGAGATTGCCGACCTGATTCGTGTCGATCAAGTTGAACTGACCCACGGGACCCATCGCAACTGGGAGTTCTACCGCAAAGCAGGCCGTACGATTCTGTGGCCTCACATCGAGGCTCAGTACCAGCAGGAACTTGAAGGCATCGCCAAAGGCGCCCAATCCAAAGGCGTGAAAGTCGATGTTTGGGACATCGTCGCGCTCAACGGCACGATCGAGCTGTCTGAGTACTACGTGCCATGGCTCGACAAGCAGCATGCGTCCTCTCAGAAAGGTAGCCCTGCCTCTTCGTCAGCTTCAAGCGTCAAGCCGCAGGGCCGCTGCTCGGCCTTCATCGCAACGGGTAGCTACACCAAAGGCGGCAAGATTGTCATTGCTCACAACAACTGGTCGGGCTACGCAGATGGCGAGCGCTGGACGATCATCTTCGATATCCAACCCGATCACGGGCACCACATCTTTATGGAAGGCGAACCAGGCGTTATCACCAGCGAAGACGATTTCGGCGTGAACGATGCTGGCCTCATGATTAGTGAGACCACCATTACGCAATTCGATGGCTGGAACTCCAAAGGCATCCCGGAGTTTGTGCGTTCGCGGAAGGCGATGCAGTACGCGGGCTCGATCGATGAGTATGCGAGCATCATGCGGGAAGGGAACAACGGCGGTTACGCCAATGATTGGCTCATCGGCGACCGTAAGACCGGTGAGATCGGGTACCTCGAACTGGGCCTGAAGAACACACCTCTCTATCGCACGAAAGATGGCTACTTTGTCAGTTCAAACTTCCCCAGAGATCCAGCGCTGATCAAGCAGGAGACAGACGGCTTCGATCCGACGAATCTTGGCAATTCGCCAAATGCGCGCCGCGTGACCTGGGAACAGAAGATGGTCGCCTCGAAAGGGCAAATTGACGTGGCGATGGCGGAAGAATTTCTCGCCGACCATGAGGACAGCTATGCCGGGAAGAACACTCCAAATGAGCGGTCTCTTTGCGGCCATGTGGACCAAAGCGAACGCGGAGTGCCGGAATGGGATTGGGCACCCTATTATCCTGGCGGTGCAGTGACGGGCAAAGTTACAGACTCCGACATGGCGGAACACCTTTCGCTGATCGCGCGCGCGGGCCATCCCTGCGGCGACGACTTTCTCGCCAAGCCATTTCTAAAGGCTCATCCGGAGTATGAGTATCTGAAGCCGGTTTTGACGGATATGAAGGCCGGCCCGTGGGCGACTTTCGCGGCGGGCGAAAAGAACTGACCGGCCTGGTCGGGCTGATCGTTCATAGTTGGTAAACGAAAAACGGGCGGAGAATCCGCCCATTCGAGGTCTGGAGTTGGCAGCGTGTGCCCGTTGGATCCCGAATCCCTTTGAGTGACCCGCAAAACTGGTCCGGGGGCGAGGAACTCCGTCCGGACCAGAATAAGCCGACTAATAGCGTCCGCGACCACCGCGTGAGCTTGAACCGCCACCGCTTCCTTTACGCGCCTGATAACAATCGCGGCAGAAGACTGGACGATCGCCGCGCGGTTCAAAGGGTACCGTCGTTGGTTGGCCACAGCCCGAACAAATCACAGGTGTTCCCTGCGAAGGAGCTGAGCGATAGCCACCGCCTCCTCCTCCCCCTTGATCATTCTTCTTTGCCATACGGCAGGGCTTGCAGCGCTTCGGTGTCGAGTAGCCGCGTTCCTGAAAAAACGCCTGATCAGCAGCGGTGAAGGTAAAATCCTGCCCGCAATCGCTGCAAGTTAGTTGAATATCTCCCGGCATGGTTCTCCTCGTGCGGTTGATTGTACAGCCCATTTGTGCTTTTTCGTACAAGGAATTCTATTTAGAAAGTGAAACTTATCGCCAGCTAGCCGTTCGTTACCGGCATGTTACTCATACTATTTTGAGCAAAATAGCCAATTCGGGAAACTAAGTACCCCCACCAAACTCTGGCATCAGGGTCTGTTTTTCGAACAGTAATGGGACCCTGCCGAAAGAGCTTTCGGTCTTCCTCACGGTCAGAACGCATGGAAGCCGTGACAATCTTTTTTCAGGGGATAACGCAATACGACGTGAGCTGCTTCGCGATCGAGCTCACTTCGAAGCTTGTTGCGCGCCGGAGATAACTCCCGGTATTCCGTCTCTTTTCTTACATCATCGTCCCCACCGGCTGCCGACCTTAGCGGACAGCTAAGCATCATTCCAATCCAGTTTGCCTCGGTACCCGTTCATCTGGTGGGCAGGCCGGATCGCAGAAATTCGTTTTCAGCGACCCCCCTTTCCTAGTAACCTTTCGCGCGTGCAACACTCCTATGGGAGTGCCACTATAACTGCGGGATCCGGCCCTGGAGATCCTGCGCGGTTCTCACTGGCGGACCCCTTTCCGCCCCCAACCTACCCAATCGAGGTCAAATCACCATGAAGAACCAATTCAATGCTCTGCTTCTCACCGCAGCTCTCACGGGTTTGATGGGCGGAACGGTTGCGGCTCATGCGGCGACGCCGGGAACCGCAGCAGCAAAGGGCAGCTCGGCCAAGGTGGCCAAGGCTGGCCTGCGCTATACCAGCAGCTCCGCTGATGCCAAGCACTCCTGTAAAGGCAAGAACGACTGTAAAGGCCAAGGCGGATGCAAATCCAGCGACAATGGCTGCAAAGGCAAGAACAGCTGCAAAGGCAAGGGCGGCTGCGCGACAGACGGATCGAAGCCTCAGCTCATCTGATTTGGTCGGATCAGATCAGGCGCGGCGGCTGAGATTACAAACCTCGGCCCCGCGCCCATCATTTTCATGCCGTGCCAGGCCGGCACTTTACTTAGCGCACAATGGACAGAGAATGCCCGGTAACCGCTTCAACGCGTTTCAAGATCACGGCATCGGAATCGGCCTGAGGATTCCTCATTATCAGCACATCTTCTCGCGCAAGCCAGTTGTCGACTGGTTCGAAATCATCTCAGAGAACTTCATGGTCGATGCAGGCCGCCCTCTCGCCGCGCTCGATCAGATCATGGAGCGCTATCGGGTCGTGCAGCACGGCGTCTCGATGTACTTCGGTTCAGTGACCGCACCGGATCCGGAGCATCTGCGCAGGCTGAAACAACTCGTTCGCCGCACCGGAACCCCGTGGCTAAGCGATCACCTCTGCTGGGGAAGCGTTGACGGCACATACACGCACGATCTGCTGCCGCTGCCCTATACATGGGAAGCTGTGGAGCGCACCGCGGAGCGCGTGCGGATGGTGCAGGACTATCTCGAGATCCCGGTGGCAGTCGAAAATGTGAGCTCTTATGCCGAGTTCACCGCATCAGAGATGACCGAATGGGAGTTTCTGACTGAGGTCGTCGAGCGCGCCGATTGCGGCATTCTGCTTGATGTGAACAACATCTACGTCTCGTCGTTCAACCATGAGTTCAACCCCCTGGACTATGTGAATGCCGTGCCCGCGCATCGTGTAGCGCAGATTCATATCGCTGGCCACTCGCGTTACGAGAAGTACATCCTCGACACCCACGATCATCCGGTGATTGATCCCGTGTGGCAGTTATATGCGCGCGCCATAGAGCGCTGCGGACCAACACCGACGCTTCTTGAATGGGACGATCACATCCCCAGCTTCGATGAGGTACACAACGAGGCAAAGAAGGCAGAGAAATTCCTGCAGCAGCACGCTGGCCACCTTGCCGAGGTACCGCAATGAGCGCGCGCGTCATGAGCCTTGTTGAGATGCAACGCGCCATGGCCGCAGCTGTTATGCAGCCGCTCACCGCCGACGAATGGATGCAAAAAGAGACCGCCGACGGACGCGACATGACCGAAGTAGCCGATTCGTTCATCGCCCCAAACACGCGTCTCACCGCCTTTGAACGTCTCGAGATCTACAACCGTCAGTACTGGTTTCGTGTGCTCAGTGCATTGGCTGAAGACTTTCCGGCGCTGTGTGCTGTGATCGGTTCGAGCGCTTTCGATGCGCTCTCAGTCGCGTATCTTGCCGCGCATCCAAGCCGCTCATTCTCCCTCCGGAATCTCGGATCGAAGTTACCCGCCTGGCTTGAGGCAAATCCGAAGTATGCCGGCCGCCGGCACCGTCTGGCCCTCGATGTCGCACGCATTGAATGGGCCTTCGTCGAGGCCTTTGACAGTGCAGAGAATACGCCCCTTACTCCTGACCAGGTTGCTACGCTCGATGGAGACTCGCGCCTCAGTCTGCAGCCTCATCTCCGTCTGGTCGCGCTTGATTATCCCGCCGACGACCTGGTGCTGGGACTTCATAAGCGCGACAGAAAGCAAGCCAGTGAAGCAGGCGTGAGCCACGACAGCCCGGATGAGGCCCCCGTCGAACTCGCCCGCCTTCGCCGTCGCCCAACATGGCTTGCAGCTCATCGTGTCGACGGCTCGGTCTACTATCTGCGGCTTAGGCAGGAAGAGTTTCGTACGTTGTTGGCTCTTCGGGAAGGGAGGCCGCTCGGCGAGGCCATTGAAGCTGGCTTTGTCGACTCGAAACTTCCGGCTTCGAAGCGGCCTGCAGAACTCCGCCGGTGGTTTACCTCCTGGGCTGAGCTAGGATGGGTCTGCGCGCCCGAACTCGAAGATCTGGTCAAATAGAGTCTCGCCGCTCAATCGCTGCTTTCAAAGGACTCCAGATGCAAGGAATCGCCAATGCGTATCTTCGCGTTTGTTCTGCGCTCGCCTGGTTGCGCAGCCCGCTCCTGCTTGCAATCCGTCTTTACTGGGGATGGCAATTTGCGCAGGACGGTTGGGGAAAGTTGACGCATCTGAGCCGGGTGACCGAGTTCTTCGCCAGCCTCAACCTTCCTGCGCCCGGCGCCACCGCGCTCTTCGTTGCATCGGTTGAATTCATCGGTGGAATCCTTTTCGCCCTCGGTATCTTGTCGCGGCTTACATCCCTCGTTCTCTTCGTGAATATGACGATGGCGTACTTGAGTGTTCCCGACGACCGGACGAACTTCTCGCACATATTTTCAAAGCCCGAGGATTTCTACGGCGCGAGTCCATACACTTACTGGTTTGCGGCATTGCTTATCCTCATCCTCGGCCCCGGTGTGATCGCAATCGACACGCTGCTGCGCAAACGATTCAGCAAGCGGAGTTAGCTTTTGGCCTGGGCCGTGGACTGCGTGATAGCCTTATCAGCGGTATTCATCGCGCCTTCCTTTTTCTTCATCGCCTTTCGGAGGGCCCGGAAGGGAAGGAATGCGTCGGAACGTCTGCGGCCCTCTTGCATCTCTCTTTCTCGTAATTGGCACACTTCTCACACTCACTTCGGCACACAGCGAGTCCAGCGGATCAGAGAATGCCGTCCTGACACTCGATCATGGCTGGCAATTCCGCCAAATCACAGCCGCACCGCAGACTCCTGATGCCGGATGGATGCCTGCCACGGTGCCCGGCGATGTGCATCTCGACCTGTTTAACAATAAGAAGATCCCTGACCCTTTCTATCGCGACAATGAGTCGAAGCTGCAATGGATCGAAAACGCAAGCTGGGAATACAGGCTTAGCTTCGACGTCGCGCCGGCGATACTCGCGCGGTCGAATGTTGATCTGGTCTTTGATGGTCTCGACGCCGCAGCCCAGGTTGAAGTAAACGGCGCGCAGGTGCTCAGTGCGAACAATATGTTCCGCACCTGGCGAATCCCTGCGAAGGGGCACCTTCACGCAGGCAGCAATCAGCTCCGCATAGTGCTCCCGTCGCCGATCAAGGCCGCGGAGCAGGCGGCAGCGCTCGATCCATGGCAGCCGCGCACCAGGACGGCCGCAAAAACCTACGTCCGCAAAGCAGCTTACGAGTACGGCTGGGATTGGGGACCGCGCTTTGTTACAAGTGGAATCTGGCGTCCAGTTCGCATCGAGGCATGGGACAAGGCGCGCATTGCAGACCTTGCGATTCGCCAGCGCGACGTGAGCAGGGAAGTCGCGCATCTCGACGCACAGGTTGAGATTGAGTCGACGAGCCTTGGTTCTGCCAGGGTCACGGTGAGCTACCTCGATGCCGGGAAGCCGGTGACGCTGACGACGCGTACGGAGCTTCACCTGGGCACCAACGTTATCGACGTGCCGGTTCAGATCCGACAGCCAAGGCTCTGGTATCCGGCAGGCTACGGGGACCAACCGCTGTATGAATTCAACTCACAACTCGTGATCGACGGCAAGCATGTAGATCAGCGCAACGTAAAATCTGGACTCCGTTCTGTCGTGCTGCGGCGCGATGTTGATCAGTGGGGACGGTCGTTCGAATTCGACGTGAATGGTATACCTGTCTTCGCAAAGGGTGCCGACGTAATCCCGTTCGACAGCTTCCCGAACCGGGTCACGACGGCCAATTACAGGCGCATCCTGCAGTCAGCACGTGACGCCAACATGAACATGGTCCGCCACTGGGGCGGAGGCTACTACGAAACGGACGAGTTCTATTCCATCTGCGACGAACTCGGCCTGATGGTATGGCAGGACTTCATGTTCGGCAACGACTGGCAACCCGGCACTTATGACTTCAAGCAGAACATTAGTCAAAGGGCAGTTGAGAGTCATCTCTCTCGCAGATGCCTTTCCGGTTGCGCAGGCGGCCACCGTCTCCGCACGATAGGCAAAGACAAAGGCCGAAGCGATTGCCCCGGCCTTTTGTGTTGATCTGTCTTTCGCAGTTAGAACGAGAAGACGGCCTGGAAGAAGATGCGCCGTGATGCCGTCCCTTGGCTGAAGATACGGCCGGCAAGTCCACGCGATCTGCCGAACATGCTGCCCGGCGAGTTGTAGAGAAAGTCTCCGTTTGAGTCAGTCACGGGAACCGAATCGATAGTGCCGGTCGGCGTGCCGTAGTTGACGTTGTTGAAGAGATTCAGTGCTTGTGCGCTGAAGGTCAGGCTGTACTTGCGATTGGTGCCCGGACCTGACATCCCCGGAGGACGGCCCCCACCACCGCCGCCGAAGCCGCCGGGTCCAAAGCCACCACCAGGGCCGCCTCCGCCGGGACCGCCACCGCCACGCATTCCGCCACCTCCCGGACCTCCTCCTGGAGGCGGTCCGCCGCCATTGTTATTCGCGGTCTGTTCAACCTTCGGACCTATCCCGAAGGAGCGGCTGACACGCAGGTTGAACGCCACAGAGGAGGGACTGTTACCCATGTTTACCGGAATCAGGTTCTCGCCAGAGGTAGGTGCCACGTCGAGGCAACCGTAGCCGGTCGTGACGTACTGACTGGCGCCCGACGAGCACAGGGAAGGGTTGGCATAGGCTGGGCGATTGTTAAAGAAGTTATCTCCAGTGAGGTCATTGCTGGCCACGATGTTGTAGGGCTTTCCAGACTGGGCAATCAGGAAAGGATTGAACCGGATATTCCATGGGCCCGTGTAGTTGCCCATCAGGAAGACCATCTGGCGGTTTACAAAAGCCGCACGGCCATAGTCCTGGTTGAGATCGTAGGAGTTTGAGGCCTCGCCGCCCGCACCGTTGGTGTTGGCAAACGAAAGGTTGTAGAACCCAAAGACGCCGAAGCGCGGCGACAGGCGTGCGTTCACATTGAGAATCAGCTGATTCTGCTTGAAAATCGCCTCTGGATAGTACTCGTTTACGATGCCGAGGCTGGAATTTGGACGAATGCCCGTCAGCGTGTCGCTTCCAAATTCGTAGGTTCCCGGAAGATAGGCGTTCGAGTTGCGCGTAACGACCTGGTGTTCGCCGTAGGAGTGCAGAAAAGTCAGCGTTGCTGTCGTCGTCTTCGACACCTGGCGCTCAAGGCTTGCACCAAACTGCTGCGTATAGGGAGCATGGAAGCGCGGCGCAAGGATCACGACCGTGCTTTCGGGTGTTGTGTTATATGGCGCAGGAGGCAGGCAGCCAGAAAAGTCGATCGCAGTCAAGCTGGTACCGTTGAGGCAACTTGGCGAGTTGGTTGTTACCACGATCTGGCCGGAGTTTACAGCCTGCTGCGTTGCGGCAAGAACATTGGCAATTTGTACGCGGTCGTAGAACATGCCATATCCAGCACGCAGCACAGTCTTGGCCGGCTTGTTTCCTTTGGCATCGAGCGCGTACGCCATGGCAACACGAGGCGCAAAATCGCTGTGGTCCGAGATATGGTTCTGTGTCTCCCAACGGAGGCCGCCCGAGAGCGTCATCCGCGGATTCACGCGCCAGTCGTCTTGAAAGAAGAGCGCCCCGTCGAAGACGTTGGCTGTGTAGGCGGTCCGGCCCGCTCCAATTACAACCTTCGAAATATCGTTATTCAGAGTGTTAATGTTCTGGCCCTGCGACAGAGCTGTCAACGCATCGGCATAGCCGGTGTTGGTAAAGGTGAGAATGCCATTGCGATTGGCCGTCGATTCGTTGGCGTCGCGGGTGTCGCGCAACCACGCGCCAAACTTGAGGGCATGGGCGCCCGCGCTCATCGTTGTGAAGTTCTGCAACTCGTAGTGGTCCTGATGATCCTGCTCAGACTGGCTTGAGGCGCCGCCGCCGGTGAAGTTTCCGTTCACCATAAGCTCAGGGTCGGTGGTCGCTGGCGTGTCCGTTTCGGTGGCGCGCCTATACTCAAACCGCGTTTCGTTCACCATGCGGTCGTTGATGATGTGCGAGTCACTTATCTGAAGGGTATGCTCAGTGGACCTGCTTGTAATCGACTGCGACGGAAGCTGCGTCGTGTTGAGAGCTCCCGATTCCGTGTCGTAATAGAACTGATAGCGCACCGTCATCGTATCTTTGCTGCCAAGCTGGAAGTCGACGCGCGGCGTGACGTTGATGTGGTTATGCGGATTGGCGAGTGTGCCTGAGACGCTGTTCTGCGAAGTCTCATACTGGCCCGTCGATGGGTCAAACAGAACAGGGAAGTAGTTGTAGAGCGCCTGGCCGTGGTTGTCGCGTTGCTCAACGCTGAGGAAGAATGAGCTCTTCTTGTTGATCGCGCCGCTAATGGTTCCGTTGTATTGCAACTGGTCGTAGTTCGGCACATTCGGCGTCAGCGGATTTGTATTGAAGACACTGTCGTTGCCCTGCATGAAAACCTGGCCATGCAGTTTGTCAGTGCCGGGCTTGGTGAGAATCTCAATGCGGCCGTAACCGAGCCGGTCGTATTCCGCCGAGAAGGGGTTCTGGTTGATGCGGATCTCGCGAATCGCCGACTTCGGCGGAAGCTGTCCACCGGTGAAGCCATCGATATAAATCTGGCCGCCGTTCGGTCCTGCCGAAGGTCCTGCGAGTGCTGAGAGTTCATTTGACAACTCGTCGGGATCGTCTGAGAGCGCATCGAGATCCTTGCCCTTGAGAACGACGGAGTTGGCGTTATTGCCGGCATCCACGCTCACAGTTGGCGACTCATCGGTCACGACGACATTCTGCTGCTCCGTTTCGATTGCCATTGCAACATCGACACGCTTGATCTGGCCGGCGGTAACCTGAATCGTCTGCGATTGAAACGGCGCGAATCCATCAAACGTGACATTCACGATGTATCCGCCCGGTGCAAGTCCGCGCACCTCATAGGCGCCAGCCGCATCGGCGGCCGTGCTATTTACCGCCGTTCCGGCCGAGGTACTGATCTTCACCTGCGCGCCTGGAATCAATGCTCCTGACGGGTCCGTTACATGGCCATGGAGTGTGGCTGTCGGCGCAGCCTGATCAGCCGTCTGCGCGGTCGCGGCAACATTCACGGCAATTGCCACGATCGCCGCGATTAAAAAATGAATGAAGCAATGAAATCGCAAGTACACGTCTCCCTCACAAATCTTTGCTGATATGTTCTTCGTCCTTGTTTCTGGTAAATCCTTTGGCCGTCTTACTGAGCGTCTGCCGCTCCTGCGGCGCCTGAGCCCATGCTCCAGTTGGCTAGCAGGTCGCGGCTTGCTTCAGGGGCTTCCAGCAACGGCTCGACCCCAGTGAGCAGCGTAATTGCCGTTACATCCGAAGCGTCGGCAGTTGAAACCAGCATGACCGCTTCGCCCTTCTTTAGGTCGGCGAACTGAATGGCTGGTGTGCGGCTCAACATTTGCTGCATGTCACTACTGGGCCCCCGTCCTGAACCCGCTCCTCCACCGCTCCATTGGCCACCACTCTGGCCGCCCCAGGTGCGCGGCTGCCCGGCGGGAGCGCTCGAGGGCGCTCCCGCTGGAGGTCCGCCTTGCGGAGTTGCTCCTGCCGGCGGCGTGCCTGCTCCTCCGGGAGCCGTACCCTTTAGCCTTGCCGCCAGAATGCGCGCCATATTCTCGGGCAGCGCGTGCATCTGCGAGTCAGGTGTCACGCGGATCGTGTACTGCTTCTTCGTGGCCAGATCCTTCACCACGAAAGTTGAGCTGCCCTGATCAAGCGAAGCGATCGTGCCCGAGATATTGCGGAAGCTGCCGGAGACCACTTCCTTTGCTTCGATCTGTGTGCCATCGGCGTTCTTGTCGCCGCGCGCACGCAACTGATCGCCTGCCTGAATTGCGGCAATAGGCGCGGGCTGCGCCAGATCGTAGCGGATGGAAGCTGGCGCATAACGCTTCAGCACAGTGCTGCCTGTTACGTGCACCTGAACAACCTTCATGGTGGCCCCGGAACCTGTGGTGAGAATGATCGTTCCGCTCGCGGGATCAATGCTCTTCACTAATCCGCCCACTCCGTTACGTTGCCAGTCTTCGCGGTCCTGCTGTTGCTGCTTTGTGACATCAGCCTGTTTGATGGCGATAATCTGTGCAGCCAATGGAGTCGCGCCCGTACCATTTGGGTCGATCCTTACCAGAACTCGATCGCCGGTTGCCAGTGAGCTGAGTTGGATCGATTGCGCCGCACTCAGATCCTTCTGTCCCGGTTCAATCTGCTTCAATATTGCGCTTGCGGGCACCTGCACCTGCCGCATTTCACCAGAGTCTGCTTTCACCGTCAGGGTGTCGCCGTTGATCGCCGTGATTGTGCCCACAAACCGCGTAGCAGCCGGCGCTGCCTGCGCCTTGAGTTGCGGCACCATAGCGAGTAGGGCCGCAAAGGTCATCAGCGACATTCCGGCAAGAACGCTCTTCAGTGTCTTTCTCTTCATACGTTCAAATCTCCCGGACTTGTGAGAGCCCGGCTGCTTTAGGCAGCAACTCGATTCATTTCGGTAGACGAGAGAGCTGCTTAAAAGGTTGAGCAGCTTATTACGGCTCTCGAACGTGTTGCCGTGGACGGCGGTATTTCGCAAGTCTTGTATTAGTGTACAGTTACAGCGATTCTCTAAATTACGGTTCAAGTTCTGCACTGTTAAGAAATGTAAAGCTCCCGGAGGGAGTAGGAACAACATGAGTAACGCGCCGGTTGTGCACTACGACCGTGTCCTTGTACCAAAGGTTGATTGCGGGCAAATCGCGCGCCAATATCTGCTGGCCTTCCACGTAATCAGCGCGGCGTTTGGCACTGTCGCTCGTTGTTTCAGCATCGTCGAGCAGAGCATCCAACTGCGGATTTGAATAGTGCCCACGGTTCGCGCCCTTGGGTGAAAAGCGCGCCGTCGAAAAGGCATAGCTGAAAATATCCGGCTGCTCGTTTCCGCCGATCCAACGCAGCGAATAAATCTGGAAAGCCCCGCGCGTCACATCGGAGTAGAAGGTTGCAAACTCATAGCTGCGAAGATCTAGCGCAATGCCGACCTTCGCAAGTTGCTGCTGTAGCACGGCTGCCAGCAAGCGCGTGTCCTCATCGGTGCTTGTCTTCATCGTAAGGTGAAATCGCACGCCATCGTGGCCAGCGGCGTGCCCCGCCTCGTCAAGCAATTGCTCGGCCCGCTGAGGGTTGTAGTCGTATTCCGCGACGTCGCCGGTCCACGCCCAGTGGCCGACGGGCAAGAGGCTTACCGCCGGTTGTGCATGGCCACGCAGCAATGTCTCGATGATCAACGGGCGATTGATGGCGAAGGCTATGGCCTGGCGAACGCGAAGATCGTTCAGGATTGGATCACGCAGATTGAAGGAGAGATATTGAACCTGTGTTCCGATTACTTTCGTGATTTCGAGATCGGGCCGCGTAGCGAGAGTGGCAAGTGCGTCCATGGGCAGGGAATTGATTGCCAGATCGCCGCTTCCTTTCTGTAGCTCCAGCGCCTCGGTAATCGGATCGGGAACCACTCGAAACCGCACCCGCTCAATCTTAGGCTGCACACTCCAGGATTGCGGGTTGCGCTCGATCACCACATCCTGATCGATTTGCTGGCTCACAAAGCGAAACGGGCCAGTGCCGATGGGATGCTGCCAGAAGTCCCGGCCGCTGCCTTCGGGCACAATGCCAATCGCGCCCGTACGCAAATTACTGAGCAGAAAGTTGTCCGGGCGCTTGAGATGAATCACGACCGTCTGCGGATCGCGCGCATCGATGCTCTGGATGGAAGCGTAGCTGCTTGCCTTGGACGTAATCACCGCGCCCGACTTCATCGAATTGATCGTCCAGGCAACGTCGCGCGCGGTGAGCGGATGACCATCGTGGAACTGGACTCCGCTGCGCAGGTGAAAAATAAATGTGAGAGGATCGGGTACATCCCAGCTCTGCGCCAGCGCCGGCACAAATTGAAACTTCGCGTCGCGTGTCACAAGTCCGTCGAAAATCAATTCGTCGATGTGTTCCGATTGCCCGTCCGTGCCCATCCGCGGATCGAGACTGGCCGGGCTGCTCTCAATGAGAAAGACAACAGTGCTAGGATCGCGCGGCGCCGCACGGCAACCAGCAAGCAAGAGAAGAATGAAAAGCGCCGGCAAGCTATGGCGCATAGGTCACCTGACCCAGAATCGCGGGGCGTTTTGCGCCGGTCGCGCTGGGTACGTTGCCCGGCAGGTGATTCCAGGTCTGCCACGCCAGCAGCGCAAACGCTGCGGCTTCCTTTGCCTCAGCCGGCAATCCAAAGTCCTCGCTCACAGCAAGCTCGCAGCCTAGCGGCTCGAGCTTCTGCGTCAGCATCGCCATCAACGTCGCGTTCCGCGCGCCTCCACCTGACACGATGTAGTCCACTGGCGCACGCTTCATCTTTGGAAGCACGAAGCGACTGTAGCTTGCTGCGATCGTTTCGGCGGTGAGCGCAGTTGCGGTGGCGAGTGCGTCTTCATCACGTGAGCTCACGTGCCGGCACTTTGCCAGAAAAGCATCTGAATACGCCCGTCCGAACTGCTCACGTCCCGCTGTCCGCGGTGGCTTCAGTCGAAAATATCCATCGCGCATTGAACCGCGAAGCACCGGCTCGAGTACCGACCCGCGCGCTGCAATCGCTCCATTGCGGTCATAGGCCTTGTTGAAGCAGATGCTTGTCAGGGCATCAATAATCATGTTGCCTGGTCCGGTATCGAAAGCGAACACAGCTTCAGCGCCGGCACTTGCCGGGATCGCGGTAAGGTTGGCGATACCGCCGATATTCTGCAGAACTCGTCCCCGCCGTGCATCAGCAAACAGTACGCAATCGAGCAGAGGCACAAGCGGAGCACCCTGGCCACCGGCGAGCATGTCCGCTGGCCGAAAATTCGAAATCACCGGGACACGCACCGCGGCGGCGATTGCTGCTATCTCGCCCGCTTGCCATGTGCAGGCAAATCTTCGCCCGGCGTAAGGCGCAGGCTTGGCTTGGTGGTAAAGGGTCTGCCCATGGCATCCGATCAGATCAAGCTTCACGCGATGCCGCCTGAGGGTCGTCTGCACAGCCTCGGCGTATGCGAGACCGAGCCGCCAATTGAGACGGCCGAGTTCCGCAGTCGACGTCTGCTCAGCATTCATTGCCGTCAGCACCGCCCGCCTCAGCGCAGCCGGATAGGGAAATCCCTCATGAGCAAGCAGAGTAAGCTTCGGACGAAGGCGACCCGAAGAGATACGTACTATGGCAACATCTACACCGTCGGCGGAGGTTCCGCTCATGATGCCGGCTACGGTCAATGCCCGCGCTTTCATGAAATCTCCGCAGGCGCAGCAGCGCGCGCCTCAGCCACGACAGTGTCTCTCGCGACAGATGCTGTTGCTGTGACTGCATCGCTGAAGCGCAGAATGCGCTCGCGCAACGAATCAAGTTGCTTCGCGTTCAGTGCGGGGCCAATCTTGCCCGCATAGAGCTTCGCACGCTTGCGCGCCGTTTCACGCGCCACCTTGAAAACAAGCTTCCTGAAGGCCGCGGACCTCTCACCTTCTGCAATCAGTGCCTCGTAAGAACGAAGGATCAACTCAGCACTATGGCAGATTTCCAGCAAGTCTGATCCGGCACGTATCGCGGCGATCGCGGCTTCGTCGATCGACATGAACTTGAGAATTCCACCCATCTCAAGATCGTCGGAGAGAATGATGCCTTTGTAGCCGATTCGTTTACGCAGAATAGTTGTGATCCAGAACGAAGAAGCGCTCGCGGGTAGATTCTTCGCAGGCGTCTCCGGGTACGCTGCGTGATTCATCATCACGATCGGCATTGCGTCACGAAGAGCACGATAAGGCTCCAGATCTTCCTGCCAAAGCTGTTGCCAGGTGCGATGAATTGAGGGAGTCTCAAAGTGTGTATCGCTCGCGGCGCCCGCCAGCCCGGGAAAATGCTTGCCGCAGCCGGCGATGCGTTGCCCCGCTAATCCAGCGAGATAGGCTCGCCCATATGCAACCACCGTCGCGGGCGCTAAGGCCGGAGCCCGCGTTCCCATCACGTCGGCCGACTCACGGAGAGCGAGATCAAGTACGGGTGCAAGCGTCGTGTTAAAGCCAAAAGCCTTCACGGCCCGAGCGATCAGTTCTCCGTGTTCGCGCGCCAAGCTGGGTTTGCCGGCGGCCTCCATTGCGGTCGTAACCGCCTGCGCAGAGGGAATCGGCGCAAGCGCGTTGCGCAGCCTGTTGACCGTGCCGCCTTCTACATCCACGAAACGCACGGCATGCGGCGTGCAGAATGCAGTCGCTTCATCCAGCAGCATCCGTGTCTGCGCAGCATCTGTAATGTTTCGTCGAAAGAGAATGACACCGCCGGGACGCACGAGCCGCAGCCATGCGCGCTCCAGGCCGGTCAATTCGGTTGTGCCGAGCCCAACCACCAGTAGACTCCCGGCTGCCTTGCGAAGATTCTGCGTCATGCCTTTTCTTTCAGCTCGGCCTTCAGTTCTTCGAGCAGATTCAATGCCTGCAATGGTGTAAGCGAGTTCACATCGACGGCCTCGATGCGATCAACTATGCGCTGCGAAAGCGGTGTAAAGATCGTGAGCTGCATTGGTTCGTCGGCTGTTTCCACCTGTACGCTCTGCCGCTCTTGTTTTTCGTGCTGCCGCAACACATGCCGTGCGCGTTCGATCACCGCCGAGGGAAGACCAGCCAGTCTGGCCACCTCAATGCCGTAGCTCTTGCTCGCTGCCCCGGGCTCTATGGTGTGCAAGAACACGATACCGCCCTTTGCCTCTTTCACGCCCACACGCAGATTGCGAACACCTTTGAGTTTCTCAGCCAGCATTGTGAGCTCGTGGTAGTGTGTGGCGAAAAGCGTGCGAGCCCGCGTCTCTGCCTGCAGATACTCTACCGTCGCCCACGCAAGCGATAGTCCATCAAAGGTGGCAGTGCCACGGCCCATCTCGTCGAGCAGGATCAACGAGCGCTGCGTTGCGGTGTTGAGAATCGTCGCCGTCTCTGTCATCTCAACCATGAACGTAGAGCGGCCGCGCGCAACGTTGTCGCTTGCGCCGATGCGTGTATAAATCCGATCGACGAGTCCGAAGCGCATGTTGTCCGCGGGTACAAAGCTACCCATCTGTGCCATGAGAACAAGCATCGCGGCCTGGCGCAGATAGGTGCTCTTGCCACCCATATTTGGACCGGTGATCAATAGCAGACTCGGTCCATCATCGCCGGCGTTGAGATAGAGATCATTGGGGATGAAGCGCCCTTCGCGCGTCTCTTCAAGCCACTGCTCTATCACCGGATGCCGTGCCGCAGCCGCTTCGAATACTGGCTCAGCCGCCAACTGCGGGCGAACATAGCGCCGCGCCGCAGCCAGATGAGCAAAGTTCGCGAGCAGGTCGGCTTCAGCGACCGCAGCGGAAGTGCGGCGAATGCGGCCCGCCGCCTCAAGAACCGTCCGCCGTAGCTCAACGAAGATGCGCTTCTCGATTTCAATCGAGCGGTCATGTGCAGTCAGGATCTTGCGCTCGTACTCTTTCAATTCCGGTGTGGTGAAGCGCTCTGCATTGACAAGTGTCTGCTTGCGCTCATAATCATCCGGCGCAAGCGAAAGATTAGCCTTGGTGATCTCGATGTAATAACCAAAGACAGAGTTATAGCGAACCTTGAGCGACGCGATTCCCGTGCGTTGCCGTTCACGCTCCTCGATTGCAGCAATCTGCTGCCTGCCCGTAGTCGAGATCGTGCGCAGCTCATCAAGCTCGGCATCCATTCCGGATGCAATCGCACCGCCATCAGCCATCGTGAGCGGCGGCTCGGCAACGAGTGTAGCCATGATGCGTTCCGTGACGTCATCGAGTGGATCAAGCCGCTCTGCGAGTGCGCCCCATTGGACTGAGGTCAACACCGCGAGTGACGCACGCAAGCCGGGCAGGCGCGCCAGACTTACCGCGAGAGCACGCACATCGCGCGGGCCGGCAGAGTCGAGTGAGAGCTTCGCCAGCAGCCGCTCCAGATCGAGGATTCCGGCAAACGATCTGCGCACATCTTCGCGCTTCAACAAATCTGCATGCGCCTCTGCGACGGCTTCATAGCGGCCTTCAAGGAGCGCGGCATCAATCAGCGGCTGCAAAATCGTGGCACGCAGTAGCCGCTTGCCCATCGGCGTCTGGCAGGTGTCGAGCGCATGGAAAAGCGTCGCCCGCGTCGTCCTGCCCGGCGACAAGCGGCTCAACTAGTTCGAGGTTGCGCACCGTCACCTGGTCGAGTTCGAGCGCGGTGGAATGCTCTTGAAATCGCAACGAATCAATATGCAGGGCTTCGTTTTTCTGCGTGGTGCGAACATAATGCAAAAGTGCCCCAGCGGCAATCGCGGCGGCATCATGTCCCACCAGTCCAAAGCCTTCAAGCGAGCGTACTTTGAGCTGCCGTTCGACAAGGGGACTGCGAAATCGCGTGTCCATACCCAATCCTCAACACGTGTGCGTGCCGGCAATGCGATCGAGTGCCGCAGGAATCTCCGCGCTCGCTCGCCAGCAGCACTTCACTAGGCGCGGCCAGCAGCAGATCTTCAAGCGCCCGCTGGCGCGCGGTAGGGCCCGCGAACTCGGCAGTGCGAAATCGCCGGTCGAAACATCCAGCAGAGCGATGGCTGCGAATACTCGGAGCGTCTTTGCGGCCCGTCTCAAAATAGGCGGCGAGGAAATTGTTCTGTTCCTGGCCGAGACGCAGCATCGAGAGCGGTGCCAGGCGAAAGCACGCGCGTTACTTCGCGCCGAACAATCTTCTTGGTGAGCTTGGGGTCTTCCATCTGGTCGCAGATGGCGATGCGGAAGCCACGGCGCAGCAGGCGAGTCAGGTAGCCTTCAACCGCGTGGTACGGCACGCCGCACATGGGTACTTGGCGTTCGCGGTCGCGAGCGGTGAGAGTGAGTTGCAACTCGCGGCTGGCCGTCACCGCATCGTCATAGAAAAGCTCGTAGAAATCCCCCATGCGAAAGAAGAGCAGCGCATCGGGATTTTCGCGTTTGGCCGCAGACCACTGACGCATAAACGGCGTGAGCGTACTGGTGGCCGGGTCCGTCTCCGAAGGAGAGTGTCGCTCCTGTGATTCGCCAGCGGGCTTGTCCGATGGCGGCAGCGGGGGCGCCGGAGTTCCTATGTCTTCTCGAATCACGCTGTCCTACAGATTAAACCGTCCTTCGGTAAGCTCCTGACCTCGTTTTCCACTGTGGGCGGAGCCAACTTCAGGCAGCGACCGGTGCAAGCTCAGGCAGCTCTTCCACGCGTGACTGAAACAGCAGAAACAGGGCGAGCAGCGCGCCAAAGTACATATAGGACTCAAGGACGTTGGCAACAGGCACATAAGCGAGAGCCAGCGCCGGAAGGAAGTAGTTCGCAGTCAGCAGAAAGGCGAGCGCCACCAGCACCCGGTCACGTCGACAACTTCTCCACGCGTAGTCGCCAAACCACATCCAGGCCAAGATCGGCGCGAGAATCCCGTAGTGGTGATCCCATGCGATCGGTGAGGCCGCGGTAGCGGCCAGCAGAATTGCTGCAAAATCCGCCGTCCGTCCGCGCCGGTCTCCCCAGCGAAAGAAGAGTGCAGTGCCAATGAGCGCTAGCGAACTTATCAGGGTTCCTGCGTAAACGATCGGGTTGAAGGGCGCGTAGCTGAAATCGTCCCAGCGTAGGTTGTCACCGTTGAACAGGAGGCGGTTAAGCAATCCGTTCATCGACTGGTTCGATACAAAGCCTTCGCCGCGAGCGCCGATAGATCTCAATACAGCGATGTAATCCAGATTGGTCTGCAAGCCAAAGACGATGCACGAGATCAAAATGCCCACAGCGACACAGGCCGCGCAAGCAACAGCAGCCCCATATCGTTTGCGCAGCAATGCCCAAAGTAGAAAGAGTCCGTACTGTGGCTTGACCAGAACCATTGCTCCAATCAAAGCGCCAGCGGTCTTCTCCCGTCCGGTCATCCAGCAATAGAAGGCTGTGGTGAAGCCCAGGGTGAGCAGTGTCTGAATCTGTCCAAGATCAAACGCGAAGACCAAAGGACCGAAGAACAGCACCGCCAACCCGACGGCAACGATCAGCAGGGCATTGCGACGCCGGCTTTCTCGCTCCCACGGATTCAACCCCATAACTCGCAGCACGATCACGCTGGTTAGAAACAGAACGCCCCATACAGCGCTCCAGGTGAACAGCCTCGAGATGCGAGCAAGAGCATGATAGGAGAATCCCGCTCGCGCCAGGGCATAGTAGGGCAGCAACGAAGCCGCGGAATATTGGAATTTGATATGGCCCTGGAAAAAGATCGTGCGATACACCGGTGCCCGCCGGTCGGCAACCAGCAACTGGATCGCCGGGTACATCGTGTTGAGGGAATCTTCCTTGGGATCGACGTGAGCGAACACCTTAAGAACTTGGAAACTCGGCGAATCTTCAAGATCGCTGGTTTCGAGATTAGCCGCCAAGCGCTGCCGAAGATGTGGGAACAGAACCAGATTCGCGAGACCGTTGAGAACCACTCCGCTGACCGCGACAAAGAGTAGAAGTTGAAGCGCCTTCTGCCGAACCGCCGGCTCTGGCCTGATCAACGGCGCAGATCCAGCACCATCGCTTGCTACGGATTCGGACGGCGACGCAATCTTCACAGCACACGGTCCTCATTCACAAGCGGTCTGGCAAATCGCAGGAAAGTCAGCATAGAAGGCTGCCTTCAGACTAACCCCACGCAGACAGGGTTAGTCAGGATGGGTCCACACCGACCAAAACTCCGGTGCACCGGAAGTGCGTAATGCGAGAATGCAGAAAGTGTGAACGATCAGGCTCAGGACCACAAAATAGCTTTGACGCCTGCGCCAGGTGCCGGTCAGTCAACGCGGCGGCGCGACGGGCTCTACCTGATTGCGCTCGGAGGCATCTTCTTTCTGCTCTTTGGCGTGGTCCTCATCAATAGAGACCCCGTCCCGCTCAACGACTTCCGGACTGCCTGGTTTAGCGGAGTCTGTCTGCTCGAAACCGGTTGCCATCCCTTCCGCGAAGCTGATATCGAGCTCCTGTACGACAGGCTTCAGGTCGATCAGCCTCCCGTTCCGCCACGCGATCGCACGGTGATCACGCGCAACATCTATCTGCCCACGGCATTCGCTTTCACAGCACCACTTGCGCTCATACCGTTCAAGGCTGCTCTGGTCCTGTGGGGATCTCTCATCGCCGCTAGCTTTCTGCTTGCGGCATTCCTCATGTGGAAAGGATCTGCCAGCCACGCGCCGCTGCTCTCAGCTGCACTGCTCAGCTTTTGTCTGGCCAATAGCGGTTCGCTCTTCCACTTCGGAAATGCGGCGGGCTTCATTGTTCCGCTGTGCATCATCGCGGCCTGGTGCTTCATCGAAAACCGCTACATTCCCGTCGCGATTGTCAGCCTAACGCTCGGCCTCGCGCTCAAGCCCCATGATGTGGGGCTGGTGTGGCTTTTCTTCTTGCTGGCGGGTGGCGTTTACCGCCGCCGCGCTTTACAGACCCTTGCCCTCTTTGCAGTCCTCATTGTGCCGACGGTGGCGTGGGTCACGCATATTTCTCCAGACTGGCTACAGCAACTCTCATCGAACCTCGGCGTTGGCTCCGGGCCCGGTGGCATGAACTACCCCGGAGCGCCGCATGCTACCTGCATGCTCACGAACCTCCAAACAATCACATCTTTTTTCTGGGATAGCGCTCATACCTACAACTCGGTCGCAATCCTTATCGTTGTGCCGTTTGTCCTTGTCTGGATGGTCCTCACCTGGAGATGGACTCCCTCGCGGGAGTCGGTCTGGTTTGGACTCGCGGTAGCCGCGGCCTTTTCGATGCTGCCTACATATCACCGGCAATACGATGCCAAGCTGATCATGCTTGCGGTTCCCGCCCTCGCCATCGTGTGGGCGCGGCGCGGCATAGCTGCATGGATAGGTCTTCTGGTTACCGCCGCCGCCTTCTTCCTCAACGGGGACCTTCCATGGGTCTTTGTACTGACGGTGGTTGATAAGCTTCCCTTTGCAAAAGATCCCGCCCATCTCCGGTTGATGACGGCTCTGCTCGATTTCCCTGTTCCTCTCAGCCTTCTTGCACTCGGGGTCTTCAATCTATGGGCCTTCGCGCGATTCTCCCGCCATGGCGCCACCCGCGATGCAAGGGCCGTCGACGAGTCTTCACCCGTGCTCAACGCGATTTCCTGACGCGGGTTAGGCGAGCAACGGCTATTTTTCGTTCCGTGCTTAACTAATTCGCGCCACAGTATACTGGCAGGTAAGCCTTTAACTTAGAAGGTGAAGGTCGGTATGCATCTCCTCTGGCTCCGAGTGGCGGCTATCTTATACGCAGCGGCAAGCATAGCCGTTTTCCCGGCCGTGCTGTACTCGGCAGAGCGGTGGCGCAAGGCCTGTGTACACCTCGGCGGACTGGCATTCTTTTTTCATTTTGTTTCGGTTGTAGAAATGCTGGTTCAGGCCCACCGGTGGGTACCCGTTGGCGCGCGAGAAGTTGAGTCATTGCTGGGCTTTGCCGTCATGGGACTTTTCCTCCTGGCATGGTGGCTCTTTGACGCAATCTCGCTTGGCGTCTTTGCCCTGCCCATCACCTTTTTCCTTGTTTTCGTGCCCGCCCTGGGAGTCAGCAATTACTCGTTTCCATCGCAGGGAGTCAGAACCAACTGGCTAGTCGCGCATATTACGTCCTTGCTGGCTGCTTACGCGGCACTTGGTTTCAGCCTTCTGGCTTCGCTGCTCTACCTGGTGCAGGAGCGCCGCCTCAAAAGCAAAGCGCGGCCGGGTGACGATTCCGGTTGGCCGGCACACAATTGGCTGCCGCCCCTCGACACCCTGGAGCGAATCGCTCATGCAATGCTGCTCTTCGGGTTCCCATGCATGACCGTAGGGTTGCTGATCGGATCGGTTCTGGTGCAGGAGACTTCTCTCGGCGCCTCCTATTTTCGCGATCCTAAGGTGATCGCCTCTTTCGTCATGTGGGCGGTTTACGTCCTCCTGCTCTTTGTGCGCCGCACAGCTGGGTTACGCGGCCGGCGCGCGGCCTATCTTTCAGGAGCAGTTCTCGTCTTCATGCTGGCCGTCTGGGCCGCCAACCTCGTCAGTCACGTCCACAGGTTCGGTGCCCCATGACGCTAATGCTTATTGGAATCAACCACAAGACTGCGCCTATCGAACTGCGAGAGCGTATCGCGATCTCGCGCGAAGAGCTGCCGGAAGCTACCCGCGCTCTGTCTGCAATGCCCGGTGTCGTCGAGTGCATGATCGTCTCCACCTGTAACCGCGTCGAAATACTCGCCAGCGTCGAGGGGGAAGGTGCGGATCTCGCCGGTTTTCTGCATCGCCACTTCGCACTGGACCCCACGCTGCTTGCGCCACACATCTACCGGCACAGCGATCAGGACGCGGTGCTCCATCTTTTCCGTGTTGCGGCAAGCCTCGATTCAATGGTCGTCGGGGAGCCTCAAATTCTGGGCCAGGTCAAGGAAGCGTTTGCGGTTGCGAAGGCCAGCGGTACGATCGGCAGACAACTTGAGCATCTGTTGCAAAGCGCCTTCACCGCGGCGAAGCGCGTGCGCACCCAAACCGAGATCGGCTCGAGCTCAGTCTCCATCGCTTCGGTGGCTGTCGAACTGGCGCGGCAGATTTTCGGATCGCTGCACGGGCGTACGGTTTTTCTGGTCGGGGCGGGGAAGATGAGCGAACTCGCCGCCCGGCATCTGGTGCAGCAGGGCGCAGGTGCGATCCTCGTAGCCAACCGGACTGCCACGCGTGCGCGAGAACTTGCAGAACCCTTCAACGGCAGAGTCATTCCCTTTGAGCAGCTCTACGACGCTGCCGCCGAAGCCGATATCATTATTTCTTCCACTGGCGCGCCGCACCCTATCTTCCGCCGCGAGCATGCGCAGGCCTTTCTGCATCGTCGCCGCAACCGCCCCATCTTCTTCATCGACATCGCGGTGCCCCGTGACGTGGATCCGGCCGTCAATCAGCTCGAGGGCGTCTTTGTTTACGACATTGATGATCTGCAGCAGGTTGCCGTTGCACACATCGCGCAGCGTGGCCGCGAAGCGGACAACGCCGAAACTCTGATCGCCATCGAAGTCGAACACTTTCAGCAGCGCCGCCGCACGGTCAATGTCGCGCCCGCAATTGTTTCGCTGCAGCAGCAGATTGAGGAAATTCGCCAGGCCGAACTGAACCGTATGCGTGCAAGGCTCGGCTCGCTCACACCCGAACAGATTGCTGCAGTTGAAACACTGACACGCAGCCTCGTAAACAAATTCCTGCATCCGCCGATGCAAGCGCTCAAGCAGGCCGCGCGCGACAACGATTCGAACCGCGTCGAGGCGCTCTGCGAGGTGTGGTCGCTACCATCAACGGCAGAGAAGGATGACGTGCAGCCTCCTTTGGCTGAACCGGAACAGCCAACTGCGCCGCGTGAACGCGAAGCAAGCACCGTTGGGGGCAAATGAATCTCCGCATCGGCAGCCGCGGCTCACAACTCGCTCTCTGGCAGGCCAACCATATCGGTGCGCTTCTCCGTGAACGCGGTCACACCATCGAGATCGAGATCATCAAGACTACTGGCGACCGCCTGCAAGAAGCCACCTTTGCCCAGGTCGGCTCGAAGGGCATGTTCACGAAAGAGATTGAAGAAGCCCTCGCCGAAGGAAGAATCGATCTTGCCGTGCACTCGCTGAAAGATCTGCCGACGGAGTTGCCTGAGCCTTTTTCCCTGGCTGCGACGCCTCGGCGCGTCGATCCGCGCGATGTTTTCGTCTCCGAAAAATCTCCGAATCTCGCCTCGTTGCCTTCCAACGCGAAAATTGGCACCAGCAGCCTGCGCCGGCGAGCGCAGCTTAAGGCACTCCGTCCCGATATCATCGCCGTCGAGTTCCGCGGCAACGTCGACACACGCCTTCGCAAGCTCTCCGAGGGCCAGGCCGATGCAATCCTGCTTGCTGCCGCCGGTCTTGATCGCCTGGAGAAATCTGAGTGGATTCGCGAACGGTTTGAACCAGACAGTTTCTGTCCTGCGCCCGGACAGGGCGCTTTGGCCATCGAGACACGCAATGATGATGCTGCGACCATCGCTGCCGTCGCTTTCCTCGACGACGAAGCAACCCGCTTCGCCGTCAATGCCGAGCGCACAGCGCTTGCGGGTCTTGGCGGAGGCTGCCAGGTGCCAATTGGCGTCCATTGTCGCCTCGCATCCGAGTCAGGTCAGGCGGAGATCTTCGCTGTTGTCGCAGATCCGGAATCAGGTGAAGCCATCCGTGTTCACTTTCAGGTTCATCGCCATGGAGACGGCACCCAGCTGGGCTGGCGCACAGCCGAAATTCTGCTACAGAAAGGCGCCGCCACCATCCTCAAGAATGCTGTTCTGCCTTCCACAGGAGCATCGGCGTGAGACAGCCGCTGGCTGGCCGCCGCATTCTCGTCACACGCGCCGCTCACCAGGCAGGCAAGCTCAGCGACGAGCTGCGGGAACTAGGCGCTGAGCCGGTCGAAGTGCCCGTCCTCGAAATTCAGCCTCCCGCAAGTTACGACCCACTCGATGCGGCAATCCGTAACCTCGGAGCATACGACTGGCTGATTCTCACCAGCGCCAATACCGTGAACGCGCTCGTCGAGCGCATCGCTGCATCGGGCATCGTGGCTTCGCCGCGGGGACCTCAGGTGGCCGCCATCGGATCGTCCACAGCCCAGGCGGCGCGCGATGCTGGATTCACGGTGGCCCTGACGCCGCAAAACTACGTCGCAGAGAATCTGGTGCTCGCGCTCAAGGATCGCATCGCCGGCCAGCGCTTTCTGCTGGCCCGTGCAGCCACAGCCCGGGATATCATTCCCGATGCCTTGCGCGAAGTGGGTGGAATCGTCGATGTCGTAGATGCTTACCGGAACGCAATTCCCGCGGCTGCTCCAGAGCTGCTGTGGCGCGCGATGCGGCGCGGCCTGGATGCGGCGACGTTTACCAGTTCCTCAAGCGTGACACACCTGTCCGAGGTGGCGTGCACCGCCGACATTGCATTTCCACTTGAGAATGTTCCGGCAGTCTCAATTGGCCCAATTACCAGCGAGACTCTCCGTGAGTTCGGCTGGCCGCCGGCTGCCGAAGCCAGCCCTCACGATATTCCCGGACTGGTCAAGACAGTCGAGACTTTCCTGAGTCGCTAGCTCTGCCACGTCTTGTCTTTCGAATGGCACAAAGTCTCAAGCGTGCACTGTTTGCATTTCGGATTGCGCGCAATGCACACCTGGCGGCCATGATGGATGATCTGGTGTGAAAAGCGGATCCAGTGGTCCCGTGGAATCGCCTTCATCAGCTCCTGCTCAACCTTCTGTGGCGTGTCGCCTTTCGCTAACCCCAGGCGATGCGAGATGCGGAAGACATGTGTGTCTACGACCACGCCCTCTGCTTTGCCGAAGCTAACGCCGAGCACAACGTTCGCAGTCTTGCGTGCCGCCCCGGGAATGGTGATCAGCTCAGCCAGTGTCTCGGGAACCTTACCGCCAAAGTCTTCGGTGATCTTCTTTGCCGCACCCTGTATCGACTTTGCCTTGTTGCGAAAGAAGCCCGTAGTCTTGACGAGTTCTTCAAGGTCAGACAGCTTGGCTTTTGCCATCGCCGCCGGAGTAGGGAAGCGGCGAAACAGCTCCGGCGTGACCGTATTCACGCGCACATCCGTCGTCTGTGCTGAAAGGATCGTCGCCACCAGGAGTTCCCAGGGCGACTTGTGATTCAGCGCGCAGACTGCATTCGGGTATGTCTCGTCGAGTATCTTCAGAATCTCGGCAATGCGCTCAGGGGCAAGGTCGCCCTTGCGAGAGTTGTTTGCAGCCTTCTTCGACAGCTTAGGAGTCACCATGAGTTCGTTCCTTGGAATCGCTTATACCGGCTTCGCCTGCCTTGTTCTGTTCCTGGCGGCGAGCACGGCGTTTGCAAGCCCGGCAGTCATGAAAAGATTGAAGCCTCCGCCCGCCAATAGGGCCGGCAGCGCTATGTCGATTGAAGCGTTGCGCGAATCCCAAAGGGCAAGCGGCATAGAACAAAGAAACAGGAGGATTCCGACTTTCATTGATACGGTTCCTCGCGGTTTTCCATTCCACACGAGCTGATCGTTGGAACTCATGGTTGGCTCAGGCGAACTTTTGTATGAGCTATGCGCTCGAAAAAGGATCGCAATCTCGACTCCTGAGATCGACGCGACGAACAGGAAAAACACCAAATCGAACCAACGCGCCGTCAAGAGACGGCCTAATAACTCTTGGGTGAGCAGAACACGTAGCGCTACCATGCTCACCCACAAAATCAGAAATGGGATTATGAGAAACTTCTTGGACACTTAGCTTCTCCAAGTCGCACTTTTACAGCCTGCCTTTAAGCCATCCTTCTAGCTTCTCCACCGGCAGCCTCACCCCGATAAAGAACTGCCCAAAGAGCGCGTAAACGGCGCTCACTTCGTCGAAGCGCATCTCGTAGATCAGCTTCTTGAACGTCACGGGATCTTCGGCAAAGAGGTCGACGCCCCACTCCCAGTCATCCATCCCGATCGAGCCGGTGATGATCTGTCTCACTACATCCGCATAGCGCCGGCCGATCATGCCATGCTCATGCATCATGCGTTGACGCTCGGAAAAGGGAACCGTGTACCAGTTCACGCCCTCCCCGCGCTTGCGATCCATCGGATAAAAGCAGAGATATTTTGCCTCGGGCACGGCAGGGAAGAGACGCGGGGCCATCGCCTCTGCCCCCCGTTTCAGCGATTCGGCAATCTCGGCGTTCCATTCCGGCGAATGGGTCTCAAAGCCCTTGGCGGCGGCGGCTTCCTACGTCTTGCGGCTCGACTCGTACAGCCCAAGCTCGACAACTGACACATAGGAGTGTTTCTGCTCAAGAAAATCAAAGAAAACGAGTCTGCGCCAGATCGAGTTCCACCTGGTTCAACGCTTCCAGCGATTCACGAAAGTGAATCAGCATGAGGTCGCCCTTGTGGCCGATCTGCGAATAGATCGCACTTCGAATCGGCGCATCCGCCCCAGCCCGTTCCAACTCCTTCAGCGCAGCCGCAGCCTCCTTCGCAATCTCGCGTGACGTTCGCCCGGCGCGTAGCCGCGCCACTTCGCCCAGTCGAAGCGAAAGAATTGATGCAGTAGCTCGATCCTTCAAGAGTGAGCGGAACAGGCGGGAAGTTCGGCCAAGGAGGACACCTCGTAAATGAAGAGAATCAACCCCTCATCGTAGCAAAGGCGGCGAGGGTCCAATGTAACATTCCTTCCACGGGCCGTTGCCGCGCATGCGCTCGAGGCCGCAACCGCCCCTGCGGCCTATATACTGGAACCTGCCCATGAGCGAACGGATTATCGCTTTTCTTGTCCAATTCATCACGCACGTCATCGACATGGGCGGATATGCCGGCATTGCTGCTGTTGATGGGCGTTGAATCGGCATGCATCCCGCTGCCCTCTGAAATCATCATGCCGTTCGCTGGCTATCTGGTTTACCTCGGGCATCGCTTCAATCTCTATCTGGGTCGGCAACGGCGGGCGCAATCGGCTGCAACTTGGGCTCGGTCGTGGCCTACTGGATCGGCGCGAAAGGCGGCCGGCCGCTGGTGGAGCGTTATGGCCGTTGGGTGCTGATGAGCCATCACGATCTCGATCGGATGACCTGGTTTTTTCAGAAATACGGTTCGATCACTGTTCTGCTGGCCGCCTGCTTCCAGTCGTGCGCACGTTCATTGCGTTTCCCGCGGGCATCGCGAAGATGCCGCAGCTGCGCTTCCACATCTACACGTTTATCGGTTCGTGGCCATGGTGTTATGCTCTGGCCTATGCCGGCATGAAACTCGGGCGAAAAGCTGGCACACTGACCCGCGCTTTGAGCAGGCCTTCCACCGCTTTCATCTTGGCGTCGAAATCGTCCTGCTCGCGGCAATCGTCTGGTTCGTCTGGTCGCACATACCGGGCGCGCACGTGGAGACGGCCTGACACGCAGGCAAGAATGAAGCTGCCCCTCGAAGGGCGTACACTGATTCGTTTCACCAAACGACAACATGCGGACTCGCAACGAATCCGCGGCAAGCGAATGAAGGTTAGGAGAGAGCATGGGCACGAGCAGCAAGGCGGCCAGAAAGTCGGGGTCGCGCCCGCCAAGGGCAAGCTGGGAGTGATGGTCGTCGGCCTCGGCGCCGTCGCCACCACGTTTATCGCGGGCGTTGAAGCCGTTCGCCGCGGGCTCGCCAAGCCCATCGGCTCGCTCACGCAGATGGGCACCATCCGGCTGGGCAAGCGCACGGACAACAATTCGCCGCATGATCAAGGATTTCGTTCCGCTCGCCGATCTGAACGACGTCGTCTTCACCGGCTGGGACATCTTCGAGGACAACGTCTACGAGTCGGCCGCGCACGCCAAAGTGCTCGACAAGGAAACTCATCGAGAAGCTGAAGCCCTATCCTCGAAACGATCAAGCCGATGCCGGCGGTCTTCGACCAGTACTACGTCAAGCGCCTCAACGGTACGCACGTGAAGAAGGGCAAGAACAAGAAGGATCTTGCCGAGCAGGTGCGCGCCGACATTCAGGCCTTCAAGCAAGACCGTCGATCGCGTCGTGATGATCTGGTGCGGCTCAACCGAAATCTTCCTCGAGCCAACGGCCGTGCATCAGATCGATCGAAGCCTTTGAGAAGGGCCTCGAGAATAACGACCCCGGCATCGCGCCCTCGCAGATCTACGCCTACGCGGCGCTCAGCGAGGGCGTTCCCTTCGCCAACGGCGCGCCGAATCTCACCGTCGATGTGCCGGCGATGATCGAGCTCTCGAAGAAGAATGCGCGCGCCCGATCTGCGGCAAGGACTTCAAGACCGGCCAGACCTTCATGAAGACCGTGCTCGCGCCGGCCTTCAAAGCGCGCATGCTCGGCGTCTCCGGCTGGTACTCGACCAACATCCTCGGCAATCGCGACGGCGAAGTGCTCGACGATCCGGAGTCCTTCAAGACCAAGGAAGAGTCGAAGCTGGGCTCGCTCGAATACATCTTCCAGCCCGAGCTTTATCCCGATCTCTACAAGGACATCTACCACAAGGTTCGCATCAACTACTATCCGCCGCGCGGCGACAAAAAAGAGGGCTGGGACAACATCGACATCTTCGGCTGGCTCGGCTACCCGATGCAGATCAAGGTCAATTTCCTCTGCCGCGACTCGATCCTTGCCGCGCCCATCGCGCTCGACCTGGTGCTGTTCCTCGACCTCGCCAAGCGCTCGCCGGAGCTGCGCTCCATCGGCATTCAGGAGTGGCTCAGCTTCTACCTCAAGTCGCCGCAGACGCGCGAAGGCCTCTATCCCGAGCACGATCTCTTCATCCAGTCGATGAAGCTCAAGAACACGCTGCGCCACATCATGGGCGCGGAGCTGATCACGCACCTCGGCCTCGAATACTACGACTAGGCTGTCTTCCTGAGAGACCAACTGCCTGCAGGCCCCGTCTTACCAGACGGGGCTTCACTTTTGTCCCAAAATGGCGCGTATGCTACTTCCCGCGGCAGGCTACTAACACAAAGGGCAGAACTCCCTGATTACGCGGGCGTGACCAAGTGGTGACGATTGGCCTGTTTTTTCCTCTGGCCGAAATGGGCAAACTCCTTCAAAATCAGTCGCCCAACGGTACAATCCAAATTAATCGTGGCGAAAGCTGACATACTAATGTTTGAAAAACCGAGCCTTGAACGTGGTGGTTTCTTCGAGCAGACGGCCATCGGCATCGTCCATGCGACGCCGGAGGGGCACATCCTCCGATGCAACCAGCGCTTCGCAGAAATCATCGGCTACGACGTAGAAGAAGTTGCTGGCCTGACCTTCCAGCAGATCACCACGCCAGAAGACGCGCTGGCCTGCACGGCCGCCTTCCGGGGTCTCTGGAATCGCTCCATCGAGGCTGTAAGTCTTGAGGCGCGGTATATCCGCAAGAACGGCACCCACGTCTGGCTCAAGCTCACCTCTTCGGTCCAATATGACGCTCAGGGTCAACCCTCGCATCTTCTTGCCCTGATCGAAGACATCAATGAGCGCAAGCTCGCCGAGCTTCGCCTGCTGCGCACCGCGCACATCCTTGAAAACCGCGAAGAAGGCTATCGCAACGCCTTTAACACCTTTCCTCAGGCTGTCCTCATCGCCCGCATGCGCGACGGCCGCATCGTCGACGTGAATCCGGAATTCCTTTCCCTTACCGGCTTCGAACGGGAAGAAGTTCTGGCCCACACCTCTGTCGAACTCGACCTCTGGGCTACTCCGGAAGACCGCAAGCGACTCGGCGAGGCGCTGAACCAAAGTGAAGGCTGCCGCGACATCGAACTCAGAATGAGGCGCAAGAACGGCGAGCTCTTCTGGGCGGAGCTCTCCGCAGCTTCCACCGAGATTGACGGCGAGCCTTGCATCCTCTCCTTCATTCGCGACATCTCCGTCGCCAAGGCACAGGAAGACGAGATCAAGAATCTCGCCTTCTACGACACACTCACGGGGCTGCCCAACCGGCGGCTGTTGTGGGAGCGCCTGCGCCAGGCTCTGGTCGTCAGCGTCCGCAACCATACCAAGCACGCGCTGCTCTTCATCGACCTTGACAACTTCAAGCCCTTGAACGACGCCCTCGGTCATCACGTCGGCGACCTTGTGCTGCAGGAAACGGCACGCCGCATCACCGGCTGCATCCGTGAGGCTGATACCGTTGCCCGCTTCGGCGGCGACGAGTTTGTTGTCGTCCTTGAAGACCTCAGCCAGATTCCCGAAACAGCAGCAGCCCGCGCAAAGGCTGTGGGCGAAAAAATCCTCGCCGCAATCGCCGAACCATTTTTCGTCGAGGGGCACGAGTGCCAGAGTGGCGCCAGCATGGGCATCACCATCTTCGGCAACAACGGTGAAACCGGCAGCGAAGTGTTGCAGCAGGCCGACATGTCGATGTACCAGGCCAAGGCGGCTGGGCGCAGCGCCATGCTCTTCTTCGCGCCTGCGCTGCAAGCCTCAGTAAACGCCCGAGCCGAACTCGAAGAAGATCTGCGGCAAGCAATCAAGGCCAATCAGTTCTCGCTCTACTACCAGCCTCAGATCGATCGCGGCCTGCTCACGGGAGCAGAAGCTCTTGTACGCTGGAGGCATCCAACCCGCGGCCTCGTGGCGCCGCAGGACTTTGTTCCGCTCGCCGAGGAGACCGGCCTCATCCTCCCTCTCGGCAGCTGGATCCTCGAAACCGCCTGTTCGCAAATCGCCCAATGGAGCAGCCGCAGAGAAGGCGCGCATCTCGCCGTCGCCGTCAACATCAGCGCCCGTGAGTTCCGCCAGCCGAAGTTCGTCGAAAATGTGCTCAAGACGCTGGAACACGCAGGCGCGAATCCAAGGAATCTCAAGCTCGAGCTGAACCAGAGCGTCCTCAGCGGCAACATCGAAGAGTCGCTTGCAAAAATGTCCGAGCTCAAGTCACACGGCGTTCAGTTCTCATTGGACGACTTCGGCACCGGCTACTCGTCGATGACCTACCTCAAGATTCTGCCCTTCGATCAGCTCAAAATCGATCGTTCCTTCGTCGGCGAGATACCCGTCGATCCCGTCGCGGGAGCCGTCGCGCAGGCAATCATCTCCTTCAGCAAGGCGCTAGGCCTTTCCGTCATTGCAGAGGGGGTCGAAACCGAAGAGCAGGTCACTTATCTAGCCGGTCTGGGCTGCCACACCTTCCAGGGATTTCTCTTCAGCAAGCCTCTCCCGCTGGGCGAGTTTTAGCCCCTCATTTTCCGTTCCTGCCACTCCCATCAAGTACCATGCTGCGTGAGTGCATATGTCCGACACGCCCGCCTCCCCGGCTGCAGTTGCCCTTAAGGGTTCCGTACTGGTGCTCATCCAGTTCGACGTCTGCGAAGAACTGCGTCTCGATCGCCTGCAGCAGGCCATCAGCGCGCGCACACTCACGCAACCCCTCATGAAGCACGCTGCGCCATCGTACGTGCGCTATGAGCGGCCACCCGTTGTTGAGTCCATCGAGCCATTGATTCTCGAAAGCGGCGAGCAACTCGAAGGCGAGATCAAATACTACGACTACGGCGTTGTCAGCGTGATCTACCAGCTCCCCTTCGCAGGCGATTGGGATAGTCTCGTTCAGCTGGCCAGCCGCTGGGTATGGGATATCGATTTCGCCTCGCGCGCCGAACCCATCGTGCGGCAGAAACTCGACCGGGCCGCCGTCGCGATGGTGAGGCCTTACAACCGCTGGCTCAGCGAAGACTACTTCATCTTTCACGTCCGCGAAGCCGCGGGCAATCCGTCAGCCGCAGAACTCACGCGCAACCACGGGCAGCAGATTGCCCAGGTGGTGCGCGGTGACCGTCTTACACTGTCCGACGGCGAAAGCAGGGAAGTCTTACAATCGCAGGTTTCGTATTACGCAAGCGACGTTGCCGTAATCGGCTGGAACGCGGCCTTTCTCTACGACAGCAAGGCTGGGGCAGAAACGGCGATTCAGCTCCTTGAATACGCCAACTCTCAGCTGCTTGAGTTCCGCCACTATGACGAACTGCTCACCACCATTCTCGATCAGGTCTATGATCTGCTTGACGAGAAGAAGGGGTTCTGGGCTGGCTGGAGCCTCGCCGGCTCTGCAACCAGCCTGCATACGGTCCTGCTCGACGTGGGCGAACTAACTGAGCACGCCGACAACGCGATCAAGTTTCTCAGCGACATGTTCGCCGCGAGGCTCTATAAACTGGCCGCAAGCAAGATCGGCGTGCCGGATTACAAGGACCTGGTCGCGCGCAAGCTTCGCACGGCTGAGGACCTCTATAAGGACATGGTTGAGCAGTTCAACCACAGCCGAGCTTTTCTGCTCGAAGCAACGGTTGTGCTCATCCTGCTGATTGAGCTCTTTTATCTCTTTCGAGGTAGAACCTGAGAGGCACAGGCACTACGCCGCCGCAGCCATGGCAAGCCGCCGGATAGTCAGCACCGTTATGTCGTCTTCCTGTCCGAATTCTTTGGCTGCATCCGCAATGTAGAAGGCTGACTGGTTGCTCAGGTTGCGCACGCGGTCGAAGCCGAAGAGCTCTCCCGTTTGATGCCGCGCCTCCACCACTCCGTCTGAGAGCAGCAGGATTCGGTCTCCGGGGTGCAGATAGAGGCTGACTTCGTCGTAGGTCACGTCTGGCAGGGCTCCCAATGGCAGTCCGCCGGGCAGCATGATCTCCTGCGTATTCAGGTATGGATGCAGGTGGCCCGCACTGGCAACAACAAGATCTCCATCTGGGCCGAACCAGATGGCCTGGCAGGTAGTGAGGCTGTCGCCTTCCGGCAGTACGCGATTCAATGATTGGAGGATCTTTGCCGGGCTCCGCTCCTGCGTGCGCCGCAGCGCTCCCATCAGCATCGAGACGTTCATCGCTGCCTTGAGGCCTTTGCCCGCGACATCCCCGATCACTACAAGCATTCCGCCATTCTTATCCGGCTCCACATAGAAGAAGTCTCCGCCCACTTCGGCGGCGGGGGTGTAAACCGAATCGATTTCGTAGCCCGGTGTCGCCAGCTTCTCCTGCGGAATCATCAGCTCCTGCACGCTGCGCGCTGCGGCGAGCTCGCTCTTGGCGCGTTCGCGATCATGCTGAATGCGCAGGAATCGCACAAAGATGATCAACACAATCGCAAGCAATCCGGCGAAGTCCGCGATGGCTGCGAAATGAATGGGCACCGGGCCGGCCTGGATCGTGAGCGGTGAGCGATAGGCGCGGCCAAGCGTGTCGCTCATTCCACTGGTAAGAATCGGCTCGACGATGCCGATGATGGAAAGAACGAAAGGAATCAGCAGAAGTCCTGCTTCAAAATTGCGCAGCAGCGTCGCCCGAATCAACGTGATCAATACGAAGAGAAACCATCCCGTGATCCAGAGAAAGCTGCCGAGGTAGACAACAGCCAAGGTAGCCAGAATCAACCAGCCATGGCCGCCAATCAGCAGCAAGGCGGGACCAACTCCGGCGAGAATCGGCGCTGTGTAGCGAAGCAGCGTAATGTACCAACGCCGCTTCAGGCCCAGGAAAGCGATCAGAAACTCAAAGTAGACATACGCCGAGATGGCGACGAGCTGCAGCACCATCGCCGCGTACCAGAGCTGATCGATGCGAGCAAGGCTGCCCGCCAGGTCAATAAAGCCAATCGGCGCCTGGATGAACTCGTGGAGCGCAAGCCACAGGTACTCTACGTGTCCTTTCTGGGTGAAATAGAGCGCCAACAGGAAGAGCGATAGCACTGTCAACAGGATCGAGTTCACCAGACGTGGCAGTCGTTCAAAGATGCTGTGATAAAACCACAGATTCCACCGGCCCTCCAGATCCTGCGGGTCTCCCAGAAAGAGCGCTCTCTTGCTGAAGAAGCTGGTGTAGGCGTAGGGCCCGAAAGGCACGTAAAGCGTGTGGATCGCGAGCGTAATGTCTGTATCCGAGGAGGCCACATTGAGCGGATAGATGCGCGATATCTCTTCATACCGAAACGGAGAGTCCCCGTGCGGCCCCTCCGGTTGCACCGGTTTTCCGTTCACAAAGACATTTATGCCCGGCCCCGATGCGGTCATCGTCATCGTCGTATTCTGTGTCACCGGTAGTTCGATCAGCAGAGCGAGCGGGCGATGATCCTTCGCGAGCTTGAGGTGCATCCGGAACCAGACGAAGCGGCGATCATGGCTGTCGGGCTGGTCAGACTCATCGCCCCCTGGCACATCAGCAATGGCCTCATCCGCATTGCGAACAGCCCATTTCGAGTCATCAAATCCCGGAGTTGCTGCCGCGGGATCTGATGTGATCCCAACCCGCCAGCCCTTATTGAGGGCGATCGGCGATCCAACCTCAACCGCGTAGGGTACGTCATCGGCCTTCGACACCGGCGGCGCCGAAGGAACTGCGGGATGCGGGGTCCGCGGATGGCCTTGCTGCGCAAAGGCTTGCAGCGCCAGACACACAAGGAATGTGAAAACCGCCGGGATCGCCCTGCGCACAGAACCCTCCGAGATCATCCGTGCTCTCCACTCTAATTCAGGCCCGGGCAACGTCCAAGAGAACAGTGCATTGAACGCACCATGCCTGCTACACGGTCCGGTAGAGGGTATGGACCATGGGCAGGCTGGCACCTCTTACTTAAATTCTGATTTTCTCTACTATTTGGCTGCCAGCGGATCGATACTAACGTCTAACGGGTTGAGCGGAGCGGAGCGTCCAACCGCGTCCGACGGGAATCCGGCCCGGAGGTATACATCATGACCGCAGTTTTCAATGGGCTCAGGGCAGCAGTGCTCACGGGACTCACCCTGGCCGTCACCGTCACGCTCAATGCGCAGTCCACCACGCCGCCCGCTACACCAAACGATCAGTCCGCACCCTCGGCTACTGCCCCGTCTACACCTGCTCAGCAGGCGCCGAGCGCAAGTGCGCCGGCATCGACGACGCAACAGCAGCAGACCCCGACCGACGCCAAACCGGCCCCCGGAACCGCGCCCGTCGCCGGCGATACCCCTCCGCCACCGCCGCAGCAGACAAGCAAGAAAGACAAGAAGCACAGCAAGAACGACAAAGATGACACGGATGCCGCGCCGGGCACCACTGCGGCCAAGGGCGACGACGTTAAGGTAGATCCCGAGAAAGTCGTTGATGTCGGCAGCGACATGACCACCGTCAAGAAGGGAAGTATTGCGGATGTGAGCGCGGTAGGCAATCGCGACATCGGCGCCCGCGGCATGGGCAACTGGTACTCCACTGACTCTGAGATCAAGATGGGCAAGTCGTACGCCGACCAAATCGAAAAGAGTACCCGGATGATCACAGATCCAGTGATCACCGAATATGTGAACCGCGTCGGCCAGAATATCGTCAAGAACTCCGACTGCAAGGTGCCGTTCACCATCAAGGTCATCGATTCTGACGAGATCAACGCCATGGCCCTGCCGGGCGGATTTTTCTACGTCAACTCCGGCCTGATTCTCAACGCCGACGAGGAAGCCGAACTGGCCGGTGTGATGGCTCATGAAATAGCTCACGTTTGCGCGCACCATGCAGCTCGCGAAATGACCCGCATGAACTACGTTCAGCTGGGCTCGATTCCGCTGATCATGATGACCGGCTATAGCTGGACCGGCTACGGCATCTACGAAGCGGCTCAGCTCGCCATCCCCATGACCTTCCTGATGTTCTCGCGGGAATTCGAAGCGCAGGCTGACTACCTCGGCGTGCAGTACATGTACCGCGCCGGCTACGATCCGCAGGCATTCATCGCCTTCTTCGAAAAGATTCAGGCTCTCGAAAAGCGCAAGCCCGGCCTCGTCTCCAAAGCCTTCTCCGATCACCCGCAGACGCCCGATCGCATTCTGCACTCGCAGGAAGAAATCGCCCACATCCTGCCTGCCAAGGATGAATACACCGTCACAACCTCTGAGTTCGACGACGTTAAAGCCCGCCTCGCTCGCATTGAGAACAAGCGCCGACTGACAGACAACAAGAATGGCAAGAAGCCTTCATTGCGCCGCGCGAGCACAGGGCAAAGCGATCCCAATGATCCGAACGCGCAGCAGCAGGGCAGTAGCACCGACGGCACCGACAGGCCGACGTTGCATCGTCGCGACGACCAGAACTGACAGCGCCTCAATCTCTGAACAGATCATTCAAATCAATCCGCGGCCATCCAATTATGGGGACCGCGGATTTCTCTTGCCTGAAACCCACGCCGGACGCACCATTCGCTCCACTGGCCCAACCCCTTGGGCCTCTATCACCTGGCGACCCCATTTGCTGCGCCCGCGGTCAAAACGGACCGTCGTCCAGCCTTTTGAATTCCCATGAATTTCCCAGAACTTCCTGAAAAACCTTGAAGCTCCGGCTAAATTCGCGGTATATACAGGTGTACCGGCTTTTGCACAGGCCGGAATTCATGCCCCTTGGGCCTCGTGCCTTTCGGGAGGGGAACTATGCGCAACGCCGCTGCCCGCTCCAATCTGCTTGTGCCTGAAGTTCGCGAAGTGATGGATATTCGCCAGGCCTCCGACTACCTTGGCATCTCGCCGGATACACTCTACAAATACGCCTCCGAGGGATTCGTCCCCGCCTTTAAGCTGGGCAATCGCTGGCGCTTCAAGCGCTCGCGCCTCGACGAGTGGATGGATCGCCAGTCCGACATGCAGTCGGCCACTCCTGAGACCGACCCCAACGCGAAGAAGCCCGTGCGCTCGGCGATGTAGTTGGCAGTTGGCTGCATAGCCAACGATGGCCTTGCTGCCCAGCCGTGATATACCTTTCCGGGTGGACCACCTTCGCCGCATCGGTCAACTCCGTCGTCGCATAACCCGTGCAGGATTGCACGGGCTCCTTGTTACACATCTCCCTGACCTTCGCTACCTGAGCGGCTTCACCGGCTCGAGCGCCGCGCTTGCCGTGACACGCCGTACCGCACGCCTCTTCACCGATGGCCGTTACACTGCACAGGCCGCCGAAGAAGTCCAAAGTGCAAAGGTGCAGATCGTCGCCAACTCGCCGGCGACCAATGCCGTTCAATGGCTGGCAACGCAGCCAGGTGTCGACTTCGTCGGTTTCGATCCAGCCTGGACCTCCGTGGCCGAGCTTGGCCGTCTGCGCGCTGCGTTGCCCTCGCGTCTGCGCCGTACGTTTCTCTCTCCGCTTGCAGCACCCCTGGTCGAGCCCCTCCGCCTTGTGAAGGACGAAGACGAGCTGGCCATTATGGTTGAAGCGGCCCTCACCGGCTGCCGTCTCTTTGAACACATTCTCGATGTGCTTCGCCCCGGCTTCGCCGAATACGAGGTCGCCGCTGAGCTCGAGTACCAGGCGCGCACCCTGGGCGCCGAAGGCATGTCGTTTGACACCATCGTGGCCTCGGGCAAGCGCTCCGCGCTGCCGCACGGCAAGGCATCGGAGGCCGCCCTGCCCAGGCGCGGCTTCCTGACCCTGGATTTCGGTATAATCCACAAGGGCTATTGCTCTGACATGACGCGCACCGTGCACTTTGGAAAGCCCACCGCAAAAGAGCGCGACACCTACAGCGCGGTGCTTGAAGCACAGGAAAACGCAGTTGCTAAAGTCAGCGCGGGAGCAACTTGCGCAGAAGTGGACGAAGCCGCTCGCAGCGTACTCCGCAAGGCGGGACTGGCCGAGGCCTTCTCCCACTCCACCGGCCACGGGGTCGGCTTGGAGATTCACGAAGCGCCGCGCATTGGCGCCGGGCAGGCTGCACGCCTTGAGGCCGGCATGGTGGTAACGATCGAACCCGGTGTTTACCTGCCGGGCCAGTTCGGAATTCGTATTGAAGATATGGTGGCCGTAACGCGAACTGGCGGGCAGATTCTCACCCCCGCGCCCAAGGCGCTGATCGAGCTTTAACCCCGCCGTAGAGCGGAGAGACAAAGGAACGAATGAAACCACAAGATATACAGGATCTGAAAGAACTGATTGAGTTCCTGAAGCAATACCAGGTCGCCGAATTCGATCTGGATCGCGGCGACGTGAAGATCAGGCTCAAGTTTGAGCAGCCCGCTGCCGCCGCCACTGACATCTCCGGCCTGGCGCGCCTTATTGCTTCAGCACCGCACCCCGCCGCCGCTCCTCAGCCACATCCCGTTCCTCATGCAGCTCCGGCTGCGCCTCCTGCCGCAGCAGCTTCTGCACCAGCCGCTGCAGAAGAGAATCTGCACCTCGTCAAATCTCCGATTGTCGGCACATTCTACGGTTCTCCATCGCCCGGAGCCTCATCGTTCGTCTCACCCGGCGATCACGTCGAAAAGGGCCAGGTCATCTGCATCGTTGAGGCCATGAAGCTCATGAACGAGATCGAAGCCGACGCTGCCGGTGAGATCGTCAAGTGCCTCGTCTCGAATGGACAGCCCATCGAATTCGGGCAACCACTCTTTTCCATCCGCCAGGATTAATGGGCAGCGGACTAAGCGGCACTCGCATGAGAAAGCCATCCCAAACGCTGATCCTGCTGTACATCAAAAGGGCTATCAATGTTTCGTAAGGTTCTGGTTGCCAATCGCGGCGAAATTGCGCTGCGCGTCATCAACGCCTGCCGCGAACTCGGCGTTCGCACCGTCGCCGTCTATAGCGAAGCCGATCGCAACTCGCTCCATGTGCGCTTTGCCGACGAGGCCATCTGCATCGGACCGCCGCGCCCCGCCGACAGCTATCTCAACGTGCCCGCCGTCATCTCCGCTGCTGAAATTGCCAATGTCGACGGAATCCATCCCGGCTACGGTCTGCTCAGCGAGAATGCCAACTTCGCCGAGGTCTGCCGCGCCTCGAACATCAAGTTCATCGGCCCACCGCCCGAGGTCACGCGCCTCATGGGCGAAAAAGAAAAAGCGCGTCAGTCGATGAAGAAGGCCAAGGTGCCCATCCTCCCCGGCTCAGACGGCATCATCGCTTCAGCCGAAGAAGCGCAGGAGTGGGCCACCAAGGTCGGCTACCCCGTCATCCTCAAGGCCAAGGCCGGCGGTGGTGGTCGTGGCATGCGCATCGTGCGCAACGCCGATGAGCTGCCCAATCTCTTCCACGCCGCCTCCACTGAAGCCGCCAACGCCTTCGGCAATGGCGAGCTCTACATGGAAAAGTTCATCGAGCGGCCTCGCCACATCGAGTTTCAGATGCTCGCCGACGAGCATGGCAATGTCGTCTCCCTCTTTGAGCGCGAGTGCTCCATTCAGCGACGCCATCAAAAACTCATTGAAGAGGCGCCATCGCTTCAGGTCACGCCGAAGATGCGCGACGAGATTGGCAAAACCCTCTGCCGCTGCCTCAAAGACATCGGCTACCAGAACGCAGGCACCGTTGAGTTTCTGCTCGATGAAGACGGCAAGATCTACTTCATCGAAATGAACACCCGCATCCAGGTAGAGCACCCCGTCACCGAAGCCATCACCGGCGTCGACATGGTCAAGGCGCAGCTCCGCATCGCGTCTGGAGAAAAGCTCGACGACATCCTTCCCGCCAAACTCGAAATCCGCGGCCACGCCATCGAGTGCCGCATCAACGCCGAGCATCCGCAGAAGTTCACGCCCTCAGCCGGTAAGATCACCGCCTTCAACGTTCCCGGTGGCAACGGCGTCCGGGTCGATACGGCGCAGTACGCCGAAGGCGTCGTCCCGCCCTACTACGACTCGCTCATCGCCAAGCTCATCTCCTACGGCAAAGATCGCGATGAAGCCATGGTCCGCACCGAGCGTGCCTTGAGCCAGTTCGTCGTGCAGGGAATCGATACCTCGATCCCGCTGCATCAGGCGATCTTCCAGGACCCCGACTTCCGCGCCGGCAACTTCGACACCAAGTTCATGGAGAGATTTCTGGCCAAGCAGGGCACATAGCGCAGATGTTTCCCTGCGGCGCGCCCGCACTAGAGGTCGAGCGTGGCATCAGAAGTGTGCGCAAATTCTGCGGGCACATGTTTTTCGAAGACCTAGTCAAACGCGATAAAGTAAAGTTGTTCAGCAGAAGATTGTCCCGAGAATTGGGGGAATGGCCGCATGCTAAAGACTCGCGAAGGTCTGCTCGCCGATAAGCTCTTCCCGCCAGATGAGCCGTTTGCCGACTCAATTCTTTCGATCCCTCCGGAACAACGCAGATTGCATACCGAAACCTATGATTTCTCGATCTCGACGATCTATGACAAACTGACGAGCAAGGAAAAAAGCCTGTTCATACCAGAGTTCCAGAGAGGGTACGTCTGGACCAAACCACAAGCATCGCGATTGATTGAGTCCCTTATCATTCAGTGCCCTATCCCAGTGATTTATCTCAGCCAGGAGCGAGATGAGCGGCTATCGGTTATCGATGGCAACCAGCGCCTCCAGTCGATTCGAAAGTTCCTCAACAATGAGTTCGAACTTGCTGGATTGACGGCTTATCCCGAGTTGGACGGCCTAAAGTTCGATGAACTTGATCCGCGCTTTCAACGGCACATTGAGAACAGGACCTTGCGCTGCATCGTGATCATGAAGGACACCCACCCACAGGTTAAATTCGACGTCTTCGAACGCCTCAATAGCGGTGCCGTAGAACTTTCCCCACAGGAGCTTCGGCACGGTATTTATCACGGATCGTTCGTAGACTGGGTCGGACGGACTGCGAGGCGAGAGGTTTGGCGCAAACTTGTGCACGCCGGAAACAACAAGCGAATGAAGGCCGAGGAGTTCCTCATCCGATTCCTCGCGCTCGCCGTCGACTTCGAGCATTACGAGAAGCCTCTCGCGATTTACTTAAACACGTTTACCGAACGGAATCGGGACGCGTCAGATGCCCAACTGGCTGATTTTCTGTCGGTATTCGAGCGAACTATAGAGACGGTCGAGGCGCTTTTTGGCGATTTGGCGTTCGCGATCTTCGACACTCACGCAAATCGGAAGATAATAAGCTCGTTCAATGCAGCGCTTTTTGATGCGGAGATGGTCGCCGTCAGCAGATCAGGTTTGAACGCTGGAGACATTCTCGACCCACAACGCCAGAGGTTTCTTGCCAGCCTCGGCGATTTGTTCTACGTCGAGGAATTTCAGAAGACAATCTCACGAGCAACGAGCGACGAGGATCGAGTTCGTTCTCGCATTGCATCAATCCAACACCTCATCTCAATTCACTTTTAAGCCATGCCATACAGGTACAGTCGGGCTCGAAAGCAGTTTGGTGCTGACCTTAACGTAATTAGAACTACCCTCAGGGAGGCGTATTCTCCGAAATGCACGTCACAACGTGTTAAAGAATACGCCCTTTGCAGCGCAGTCATCTTGACGAGCGCAAAGCTCGAGACGTATCTCGAAACGCTCATTTCAGATTGGTGCAAAGCTTTTGCGACCAATGGCCTTTTGACCGATAGCTTGCCCTTGAGTACAAGGGCATTTCTATTCAATGATCCGGGCATCGAGGCCGCATACAAGAAACTTGTTTATCAAGCGGATGAGTCCAGATTTCTTCCGGAAATAGGGAGCTTAGTTGGAAATTCCGTCTTCCTTTTTGGCAAGAACGGAGAGCCAGTGCCAGCCTTTCAGGCCCGTCGTGTCTACTCTGACTCAAAGTATCCTTCGCCCCGGAATATCAAGCGACTGTTCAGGCGGTGCGGTATTGATCCCCTGTTTCCAAGGCTGGACTCACTTGCAAAACAGAATGTCGAGTATTTGCTTACATCTTTCAATGATGTCCGAACCGAAATGGCGCATCAAGGGATGCCGATTGGTCTCAGTTCTGGCGACGTGAAGGCACGGATCGCGGACGCTAAGCTCGTCGCCGGATATATTGATCGAGTTTTCTACGCTCACGTTGTCAAGACCACTGGAGCTGCCTCATGGACAACATGACCGGTCTCCGGGACGCGGCGTTTTGCATATTAATTCCTCATCTCGGCGCACACTGGAGCCGTGAGAACTGTTTTCAACGACCCAATGTCTGTTAGCTGCGAAGGATGAACAGGGAGGCAGGGTACCCCCACCCCCCTATCGATATTTTTCTTTTCCACAGAATTCCTGCGAAGAATTTCGCAGTCTTGTAGCCCAGCCGCCCGATAAGACTTCCAACTACGTGCCGCACTGCCAATCGCGCCCTCTATCATCTTCTGGACGGAGCCGTAGTCTCGAGAGGAGTGGCCCAATGAAACTGGCACGCTGGGTCTTCTACATCGCAGGTATTTACGGCGTGATCTCCGTTGCGCCGTTGTACCTCATGGAGCAGGCAATCAACCGGCAGGATCCGCCGGCGATCACACACCCCATGTTCTTCTACGGATTCGTCGGCGTAACGCTGGCCTGGCAGCTTCTCTTCTTTGTAATCGCCCGTCAGCCCGCGAGGCTCCGCCCTGTGATTCCCTTCGCCGCGCTGGAGAAGCTGAGCTTCGGCATCGGCGCGATGGTTTTATACCACCAGGGCAGGCTAGACCACGGCGACCTTTACTTCGGCAGCATCGATCTCGCTCTGGCAATCCTCTTCATTCTGATTTGGCGCAGGTTGGCGCACGAGCACGCCTCTTCCGCGTCGACATAAACGCGCCCACCACAGATGCGAAACAATTCGCATTCCTGTGTCACAGTGGAACCAAGGGAAGACTATGCCCACTCTGAATCTGAACACTTCGCTGCAGGCTGCGGCACCGCTCGCCTCAACGGCAGCAGGGAACTAGGCGGGGGAGGGGTACCCCCTACCCCCCTCCCCTGAAACGGTGAACGACCCACCCCCCTCCCCCCCTCCCACATCCCCGAAAAGTCACACCGCATCGGGGCGTTGGTGTGCATCTTCCACACCCGCACTTGCGAAGAATTTCCTCTCGCTATGCTGTGCCTGCGACTCGCTCGCCTGCCGTTCCGCCGTGTATTCTTGACGCGCCGATTCCCTAAACGCGCCAATGATTTCAAAACCGTTCCTGCGTCTCGTTGTCCTTATCTATCTCGCATCGCTCTCCGCTGCAGCCCAGACGGTTGACTGGCCCGCTTACAACGGCGGTCTCAACGGCGATCATTATTCGCCGCTGAAGCAGATCAATCGCGGCAATGTGCACAAGCTTGTGCTGGCGTGGCGCTTCGATACCGGCGAAATTGGCCATATCCAGACCAATCCGATGATCGTGGGCCGCACGCTCTACGCCTACACACCCACGCAGAAGGTCATCGCACTCGACGCTGCCACCGGCAAGCTCAAGTGGAAGTTTGACTCAGGCATCAACGGCTTGGAGCCTGCGCGCGGCTTTGGCTACTACGCTGATGGAGCGCACAGCCGTCTCTTCGCCGGCATCATGAACTACCTCTACTGCCTGGACGCGGACACGGGGCAGCCGGTCACATCTTTTGGCGAAAATGGCCGCATCGATCTGCGCAAAGATCTCGGCCGTCCGTACGAGTCGCAGTCTGTTGTGCTCACCTCGCCGGGTTTGGTCTTCAAAGACCTGATCATCGTCGGCGGCCGCAACCCCGAGACGCATCCTGCGCCGCCCGGCTATATTCGCGCCTACGATGTGCACACCGGCGCGCTCCGCTGGACCTTTCACACCATTCCATTGCCCGGCGAGCCCGGCTACGAAACCTGGCCAAAGGACGCATGGAAGACCGCGGGCGCCGCCAATAACTGGGCCGGCATGACGCTCGACGCCGCACGCGGCATTGTCTACGTGCCAACCGGCTCGGCGGTGATGGATTTCTTCGGCGGCGACCGCCTCGGCAATAATCTCTACGCCGATTCGCTGCTTGCGCTCGATGCCGCGACCGGAAAGCTGCTGTGGCATTTTCAAGGCGTGCATCACGACCTGTGGGATCGTGACTTCTCCTCGCCGCCCGCGCTCGTCACGGTGCGGCGCGACGGCAAGCCGGTGGATGCGGTGGCGCAGACCAGCAAGCAGGGCTTCATCTACCTCTTCGATCGCGTCAGTGGCAAGTCGCTCTTTCCCATCAGCGAGAAGTCGTATCCGGCGAGCGATGTGCCGGGTGAAGTCGCCTCACCTACACAGTCGCTGCCCGACTGGCCAGAACCCTTTGCCCGCCAGCGTCTCACCGCTGACATGATGACCACGCGCACGCCCGAGGCTCATGCCTGGGCTGCGAAGACGTTCAGCGACATCCGTAGTGATGGCCAGTTTGTTCCGATGACTCTCAACAAGCTGACCGTTGTCTTCCCGGGTTTCGACGGCGGCGCAGAGTGGGGTGGACCTGCGGTCGATCCTGTCTCGAAGATCCTCTACGTCAACGCGAACGAGATGGCTTGGCTCGGCGGCCTCGTCGTGCCGAAGCCGGCAGGAAGCCTCGGCGAACAGACCTATCGCCAGCAGTGCTCCATCTGCCACGGCCAGGACCGCGCTGGATCGCCGCCTGCCTTCCCCTCTCTCGTGGACATCGAAAAGCGGCTCACGCCTCAACAGATCGCCGACCGCGTGCAGAAGGGAACCGGCCGCATGCCGTCCTTCCCGAACATTGACAACGCGCGGCTAGCATCTCTGATCGAATTTCTGCGCACCGGCACATCTGCAGGACAGAATCCGGAGCAGAAGAAGGAGATGGCCTCGGCTCCGGCGCAAGCAACTCCACTTGATGCCACAGGTGCCGCCGTCTATCGTGACCGCTGCGCCATCTGCCACGGCGACAACCGCGAAGGCATTGCTCCATCATTCCCTATGTTGATCGGGCTCGGTGGCAGGCTCTCCGCAGACCAGGTTGCCGCATTGGTCCACACCGGCAAAGGCAGAATGCCGGCAATGCCCGATCTTGCCGGCCCGCAACTCCACGCACTACTGCAGTACCTCGACGTGCATGAAAGCGCTGAAAAGGGAATCGACCCGCCTGCCGACCGCTACGGGTTCACCGGCTACCGCAAATTCCTTGACCCTGATGGCTATCCTGCGTTCGTTCCGCCGTGGGGCACGCTGACCGCGATTGACCTGAAAACCGGCAAGCACCTCTGGCAGATTCCGCTCGGTGAATACCCGGAACTGGCCGCTCAGGGCATGAAGGGTACCGGCAGCGAGAACTACGGCGGCCCCATTGTCACTGCGGGCGGTGTCCTCTTCATCGGCGCCACCGTCTTCGACCGGAAGTTCCACGCCTTCGATACCCGCACCGGCAAACTGCTCTGGGAAACCACGCTGCCTTACGCTGGCATGGCGACACCCTCCACCTACATGGTCGACGGCCAGCAGTACGTCGTCACCGTATCGAGCGGCGGCCGCGATCCGAAGAGACCCACCGGGGGCTCCTACATCGCCTACACCCTCCCCCGCTAGTCCGCCTCACAACATTAACGCAATATTATGGCAACAACATATTTGACACACCATGTCATGTTCCCTACAATCCGCTGGTGAATACTCCGCCGTCATGCGGTTGTCGGCAATAGTGTTCCCAGCGATGTCTAGGGAGCGCAATATGGCACTTTATAGCGCGTATTTCGACGAGAGCAGCGACAGCAAGTCGCCAGTCTATGTGGTGGCAGGATTCCTTTCCAATGATGCACATTGGAGTCAGTTCGAGAAAGAATGGAAAGAAGTTCTAAGGGAATTCCAGATTGTTGCATTTCATGCTCAGCATTGGGCGCTACGCAAAGGAGAATTTCGTGGCTGGGATGAATCAAAACGTAGACACCTGATGGCATCTCTGCTGGATATCATCCAGCGTCGCGCACAATTTGGTTTTGCAACCGTCGTGCACGCGTCAGCGTTCAAAAGGATCTTCCAGGGCAAGGATCGGATAGCCGTTGGATCGATCTACAATCTTTGCTGCTCAGCCTGTTTTGCAGAAATCGGTGAGTGGGCGCAGAGAACATTCCAGATCGAGCCGATCGCGCATATCTTCGACATAGGCCACAAGAACGCGGGTGAAGTTCTCAGGAACTACCAAGGGTTGCAGCCGAAGAAAGTCGAATACCGACTTGGACCGATCTCATTCGAATCGGACGAGACTTTTGTGCCGTTGCAGGCGGCCGATCTTGCTGCTTACGAGCTATGGAAATGGCTAGATGAGCACTTCGCAAACAAGACTCGGCATGGGCGTTACCCGTTACAGGAGATAATCAGGGTCCCGTGGCGCATTAGGGAATTCGATGAATCAATCTTGTTCGAGATCCTTGATAAAGTTCACGGTAAACCTGTAAACAAAAGATCTACCATTCATAACGTCATTTCTGCGCTCAGGCCGGGAGTTGTTCAACCGCCAGAGACATAGAAAACCCCGCTGGCGGGCGGGGTCGGAAAAAACGCGGAACCTTTCTAGGGCGGATATTACCGCACAAGAGAGTCATGTGCAAATCACCAATAGCGGTATCATGTTCATAACGCTTCATTTTGATTCGGGGGGCCAAATGGGCACTGCGGATGATTGGGCGCGCGGAATAAGCCAGCGCATTAAGACCAAGCAAGATCTGGACGAACGCGCGGCTGAAACTGTTCGCATGAATAGAGAGATCGTGGCAGAGCAGGGACCGCTCGCCTGGGAAGAATTGTGGGATCAATTTCAGAAGCACTGCGATGCATACAATCGCGCTGTAAATCCTAAAGCTAAGCTCTACTCGCATAGGCTCGGTAACCATGAAATCATCGTTCGTCCCGACGTTTTGGAGCCTGTAATTACCGCTAGGTACGGTTACGAAACCAAGAGCATTACCATTGAGACCAAAACAGGTTCTGTGCGGTATTTGCCCACCACCGTTCATGTGGGACTAGGGAAGGCTCAGTATCAATCATCAGCTACAGGCCAAATCACGAGCGTAGAGTCAATGGTTCGTACGGCTATTGATGAAGCGATGGTGTAAAGCCATGAACCCTCCCAAAGACGCAGAGTTCACGCGATTCACAGCCGCGATGCGCGACATACTCAAAGTTTCCAAGACGGAGCTGCAGCGACGTTTGGAAGCTGAGAAAGCAGAAAAACGGAAGCCGTCTAAGACTTCCGTTTCCCGCGCTTCTGCCGCTTCGTCCAAGCGGGCAACTTAGAACGGCTCGCTCGTTTCCTCCACCTTGCCAGTCAGTTCTGCATAGGTGAGGCGCTTTCCCGCCACTTGCGATACTGCCAGCGCAAATCTGTCTGAGTCGGTGAGTGGGTTGTCTTTGGTCGCGCGATTGTTGAACCGGAACACCTGTTCGTCCACATAGGCGTCTAGGTGGAATGGTTCGACGGCCACATAGGTTCCACGAAGACCACGCTTGAGCAATGACCAGAAGTTCTCGATCCCGTTGGTGTGGACTTCGCCGCGAACGTACTCGTACAAGTGGTTCACTGAATCGTGAACGAAGCCCATAGCCTTGAGGCCCTTGTACTCAATCAACCCATCGCTGTAAACGGTGCTCTTCTTATCAATGCCGTTGAGGATGGCGTTCATCAACACTTCGCGCTTGATCTCTGGAATTACCTGAGCACGAACTTTGCGAGTCTCGCGGTCGAGCATTCCGAATACCGGGATCTTCTTTGAGGCACGTCCAGCGGTTGACTTGTAATTGGGGTTACGGATGGTGAAGCCTGCCGAATCTTTGATGTACTTTCCGTCCATCCGCTCGCTCATGTGCTTGTTTGCAGGAGCACCGCCGATATAAGCCTCATCAATCTCAACGGGGCCGCCGTCAGGGCCGCCTAGCTTGCTCCAGTTGCCATCCTTCAGCGCAAGGCGAATCCGATGCAGCATGAACCATGCCGACTTCTGAGTCACTTTCAGATCCCGCATCAGTTCATAGCTGGAGATGCCATTCTTGCAATTCACTACCAGCCAGATCGCAGTGAGCCATTTGTCCAGCGGAATCGCAGAGTCTTCGAAGATGGTTCCGGTCTTGACGCTGAATTGCTTGTGGCATTCCTTCGCCATGCATTTGAAGATGCGGCGGCTCTTGAGGTACGAGACTTTCTTTCCCTCGCAGTGCGGGCAAACAACCCCTTCAGGCCACCGCATAGAGGCAACGAACTCCACGCATACATCTGGATCAGCGAAGTAGCGAGTGGCTTGCAGAAGCGATTTGGGAAGCTCTTGCTCTTTCATACATAGCTAGAATCGCATGATTGGCGTGGTGTGTCAAGTATATTGTTGCCAATATTATCGCTTTTTCTTCGCCTTTCTCCTTCCATTTCGGGTATGCTTGCTTTCGCAACGCTGGAGGTTGCTCGAATGGACGTTCAGAAGGAATTGCTGAGTGAGTTCGACCGGGAGACGGCGAAGACTCGCAAGGTTCTTGAGGCGCTGCCCGAGAACGTGGAGATGACCTGGAAACCGCACGAAAAGTCCATGCCGCTCGGCCGCCTGGCTGGCCATCTGACCGACATGACGGGAGACTGGGCGCTGCACACGCTCACCCAGGACGAGCTCAAGTTCGCAGCCGACCACAAATGGGAATCGTATGTGCCGGCAAACAAAGCCGCCCTGCTTCAGAAATTCGACGAGCAGCTTGGCACAGCACGTTCTGCGCTGGCTGCTGTCAAACCCGAGAAATGGGATCAGCACTGGAAGTTCATCTTCGGCGACCAGACCTGGATAGACCAGCCGCGCTATCAGGTATGGCGTGACATGGTCATCAATCACCTCGTGCACCATCGCGCTCAGCTGGGCGTCTATCTCCGTCTGATCGGCGCCAAAGTGCCCGGCTGCTATGGCCCCTCAGCAGACGAAATGTAATGGTTCAGCCCTCCCCTGAATGCCATCCGGCCCTTCGCACTGCCCGTATCGAGTGCGGATGGCTGGTCACGCGGAATCACTGACAACCGACGGGCGCAGCCACTAGGCTTACAGGCATGTCCTTTCAGTTTCCTGTTGTCTATCCCATTCTTGACTCGTCAATAATTCCCAACACGAACCGTAGCGCGTTTCTGCAACATCTTGGCGAGTCCTTGACGCAGGCGGGCGTCACATTGCTTGAATACCGAAACAAGACTGGCAGCGATGCCGAGTTGGAGGCCGACCTGCACATCCTGCGTGCAGCGATGCCGCAACAGAACGTAAAGTTGATTCTCGATGACAGGGCTGATCTGATAGAAACGGTTGGCCTTGACGGGGTTCACGTCGACGCAGAAGACCTTTCGCCATCGGAGGCCAGAGGGCTCCTTGGGCCCGACAGGATCATTGGAACCTTTGGTGGCAGCAACGATCTGCTCCCTGGAGTTCTCGGGGAGCCCGTGGATTATTGGTCGATTGGACCAGTCTTTACCACGACGACAAAGCAGACCACGAAAGCGCCAATCGGCGTGGAGGGAGTTCAGCATCTGCGCGAGCAGGCGGGGCCGAATGCTGTTCTCGTGGCGGCCGCAGGCATCACGTTTGAGCGCGCAAAAGCAGTTCTAGAAGCGGGAGCCAACTCGCTCGCTGTGGCAGCGGCGATCTTTCGCACATCTGATCCGGCGGGAGAATTTCGCCGCTGGATGAAGGCTTTGATCTAGCAAAACCACGCAGGATCAGGCGCTATCGTCCGCCAGAAAATAGCAGAAGACTTTCCTTCTCATTTCGAGTAAAACCGAGCAAAGTGACTTCATCCAATCTCATATCTTCGACAGAGAACGCAGAGACTGCTCAAGCGACCGGCATGATGCAGAGCCTGGGCCTCTTCAGTTCGACAGCGATCGTTGCCGGATCCATGATTGGCTCCGGCATTTTTATTGTTGGCGCAGACATCGCGCGAACAACGGATTCCCCCGCGCTCTTTCTTGGCGCCTGGCTTGTGACGGCTGTCATGACCCTGATTGCCGCGCTCAGCTATGGCGAGTTGGCAGCCATGATGCCGAAGGCAGGCGGGCAATACGTTTATCTGCGTGAGTCGCTCGGCCCTCTTTGGGGATTTCTCTACGGGTGGACATTGTTTCTCGTGATCCAGACGGGGACGATTGCGGCTGTCTGTGTCGCTTTCGGCAAGTTTCTGGGAGTCTTCTTTCCCAGTGTTTCGACAACGCATTGGCTATGGCACATCGGACATGTGCCGGCGATTCCGCTGGGACCGATGGTTTTGGGAAATATGGACATCGGTGTGAACACGGCGAATCTCGCGGGGATTCTAGTTGCGGTGCTGCTGGCTGTAGTGAATGTCTTTGGCGTGAGGCTAGGCGCGCTGATCCAGAATATCTTCACTTCCGCGAAGGCGCTCTCACTGGCTGCGCTGGTGCTTCTAACTTTCACCATCGGGCGGAACGCGACGGCATGGAATGCCAACTTCGGTGAAGGCTTGCATCAGTTCTGGAAGAATTCGAGCTGGAGTTCGTTGCACCCCGTGCAGGTGGGCATCGGTGGACCAATTGTGCTCGTCAACATTGTGATCGTGCTTGCGGTGGTGCAAGTGGGATCGCTCTTCTCGAGCGATGCATGGAACAACATCACATTTACCGCCGGGGAAGTGAAGAATCCGAAGCGTAATATTCCGCTCTCGCTGATACTCGGGGCGGGATTTGTACTGACCGTCTACTTTCTGGCCTCGCTGGGTTATTTGCTGGTGCTGCCGTTACATGGCGATCCGCACGGTGCCACGGCGTTGGCCCGGGGACTCCAATATGCGTCTGAAGATCGCGTGGCGACGGCCGCGCTCGAAGTGATCTTCCACTCCGGTGGCGCGTACCTCATGGCTGCGGCAATCCTGGTATCAACTTTTGGTTGTGCCAATGGATTGTCGCTCGCAGGCGCGCGAGTTTATTACGCGATGAGCCAGGACGGCTTGTTTTTCAAATCAGTCGGGAAGCTGCATCCCAAATACCGCACTCCAGCAGCAGGCTTGCTCGTTCAGGCTGTGTGGACGGCGTTGTTGTGCGTCTCCGGATCGTACAGCCAACTGCTCGACTACATTATCTTTGCAGTGCTCGTCTTCTACATTCTTACGATCGTGGGGCTGTTTGTGCTGCGAGTGAAAAAGCCCGATGTGCCCCGGCCTTACAAGGCTCTGGGCTACCCTGTGCTGCCCGCGCTTTATATCGTGATGGCCACATGGATTTGTGTCGTATTATTGCGGTACAAGCCCCAGTACACATGGCCGGGCCTGGTGCTCGTTCTGCTCGGCATCCCGGTTTATCTTTTCTGGTCGTGGCGTGCTGCCCGGCCGGTGGCGTAGGTTCTACTTCAAATGACAGGGAGACGGCCCGTATACATGTCCAGGCTCTTACGCGTTAAGCCGATGTCGATGCTTGCCTCAGAGGCGAGCGAAGAGGGTGAGCACACGCTCAAACGCTCACTCGGAGCGATGAACCTCATCACTCTTGGAATCGGCGCCGTTATTGGCGCCGGAATCTTCGTGCTCACCGGGCAGGCAGCGGCATTGCACGCAGGGCCAGCGGTGGCGCTGAGCTTCGTGCTGGCTGGATTTACCTGCGCATTCGCTGGGCTCTGCTATGCGGAGTTTGCTTCGATCATTCCGATCGCCGGTTCGGCCTACACATATGGCTACGCGACATTGGGAGAACTTGTAGCCTGGATAATCGGCTGGGATCTGTGTCTGGAATATGCGTTTGGCGCGGCGACTGTTGCATCCGGCTGGTCCGGCTACTTTAACAGCCTTCTGCAACAGCTTCACATTTACATTCCGCCACAATTGACTGCGACGACGGGAACGCCGCTGGTCTTTTACAAGGAGCAGTGGTTGCCGGTAATGTCGCTGCCGCCTGGCATTACTCCCGACGGCCTGCCGCATGCAACTGGGTTGTTCAACCTGATCGCGATGCTGATCGTTATCGTGATTACCACAATTCTGGTGATCGGCATTAAGGAGTCAGCCAACTTCAACTCAGCAATCGTAATCGTGAAGCTGGGAATCGTCGGCGTCTTTCTTGTGGTCGGCGGGCTGTTTCTGATGCATCACCCACAGGTCGCTCAGGCAAACTGGCACCCATTCGTACCACCGCCGGACGGGAAGGGCAACTTCGGCTGGGGCGGTATTCCCACGGCCGCAGCTTCCATTTTCTTCGCGTACATTGGTTTTGACGCAGTCTCAACGGCGGCGCAGGAAGCTCGCAATCCGCAGCGGGATATGCCGATCGGCATCCTCGGGTCGCTGGTGGTCTGCACCGTCCTCTACATCCTCGTCTCGCTCGTTCTGACGGGCCTGGTGAGCTACAAGACATTGAATGTCGCTGCTCCCGTGGCGCTGGCGATTGACGCGACGGGGTGAGCTGGGGATCGATGCTCGTGAAGATCGGCGCGGTGTTCGGCCTCGCTACGGTGATGCTCGTCATGCTGCTCGGACAGTCCCGCGTCTTCTATTCGATGTCAAAGGATGGCTTGTTCGGAAGTGGGCGTCGGCGATACATCCGAAGTTTCGTACACCTTGGATCACGACCATCGTCTTCGGCGCCTTTGCGGCGATCATGCCGGCATTTCTGCCGATCGACAACCTGTCACAGCTGGTGAATATCGGCACGCTGCTGGCGTTCACGATTGTCTGCGCGGGAGTCTGGGTGATGCGCGTGCGCCATCCTGAGATGAAGCGGCCCTTCAAGACGCCGCTGGTGCCGCTGGTGCCGATTCTGGGAATCATTTCGGCGCTCTATCTGATGAGCAGGCTGCAGATGATCACATGGATCGTAATGATCGTGTGGCTGTTGATTGGACTGGTCATCTACTTCACCTATTCGATGAAGCACAGCAAGGTGCAGGCGCTCGTCCAGGATGCTGAAGCAGATTGAGAGGATAACTCAAAACGCTGAAACGGCCTCCCACGGGAGGCCGTTCTTATTGGGTCGAAGATCGGACAGCCTAGGCCGAAGTCGGCGTACAAAGCTGATCAAATACGCGTACCAGTTCGCCGCCAATCTGCTGAGCCGTGGCCTGCTCGATGACGAAACGCTGCATCAGATACGCGAGCTTGCCGTCGCGCAGAATCGCGATTGCTGGAGATGTTGGCGGCTGACCTTCAAAGTAGCTGCGTGCGCGTTCAGTGGCGTCGCGGTCCTGACCGGCGAAGACGGTGATGACCTGATCGGGTTTGTTTGTCGCACTGGACAATGCCATGCGCACACCGGGGCGCATCTTGCCTGCCGCGCAACCACAGATAGAGTTGACAACAACCATGGTTGTGCCGGGCTGCGCCAACGCCGTGTCAACTTCTTCAGCTGTGCGGGTTTCCTTAATTCCGGCGCGGACAAGCTCTTCGCGCATAGGAATGACCATGATCTCTGGGTACACGTGAACCTCCGGCGTGAAAATTGCCTCTTCCTATTCTATCCGCAATTGCCGCCGGTGTAGCCTTGAAGGAATGCAGCAAGAAGAACACAAGTCACTGGCCCCTTTTACCACGTTTGGCATCGGGGGGCCGGCCCGCTGGTTTGTGACCGCAAAGACCGAGGAAGACGTCGCCGAGGCGGTGCGGTGGGCCAGGGAGAGAGGCGTCCAACTCTTCGTGCTCGGTGGCGGCAGCAATCTGCTGGTCGCGGATGAGGGATTCGACGGACTGGTGCTGCATGTGCAATTGCGCGGGATCGAGGCATGGCCAGATGCGGAGGAGATGATCTACTGCGCGGCCGCAGGGGAGGAGTGGGATCGGCTGGTACGGAGGGCAGGAGAGGACAACTGCGCTGGAATCGAATGCCTGGCCGGAATTCCGGGGAGCGTTGGCGGGACTCCCGTCCAGAATGTCGGCGCCTACGGGCAGGAAGTGAAAACGACCATCGAACGAGTGCGAGCTTTCGATCTGCAGACGCTTAACTCTGTTGAGCTTTCAGGTGCAGAATGCGAATTCGCATATCGCCGCAGTCGCTTCAATACGACCGACCGGGGCCGTTTTATCGTGACGCGAGTGAATTACCGCCTGATCCGCAACGGTCCACCGATGCTTCGCTATGCCGACCTGCAGAAGGCCTTCCCCGCGGGCGAGGATGCGCGTTTGCTTGAGGTGGCTGAAGCCGTCAGGCGGATCCGCCTTGCCAAAGGCATGCTGCTGGTTGAAGGGGAGGCTGACTGCCGCAGCGCCGGCAGCTTCTTCAAAAATCCGATCGTGCGCGAGGAGTGCATAGAGCGAATCTCGCAAGCAGCCGGTAAGGAACCCCCTTGCTTCCCCGCGGGGAATGAAGCGGAGGATACCAGCATGGTCAAGCTTCCAGCGGCGTGGCTCATTGAGCAGGCTGGATTTGCAAAAGGCTATTCTCGTGGCGCTGCTGGAATATCGTCGCGACACACGCTCGCTCTGATTAACAGGGGTGGAGCAACAGCGGCCGATGTGTTCGCGCTTGCCGAGGAGATACGGGTCGCCGTCGAACAGCGCTTTGGTGTACGTCTCGAAATTGAACCTGTCCTGCTAGGTTTCGATCGCGCCTGAGGCGTTGAGCAGACCAAGGATTCGGTTGCGCTCGACACTGAGGACCTGCGACGCGGGGCCGAGGGCAACGAGCCTTCCCTCGCAAATGAGTGCGACCTCGGCTGATGTCGCGTAAGCATCGGTAGCGTCGTGGGTGGCGAGAAGCGTCTGCACATTATGCATGCGCAACCATTGCTGCAGACGTGTGAGCAAGGCATCGCTTGCCGCTCCATCCAGCGCGGAAAACGGCTCGTCGAGGAGGAGCAGACGCGGTTGCACCGCCAAGGCTCGGGCGAGAGCGACACGCTGCGCTTCGCCGCCGGAAAGTGCTCCAGAGTGGCGCTTCGCGAGACCTGCGGCATCGACGAGTTCGAGCATTTCAGCGATGCGCGCATTGCGCGAGGGCCGGTCAAGATGCGCTAGGCCGTACCCGACGTTTGCCGCGACCGTCATATGGGGAAAGAGCGCGGTCTTCTGTGTAACGAAGGCAATGCTGCGGTCTGCGGGGGCAACGTAAATGCCGCGCGCAGTAGCGGTGAGTGTTCTGCCATCGAGCACGATACTGCCCGTGTCGGGTCGGTCGAGCGCCGCGAGAAGGCGCAGGAGCGTGCTCTTGCCTGCGCCTGATGGGCCGAAAATAACGGTCCAGTCAGAAGAGAGGCGGCACTCCATGTGGAGATGAAAGGCGCCGCGCCGGGCGTCAAGCTGGAATTCAAACACGCCGGCCTCCGCGAGCGTGGCCGGTGACGTAGATCGTCGTGAGAGCTGCAACGCTGAATCCGAGAAGTAGTGCTGCGGTGCGGCCGGCGGCGGCATAGTCAAAGTTCTCGACCTGGTTATAGAGCAGGATCGAGAGCGTTCGAGTAGCGCCGGGAATGTCGCCGCCGAGCATGAGAACCACGCCGAACTCGCCGACCGTGTGCAGAAAACTCAAGACCGCCGCTACGAGCAGCGATCTACGAGCAAGTGGTACCAGTATGCTGAGGACGATTCGACGCGAACTTGCACCCAGCAGCTTTGCCGCGTCAACAAGTTCAGGCTCAACGGCTTTGAATCCGGCAACAATCGGCTGCACCGCGAAGGGCAGACTGTAAATGACGGATCCGACGACGAGGCCGCTGAAGGAGAAGGCGAGGGGATGTCCCAGTGTTGCAGTGATGACACGGCCAATTGCCGTGCGTGGCCCCAGAAGAACGAGAAGAAAGAAACCGAGCACAGTGGGCGGCAAGACTAGTGGGAGAGCTGCAAGCGCCTCAAGCACTGCGAGCCATCGGCTGCGTCCGAAGACCAGAACCGCAGCCAACGGGGTAGCAATGGCCAGCAAGATCAGAGTTGTGACAGTTGCGAGTCGAAGGGTTAAGGCGAAGGCTTGCCAATCCATTATGGCAGTGTCCTCAGTTCACAGGAGTAAGGCCGCTCTTCGAGAGCTCGGCCTGCACTGAAGGCGACAGAAGCAGGTTGAGCAGCTTGCGTGCCGCCTCGGGCTGCTGCGATCGCTTGAGAACAACGGCGCCTTGTTCGATCGGCGGATAGGAATCGCGCGGCATGACAAAGTAACTGCCGCTAGCCGCAAGGCGCGGAGTAATAGCAAGCGTCAGAGATATCAGACCCGCATCGGCATTTCCAGAATCGACGAACTGCGCTGCCTGCGCGATGTTTTGGGCGGTGACAAGGCGTGAACTCAGGCTATCGTAAAGCTTGAGATTGCGAAGCGACGCAACCGCCGCTCTGCCATAAGGCGCTCTCTCAGGGTTGGCGATGGAAAGACGTTTGATCTGTGGACCACTCAGCAAAATTAGTGAAGGCGGAGGCAGATCAGCCGCAGTGGGCACCCACAGAACAAGTGTGCCGCGCGCATAGATCACGGGTGAGGTGCCTTCGGCCAATCCCGCGTCGATCAGGCGCTGCGGAAATCTTGTGTCGGCAGAGAAGAAGATATCGAACGGAGCGCCGCTTTGGATTTGAGTCGTGAGAATCGCTGACGCCTGATAGGTGGCTTCTGCAGAGATCCCGGTTGTCTTGCTGAACTGATCCAGAATTGGAGGCAGAACCGGTTCGAGATCTGCCGCAGCAGCGACGCGAAGGGGCGTCTGAGCGCCCGAGGACCAGGCAGGCAACAGCGCGGCGAGGAGAATCACAGCCCCGGCTAAGGCTTTTCCAGGCATCGTCTCGAGCGAAACCACCCTCTCGCTGGTAGGCTAACACTAAGAATGAGTGACAACCTTCATACGCTAAAGTGTTTCGGATGTGGAGCGCGGATTTCCGGAACAGAGGCTCGCCCCGATTTTCGTTGCGCCGAGTGCGGCGACCTTTTTGAGGTGGAATACCCCGGCTGGAGCCAACGTAAGGGGCCGGATCGACCAAATGCGGGCGCGCTCAAGTGGCTGTGGCGTGAGCGCCGTTGCTCCGGCGAGGCTCTTGATCAGTCGGGAGTGTGGCGCTTTCGTGAGTTGCTGCCTATTCTTGAGAACTTCGGCAACGCCGTAACCCTGCGCGAGGGAGACACCCCCCTCTATCGCTTGAATCGGTCATCCAAAGCACTCGGCATCGACCAATTGTTTGCAAAGCACCAAGGGATGAACCCCACAGGCTCGTTCAAAGACACGGGTATGACTGCGGCTTTGAGCGTGGCGAAGGAACGCGGTTTTACCTGGGTAGCATGCGCGTCGACAGGGAACACGTCGGCGGCTATGGCCGCCTATGCGGCGCGTGCTGGCTTGCGGAGTCTCGTGCTTATTCCGGAGGGCAAGATCGCATGGGGCAAGCTTTCCCAGGCGATGGACTACGGCGCATTGACCTGCCAGTTAAAAACCGACTTCGACGGCTGCGTCAAAGTGCTAACGGAGATTGTGCGCGAAGCGCCCATTTATCTTCTTAATTCGGTCAATCCCTATCGGCTCGAAGGCCAGAAAACGCCGGCTCTAGAGATTGCTGAAGCTCTCGATTGGACTGTGCCCGATCATCTAATCGTACCCGGGGGGAACCTGGCCAATAGCTCGGCGCTAGGCAAAGGTTTCCGCGAAATGCGCGAATTAGGCCTCGTTTCCCGCACACCCAAGATCACTGTGGTCCAGGCCAAAGGGGCGAACCCACTGGTGCGCAGCTTTGAGAACAGCGACGGCGCTGAGCTTGAAGCGGTGCAGGCGGACACCCGAGCTTCGGCGATCCGCATCGGCAACCCCGCATCTTGGCGCAAGGCCGCGCGGGTTATCAAAGACACCGGCGGTTGGTGTCTCGATGTGACTGAAGCCGAGATTGCGGTAGCGAAGGCAGAGTTAGGAGCTGAGGGCCTGGGGTGCGAACCGGCGTCTGCCGTAACTCTCGCCGGCCTGAAGAAACTGCGCGCTGAAAGCAAGGTGCATGAGACCGAAACAATGGTTCTGCTTCTCACCGGGCACACACTTAAAGATGCCGGCTACACGATCGATTTCCATCGGGGATCACTGCTGCGAGAGGACGAGGTGGCGGGTTTCGAGGAGGAGATCGGGTCACTGCGACGTGACGCGAAGATAGTGGAGGCAAACCCGGCTGCAGTCCTGGCCGCAATGAAGGACAACGCTTGATGAGCGCGGCCCTCGAGAAATCGGAAGTGCTACACCTTCGCCTGCCTGCGACCTCAGCGAATCTCGGTCCCGGATTCGACGCCGTCGCCGTGGCATTGGACTTCTACCTTGAGATTGAAGCCAGACCTGCCACAAAGTTCTCGATCCTGGCGACAGGCCGCGACGCTGAGCGTTGCGGCCGAGTTGAAGACAATCTCATACTAGGCATCTATCAGCGCCTGCTTCGAGAGAATGAGCGAGAGATAGTTCCGCTCGATCTGCGCATGCAGAATGCAATTCCGCTGGGCATGGGCTGCGGATCGTCGGCCGCCGGCAGGTTGGCCGCCATTGCGCTTGCAGTTCACTACGGGGAACTGCGCTGGAGTTCCGAACGAATACTCGCGGAAGCAAGTGCTCTTGAGGGACACCCCGACAATGCCGCTGCGTGCTGGCTCGGGGGATTTGTGATTGCCGCGTGTGAGGGAGGGACTGTTCACGTCGCGCGTGTGGCCGCTCCTGCGAGATGGAGGGGGATCGTAGTCTTGCCTGCGACTCCCTTAGCAACGAGCAAAGCGCGGGCCGTCCTGCCTCGCTCATATTCCAGCGCAGATATCGTGACGAATATCCAGTCGGTAGGTCTGCTGGCAATGGCCTTCGCTCAAGGGCACGGCGATCTGCTGCAGATCGCTATGCGGGACCGGATCCATCAGCCGTACCGAGCGCCCATTTGTCCTCTCTTACCTCGACTATTGCCCTTGGCTGGAAAGCACGGAATTCTTGGCGTAGCTTTGAGCGGCGCAGGACCGGCAGTGCTTCTGATTGTGGAAAACGACGAGCATGTTGGTGAGGCGTCGACGGCCGTTCGAGATGCTGTGCAAGGTCTGCTTCAACCGGAGTTGCTCGTCTGTGGCTTTCAGGCGGAGGGGGCGCACAGCAGCGTCGCTTAGACGCATTACCCGCGCCTGATATGAAAAGAGAATTTTCCGAACAGGCCAGTACGGGCCATTTATCACGCGAATAACAGCAGATTCAGACAGTTGTCATTCTTGTAAATCATCAGCGGTGGTTACTCTTGGGATTACCTAAGATTGCTTGCTATTCCGCGAGGGAACACCTAAATTCGCTGCGTGGGCAGTTCTGGGGGAGGGCTGCTCTAGCGCCCGTGATCCTTATCGGATCCGGGCGCTTCTAATTTGCGTGGTGACTACGCGATATGCACTAAGTTTGAATGCCCAATCGCCATATAATTCAGTCCCATAGGGACAACGCGCCTTGGCTTCTGCGACTTTACTTAAGATCAGAGCATCTCATATTGGCGCGGGGGAAGTAGACTGAAAGGGAAAAGGCAAGGAGGAGCATGGCAGGGTTGGGAGTGCTTGAAGTGAGCGATGCAACATTTGACCAGGAGGTGCTGCGCAGCGAACAGCCAGTCCTCGTAGATTTCTGGGCTGTTTGGTGCGGACCATGCCGGGCGATTGCCCCGGTGGTCGACAGCTTGGCAACAACGTACACCGGCAAGTTGAAGGTCGCCAAAATGAATGTGGACGAGAACGGCGCCACGCCGTCTCGATATGGGATTCGCGGAATTCCAACACTACTCCTCTTCAAGGGCGGTAAAGTGGCCGATCAGGTTGTAGGTTTCGTTTCACAGGACGTCATTGAAGAGAAGGTTCAGCGTCTGCTCGCTTAGGCACCTAGAGATTCAAAAGGAATGAGAAGCCCGGCGACGCCGGGCTTTTGCTTCTCTAGAAGACCGCACGCTTCATCTGTATTTGCGCAGCACGCCCAGGACGCGGCCCTGAATCGCAACCTGACCAGCCGGAACATAGATCGGCTCCATCTCAATGTTGGCTGGTTGTAGACGAACGACGTGACCTTCAACGTAGTAGCGCTTCAAGGTGGTTTCGCTGCCGTGGACAAGAGCTACAACGATCTCGCCCTGGCGGGCAGTCCGGGTACGCTCAACAAGAACATAATCACCATTGATAATGTGCTCATCGCGCATCGAATCGCCACGCACCTCGAGGGCAAAAACATCCCTATTGCCTACCACATCGTGCAGGGAAATGGTCTCCGGCGTCTCTGAGGTCTCGACCGGCAGGCCCGCTGCAATGCGGCCGGCGAGGGGCAGCCGCTCACTCGAGCGAGTCCGTGCGCCTGGAGGCAGAATATCGATGGAACGGCTGCGATTGTGGACGCGATCAAGCAGTCCCTTCTTCTCGAGATTCGTGATGTGCTTGTGTACTGTGGCGAGGCTCTTAAGCCCCATGCCTCGTGCGATCTCCTCAAACGACGGGGAGTAGCCGTTGCGTGTGACAAAGGACTCGAGGAAATCCAGAACCTCTTTTTGTCTTCTTGTGACAGCCATGGGCGCATTATAGCGAACAAAAAGCGAATCACAATCGGCTTTTTCACCTTTTGTTTGCGCATGGGTGCCAACTCAGGAACCGGGGTCGAACCCTAGAGGTAGGTCGCTTCTTACTTCCCGCGACCCATTTTGGACTCTTTTTGCCCAACGGGACCATTTCCGGAATTGCCTCCACCACTTTTCTTCAAAGTTCCTTGAGTTCCTCCGCACTCCAAAGCAAGGTGGAAAGGAACCAAATGTTAGCGAGCGCTAAGCAAGCGGCGCGGAGGCATTCGCCGAGCCGCTCAGGGCAGGAAGGGATAGGTCGATGAGGTTGCTGCTTGCTGAGGACGACAAGGTGCTGGCGTTATTTCTTCGACGTGGCCTTGAGGGGGATGGACATCGCGTGAGAATCGCAGATGATGGCGCAGTAGCAGTGGAAGCAATCTTCCAGGAGCCTTCGGATTTGCTGATTCTCGATCTCAATCTGCCGGTGAAGGATGGAGAGCAGGTGCTCGACGAAATTCACGCGCTGAATCCTGACGTGGCTGTGCTGATCCTCTCAGGTCGCGTCGACCTTGAAACGCGCGTCCGCTGCCTCAATGCAGGTGCCGACGATTTTCTGACCAAGCCGTTCAGCATCCTTGAGCTTTGCGCGCGGGTGCGGGCGCTGCAGCGGCGCAGGCGCGATGCTCGATTGTCATTGAGGGCCGGCGGGATCGAGCTGAACCGCCTCAATCACTCGGTTCTGCGTGACGGCGTGGCAGTTGATCTCACCAATAAAGAATTTGCGCTTCTTGAATACCTGATGCTCAACCGCGGCCATTGCCTTTCCCGGGTTGAGCTGCTCGATTCCGTCTGGAAGATGGAACCGGACCAGACCACGAACATTGTGGATGTTTATGTGAACTACCTTCGGCGCAAGCTTGCGGATGCACCTCCCGGAAAGCTGATCCGCACGATACGCGGACAGGGATACATGATCGCGGCAGAAGGGCCGACGGCCATGGTTGTGCCTCAACTGAATGCTGAGCTGATCAGGTCGAACAATTGACATCGCTATGAGAAGGAGACATTTATGCAGGCTTACTCGACAACGGCGGTTCCTCGGGCAACGCGCATTCGTCCGCGTACCGCGCTAGTGGCGAGCGCAGATATCGGTGTGCGACGGCGTCTCAACGAAGCCCTGACGGGGCTGCGGTGGCAGGTTCGCGAAGCTGCCGGCGGCGCGGCGGCTTGGGCAGAAACCGAAACTGCAACTCCAGAAGCCGTGATCATCGATTCATGGTTGCCAGATCTTGATTACGCCGAGTTCTTGAGGACCTTTGAGGCAACCTATCCCGAGGTGGAGTTACTGGCCACGGACGGCAGCGTCGTACATCAGAAGTCCCGTGGCACGCACAGGCAGGAGTTGCTTTATGCGATTCGTCAGAGTCACGAGACAGATACCGCGTCGTGGAATGTAGCGCACGACGAGGCAAGGAACGCCAAGACGGCGGAGGGATCGATGGCGGCCAACAGGGCAACCACTGCAACTGAGCGCATTGCCCAGCTCATCGGCGAGGCTCCGAGCATGCTGGAGGTGAGCCGCCGCATCCGCCTTGTCGCACCGCGCTCGACTCCGGTGTTGATCGAAGGGCCAACAGGCTCCGGCAAAGAATTGGTTGCGGAGGCCCTGCATCGCCTCTCTTCGCGCAGCCGCCAGCCACTCATCACCCTGAATTGTGCGGCGATCCCGGAAACGCTGCTCGAGGCAGAACTGTTCGGACATACGCGGGGTGCCTTTACCGGTGCAGTACAGGGGCGAGTGGGTCGAATCGAAGCTGCGCACGGCGGAACGCTCTTTCTAGATGAAGTTGGCGAGATGCCGCTATCTCTGCAAGCCAAGTTATTGCGGTTTGTGCAGAGCGGCGAGTTGCAGCGGATCGGCGACAACCAGACCGTGAAGGTGGATGTGCGAATAATCGCTGCAACCCACCGGCCGTTGGCCCAACAGGCGCAGGCTGGGAGCTTCCGGGCAGATCTTTACTACCGCCTGGCAGTGTTTCTAATCAGGACCCCTTCGCTCTCGGAGCACATGGAGGATCTGCCGTTACTCGTAGAGCACTTCCTTGAGAAGATGGGACGCGCGGCCCCGATGAAGACTATCGACGAAGCGGCACTGGCAAAGCTGGCGGAGCACAACTGGCCTGGTAACGTCCGTGAGCTTGAGCATGTGCTTGAGCGGGCGGCGATTCTGGCCGGGGATGACCCGCTGTTGACCTCGCGGGAGATCGATTTTGGGACACTGGTGAACTGAAGATGCAAATTGAGACGAGAGTGAGTGATCAAATTGCGCGCTACCTGGACCTTGCAGCAAACGAGGCAAAGCTTACGGCAGCGAACATGGCCAACATCGACACGCCGGGCTACCGCGCGATGGGAGTGGATTTTAACGCGGAGATGCGCAGCGCACTGAGCGATGTCGATCGCGGATTGGACCCTTCGCCCGTGCACGTGGGCTTGGTAGATGGCTTGATCGCGCGACCAGATGGCAACGATGTGTCGATGGACCGCGAAAGCCTGAATCTTGCTGAAGCGCAGTTGCGATTCAAGACAGGGGTAGCTCTCATGCGCCAGGAAGATCAGCGCGTGATGGACGCGATTCACGCGGATAGCAAATAGAAGCCAGGGAAGGGAAGGTCAATGAATCTCTTCGGGATGATGGAGACGTCGGGTTCGGCGATGCAGGCCGAGCGCATGCGGGCAGAAGTCGTGGCGGCAAATATGGCCAATGCCGAAACGACAAGAACGGACTCGGGAGGTCCATATCGGCGGCAGATGGTGGTGTTCGCGGCAAACCAGGGCGATCCAACATTCGCCGACTCTCTGGTGAATGTTTCTGGGGCCCTGGGCTCCTCCGAATTCAACGGTCTCGGCGCTCGCGCGGCTGCTCCAGGGGTGCATATTGCTCAGGTCGTCGAAGACACCGCGCCGCCATTGAAGCGGTACGATCCGAGCCACCCGGATGCAGGCTCGGACGGATATGTCGCGTATCCGGACATTAATCCCCTCACAGAAATGGTTGACCTGATGGGGGCAACGCGTGCCTATGGTTTGAATGGATCGGCAGTCCAGGCTGAGAAGACGATGATCACCTCGGCGCTGGATATCGCTAAGGCGTAGCCGTGTCCGGTCGGAACGATCTGAGTACGAGAGCGGGAGAGAAGAGATGATTGATGGGATAACTGCAATGACTACGTCTGTCGGAGAATCCGGTGGCCTCAATGCAATCGGTCGCGGTTTTGATATCAATGTCTCGGCAAATTCAAGCAGAGTGCCCTTCGGCAACCTGTTCAGTGCCGCAGTTGGTCAGGTGGATGCGCTGGAGAAGCAGGCACGTGCCACGGTCACCGGGCTGATGACTGGTTCGGGCGTCGATGTGCATCAGGCGATGATTGCGACGCAAAAGGCCGACATGGCCTTCGAACTCGCGCTATCCGTTCGAAACAAGGCCGTTCAGGCTTACCAGAGCGTGATGGGAATGCAGTTCTAGCTGAGAGCGAGATCTACTTGAATGAACCAAACAGGAACACAACTGGAGAAGGCGGCGATGCCTGGCGCAACGCCTTCGTCGCATGCCAGGCTGACTGCGCTTTGGACGCGTGCGCGGGTGGGCTGGGTCTCGATGACCGCAGCACAGCGTCGGGGAGCGATCGCCGCGGCAGCTTTGCTGATCGGGCTCGTCGTGGCGATCTCCTGGTTTGGTCTGCATACTGAGTGGCGGACACTCTATGCAGGGCTTGATCCCGATGATGCCCGTCAAACTGGCTTGACTCTCACACAGGCACAGATTCCCTTCGATCTCGGTGCGAACGGAACGTCGATCACCGTTCCCGCTCCCATGCTGGATAAGGCGAGGCTCGCGACTGCAGCCAAAGGAGGCGTGAAGAGCGGCCGCCTCGGTTTTGAGCTCTTCGACAAACCGAACTGGGTAGGGTCGGAGTTCGATGAGAAGGTGAACTACCAGCGGGCGCTCGAAGGCGAACTGGAGCACACCGTTGCAACCCTAACGGATGTTGAGTCAGCGCGTGTCCACCTTGTGCTTCCTCATGACTCTCTCTTTCGAGATGACGAGCGGCCCGCCAAGGCCACGGTTGTGTTGAAGCTGCGCCGCGGGACCCTCGCGGATGGTGAAGCAGATTCCATTCGAAACCTGGTAGCCTCAGCAGTCGATGGGCTTGCGCCAGATCGCGTTGTTCTCGTTGATGCCGCCGGTCGTCTTCAGCTGGGACCGAAGACGGCAGCAGGCGAATTGCTACGGGCCGAACAAGCGCTCGAGGAGAAGCTGATCGCAACCTTAGAACCCGTGACCGGGGCGGGGAATGTGAGAGCTTCGGTCACGCTGGATTACGACGAGTCGAACAGCGAAGAGACGCAGGAAGTCTATGACCCAGAAAAGTCCGCGACACTCTCGATGCAGCGGACCGAACAATCAAGTGGCGGCCAGCCAGTCCCGGTTGGAGTGCCGGGCACGGCGTCCAATGCACCCAACTCCCAGGCTTTGCCAGTCTATCCAAAGCTGACTACGCCGCCAGAGAACTCCAAATCGGAGTCCGGCACCTATGGCGTCTCGAAGGATGTCCGGCACATCGTGCAATCTCCGGGGAGATTGCATCGGCTTACCGCAGCCATTGTGGTGAATGATCATCTTCTGCGGGCATCGTCCAAGAACGCTCCACAGTGGCAGCCCTGGTCTGCTGAACAACTGCGTCACCTGACGATGGTTGCGCAAGCGGCGGTGGGCTTCGATGCAGGTCGTGGCGACGTGGTGACAGTGGAGGATCTCGCATTCGACGACAACAGCACACCCAACAATTCCACATGGCCCGGCAGGGTTTTCGCGGTCGCTGAAAGTTCTCCAGTGCTCGTGAAATATCTGGCGTTAATCATCGGGGTGTTGCTGGTGCTCACATTTGGCGTCCGCCCGGCGCTGGGCCTGGTAGGGAGTGAGAGCGGGAGCACCAAAACGGAAGAGAGTGCGCGCGACTCGCAACCCGAGCTCAACACCGCACAACCCGTCCTGGAGAATCCTGAACTACCTCCACTTGATCTCGAACGCCAGCAAGCACAGAAGATATTTGACCAGGTATCGGAACGGCTGAAGCGCGATCCAGCGCAGAGCACGAGGCTCTTGCAAAGCTGGATTCACTCTGAATAACAGACCGGCGATCCGGCTCGAAATCCGGGGCTGAAGGCGACGACAAGGGCAAATCGAGGGGGCTTGGATCTTGGCTGAACGAGATAGTGCAATTGAGACGAAGCGGCAACGATCGACCACCTTGAGCGGGACGCGCAAGGCAGCCGTGCTGCTGATGGCGGTGGGCGAAGAATTGGCCAAGGAGATTCTGCGCGCTCTGCCGGAAGCGGATGTGCAGCGGCTGACCGAGGAGCTGGCCGATCTGCGCGGGTGACTCGCCGGAGATGTCGACCGCAGAGGTTCTTGAAGAGTTCTGGGAGACTGCTCGAGACCCAGAACGTAGATGATGCACGGCGGCCTGGACTACGCCAGCCGGCTGCTGATGGAGACCTTCGGCAAGCAGCGCGCCGACGATCTGCTGATGCTGGTGCGGCGCTCGCAGGAGGCCGCGCAGGGCAACCTGGCGCAAGCTGCAGCGGACCGATCCCCAGCAACTGGGCAAGTTGCTCGACGCCGAGCACCCGCAGACCATTGCGCTGGTGCTGGCGCACCTCGATCCGCGGCGCGCCTCGCTGGTGCTGGACAACCTGAGCGAAGAGCACAAGGTGGTCTCGATCCAGCGACTGGCCGAGATGCGCCAGTTCTCGCCGGAGATGGCGCAGAAGGTGGCGCACATTCTGCATCGGCGCCTGGAAAACGTGGGCGACACGGCGCGCAAGAGCTACTCCGGCTTCAAGGCGGTTGCCGACCTGCTGAACCGGGTGAATGCCGAGGAGGCGAAGAAGATTCTCGGAAACGATCGAAGAGGGCCAGCCGGAGACTGGCGCTGAGCATTCGCAACCTGATGTTCACCTTCGAGGATCTGGTGACGGTGCCTGCCGCGAGACCATCCGCGAGATCGTTTCCGGCGTCGACAAGCGGCAACTGGCGCTGGCCCTGCGCGGCGCCAACGAGGAGTTGCGGGCCCAGGTCTTCAAGGCCATGAGCTCGCGCGCCGTCGAGATGCTGAAGGAGGACATGGAGGTGCTGGGACCGGTGCGTTCGCGCGAGGTGGCGCAGGCGCAGCAGGAGATTCTGAACCTGGCGCGCCGGCTGGAGAGCCGAGGGCAAGGTGATTCTCAAGCTGGAAACCGGCGACGAGATGCTGGCATAAAGGTGCCGGCGGAATCAAATTCTCGAGGATGGAGCGGCACAAAGCTGCGATGAATAGTGCACTGCACACAGAAACGAAAGCTGCAACTGAAATTCAGGCGGTCATCTACCCCGTTGCCTCGTCGCCGCAGGCGAAACCCACATCCAATTCATGGCTGTCTCGAGGACATGATGTCACTTCGGCACACGACGGCGCAGACGCAGGAGTTGCTGAGAGTGCGGGAAGACAATTTGAGCTGCGGATCGCCGAGGAGACGCAAAAGAGCTTCGAGACGGGAAGAATTCGCGGCTTGCAGGAGGGAGCCCTGCATGAACGAGAGGCTCAGGAGGCGGCGCGTAAGTTTCGGGAAACGCGGCACACTGAACAGTTGGCAGTGCTCGTGCAGAAATTCGACGCGGAACGCGAGCACTATCTGCATGCGGTCGAGCGAGAAATTGTGGATCTTGCCTTAGCGATTGCGACGCGCATTCTGCGCCGGGAGGCTCAAATGGATCCCCTGCTCCTGACCGGCGCAGTTCGGGTCGCTCTCGGGCAACTCGCAGAATCGACTGAGGCGCGCTTGCGGGTTCCCGCAGCGGAGCTTGAGCTATGGGAGGAAGCCATTGCGCACATCCCCAATCTAACTGTAAAGCCGAAGGTGCTTGCGGATGATGTTATGCGCTCCGGCGACCTCGTCATCGAAACTCAGGTAGGCTCGGCTAACCTCGGCATCGGCTCTCAACTCGGCGAAATCGAACGGGGCTTTTTCGACCGGAGTACTCACTCCAACCTGGAGACCACGGTAGGCAAGGAAAGGCGCTACGCGGGGACGAGAGAATGAACAACGCGCTGCTGAACCGCTATTTCACACGACTGAGCCGCGGACAGCCCTGGCGCTGGCAAGGAGAAGTGCTCGAATCGATAGGTCAGACAATCGAATCGGCTGGACCATTGGCCTCCGTGGGCGAGTGTTGCGAGATCGTTGATCGGTCGGGCCGCGTCCATCTGGCTGAGGTAGTCGGCTTTCGTGGCACGAACGTTCTGACGATGCCTGTCGACACCACGGACGGGATTCGTTACGGCGATCGTGTGATCGCGCTAGGATCCCACCCCGAGATAGAAACCGGATCAGGTCTATTGGGCCGAGTGCTGAATGCACTGGGTCAGCCAATTGACGGCGGTCGACCACCGGTGGCGAGAGAGAGCCATTCTCTGGATGGAGAACTACGTTCGCCCCTTGAGCGTGTCCCCATTCGCAACGTACTTGGCACCGGAATTCGCGCGATCGACGGGCTGCTGACAGTGGGCCGCGGTCAGCGTGTGGGCATCTTTGGCGGATCCGGCGTCGGAAAGAGCACGCTGATTGGCATGATGACGCGTAACACAGAAGCCGATGTCACAGTTGTGGGTCTTGTGGGGGAGCGAGGACGGGAAGTTGGCGAGTTTCTTGAAGACTCGCTCGGGGCGGATGGCCGGGCACGTTCAGTAGTTGTGGTTTCAACTTCAGATCAATCTCCTCTGATGCGCATGCGCGCAGCGCTTGCCGCAACCACGGTCGCAGAGGCCTTTGCGGAGGAGGGAAAACATGTGCTGCTGGTGTTGGATTCGCTGACTCGATTCGCGATGGCTGCACGGGAAATTGGGCTGGCGGCAGGTGAGCCGCCAACCTCAAAGGGCTACACGCCCTCGGTCTTCGCGCGCCTTGCAAGGCTGGTGGAGAGAACGGGGAACTTTCAATGCGGTTCGATCACCGCGTTCTATACCGTCCTGATGGAAGGAGACGATCAGCAAGACCCGCTTGTGGACGCGGTGCGGTCGCTGCTGGACGGACACATAGTGCTCTCACGCACTCTTGCCTCAGAGGGATGGTATCCGCCCATCCAGGTGCTGGATTCCGTCAGCCGGCTGATGCCCGCGGTTGCTCAACCGGCGCATCGTGAAGAAGCGGGTGTTCTACGACGGCTATTGGCTGTTTACGAACGATCGGCAGACCTTGTGAGAATAGGTGCCTATAAGGCAGGTGCCGATAACGATCTGGATCGTGCGCTGCGGTCGCGCGGAGCTATCCGAAGCTTTCTAGCTCAGGCCTCCGGCGAAAAGGCCGCATCCGAGGACACTCTGCGAAAGCTCAGCGCCCTGGCAGCCCAGGTGTAGCCCATGCCACTCTCTAACTCTCTCCGCCGCTTATTGCGCATTCGTGTACTGCAGGAGGAACAAGAACGGTTGGCGCTTGAAGCTGCGTTGAGTGAAGCAGACAGGGTTCGTTCGGCACTGGAATTCTGCGCGCAACGCGGGAAAGACGGGAGGCTTGTGCTCACCAGCGGGGCGCAGTCGGGAGAGTTGACCGACAGGATTGCGGGGCTCGAAGAGATCAAGTTGGCGGATCACGCGCGAGAAGCACTACAGGTGCGGGTCGCCGAAGTGGAGAGAAAGGCCGTAATCCTTCGCGAGAACTTCATTGCCTCCCGGACCCTTCGCCGTCAGACAGAGACGTTGGTTGAGGAGCGGGAAAAGCGCACAGAGCGTGAAGAGGAGCGCCGCCGACAGCAGGATCTGGACGATTGGCACGGCTCTCGCTGACGAGCGGCAGATCATTGTGAACCTTCTCTAACCTTCTCCCAGTGAGATTGGCCACAATTCTGCTTTCACCCAAGCATGGATCCAGCAACACCGAATATCCACGGCATCTTGTCGAGTGTGGTTAAAGGATCGGGCAGATTGCCGGCCACAATCGCTGGACACCAAACAACTGAGGCTCCGGCCGGAACCGCTGCAAGGAGTTTTCGAAGTCGTGTGGAGGCTCTTGTTGATCTCAGCGAACCAATCGGCTCCAACGCGAACGCCATAAGTTCGAAAAGCTCTCACCCTACGAAAGTCGCTGGCTCGAACAGTGACGATCAAACGACGCACGCTGCTGCGAGGCGCAGGCATTCCGCGAGCCATGCCTTAACGGAAAAGGAAGCCCGGAAAGCAGACCGCAGAAACTTGCCCGAGGCATTGCCGATCAACACTCTTCCCAATGCGCCTGTTTTGGCAGTCGCTACAGGTCAGGGCGTGCAAGCTGAACCGCAGCGCACTTCGACCGCTGGCAAAGATGATCCCCGAGTTTCGCTTTCGATTCCGTCGCTTTTCACGTCAGACGCGCAACTGGACGGTGTGAACTTACCGGAGGACAAAATGCCGGGGCCAACAAGCTTCGATCCTCTGCCGGCGGCGAAACTGGAAGCGCAAGTAGTGCGCCCTGTCCCGGTAGATTCGCTTTCAAATGAAAGCCTGCCAGACGCCATAACCTCAGTTCAAGCGCAAAACGTTATCACCGAGCCGGCTCAAGCAGAGACTCGCATTGCGGCTCCGCGGGAAGGCGCTTCTGTAGCCAGCGATGTCTTGTCCGGCAAGCGATCAATAAGCGCCGCAGCAGAGCCTACAAACGCACTTACTGAAACAATGAGGAGTTCGACTCGAGCCACGCAGCTCTCAAGCACAGAATCAAGTGTTGCGTATCAGAGTTCTCTTGCGGAGCCGACGCATATCACGCGTCCAGTTTCTGCACCTTCCGGATTGCGCAAGGACGCAGCTCTCACCGGACCAGCGGCTCAACCTAACGCGGGGACCCAGCCAGCTTATTCCTTCATCCAGAGTCCATTTGCGGCGCACGAATCCACCGTGGAACAAAGCGGAGCGAGAGCGGGGAATCTATCGTCCGGCGATCTCACATCCGCTCTTAGACAGACGTTCACGACTATGGATAGCACCGTCAGTGCGCGCACGGCATCCTCGATGCACGCGGAAAGAGGCAGCGTGGAGGCCGGCTTTGATGATCCGGCACTCGGCTGGATCGGCGTGCGCGCTGAACTGGGACATTCAGGCATTCATGCGAGCGTAGTGCCAGATTCGACTTCGGCAGAAGAATCTCTTCGCGCGCATCTGTCAGGCTTAAGCGACTATCTAGCCGAACGCCACGCTCCGATTGAAACTCTCACAGTGACCGCCTCCGCTGGTCAATCGATTGCTCAATGGAGCGGAGATGCCCATAAGCAGGGGAGCGAGGGCCAAAGCGCGGGACAGCACGGAAGAGAGGACACGCAAGGCAAGGGATCCGGCGGCGATCGAGGTACAGCCAAAAGCGATTCGGCACCAGACACACGCAGTTCATTCACATCGAGGGCGTCCACATCTACCGCGTCATCGCCGTGGTTTGACTCCTCGGGTGGTAGATCCATCTCGCTAATAGCCTGACGGACGCTGGAAACAGCAATTTAAGAAAGAAGGAGGACTGATGACAGCTGTTGCACTGCACAACAACCCCGCAAATGTACACGCGTTGCCGGGGCTGAGAGCGATGGATGCGCAATCGGGCGGTCAAACGTCGTCGGACGGGGCAACAATCTCCGCGAACGACTTTCTCACCCTGCTCGTAACAGAGATGCAGAATCAGGATCCTACAGCGAATACGGATCCTAACGAGTACATCAACCAGCTGGTCAATGTAAATAGCCTTGAACAGCTGATCTCGATTAATCAGACGCTTTCAACGGCGATTGGATCATCAACTACATCATCGACGGGCGATGTAGCGAGCCGCGGAGGCGACGCGGCTCATGCAGCGGCAAATGGTGCTGCTGCTGCACCTGCTGAAGCAATTGCCGCGCCTGCTGCTTCGAGAGTCCATGCAGTGCCAGGCAATCTCAGTATTCCGCCAATGAATCCTTCAGCGCAACGCGTAGCAAGCTCACTAACTAACAATCACGCTGTAAGCGTTCAGCATCCGGCATCTTGACCCACCGGTTCAAATCAGATCCAGGAGGAGTTTCTCAATGGCAAGTTTTTCGATTCCACTGACCGGGCTCAACGCCGATTCGACGGCGTTGAACACGATCGCAAATGACCTGTCCAATATGAGCACAACTGCGTTCAAATCTCAGTCGACCAATTTCGCCGATCTCTTCTATCAGCAAGTCGGCTCAACGGGCTCAGGTGATCCGATTCAGGTGGGCGCGGGCGTGCAAGTGGCCACCAACGAGACCGACTTCACGCAAGGCTCGATCAATTCAACAGGAAGCGCGACCGATGTTGCGCTCGATGGCAACGGCTTCTTTGTTGTCGGCAACGGCGACGGCTCTTACGAGTTCACGAGAGCAGGGAACTTCTCTCTCACTTCAAGTGGCAATCTCGTTACAACGAATGGACTCGGAGTGATGGGTTACCCGGCGGTCAATGGAGCGGTAAACACCAATGCTCCGCTAACTGCAATCAGCATTCCTGTGGGCCAGGTGCAGCAACCACAGGTAACAACCACCCTGAACATGACCGCAAATCTAGATGCGACCGCGGCGAGCGGCACAAGCTTTCCTGGCCAGGTAACCGTGTACGACTCGCTTGGCGTACCGCACATCGCAACAGTGACCTACACGCAGACCGCAGCAAACACCTGGAGCTATTCTGCGGCCTTGCCGGCTTCGGATTTCGCCTCTGGCGTATCGACGCCCATTGCCGGCACGATGAACTTCGATTCATCGGGCAATCTCGCTTCAATTACGACCGGCGGCGTCACGACAACCGTTGGTACAGGAACCGGAAACATTTCTTCGATTCCACTGAGCTTCACCGGGCTGGCTGATGGCGCGGCAGATCTGAACATGAACTGGAATCTTCTTTCGTCGAGCGGCGCGCCCACGATCAGCCAGGTAAACGCGGCGTCGGCGGTGTCTGCAACCACGCAGGATGGCTATGCTCCGGGCCAATATCAGAGCTTCTCAATCGCTTCGGATGGAACGGTGACGGTTTCCTATTCCAACGGACAGAAGCAGAATGTAGGCCAGTTGGCACTCGCAAATGTCACCAACGAGCAGGGTCTGAAGATGTTGGGCAATGGCGATTACGCAACCACACTGGCCAGCGGTACTGCGTCCATTGGGACCTCAGGCACCGCCGGGCTGGGAACTTTGCAGGATGGGGCGCTCGAACAGTCGAACGTCAATATATCGGCAGAATTCTCCAACCTTATTGTCGCGCAGCGCGCCTTTGAGGCGAATTCAAAAGCAGTCACCACGTTCGATACGGTAACGCAGGAAACCATCAACATGATTCACTAAGGCAGTACAACATCCCGCAGACGGTGCGTCGCATCGGTCTGCGGGAGTTTCAAGAATCCAGCGCGATCCTCCTCCGCCTGCTACCATTTGCGTTAATTCCTTCTCATCCCCGATGTTCCGGAGAACAACTTGCGCATCTTGTCGGTAGCGTTTCTCTCCTTGTTCCTATCGAGCGCTGTCGCCGCGCAACAATCAACTCCGGCTTCAATCTACACCGATCCGGCGGCGGATGCGGCTCATCCCGCGGCGATGGCAGTGCTTCATATTCCGAGCCATGGCGTCTTGATCAACGGCATCGTTTATCAGCCCGCAGAAGCCGGACCGCATTCAACGCTTGTTATCTGTCATGGGCTACCAGGCAACGAAAAGAATCTCGATCTGGCGCAGGCGGTGAGGCGCGCCGCGTGGAATGCGGTCACCTTTAACTATCGAGGCTCGTGGGGGAGTCCAGGACAGTACAGCTTCGCGCACAACCTGGAAGACGCGGCGTCTGTGATCGCTTACTTGCGGAACCCTGCCAACGCTACCCGGCTCGGCATCGATCCCAACCAAATTGTTATCGCAGGCCACAGCATGGGCGGTTGGGTAGCCGCCAAGACGGCAGCGCGAGATCATGGCCTGAAGGGCCTCATCCTGATCAGTGCTGCTGACATGGGCGCCATGGGGTCACAATCGCGTTCGGAGGTCACAGCCTGATGGCTGACAATATGGAAAGTCTGCACGGTGTGACACCAGAGAGCATGGCGGACGAGGTGATTTCGCACTCCGCCGATTTCGGGCTCGCTGGATCAGTCGATGGCCTGGTATCCGTCCCGCTTCTCGTTCTGTCTGCGGACGATGGACTTGCGCCGCAGACGGATGCGCTGACACATGCGATCGCGCGTGCGGGAGGAAAGCGTATTCAATCGATTCACGCTGCGACTGATCACGGCTGGTCAGACCATCGTATCTTTCTCGAATCGGCGGTCATCAACTGGCTGAACGAGTTCAATTGACCACCGTCAGCGCGAGCTTACTTCCACAAAGAGACCCTTGCTTTGCGCCAGGGTCTTTCCTTCGCTATTGAGAATGTGCGCTTCTACCCAGTGCTTGCGGCCTTCGCTGCGGACAATGTGACCTTCCATGCGAATCGGAAGCTGCGACGGCACGGGCCGCAGGTAGTCGACCTCCAAATGCCTGGTCATCGCATTCAGGCCGCGTGCACGGACTGCCTTGCTCATGGTCTCATCAAGCAGCGTAGCAATGATGCCTCCGTGCAGAAAGCCAGGATGACCCTCGAAGGAATCGGGAATCGTCACTGGGCAAACTACGGTTCCGTCCTCAGCCAGAAAAAACTCGAGGCGTAATCCGTGGGAGTTTGCCTCGCCGCAGCCGAAACAGCGATTTTGAGCGGCGTGTGCAAATGGTGTGAGGTTGTCAAAGTGCGGCTTCATTGGTGGGGAACCTTTTCTGCGAGCACTTTGGCAAGAAGTGGAGCGTCAACGTTGCCGCCCGTGAGGATGACACCTACTCTTTGTCCACTGCAACGCGCGCGCTCTCTGACGGCACCTGCGAGTGCCGCAGCGGCCGCTCCCTCGGCAAGGTTATGCGTGTCACGGTAGTAAATGCGCATAGCTTCGGCGATTTCAGCCTCTGATACTTCGACGATGCGCACCACATTGTCCCAGATCATTTCCAAAGCATCAGCGCTTGGAGTGCGGCAGGCAAGACCGTCGGCAATTGTATTTGCCGGCGCCTCTATCAGTCGGCGCTGAGAAAAGCTCAGTGCGTAGGAGGGCGATTCTGCAGCGACGACTCCAATGATCTCTGTGGCAAGCCCCAGTGCATTACGAGCGGCAGCAACGCCGCAGATCGACGAACCGAGACCAATCGGCACATAAACCACGTCAAGCGGCGAAGCCGCGTTGAAAAATTCGAGCGCATACGTTGCTGTGCCCATGACCAGCCGCTCGTGAAAGGAATCTACCATCAGGAATCCGCGTTGGGCAGCGAGCGTTCGAGCAAATTCTAGCGATTCCTGAAAATCCGATCCATGCTCAATGAGTTCAACGCCCTGCGCCAGCATGGCGCGGTTCTTTTCACGACTATTGCCATGAGGAACAACGATGACGGCCTCGAAGCCGAATAAACGAGCTGCGAAGCCAACTCCCTGGCCATGGTTGCCGCGCGTGGCTGCCACGACCCCCGTCAGAGCGGGCTGAGTCTTCCTGAGCCAGTCGGCATAGACGAGAGCTCCTCGAAGTTTGAAGGCTCCTACCGGAGTGTGGTTCTCGTGCTTGATCCACACTTCAGCGCCGAGACGCTGATTGATGAGCGGCCACGAGTACTGCGGCGTTGGCGAGATGTACCGATAGACGACTTGTTGTGCTTCTTCAATTTGAGCGAGCGTCGGAAGCATTATGCATCCAGCATATCGAACTGGTCGTAACGTACAACGTCCGCGGCACCATAGAATAAGACTCGATGCATCCAGTCAAACCGCGCGCAATTCGTCTCGTGATTGCTGCAGTCGGTCTCATCTCTGGGTTAACAGCTCTCGCGGGCTGCCATTCCACCCCGGCGCTCACAGCCCAAGAGACCGAAGGGAAGCATCTTTATCAGGTGCGCTGCGCACATTGCCACGAGGACAACGACCTGCAGCTTAAAAAGGTTCCGCCTAATCTGCGCAATCTTTCCGCCGACCCTGTTCTTCCTAGCGGCACCCCGAACACGGACCAGAACATTGAGCGGGTCATCCTCGCAGGCAAGGGAATGATGCCCGCTTTCGCCGGAAGATTTTCGCAGGATCAGATGGCCGCATTGCTCGCATATCTCCATACCGGCTTGCACTAAGCTCGGACCCCGTGCTCTGGCGGACTTGCAGTTCATACCGCGATTCGCCATGAACTATACTTGGAATTGTTATGGCCGCCGAAAAAACCTTTTATCTTGAAACCTTCGGGTGCCAGATGAATGCCCACGATTCCGAGAAGGTGGTCGGAACGCTGCAGCAGCAGGGTTATAGGCAGGTCGAATCGGAAGAGGATGCCGGCCTCATCCTCTACAACACTTGTTCAATTCGCGACAAAGCGGAGCAGAAGGTCTTCCATCGCCTGAATGACTACAAGAAGCTTTACAAGGCGGGCAAACGCTTCGGGGTCCTCGGCTGTGTGGCTCAGCAGGAAGGCGAGAAGATCTTCGAACGGGCGCCCTACGTCTCTTTAGTATCAGGTTCAGCTTCGTATAGAAAATTGCCTGAGATGCTTTCACGGCTTGAAGCCGGCGAGAGCCGCATCACAGGCCTTGATGACCGCCAGACTGAAGAAACCTTCGAGACAGAGTTTACGGCACGGCAGAATCCCTGTCGTGGGTACATCACGATCATTGAAGGCTGCGACAAATTCTGCGCTTATTGCGTGGTGCCATACACCCGTGGCAAGGAGCGCAGCCGCGGTGCATCGTCTGTGTTGGCTGAGGCGCGCAGAATTGCCGACCAGGGATATACGGAGATCCAACTGCTAGGGCAGAACGTCAACAGCTATCAAGATCCAGAAGGGAAGTTGAGCTTCGCTGATCTTTTGGCGGCAGTTGGCCAAGTGAGCGGCATTCGCCGCGTGCGCTTCACAACTAGCCACCCACGCGACTTCACGCAGGATATCGTCGAGGCAATAGACGCGGTTCCGACCCTCTGCGATCATGTGCATCTGCCGATACAGTCCGGCTCATCACGGATCTTAAAACTGATGGCCAGGGAATATACGCGGGAGTGGTATCTCGAACGAATCAGCTGGATCAAAGCGGCCAGGAGACCCATTTCGCTCTCGACTGACATCATTGTCGGCTTTCCAGGCGAAAACGCCGATGACTTCATTGCCACGATGGACCTGCTGAAGGAAGTCGAGTACGATTGCGTCTTTGGCTTCAAATACTCGCCGAGACCGAACACGCCGGCTCTGACCATGATCGATTCGATTCCCGAAACAGAAAAGGCGAAGCGATTACAGGTACTGCTTGAGCGGCAAAGAGATATCCAAAGAGTCAATTTTGCCAGGCACTTAGGCGAAGTAATTGAGGTTATGGTCGAGCATACGAATACAGGCCGTGGGCAGATCGCCGGACGCAGCAGTCAGAATAAGCCGGTAAATTTCACGACTACTCAGCCAATTGCGCCTGCGCCAGGCAGTTACGTTCAGGTGAGGATCACGGCGACATTTCCCAACAGTCTTCTGGGAGAAGCCATCTAACAGGAAGAGTGGCACAGGGAGGGGTCGATGGACATCGAGGTGAGAATTCGCGGTTTAATGATGGACCCTGCCACCAACATGCCGATCGTTGTACTCAAGGATATTTCCTCCGAAACGGTCATGCCCATCTGGGTGGGGATCTTCGAAGCCAATGCCATCGCCATCGAGATCGAAAAGGCCGCGGCACCAAGGCCAATGACGCACGATCTCACTCGCAACCTAATCCATTACTTGAATGGACGACTAGAACGTGTGGTTATTACAGAACTTCGCGATGACACGTTTTTCGCCACTCTGTGGCTCCGTCAAGATGATGAAGAGCTGGCGGTAGATGCGCGGCCCTCGGACGCCATCGCGCTCGCCCTGCGGGCTGATTGTCCAATATACGTGTCTGAGCAGGTGATGCAGTCAGCGAAGTTGAATACCTCAGGCCCACCAGAAGGGCCGAATGCTGAACAGATACGTGGCTGGCTCGAAGGCCTGAACGATGAGGATATGGGCCGCTACAAGATGTAACCGCGGCACCTGAGCCGCAAAGAATATTTTACCCAATGCCTGGAAGGAAGGAGGGGGGGGGGAGCCTTGTGAGCGCCTGAGAGGCGGGCAGGCAGTATCTTGTTGAAAAGTGGAAGATTGTAGATAACAGAATATCCGTTATCGGACATCCAGAATCCACACTTTGGCAGCAGGCCTCTTGTTGGTGCGACTGCAAACCTCACATGTTCGCCGACTTTCCCTCGGAAATCCCGCGTGCAGGGATTATCGTTTTCAGGAATCCGAACAACAAGGGGAATAATGACGCGATCTATTCTCGCATTGGTTTTCTTTGCGGCAGTGGCGCCCATGCGTTCCAGGTCGCCTCTATGATCCAATCGGCGAAGTTATTGCCCGCCACCTGAGAGCCTGTCGTTGAATCTGTGACAAGATTGAGGGCCCTATTCGTAAAGATCGCGCGGACCCCTCGGAACATGTTTCCGTTCGCCCAGCCACCGTTCGTCGCACTGAGAGTGAGCGTCGTACCCATGCCAACCGTGACGAGCCCATCCACCTCAAGAAAGCCCGTCCCGAGCGAGTTCGCGTTGACAGAGGAAACAGAAAGCGCCGTGCCAGCGTTCGCTCGTTGACTTGTAAGCCCATCTGAATTGATGAAGCTGAGATTATGTAGCCGAGTGTCGATTAAACCGCCTCGCCATACGCTCTGAGTGATGGTAGCGGCCACTACTGTGCCGCTGTAGTTCGCATTTAGCTTGAATCGGCATCCGTCAAGTGAAACGTGTTCATTCACTACCAGCATGTCCATGGATTCTGACGCAGGCACGAAATCGGTGGCCGGGGAACAACTATCACCCTGCGCGCGCGCGAAGGAGCCACACCGGCACAGCCATCACTTACAGTGGAACTCAGCCGATCAAGCTTAATCACTACAATGGCTGGCAGGTATGGGACACGCCAATCCGGGTGGATAGATCAAACTCGGCAGCAACGCAGAACTATTTTGTTGGCCAAGCCAAACAACGCCGGGCCGCCACTGATAGGAGACGGGAACTGGTACGTAAATATAGGCGTGAGCGATTTTTACCTCGGTCAAGTGAGCACGAACGTTGGATTCAGAATGGGCGCCAATTGGTTTCTGTCCACTGCGGCATCGGCGAGGCAGTATTTTTCGAACTCTGCGGCTGCCGACATGATTATTAGCGCCGGCAATGGATCAGGCGGAACGCGGCTGCTCCTTGGAACGAAGCAGGGTGGAAATGCGGTTGTGATCGATGGCTCGAACAACATGACCTTGCCAGCGGCCCTACATGGACCAACGGGAGGCAAAGAAATTGATGCCAGCGCGAATATTTTTGCAGGCTACGGCACAAACGTCGTATACCGTTGCACCGTCGCGGGCTCGCAACTCCCTGTTGGTGCGTTGACTATAGAGGTGGAGGACTGCGGAGCAAACGGAGCCGCCGACACGGGATTGAGGGTGAAATAAACGCTCCATTGGGATGTGGGCGGAGATGTCGAAGGTTTCGAGATGCGGCAAAACACGCTGCGCCAGAGTGGCATCGCATTCCGTTACCGCCTCGGAATCGAAGGTGCGCCGCGACGAGACAGCTGGATGACGGTAGCGAGGTTGCGCGCAGAAACCAAAGCCGCCAATCCATTAACCCTGGATGAAAAAGTCTTAGGACTCCCGGCAGCTGCTATCGTTACCGCCATCATCACGATTTCTAATTACGAATGTCTGCGAGGAGTGTCTCGACTTCTCTCTTTTGCTTGGCTGAAAGCGGGGTCAGCGGCAGGCGCGGATGGCCTCCGTAGTAGCCATTGAAGTCGCACGCGTACTTGATACCGCTGATACCAAGATCACCACCGATGCGTTTGGCGGGCAAGTCGATTCGTTCCTGTTTCTCACGTGCCAGTTTCAAATCATGATCTTTCCATGCGAAGTAGACCTCCTGGCACGCCTGCGGTGCGCAGGCGGCGAAGCCGAGGATAGCGCCTGCGGCTCCAGCCTCAATCGAATCCAGTATGGTGGATGCCGCACCGGTCAGAACCTGAAAGCCGACTTCCCTACTGCGCGTCTTCACCGATGATTGCACACGCGTCGCGATGGCCACACCAGCGGCATCACCAGCAAGCTCGGTGAGAGACACGAACGACGATGCGTCGGAGTCTGCGGCGGCTGGACGCAGCATGCGCTGCGTGACCGCCTCGAAGATCGATGTGACGGCAACAGTGCGACGCGGCGCGTCGGCGGTTGCGGCTATGAGAGCCTTGATTCGCTCCATGCTTCCGGTCGAATCCTTGATCCCAATGATGTTGGGATGCTGCGCAAGTTCACGCACAATCTCGATGGGGATCTGATAGGGCACAAATTTGGGTATGTTGTAGAGAAGTACCGGAAGAGGCGATCTGTCGGCCACGCTACGAAAATAATTGACGACCACTTCCGGCGTCATCTGCGGCGCGTAGTAGGTCGGCGTGCGAACCAGAACCGCATCGAATTGGAACTGGGCTGCTGTCTCAGCAAGTTCTACCGTTGACTTCGCACTCTCGCGTCCTACTCCCGCGATTAGCACTTTCTCAGGCGCGGCAGCGTCGGCAGCGGTCCGCAAAACCTCTCGGGTCTCGTCGTCGTCAAGGGTCGCGGATTCCCCGGTTGAACCCAGTACGACCATGCCGGCCAGCAGGCTGCGCGAGTAGCGAGCGACATTTGCTTCCAACTTGCGAAAGTAAACGCGTTCATCTGGATAGAACGGCGTAGTGATGGCAGCGAAAATGCCTTCGATCAGCATGCTCTCATTGTAAAACCGACAACTCTCGCATCCCCAAAGTCATTCCCGAGTTGAGGCGGTTTCCATGTGCAAGTGCTGCAAGGCATAGACGGTTGTCTGGCGTCGCTGCATCGCGGCGATCCCCTCCACTGCCGCCTGCGCCGCAGCAATAGTCGTAATGGTGGGTATACGCGCAAGCACAGCTGCACGGCGGATCGCCTTCTCGTCGAAAAATGTCTCCTGCCCACGCGGTGTGTTCACGACGAGCTGAATCCGATCGCCCTTGATCAGGTCAACAACGTTCGGTCGGCCTTCTTTTACTTTGAAGACGCGTTCAACCGCCATACCTGCTCTCTCCAGAACATTGGCAGTGCCCTCGGTTGCTACTAGTTTGAATCCAAGTTGCACATAACGGCGAGCGAGTTCCACGGCAGCCTGCTTGTCGTGATCATTCACGCTGAAGAAGAGCGTGCCCATCGTCGGCAGCACCTGCCCTGCAGACAGCTGAGCCTTGGCGAAAGCTTCGCCGAAGCTGGAGGCGACGCCCATCACTTCGCCCGTGGATTTCATTTCCGGCCCGAGTACCGTATCCACTCCGGCAAACTTCGCCCACGGGAAAACTGGAGACTTCACGTAGTAGTGTGTGCCGACATCAAGATCCTTGCCACTCGCGAGTTGCTGCGGCAGCAGTTCCTTCAGTGTCTTGCCCGTCATCAGGCGCGAAGCGATCTTCGCCAGCGGAATTCCGGTCGCTTTTGAGACGTACGGCACAGTGCGTGAGGCGCGAGGGTTGACCTCGATGACGTAGACCTGATCGCGATCATCTGCATCTCGCTGGATTGCGAATTGAAGGTTTACGAGTCCGACTACCTTGAGAGCGAGAGCGAGTTTCCGCGTGTAGTTGCGCAGCGTTTCAAGCGTTTCTTCGCGAATGCTCACTGCCGGCAGCACGCAAGAGGAGTCACCTGAGTGGATTCCAGCCTCTTCGATGTGCTGCATGATGCCAGCGATAATGACATCTTTGGAATCGCAGAGCGCGTCAATATCAACTTCGATAGCGTTCTCAAGGAAATGGTCGATGAGCACTGGCCTTTCTTGAGAATACTCAACCGCTTCGCGCATGTACTGCGACACGCTGGCTGCGTCGTAAGCAAGCACCATGGCGCGGCCTCCGAGCACATAGCTGGGTCGAACGAGTACAGGGTACCCGACGCGATCCGCTACCGCCAGGGCCTCTTCAATGCTTGTGGCAGTGCCTCCGGCCGGCTGAGGAATCTTCAGGTCCTCAAGGAGCTTTCCAAAGCGCTTCCGGTCCTCGGCCAGATCGATCGATTCGGGAGAGGTGCCGATAATGGGCACGCCGGCTGCACGCAAACGCCCGGCAAGATTAAGCGGCGTCTGCCCACCAAACTGCACAATCATGCCAATCTCTGCGCCGGACTGTGCTTCATGGTTGTAGACAGCCAGAACGTCTTCAAGCGTGAGCGGCTCAAAGTACAGACGATCGCTGGTGTCATAGTCCGTTGAAACGGTTTCAGGGTTGCAATTCACCATGATCGTTTCGTAGCCGTCTTCCTTGAGTGCAAAGGAGGCGTGGCAGCAGCAATAGTCAAACTCGATTCCCTGGCCAATGCGATTCGGCCCCGAGCCGAGAATAATGATCTTCGGCCTGTCGGTCGGCGGAGCTTCGTCCTCCTCGTCGTAAGTCGAGTAGAGGTATGGCGTCATCGATTCGAATTCAGCAGCGCAGGTATCCACCAACTTGAAGACCGGTTTGACGCCCTTGCTCTCGCGCAGTTCCCTCACCCGCCGAATACCCTCATGTCCCTCGAGCTTCCATTCCGTCGCGATGCGCTCGTCGCTCAAGCCGTATCGCTTCAGCTTACGAAGATCTTCGGCCCTGATCGTGTCAGGTGTTGTTTCTGAGATCCCCTTCTGCGCGAGCGTAATTTCACGAAGCTGATGCAGGAACCACGGATCCATACCGGTGAGGCGAGCCACCTCGCGCACAGTCATGCCGCGCTCAAAGGCAAATCGGATATAGCCGAGCCTCTCCGGACGCGGCGTTACGAGCATCTGCGTCAGACGGCGCGGATCAAGCACCTCTGCGCCTGTCTTCTTGCCCGTCTCCAGCGCGCGCCATGCTTTCATCAGCGCTTCCTTGAAGGTGCGGCCCATGGCCATCACTTCGCCCACCGACTTCATCTGCGGGCCCAGCACGTCATCTGCGCCGGGAAACTTCTCGAATTGCCATTTGGGAATCTTGACGACGACGTAGTCGATGGTCGGTTCGAAGCATGCCGGTGTTTTCCGCGTGATGTCGTTCGGAATTTCATCCAGGGTATAGCCCACGGCAAGCTTAGCCGCGATCTTGGCGATAGGAAAACCCGTAGCCTTCGATGCGAGCGCCGAGGAACGTGAAACGCGAGGGTTCATCTCAATTACGGTCATGCGCCCGTCGACGGGATTCACCGCAAACTGCACATTCGATCCGCCGGTTTCGACGCCAATCTCGCGCATCACGGCAAGCGCAGCATCGCGCATCTTCTGGTATTCACGATCCGTGAGGGTCTGCGCAGGCGCTACGGTAATGGAGTCTCCCGTATGAACGCCCATGGGGTCAAAGTTCTCAATGGAGCAGATGATGATGACGTTATCTGCAAGATCACGCATCACCTCGAGCTCATACTCCTTCCAACCCAGCACGCTCTCTTCGATCAGGCACTCGTGCACGGGCGAGAGATCGAGACCACGCGCGAGAATTTCCATCAATTCTTCGCGATTGTAGGCAATGCCGCCGCCGGAGCCGCCCAGGGTAAAGCTTGGGCGGATCAGAACAGGAAAGCCGATCTTGCTGGCGAAGTCGAGCCCATCGCGTAGATTATTCACGAGCGCAGACTTTGAGACCTCGAGGCCGATGCGGATCATCGCGTCCTTGAAAAGCAGACGGTCCTCAGCCTTCTTGATCGCCTCAAGTTTTGCGCCGATCAGTTCGACGTTGTAGCGATCGAGAACGCCGGCGTCGGCAAGGTCTACGGCCAGATTAAGGGCCGTTTGCCCGCCGACTGTTGGCAGCAGCGCAAACTTGCCTGAATCCGGCTTCCCTGCGAGCATCTCCGATTCAATGCGAATGATTTCTTCGACGTATTCGCGGGTAAGCGGCTCAATGTAGGTACGGTCAGCAAGCTCTGGGTCGGTCATGATGGTGGCCGGGTTTGAATTCACCAGCACCACCTCATAGCCTTCCTGCTTGAGCGCCTTGCATGCCTGCGTTCCGGAGTAGTCGAACTCCGCTGATTGGCCGATCACAATCGGACCCGAGCCGATCACGAGGATCTTCTGAATGTCATTTCTACGTGGCATTTCTTAGTGTGTCCTGATTCAGTGTTTATTCAGTTTCCGAAGAGCCTTGTTGAAATCTTGCCTGCTGGTAAAGATGGATGAGCATGCATCCGTACAGGCGCCGGGTCCAAGAATCACGTACAGCTTCTTGTTCTCTGCGAGCGTCAGCAATTCCATCCGAACAATAATTTGGCGTGCAGCCGGTGCATCCTTTGAGCGCTCCACCTGGAAGAGGTACTCTCCCGAAGCGTGATCGATGCGAAAGTCGCCACGATGATCGGTGTGCGTGCTCATTAGCACCTTGTTGTCTCGCGATAGCGTGACGTTGAGGTCCGGCGCCGCCTTGCCGAAGCTGTCGACAACCACACCCTCCACCGAGGTAAGACGAATCGGGCCATTCGTTTCAAGCTGGGCATCGCACGGCGGACATGCTAGAACGCAGAGCAGCGCAACCCCGCTTACGTAGCCCAAAAAACAGCGGAGCCTGGGCCCCGCTGGATAACGAAAACTCAACTTTTGCTGCAGAGTCATCCCTTCCACTCCTCCATCAGCTTGCGGAAGTCGCGAAAGAGATAGTGCGAATCATGCGGCCCTGGAGCCGCTTCGGGGTGATACTGCACGCTAAAGAGTGGCAGCGTCTTGTGGCGAAGCCCTTCGAGCGTCTGGTCATTCAAGTCAACGTGAGTGAGTTCCACCTCGTTGGCGTTGATCGAATCGGGGTCGACAGCGAAGTTATGGTTGTGCGCCGTAATCTCGACCTTGCCTGTGAGATTGTTGCGTACCGGATGATTGCCGCCGTGATGGCCAAACTTCAGCTTGTAAGTGCGTCCGCCCAGAGCCAATCCGCAAAGTTGGTGCCCCAGGCAAATTCCAAATACAGGCACGCGGCCCATCATGTCGCGAATGGCTTTGACCGCGTAGTCGACCGGCTCAGGGTCACCCGGCCCGTTGGACAGAAAGACACCGTCCGGCTTCAACGCAAGCACTTCGTCCGCTGTCGTCTGCGCGGGAACCACTGTGACGCGTGTTCCTTCGCGGGTGAGCATGCGCAAGATGTTCTGCTTGATGCCGAAGTCATAGGCCACGACGTGCAGCAGCTTGCGATCCGGATCTGACGCACCCGGCAGCAGCGGATCGCCGCTCTGATTGCGGCTGTCATTGGAGTCAAAGCTGTAGATGGCCTTCGTCGAGACAACTTTGGCCAGGTCCGTGCCGTCCATCTTGCGAATGCTTCTTGCCTTTTCGATGAGGGCTTCCGGGTTTGAGATGTCGGTCGAAATCACGCCGCGCATCACGCCGTTGTTGCGCAGATGGCGCACCAGCGCGCGAGTGTCAATCTCGGCAAGTACGGGCACGGCATACCGTTCCATGTACTCGTCCGTGACTTGCTCGGAGCGCCAGTTCGAGCTGATCGCGGAGAACTCCCGCACGATCAGACCTTCAATGAACGGCTTCGCGGCCTCATTGTCGGCACGGTTCGTCCCGTAGTTGCCGATTTGAGGGTTAGTAAGAACGACGATTTGTCCGGCGTAGGAGGGATCGGTGGCGATTTCCTGATAACCGGTTAAAGAAGTGTTGAAAACAACTTCACCCTGGCATTCACCAGGTGCGCCATGTGCCTGGCCGAGGAAGATGCGCCCGTCTTCGAGCGCCAGCATTGCCTGCATTGCCGCTCCATAGGAGTGGATTCAATAGATTTTAGCAGAAGCGGAGCGTTCTCTCCTAGCGCTGCACGTGTGATTTGGGCGGTGGCAGCTTCTATACTGCCTGCAATGGCCTACAGCGCACGTTTGGCTGGAATAACGACCGCGGTTTTCCTCACTCTGGCGGCTGCCGACCTGCGCAAGGCCGGAGCACAGGAAGCCTCACAGCCCCTCTACAAGAGTGAAACTCATCTGATCGACTTCACGTTCAGCGTACGCAAGCCTGACGGCACACTCGCTTCCGGCCTGACCCGCGATGACTTTCAAATCACTGAGGACGGCGTTCCGCAGAAGATTGCATTTTTTGGAACACAGGGCGACCTGCCCCTCTCGCTTGGCCTTATTGTGGATGCGAGCGACAGCCAGAGTAAATTCTTCAAGCGTCATCGCAACGACATCGAGCAGTTCCTGAAGGCCGTTGTGCGTCCGCAAGACGAAGTCTTCGCGGTCTGCTTTGGGAACCACCTGCGTCTCACCAGCAGCCTGACATCATCCACATCAACAGTGATGGACGGTTTGGACCGCTTCGACAAGGGCGACCGGCATTTTCCGGAACTCGCCGCCCAGGACGATCGCGAGGGCGGAACCGCGCTCTATGACGCTATCTTCCACAGCATCCACGAAGAACTGGGCGAGGCACGCGGACACCAGCGCGCTCTGATTCTCTTCACGGATGGCGAAGAAAATTCGAGCGCTCACGATTTACTTGACGCCATTGACGCGGCCCGAGAGAACGATACGCTGATCTACGCCATTCGCTATACCGAACAGAAAGATCAGCGGAAGCCAGATGCCCGGCACGGCATGGCTGCACTCCATCACTTGGCGGCCGAGACCGGTGGCTCTGACTTCGACGCTCTGCACGCCGATATTGGCCAGGCATTCGCTCAGATTGCCCAGCAGCTTCGATCACTGTATTCGGTGGCCTATCACTCCACCAACACCAAGCGTGACGGCACATTTCGACGGGTCGTGATTACGACCATGGACCCTGCCTACATCCTACAAGCCCGAACCGGCTACTACGCTCGCTGACTTAGCGAACCACGCCTGCGTCCTTCGTGGGCCAGTAGACAAAGACCGCCTTGCCGTAGATCAAATCGCGCTCGACAGAACCGAATTCCCGGCTGTCAGATGAAATGGAGCGGTGGTCGCCCATCACGAAATAGCTCTCGTCAGGGATGATGGTCTCGGCCATAGACCGTGTATCGCGAAAGCGATCCGGCACATAGGCCTCATCCAGTTCGACCCCGTTGACCCACACGTGGCCGTCATTAATCCAGACGCGATCGCCCGGAAGGCCGATGACGCGCTTGATATAGCTCTTCGCTGGGTCGCGCGGATAGTGGAAGACCACAATGTCTCCGCGATGAATGGACTCAATGTGATAGACGAACTTGTTAATAAAGAGCCGGTCGTGGTCTTCGAGGCGCGGCAACATGCTCGTACCTTCCACGCGCACCGGCTGGTAGAGGAACGTAATAATGAGGATTGAAACGCCCGCCGAAATCATCAGGTCGCGCAGCCATATCACCATTCCAGTTGACTTTGCGCGCGCGCCGACTACGGGATGCGGAGGTTGAAAGCTGCCGTTCTGGGGAGAAGGGCTCGCAGAAGATTCTGGCGTTACTGATTCGTCAAATTCCTTGTGCATCGTTTCTCTTGAATTCGCGGCGCTTCGTATTTACTGGCAGCCGAGACCTCCAGGGGGACATAGAACCCGCGCGCGATTCGGCTTGTCTATCGGTTTAGGCTGATTCGGCGAGGGCACCAGCGAAGGCGCGCTTCCGGGAGCACCCACGCCAGCCAAGTTTTCTTCCTCGAGAATCAACGGCCGCTGCAATACCATTTCCACCTGCGTTCCACTTTCAATATTGACATCTGCGCCGCGAGTAAACAAGGAAACTAGCCCTGCCGCCGCAAGGCCTGCACCCATGCCCGCGATCCCACCTGCCAGCGGATGGCCTGAACCGAGCCCCGCAATCGAGCCAACGGTGCCGCCGGTAGGAATTCCCACTTCGGCGACCTTGCCCATATTGCGCGTCTTGTCGCCGTCCTGCTCGATAGTTCCCTCGCCGTCGTCTTTTACTGTCTGCTTCTTGGCTCCTGGCATGCTGTTAACTACACCTGGAATTTCAACAACGCTTCCATTGGGAAAAATGATCGAGGTGAAGTGCATGTCCAGCTGCGACTTGCCTTTGACATGTCCGGCACGTTCCACGCGATCTACAACACCCTGTACATAGACGCCTGCGGGAATCATCACCTTATTGCCCACGACCACCGGAAAGGTCGACGCCAAATAAACTCCATCTCCAGGCCGCGCGCTTCGCGTGTTGATTCCACTTCGTAGTTGGAGCAGGATTTTGGTTCCAGCGGGCACTGTATACGTCTTCTGAGACGCACTTGACTGGTTTGCAGCGGCAATTTGCGATTGCCCTTCGGCCTTTAGAGACGGTGTTACCGGACCCGATCCCGGGGGCAACTGCGACTGTTCGGAAGCCGGGCTCGTCTGGTTTTGGCCTGTCTGACTCTGAACATCGGTCTGAGCGGAGGCGCTCAGCACAAGTCCAAGAATGCAGGTGGCAGGCACACTCATTGTGAGCAGGCGCATTTGTCCCCCTCTCGCGAAGCTCCTACAAAAATAGACGATCGAGGTGCAGTCAAGGGTAGCCTTTTCTCAAGACAACCCAACAAAATGCGGCACCCTCGCAGCGTCCGCCTCAGAAATCGCGTTACGATGCAATCAACGATGACGACCGAAGACGGTTCTCGCTCAGCCAGTTCTGCCTTGCCGCAGGATCGGTTCGCGCCTCTATATGCCGTGCTTTCCGATGCGATCGACCGCCGTGCCTTTCCCGGATGTGCCTTTGGCGTCCTCGTGGGCGACGAAGTTGTGCATCAGGGTGCTCTGGGTCGCTTTACGTACGACCCAGATGCGGAAAGCGTCGTTTCGAGCACTGTCTACGACATCGCGAGCATCACGAAGGTGCTGGCGACGACGGCCGCGGCGATGCTCCTGAGGCAGCGAGGCAGCCTGGATATCGATACTCCACTCGGCGAATTGCTACCCGGATTCGTTGTGGGGCGGCCATCAGGAGAGCACGCGCGTTTGGTCACGATCCGTCATCTGTTGTCCCACAACTCCGGGCTGCCTGGCTACGTCGAGCTGTTTCGATCGGTCGCCACGCCGGAGGATCTCTTCCGTGCATGTCTTCAACTCCCTTTGGGAGCCGAGCCCGGCACACGCGCTGAGTACTCGGACATGGGATTTATTCTTCTCGGCAAGGCGCTTGAGCTGATTATGGGAGAAAGTCTGGGAGATTGGGTCAGTCGCGAAGTCTTCACCCCGCTCGGCGTGAGCGCGACAGGATTTACACCTCCGCTCGACGCGCGAGTGCACGTCCCGCCGACCGAAGTGGATAGCACGCTGCGTCATCGCGGCATCCAGGGCGAAGTGCAGGACGAACACGCGTGGCTGCTGCACGGAGTCGCCGGCCATGCAGGATTATTTTCGAATGTGCCGGACTTGCTCAGCTTCTCACGTGCAATTCTCAACAACTCCGGCGGTACGCCGCTCTTCGTGAAGGAAACAGTCGATCTCTTCGCGACTCGACAGGGGCCCGCGGGCAGCTCGCGCGCTCTCGGTTGGGACACCCCCTCGGAGAATTCATCGGCCGGAAGCCACTTTTCGGCTAATTCTATTGGGCACCTTGGTTACAGCGGTTGCTCTCTGTGGATCGACTTGGATGCGCGTGTGGCCGTGGTACTCCTGACGAACCGCACATGGCCAGATCGTCAAAGTCAGCTCATCCGGGACGTGCGTCCAGCCTTTCATAACGCGGTTCGCGAGTCACTGGTCGTTGGTAATTTGAGCTAGGTCCGGCGGTACCTGGGTGCCGTTTTTTTGACATTGGCTTGCAAGCTTTGCGAGTACAATAGGAGTCTGGGGAAACTCTCGATGCTTACCAGCACGACGACGCAGGAAGTGGCCGAAGCACATAAAAAAGAGGAAGCGCAAGACCCAGCCTCCTTGCTTCAACACCTAATCACTGAGAGCCAAAACGAGGCTTCTCAAGGATTTGACACAAAATCAGCACTCGAAATCGCCCGCATCATCAACCACGAAGATGCGAAGATCGCAGCAGCGGTCAAGAAAGCGATTCCCGAGATCGCGCAGGTTATTGACCAGGTCGCGCGCAGCCTCCGTGATGGAGGCAGGCTGATCTACATTGGAGCCGGCTCAAGCGGTCGTATCGCAGCCCTGGACGCTTCGGAGTGTCCTCCGACCTATTCGACAGCCCCCGGGCAGATTCAATACATCATGGCCGGCGGGCCAAAGGCCCTCGCTTCTGCAGTCGAAGTCAACGAAGACTCAGAGGAACTTGGCCAGCGCGACATCGCGCGCCGCCGCCCGACCCGCAAAGACGTCGTGATCGGACTCTCAGCTTCGGGACGAACCCCGTATGTGGTCGCCGCAGTAGCCTATGCCCGTGCTCGCGGTGCCCGGACTGCCGCCGTTACCTGCAACCATGGAACCCCGATTCAAGCAGCAGCTGACATCGCCATCGTTGCTGAAGTGGGCCCGGAGGTTGTCTCTGGTTCGACGCGCATGAAGGCCGGATCAGCGCAGAAGATGATCCTGAACATGATTACGACCGGCGCAATGACGCGGCTCGGGTATGTGTACGAAAACCTCATGGTGAACGTGCATATGCAGAATTCGAAGCTGGTAGAACGTGGTATCCGCATCCTGATGAATGCCTGCAAGATCGATCGCGCCACCGCCGTGGACACGATCAAGTGTGCGGGGCGCAGTGTTCCCGTCGCGCTGGTGATGTTGAAGGCAAAGGTCGACAAGCCAGAAGCTGTCCGGCGGCTCGCCAAGTCAGACGGAAACGTACGCCTAGCCATCGAAGACAACGTCCTCGAACTCTAGCGCGGCGAGCAAGAAGCCTCTTAGATTAAAGCCTCGTCGTGTGGCACCCTATTCGATACCTCAGGGTGCTGCTGGCCGGATTTACACTCAATCGCCAGGAGCATTGCTTCATTCATGGATAAGTTCGTCATTCGCGGCGGCAATCCGCTCGTTGGCACCGTGCGTGTATCGGGCGCTAAGAATTCAGCGCTGCCCTGCATGGCAGCCGCCATCCTCACGGAAGGTGAGGTCCTTCTGGACAACATTCCTCAAGTACGCGACATCGCGACTGAGCGACGCTTGTTGGCCTCTATGGGAGCTGTGGTTGAGATTAGCTCTGGATCGGCTGGAGAGAGCACAAAGATCTCTTGTCGTACTCTCTCCGATCCCGTCGCGAAATACGAAATCGTAAAAACCATGCGTGCAAGTTCGCTGGTGCTCGGGCCCTTGGTTGCACGCGCAGGAATGGCCCGTGTTGCGATGCCAGGTGGATGCGCCATCGGTGGCCGCCCCATCGATCTGCACATCAAAGGCCTCGAAAAAATGGGCGCCACGATCGTACAGGAGCACGGTTATCTTGAAGCGCGCGCGCCTCGCCTTAGAGGCGCGCATATCGTCTTCGACAAGATCACCGTTACCGGCACTGAAGACCTCCTGATGGCTGCCGTACTTGCGGAAGGGGAAACCCTGATGGAAAACTGTGCTCGCGAGCCGGAAGTAGCAGATCTCGCTGCGCTGTTAACACTGATGGGAGCGAAGATTGAAGGCGCAGGGACTTCGGCTATTCGGGTACAGGGCGTAAGCAGTCTGCAGGGAGCTCGCTATTGCATTAATCCCGATCGCGTCGAGGCGGGCACATTCCTTATTGCGGGCGCAATCACTGCCGGAGATCTGACCGTCGCCGGTTGTAACCCTGATCATCTTGGAGCATTGATCAACAAGCTTGAAGAGGCCGGGGTTCAAGTTCACACTCTCGATTCCTCATCGGTTCGAGTCGTCTCAGACGGACGCTTGCGCGCCGCCGATATCTCGACTGAAGAGTACCCGGGGTTCCCCACCGACATGCAGGCGCAGTACATGGCTCTAGCAACGCAGGCAGAGGGTGTGAGCCTTGTGAAGGAAAATATCTTTGAGAACCGCTTCATGCATGTGCAAGAACTGGTGCGCATGGGCGCGAACATCAAGGTAGACGGCAGAACCGCCACGGTGCGCGGTTCCGCGAAACTCTCAGCCGCAGCCGTAATGTGCTCGGACCTGCGTGCCTCCGCGTCCCTGGTGTTAGCAGCTCTGGTGGCGGACGGCGAGTCCATCCTCGACCGCGTTTATCACATGGATCGCGGTTATGAACGCATCGAAGAGAAGCTCAAAGGTGTGGGCGCGCAGATTCACAGAATGGGCGATGTATTTCCGGCGAAGGAAGCCGAAGGGTTCGCAGACTGACTCCCGCAGCTCAGCTCCAGCTGGCTGCGAGATGCCACCGGAGACCACGATCAGCCGCCTTCTGCAACACGCGCTCATACTCACGCAGCTCCAGCAAGATCGGAAATGTCTCCGAGCCAACGGCTGCCGGTCTCTCGCCCAGAAATTCAATCAACTTGCGGATCGTCGCCAGCCCATCGGGTGCTGTGAACCACTGGGGTTGAGGCAGATGCTGAGCCCACTCTGGACCGCCGGCTCCCTGCTCCAGCAAAAGCGCCATTGAATTTTCATCAGCGGAAAAAAAGCTAAGCAGCGGATTGACACGGAGAGTGGCTGCTAGCCGATCAAGGGCCTCTTCATTGCGGGCCAGCGCCCGACCATTAACGAAGATGTCGAAGCCCGGATCCTCGCCTTCGACAACAATATAGAGACTCGCCGCCATTGAAGAAAAGTTTAGGGTACAAAGTCGTTCCGTGGGTTGAAATTCCCGCAAGTGGTCATCCAATCAATTACGTGCGGCGTTGTCTTCATCGAGTTACCCAAGTTCGCCAAACACCCAATTTGGCCCAAAAGAGCTATACCCGGCGAGGCCCCGTCCCCTCTCTAATTGAATCGAGAACCGACAAGGTTGGGGGATTGTGGTGGACTGGAGCAAGCTGCCGGATCTTGCTGCTGTAGCGTTGCTGACATGCGCCTTTGCATCCGTCGCGCGCCGCGGTCAGACCTCCGTCTCCACACTTTGGCTCACGGGTTGGATCCTGATCGCAGTCCACTTCGCCTCATCTATGTTTCTCGGCTATTCCGGTATCGCTGGAATCATCGCCGGAGATCTCAGTCTGGCATCCCTTGTCGACGCCGGGGTCCTCTTCATGTACGCCTCGGTTCCCCACCGAGAAGAGCTCTCGAGCAAGCTCATGCTCCTTTCTCTGCTCGGAGCGAACACTCTCTACGTCTGCCTCCTAAACGTTAGCCCAGCCGGTGACTGGGCACTTACGCCGGTGGCAATCTTGTTTGGCGTATTTCCCCTCGGCATTTCTCTCACCAACATCGACACCGTCCAAAGCAGCCTGCGCTGGATGGTTGTCACTCTGTACTGTCTTCTCTCAGCTTTTCTGCTAGTTGTGCAGCATCAGCCAGATAGCGGGCCATCCCTAGCGCTCAATGGCGTACTGTTTACCGTCTATTTTGGATGCTGCCTCCACTTCTGGTTGTCTCTGCGTCGGACGACGGGCGGTGCGCTCATCACGATTGCAGGCTTCTTTGCTTGGTCCGCGGTGTTCGTGGTGGGGCCGGTCCTGGATGTTTTCGCGCCCAGCGCCCACGTCGATGACGAAGTCTGGAATCTGCCGAAGTACGTAGTGGCAGTTGGCATGATCCTGCTGCTGCTCGAAGAGCAACTGGAACACAACAAATATCTGGCGCTGCACGACGAGCTTACGGGACTCCCGAATCGCCGCCTCTTTCAGGACCGTCTAGCCGTCGCTCTTGAACGCGCAAGACGCAACCGCGCCAAGGTTGCCGTGCTCGTAATCGATCTTGACCGTTTCAAACAAGTGAATGACACGTTAGGTCATCACGCAGGCGATCAACTACTGCAACTGGTGAGCGCGATCTTCATGGGGCGCATCCGAAACTCGGACACGGTGGCTCGCACGGGCGGCGACGAGTTCTCAGTAATTCTTGAGAGCGCTGCTGACAAGGCGGGCGCAACCAGCGTCGCGCATTCCCTGCTGCGGTTTCTCAATTCTCCCCTGCAAATTCAGAATAGGACAGTTTGGGTGGGCGCAAGTATTGGTGTTGCGCTCTTCCCTGATGATGCCGAAGACATAGAATCTCTCTGCATTGCAGCTGATCTGCACATGTACACGGATAAAAACGGCGCAAGAGGGCGTTCTGAAATCTCCGAGAAGATACTTCCGCACTCCACCTTCGAAGGCACGATGCAAACAGATTTTCGCGTGACGCCTGAACGCTCCCGCGCCTGAGTCTCATCGGGCGTAACGTCGCGGCAATCAATCCTCGCAAGAAAGGCCTCGGGGTAAACCCCGAGGCCTCTCCAATTACGTTGAGAGTAAATTAGCCCTGGCTGCCACCATTGCCGGGACCGCGTCCGCCACGGCGGCGTCTACGGCGGCGGTTATTGTTGTTGGCACCGCCCGGGCGTCCACCGCCGCTAGCCGGAGTTCCAGCCTGCACAGTCGCGCCATCAGCCCGGTTAAAGTTCGGCTCGTTCTCCTCGTCGAACTCTTCGCTTTCGTCCTCATCGAAGTCGTCTCCGCCTTCGATCATGATCGTGCTCTGATTCGAACGCGGCTGACGTTCGTCGAACTCGCTGCGGGGCTTTGCCGGCGCAGGAGTTTCAGGAGCTTCGACGCTCGCCTCCTCAGGAGCTGACTGTGCCAGCTTTGCACGCTGTTCCTTGATGAGGGCTTTGCGGCTCAGCTTGATGCGGTTCCCTTCTATCGCCAGAACCTTCACCATCACCTGATCGCCTTCGCGAAGTTCGTCCTTTACTTCCTTCACCCGATGCTCAGCAATCTCGGAGATGTGCAACAGACCGTCGGTGCCTGGGAAGAGTTCGACGAAAGCACCAAACTCCGCAAGACGCACGACCTTGCCGAGGTAGGTCTTCCCCACTTCGGGCACCGCAGTGATGTCGTTGATGATGGCGAGCGCTTTCTTCAAGCCCTCGGCATCGCTGGAGGCCACGCTGACACGGCCGGAATCATCCACGTCGATCTTCGCGCCTGTCTGCTCGATGATGCCGCGAATCGTAGCTCCACCCTTGCCGATCAGATCGCGAATCTTGTCGGTCGGAATCTGGACCGTTTCAATTCGTGGAGCATACTGCGAACGCTCGGCGTTCGGGCCATCGAGCGCAGCGTCCATCTTGTCGAGCAGAAAAACGCGGCCACGCCGTGCCTGCTCCATGGCTTGCTGCAGGATCTCGCGCGTCAGACCACCGATCTTAATGTCCATCTGGAGAGCGGTGATGCCTTTGCGCGTTCCGGCTACTTTAAAGTCCATGTCGCCGTAGTGATCTTCTGCCCCTGCGATGTCGCTAAGAATCGCGTAATCGTCTCCCTCCTTGACCAGGCCCATCGCAACACCAGCCACAGCACCCTTCAACGCGATACCCGCATCGAAGAGCGCGAGACTAGCGCCGCAGACCGAAGCCATCGACGAAGAGCCGTTCGACTCAAGGATGTCGGAGACAATCCGAATTGAATAAGGCGATTCATCAGCATTAGGCAAAACAGCAGAGATGGCACGTTCGGCCAATGCTCCGTGCCCCACCTCACGACGCCCCACTCCTGTCATACGTCCTGTTTCACCAACGCTAAACGGCGGGAAGTTATAGTGAAGCATGAAGCGCTTCTTTTGCTCGCCTTCATAACTTTCCAGGCGCTGACTGTCGTCCATCGTGCCCAGAGTCGCCGTCACCAGGGCCTGAGTTTCACCGCGTGTGAAGACGGCTGAGCCGTGGGTACGGGGCAAAACGCGTGTTTCTATGCTGATGGGGCGAATCTCGTCAAACGCGCGCCGATCGGGTCGAATCCTATCCTTGGTTACCTGCTCACGGAAGATGCGCTCGCGCAGCAATTCGTAATAAGTGCCGAGCTTCTTCTTGGCGTTAGGGTCATCCTGGGGAAGCTCTGCGGCGAATTCATCCTTGATTTGCTTGACCAGACCATAGCTCTCGGTCTTGCCGTGCGCCTTGGTATCGAGTGCGTCCTTGAGACGCTCGCCAACCTTGGCTTTGAGCGCATGTAGTATCCCTCGTCAAAGTCCGGCGCTGTGAAGGCACGCTTCGGCTTGCCGGCCTTGGCGACCAATTCGTCGATCGCGGCTACGATCTTCTTGATCTCGCCATGGGCAAACTCGATGGCGGCGAGAATGACTTCTTCGGTCTCTTCCTTGGCGCCGGATTCGATCATCACGATGCCGTCCTTGTGGCCGACGACCATGATGTTTAGCGTGGTGGCTGCGCGCTCGGAGTAAGTGGGGTTGATGACGAACTCGCCATCCACGCGACCCACGCGCACCGCACCAACAGTCGCACTAAAAGGAATGTCCGACAAGCGCCAGCGCACATGCGGCGGCATTGATACCGATTACGTCAGGATCGTTTTGCTTGTCGGCGGAGAAGACCAGCGCGATGACCTGCGTCTCGTTGCGGAAGCCATCAGGGAACAGCGGACGGATGGGGCGGTCGATCTGGCGGCAGGTAAAAATTTCCTTCTCGCTGGGCCGGCCTTCACGCTTGATAAAGCCGCCGGGAATGCGGCCGCCGGCGTAGGTGTATTCGCGATAGTCGACGGTGAGGGGGAAGAAGTCGATGCCCTCGCGGGGATCGGGAGAGGCAACCGCGGTGGCCAGCACCACAGTCTCGCCTGTAGACACCAGCGCGGCGCCAGAGGCTTGCTTCGCCATGCGCCCGGTCTCAAATACCAGCCGCTTGCCGCCGGCAAGCTCGACAGCTACTTCATGCTTCGTAGACATAGAGTCCTCGTTTCGTTTTGTTCGCTTGGGAAACTTGTAGGGAGGGATGCGCCTGCGGCGCGGTGCAACCGGCAATTCCAAGGGCGAGTGCCCGCTGCGCGATGGACAGGGGTCCGCGTGCGGGGCGCGCAGCAGCCGATGGCTGTGCACTGGCCCGCGTTTGCGGATGATGTCCGCCGGGTACACCATGGTCCCAGGTCCTGCAAGGATCGGGGGCCTTGACCTTATAACGGTCTGGGCGCTTCCGGTTCAAAGGTTGCTTTCTGAACTTACTTCCGGATGCCGAGCTTACCGATGACGTCACGATAACGATCTGAATCGTGGGTCTTCAGGTAGTCCAGCAGGCGGCGGCGCTTGCTCACAAGCATCAACAGGCCACGCCGGGAGGCGTGATCTTTCTTGTGCGTCTTGAAGTGCTCGGTAAGTTCGCCAATCCGCTCACTCAGAATCGCAATCTGGACTTCAGGGGAACCAGTGTCCGAATCGTGGGTGCGGAAGCGTTCAATCAGGTCGGTTTTCTTAGCAGTCGCCAGCACGGCGTGTATTACTCCTCTTGCGTTCTCAGTCCACTTCTCAAGTGTCTACAGTGAGATTACCATGAATGGGCATTCCGCGCCATGTTCCGCGCGTTGGCATCCAGAGATAAACCCCTGCCCTGCTTTAATCTGGCCGTCATGGTTCCGTCTGCAGCCAATAGTTGGCGCGGGCCACGATGTGCACGCCGTAATCCTGTGTAGTGCGCACGCGGATGGTGTGCAGCCCCGGCGTGGGGTTCGATGGGCTGAAAGTGATCAGATAGCGGTTGCGCACATGCTTGGCGGCTTCCAGCACGCGGGCCTCGAAGGTTTTGTCGCGCGCGAACGACAGGTATTCCCCGCCACTCTCCTGCGCAATCTCGCTGGCTACATTCTTCTTGAAGGCTTTGACCGCCATCACCAGCGTGGACACCATGTTCAGCGTTCGGTCATCGCCTGAATCCTTCACGTCATGGCCGAACTCGGCGCGCGAAGGCGAGAACGATACGCTCAGCACCAGCACATCCGAGCGGCCAATCTTCTGGATCAGCTCCGCTGGCTTTGTGTGCCTGCTGCCGTGGTCCCGCCGTTCGCTGATGAGCAGCAGCACCCGCCGGTACGCTTTTGGCTGCGTTTCGAGCAGATCGACGGCCGAGCTGATGGTGTCCAGAATTGCTGCGCCTCCGTCGCCGGGCTCAAGATGCTTCAGGTCTTCATTGAGATCGTCGCTGGTGTGCGTGTAGTCGTGAATCAGATGCGGGTGCGAGTCGAAGCCCATCAGCGCGGCCTCGCTGCGCGGATCGGACAGAAACATGTCGAGAAGGGGCGCAAGCTTGGCTTCCTTGTCGAACTCAAGCGCGCTTGCGCCGCCCTCTTCTACGGCTACGACGAGTGCGACGGGAGCGGTATCCATCTCCTCCTGCACATGAATCTTCTGCGGAACGCCGTTGTCCTCAAGCGCGAAGTCGGACTGCCTCAGCCCTATAGAACCACGCCGCCTCCGTCTTTTTCGACGAGCGTAGGAACCAAAACCTCATTCGTTGTTATACGCAGCGTAGGGGCATTTTCTCCGCCAGGCATCGGCTTCGGCGGTTCTACCGGAGGGAGCTGCTGAGCAAGCAGGTTCGCGGTGGAGATAACGAACAGAACGCAGACGTGAATCCTCTTCCTCAATCTCTTCGACGGCCGCGTCCAGCTCCAACCGACGCGCTCAGCCACGCCTGCGGGCCTCGCGTTGTACACGCCCGGTCCATAGCAGAAAGCTCAACAACTCCCACTTCTCACTCCAGAAGAAGCCCACAACATCTTTCGCCTTGAGGCTTTCCGCTGGTTTGCCGGAATATGTTTCGACGCGCCAGCGCAAAAACTCACTGCGCCATGGTGCCAGCCGATGACCGCGGGTAGCGTTCCAGAGGAATCGAAGGGGAGCGAACAAAGCGTGTCCTTTTCCTCAGTATAGACGGCCCTCGATTCCCTTCGTAACGCGTTCCGCACCGCTCTACGAGAGCTTCTCGAAGAGGCTTCCAGACCCGAGTTGTGCAATTACGGATTCCAGTGCGGTCTGTTGTGTCTTCGAAAGTGAAAGCTGCGTCGAAATGTCGCCAATGTCGGCCTGCATCAGGCTCGTCTGCGCAGCGGTCAACTGCGTCTTTTCAGTCGTCGCGGAACTCGTTGCCGCGGTCAGTCGCGACAGCGAATTATCCAGTGTCACGCGTTGCTGCGAAATGTAGTTCAATGCCGAATTCAGTGACTGGAGATCGGCCGTGGAAGTAGCACTTGCCGTTCCGCTAGCAAAGTCGGCGATCAGATTGTTCAGTGCTGCAAAAGCGTCGTTGGTGCCACCTGCGGTGAAAATCTGGTCGCCGGGAATATTCAACTGAATTGTTTGCCCGTTGGGTGTTTCCAGATAATTCAAGTCGCTGTCACCGCTATAAGTGGTCGTGGCGGGACTCGCACTGTTCGAAGTGCTGAATGGCGCGCTTGTCGTCAGGCTTCCCGCAAAGATGTACTTGCCCTGATAGCTAGAGTTCGCCAGTGACGTAACTTCGTCGCGAATCCCGCTCAGCTCGCTCGAAATTGCCTGAAGTTGGATCGCGTTCAGTGTTCCGTTGTTCGCGCTCGTTGCTAATGAAATAGCCTGGGTCAACTGGGTCACGACGCTGCCCAGCGCCGAATCGGCTACCTGTAGGCCGCCTTGCTCAAGACTCGACGACTGAGTGAAGGAATCGTCACGCTGAATCTGGTTGAGAAGAAGAACGTTCTCACCGGAAGCCACCGGATCTTGCCCAAGCGAAGTCACTCGCACGCCACTCGACAGCTCCGATGTCAGTTGCTGCTCGGTAGACTGTGCCTGATCAAGTGCGTTCACCAGATCTGAAACATAAAATGGATCGACTCGCATCGCTTTCCCCACCTATTCCCCATCAGTTTTTAGGAAACTGTCGACTGCATCCCAAGGTTCAGTGCTGACGCCATGATTGTGTTGAGGATCGAGAAGACTTCAGAGGCAGCCTGATACGCGCGCTCAAGCTGCTGCATCGACGCCGCCTCATCATTGAGGTTGACGCTTGACAGCGCATCCCGTTGCGTTTGCAACTGTGTAACCGAGGCATTCTGCGCAGTATTCTCGGTCTGCACCTGGCTGACAGTTGACCCCAGCGTACTCACAAACTGTGCGAAGAAGTTCGTTGCGGTCTGTCCATTCACAATCGACTGATCAGCGAGATCGGCGAGAGCAACCGCGTTGGAGTCATCGCCCGTTCCCGATCCCGAAGCCGCGGCGGCGATGTGGTCGGGATCCGTCATCACGACGCTCATCGCCAGAGCGCTGCCTGCAACAGCGCCGGGAGCGCTGAAAATATCCCCAGCTCCCCCGTTGTCTCCTGCTAGGTCGGTGCCCCCGTTATTCTGCGTATTCACTGCCGTTGATATGCCATAAGCAAGCTGGTCAAGCGCATCAAGAGCGCCGGGAATATCTTGGTCGCGCGCCGTGATGTAGCCGCCCAGCTCACCACCGCCGTTTTCCAGCTGGGTTGTCACATCAGTTCCGTTTACAAAGAAGTGTGTTACGCCCGCTGAAATACCCGTGGTCATCTGAAAACTGGCTGCACCTGAAACGAGAAGCTCACCCGACGCCGTAGTTACGGATAGGCCGTCGTTCTCGGTTGTGATCTGATTGATTCCGATCAGCTGCGAGAGCGCAGACAGGTCCTGCTGCCGCTGATCTTCGAGGGTGCCCGCATCTCCTCCAGCGGAGACCGATTGGATTTGCTGATTCAGGCTTGCGATCGCGCTCGTGAGGGCATTCACCTGTGTCGCAACACCAGCCGCTTCCTGATCCAATGAAGATTGCTGCGAGGTCAGGCTTGACGCCGCGCTGGAAACATCTGCCGCGAGCGCGGAGGCGGTCGACAATACCTGCTCGCGAAGCGAACTATTCGTCGGATCACTTTCAAGAGAAGAGAATGAATCGAAGAAGCTTGTGATGTCACTGCTGATATCGCCCGCCGTCGAAGATGACGACCCACTATCCGGGGTGAAAAGCGCTTGGATGGAGTTTAGTGCCGTCAACCGAGAGCTCGAGGATGAGGCGAGTTGCTGTTGCTGCATCAGACGCTGTTCCAGGATCCTATCTCGAATGGACGTGGCACCCGTTTGCTGCACGCCTGCGCCATATTCCACGCCGTTAATTTCGATCGGCGTATTCTCTTCGAAGTTTGGCGTCTCACGCGTGTAGCCAGTCGTGTTGGCATTGGCCACGTTGTTGGCCACGATATTCAATGCCGACTGGTCCGCGTCCAACGCCCCGTTGATCAGGCTGAAAGCGGAGCTAATTGTTCCCATACACTCTCCCCGTCGTTTTCGAATAGGAGCTGGCTTCGGGTCCGTACCCCGTCGATTGATCAGCACTCACATGAGCGCGCCGAAGGACATGCAGATTCGCTCGCGTTACCTCGATCAGCCTTGCCAGGAGGTTGAGCTCAAATTGAAGGCCCCCGACTTCACCATGCACGAATTCGTTTCGGCGCCTGTCTGCGTAGACCAAAACCCTGAAAGACGAGAGCAACACCTCCAGGCGATCCGCGTCGACTGCTGCCAGCGCCTGCGACGTCGCCACAATCATCCCCTTGAACGACTCTTTCGTCACCTCGCCCGCCGTCTGCATTCAGACTTCCCTCTCCGATCAATCGCCGGAAGCACGCGGCTCAATCATGGAATCGATGACCTTCGCCGCCACATCGTTCGCCGGCACGTCGTAGGTTCCAGCGGCAAGGGCCGCCTGCACAGCCGTCACTCTCTCCATGCGAACACCTTCATCGCTGGCTGTTCGCAAGGCCTCCGAGCCTGCATCGCTCACCGTCGCCCGATCGCCGTCCAGATTGCTGGCCTCAGGCGAGGCGTTGCGCTCCATCTGCCTGGCCTGGACTATATCGGCCGCAGAAGCTCCGAGCAGTGCCTTTAACCCGTCAAGTCCGTTGCGCAATTCCATGTGCTTCTCTCCTCCCAGGACTTATCGGCAAAGTGAAGCTAGTCTTTAACGACCGAAAAGGCAGACTTAGTGCCGTCTTCACCTGTATCGACGAAGCTCTGCACAATCCGATTGGCGATGCCAAAGCCCCCGCGGTCACTGATCCCACGGCTGAGAGCCTCTGAAGCGAAGTCCCCAAGTGCATCGCCGCTGCTCAACTCCAGATCTTCGTCATCTCCCTGAGAGGCATCCCCACCTGTAAGCGGCTTGAGTAACTCTTTCATCATCTGCGCTTCGAATTCATGCGCGGCGCTTATCGCTCGAGGCGAGGCCATCGCCTGAGTTTGCTTTGTCTCTGCGTTCGTCACGGCATGCGCGCCCGCCCCTCCAATTGACAGCACTACAGCACCTCCACTTCGGCTTCGAGAGCTCCCGCCTCTTTCATCGCCTGCAGAATCGAGATGACGTCTCGCGCTCCGGCACCGATACGTTGCAGTTCCTGCACCAGATCCTCTACGGTGGCACCTTCTTTGAGATCGATCCGGTTCACCGGCTTATCCTGCGCTTGCACGCTGGTCTGTTGCACCACCTGCGTGCTTCCGCTGGAAAACGCATTTGGCTGCGAGACCTCGACCTGCGCGATCACGTTGATTGAAAGTCCTCCATGCAAAATGGAAACGGGCTGCAGTCGCACCGTGCCTCCAATCACGACTGTTCCTGTGCGTTCATTGACTACGACGCGAGCCCTGGGATACACCTCAACCTCCGCAGACTCCACCCGATCGAGCAATGCAGCGACGTCTTCGCCTGAATGACCTGCGATCTGAATACTCCGGCTGTTCACCGCACGGGCTCGATCTTCGCGGAGAACCCTATTGATCGCCGCCGCCATGCGCTCTGCAGTATGGAAATCGGCATCATTGAGCAGCACTGTAATTGTGTGCATATCTCTGAGATCAAAAGAGGCGGCGTGCTCCACCAAGGCGCCGCCAGGCACTCTCCCCGTGGTGGGATGGTTAACCTGTCGGGCATTTCCGCCGGCCGCAGCCATGTAACCACCCAGTACGAGCGAGCCCTGAGCCTGGGCGTATATCTGTCCATCCGGGCCGTAGAGTGGCGTCATCAGCAGAATTCCACCCTCAAGAGACCGCGCGTCCCCCGCAGATGAGACGGTCACGTCAATGCGATATCCGGGCTGGCTGAAGGGCGGCAGCGTGGCGACCACAAAGACTGCCGCCATGTTCTTGACCTGCATGTTGCTTGCGCTGTTTGAGCCCGTTTGCGGAACCGTGATGCCCATCCGCTCCAGAGCGGAAATCAAGGTCTGGGCCGGAAAAACCGTCTGCGAGCTATCGCCCGTGCCACGCAGTCCGACCACCAGCCCGTATCCAACCAGCTGGTTATCCCGAATACCCTCAATGCTGGCCACATCCTTTATGCGAGCGAGATGGCCCTCAGTCTGGGCCACCAGTGAGCATGTGCACAGCATTGCGCTAGCGAGTAGCACCGTCGATGCAATTGCAGCTGCCTTACTTCTTTCGTTCCTTCGCATCTTCGCTCCGGTTCAAAACACCAATATCTTCTCGAGCAGGCGCACCAGTGGATTTTGCCTGTAGGTGGAGTCGTTCACGATTCCGTGCCCAGTCACCTCGAGCTCCAGATCCGTCATTGCTGTCGATTGCACCTGATTTTGCGCGCTCACATCCTCAGGTCGCACCAGTCCACGCAGTCGGATCAACTGAGTTTGCTGTGAAAAGGTGAGTTGGCGCGTCGCCTGGACCACCAGCATGCCGTTCGGTAGCACATCAACCACCTCTGCTCCGAAGGTGGTCGCCAGGCTCGAATTTGTCGTGCTCTCTCCCTGAGCTGTAAGCCCCGATGCAGAATTCTGCCCTAATAGGTTCTGCAAATTATTCGCCGCCTTGAGAGCGCCGAAAAGCGCCGTGATATTCGAACTCGCATTCGAAGAACGCGAGTTTTTCACTTGTCCGTCCGTCGATGCCGCCAGACTCTCGCTGACGACGATTGAAACGACGTCATGCAATCGAAATGCCTTGGCATCGGTTCCTAGCCGCACGAGACGGCCCTCGGAACTCCAGATCGACCCTGGCGTTCTAACCTCGGCTGCGTTTTGAGCCCGCACCCTGTCGATGTACGCGCGTAGGGCTGTCTCAGGAGGTGTCGCCTCGGCCTTGGCCGGCATCGCACTCCTCTTTGCAAAGCAAGGCGAGGGCAACAGTAGAGAGCCCAGTGCGCCAATCCAGACCCAAGGAAGCACCTTCATGGTTGCCTCCCAAACGACGGAGCCATACGAGCGCACCCCGGCCCAACGGCGATTACGCTCACCCCTGCTACCCCGGTTCTCAACCTGGCTTTGAAAAGTTCTCCGGCCGCGGCGGGCGTCATCGCCACCGCTTCAAGTCTCAGCCTTACAACAGATGAATCTTCTTCGACGATGAGAGGATCGCCTGCACGAATCACGAGCGCTCGTCGTGCCACTGAAGCATTCGGAGCAAATTGCTCGGCTCTTGATCGCGTGCGCGCTGCCCTAACGGGCATTAGTCTTCCCGGAGCACCAGGAACATCGGTGTTCCTCAGAAGAAGCCACCGAAGCCCGACGGATGAGTCATCGATCTCGCGGACAAGTGAAGTCTTCTCCTGCGCGGTCGCCTCCAGCGATGAGGTGCAAGCCACCGCCGCTATCACTCCTACGCTCAGCACCAGAAACACTCGCATGGTTGCACCACTCTTCATGTCTGAGGATCCTTACCTGGTCATATTATTGACTTGCGAATACATGTCGTCTGCGGCCTTGATCACCTTGGAATTCGATTCGTAGGCGCGCTGCGCAAGGACCATCTGCACGAACTCGGTGACCACATCGACGTTCGAGTTCTCGAGATACCCCTGTTGTAGCGTGCCCAGACCTTCGGTTCCTCCTGGGTTGCCGAGCACCGGGATCGCCTGAGCTAAGCGTGGCCTGCAGGAGGTTCGAGCCCATGCTCTCTAGGCCGCCTGGATTGGGGAAGGTCGCCAGCTGAAGTCTGCCCCAGCTGCGAGGGATTCTGCTGGCCCGGCAAGGTCGCGTTCACCACGCCATATTGGGTGATCGTGACCGCCGTCGCATTCGAAGGAATGGTGATCGTTGGAATGACGGGATCGCCGTCGGTCGTCACGATGGTGCCCTGACTGTTCAGATGGAACTGACCAGCCCGTGTGTAGGCGATCGATCCATCCGGCCGCTGAACCTGAAAGAACCCCGCTCCTTGAATCGCCACGTCGAGAGGGTTCTGCGTCTGGTTTAGCGAGCCCTGCGTATTGATCACCTCGGTCGCCGCCGACTTCGTACCTAGCCCTATCTGCAGACCAGCCGAAACGGTTGACTGGCTCTGCGCCGCGCCAGGCGTAACCAAGTTCTGGTACACCATGTCCTGGAATTGCAGCCGCAATTGCCGAAAGCCGGTTGTCGATGAGTTCGCAAGGTTATTCGCAATCGTGTCCAGGTTCATCTGCTGCGCGCTCATGCCGCTCGCGGCTGTGTACAAGGCTCGTATCATGCTTCTCTCCTTAGAAAACGCCCGCATCTAGATCCGCGGCAGATCTTCTGTCGCAAACCTGTTGAATTCCGTGTGAAAGACAGTGAGAGCCTTCTGCATCATCTCCGCCTGACGCTGCATCATGATCAAGTCCATCGTTCCCTGCACAACATCCTGATTCGCAGCTTCAATCGCCCCCTGATGCACGCTCGAGTCTTCGGCCGCCGAGGCCTTTACCTCGGGGGGCGCAACGTATCGGTTAGCTCCCTCTGGTGTGAGTCGCGTTCCTTGAGGAAAGGTAAAGACTCCAACCGTGGCCGCGACGCCGCCTGCAATTGAAATCGAGCCATCCGCACCAACTGATGGATCGCCAGGCGGCAGCATCATGGTCTTACCTGAAGGAGAGAGAACAGGTTCACCTGCAGCAGTCATCAGCAACCCATCTTGCGAGCGATGAAAGCTGCCGTCCCGCGTGTACCGAACTCCGTTTTTCGTTTGAACCGCGAAGAACCCTTGGCCCTCAATCGCAAGATCGAGAGGATTGCCGGTCCGCTGCAGAGCTCCTTGCGCCATATTGAGCGCATCGCCGCCGAGCAAACCGTAGTTATTCACCGTATGGCCAAGCTGAGAATCGAGCGCATCCGGGCCGAGCAAAACTGAACGAAAGTATTCCCGCTCCGCCCGATATCCGGGGGTTTGCGCATTGGCCAGGTTAGAAGCCGCGGTATCGAGCGCTTGGCTGCGCGCCACCAGGCCCGTCATCGCCGCGTAGTATCCGCTGTCCATCAATCGGTTCCTTTCACCGGTAGAGGAAAGCAGAATTAGGACCAATAGTGAAAGGGTTGGGTTGGAGAACTCTCAGGAAGCTGACTCTTGATCGAACTCACGTTAACTTCGCACGAGAGAATGATCACTGCGAGTGAAAGGCCCACTCCCAGCGCTCTCCGTTCCATCATCCCTTCTTTACGAAAGGCAACACGCGCTCCTTCACGTGGTCGGTGGTAAAAGGCTTGAGAATATAGCCACTCGCTCCCCCCTCAATCGCCTGGCGTATCTGCCCCTCACCCGACTCAGTAGTCACCATGACCACCGGCACACCTGAAGCCAGATTCTGCCGACGGATCTGGCCCATAAACTCGAGCCCGTCCATGCCTGGCATATTGATGTCCAAAAGAATCAGATCGACTTCGGCGACGTTTAGGACCTCTATTGCTTCAGCCCCGTTCCCTGCCTCGTGCACCACCAGTGGCTCGATCCCTGCCTGTCTCAGGGAACGCTCCACAATTTTGCGCATCACCGAAGCGTCATCGACTATCAGCGTTCGCACTTCATTCATGGTCCAGCCCCAGTTCTGCTCCTTCTATCGACGCCCCGAAGGAAATCGTGAGCCTGCAGGACAATCTGGATAACGGTAACTCACGTTCTTCAGGCCAAAATGGGCGCGACCGAACATATCAGGTCTTTGATCTCGCATTGCTTGGGAGTTGCGCTGCTCGGGGGTCGCAGCCATAAGCGAAGCCAGAGATAATCGCGCAAGCGAACCAACCGGGATGCGGCCGGACGCGCTCGCTCGACTTCCCGCGCAAGAGTAAGCCCTGCAGCGGCCCATGACACTGCTTCGATCCGCAATACGTTTGGGAACTCCGCGTCCAGCATCCGTCTGATCGCGGTTCTGAACTCCGACTCGCGAACTACGCCACATTCCACTCGGCGCCCCGTCATCCGGCCGATGGCAAGTGCGAGCACAGGATCCGGGGCATTTTCAAAGCCAAGATAGAGCGCGGTGGTTTCCGCCGCGCGAAGAGGTAAGACTTCAAAGGTCTCCGCGAGGAAGCGCGGCAGAATCGTCGCCGCCGCTGCGGGGCTGTGCTCCTCAACCGACATCACCGGACAGCTCCATTGAAGCGCCACCGCTCGCGTGACCATCTCCTCGTTCACTACTCCCAGCTTCACCAGCCAGCTTCCGATCCGCCCTGTTCCTGCTTGTCTCTGAGCATCTAGCGCGGCACGCAGTTGCTCCTGCTCAATCCATCCGTGTTCCAGCATCAACAGGCCAAGCGGAATGCGATGACGATGCACGGGACGTTCCGCTGAGTGTCCATGCATCTCTCGATGAATCGCAACCTGGATCACCGCCCGCGTGCATTCCGCCGAGCAGGTCCAACCATTCTCGAAGATCGGTGCCGTGCGACTGCGCAGAGGATGCAGCCATGCCGAAGTACAGCTCTGGTTCGCGCAGGCGGAAAAGAAACCGATGCCAAGCCCGCGGCGTTCCCTGGAATGCAGGTGCGTCGACTTCTCTTCCTGCGAAACAACCTGCGCGCGATTTCTGCCGCCTATCAAAAGAGGCATCGGATACTCTCCAGCCGTTTACGCGGTGTTGCAACTTCAGTAACACGCAGGCCAAACCTTCCATTGACGAGCACTGCTTCACCGCGTGCAACGATCTTGTCGCCGACCACCAGGTCGACAGGATCTGCAATATGCCTGTCCAATTCGACGACATCCCCCGCGCCAAGGTCGAGAACTTCGCTCAGCGTCATCTCGCGGCAGCCGAAGCGCAGCGTAGCGTCGAGCTCCACGTCGAGCAGCAGATCAATCCCTGGACGTGCCTCCGGCGACACCGGAGTTTCTAGCGTCTCTTCCTCCCGCACTCGCCGCGGCCGATCGCCCATCTTCGTGCGTGTCTCGTCGTGTATCAGCATCATCCACGTCCCAATCGGCGCCTTGAGCTGTAGCGCACGAGTCACACCTGCCCGACCGGAGACTTCAGCAAATGCCTCCACCCGGCACCTGCCGCCAGTCGTCGAAGTCCATTCGCTTGCAGCAGCCTCTGCCGTTTCACGCAGCAATTCACCCCAGGCCTTTTTCTGGTCCACTCCCTCTCCCAAAAATAGAGACTCCAGAATCGTCCGATCCAGCAAGACCGAAAAGTACCCATCTGAATCTCCTTTGAGTCGCGCCGCAAACCCGAAGAGCTCGCCCGCGGGATCCACCGGCGTTGTCTCCATGAGCTGTGGTTCGCCAGCCAGCGCCTGAGGAAAGATCGCCGAAGCTGCTGCAATCCAGCACTCGATATAATTTTTCATGCGTCCACTCCATTTGCCATGTTTTCAATGCGTGCCGCACGATGTACTCCATCGCTGATGGGCTGAGCCGACGCGATGCGCTGGCCTCCAACCTGCCATTCGGCCGTGCAGGTGGCAGGGAGGTTCAACATCAGAACCGATCCGGGCTCGAGCCTCTCAATATCCCTGGCCGGCACACGCACCGGAGGTAGTTGTAGAGTTCCTCCAAACCGAATGCGCTGCGACGAAGCCTCCATCCTCGCCCGAGTTTCAGGCGCGTGACGGCGGCGACGTCCCCAATCTGAAGTCAATCGTCGCAGGATGGTATTTGACACGACCGCTGGAAATGCGAGGTTGAGGAGCCCTGAACTTCCAGGACTTCGAATCTCAAAGCTCAGACACAACGTCTTTTCGTTGACAGACATCAGCCGCGCCACTTGTGTTTGCATCTGCCGGCGCTCGAAGTAGAAACTCAAACCCACCGTCTGCCATGCCATCGTCAGCTCGCGGCAGATCGTTTCTACCACGCTCCCGAGAATCGACTCCTCGATATCAGTCAATTCGCGGAGCTGCCCTTCTTTGCCCTCCCCGCCCAACAGCAGGTCGACTATCGGTGGCGCCAGGGAGAGGTCAAGTTGCAGCACTGAGAATGCGCCGAGAGGCTCCAGCCGTACTGACGAAACGTAATTGATCTCCGGGATTCGAAGCAGAAAGTCGTTGAAGGGAATCTGTTCGGCAGAGACCAGGTTTACCTGAAAGCGGCTCCGCAGCCACGCCGAGAGATTATGCGTAAGGTTCCGGGCGAACAAATCGTTGAGCATGCTGATGGCGTGAAGCTGCTCGGTCGAAATCTGGCCCGCATTCGAGAAATCGTAGGGCGTTGCGCTGCGCTTGACGCCGTCCGGGCGGCTTGCCGGTCGAGCCCTCCGAGCTGCTTCGAAGAGAGCGTCAATTTCTTCCTGCCTGAGCATCCTCTCCATTAGTGTCTGCTCCCTTTCGCCAAGGGTTCTCTCCCTTAGAGAGCGTGCTCCTGCTCCGGCAAGATCCCGCAGCGCCGCGCGGAGCCGCACCACGGCGGAAGAGTGGATCTGCGACACGCGGGATTCAACAACGCCAAGTGCTAATCCGATCTCTCGCATCGTCATCTCCTCGAAGTAGTAAAGTGTCATCACGATCCGCTCCCGCTCAGGCAGATTTGCAATGGCGTCCGCCAGCCGTTCCTGCAGTTCACCGCGAAGACAATGGAAGAGAGGGTCATCCTCGGGCCTTCCCGGAACATATGCGAGCTCCTCTTCTCCCGACTCTTCATTGCGCTCCAGATGCAACGTGCCAATTTCGAGACCCTTCAAGTCCCCTAACAGTTGCTGGTACTCGTCGAGGCCGAGTCCCAGTTCGGCGGCAATCTCTGCTTCACCTGGCGGCCTGCGCAGTCGCGCCATGAGGGTGCGGATGGCTTCCTCGACCGCCCGCCCCTTGCGGCGCAGCTCGCGGGGACTCCAATCAAGCATGCGCAGGCTATCGAGAATCGCACCTCGGATTCGAAACTGAGCATAGCTTCGAAACTGAACCATCTTGGCTGGATCAAACTTTACGAAAGCGTCCATCAACCCAACCACCCCAGCCGAAACGAGGTCTTCAACGTCCACGTGCTGCGGCAATCGCTCATGAATTCGCCGCGCCAGATACCGCACCACAGGCAGATGCTCCAAAAGCACCTGTTCCTGTTCCCCACTGAGATTCGGCAATGCTGCCGGGTATTCCGCCGGCAACTTGGCCTTCTCCACTGCATTGCGATTTGCTCCCAGGCCCGCCATTTCAGCGTCTCCCTCTTTCGTTTCCTCCCGCCCCACGGCGGAAGTCCTTGTTGATCCGTCTCTCCGCGGCCGCTTCATCGGATCGTTCCCACCACACGGAGACGGATCTCCGGCGGAATCTCACTCGCCGCGACCACTGCAAGGCGCGGAAGCAGCGGCTCAAGCCAGCGCTTCACGTGGTATCGTGCCGGACTCGGACAGAGGAGCACCGGGAGGGCCGATGCCGATGAGGTGCCGATGAGGTGCTTCAAAGAATCGGCGAGTCGGCGCACGACAGGCCTTCCCTGTCCCGACGCAGTAGGCCTCTGTCCCGCCTCGGGCGAGAGCGCGTTCAGAATCTCGTCCTCGAAAGATCCGTCGAGAAGCAACGCAGGCAGCTGGCCATCCGCATCAAGCAGCGGCTGCACGAGGCGCCTGCCAATTGCCTGTCGTGCTGCTTCTACCAGAACGACAAGGCTCTTATTCACCGCCGCGGTCTCAAGCAATGCCTCGAGGATCGCTCCGAGATCTCGAATCGAGACGCGTTCGCGCAACAATTGCTCAAGCACTCGTCCGACCTCGCCGAGCGTCAACAGCTTGGGAACCAGTTCCTCGACCAGCTTGGGATGGCTTTCGTTGAGTCCATCCATTAAGCGCTTCATCTCCGCACGTCCCAGCAGTTCGCCTGCGTGGCGCCGGATCAATTCGCCAAGATGAGTTGTAATCACTGTGACCGGATCCACCACCGAATAGCCCGCAGCAATCGCCTGCTCTTCAAGCGCTGGCGCAATCCAGACGGCAGGCACGCCGAAGGCAGGCTCGAAGGTTTCGCGTCCCGTCAACGGGCGCCGCGCAGGGTCGCCCGAGACGGCGAGCAACTGCGTTCCCTCGGTCTGCCAGCGTCCGATCTCACTGCTTCTCAGTGAGAAGAGGTACTCGCGCGGCTTCAGCCGGAGATTGTCTGAGATATGTACCGGAGGCACAAGAAAGCCCATCTCCGCAGAGAGATGGCGGCGCAATGCCCGGATTCGATTCAGTAATTGCCCGTTCTGTTTTTCATCCACCAGAGGAATCAACTGAAAACCGATCTCAAGCGTGAGATCTTCAAGACGCAGCAAGCTGGCGATCTCGGCAGCGCCCTGACCCTGCTCTGCCTTTTTCAGGTTTGAGTGATGCTGTTCTGTCTGGGCCGCCTGTTGGTCAACAGTAGAAACCCTTTTTGCACTCCAGAAGAGACCAGCGGCTACCAGCAGAAATGCGGGCTTGGGCAGACCCGGCACAAGACACATCGCAGCCGAGACCGCGCCCGCGAGATAGAGAGTCGTTGGCCGCGCTAACAGCTGTTCGCGAATCTCTCCCCCAAGTACCCCGGAGGAGTTTGCCCTCGTTAGAGTGATTCCCCCCGCCACCGACACCAGGAGGGACGGAATCATCGTCACAAGGCCGTCTCCGACGGTGAGAATCGTATAGGTCCGCACCGCCTCACCGAGCGCAATTCCCTGCTGTAGAGTTCCAATCAGCAGGCCGGCGATGATGTTGATCGTCGTAATCAGGATCGTGGCCAGCGAATCGCGTTGATTGAATCGCGCTGCGCCGTCCATCGCGCCGTAGAACTCCGCCTCGCGCGCGATCACCTGGCGGCGTCGGCGTGCCTCGGCTTCATCGATCAGACCGGCATTCATGTCCGCGTCGATCGCCATCTGCTTGCCCGGTAGTGCATCGAGCGTGAAGCGCGCCGTCACTTCGGCTGTTCTCACCGCACCGTGCGCCACCACCAGAAATTGAATCGCAATCAGCGCCAGGAAGAGCACGAAGCCGACAACATAGTTGCCTCCCACCACAAACTGCCCGAAAGCTTCGATGACCCTGCCTGCAGCAGCCGTTCCTTCAGAGCCGTGGAGCAGGATCCTCCGGCTGGATGCGATATTCAGCGCTAGCCGAAAGAGCGTGAGTAGCAGTAGTAAGGTAGGAAAGACGCTGAGCTCAACTGCGCGCTGAATCTGCATGGCGGAGAGAAAGACGATCACCGACGCAGCCATCGAAAGCGCGAGCAGCAGATCGAGTATGACTGCTGGAAGCGGAATCAGCATCACGAAAATCACGCTGATTGCCGCCATCGGGAGCATGTACTCTCGCAGCCGATGAAGCAGCCACTCGGGACGTACTGCTGTCACCGCAAGCGCACCTGTACTCATGGGTTCTCTCCCGACTCCTGTGCTGATGTAGCCAGCGAAATTCCGGCAGTCGGCGGCGACTGCTCCGCTGCCGCAGCCTCGGCCGCCTCGCGTGTGCGCCGTTCACGCATCTCGTTCTCTACGCGCTGGCGATAAAGATATGCGAGGATTGCTGCAACCGTGGCATAGAGATCCACCGGAATCGACTGGCCGACTTCGACGGACCGGTACAGCGACCGCGCGAGCGGCTTGTTCTCGATGATGGGGACCCCGGACCAACGCGCCTCGGCCTTGATTTCCTCGGCAAGCAAGTTCCGCCCCTTCGCCAGCACTTTAGGTGCATCCATTGAGGTGAAATCGAAGCCGAGCGCAACGGCGTAGTGCGTGGGATTGGTCAGCACCACTGCCGCCCGCGCCACGTCTGCCTTTACCTGGCGGCGTCGCATCTGCCGCCGCAGTCCGCGAATCCGGCTGCGGATTTGAGGGCTGCCTTCGGTCTGCTTGTACTCTTCGCGCATCTCCTCGCGCGTCATCTTCAAGCGTGACTCGCGGCTGTGCCATTCAACTGCGTAGTCGATCACCGACCATCCGAAAAGCAGCCATGCCGTCGCCGCGAGCAGCGTGAAGACATCCGAACCGAGCATGACGAGCCGCTCGTTGGAAAAAGGGGGAACCGTCAGCTGGCGCGCAATGCGCTGCAGCGCGAACACCGCCAGCATTGCCGCGGGGATGAGCGACTTGCCAAGCCGGGCCGCCGCACGCAGGCTAACGAGATTCTTCACATTGGTCAGTGGATTGAGACGCTGCGTGCGAAAAGCGATGGATTGGGGATGAATCATCAGACCGCCGCTCTGAACCATCGCCACACCCGCGGAGGCAGCGGCTACCGCCGCCATCACCATGCATACCGAGCTGAGGATTGCGAAGGCAAGATCGCGCATCGCCGAAAGGGTTGGAGCTACCTGGCCCGGTTCCCAATGCTCAGAAGCACCCAGCGAGAGAAATCCGATAAACCCAGCCCTCCAGGTCCCGACGATGTGAGCCGCCGTCGCGCCGAGCGTCATTACACCCGCCAGTGTCCCGGCAGCCGCGGAGAGCTCACGGCTGTAGAGCAGGTCTCCGTCTTTGCGCGCCTGCTCCCGTCGATGCGCAGTTGCCTGTTCTGAGCGTTCCCCTGCCACGGCTAGCCTCCCACCGATTGCGTGAGCAACCGCTGCGCAAAATCGAGCAATCCGTCAAAACGCGCCTCGATAAAACGTGGCCACAAGGCGAGCGAGCCTGTCAGCACAGCGAAGCCGGTCAAAGTCTTCAGTGGAACTGTCAGAGCCATCACTGGAAGTTGCGGGCTCAACTTGCCCATCAGCGCTATTGCAATTTCGACGAGAAGTGTTGCAGCCAGAATCGGGGCCGCCAACTCTACAGCCGCCAGAAAAACTCCGCTCGCCGCGCGCACAATTGCCAGGGTGGTAAGCGGCGTCATGACGAAGCCTCCGAGAGGAATGGCGTGGAAACTGCGCACCAGCGACGTGAGAAGAATGCGATCAAGTCCCGCCGTAATTGCTACCAACGTGCCCATCAGTTGGAAGACTTCGCCCAGCAGCGGTGTCTGGATCGCCGAGGCAGGATCGAGAAGATTCACGAGCGAAAAGCTGAACTGCATGCCCGCGATCTGACCGGCAAAAAGCAGCATCTCGTTTAGCAGGGCCAGGGTCATGCCGTACACCAGACCCACCGCTGCTTCGCTCAGCAGTGCTCCAAACGAGATGCCTGCCCGCGCACCGGGCAACCCGGCGATGATTGGAGCCAGCAGGTAAGTCACAGAGAGAACGAAGCCCGCTTTCGCGCGCGACGGCAGTGCCGAGGACGAGAAGAAGGGCGCGAGAGCCACTACGCCGCTCAGCCGCACCATGGCTAGCATCATTGCGCCCAGAAATTGACTCCAGTCAGACATGGATCCTCTATCCCAGATATCGATGGAAATCTGCGAGCAGAACTCGCGTGTAGGTCGCCATCCGTTCGAGAAACCACGGCATACCGGCCAGCAGGATCACGGCCACAACGACCAGCCGCGGCACCGTTGTCAACGATTGCTCCTGCAGACTCGTCAGCGTCTGCAGTAAGCTCAGCAGAAAACTCAGCAATGCGGCCGCGATCAGCACGGGGGCCGCCACAATCATCGACTCCTTCATCAGCCCGCGCAGCAGTTCGGCAACCATATCCGGCGTCATAATTAGTGCCCTCAAAAGCTCTTCATCAATGAAGAGGCGAGCAGGTTCCAGCCATCCACCATTACGAAGAGAAGAATCTTCAGCGGTGTCGATACAACCACTGGCGGCAGTTGGAACATGCCAATAGACGTAGTAATCGAGGCGGTAACGATATCGATCAACAAGAAGGGCAGAAAGAGCACTGCACCAATCGCAAAACCCGACTTGAGTTCCGAAAGAATGTAGGCGGGAGCCACAACCCGCATCGGCAGGTCATCCGGAGTGTTCGGCCGCGCAATCTGGCCGGCGGCCGTAAAGACAGCCAGATCCTTCTCGCGTGCGTAGCGCAGCATGAAGCGTTTGACCGGGGTGGTGCCCTGATCGATCGCCTGCCAGCCCGTAATCTGTCCGGCACGATAAGGCTCAACTGCCTGCCGGTCTATCTCATTGAGGACCGGCGTCATCAGGAACCACGTCATCATCAGCGCAAGACCGAGCAGAGTCGGGTTTGACGGCGCAGTCTGTGTCCCTAGTGCTTGCCGCAGAAAGTGAAAAACGACCAGCAACCGCACCAACGGCGTCATGCACATCAGGATCGACGGCAGCAACGTGATCAATGTGAGAACGAAGACAATCGTCCACGGTGTCGAGTCAGCAGAATGTAACCGCGCGTTCAGATCAGGCAGCAACGGCGGCGCCGCGAATACTGCTGTGCGCAAAGTCAGGGATCCTACCATGAGGTCCTCCGCACCGTCCGCGGTGCGTGCGCTGGCCCCTTCTCGATATCCAGGGCATAAAAGACCGGTCCGCCTTCGGCGGAGGTGGCTACCAGCAGTCGTCTGCCATCGGCCTCTACCAAGACAAGTGATTGGCGGGGCGCCAGCGTGACGCGTTCGACCAGCCTGAGCCTCGGAGTAGCCTGCCCTCGCGCAAACCGCGCGACAAGCCAGCCGGCTATCGATGTCCGTCCGATGGCGGCAGAGACGCTTCGCTTCTTTTCGATTGACTGCTTCACCGTTGTCTCCTCCTACGCAAGCCGCGTGATCCGCACAGCCATCCGCGTATCCACAACTTCAAATTCGCTCCAGGCAAGCTGTACGTCGCCGGCTTTGAGAGGCAAATCGCCCGCAGCTTCCCACTGGGTCTCGATCACCTGGCCGGGCTCGAGCCCCACTAAGGCATGCACCCTGAAGTCCCTGGCGGGCACGCCTACCTCGAGTTCGACTGGCAGGCGTGTCAGAGGCGGAGCAAGACTAGGCCTGTCCGACTCCATCGGCTTGTGCGCCGGGATCAGGGCGTCGGCTTCCTTCGGCTCTGCCTGTGGGGCAGGGGTCTCCGATGGGACATCTTCGGCTTCATGCGGGAGCGCGTACGTATTCGTCATCGCCCAGGAGAACTGCACATGGGTGACCGGAAATGAAGCAGGAAGATTAGAACGGCTTAAGAGATGCACCCTGCATCGAGCAGCGTCTCTTCCTCCAGCCGATGCTCGGTCGCTGCTACACTGATATTTGTCGAAGAATGAGATTCAGCAGACCTGGCTGTTGGGATATAGGCCTGCACCGAGGTTGAAGAAAATGTCCGAACTCAATGGAAATAAGAATCTTGCTGGTACGGCCCTGCGCTTGAAAGTGGGTCTGGCCGAGATGCTCAAGGGCGGCGTCATCATGGACGTTATGAACGTCGAGCAGGCGCGCATCGCCGAGGAGGCGGGTGCTACTTCTGTCATGGCCCTCGAACGCGTACCGGCCATGATTCGCGCTGAAGGTGGGGTCGCCCGGATGGCAAACCCGCGCCTCATCAAGGGAATCATTGACGCGGTCTCCATTCCCGTCATGGCCAAGGCGCGCATCGGCCACTTCGCTGAGGCACAGATCTTGCAACAGCTCGGCGTCGACTTCATCGACGAGAGCGAGGTGCTCACTCCGGCAGACGAAGCTCACCACATCGACAAGCACTCATTCACGACGCCATTCGTCTGCGGGGCGCGCAACCTCGGGGAAGCGCTGCGACGCATCACCGAAGGCGCAGCCATGATTCGCACTAAGGGCGAAGCCGGGACCGGCGACGTTGTCCACGCTGTTCAGCATATGCGACAGATCGTCAAAGAGATGAAGGCCCTCACTGTTCTCTCTGAACAGGAGCTCTATACCGCTGCGAAGGAACATCAGGCACCTTATGAACTTGTTCGAATGGTTGCCCAAAGCGGAAAGCTGCCCGTTCCCAACTTCTCTGCTGGGGGCATCGCTACACCCGCCGATGCGGCTCTCATGATGCAACTCGGCGCAGAAGCAATCTTCGTGGGCTCAGGCATCTTTATGAAGGAACGCGCCACGCCCCTCGATGTTGAGAACGACCCCAAGGAGCGCGAAGAAGCTGTCTCGCGTGCCAAGGCGATCGTGACCGCGACAACGCACTTCAATGATCCGAAGATTCTCGCTGAGGTCAGCGAGCAGGTCACCGGCACCATGAAGGGTTTGGCTGCGGCCGCCATCGAAGAATCGCAGCTGCTGCAAACGCGCGGTTGGTAAGGGCCTGCGGCAGGCCGGGCTAGTGCCGGAAATAGGGAGAAGATGAACACGCGTCCGCTGATCGGCGTGCTCGCAATCCAGGGGGATTACGCGGCTCATGCAAGGGCTTTGGCTGAAGCAGGAGCAGATCCCGTTGAAGTACGCAAACCAGAAGAGCTAGATGGCCTCGACGGGCTGGTCCTGCCTGGTGGCGAATCCACCACAATGCTCAAGTTTCTTGAGCATCATGGTTTCTTCGACGCCTTGCAAAGTTTCTGTAAGGCGCAACCCGTTTTTGGAACATGCGCCGGGGCGATCCTGCTGGCCCGCGATGTACGAAACCCGATCCAGCGTAGTCTCGGTGTTCTCGACATCGTCGTCGAACGTAATGCCTACGGCCGTCAGATCGATTCATCCATCCTCACCGCCGAAACGGCGCTTGCAGACGGCCCCTTGGAAATGGTATTCATTCGAGCACCACGGATCGTTCAGGTCGGCCCTGCGGTCGAAATCCTTGCACAGCGTGAGGGCTTCGCAACATTGGTTAGGCAGGGAAAGATGATGGCCGCAACCTTCCATCCGGAACTATCCTCGGATCATCGCGTGCACGGTACGTTTGTCAAGATTGTTCAGAACGCCATCACAGAGACACAAAGTAGCAACGCCTCCTCCCCGTCGGATACGGTGAAATCCACTTCATCAGCGCGCCAACCTCTTTTAATAAGAAGTGCGTCCAACCGGAAGTAAGAGTAAGCTCAGTCTCATTGAGGCTTCGGATGCCCGCTACCTTTACGCATTCCCCGGCGGAAACGGAACGGAAAGAGCCCGGCATAGGCGGCAAACCGCCCGTTGATCGTCGTCCTACCGGCGGCGGAGGTGGTGGAGGCGATGACGACTGGCGGCATGAGAAACGGGGCCCGCGCGAACTACTGCATAAGATTCGCTTCTTCGTCTTCTTCTGTCTCGCTGGCGACATGGTCTTCTTCGCCGTGCTCGTGGTGCTGTTTTTTGCGCGCCAGGCCGGCGCGCACTTCGATGCGCGTTCCCACGAACTGATCGGAGACTGGCGTCCGATTTTGCTGCCGCCAATTCTCTATCTCAACACCGCCATCCTTCTGCTGAGCAGTCTCACTATGGAGATCGCGCGGCGCAATATCTTTCGCGAGATAGATGTTCTGGAAGAGTGGTTAGGCCTGGGCAGGCCTGCACTGCATCGTACGTTGCCCTGGGTAGCTGGCACCTTGGTCTTGGGGGCTCTGTTCCTGGTAGGCCAATGGACCGCCTGGCGCCAGCTGACGGCGCAGGGATTTTCCTTCGACCGGTGGTCCACACCAGCTAGCTATTTCTTCTATGTGATCACTGGGTTGCATGCCGCGCATTTGCTGTTGGGCATCCTCGCTCTTTTCACGTGCCTTACCGCCATCACCTGGTTTAAGCGCGTTGAATTGCGGCAGATAGCGGTGGACGCGGCGGCTTGGTATTGGCACGCGATGGGTATAGCGTGGATCCTGCTCTTCTCCGTTCTTGCCGTCGGACAATAAAGCCAGGACCTTTCCAGATCAGCTCGCGTCTTTGTGCGAGCGTTAGTCTCGCCGCAGCAGAGCGCGCAGCCGCTCTACCAATGTCGGCGTTTTGGGAGAGGAAAAATAGATATCCCTGTTGATCGCCATCAAGATCTGGATCGCCTGCATCGTCCCTTCCTTTTGCGACGGCGGCGCATCGTCACGTACGTATTCGTCGGCCAGATATTCAATTGCGTGTCCCAGAATCTCTAATGCTCTGCTTGCCCTACGAGCAAGGAACCACACTGGGAGAGCATCTTCAGCTGAGCTAGCGGGAAGGCATGCTGAAGCGAGAGATCGGCGATCGGAGATAAACGTTCCCACGGAGTTGGCCTCGCCTGCTTCATCGGCCAGGGCCGACTCCTCAAGAGATAACCGCAGTAATTTGAGCGAGCCGGCTGGGCGACTTTCCGGTTGAATAATAGGTAAGTTGCAACGCTGTTTATAGTATATCATATGTAAGAAGATAGCTCAGCAGGTCGGGAAATCGCCTCCTGTCTTCTCGGAGGCGCGCGATTAGGTATGCGGCAGCCAGGCAAGCCGGCAGACCAGCGACGCGAAGACCAGCACCGGTGTGCCGATGGGGCGCTCCGCCAGGGCGTAGACGAGCGGGGGGACCGGACCCGCCCCCCTCGCAGGTGACCGATTGGGGAGTTCGCCCGTGCACTGATTGTGCACGTCGTGCTCAGTGCCGTGCCCGCGATGAGCACAGGACACTGGGTGTGCCTGTCGCGCGCGCGGATGGGGGGCGGCGTCGAGGTTGGCCCGGCTGTTGCTTTAAGAGAATCCGTTCGAGACGTACCGAAGACAAACAACCGGAACGGAAAAGGACAGCCACCATGACCTCCACCAAGCGCCTCTCGCCCTTCACCACCAAGTTCGCCGGCTTCGTCGCGCTGGCGCTCGCCACCTTCGGCGGGACCGGGATCGCCTCGGCCAAGAGCGCGAAC
>CAWHUJ010000010.1:0-181246 GCA_963832465.1 uncultured Acidobacteriaceae bacterium
ATCTGCCGGTTCATCTCTTCCATACGCTCGCGCATCTGCAAAATGATCGCGATCCCTGCGAGATTCACTCCCAGGTCGCGCGCGAGGTTCAAGATGAACTCCAGCCTCTCCAAATCCTCATCCGCGTGTACAGCCGGGTGTTGCCGTCTGTGCGCGAGGGTTTCAGCAAACCTTCGCGCTCATAGAGGCGCAGTGTCTGCGGATGGATCTCGGGACATTTCGGCCACAGCCGAAATCATGTAAGCGCCCTTTGATTTGCGTTTCGCTGTCATGATTGTTTCGCCTCAGCTTACCGCAATCATCCCTAACCTGGCTCACAACTTTTCGAAGAGCGTCGCCCGCGGATCCTGCCCGTTCAACTTCGCCAGTTCCCGCATGATCTCGCGGCTGCGCTCGTCCTGCAGTTGTGGCACAAACACGTCGATCGCACGATCTGGTCCCCCCGCTGTCCGGCGTGCGAGGCGCTCTCAACTCCGCGCTCGCGCATGCGCAGCTTCTGTCCATTCTGCGTACCAGGTGGAATCTTCAATTGGGCACGGCCGTCAATCGTCGGCACTTCTACCTTTGCCCCGAGTGAAGCTTCCGGCACGGTCACGGGCACGGTGATGTGAATATCGTCGCCGCTACGAGAGAACCGGATTTGTCCCGGTGCGCACTATGACGAAAAGATCGCCATTGGCTCCGCCATTCAAGCCAGCGTTGCCTTTGCCGGCGAGCCGGATGCGTTGTCCATCTCGGGTTCCCGGCTTGATGCGGAATTCCACTGTCTCGGTCTTATTGACCACTCCCTCGCCATGGCAAGTCGCGCAGTCGTTCGTTACGCGGCCGGTTCCGTTGCATCCTGGGCACGGAATGTTGAACTTCATGCGGCCGCCCATCTGCGTTACCTGCCCGGTTCCGTTGCATTCCGGGCACGGCATGGGGCCGCCGGTATGCGCCTGCCCGTGACATGTCGGGCACACTTCCTGCCGGTGAATCTGCAGCCGCATCTGGCCGCCACGAATCGCAGTCCAAAAGTCCACCTTGGCCTGATATTCAAGGTCGGTGCCCGCCTGGGGTCCACGCGGGCGCTGCGCCTGCTGTGATCCGCTGAAGATTCCCGAAAAGATGTCTTTGAAGCTGCCCCAGGAGGAGCCGCCCGAGTTCGGCTGACCCCCGCCTCCGCTGAAACCCGAAAAATCGAATCCGCCAAAGTCCACAGGGGGCTGACCACCTGCATTCTGCTGCCTTGCGTACGCCTCAGCCTGTGCCGGATCGATCTGGTCAGAATAGAAGCCAAGCTGGTCGTATACCTTGCGTTTCTTTTCGTCGCTGAGGACTTCGTTCGCTTCAGATATCTCCTTGAACTTCTCCTCGGCCTTCTTGTCACCTGGATTCACGTCCGGGTGATATTTGCGCGCAGCTTTCCTGAAGGCCTTGCGAATCTCATCCGACGTCGCAGTGCGCTTTACGCCCAGCGTTGCGTAGTAGTCCTTATTGGTCGTCGTGGCCATGGCTCTTGATTATTCGCTCCAACCTACAATTCAATCACTTCACCCGTCAATGAAGTCGCTTATGCTGCGCGCCCGGGACACGCAGCATGCGATTTTCCAGTGAACCGCGTCCACGCGGGATTTGCCGGTAAGACATAGTGATGGGAATTGGCGCTACTCAGCCGAACGCAGACCACTAAGGCTTCGATCCGCTCTCGATTTAGGCGGGGCGGTGAGCTCGAAAAACAATCTGAGGCCACACCTGCTCCATCGAGAGACCGCGCTTGCGGATCATCTCTTCCACAGCAAGGGTGGCGCCGGGACAAGTTGGCTCCAAAGCGTCATCCTGAACGAGGTAGCCGTTAGGCGTCATGTATTCCCACGCGATGTTTTGGGCAAAAATGGACGGCCCGTAGAGAACAACATCGATGTGCGCGAGGCCTATCGAGCTCAGCCTGTTGCAGGCATCAATGGCAGTGTCTTCAATCAGCCCCTGAATGAACTCAAGGTTGTTGAGACCAAGTGAGCGTGCCGTTTCCCGCGTGAGTCCCAGGTTGATATCCAGGAAATCCTCGGGGGGCTTGTCTACGCCCTGTTTCAGTGAACGCAGGCCAGCAAAAGTGTCCAGCGAAAAAATGCGCGCCCCCGGATAGTATTCCGCCAGAAGCGTCGCCATAAAAATGGCACTTCCACCCTTGAAGGCTCCAAACTCAATGATGTTTTGCGAGGCCAGGTCCCGTAAGAAAAACTTGATCAGGATAAAAAGATTCATGAACCGCGCTTCAACCACCATTGATTCGACAGCTGGTAGCCGGGCCGCTTTCAAAGCCTTGCGATAAACGGGATCGCGTCGTATTTCTTCGCCCAGTGAACCATATTTCACCGGTGTGGCTCGCTGATATCCGTCGTATAGACACCGGCCATGCTCAAAGATGCGCTCCATGTCGGGCACAGGCGGCAAGGATTCCAGATGCTTCGGTGAATACAGCCTGCGGCGAACTGAACGAGTTACCCTCCACAATTTCTCCCTCAAACTAGGCCCCCGAACGCAGATACAGGTAGAGATTGCCACGAGCCACTAAGCCTGTGAACAACCTCTTCCTGTTCAAGACGTTACTTATTTCTTATCATCGACGTCTACGTACTCAGCATCAATGACACTTTCGTCCTTCTTGGGTTCGGATGTACCGTCGGCCTGGGCGGAAGGAGCCGGGCCGCTGGCTTGCGCTGCGTTCGCCTTATAGAGCACCTCGGCGAGCTTGTGACTGGCCTGGGTCAGCTTTTCATGCGCGGACCTGAGGTCGCCAGCTGAAGGACTTCCAGCAAGCGTTGTTTTTGCCTCGGCCAGTGCCGATTCGACCTCACCCTTTTCGGCACCTTGCACCTTGTCTCCGCCTTCCTTCAACATCTTCTCGATGCTGTAGACCAGGCCGTCAAGCGAGTTGCGGGCTTCGATCTCCTCGCGCTTCTCCTTGTCCTCCGACGCATGAGCCTCGGCATCCTTAGCCATGCGTTCGACCTCTTCCTTGCTGAGGCCCGAACTGGACGTGATGGTGATGCGCGTGTCCTTCCCCGTCGCATTGTCCTTCGCGGTCACGTTGAGAATGCCGTTCGCGTCGATGTCGAAAGTTACCTCGATCTGCGGCACGCCGCGCGGGGCTGGAGGAATGCCCGCGAGCTTGAATTTGCCGAGCGTACGGTTCTGGACCGCCATGGGGCGCTCACCCTGCAGCACGTGAACCTCGACCTCGGTTTGTGAATCGGCCGCTGTCGAAAACGTCTCCGTCTTCTTCGTCGGGATCGTTGTATTGCGCGGAATCATTGGCGTGGCGACTCCGCCCAGCGTTTCGATTGCGAGGGTTAGCGGCGTGACGTCGAGCAGCAGCAGATCCTTCACTTCACCAGCGAGCACGCCGGCCTGAACCGCCGCGCCGACGGCAACAACTTCATCGGGATTCACGCCACGATGAGGCTCCCTGCCGAAGAGCTGCTTCACCATCTCCTGGATCTTGGGCATGCGGGTCTGGCCGCCCACCAAGACGACCTCGTCGATATCGCTCGCCTTCACTCCCGCGTCTGCCATCGCCTTGCGGCAGGGCTCAAGAGAGCGCTCGAGCAGGTCAGCCACCATCGATTCGAGCTTGGCGCGGGTCAGCTTCACGACCAGGTGCTTCGGACCGCTGGCATCTGCGGTAATAAAGGGCAGATTGATCTCCGTTTCGAGGGTCGTAGAGAGCTCGATTTTTGCCTTTTCCGCGGCGTCCTTCAGGCGCTGCAGAGCCATCTCATTGCCCTTGGAGCTGAGATCAAGTCCTTCATTTTGCTTGAATTCAGCGATAAGCCAGTCGACGATGCGCTGGTCCAGATTGTCGCCGCCGAGGTGGGTATCGCCGTTGGTCGACTTAACCTCAATGACGCCTTCACCTACCTCAAGGACTGAGATATCGAAGGTTCCGCCGCCGAAGTCGTAAACCGCGATGGTCTCATCCTTTTTCTTATCGAGGCCATAGGCCAACGCTGCCGCTGTGGGCTCGTTGACGATGCGCTTGACGTCGAGTCCGGCGATCTTACCGGCATCTTTCGTAGCCTGGCGCTGGGCATCATTGAAGTACGCGGGCACGGTAATGACGGCCTCGTTAACTTGTTCTCCCAGATAGGCTTCCGCGCTTTTCTTCAGCTTCTGAAGAATCATCGCCGAGATCTCGGGAGGGGTGTATTCCTTGCCCTGAGCAACGACGGCGACGTGATCGCCCTGCTTCACGACCTTGTAGGGCACCATTTTCATTTCGTCGGTGACTTCATCGAAGCGACGGCCCATGAAGCGCTTGATGGAAAAGATAGTGTTCTCGGGGTTGGTAATCGCCTGGCGCTTGGCCACCTGGCCAACAAGGCGCTCGCCGCTCTTGGAGAAGCCGACGATCGAGGGGGTAGTGCGGGCACCCTCCTCATTCGCAATGACTTTGGGTTCGCCGCCCTCAAGGACGGCGACGCACGAGTTGGTCGTGCCGAGGTCAATTCCAATTATTTTTGCCATTTTGAGTTTCCTGCCTGCGGATGGAATGTCAACGCCTTATAAGATGCATGATTGAGTGAATTAGTGTCAACTTTTCTTGACATTATTCGCATAAAGGGGATGGGGTGCGGGATGGGCTATGGAGTGTCGAGGTGAGGCTAGCTGGTTTTCTCGACTTTTATCGGCTGGTAGCGGAAACAGCTTAATGAGGTGTCGAGATAATGACAGTCGATTTTTCACGGTTTCTGACCCTTCTCAGAATGCGACCAGTCGAGTGGTGTCGAAGTAAGGCTAGCTCTCCGCTGAAACGGGCCGGGGTTGGGCAGGGGTTTTTCAGAATCGTGTAGTCTCATCCTTTCGATCGGAAGATGGCGACCGCAGCGGCCCAAAATCGCTACCCCCTGACCCAGGGCGTGAACCCGTGGCTCGTGACGATCTCGGTGATGCTGCCGACGTTCATGGAAGTGCTGGACACGGCGATTGCGTCGGTGGCGCTGCCGTATATTGCCGGGAGCCTCTCGGCAACGACTTCGGAAGCGACGTGGGTGCTGACGAGTTACCTGGTGGCGAATGCCGTGATTCTGCCGGCGTCGAACTGGTTTGGGCGGCGGTTCGGGCGGAAGCGCTTCCTGCTGATCTGCGTGGTGATTTTCACGGTGGCGTCGTTCTTCTGCGGAGCGGCGCCTTCGCTGGGAGTGATTCTGCTGGCGCGCGTGGTGCAGGGCGCGGGCGGCGGCGCGCTGCAGCCGATTTCGCAGTCGATTCTGCTGGAGAGCTTTCCGCCAGCGAAACGATCCGCGGCGATGGCGGCCTACGCGCTAGGAATTGTGGTGGCACCGGTGATCGGGCCGACGCTGGGCGGATGGCTGACGGACACCTTCAGCTGGCGGTATGCGTTCTACATCAACATTCCGGTGGGGATTCTGGCGGTGATATTGATTGGGCGGTTTGTCCACGACCCGCCGTATATCAAGAACGCGAAGGTGAGCGCGTTCGACAATCTCGGCTTCGGGCTGCTGATTGTTTGGACGGGGTGCCTGCAGATTGTGCTGGACAAGGGGCAGGAGGATGACTGGTTTGGCGCGACGTGGGTGCGGTGGGCGACGGCGGCAGCGGTTTTTGCACTGATCGGATGGATATGGCGATCGTGGACGAACCCGCGCGGGATTGTTGATCTGCATATTTTGAAGAATCGAAATTTTCGCAATGGATGTTTGCTGATTGCGCTGCTGGGCGTTTGCATCTACGCAACGATCACGATATTGCCGCTCTATTACCAGGAGGTGATGGGCTACACGGCGTTCTGGGCGGGCCTGATTGTGGGGCCGCGCGGCATCGGGTCATTCATCGGGTCGTTGACGGTGGGGATGATCGGGGGGCGATTTGATCCGCGCAAATTGCTTACGCTGGGATTTCTGGGTTTCGGCTTCTGCTCGATGATTTTTGCGGGAGTGAATCTGGATGTTGGACCGTACACGCTGCTGCTGCCGATTATCTTGACGGGATTTGCGCTGAGCTTCGTGTTTGTGCCGCTGACGACGATGACGACGGCGACACTGGCGCGCGAGGAGATGGGCAACGCGACGGGCCTCTTCAACATGCTGCGCAACATTGGCGGGTCGATTGGCATTGCGATGGCGGCGACGGCGCTGGTGCGGCGCGGGGCGCTGCACCAGAACGATATTGGCGCGCATTTGTCGCCGAGCGATCCGATATTGCAGCAACGGGTAGGCGCGATCGCGGGATATCTGAATCACGAGGTCGGACCGGCGTCGGCGCATCCGGGTGCGATGGGAATTGTGTATGAGATGTTACTGCGGCAGGCGACGCTGGAGTCGTATGTCGACGTTTTCCGATGGACGGGTTTCCTCGCGTTCTTCTGCGCGGCGGTGGTGTGGCTGTTCAAGAAGCCGCCGAAGAATGCGGCTCCGCCGCCGGGAGCGCATTGAGGGCAGTCCGGAGTTCTGAGTTGGTGATTCGCGGGTAAACCGATGAGCAAGGATTCTTCAAGTGACCGTGATCAGAAGGTGACTCGGCTATCCACACAGATAATTCATCAGTTCATTTCGTATCGCTCTCGCCGATATGGCCATTGAGAGTCTTCGCGCTCGGCAGCTTCTTGAATGAAATCACGATCTCTTGAAACCTAGAATTCAAGGCGCCCTTTGCCACGAGACATTTGCCATTTAGCTTTGCGGCCTCGGAACGCACGGATATGTCGTCAGAGTTGTTTGACACAAGATTCGAGAGGTCTTCGATCTGCGCAACTAGCGCGATTGCCATGCGGCGTTGTTTTTGAGAGTGCTGAGACTTTGGAAAGTTGGCTGTCTTCTCGAGGGTTGGTACAAGCTGGAAGCAGGTTCTAAGGATGTGCGCGATTGGACCAATCGGCATTTTCCTCAGTAGATCGCCCTGGTTGATCTCGAATGAAGCATAATCGCGAATTCGGCTCAGCAACTTTCTCGCGTCTGAATGCGATGCTCCTAGGCTTCGTTGAATGGGCGCTCCCTGATCCTGATGTCGCGCAATTTCTCGATATTGGTCTCGTAGCTTACGGAGGTCGACTAAGTAGCTCTCGAATCGCTCTTGCGCGTCACGCGCGTAAAGTTGTCCCAAATAATAGCTCTGGCTTGCAGACGTGAGTTTTGCAATGCAGATACCCACGAAGGTCAGGCCAAGGACAACTTCAACACAAGCCAACGGCTTCGCGACCCCAACGGGAATAATGTCTCCATATCCTAGAGTAGTGAATGTGACGAGGCTCATATAGAGACAATTTGGGAAATCTACTCCGCCACCGCTGGAAAATCGGAGACTTCCCGATAGCCAATATGTAATCGCGAAGAGGAGATTGACTCCGGCAGCAAAGTAAATCAGCGTGCGAAGCCGCGCCTCATCGATCAGCCGGATGACAGACTTCGACTTTTTGGTCTGCAACTTACCGCTCCAAGAGGACGGCCGGGCAATGAGCCCGGCCTTATGATGGCGCGTCGAGGGAATCGAACCCTCTACCTCCCGAATTAAAATCGGGCGCTCTGCCGGTGAGCTACACGCGTGTCTGAATGCTACAGCAAAGGGGTTCAGCGCCGTTATCGCGTCTCTTATACGCCGATCTCGCAGTTGTTAGTTATCGGTACTCAGAAGGGTCGCCGGCCCCTCTTCGGCCATTATGAATCTGAATCTGAGACAACGTCAAAATAATAATTCAAAATGCGGAATTTTTCGTTTATTATAGATTTTTCGGCGACATAAATGGATTTGGATTGGAGCTCACATGGATCATCGCAAATACGTGCCGGTTCTCAAATGGAAGATGGGCGAGTATCAGGCTCTATCTCGACTTGAAGACGACATCAAAGATCGCGTCGTGCCGCTGATAGAGATCCCGCCTCCGGGATATGACTTCGAAGCCCAACAGCTCAAGAAGAGCAACGAAGAACACTTGAAGGACTTCGGAAAGCGCCTGAGCAGCAAGTGGGGGAGCCGGCCATGCTTCATCGACTTGTTGCACTTCGGCACGTCGCTCAAGGTCGCAAGGGAGCACTGCCTTACCCACATCTTTCAGCAGACGATCAGATACGATTGCAAGGCGATCCCAGTACTCAACACCAACAGTGATGCGGACTTTCTGAAAGCGGCGTCCAAGATTCCCTCGATTGACGAGGTCGGCCTTGCTATCCGTCTGGCGGGTGATGATTTCGACGACCCTAAGCTGTCTGCGAAGCTCGCGCGTATACACAACGCGGTCGGCGTGAGTTGGGGTGACGTAGACCTCGTGGTCGATCTGTGCACGCCGGACTACATCCCGAAGTCGGGCTTTCGTAGTGGCCTCAACGCCCGGCTGAAGGCCATCCCGCAGTTGAACAAGGCGAGGTCGGTGATTGTTGTCGGCACCTCGTATCCCGAGTCTCTACAGGCGTACAAGAATGAGAGGTTCATTCACCGTAGGGAGTGGACAGGGTATACGGATTTTGTCGAGTCGCTGGACGAGTCTGCGCGCGTCCCGACTTTCGGGGACTACGGGGCCGCCCATCCTTCGCCCGTCGAGCTTGACATGCGGTTTGTCAAACCATTCGCGAAGCTCCGCTACACCCTTAAGGACCAGTGGTACATCGCGATCGGCGCGGCTGTTAGGACTGCTGGCTTCGAGCAATATCGGGATATGTGTCAAGGGCTCGTAGAAGAGGATTTTTTCGACGGCGGTGAGTTCTCAGCTGGGGACAAGTACATCGAGGACTGCGCGAACGGCGACGTTCCGACTGGGAATCTTTCAACCTGGGTTTGGGTGGCAACCAATCGGCATATTAGAAAGACGGTCTCTGACCTCGCCAATTTTCACGGCTTTTCAAACAAGCTCTAACGCTGTCACGCAGTTCATCCAGCTCGGATGTCTCTACAAGCTGTCTGTACAAATGACTCCGTGCCTGACGCAAGGCTGCTCGTTGGGACCCTTTTGCGGCGAGTAGCTGGATTACCTCTGAGCGCCAGAGCAATTCCGCGAGAGCGAGCGGCTCGATTTCAGTGTTCAGCCCAGCCATTCTCGAGGTCTCGAAGGTAATGCCGCCACGTGCGCCCGATACCGCAATCTTCACTCCCCACCATTTAGGGAGCAAAGGGAGAGCCTAGCGGCATGCCTCGCTCCCACGACCAGGGTGGCTTTGTCGAGCACTTTGCCGTAGAGGCCTACTTGAGCGGGCAAGCGTTCGAGTGTATCCATATCGCTTTTCAACTCATATCCGTGCAGTGAACCATTCACGACAGCAACATCAACCCTACATGCGCCATGTCTGAGTCCAAGCTCATTCAGAACAAGGGTGTTGGGATCATTATGATGATCCCGCAGCACCCGGCTGTGGAGAGCTTTACGTACATCTGAATCGCGCATGATCACTCCACAGCATAAACCTTCCAGATGAAAAGCAAAGATAGCGGAACCCATCTCGACAAACCAAGGGGTCCCGGGCACAAAGGGCTTTTCGCGGGATTGATATAGAGAGGCCGACTTGTCGTGCCTGACGGCATGCCACTTCAGACGCATGCGTGGCGTGTTGGGTTGGACAAAGGAGCAGCCTGATCCCAACTAACGGGGAAGCCGCCGAAGAATGCGGCTCCGCCACCGGGCGCATTGAGTGAGTGACCCAGGTGAGGGAGATCGCGGTCTCGTGCGGATTGGATCTGTGTGAAATGCAGGTCCTTCGACTCACCACCCCCAGGGCTGAAGAAAGCGCCTGGGCTCCCGTTCACTCAGAATGACACTGGCTTTCCACCCGCGACGAAGACCTGTCGCCGGTGCCCCGTTCGCTCAGGATGACACTGCTTGAAGTTACAGGACCGCGGTGCTTGTCGCGCGCTTTCCCAGGTCTCAGAAGCGAGACCTGGAGCACCCGGCAACTTGGCCGATGCAGGAATCAGCTCTCGGGTTTACTTTGGCGGTTGTGCGGGTGGGTTTTCGCTGGTCGGCGGCACAATCCCTTTCAGCCGTAAATACGTCACCATATTTCCATAGTGCTCATCGGTGTGTGCCGTGTTCAGCGACAACAGCGTGAGCTTCGCCAGGTTGAAGTTGAAGAGCTTTACCATTTGACTGCCCTTGGCATCCGTCAAATGGTAAAGCCTCTTCAACTTCAACCTGGCGAAGCTCACGCTGTTGTCGCTGAACACGGCACACGCCGATGAGCACTATGGAAATATGGTGACGTATTTACGGCTGAAAGGGATTGTGCCGCCGACCAGCGAAAACCCACCCCGCACAACCGCCAAAGTAAACCCGAGAGCTGATTCCTGCATCGGCCAAATTGCCGGGTGTTCCAGGTCTCGCTTCTGGACCTGGGAAAGCTCGCGACAAGCACCGCGGTCCTGTAACTTCAAGCAGTGTCATCCTGAGCGAACGGGGCACCGGCGACAGGTCTTCGTCGCGGGTGGAAAGCCAGTGGCATTCTCGTGAACGGGAACCCAGGCGCTTTCTTCTCCCCCTGGGGGTGGTGAGTCGAAGGACCTGCATTTCACCAGATCCAATCCGCACAGACAGCGGTCTCCCTCCCTGGGTCACCACTCAATGCGCTCGGTGGCTGAGCCGCATTGTTCGGCGGCTTCCCCGTTAGTTGGGATCGGCTGCTCTTTTCCAACCCAACACGCCACGCATGCGTCTGAAGTGGCATGCCGTCAGGCACGACAAGTCGGCCTCTCTATATCAATCCCGCGAAAAGCCCTTTGTGCCCGGGACCCCTTGGTTTGTCGAGATGGGTTCCGCTATCTTTGCTTTTCATCTGGAAGGTTTATGCTGTGGAGTGATCATGCGCGATTTGGGACCTGTAGGTAAAGCTCTCCACAGCCGGGTGCTGCGGGATCATCGTGATCGATCCCAACGCCCTTGTTCTGAATGAGCTTGGACTCAGACATGGCGCAGTAGGGTTCATGTTGCTGTCGTGAATGGTTCACTGCACGGATATGAGTTGAAAAGCGATATGGATACACTCGAACGCTTGCCCGCTCAAGTAGACCTACGGCAAAGTGCTCGACAAAGCCACCCTGGTCGTGGGAGCGAGGCATGCCGCTAAGGCTCTCCCTTTGCTCCCTAAATGGTGGGGAGTGAAGATTGCGGTATCGGGCGCACGTGGCGGCGTTACCTTCGAGACCTCGAGTACGGCTGGGCTGAACACTGAAATCGAGCCGCTCGCTCTCGCGGAATTGCTCTGGCGCTCAGAGGTAATCCAGCTACTCGCCGCAAAAGGGTCCCAACGAGCAGCTTGCGTCGGGCACGGAGTCATTTGTACAGACAGCTTGTAGAGACATCCGAGCTGGATGAACTGCGAGACAGCGTTGAGCTTGTTTGAAAAGCCGTGAAATTGGCAAGGTCCGAGACCGTTTTCGATATGCCGAATCGTTGCCCCCGAATCCAGGTTGAAAGATTCCCAGTCGGAACATCGCCGTTCGCGCAGTCCTCGATGTACTTGTCCCCAGCTGAGAACTCGCCGCCGTCGAAAAAATCCTCTTCTACGAGCCCTTGACACATATCCCGATATTGCTCGAAGCCAGCAGTCCGAACAGCCGCGCCGATCGCGATGTACCACTGGTCCTTAAGGGTGTAGCGGAGCTTCGCGAATGGTTTGACAAACCGCATGTCAAGCTCGACAGGCAAGGATCGGCGGCCCCGAGGCCGAAAGTCGGGACGCGCGGAGACTCATCCAGCGACTCGACAAAATCCGTATACCTTGTCCACTCCCTACGGTGAATGAACCTCTCATTCTTGTACGCCTGTAAGACATACGAGGTGCCGACAACAATCACCGACCTCGCCTGTTCAACTGCGGGATGGCCTTCAGCCGGGCGTTGAGGCCACTACGAAAGCCCGACTTCGGGATGAGTCCGGCGTGCACAGATCGACCACAAGGTGTACGTCACCCCAACTCACGCCGACCGCGTTGTGTATACGCGCGAGCTTCGCAGACAGCTTAGGGTCGTCGAAATCATCACCCGCCAGACGGATAGCAAGGCCAACCTCGTCGATGGAGAGAACCCGGACGCCGCTTTCAGGAAGTCCGCATCACTGTTGGTGTTGAGTACTGGGATAGCCTTGCAATCGTATCTGATCGTCTGCTGAAAGATGTCGGTAAGGCAGTGCTCCCTTGCGACCTTGAGCGACGTGCCGAAGTGCAACAAGTCGATGAACATCGTCGGCTCCCCCCACTTGCTGCTCAGGCGCTTTCCGAAGTCCTTCAAGTGTTCTTCGTTGCTCTTCTTGAGCTGTTGGGCTTCGAAGTCATATCCCGGAGCCGGGATCTCTATCAGCGGCGCGACGCGATCGTTGATGTCGTCTTCAAGTCGAGATGAGCCTGATACTCGCCCATCTTCCATTTGAGAACCGGCACGTATTTGCGATGATCCATGTGAGCTCCAATCCAAATCCATTTATGTAGCCAAAAATCTATAATAAACGAAAAATTCCGCATTTTGAATTATTATTTTGACGTCTGTCGGATTCAGATTCATAATGGCCGAAGAGGGGCCGGCGACCCTTCTGAGTACCGATAACTAACAACTGCGAGATCGGCGGATAAGAGACGTGATAACGGCGCTGAACCCCTTTGCTATAGCATTCAGACACGCGTGTAGCTCACCGGCAGAGCCCCCGATTTAATTCGGGAGGTAGAGGGTTCGATTCCCTCGACGCGCGTCATAAGGCCGAGCTCGTTGCCCGGCCGTCCTCTTGGAGCGGTAAGTTGCAGACCAAAAAGTCGAAGTCTGTCATCCGGCTGAATCGATGAGGCGCGGCTTCGCACGCTGATTTACTTTGCTGCCGGAGTCAATCTCCTCTTCGCGATTACATATTGGCTATCGGGAAGTCTCCGATTTTCCAGCGGTGGCGGAGTAGATTTCCCAAATTGTTTCTATATGAGCCTCGTCACATTCACTACTCTAGGATATGGAGACATTATTCCCGTTGGGGTCGCGAAGCCGTTGGCTTGTGTTAGTTGTCCTTGGCCTGACCTTCGTGGGTATCTGCATTGCAAAACTCACGTCTGCAAGCCAGAGCTATTATTTGGGACAACTTTACGCGCGTGACGCGCAAGAGCGATTCGGAGCTACTAGTCGACCTCCGTAAGCTACGAGACCAATATCGAGAAATTGCGCGACATCAGGATCAGGGAGCGCCCATTCAACAAGCCTAGGAGCATCGCATTCAGACGCGAGAAAGTTGCTGAGCCGAATTCGCGATTATGCTTCATTCGAGATCAACCAGGGCGATGCTCTGAGGAAAATGCCGATTGGTCCAATCGCGCACATCCTTAGAACCTGCTTCCAGCTTGTACCAACCCTCGAGAAGACAGCCAACTTTCCAAAGTCTCAGCACTCTCAAAAACAACGCCGCATGGCAATCGCGCTAGTTGCGCAGATCGAAGACCTCTCGAATCTTGTGTCAAACAACTCTGACGACATATCCGTTGTTTCGAGGCCGCAAAGCAAATGGCAAATGTCTCGTGGCAAAGGGCGCCTTGAATTCTAGGTTTCGAGAGATCGTGATTTCATTCAAGAAGCTGCCGAGCGCGAAGACTCTCAATGGCCATATCGGCGAGAGCGATACGAAATGAACTGATGAATTATCTGTGTGGATAGCCGAGTCACCTTCTGATCGCGGTCACTTGAAGAATCCTTGCTCATCGGTTTACCCGCGAATCACCAACTCAGAACTCCGGACTGCCCTCAATGCACTCCCGGCGGCGGAGCCGCATTCTTCGGCGGCTTCTTGAACAGCCACACCGCCCCCGCGCAGAAAAACGCCAGCAACCCCGTCCAGCGGAAAACGTCGACATAGGCCTTCAGCATCGCCTGCCGCACTATCATCCCATACAGCAGCCCCATCGCACCCGGCCGCCCGCCGCCGGCCCCAGCTGGTGGCTCAGATATGCCGCAATCCCGCCGACCCGTTGCTGCAACATCGGATCGCACGGCGACAAATGCGCGCCAATATCGGTCTGGTGCAGCGCCGCCCGCCGGATCAGCGCCGTCGTCGCCATCGCAATGCCAATCGACCCGCCAATGTTGCGCAGCATGTTAAAGAGGCCCGTCGCGTTGCCCATCTCCTCGCGCGCCAGTGTCGAGGTCGTCATCGTCGCCAGCGGCACAAACACAAAGCTCAGCGAAAATCCCGTAAACATGATCGGAATCAGCAGCGTATACGGGCCAATGTCCAGATCCACGTCCCCAAAGATCATCGAGCAAACCCGAAACCCAGAAATCCCAGGTAAGCAGTTTGCGCGGATCGAATCGCGCCCCGAACATCCCCACCGTCAGCGACCCGATGAACGACCCGATGCCGCGCGGCCCCACCACCAGCCCGCCTTCAACGCCGTGTAGCCCAGCACCTCCTGGTAACAGAGCGGCAAAATCGTAATCGTTATGTAAATGCAAAGCCCAGCAGCGCAATCAGCAAACAGCCGGTGCGAAAATTCCGATTTCTCAAAACATGCAGATCGACAAGCCCCCGGGTGCGTCCACGAACGCCATATCCATCCGATCAGTGCAAAAACCGCTGCCGCCATCGCCCACCGCACCCACGTCGCGCCAAACCAGTCATCCTCCTGCCCCTTGTCCAGCACCACCTGCAGGCAGCCCGTCCACACAATCAGCAACCCGAAGCCGATATTGTCGAATGCGCTCACCTTCGCGTTCTTGATATACGGCGGGTCGTGGACAAACAGGCCAATCATGATCACCGCCAGAATCCCCACCGGAATATTGATATAGAACGCATAGCGCCAGCTGAAGGTGTCCGTCAGCCATCCGCCCAGCGTCGGCCCCATCACCGGCGCCACCACGATTCCTAGCGCAAAGGCCGCCATCGCCGTCCGCGCTTCGCCGGCGGAAAGCTCTCCAGCAGAATCGCCTGCGACAGCGGCTGCAGCGCGCCGCCGCCCGCGCCCTGCACCACGCGCGCCAGCAGAATCACGCCCAGCGACGGCGCCGCTCCGCAGAAGAACGACGCCACCGTAAAAATCACCACGCACATCATCAGGAACCGCTTCCGCCCGAACCGCCGCCGAAAACCAGTTGGACGCCGGCAGAATCACGGCATTCGCCACCAGGTAGCTCGTCAGCACCCACGTAGCTTCCGACGTCGTCGCCGAAAGGCTCCCCGCAATATACGGCAGCGCCACCGACGCAATCGCCGTATCCAGCACTTCCATGAACGTGGCAGCATCACCGAGATCGTCACGAGCCACGGGTTCACGCCCTGGGTCAGGGGGTAGCGATTTTGGGCCGCTGCGGTCGCCATCTTCCGATCGAAAGGATGAGACTACACGATTCTGAAAAACCCCTGCCCACCCCGGCCCGTTTCAGCGGAGAGCTAGCCTTACTTCGACACCACTCGACGGTCGCATTCTGAGAAGGGTCAGAAACCGTGAAAAATCGACTGTCATTATCTCGACACCTCATTAAGCTGTTTCCGCTACCAGCCGATAAAAGTCGAGAAAACCAGCTAGCCTCACCTCGACACTCCATAGCCCATCCCGCACCCCATCCCCTTTATGCGAATAATGTCAAGAAAAGTTGACACTAATTCACTCAATCATGCATCTTATAAGGCGTTGACATTCCATCCGCAGGCAGGAAACTCAAAATGGCAAAAATAATTGGAATTGACCTCGGCACGACCAACTCGTGCGTCGCCGTCCTTGAGGGCGGAGAACCCAAAGTCATTGCGAATGAGGAGGGTGCCCGCACTACCCCCTCCATCGTCGGCTTCTCCAAGAGCGGCGAGCGCCTTGTTGGCCAGGTGGCCAAGCGCCAGGCGATTACCAACCCCGAGAACACTATCTTCTCCATCAAGCGCTTCATGGGCCGTCGCTTCGACGAAGTCACCGACGAAATGAAGATGGTGCCCTACAAGGTCGTGAAGCAGGGCGATCACGTCGCCGTCGTTGCTCAGGGCAAGGAATACACCCCTCCCGAGATCTCGGCGATGATTCTTCAGAAGCTGAAGAAGCAGCGCGGAAGCCTATCTGGGAGAACAAGTTAACGAGGCCGTCATTACCGTGCCCGCGTACTTCAATGATGCCCAGCGCCAGGCTACGAAGGATGCCGGTAAGATCGCCGGACTCGACGTCAAGCGCATCGTCAACGAGCCCACAGCGGCAGCGTTGGCCTATGGCCTCGATAAGAAAAAGGATGAGACCATCGCGGTTTACGACTTCGGCGGCGGAACCTTCGATATCTCAGTCCTTGAGGTAGGTGAAGGCGTCATTGAGGTTAAGTCGACCAACGGCGATACCCACCTCGGCGGCGACAATCTGGACCAGCGCATCGTCGACTGGCTTATCGCTGAATTCAAGCAAAATGAAGGACTTGATCTCAGCTCCAAGGGCAATGAGATGGCTCTGCAGCGCCTGAAGGACGCCGCGGAAAAGGCAAAAATCGAGCTCTCTACGACCCTCGAAACGGAGATCAATCTGCCCTTTATTACCGCAGATGCCAGCGGTCCGAAGCACCTGGTCGTGAAGCTGACCCGCGCCAAGCTCGAATCGATGGTGGCTGACCTGCTCGAGCGCTCTCTTGAGCCCTGCCGCAAGGCGATGGCAGACGCGGGAGTGAAGGCGAGCGATATCGACGAGGTCGTCTTGGTGGGCGGCCAGACCCGCATGCCCAAGATCCAGGAGATGGTGAAGCAGCTCTTCGGCAGGGAGCCTCATCGTGGCGTGAATCCCGATGAAGTTGTTGCCGTCGGCGCGGCGGTTCAGGCCGGCGTGCTCGCTGGTGAAGTGAAGGATCTGCTGCTGCTCGACGTCACGCCGCTAACCCTCGCAATCGAAACGCTGGGCGGAGTCGCCACGCCAATGATTCCGCGCAATACAACGATCCCGACGAAGAAGACGGAGACGTTTTCGACAGCGGCCGATTCACAAACCGAGGTCGAGGTTCACGTGCTGCAGGGTGAGCGCCCCATGGCGGTCCAGAACCGTACGCTCGGCAAATTCAAGCTCGCGGGCATTCCTCCAGCCCCGCGCGGCGTGCCGCAGATCGAGGTAACTTTCGACATCGACGCGAACGGCATTCTCAACGTGACCGCGAAGGACAATGCGACGGGGAAGGACACGCGCATCACCATCACGTCCAGTTCGGGCCTCAGCAAGGAAGAGGTCGAACGCATGGCTAAGGATGCCGAGGCTCATGCGTCGGAGGACAAGGAGAAGCGCGAGGAGATCGAAGCCCGCAACTCGCTTGACGGCCTGGTCTACAGCATCGAGAAGATGTTGAAGGAAGGCGGAGACAAGGTGCAAGGTGCCGAAAAGGGTGAGGTCGAATCGGCACTGGCCGAGGCAAAAACAACGCTTGCTGGAAGTCCTTCAGCTGGCGACCTCAGGTCCGCGCATGAAAAGCTGACCCAGGCCAGTCACAAGCTCGCCGAGGTGCTCTATAAGGCGAACGCAGCGCAAGCCAGCGGCCCGGCTCCTTCCGCCCAGGCCGACGGTACATCCGAACCCAAGAAGGACGAAAGTGTCATTGATGCTGAGTACGTAGACGTCGATGATAAGAAATAAGTAACGTCTTGAACAGGAAGAGGTTGTTCACAGGCTTAGTGGCTCGTGGCAATCTCTACCTGTATCTGCGTTCGGGGGCCTAGTTTGAGGGAGAAATTGTGGAGGGTAACTCGTTCAGTTCGCCGCAGGCTGTATTCACCGAAGCATCTGGAATCCTTGCCGCCTGTGCCCGACATGGAGCGCATCTTTGAGCATGGCCGGTGTCTATACGACGGATATCAGCGAGCCACACCGGTGAAATATGGTTCACTGGGCGAAGAAATACGACGCGATCCCGTTTATCGCAAGGCTTTGAAAGCGGCCCGGCTACCAGCTGTCGAATCAATGGTGGTTGAAGCGCGGTTCATGAATCTTTTTATCCTGATCAAGTTTTTCTTACGGGACCTGGCCTCGCAAAACATCATTGAGTTTGGAGCCTTCAAGGGTGGAAGTGCCATTTTTATGGCGACGCTTCTGGCGGAATACTATCCGGGGGCGCGCATTTTTTCGCTGGACACTTTTGCTGGCCTGCGTTCACTGAAACAGGGCGTAGACAAGCCCCCCGAGGATTTCCTGGATATCAACCTGGGACTCACGCGGGAAACGGCACGCTCACTTGGTCTCAACAACCTTGAGTTCATTCAGGGGCTGATTGAAGACACTGCCATTGATGCCTGCAACAGGCTGAGCTCGATAGGCCTCGCGCACATCGATGTTGTTCTCTACGGGCCGTCCATTTTTGCCCAAAACATCGCGTGGGAATACATGACGCCTAACGGCTACCTCGTTCAGGATGACGCTTTGGAGCCAACTTGTCCCGGCGCCACCCTTGCTGTGGAAGAGATGATCCGCAAGCGCGGTCTCTCGATGGAGCAGGTGTGGCCTCAGATTGTTTTTCGAGCTCACCGCCCCGCCTAAATCGAGAGCGGATCGAAGCCTTAGTGGTCTGCGTTCGGCTGAGTAGCGCCAATTCCCATCACTATGTCTTACCGGCAAATCCCGCGTGGACGCGGTTCACTGGAAAATCGCATGCTGCGTGTCCCGGGCGCGCAGCATAAGCGACTTCATTGACGGGTGAAGTGATTGAATTGTAGGTTGGAGCGAATAATCAAGAGCCATGGCCACGACGACCAATAAGGACTACTACGCAACGCTGGGCGTAAAGCGCACTGCGACGTCGGATGAGATTCGCAAGGCCTTCAGGAAAGCTGCGCGCAAATATCACCCGGACGTGAATCCAGGTGACAAGAAGGCCGAGGAGAAGTTCAAGGAGATATCTGAAGCGAACGAAGTCCTCAGCGACGAAAAGAAACGCAAGGTATACGACCAGCTTGGCTTCTATTCTGACCAGATCGATCCGGCACAGGCTGAGGCGTACGCAAGGCAGCAGAATGCAGGTGGTCAGCCCCCTGTGGACTTTGGCGGATTCGATTTTTCGGGTTTCAGCGGAGGCGGGGGTCAGCCGAACTCGGGCGGCTCCTCCTGGGGCAGCTTCAAAGACATCTTTTCGGGAATCTTCAGCGGATCACAGCAGGCGCAGCGCCCGCGTGGACCCCAGGCGGGCACCGACCTTGAATATCAGGCCAAGGTGGACTTTTGGACTGCGATTCGTGGCGGCCAGATGCGGCTGCAGATTCACCGGCAGGAAGTGTGCCCGACATGTCACGGGCAGGCGCATACCGGCGGCCCCATGCCGTGCCCGGAATGCAACGGAACCGGGCAGGTAACGCAGATGGGCGGCCGCATGAAGTTCAACATTCCGTGCCCAGGATGCAACGGAACCGGCCGCGTAACGAACGACTGCGCGACTTGCCATGGCGAGGGAGTGGTCAATAAGACCGAGACAGTGGAATTCCGCATCAAGCCGGGAACCCGAGATGGACAACGCATCCGGCTCGCCGGCAAAGGCAACGCTGGCTTGAATGGCGGAGCCAATGGCGATCTTTTCGTCATAGTGCGCACCGGGACAAATCCGGTTTTCTCTCGTAGCGGCGACGATATTCACATCACCGTGCCCGTGACCGTGCCGGAAGCTTCACTCGGGGCAAAGGTAGAAGTGCCGACGATTGACGGCCGTGCCCAATTGAAGATTCCACCTGGTACGCAGAATGGACAGAAGCTGCGCATGCGCGAGCGCGGAGTTGAGAGCGCCTCGCACGCCGGACAGCGGGGGGACCAGATCGTGACGATCGACGTGTTTGTGCCACAACTGCAGGACGAGCGCAGCCGCGAGATCATGCGGGAACTGGCGAAGTTGAACGGGCAGGATCCGCGGGCGACGCTCTTCGAAAAGTTGTGAGCCAGGTTAGGGATGATTGCGGTAAGCTGAGGCGAAACAATCATGACAGCGAAACGCAAATCAAAGGGCGCTTACATGATTTCGGCTGTGGCCGAAATGTACGAGATCCATCCGCAGACACTGCGCCTCTATGAGCGCGAAGGTTTGCTGAAACCCTCGCGCACAGACGGCAACACCCGGCTGTACACAGATGAGGATTTGGAGAGGCTGGAGTTCATCTTGAACCTCGCGCGCGACCTGGGAGTAAATATCGCAGGGATCGCGATCATTTTGCAGATGCGCGAGCGTATGGAAGAGATGAACCGGCAGATGCAGGGCTTTGTGGAATATGTGCGCTCGGAGATGCTGTCGCGTATTCATCAATCGGCGCCCGGCTCTGCGGGAGCTATTGTGCCGCTGCACAAGCCGGTGATTGTCACCAGCAAGGGCGTGCGCCGGCGCTAGAGCGCAGGTGCAGTGTGTCCCGATACAATGCCGATAGCCTTTCGCAGGCTTGAACTGCTTAAGAGAAGCGGATTGAATGAAGGATTTGCTGCTGGGAATTGCCCTCTTCGGTACTCTCACCTCCACTATTTTTCTTGGGTTGGTAATTGCTGCTTCTGCGCGGTTCAAGAGAATCGCACGAGCGCGCCGCGCTCAACCTGTGCCCTCCGTGTGGCCCCCAGTGAGTCTGCTGAAGCCGCTGCACGGCGCTGAGCCCGGGCTTGAAGAGTACCTCGAAAGCTTTTTCGCGCTCGACTATCCTGCGTTTGAAATCCTCTTTTGTGCGCGTACTGACGCCGATGCCGGGCTGCAACTGGCGCGCAAGGTGGCGGCGAGGCATCCGGAGGTGGCGGTGCAGTTCGCGCTATCCGGCACTCCACCGTGGCCTAATGCGCGCTGTTACTCCCTCTCGGTTATGGCCCCGCTGGCGAAGCACGAAGTCATGATTGTGACTGACAGCGACGTGCGTGTTGAGCCGGATTTTCTGCGCCAAATCGCTGCCTCATTTGCCGATCCGAAGGTTGGCGCTGCGACGTGTCTCTACCGGGGTGTTGCGACGGGTCTTGGTATTTGGGGCTTGATGGAAGGCCTGGGCATGAGCGTGGAGATGACTGCCGGAGTGGTGACTGCGGACATGATGGAGGGCATGCGCTTTACGCTCGGCCCGTGCATGGCTGTGCGGCGGAAGGCACTTGAGGCGATTGGCGGATTCGAGAAGCTGGGCTACTACTATGCGGACGATTTCATGCTGGGCAACCTTGTTGCCGCGGCAGGGTGGCAGGTCGTGCTCTCATCTCACGTGATCGATCACTGCATTGTGAACGACGGCTTCTGGCGCAATTTTTCGCACCAATGGAGTTGGATGAAGTCGACGCGGTTCAGCCGTCCAGCGGGGCACCTGGGCACTGGGCTCACATTTGCCGCGCCGTTTGGGTTGCTTGGGCTGCTTGGCGGTTATGTTGCCGGATGGCCTTTGGTGGGCTGGGCTGTATTTGGCTGGGCGTATCTGTCGCGCGTGTTGCTGAGCCTTATCGCCGGGGGCTGGGTTGTGAGTGATCCGGACGCTGTTCGGTTCAGCTGGCTGTATCCGCTACGCGACCTGATGGGTGGCGTTCTTTGGGCGCTTAGCTATACGAGCCGCAAGGTGGGCTGGCGCAACGATCGATTTGTGCTCCAAAAGCAGGGATTAATGCGCAAGGTGGGCGAAGTGGCTGGCACGCCCGGTGGGCGGTAGCGTGCCGGGCCGCGCTGCGGTCACTTCGTGAGCGGCCGGTCCGTCCAGAGCGCCTTGTCGGCGATAGATTGCACGGGATAGAGCCGGCCTGCGAGAAGCTGCTCCACCTTGGCCTGATTCTCGTCCTGTGCAAAGATCCATTTGCGCGCGCCCGTTCCCCACATGCGAGAGAGGTCATCTTCGCTGAAGAAGATCTTTGGCGCATCCGGGTAACATGAACCCCACAGCATCGAAGAGCCCTCGTTATGCTGGGAGCACGGTTCAAGAATCAGGTACGCAGGCTTGCGCAGAAAGCTATGTGTGTAGAAGACGACGGAAGATGCGTCTGATTGATCTCCGTAGATGATGAATGAGTCAGAAGGCGAGCCGTCGCGAACGATGGTGTCGGCGAGTTGTTTTGAGCTGAGCATGGGTTCGAAGCGCGCGAAGGCGATGTGCGCGGCGATGAGAAAGACAGACATGGTGAGCGCGACGCTCACGGTTGCTGCGATATTGCGCCCACGCAGGCGCAGCACCCAGCCGGTTGCCGGGCCTATGAGCAATGTGACCAATGCCAGTGCTGCTGGCAAGCGCAACGCGGCGAACGATGGCCCGGTCAGGTCAAAGAAATGCGACATCGAGAGCGTGTATCCGCCAACGTCGCGATGTGCGAGCAGGGTGCCAATGTCGACCACGAAAGGAAGATTCCGCGACTGCCAGAGACCCCAACCGAGCGCGATGGCAGCGAGAATTCCGGCGACAGCAAAGACCGCGTGAGCCGCGGTGAGCCACGCCGTGGAGAGGGTTGACGTGGCTGTCTCCGCACTGGCCTCTTCAACGGATGCAAGTACGCCGGCAATGAGAATCAACAGCGGTGGCCACGCGGGGAAGGTGTAGTACTCCTGGTTGGTGGAGATGCTGAAGAAGAGCAGGGTGAAAACAACGAAGAGGCTCAGCAGCCAGACGGTGCGGACTCGGAATTTCAGACGCTGCACGTAGGTGGCAACGTCCTCACGCGCAGCGTGGTCGAGATAGAAGTCGACGGTCTGGCCTGCGTCACGACGAAGGTGCTGCAACCATGAGTGGCGAGTCCTCCACGCGACGGCAATCAGCGCGGGAAGGAAGAGGCTCCATGGAAAGAGCCAAACGAGGTGCAGCAGCCAATAAGCCACGAACGGAAGTTTGTTGTAATCGTGCGGGTAACGCTGGCCAAGGAAACGCAGGAAGTGTTCGTTGACGAAATAGAAATACCAGAAGCCGTGAACGTTGCCCGGCGTGGGATGGTTGCCGACGGGATGACCCTGATCTGGATTGGCGAGTCCGGCGAGGATGTGCCAGGGTGCCGCGATAGCGAGATAGAGCAGCAAGCCAGAGAAAGGACGAAACTGCAGCCAACGGCGCCATTGGCCGCTCAGCAAGAGGAGCGGAACGGCAGCGGCGATGAAGAAGACAGGAGCGATGAGTCCCTTGGTTAGCGTGGCCAGAGCGAGGGCAGTCCACATCAGGTAAAAGCGGGCGGGCCGGTGCGACTCCATTCCGGTGAGAAAGCAGTAGAGCGCGAGCAGAAAAAGGAAGCTCAGCTGTGCTTCTGGAATGGAAAAACGGGTAAAGAGAAATGGGCCGATCGCGGTAAGAATTCCGAGGGCTGCGTATAGACCGGCGCGGCGTCCCCAGGCGCGACCCGCCCACAGCCAGGCGAGCCATGCGCATCCGAGAAGGGCAAGGGCGTTGGGCAGATGCGTAGCGAAGACATTCTGGCCGAAGATGCGATAAAGTGCAGCATCGATCCAGTAAGGCAGAGGTGGCTTCTCAAGATAGCGGATTCCGTTGACCTGGAGGGTGACCCAATCGCCGCTTTCGGCCATGTGCTGCACCGCTTGGGCGTGGCTGGCATCAGCGTCGTCGAGCAGCGGGGGCGAAAAAGAGAGAAGCAAACTGAACTGCCGCGAAGATTGCAATGAGCAGGGCCCATGAGCCAAAGGAGGATACTGTTTGGCGATAAGAAGGAGAAGATGATGTTGTTTCGGTCGTCATGATATTGGTCCCGAGCGTCGTTGCAACGCGGATGCCGAGTTGTTTCCCACCCGGGGAGAGGCGGCGGGTGAGCGCCAACATCAGCAGAATATCAGCAAAGATTCAGAGCTTATCTCAGAGAGCGGTTCATGGGTGGAGATCACGATCAGATGCGTGCGTCCAACCTGAGGGTGGAAAATGGGAAAGAGGAAGATTACAGAGCGATGAATGCCGATGCGGTTTCCGGGATTGGTAAATCTGCGATGCGGCCTGACTGGAGTGAGGAGTTCGACCGATGGCGCAGGCTGCTTGCGCGATGCGGTGAGAAGGCGAACCGGAAGCGTGTTCACGTATTGCGAGTAGCGACGCTCCGTCTGAAGGCAGAGGTAGATTTTCGTCTGCGCGGCCAGGACGCCACGGACAGCATGAGGGATACGGCGAAGCGTTGGAAGAAAGAAGCACGCAAGCTTCGCAAGGTATTGGGCCCAGTCCGCGACACTGATGTGCATCTTGAAGTTCTTGAGAAACTGCGGGGTGCAAATGGTGCGGCCGGAGAAATGTCGCACCTGACGCCGGCGTGCATACGGGAACTTGAAGATCTGGAGAAGTGGTTGCACGAAGAGCGGAGTTCCGCGGAGAAGGAACTTCTCGCAGAGGTCAAGAATCGTAGAGACCGGCTCGACCGTGCATGCACGGAACTCGAAGATACCTTTGCAAACCACTCTGCGTGGGCGGAAGGCGATAGGTCCCGGCTGATTCGGGGGATCGTGGCAGGGCTTGCCTCGGAAGTTGCCGGTCTAGGCGGCGAGACCCTACACGCATTTCGCAAGCAAGCAAAGACTGCTCGTTATCTTGCCGACGTCTCGGCGAGGCGAGATGCGCGTATCGCGAGGCAGGCGGCGTTGCTCAAGCGCATGCAGAATGCCGCGGGCAAATGGCATGATCTGCAGACTCTGGCAGAAAGAGCCGAGGAGGCGTTGGGAAATGGAGCACAGGGGGAGCTTCTCGACGTCTTGCGGACTATGGCTGACGAATCGTTTGAGGGCGCGCTCGAAATATGCCGCGGCACCATGCGAGAACTGCTTTCTCATGGCGCATTAATGGGAGCCAACGGGTTTATTCTTCCCCCGAAGAAGACCGTTACGAATGTAGCGCCGGCAGCAGCAATCGCGAGGCGAACCGAAGCAGCATCGCGATGAGCCAGGGATGCATCGATAGCCGCGTGATCGGAACTCACACCTTGTGGGGAGATTCCGCCGGTACGTTCGTGTATCTTGAGCGCAGAGTCTGAATCTCATCGTTCGGAGCTTTGCGCCATTATCTTATGCTGACTTTTGCCGCCATTGATGTCGGTTCCAACTCCTGCAGACTAAAGATTGCGCGCGTAGTGGCGCACCGGCTGAAGACGCTTCATGAAGATCGCGAGGTTACGCGGCTCGGATCGAGCGTGTTTGATGCGGGTCTGGTATCGCCGGATGCTATGGCCGCAACCCTACGCGCGTTGAAGCGCTTCCAGCGAGCGATTCAGGCGCACGGTGTGGACCAGATGCGGGTTGTGGCCACCTCTGCGATGCGCGATGCGCGGAACGCGCCTGCCTTTCAAGCTTGGGTAAAGGCTGAGACCGGATGGAGTATGGAGATTATCTCCGGTCTCGAGGAGGGGCGCCTTATTCATCGCGGACTGATGAGCACAGAGCCAGGCGTGAATGGGCGTGTGTTGCTGGTTGACCTGGGAGGCGGAAGCTGCGAAATCACGCTCTCCGAGCACAAACGGATCAAGGAGACAGTGAGCCTTCCTCTGGGCGCCGTCCGGCTAACGGAGGAGTTTTTGCAAGCCGATCCTCCGGAAGCGAGCGAACTGAAACGGATGAGACAACTGATCGCGCGGGAACTGCGCCGGGCACATCGCAAAATTCAGGCGGGAAGAGTTTCGGCAGTGATCGCTACGTCGGGAACGGCTGCTGCTCTCGCTGAGGCGTGTGCTGCGTCGGGCAAGCTGATGAGGCGGTCTCGCGACGGTTCACCGGCGATAGTGCCGATGGCGGCGGTGCGGAAGATCGCGACGAAATTCGCAAAGATGACACTGCCGGAACGGGAAGCAGTCCCGGGAATTGGGCCGCGCAGATCAGAGATCATCGTCGCCGGCGCCCAGGTGATTGCAGAATTGCTTGAGAGTTTTGACCTCGCCGGATATCGCTATTCTTCTCTTGGATTGCGTGACGGAATTCTCTCGCAGATGCTGGCCGAGCAGGATGCACGCGCCGCTGTGCACCGCGAACTGGAGCAGGAACGGTGGCAGAGCGTGCTGGCGACCGCCCGGCGCTACGGCGTCGACCCGCGGCAGGCAGAACCGGTTCGCGCCCACGTGCTACAGCTATACCGCGAGCTCAAGGATCTGCATGAACTTCCGCCAGAGTATGAAAGCTGGTTGACTGCGGCGGCGGTGCTGCGCGACACGGGCAAGTTCGTCAACCATCAGGGACATCATCGGCACACGCAATATATTATTTCGAGCTCTGAGATCTATGGTTACACGCAGGTGCAGAGGACGATTGTGTCAGCGCTGGCGAGGTACCTGGGCAAAAGCAGACCGCAGCCCGGTGATCGAGCGCTCCGCAATATTCCCCCAGACCAGCACAAGAACGTACAAAGGGCTGTGTTGCTGCTGCGCCTTGCTGTCGCGCTGAATCAGGACCGCGCGAGCGACGTGCTGCGCGTCGTGGCGAGAGTGTATCCGAAGCGGGTGTACCTCGAAGTGCGTCAGGGGCGAACAGGAGCAGAACTGGAGTTGTGGTCTCTCCGCAAAGAGGCCGATTACTTTCGTGAAGTTTTTGGTCGCGAGCTTTTCGCCACGCTCGCATAGATCCAGCGCGTCATCCTGGGATCGATAAGCCACTGAAGGAGCGGCGGGTGCTTGCTCATATCGACGCGAGCGACAGCGCCTTTGCGGATGCGGATGCCTGCGCCCCCATTGCCGGAGATTATGCGGCTCAGAAATTTGAAGAGATTGGGATTGTGGCCCACGATGAGCACGTCGCCGCGGTCGGCATACTTTTCGAGCAGTTTTTGGAAACCGACGAAGTCTCCGTCAGGCGCCAACGCGGCGCTGACCTCAACCTTAGCGTCGTAACCCATCTCCGTGCCAACGAGCTGGGCAGTTTGCATCGAGCGCTTAAGAGGGCTGGAGATAATCAGGTCGACCTCAACGCGCAACGTACTGAGCACGCGAGCCATTAGGATGCATTGATCCTTGCCTTCCTTAATGAGGCCACGCTTTGCGTCGAGCGCAGGATTGTCGCGTCGAACTCCGGCGTTGGCATGACGCATCAGATAGAGGTTCATGGGACTTGTCGTACTGGGCTGCAAGAGCAGCCAGATCACTCAGAACGATGATTTTAACATGGAGGCTGATACCGTATTTTGCCGACTACGCGAGGCCTAGCTCGGTGTCCAGACTTCACTGAAGAGCATTCCGGACAGGAAGAGTGTGGTGGATCGCGGTGCAAGGCCGGCCGATGCGAGGGCACGGCGGTGATCTGGAAGGCGAAAAACACGTGTCTGGGTTAGGAGCGCGAAAGCCAGGTACAACATAGTGACGAGCGGCAGGGCGATAGTGCTGCCAAACCTGCCATTCGGGACTGCGAAGTCCGAAATGATCCATGTTGAGGAGGGAAGTAGACAGCGCTGGAGGCGAGTCGCAAGGGCGTAGACCTCATGCGTTGTCAGGCAGTCGAGGAAGAAGTGCGTTACGACGAGATCGTAGCTGGGCAAAGGCGGTATGAATGACCGGCCGTCTGCGAGATGCGTTCGCACACGGCCCCGGCTAGGTCCGGCACGACGAAGAAGTGCGTCCAGCATCGCACTGCTGTTATCGACAGCGTCGATCTGGACATAGGGATTAGTTTTGAGCAGCTGCGCGGTGAACCTGCCGTCGCCGTCGCCGAGGATCAGGGCAGTCTCGCAGGAACGCGCCGAGTCGAGATGGACACAGCGGCATTTCCAAAGCAGGTTGCCGAAGGTGAATTTTTCCATCCAGAGGTAGGCTCCGGCGAGGCGATTGAAGTTTGGTGGTGGCTTCATCGGATGCAGAGTACGAGCGGTGTAAGGAGGACGAGATCGGCCGCTGTTCGCAGCGTGACCGGTAGAAGATGTTCCCGGTTCCTGTCGAGGGCGACGATGAGAAAGGCGCTGAGAGCACACAGCGCAAGCAGGGCAGTTGCGTACGCGTGGCCTGAGCAGAGAAACACAAAGGCGAGAAGCAACGCAGCGAGAGCCAGGCTGCAGCCACTTGCAGTAATTGCCGAGCCGACGCCGGATTCCCAGCCATCGATGGCGTAGCAATTCAACCACGCGAGCAATGCGAAGAAGGCAATAACCGCGAATAGCGGCCAGAAATGTAGATAGCCGCCTGCGCCGGACAGACGGAACAGCGTGGGAGAGGCACATCCGGCGGTGAACAGGATTCCGACGAAAAGTTCTTTCGAGAAAGAGGGGTCCGAGCCCCAGCCTTGGCAGTGCCGGAAGGTGGATCCCTGAGAAATACGCCAATGCAGCAACGGCGAGGACGGCGTCATGCTTGCGAATACCGGCAGGCATGACGAAGAGAACGATTGCCGCGGACACTCCAGCCGCCGCGAGCGCAATCGAAGTGAAGCCACGACGATGAGTCCAATGGAAGTAATGGCGCTCGCGAAGAAGGCTCAGTTCGCCACGGCGGATAGCGGAGCTGGCATCAAGAAGCCGATCGCCGACGTAGACAGCCCAGGTCCCCAACGCCAGAAGAACGGGAACCCAGAGGGGAAGTCGGACGTTTGCAACGCGCGCGAAAGCGAGCGACCAGACGACAGCGACGGTGGGCGCATCAAGGCTGGTGAGATGCCATAGCCGCAGTGGCTCAGGCAGGAAGAGGGGACGATGCGTCCGAAGAGGTATTTTGCACGGTTGAAGGTTCTGCTGGATATGAGTTGGAGGATTTGCCAGCGGAGAAGCCATTTATCTAATTGTAGATTGTGAAGCGAGACGGCCCACGCCGCGCGGCTGCGGCTAAGTCAGTCGGCCGCGTTCGCCTTGCTAGAGATTTTAGGCAAGGATTTTACCGAGCCGGGTTTGGGAATCGCATCGAGATCAGCCTTGCCTTCGGCAAGCTTCATAAGAAACTCCTGGCTCGAGAAGGCAGGTGCGTCCTCTAAGAGCTTTGAGGCAAGGAGGTAGCTGCCGTCGGGTTGTTCGAGACGCGCCTTCGTGGTATCGGCTAGATAGCTCGGCAGAATCTCATTCTGAATTCGGGCTTTGGCGGCCGCGTCGCGAACGGGAAAGACGACTTCGCAGCGCTCAAAGAGATTGCGCGGCATCCAGTCGGCCGAGCCGAGATAGATTTCAGGATCGCCGCCGTTGGCGAACTGATAGATGCGCGAGTGCTCAAGAAATCTGCCGACGATGGAACGAACGCGAATGTGGTCGGAAAGCCCCTTCACACCGGGACGTAGAATGCAGAGTCCACGAATGATGAGGTCGATCTCCACACCGGCCTGCGAAGCCTGATAGAGCGCCTCGATTACGCTGGGCTCGAGGAGTGCGTTCATCTTGGCGACGATCCGGGCTGGTCTGCCCATTTTGGCGTGCTCAGTCTCGCGCCGGATCAAGCCGAGGAAGCTCTCCGCCATCGTGAGTGGCGCTACCAGCAAGGGCCGGTAATCATCCATCTCAGCATGGGCAGTGAGATAGTTGAAGACCATGTGTACGCGTTCGGTGATCTGCGGATCGCAGGTGAGGAGACTCAGATCCGTATAGAAGCGCGCCGTGATTGGGTTGTAGTTGCCGGTGCCGAGGTGGCAATAACGGCGCGTGACGCCATCTTCATCGCGCCGGACGAGCATAGCCAGTTTGCAATGAGTCTTTAGGCCGACAACTCCATGGAATACCTGTACGCCAGCGTCTTCCATGCTGCGCGCCCACCTGATGTTCGATGCCTCGTCAAAGCGCGCCATGAGCTCCACAACAAGGGTGACCTCTTTGGTGGCCGCAGCCTCAATGAGCGCCTGGAACATCGGCGAGTCCTGGCTCGTGCGATAAAGAGTTTGCTTGATCGTTACGACGGCGGGGTCCAGGGCACCGTGTTCAATGAATTCGACGACGGGATCGTAGGAGTCGTAAGGGATGGTGCAGGAGGATGTCGTGGTGACGCAATTCGTCGAAGACTGTTGGCGAGTTGCGGCCGAGGATGAGATGGCTTCGGCGTGAAGGCGGGAACTTCAGGTCGCGGCCGCTGTACATCGCCGTAGAAAAACATCAAGCGTGAAAGGTTAACCGGGCCATCGCTGCGGAAAACCTGGTCCTCGTCGAGCTCAAAGTTGACCCGCAGGCGCTCGACGATCTCAGGATCGGCGCCGGTCTCGATCTCGAGCCGAACGGCGTCGCCCTTGCGCCGGTTGTGCAACTCGACGCGGATGGTCTCGAGCAGGGACCGCGCCTCTTCCTCTTCGAAGTAGAGGTTTGAGTTGCGCGTCACGCGGAATGCCGTGTCGGGCCAGCACTTCGTAGCCGCGATACATGCCGCCGAGGTTCTGCGCGATGAGGTCCTGGAGCAGGATGTAGTCGTAGATGCCCTCGTCCGAGGGCAGGCGGACGAAACGAGGCAGTGCGCGCGGGACGGTGACGACGCCGAGCACCTGCGGACCAGAGCTCCTGCGCTTTCGCGCGAGCAGCAGCGCCAGGCAGAGAGCCTTGTTGAGGACGCGCGGAAAGGGATGTGCAGGATCGATGGCGATGGGTGTTAGGAGCGGATCGACTTCGCGTTGGAAGTAGCGCTGGGCGAAGGCGTGTGCCCGTTCATCGAGTTCGTTCCACTCAAGCAGCCGAACACTTTGCTTGCGCAAGCTCGGGCAGAAGCTGGCTGTTCCAGCACTCGTATTGAGCGGAAACGAAAGCTGTGGATTTCGTTCGTGAGGGAGGCGAGAGATTCATCCGGTCGAAGACCGTCATAACCCGGCTCGCGGTAGCCGTCTTCGATGCGCTGCATGAGGCCAGCCTGGCGAATTTCAACGTACTCATCGAGATTGGAAGCGGTGATGGCGAGAAATTTGACCCGTTCGAGCAGCGGGATTGAGCGGATCCTCGAGCTTCTTCGAGGACGCGCCTGTTGAACTGCATCCACGAGTAGTCCCTGCCGTTGAAGAGCGTTTGTTTCTGGCGAGCGCGAGCCATCCATCCATCCCAAGAGCGTGTTGGCAAGTCTACCGTGTTTGAGCGGTGGGGCACGAGCCCCTCGGAAAAGTTGCCGAGTCGGTATGGCGGTATTAGTAAAGAAGGGAAGTTAAGAGAATGCAAAAGAAACGCCAAGCGGAAGCCAGAAAGTGTCCGCTCGAAGCGGGATGACCAGTTAGTAACCACTTGCCCCGGTAACGCAACCAATCCGGGCCGTTACAAGAGACTAGCGGCAAATCGCTTTTTTTGTTGCAATGCCGCGAGCGGCCGGGTCACAATTGGATTGTTGGGTCAATCGGGGTCTTAACTTATTGATTCTAAATAGCCGTAGGCTCTGATCTTCCGAGAGAACCGGACAAGGATTCAGAGCAAAACAAGACAGCTGATACGTGCCTACAGGCCGGAAGCAGCTGCAAGTTTCTAACTCGAGACTGAAGGGGCACACAAATGAAAGTTCAATTGCTCGGGTTGTACGTTAAACTCCAGTACCTTTGGGAAAGCGAAACTGCTCAGGATTTGGTTGAATACTCGATGATTGTCGCGTTGATTGCGTTCGGCACGACGGCCGCAATGCAATCCCTTGATGTGGCCATCCTTCAGGCATTCAACAATGTGAGCAGCGCGATCAACTCTGCTTTGAGTTCTGCCTCGTAGAAATCCGCCATTCGAAAACGCCGCGCTCCGAGGGCTGAAAGGCCCCGGTGCGTTCCGACTTGACCTCTTTGCATGGTTTGACCTGCAGTGGCGCGCGGGTTGAGGATAGGGGTGTCCGATCTCTTTTCATCCTGCAAACCACCCACGAGTGAAGGAGGCGAGCACCCAATGGCGCAAGGAGAACTTCCCTCTCAAGACAGCTTCGCGTCCCGGCGTTCACCATCGCCAAGTTTTGATTTGCTGGATCGACTTGCGACGGGCCTCTACGCCCTGGCCTCCATGCTCGTTGGGGAGGGCGAAGATAGTGCCGGCCTGGTTGAGGCGGTCATTGCAAACGCGGAGGTCTTCTCCGGTTCCGACTTGGAACAAACGACGAAGAAAGGCCAGCTGGAGCTTTGCAAGGCAGCGATCGGTTTGTTGGCTCAACGGAAGCTAAAGAGCGTTGCCGCGCCGGTGAGCTTGGAGCACGCGAACACTTGTATCGGCGACGACGAGCTCGATGCAGCCGGAGTTTCGAGTGAGGAACTCTCCCGAATGATTGCAGGGCCCGAGTTGCGCATCTGGCTGGCGGGTTTGCCCGATACCCTCCGCGTCATTTTTGTCCTTCGGGCCGTTGGTGGCCTCACCGCCTCGGAGACAGCGTCCCTGCTGGCAAACTTTGGGGGGCCGGCGGCAACTGCCTGGACCGCTGAGATGGTCCGAGAGGTCTTTCGCCAGGCCTTGTGTTCGCTGGCGTCGCAACTGATCCAGGCGACAACAGCGCGGTAGCGCTCAGCAGCCAGTTCGGTCGGACCTCATCCTCGAAAAAGTGGCAGTTGCTATTTCAGGCAAGATGGCTAGCCCTCGCGCGTTCGATAGACTAGATTTAGAACCCGGCGGCCTGGTTCCGGCATCCATAGAGGGGTAACGAAGCTTCTCTATGGGAAACCGAATCAGAATCTTCCGCAGCGCTGCTAAGTGATTTTTCATGCCTTCCAAGGAAACAGAGAATAAATCGGGAAATTTTTGTAGCCGTGGCTTGTTCACTCTGGGGCTCGCACTGGTTTTGCCGTGCTTTGCCGGTGGCCAGTCAGTCGCCGCGCCTCAGCAAGCCGGGCCCACGTCGTCGAGTTATCAGGGCAGCGTCCCGACGGGAGAAGTTTCGGCTCAGCCTCTTGATCTTTCGCTCGATGATGCGATGCAACGAGGCCTGCGCAACAATCTAGGGCTGATTCTAAGCGGCACGCAGACTTCAACGTCTCGCGGTCAGCGGCTCAGCCAACTGCAAAGTTTGCTCCCGGATGTGGAGTTTAACGGTAAGGAAGCTGTGCAGACGGTCAATCTGGCGGCCGAGGGTCTGAGAGGGCCGGGATTCCCGGTGATTATCGGGCCGTTCGGATATACGGACCTTCGAGCTACGTTGACCTGGTCGCTAGTCGATGTGACCTCGCTCCGCAAGTACTTCGCCGCACGCCACAACCTCGCGTCGGCGCAGTTGAGCGAGCAGGATGCGCGAGACATGGTGGTGCTTACGGTTGGTAACGCTTACCTGCTGGTGCTGGCAGATGAGACGCTGGTGACGAGCGTGGAAGCGCAGGTGAAGACCGCTCAGGTCTCTCTGGATCAGGCCGTGGCTAATCACGAAGCCGGGACGGCTCCGAAGTTGGATGAACTGCGCGCGCGCGTCGCTTATCAGTCGCTGGAACAGCAGTTGATTGTGGCAAAGAATGGCGTGGAGAAAGACAAGCTGGCATTGGCTCGTGCGATTGGCCTGCCGCTCGAACAGCAGTTCAATCTCAGTGATACCGTGCCGTACTCCACCTTTGACAACATAGATGTTAACGCCGCAATTCGCGACGCGCAGACCAACCGCAAGGACCTTGCCGCCACTGTAGAAAAGACAGCGGGAGTCGAGGAACAGCGAAAGGCGGCGACCGCGGAACGTTTTCCGACGGTGGTTGCTGAGGTGGACTACGGCCTGATCGGCGTGAACCTGGGGAACTCGAATGGTACGGGTGATGCTCAAGGCACTCTAAGCGTGCCGATTTTCAAAGAATATGGGCTGCGCGGAGATGCACAGGTGGCCCAGGCGCAGCTGGATACGCAGCGGGCGCAGCTGAGCGACATGAAAGCGCAGATCAACGCAGATGTCCGCGACGCGTTGCTGGACATCGCAGCCGCGCAGAAGCTGGTAGAGGTATCGCGGTCGAATGTCGATCTGGCGAACGAAGCATTGAGCGACGCGCAGCAACGCTACGCGAACGGCGTAAGCGACAATCTGGCGGTTACAGATGCGCAGCAGTCAGTGGCGAAAGCCAACAGCGATTATGTTGTGAGTCTCTATCGCCATAACGTGGCGAAACTAAGCCTGGCGCGGGCATTGGGAGCGGCGCAGAATTACAAGAACTATCTGGGAGGAAAGTAGACGTGGCGGAATCATCACCAACAGCGGTCAGGCCGGAGACGGACGATAGCACTGAACCCGTACAGCCGCGATCACGCCGCAGGGGCATCATCATTATTGTGCTGGTGCTCCTTGCGGTCATCGGATTGGGATTGTGGTGGAGATCCACCTTCAGCGAAGACACCGACGATGCGCAGATCAATGGTCATCTCATTCAGATCAGTTCCCGTATTGCAGGGCAGGTGATCAAGGTTGATGTAGATGAGAACCAGATGGTGAAGGCCGGCGATGTGATCGCCGAACTAGATCCGCGCGACTTTCAGGTTGCGGTTGAGAATGCTGAAGCTGCGCTCGCGAGTGCGCAGGCTGCCGCCGCTGCGGCGCAGGTAAACGTTCCTCTTACCTCGATCAACACCGGTAGCACATTGTCTTCGGCGGCTGCCGATGTGAGCAGCGCGCATGCCTCGATTTCACAGGCGCAACAGCAGTTTCAGGCGGCGCAGGCGCGCGTGGCGCAAGCGGTAGCGAACAACACCAAAGCCCAGGCTGACCTTGAACGCTACAAGCCTCTGGTCGAGAAGGATGTAATAAGCAAGCAGCAATTTGACGCCGCGGTAGCATCAGCCGATGCGGCCAAAGCGTCGCTGGCCGATGCCCAGGCTAGCCAGCAGGCAGCGGCTGACGGAATCAGGGTGGCGCGGGAACGCGAAACCCAGGCGCAAGCTTCTTTGAAGTACGCGCAGACCGGGCCTCAGCAGGTTGCGGCGCAGTCTGCCCGCGCGAAGCAGGCCGAAGCGCAGGTGAAACAGGCACAGGCTCAACTCGACCAGGCGCGCCTGAATCTGAGTTACACCAAAATTGTCGCGCCGGCTGCGGGAATCATTACGCGGAAGAGTGTCGAAGTGAATCAGAATGTCTCGGTCGGCCAGAACATGACAACGCTTGTGTCGCTTGAAGATATCTGGGTCACGGCGAACTTCAAGGAGACACAATTGCGCCACATGAGCGCCGGGCAGGCCGTTGAGATTCGTGTAGATGCGACTGGCAAGGACTACAAGGGGAAGGTAACGCAGATCGGCGGTGCGACCGGTTCAGTGTTGTCGCTGTTTCCGCCGGAAAATGCGACGGGAAACTATGTGAAGGTTGTGCAACGTGTTCCTGTGCGTATCGACTTCACCGACCTGAAGAACGAGGATCCCGATCACCTGCTGAGACCCGGGCTTTCGGTCGAACCGAAGGTAAGGGTGAAATAGCTTCGCTGACCCTATTCCTCGACCTCAAAATCAGCGTGGACGACATTCACCCGTGTCACCACGCTGACTCCTTCAAAGCGGCTCTGCCAGGTTAGTGGATCAGGCGCGAGCTCTCCGTCAAATCCAAAACGCCGGTTGAGAACCTCGACCAGCTTCGCGACGTGCTCCCGCCGGATGCGGAGGCGTTCAACTTCGCCAAAGATCTTGCGCAACTCAGATGCTGCTTCGTTATAAGCCGCCTGGTAGGCTTCCTTCTCGCGATCTCTCTTCATACCTGCTCCACGGTGCCTGACTTCACGTTGTTTAGTCTAGGAAATTGCCCGTAATTCCGTCATTCCACGTTCGTTGTAAAGCGATACAACTTGTCTGTTGCGGTAGTAACCCTTGAGATACTGGGAAAGACGCAGCAGGCGTTCCGGTAGACTGGGAACTCTTCACGATGAAAGACGCGATCTACGTTTCGAAAGAGAACTACCTGAAGGCGATCCTTGAGGCCGAGGCCGAGGGGCACGAGGTAATCCCGGCGACCCTGGCACATTGGCTTGAGGTTTCGGCCCCAGCGGTGACAATGGCCTTGAAACGGCTGAAGCGCGATGGTCTGGTGCAGGTCGGGACAGATGGGATCGTGCGCTTGACGGAGACCGGGCGGGAAACCGCGTACCGGACCGCGCTGCGCCACCATCTGGTGGAGCGGATGCTAAGCGAGATCTTCGGGATGGAGTGGTACCAGATTCACGAGGAGGCCGAGCGACTGGAGCACGCGGTTTCACCGGCATTCGAAGCCAAGCTGCGCGAGCGATTGGGTGAGACCGGAGCTTGTCCGCATGGAAATGCCGTGCTGCCGGAGACACCCGCGGAACGTAAAGCGAGAGGCGAGGTTCCGCTGTCTGAAGCCCAGGCGGGCAAGAGCTATCGGGTCGTCAGCCTACACGAGCGTGATCCGAAGCTGCTGATGTTTCTCCATGATGCCGGCATTGGCCCGAGCCAGCTTCTTAGGGTTCTGAGTCAGAATTACGATCAAACTGTTTCGATTGAGTTGGATGGAAGGACCTCAGTCCTCGGCAGACCCGCCGCGGACGCGGTGTGGCTACATTTCGGGGACGGACTATAAATCAAAAGTAAGTAAATATATTAACTATGATTAATATCCTGTGCGATACTGGGACAAGCCCGGTTGGTCACGGGTATCTGTTCCCTTACATGCCAACAAAGCTCTACTTTTCATCTGCGGGACTGCGGACTCCGTCTTTGCCGGAGGTCCACTCGACGGTCGGCGTGTCCTCGTCGCCTCATTTCTGGCGGCGGCTGCTGGGGTTCATGGGCCCAGGGTTCCTGATCTCCGTCGGGTACATGGATCCGGGCAACTGGGCGACGGATATCGCGGGCGGCGCGCGCTTTGGATACACGCTGCTTTTCGTCATCATGTTGTCGAACCTGATGGCGATTCTGCTGCAGAGCCTCTCACTGAAGCTTGGCGTCGCCACAGGGCGCGATCTCGCCCAGATGTGTCACGAGAGCTACGGGCGCGCTACCAGCATTGCCCTGTGGATCGCCGCGGAGATTGCTATTGCGGCCTGCGACCTGGCGGAAGTGATTGGTTCGGCGATCGCGCTGCAACTGCTCTTTCACATTCCGCTGTTCTACGGGGTTCTGATTACGGGGCTGGATGTGCTCCTGATTCTGGTCCTGCAGCGCTGGGGATTCCGCTACATTGAAGCGCTGGTGATCACGCTGATCGCAACCATCCTCGTGCTGTTTGGCATCCAGGTGGCGCTGTCGAAGCCGGACTACATGGCGGCTCTCCATGGTCTGCTGGTTCCATCGCATGAGATTGTGACCAATCCCGCGATGCTATACATCGCGATCGGGATTCTGGGTGCAACGGTTATGCCGCACAATCTCTATCTGCACTCGTCGATCGTGCAGAGCCGAGGCTACAAGAGAACGCCAGAAGGCAAGCGCGAGGCGATTCGCCTGGCGAATATGGACTCGGCATTCGCGTTGACGATTGCGCTCTTTGTGAATGCGGCCATTTTGATTGTGGCAGCGGCGGTGTTTTACCGCAGCGGTCATTTTGAAGTGGCGGCAATCGAAGATGCCTACAAACTGCTGAGCCCGCTGGTCGGCGCGGCCGGCGCAAGCACGCTGTTTGCGGTGGCGCTGCTTGCGTCGGGTCAGAATTCATCGATCACGGGGACTCTTGCTGGGCAGGTCGTGATGGAAGGCTTTGTGCAGCTGCGTGTGGCGCCCTGGCTGCGGCGGCTGATCACGCGGTCGATCGCGATTGTGCCGACGATCCTGGTGGTCGCCATTTACGGCGAGCATGGAACAGAGAAGCTCCTCATCCTGAGCCAGGTGATTCTCTCGATGCAGCTGAGCTTTGCGGTAATTCCGCTGGTGAAGTTCACCGGTGACCGCGCGCGAATGGGCGAATTCGTGAACAGCCGCGGCCTGCATGCCCTGGCCTGGGTGACGGCGGTGCTTATCGCGGGGCTGAATGCGTGGCTGCTGATCCAGACTGCAATGGGGCACTGAGCTCTTTCCGGCAATCTGCGCCATCCGCGGGTCATTTGCTCTCAATCGCTATACCATAGACTCCATGCAAGTGTTGTCAGCTGCAGAGATGCAGGCCTGCGATCACGTGACGACTGAGCGGTTCGGTATTCCGTCACTGAAACTCATGCGCGCAGCGTCGACAGCTGTGGCGACGTTTGCGCGGGAACATTTCCCGCGGGCGCAGCGCGTGACGGTGCTGTGCGGTCGTGGAAATAACGGCGGCGACGGCCTGATGACTGCGCGGATGCTTGCCACCGCCGGCCTGAACGTGACAACGATACTGTTGGGCTCGCCCGAGGGAATGTCCGGCGATGCTGCTGCGGCATGGCGCGAACTGGCGAGCCCCGCGCATGGGCTGATCCACATTGTGAAGACGCCCGAGGAGCTTTCGCACTTCAATACTGCGTTGCAGACCGATTTGATTGTTGATGCGATCGTCGGTACAGGCTTTACGCCGCCTCTGAAGGGTCTGGCTTTGGCGGCGCTAGAGTGGATTGGGAGTTGTGCCGCGCCGTTGATTGCCATCGATCTGCCGTCGGGCTGGTCGGCGGATGAGACCTCGTCCGCGGCGCACGGGCGAGTCTTTCCTGCGGACGCGGTGATTACGTTCACGGCGCCGAAACCTGCACATGTTTTCGGTCAATTGACGCGTCGATGGGATCAGCCGATTTTGGTAGCGCCGATCGGTTCGCCTGAGGCCGCAATTACTTCGGAACTAGGTCTGACCTGGAGCGGTGCGTCTCATGCCATTACGCAAAGTCCGCGACCTGTGGACTCGAACAAAGGCAGATTCGGCCATGTACTTGTGGTGGGCGGATCGTTGGGCAAGGCTGGTGCTCCGGCGATGTCTTCAATGACGGCGATGCGCGCAGGGGCAGGACTCGTGACTGCGGCTGTGCCTGCTCCGATCCTGGGTCAGGTTGCGAATACGGCTCCTGAGCTGATGACGGTGCCGCTGGCCGCCAGCACGACTGGGCATATCGCCGCGAAACATCAAGATCCAGAACATATTGCGGAGCTGACAAAGGGGATTACGGTGCTGGCAGTGGGACCCGGAATGGGCACTAGCGCTGGCGCGGCGAAGTTTCTAACCAGTCTTCTGGCGGAAACAAAGATTCCGGTTGTGATTGATGCGGATGCGCTGAATCTTCTTTCAGAAAGCGCCGCGCTCCTGTCTAAGGTTGGCAAGATGGGCAAAGCGGGGCGCGCGATTGTGATGACACCTCATCCAGGGGAGATGGCTCGCCTCACTGGCAAGGCAGTGTCAGAAGTGCAGGCAAACCGTCTCGAGATTGCTCGGGCGTTCGCCTGTGGTCATGGCGTCACGCTGGTGCTGAAGGGATGGCGCACGCTGATTGCGCATCCTGATGGAAGCGTGGCGGTTAATACGACAGGCAATCCAGCGATGGCAAAGGGCGGAAGCGGCGACATGCTGACTGGCCTGATCGCCGGATTACTGGCGCAATATCCGGCGCAAGCATCTCAAGCTATTGAGGCGGCGGTGTATCTGCACGGGCTGGCAGCGGATCTCGCAGTGGCGGAAGTCGACGAGCATACACTATTACCAACAGACACGCTGCGACAATTTTCACGGGCTTTTCGCTATCGCTCCCGGCAAGAGAACGGTTATGTTTGGTTGCAGGGGCGTGCCGCGCAATCGTAGCGAGTCATCTCCTCAGAGGCAGCAAATGACGAGAGAAGCTCCAGTGGCCGAGGGCCGCAAACACGAGTTCACCACTCACAGCGGCGCGGATACCGTTGAGGTGGGGCGCAAGCTGGTTCGTTTGCTGACGCCGCCACAACTGCTTCTGCTGAAGGGCGATCTGGGCACCGGCAAGACGACGCTGGTGAAGGGAATTGCGCAGGCGCTCGACGCCGCCGAACCAGACGAAGTGACAAGTCCCACGTTTACGCTGCTCCACGAATACGACGGATCGCTGGACGGCCGGGCTATCAAGCTCTATCACATCGATGTCTACCGCCTCGAAAGTGAGCGGCAACTGGAAACGCTGGGGCTGGATGAGTTGCTCACGCAGGATGCGCTGGTTCTGGTGGAGTGGGGCGACAAGTTCAAGAGCATTCGCAAGAAGGCAACCGGCGAGATCGAGATTGCCCTAGCGGGTGGAGATGAGCGCAAGATCACTGTAATACTGTAAAGACTGATTGCGTTGAACGCTGCATTTCGGGGTGAACATATGCTTCGATCTGTGATCAAGACGGGGCTTTTCCTGGTACTGCTTGCGGGCGTCGCAACTGCGCAGCAAGCGGCTTCGCACGATACGAAGGTCATCCATCACCACAGACACGCCAAGCACCATCATGCGCACCAAGCGAGTGTGGCTGCTCAGACGCGAGTGGACGTATACAACGGGTCGAATACGCAAACGCAGATCTTCAACGATGAGCCCGTGAGCCAATCAAAAGGGAATGCCAGGCCAAATGCCAAACCAGGACCTGCCGTCACGCGCGTTGATGTGATCAACGGATCCGTGAAGCAGATGCAGGTGTTCAACGCGGAGCCGGCGCCCGGCAGTGCGAAAGCGAAGACTTCCGGGAGTCACGCACAGAGAAATGTGGCCGAAGCCAATCTCTCTGATGTGGAGATCTTCAACGGGACAACGAAGCAGCGAAAAGTCTTTCGGCAGGAAGACAGTGCCGCGGGCGGAGCGGCTGCGCAGGCGCGCAAGAATGGTGCTCCAGTGGTAGTGGGCGTTGCCACAAGCGGCTCCGAGACCAAGGAGAAGACTGCACCGAAGGTCGTTACTGGAATTGATTCCGGTCCGGGAGTGTCAAAGGAAGGTTCCAATGCACCCGTCGCCGTGGGTGTCTCGCCTGCGCCGCCGAAGCGCCCCACGTATGTCCCAGGGCCGCAATAACAGGCATCGCGCTCCTCATCGATTGCGGCGATAAAGAAGCCACCAGTCGGACCGCGCCACAAAGGAGAAGTGGTCCACCAGGTATTGGTGATAGATCGCCTGCAAGTCGAGATCACTATCCCGGTGAGAGCTCGGAGATTCCGGAAGCATAATTAAATCTGCGTCGCCGAAGACCACGCCAGCGTCGAGTGGATGTGTCTTGGAGATATCGTTGCCAAGATGGAACCAGGGGCTGCCTCCGTGCGCCGGTTTACGGCGTAACAAATACGGAAAGGGATTGCTGTAGCCAACGGTGAGAATCGTCTCTTGCGGCCTACTCTGCTGATATAGCAGCCGAAGGCCATCGTCAAGATAGTTGGCGAAATCGGCTCCAGTCTCGAACCTGAACTGGTCAAGAGTCGACATATTGAGTTCGTAAAATGCCATGCGCTGCATTCCGGGTACCTCAGAAGCGGCAGCTTTCACCGATGGCATCTGGTATTGAAGAAGAGTTTGCAGAGTGGCTGCCTCATGCCCGAATTGAATAAAAACTCCTCCAAGACAGATGAGAGCGACTGCGGAAATGGCAACCTTCTCTTTGGCAGCGGGATACGCTTCAGTCAGCTTCACGATCAGAATGATGACCCAGAGAACAGCGAGCTGGTACCCGCTCTCGCCGTAATCAGTGCGGCGCAACACGAGACTGCCAGCGATCATCGCGAGGCATAGCAGAATGAGCCTGTTCGAGAAGGCCTGCCCATCGCTGTCCCGTTTGATGAGCATGATAGTGACGGCCGTAAGACTAAGCGCGGTGAGAATCTCGATGCTTGAGAGGCCCAGCCTGAGCGTCGCTCCAATTCCAACTCCGCCGATGCGGGACTGGATCGCATAACGCATATCGAGCAGAAATGGAAAAATCGCGCTGCGCAGAATAGCAAGAAAGATAGCCAGTGTCGCTCCGGCGCCCACAAGAAGTCCGCGTATACGGCGTGCATCAGGATTCCGCGCGGCGAGCGTCGCAAAGATGAGCAAGAGCCCGGCGAAGAAAAAATTGAGCTTGAGAAAAGCAAGAAGAATCGCGGCAACTCCGCTGGAGACACCGCCCGAGAAACGGTCTCGCTCGTGAGAAAAGGCACATTCGATCAGGATGAGCCCAAGGAGCGCGTAGCCATGGCGGTTGTAGATCATCGCGCAACTCATAATGTGCGTGGCGGCTCCCAGCGGCGATGCTGAAGTTGCCGTGAGAATGAGCCAGGCTGTGATGAGCGCTGCCGGGATGAACCGCATCCGCCGACTGCAGAGGAACCAACCCCAGGTGCCGATAACGACGCCGAATATCGCATTGCCGACCGCGATGCTTTGCGGAGTGGCGTTGGTGATCGACATTCCGAGGGCGATCAGGGAATAGTCGATCGGACCGAGGGCAAGATAAAAGTCACGATACGGCATCTGGCCGTTGAAGATGCGCCATCCGCCGTCGAGCAGAATGGGAACATCGCTGGCCCAGCAATTGATTGGGCCAGCCTGAAGAAAAACGACCGCTGTGAAATAGAGTGCCGCTGCAATAAGCAGAGTCGTTTTCGCAGATTTTGAAGGTGAATCAGCCTGGAACCAAATTGTCGCTTTATCGAGGGCTGACGCAATACCATCTGAGGAAAGCGCGGGCCTGTGCATCGATGGAAGACCCCTCCATTGAGAGTCCTCCAGAATCAGATGCAGAATCTGTGGGCTCCAGCCAGCTAGAACCCCATCACGTTGTAGCCGCAATCCACATAAAGCGTCTCGCCGGTTACAGCGCTGGACAGATCGCTGGCGAGAAACAACGCGGCGCCGCCCACTTCCAGTTGATCCACGTTGCGATGCAGCGGGAGCGCGTTCGGCGTGAGCTTTCATCATTTCGCCCATGAGACGCCTACGCCTCGCGCGGCCAGCGTCTTGATTGGCCCGGCAGAGATGGCGTTGACGCGGATGTTTTTCCCGCCGAGGTCCCAGGCGAGATAGCGCACCGTGCATTCGAGCGCTGCCTTGGCGACGGCCATCACGTTGTAATTCGGTACAACTTTTTCGGCGGCGTAAAAGCTGAGCGTCATGATGCTGCCGCCATCGGTCATCAACGGCGCAGCGGCACGCGTGACAGCAATGAGCGAGTAGACACTGACGTCGAGTGCGATGCGGAAGCCTTCGCGGCTGGTGTCAATGAATTCGCCTCTAGATCTGCCGCGGCGGGCAAAGGCCACAGCATGAACAAGAATATCGAGCTTGCCATACTTCTCCTTGAGTGCGGCAAACAGCTCATCAATTTCACCGTCGACCGAGACATCGCATTGGAAGCCGGTGGCGCCGGGCAGTTCCTTGATGAGGCTCCTCAGCTTCGAGCTTCATCCGCTCGTTCTGGTAGCAAATGGCCAGTGTGCGCCGGCCTCGCTGAGTTTTTGGGCGATTCCCCAGGCAATGGAACGCTTATTGGCGAGCCCGAAGACCACGGCCGTTTTACCTGCCAGATTAATCATGCTAGTCCAATTCCTCCGTGGCACGCGCTCAGTGCAGGAAGCTGCCCGGCCGACCGCTCTTTAGAATATCAAAGGGAATTTCGTGATCCTGAATCAGCCGCCCAGGTCACAAGACTCACTTTGCCGACCGGGCGACCAAGAAAGCGCGAACCGAGCCGTTCGAATTTCTCCACTGAATCTGTAGCGTAGCACCGGATCTCCGTGCCGGAGTGCTGTCAATGGCGCCCCGTGAAGATGCGGTCGCCGAACATGTGCACAGCGGCGTCGGCTGCGGCTTCGGCGGAATCGATGACGCGAATGCGACCGGCAATTTCCTTCTCGATGAGGGGCCTTAGAAGCGGATAGTGAGTGCAACCTAACACGAGGGTATCCGGGATGAGACCTTCAGAGGCTGCGTTCGCATCGAGCTCCCCAAGATAGATCCGTACAACTTCGGCAGTCACGGGGTGATCCGTCCAGCCTTCTTCAACCAAGGGAACAAGGAGCGGGCAGGCTTTCTCGATTGAGCGAAGGCCCGTTGCGCGGCACGCGGCGGAGTATGCGTGGCTCTGCACCGTTGCGTCGGTGGCGATTACGAGAACGTCGCCGGTTTGCGAGGCCGCTCGGGCCGCGGTGGCGCCGGGTTCAATGACACCGAGCACCGGAACCGGAACGGCATCCTGAATTGCATCGAGCGCCAGAGCGCTAGCCGTGTTGCAGGCAATGACGAGGAACTCTGCACCTTGCTCACGCACCAGGAACTGCGCGCTCTCAACCGCATAGCGTGCGATGGTGCGGCGCGACTTGGAGCCGTAGGGCAGCCGGGCGGTATCTCCGATGAACGCATATTGTGCCTGAGGCACGCGCGAGATGAGGGCACGCAGAACGGTGAGCCCTCCGAAGCCGGAGTCGAATACGCCTATTTTCGGGGAAGTGTTGAGACTCACGGATTCGATCCTCCGGTGGGCAGAGCGTCAGCGGTGAGATAGGTTCGCGTCAAATCCGCATGCCCGGCGAGGTTGGGGTGCTGTTGTCCATCAACGAGAAAGCGGACCTCGGTGATCTGAGGCAGATTGGCGCGGAGAGTCGCGCAGATCGAGAGGACGGTAAGTGTCTCGGTTTCGAGTCCTGAGGGGTGGCCAGCGACAAAATTACCGGTCAGGTTCACGACTGCGAGCTCGGCTCCGGAACTCTTGCGAGCCGCGGGTTCAGCGACGGAGCCGGGTGCGGGGCCCGGTGCGGGTAAAAGGAAAACCTGCGCAATGCCCGAGGCGCCGCCGGAAACCGGGTGCGCAGCTCCGGGATCAGCATAAACGTCGAGCAGCTTGCCGAGAACAACACGGGCGCGGGCGCCGGGATCGGAGGGCAAGGGAAGAGAACGCTCCTGCATCAAGAGTGAGCCATCCAGATCGTTGGCGACAACGAGAGTGGCCCGCTCCGCAGGAGCAACTTCGGGGGCACGGGTCGGAGCTGAGTCTTCGCCCGAAAGTAGCCGCTGATGGGCGCGTTGGCGCAGGTGCCATAGTGCGCCACCCATTGCCAGGGCTGCCACCAGCAGCACCGCAAAGAGAATCTTCTGGTGCCGGGGAATCATGGTTGGCGGCCCTCCGTGCGCCACTCGAGTACCGCATTAGCGAGGGTGGCTGCAATGCGCGACTGATAGTCGGCATCGTCAGGCTCGGCGGTAACCGCGCCATCAGGCCCGCGCGCTGGCGCTAACTCAATGGCAACGGCCGGACAAGTCATGCTGTCCACTCCGAGCAGGGAGGTGCGGCTGAGAGTGACATTAGCGCCAGTCTGCTGTAGTGCAGAGTTGAGCGCTCCGGCAAGGGCAAGACTTCTGGTGATCCATCCAGACTGAGCTGTCTTCCAGGCGACGAAACGCGTCGGCTGTGAGACGGGCAGGGACGAGGTGAAGAGATGGATCCCTGCGCCGCTTTCGGAGGCATGAAGGCTGAGGCATGCCTGGGCGTGAACATGGTTCGCAATTTCGGCGCGCCGGTCTGGGGAGAGATTTGCATCAGATTCGCGCGTTGTGACTACGACAATACCCCGCGCGTTGAGCAATGAACGGAGCCGAACGCTTAAGGCAAGCGTCGCATCTTTCTCGAAACTGCCCGAAGCGAGGCGCCCACCCGCGTCATCGCCTCCATGAGCGGCATCGACCATGACCACGAATCGAGTGGGGGGTTGAGGAGGACTCTGGGCGAAAAGCCGAAAGGTGCTTAGAGCTGCAGCGATGATGATCGAGAGCGAGCGAACGATTGCGCACTCGCGACGGTTCTTACTCCAGCGCATAGATCCCGAAATTGCTGATTAAGTTGGGACAGGAACCGGTGGCCTGTGGAGGGACGGGCGAGCCGACGAATAACAAACACGAGCTGACATTTTCTCCCGGGTCGGCATCAAAGATCTCAAACGGCCCTCGGAGTCTCTTCGGGCGTTGCAGAATCTCTAAAATATTGACGATTACCCTGTCTGATTTAACTTCTGAGGCAAAGTAGCGCAAGGCGAGAAGTGGGTTTGTTTTCGCCATCCAGTGATCGGTGCTCCCCACTGATAACGTTATAGTTGGGCTCGGCGTTGTTCCGTTCCGAAGTTGAGCTGTGCTGCCGGGCTTCAAAGATGATTGTATCTCATGGCAGATCAGCGACTTTTAGTGCGGTAAAAGGATGCTGATCGATCAGCAAACAGGTGACAATTGGGTGACGCCCGGCGTCTACCAAGCGTGCTAACATCGCGTTCAATTCAGGTGAGAGAGACATGAGACGGCAACCTAAGCGGCGCAGCAATTCAAAGAACGAGCGCCGAGTGACAGGTCTGCTGAGTCCATATCTTCGAATTTCGGCACTTGCCATCCTGCTGCTGGGCGCACTCGCCCTGCATGGGCAGGACGATCCGTTAAACAACGTGCACGTGACACCACCGCCGGCTTCAACGCCCGCAACAGGTGCGCCAGCGGGAGCGCAGGCGCCCGCTTTGACCGGGAGCGCCGCTGTGAAGGCGCGCCCCGGCGCTCTGATCCGAATGAACGTGGACGTGGTTCTGGTACCGGTCACGGTAACTGATCCGATGAACCGTCTGGTCACGGGGTTGGAGAAGGACGACTTTCAGATTTTCGAAAATAGCGGAGAGCAGAAGATTTCAAGCTTCGCGAGCGAAGATGCGCCGGTTTCGATCGGGGTGATTTTTGACCTTTCAGGGTCAATGACGTCAAAACTTATTCGGGCGCGAGAATCGATTCTCCAGTTCATTAAGACCGCGAATCCCGAAGATGAGTTCTTCGTGATCGGCTTCAACGACAGGCCTGAATTGATCGAAGACTTCACCAGCTCAGTCGAAGATATCCAGGCCCGCCTCGCGACCGTGCAGAGCGGTCATCGAACGGCTCTCCTGGACGCGATCTACTATGGCGTGGAGAAGATGAAAGAGGCCAAGCATCAGCGCAAGGCATTGCTGGTGGTTTCCGATGGCGGTGATAACCGCTCGCGCTATACGGAGGGCGAAGTTCGGTCGCAGGTGAAAGAGTCTGACGTGGAGATTTATTCGATCGGCATCTTCGATCCTTACGCTCCTACTCCTGAAGAGCGCACGGGCCCGCAACTGCTGAATGAGTTGTCAGAGGAGACGGGCGGCCGCCTCTACCGGGTGGATGACCTCTCGGAGATGGGCGATATCGCGGAGAAAATCTCGACCGAGCTGCGCAACCAGTATTTGATTGGGTACACCCCTAAGGATCTGTCCCGCGACGGCAAATGGCGTAAAGTGAAGGTGAAGCTCAATCCTCCTGCTGGATTGCCTCAGCTGACCGTCCATGCTCGCACCGGCTACTATGCGCCTTTGCAATAAAGCCACCCTTCTTTTCTGCCTTTCAATAACGACGGCGCCAGGTTGGGCGGCGCTACAGACGCCCGCTAACCCGGCTCAATCTTCTGCGCCTTCGCTAACCCAGGACAGGGATCCCGTGCGCTCGCCAGATGGAGATCTTCCAGGATCGACCGCTGGTGGACCTCTGGACAAAGAGGGTAAGGGATACGTTCTTCGCACCAACGTCGACGAAGTAGTGTTGAGCGCCACCGTGCTTGAGGGCTCGAAGCTGATTCAGAACCTGACGAAAGACGATTTTCAGGTGCTCGAGGATGGCGTAAAGCAGAACATCATCAGCTTCCAGCACACTGACCTGCCGGTTTCGATCGGGCTCGTGGTCGATAATTCCGGTTCCATGGCCAGAAAGCGCCCGGCGGTCAACAAGAGCGCTCTCGACCTGATCGCAGCGTCGAATCCGCAGGATGAGGCGTTCGTTGTGAATTTCTCGGATGAGGCGTTTATCGATCAGGAATTTACGTCGAATGCCAACAAGCTGAGGGACGGCCTGTCGCATATTGAATCTCGCGGTGGCACGGCACTCTACGACGCGGTAGTTGCTTCAGCAGACAAGCTGGCAGTGGATGCGAAGCGCCCTAAGCAGGTTCTGATCATCATCACGGACGGTGAAGACAATGCCTCGACTCTCACTTTGGAACAGACGATCCGGCGGGTGCAGCAGCTTTCCGGCCCGGTAATCTACTCGATCGGCCTACTCTTTGGAGACGAGATGACGCACGGTGAGGTGCGGCATGCGCGTCGCGCTCTCGAGATGCTTTCGACCGAGACTGGCGGAATCGCGTTTTTCCCCAGGACGATGGAGCAGGTGGACGAAATTGCCGCGGAAGTGGCGCGCGATATCCGCAGCCAATACACGATCGGCTATCACTCCAGCAACACATCGACAGCGCAGACTTTTCGGCGTGTGCAGGTAAATGCCCAGGCCTCGGGCATGGGCAAGTTGGAAGTTCGGACGAGAACCGGTTACTTCCCCTCGACACACATTACGAAAAAGCCGAAGTCCGCAGGAGACGAATAGGCGGGGCCCTTGCACGCCATACCGTAGACTGGTAGCGCATGAGAGCCGCGTTACAACCCTCAATCTTGCCTCCGGTCGCTGCCGACATTACCCAACTCGTCGGGCATACTCCGATGTTGCGGCTTGCGCGGACTGCGCCTCCGACGGGCAGTGCCGTATTTGCAAAGCTTGAGTTCCTGAACCCCGGCGGCAGCATCAAGGATCGCGCGGCCCTGGGAATGATTCTCGACGCCGAGGCGCGCGGGCTTCTGCATCCCGGCTCAACGATTCTGGAAGCAACGGCGGGCAATACGGGGGTTGGGCTCGCACTGATAGGCGTAAATCGCGGCTACAAGGTGAAACTCTTCGTGCCTGAGGGATTTGCGGAAGAGAAGTGCATCCTGATGCGGGGTTTTGGCGCTGAGGTGGTGAGAACGCCAGAGGCGGAGGGCATGCGAGGGGCGATAGAGCGAGCGGAGGAAGCGGCTGCCGGTATCCCGGGCGCGTTCACCGCAGGCCAATTCAGCAATCAGGCCAATCCGCAATTTCACCATGACACGACGGCGAAAGAGGTTTGGGAGCAGATGGAAGGCCGTGTCGACGCGTTTGTGGCGGGCGTGGGCACTGGTGGAACATTCTCGGGCATTGCGCGCTTCCTGAAGGAGCAGAATCAGGCGGTGCTGACTGTAGCAGTCGAGACGCAGGGTTCGATTCTGCAGGGCGGCGAACCGGGAAAGCATCGCGTAGAAGGCATCGGAGTGAGCTTTATCCCAACAACCTTTCATCGCGAGGTCTGTGACCGCGTCACGATGGTGAGCGACGACGACGCGTTCGCCATGGTGAAGCGGCTTGCGGCGGACGAGGGGCTCGTCGGCGGATCGAGCGCGGGAGCTGCGGTGCATGCTGCGGCGGAACTGGCAAAGGAGTTGGGGCCTGGCAAGCGCATAGTGACCATCATTCCGGATTCTGCAGAGCGGTACCTGTCGAAGAAGATCTTCGAGGGTGGAGTCTAAGGCAATGCGGTGATCGAGCGCGATAAGCTAGGTACAGGAGCCGAAACGACCGCAGATCATGCCTCAATTCAAGTACTCGACGCTTGCCGTGCACGCAGGGCAACAGCCTGATCCACTGACGGGCGCAGTAAACGTGCCTGTTTATCTTTCCTCAACGTTCGAACTGACCGGAATTGGCGAAAGCAAAGGTTGGGATTACTCACGCGCCGGAAATCCGACCCGCGACCGGCTGGAGGAGGCGCTTGCTGCGCTCGAGGGCGGAGTGTGCGGCCATGCCTTTGCCAGCGGAATGGCGGCCATCTATGCCCTGGTGGCGACGCTGCACGCTGGCGATCACCTGATCTGCTCACACAATGTCTACGGCGGGACGGCTCGACTCTTCAACCTCATCGTTCGACACTATGGCATCGAGATCGAGTATGTGGACACGAGCAAGCCAGAGAATGTCGCCGGCGCGATCAAACCAAACACGAAGCTGATTCACGTGGAGACGCCGACAAATCCGCTGATGGTGCTGACGGATATCGCCGCGATTTGCGAGATTGCCCACGCAAAGGGTGTGGAGGTGAGCGTGGATAACACGTTCATGTCGCCCGCGCTGCAAAGTCCGATCGCGCTCGGCGCTGATGTCGTCATGCACTCGACGACGAAGTTCCTTAACGGTCACTCAGATGGACTGGGCGGAGCGCTGATTGGCACGAAACCTGAGCATAAGGAGCGCTTTCTGCTGGTGCAGAAAGCCGCCGGCGGCATTCTTTCGCCGTTCGAGTGCTTCCTGGTGCTGCGCGGCATCAAAACACTGCCTTTGCGCATGAAGCAGCATGAGGAGAATGGTCGCGCGGTTGCGGATTTTCTGGCGACGCAGCCGAAGGTGACGCGCTTGAACTATCCGGGGCTGAAGAGCCATCCACAGCACGCACTCGCCGTGAAGCAGCAGCGGGGTTTTGGTTCGATGCTGAGTTTCGATCTGGGGGGCCGCGACGCGGTGGAGCGGTTTCTAAGAGCGCTGAAGCTGTTTCTGAACGCGGAATCGCTGGGTGGCGTGGAGTCGCTGGCGTCACACTCGGCCACGACGACGCACGCCGCTCTGAATGATGCCGAGCGCGCAGCAGTGGGAATCACGGACGGTCTGGTGCGTCTCTCGATCGGTATTGAGGACAAGGAAGATCTGGTAGCCGATCTCGACCAGGCGTTGAAGGCGGTATAGCAGGATGGCGAATACCCTCCTGCTGCTCGGAGTGGACACCTGTGGGCCGGCCGGGTCGGTGGCGCTTGCATCCGTCGTCGGCGGTGAGTTGAAACCTCTGAGGCAGATGGAACTGGCAGGGCGCAGCTATTCGGCGACGCTGGTTGAGGCGGTGGGCAAGCTACTGGCGCAAGCAGAGATGCGGCTGGCGCAGCTCAACGCGATCGTTGCGGTGAATGGCCCCGGAAGCTTTACCGGCGTGCGCGTCGGGCTCAGCGCGGTAAAGGGCTTCGCCGAGCCGGCGAAGATTTCAGTGGTTGCGGTATCTCGTCTTGAAGTGCTCGCGATGAAGGCTGCAGCGCGCGCCGCCGCGCTCGATGCGCACCGGAATGAGGTGTTTCTCCGCCTGGCTGACGATGCCGAAGAGACGCGCGAGTCGTTGGTCGGCCGCGAAGACCTCTTGCAGATCAGCCCTTGCGGGCCGATGAGCGTGTGTGACGATTCTGCCGAGGCGTTGCTGCGTGCGGCGTGGCCAGAGGCGAATCTGGTTCGCACCGCTCCTCCGACGGCCTTCGACGCGATCACGCTCGCTCTGCCGCGAGTGCTGGCGGGAACCTTCGTTGATGTGGCATTGCTGGACGGGCACTATCTGCGCCGCTCCGACGCTGAGATCTTTGGCGAGCCTGAAGCTGCAACAGCGCGGCCGAGATGACTTCCGAGAGCAAAATTCGGGTTCGGCCGATGACCCTTACGGATCTCGATTCGGTGATCGCTATCGCCAACGGCCTGCCGCAAGCCCCGAAGTGGCCCCGAGAAGCCTTTCTCAATGCGCTGGATGCCGAAGCACCAGTGCGGCGCCTGGCACTTGTTGCGGAGGCGATGAGCGCAGAAGTCATCGGGCTCGCAGTCTTCAGCCTTGCTCCGCCCGTGGCGGAACTCGAGACAGTCGCGATAGCCTCTGCAGCCCAGCGGACGGGTGCGGGCTTTGAGCTTCTGAAGCGGGCTATCGAGCAACTACGGGCGGCGGGGATAGCTGAGGTGGTACTGGAGGTCCGCGCGTCAAATGCGGCCGCAATAGGACTTTATCGAAAACTTGGATTTCTAGAAACGGGAACGCGCCGCAACTACTATGCGGATCCAGTTGAGGACGCAATCCTGATGCAGGCGGGGATTTGAATCACCCATTTGAACCCAGCGAATCGTTCAGAAGTTGCGTCGCATTGCGTCCGTTCGTTGCGGGTGCGGGAAATCCACAGCCTAGGCAAATTTTGTCGCCATTCTTGCTTGCCCTTTGCCGTGTCGGAGCGATATATGTAAGTGTTCCTTAAAAACGTGGAGGTGCTTGATGGATGAAGTAAAGGACTCCACGCTGAGCGAAGAGATTGATCGCCTGCATGCCGAACATCGTCGCTACGCTCAGCGGCTCGAAGACTTGATTCAGAAGCCCTACCTCTCCGAAGACGAACAGCTCGAAGAGGTGCGCCTGAAGAAGCTGAAACTCCATGCCAAAGACCTGATCTACGCTCTGGAACACCGCTGCCGGCGGTTCTGGCGTAGGGCTTCAAGGGAACTCGGCGACAAGCAGGCGATTGGTGGGCCGGCGGCGCAAGCTGCGCACCGAAGTGAGGCTGTGCGCGTTGGGTCTGCGCTGCGGCGGAGTGAATTCAACCGTATAATCGTTGGGGACGATGGTTCGTGACGGTTACATATACGGTTTGAGTCTTTTTCGTGGCGGCGGCGCTTGTGCTGGGCAACGCACGGCTGGGCGTGGGCATGCTCCCATGTGCTTCTGGCGCGTTCTTTCTTGTGGTTTTTCCGCGATCCGGAGCGGCCGATTCCGCGGGCGCGGGTTGATTGTGTCGCCGGGCGACGGGCTGGTGACTGAAACCGTCGCGATCGCGACTCCGGACGGCCCCGGCAGCGGATCAGCATCTTTCTCAGCGTGTTTGACGTGCACGTGAACCGGTCGCCGATTGCCGGCGTGCTGACCGCTGTGCGCTACCAAAAAGGGCAGTACCTGAACGCCATGAACCCCGCTTCGGCGGATCGCAACGAGCAGAACATGGTGACGGTGCGCGGCGAGGGATATGAGGTCACTTTCAAACAGATTGCCGGGCTGCTGGCGCGCCGCATTGTGTTCAATCCGCGCGAGGGCGGCAGCGTGGAGCGCGGGCAGCGCGTGGGCCTGATCAAGTTCGGATCGCGCGTGGACGTGGTGGTTCCGGCAGAGGCAGTGCTTTCGGTGAAGGTGGGCCAGCGCGTCAAGGGCGGGGCGAGCATTCTCGCAGCAATGCCAGGGGAGCCTCGGGCATGAACCGCGATGCAGCCAGCGAACGGCGCCGCGTGCGGTTACGGCCGGGCCGTGGTATGTATCTGCTGCCGTCTCTGTTTACCGCAGGCAATATCGGTGCCGGATATTTCGCAATCGTGCAGACGATTGCGGCGATCAGCGGTAATGCGCAGATGCACCTGGATTGGGCCGCGATCGCAATTCTGTTTGCCATTCCATTCGACGCGCTGGATGGCCGCATCGCACGAATGACCAACACATGCAGCGACTTTGGCAAAGAGCTGGATTCGCTGGCAGACGTAATCACCTTCGGCGTTGCGCCCAGCCTGCTGGCGTTTGTGTGGGGCTTTCACTTTCTTCCCGACTCGATCAATCCGCAACTGCGCCAACATCTAGTGCAGGCGGGCGGATTTTTCTGCTTTCTCTACCTCATAGGCGGTGCCTCGCGCCTTGCGCGTTTCAACATCAGCCACGATGCACAGCCTCGCAATCCAGGGCGTCCGGACCGCAAATATTTCGTAGGGATGCCGATTCCCGCGGCAGCGTGCATGCTGGCCGCGACCGTGCACTATTTCTATGGAATTCCGGTGCAAGCCTGGTGGATTGCGCTCCCCTGGCTGTTGCTTGTGGGCTTGAGCGGCTTTCTGATGGTGAGCACGTGGAGGTTCTGGTCTGGTAAGGAGATCAATCTATCGCGCAGGCATCCTTTCCAGCTGCTTTTCCTGTTATCGATTGTCGTCTACGTTGTAATTCGCTTTTCGAATGCTGTTCTGCTCGTAGTTGCATTGGCTTATATGTTCTCGGGCATTTGGGCGAGAGCAGCCTATTCCTGGTCGCGGAGGCGCAGACAGCCGGAAACAGCGATTCATGGATCGGCCTCGTCCGAGCCGGGAGCGGCCACCCATCTTTAAGCAAGATTTAGGCTCAACCGTGCATCGCTCGGATCCTGCTGGTAGTCTTCATACTCTGGAAGAAGGAATTCTGTGTACAAGATCGCTATTGCCGGTGCATCGACCTTACTGGGCAAGGAATTGAAGGACGCGCTCTCCGATTCACCGCTTGCTGCCGCGGATTTTGTGCTGCTCGATGAAGATGAGGCGCTCGGCCAACTGGATCAGGTCGGTGAAGAGGTTACGTTCCTTCAGGCTATCGAGCCCGATGCATTCGATCAGGTGGACTTTACCTTCTTTTGCGGCTCTGAAGAATTGACGCGCAAACACTGGAAGCAGGCGTTGCGAGCGGGTTCGTCCGTGCTGGACCTTGCTGGTGCACTGGATCAGGAGACCGGTGTGCTGGTCAGAGCCCCCTGGATCAGCTCAGACACGGTAAGTGCCGATCTGTTTACGCCCGCCGTCGTGCCGGCCCATCCTGCAGCGCTGGCTCTGGCGTTGTTAATGGAGCGGTTGCAGCACGCACTTCCCGTAAAGAGCGTGGCCGCCACATTGCTGCTGCCCGCGAGCGAGTTTGGCCGCGCGGCGATGGATGAACTGCATCAGCAGACGGTGAACCTGCTCAGCTTTCAATCATTGCCGAGGACAATCTACGATGCGCAGGCCGCATATAACCTGCTCTCGGGCCTTGGCGAAAGTGCAAAGATCAACCTCAGTGCCATTGATGCACGCGTTCGACGGCACTTTTCCGCGTTGGCGGGGAACCGGTGGCCACCGCTGGCGTTGCAGTCGATCATTGCGCCTGCCTTTCATGGGCACACCTTCTCAATCGCCGTGGAACTGGAGAGACCCGTTGAGGCAGCCGCACTTGAAGAAGCGATGAGCGGCGATCATCTGGACGTGGTTTTAGAGGACACGGATTCCCCTTCGAATCTTGCCGCGACCGGGCAGAATGATGTCCTGGTGCGGCTGCGCAGCGAAATCAATCCTCGCCATCCGGCTGAAAGCCAGCGGCTCTGGTTGTGGGCGGCTTCAGACAATCTGCGCCTCTACGCGCAGAATGCTGTTGAATGTGCGCTTGATCTGCGGCGCCTGCGGCCGCAGGGGACCGTGCAGTAGCGGTCAACTCGCGCAGCAGCGTGCCCAGAGTTGCTGAATGTAGCTATCGGTCATTCCAGCGATGTAATCGGCGACTGTGCGCGCCAGTCCCTGTGATGGGATCTGTGCCTGATGGTCATCGGGCAGCAGGCCGGGATCATTCACAATCGCCGCGAAGACGTCTCGGACGACCGCCGCAGCGTGAACGTGGATCTCCTCCATACCGGGCGAATTGTAGAAATTCTCATAGAGGAAGGCTTTTGCACTGGCGCGCTCATCTTCAATTGCAGTGCTCAGTGCGACCGTTCTATCAGGCAGGCGCCGGATCTCGTCGAGAGTTGTCGCGCCGGATTCGGAGACCCGCCGCCCAATCTCGCGAATCAGATCGGTGACAAGCGCATTGAGCACGCGCCGCAGAGTCTCATTGGTCTGCACTCTGGCGGATGCGGCGGGGTATTCCCGAAGGGCAGCGTCGTGGAATCGGCGAAATATCGTGACGCCCTCGCGAACCCTCGCCAAAGTAAGAATCCCGGAGTCAAGGCCATCTTCGAGGTCAGCGGTTAGATAAGCAAGCTCATCCGCAAGGTCGATCAGTTGAGCTTCGAGGGGTGGTCGCAGATCGAGAAGGTACTCGGCCAGTTCCGGGTGCGTTGAAATGGAGTAATCGCGTGAGTGCTTGATGATGCCTTCGCGCACCCCGAGTGTCAAGTTAAGGCCTCGAAAGCGTGCGTAGCGCTCTTCAAACCAGGTGACGATACGCAGCGCATGTAGGTTGTGATCGAAATGAAGTCCATGACTCTGCAGCGCGTGGTCCAGGGCTTTCTCGCCAGCGTGACCAAAAGGCGGATGACCGATGTCGTGCGACAGAGCAAGCGCTTCGGCGAGATCGACGTTCAGGCCGAGCGCTTTCGCCACAGTGCGAGAGATCTGCGTGACCTCGAGTGTGTGTGTGAGCCGGCTGCGAAAGTGATCACCGGGAGGGTCATCGGGAAGGCGCGCGAAGACCTGAGTTTTTCCGGCAAGACGGCGAAAGGCACGCGCGTGCAGAATACGCGCTCCATCTCTTGCGAAGGGTGTCCGATAAAGGTGGGGCGACTCGCTGTGGGTGCGCTTTGTAAGCTCTCCATCGATATCGACCGCGATTGCGGATGGGAGCGGTCCGAGGATTGGAGCGTCTGGGAGCACGGTTGATTGGAAGCTAGCTTCAGACCCTGTTATATCGCAGCGAGGCAACGGAGACGGGGCGATTGGACAAACGCAGTGATCGAGAGTACCATCCTGCCGAACTTTCGGGGAGCGCAGGTGTCGCGTTTAACCTGCGTGTGCCCGCGGGCTGCAACCAGACTAGACCGGGAGGCAAGCATGGGAACGATCAAACAATTTGCGCTCAGCATTCTGGCGCTCGCGCTAGTTTCCGTATCGGGATGCGCGAGGCACTCGAACAAAGAGGTGTTTTACCTGGTTTCGACAAACCTGTCTCTGCCTTATTGGCAAACGGCCGCGGCCGGCTTCAACCGCGCGGCCGGGCAGCTGAAGGTAACCGCGAAGGTTGTGGGGCCGGGCAACTTCGATCCGCAGGCTGAGATAACAGAGTTCCGCAAAGCGGTTGCCGCGAAGCCTGCCGGGATTCTTGTTTCTGTTTCGGATGCGTCACTCTTTGAGTCGGAGATCGATTCCGCGATCCAAGCCGGCGTTCCCGTCATCACGATCGACTCGGATGCGGTTGGCAGCCGCAGGCTGTATTTCGTCGGGACAAATAACCTTGAGGCGGGGAGAGTCGGCGGCCGTCGACTGATCGAGAAGCTCGGAGGGCGGGGTAACGTAGTCTTCTTTACCCTCGCGGGCCAGCCAAATATCGAAGAGCGCCTCAAAGGCTTCAAGGACGCGCTGGCCGCACGGCCGGATATCCATATCGTAGATGTAGTGGACACGAAGAGCGACGCCAGAGCCGCATTCGATCAGGCTGAAAAGTATATTGCTTTGACCGGCCCCAAGAAGATCGATGGCTTTGTATGTCTCGAATCGGCCGGAGGAAAACCGGTTTCGGATGCAATCAGTAGATCCAACTCTACCGATCGGGTGCTGATCGCGTGGGATGCGAATCCAGATACGCTCGAGGGAATCAAGGCGGGCACAATCGACTCAACGCTGGTCCAGAAGCCTTTTACGATGGCGTATTTTGGACTGAAGGCGCTGGACGAGATATTTCACACGCAGCCGATCCATCTGGATCGGGATTTTGGCGCCGATCCGTTTTCTCCGTACCCAGTCTTCGTTGATACGGGAACATCGCTTGTTGAGAAGAACAGCGTTGATCAATACATTGCTGCAGCAGCTCAGGCGAAGTAGCGGCTCCGGTTGGTCGCGCCATCTTTGCTCAAAAGAAATCGGCGGCCACAATCGAGGCCGCCGATTTCACGAACGCCAGTAAGGTTATTCAGTCTTATTCGGGTTTCGGAACGCCGCCGGAAATGCTGTCTTCCTTCGCCAATCTGACGCGAGCGCTTTCAAGCTTGTGCTGCAGCTTGGCAACATCAGCCTGCTCCACGTCAGCCGAAGCTGATTTTGCGAACTCGTTCAGGGAGAGCTGCCATTGTGCGGCCGCGAGCCGGATGCGCCCCGTCTTCTCGTAGAGATCACCCAGATGCTCGTGAACGGTGGGATCGGTCTGGTCGCGTTCAACTGCTTGCCGGAGATTTTCCTCCGCCAGCTCATACTCACCCATTTTGAAATAAGCCCAGCCCAGTGAATCAAGGTAAGCGCCATTCATTGGATCGAGTTCAACTGCCTTGCGGATCAACTTAACCGCTTCCGGCAGCTTCGTTCCCTTATCGGCGAGCATGTAGCCCAGGTAATTCAGCACCATTGAGTTCGAGGGATCGATATCGAGCGCTTGGCGGAAGTAATCTTCAGCCATGTCATAGCGCTTCTGGCGTTCTGCCAGGGCTCCACGCAAGAACAGGAGATAGCCTCGATCTTCCTTCTTTGAGGTGAGAGTGGCTGCCTTATTCAAGGCATCTTCAGCGTCTTTCCAGCGATGAAGGCGCGTGTACATCTGCGCTAGCGTGAGCCATACGGTGCGATCATCGTTGGTGTTGTTAAGCAGCCCCTTGGCCATGTTCAGGCCTTCATCCACTTTTCCCTGGTCTGCCAGTTCACCGGCGAGCATCAACTTGAGATCGTTGTTCTTGGGGTTGGCGGCGACGGCTTTCTGCGAGACCTCGACGGCTTTATCGAACATCTTGGCATCGCGATACGTGTCGACCTGTCCCTGGTAACCCCGCAGGGTCTGATCGCCACCCATGTCAATCAACTTCTGATATGCGGCGATGGCCAAATCGGTCTTGTTTTGTTCGTGGTAGATCGCACCAAGCCGTTCAAGGAAGATGCCGCGATTGTTCTTTTCCTCGTCCGTGTAAGCTCCGTTGGCATGCGAGGTGAGGTCAACCATATGCTGATAGACTTGGGCCGCCTCGTCATATCGGCCCAGCACATCGAGGAGCAATCCCTCGTTGTATCCGGCCTCGAGATTGTCCGCATCTTTCTTGACGACTTTGCGAATTGTGACGAGTGCATCTTCGTACTTGCCCTGCCGCCGCTGAATTTCAGAAATATGAATCAAAGTGCTGACGTCATCTGGGTCGGCCTCGGAGGCATCGCGGAACTCCTTGAGCGCAGCGTCGAGTTGATCGTCGTTCAGCAAGGCCTGAGCCAGCGCGCTCATGGTTCGCGCGTCGCCCGGTTCAATGTCCACGGCACGCCTGTACGCGGCGATCGCGTCCTTGGGACGCTTTAACTGGTCGTATGCCGCGCCGAGGGCAAACTCCATCTTGCTGGTTCGATCAGACTCGGGCACCGCTTCAATTACCTTGGTTGCGTGCTCGATGTCACCGCTCTCGGCATAGAGGCGGGCCAAATTAAGGACGACATCTTCCGAGTCGGGGTCGATTGCCTGCGCAGTCTTGAATTGTTCTTCGGCCTTCTGCGGTTCGTGCTTCACGGTGTAAAGCTGCCCGAGCACCATGCGATTCTCGACATCCTTCGGCTCAAGCGCGACGATCCTTTCATACTCTGCAATCGCCTGGTCAAGCGCGTTTCCCTTCGGCGAGGAGGAAGAGACCGCGTTCTGCGACTCACTCAACTGCCGGAGATAGATGCGTCCGAGAAGCTTGTGGGCATCGACGTCATCCGGGCTGGTCTTGAGCAGCCCGCGCGCGGTTGCTTCAGCCTCCCGCACTCTGCCCACGCGGAAGTAGAGGTCTGCGAGAGCGTCATTGAGCTGCGCGGAGCCGGGATCAGCATTAAGCGCGTCCTTATATTCCTCGATGGCATGGGTCACGTATTCGGGCTGGCCGGAGTTGACCGCTTCCTCTTCGTAGATGTCAGCCAGCGCGGAATGAAAGTAGGCTTTGGAGCGGTCCGATGTGCCAGTGGCCGGCTGATCCGAAGGCTTCGTGCTCGTGGTCTGTGCGGCTGGAGTCTGTGCAGTCGAGGGAGCGGCTGACTGCGCCTGCATAGCAAGGGCGGGCGAAATGGCAAGGGATCCTGCGGCCAGAGAAAGCCAGAAGGACTGCGGTAAAACTTGTAGTTTCATCATTCTAGGGGATTCCATCGCCTTTCGGGGCGGGCCAAATGTGGGCAACCTCAACCCGGATTCCGACAGGATAGACCAGCAGGTTACCGGGCCGACCTGCCTACTGTTAAAGACGATTTTACCTAGGATTAGTCGCAGACGGGCAGCTGAATGCAAGCATTTTGGCGGCAGCCGGTAACTCCTTGAAATGACCAGAGGCAGCAACAAGGTCGTCCTCCCAAGAAGAGACAGCGACTGCCGCAGAAACTCAATGGCGGAAGTGACGCATTCCGGTAAAGACCATCGCCATGCCTAGCTTGTCCGCCGCAGCAATCACGTCCTGATCCTTCACCGAACCCCCCGGCTGGATAACAGCTGTCGCGCCGGCCGCGGCAACTGCTTCAAGCCCATCGGGGAACGGGAAAAACGCGTCCGACGCGGCGACAGTTCCCTTGAGGGGAAGTACAGCCTTCTGCGCACCAATGCGGGCGGCGTCAACACGGCTCATCTGGCCGGCGCCGATGCCCACGGTCTGGCCTTCGCGCGCGTAGACGATTGCATTGGACTTTACGTGTTTGCAGACACGCCATGCGAAAAGGAGACCGCGAAGCTCTTCGGCGGTAGGCGGCCGCTGGGTTACCACTTTCACTTCGCTTTCGGCCGCGCGCCCTGTGTCTGCATCCTGCAGCAGAAGTCCTCCCGAGACCTGCTTGATGATCGGCCGGACAGATGCCGGTGTGATCTCAACGAGGCGGAGGTTCTTCTTTGTTGCGAAGCGATCAAGAGCCTCACCAGAGAACGACGGGGCGGCGATCGCCTCCACGAAGAGCTTCGCAATCTCCTCGGCCGCAGCTGCGTCTACCGGACGGTTGATGCCGATGACGCCGCCGAAGGCCGAAACCGGGTCGCAGGCCAGAGCCTTTTGATAGGCCTCGCGAACAGTTGTGCCGGTGGCAGCGCCGCAGGGGTTGGTGTGCTTGATGATCGCGACCATCGGTTCGTCGAATTCGCGGGTCAGTTCCCAGCAGGCGTCGAGATCCACGAGATTGTTGAAGCTGAGCTCCTTGCCCTGGAGTTGTTTGGCTCCGGCGACGCCCAGGCCGGAGCCGTCTGTGTAGAGGGCGGCGCGCTGGTGGGGATTCTCTCCATAGCGCAGCGACTGCGCCAGGCCGAAGTTGACGCGCAGGGTTGACGGCAGAGATGTGGAGTCCAGAGTTGCCGGTGCATCAGGGGCTGGGGCTTCCGGTATGCGCTCGAGGGTTGCCGCGATTGCCGAGTCATACGCTGCCGTGACCGCAAAGGCCTGCTTTGCCAGCTTCCAGCGGGTTTCGCGGCTCAACGCGCCCTTCGTACGCTGCAGCTCTTCGGTCAGAGAGGGATAATCAGCAAAGCGCGTGACAATAGCGACGTCTTCAAAGTTTTTGGCTGCGGAGCGCACCATCGAAGGTCCGCCGATGTCGATGTTTTCGATTAGGTGGCCAAAGCCAACGCCGGGCTGGGCCGCGGTTTTCTCGAAGGCATAGAGATTGACGACAACCATGTCGATAGGTTGGATACCGTGTTCGGCCACAGCAGCTTCATGGGCCTGATTGCCGCGAATGTAGAGCAAGCCGCCATGCACCCGGGGGTGGAGCGTCTTGACACGTCCGTCGAGCATCTCCGGGAATCCGGTGAGATCGCTGATGTCCTTGACGGCCAACCCTGCCTCACGAAGGGTTCGGGCGGTACCGCCGGTCGAAATCAGCTCGACGCCGAAGCCCGAAAGCGCGCGGGCAAAATCGACCAGGCCTGTCTTATCGGTAACGCTCAAAAGAGCCCGTCGAATGTGCTTTTCTGTGCCTGGGGATGGGGTCATTCCTGCGCTCCTTGATTTCTCTTCAGCTGAGGCCTTCAAGATCGGATTCCGAAGTGCTCGACCAAATAACAGACTAACAACCTGCAACGGCCTCGTTCGAGCTGCGTGTCGTGAGACGTGCCTGGGGTGAAAATGCATTACGATTGAAATATGGGAAGTCCCCCGCACGCCCCTAGTCCGGAGATCCTTCCACCCGGCACAGAATACGTTCCGCCGCCGCAAGAGCGCAGACGAACGCGACCCACCTGGGCAGCGTCACCGGCGACGTATCTGCTGGTCGCCATCAATTGCCTTGTCTTTCTGGCGATGGTGATGAACCATGTCAGCCCGATCAATCCTACTCCCGATCAACTGCTTCACTGGGGAGCGGACGATGCAGGGCGGGTTCTTATCGGCGGTGAATGGCTTCGGATTCTGACAGCGATGTTCGTTCATGTAGGGATTCTGCATCTGGCGACGAACATGTGGTGTCTCTGGAATCTTGGCCTGCTTGCAGAGCCGCTGATGGGCTCGGCGGGAGTCCTCGCTGTCTACTTGCTCACTGGTGCAGCGGGAAATCTGCTTTCGACGTTGATCAACTGGCTCTCGCCGCTTCGCGATGCGGGTGGGGTGACATTTCCGGTCGGCGCTGGAGCCTCCGGTGCAGTCTTCGGAATTGCGGGCGCGCTGATTGTGCTGTTGAAGTCGCCGCGTTTGCCGGTGCCGGCCTTTGAATTGAAGAAGCTACGCCGTTCGGTAATTTACTTTGCTGGGATCAACTTTGTGCTCGGATTCTCGATCAGCGCAGGATCCCGCTTCACCGGAATAAGTATCGATAATATGGCCCACTTGGGCGGATTTGTCTGCGGATTGTTGTTTGCGATGCCGATGGTTCCACGTCTTGGCTCATCGAAGCGCGCGTTTCAGGCGCGCCTAGGAGCCGCCGTGCTGATGACGGTGGTATTGCTGACCCTCTTCGGAGTATTTCTCTCGCGGCTCGCCGGATAACCCCGGGTCCATCCTCGGCATCGATCACCGAACGGCGGTTGCAGCGAACTTCTTCACCATCGCGAGCAGCAGCTTGCGGTCACTCTCATTCAAGTTTGTGGAGTAACGTCGGATCTGCGTGAGGAAGCGTAACTCATCATCCGAGAGCCGCTGCGTGTTGAGCTGGCGTCCGACTGAGTCATCAGCAAAAAACTGGGAAATGGGCAGGTCGAGCGCTACAGCAATCTTCGACAGTGTGTCGAGCGACGGTACGGTGTGGCCGTTTTCCACGCGGGAGAGATAACAGCGCAGCAGACCGGTCTTCTTTTCGATGTCGCCCTGTGACAGGCCCTTCTGCAGGCGGTGTGCACGGATCGTGGTCCCGATTTTCATCATTGCGGCATTCCAGTCTTTCTGCCCTCCGGGAGTTACTCCCTCGGTAGCAACTGAGAAGTTATTGGCTCAAGAGTTAACATGCCTCCGCAGAGTTGGCAAGAAGAATTTCGCCTGCTTGCGGTGCGGAGAGCAAACGAGAACATCTCCGGCGTCTTCTGTCCTTTGATTCAGCGGGTTCTGGGCAGCTTTACCATAGATTCATTGTCGATCTCAGGCCGTAAACCTTCCTGGGGTTGGATACGTCTCTTTTGATATTGGGAGAGGGCATGCGGTTTGCAGCCGGTCTATTGGCGATAGCGATGGGCGCGGTTGCACAAGGCAGAGTAATTGCCGCACAAGCACCTCCATCCTCTGGAGCAGCTTCCGCGACGCAGGCGAGCGTCTCCACTTCACCCGGCAAGCTCCATGGTGTGGTGAAGAGCGGAAACGTCCCACTGCCGGGCGTGACTGTAACCGCCCAAAACACTCTTACCGGAAAGCGCTATTCAACGACGACCGACACTACGGGCGCGTGGTCGTTGAGCATTCCCCAGAACGGACGCTATGTGGTCAGAACCCAATTTGCCGCTTTCGCTGCGGGTGCGCAGGAAGCCCTGCTGAATGATGCAAACCGTGACCAGACCCTGAACTTCGAGCTAACGCTGGCTTCGCGCGCAGCAGAGCGTGAGCAGGAGCAGAATGCTCAATCGAGCCAGGTCGCGCAAGCTGTTCGTCAAATGGTGGGCAACGGTGCGCAAAGCCTGAGCCTGATGAGCGCCCTCACCGGCGATACCGAGACACAGGCTGGCACCGGCGGCCCGAGCGGCGCGGCCTTGCCTTCGATCGCCGGCAACTCTGATTTCAGCGATCAGTCAGTGGCCATCAGCGGGCAAGCCGGTGCGGTGAGCCCGATGGCAGGCATCGACGTTGACCGAATTCGCGACGCAATCGAAACATATCGTCTGCAAAATCCTGGACAGGCATTGCCGGGGCAGGGAGGCATCCTGATGGGGGGTGGGGCCGGAGGCGGTTCTGGAGCCGGAATCTTCATGGGAGGCGGTCCTGGTGGATTTGGCGGTCCCGGGGGCGGTGGGATGTTCGGCGGCGGCTTTGGCGGCGGGGGCGGCATGCGGAATTTCAGAAACTTCAATCCCGGGCAACCGCATGGAGCGATCTTCTGGACGGGCAGCAATTCTGCATTGAATGCGGAGCCCTTCAGTCTGCGAGGACAGCCGCAGGAGCAGCCAGCCTCTGGCAGCAATCGCTTTGGAATTACATTCATGAGCGCGCCGTACATTCCGAAGCTGACGAAGCCAAGCGGAAAAGATACGGTTTTTCTCACGGTCTCAGGTTCGCGAACGTCGACCCCGTTTGATCAATACGCAACCGTTCCCACTGACGCTGAGCGGCTGGGCGATTTCTCGGCGACCGGCCAGCCGCTGATTTACGATCCCACGACGTTTCAGCAGTTCATTGCGAATGGCACCCCCAATGTGATTCCAGCCGATCGCATCTCGCAGCAGGCCAGGGCGCTGCTCCCTTATTTCCCCGAACCGAATCTGCCCGGCACTGTGCAGAACTACCATCTGCTGACAACTGAGCAATCGAATATCACGCAAGCAGGCGTTCGCTACATGCGCAGCATCGGCTCGAATGCATCCCCGTTTGGCGGCTTTGGGCGTGGCGGAGGCGGAGGTGGTGGCGGCGGCCGCCGCGGACAACAGTCGCAGGGACTGCGGCAGAGCATTCATCTGAATTACAACTGGGCGCACTCTGCTTCAGACGAAGTGAATATCATTCCGGAACTCGGGGGCAAGACCGCATCGGATTCCAATTCCGTGCAGGCCGGCTATACGATCGGCTATCACAAGGTGACGAGCATCTTTAACGCGAGTTGGAACCGCAGCAACAGCCAGACGACCAACTTCTTTACCAACGGTGAGGATATCGCCTCGCAACTTGGTATTCAGGGACCAAACGGCGCCCCCCTAAACGCGAGTCCGATCAACTACGGAGTTCCGCAAGTGCAACTGAGCAATCTTGCGGGACTGAACGAGCAGCAGCCAAGCTTTTCGCTGTCGCAGACCATCAGCATCTCCGAAACGCTGAGCTGGATTCACGGTAAGCACAATCTGCGCTTTGGCGGCGACTACCGGCGCGTGCACCATGATTTTCTCGCCGGCTCAAATGCAACCGGCAGCTTCGTTTTTGCGGGCCTATTTACGCAGGATGCAAACAGCGATTTTGACACCGGCTCCGCTTTTGCCGATTTTCTGCTCGGGTATCCCCAGCAGACAACGATTGATTCTTCGGTTTCGAAGAGCTACCTGCGCGACAACGTATACGACGCTTACGCGATGGATGACTGGAGAGCCCTTCCGTACCTGACGCTGAACTATGGTCTGCGCTATGAGTTCTATGCGCCCTACACGGAGAAATACGGGCACCTTGCCAATGTGGACACAAATCCGTCGGCGGGATTCAGCGGGCTCGAGCAGGTGACAGCTGGAGGGGTTGGCGCATTCAGTGGCCAGCTGCCTGACGCACTGGTCTTTCCATTCCGAAAGGCATTTGCGCCGCGAATCGGCCTGGCCTTGAGGTTGCCGAAACAGACGGTAGTTCGCGCAGGCTTCGGGATGAACTACACAGTTGGCCAATACGCCAACTTCGCAACGAAGATGGCCCACGAACCTCCATTTGCCGACGAGCAAACGAACCAGGAGGCCACAGCTTCTGGAGCACCCTCCTCAGCTTGCGCTCGCGGGGTGACGGTCACCTGTCTGACTCTCGCGCAGGGATTTCCCGCTCCCGACGTGATTGGCAATTACTCCGTTGATCCGCACTATCCAATACCGTATGTGGAGGTCTGGAATCTCGACGTGCAGAAGACCCTGCCATGGGGAATTGTGATGAATCTCGGCTACAACGGTTCGAAGGGCAACAAGCTGGACATCCTTACGGCCCCCCGCGCGCTCGCCAGCAGTCCGCAGACGAATCCCCAGAATCTCATCTTCAACTACGACCAGGGTGTTGGTTTCTCGAAGTTCGGCGCCGCCACTGTACGCGTGAATAAGCGAATGACCAAAGGTTTCGCCGTCGGCGCAAATTATCAGTACTCCCACCAGATCGACAACGCGGGTTCCGAGGGGACAAGTGATAGTGTGGGTGCCCAGAACTGGATGGATCTGAGCGCCGAGGAAGGGAACAGCGGGCAGGATGTGCGGCATCGGGTCACGGGCACCTATGTTTATGAATTGCCGTTCGGGCAGGATAAGCTTTGGGCCACGACTGGCACGGCATCGCACATCCTCGAGGGATTTTCGATTTCCGGCAACTTTACGTTCGCGACCGGAACGCCGTTGAATCCTTACTACGCGGCACAGATTGAAAGCTTAGGCTGCGGGACTGCCGGGACGTTGAGGCCAGACCGCGTGTCTGGTGTGTCGGTTACAGAGGGTGGCGGAACTCTTAAGCGTTGGTTCAATCCTGCGGCATTTGCCGAGCCAGAAGGGAACACAGCCTTTCCCTGCGAGATATTTGGCAATGCTGGGCGCAACTCAATCGCCGGGCCGGGCACAGTTCAAAACAACATGGCTCTTTCGAAGACGATGCAACTTGGCGACACACGCAGCATGGAGATTCGCGCGACCATCAACAACGTCTTCAACACGGTGCAATATTCAGGCGTCGACACCAATGCTGCCTCGCCGAGTTTCGGACAGGTCACGTCAACCGGGTCAATGCGGTCGTTCCAATTCATGGCGAGGTACCGATTCTAAGTTGAGTGCGCGATGAGGGACTGGGCACAAAAAATCGGCGTGGGGCTGGCCCTGCTGGCACTTGGTGGGCAGCCTGGTGTGCCTTTGCGCGCGCAGAATAGTGGGCAGAATGCTGCGCAACCGCCAAACAGCCAGGTATCAGTGACACCGCAGGCTGGCTTTGTGCTCAAGACCAACTCCGAACTGGTGCTGACAAATGTTGTCGCGCGGGATGCAAAGACCGGTGAGTTCGTTAAGGGGCTTAAGCAGAGCGACTTTACTGTCTATGAGGCCGGAAAACAGCAGCAGATCAGCACCTTCGATTTTCAAAGTGTGGAGATGGCTACGCCGCTCAATGAGGCGACCATCAGCGGTCTCGCAGTCGGACCGCAGGGCACCGGCGATAAGGCGGTAGTAGTGGCCAGGCCAGAGGATCTGCGCAATCACCGCCTGATTGTGATGTTCTTCGATCTGACCTCGATGCAGCCGGAGGATCTGGAACGCAGCGTGGATGCGGCCAAGACATTTCTGCGAAACAAAGATGCAGCCTGCAGATCTGGTGGCGCTGGTGTCGCTTGGCGATAATCTCACCGTCGATCAGGACTTTACCGCCGACAAGAGACGCGCTGATCAAGAAGGTTGGCGCATATAACGGCACCGAGGGGCAAGGATTTGCCCAGGGCGCGAACAGCAACTCGAATCAGGTGGAAGATACAACCGGCTACACGCCTGACGAGAGCGAGTTCAACGACATCAATACCGACCGAGAACTTTTTGCATTGCGCTCAATTTCAAAGTCGCTTGAGAGGGTGCCGGAGAAGAAATCGTTGCTCTATTTCTCCGGAGGCATCTCGCGCGACGGCATTGAGAACCAAGCGTCGTTGCGCGCAGCAATCAACTCCGCCGTCCGTGCGAACCTTTCTATCTACAGTGTAGACACTCGCGGCCTGCAGGCTGTTGGGCCTCTGGGTGACGCCTCGACGGGCAGCTTGCGCGGATCAGGCGGCTACAACGGTGGCGCGCTGCTGAACAACATGAATGCAAATTTTGCGACCCAGGAAGTAATGGGGACACTCAGCTCCGACACGGGCGGCAAAGCATTCTTCGATTCCAACGATTTCGCGCCGGCGTTCGCACAGGTGCAGAGGGATACTTCGGCCTACTATGCGATTGGATTTCACTCTTCAAATCCTGCGCGAGACGGCAAGTATCGCAAGCTGACGATCAAGGTGAATCGACCCGGGATCAAGCTGGAGTACAGGCCCGGTTACTATGCGCCGGCAGACTTCAAGCACTCGGGGCACGAGGATCGAGAGCGTGAACTGCAGGATGAGTTAGCGAGCGATTTACCCGCGACCGATATCGCTGTCTACCTCGATGCTATGTACTTCAAGACGGATGACAATCGGTTTTTCGTGCCGGTTTCTCTCATTGTGCCCGGATCGCAGATTCCGTTTGTGAAGGGGGGCGACAAGGATAAGGCGACGCTCGACATCATTGGCGCGGTAATCGACGAGGTGAAGCGGCCGATCGGCAATGCGCGCGAGACGGTGAAGCTGAATCTCGATCCATCGCTGCAGGCGCGGCAGAGGAATATTCAGTACACGACGAGCTTCAGTCTGCCGCCGGGCAAATATCACCTGAAGTTTGTGGTTCGCGAGAATCAGACGGGACGAATGGGCTCCTTCGAAGCAGACATCACGCTGCCTGATATGAAGAAGGCACCACTGAAGTTGAGCTCTATTGTTCTGGCGTCGCAGCGAACGCCGAGCAAGAAGGACACTCCCTTGGTAAGAGAGGGCGAGGAGTACGTGCCCAACATCAGCCATGTTTTCAGGCAGGATCAGCACCTTTACCTGCTCTACGAGGTATACGATCCGACGCGAGAGAAGCTGCCGGAGAATCATCCCAAAGGGGCGAAGGCCGGCATCAGCTTGCTGAGCAGCCTGGAGCTGATTCAAGGATCAGTAAAGGTGTATGAGACGCCACTGATTCAGGCGAAGGAGATCAACGTCGATGGGAGGAATGCCGTTTCGATCGGGCTCGACGTACCGTTGAATGGGCTCAAGCCGGGTGCCTATATCGGCCAGTTGAATGTAGTCGACGACGCCGGCGGCAGCTTCGCCTTTCCACGCTTCGCTGTTCTGGTGAGGGACTCGTCTGGCGCTGCCGGAGCCAGCAGCCCAACAGGTGCGCAGTAAGAGCGGTTGAACTTCGCCGGCCCGGGCCGGCATTCCGCAGTACGGACGCCAACCCGGACCAGCACCGTTCAGGCGCGTTTTCCGGTGATCAGGCGGAAGATCAGGACGACGAGGATCGATCCTGCGATCGCGATCAGGATTGTATAGATCAGGCCACCCGCTGGCCTGAAGCCAATTGCGCCAGCGATAAAGCCGCCAACAAGAGCGCCGACAATACCGAGGATGATGTCCATCCAGAAGCCGTAGCCGCCGCCTTTCATGATCTTGCCCGTGACCCAACCTGCCACCAAGCCAACAAGAATCCACCACAGAATGTGCATAGACTGCCTCCTTCACTTCGTTTGAAATGCCAGAATTCCGGGCCCGAAATGGGGGAGGACAACGCGGTCGCCAAGTCGATGCTGCGGCCTGGCGATTGCTCAACTGCACCCGTGCTGCGCCAGCAGAGGTGCATATTACATCCAAAGCCGTCGGCTTGGGTATCAAGAAATAGACCTTCGCCTTTTCTCCCCGTCGTTCTTCTCCGCATTCACAGGTATTCTGGGGTTGCGAAATTGGAGACGTCGATGCAGAGCGCCGGAAAAGTAGCGGTCATTACAAGTGCAACAGGGGGCATCGGTACGGCGATTGCGAAGTCTCTCTCCAAGGCCGGGTATTCGCTGGTTCTCAATGCCCCTTCGAATGAAAAACTAAGCACGCTCGCGGCGCAGCTCGATGGGCCCTCAGTTCTGGTAGCGGGAAACTTGAGGGTTGAGTCCGTCCCGCAGATGCTTTTGTCGGCGGCGCTGCAGAACTTCGGGCGTTGCGATGTGTGCTTCAACAACAGCGGTTTGCTTGAAGCAGGCACAATTGAGACGATCGACATTGAGCGTATCTGCAATATGGTGCGCGTGAATGTTGAAGGTGTGTTTCGAACTGCTTACACGTTCCTGCAGCATTTTGTGCAGCAGGGACATGGTCACCTGATGAACACTTCGAGTTTGCTGGGTAAGACGGTGCGGCCGACGGTAGGCGCCTATGCGGCAACCAAATACGCAATAGAAGCACTATCCGAAGCGCTGCGTCTGGAACTGAGCAAGACAGATGTTCAGATTTCGTGCATCGAGCCGGGCATGGTGAAAACCGGGATGAACGACCGGTGGAAGCCTCTGCCCGCCGATTTGCTGAGCGCTGACGACCAATGGGAGCCCGAGGCAATAGCGCGCATGGTCCTCTTTATCCTCGAACAGCCATCAGCGCATCTTCGGATGCCAGAAGCCATGATGCCGGAGCCAAGCCACGTCATCTAGACCCTTCTGGTGACTCCGGCATGGCATCCGTTGAATCTCCATCGCGATAAGGACAATGGCGACAGCCTGAGCCGCAACAGTATCCACGCTTGAGATGGTAAACGGCGGTAAAGACCAGATTGGTCCCCTCAAAGTAAAAGTCATCTGGCTCCAGAGTGGGAGTAGAGGCCTGCCGTTCGGGATCGTTCTGGTCCATGCTTCTATTCTCGCGGATCTTGATGGTGGTGCGCCGCGGATAAAATCTAGGCATGACAAAAACGGCACAAGAACGCGCGCAGCGGATCAAGATCATCCTTTTTGATGTGGATGGGGTTTTGACGGACGGAACCATTTGGCTGGTTCCGGCGCCCAGCCCGGCTTCGAGCAGCTCTGAGACACAGGCTCATCTGGTAAAGCGTGATGGCCAAGTGGGCTTCGGCGTGCAGTCGTCAACGATGATGGAAGCAAAAGGCTACAGCGCCCACGATGGAACTGCGATCTCTCTGGCGCGTTTGGGCGGGATGAAGTGCGGCGTGATTACCAAGCGCATCAGCGAGACGGTGGCGACTCGTTCTCGTGATTTGAAGCTGGAATTCGTCTACATGGGGCAGGCATTCAAGATGCAAGCTGTGCGCGAGATCATGGCCAGGGAGAATGTTGCGCTTGATGAAATTGCTTATGTCGGCGATGACGTTATTGATCTGCCCGTGATGCGCGCGTGCGGATTTGCCGTCGCCGTGGCAAATGCCCGACCGCAGGTGAAGGCGGAAGCTCACTATGTGACCCCCAATGCCGGCGGCTATGGGGCGGCGCGCGACGCCGTCGAGTTCATTCTTGAGGCGAAGGGTTTGCTCAACAAGGTCATCGAAGAGTACATCGACGAGCGCAACCCGATCTCGCCCTCAATGGATATAGGTAAGGGCGGTGGCGATTTGGCTTGAGTACTCGGCGGCGTTGGGTTCAGGTTGCGTGCAAGAGGCTGAAGATGAGAATGGCGAGCACCACCACGCTCACCAGCAGATAGAGCTTGTCCCGCTCGAGAGCGAACCCCACCACCGCGAAAACGACACGTGCGACAGGCGTGGCGATCAGAAGCAAGATGCCAAACTGGATCAGGGCGCCGCTGTGCAGCCGCGAAGCAGATGAGGCGATGCCCGCAATGGTCCGCAAGTCGCCGCCCTCCTCGGTGAAGATTCCGTAGTGGATTTGCTCCGCGTGGTGCTGAACCAGGTAGAGAACTCCGCCTACGGTTACAACCGCCGCCGCTATAAGCACGCCCGCCCTCAGCAGGGAGCCCATCCGGGTCTCGAGGCTACGATCGTCCATCGGTCAGACTCTCCCTGTGATGCCGTTGAAGATCATCTCGGCAGCAAGTGCGAAGACCACCACCCCGAAGATGATCCGCAGCGTGCGCACATTCGCCTGTACGAGGACCTTGCTCCCGAGAAATGCGCCTGCAAGCACACCCAGCATCACGGGCATTGCCACACGGGGATCGATGTAGCCACGGCTGAGATAGACTCCGGCACTTGCCGCTGCTGTAACGCCGATCATGAAGTTGCTCGTGGTTGTGGATACCTTGAATGGAATCTTCATCGCTCTGTCCATGGCGATGACCTTGAGTGCGCCGGAACCAATGCCAAGCAGTCCTGAAAGTGCTCCGGCTCCGAGCATGATGCCGAATCCAGCGGGCACGTTGCGTACGCCGTACGTCGCGCGCTCTCCGTTCAACGGATAGGTGCCGCCAAGACGAAGCCGCTTGCCAAGGGCATCTGATTCAACGGGTTCATCAGCCTCGGGTTTCGCCTTGAACAGCGACTGAACTGCTGCCTGCAGCAGAACGAGTCCAAAGATGATTGCAATGAAGTGCGTTGACAGTCGCGCTGCGAGTACTGCGCCAACGAGCGCGCCGGTGGTTGTGGCAATTTCGAGCAGCATCCCTATGCGGACATTCGAGAAGCCTTCCTTCACGTAAGCGGCAGCTGCTCCTGACGACGTGGCGATTACTGAGACTAGCGAGGCACCGATGGCGTACTTGATGTTGACACCCAGCAGCAACGCTAGAACCGGCACGACCACCACCCCGCCGCCGAGGCCAGTAAGTGCGCCAAGAAAGCCCGCGATCACGGAGACCGCCCATGCCGACAATGTGAAATTAAGAACTGTCATTCGCTGAGGCAGCGCACAAGGAATTCGTAGTATACCTAGTCAGCCGCGGGTCGCACTTGCGCGTGCGCCTTTAGTCTTTGCCGGCTTTGACGTTAGAGGCGTATCGCGGAAAGACACGAGTAATCAGTTCATTGCGGAGTGTGATTCGCAGATCAGATTCCGGGTCGGGCTCGGTGTTGGACTGGGGATGGGATGAAGCCGAAGCGGGCGTGCCGGTGTCTGTCGTGTTTACCATCAGAATGCTCGCGCTGCGGCCATCCGGATCAACAAGTAATTCAGAGGAGAATCCGCCCTGGTCGCCGTCGTGGTAGAGGTAGCGGTGACCGCCTGTTTGCAACACGAAGAAGCCGAGGCCCATCATGGGATGTGATCCGCCGGGACCGCTCGTGTATGGCGTCGGCTTCTCGCCGGGCTCAACCGCGGGCAGTACGCCGGTCCACGCCTCTTCAAGCGAGCTGCGTTTGAGCACGATGTCATAAACGGGGTTAGAAGGATCGCCGATGAGGAAGCGCAGATACTTCACCATGTCGGGGATCGGCGCCTTCAGGCCGCTATTCGAAGTTGTAATCCCAGTGTCAAAGTTGAAGGGCTGCGGAGTGAGTGTCGATCCAGCGCGGAGATAACTTGCCGACACGCGAGATTCGAGAAAGTAAGGAGCCCTGTCGAAGTAGCTCTCTGTCATGCCCAGAGGCTTGAGGATGTTCTTGTCGAGATAGACTTCGAAATCGTCGCCGCTTAGATGTTCGATGATTTGGCCCAGAAAGACATAGCCGAGATTGGAGTAGCTCCAACGGCTGCCAGGCTGGAACGCGATATGGGTGTAGGGAAGCATGGCAGCCACTTGAGACCAGCGCGTGGGCTCGAAAGGCTGCCAGTCGCAATTCGCATCGTCGCAATCCCAGGGCCACGTGGGATTGCGGAAGCCCGCACTATGGGAGAGGAGCTGCCGAATGGTGATTGCATCAATCGGACCGAAGGCATCGTGCACTTGCCGCAGTTCCGGTACGTACCGCACTGCAGGGTCATCCAGCGAAAGCTTACCGTGATCGCGAAGCTGCAGAATCGCGATGGCTGTCATCGTCTTGGTGATCGACGCCCAGTTATAAGCGGTGTCGTTCTCGATGGGCGTGTGGCTTTCAGCGCGCGCTTCACCGTGTGAAAACTGCACGGGCGGTTCTCCGGAATGGACGAAGGCGAAACCGCCGCCTACAACACCGTGCTCCGCGAGCACGGAATCAAACGGTTCTCGAAAGGAAGAAATCTGCGCGAAGGAAGATGAAGAGAGGACACAGGCAATCAGCAGGAATGCTGGAGTAAGAAGCCGGGCTGTCGACATGCGCATATCGTAATAGGGACCAGTCTTCGCGCGAACTGTTTTGTGGACGCAACCATCGCTACCGGGTCGGGAATTCGGCACCTTCGCAACAATAACCTGTGTGGATGGTTACGGAAAACGAAGGAAACCTCGACACTTTCTCGAAGCCAAAGGGAAGTAGCCCCTTCGCGTAGAATCACTTCATGGATGCCAATTGTTCAGGATCGAACGGACCGGGCTGCTCAAATCCCGTTCTAATTCTCGGAGGGTCCGGCTTTGTTGGAACTCGCCTCGCAACATTGCTGGAGAAGAATTCGATCCCTTTTTGGGTGGGCGATTTGAAGCCAAATACCCGTTTTCCTGATCGATCGGTGCACTGCGATGTGCGAAATCCCGACTCGCTTGCCAAGATTGCAAAACCTGGCATGACCATTGTGAATCTCGCTGCCGAGCACCGTGATGATGTGCACCCGCTCGAGCGCTACCACGCCACGAATGTTGAGGGCGCCTCTGAGATTTGCAACTCGGCGCGAAGTACAGGAATCCGGCAGATCATCTTTACGAGCAGTGCCGCTGTGTATGGATTTCCTTCTCATCCCCTGGATGAGTCTGGCCCTTTTTCCCCCTTTAATGAATATGGAAGGACGAAGCTCGCGGCGGAGAGCATTTACAGGGAATGGGCAGCCGAAGATTCCAATCGTACCCTCGTGATCATTCGCCCCACAGTCATCTTCGGCGAAGGAAACCGCGGAAATGTATATAACCTGCTTCAACAGATTGCCTCGGGACGATTTCTGATGGTGGGTCATGGCGAAAATCTGAAGTCGATGGCATATGTAGGCAACGTCGCCGCTTTCATTCTGCATACACTTTCGTTCCCGCCTGGAGAACATATTTTTAACTACGTCGACGGTCCGGATATGAATACCAGGCAACTGGTTACCCATGTGCGCAGCTGTCTTGGGCTGCCAGAGAAAGTGCAATCAATCCCGAGGCCGGTCGCGATGGTTGCGGCGGGCTTACTGGACGTTGCTGCAAGAATCAGTGGACACAGCTTTCCGATCAGCGCGATCCGCGTGCGCAAGTTTTGCGAGAGTACGCAATTCAGGGCGGAAAAGGCTTTCGCATCAGGATTCGCGCCGCCGTTCACGCTTCGAGAAGGGCTGGCAAGGACCATTGAGTCGGAGTTTGGAATCCGGCGCGACGCCGGGGCGCAGCCGTCATTAGCGCAGAGAGCGTCGGAGCGTTAGCTATGCTGAAAGCGCGCGCTTAGATAGCAGTTCGCGATAGAGCGAATGAATTGCGTGGAGAATTACAGGCCTATCGAAGTAACGGACTCTCTGTAAGGCGGCCGCTGAAAAACGTTGTCGCAGCTCATTATCGGTGAGGATGAGCGCGATGGCAGAGCGAAGCGCAGCGCTGTCTGCAGGCGGAACTGTGAGCCCGGTTTCATTGTGACGACTGACCGACGGGACTCCACTGGGAAGATCAGTATTAATCACCGGGAGTCCATGGCTCATTGCCTCTAACTGCACAAGCCCAAAGGCTTCAGAGGGAGCAATTGAGGGAAGTACGAATAGATCAGCGACCGAATAGAGGGAGTTGAGTTCGTCGTCGGTGATTCTTCCCAGGATACGGACCTTACTCGTGAGGTTCTGCCGCTCGATTTGTCTGGTCAGTCGAGATTGTAAGGGGCCTGCTCCAGCGATCAGAAGTATCACGTTCAGACTTCGGACTGCCTCAATGAGGTACTCGACACCTTTGTAGTACGCAAGCCTACCCGCGAACATGATGACGCGGTCGTTCGGACGGAGGCCCAAGCGGTCACGTATGCCGGCCCGTTCTTCTGCGGATCTGCTTCTGACACTGTTCAGGCCGATTGAGAGTGGAACTACCTGACACTTTGAACGGTAATTCGCGAGAGTAAGTGAGTGCTTCAGCAGTCCTTCTGAAGTTACGATGATCTTATCGGCAGCATTCAGAAATCGCTTCTCCAATCGCCCCAGAGGTGATAGAAGTGCTCGTTGTAATGGACGAACAATGTCCGAGTGGTGGTGAATTACAATTCGCACACCCTTCTTCTTGAGATCATTCCAATCGCAGAAGAGCAGAAGAGGAAACGGCGTGTGAACATGTACGACATCAAACTTCGACGCCATGGCCTGCAGCGCAGCTGAAAATCCAGGCGCAAAGGGCATGCTCAAGAACATGCCCGAACTCGCGACCCGCGTGATTCGAACGCCGTTCAGCTCTGAGATTTCTCGGGGACCGCGATCCTGGCAAACCAGAACTTCGCAGTGGATGTCGGGTAAAGTAATCAACCCTTCGGCGAGTTCCTGAACGACGCTCTCAATTCCACCAATCCAAGGGGTGTATAGCTTATTGACATGCAGTACGCGCAACGAGCCAAACCTCAGGCGATCACTCTTTTACTCAGTGTAGCATTGAGTTGTGACACGGTCGCGGGATGGATTCTCGTCTGGGCCCCCGGGGCATTCTGCAGCTGTCCGCCAATCAGGTGAGACTACTCGTGTGCCAAGCAATTGATTGATCGTGGCGGCCGTTCGAATTGCGCATGCGTCGCCCGCGAAGCGTGCCTAGAAGCACTTGCTTTTACCCCATTGAGCCAGAAATGATCAAGTTAGTTCGCATTGGCCGCTTCTCCGATGCGGACTAAGAAAGTGGCGCCAGGAAGGCATCCCCGTAGTGCAGAAAGACATAGCCAGCTACTGGTGAATAATAAAACGCAACCCACGCGCAATTGAAGCTCACTGCGGGCTCGGAAACTCTCGCGACGGCTTTCGCGGGGGTACACTCAACTCAATTCGACGATTGTTTCAGTGAACCAACAGATCTTTGCACATGGTCGTCGCTCCATTATCAAAGAGTTGATATTGGTCATACGCCTTTAGCACGCAATAGAGTCTTCTGATGAAGTTATCCGGCAGCCTCATTCTGTTCTGCAGATGGAGGATCTTTTCCTCCATCCGAAGCAAACGCCAAGCAAAATCCTCGCCTGGATTTCTGATCCAACGATTTCGGAGCTGTTCAAACTGGCTCGCCGTGAGCAGGCAGTCTGATCTCCCAAGCCGAAATGCATCGTCGATTCGCGCTTTGAGTAATCCAGGACGCACCCCTGCGGCTTGCGCATCGTGAATTCTATATGCAATGAGAGGTTCGGCTACGGCCGCAATTCCGGAGTAGAGCGCTAACATCCACGCAATCCAGCCGTCGTGCATCCATCCTTCGGCAATAGGTAGAACGAAATTTCTTGCTTCAGCTCTGATCATGAGAGTCGCGCCCGTGACAACGCTGCCCTTAAACATCCTCTCGATAAGAGTTCTCTCAATATGACGCTCTTCATGCCGGCGCAGGCGGAATCCTACGCGGTGCCAAAGTCGAGAAGCATCACGCATCGAGGCTCCATCCATCAAAAAAGCATCGGAAAAAACGCCTCCCACGGTCACGTCCTGCTCCAGGATGCTGGATTGCCGAAGAAGCTTCTGTGGGAACCAATAGTCGTCCTGGTCGCAAAGCGCGATCAAATCTCCCTTACAAAGCGAGAGAGCCTTCTCGAAGTTTTGGGAAGGGCCGAGGTTCTGATCGTTTACTACAAGATTGACAGGAAATGGGGCTGCGCTGGCGAAGCTGCTGACGATCGCTATTGTTTGATCAGAAGATCGGTCGTCGCACACTATAAGCTCGTCCGGTAACCGCGTTTGGCTGCGGATGCTGTCGAGTTGCTCTTCAAGATATCGGGCACCGTTGTAGGTGCACATCGCAACCGAAAGACGCATAGATCGCTTTTCCCTCTACCCTGCTGCTTAATTGCATGCCCCGTCGCAATTGCGACGGGGCAGTTGATCACAAAGGCACTTGCATGCCCCATCTCCCGCGCACGCAATCGATCGTGCCCTTGAGCATCAAACGAAGTTTCCTGAATTTATTCTGTTCGACGAGGAGAACAGCAAGTATATCTCTCAAAAATTCACGTAAATCAAAGCGAATCCAGGAAAAATCACGACGGTATCGGAAAATCAGAAGCAATCGATTTCGTGTCATGTAATAGCGCCTAGCGGCGCTGTGATTCGTAGCAACTAATTTCCTGCCCAAGAGTCTCCTGAACGAGATCGCACCCAGCGAGTGCAGCAAAACTGCATGGTCACTCTGTGCGATTTTGAATCCCAGCGAGCGAATCCTGAGGCAATATTCGTTGTCGACAGAATCAATAAACAATCGCTCATCAAAAGGGCCGGCTCTTAGAAATGTCGAGCGATGCAGCATGGTGCCGGAAGTCATCGTGGTTAGCAGGCCTCCAGCTGGCAGCATTGGCATCTGCATGACCGTGTTTGATCGGCGTTCTACATACGTAGGACAGACGATTCCAGCGTCTTTTGACCTTGTTGCTGTTTCGAGTAGCTCCTCCACAAACCGTTCTGAGATTGTGCTGTCCTGATCGAGCGCCAGCAACCACTCGAATCCCTTTTCCATGGCAATTCGAAAGCCGATATTCAAGGCGGTGGCGATCCCAAGATTCTGAGGGTTTCGTATGACCGTACACGGCATCTCGGCCTGTGCATGATCGATAAGGATTTTCGATTCTCCATCAGACGCATTATCCACTATGACGACGCCGTTCACCTGTCTCCTGAGCAAGCGCAGATTCTCGATCAACTCTTCATTTGGATAGTAGGTAACGACAATGGCACAAACTGAATGCGCTGAGAGTGAATCGCTTTGCATCTCGCCTCAAAAGACTGAATTCCTCTGAATTTTAATTCCCACGGGCCGCGATCGGCGAAAGGAAAGGACGGACCAGGGTTTCCCTGGGTTATCATGTGAGGAAAATCGATACGCTCTCGAAAGCGAAATACTGGGACGTTGGGGCTTCATTTCAGCCGGAGGACCATGTGAGACTGCCCTCTCTGGGGAAGTTACGATTGCGTGGATTAATGCAACAATTATCAACCCCTGAAGTGCCTGTGCCGGCAATGATGGCCACTGCAAGACAAGCATCGTGGATCGCTCGGCATTGCGTAGCGGCATTCCCTGGGTTGCTCGGGCTGGCTTTGATTGGCTGTGCGAGCTTTTATACAACCGACAGTTCTGCCTTCCTGGGGCGTCACGGCGTCTACAACTATTCGCCGTCCGCGCTTCAGATCGGGAATCTGGAGCAGTTCTGGTGGTGCGGGCAGGCAAAGAATCCGAATAATCCAGCGCAATTCTCTGACACGATCCAATACGCTTCACTCGATCTATCCACTCAGCGAATGACGGAGCCGCAGACAGTGCTGGCGGAAACTCCTGGCGCCTGGGATTCGGTCTTTACGTGTAATCCGAAGGTCATCGGAGGAAGTTTTGTGAACCCGTTCGGTGACGGTCAAAGCTACTCGTTGGCCCTGTACTACGTCGCTACAGCGTCATCGGGCGGGAGCGCCAATAGTATTGGAGTCGCTTTTTCTACCGACGGAGTGAATTGGAGGAAATATGGACAGCCCGTGATTCTCTCAACTACTCAGACCGGCTACGGAGTTGGCCAGCCCGCAGTCTACAATAGCGACCAAAAAGCTGGAATCTGGATATTCTACGAAGATACGAGAGGCGGGGACATTCCCACCCAGCATGTGGAGGCTACTTCTTCTGACGGAATTCACTTCTCCGTCGTGGGCGCCCTGACCACGAATGGTATCGATCCGGCGCTGACAGATTTCAGCTGGGGGGATATGGCCTATGATCCTGCGACTGATTACTGGTATGCAGCTTTTAATCTGCCACTACGTAATCCCCCTACCACGGGCAATATAACGGAGCGTGGGCAGGCAGGCGTATTGCTGTATCGGATCCCCAGCGCCTCACTGCTAACGGGAGAAACTCCGTGGGAGCGGCTTAAGTCGTTCGACACAAACCTCACCGGGAATGAATCGGTTTTTATTGCCGGATTTCTGCGTGATCAGTTTGGACGGCTTAGCGTCAGTTCGTACCCCATCATCCAATTACTCACGTCAATTTCCGATCCGGCGTCGCCCTGGAACGCGTCTCCTGAAGTGGCAGCGCACTCGGCAGAACCCACAAAATGGGTAATCGGAACGGCCCAGTGGAAACCGGATAGTCAGCTGGTTGCACTGAATCGATACTTCAACTCGCACACATATCAGGTAACCGTCGGCTGGATTGATCCTTCAGGAAAATTCACGTTGCAGTCTACTCTCGCACACTTGTATGACTATCCTCAGCAAGGGACGGATGTTACCTTTTACGCCTGCAAGAATGGAGCCCAAGACTACTTCATTTCGACAGAACCTTCCTGTAATGGTCAACGCTTCCTTGGCATCGACGGATATGGATATTCCGCACCACGCTCTGGTCTGAGCCTCGTGGCACTCTACAGCTGCGCCGCCAAGACAGGCCATTTTGTCAGCCAGGGCCCCAAGTGCGAAGGGCAAGGGGCGGCTGGGCAATTACTTGGTTACGGATTACCGTAAGCCACGCCGGGCTCGGGGACGATTTTTCCGCTATCGATCGTCATGCGCATCGATGCGAGGAAAGATTATCTGCCATGGTGATAGCGTGCCTTCACCGGGATTTGATAAAAGCAAGCGATCGATCTGCCGAATTACATCTGAAACCGTTACCTCCTGCATACATCCGGCGGACTTGCAGTCAGCATAAGTTCTCAGATCGTAGCAAGGACGGCAGGCGTACTCCTTGCCACCCCACATCCCAATTACGTCGGGTCGTCGTGGCAAGACGTGGCCGGGATTGCTGGGACCAAAGATAGCCACAAGCGGTGAGTGACTCAATCCAGCCAGGTGCATAGGCCCGGTATCGTGTGAAACAACAACGTCACAAGCGTCAAAGAGTCCGATCACTTCCAGGAGCGAGAAGCGGGCTATGCAATCGGTAACGTTCATGTTTTGAAAATGAGATCGCACCCATTCATCACCGGATCCTCCGATTAAAACAACCTCCCAATTCCGCTCCAGTAGCTTGGCGGTCAATGCGACATAGTTCGCGATGGGCCATCGACGGAGGGTTTGCTGTGAAATGAGATTCGAAGTGCCACCCGGTACAATAGCGGCGCGTTTCACCAATTGTTTTGGCGGTAACGGGGAAGGCGGAACCTTATCGGGTCTCAGAGGGCCCAGACCGGTGGGCCGACATTCATCTTCTAAACCCAACATGATCCGGGCAAACTCATCGCTGTAACTCCGCACAGTGATCAGACTTGTTTGACGCCTGCGATTATCCAGTGCGACCTTACGGTCAGCCCTGACTGGGAGCAACAGCAGACGATACCGCCAGTCAAAGTAGAGAATCGCAACAAGTTTCCATCTCCTCAGTGCTACCTTTCGCCACAGTCTGACAATGCTCGCGATGCGCTTTACCAGGCTGCCTTTGAGGATCGCAGCATCATCAACCGGGATGGGGTTAATCCAGGAGTAACTCGCGAGGAGTTGGAGCACGGCTTTTCCGCAAACCCAATGAATCTCATACCCCTGTTCGTACAGCGCGCGTGCAGCCGGAACCGTAGTAATTACGTCTCCGATTGCGCCCATCTTAATGATAAGTGCACGTTTTGAGGTCATTAGCCATTCTCCTGGACCGGCAAAGCTTATCTTCACCGCCTCGGATGTCGTGAGGGGAACACGAATTCTTCGCCTGACTAATTTTCATAGCGGACCGCAGCCCAAACGCAATCCAGACCGTAACAGAAGAGTGGCTTCCTGCAACCGTTGGTCTTCGAAATCAGTTCTCATGCCAGCGAGCCGAATATTCCCCTCCCTGGAGAAGCTTGCGCTAAGCGCGATCACGGCGAGAAAAGGACGTTCCGATAGTGCAGGAAAACATAATCGCTGACCTCTTCCGAGTAGTAAAAGAGTCCCCACGCAAATTGGGCCAGATAGAACAGGAATACCGAATAGGCAGCCAACAGTGATTGCGAGCGGTTCTTCATCCGCAGGAAAATCATCGGAAAGATGACGATTTGAAGGATCAGAAAGAAATAGCTCACCCGGGAAATCTCCGCGAAAGACCTCGTGACATTCAGCAGCGCAACCCCCAGAACGAATAGGTTGACCGGAACCTGACTGGAGTCTTTCTCGTCCCGGTGGGAGTTCCAAAGTGCGAAGACTATCGCCATCGAGGAGTAAATAATTGATTTCAGCAATTGGCCGGCCTCGGCCAGATTCTCCTCAACGAGCAAGAAGGTCTTGATGTAGGTTTGGTACCTGCCCGGGAGTATTGGATAGGCGATCAGATTGATTGCGGAAACCAGAAGCGACGTCGGTATGAGAATACTGGTTGTGATAATGACAATCTGCGTAACGAAGGAATGCTTTTTCCTGATGAACTTCCAGCCAACGGCGAACACAATCCAAAAGATAACCGCAGAAAAATGAAACATGCAGGAAAGGCACGCAAGGGAAGCGATTTTCAGTTTACGATGCCTGGTCTGAATGTTAAGCAAGCTAAGCGCCAGAAATACAATGGCAACTGCTGCCATCTCTCTCATCTCAACGAAAAGATTCAGAAGGCAGGACGGAATGAGTACATAGAACAGAAGGGATATTTTCGTGGATCCCGTAAAGTTGCGCACCGCGAAATAGACGCAAAAGACAGTGATAGCCGTGTAGCAAAAGAAAAGGGCATGGTAGTCAAGGCCAAAAAACTGAAGAAGATGAGAAAGCGCAGCAAACGTAGGTTCTATCTCAACGGTGCCGCCGGACCCTATGCTCTCATAGAGATCTCGATATCTCACTAGGTCCGGTGTGATCGCCTCCCTCAACCCCACGAAGACAAGCAAGAGTCCAATAATGCCCCAGTCGACAATCCGATCGCGCAAGAACTCCCCTTCCATGGAGAGTGCAAAAAAGAGAAAAAGCAGGATCGCGTACGGGACGAGATGCTGAGCGTTTTCGAGGAGAAGTTGGCTGTTCATTGTTGCTTCGCGAGGGGCAGGTTGGCAGCCGGCGTGGGCAGAATTCGCCGACCCTCGGCCCATCCTTTGAGCCGTACCTGGCAAGTGGGCAGATCATCCACGCGCGCGAGATATCGGCCAACATAGTATCCCAAGTAGAGTAGATCGAAGAACATGCGGAAACCCGGAAGCATATGCTTCCGGAGAAAATAGGAGCGATTCCGCGCTCCGTAGTGGAGGCCGAACGCACTCACAGGTCCTGTCAGGCTACTCACCTTGTGCCAGAGGCGGGCAGTTGGGATAAACCATAGTTTTATGTTGTTCTGACGACACCTGTATAGAAAGTCAGCGTCTTCTACATATGCAAAGTACTGCTCATCGAGTAGCCCGATCTGCTCAAAAACGGATCGATGGATCAGGATACAGCAAAATGGAGCAAAGGAAATCGGGCATGGCTCACCAAATTGGCCTACGTCCCTTTCGTCCTGCCCGCGATGGATTGCGCGGCATCCTGCCCACGTGTGGAGAGCGCCTCCCGCTGCCCATATCCGATCCATCGGAGCGGCGTAGTACATCATTGGCACCGTCATGGGGGCCTTGTGCTCGCGTTGACCTTCAATCAGCCTCTGGAGAAGGTCGGACTCAAACGATACGTCGTTATTGATAAGGAGTACAGCATCGCAGTTGTGAGCGAGCGCCCTTCGTATCCCCTGGTTTGTCCCGGCTGCAAATCCGAGGTTCTCCTGGTTTCGCAACAAAACTGCCTGTGGCATATTCTGGGCGATGTGCGCGCATGTTTTGTCTGTCGAAGCATTGTCGATAACATAGAGCACGAAATCAGAATGTGTCTGGCGCTCCAGGGACGATAGAAAATCCGGCAGGACAGCCTGGCTGTTGAAGGTTACTGTAACGATGCCGACTTTCATAGGCCGAAGATGCTCGTTTCGATGAGATGTTCGCTCGTTTGGCCGGCCACATTCGCGACAACTATACGGCGGCAATCATGAGAGCAGGCGAAGCTGGACTGTCGGTTGGATGCAAAGGGACGAAGGATTTTGCGGTACATTTCACTTCCTCATTCCGATTGCCTGACGCAGTCGACGCAACTTCCGGGAAGTAGGGAGTTCGGCCTGTGACTTTTCGTAGGCCGCCAGCGACAATGCAAAGAAAATACCTATAAGTAAGCCCGCAATCATGCCTCCGAGGACCATAATTTTCCGCTGCGGAAAGGAACGCTTGTCGGGGGAAACGGCAGGGTCCACGACCTGGATTATCGAGCCTTCTCTCGCCTCGTCCAATTTTGCGAGCTCAAACTGTTTGGCGAGTATATTGAAGATCGTCTCGTTGTATTTCACATCCCGAAGACGTCTGAGGTATTCAAGACTTGCTTCGGGTACCTTGCCTTTTGGGACGATGAGGCCCCCGTCGGGGTCCGATTCTGATCCGCCGAGCTTTGCAAGTTGCGCGCGCAACGTCGCCAATTGCTGATGCAACTGAACCAATTGAGCATTCTGATCGGTTGCAAAGGTCTCCAGTGATCCAAGTTCGACCTCCTTGGCAGCAATCTGCGCACGGAAGGTTGCCGCAGTCTCGATAAGCGCACGGGCTTGACTGTCAGGTTCAATCACGCCTGTCTGCTGCTGAGTTCCCTTCATCGCCTCTTCGGCGTTGGCGAGGTTTTCTTTTGATTGCTGAAGTTGTTGCTCAAAAAAAAGCCTCCGTTGTGATGCTTCGGTGATTGCAAGGTGCTCAGATAGATCTCGGAACTGCGCGACATAACCATTCGCTATTTCAGCCGCCCGTTTTGGATCGGAATCCCGCAGCGAGAGATGGATTAGTCCGTCCTTGCCGTTCCCGTCGATCTTCATGTGGTTCTCGAGCATGGATCGCGCATCAGTCGGGAACTTCACGCGATACTGGTGCATCAAGCCGAAACGTTGTACTACCGCGTCCTCTACCGTTCGGCTTTTGAGAAGACCGACATACATGTCGTTTGGATTTTTCAATGACAGACCTCCCCCGCCCAGGGCCAGGGCGGCCATTCCATTGGCGCCGCCACCAAACTGCGAAGCAAGCGTGGAACTGAGCGAGGAATTCTGCTGGGGCGGCAGCAGCGACACAGTCGCAGTGTATTGAGCAGGGAGTACAAACGAAAGTATGAGGGCGATGACGGCGAACGCAGACGTGATGGTCAGGACAGCGCGCTTGTGCTCGACAATGACGACAAGATAATCCAGCAACGAGAGGTGTGTGGCTGATGAGGCTTTTTCATCGCTCAAGGGGGACTGTCCGATATCTTGTTGTGCATCAGATGCCAACGTCGGAATAGCCATTAAAGTTCTCCCCCAGACAAAGCGTCGTTAAAACCATCCTACAAGGATTCTCACACTACTGTCTTCCCTCGGATTGGTGGTCCTAATTGACGGTAACTCTTGTCTAAACTATGATTTCATGATCGCGCGTCTAAGGTAGCTCGCGAACTTTGTGCGAAGTAGAGCCAACCTCGCCTCAGCTTCCGGAACACCCCGGAATAAGAGGTGGGTCCCCCGGGATACGGAAATGTAGTTCAGTTGAAATCGCTGCCCGAGAAGCTGAAGGGCCCGACGAGAATAAAGAGATACATGGCCGTTACGCGGAGCAGCGTACGACCACAGCAAGCGCTTGTCGGGGGCCATCTCCAAATCGTGTACCCCCGTTCCAACATAGACAATTAACCGATGAGGCGATGTCATCCGGACAATCTCCGACATCGTGAGAACTGGATCCGGCGAATGCTCAAAGACCTCGAACGCCGAACAGAAGTTATATTCTCCAATCTGGTCTGGCTGAAGATCAGAGAGGTCGTACGGATCGTACGTGTCGCAATTCCATCCCCTCTGACGAAGCAACACTGCAGTGAATCCGTTTCCCCCACCGTAGTCGAGTGCAACCGTGGTCTTTTTCTTCCCGGCCAGGAGAAGCCCAATTTCGAACGCGTTTTGCCGAGGGCGAGCTTCCAGGTATTCCGGATCGAATTCGTGGTACTTGTCGTTGTAGATATGGGTACGCCACTGTTCTGTAGTAAATCCATCGAAGAGGGTGGTGAATATGAATCGGCACGAGTTGCAGGAACGGTAAAAGACGGGGACCCCAGCCAAGCCTTCTGGGTAAAGGGTATGGCTACAACACTTCCTGAAATCGACAACATCGAAAAGCTGCGTGGGCTGTCCGCAAATCTTGCAGGCGATGTCCGATGAAGTCCTCTCGGCGCATAACCGAGCCAAGGTGTACTCAAACAAGTGATCTTCTGTTGATTTCCCAGTCATCCTGTTTTACGCTCTTCTGCCGAACGCCGTAGCGTCATTACCATCCAGCCCCAGTAGAAGTCCTCCGCCGCTCGAATTATGTCATTCGCCTGAGTGAATTTGATGCAAGATGAGCCCCTAATCTAAGCCCGCGAATCAGCAGAGGGATTTTACAGATCCCAGGGCCTCACCCCATGGCGGCATTGTCGGAAGGGAAAGGGCTTCGCCATGCGGCCGGATGCCCATCTCTGAATGCCTCGTTGTAGGGCGACTCGCCGTCGGTTGGTTTCTCCGCGACGATCAGAATGCTGTCCGGGAGAAACGGTTCAACCGAGAGAATCTGCAAGCCAATATAGTCGACAATCGCGATCGCAGTTCGGGTGTCATAAACATGGTGGTGCAGACACCGGTTTGTCGGGTTATGCTTCGATCTCTCTTGAAACGAAGCCAGGTCACCCGCTCCGGGGTCGAGCGATAGGTCGTGCAATTGGAGGATCTCCTCCAGGTGGGTCAGATCGCCCTCCGTTACGTGCTGTTGGTAATCCTGGATAAAGTGAGTGAGCGGTGTTACTGGGCGGCGGTGATCGAATGTTCCATCGCGATGCGGTACAACAAGCACCATGGTTCCGTGCTGTCTCAATACTCGTTTCCACTCATATAAAGCCAGAATGGTATTGGCGACATGTTCCAGCACATGCGAAGCAAGCACAAAGTCGTACGTCTCTGAGGCCATTGCTGACAAGTCGGACGCTTCCGCAATGTATTGTCGCCCCGGTTCGTGTCTCTTGTCGAAGTGGAAGTTGTCGCCTTCCTTCAGCGAGCCTTCCCATACCGTGTGAAAGGCGAAGTTGCAGTTGTCGACCCGAACAGCATCCTTGTATACCGGGAAGAGGGGCTGCATAAACAACGGAGTAGGTCCGCCGATCTCCAGGCCGACGCCGTTGCCGATGCGCGCTCTATACTGCTTGTAGGATTTTAGGCGAGTACGCAATAGTCTTCGCGACGCACTGATGAGATGGGATTTCACGCGCTTTATCATCGCTTGTTGCACTCCAGTTGCGGTATGTGCTTAATCCTATCCTCTTTCCCTGCTGGCTCTGTCCACAGGATGGTGCATCATCGGAGGATGCCTGCCGCCGCGCCTCACGCCACAGGTATAATTTCTATTGATGCAACAGATGAATCTGGAATTGTGCCTCAGTGCGCTGAGGGTGGGAACCGGGCCGCATTACTTCAGACTGCGTATTTGTCCCGCCTCAGCGTACTGCGACAATCAGCTCTTTCTACCGCAGCGCCGCTCCGTAAATTCCACGTTCCCATCTCACTGAATGCCGTCACAAGAATTCCGCCCGAGACTCACAGCGTCGAATAAGAACGACTCAAACATGCCCCGCCTCGTTCGCAAGGTCTGGAGCTTTCTGAGACATTTTCTCGGGATGGATCGCGCGATCGCCTTTACTGTTTTGGCCCGCATTTGGTCCAGTTGCGCCGGTGTCATCACAGTCATCCTCATCGCAAAAGCGCTTTCCCCTACAGAGCAGGGTTATTACTACACTTTCGGAAGCTTGGTCGCTCTGCAAATCGTCTTCGAACTCGGATTCTCATTTGTCATCTTGCAGATGGCCGGCCATGAAATGCCTTTGCTCTCCATTGCCGACGACGGAACCATTTCCGGCGACGCCGTGGCCCACGCAAGGCTGGCATCGGTGCTGCAGAAGTCCGTGCGCTGGTATTCAGTGGCAGCCGTACTGATGAGCGTCTGCCTGGTTCCCGGCGGCCTCCACTTCTTCGCCGCACACCAGCGCGCAGACGCCGCAGTTCACTACCGGCTGCCTTGGGTCCTGGTCGTCGTTGCGGCCTGCATGACCTTCCAACTTGATCCTGTGCTGTCATTCCTGGAGGGCTGCGGGTTTGTCGCGAAGGTCGCCCACCTTCGCCTCCGTCAAGCCCTTGCAGGAAGCCTGTTGGGGTGGCTCGCTTTGGCCACCCGGCATGGGCTTTTTGCGCCCGCGGCCATGATCGGCGGCCAGGCCGTCATGGCCATATTGTGGCTCTACCGGCGCCGCCTCCTCCTCGCAGGTTTGTTGAGATATGATCCCGGTGCCCAACGCATTCACTGGCGAGAAGAGGTTTGGCCCTTTCAGTGGAGGATTGCCATTAGTTGGATCTCCGGTTATTTCATCTTTCAGCTCTTCGCTCCGGTGCTTTTCGCCCTCCGGGGACCGACAGCCGCGGGACAGATGGGAATGTCTTTAAGTGTGGTGACGGTGTTGTCGTCAGTTTGCCTTTCCTGGGTTGCTACCAAAGCGGCACCATTCGGCACTCTAATCGCGCGGCGCGACTTCGTACAGCTGGACCGGATTTTCTTTCGTTCGCTGCTCCAGTCAACGAGCCTGTTTGCGGCCGGTGCTTGTTCAGTGTGGCTTACAATACTGATATTGCAACTCATGCATAACCGTTTCGCTCTGCGCATGCTCCAGCCATACTCATTCGGAATGCTTCTGGCTGCGGCGCTGCTAAATCATGTCTGGTCATCCGAAGCAGTTTATCTTCGCGCTCATAAGCAGGAGAAATATCTCGGGCTTTCGGTAGGAACCGCAGTGTCGGTATCGCTCTCAACGTATCTACTGGGCAAAACCTACGGGCCTCCTGGTATCGTTACTGGCTATTTTCTGGTTTGTCTCATACTGGGTCTGGGAGCAGGCAGTGGTATCTTCATCCACTACCGGCGCTTGTGGCACAGGGTTTAGGACGCTATGGAGATCGTGCGAAGAGTATTTCGGAATAGCCAGACTGCACGGAAGCTGGGCCGGTCACTGGTGGATTGGAACTCACGATTGTTGAGTGGTCCTCAGAATGTGACGGAACGCTACTCCTGGATCCTGCAACCAGACAGCCCTGCACAGTTACCCTGTCCCAAAAGCGGCCCATTGAAGATCAACTGGGTCATTCCAGGCCCCGCAAGAGGATCCGGGGGTCACTTCAATATCTTCCGGACCATCCTGCAATTCGAGGAATGGGGCCACCAGCAGCACATTTATGTCAATGGGCCGGTAGATGCGGCGACTTCTGACCAAGTCCGGAAAAACTATTTTCCGATCCGAACGCCAATCGAGTCGTTGCGCGGACCCATCGCCGATTCTGATGCGTTGATTGCCACGCACTGGGAGACGGCGTATCCCGTCCGATCCATCGGGAATACAGCTCGTAAGTTCTATCTGATCCAGGACCTGGAATATATGTTCTTCCCTCCGGGCAGCCTTTACGAATTTGCGCGGCACACTTATGAACTGGGCTACTTCGGAATCACAGCCGGTAAGTGGATTGCCGAAACACTGGCTCGTGAATTCGGAATGGAATGCTCGTCCTTCGGATTTTCCTATGATCGTAATCACTATACGTCGCAAGGGCCTCGGTTCCTGACGGGTCAGAAGCGACGGATTCTCTTCTACGCCAGACCGGAAACAGAGCGCCGGGGGTTCGAACTCGGAATGCTGGCCTTATCGCTGGTTGCTGAGAAGCATCCGGAAGTGGAATTTGTGCTTGTTGGTTTCTCTCCCAGTTCTCACCGTGTCCCTTTTCCCGCCGTTTTTCCAGGCGTGCTGCACCTGGATCAACTCAGTTCGCTTTACAGGAGCTGCGATCTCGCCCTCGTACTCTCTCATACCAATCTCTCGCTGCTTCCGCTGGAATTGATGGCCTCCGGCTGTCCAGTCGTGTCCAATTCCGGCCCGAATGTAGAATGGCTTCTGACGGAAGGCGCGGTTCAGTTCGCCAAGCCTGTGCCCCAAGCGCTCGCCGAAGCCCTGAATGCACTTCTGGAGAACGAAGCCTTGCGCCGGCGGAAAACGATCGCGGGATTGAAGATGGCCGAAAATACAAGCTGGACGACGGAGATCGGTTCTATTGAAGCCGGTCTTTATCGTGGGCTGGGAATTGCAATAGGGACATCCAACGGTGGGTAGCGAATCACGGTGTATCGTTCTGGGGGGCAGCGGCTTTCTCGGCCAGTGTCTCTGCAGCAGGCTGGTGAAATCCGGTTTCCGAGTGACATCCGTTTCGCGAAGCGGGATGCCCATCGGAGGCACGGTGGGTGCGCTGTCGCAGGTTGAGTGGATCGCAGCCCCTCTCGACAGCCCGACCGCACTGCATGCGCTCGTCGACGCTGCGTTTGTCTTTCATCTCGCTTCCACGACTCTGCCCTCCTCGTCGAACCAGGACATGGTCTTCGATCTGGAGTCGAATGCCGTCGCCACGCTCCGCATGCTTAGAGCCTCAGTCGCAAATCGCGTGCGGCGGCACATTTTCGTTTCCTCGGGCGGCACTGTGTACGGCATCTCCAGGCAGATTCCCATTGCCGAAAGCCACCCCACTGAACCGATCTGCTCGTATGGCATTCATAAGCTTGCCATTGAAAAGTATCTTTCACTGTTGCGGTCTTTGGGCCAGCTCGATTCACTGGTCGTGCGCCCTTCCAACATCTATGGACCGACCCAGCCACGCGGCAGCTCTCTAGGCGCAGTCGTCCACTTCACGCGAAATGCCGTCGAGAGCCGGCCAATTGAAATCTGGGGCGACGGCACCACAATCCGCGATTATGTTTACGTCGAGGACGTGGTTGACGCTTTGATACTTTGCATATCGTACGCGGGGCCCGAGATCTTATTTAATATTGGAACTGGCCGCGCCACCTCTCTCAACGACCTTGTGAAGCTCATCCAGCAACAACACTCGCATCCCGTTACCGTGAATTATCGTCCCGCCCGCAACTTCGATGTTCCCGTGAATGTACTCGACAACCGCAGGGCGGCGCAGGCACTAGGATGGACTCCCAGAGTCAGCCTCGAAACAGGGATCAAGAGAATTATCGAAGGCCTAATGAGGGGACCCACGCATCCGGCACGAGACGGCGAAATTCAAAGCTCCTTGCGCACCTGATCCTGGCATAGTCGTGCCTCTGGCTTCCAGCGGCGATCGAAGGTGATGATGAAGGCCTAGGAGTTGGCTTCGGCCCGTGGCTTACGGTCCCACTGAATGGGTATGGAGTAGGCACCTTCACAACTTCTCTCTGCAAGCGCGACAAACTCCAGTGAATGCGTTCTATCTGGGTGATGCAGATAACGCGCCAGCTTCCGCCACGATCACCAAACGGTCGTCGATATCGCGACCGTAACGACGGTGACGTCAAACGAAAACAACGCTCCATGCGGAAGGCTCGTTGTCTTCACGGCTACGGTACTGGATAACACCGGCAAACCGGCGAAGGCCTCCGTCTCCTTCTTGTTCGGTAATCTCGCCTACCAAGGAACGGCTCTCGACAGCTCTGGCCACGCGACTTGGACCAACTGGCACTGGCGGACCGCCCCTTCCAGTGGGTACTGACACAATCGAAGCCAGGTTTTCTTATGGCACTGGATACCAAAACAGCAGCGGAACCATGGCCGAGACGTTCACCGCTCTAGGAACAACACCCGCCCCTACCTTTGACCCGCCCCGCCCGCAAGGAGCCTACACAGGGGCACAGCGAGTCATCCTAAACGACTCGAACGCGACCGCTCTCGTCTATGTCTCAACTGATGGAAGTACGCCGGTGCCCGGAAGTTCTCCTTCGTATTTGGTCGGAATGGCGATCCCAGTGAATGCGAGCCAAACGATCAACTCGCTCGCCGTGGCTCCCGGTGACCGTCCGAGTAGCATGGTCTCTGCGGCTTACACGATTAACCCAGCGCCGGATTTCGCGATTTCGCTTGAGCCGCCGATAGTAAATGCGTCTGCTCGAGGTTCCGGATCCACCGTTGTGAGCGTCATTGCCGAGCATGGGGCACAATTCGCGGTACTTATTGCCAGCAACGGATCATCTTGGGTTCAATCTAAGCAGGGAATTTTCTCGCGAGAACAGGGAATTAAAATTCCCTGTTAAGGGTTCGCGCAGCGACAGCGCCAATCTCTTTGTGATTTGCCGCCCTAAAAATCCCCGTCGAAATAAATCGGTAATCTTAGAGGGACCCTTCAAGAAAACCCAAGGCTGGACTGGCGACCAGCATGGGACGTGCTTTGCCTCAGCAGTCCATCACCGCGCGGGCACCGGAAATTCTCACCGAAGTACATTGCGGATAATAAGCAGATGGGCTCAACCGGGCAGGGAGAAGTCTATTTCGGTATAGATTTCGGAACAACAAATAGTGCTGTGGCGATGCTGCAGTCTGGGAAAGACCTGCAACTGGCGCTCTTCTCTTTTCGTGGGGAAGAGATAGCCGCCTGCCGGTCGATGCTCTATTTTGAACAGTCAAAGACCGCCAGCGGGCAGCGTCGCGTCCATGGGTGGTCTGGGATGGAAGCTATTGAGCGCTACCTCGATGCCGACGAGAAGGGGCGACTGATTCAGTCGCTGAAATCCCACCTCTCGAGCAGCTCTCTTACTGGCACTGAGGTTTTCGGTCGCCGGCACCGGTTGGAAGAGCTAGTCGCGCGCATTGTCGGCGATCTGCGCAAACGCGCCGAAGAGCAATTCATGCAACCTGTTCGCCGCGCGACGGTGGGGCGTCCGGTTCGCTTTGTGGGCGCCGAATCCGAAGAAGAGGACGATTTAGCTGTCTCGCGGCTGCGCGAGGCTTTTATGGCAGCCGGGTTCGAAGAGGTTGAATTCGAGTTGGAGCCGGTGGGCGCGGCCTTTGCTTATGAGGCTACGCTGGACCGCGATGAGTTGATCCTGATCGGCGATTTCGGCGGCGGCACTAGCGATTTTTCGTTGCTGCGAGTCGGCCCGGGAGTACGTCGTCGCGGTCGGCGGTCGGAGGACCTGCTGGGCAACACAGGCGTAGGGTTGGCCGGCGACGCTTTCGACGCGCAGATCGTTCGCAAGCTCGTATCACCAGCACTGGGGTCGAACTCAGAGGCGCGCTCGCTCAACAAGATTTTGCCAGCGGTTCCGGCCTGGATTTATGCGCACCTGGAGCATTGGCACCATCTTTCGTTTCTGCGCACTAACAACGTTCGCGAGATTCTCAGGAGCGCGCGCTTGCGTGCGCTTGAGCCGGAGAAGATCGAGGCGCTTATCGCGGTAATTGAAGGCGACCTTGGATACCTCCTGCACCAAGCGGTGCAGAAGGTTAAATATGAGCTGTCGCAGAAAGAATCCGCGGAGTTTGTCTTCCGCGATGGCGCACCTGGTGCCTCAACTGTCGAGTTCCGAATTCCGGTTACGCGGGCTCAGTTCGAGAGCTGGATTGCTGAAGACCTCGCCGCGATTGAGCATAGCGTGGATGCCTTGCTCAGGAGTGCCGGGCTTGAGGCGCGCGAAGTAGATCGGGTTTTCCTCACCGGTGGCACCTCATTCGTGCCCGCTGTAAAACGTATCTTCATTGACCGCTTTGGTCAGGATCGCATCCGGGGCGGTAATGAATTTACGTCTGTAGCTCAGGGGCTCGCGTTGCGCGGCGCAGCAATGGAAAGCGGTCACCATCGGTGAGCTAAAGCTGCCAATCGACCATCAAATGGCTGCATCGTGACGTTCACCTGGGCGGCCGTTGTCGGCATCACGGGAGCGATGAATACGGTCTCCACGCCGTTATTCGGCTTGTGGCGCGGACAGGAGTTACCGCGTCTGTTGGCTCCCTATGAGGGAAAACCGATGCCGTCGCATTTCAGCTCTGTAGACGCCGCGATCATCTTGGTGCGACGCGCATTACCGGGCATGGAGATCACGAGCGTGAGCTTTCCGACACCCGTTGACGGCAGCCCCAGGCATTACGTGATTTGGACGAAAGGCGCGACTCCGGTCACGTCCCAGCTCTTCACACCGGCTCTGGTCGATGTCGAGAGCGGCCAGTTGACCATCGCGAAAGGGCTGCCATGGTACCTCCGGACACTTGAAATCTCACGGCCTCTCCACTTCGGAGACTATGGGGGAATGCCATTGAAGATCATTTGGGCGATCTTCGACGTCGCGCTGATCGTCGTTTTGATCAGCGGCGTATATCTCTGGCTTTCTCGCCGTAAAGCACCAGTTGAGAGTGAACTTGATCGTCTTGTAAATCTGGAGGAGCTATCTGCGCGAGAGAGAGCAGCGACTGGAACCCTTGCGCTATGAGTCGATCGTTTCCATTTCGAAAGGTCTACGGACCTGCATGCGTCATCGCGGTCATCACGCTGTGTGGTTTGCTCTCGGCTCTCTTTGGCGACGGCGTTTGGGACCAGCTTTCATGGCTGGCGTTGACAATACCGCTCACAGTGGTCGCCTGGAGTTACTTCAAGCCGAGGAAAAGTCCCAAATAATTCGTTGGCTGGCGTTCCGCTGAAAGCCACTTTGGCGGGCGATGACTGCACCTGGAAAAAACGACCAGAGTCTTCGGCGTCCTCGCGCTCGAAAGCGAACCTGTCGATCCGTGCTTGCAAGCTACGTGAGGTATCCAGCGGAGAAGATTGCTCTGACTATCTGCAATCTGCGCCAGAGCGTGGTATCTTCAGCCAACGCACGAACCAGATCAACCCATGACAAGCCAGGAGTCCCTGCAACCTTTGCCCGTGGCCGGGCGGCCACTGCGCCGCATTCTCGGTCAGGGATTCGGGGTGGCCGTCATCTTTGGTGGCATGGTGGGCGTCGGAATCCTGCGGCTGCCGGGAGTGATCGCCGGACAGGTGGGCACGGCATGGCTGATTCTGGCGGTGTGGGTGGCCGGCGCGTTGTATGCCCTGCTGGGCGCGGTGAACCTGGCCGAGGTGGCCACAGCTTTGCCGCAAGCCGGCGGCTTCTATATCTACGCCCGGCGCGCTTTTGGCCCCATGTTCGGTTTTGTGCAGGGTTGGGCTGACTGGCTCGACAACTGCGCGGTGATTGCATACGGTGCCGTCACTGCGTCAAGTTATGCCGGCGCGCTGATGCCGTCTCTGGCGGCATGGCCGCGAGTGGTAGCGCTGTCGATTCTGGCAGTGTTTCTTGCCTTGCACCTGGCCGGGCTGCCCCTGAGCAGTCGAGTGCAGCAGGTGGCCAGCTCGCTGACCGCGGTAACGTTTCTGGTGCTGGCGGTGGCCTGTTTTGCGCACGCTGGTGCTTCGACAGGAACCGCGACAGCGCACCCGCATGTGCTGACTGCCGCTGCGCTGGTGGTCGCTTTTCGCGCGATTGTTGTGACCTACGACGGCTGGTACGAGGCCATTTACTTTGCCGAAGAGGACACCGACGCGGCCCGTCACCTGCCCCGCGCCATGATTGGCGGCCTGCTGCTGGTCCTTCTGCTTTATCTGGTGATGAATCTGGCATTCTTGCGGGTGTTCTCGATTCCAGAGCTCGCCGCGAGCACGCTCCCGGCGGCCGATGCAGCGCGGTTGGTGTTTCCGGCGTGGGGCAGTAGCTTTGTGACTTTGCTGGCGCTGCTTACGCTGCTGAGCTTGGTAAATGCGGTGCTGCTGGGTGCGCCCAGGATTCTGTTGGCCATTGGCCGCGACGGGCTGTTCAGCGAACGCGCGGCGCGGGTGCGGCAGGGCGGAACGCCAGTGGGCGCGATGGTGTTTACCGCGGGTGCCTCCGCGCTTCTGATTGTCAGCAGCCACTTTGACGAGATTCTGGCGGTGGCGGCCGTACTGGTGACAGCCACGTATGCGGTGAACTATGCAGCGGTGATAACTCTGCGCCTGCGCGAGCCAGCGTTGCAACGGCCGTTTCGTGCATGGGGCTATCCGGTAACGACACTGCTGGCGCTGACCGGCTCGCTGGTATTTCTGGTGGCATCGATTCACGACGATCCGGCGAGCGCGGTGCGTACAGCGTTGCTGCTCGCCGCGGCGTTGCCCATCTACGGATTCATGCAATGGCGGAAGGCGCGGGAGACGGCGGTATAGCGCGCCGTTGCAGTGAGAAAGGGAGAAAGCATTGTTCAAACAAGCAATTGTGCGCACGCCGGGAATGAACTTCGACCTTGGACTCACTACAGTGAGCTTGGGGCGGCCCGACTTTGCTCTGGTGCTGAAGCAGCACGCGGCCTACTGCGAGGCGCTGCGCGCCTGTGGCGTGGAACTGACCACGCTGGAGCCGGACCTGCACCATCCCGATTCGACCTTTGTCGAGGACGCAGCGATCGTGACCGCGCGCGGCGCGATCCTGATGCGTCCCGGTGCCGAGAGCCGTGCCGGCGAAGTGGAAGCGATTCGTCCGGCGCTGGAGAAGGTATTCGGTGTCATGCCCGCGATTGAGGCGCCGGGTACGGTGGACGGCGGTGATATCTGTGAGGCGGGCGAGCACTTCTTTCTGGGCCTTTCGCACCGGACCAACGAAGAGGGCGCACGCCAACTGGCCGCGCACTTAAAGGCTCTGGGCTACAGTTCATCCACCGTGGATGTGCGCGCGATGACGACGATTCTGCATCTCAAGAGCGGCATCGCCTACCTCAGCGACAACACGCTAGTTGTGATGGAGGAGATGGCGGTGCGGCCGGAGTTTGCCGGCTACAGGCTTGCGCGCGTGAGTGAGGAGGAAAGCTACGCCGCCAACTGCGTGGAGGTGAATGACCGCGTGCTGATTCCGGCCGGCTTTCCGCGCATTACTGCGGAATTGAAGCAGCTAGGATACGCGCCGTTGTCACTGGACATGTCGGAGTTCCGCAAGATGGACGGCGGGCTGAGCTGCCTTTCGTTGCGATATTAAGCCGTCGATGATGTCATCGTCTTTCTGCCGCCTTTGCGGCCAGCTCTCAGGAACTAAGCCCCTGACTGGCGAGACGATTGCGTCCGAAATCGGCGTGAAGCCGAGCATCGCCGTAGATTTCCCATTGTGAAGGGACACACGGCACTTCCCGATCAGAGAACGGCGCCGATCTCTGCCGGACTGCTGTTAGCGGAGAATCCTCTCCCCGTGTCCTTCAAGGACGAAAGCCTTCAATTTTGCGGGGAATCCCAATAATGTGTAGGGGAAAGTCCCAAATCGTGCGGATCTTGAGACTCTTTGGTGGTGCAGGCAGTCTCCAGCGAACCGCTCTCTGGCAGAATTTTCCCTGCTAACAGGGAATTTTACAGGGAAATCGTGAGGTTCTAGCTCTCGTTTACGCATCGCGCCGCATGGCATACCGCACAATCCGTGGTACTTATCGCCAGCAGTGGATCATCTTCGGTTCAATCTAAGCAGGGAATTTTCTCGCAAGAACAGGGAATTGGAATTCCCTGTTAAGGGATCGCGCAGCGACAGCGCTAATCACTTCGTGATTTGCCGCCCTAAAAATCCCCGCCAAAATAAATCGGCAATCGTAGAGAACCTTTCAGTCGCTGAAATCCCACCTCTCGAGCCGCTCTCTTACTGGCACGGAAGTTTTCGGCCGCCGGCACCGTTTGGAAGATCTTGTAGCCCGCATTATCAGCGATCTGCGCAAGCGCGCCGAAGAGCAGTTCATGCAACCTGTTCGGCGAGCCACGGTGTGGCGTCCAGTTCGCCGCGCTCGCTCAACAAGATTTTGCCAGCGGACCAGCCTGGATTTATGCGCATCTGGACTCAAGATTTCGATACTTAACAGGAAAGTTCTCACGTTGGATCAGGAAACGCTTACGTTGAGATCTGCTATCACCATGGAAAACGGCGAGAAATTTCTGCGGCGCTTACGGCCTCAAATTGAACGGGATTGGTGAAGGGCACCGCTTCCGTTTAGATGGGAAGTCTTCCCCAAGTTATGCCCTATTTGGCGTGGGCGGACTCCCATGCGCGGACTCGTGGACGCGCCGCGTCGAAGAGTCGTTCGTAGTTGCCCTTTCTCACCTTCTCGCTCGCGTCTTTGCTCAGCAGCCTCCAGAGTGGAGCATATTCGTTGTAGACCCTGAGATAGCTTTGTTGATCCTTCGGAGCAACCTCGTCGGTGCCGAAGAGAAAGCGATCGGGATAGCGATTGATCAGATCGGCGGCGATCTGGGTGGATTCGGGCGTGGCAACGATATACTTCGCCACTTCGTCCCAGGAGATATCAAAGTAGACATTGCTGAATGCGGGATCTCCCAGGATCTCTGCGAGCGTTGCGGCATGATTCTTGATGGGGCGAACCATTCGCCCCATTCCTGTATGGGCCCAGATGATCGTCGTTTTCGGGTGCCGCTTGAGAAGCGCCTTCATCTGGTCGAGGTATGCAGGCCGCGAACCCTCCTTTGCGAAGGGAACGTCCATGTCGTTGTGAATTAGGACCACGAGACCAACTTCTGCGGCAAAATCCAGGATTCTATCCAGCGCCGGGTTGGTAAGTGACGCGGTTTCTCCAGCAACTTTCGCAGACACAAACTCTTTGTGAATCGAAAATTCGCCAATGCCCGAGAAGACGCCAGGGAACGTCTGCAACACGCGGCGGATATGGTCAGCCGCATACATGTCAGTAGGGTTGAAGCCGGTGATCATCGGATCGAAACGCGCCTGATCTTGCCTGGAAAGCGACCGATAGGCCATGGCAATGTAAGCATCGGTAAATGAGTAGTAATAGAGAGGCGCATCTGTCTGTAAATAGTATGTGGGCGCGTAGTCGCCGGAGTTCTCAAATGACCACTGTTGTTGCAGTGGAATTCCAAACAAGGCGACTCGACCAGCCTTCGTCCCCATGATCTTCAAGAAGTCGTGGATGTCTGTGCCTTCCTGTATGTAGTTGGTCAGATGAAAATGGCTGTCGTTGAATTCGTATTGAGGCAAAGGGCCTGACTGCGCGGAAAGAAGCGCACAAGAAAGCAGTAGAGAAATGACCAGGCTCAAAGTAGTTTGGATCGGACCCCGAGGCAAGGGACGTTTTGTCATCGGCGTGTTTCCCTTTCCGGAGGACTTCATCAGGCCCGGCAACCTCGTTTCGATCTTTGGTCCTTTAGAAAGCCATCTCGAGGGTCGTATAGAACACCGGTCCTGTTCCGCCATATGGGAATGGAACTGAGGTGTAGCCGACAGGGGAGCGGTACAGATAGAGAAACTCGGTATTCCAGCGGACGACTCTGTTCTTGTACGGGAAATAGTTCACGCCTGCTCGGAAGTCCCACGGACGTCCGAAATTGCCAATTATTTCCGAGCCTCCAACATAACCCTGGAGAGTCTTGGGCAACACCATCGCCGAGGCCTGGAGTTGGTATCCCCGGTCGAAGTTCGAATTCAGGACCGATGTTCCGGGACCTTTAAAGTTGCTCAGCCAGTGCAGGTAGAATTCGCCTTCGAGCGCCATGCCGTGATACTTGATTCCTCCGTCGTAAGACGTCATCTTGTAGGTCGCGTCGGTGATGACAATTCCAGGCCCGAAGATGTTGGGTGTGAAGATGATCGTTCCATCGGAGAGCCGTAACTGAGTGTTATCGGGAGCATCGGTGCCCGGCTGGCTCTGCTTGTTCTCCTGGCTATAGGTAAAGTGGCCGGCCAATCGCGTTGCCACATGCTCATGCCCTTCGAAGTCGCCAAAGCCTGCGCCGAATTCGCCCGTAGTAGGCATCCAGACGAGTGCGGTTGCGTTGGTCCTGAAGTAATTAGGAAGCTGAGCGGCACTTACACCCAGTGTGCTCAGGTTGTTGGCTATCATGCTTTGGTAAACCAGACCTTTGGCAAGCGTCCCCGACGCCTTAACACCCGAGGAATAGGAGGGTCGCATGTACTCGTCGGCAATCAGGCGCGAATCTACGTTTAGCCAGAACGGAAAATTGCCTTCAACCGACCTCGCTCCGGGCAATGAAAAGATCCCGGATCCTATGGCGAGGTACTTGTTGAAGGTGTAATTCAGGTTCCCAGCCAGCACCACCTGCGCCGGCAGGCCTTGGGAAGCATTTGAAGTCCAGGCGTATAAGAAGTACCGAAACTTCGGGTCCATTATCCAGCCAAGAAACTTTATCTGAACCTTATTAAGCTGGAAATCCTCCCGCTGCTGAAGGTTGGTTGTGACGCCGAAATAGCTTGTGTACGTCGGGTCCAGAGCCTTTTGATTCAGGTAGCGTGCATATGAATAAAGGCTGATATTCAGATCTCCGTGTTCGGTATTGACCACTTTGAATCCCTGATTAGTCTTGTAAGTGCCCCAGTTCGTTGATCCGTCGTCGCCTTGCGCCATGCTGGCGGCAGGCAACGGCATTCCATCCGAGGCAATAGGCCTTCCGATTGTTCCGAGAGATCCATTCAACGCGTCAGACGTGTTCCGAGGTTTTGAAAAAGAAGCATACGCCAATTGAGGCGGAGTCACGACAGCAACAGTTGGCTCAATCTCCTTCGCAACCGCTTGCCGGAGCGCTTGAGCTATCGCATTGGCCTCTGTCTCCGCATCGGACTGATTGGTAGTCAAAGCGTGGCGCATCGTCGTGATCTGTTCCATCAGCGCGCGATTCTGCTTTTCGAGCAGTTGATTCTGCTGAACGAGTTGATCCACTCTCTTCAGCACTTCAGCCGTCGTCGGCGCGGTGCTGTCGTCGCTACTCAAGGGACCTGACGACGCCTGGCCGTGAGCAAGCCTTGAGCACCACACAATCGCCAGAAGGGTGAAGGGGAGCCTATATTTAGCCATAGCCAGCGTCACTCGGTGCATCCTCCGGGGAGCTTGATCCGGCCCACGTGCATTTCGACTCGTGCTGAGGTCTATTTCAAGCTGACCGAGCTAGGCGAAAAGAGGTTGTAGTTGAGTCTCTGCGACACATAGTCGATGACTTCTTGAGCTTTCACACTGTTTCCTGCTTCATCCAGGGGCGGTGCAAAGACTGCAATGGCGCCTTTGCCTGGCGCGATGGCTACGATGCCACCACCGACACCGCTCTTCGCCGGCAAGCCCACCTTCCAGGCCCAACCGCCCGAACCGTCATAGAGTCCTGCCATAGCCATGGTGCTGAGAATGTGAGGGACGTCCTCCGGCTTAATGACCTGCTCACCGGTGGCGGGGTTGACTCCGTTGTTCGCCAGCGTGGCGCCCATGCGAGCAAGCTGAGTGGCGTTCACGCCAACCGAGCACTGCTTGGTATAGACATCTACCGACTCGAATGGATCGGCGTAGATGCGGTCATACTTTGCCAGGAGATAGGAGAGAGCCTTGTTGCCGGTGTTTGTTGCAGCTTCTGACTTGTACACTTCGTCGATGAGCTTCAGCTTGTCGCCCGCTGCTTTGCTATAGAAATCAAGAATCTTGTTCCACTTTTCATCTGCGGTTGAGCCCGAGATGAGGCTGGTTGTGGCGATTGCGCCAGCATTCACGAAGGCGTTGCCCGTGTGGGTCGGCATATCGACCACGGCAATCGGCGAGTTGAAGGCGCGCCCGGTGGGCTCAGAACCAATCTTCTCGAAGACTTTGTCAGCTCCTAATTCGTTCATCGCCAGGGCGAGAGTGAAAACTTTCGAGATCGACTGGATTGAGAAGGAATAGTCGACGTCACCCATGGTGAGGACTTGGTTGTCGGTCGTGACAATCGCGATGCCGAACAACTTCGAATCCACTTTCGCGAGATACGGAATGTAGTCCGCGTTTTTTCCATTTGTGTCGCCCTTGAATTTCTCGTAAGCCTCTTTGACAACGGCCTCCACTAACTCGCGCCTGGGGGCGACTGGGCTTACGTTCTTGCTCTGCTGTGCGATGGCCGAATGGGGGAGGACGCTCCCGATGCACGTCGCGGTGAAGAGCAATGCGATTGAAATCTTCTTCGTGATCATTCTTGACTCCTTTTCGTCGCGGGCACTCAAGGCCGTCACAGCTGTGTGGGGCGTGGTGGATTTACCGGCGCTCACTTCGTAGCGTAAGCAACCGTTTTCCCGTAGTTGTATTTGAACGAGAACTGAATCTTGTAGTCGTTGTAGTTCCATCCGTCGGCGAAGTTCACGCGCCTGCCGAATTGAAACTCGGGACCCAGCATGACGTTCTTGACGGGGTAATAGAGAAGATTAGCCAGCGCGTAGTGGCCCTGATGGAAATCAGACCCCAATTGCTGAGCTGAGTTCCAGATGTTCTCGTAGGAATAGCCGAATGTTGTGCTGAACTTTTCGTTCCATGTGTGATCGTCAAACGCGACGATTCCAAGGACGGGTAGTGCCTCTCCCGTGACGGGATTGCTGGGATTGCCGAAGTTGTTCTTGATGCCGACGTCGATCGGCGCATCGTTCATGTAATTCTGGATGCCATGCCCGTACACGACAGAGAATCGCCCTGTATCCGCCTTGAGCTTGAGATTTGCGCTCGCGTTGATGCCCCAGCCGTATACCGTGCCGTGGATGTTCAGTGCCGGAGTTGCATTCAGATCAACCCAACCGATCTTTCTGAAGATGCCTGCGACCTGGACGTGTCCTTTCGAACCCGCCCAGCGGACGTGCGACGAAATGTCAGGCAAAGTGAACTGCGGGGTCACACCTGCGAGCTCAATGCGGCCTGCATACACGCCGCCATCAGAACTGGCTCCGGGTCTTTCGGCAGCGATCATGAAATTGCTGTCACCCTTTTGCCAGGGCGTCCAGCGCGCCTGGATGTTACGGAAGAAAACCATACCGTTGGGGCCCCAGTACTCAATTGAATTCGGAAAGACATCGGGGTCCATGAAGGGGCTCCAGGTTTGTCCTGCGCCGACCTGGCCCAACTCGCCCCACGCGTGGCGAAGGCGGAATGTAGTCTGGCCCTGGTCGACCCCTGTGCCGAACAATTCAAACTCAAAGATCGTCTTCAGGTTTCCGAGCCCGGTGGGGACCGTTGTCTTGACTCCCCATCGCGTCTGCCGAACGCTGAAGAAGACATTCCCACTCGGTCCGAATTCGTTTTCAAACGCTGGCAGCTTGGTCGGCCGCATGACGTCGAACCAATTCGGATCGATCTGCCCGAAGTTATAGCCGGCATCAAGCATGGCAAAGCCATACATATCGAAGGTGCCCGGAGGAGCCGGCGTGATCTCGTGCTCCATGGTTTGTTTGGCTTCATCTTGCGGCTGTTGGGGCTCTTGTTTCGGGCTGGTCGTGGTGCTGGTCACCGCTATCGAAGGCACGGCCACCGAGGCAGGCTTGACGTTGGTCGCGGGAGGCGCGATCGCCTTCAATGACGCAACCTGATTGTCCAACGCACTCTTGGTCTCTAGAGCATTTATCTGAGCTTTCAGTTCTTCGATAGTCTGTTGGAGTTGCTGGAGGTTTTGCATCGACTGTTCGAGGCTCTGGAGCTTGTCTTTCATCTGCTGGATATCGACTTGTCTCGGATCTTGCGCTTGTGTCTGAACGCCGTTCATCAGGAAGAGCGAAAGTAGCGGAGAAAACAGCAGAATGCGGAATTTGCTCCACTCGATCCTGAAATGCAAGGTCATAAGGCATCAGCCTCCAAACAGCCCGCGCGTATCTATTGCAGGCTTCCCATACTCTTAGGACGATCCATCGCCAGTAACAACTAGGGAAATCCCTAAGAGATAGCTAAGCAGTATGTTTCGTTGTTGATCCGCGATATCTCGCGTGGCTGAGAATCGCGGCGCGAGACTTTGCCATCAGCATGGGTAATTAAATTACGTGCGCTTGTTTGCTAAGCTTGGTATCCTATCTCTCGTCAGAGAACGGCTGTAAGAATTCAAGAGGCTCCCGCAATTCAAATACCTTTCTAAAAAGGGAACTCTTTCTCGAACTCTTCAACGCGTCTATCCCAGTCTTCACATCTCAGCGAGACTTCCATCGGGATAGGGCCTTCCACAGAACGCTTGCACCGAACGTTGCGCCCTTCGGTTGCGACATCTCCTTTACTTGAAATTGTGAGCGGATTGCCTTGGCATGCCTCTGAGGGGGGTTCCGTGCTTGCTCAATCAGAGCAGCGTCGCATCCTGGCCCTGCGGCTCTACGGGCCTATGCGCTCGTGCGGCGACGGCCTTCTAGCAACGTTTCTCGCGGTAGTTGCAACTGCCATCATTCTCATAGCGCCTTTCTCTGAGAGATCGGTGCAGGCGCAAACGCCGAAACAGGTTCGTCGGGTCCTGATCTTCAATGATTTTGACTCAATCGCCTCACCGGGCGTTGCAAGGATCGATCGTGCCGTCGCAGAAGGTCTGGAGGACTCGCGATACCAAATTGAGCTGTACAGTGAGAGCCTCGAGGCGACGCTTTTCCCGGATGAAGTCACTCAGCAAAAGTTTCGTGATTGGTACATTCGGAAGTACTCAGACCGTCGACCTGACGTGATCGTTACGGTTGGACCTGCGTCCCTTCAGTTCTTGATCGAGGCACATGAGAGCTCGTTCTCCGCGATTCCAGTCGTCTACAGCGGAGTCACTGAAGAAATGGTAGAGCGGCTGAAGCCCGGCTATGACTTCGTCGGCGTTCGGTCTGTCGCAGAACCGGAGAAGACGCTACTTGCTGCGCTGAAACTGCAACCAAAGACAAGACGGGTCGTGGTTGTCGGTGGCAAAGGCGCGTTTGATCGGATCATCGAGGCGGGAGCCAAAGAACGCCTCGGCAGATACGAATCGAGCCTCGATTTCACCTACTTGACTGAGCTGGACATGCCGTCATTGCTTAAGCGGCTGGGGCAGCTGCCCGATGAAACGATTGTCCTGCACACCTCACTTATGGAAGATGCGGCGGGAAATCACTTCATCAATGCAAGTCAATCCGTTCCGATGATCGCGAGTGCCGCAAATGCTCCAGTCTTCGTCCTTGATGACGGTGGAATTGGGAAGGGGCCAGTTGGTGGCTGCGTGATCAGCTGGAAGGCTGAAGGGGAAACTGCGGCACGTATGGCGAAAAGGCTCCTGAATGGTGAGAAGGTCCACGACATTCCCACGGTAAAGGGCAGTAACGCTTACATCTTCGACTGGAGAGCCCTTCAACGCTGGGGCCTTAAGGAAAGCGACCTTCCTCACGACAGCGAGGTGAGGTTTCGAGGGGCATCTCTATGGGAACGTGCCAAACGAATTTGGATCAGCGGTCTCGCTGTCATCTTTGGCCTCCTGGCTCTTGCCATCTATCTCCAGTTCAGCCGGAGGCAGCTTGAAAGGGCGAGACACGCGGAGTTGGAATTGAGCGGACTCTTGATCAACGCGCAGGAAAAGGAACGCAGCCGGCTGGCGTCTGAACTTCATGACGACTTTAGCCAGCGAGTTGCCCTGCTTGCACTTGGTCTGGACAACACTTTCGAATTGGTTGACGACGCTCCCGATCTGGCTAAGCAGAAGTTGCATGGTCTTATGGACTCTGCAAGCGAGCTTGGCGCCGATCTGCACACGCTATCTCATCGTCTCCATTCCTCGACGCTCGAGAAGCTGGGACTAGCTCCCGGGCTTAGTGCTCTGTGCCGAGAGTTCACTGCCCAGCAGGGGATCGAAGTCGATTTCACTCAGAACGGGATCCCACGCTCCATCCACCCCGACGCGGCGCTTGCACTGTTTCGGATAGCCCAGGAAGGACTTCGCAATTTGAAGAAGCACAGCGGCGCAACCAAAGCTTGTGTCTACCTCGGCAAATCGGGTGAAGATCTTCACGTTTCGGTGGCCGACGAAGGCGTTGGATTTGATTTAAAGAAGTTGAAGGACTGTCCGGGCCTTGGCATCAGGAGCATGGAAGAACGCGCACTTCGTCTTGGTGGACGGCTTGAAATCAATTCGAAGCCGGGGCAAGGCACAAGAATCGATGCCTGGGTGCCGCCGGAACCGAGAACAGTGAGCGGTTAAGCCAAATCAGATACGCGTCGCTGCTTACTCGACTGTAGTTTGTGAATACTTGCAGCCGCAACCTCTACACGATCTTTCAACCTGTCCAGAAAGGCTTGGTGTTGCCTCATGGAAAGATGGAAGGCCGAAAACCGACGAGCTCGCTTGCTGATCGCCGATGACCACACGATTTTCGCCGAGTCTTTACGCACGTCTTTAGAGAAAAGCTTCGATGTCGTTGGAACCGTGATGGATGGTCGCGCCATGGTTCGAGAGGCGACGCGGTTGGAGCCAGATGCAGTCATCGCGGACATCGGAATGCCTCTCCTGAATGGGCTGGACGCGGCTCGAAGAATCAAGGAGTGTGCCCCTCAGGTGAAATTTGTCTTCCTTACAATGCAGGACGACCCAAATCTAGCTGCGGCGGCGCTCGAATTGGGGCAGGTCGCATTTGTTCTTAAGCACTCGGGCGTGCTGGAACTGCAGAAGGCAATCGAATGCGTATTGCGCAGCCAATCGTATATGACTCCAAAACTCCGATCTGCGGATTGGATGGAGACCAGAGCGAGAGCGCGGCAGTTCTCGAAGGATCTAACTCCGCGGCAGAGAGACATTTTGCAGTTGTTTGCCGAGGGCCGATCCATCAAGGAGATTGCAGGCCAGCTCAACTTGAGTGAAAAGACGGTGGAGTTCCACAAGCATCACATCATGGTCGCGTTCAATCTCAAGTCCAATGCGGCGCTGGTTCTATTCGCTCTGAAGCATGGCCTCATTTCAATCGAGCCGGATGTACACATTGACGCGCCACGTTACCGAGCTCCGATCTGAAGGCCTCCGGCGTTCGGACCGTATTAGGTATTTCCCCAGTTGTGCAAAGGAATATGTGGCACTAGTGTCGCCTTCTGAGGCTTGGCCCGACGAATGCTTGGCGGAGGATCGGGCCGCGCCGGAGGGCGGCGTTGACTCGAGCGCGAATAGTGTTGGCCGATGATCATGGGCAGGTGCTCGAAGCTGCGGCCGCTCTTCTTGAGCCTCACTTTGACATCGTGGGAACCGCAACGGACGGAGCGACGCTGGTGGCGGAGGCGCTGCGCCTGCGCCCCGATGTAATCGTGACTGACATCACAATGCCTGCTCTGAGCGCGCTTGAGGCGATCCAGAAGCTCAGAGAATCCGCCTTCCTGCCAAAGATCGTAATTTTGACGATTCATGCCGAAAGAGAATTTCTGAATGCCTATTTAAGCGAAGGCGCTCTGGGGTATGTTGTTAAGTCTCGAATGAAAGCTCACCTGGTTCCTGCAATCAAAGCAGCCTTGATTGGCGAACAGTACATTTCACCGTTCGCGTTTACATAGAAACGACAGCCCGACGTTGATTTAATCGGATATGAAAATTAGGGATTCTCCTAGTTGAGAGTGTGCTCAGTCACGGTCTAAGGTCGCTGCAATCGGGACGCGAAGCCACGAGGAGCAGGAGGCTAAATTGGCAACAAATCCAAAGTCCAAACCACTTGCTTCCAGGCTCCAACATCTGACGATCGTCGCCATTGCTATCACGCTCATGCCCGGCGACGTCCTGGCGCAGTCGCAGTCTACTCAGCCGGCGCAATCGTCTACACCAGCTACGCAAGCAGCGAAGATCTCCGCCGACCAGTTGGATTCTCTTGTCGCGCCTATCGCCCTGTTCCCGGATCCAATGCTCGCTCAGACACTCGCCGCATCGACGTACCCGCTCGAAATTATCCAGCTGCAGCAATGGCTTGCGAAGAATTCGACACTGAAGGACAAGGCTCTCGCCGACGCCGTGGCCAAGCAAGATTGGGACCCGAGCATTCAGGCTCTCGCTGGGCTACCTGATCTCGTCAAGCGCCTCGCAGACGACATTCAATGGACGACCGATCTTGGAAATGCATTTCTGGCTCAGCAGAATGACGTGATGGAAGCAGTGCAGCGTATGCGCAAGAAAGCGAAAGACAGCGGCAATCTGAAAACGACCGAGCAGCAGAAAGTAGAGACCAAGGTCGTCGAGAATCAACAGACAATCGTGATTGAACAAGCGAATCCACAAGTCGTTTATGTGCCTTCCTACAATCCGGTGGTGGTCTACGGGCCTCCGGTTTACCCCTATCCCCCGATTTACTATCCGCCGCCGGGATACTACGCGGCAGGCGTTGCGATTTCCTTTGGCGTTGGCGTCGCGATGGGAGCGATGTGGAGTGGCGGGTGGTGTTGTGGCGCCAGCTGGGGCGGCAACAACGACATCTACATCAATCGCGAGAACAACTTCAACCGCAATTCAAACAGGGTCAGCAATCGTTCCGGCGGTGTCGGTGGCGCCGGCGGGTTGGGAGGTGCCGGAGGTGTCGGAGGCGTTGGTGGCGTAGGTGGCGCAGGTGGCGTAGGTGGTGCGGGCAACAGGTGGCAGCACAATCCGCAACATCGCGGCGGCGCACCTTATAGTGACCGCGCAACAGCGGACAGGTTCGGCGGGCAAGCTCGTGGTGACTCTCTGGCGAATCGTCAGGCGGGCGCCACTCAGCAGCTCAACCGGCAAGGAGGGAATCTCGCCAGCAGCCGTGGCAGCGGAACTCCTCTCAGCAGCCAGACCGCAGGGGCGAGATCACAAGGAAGCCTCGCGAATCGAACCGGAGGAGCAGGAACTGGCGGAGCAGACCGCATCGGCAGCCGGAATCTTTCCGGCAGCGGCAGCTCAAGCCGCAGCGCTTTCGGTGGCGGAAGCGGAGGATTCAGCGGATCAAGCGCTCGCGCCAGCGGTGCTCGCGGCGCCTCGAGTATGCGCGGCGGTGGTGGCATGCGCGGCGGCGGAGGGCGACGCCGGTAGAAACGGAGAGACTAGGAGAGCGCAATGACGACTACTTCTGTTCGAATAGATCCGGCATTTTACAGAACGGTGGCTACTGTCGCGCTCGTGGTCGGTGCGATCCCGTTGCAAGCCATAGCGCAACAACCTGCAGACCAGAGTTCAGCCGCTCCTTCTGCCTCTTCGAGCCAGGCCCCAGTGGCCCAGGCGGCTCGCGGCGAAGCCTTCGATTCACCCCAGAAGGCTGCCGACGCACTGATCGCCGCAGCGGCGAAGTTTGACGAGACCGCTCTCGTGGAGATCTTTGGCCCGGACGGCGAGGATGTCGTATTCACTGGCGAACTGCCACAGGATCGGCAACGTGCGGCTGACTTTGCTGCGGAGGCGCAGGAAAAAACGAGTGTCTCAGTGGATCCCAAAACCGGGAGCCGCGCGTTTGTTCTTGTCGGAAACGAGGAGTGGCCGTTTCCGGTTCCGATTGTGAAGAGCGGGAGCAAATGGTACTTCGACAGTAAGGCGGGCAGGCAGGAGATGCTGTACCGCCGCATTGGCTCCAACGAGCTCAGCGCGATTGATATCTGCGAGGGCTACGTCGAAGCTCAGGACGATTTTGCCGTTCGCAGGCGCGATGAGTACGCCGTGAGCCAGTACGCCCAGAACATCATCGCTCCTGCCGGCACAAACGATGGTCTGGCCTGGCAGGAAGCCGATGGAAGCTGGAATGGCCCAATCGGCGAAAAGATCGCACGTGCCATCCAGCAGGGATACGACCTGAACAGCGAACCGTATCACGGATACTACTTCAAGATCTTAAAAGGGCAGGGCCCCGCGGCCCCTCTGGGCAGAATGGACTACGTTGTCGGCGGAGTCATGATTGGCGGCTTCGCACTGGTGGCTGCTCCAGCGGAATATCGGGAGACCGGCGTGAAGACTTTCATTGTCAGCAACGACGGTGTTGTATACCAGAAGGATTTCGGGCCAGCCACTCTGGACGAATTCAAGAAGATGGAGCTCTTTAATCCGGACCGCTCATGGACGCCCACTCAGGCGCAGTAAAGGAAATTCGCGCCTCGCTTTATTACACGGTACCAACCTAAAGGAGAACAAGGATGGCGACGCAGCCGAAATCCACTCCGCCCAAGCCACAAGCTGTCCCAGCCCCGAGGCAAAGAGACTGGACGAATCCTCAGGCGATGGCGATCCCGAAAGAGGGCTACTTCCAACTTGAAAACGGGCGCTACGGGCCGCTCTACCCAAGAACGCCGGCGTGTCATGGGTTCACGATCATCGCGAAGATCATCCCCGGAAGAGAGGATGTAATCCGCGACTACGGCAAGAGAATTGAAGCGACCGTCGCCGGTCTGCCCGAGGCTCTCGAAGTCCTCAAGCTTCACTATCTGCGTTGGGTCCTCTTCGATATAGGCAGCGACACCTACTTCATGTATCAGGGAATCTTCGACACCGATTTCGACAAGTACACAGAAGATGCGGTCGCGCTCTTCTCCAAATACGGCATCAACACCGTATTTGAGAACCTAGAGGGATTTCCGGCTGACTGGAAGACAAATGCTCCTGCTTTCGTCAAGTTCGTTCGCGAGCATCAGCGCCCCAGCTTCCTTGAATACGCCGAGTATCCGTATGTCAGCGCGGACGAGATCAAGAAAGCGCTGAAACTCAAAGCGGCATTTTCAGGAATGCTCGACCTCATGCAGTAGCGGACGCGACACTGCGCGATCACATGACGGGGAGCAGCGATGCTTGAGCTCGATGACATTCAGCACCTTCTGGTTGCGCGTCCGCCCGCGCTCGCCGCGCGGTACGAATTTGTGACCTTCACTGAGCCTCGAGGCGCGCGCGAGTGGATCGCAGGCCTTCTGGACAAGGTAGGCACCGCAAAGGGGGTCTCGGAGAACACCTCGTACACGCGATGGGTCAGCATGGCCTTCACCTGGAACGGCTTCCGCGCCATGGGTATTGATGATTCCTCACTTGCTACTTTCCCCGAGGAGTTCCGTCAGGGCATGGCGGCGCGCGCCCCGATCGTCGGCGCCACGGGCGCCAATCATCCTGATAACTGGGCCGGAGGCCTCGCCAGCCCGCAACTCCATGCCATCGTTATCCTCTTTGCCCGCGACGTCGCAGAACGCGAGCGCTGCAGGCAGGAGCACGACGAATTTCTCAAGCGCTGTGGTGGCGTTAATGTCCTCTCTTCGCTCGATCTCGAAGCCATTCCACCGTATGGGCACGCACACGAGCACTTCGGGTATCGCGACCGTCTCTCGCAGCCGTTCATTGAAGGAATGGACGGCGATCCGACACCGGGTTCGGGGCCGGCGCTCAAAGCGGGCGAATTTTTTCTCGGCTATCCGGACGAAGACGGTCCCGGGGCCGCTCTTCCTCAGCCCGAAGTCCTTTCCCGCAACGGCAGCTACATTGCGTATATCCGTATCGAAGAACACGTGGGCGCATTTCGCGATTTTCTGCGCCAGCACGGAGACACGCCAGACGAGCAGGAGTGGGTGGCCGCCAAGCTCATGGGCCGTTGGCGCGACGGAACTCCACTCGTCCTGTCGCCCGAGAGATGTGACCCTGAGATCGCGGAAGATCCGCAGCGGACCAACGATTTCAACTACGCCGAAATGGACCCCTATGGCTACGCTTGTCCGCTGGGCGCGCATATTCGCCGCATGAATCCACGGGACACTGCAGCCAACGTGCAGCGAAGGAAAATGATCCGGCGCGGAGGGACCTACGGCCCACCGCTGCCCGAAGACAAACCCGAGGACGGCGTCGAGCGAGGGATTGCCGCCTTCATCGGATGTGCCAGCCTTGTCCGCCAGTTCGAATTTGCAATGAATGTCTGGGCAAACGACCCCAACTTTCATGAGCTCGGCAACGAGCGTGATCCCATCTTCGGCACACAGGACGGAACATACGACATGACCATTCCAAAGCGGCCGATTCGCATGAAGATCAAGAGCCTACCATCTTTCACGACGATACGCGGCGGTGCTTACTTTTTCCTGCCTGGCATGAAGGCGCTGAACTATCTCGCCGGGCTGCCCGGTGGGAAGTAGCCCTGACCTGGGGATGGCGACGAAAGGACAATTAGATGAGCGAGTCAAGAGCACCGCGAACTTATAACCAGGACCACATTCCGAGAAGGTATGCGCCAGGCAAACGCCGCTTCAGCATCTACTGGACCTGGAGCTACCCGTGGGAAGCCAATCGCGACATCGCGGAAATGGACAACCGGTTCTCCACGATGACAGAAGTTCGCCGTGTCGCATGGCCCAACTACGAGTCGATCGAGTATTCGGAGAAGATGTTTCTGCAGGGTATCGCCGGCACTCTCGAGTTGTTTCACCTCTCGACGCTCAGGTTCCAGCAACTTGTTGGTGAAGTGACAACACAACCTGTCGCCGTCTTCCAGCGCATCGATCAGGCCGGACAGAGATTGCCCATCGACGGACGTGTGCTCGCCGATACCGACACAATGATGATCTTTGGCTTAGATCACATGGTCACAGAGCAAGAAGCGTCTCCGGAAGAGATCGAATCCATGCGAGAGTTCCTCAAGCGCGAAGGCACCTGCCTCATCATTGGTCCCCACCATGACGTCGGCGTCTCGCCCGACACGAAAGAACGCGCGATGGAGTACGCCCACCATGGCGATCCTCTTGTACCCCGTCAGCAGCGCTTCGGCAAGTACACACGCTCCGTTATGAAAGGCCTCAGTGTCCCCGTCGAAAATCGCTACGGTCTTCGCCCTGCAGTCATTCAAGGAACAACTCAAATCGCGCCATTAAACGCATCGAGAGACCTTGACTCGCGTCATTGGCTCGACGACGTAACCACGTTCAACTTTCACCCGCATCTCCCGCATTACGCTCTCACCACCAGCGACACAAAGTCAGTTCGTCTACTTGCAACGCAGCCGATCGATCTATCGCGTCCGCATCCTTTTACGCAGGCAGGCAACAAGGAGTTCAACTGCTTCATGTGGATGCCACCAAGTGGAGAACGCGCGGGCGACATCCTGCTGGCAGACTCAACCATCTTCACGACCCTCTTCGGCGGCGACAAGAGTCTGGAGCAGTTCTGGAAGAACCTTGCCGTCAAATGATGCAACGCAAGGGAGGAAGCAAACGAAATCGACGATGGATTTTCGCCTTAGTCTGCATGATGGTCGCTGCCAATCTCGCGCAATCACAAAACAGAGGCGTCTATCCCCTCGGAATGAGCGCAATCAACTCAGGCGTCACGCCAGAACCCGGTTTCTCCTACTCAAACCAGTTCCTCTACTACTCGCGCAACGAAGCCAAAGACGAGAACGGCAATACACTTCCTGTCACGGGTCAGAACTATGTGGCCATGGACATGAACTCTCTGATCTGGGTCAGCAAGAACAAACTCCTGTTGGGCGCACGTTACTCTGCGACGGCCACGCTTCCTTTCGCAAAGAACGATCTCACAAGCGACGTGCAGGGCAATATCAGCGGAGGCGCAGGATTTGCAGACTCCTACTACATGCCCCTCATCCTCGGATGGAGCGGCGACCGCTTCGGTGTACGCGCCATCTATGGATTTCTCGCGCCAACCGGCCGCTTCGTTGCAGGTGGAAGCAACAACGTCGGCTCCGGCTACTGGACTAACGCCCTCTCCTCTGGCCAGACCATCTATCTGACCCAGACCAAGCGGCTGGCCTTGTCGATATTCGAAATGTACGAGTTCCACACCACGCAGACAGGTACCGAGACTCGTCCCGGCGACACATTTGATCTTGATTACTCATTGTTAACGCCGATTCCACGGACAAATCGCAGGCTTCAGTTCGGCCTCGCGGGATATGAGGCACGGCAGGTAACCTCCAAGACCGGGCCCCTGATCACGCAGGCCGAGTCTGAAACGCGTTACGCAATTAACTCTCTTGGGGTCGCCTTGACCGCGGCGTTCCCGAAGCAAAAGGCGAGCTTGGGCTTCAAGTACTTCGATGAATTCGCGAATCGTTCGACCTACGAAGGCTACTCAGTGCAAGTTCAGGGAGCGATGCACTTTTAAGTCGGCACGGGCCGGAGTTTCGAAATGAAACCAGAGAAAGGTGTTGCGAAGCCATCCTCGCCGGAACCGGAGGAGAGCGGCTTCGCAGAAGGGGAGCGTGATTTCTCCCTGGTCCTTGGGGGACCGTTCTTCAAGCTGCTTCGGAAGGTGCACCTGAGCGGCGACGCCCTGGAGCACTTGCCGCAGAGGGTGGTCGCGATCACACTGCTCGCGTGGTTGCCGCTGCTTCTACTCGCCTGCGTCAGTAAGGCAGATCTGCACTCATTCCTCTACGACGTAGAAGTGCATTTTCGGCTTCTCATTGCTTTGCCGACGCTGATCGCTGGTGAGTTGGTCGTCCATTCGAGGATTCGTCCGGTGGTGCGCAACTTCGTCAAGCGGCGCATCGTTGGGTCCAAAGATCTTTCACGCTTCGACGACGCAATCGCGGTCGCGATTAAGTGGCGCAATTCAACTCTTGTCCAGATCGGATTATTAGTCCTGGTTTACACACTCGGGCTTTGGCTTTGGGACCATCGAATCCCGACCGTTACCTCAACCTGGTATGCAATGCCAGGCGGCCGCTGGCATCTCACGCCGCCTGGATTCTGGTATGTCTTCGTCAGCATCCCAATTGTCCAGTTTGTGCTTTTGTGCTGGTACTGGAGGTTCCTCGTCTGGTGTCACTTTCTCTGGCAGGTGTCCAGAATCAAGTTGAATCTGGTTGTGACCCATCCGGATCACAGTGCTGGTCTTGCTTTCCTTGGCGTAAGTGCCTACAGCTTCAGTCCAATCCTCTTCGCTCAGGGCGCGATGTTTGCAGGTATCGTTGCCAACCGCGTGCTTTACGGGGGAGAGAGCCTGATGTCCTTCAAGCTGCAGGTACTCGGGTTCGTCGCATTCTGCGTTCTCGCCGTTCTCGGCCCGCTCCTTGTGTTCTCACCGCAGATGGCCGCTGCAAAGAGACGGGGGCTGGGAATCTATGGACAACTTTCTCAGGACTATGTCGAATACTTTGAACGAAAATGGGTCACCAAAGATCCTTTGCCCGCACAAGATCTGCTAGGAACGGCCGACATTCAGTCGCTGGCGGACCTCTCGAATAGCTATAGCATCGTTAGCTCAATGCGTCCCGTGCCCTTTGGGCTACGCGACATCACTCGGCTCGCTGCAGCCACAGCCGCTCCCCTCCTGCCTCTGCTGCTCACGGTTTTCTCGGTCGACGAGCTCATCATGCGTCTCATCAAGGTCATCTTCTGAACGAGTAGTCCTGCGGCGATGAGAGGATTCCGACGATCCTTGCCACCGCTGATGCCCATCGCCATGCGGGACTTGCCGCGGTGACGGGCAAGCACTACGAAGGCGGTCATTGGCTAGGAAGTTTTGCAGCGTATCTGGTCACTCAGCGCGCGGCGTCACTGCCGTCGCGGCCCCAGACGTTTTCCGTGAAAGCTGAGTTCTCACAGGCGCACGCTGCATCGACAAAGCACAGAGTCACCCCTTGCAGGCAATCAACCTATAAAGGGAGAATCATCTTCTAGCTCAAAATAAAATCAACTGGATTGGGACGTTGCGTCAATCGGAGAACAGCGCCGAATTCCGCCCGAATGCTGTCAGCGGAGAATGCTCTCCTGTGTCCTTCAAGGGCGAAAGCGTTCAATTTTGCGGGGAATCTGGGTAATGTGCGAGGAAAAGTCTCAAATCGTGCGTATATTGAGACTCTTTGGTGGTGCGGGCAGTCTCGAGCGAACCGTTCTCTCGCAGCATTTCCCTGCTAACAGGGAATTTAACAGGGACATTTGCGGTTTTGGCTCTCGTTCACGCATCCTACTCGGCGACATACTACACAATTCACTGCACTTAGCGTGCAAAGGGGCAGTGATTCGGATTCAAAAGAACAGGGAACTTTCTCTAAATATCAGGGAATTGAAATTCCCTGATAAGAGTTCGAGCAACGCAATTTGTTATTTTCTTGTTCCTTGCGGCCAGTAACGTCCTGAATTCCCACCACACAAGTAAGCCAATTTCTTAGGGGCGACCTTCGCGAGAGCGCTGTCCGGGACGGCCGCCAGTCTGGACCTTGTTTCAAGCATCCGTGACCGCCGCCCGGCGCCGTCTCGCGAGCAATACCTCCACACGGCGACCGAGCACCAAGCAGTAATGCCGATCCCCCGAAGGCAGAGCTTGAACTCTAACTATCAAGAAGGGAAATAGGCCAGTTGTCGCCAAAACCGACCGCGGGCGCGTCCAACTGCACATGCAACCTCGTCGCGTGCTGCTCGCTCTGCTCGCTCTGCTCGCTCTGCTCGCTGCGGCGCTCCTCGCACCGGGCGTCCGGTCGCAGTCTACCGTTGCCACCGGGGACGAGATAGCATCCGGCGACCGGAGCCTATACTTCGGCCAGCCCGTCGACCACCCAGAAGATCTTTCGGGCGTCTGGGAAGCTGCCGATCAACACGGCGGCGCAGTCGGCATTCACCTCCAACTCATGACCAAGGTCTCCGACGATGGCGACCCGCCGGTATGGACTCCGCAATCCTGGCAGCACCTCAACGTCGCGGTTTTCCAGCGTAATGGAGCGGAGATCGTCTTCGGCGAGGAGAATTACTTTGCAGACGACCCTCGGGGCGGCCTCGCCACCCTCGAGGCTGGACATCTTCACCTTCACTTCGTCTCGGCGTGGAAGGATACTCCTTCAGTCGATCTTGAGCTCGTCCACCAGCCCGATAATGATTGCTGGCACGGCCGCCTCCATCGCGGAAGTTTCGACTCCATCGTCAACCTCTGCCGCCCAACACCCGGTCTCCAAGCCCTGATCAGCCCACTCGTCGGCACATGGTCGGAGGGATCCGAGTTGGGATCGGCCTGCCTGCACATCGCTCAGACCGGACTAATGACTTTCACAGGCTGGTCGGACTCGCTTCAGATACCTGGCCAAACGATCTATGGTGCCAACTACCCTCGGCCACATGGGCTCCTTGAGGGCTATGGCGATCTCGCGAAGATCCATCTCTCCGCCGATGGAACGGTCTCCCTGGAGCTCAACGCGTACTCCGCGATGTGCTGCTCCCATACTTTCATCGGCCAACTCGCCGCTGACGGAAAGACCATCCGAGGAGACTTTCCCCCCGGGCCCAATCAGTCTTCCGGGACTCGCATCTGGACCAAAAGATCCGGAAATACATGTGTCGACGCCGCCGATCTCCCCAAGACTCATCCCCATTGCGAGCCATCGCGGCCGGCTGGTCGGTGAAGACGATGGCACGCTGCGAGCTACTGCTCGTCGTAATCCAGCTTTCGAGTCAGTAGTTGAAGAGGCTACCTAAGTCTTTTCCGGACTTCCTTTATTGATGCGTCTGGCGGCAAACCGAGGTCTCTCTTGATATTTCCCAGTTTCTTGTCGACTCGAAACTGGTCGAATTCCGGATAGTCTTGGCTCAGTGTACCGGCATGGGTGTCGTTGCGCTTCCTGCGAATCTCACCGTCTTCATCCCTCCAGCGATTGTCGAGTCCGGGTTCTTTCATTGACCATCTCCTGATCGAGTAGCGTTCAATTGTTGAAGCGATTTCTACAAGAATCGGTGTGTCGGCTCGTGGTTGTCCAGCAGTTCTCTTATCGGGATAAGCTCTCAAATTTCGTACCTGCAATCATCTTATGGTGAACTGATGCTAGGCGACTTCCGCAAATGCAGTTGGTCCGGAACGCCATGCGAGAGGAAACAACGCGCGGCATGACTTTCGGATGAGTGTAGAGCGTCGTGCGATTCGGTGAAAAGGGGTATCCGGGCAGGGTGGTTTTGAGAATCTCTGCTGCGGCCATCAGTCCGGCCGCGAACGATAGGAACGGCAACGCGGCGTCGACGGTTTCCTCGCCGGTTGGCGCCGCCATTTCGGCGCTCGCACACACTGTCGGCAGTTCCTGGATGTTCGGCGGGAAAAGGCAGCAGGAGCAGGCATCGACAAATGGCACGTGCCGGATCACGGATGCTTCCCAGTTTGCGCCTGTCGTGCCGTATATCTGAAGGGGCGGAGCGGAACGCTCGATGAGCGATCGGACGTCTCTCTCATTAGCAGCGGCGATGACGAGATCCGGCGTTCCCGCTCGGCGCGAGAGCCAGATGTTCGATTTATCGAGTGGCTCCGGCACGGGTGTAACATCGCGTACGCCGACGGACCGAAGATACGCCTCTGTCGAATGGACTTTTCTTGTCTCGAGGTTGGCATCGCGCGCCGTGAATATTGGCGAGCGGTCGAGATTATGGATCTTCACGAAATCCAAATCGAACAAGACTGACGAGAATCTCTGAGTGGCCAGCGTCAGGAAATACAGCGCCGCAGTTCCCACCGATCCGGTTCCGATCGTCCAGATTGATCCGAGATCGCGCGTGAGATCGTAATGGATATTTCCCTGCAGAATCTCATTCTTCCAGTTGAAAGCGTTAAGCAGGTGAGGCCCGTCCATGGGCTTCATCTGAAGAGCGAAAAGGCGGGCGACACCGACCACCGAGGCAAGTGCCGGACCGATCGGGTTTGGCGCGACGTCATCTGGTAGCGGTGATGAGCCAGGCCCAACGAAGGCATTCCAGCCGGCCCCATGAACGATCGCAGCACTTTGCTCTTTTCCGAAGGTGAGAACATAGTCGCCGTCACGCGCACCGCGTGCCTCGAAAGCTCCGCCAGGGTCCGCAGCAAATGCGACCTCGCACAGGCGATCGCGCAGATTGATGCCTGCCCAGGGAAGGGGAGCGGCTATATCAACGGCTGGGACGTCGAACGCCACAGCCGGGGTCATGCGGGAAAGCAGGGTGGCCGCGACGATCACCGAAACCTGGCTGTCGTAGCTTGCGGCCGATTCCCCCGGCAACCTCAACAAAATGGGAAGCTGCGGCGGCAAAACGCGCCCGGCATACCGCAGGCTGCGGTCGTTTCTTTCGTTTAACCAGGCTGCACGGTTTGTCATTTAGAAGGCTCCATTCGTGATCTCAAGAGCCTTTGTCCCGAGCCGTGAAAACCCATGGTTGCGGTAAACGTAGAGCGCGGCCCCGCGGAGAGATGGCAGCTCGCGACCGTAGTTTGGAACTACAATCGAGATGTATCCGTCGTAGGCGATCCGCGCGCCATCATCGTCGCCGCCGCTGTGGTACGCCTCCCGCGGATGGGTGTGGATTTGACCGACCACCTGCAAGCCGACAATGTTGGCCGCGCGCACGATGCGGGCCATCGCAACCGAGGTCACGTTGAAGCTGCCGATCGTCGTATGGCTTTCCGGCCTTATCGCGCCGACGATCACGGTGGAAACTCCGTTGGTCAGGCCGAGCATATACGCGATGCCTTCATGCCCATGTTCGATTTCCGGAGCCATGCAGGAGCGCGTCGCGTGCAGGCAGCATTCGGTCATAATGACGCGGGTCGGGGCAGGGATTGTAACTTCGCGGTAAGCCGGTACGGCTTTCCGCTTCGCAAGACGCAAGATTGAGTTGATTGCGGCCTTGACCATAATTCACCCCAGGCGTCCGCGGTTATAGCGGGGACCATTCAGCTCGACATATATCCGCAATGCCATGTGGGCGAGGGCCGTGCAACCGCCGGTGTGCGAGTTGTTTTGCCAGTCGCCGATCGCCCAGTCTCCGTGCGGGCCGCGGGCGTCGATGGATTTGTATGCGAGCCGGTTCCAAGGCGCGCAAACGACGCCGTTCTGATGCAGGAATCCAGAGCCTCTCGGCTTGTCCGAGGCCAAGTCGATCCGTGTCGCGTCTGCGTTGCACCAGTGCCATGCGGGCGGTTGGACCGGGTAAAGATCGCAAGCGACAAGCAGATAAAACATAGACTTGTCACTCGCCGGAAATCCGAGATGGAAGCGGAGCGGGTCGAAAACCGTGAAAGTCCATCCGCGGTCCTCGACTATCTCGCGCAGCGCGGTCAATTCTTCCGCGACGGTAAGCTCGGCAAGGGTTGCCACGAACTAAACCCCCGATCCTTGGGCGACCAGTTCCAGATCCGCCTTGCGCCTGAGCCCGAAGCTTTCCAGCGTGTGGTCCACCGGCTGCAGCACCGTTTCGCCGTGGACAAGCTCGAAGGCGTCCTTGCGGCTCAGGTCTTTCTTCTCTACGACGGTCTCGATCACGGTTGCCACCGCGGTGTCTTCGCGGAAGATGCCTGTGAAGAGGCCCTTCGGCGTCGCGATCTTGAGCAGGATTTCGTGTGCCTTGAGATCATGGAGCTCGTGTAGCGCTTCGTCGACTTCATGCTCGGCTTCCGCTTCCAGGGCCTTGGCGGCTTTCAGATCCGCGAGGGCGTCATCCAGCTGCGTTTCGATTTTTTCTAGTTCATCGGGGTTTTCCATGACATCTCCACGGGTGAGTTCTCCCGCTGAACTTGGGCGCGAGATCTGCGCATTGGGTACGAGCGGAATCTTCTCTAAAGGAAGCATGGTTTTGGTTCGCGTGTCAAGCAATAAACAAGCTTTTGTTTGTTGTAAAGTAATACTGTCGTAAAGTCTGTAGGTATGCGCGGTTCTCCAAGTCAAGTATTGCTTGACAGCGCACGGGGCACGTAACTATATAGAAGGGATGGCGAAAAGGATCGAAGCCTTTTACGAGGCTCTTGGCTCAAATATCCAGGCCGCGCGCGACCGCGTCAAAATGACTCAGGCACAAGTGGGGCTTGCGCTGGTGCCGCCATCGACGCGTGCTTCGATCGCAAATATCGAGAATGGCAAGCAGCGGGTCCTTGTCCATACGCTGGTCCAGCTGGCTCGGGCGTTGGAAACCAAAGTCGAGAAACTGATCCCTTCCGACGCTCCAACGGGGCAGGCCACTTTCGCAGATGTCGAGAATGAGCTGAAGCGGAAATTGAACCTCGCTGCTCCGCAACTGAAGAAGCTCACCGTCGCGGCCAATCTCCCCGCGCCGAAGAAAAGGAGACAAGCATGAGTTTACGTGGCGCACGACAACAGGGAGAAGCCCTCGCCGATACTCTGAATTTCAGGAGCGCCCCGGTCGACGTTAAGATGGTCGCCAAGCGGCTGCGTCTGAAGCTGGTTTACATGGACCTGGGAGATGACGTCTCCGGTCTGCTGATCAGTAAGGGGGACTCGACGGTTATTGCGGTACAGAAGACAGATCATCCCAATCGGCAGCGGTTCACAATTGCCCACGAAATCGCGCATTACTGCCTCAGGCATCAATTCGAGCCGGGAGAACACGTTCACGTTGACCGCGGGCATTTGATTACGCCTCGCAACTCACGATCGAGCACGGGCGTCGACCCGAAGGAAATTGAAGCCAACCAGTTTGCAGCTTGCCTCCTGATGCCATCGAAGCTGCTGTTTCGGCGAATAAAGGAATTCAGGGTGGACTCGCTGCGCGATTACCATGTCGCAAAGCTGGCCGAGGAATTCGATGTGAGCGAACAGGCGATGACCATTCGGCTTTCAACGCTCGGTCATCTGTAAGCCGAGCGGGACTTCCCTGAGTTTTAACCAGAATTGGGCGGATTCAGCTGGTGGGCAATCCACATGAGGCTGTATACGAAGATCTGCATGCACGAAGGGCGGGGGGGCTTCTGTTGAAACGATTCCATTGCAACCGAGGGATCGGTCGTCCGTCGCTTCCTCACGAATCGATCTTAGCTAGACAGATCTTCTCTGCCGGCGAATCGCCGATGCACTCATCGACAATCCGGAACATATGGCTCGGTTCCTGGCATCATCTCGGCTTCTCCTGAAAGCTACTGAGCAGGCTGGAGCGAATGAATGTATTGGAGGAGCGAATTGATTTCGTCGTCAGCAAGTTTGCCCTGGTAGGCAGGCATTTTCCCAGAGCCATTCTTGATGACGGCCAGAAGCGTGGCATCACTCATGGCTGTAACTTTCGGATCGGTGAAGGATGGGACGCTCATCGCCTTACCGGCAGGTGTGTCGCCGAGGCCGGTTGTGCCGTGGCACATTTGACACTTCGCCTTGTAGGAAGATGAGCCTGCTGGTGTTTGAGCATAGGACGGTCTCGCGAAAGAAAGTACCAAACCAAGAATGAGTGCAGAACCTACGACTGCCTTGTTCATATTCCCTCCAGCGGGGTTGACTCTGACGAGTAGACATTGGAAAGCCGCTGAGGTCAAGAGCGAAGAGTGTGAACAGCGAGCGATGTTATTCCCGATCCGGGAAAATGACAGCTCGTTGATGTTAAGAGGAAGTTATTATTTACTAACAAATAAATACATCCGATTACCTTTAGAGTAATTCTGTTTTTAATTTTAGGTTGGCGCCCCAAGCGTGTTATTCTTCGCGGGCACTCAGTGAGAAAAATGTTGAACCGGATGTAACCGAGCAGCTCGGGTTACACATCGCGTAGGTCTGAAACTCTTCCCAGATCACATTCATTGCATGAACGGCAGAAATTGCCGTGGTTGGCTGCTGCATTGCGAAATGCGGAGTGAGTTGCTCTGTTGCCGGAAGTGAGCACGAATCTCTTGAGGGAAGACCCGCTGCTGGCTTCCACTCGCATACTTCGCACAAGCCGTCAGGTTCATCAAGCCGCTGCTCTCAAAAAAGAAGCGGCAAGAGTTGCGTTTGGTATTGAGATAAGAGGCCCGATGAAGAAGCTAGTTACGTCGATGCTGTTCGGCTGTGCATTGATGGGCGTGGAGAAGGCATCCGCGCAGATTACGCTCGATAACGCGAATCACTGCACCAATGGCGGCTACAGCGTGACGTCGGTGAGTTGCACGCTCTCGAGTGTGTCGGCCGGTGATCTCATAACAGTCGAGTATGCGGATGATCACGGTTTAGCAACATCGGTGTCCGACTCGGTGAATGGACAGTACACAAACGTCTACTACGTCACGGACTCGGCCGACCCGAATTCTTCTGGAATCTCGTACCATGCCAACTCTGCTTCAGGCAGTGTCACGGTCACAGTCGCCCTTTCGGGCAGCGACCCTTGGGCGTTTCTCTCCGTCCAGGCATGGAAGGGCGCGGCGACGTCATCGGTCCTTGATACAAGTGCTATCACGCAGCAGTTGACGAGCACGTCTGGTACCGCCGCGAATGCGACGTGCGGAACCGCTCAGTCGCCAAGCCGCGCTGGCGAATTGGTCATAGGCTACCTTGTGCCAGATTGGGATTCATCTGTCACTGCAGGCACCAGCTACACGTTGATTGATACGACGACAGCATATGGCAACCCCGGCTTTCCGGAATATTGGATCCAGACGGGCCTCTCAGCGACGAATGCTCCGTTCACGAATGCCGCCGACGACTGGACTTCAGGTTGTGCAGCGTTCAAGCCCATGACTACACCCGGGTCAGGAAAAATCATCACAGTGGCAGGCAGCGGGTATTGGGGATACACCGGCGACGGCGGGGCGGCAACGAGTGCCCGCTTTGCCTATCTGAACGGCATTGCAGTGAATGCGGCCGGGGACATGATCATCTCCGATGGAGGGAACTCTGTCCTTCGGAAAGTGGCGGCAGCTACCGGGATTATTACGACAATTGCCGGAACCGGCACCGGCGGGTATGCCGGGGATGGCGGACCCGCCACGAGCGCTGAGCTCCTCTCGCCCATGGGTGTTGCAGTCGATTCTTCAGGCAATATTTTCTTTACCGACAACGGCGGAACGGTGCGCGAAATAGCGGCCTCAACCGGCGTGATCACCACGGTTGCCGGAACCGGAAACTGGGGATATTGGGGAGACGGTGGCCCGGCGACGGCAGCGGGACTGAGCTACGACACGAATGTTGCAATCGATTCAGCAGGCAATCTCTATATCGCCGATCGCTACAACATGCGAGTTCGGAAAGTGTCAGCGGCCACGGGGATCATCACGACAATTGCCGGCAATGGTACAGCCGGCTACACCGGGAATGGCGGCCCCGCTACGAGCGCTGAACTAAACTGGCCGTTCGGTGTGGCCGTAGACGCGCTCGGAAATGTCTACATTGCGGACCTGAGCAATAACGTCATTCGTAAAGTCAACGCGAGTACCGGAAACATCTCGACCGTCGCCGGCAATGGGACTGCAGGATATTCGGGAGACGGGGGCGCGGCCACCAGTGCAAAACTGAACGGACCCTACGATGTCGCCGTGGATGCGGCCGGGAACCTATACATTTCCGATTCCGGAAACAACGTGATCCGGATGGTAGCAGCCGGCACCGGCACCATCACGACCGTAGCTGGAAACGGTACACAGGGATTTTCGGGAGATGGAGGTTCTGCGACAAGTGCCGAGCTGAACGTGCCCTGGGACATCACGACAGACCCAAGCGGTAATATCTACATCGCCGATAGTGGCAATCTTCGGGCTCGCATGGTTGGCTCAAGTATTACTGAACCCACCACAACAACGCCAACAATCACCTGGACGGCCCCAGCATCGATTCCGTATGGAACAGCGCTGGGCGCTTTGCAATTGAATGCGACGGCGAGTACCGCAGGCACATTTACCTACACGCCCGCATTGGGGACGACCCTTTCAGCGGGCGTTCATTCGCTTTCCGTATTGTTCACGCCCACCGATACGACGCACTATAGCCCGGTAATGGCTACGGTGCCCATCACAGTAACGCAGGTTACACCCTCCATAACCTGGCAAACTCCGGCCGCGGTGGTCTACGGCATTGCCTTGAGCGCCACGCAACTCAATGCGACAGCTAGTGTGCCTGGAACCTTTGTGTATACGCCGGCTCTTGGAGCGGTGCCGCCTCCCGGCTTGCAGACACTTTCCGCCACATTTACGCCGACCGACACTGTCAACTATGCAACCGTGGTGGCCACGGTCACATTGACGATATCGGCAATTCCCGGTCCTGGAATCATTACGACTGTTGCCGGTAATGGCTTCAACGGGTACACCGGAGATGGTGGACCTGCAATCAATGCCGAGCTTGCAAATCCGGGCGGTGTTGCGGTCGATGCTGCAGGGAACCTCTATATAGCGAGCTACGGATCGTCAGTTGTGCGCAGAGTCGACGCAGTGACGGGTTTGATCACAACGATCGCGGGTACCGGTACGGCTGGCTACTCCGGCGATGGCGGCCCGGCAATCAGTGCGAAATTGAACGGGCCGTGCGGCATTGCCCTTGATTCCGCTGGCAACATCTATATTGCCGACACCGAAAACTACCGAATCCGCAAGGTGAATGCATCTACGGGAATTATCACGACAGTGGCTGGGAACGGAACCTTTGGATATACGGGCAATGGAAGCGCGGCAACCAGTGCGGAGATCAGTCTTGTTCAAGGACTAGTCCTCGACTCTGCAGGAAACCTCTATTTTGCGGACGAAGACGACATGGTCGTCCGTAAGGTTGCAGCTTCGACTGGGATCATCAGCGCCGTCGCGGGTACCGGTACCGCCGGCTACTCCGGGGACGGCTCAGCGGCAACGAGTGCGAAGCTGCGTCAGCCGATCGGCGTGTCGCTCGATAGTGCGGGAAATATCTACATCGTAGATGGTGGCAACAACGTTGTTCGTAAGGTGACCGCTTCCACCGGCGTCATTACGACGATTGTCGGTACAGGCACGGCAGGCTATTCAGGCGATGGCGGAGCTGCCTCCAGCGCAAAGCTCAATCCTCCCTACGGAGCGATCACTGTTGATTCAGCGAACAACCTTTATATCGTTGATTCAAACAACAACAGAATCCGCTTCGTATCGGCCACAACCGGAATTATCACCACCATCGCGGGAAACGGGACAGACGGTTATTCGGGAGACGGCGGTCCAGCCACGAGCGCAGAGCTCGCGGCTCCGCAGGGCATTGCTCTCGATTCGCACGGCAATTTCTACATCGCCGACATCTACAACAATCGCGTGCGGGAAGTCGGTGGCACTTCGGCATCATCTGTCGCCGTAAGCATCAGTCCGACAACCAAGACGCTCTATGCCATCCAACAGCAGCAGTTCACTGCAACGGTAACGAACACGAGCAACACAGCTGTCAACTGGTCAATTAGTCCCGCTGGCTTGGGCACCGTGAGCTCATCCGGGCTCTACACTGCGCCCTCAGCGATCAATACTCAGCAGACCGTAACCGTGACTGCGACGAGCCAGGCTGATACGACAAAATCGGCCTCTGCAACCGTGACCCTGATGCCAACGATCTCGGTGAGTGTGTCGCCGGCGTCTGTCTCACTTTATGGGGGGCAACAGCAGCAATTCTCGTCAACTGTGACAAACACGAGCAATACCTCAGTCACATGGTCGATCAGCCCAACGGGAGTGGGCACGATTTCCACTTCCGGAGACTACACCGCGCCGAGTAGCGTCACGACTCAGACGGTAATAACCGTGAAGGCGACGAGCCAGGCAGACTCGAGCAAGTCTGCATCCGCCACGGTATATCTTCTTCCACCATGCGTCTCCAACGGGTACAGCTATGTGCGATCGATCGTGATCGATCACGCGAAAGTTCCGAACTCGGATCAGATCAACTTCCCATTCCTGTTCAGTGTTACCGATCCGGCGCTCAAGAGTGCAGCAAATGGCGGTCATGTCACCAGCGCAACCGGCACCGACATCATATTCAGCATCGATGCTAGCGGTCAGACGAAATTGGACTACGAGGTTGAGAGATACGATCCCACGACAGGGCAGTTCATCGCTTGGGTACGAATCCCGACCTTGTCACATATCGCGGATACCAATGTCTATCTTTTCTATGGGAATTCGAATGTAACCACATCTCAGCAAAACCCAACAGGCGTCTGGGACAGCAATTTCGCCGGCGTTTGGCACCTCCCCAACGGATCCACATTGTCTGCAAATGATTCGACGTCCAATGCAGACAACGGAGCAATTACCGGCGCAACCGCTGGACCGGGCGTAATCAACGGCGCGGCAAGCTTCGACGGTAATAGCAGCAGGATCTCTCATACAAATGCGACAGCCCTGCAATTCTCGGGCAATTTTACGATTGCGTTCTGGCTCAATGCTGCCCGCTGGGGCGGCGTCACGCAGGGCGTAGTGGGACAGAAACAAAATGAGGGGGACGGCGGATGGCAAATATATAACGATGCCCAACTCAATACGACCAAGATGGGCATTCGAGTGGGGAATTCAGGAGACCTGTTTTCCAATACGCCAGTAACCGTGGGCAACTGGCAGTATTGGACATTCGTCGAAAACAACGGCGTCGGTAGCTGGTATGTGAACGGTGTGCAAGACGTGAGCGCGAAGTTTCTCAACAGCGCGGCAAGTGTCGAAGCTCAGTTTTATATGGGATACGCCCAGACGTGGGGCGACTATTACAAGGGACTCCTCGATGAGGTTCAACTGTCCAATGCCGCCCGGTCTCCGGACTGGGTAGGCACTGAATACAACAACCAAAGCTCGCCTTCAACTTTCTATTCTCTGAACACTGAATCCACTGTCGCGGTTGCGCCTGGGGGAACAAGTCTTTACGCCTCGCAGAGCCAACAGTTCAGTGCAGCAGTCTTAGAAGGAGCAAGTTGCACTTCGACTGTGATTTGGTCGATGCCACCCAACTCGCCCGGGACACTAAGCGGTGATGGGCTGTACACGGCACCCGCCAGCATCACTGCACAGCAATCAATCGTTATCACCGCGACTGATGCAGCCGACTCGACGAGGAGCGGAACCGCTCTCGCGACGCTATTGCCAGAACCACAAAGTTTGACCCTCACGCTTGCTGCGTTGACGCCCCCTCCTTATGTGAAAGGAACGACACAGCAATTCAGTGCCAAACTGGTGAATCAAGGCGGTACGCCTCTGAACGCTGCCGCTGTTACGTTCACTGTTACTGGAGCGAACCCGACAAGTTCGGTCGCAACCACCGACGCCACGGGTATTGCGACCTTCAGCTATGCCGGCGCCAATAATGGCGACGATACGATTCAGGCGACGGCACCGGTTGGCGGAACGCAAGTTACGTCGAACACCCTAGCTGTTTCGTGGGTGACGCCCGTTCAACCCATCTCAACCTCAACGATCACGGGGGAGTTCTTCTTATCCGATGATTCCGGCGGCTTCGATACTCCGATCAATGCGGTACCTGTGTTCTCTCAGACGTTTCCAACGATCAATTTCAATCCACCTTCAGGGACCATTCCTGGAAATACCTCGAGCGTGGACGTCGAAACGAGGCCTTGGACAGACGTTACGACGGATTTGAATGGGAATTTTACAGGGACGATTGTGGCCCAAGGAAATGGTTATCAGGCTGGTGTTGGCCCGATGTATGAGTTCCAAGTGGCATTCTTCGGGGCATTCACAGTCGCGAGCGCCGGAGACGTCACGTTCAATTTCTATAACGACGACGGCTTCGTGTTTGGCGTGGGCAACGGCGCGACGCGCGTCAGCGGGTCCATTGTGGACATGCCTGTTTACAGCGCTTTTGGCCAATACCCTGCGGTCGGTGCCTACAATGAGGTGACCTCGCCGGTCGGCAATACGGTGGTTGTGCATTTCCCCGCGGCCGGAACCTACCCCTACGAAGTGGATTATTCGGAATGCTGCGGCGGCCAGGAAGTGCTGACAATGACACAGGGAGCTACAAGCCCAACGGGTGTTGCCCCGACGGGCTCGTTGACGCTCTCTCCGGGTTCGGTTCAGCCGCTTGCCCAGGGAGGCCAGCAGTCTTTCACTGTTCTTGCCGATGATGCAGCGGGCAATCCGATTCCGAATGCGCACATCGGGCTCGTGATCACGGGCGCCGATAATCTACAGCTTTCTGCGACGACCAATAGCTCCGGTATCGCCTCATTCGTGTATCAGGATGTGAATGCCGGCACCGCATACGCGCAGGCCATCGCCTACGTCAACGGCATGATGTCGTATTCAAACCAGGTCGCTGTTCCTTGGACATTAAGTGCCGCATCTGCGACCGGTTCTGGCAGTAGTGGTTCGCTGAGTGTATCGATCTCTGCTCCCAATACGCTCATTCTCCCACAAACCCTGGCGCTCACCGGCAGCGCAAGTGATCCTGCGCTGCCATCTGGCGACTCGATCTCCTATGCATGGAGCAAGGTCAGTGGACCGGGCACTGTGACCTTCGTCAATGCGCTCCAAGCTTCAACCACAGCTTCATTCAGCGAGGCCGGCAGCTATCAGCTTCAGCTCGCGGCGACTGACGTGAACGGCAGCGCCTCGGCTCAAGTGACGGTGGCCGTCAATCCTCAGCCCGGAATCAACCAGGGATGGATCGGCAGCCCGGCGTACGGTGCCTCGGTATCCTGCTTCGTGCCGATCACCGTTGCATCCGGCGAAACCTTGACCTCCGGCGAGCTCACGGTCTATCCAGCGAACAATCCCAGCGCGGTAACCGTGCTCAGCACCAATACTACCGGTTCAGGCCAGATCGGAAACTGGGATACCACGCAGGTCAGTAACGGGTCCTACTGGATCACACTGCAGGCGACTGACTCAAACGGCAACTCTCAATACAATCTCACTCTCGTCTCTGTAACAGGGAACTGCAAAGCAGGCCGCGTGACGTCGACGGTGACCGATCTCGTTGTCCCTGCCAATGGACTGCCGATTCAAATTCAGCGCACCTACGACACACTGAACGCAAACACCATCGGCGACTTCGGCTATGGATGGAATCTTGGCACCAAGGTAGATCTCTCCGTCGGCCCCAAAGGCGATGTCACATTTACGCTGGGTGGTATCCGCAGAACCTTCTACCTCTCCCCTCTCTTTGGTGGCTGGGCCTTCCCCTTCTACTTCGCGTCGTACACGCCAGAACCCGGCCTTCACGGTACTCTTGCTGCCGGGGGAGGCTGCACTGCCTTCCCAGGCTGGGTGATCCCTGACGGCTCGTTGTGGGATTGCATCGACGGTAGTGGCTACTTCTCGCCGACTGCATACACCTATACAGATCCGACCGGAACCTCCTACGTCATGACGGCTGCGGGGAACCTGCAGCAGATCATCGACAAGAACGGCAATACGCTCAATATCGCGGCCAGCGGAATCACCAGTTCGACAGGTCTTTCGGTCCCCTTCACACGCGACACCAGCGGACGCATCACAAACATCACCGATCCGCAGGGACACGAGTATCAATACGGATACGACAGCAATGGCAACCTCGTGTCGGTGACGTATCCCAGCACGCCCACCTCGACGACCTACAACTACTACACCGGCACGCACTACTATGAGTCGGGCAGCGACTTCGACGGCAACGCTCTGAGCGACTTCCACGGCAACGCTCTGCCAACGGCCTCCTACTTCGGCCCGTCTGACACCGATGCCAACGGACTGCCGCTGAATAATCGCCTCAAGAGCGTCACCGATGCCTTGAGCGAAACCACGAGCTATGCCTATAACCTGAGCACGAACACCACCACCATCACCTATCCGCCGGATGCGAGCAGCAACCAGGGCACAGCGACCATGGTTTACAGCGCCGCGGGCGATCTGCTCAGCTCAACCGATCCGCTCGGTCATACGACAACCAATACCTACGACGCGAACCGAAATCTGATCTCCGTCACCGACCCAATGGGTAAGGTCACCAGCTACTCCTACGACGCGAACGGGAACAAGACTTCCACGACCTATCCGGCCACGGCGACGAGCACCAACACAACGAGCACCACCACGTACAACCAGTACAGCGAGCCGACGCAAACGACCGACGAGCTGGGTAATGTACGCACCTTCAGCTATGACGTCAACTTCAACCCGCAGGGCGTAACTGATAATGTGGGCACTCTGGCCACCTTTACCTTCAACACCAGCGGGACGATGCAAACCGGAGCTGTCGGCTACGACATCACCATGCAGCCGTCGATGGCCTCGCAGTTTACCTACGACACTGATGGCAATATGACCGGCCGCACCGACGCGCTCGGCCGTACTACGTCGTATACCTATGACTCGCTCGGTCACAAGCTCACCATGACTCAGCCGCTGCCGAACTCCAGCACAAGTGCGGCGCAGGCCACCACTACCTACACCTACGACGATTTCGGAAATCTCACCCAGACCTCCGCGCCGCTGGGCCGGGTCACGCAGTCGGCCTACGACGGCAACGGAAACAAGCAGTACGATATCGACGCCAACGGCAAGAAGACCCAGTACGGATACGACGCGCTGAATCGACTCAATCTCACCACGTATCCTGACAGCACGACGTCGAGCAAGACCTACGACTTCCGCGGCAACGTAGTCACGGAGACCGACCAGGCTGGCCATGTAACCAAACACCATTACGATCTTGCTGGCCGCCAGACCTCGGTCACACAGGCCTACGGCACATCGAATGCGACCACGACTACCTATGCTTACGATAATGCCGGCCGCAAGACTCCGAAACTGACGCACTGAGCCACACCACTACGTACACCTATGACGCCGCTGGCAACCTGACCGCGTCTCCGGCGTGGGGGGCAACTTCACCTACGCCTACGACAATGCGCGCAATCAGATCTCGATGACCGACGGCAACAGTCACACCACACGAGTTCACCTACGACGCGCGCAAGCGCCTTACCGTGACCACCTACCCGGATACAACCACAAAACCAACGCCTACGATGGCCCCGGCAATCTCATCTCGGTCACCGATCAGGCTGGCAACGAGGTCCAGTACAACTATGATGCGGCCAACCAGCTCATCAGCACGTTCAGACCGACAGTCCCAACGCGCCTGCCAACACCACCATCGTACGGCTACGACACCAACGGCAACCCCATCGTTCTGACCGACGCCAACGAACACACCACAGCAACCAGCTTCGACCTCCTGGGCGAAGTAACCGCCAAGACCCTGCCCGACGGCACATTGACAGAAACTCGCCTGTATGACCAGAATGGAAATCTAACTTCGCTGACTCACTTTAACGGTGTGACGACCACCTACACCTACGACACGCTCAACCGCCTACTGAGCCGCTCTACGCCCAGCGAAACCACGGTCAGCTTCACGTACACGCCCACGGGCAAGCGCAACTCGATGACGGACGCGAGCGGCACCACGAATTATTCTTATGACACGATGGACCGCCTGACCGCCAAAGCGACTCCCGAGGGCACACTGGGCTACACCTACGACACGGCAGGCCATGTGGCCAGCATCGCGTCCTCCAACACGAACGGCGCTTCGATGTCGTACACCTACGACTCGCTGGACCGGTTACACACCGTCGTTGACGGCCGCCTTTCGTCCGGCTCGAATACGACAACGTACACCTACGACACCGCCAGCAACGTCGGGACGGTGACCGCCCCGAACGGTGTGGAAAGCACCTTTACCTACGACACGCTCAACCGCGTGACCGATGTCTCGTCTGCCGTCAGCGGCTACTCTTACAGCTACGGCCCGACCGGCACCCGCACTGCGACGACGGAGTTGAATGGCCGCACGGTCCAGTGGACCTACGACGGCATCTACCGCCTGACGGGAGAGACGGTCACAGACGATCCTGCCAGCAAGAATGGGGCTGTCGGCTATACGCTTGATCCCGTGGGGAACCGGCTCTCGGCATCGTCGACCATCTCCGGGCTTGCGCCGATTAGCGGGTCATTCAACCCCGACGATGAGCTTGCCTCAGAAACTTACGACTCTAACGGCAACGTCACCGCGACCGGCGGCAAGACCTTCGCCTACAACTCGCAGAACCAGCTCGTTTCGATGGATTCTGGCGCGGTGACGATGGTGTACGACGGCGACGGCAACCGTGTGGCGAAAACGGTTGGCGGAGTCACGACACACTACCTCGTCGACGATCTCAATCCCACCGGATACGCGCAGGTCATTGATGAGCTGACGGGGAGCTCAGTATCCCGCCAATACACGTACGGCCTGCAGCGTATCAGCCAGAATCAAGTCATTTCGAGCAGCTGGACGCCGAGCTTCTATATCTACGATGGCGGCGGAACCGTGCGCAAGCTCACCAGCATTTCAGGTTCGGTTACCGACACCTACGAATACGACGCCTTCGGAAACCTTTTGACTCCAATGGGTTCGACTCCCAACGAGATGTTGTTCCAAGGGGAGCAGTATGACTCCGACCTGGGGCTCTACTACTTGAGAGCGCGCTTCTATAATCCGCTCACGGGACGTTTCATGGGCCGCGATCCGGGACCTGGCGACGATGCAGACAATGACGACGATGACAGCGACGACTCGGCAGATGCAGAAGACGTTGGCGTCACGGATTCTGAGGGCCGCGATCTAACGGACCCGAAGAATTTGCACGCGTACATCTATGCAAATGGCGATCCGGTGAACTACGGCGATCCGACCGGACAGGGTGCGGTGATGGAGTTCCCGCTGATCTCGGGCGGTATCTCCCGGCCAGTTGCGACCGTGGGTTTAGTTGCTCTCGGGGGTGCGATTGAATGTTCGTACATGTGGCTGCAGTCTGATTTCATTGCGAACGTAGAGAACGGACTTTTGTATCAAAATGAGGGGACCGTAGCGACGGTTGCGCCATGTACTGCGGTGCTGCTGCCTTATAAACCGCATAAGAAGGGCAAGCGTCCGAGCACAAAGGGCACACATGAAGGCGGCCAAGCCCGCAATAAAGGATCGCGCGGTCCAGGAACACATCCCAAATATCCGCCGAGAACGCGTCCGCCGGGTTGGAGGGGGCCGTGGCCGCCTCCTCCGAGTAAGCCATGGAGATAGACTTCGATGGTTGACGTAGAGAATCTCCCGGCCCGTAGCCTCTTCGCAGAAGCGAAGCGGCATTATGGGCCGGGACGTAGAGCGACGGACTATAGGGCAGGTTTCCGACTGCTAAAACTCGCAGCAGCGAACGGATATACCCGGGCGCACGAGTGGCTTGGTGCAGTCTACGATTATGGGCTGGGCACTCGGCCAAACCGACGTCGTGCGTTCGAGCATTACATGGTGGCGGCTGAAGCGGGCGAGCCAAATTCCGAATACCACGTTGGCATCTTCTATCACCAAGGAAGAGGCGTCCGCCGGGACTTCAAGGAGGCTCTCAAATGGCTTCGGAGAGCTTCCAGACATGGAGACCCCACAGCAACATACTGGCTCGGCCAGTGCTACCTTCGCGGTGACGGTGTGCCTCGTGATGAGAGAAAGGGTTTTGGTCTGCTGCGTGCCGCAGCGGAAAAGCGCGTAGTCGATGCTCAGTATTCGGTTGGCGTTTGCTACGAGAATGGTCAAGGAGTTGCCGCTGATCCAAGGTTGGCCTTTCGTTGGTATCTTCGGTCTGCGAGGCGGGGATACGAGGATGGTGCCCGCAGCGTTGTGCGCTTTTATGAAAACGGCTGGGGCACGACCAAGAACAAGCACAAGGCCGAACTCTGGCGTACGCGCCTATCCCTCTCGAATCGTCGCGCTGCTTGAGCGGGCCATGCTTCGCATGGGTTGAGGCATGACACAACACCCCGCGCGGGTTGCTGCGAAGTTGCTGAAGGTTACCGTGGCGGGAACCATCAGAAAACAAGCGGCTAAGAGAAAAAATCTCTCGAAACGGGTTACTCTGATAGCAACCTGTGGTTGCTGAAGGGGTAACCCGATGACTCCCCTCCCTTTAGCAAGAAAACGGCTTGGCACGGCCCCGTGTCCTGAACGTTGCGGCGCGCTGGCGGCGTGCGGCCTGAAACCCCAAGACAATCGAAACGGCGGTGCGCTATGAAAGCGCCGCTCAGGACCAAGTCCATCGGCACGAAGGTGAGCGAGGAGGAGTTCGCGGCGATGGAGGCGTGTGCGCGCCAGGCCGACATGACGCTGAGCGAATGGGTGCGGGCGGTGCTCTTGGCCGCGCCGGGGGTGGAGCTGCCGGACGACGAAGCGGCGCTGGCCGGGCGGGTGACGCTGGCCGAGGTGCTGGCGTTGCGGACGCTGTTCCTGAATCTCCAGTTCCGGACAAGTAACGGCGGGCAGGGCCAGGGGCCGATGACGGAGGCCGAGATGCGCGGTCTGATCGAGCGGGCCGACGCGGTGAAGGGCGAGCGGGCGCGGGAGCGTCTGGAGGCAGCGCGAAAGGCGGTCGGCAAAGCGGACGAGAAAGAGGCTGGAGAACCACAGGCGGAGGAGGGTTGAGGATGGCGGAGTGGGGCCGGAAGCAGTACTCGAAACCGTGGCCGAGCCGGGCGCACGTGTGGACGTGGGGGGCATTTTTCCTTAGCTGCCTGTTGTTCGTGTTCGCGGTGTGGCTGGACGGCGAGAGGAACTGGACGGCGGCGGAGCGGCTGTATCTGTCGGACTACCTGAAGAGCGGAGCGCGGTCGAAGCTGCCAGCGGCGAAGGCGCGTTACACGTTGCTGGAGGGCGTCACGGCCAAGGGCGAACAGGTGCTCGTGACCGGCGACGAGATCGAGGCGGTGAAGGGCCAGGACGGGCGCTACGGGTACGTGCTGAGCGACGAGGGAACCCAGGCCGGACTCGTCCGGTTGCAGTGGACGACGGGGGTGTACAACGACCGTGGACTGCATGGGCTGATGGGGAGCTATGTCTACGGGAACCAAACGCTGTGGGACTTCGTGAAGCGGCCCGTGCTGTGGTCCGTGGCGTTCTTCGTTGTGCTCTTGTTCGTGGCTGTGCCCAGGGACCGTGCGCGGCGGATGGTCTGGAAGTTCGGGCGGCGGCTGCGGGGGCCGGAGCTGGCGACGACAGCGGAGTTCAACGAGAAGCTGGGGCGGAAGAAATGGTTCATGACTTACTTCCCGGACGGGATCGCGCTGGTCAATCTTGAGCGCACATGGTTCGACAGCTTGCTCAGGCGCGACCGGGGCCGCTGGGTCCGTGTCCCGCGCGAGCGGGAGGCGATGCACTTCCTCATCGTGGGCGCAATCAACGGAACATCAACAGCAAGTTACTACGGATACGACGGAAGCAGCGATGTTACGACGCTTACAAACTCTGCTGGCAGTATTACGGACACAAACGAGTACGACGTATTTGGCAATCTCACATACTACACTGGGACGACGCCGAATCACTTCATGTATCGAAGTGAAGAGTACGATAGCGACCTAAGCCTGTATTACCTGAGAGCGAGATATTACAATCCGCGATCCGGCAGGTTTTTGTCTAGAGATCCCCATGAGCTCGATCCGTATGAGCCTAATCAAATTGACCAATTCTTGTACGCGGGAAGTGATCCAGCCAATAACGTCGACCCTTCGGGACGCGACTCCGTTGATACGGTTGAACTCTACTCTAGAATTTCGGCTGCGCCGATGATCATCAGAGCTCTCCAAGCGACCGCCGTGGCCATCGCATGCGCGGACCTCTGGATCGGAACTAAAACCCACGCTGAGGTCGCGGCCGGTGCCTATGGAGATGTCACGATGGTCGCCCCATGTTTGTGGATGGCTAAGAAAGCTCGGGGACATAGCGACCCGATTCCCTGGCCGGGTAACCTGAGCCCGGGGCCGAGTCCTCATGAACCTGACAAGTGCGAGCCCTGCCCACCAGACTCACCATATTGGGTACAGGTGGGACCGCCTGGTACGCATGGCTGCCCGAGCGGCATCCATTATCATTGGTGGCACTTTAACCAGAAGCCATATCCAGATTGCTCATGTTACCCGTCGAGAATGGACGGATGCTTACCACCCGTCGGAAGTTTGCCGTGGACTCCAGGAGGTCCGACATGGCCGTAAGAGATATTACGGGGTTGATGAATGCTTACAGAGAGTGTGCGCGAAACCTTTGGAATGTCTACTTTTCCGGACGCGCAAATATCGGAGCATCGCTCGATGCCTTCGGGCAAATGCGAGATCTGTTGTTTGATTCGCTTGTGTTAGACGAGTTGCTTTATGAGGAAGGATCAGAGGAGGACGGGAATGTTCCGTCGCCTATTCTGCGGGTCGTTCCAAGAATAAGATCACTCATTTTGGTCCAGAGATCGAACGCGCTGGGACAAGCGAGCTATTGGGACCAAGAAAAGGACTTGGCAGTCGAAGCAGGGGAGGTCGAGCTGGAGTTCCTTGGCTATTTTGATTTTTCCCAGATTCCAATCATGGACTTTCGCTATTATCGTTGCAGGATTCTCCGATTCCCTAGACGGGCGCAGTATGAAGGGAAAGAGGCGCTTATTGAAGCGGAAAATGGAGATGTTTTCCACCACGAGTAGTTGCATTTGAGTCTCATAGATCCTGGATCTCTGTCGCTTCAATCCCGATGATGAACTCGTCGGAGACCCTACGACTCGAACGGCAACGTGACGGCGACCGGCGGCAGGACGTCCGGTTGAAACTTCGATCTCATTCAGCTTCCGTTCCGGCAATCCGAATTCAGGTGATCAAACAGCTGTAAGAGCGCATCCGCCTATTCTTTGATCTTGCGGCGATCGCGAGGCTTTTGGCCATTAGCCTCAATCTGTGGCGGATCTGTTAGCGCCGACTCTCTGGCCAAAGCGACTCTAATGGCTGTCCTGAGCTCCTCATCGGTTAAGTCCCTTGCTGTCCGATTCGCCATGTACTGAGCATGCTTTTCGTCCTCTGCTGCCTTTTCGAGCGCTTGCCGGCGCCAAATGTCCACCAGACGCAATGATGGGACATGCCCACTGAGAGCCTTGTTTATCAACTGCTTGACGATTCCTTCATCTTTCGTAATTACCTTCCGCTTCCCGTTCTCGGTGATCGCCAGGGGTGAGTCTAGTTCCCGTAACAACTTTGCTTCGAAATCTGAGGTCTTTTCGGCCGTCCCGGAAGGGTTTCCCGAAATCCCTTTTTGAACTGACCGCTCTCCGGGGGTCTCCTGTAGCCGACTTCATAGTCTTCTGTCTCGAGATCATCGCTCATCTTCTCTATTCACCTTTTCGTCTCTGAGGTTGATGTGCTGTGACTTGCCTTGCGGGCTTCTCTGACTGCAAAGCTCTCTCCTGACTCAATGTGAATAGCATTCGCGTTTGGTGCGGCGCTGCCAGCGGCGAATGATAGCGTCCACATAAAGTGGATCGAGTTCCAGGCCGTAGCAGACTCGTCCGGTGCGCTCAGCAGCGATGACAGCAGTTCCTGACCCGAGGAACGGATCGAGAATCAAAGCCCCTCGGGCGGTCGAATCCTTGATCGCATCGGCGATAAGGGCGACTGGTTTTGGTGTCGGATGGAGGGCAAGCAGGTCTCCGTCAGGGCCCGATCGAGAGAAGGTATTTGCCGAAGGATAGTTCCAAACGTTCGTGCGATATCGACCAAATTTGCCGAGTTGAACGTTGTTGCGATGTGAGGCTTCGCCGTTTTTGAAGAGGAAGATCAGTTCATGTGCGCTGCGATAGAAGCTCCCCATGCCGCCGTTGTTCTTGGCCCAGACGCAGAGATTCATCAGCTCCCCATAAACATTCAGGCCGGCCGCGAGGATCTGCCTCATGTGCCGCCAGTCCATGAAGTAATAGGCGAGCGAGCCCGGTTGGCTGGCTTGCCTGGATAGCGTCATTGCCTTGCGCAGGAACTCTGTGAACTCCTCGGCACTCATTTCGCCGGAGGCCATGGCAAACTCCCGGTGACGAACCTTGCCGAGGCCGCTGGCGTGGCCATCGATGACCACGTTGTAGGGTGGATCGGTGATCACCAAATCCGCTTTGGCTCCGTCCATCAGCCGTTCATAGTTCTCTGAGATCAGGGAATCGCCGCAGAGCACCCGGTGCTTTCCGAGTTGCCAGAGGTCGCCGCTGACGGATACGGCTGAGGTTTCGAATGGCCGGGAGACGGTCGTCCGGGTCCGGCTCATTGATGGCTTCGAGTCCGTCAATCAGCACATCGATCTCGGCCGTCTCAAAGCCGATGACCTCAAGATCGAAATCCAGCTCCAATTCGGAGAGCACCTTGAGTTGTTCTCCCAGGAGCCGTTCATCCCATGATGAGTTTTCGGTCAGTCGGTTGTCTGCAATTAGAAATGCTGCGTACTGCGACTCAGAGAGGTGATTCAGCTTGATTACTGGAACGGTTTTCCAGCCGAGTTTCTGCACGGCCAGCAATCGTCCATGCCCGGCGACAACATTCTGCCGATCATCCACAAGGATTGGTACATTAAAACCGAATGCCTCGATACTCTGAGCGATTTGCCGTACCTGCTTTTCACTATGGACGCGCGGGTTTTGCGGGTGAGGCTTAAGAGAAGTTGTGGGGAGGTAGATCACTTTCAGAGCTGCTGTGGATGATGGCATATTGACCTCAGCTGAATGGGAACAGCTTGAGGGTTCCCGAAAGGCTGAGAATCCGGAAGGGAGAACGGGAGGCTTTTTTCGTGGGCAGCTAGTTTCCGGATTTACTTTTCGAGATTGGCATCGCCCAGTCGTCCAGATAAAACTCAATGTTCTGAATGAAATACGCATTCTCCGGCTTTTCCCGGTAATAAGCAATCGCTTTCCGAATATTCTCGCCGGTATCTAGGTCGTTATCTGCGTCGCTGGTTCGCCGAGTCAGCTGATAGATATCGGCGACTGCATTAGGCGTAAGGCGGACACGCGCTGGAAGGCCAAAAAAAGCTGCCCTTCTTTTGACGTATTCCTGAGCGAGGATAATCCCCCTCGTGTTCCACCTGGCACGCTGCTTCAGTATTCGATTGATGTCGGCTATGTGCCACTGTAGATGCGCCACCTCTATTTCGAGCATTGTCTTTAGAGTGCCTCTGCGACCGTCTGGCTCGGCAAAATACCGGTATGGCAAATAAAAGCGAGGACGACGACCAGCTATGCTCTCGTGCTCTGCCTGCTTCTTGAGGAATGTTGTGAGCATCCGCGTGTGTCTCTTTAGTTCCCTGGCATCGTCGCGAGCCCATTCAAGGCGTTGAGCCCGGACCTTTTCGCCAAAGAATCCCAATTTGGACACAATGACGGAGTGGGCGACTGGATCGAGCGCTGACCAGACCCGGTAAATTGGCCTTCTGGGATTCTCCATAATGAGCTTTGTTAAGAGGGCGACCTGTTCCTCGACACTTCTGCCGTCAAAGTCGGGTATGCGGGGCTCGGCTAAACGAACTCGCTTGTTTGTGCGTCTGGACTTCTTCGGGACAGTGGCCATACATGTCAGGATGACACGACGCCTAATGCGCGGGGCCATCGCAGGCGATTGAAGAGATCTCAGCAGTAACAGACAGGGGTGGAAAGTAGGTTACAGGGGACCAACCCCGTTGAAATGTCTGGAAGTGGTCACGGCAATCGAAATAGAAAGTAAACACGTTGGTTGAATTGAAAGGTTCGCCCTGACGTTTGTATACGACTACCATGGCCGCGCGAAGAGTGGCGCCTGCGTTAACGTTGCTTGGAAGATTGCGGCTAATCGTATCCAGGGCAACTTCATAGACCTGCCCATTGGATGCTGTAACGTTCTGCCAATTCTTTGAGAGAGCCCGAAAAGCGGCTTCATCGCATGACGCCATTTGCTCAGATGTCAAGTTGCTGTACGTGTTTGACCGGCAAAATGCCGGAGCAGACTTCATCCATTCCTCACCGGTCTTTCCACTCTGGGCCTTGGTTTGATTGACGGACTCGGGTGCGGCTCCTTGAGATGGCGACGATCCATCGTCGGCCGCTTCAGTCCTCGGAGTTCGAGCCGTGTCAAATCTCACCTCTACGGTAATCAGGTGCCCGTCAGCGCGTTTCACCTTCGCGCTGCACTCAATGGTAGACAAGCGATTCTCCCAACCTTGAGTGAAGGTCCCATGATCTGTGAAATAGAAATGGCAGGACTGGCCGTTATCGTTTGGGTTAGGCTGCATCGCCGGCTTTCCGGCTTCTAGATAGAGTAAGTCTGGAAAGAAGAAAGGGCCGTTACCTTCTGCGGGCATACCCGCAAAACCAAGGGCAGGCTTGCCAAGATCGCCGTTTCCAAAAGAGACTAGCGTCTGACCTTTAGCATTGGCCTTGAGCCAGACAAGGGCAGAGTCGCACTGGACCGGTTGTGTTGCCCACAGCAAACCGTCCGAGCCCAGCGTGAGATGGGCGGCTTTCGCACGTTTCATCACCGCAGCAAAATCCTGTCCGTTCATGCCGTTCGTTACCACTTGCACACCGTCACTTTCGCGAAGCACGCCATAGTTGAGAGGCTGTGAAGTGAGAATGCCTGAGCTGCATTTACCCTTATAAGACTCCGCTTGTTCTGGCGCCGCTTGCGCCAAAACTGTGAATCTTGCCGCCGCCAGCAAGACGATGCTTAGAATCGCTGCTCGATGGGCCATTGATACCTTTCCAGTCCAGTTATCCGATAAAGCCCTTTGGTTTCAGATTGTTCGGTATACCGAACAATACCATCAAAGAGACCGGCAACGATGAGGAATGGCACTTTCTTTTCCCGTTCGTCTTGGTCGCCGTTTGAGCGGTTTAAGGGAAAAGAATGGCCTATCTCAGACCCAGCTTGCCGATATGGCCGGAATCGGGAGAGCGCATCTCAGCCAAATCGAGAATGGAGCCGTAGCGGCGAGAATTAACACCCTGTACGCCCTGGCACAGGCCCTCGATTTGAAGCTGGAAGAGTTGTTCAAGGGGTTTTGACGGAACGGCGGCAGTTTCTATCGCTTTATTCTGATGACGTCTGCCTATAGTCGCGAATCAGCGGAGTTCGCTTGACTGTTCGCCCGAGCAGAGCGTGAATGGACTCATCCTAGAGAGGTGAGTCTTGAAGCCAAAACCCACTAAGCAGTGGTCCGTTGCGCGGCTCTTAGCTCAGTTACCGGCGATGAATTACAAAGAACTCCAGCAGCATTGGAGGGAGCTGTTTGGCCGCGAGCCGAGCCCTGGTATGCGTCGTGCCCACATGATTCCAATTCTTGCCTATCGCGCCCAAGAGAAGGCTTTCGGAGGTTTGAGGGAATCTACCCTTCGAATCCTGCGGGAGCTAGCCCTCGGCATCGACGGCAACGCTCAAGCTGCATATCGGCCAAAGAGCGGCACCCGCTATGTTCGAGAGTTCAACGGCAAATTGCACGAGGTGACGGTACTGGACAGTGGCTTTGAGTATCAGGGCGAAGCCTACCGTAGCTTGTCTGAAATCGCCAAGGCCATCACAGGCACCAAATGGTCAGGACCGGCCTTCTTTGGCTTGAATAAAAAGCAGGCCGCATGAGTGAACGTGTTCGCTGTGCCATTTACACGCGCAAATCGACCGACGAAGGCCTGGAGCAAAGTTTCAACTCACTCGATGCCCAGCGCGAAGCCTGCGAGGCCTATGTCAAGAGTCAGCAGCATGAGGGATGGCAAGCTATTGGCTCTCGCTACGATGACGGCAACTACTCAGGCGGCAATATGGAGCGGCCGGCGCTCAAGCAGATCATGGCTGATATTGAGGCCGGAAAAGTCAACATTGTGGTGGTATACAAAGTCGACCGCCTGACTCGCTCCCTGGCCGATTTCGCCAAGATTGTCGAGCACTTCGATAAATACAAGGTCAGCTTCGTGTCGGTCACCCAGCATTTCAATACGACCACCTCAATGGGCCGGCTCACACTGAATGTGCTGCTCTCCTTCGCTCAGTTCGAGCGGGAGGTGACCGGTGAGCGCATCCGGGACAAGATCGCCGCCTCGAAGAAGAAGGGCATGTGGATGGGAGGTAATGTCCCGCTTGGGTACAAGGTTGTAGATCGCCAGTTGCTGATCGAGGAGACAGAGGCAGTCACTGTACGCAGAATCTTTCGCGAGTTTCTTCGCTTAGGTAGCGTGATGCGCCTGGAAGAGTGGCTTCGCGCGAACGACATCAGGACCCGGCGCGGCGATTATTTTCTACGCGGCCCTCTTTATTCGATGCTCCGCAATCCGCTCTATCTTGGCCTCATCCGACACAAGACCGACATCTATCCTGGCGAGCACGCATCTATCATCGACCGAGCTACATGGGACGAAGCGCAATCGTTACTCGATCAAAACATTCATGGACAGCGACGCAAGGAACGTTCCACGCAGGCGAGCCTTTTCACTGGGATCATTTTCGACGCTAGCGGTAACCGATATTCGCCAACGCACTCAAATAAGAACGGCTGCCGTTATCGCTATTACACCTCACGGGCAGTGATCAACAAGATTGATCAGGTCGGGTCGCCGGCTCGCATCCCGGCTCCCGGTCTTGAGAAGGCGGTCGTCGAGCGCATCTTGGCTTGGCTGCAGGCGCCAACTGAGTTGCTGGCGGTCCTGAAGAACTGCCTGCTCGATGAAGAGAATGTTCCCCCTAGTGGGTTCTATGCTGCTGTCGTTGAAGGAGCAGCCAAGATGGTCAAGAGTTGGAAGGCGCTTCCAGGTCCGGACCGCAACCAGTTCCTCAACTCGATCATCGAGCGCGTCGTTGTCCATGCAGAGCACATCGAGATTAGGCTGCGCCTGCCATCTATTTTTCTCCAACTGCTTGGGCCAGATGCGGTGGGGCAGGGAAGTCACGTTGCAACGAAATTCCTTAAGAGCGCTTCATTGATCTGCCCATTCAAGCACGTGGTCAACGGCGGTGCATTGCGGTTAGTCATCGGCAAAGATCATCTTTCCAATGACAGAAGCCGGCAGCTGATCCTTCGAGCAATAGCGCGAGCACGCGATTGGTATCAGCGGATCGTTGACGGCGAGGCGACATGCTTGAATGACATCATCCGCCGGGATGGTATCGACGCTTCCCATGCCAAGAAGATCTTCCCATTGGCCTTCTTAAGCCCCGCCTGCACCCAATCGATCCTCCGCTCCGATACCGATTTAACTCTAAGAGCCTTGCTCTCGAACATCTCAATGGTGTGGGATCGCCAAAGTATCCCTCCATCTCCGCATTCGCCCGAATAGTCTTTGAGCTCAGAATTAAGAATTCTGACCAGCTATCCGGTCGCGCGCTCGGTCAGATTGCGCGACATTGCGAGATGATGGTTCCAGAGCCAATCGCATCACCGGCGCTAAGAGATGTACCAGCCGAGAGGCATTTCTCAACACCTCACACCCCTTAAGTTATGGCTCTTATTTCGCCACTGTGACCACAACGTACTAAACTTGGGCATCACTCCGTAGATCTCACAGTGAAAGGGACTCCGGGCCATGGCACCAAGCGATCAGGGCAGGACTAACAGGCTCACGATCTACATGATTAGGCCGAAATTTCAGGCGATCGAAGACATAGTCGAAGAGAATTCAAAGAGGCTGCCTTTCGATGGCGTCGGAACTCTTGTTTATGAAGACTCGCATCCAAGGCCACCCGCCTGGATCGCGAAGTTTTTTGGCAATGCGTTTCATGCAAGTCTGTCACTTACGACCTCGAGCGCCAAAGCACTCTACGTTGTGCCGATTGGGAAAGGAAAAGGCAAAGGAACCATTCACTTTGCCGTGGCGTTCGGCACCGGACGGCACCTTCTAAAAGCAGGTGTAACCGAGGGGCGATTTGGTCTCAAGGTGGTTCTCAATTCCGTAGCGCAAGATAGTTTCCGGAGCATTGACAAGACCACTCTCGGCTCGATTCCAAAGCATAGTCGCGAACAGATGAGCCGCAATGTAGCCCCCGGCGAGTTTGGAATCGACATCGAGCAGGATTTGGTCAGCGCTGTTACCGCCAAGTCGAACGATGCGCGACTCGGGAGCATCCTCACAGGAAAGGACGCGTTTTCGACTTCGGTCTCCGTCGACAGGGAAGGCATTCGCCAGTTCCTGTCGCTCTGCTTAAGCCGCTACCAGAGCAACGTCTACAAAAAAGAGTTCGACTGGATCGATCAGATTTCTGAAATTCGCGACGAGGTTCTTGAAGATCAGCTCAATCAAAAGCTGGTAGACAAGATCAACCTGGGCCAGCTTGAAAACATCTGGATGGCTGTCCCGGAGCTTGTCGATTGGACTTCGATCTCCGGGTTCCGGCATGTACGTATGAAGCGGGCCCCGGTGTGCGAAGATCTTACTCTCGATGAATTCCTTGGAGAATTTCCCAATGGACCTCTGAGCCCCGAGAAGCTCAAGAACGTTCACATCTTTGCAATCGGATCAGAGAACGCGGACCCGTTATACAAATGGTCTGCATTTGAATGTACCTACGGTGAGATCGATCATCAGCGCAGGAAATACATCTTGAACAACGGGAAGTGGTATTGCATCGCGCAGAGTTTCGCAGAAGAAGTCGAAAAGGATTTCACCGGAATGAGGGAAAGCAATCTTGATCTGCCTGATTATCGTGGAGGGCAAACAGAACTCGCCTATAACAAAGGTGCAGCCGGTCAACTCGGAAAAGCCTGGTGCATGGATCAGATTATGATCATTCACGGTGGTGGTCACAATCGTATCGAGTTCTGCGATATCTTGACCGCGAAGCGCCAGCTCATTCATGTAAAGAGATATGGAGGCTCGAGTGTTTTAAGCCATCTTTTCTCTCAAGGCGCGGTATCGGGAGAGCTCTTTGTCAGTGATCAAGGCTTTCGAGAAAAGCTTAATTCCAAACTTCCTCGAGGTCTGAAGCTAAGCGGTCGTGGGGCAAACCAGCCAAACGCCTCCGACTACGAGATCGTATTCGCAGTCATCCAGAAATCGAAGAAGGGCCTCAATATCCCCTTCTTCAGTAAAGTAAGCCTCCGCACCGCCCGGCGCCGGCTCTCAACCTTCGGGTTTCGAGTATCGAAAAAGAAGATCCAAGCTCTGTAACAACGTCGAAGGGACTCAACGTTCAACGCCAGGAAAGTCAGATACAGTCTCGCTGAACACTTCGTACCTGCACTGAGGAGTTCTGTTATGATCACCGCTCGACCCCAGCTTTCCGAACTCCTGCTTGAAAGTCGATTTCACCAACCATCAGACAGAATGCGGGCGCGACTTCCATTCTCTCCGGACATCGAGGCTACTCAATCCATACTCTTTAATCGAACGTACGACAAGCAAGTCAAAATTCGCGCGTATCGCCAATGGCTAGAGAGAAACCAGCCGTGCATGTTCGGCAAGGCAGCTGCAACGAACAAGAAGGTCTATATCTGCCTTCTCGAAGAGGATGAGATACTCCGCATGTCCCGAGGGGACGCTGATGTTGAAGACAGCGTTCAGGACCACCGCCAAGTTTGGAAAAGGCTCGCCCTCGAAGGAAGAGTATCGTCCTTTGTCATTCTGTTGACCAGCAGACATTTGGTATACAAGGAACCGAATGCAGCTCTCAAAGAAATCTGCCGCCGTCTGATCGAACTCTACATCCAGATCCCCGTGCGAGATGACACTTTTCGTACCGAACGGGAATATGTCTTTCTGCGCAAGGAGGATGGGTCAATTCTGAAGTTTTCAACCTTGCCCAATATCTTCTGCGCCCAAGGTGATCAGCGATGGTGGCACGACCACCGTACTCCGGGCGGAATCATGATCACTTCGAATGCCCTTGGCCATTTCGAATACTCTCGAACCAAAAAATCCGCGCTCGATCAGGCTGCATGCAACTCCGCCTTAGAGCGCGCGATGCGCACAATCGCCAATGCGGCAAAGAATCCAACTGGCGGGAAGTTGAAGTTCGCTCATTGCCCGGCGACCCAGCTCGTGCCGCGAGAGCCCAACGATCCGGAGCCATTACGTCCTACTTCTGAATTCAAGGATTGTTCCCCAGATCATTATGCGGGGTATTTTCATTCCGACCATCTCATTCCGTCAGTGTTTTTTCATCCCGAGCGGGATCCTAAGGATCTGAAGCTTTATGAAGACTTAAGCTTTCGATACATCTTCGATTCTACCGTCGATCCAGAGGGACATGCGGAGTTGATGGCAGGTGCTCCGGCCAAATGGTATGACGTACGCCGCAATCTCGAGCGCATTCCTGAATTTGCTGATCCGGAAAAAACATCGATGGCCGATCGGAAGCTGCGAGGTCGCTTGGCAAGGTGGCTTGAAGAGCGCATCGATGCGCGATATTGAATTTCCTCAGTGTGACCGGTGTCCAGAAGAAGGAAGGAGTAGGTGGGTAGCCTCGAAGTCAGAACCTACCATCGATTGGTCGCGATTTGCGTGAGGCCCGTCTTGCTTTGAACCACTCTTGTTTATAAATCGGAGTTCCGTACATCTCTTCCTCTAGCTTTGTGAATTGCACTTTCCCGAAACCTGACGGCGGCGCGAATCCCAACCGAATAAGCCGCTTTTGGAGGAATTGGTAGCTAACGCACGCCGAGGTGGCACGCTTAAGATGGACTACCTGCTCTTTAGTGCATTCCCCACTTTGAATGTGAAAGCTATTTATCAAGCTGAGGAATTCGGCTTCGGGGTAGATAAATTCGGCCGCGAATACTTCGGCCGTCTTTTCAATTAGCTTGTTGGCGTTGTAATCCCCGCATTTAATTGCGCCATTTTCGATTAAGTTGCGATCTAGATAATGATGCTTCAACTCGTGGACCAGAGAGAACAATTTTGGCTCACGGGGTAGAGCTTCATTGACGGCTACAGACGGGTCTCCATCGTCGCACATGTATACGGCACGAACGGTTCGACCAAACTTCCAATGATCTATCTTGATGCCCTCTTCCTTATATATTCTGCGAACTACATTCAAATTGAGGTTTTCGGTCGTGACGCTATAGAGGTTGCGCTTCTTGTCGGCAAGGATCTTTACATCGTCATAAAGGGACATGAGCTACGCGTGATCACTTTCTTCGCTTGGCCAAACTGAGACCTTTTCGTGCTCTTCGGAATCTTGCATATTCAGTCAACTCATCGATGTCCTCGTCATCAAGATCCCCGGTAGCGCTCAAGAGAGCCTGAAGTCGGGCGCTCGGTTCGATGTCAGGAAAAAACACTCCAATGGACACTCCGAAGACTCTGGCAATTTTCTCAAGATCCTCAATCGACGGTTTATAGGTAGCCGTCTCCCACCGAGATACAGTATTAGTGCTGGTGGCGAGCATTTGTGCCAAGGTATCCTGGCTAATGCCGGTGCCCTGATGGTGTGTGCGAAGGTCGCGAATCTTCGAACCGATCTGTCGGTAAATAGTCATCACATCCTCGATTAGGACAATAATGTCCTATTTATGTTGACGCCGTCGCGTCAGCTCGCTATCCTATTTTAGGACAGACGTGTCCTGTATGTACGGAAGATCGGGTTGCCGGCAAAGGTTCGCTGTTGATGAACTTCACGGCATGAAGGAGCCAGAATGAGCGCATTGCCCAGCTATTTTACCGACTTTCTATCGGAGATCAGGCCCAGTGAGCAACAGAAAGAAAACTATCAAACCGCTCACCAGACGTTGCGTGAAAGGCTCATAGAGGATAGTGATACAAACGCTCTGGTTATCGCGACGTTTCTGCAGGGCAGCTATCGACGGGCGACTGCGGTGCGCCCGGAGGGCAAACACCGGCCGGATGTCGATGTGATCGTGGTGACGAACATCGACTCCACAGATCCAAAGAACACTCCCGACGCTTCAATAAAACTTTTTGTCCCGTTTCTCAATCGGCGCTACAAAGGCCACTGGAAGCCCCAGAATCGCTCCATCGCAATTACTGATCGTGACGTGGATGTGGACCTTGACATGGTCATAACCGCGAACCCACCTGAGGCGGATCGTAAACTCCTCCAGACCGATGCGGTGAAATCATTCGAAACTCCCGACGACGTAAGAGACTGGCGGCTCAATGAGAATTGGGTGGCCCTCAATCATCGCTACGGTCGATTTGAAGACTCTCTCCGGAAGTCAGCACAGACACCAGAGCAGCGCGCGAATCCTCTCAAAATCCCGGATCGAGATCTACAGCGCTGGGAGGATACGCACCCGCTAGAACAGATTCGCTGGACTTGGGAGAAAAATGACAAATGTAACGGACACTATGTGAATGTCGTCAAGGCGCTCAAATGGTGGAGACGGATCAACTATCCACAGACAAAATACCCAAAGGGCTACCCTCTCGAGCACGTTGTTGGAGATTGCTGCCCAAATGGGATTGAAACCGTAGCGCATGGTGTAGTCGCTGTCTTCGAGGAGATCAATCGGCGCTATTCAGATGCGATCCGGCAAGGATCTGTTCCGTTTCTTCCTGACCGAGGGGTTCCGACTCACAACGTACTGCATCGTCTTTCATTCACGGATTTTCGTACCTTCTACCTGCAGTGTGCCGCAGCGGCCACGGTTGCGAGGAAGGCTCTCGACGCTGGGACAATCAAGGAGTCCGCAGATACTTGGAGGTCGCTCTTTGGGGATTGCTTTCCTGCGGCTCCCGATGATGGAGATGGCCGCTCTACTAAGACAGGCGGATACACTCCGAGGATAGCCAGCAGTGAGGTATCGAGAGGACGCTTTGGATAGTGGCAGGCAATTCTCAAGTTCCGGAATCCCTACGGACCGGCCGACGAGCTCTTGAAGATATCGCCGGCGTGACGCTGCTCGAAGACTGGACACGGAACTCGCGAGGCACCTGGTCCATCGAAATTGAATTAAGGATGGATCCTCGGCCTGCGAGTCCAGTTCCTGAGGTGAGCCGCTGGTTTGCGGTCGTTGATCATCGCTATCCCAATGGCAGTCTTGACCTCTTTCCCTCCAGGGTAGGTGGCATTGCGACTACGTTCCGCCATCAAATGCACAACTCCGACGGAGACCTCGATTCAAGGTGGCGTCATGGGAACATTTGCGTTACGGATTCGGTTGCGCGAGTTCGGAATAGAAACCAGAAAGTCGAACCGCTGACTCCCGGGGCGCGCTTGCGTTGGCACATCGAGCGAGCCCTTGAGTGGCTTGATGCTGCGGCGAGTGGGAATCTCGTGCGATCAGGAGACCCTTACGAAGTGCCCCCGGTTTCGTCAAGCGGACCGCTGGTCGTATTTAACGAAGATGCGAAGACATTTGAATCTTGGGTAACTTCCACGGCTCAATTTGGCGCTATGACGCTGAACAGCATATCTGAAAACCCATCTATCCGCGCCGTCACGTCTTTCACCGATATCTCAGCGAGACAGATCGCGCAACCGCATTGGGGCTTCGCTGTTGAACGCATACCGGATGGAGAAACCGGCGTTTGGATCCGGCTTCAGGATGAGCCCGTCAGAGAACAGTGGCACCTTCCAGACACTTGGGAGGAGCTCGCCCATCTCCTTGATCAAAGGGGAATCTGTATTCAGAAGGTCTTTTCTAACACCTATCCTTATCTTAGAAATGGCAACGCACCAGTTGTCGCTATCGGTTTTCCAATTCCAGAGACTGTAGGCGGTCCGCACATCTCCGTTCACTGGTTTTTCATTCAGCTACCGACGATCTACTCGCGCAGCGACCGCAAGCGCCGGACGTTGACTGGTCTGTTTTGGGAGCGTGACAAAACGCTCAAGCTGAGCGGACCCATTGATTGGTTGCGAAGCCAGAACTGGAGTAGAGATCACCTAGGCTCACGCGGGCAGCTTGGAGCGGACCTGAGAAGTCAAAAGATCTTGCTGTTGGGAGCGGGAGCCCTAGGGTCCTCACTCGCAGATTTGCTTGTCCGAGGAGGAGCATCCGATATGACCATTTGGGATGGCGAGAGAGTCAGTGCCGGAAACCTTGTGCGTCATACCCTCGGCATCGGTGATATCGAACGGGGAAAGGGGAGTCGGCTTGCGCAGCACCTCAACTCTATCTCTCCGCATGCGAGAGTTGAGGGAGTTGACCAGAACTTTTCCTTCGATGACGAGAAGTGCAGATCTGTTGCGGGCAAGCATACTCTTGTCCTCGACTGCACGGCTGACGACTGTGTTGCAGATGATCTCGGTAAAGTGGCGTGGAGTTATGGAACGGTCATCGTTTCCTTAGCTCTCAGCTTCGAGGCGAAACGATTGTACATTTTCGCACAACGAGATGGCTTTGACTGCTCAAAGATGTTCTCCTTGCTCGGCCCACACGTCGAAGAGGACCTCGCGCAACATCCACCAGAAACCTTTCCTCGAGAGGGGGTTGGATGCTGGCATCCCATCTTTCCCGCACGAATTGAAAGCGTACTCACGGCCGTCTGCAAGGCAGTTTCTTTTCTCTCAGAAGATCTTCAGACAGTTACTCCTTCGGGATGTTTCAAGGTGCTTGAGTAATGTTGCCCCTCCCCTCAAATCGCGGGTTACACCTATTTTCATCGGACAGACGTTTTGGTATCTACCTTGGAATCGACCACATTGCTGCCCTCGTTGATGGGTGCCAACGTGCCTCCACGCGGGAAACCGGTGGCGTTCTTATCGGTTACTACAACCCAAACCACGATCTGGCCTTTGTGACTGAGGTTGCGTCAGCTCCTCCCGATTCGAAGTATGGGCCAAATTGGTTTGATAGGGGTGTGAAAGGTATCACAAAGAAACTAAAGGAGCGGTGGAAAAGGACCGAGAGTTTCTATTTGGGCGAATGGCATTATCATCCCGGAGCCGCACCTGATCCCAGTCCAACCGATTCAAGCCAAATGGTGGCAATTGCCAATTCACCACAATATGCCTGTCCTGAGCCAATTCTTCTGATCGTTGGCGGAAGACTGGGCGCATGGACAGTCGGTGCATTTGTGTACGAGAAGAAAGGCGTCCGCCGCGCGCTATCTCGATGGGATTGCGAATCTCACCCAGGAGGAGAAGATGGCTAATCAAGTGATACCCCGGCTCACAGGAGATGATTACCAACATCTTTACGGATGGTGGAAAGCCTTGCTGCTGCTCAAGGAGTCGGAAATGGTAAGCATGGTTCGGATCGAGGACCCCGATGCGGGCTCAGTCGATGACGTCACCGTCTATCGTCAACCCCGAGCTCATGGCGGGGACGAATTTTTCCATTATTTCTTCCAGGTGAAATATCACGCCAACTACTCGAACCAGTATGGCATCGAAAATCTTCTCGAGCACAAGCCGAACGGGACGAGTCTGCTTCAAAAGTTCCATAGAACGTGGAAGGCACTCAGGGCGCACCGGCGCGAGGACCCCGTGCGGCTCCACCTCGTAAGCAATTGGTCTTGGAGCGGAGTCGAGGGGGATCTGGGAGCATTCGTGAGCGGGATTGACGATTGCTTCAATGAAGAATTCTTTACTATGGGTCCACGCACATCAGGAGGAAAGCTCCGAGGCCGACTCAAAGAGCATCTTGCCGTGGACGAGGCGGAACTTAAAGCCTTTCTTGGCTCGATCAAATTTGAGCTTGGAGCAGGCTGCTGGAAGGAAATTCGCGACCGCGTTGCGGAGCGAATGGAAAACCTGGGGCTAAAGCACGATGAAGCCGCACTCGTTACGTGCTCGGGGATTATACGCAACTGGATTATCGAGGGGAAAGGCGACATCAACCGGGACATCCTCGAGAATCTCCTGACCGGTCACGGGCTCCGCGAGGAACAACTGTCAAACGCGGGTACGACGATATACCTAATCACGATTCAAAAGAGAGTGTTTCAACTTAAATCTGACTATGTCCTCGATTGGCGCGAGTGTTTCGAAGGGGCATCAAACCAAAAGGGGCATCGGATACGACGCCAGGAAGATTGGGATGAGAAGCTCATGCCGGCTCTTCATGAAATTGAGTCGCAGGTCGCTCATCGCGAATCACGATTGATTCATGTGAGAGGTTTTGCACGGCTTTCCGCGTGGTTTGGGTTCGGCTACGTTTTCTCAAGGGTTGCCGGTTATACGATCGAAGTGCAGCAGTCGGAGGACTGCTTTTGGCGCTCCGATGATCAGCCTTCCGCAGGTTTCGCTCTGGAGGCTCATGAAGAGATTCCACTAACTGCTGATAGAAGCGATCGAACTGGAGTAAGAACTGTCGCCTGTGGCATCTCCCTGACCGGAGATCTATCGGGAGATGTACTCTCGGATCTCAAGGGTCGCGAGCGTGTGGAGTCCGTGCTTTTTCTCAGGCCGGCAAGGGGACTGGGCATGAATGCCCTTCAATCTGCCGGTGAGGTCGTGTCATTCGTAGATCAGAGCAAGCGCCAGATGAGGGAGTTTGTAAAGCGTCATGCAGGGACCGAACTTCTTCTTTATTACTTTGGCCCTCTGAGCGGAGCCTGCTTTCTTGGCCAGCAATTGAATGCAATCTGCCATTCTGTTGTGATTATGGAGGATCAGCAACCAGGTTATGCACCGGCATTCCAGCTCAAGTTCTGATATAGACGGGCCCAAATCATTGCCACTTTGCGAGTACTTCCATCTGCGGAGTGTGAGGAGTTTATCCTCTTTCATTCGCCTCTTGTCCGGCCGCCTCGCTTCTGAGAGCGGGCGCAAAACCGATCTTCCGGTGCCAACTAGGGCCAGTGAGTGCATTGGCGATTTGGCTGCCAGTCCTGCTTAGCACCTAAAACGGCATTGAAGTGAGCATTGCCAACATTTCAGGTCGGATGAAGGACACAGGGCATTTCCCGATCAGAGAACGCAGCCGATTTCCGCCCAGATCGTATCAGCGGAGAATTCTCTCCTGTGTCCTTCAAGGACGAAAGCCTTCAATTTTGCGGGGAATCCGGCTAACGTGTGGGGAAAAGTCCTAAATCGCGCGGATCTCGAGACTCTTTGGTGGACCTGGTCGGGATCGAACCGACGACCTCTTCCATGCCATGGAAGCGCGCTCCCAAACTGCGCCACAGGCCCACATGTTGCGGAGATGCAACTTCTCTATTTTCGCCGCTTCAGGGAGATTCGTCAATTCTCGCAGACATAGAGGTTGGTCGAGTCGCCCCTTTCGTCTCAAGCTGTTACCTGGGATTGATCTACTGGTCAATTTGCAATCCCGCGTCGCCCTTTCCGCGGGACAATGGATAAGCACTTCTAATAGGGCAGGCCGAGTCAATGCGAGTCATTTCGTTTCTGTTAACTCCGGCGATCATGGGAGCGATAGCTCTTTTTCTTCTCGATCATCTGGATGCTCAGAAACGAGAAGGACAAGTCGCGTGCGATGCTCGTCCTGGCGCTGATCCTGAATCTCTTTTTCGGATCTCTTCTCACCTTGTTCATGGGGAAAGAGGGCAGCTTGCTGCCCTTCAAGTACGACTACATTCTGTTCCATCTGGACAGGGCATTGGATGTGCAAACGGCTGCCATTGCGGCGCCATTGCGCGCCACGCTTGGTTGGCCTCTGTTTGTGATCTATGAATTCATGGTGCCGGCGATGATCGGCTGGTACCTGGTCGCGCATTACTGCGCCGCCCGCGGCTCAATTATCGTCGCCTACGTCGCAGAGTTGATCGTCGGGCCACTCCTGTACGCTCTGCTGCCTGCCTGCGGGCCCGCCTACGCATTTCGTCCTCATTGGCTTCAGCCTGGTGAGGTTCCAGCAGTTCCGATCCATTTGACGGGGATGCCAAACGCGTTTCCTTCTCTCCATGTAGCCACCGCGTTCGTCTTCGTCCTTTTCGCGCCAAAGCGGCTTTGGCGTGGCGTCTCACTTGCATTTTTGGCTGGAACGATTCTGGCCACTCTCTCTACAGGGGAGCATTACGTTATCGACCTTGTCGCTGGTCTGCTTTTCGGGTGCTTTGCGGCAGCCATGGGGCATCGCGAGTACAAACAAGCCGTTACTTTTCTGTCAATTACAACATTCTGGTCGCTGACGATTCGGTTCGCCTGGTGGTTCTGGCTGGATCACGTGATTCTGCTCTGGCTGCTTGTTGGGCTTTCTGTTGTGCTCGCAATTGCCGAGGTATTCAGGGAATGGACCAAGCCAACTGCCGCGCCAGTTTCGGAGCATGCACGCCCGGTTGAGGCCCCGGAGAGTACGAGCATGCCAGTGGAACTATCTCAATCTTGAGGCGTCTGGGAACAGTTTGGCTGTGTGAGGTGTCTAAGAGAATGTAGCGCCCTTAGCCTGATGTCCAGTCGTTTTCGATATGGGCAAGAGCAGGGAGAGGCGCAGCAGATGCCAAGTCTGCGCTGATTGCGGTAATGTGGGAGGACACTGATTTTGCAGGCGGACCTCACCATGGGCAACTTAGCCAGCGCGCTTACTCTCCAGTCGGAAGAGGCGGCTCTCATTCAAGAACTGCGAGCCGGGTCCGAAGAAGCTTTCTCCTGGCTCATTGCGCGCTATCACCAGCCGATCTACTCGCTTCTCGCTCGCACGGTGCGAGACCGGGCCGATGCGGCCGATCTGACACAGGAGGTCTTCGTAAAGGTCTTCCGCGGCGTTGGAGGCTTTCACGGGGAATCTTCGTTGCGTACGTGGATCTACCGAATCGCGCTTCACGAGGCATCGAATCAACGGCGCTGGTGGATGCGGCATAAGCAACAAGAGGTTCCCATCGAGCAGGAACTGAGCGATGACGGTTCTGGGACGCCGATACGTCTGAAAGACACTCTCGTTGATTCGGCGGAGTCGCCTTTCGAGATGGCTGTCCACGCGGAAAACCAGGCGAGAGTTGAAGCTGCGTTGCGTCAGGTACCTGAGCCGTATCGAACCACGCTAATTCTGCGCGATATCGAGGGATTTGTATACGAGGAAGTCGCTGAAATTCAAGGTGTCAATCTGGGGACAGTTAAGTCGCGATTGGTTAGAGGCAGGGCCTGCTTGAAAGCGTTGCTGATGCCGTCACGCGAGACAAAGTGTTCCCGGTCTCACGATGAATTGGCGACACCGCTTGGAGAGGAGGCGCGATGAGCAAATGCAGTAGCACACGAGCGAAGTTTTCCGAGTATCTAGACGGCCGCATGACAGGCCGCGAGATGCAACTCGTCGCGGGGCATCTGGAGGATTGCGCAGCCTGTGCCGACGAGTGGTATGCGTTGAGACGTAATCAGGCCGCCCTTGCATCTCTTAAGTCTGTGCAGGAGCCTGAGGATCTGCTTCTTCGAATCAAGGTGGCAGTGAGCCACGAACGCGCCCGGCGGCGCCAAGGCGCATTTTCAGGCATGCGGTTGGCCTGGAAGAACACAGTTGGACCGTTCCTGCTGCAGGCCGGTGCGGGATTTGCCAGCGCTGTGCTGTTGCTGGGTACGGTTACTGTTCTGGTGGGGGTGTTCACGCAGCCCGAGGTTGCCCAGGCCAAGGGAGACGAACCCTTGGGCGATGCGACCGGTCCGCGGTTGCTCTATCTTTCCAGTGGTTCAGGCAGCAGTGATGAGATGAGCGCCATCGCCGGTCCAGTAATCGTAGAGGCTTACGTGAACGGTGACGGCCGGGTTTACGACTACAGGATCGTCTCAGGCCCGACAGATCAGGCGACGCGAGGCCAGGTTGAGAACCTGCTGGTTCTTAGCCGCTTTGAGCCAGCTCGGTTCTTCGGACAGCCGGTGCGCGGTCTGGCCGTGCTCTCATTCGCCGGCGTTTCCGTCCGCGGGTAAATTCCAGCTGTCATACCCTGTTTAACGGGCAGCCTCATTGCCTCATTCATCAAGCCGACTTGATTGGCAAATGCCAGCAGATCCGACGGAGCGCGTCGCGCGGTCAATAGAGGCTGTCACGATCTAACTTTCATTGACTCCAAATCCTTGACACTCGATTTGTGCTCGGCTTAAGTTGGGGCTTCCTCTTCAATCAGCAATCAGCGCTCAGTTACTTGCGCCTGGGTGCGAGGTGTCTAGATGGAAATTGAAGTTCAGGCGGATGCGAGTATCGAGGCGATGCAAGCTGTCTTCGACCGCCTGCGAAACAGTTTTCGCAGATATGCGCCTCTCGCATTCGCGAAGCGGCAAGAAGCCCTCGACATCCTGCTGCAGAGCATCGTCAATCATCAAGACATACTCATTGACGCTGTGACGGCAGACTTTGGCCAACGTTCGATTCGCGAGACCCGGCTGCTTGAGATTTTTCCGCTCATCGACGAGATTCGATTCGCGAAACGCCATCTTCGCCGCTGGATGCAGACACGCAGCGTGAGAACGAACTGGCAGTTCCTTCCGAGCCGATCGAGAATCATTTATCAACCTCTCGGAGTCGTGGGAGTCATCGGTACCTGGAACTATCCCGTATTGATGACGCTGTCGCCGCTGGTCAATGCGATTGCCGCGGGGAATCATGTGATCGTCAAGCCGTCTGAGCACGCACCCGCTACCGCTGAAGCCATGCGGCGGATGGTCGATGACGCGTTTCCCGACGACTACATTGCTGTTGTCACAGGAGGCCCGGAGGTTGCATCGGCATTCTCCGCATTACCGTTTGACCATCTTCTCTTCACCGGTTCCGAACGGGTCGGCAAGCTCGTGATGAAGGCGGCGGCGGAAAATCTCACGCCCGTCACTCTCGAACTCGGCGGCAAGTCGCCCGCTTTAGTGCACCCGTCCTACTCAATGGCAATAGCGGCAGATCGTATCTGCTCAGCGAAATTCTGGAATGCCGGGCAAACCTGCGTTGCTCCAGACTATGCACTTGTGCCTTCAGGCAAGCTGGATGAGTTTGTTCGCAATTGTGAGAGCGTGCTGTCGAAGCGGTATCCTGATCCCGCAAACAACGCAGATTACACCCACCTGATCAGTCAGACCACAAGGGATCGAATGCAAGATCTCGTGGAGGACGCGAGGAATAAAGGCGCGCGCATTCTTCAATCCGATTCCAATCGAGAAGATGGCAGCGCGGGCGAGCGATTCTTTCCTCCGACACTTGTTGTCGGTGCAAGTGATGCGATGCGAATCGCGGAGGAGGAGATCTTCGGGCCAATCCTGCCGATCGTTGAATATTCATCGCTTGATGATGCTCTGAGCTTCATCAACGCTCGGCCGCATCCGCTCGCTCTTTATTACTTTGACCGGAACAAGACTCGAATAAAGAGGATCCTGGAGCAGACAGTCTCCGGGGGCGTCGCGATCAACGACTGTATCTTCCATTTTGTACAGCACCGCCTGCCGTTCGGAGGTGTTGGGTCAAGTGGTATGGGCGCCTACCATGGCTTTGACGGATTTAGCGCATTTTCGAAGAAGAAGGGCGTCCTTCTGCAAAACGGAATCGTGGCATCGGTTCTCAGCCGCGCGTTGAAGCCGCCCTACACGCCTCTGTCAGATCGGGCAATTGGATTCCTGGTGGGACGGAAAAAGCCGCGCTCTATCCAGAAGATGACCCTTTCGTGAGCCCTTATTGGGCGATGTTCACGCCATAGCTTGCGGAACTGTCTGGAGCCTGATGCGTTCACAGATCGCAGAGATTCTTCGCAAGAATCTTCGTGGAAGCCCGCCCGCCAATTCCTATCTGAGAGTGCCCCGAGGGGAGGGGGGTAGGGGGTGGTGGGGAGAGGGGGGTAGGGGGTACCCTGCCGCCGCGCTGAGCCACTCTCTGAGCTGGTATTTCAGTTTGTGGGGCCATAGCTCGCGGTTCTCACGGATCGAGTATGCGCCGGGATGAGAATTAATCCGCAATCTGAAGATATTCGGATTGGGATGTCGATTGCGCCATATCTGCATCGTCATGCATGTAGGCCGGGTTAGTGGGCCGCGCACAGGAGCCTCAGATGCTAAGTAAATCCTTCACAGCACAAATACTGAAGAGTCCAAAACCGGGCGGCTGGACGTATGTCATCTGGCCCCAATCGGCAGAGTTTTTCGGGACGCGCGGACTTGTCAAGGTCAAAGCGACGATCGATGGTCACGTATTTCAAAGCTCATTTATGGCGCTGGGCGACGGCAATCACAAACTACCTGTGAAGGCGGAGATTTTGCGAGCGATTGGCAAAGTGCCAGGAGATACGGTTAAGATCACGCTCCTCGAACGAATCCAGCGAGTCAGAAAGTAGGGATGCTCTCTGCGGTGCGATTAACCAACCGTTTCGGCGCGTCGACTTTAGACGTATTTGAATCGAGCGGCGAATAGATCAGAAGTTGATCCTGACTTGTTTTCTTTTTTCCTTTTCGAATCCAGCCAAAGAGCTCAGGCGCAAACTCGCTCAGCCAGTTGATTCCCATTCCCACCGGCACCTGCGTAATCACCGCCTGGTATCCCTTGATCTGCCATTGAGGATTGCCCGGTTGCCATGTCGTCGCCGTGACGCTTCCTGCAAACGCGCCTAAATATGGCATAATCTGGGGCCGCAGCGTTTTCTCACTGCTGTTGTAAGTCACGAAGTTCCTCGCGAACGCGTGCCCGGTTCGGCGCCAAACGCCTTTGCAGCGGCATCGGTCATATCGCGGCTCCCAGCCCAGCACTCCGTCGCCAAGCGCAATCGTCGAATTCTGAATCACGAACTCCGCCTGCCGCGTGCCGAGCCGCTTCATGAACCCATCAAACCCATCGCCCCATTCCGGATATGTGTCTTTGATCTGGTCGTGCGTCGTAAAAAATAACGTCTTGACGTAAATGCCCCAGGTCAAATAGGTCTGCCGCAGGTACAGCTTCCATCGCATATCTCTTGTCAAAGGCGTAAGGGGAACTTCCTTGGGGACATAAGACCCGTACAACCAGTTGACCTTGATCTGGTCGTCCTTCTTCGGTTCCGGACTCTTGGGTCCGGCATCCTGCGCCAGAATGCTGGTTCCTCCGAAGAGGGCCAGGATAGTCGCGAAGCAAACTGGTTTCAAGCTACTTCGCAATCGCTCCTCCAGCCGAAGCCATTTGCATCGAATACTCAACTCATCTGTTGTGCGCGGGACAGAGGGCCACGGAGACACAAGTAGCACACACCTTGCATTTTTAGTAACTGTAAGAACTGACAGTCGGCGAAGCTTGCATGGCTACGCTTCAAAAGCGAAAATTCGCTTCCAGTCTTTCTTCATGCTGATCACCGGCCAGCCCTTCGCTTTCGCTTCGCCGTATAGTGCCTGCGTGAATATTCCAACTTTGCTGCCCGGCAATCCGAGAGCAGGGCCATAAGCGTATTCACGATCATGATCGTCATGCAGGACCAGCATCGCCAGCCGCTCCCCGTCTCCGGACTTCGTGTACTCAAGCATCTCCCGGTCACCAATCGAATTTCCGAAGGCTGCATGGGGAATCCTCCCGATCATCAGGTGGATCCCTTCCGGCTTGCCGGCATTGTCATCATTAAGAAGCAGCTTCGGGTCTTTGGTCAGGATGGGCTTCCTGTTTGCGTTGTAGCCGAATGTCGTGCCACCCATGGTCCCCACTACCTGCTCTATCGGCACGCCATAGACCTTGTCGGAATATGCCCGTACAAAGTCCTGCCCACCACCAGTGACGAAGTACGTCCTGTATCCGTTTGCACGCAAGTACGACATCACTTCGAGCATCGGTTGATAGGTCAATTCGGTGAAGAGCTTCTTCCAGCGCGGATCTCGCGCGGATGCAATCCACTGCCGCACTTCGTCCTGAAAGGCATCAATAGTCATTCCTGTGAGCGTTGCCTTGAGAATTTGGTAAAGGTCCGCAGTCGGCAGCTTCGCCATGGCCGCGCGGTCGCCAGACATCACGGTCTTGAACGGCTCCTCGCTGGCCAATTCGGGCTTCGCCTTAACCACCGCGGGTACACGATGCAGGCAGCAAACGACCTGGGAGTAAATGGGCTGCTCTACCCAAGTCGTACCGTCCTGATCGAAACAGGCAACCCTCTCCGCCTGCGGGACGAAACGCCCGCTTGAAGAATTCGTCGTGACGTGAACGAAGTTCAGAATGGCCTGTTTTGCTGCACCATCGTTCCACGAGGGCAGCGGATCCAGTCCTTGTGCAAGTGCTTGGGTTGGGAAGAGGCTCTCAACACCAATCGGAACCATCGCAGCTGCCGTGGTTGCCAACCCCAGCTGCAGCAGTTGACGTCTGGATACTTCTCCCCGGGGACGCATCTTCATAATGAACCCTCCCGGTTCACCATCGCTTAGCTGTTGGCCCCGAGCCTGGCGATTATCAGTGCCTCAGTGGGATGGAATGCAGCTTCGTCATCGCAGTGCCATAGTTCCCAAGATGATAGACAGATGCTCCTACGGGCGAGAAGGTGAAGTCCTCGAACGGTGCCGCGAGCATGCTATTCAAGAAGTCGATCGTTCCGATGCCAATCGTGACATGCGGAGCATAATGTTCCCCGCTGTGTTTGGGAACGAACTCTGCAATGTATGAGATGGCGGCCGGGATGATATCGGGATCCTGGGGTGTGGTGACGAATGCAGCGGCAGTCCCTGTGGGGACCGTGAAGGGTGCGACCGCATCAATCAGTGCCTGCTGCAGCCTGAGCAGGTCTGCCGTCGGCTTAATTACGATTCCGCCGAGGCCAATGACCTTGTCAGGTATGTAGTAGTACTTGAAAGCCGTGAGCTTCCAACTGGTTGGATTCTCGTTCGCAAAGACCTTGTCGGCTGCCGCGTACACCTTGTCGAGGTTCTCTGTTTTTACGTACCGCTGCAGCACTGAGATGTGTGGCGCGTGCGCTCCACCCAGCGTGTAACCCTTAGGAAAATTCTGGAGTAGCCGCGCATTATCGGCCGTGGCATGTTGGATCATCGTTGCATCTGGGTCAAGGAGGATGTCGATCGCTGTAACGCTATTTTGTCTGGTGGCATTTGGTTCCTCTGCCCCCGTATTTCCAGATCGCACTTTTTCCACTACCGTCATCGCTGTCTCCCTTCTTAGGCTCAAGTAGAAGCCTGCGGCTTCTGTCGGAATTTGTGGCCGGCCCGCGGGGAAATCGCGGCCCTTCTTCCCGGCTACTTTCCAGGGGCGGTCAGAAAGCGATCGCGGAGTTGCTGCTGGCCGGCCTTATCGATTTCCAGGCCTTTTTCGAAATACGCCTCGATACTTCCGTAAAGCGCGTTTACCTCGTCGAACGCGGCCTTTAGATACTCAGTTTTCACGCCCAATAGATCTTGTGGTATCGAGGGGTCACCACCTTGTGCGACAAAGCCATCAATGGCCTGCTTGTAGGCTGGAAGAATATACTCGTTGCTTCGCAAGTAGTCTTCGTACACCTTTTCTTCGGGCACTCCCAGCAGCGAGAGCAACGCCGCCGCAGCCCATCCGCTGCGGTCTTTTCCGGTGGTGCAATGGAATAGAGACGGCAGCTGATTCTCCTCACTCAGTTCAACGAACAACCGGCCAAACGCGGTCTTCGCACTCGGCAAGGTGATGAACTGGCGATAAGCATCCATAAACTTCGCAGCCCCTTTTCCTTCGCCGAGTGCCGCATTGGCCGCCCTGGGATTGCGCAACATCTCTTCAACTTCGGCTGGATTAGTGTCTCTTGCGTCCGCGAGCACATTGAGCCACACGTTTTTCACTCCTGCGGGCAACTGGTCGGGCTTCGCTTCGCGCTCCTCTGCCGCTCTCAAATCGAAGTCGTTTTTCAATCCAAGTGCGGCCAGTTTTTTCATGTCATCGGGCGAGATGGGATTCAGTTGATTGGATCGATACGCGGCGCCGCTCCGCACGACGTAGCCGTCCCGCGTCACGTATCCACCAACGTCCCGCAGATTCGGGATCGAGGTGATACCCAAACTGGAACCCGGAGCGGGCAGATTCTGCGTTGCATCAGTTAGGGGCGAGTCGAGCGGTCCGGCCTCAACGATAGTGGGCGCCGACGAGCGAAACGCTGACGCTTCCTCTTTCATGCTTCATCCTCCGAAGACAAGCGGGAGATTTCTTCAGTGCAGCGGGACCGAATGTAGCTTTTTCATTGCGGTGCCGTACTCCCCCAGGTGATAAACGGATGCTCCGGCGGGGGAGAAGGTAAAGTCGTTGAACGGCGCGGAGCTAAAGGTCTTCAAGAAATCGGTGGTACCGACGCCGATGCTGACATGCGGGACGAAATTATCTCCGCTGTGATCGGGAACGAAGACTGAGACGTAGTGAATCAGATCTTCGGAGATATGCGGCGCCTGGGGAGTGGTGACGAACGCGGCGGCAGTTCCAGTTGGAACCTCGAACGGCTTGATCGCATCGGCTAATTCCTGCTGAAGCCGGAGTAATTCAGGGGTTGGCTTGATCAAGATGTTGCCGACACCAACGATCACGTCGCCCATCTTCGCGTCGCCAATGTAGGCGTACTTGAACGCAGTAAGCTTCCAACTCGTCGGATTCTCCCTGGCAAACACTTTGTCGACTGCCGCGTACACCTTGGGGAGGTCTGCCGTTTTCACAAATCGCTGCAGCATCGAGATGTGTGGCGCATGCACGCCGCCCAACGTGAAGCCCTTGGGAAAATGTTTGAGGAGTTCGGCGTTGGCGGCCTTGGCGTGTTCGACCATCGTTGCATCCGGTTCAAGAATGGTGTCGATCGCAGTAACGTCATTTTGTCCCGCAGGTGCAGACGGCTGCTGTGCCGGCGAAGTTCCAGAGTGAATTGTGATTGCAGCCACCATGGCTCCGAACGAGAGCAGAGACCTGAGGGATTTCTTGATTTGCCTCATGAAGGTCCTTTCCTCGGACCTGATCCGGTGTCCTTGAGAATATGGCGGAATGGCGGTATCAGCTACTGTCACAAGCGACAGTTAGGATCGGCAAATCATCAGATGCGCGCGCGACAATTCGAACGGCAGCTAAATGAGCATCTTCGGTTGAGACCACCTGCGAAAGTATCGAAACTACATGGGGTTTCCGAAGGCACACTGACGGAGAAGAGATCGATCTCGGTTGGAGATCGGTCGATTCCTTCATTTACGTTTGATTCGTCAAGCCGTAAATTGCTCTCTCGACAATGGATGCCAGCGGAGTCCTCTGCGATGCGAACTACGCAGATTCCCGCCCAACTCAACTTCTTCATTCCGAGTCAAATTGCTCCTCTACTAATGCTTAGGATCGACCTCGCAGCACACCGATAGGACGATGTGGCGTATATCGAAGCAGCCTATCCTGATACTCGAATTCCCCCCACAGACACAATCTGTTGTTGGAACTCTATTCTGACCGGTTTGGAAGTTTGTTCTTTGTGAGGTCGTTCGTGAAGCCCATTGTTCTGATTTCGTGCATTGCGCTGATTCTCGCGGTCCAGCCTGGTGCGGCGCCTGGTCAAAGCGCAACCGCCTCTCTCCGGGGAGTTGTAACTGATGTAACTAAGGCAGTTGTGCCGGGTGCGGAGGTTGTCCTTTCGTCGAACGCTACAGCCCTGCAACGCATCCAGCGCACTGACAGCAATGGCGAATTCTCGTTCCAGGAGTTGTTCGTCGGGGACTACCGCCTCGAAGTGCGATTCACTGGTTTTACAACCTGGGTCGATCCGCAGCTCCACCTCGATGTCGGAAATCAGTCGAATATCGCCGTGCAGCTTGTTCCTGCCGCTGGCCAGGAGACAGTCCAGGTGAGTGCCGAAGCAGTTGGGCTTGAAACCCATGAGATTGCGCAAGGCGCAGTCGTCAGCGAGACCGAGATCGCAAATCTGCCGCTGAATGGGCGCAATTTCTCGCAGCTGGGCATTCTACAGCCTGGAGTGCGTCCAACCTCGGCGGGTTTGATGGTGCAGGGCACTTTCCGTCGAGTAGGCCAATACTATGAAGTCAACGGCCAGCGTCCGGAGTCCAACACCTTCCTTGTTGATGGCATGCGGGACATCAACCGGATGGATGGCGGATTCGCTTATCGGCCACCCGCAGATTCGATGGCTGAGTTTCGCATTCTGACGACGACCGCGCCGGCCGAGTACGGTGGAACCAACGGCGGCATAACGACTATCGTCACCCGCTCTGGCACCAACCGATTCCACGGAACGCTCTACGAGTTTCTGCGCAATGATGTGCTGGACGCAAACAATTACTTTGCTCCAAAGAAGGAAGAGCTGAAGCAGAACCAGTTCGGGGGCACGGTTGGTGGCCCCTTGGTACACAACCACGCCTTTTTCTTCGCGTACTACGAAGGTCTCCGGGATGTTCAGGACGTAACCCATGGAGTGATCGTGCCAACGATGGCGGAGCGCGCGGGCGACTTCTCGGCTGACAAGCCAATTCTGCTGAATTCCACGCAAGCGGCCTTCGGCAACGATCTTTCCGGGCAGATCCACCCGATCACAGCGAGATACCTGGCGTTGTTTCCAACGCCGAACAGCCTGGAGAATCCGCACCTGTCTCAAACCTCGACCCCGAGCCGCGACAACAGCGACCAAGGCGGCGCCAAGGCCGACTGGTTTCCGCGGAGTGCGGATTCATTGAGCGCCCGTTACAGCTACTCCACAACGGAACACCTAAGCCCGTTCTCCGAACTTGGCGCGGATTCGCCGGGGTTTCCCGTGGGCTACTACGCGAACGTACATCTGGCCGGATTAACGGAGACGCACACGTTTTCTCCGAAGACCGTGCTGACCGCGTATGCCAGTTTCTTACAGAGCCACGTGTTGCTGGATCGTCGCATGTCGGGCTACTCACCTGAGGCATTCGGGTTTGGGTATTCGTCGACGTGGGCCTCGGCGACTGGTGCGCCGCTGATCATGACCCAGGGGTACTCGAACATAGGCGATCCAGCCATCAATCCGCGCGATTCCGTGCAAAACGACTACTCCTACAGCGCCAACCTTGCACACACGGCGGGCAAGCACGTGACGAGCGCCGGAGGTCAGTTCCGCCGGACGCAGATCAATGGGTACCAGGCGAACTTTGCTTCGGGGACTTTTTCATTCACGACGCAGGGGTACACCAACAACGCGCTGGCCAATTTCGAACTGGGCCAGCCCGATATATTCACGCAGGCCGGCGGAGACTTCTCGCGCGCTTTGCGCGGCTGGGAGCTGGGAGCCTACGCGCAAGACGAGTACCGCCTTGGACCAAGGCTGACGTTGAACTACGGCGCCCGCTACGAGATCACGACACCGTTCAATGACACTCACAATCGCATGATGGAGTTTGCACCGGGGAAGCAATCAACGGTTTACCCCACCGCTCCTGCGGGACTTCTGTTCCCAGGAGATTCGGGCGTGTCCGGAACAATCGCTCCGATCTTCAAGAAAGACATTGCACCGCGTGTGGGCTTCGCATGGGATCCTCGCGGCAATGGCAGCCTGGTGATCCGTTCGGCCTACGGCATCTTTTTTGACGAGGTTCTGAACGGTGTGGGCATGCCGCTGCGCGCCACCAGCAGCGCACTGCCGCAAACCGTGGTGCGCACGATTACGGGCTACACGAAGATCAACTACGAGAACCCAGTCGGCACGATAACGGATCCATTCGCGCCGGGCCAAGTGGCTTTGCCGGCATCAACCTTTACCATCGACAGCCACCTGCTGCCGCCCTACACGCAGGATTGGAACCTGACCATCGACCAGAAGCTGGGCAACCAGGTGCTGTCTATCGGATACATCGGCGCGAAGGGAACCCGCCTGCCTCGGCTGGTGGAAGCGAATCCGGCAGTCTACGAGCCGGGCGCGACATTCGCAAACTCGCCGCGCCGGCGCATCTACTCGGGCTGCACGCTGACGACGGGCACCTGCACGCTGGGCACCGCGGGACTGGTGGAGGGAAATGCAAACTCAACTTTCCACTCCGCACAGGTTTCACTGACCCGCCGAGGGACAAAGGACCTGACATACACGATCGCGTATACCTTCTCCAAAGACCTGGACTACATCTCGAGCCTGCACATGTCTGGGCCCGCTCCGTGGCTCGTTCTTGGAGAACTTGACGTTGCCCAGAACAACCTCGACTTGAAAGCGGAGCACGGGCGCTCGCTGTTTGATGCGCGGCACCGTGTGGCGGGAAGCGTGACCTATGCGATTCCGTTCGCGCGCCATCTGAAAGGCGCATCGCACGTGCTGCTGGATGGCTGGCAATTCAATGCGCTGATGGCCGCGAATTCCAGCACGCCATTTACGGTTTACGATTCGGCGAATGTGTCGCTGCAGGCGCCGCACCCCGGCATTTCCGGCATGTTTGGCGACCGGCCCAATGTCGTCGGCAATCCGAACAAGGGAGCTCCGCACAAGGTTTCGCAATGGGTGTCAGCCTCGGAGTTTCAGCGGCTCGATCCGATAGCGAACGCAGGGCAATTCGGCAACCTGGGGAGAAACAGCGTGAACGGCCCTGCGTACGGCAGCCTCGATGCGTCGCTCGACAAGAGCTTTGCGTTCGGCGAAACGGCGAAGCTGCAGCTCCGGGCTGAAGCCTTTAATGTGACGAACCAGGTGAACCTGATCCCACCGGTCTTCGACATGAACTCGCCGGCGTTCGGGCAAATCACGGAGGCGCAGGCGCCGCGGGTCTTCCAATTTGCCTTGAAGACTCAGTGGTGAAGCTGGAGTAGACGAACTCCAGAATTCGGCAACTGAACGGGATTTCTCTCACGCGAGCGAAATGTCAGTTGGCGCTAACCGGGCACTCATTGAGAGAGCTACGTCCTCTTTGGTAGGCAATCAGGAGATTGCCGGCGTGATCGAAGGCGCTTAACTCGTCTCGCATAATCCTAATCGACGCGAGATCGACTGAGATTCAAGTGAGAGATCCGGCCATGTAGCAGATGAGTATGTTCGCGTGGTTGTCGCATTCCACGACAACTGGCCTATGCAGCCCTTTCGGAGACGCCCTTGCTACGCGAGCAGCCTTGCGCGCATGGAGAAGGCGGCGAAATTGGAGCGTGCTAAGAGCAAATGAGGCTTCTTGCCTCTGAACCTGCAACTTCCGGTTAACCAGTCAATCGACTGCAATGCCCGAATGAGGCTCTCAACTGATTTTGGATTCTCGCGATAGCGCTTCTTCGATGAGCCAAATCGGTCCACATACATAGGCGAGATCGACCAGCGCGACTCCTAGAAGCGCCTGCGGGGACATCCACATGTTTGTCCAACGGACTAACGAGATTAGCGCCACGTGCGACGCGGCCAGCAGCAACAATGCCATCCAAAACCAGACTCTGCGTCTCAAGCGCCGCCGTGACCAAATGGTGTAGCCAAAAACAATCCCGCACACTGCAGCCGCCCTCGCTCTGCCCGGATCTGCAATCAGAAAATAGATCAGTGCCGCACACAGGAGGATGACCGCCATTGCGATTCGATCTTCTGGTTCCAAGAGGACGCTCCGAGCGAGTTACTCTCATTATTGTATTTTGCAAGCCAGATGAATCGCCCCTGATCGCAATTCCGAATGGATCGTCGGCAACCCGGACCCAAACCCAAAAATGGCAACTTCCGGTTAGCCGGTAGTACGTCCTGAACAAAAGCTAAGGCCAGGTCGACCAACCGGAAGTTACGCGAGAACTTCGATGAATCTTCGCCCTGAGGTCTGGCGGACAAGCGTAAAGGCATGCGCGAAAATTCGAAGAAGTTGAGGGTAGCCGAGTTTGTCCCGCAGTGTACTCCCCGCACCCCGTTTGACCCCCCTGCTGCGTCTAACTAGACTTGCAGATAGGGTTTCCCAAATGCGGTTTTTGCCTTTTCGTTCGTTTCTTTCCATCGCGGTGACGCTGTGTTTATCCATTGGCACCTTGGGCAGTTTCGCCGAGGCGCAGTCACCGGCTCAAAGCGGCTCTTCCGGGGCGCAAAGCTCATCTTCCTCCTCTGCGGAGGCGGGCGTGCCGCGCGAGAAGGCGCCGTCTCTGATCGATCCGGCCGGTCCCACGATCTCGCTGATCAGCTCCGAGCCCCTCTTTCTTATGGCAGCGGCGCTCAATGCCTGCGGGTATGACGAAGGTCTGCAGGATAGCGCTCCGATCCGTCAGCGCGTGCGCGACGAGATGAATCAGGCGCTTGCCAAGAGCGAGGACGCGCGTGCCAAGCGCGATAAAGTCTGCCTTTTTATAGCCCAGCACCGGATGACGGGTTCAGAGAAGGACATCTCGCAGTACATCTCCCTGGCGCTTTATCTCACTCCGCCTCCCGAGCTTGAAACCAGCGCGGAACTTCCGGAGATGCCTCCGGATTCGACCCAAGTGGTGGAGATTGTGCCGTTACTTCGCGATTTCGTTGCAGCGGTAGATCTCCACGGCATCTGGCTCACCGTGCATCACATTTACGACGAGGAGATTGATCGGCTTCACGATCCCATCTCCAAAGCGATCGTGAACACGAATACTTATCTCAAGATGCCAGCTTCGTCGTACGATGGTCGTCGCTTCGTGGTCGTGATCGAGCCGCAGCTCTCTCCGAAGCTTGTGAATGCCAGGATTTATGGCACCGATTACGTAGTCGTCGTGTCGCCGGTCGACGGGAAGATTCCGATAGCGGATGTCCGGCACACATATCTTCACTACGTGATCGAGCCGCTCTTGTATACCCGCGTGAATGCGATTGACCGTACGCAACCAGTGCTGAAAGAAGTGCGGGATGCCCCTATGGAATTTCGCTTCCGATCAAATACGCTCGCTCTCACGGTGGAGTCGCTGATCAAGGCGATCGAGGCGCGCACCATGGACACCGGAATTCCGGAGTACAAGATACCGGCGGGAGTGGAGCGCTCGGAACTGCCGCGGTATGAGCACGAGCGTCAGTTGTATCTGGAAAAGGTGGATGCCGCCAGGTTGGCCGCGGTACACCACGATATGACGCAGGGGTTCGTTCTCACGCAGTACTTCTATGAGCAGCTGCTTCAGTTTGAGAAAGACCCGGCAAGCATGAACGACACCATCGGCGAAATGGTGTACTCGATGGACATTGATCAGCAAGTGCATCGCGCGCGGCAGACTCAGTTTGACGCCCAGGCGGACAATGACGTACTTCAACGGAGCAAGCCCCGCACGTTGACTGGACTCGATCTTGCCGAAGCGCGTCTTGCCGGGGGTGATGTTGCCACTGCAAGCGCTTTGGCACGGCAAGCACTCACGGTGCACTCAGATACGATTGACTCGGTGGCCGACAGTGCACGTGCGAACTTCATCCTTGCGCGGGCGGCCATCATGACTGGCCATCCTGGCGATGCGATCGACCATTTCCAGAGGACGATTTCAACGAGCAAGGATCCACGGCTTCTCGCCTGGTCGCATATTTACCTGGGCCGCATGCTGGACCTAGACTGCAAGCGCGATGAAGCACTAGCGGAATACAAAGAAGCTCTGGCGACGCGTGACGGTGCGCTGGATACACGTCTCGCCGCCGAACGTGGAGTCAAGACGGTTTACTCTGTTCAGGGCCACGCCTGCGAGGCTGACGACGATGCAGATGGGAGTGCCGAAGGTAAACCGGTGCCAGCGATGAACGGACAGCCACCCGCTCCCAAACCACAATAGATTTTCCAATTTCTGCTAAGCACATCTGAAACAGCGCAGCGGGCGAATATCGCGGCATTCTTTTCAGGCAACGGTTCCAGAGATCTTTTCGATATCGAGGAGCGGGTGGGGACAAGCACAGCCGAACTGGAATCTGCCCTCGGGCACGTTTTCTCAGAACCTGAGCTGCTCGTTCGCGCTCTGACTCATCGTTCGCTTGCGAACCAGCGGATACACGAAGAGGAGGGCAGCGCGCCAAAGACTACCGGGGACAACGAGCGCCTGGAGTTTCTCGGTGATGCGGTGCTCGGCCTCGTTGTCGGAGAAGCTTTGTTTCTGATGCATCCCGAGTGGCGCGAGGGCGAACTTACACGGGTGCGGGCGCAGCTTGTGAGCCGGCAGCACATGGCCCAGGTGGCGGCGGAGATTGGCCTCGGCGATTACTTGCGGTTGAGCCGAGGAGAAGACCGAAGCGGGCTCAGGCGTAAGAGCACAGTGCTCTCGAACACGATGGAAGCTGTTCTCGGTGCGGTCTTCCTTGATGGTGGGCTGGAGCCAGTGAAGGCATTCGCACGGCGGTATGTGATGGGCAAGGCCGTGGAGCAGCTGGCAAAAGAATTGCGCTCCGGTGCCGCGCTAGGTAACTACAAATCCGCACTGCAGGAGTATCTTCAGGCAGAGCGGTCCGGAACTCCCGTGTACAAGGTTCGGAGCGAAAGTGGCCCTGATCACCGCAAGCGCTTTCAGATAGAGGTTCGTTTGAAGCCCGCTGATGGAGAGCCCGGCAAGCCGCTTGCGCGCGGTACCGGCAGTACCAAGAAGCATGCTGAGCAGGATGCTGCGCGGCGCGCCCTTGCGCGGCTGAGGAACTCCACCAAAGGGGCTGCGAAGCGGCAGGACGAAGCGGAGGCGTAAACAAAGAATGAGTTCTCGCGCGGTCATTGCCGACCCGCAGGATGCTGCTCACACGTGGCGACACCTGCCGAGCGTTCCAGAAGCGCTTGCTTCTTTTCTGAGAACGATCGTCGTAGCGCTCTTTCTCCTGACCTTCGTCGTGCAGCCCTTTCTTATCCCTTCAGAAAGCATGGAACGAACGTTGCTCGTCGGTGATTTTCTGCTGGTCAACAAGCAGATCTTTGCTCCCGTTGGCTCAAGCTACAATCCCGGTCGCTGGTTGATGCCTCATCGAGAAGTCGAGCGGGGTGACATCGCCGTCTTTCATCATGCCGATCCGCCGTACCTTGTGAAGCGCGTTATCGGGATGCCCGGCGATCGAATCCGGATTGAAAATGGCCACGTGAAGGTGAACGGCACATTCCTCGACGAACCATACATCGCACTCGAGCCAGCCGCCCCCAATCCATTCCGAGACAACTTCCCGGGCAGAATCTATACCGATCCGAATATCGACCCCGGGTGGTGGAGGGAACTGCAGAACCTGACTCAGCGAGGCGAACTGGTCGTCCCGCAAGGTCAGTACTTCGTGCTTGGGGACAACCGGAATCACAGCAAAGATTCCCGCTTCTGGGGATTTGTGACGAAGCAGGAAATTGTTGCCAGACCGCTCATCATTTACTTCTCGCTGAAGCGTCCGTCAACCACGGATGTGCAACAAGCATCGGATGATAGACTCGGACAGGACAGAGCACTTGGATCTCGCATCACCGGATTAGCACGCTGGAATCGGACTTTCCGGGTTGTGCGCTGATCACGGAGACGAATTGCCTGGCAGTGACTGCCATCTGGACAAAGAGCGACAGGATGACCAAAGTGAATACGCCGCCCGTCAAGATAGCGGATGAAACTGAACTTGCCGTGGCGAGTGAAAAAGTAGAAGAGACGCCCTTTGAGGCGGCGGCAAGCATCTGTTCGGTGCTGGTTGTCGGTCTCTTCATCCTCACTTTTATTGCGCAGAATTTTGTAATTCCATCCGGCTCAATGGAAAAGACGCTTCTCGTGGGCGATCACCTTGTGGTTGACCGGATCACCCTGGCTCCCCCCGCAAAATGGATGCCGCTGGTTCACTACCGTGAACCCAGGCGCGGCGATGTTGTAGTTTTTCTCAAGCCGGGCTATCCCGATCTCTATTTGGTCAAGCGCCTGATCGCTGTTCCCGGCGATCGGCTCCATCTGCGCAATGGAACCGTGATTATCAACGGAGTTGCTCAGGATCAGCCGCACGCAGAGCCGACTACGCCGGAGAATCATTCGGAGTTTCTCGACGAGTTTCCGTCAGTGCCACCGTATCCCCAGCCGGATGCCACGCCTGAATCCTGGGCTGTGGCTTTTCCAAGCTACGTGAATGACGGTGACCTTGTTGTGCCGCCAGGCATGTATTTCATGATGGGCGACAATCGGCACGACAGCCTTGATTCGCGGTACTGGGGTTTTGTGCCCCGGGAGAATATCGTTGGCCGCCCACTCTTCAACTACTGGTCGTTCAAGACGCCGGAACGCGAATACGAGACGACGGGTTTGGTGAACAAGGTGGCATGGTTCGGTCACGTTGCGTTGCACTTTTTTACCCAGACGCGCTGGGACCGGACTCTGCATGTCATTCGCTGATTTCTCGACTGTCGAGCCAATTATCATTTAGAAAACGTACCCATGACAGACGATGAGAAGCGCCCGTGGCTGATGAGAACCAGGTGGTGGCTGCTGCTGACGGCAGTTGCCATTGTGCTGGCGATTATCGTCGTTCCCCCCTTGGTGAGCATCAGTCGCTACAAGAGCCGGATCACTGAACTAGTGTCGTCATCGCTGGGCCGGCCGGTTCGCTTGTCGTCCGTTGAATTGCGCCTGTTCCCACGTCCGGGATTTGTGCTGACTGATCTGACCGTTGAAGATGATCCAGCCTACAGCGCCGAGCCCATACTGCATGCCAATACGGTTACGGCTGCAATCAGACTTCTTTCTCTGTGGCGTGGCAGGCTTGAGATCAGCAATATCAGCGTCGATGAGGCAAGCCTGAATGTTGTGCGCACAACCGACGGCCGCTGGAACATCGACCCATTTTTTCGCACCGCCGCCGTTCGTACCAATCGCGCTGGTGCAAATGCGGTACCTCAGATTCTGTATCTTGAGGCGACGAATTCCCGAGTCAATATCAAGAAGGGCCTTGAGAAGTTGCCCTTCTCCTTGGTGAATGCAGATATCGCCCTCTCGCAGGAGAATCCAGGCGACTGGAGGCTGCGCTTGCGTGGACAACCGGTCCGCACTGATGTGAGTCTCGATCAGGCGGATACTGGAATCGTTCGCCTGGATGCAATGCTTCGCCATGCTGCTGAAGTCGAATCGATGCCGATCCATATGGAGATGGAGTGGAGGGATGCGCAGCTCGGCCAGCTGAGCAGGCTTATTGTTGGCTCCGATCCCGGATGGCGCGGCGATCTGACAGGACAGCTTCAACTGGATGGTACCGCGCAGAGTGCGCAGGTGAAAACGCGTCTAAGAGCCGCGAATGTGCACCGCGCGGAGTTTGCTCCGGCTGAGGCGCTGGACTTCGATGCCAATTGCGCATTTGTTTACCACTATTCGTTTCGTTCAATCGAGAATCTCGCGTGTGATTCTCCGTTGGGCGACGGTCAGATCAAAGTGGCAGGCGAGTTACCCGCGGACGCTCCTCCAAAAGTCAGAGTCGATCTGTTGAAGATTCCGGTAAATGCAGGCCTGGACATCTTGCGCACTCTGCGCAGCGGCATCGATCCGGATCTTGAAGCCCGGGGAACAGTGAGCGGCCAGCTGTCTTACGATCCGGGCTCTGCCGATTCACGTTCCGCCGATCCAGGTTCCGCGCAGGCCGCGACGCAGCCGGTAATTTCGAACGTGCACAAACCCCGCGATCAGCGGTCTCCGAAGACTGCGGTGCCGGCGCCTTCTCCATTGCAGGGCAGCCTTGAGATGGACGGATTTGCGCTCAGCGGTGGCGGTCTTACGCAGCCGGTCCTGGCAAGCAAGATCGTGTGGAAGCCGGAGCAGGCGGTCGGCACCACGCCGCGTCTGGGCACAACGGTGTCATTGCCTGGAGGCGCTACCTCGCCGGTCAACGTTGCGGCTCATCTCGCACTTGATGGATACGAGCTCGATGCAGAGGGCCCAGTGGCGTTGGCGCGCTTGCGTCAATTTGCGCAGCTCGCAGGCCTTGCCGACATGGACGCACTCGGTGGTATCGACGGTGATCCGGCAAATATCGTTCTGACATCTCAAGGCAAATGGGTGCCAGCACAATCCGTGCCCTCGGTTGAAGCGGATGGCGGTGTTGCGCCCGTTCGAGATGATACCGATCAGCTGCGCGGAACCGTGAATCTGCACAACGCCAAATGGACTTCAGGCATTCTTGCAAATGATGTGGAGATCGCCGATGCGACACTGAATCTTGACCGCGGCAAAGCCGAGTGGAATCCTATCAGCTTCCAATACGGACCGGTCAAAGGAACGGCCAGCCTCCAGACATTTCAAGGATGCGAGGGAGACGAGTGCGCTCCGCAGCTTGAGCTGCACTTCTCTGATCTCGATGCTGCGCAGTTGCAGGCGGCGCTGATGGGCGCGCAGAAACACGACTCAGCGTTCTCAAGCCTGGTTGCACGATTCACGCAAAATCGATCTGCGATGTGGCCGAGGTTGAACGCCACGATCAAAGCCGATTCAATGCTGCTAGGTCCGGCGCGGCTGCAGAATGCCTCGATCGCGATGCGTGTTCTACCCACAACGGTAGAACTGATAAGCATCGATGCCGGTCTGCTCGGCGGTGAAGTGCACGCCAACGGGAAAGTAGAAAATGAAGACAAGCTGGCATATTCGGTTGAAGGCTCATTTTCGAAAGTAGCCGGTCAACCGCTTTGCCAGATGCTCGCGCTCCAATGCACAGGCGGACCAATCAACGGAGATGGAAAGATCGAACTCTCTGGTTTTACTGCTGCAGATCTGGCCGCATCGGCGAAGGGTACCTTTCACTTCGAATGGTTACGTGGTGCCATCGGTGGTGCGCAGCCGCAGATTCCCAGTGAGCTGGCGCGCTTTGACCGCTGGACTGCTGAAGGCACCATCGGCAACGGGACAGTGAAGTTGTCTCCGATTGATGTGCGGCGAGGATTCACCACGTCAAAGGCAGAAGCGACCGTCACGTTTGGCGATCCACCGAAGGTGAAGGCAAATGCCATAACCGAAGGTGAAGCAGCCAGAAAATAGCGCACCAGCTGTTCCCGATACAATCAGTTCATGTCTTTATCTACGGCGGCTTCCTTCTCCATTGGCATCCGTTGCAAGGGCTTTCTCTTCGACATGGATGGAATATTGATTTCTTCGCTTGGCTCGGTTGAACGAAGCTGGTCGAAATGGGCAAGCATGCGTGGCGTGGATCCGGAATACACGTGCCGCATTGCGCATGGCTGCCGAAGCATTGAGACAGTGGCCCGGTTGCGGCCCGATCTCGATCCTGAAGAAGAGAACAAGATCATCGAAGGGCTCGAGATCGAAGACACGGAGGGCGTTACTGTTCTCCCTGGCGTCCTCGATCTTCTCTCGTCGCTTCCGGCTGATCGCTGGACGGTAGTTACAAGTGCAACAGAGCCGCTGGCTCGTGTGCGTCTTGCGGCAGCGGGCGTGCCGGTTCCGGCAAGATTCATCACCGCCGAAAGCGTGACGCAGGGCAAGCCACATCCTGCGCCCTTTCTTGCAGGGGCGGCACTACTGGGCTTTTCGCCAGAGGATTGTGTTGTCTTCGAAGACTCAGAGTCAGGTGCGAAAGCCGGCCGCGCGGCAGGATGTACGGTTATCGCCACGACCTTTTCGCATTCGATTGAACAATTGCGAGATGCACAATTCCTCGTCGCCGATCTCACGCAGGTGAAAGCGTCGATCGCGTCCGGCGGCGATCTTTCACTTCAGGTTTCGCCTCTCGCCCGTTAGCGGACGTTACTCGCTAGCTTCGATCTTGCGGCCATGTGTGTCCTGTAGAGGGCGCGAATTCATCCGGAAAATGGACGTGAAGGCATCCAGCTGCGAACGGCTGACGCCGATGACGTCTTCATAGACGTACCAGCGAACCCCTTCTGTGCAAGGCGGGGTCGTTTCAGAACCCATGTACGTCCAGTAGCCGCGGTCCGCAGGCAGAAAGCCACCGGGGTTCACCATCTCCGTAACTCTCTCGATAGTTCCCGGCTTGGTGGGCAAATGCGGCCACATCGCAGCCAGCATGGCGTTGGCGTCGCCCCGGCTGAGAGCGAAGCGCACCGCTATCTCTGCCATCTTTCCGTCCGCACTTCTGTGTACGAGATGAACGTCCATGTCAGTCAGTTTGCCTTTCACCGCCTCCTCGCTCGGGTGGTGAAAATGGAACTGCTGCAACTCATAGCGCACGCCTTCTGCAATGATGTAGCTGCCTGGGTTAACGTGCACGATGATGTTGTTCCCGTTGTTTTCAAGCGTGACCGGGCCCGTGATGTAGTGAAACTGGATGGGCTGCAATTCCTTGTTCAGGTGCGCACCGCGAATATCAATTGGAGATTGCTCTTTGCCCTCAGAACACGCCTTGTTCGCCGGATCTAGCCTGCTCCAGTTTAGGGGACCCGTCTTTCCCTGGTAGCTCCAGTTTGGAGTCTGGGCAACTGCTGCGGTGGCGGCGACAAGCAACAGGAAGGCAGAACAGGAAAAACGCATGATGTCTCCTCAAAGAGAGTAACGCGCAGCAGTCCCAGAGAATTCTAAGGTATCGACGCACGAGGCGAAGAAAAGAATGGGATTCCGGAGGCCGGAATCCCATTCGCGGTGCAGTTATCTCGATTTGGGCTACTTCGCAGCTGCCACCAGGTTTGCCTGTTCCGCGAGAGCGGCAGCTTTGTCAGTTGCCTCCCAGGTGAACTCAGGCTCAGTGCGGCCGAAGTGTCCGTACGCTGCCGTCTTCTGGTAGATCGGACGGCGAAGGTTCAGGGTCTCAATGATGCGCTTCGGCGTAAGCGAGAAGTTCTTGCGAACCAGTTCCGTCAGCTTGGCAGAGCTCAGCTTGCCGGTGCCAAAGGTCTCGACCAATACGCTCACAGGCTCGGCGACGCCGATGGCATAAGCAAGCTGGACTTCAGCTCTCTCGGCCAGGCCGGCAGCGACGATGTTCTTGGCGATGTAACGCGCGACATATGCTGCCGAGCGGTCAACCTTTGTCGGATCCTTGCCGCTAAAGGCACCGCCGCCATGACGGCCCGCGCCACCGTAGGAATCGACGATGATCTTGCGGCCGGTCAAACCGGTGTCGCCCATCGGGCCGCCGATCACGAATCTGCCGGTCGGATTGATGTGGTACTTGGTGTTTTCATCCAGCCACTTTGCTGGAAGAACAGCCTGAATCACGTGCTTCAGGATGTCCGCATGCAAATCATCATTCGAAACCGTCTCAGCATGCTGGCTTGAGATCACGACTGCATCGATGCGCGCCGGTTTCCCGTTCTCGTCGTATTCCACCGTGACCTGGCTCTTGCCGTCGGGGCGCAGGTACGAGAGCTTCCCGCTCTTGCGCACTTCGGTCAACTGCCTCGTCAGCTTGTGGGCCAGAGAGATCGGCGCCGGCATCAGCTCCGGCGTTTCGTTTGCCGCGTAGCCGAACATCATTCCCTGGTCGCCGGCACCGCCCGTGTCAACGCCTTGGGCAATGTCGCCAGACTGCTTGTTGATCGACGAGATCACGGCGCAGGTGTTGGAGTCGAAACCATAGAGAGCATTGTCGTAGCCGATGGAAGCAACGACACCGCGAACGAGGCTTTGGAAATCCACGTAGGCTTTGGTTGTGATTTCGCCCGCAATCACGACGAGACCGGTGGCTGTCAGCGTTTCCGCTGCCACACGGCTATAAGGATCCTCTTTCAGGCAGGCATCCAGAATTGCGTCGGAGATCTGGTCGGCTATCTTATCCGGATGGCCTTCAGTTACTGATTCAGAGGTAAACAAGAAACGATCGCTCAACTTTGCATTCCTCCCCTTGAAGGGTGTTGGATGGATGTCCCACCGCGAGATCTACCGCTCGAAAGGCCGAGCTGGCGCGGGCAGGGCAATGTTGCGTCCTGCCTTGGGGAGACAAGCATGCGCGTCCGGGACGTTTGCCGCAAGGCGCACTTATCTATGGTAATTGCGGGGAGGGTCAGCGGGCAAAGTTCCGCAGCGAATTGCGAAGAATGGCATTTGAAGGGTGACAACCGCACGGCGAAGCGAAAGCCGCAACTCATGTAGGCAGCGAGCCGGCGGAACTTCGATCTATTTCAATGGGAAAACAGAACTAACGCCGCGGATGACGAGGGCGTGTGTCTTGGCTGAGACGGTGTGCAGCGGAATCATGCTGTCCCACCAGCCGGCCCGGACTCCGAAGTAGCGCACGGTGAAGAATGCCGTAACAACAGCCACGACCATAAGAACAATGGCTCCGGCCCAGCGAAGCCGCATCTCAGCGGCTTCCCGCTGCTCGAGCCTCTTCTTCCCCACGTTGGCGGCAAATGCTGTCCAGTCCTGCTCCTCCGCCGGGGCATCGCCTGAGGCAGCATATGCCTTCGCAAAGCGGTCGGTCCAGTCATTTACGTCCAGTCCGACTGCTCCAACATAGCCGCGCACAATTCCCTTGGTCAGGATGCCACCGGGCAGCACACGGAACCGGTTCTGCTCGAGCGCAAGAAGGTGGCGCTGGCTGATCTTTGTGACTTCGGTAATGTCTTCGAGCGCTACGCCTCGCGATACCCGCGCGGCGCGCAACTCCTCGCCAAAGCTACTCATAGGTAACCGATTAGTGGGATTGCCACTTGGATTTCCACAACCACAATAAACCCGCCTCTGATCGACGTCAAAGCTATTTATCGACCAGCCTTTTGCTTTCACTAATCTGAGGTAATGAAGGACAAAAAACGGGCTATTGCCTAACTAGGCACTCCCCCATTTTACAGTAAGCAGGGCGAATTTCTCTGGATTGAGCAGCCTGTATTCGATTGATCGGACAGGCAGATAGAGTCTTCTGGAAATACCGGCGATTGCGGGTGAAACCGCGGCTGATAGGCTTAAATGCGGACGCAGGGTAACCACTTTTCCCACGTCGGAGCTCTTCCTGAAGATGAACAAGCTTGTTTTTGCGAACCTTCTACACCGACCGCTTCGCTCGATTATCAGCGTGCTTGCGGTTGCAATCGAGGTTGTCATGATTCTGTCGATCGTGGCGATCTTCATGGGCATGCTCGACGACCAGAAGCAGCGGACCAACGGAATTGGAGCCGACCTGATCGTGAGCCCCTCAAATGCGAGCTTCATGAATGGAGTCGGCGGAGCGCCGATGTCGGCCGACTCGCCGAAGTTCTTCGTAAAATGCCGCATGTTGCGGTTGCCGCGCCAGTGATTACGAACTTCTCGATGGGTGGATCAGTCGAGATCCTTTACGGCATCGACTACGACAGTTACAACGCCCTCAAACCCTTCGTCTTCCTCGCCGGTGGTCCATTCAAAGAGCCATTCGATGTGATCGTCGATGACGTCTTCGCACACGCAGGAGAAGGCCACAAGGTAGGGGACTCGATCACGATCCTGAACCACTCCTTCAAGATCTGCGGCATTGTGGAGAGCGGGAAGGGCGGCAGAAAACTGATCCCGATCGATACCCTGGGCACTTTGATGGGCGCAGACGGCAAGGCTTCCGTCATCTATCTCAAGGCGGACGATCCGGCCGGCAGTCAGGCCATCATCGACGAGGTTCATGCGACGAAGGGCCTTGAGAATTACAAGGTCCAGACAATGGCGGATCTTCTTTCTATGTACACACCGTCGCGCTTTCCGGGTTTCGACATCGCGCTGAGGGTCGTGATCTCCATTGCTGTAATTGTGGGCTTCCTTGTCATCTTTCAATCGATGTATACGGCAGTGCTTGAGCGTACACGCGAGATCGGCATCCTTAAATCTCTCGGGTCTTCAAAACTGGCGATCGTCGGCGTGGTTTTGCGAGAGACAGGGGTTCTGGCGATTGCCGGCGTCTTGCTCGGGATCACGGCAACCTATGGGGTTCGCACTCTGCTGCTGGTCAAGTTCCCAACCTTCAGTTTCGAGCTAACAGCGCCGTGGATCGTGAGGGGAGCGTTGATTGCTCTCGCGGGTTCCGTACTGGGGTCGCTGTATCCAGCCTGGATGGCTTCACGCAAGGACCCCATCGATGCACTCGCATATGAATAGCTTTGGTTTTGCAGTGGTAGGACAGATTGGTTGAATAGCCGGCGTCGGTAAGCGCTCGACTGGACGTGCAGTATACTCAGGAAAATCCCTTTCTTCATCCTGAGTGAACCACGCTGTCCGGAGCGAACTCGATTGTCGACAGCTTCAAAGCGCTGGCTATACGCCCTGTGGATTGCGTTTATTGCAGGTTTTGCGTGTCTGCATGCCTTGCATCTCAGCGCGGACTTCCCCAATAACTCCCCGTGGTATGGCGACTGGGCCAAGTACACCGATGAAGGTTGGTACGGGAACGCCGCAATCCGCGCCCACTTGTTTGGCCATTGGTATCTTCCGGGGGATTTCAATCCGGCGGTTGCGCTGCCAGCATGGCCATTTCTCGAGTGGCTGCTTTTCTTCTTCACCGGTGTCAGCCTGCAAGCAGCTCGCGACCTGGCGGTGGCATTTTTCTTAATCAATCTCGGGCTCGGTTACATGCTCATGCGTGCGCGCGGACCTCGCTGGATGGCGCTCCTTGCCGTTACGTTGCTCGTGACCAGTCCGTTCTTTACTGCTTCAGTCGCCTGGCGATCCTTGAGCCGATGCTCACGGCCCTCACGCTTGGCGCCCTGAACCTCGCAATCCGGCTTCCGCGCTGGCGTCGGCCTGTAATAGCCGCGATCCTCGTCGGACTTCTCTTCGCGCTTGATGCTGACGAAGACAACAGCGGTCTTCCTGCTTCCAGCTCTGGCGTGGGCGCTTCTTCTACCTCTTCGAGGGCAGCCCGGCCGGATGGTTCGGTGCGCACTGGCAACCGCCGGAGCCAGTGCGATCTCGTATGGCCTGTGGATGATGCTCATCATCAAGGCGGGACTGCTCGCTGATTACCGCTATCTCTTCTACATCAACACCTATCCCAAGCCCGTCGAGTTCGACTGGCCCTTGACGAGCTTGTGGTGGTCCTTTCACGGCGGTCTCTGGGCCGATCACATTCTTGTTCCTCTCGCAGGACTCATCGGTGTGGGAGCCATCGCCGCATCGCGGACGAAGGCCGGTCGCGAACTGTTAGTGGATCCAGTCTTCGGTGCGTCGGTGCTCGCGGTGGCCGGCTACGTCTTGTTCATGACTGTGCAGAATCACCCGCAGCCGCGTTATTTTGCGGTGGTCGCCTTCTTCTGCTTCTTCCTTGTTGCGCAGGGTGCGATGACTCTCCTGGCACAGAGGGGCCCGGCTCGAACCCTGGGGTGGGGCTTGATGACTGTTGTAGCGGTTGCCGCCGCGTTAAATGCCGCGTGGACGATCAGCCTCGCAGAGCATCCGCAGTACACACTCTTCTCGACGGCTCAGGCGGTCACCCAATTTATCGATGAACACCCCAATGGGAAACCGCTTCTGGTTTCAATCAGCGGCGACGAATTAAGCTTCGCTGGGCATCTGCCCGCACTTTGCGACGACTTCGGCACATGGGAGCTGTCGAGCAAGATGTACAGCTTCCAGCCGGGATGGTACGCGGCGTGGAACAGCTTTGATCCGGGCACGCTCGCAGATATTCATGCGCACTTTTCCGTTGAGCAGGTAGCCAGCTTTCGCGCTCTCGATGACCCTCAGCGCAATCTTCTTGTGCTTTTCAAGCTCCATCCCCTTCCAGGCGGCAAAGTCAGGGATCAAGCTGACCAAAACCTCCAGGTCAGCCAACCGGAAGACAAGATCGATATCCCGATCGAGTAGAGAGCCTCTCCGATCAATTGACCGGCCGCCGGTTGCGACGGCGGAACTCTGTGATTGCAATCACTCGACAGTGCTTGACACGGATGATAGGCTTCCCCGTGACTTTCATCCGGGTAGCTTTGAGCACCTCGTTATCTTCAGTTCTCAACACTCACGCCGGGGAGGGCATGTGACTGCACAGGCTTTGGTCTGTTTTTTTGCGGGTATCAGCGTTTTCTTGCTCATTGTTGCGTTCTCATTCGTGCGCAGCTCGACGAATGCGCGCACTGAAGTTGCGCGGTGGATCTCAAGGACAACTAGAGGTGCACAGACTCTGCTGAAAGGAAAGGTTTGGGCCATTGCTGTTCTCAGCCTGCTGGTTCCTACATTCGCCTACGCGCAGCCGGAGCAAGGGCGGCGGGGAGGCCAACCTGGTGCTGCCGGATCTGATCATCGGTAAGTTTTTTCGGCATGAACGGACATTCGCTACTGATGATCGGGTTGCTGTTCTGCGTCGGCGGCCTGTTGTTCGGCCTGGCGATCTATGTGCAGTTGAAGAACGCCGGTACATCGCACGATGCGTCGAAATCTCGGAACTGATCTATGAAACATGCAAGACCTACCTGGTGACGCAAGGCAAGTTCATTCGTTCTCTCTGGGTTTTCATCGCGGTCATTATCTCGTTGTACTTCGGCTACCTGGCGCCGGTGCCCGGAAAATCGATTGCGGTTACGTTGCCGATCATTCTGCTGTTTCAGCCTCGTTGGCATCGCGGGCAGCTACGGCGTGGCGTGGTTCGGAATTCGCGTCAACACATTTGCGAACTCCAGAACGGCATTTGCGGGATTGCAGGGCAAGCCGTATCCGGTCATTTGCAATTCCGCTGAAGGCGGGCATGAGCATCGGAATGATGCTGATTTCGGTCGAGCTGCTCATCATGCTGTTCATTCTGTTGTTCATTCCGGTCGATTACGCGGGCCCGTGCTTTATCGGCTTTGCGATTGGCGAGATAGCTGGGCGCGGCGGCGCTGCGTATTGCCGGCGGCATCTTCACCAAGATCGCCGACATTGGCGCCGACCTGATGAAGATCGTTTTCAAGATCAAGGAAGACGACGCGCGTAACCCGGGCGTGATTGCAGACTGCACGGGCGACAACGCGGGCGATTCGGTTGGACCCAGCGCCGACGGCTTTGAGACCTACGGCGTGACGGGCGTGGCGCTGATCACGTTCATTCTGCTGGCGGTGAAAGATCCGACGATGCAGGTGCAGTTGCTGGTATGGATCTTCGTGATGCGCGTGGCCATGCTGGTTTCGAGCGCGGGCGCGTACTTCCTGAATGGCGCGATCGCACATGCGA
>CAWHUJ010000011.1:0-270456 GCA_963832465.1 uncultured Acidobacteriaceae bacterium
GAAAAACTCACAATATCAATGCCGGCCATTCGCAACCAGATTCGAAAACTCAGGGCCCTCAGAAATATTACGCAGGCGGAACTCGCTGATAAGGTGGGAGTGACGCGCCAGACGGTGATCGCGATTGAGCAGGACAAGTATTCGCCTTCGCTTGAAACCGCGTTCAAGGTAGCCGGCGTGCTCGGCGTGCCGATCGAGCAGTGCTTCCAATATGATCCCCGAGGGAAGCGTTAGGCGGGGAGCGTGCATCCTACCTGAAGACATTGTTTCGCCCCAGTGGGAAGAAGGAGACCGAATGACTCCGCGTGGATTTGATGGACCGTTGTATATTTTGCCGTTCGACCATCGTGGCTCGTTTGAGACGGGAATGTTCGGTTGGCACGGGACTCTCGATGAGGAGCAGACGGCGCAGATTGCGGCCGCCAAGCAGGTAATCTACGACGGCTTCAAGGCCGCGCTTGCGGGCGGCGTGAAGCAGGATGAGGCCGCAATCCTGGTGGACGAGCAGTTTGGCGCAGCGATTTTGCGGGATGCTGCGGCGAGGGGCTACCACTTTGCCTGTCCCGCGGACTTGCGCAACGCGCGGAGGCGCGAACGAAAGATGACAAATGCGAGCATTCCGGCTGGAATGAGAGCGAACTCGGCCAGCCAGTTATGCGCAATGTTGTATGCGAACCGAACGACAAAGAAGAGCAACGTGTAGCTGTAGAGACCTGAAAGACAGGCGTAAACAATGAACAACAGTGCGCGCTTTTGTGGCACCACCGGCATCTCGACGGGCAAGCGGAGGACGCGGCTTTGAAACCAGCCTGAAAGAAAGGCCGTAGAGTTCTCCTTGAGATCGGGATTCTCGATCAATGTCGTCAGGAAATAATAACCATCAAGCTTAATGAGCGGGTTGAGATTGATGAGAGCGACGAGAAAGCCTGTAAGCAAAATAATCTGGTAGGCGAAATCGTGAATCCATTCGCCGGTGCGAGTGTTGGTCCAGACGATCATCGCGACGCCGCAGAAAGCCAATTCAAGCCAGATGCCGGCGATAATCGTGGCAAGACGCTGCATTTTATCGGCGTAGATCCATATCTCTGTCACATCGACATAGAATGCGGGCGTGAGATAGATGAACATGAATCCCATGCTGTGCACTTGCCCGCCATAGTGCTTGCACGTAAGCCCATGTGCCGACTCATGAAAAAAGCCTACGATGAACAGCAGTATCCAGATCTGCGCGAAGTCTGCCAGATTCTTATGAGCAAAGTTGTAGAAGAGAACCGTGTCAGGACCGAGGAGACTCCAGTCTGAGATGAAGATCCAGGTCTCAAAGGCAAAGAGGGCAACCACGGCGAGAGTGAACCATCGGCTGTAAATATATTGGCCGATGAGCTTGTCGAGAATCTCGAAGTACCTGTCTGGGTCCCACGCGGAAAAGCCGATATGAGCGAGGTCGATTTTGGAGCGTCCCCGCCGTTCTCGTGTCGCAGCAAGCTTCTCGTTGAGCGCCAGGTTCTTTTCCTGGGGCGTGCGATACCAAAGATCCGCTTCATCGAGGCTCTCTGCGAAAGATCGAACCTCATCTACGTCTACTGACGCGCCAGCAACGCCCGCAGACAAGTCTGCAATCTCTTCATAAGAGCGAGCGCCGTCAAAGAGCTTTGCCAGTTCCCATTGTTCCGGGGAGAGGCGAAAGAAATTGGCTTTATGACGTTGCAGGACTCCGATAGTCGCGACGCCGTCCAGCACTTCTTCGCGGATGATGAGGTCTGGATCGAGGCGCGGGGGGCGGCGGTTGCGCGCGAGTCGCGACCGCGGAATCTCTGGCAATGCCGCATCGAGCGCTTCACTGAGATTCATCGTGCCAACCGGACCTGCATGGTCATGCCAGGCTTAAGCAGCCGCGATGGGCGAACGATCGCGGCTATGACCTGTACGCTGCCGCTTGCGGGGTCGACGACGGGGCTGACTCGTTGAACGCGTGCGGGCTGACTCAGATCCGGAATATCTAAAGTCCTCAGCTCGAGGGGCGTACCCACTGTAAAGGTGCTCATCGCGCTCTCAGGAACTGTGAACAACACACGAAGCGGCGCCTCAGCGGTCACCCAAAAGAGCACGTCGCCCGTCTTCACCTCTTGCGCGAGACGAACGGAAGAGCGGCCAACGATTCCGTCAAATGGAGCAACTACATGAGACTGCTCCAACTGCAGATTGGCCGACTTCAGTTCGGCCTCTGCGGCAGCTTCTTCCTCGCGGAAATGGGCTGCTTCGGCGATGGTTTCGTCGAGCTTGTATTTCACGTGCTCCCAGTACTCCTCGCTGATGATCTTGTCAGCGCGCATCGCGTCGGCGCGGCGCAGATCGGCCTCGTCAACCTTTCTATCGGCTTCCCACGCGTGGACCTGCGCCTCAGCGGAGGCAATGCGCGCTTTCGCGGATTCGCAGGCAAGCTGCTGAGCACGATCATCAAGCAGAGCAAGCGTCTGCCCACGATGTACGCGGTCGCCAATCTGCACTGCGATGCCAACGACACGACCGTTTCGTTCTGCGGAAACATCGGCCTGCTGGTCTGCCACAAGCGGTCCCGTTGTTGTATAAGGTCCCGCCTCAGATGAGTCGGGCGCCGGAGCAGGCGAGGTGGCGGGCGGCGATTTGATCTGTGTAGTCGGAGGTTCAGACGTTGCGGAGGAAGCCTGGGCCGGTTGCCGCGACTCGCAGCCGGTAATTCCAAAGGCAGTGGAGATCGCAAGAATCGCAGCGAAGTGGAGTTGTCTTCCGGTCCCGATAGAGCGATTCATTCGTGTCACCACCCGATCCAGTTCCATGTGAGCTGCCACAGCCAGAGCGCGGGCTTGCGGAGCAGAACATATCCGGCAGACCGCCAGCCTATTGAGATTTTCGCCTGACCTATCATTCCTGCTCGAAGATCAGCGTCGGCATTTGATAAAGGCACTTCAACGATAAAGGTGCGTCCGCCGTCGGCTGCACGTGCCTGAGGACTGATGATCGAGATCTGCCCGTGCAAGGTGCGCTGCGGATAGCTGTCGAGTTTGATGGCTACATGCTGGCCGGGGCTGAGAAGATTCAAGTCACGCTCAGAAACGGAAATTTGCACGAGCGCCGTGGAGAGATCGAGTACCTGTGCGAAAGGGTCGCCTGCGTTAAGGTGCTTGCCTGCTAGGTTCTGCAGATTTGGTGTAACGACTACGCCGGTGAGCGGTGAACGCAGCTGGGCGCCGTCGAGCCGACCACGTGCTCGCGCCACTTCAGAGCGCAGGTACTCGGCCTGAGCGCGGTCAGCTCCGGCTTGTGCCGAGCCGCGAGCCAGGTCGTTCTCCATCACCAGCGTGGCCGTCTGGTATTTCGCTTCGGAGGCAGCAAGATCGGTCCGCCACTGCCAATCATTCATCGCACCGAGCGCCTCTCCTGCCGCAACGTGCTGACCCTCATGCGCGTTCACAGACGACACGTTGCCATCGACGGGCGCCGCGATGGTGACGAGATGTTGAGGTGCGACAGTAGCGTCGCCTTTTACGCGCAATGGCAGAGGACAGAAGGCGAGAAAGAGCGCGCATTCGAAAATGATTCCGAGCGTCATCCAGCGGCTGCGCCGGTTGCTAAGCAGCGCATTTTTCTTCTTCATCAGTGGCTCGATCACGCTGATGAGGGGAACTTCGCGGTACAGCAGCGCATTGCGAATCGCAACCGTCGCCTGGCCAGCGAGAACCTTGATCATCTCGATGTGCGGTACTTCGAGGAACTCCGGATCGCTGCTTTCGTAGAGGAGCAATCCAACGCGTCCCTGATCATCGGTGAGTGGAAGTGCATAGATCCCGCGGTAACCAGTCTCGCGCAAATAGTGCGTGACAGGAGCAGGAAGATCGGACGGTGTATCTTCAGCGGGATCTTCGTGCAGGCGGAAGTGTACGAGGTCAGATTGCGACGACAGCCAGCGCATCAGATCATGGAGACGCTCAACATGCATATCGCCCAACGGAAGACTCGACATTCCCGAGACAGCTTTGAGTTGCAGCCGGCCTCGATGATCGAGTGCGATAGCGCAGCGCTCGTAGGGCAATACATTCTGAGGGCTGTTGACGATGATCTGCAGCAACCTGTCGAGGCGCAGCGTAGAAGTGATTTCGCCGCTGACGCGAACCAGCGCCTTTAGGATCTCGAGCTTTCGTTCGGCAAGCAGCAGAGTCGCATTCTTGAGTGCGCTGGCTATCGTTTCGGCCATAGACACAAGAAGGAACTCGTCGTCGTCGTCGAATGGGCGCTCGTCTTTATTGATGGCTTCGATCACGCCAACTTCCGCTTCGCCTTCCATCAGCGGAGCCAGCAGCGCATTTGTGACCGGTGGAGCGTCGCTTTCTGGGTCTGACGCCGCATTACGGTGGGCGAGTCGCTCGTCATCGGGATCAGTAATGAGCAGGGGAACGCCTTCGTCAGCCATCTCCGCAACGTATCCGTCACCGGCGGCCATGGTCATGCCCGGACTGACAGTGCTGTCTTCGCCAGCGCTCGAAATGAGCCGAAGCGTGTCACCATCGAAGAGCCAGAGGTGAACGGCCTGGCAGGCAAGCATCGCCAAAGCTTTCTCTGGAATCAGCGCGGAGACGGCATCGAAGTCGAGAGTTGAGTTAAGCGACTTCTCGAGATCGTAAAGCTGCGTCATCCGGTGAACAGAATCGAGAAGGTCCTGGCGCCCCGAATCGACATTCTCGGCGGCCACGATCGCAGGCAACGCGAGTTGAACGATCGGGCTGATCGAATCAAGATCCTCGGGCCGGAGGCTCGCCGAAAATGAGAGTATCTCGATTGCTCCGCCAACTTGCGTATCTTGGAGCAGCGGTATGTATGCGATCGATGCCACAGAACGCGAGACGTGCAGGTGCGCGTAGTCTTCGCGCCGTGTGCTTGAGCCCGGATAGATGACTGGCCTGGGCGGAAATTGATCCAACAGCGGCGCGATCAGGCGGTTGCCGGCTCCGATTGAAACGTCCTCAAGGGAGACATCGCCCGCCAGACCCATGGGGGTCCACGCTCCGTTGTCATTCCCCGGTGAAAATCGATGGACGATGCAGCAGCAGTCAGGAAGCGATTCCACGATGGCTGCAGCAATGATCGAGGCGCGCGCAACAGCGTTCGGCGCAGCCAAGAGCAACGCACCTACCTGAACTGCAGCGTCGTTCGCAGGAGAGATCATCGCTTCTATCGCAGTTCTGGTAAAACTTCACTTGACAGGGGAATTAGCGCAATTATTGTTTCTGAAGTTAGCAATTTCAACTTCCAGCTGTAAAGCAGAATCTGGATTGGAGAGCCAGTGGATCTGGACATCAGAGAGAACGGCAATGTTTGCACAATCAAGCTCAAAGGTCGACTCGTGAGCGGGGAACCAGTCAGCCAGTTTGAGAGCGCGTTTCAATCCGCCCTTTCAACCGGACACATTTATCTGGTGCTCGACCTTGAGGCCCTGCCATATCTGGATTCGTCGGGAATTGGCTCGATCGTCAACGCGCTGCGAACGGCGAATAAGCTCGATGGCACCGTAAAGCTGGTCAATCCGACACCGTTTATCTCAAAGACCTTCAAGATGGTGGGGATTCTAGGACTTTTCGGCGTCTATTCATCGGAAGCCGAAGCAGTGGCCGCGATTGAAGGCGCATGAGATGCGCTTATCACGGACGGTACGGCTCCTGTCCGTTGGCTGTGCCAATGTCGGTCGGGCCTTTCCGGGAGTGATCATTTCCTACCACCTTTGCATCGATCAGCGATGCGACCTTGTCCCACAATAGTGCGTCGTTCTCGATCTCATGATGAGGCTTGTTGAACGTGCGTACAAACCATGGATAATTGTCGCAATTGACGGGTACGTCACTATAGGCCATCTGGAAGTTGCCAATGATTGCCGTCCGGGCAGGGTCAGAGGCGACGATCTTCGTGCGTCCTTGCAGCGGTCCCTCGGACTGGTAGAAATTAATTGCGCTTGCGACGTTAGCAGGGATCACAGTGGATTTTTGACCGGGCTTGGTAATGATGTCTAACTGGACTGTAAGCTGGACAGGAATGCCGCGTCGATTCAGTTCGCGAGCAAATTCAGAAGTCTGGGACGCACCCCAGCTATGGCCGTAGATGATGATTCTCGCGTTCCTTCTTTCCTGGTCTGATAGGAGACCGTCATGATCCAGATCGAGGAGTCGCGTGACATACTCCAAGGCGCCCTGCTCATCGTGATTTGAAAACACCTGAGCATGAAGTGCGGGGGAGTAATGCTCGCGCAAATAGGCAGCAAACAATACTTCAGGATGATTCAAATCATCGGCTCTGGCGAAACCTCCAACGAACCCGATAACGATCGGAGCTCCATACGCTGACGCGCCGTGTGTAATCGACTTATGCTGGCAGACTAGTCGCAATGCTGCAAGGGCGGCGGAATCCGCCGAGGCTTCGTGGCAGACGGATTCGAAAGATGATTGCGCTATCGAGGCCTTCTGGTTGTTCTCGATCGAGAGTGCCTGCGGGCTCGCAACCGCGTGTCCAAACATTGCTGCAACAGTCAGAAGGAGCACACATCGGATTCGAAAGCCCCGGCTGATTGCATATTCGCGATACTCTCTCCGCATTACACTACCTCTCGTCTTATTCACTACCGCCCTACTGGGCTGGTGTTGGACATCCCTTATACAGGCGCGCGTCCACCATGCTATTGACGACGATGCAGCACGCGAGCTGCAAGGTCAGGCCAAAATTCGCGGAAGATATTCATCAACCCATCGCTGCCTACTGCACACCCATACCTTTGCGCAAATTCTCCTGCAGTCCGGTCCTTGCTCGGGTAATAGAGAAGCGAGATGGCCTGCGCTGCGCCCCACCCGAGCAGTTCAGAGGCGTTGATCGTTTGGCGCCCGCTGTAGTCCGGCGTGATCAGAATGCGCGATCCGGCATAGAGGCCTCGTTTCCACACAGAGCCTTCATTCATGGCGTAATATCGTACGTCTTCATGGAATACCGTGGGGAAGGCGAAGGTCACCAGGTATTTTCCGTCGGTCTTATCCAGAAAGCCGCGCCAGTAGTACCGCAAGTAGCCAGACGCACCCTTTCCCAGCGCCGGGTGTGCATTGGACGATTCTTGCCATAGCGACGTAACACCGACGGAGATAAATGATGAGTATGCGAAGCTGTTCTCCGTCGCAATCTTGAACGCCTGCTTCGGCGTAGGGCGCGGAATCCTGCTGGCGCTCACTGCAGGGAACTTCGGCATAAGGCCGAGAACGCCTTCCGGCTGCTGCTTTAAGAGCGAAATATCGGATTGTGACCCGAAGATGTCCGGCGCGTCGGGTAGGTTCGCGTTGTCGGCAGGCGTATGAGTTCCGCTCGAACTCATTTCCGGTTCGGATGTGGCCCTCCCAGCAACGCCGGTTTGACCTGAACTCGGACTGCCTTGCTGAGCAAAGAGCGGCGCGATATTTAAGATGAGCGCGAATACAAAAAGAAGACGCAAAGACGCCCTTCCACTCGAATGGCAGCAGAACACAGAGACGGGAAGCGCGAAGATACCCGCGCCCTCATCGGGCAATGCCTTTGCAGCTGTACGAAGTTACCCCATTAGACCACAAAGTCTGCACAGCAGAAGTGCAGAAAGCCGCAATCGTATGCTACTGTTTTATGACCTCAACATCCCTAGCGAACGGATGGAAACGCACCGGTGCGGCTCTGGTTTTCTCCGGCGAGTGAGATTCCGATTTATCGCCAACTGGCGACGCAGGTGCAGCTCGCCATTCTAAGCGGTGACCTGAAACCGGGCGAGCGCCTGCCGAGCACGCGAGAGCTGGCGCGGCGGTTCAGCATCCATCCAAACACGGTCAGTGCAGGCTACCGGCAGCTGGCGCGAGACGGATGGGTCGAATACAAACACGGAAGCGGCGTTTATATCCAGAGCGAGGTAGCACCGGCGCAAACGCCGGAGCAGATTCTCGACCGGCACATTGTCGCGTTCTTCAAAGCGGTGCGAGAGCTGAGACTGCCGGCCGTGGCGATAAGGCAGCGCGTGGCAGAGTGGGTCGCTGCGCCTCCGCCGGATCATTTTGTGCTGATTGACCCGGACACGGATGCGCGAGAAATTCTTCTTACAGAAATTCGTAAGCTGACGACGTGGCCAGCGGCGGCGATTGACGTCGGGGAGGCAGCAAAGCCCGACGCGCTGCTGGCAGCGATTCCGCTGTGCAGACCCAGCAAGATAAAGATTGTGCGGGCCGTTTTACCGGCGGGGTTGGAGTTGATTCCGCTCCAGATCCGGTCGGCAAACCGGTGGCTCGACCCGGAGCTGCCTTCGCTGAAGGGCAAGCTGATCGGCGTCGTCTCCGCCTGGATAGATTTTCGCGAGATTGCGCGAACCATGCTGGCTGCGGCAGGAGTCGATCCGGATTTGCTGGTGGTTCGCAATCCAAAACGCCCGCGCTGGCAGCGAGGACTTGATCAGACCGGCGCAATCATCTGCGACGCGCACACGGCGGCAACGCGCGAGATGCCGAAGAAGCCGCGGATCTTTGTATTCTCCCTGCTGGCCGACGCGTTCCAGTCAGAACTGACCAAATTCTCTGATAGTTCGCAATTTTTGTGACACTCCCAAAAGTGTCTGTAAGGTCCTTTTTCCGTTATAAGAGATGGCTACTCTCAAAACCATCCCCGCTGCCCGGAGGAGGTTGGAACCGATGAACACTGTTTCAAGTCATCCCGCAGTGCCGAACCGAACAGTCGCTCACGATACCACCGCACGCAGTGCCCATCGCGGCTTCTGGTCCCTTATTGCCACCCAGTTTCAGGGCGCCTTCAGCGACAACATCTTGCGCAACCTGCTGCTCTCGATGATTGTCGGCATGAACATGGCAAAGACGGAGCGGGAAACCTTCGTTTCCGTCGTCACCTTTCTCTTCTCCGTGCCATTTTTGCTTCTGAGCATGCCGGGCGGATGGCTGGCGGACCGCTTCAGCAAGCGGCAGATCACGATCTGGACGAAGGTGATGGAGTTTGGATCGATGCTCCTCGCCACTGCCGGGCTTGCGACCCATACGCTGGGACTTTCGCTGGCGGCTTTGACGCTCGTGGCCAGTCAGGCGGCCCTCTTTGGTCCCTCGAAGTATGGCCTGCTGCCCGAATTGCTGCCCGAGAAAAGTCTCTCGTGGGGAAACGGCGTAATCGAACTGGGCACGTTCCTCGCCATCATTCTCGGCACCGTGGCCGGCGCGTGGATGGGCGAGAGCTTTGGCGGCCACGAGGTATATGCGGGATATGCGCTCCTGAGCCTGTCCATCATCGGATTCCTGACAAGCCTTGGCATTGATAAGGTGCCGGCTGCAGCGCCTGAAAAGCGGTTCAGGCTGAATATCGTCGGCGACCTCTTTGTGCAGATCGGAAAAATGCGCAAAGATCGGGCGTTGTTTCTTGCGGTGCTCGGCAACGCCTATTTCTGGTTCCTGGGTTCGCTTCTCTTTTCCGCGATCGTGGTCTACGGCCCCGACGTGCTGCATGTCGGGCAGACGAAAACCGGCTACCTCAACGCAATGCTGGCGGTAGGCATCGGCATCGGCAGCATGGCTGCCGGATGGATGAGCGAGAACAAGATCGAGTACGGGTTGATTCCGCTGGGATCAATCGGTATGACATGCACCGGCCTGGCGCTTGGACTCATGTCGCATGGGTTAGCGGGATCTGCGGCACTACTGGGAATCCTGGGCTTTTGGGCCGGCTTCTTTGCCGTTCCCGTCAATGCGCTCATCCAGCACAGGCCCGCAGAGCAGGACAAAGGCGGAATCATTGCAGCGGCGAACCTGCTCTCATTCGTCGGCATCGCCATTTCATCAGGCGTGTACTTTGTTTTCACCGCTTATATCCACCTCGACCCGCGCGGCGTGATTGTTGCTGCGTCCTGCATCACCGCTATCAGCACCGCTTATGTGCTGTACCTGCTGCCAGAGTGGTTTGCTCGGCTGATCCTTTTCTTTGTTACCCGCACGGTGTACAGGGTTCACGTAATTGGCCGCGACAACTTTCCTGAAAAATCCGGTGCCCTTCTCGTTTGCAACCACATGTCGTTCGTGGATGCGGCGCTGCTCATCGCTGCGACAGACCGGCCGATCCGTTTCGTCATGTATCGCGGAATCTATGACCATCCGATGGTAAAGCCCTTCGCCCGGATGCTGAATGCGATCCCGATCTCGGGCGAGCAGCACCCGCGCGAGATGTTGCACTCGCTCAGAACGGCAACCGAGGCGTTGCGGAACGATGAGATCGTCTGCGTCTTCGCGGAAGGCCAGATCACGCGCACGGGGCAGCTGCTCCCATTTCGGCGCGGACTCGAACGCATCATGAAGGGTGTCGAAGTTCCCATTATTCCCGTGAATCTGGATGGAGTATGGGGCAGCATCTTCAGCTTTGAACGCGGGCGCTTTCTGTGGAAGATGCCGCGGCAGATTCCGTATCGGGTTACCGTCAGCTTCGGCAAACCCATGGCTTCTTCGTCCACAGCGATCGAGGTACGCGCAGCCGTTCAGGAACTGCATGCCACCGCGTTTGAGGCACGCAAGCACTCCATGAAGACGTTAGATCGCAGCTTCGTGAGCACAGCGCGGCACCGGCCGTGGCGCTTTTTCATGGCTGACGGTAAGACGCCGAGCGTTTCATTCGGCTCCGCACTGACCAAGACCGTCTATATTGCGCGCCGATTGCGGCAGCAAATTGGGGCACAGCCGATGGTCGGCGTCCTACTTCCGCCATCAGTCGGCGGAGCGCTCACAAACTACGCATTGATGTTGATGGGCCGTGTACCCGTGAATCTGAACTACACTTCGTCGAACGAGGCCATTGCCAGTTGCGCAAGCCAATGCAAGCTCGATCTGGTCATCACATCGAAGGCGTTCCTGGAACGCTTTCCGAATATGACGATCCCAGGGAAAACGTTGTTGCTCGAGGATGCACTGGAAGGTCCACGCATCACTGAGAAGCTGAGCGCGCTGGCGATGACCTGGCTGCTGCCCATGACCCTGCTGAAACGCGCACTTGGCGCCCGACGCGCCACGTTAACGGGCAACGACGGCAGCAAAGCCTCTCCGATGGATGACCTGGCCACTGTGATTTTTTCCAGCGGGAGCACCGGCGAACCCAAAGGTGTGATGCTGTCGCACTTCAACATCATGTCGAACATCAGCCAGGTTACCCAGGTGTTCATGCTTGGCGGCAGCGACAAGATTCTTGGAATCCTGCCGTTCTTTCACTCCTTCGGATTTACAGCTGGGCTTTGGCTGCCTGCCGTACAGGGCGTCGGAGCGGTCTTCCATCCCAATCCGCTCGATGCGCAGGTGATCGGCGGGCTTGTAGAGAAATACAAGGTCACATTCCTGATCGCGACGCCCACCTTCCTCCAGGCCTACATGCGGCGTTGCACGCCCGAGAGCTTCGGCTCTCTGCAATATGTACTGGTTGGGGCTGAGAAGCTGCCAGAGCGCGTGGCGACAGCCTTTGAAGATCAATTCGGAATCAGGCCATTGGAGGGCTACGGTTGCACAGAGTGCTCACCGGTGGTGACTGTGAACGGCAAAGATTATCGCGCACCGGGGTTCCGTCAAGTGGCGGCAAGGCGTGGAAAGATCGGGCATCCGCTGCCGGGAGTCTCTGTAAAAGTAATTGATCTCGACTCAGGGCAGCCGGTGGCGCCGGGAACCTCTGGAATGCTGCTGGTGAAAGGCCCCAATGTCATGCGCGGCTACCTGGGCAAGCCCGAAAAGACAGCCGAAGTGCTGCATGACGGCTGGTACACGACGGGTGACGTGGGAATGATCGAAGAAGACGGCTTTATCACCATAACGGATCGCCTTTCTCGCTTCAGCAAAATCGGCGGCGAGATGGTGCCGCACATCCGCATTGAAGAAAAGTTGCATGAACTCGCCGACATAACTGAGCAGGTCTTCGCAGTGACTGCCGTGCCGGACGAAAAGAAGGGCGAGCGAATCATCGTTATTCATACACTGCCGGCGCCGAAGCTGACTGCGGTGGTGGAAAAGCTTGCGCAATGCGATCTGCCTGCATTGTGGCGCCCGAAAGCAAATCAATTTGTGCATGTCGATGCGATTCCCACGCTGGGTACGGGAAAGATGGATCTCCGCGCCATACGAGCGCTTGCAACTTCGCTGGCAACTGAAGTCGAGGCATAAGCCGAAAGACGAGGTTAGATGCCATGGATTTGATTGGTCTTATTGTCCTGTTGGTAATTGGAATTCTCATCGGAATTCTGGCGGTCGCGATTGTTGCTCTGGTTCGGAGCAAAGGCGCTGAACGGCGAATCGAAGAGCACTGGTACAAAATCTCCGACCTCAAGGGCGACATGGTCGGTTTGCGTGGCGAACTCGCGAAGCTCACCGATCGAGTGGCCCACCTTGAGGCTGCGCGCGCTGAGGATAGCCGCCCCAGTCAGAAGACAGCACCCGTTGAAGCGGTCAGCCAGTCTCGGGTCGTCGCAGACGTCAAGGCCGTGCCGGCGTCACCCTCGAAGCCCGCAGCGCCACCTCCGCCGAACCAGACACCCGGTCCAGTTCACAGCGAGCCGGAATCAGCGCTCAAACCCGCAGTAGGTTTCGCTGCGAGCGAACAAGTTGCCCCCGTCGGAATGGCCGCCTTTAAAGCAACCACTCCTCCGGAGACGGCGAGGAAAGATGAGGCCATGCCGGCTTCGCCCCCTCCGGTACGCCCGGCACCTGTACCTGCGGCATCGAACCCTCCGGCGTCGCCACAAGCCCCTTCGTTCGCCGCATACGAATCTGCCGCGCCAAAGGAAAGCATCTTTCAGCGCCTCAGGTCGAACCTGCCTCTCGAGCAGTTCCTTGGGATGAACCTCTTCGCCAAGATTGGAATTGTCTTGCTGGTTCTGGGCCTGGCGTTGCTGGGCCGGATGGCGCTAATCGCCATGGGGCCGGATCTGCGTGTGGCACTCAGCTATGGCATAGCCACGGCAATTCTAGGCGGCGGCATCTGGCTCGAACGCCGCGAGCGGTATCGGCTTCTCGGCCGCACTGGCATCGGTGGCGGATGGGCGTTGCTCTTCTTTACGACCTACGCGATGCATAACGTTACGCCGATGACCGTGATGCGATCGAACACGCTCGACTGCGCCCTGATGCTCGTTGTCGCCATTGCAATGGTGGCGCACACATTACGCTATCGATCGCAACTGGTGACGGGCCTCGCCTTTCTGCTCGGCTTCTCCACCATCGCGCTCAGTCAGGACACCGTCTACGCTCTCGTCTCCGGTGTAATTCTTGCGTTGGGCATCGCCGCCATCGCGCTGCGTATGAGTTGGTTTGAACTCGAAATCTTCGGCATCTTCGCCAGTTACGCGAATCACTTTTACTGGCTGTACAAGCTCTATCCAGAGGGCACGGCCGGGCATGCCTTCCCGCAATTTTTGCCGAGCGCCATCATCCTGGTGCTTTACTGGGCGGTCTTCCGGATCTCGTATGTCATCCGCAAGGTCGCCTCGCCGCGTGAGGAATCCTCTTCGACGATCGCCGCGATTGCCAACACCATGCTGCTGCTCACGGTGATGAAGTTTCAATCGACGCATCCGGAGTGGGCTTTCTACGCGCTGCTTGGGCTTGGCGCACTCGAATTCATCTTCGGACAACTGCCCGTTACGCGCCGCCGGCGAGCAGCATTCACCTTGCTCACGATCATCGGCACACTGCTGATCTTTGCGGCTGTGCCTTTCAAGTTCAGCGGCAACAATATTGCCCTGTTCTGGATGATGGCGGCAGAAGCTTTATTTCTGGCTGGCATTGCGCAACGTGAGGCACTCTTTCGGCGCCTGGGTCTTGTCGGGGGATGCGCGACGGGCGCTCTCATCGTCTATGGCGCGAGCAGCATCGTCGAGATTCGTCTCTCTTCGGAAAGACTGCTGATCAAGGACGGCGTCTTGTTGCTCGCTTGCAGCGCGCTCTTCTACCTGAACGCTCTCTATATCAAACGCAGATGGGCCGGGCTCTTCGACAAGTTAGATAGCACCCTGGCCACGGTGCAGAATCATCTCGGCTGCATCACCGCATTCCTTGGCGTATGGGCTCTCATCGCCGCTGATTGGACGGCGATTGGCTGGGCGGCGTTACTGCTCGGTACTACCCTCGGAGTGCGACGGCTTAAAGACAGATCTCTTTTACTTCACGCGTGGGCCCTGACCGGCGCCGTTCTCCTTCGCGCTGCTGTTTCCAATTGTCATTTGGACATGTCGTATCCGCGTCACATGGCTGTGCGCATCTTCACGCTGCCGCTGCTTGCTGCTGCCTTCTATTGCGTTCGCTGGATTCTCAACAATGAAGATGCGTTATCGCGCGGCTTGCAAAGTGTATCTCTTTGGGCTGGAACCGCGCTTCTCGTAGCCCTGGCTTCACAGGAACTGCCCACGGCCTGGATCGCGCCGGCATGGACTTTGCTGGCTGTTGTCCTCTCTCTCCTTGGACGCAGATTCCGTCTGCGCGATTTCACGCTCCAGGAGCACGTACTCGCTGCCGCTGCCGTAGTTGCGCTTTACGCATTCAACCTGGACGCTCCACGCACGATCGATCGTTATCTGCCCATCATTGGCTGCGCTGCCGCTTTGTATGCCGTTTCCCGGTTCTGCACGCAGAAGGATGCGCTGTACCGTGCGACCGCCGCCTCGCTTCATACATGGACTGCAACCGCGCTTCTGGCGGCCTTGGCATGGCACGAATCTTCGCAACCCTGGCTCGCCGTCGTCTGGATTCTCTTCGCGCTCGCCCTCACTATCTTTGATCGTATTCACACTACGGAAGAGCTGCCGTGGCAGGTGCATGCACTCGCTCTGCTCGCTGTCGGTCGCGCCGTAACGCTGAACTTCTTCATCACTGACAAACTGCACGGCGTCGACCTCCGCATCATTACCGTTGCAGTCCTCGTCGCCGCTCTTTACAGCCTCGCCTGGCTGATACGCATGCCGAAATCACTGGAACAGACCGGTGCCCGGCATGCCTACACGTGGACAGCCGGGCTTCTAGCGGCATGGCTCCTTTGGTCTGAACTCCCGCTCATGAATGTGGCGCCGGCCTTTGGCGCTTTCGCGTTGCTCCTCTTCGAACTCGGCCTCTGGCGAAAACTGAAGCAGTCGCGGCTGCAAGCCTATGTATTGCTGTCGGCGTCGTTCATTCGCATTTTCGAGGTCAATCTCAAAGCGGCCGCACTGCCTGGTGAATTTCTCGGCCCGCGGTTCTACACGGTTGCGCCGCTCGCGCTCATCTATTTCTACATTTGGGCTCGTCTCTCGCGAGGAAGTTCTCGGCCCGAACCCGGCCAATGGCCCGCAAGCAATCTCATCGCCTACCTGGGCAGCTGCACAGTTGTTGCGCTTCTCTACTATCAGCTCCCCCCGCAGTGGATCATCGCAGGCTGGTCAGTAGCGGTTGTTGCGCTCATGCTCTCAGCACTTGCATTGGACGAGGAAGTCTTTCTGGAACAGACCTCTCTGCTTACTGTGGGAATTGTCGTGCGCGGCGTGACTCACAACATTTTTGGCTCCAGCCATTTCACCAACGAGGGATGGCAGGGAAAATTCTCGGTCATCTCGCTAACGTCCGCGGTGCTCTTTGCTACCCTGCCGATCGCATTCCGGATTCGCAGACGCTATGTAGACCGTCAGCGCGGCTCGCTCCTGACTCGCTACCTGGCGGCGCGCCGGCCCGACCAGCTTCTCTTCTTCGCTCCGCTTATTCTGATTGTGATTACGATCGCGGCGAAAATGGACCCCGGGACAGTGACTCTGGCGTGGGGCGTTGTCGGGCTTCTGGTGATCCTGCTTGGGCTGGTCGTCAATCAGCGTTCCTATCGTCTCACTGGACTCGCTCTGCTGCTTCTCTGCATCGCGAAGATCGTTGTCCGCGATGCGTGGCATCTCGATGAACGGAGCCGCTACATCACCTTCATCGTGCTCGGAGCCGCGCTGCTTCTAGTCTCCGCGCTTTACAGCAAGTACCGCGATCAGGTGAGTCGACTTCTCTGACCACAGGCGGTCGTCAAGCATTCCTTGCACCTCTCTCAGCCATAGAGAGCTGGCCGCAGTCGAACGTTTATGTAAGACTGGCGAAGGACACGAGCGACACGAGAACTTGCAAAAACGCGAAACGACCGTGCGAGAATGTAGCGCGATGGTAACTGTAAGATCAACAAGATACGATGGGAGCTGACAAGCTGGGCCTGTAGCTCAACGGTTAGAGCAGGGGACTCATAATCCCTTGGTTGGGGGTTCGAATCCCTCCGGGCCCACCATGCGCTCTCTCGTATACTCGTCGCAGCGCATGTCTACGCATCTCGACAAAATTCTGGCCTCTACTCGCACCGCCGTTACTGCGGCGAAGGCGCGCGCGCCTTTGCGCGAACTGGAGAAGCAAGCGCAGGCGCACACACCTCGCGGATGGGCGGCGGCGCTTCGCCGGCAGGCCGACGCAGGAACTGCGGTGATCGCCGAGATCAAGAAAGCGTCGCCGTCGAAGGGGCTCATCCGTGCCAACTTCGATGTTGGGTGGCTGGCCGAACGGTATCAGGCTGGCGGGGCGGCTGCGTTGTCTGTGCTGACGGATGAGCCGTTCTTTCAGGGAAGCCTGCGCAATCTGGAGTTGGCCTCAGCTGCTGTGCCGCTGCCATGCCTGCGCAAGGATTTCATGGTGGACGAATACCAGGTGGTCGAAGCGCGAGCGCACCGGGGCGACGCAATTCTGCTGATTGCCGCCGCGCTGAGCGACGCAGAAATGAAGCGCCTTGCGATCACGGCGCATGATCTCGCGCTCGATGTGCTCGTCGAGGTGCACACGGCTGCCGAGCTTGAGCGAGTGCTGGAAACGCTGGGCGAATCGGGCGCCGACGCGATTGGCGTGAACAATCGCGACCTGAAGACCTTTGAGGTACACCTCGAAACTTCGCTCGAACTAGTCGACCGAATCCCGAGCAGCGCAGTGCGCGTGGCAGAAAGCGGCATCTTCGGCGCCGAAGATTTGACGAAGCTGCATTCAGCCGGCTTCGATGCATTCCTGATCGGCGAAAGCCTGATGCGGCAGCCGGACCCGGGCGAAGCGCTGGCGGCGCTACTAGCTGCAGCGGCGGTTGCCTCACGATGAGCCTCTGGGTCAAAATCTGCGGCAATACCTCCATTGAAGATGCGCGGCTGGCGGTTGACGCGGGCGCCGACGCCGTAGGCTTCGTCTTTGCGCCGAGCCCCAGGCGCGTAACTGCGCAGGAGGTCGCGGCAATCGTGGCGCAGTTGCCTGCGATTGAAAAGATCGGCGTCTTTGTTGAGACACCCTTCGATGAAATCGCCGCGGCGGTGGAAACCTGCGGGCTCACTGGCGTTCAACTGCACTCGGATGCCGGTGCAGATGTGCCGACAAGACTGCGCGCGCGGTTCGGGCCGAAGCTGCGGATTCTGCGCGTGGTTCACTTTGGCGCGAGCGCTGCGGAACAGGCTGCGGCAATCTCCGGCGATACCAATGTTGACGCGGTGTTGGTGGATTCGCGCACCGCGACGGCGATCGGCGGCACGGGCATCCCCTTCGACTGGCATGAAGCTGCGCAAACCATCTTTGGCAGCGCGGGCCTCGGTGGTGCAGGAAAGCTGCGGCTGGTGGCTGCGGGCGGCTTGCGCCCCGAGAATGTAGCCGAAGCGATTGCGACGCTGCGTCCGTGGGGCGTGGACGTTGCGAGCGGCGTGGAAGCCTCGCCGGGCAAGAAGGACGCGGCGAAGGTGCGCGCTTTTGTCGCCAATGCGCGAGCGGCCCGGCCTGAGATAGCGGACTAAATTGGTCGACGGTCAGGCGTGAAATTCTTCGCAACCTTCTCTGTGAAATTCGGGCACCGACAGCGAATCTCTGATTACCTCCGCGGGATGCAGGAGGGGGGTAGGGGGTGGGGCCGCAGGGAGGGGGGTAGGGGGTACCCTGCTGCTGTGCGGAGCCCCTTCTCTGAGTTGTCTTTCAAAGGCCGTGGGGCGCAGCTCGCAGTTCTCACGAATCCAGTTTGCGCCGGGATGGAGAAATAATGCGCAAGTGCGGCAGAAGATGTGACTTCCTGCATCTCAGGAATCATGAAACAGCATTGACCTAGGGGTAAGGATCAGGCGAGGATACTGTGCAACTGCAGTAGAGGGCTGAGTCAATTGGGCTAAATCAATCGGGTAGCGGGGTGGTGGTTCGCATGGGCACATCCGTGATTCGCAGTGATTGGGCAGGCCGGGTCATCAACGGCAGATTCACGCTCCGCCAATGGCTGGGCGGAAGCGCGTCAAGCGGCGTCTACCAGACGGAACTTGCCGGCGACCCTCCGCAGAAAGCTGCGATCAAGTTCATTCCGGCGGACGTGCGCGACGCTGAAGCCCGCATGGCCGGATGGTCGGCGGCGACTGCGCTTTCTCATCCTCACCTCATGCGCCTGTTTCACTCGGGCGGCTGCCGCATCGACGAGACTGACCTGCTCTTTGCCGTAACGGACTTCGCAGGGGAGAACCTTTCAGAGATTATCCCTGTGCGGCCGCTTACGGTCGTGGAAACCCGCGCGATGCTCGGGCCAGTCCTCGACGCGCTCACGTATCTGCACGGGAAGGGTTTCGCACATGGCCACCTCAAACCTGCGAACATCATGGTCGTCTGCGATCAGTTGAAGCTTTCGGTGGATGGCCTCTATCTCTCGGGACGGATGTGGAAGCACCTTCCTACGCCGGGAGTCTATGACGCACCGGAAACCGCTACGCGCATGTCTCCGGCTGCTGATATGTGGTCGCTCGGGGTCACACTTGTCGAATCTCTGACGCAGCATCCGCTAACCTGGGACAAGGCGGCGACGCCTGATCCGGTGATTCCGGAGTCGATGCCGCAGCCTTTCGCTGATATAGCGCGGGCGTGTCTGCGGCGTGATCCTGAGCTCCGGTGCTCGATTGAAGATGTGCGGGCGCGTCTTGCGCCGCCTCCCCCCGAGCCTGCACCGAAGCTTTCAGCGGCAGCCCGCATCGCCGAGAAGCTCGCACCCGGCAAGCTCTCCCTGGCTGCAATCATTACCGGAATCGTGGCCCTGCTTGCACTGATCGCGGTATGGCGATTGGCCACGCACAAGAGCTCGCCCGCGCCAGACGTCGCGGCGACAACCGCGCCCGAAGCCGCCGCTGCCCCGAGTCCAACGCCCGCTGAGCCAACCGCTCCTGCTTCGGCAGTGCGGCCAGCATCGCGTCCCGCCGCGCACGAGGCAACGAGCCCGGCGATGACGATGAAGCCGGCGGCAAATGGCGCAGTGCTTGAGCAGGTGATGCCCCAGGTTCCCGCCCACGCCAGCGCAACCATTCACGGCACGGTCAAGGTCGCTGTGCGAGTGGCTGTGGATGCGAGCGGGAATGTGACCGATACGACGATCGCCACGCCGGGCCCGAGCCATTACTTTGCCAACCTAGCTCTTGAAGCGTCGCGACACTGGAGGTTCAAGCCCGCGGCTGGTCCCGCGACATGGATCCTGCACTATGAGTTCAAGCAGAGCGGGGTCGAGGTGCTGCCGGAGGCTGCGTCGTAGAGTCTCGATAAGCGACCCTAGTACACTAGAGCTTCCACTCTTTGCGCGGCAGGAGGCTCTTGATGGCATCGGTGATTCTTCCCTCGGGGCAATCGGATTTGTCGGAGTCGCGGCCGGGACGGTTCGGCATCTACGGCGGCCGCTATGTCCCCGAGACGCTGATGGCCGCGCTGGTCGAGCTGGAGCACGAGTACGAGAAGGCCAAGGCCGATGCGGCGTTTCAAACCGAGCTCGCTGGGCTGCTGAAGGATTTTGCCGGACGGCCGACGCCGCTCTACTACTGCAAGCGGTTGAGTGAAGAGCTAGGCGGCGCCAGGATTTATCTCAAGCGCGAAGACCTGCTGCATACCGGCGCGCACAAGATTAACAACTCACTGGGTCAGGCTCTGCTGGCGAAGCGCATGGGCAAGAAGCGCATCATTGCCGAAACCGGCGCGGGGCAGCATGGCGTGGCGACGGCAACTTGTTGCGCGCTGCTGGGCCTTGAGTGCGTGATCTACATGGGCGATGTGGACATGGCGCGCCAGGAGTTGAACGTGCTCCGCATGCGGTTGTTGGGCGCGGAAGTGCGCGGCGTTTCGTCCGGATCGAAGACGCTGAAGGACGCAATCAGCGAAGCGATGCGCGACTGGGTCACGAACGTGCGCACCACCTACTATCTGCTGGGCAGCGCACTGGGTGCCCATCCTTACCCCACGATGGTGCGCGATTTCCATCGCGTCATCAGCCGCGAGTTGAAAGAACAGATTCTCGAGAAGGAAGGCCGCCTGCCAACGGCAATCGTCGCCTGTGTGGGCGGCGGGTCGAATGCGATTGGCGCGTTTTATGAGTTCATCCCGGAGAAGCAGGTGCGCCTGATTGGCGTCGAAGCAGGCGGATGCGGCACGAAGCTGGGCGAGCATGCTGCGCGTTTTCGCGGCGGCGAGCCGGGCGTGCTGCAGGGCACGTTTTCTTATGTCCTGCAGGATGAGAACGGACAGATTGCGGCGACGCACTCCGTCTCAGCCGGGCTGGACTACGCATCGATCGGGCCGGAGCACGCGATGCTGCATGATTCGGGACGCGCAGAGTATGTTTCGCAGGATGACGCGGCTGCGCTCGATGCCGTGGTCAAGCTGGCACGGACCGAGGGCATTCTGCCTGCGCTTGAAAGCGCGCATGCGGTTGCAGAGGCGTTGCGCATCGCACCTGCGATGGCGCCGCATGACATACTGGTCGTGAACCTCTCAGGACGCGGCGATAAGGATATGGGCATTCTTGCCCGTGAGCTGAAACTCCAGGGAGTGTAAGCGACTTCAATGGCGATTGACTTCAATCACAAGCCGGGCCTGGTGGTGTATTTCACCGCGGGCGATCCCAGTCTTGAGGTCTCGCGTGCGATTGCGCTCGAGGCTATCGACGCGGGCGCGGACGTGATTGAGCTGGGTGTGCCATTCAGCGATCCACTGGCCGATGGCCCTGTGATTCAGCGGGCAAGTGAACGGGCCCTTGAACGCGGCACAAGGCTGAGCGATGTGCTGGCGCTTGCAGGCGAGATTCGGGCGGCGCGTCCCAAGGCGGGCCTGATCATCTTCACCTACTACAATCCGATTCTTCGCTATGGCCTGCGCAGGTTTGCTGAGGATGCGGCCAAGGCCGGAGCCGATGGGGTGCTGGTCACCGACATGATTGTCGAAGAGGCGGGCGAGTATCTCGCAGAGATGCAGCGTGCGAACCTTGCGCCGGTGTTTCTTGCAGCGCCAACCAGTCCTGATGAGCGGCTTGAGGCGATTGCCACGCATTCAAAGGGATTTGTCTACGCGATTTCACGCACGGGGATCACGGGGAAGCAGCAGAACCTGACGGCCGATGCAGCCGCGCTGGTGGCGCGGATTCGGCGATGGACCCGGCTGCCGGTGGCCGTGGGGTTCGGCATCTCGAATGCGGAACACGTCGCGCAGGTGGCGGAGTTCGCAGATGCCGCGGTAGTCGGCAGCGCAATTGTGGATCTGATCGAGAAGTCGGCGCCTGATATGGCTGCGGGCGCGGTGGCTCGATTTATCAAGGGTCTGCGCCAGCCTGTGGCAGCGCCGGCCCGTTGAGGATTCAAACCCCCGAAGGCGCCCGGCAACGGGTGCTGCCGATTTGGATTCAACTTGAGTTTGCATGCGATGAGCGTCGGCTTGCGAAGGCCGAGGGCGAAGCGCAACACGAGGATGGAATGACGCTGGAAGAACTGCGAAACGAAATCGATGTGCTCGACCGCCAGCTTGTGGAGTTGCTGAGCGCGCGGGCCCGCGCCGCACTGATGATCGGTCACCTGAAGGCTGCAACCTCGCTGCCGGTGTATGAACCGGCGCGCGAGAAGGTGATCTACGCCAACGTGCGCGCGGCCAACAAAGGCCCACTGCCGGACATCGAGCTGACGCATATCTACGAGCGCATTATCGACGTGATGCGGGCATTGCAGCGGAACGAGTTGGCATCGGAGAGAAATGCCCAGGCGGCACAGCCGGGCCAAGGCACGGGCGCGCAGAATGCCAGCGAGGCGCCAGAGACAGGGAAGAAGCAATGATCGTAGCAATGCAGGAGAAGGCCACCGAAGAGCAGATCGATGCGGTGATCGACGCCATGGTGGAATCGGGAGTAGGAGTTCACCGCACGACGGGTGCAACGCAAACAATTCTGGCAGGCGTGGGGCCGACGGCCGGCCTTGACCTGAGCAAGTTTGAGAATCTTGCCGGTGTGCTACACGTGCACCGCATCAGCTCGCCCTACAAGCTGGCAGGGCGCGGGTTTCGGCCTGAGGGCACAGTCGTTACGTTTCGCAACGGAGTAAAGGTGGGCGGGCAACAGGTCGCCACCATGGCGGGCCCGTGTTCGATTGAAAACCGCGAACAGATTTTTGAGACAGCAAAACGCGTGAAGGCAGCAGGCGGAAGCTTTCTGCGCGGAGGAGCCTTCAAACCGCGCAGCTCGCCATATGCGTTTCAGGGGCTCGGCATTCCCGGACTGGCGTTGATGCGCGAGGCTGCGGATCAGCATGGGCTGCTGGTAGTGAGCGAGGTGATGGAGATCTCGCAGATCGAGCCGATGCTGCCCCATGTGGATCTCTTCCAGGTGGGCGCGCGCAACATGCAGAACTTCAACTTGCTGCGCGAACTCGGCCAGGTGCGTACGCCGGTGCTGCTGAAGCGCGGCATTGCGGCAACGATTGAAGAGATGCTGCTCTCGGCCGAATACATCCTCTCCGGCGGCAACTACAACGTGATCCTCTGCGAGCGCGGTATCCGCACCTATGAGACAGCGACGCGCAACACGATGGACATTTCGGCGATCCCCGTGGTGAAGAAGCTATCGCACCTGCCGATTGTGGCTGATCCGTCGCACGGCACAGGACATCGGGACATGGTGGCTCCGATGGCGAAGGCCGCTGTGGCAGCAGGCGCGGATGCAATTCTGGTTGAGGTGCATCCCAACGCCGACAAGGCGGCCAGCGACGCGGCGCAGACGTTGTACCTTGAGCAGTTTGAAAAGCTGATGGAGGAGCTAAGGGTGATTGCAACGGCGGTGGGAAGGACGCTGTAGAGCGCCGCGAGTCTCCACGTACTTCGCTTCGAAAGGATGCCATTGATCGAACGCATCGCGATCATCGGAACCGGTCTGCTGGGCGCGTCGGCGGGCCTGGCGCTGCGTGCCGCAGGCTATAGCGGCGCGATCGCGGGATGGAACCGCAGTCCTGAGCAGGCGCAGCTGGCGCTTTCGATGGGTGCGATTGATTCCGTCGCTGAGGACCCGGTGAAGATGGCGCGGGCAAGCCAGGTGATTCTGCTGGCTACGCCGGTCTACGCGATTCTCGAGTGGATGGAGCAACTGGCGGGCGTCACCGGGCCGGGACATCTCATCACCGACGTTGGCAGCACCAAGACGCAGATCACAAGCACGGCGGACAGACTCTTCAATCGCACAGGGCGTGCGGCGTTCTTACCCGGGCATCCCATGGCGGGCAAGGAGCGCGGTGGCGCGGCGCTGGCAGATGTGGCGCTCTTTCGTGGCGCCGTGTGGATGTTCACAGACAATCCTGAATGGAAGCGCGATGCGGAGTCAGCCGAGCTGGTCCGCGCATGGCGGGAGTGGGTTGCCGCGATTGGCGCGAAGGTGATCGACCTGAATGCCGAGCGGCACGACGAACTGGTGGCGTGGGTCAGTCATCTGCCTCAGTTTGTGGCGACGGGACTGAGCGCGCTGCTTGAAGACGCCGTTGGCGAAGCGCCTGAACTGAAAGACGTCGGCGGCCGCGGCCTTCGCGAGATGACGCGGCTCGGCGCGAGCCCCTACTCGATGTGGCGCGACATCGCCCACACCAACGCACCCGCAATCGAGGCAGCGTTGCTGGCGCTTGAACAGCGGTTGGCGCATATCCGCGAGAACATGCGCACGCCGGAGTTGCGCGATGAGTTCGACAAGGCGAACCGCTTTCGCAAAGGACAATAGGCGAATTACTACTGCGGCAGGCCGCCCGATTTTCCAACCAGAACATGCATTGTGACGTTGCCGATTGACTCTGTGCCTGTGCCCGCAGTGGCTTGCCAATTGAGTTGCTGCCAGCCTGTCTGCGCGGATGAGCCGATCGCAAGGCGTGCCTGAATGGGATAGCACTGGCCTGGCCCGACGGGATAGCGCGTGAATTGTGTCTGGTCCGTCCAGCCCTCGGGCAGCTTTGAGGCAAGTGCAATCTCCGCGGGCTGTGCGGTGTGGTTGCAGGCAAAGAGATCGACCAACAGGTTGCTGCCGCGTGCGGTTCCAATTTCAGGCGTGGGCATCAGGCCAGCAACAGTGTCGAGGTTGTGTGCTCTTACAAAGCTCTCATAGAAGCGCCACGGGTCGCCGATCTCCAGAGAGAGGCCAGAGGCTGCTGCAGGTTGATAGCCGCGTGCGGGAGTGAAAGCGATGGGCTCGGGTCGGATGCCATCAAAAACGCCACCGGTGACCGAGCCGCCCACGAGAGACTTGCCGAAGATGAGGTGCACAGGAAATTCGAAGCCGGCAAAGTTGCCGGAGTGGAGCGCCTTGTCGCCCACGGCCCCTTCCTGCGTTTGGTAAAAGGCCTGCTGTTCGGCATTGAGCTGCGCATAGGATTTGCCGCGCGCCGGAGATATTGCTTTCGGATCGAAGCTCGGGCCCGTTCCATCAACGATGCTCTTGCGGAAGGGCGGCAGAGCTCCGGTATCGGACCAGTAGGGATTGAAATCTTCGAAAGCGTCGGTGAAGAAGTAGAGCTTCTGCGGTTGCCACGGCAGCAGGCCCTCGGTGAGGTTTGCCATGCCGGTGCGATCGCGCGGTGGCGAAATCTGAGCGGGAAATTGCAGCGGATCGGCAGCACTGTCGAATGCCTCGACAGCGAGAACGCCCGCGGCCTGATGGTCCTCATGATTCTCACCGGCGACGGGATGCGGCAGCCACGTGAAAATAACATCAGGGCGTGTGATGCGCACGAGGCGCACGATCTGCTCCAAAGCGCGGCCGTGGCCCCAGTTGTCGAGCGAGCGTAAAACATTCTGGCCCGGAGTATCGTGTCCATCGAGAAACCAGACATTCTCAATTCCGAATGAGCCGAGCGCGCGCCGCGCTTCGATCTCGCGAATCTGGCCGAGGGCGAGGCCGGATTCATTGCCGACATTGTTGCCACCTCCATCGCCCCGTGTGCAGTAGATGACGGCTACGCGTTTGTGTTCATCGAGAGACAGGCGTGCGAGCCACGCACCTATGAGAACGTCATCGTCAGGATGCGCGATGACAACAAGCACGTCGGCTTTGAAGCGTGGATCGGGTGGCAGCAAAGCGGGGGCCAGAGACTGAGCGAAGAGCGCAGACGCCAGGAGAACTGCGCAGAAGGTGATTGCGATTGAACGCATACTCGTGATTTTTACACGCTCAACATGCGGGAGAGCCGGACGAATTTCGGGAGGCTAAATGAGACATTCTCGTCCTGACGTATGATTGATGCAAATTTCTCTTGATAAGCGATCACAGTATGTCTACAAGGTTCGAAGAAATCGATGCGAAGCCTAATCGCCGCCTGCGGATTGTCGTTCTGCTCCTCATGGTTCCGATCGCGCTGATCTTTTTTCTACTCGTGCAAGTGATTTCTCCCTCGATGGGTCGGGTGGTGGATGCTGTAAGCGGCGAGCCTGTCTCCAATATTCGATTAACCCTGGAGATGAGTCGCTATGAAGGAGAGTCTACGCGTGCCGAGTTGCACGATAGCGACATTAGTGGGATGTCCGGCTGGTTCTTTCTCGACGGCTCAGTTCGCGGGAGAGGAATTCCATTCCCGACGCTTCGATCCTATTGGTTAACGGTGAATGAGGGTGACCGAGCCAGTGGTCAGGATGAGGAATCTGCGGAAAGTCAGGTCTTGTACAACCCTATGTCCAACCAAATATATAGCGCCACGTCTGGCTGGATGCCCCTTCCCGTCGGTGACGGGAGGTATTTCCCTTTGACGATCACCTCGCAACGCGGAGGCTGTGATCGCATTTGGCGGGCAACATGCGCGTATAAGCCTTTTTGGGCGGGAATTTCAGTCCAACTGATCCCGGTACTCAAGAACATCGATGACTGCCAGAAAATTGGAAGTCCTTCGGTAAGAGAAAACTGCAGGCAATTGAATACTTACCGAGCAGCTTTTGTGCACGTGGATACCTATGATGAGGTGCAAAGAGGCAAGGCCTTATGCGCTGAAGTTGATCACGCAAGCATCTCTTCGACCTGCCTCGAACAGTTGGGAGTCTACGTCGCAAATCCCGGAGGCTTTGCAAGAGGCTTCACGCCTCCGGCTAATGAGCCTATTCCGGATGGGATGTTCCCTGACTCCATCGCAGGGTTCCCAGTTATGAACAATAGGCACTGTGGCCCTCGCAACCTCTTTTATGGCCTGCTGGATTGTTCCGCTGGCTATGGAAGCTTCTCGAAGCAGGCTGTGGTGGTCTATATCAGACAATGGCCGGAAGGATCGAAGAAGCCTGCAGTCTTCAGCCACATCGGGAATCCCTCGCGAACCACGGAACTGCGATCCGGCGGGAGTGTCTTGCGATATTCTTCGGTACAAACCAGGTTCGGTAAGCCAGGAATGGAATCTACGCGCAACTACGTTTCCTACGTCTGGTACAGCGGGAACTCGCTGGTGGAGGTTCTGTTCTACGATCCGATAAAGGAACAGGAGCAGTTTCTGTCCTACTACTTAGGCAGATTTCCCAGCACTTCGCAATAAAGCGGATAAACCGGACTTAAGGCAGAATCGTACCGGCGCTAACTCGCTTCAGGCGTGGCCACAGCAGCGGTTTCCTTCACGGGATCGAGGACTGGGAAACCCTCGGACTTGGCGGCATCGAGGAGAGGCTGCGAGGCAGAGACGAAGACGATCTCGGTTCCCTGAAACATCTCTCGAGCCACGATTGCCGCGCCGAGTTGAAGAGCATCGGGCCAGCGCAGACTAGTGCGGTCGATGAGCTGACGGGCGGCCTCAAGCACGGCGGGATTCAGCGGTTCCTGCACCATTCGAGCGGATTCCATGCGCAGAATCTCGAGAGCGGCAATGGCGTCAGCAGCGCTGATGCCGCCCGAACGCTCGCGGCGGCGAATGGCAGCGTAGACTTCAAGTGGCGCGGATGCAGCGATGAGTTTGCGGTTGTCCTCGACAGCCTCCATTAGACGGATCAGGTTATCCGTGCCGGGCTCCTGAACGAAGAGCTTGGCGAAGGCTGTCGATTCCAGAAAGTAGCAGCTCACAGGTTCCCGCGCTCCTCTTCAATCACTGCGGTAAGAGAGCCACCAGCGTGGACAGCAACGGGATGAAAGCGTTGCGCCTCTTCGGGAATTCCAGCTTCAGCGCGGTTAAGGCGGATGGTGGTGGTGGGATACGCCGGCGTCTTGGGATTGGCGATCTTGCTGGTGAGCACGACGCCGCGCTGGATGGCTTCAGCGAGAACGGCCTGGCGCGACTCGGGCTGCTGATTCCAGCGGAAGGCCTTACGCGGCAGGAAGGAGTCACGGAACCACTTGAGCGCGATGAAGGCGTGACCGCCGCGCTCAGCTTCGGCAAGAGCGGCGCACAACTCCTTAACGCGAACGTCGATGTCCGCGGGAATCAATCCCTGCTGGCCGTCATCATCGTCATCGAAGCCGCGGTCAGCGGCCACGCGAGGGGAGCGATATTGGCGCTGTGGCTGGTCAACGGAGTCGTCGATGCGCTCGAAGTAGATGCGTACCTCGTCTTCTTCCGGAGACCAGGTTTCTGCCGAAGCGTTGCGGCGCTTGCTGCGGCCGCTCTCACTGCATAGCTCAACAATGGCCTGATATCCCGGAGGAGCAAGAAAGCGCAAAGCACGAACCAGACCCGGATCCTGCGAAAATGCCAGCTCGCCAAGAGCTTCTTCAATAATTTCTTCGGCGTCGGGAATGCTTAAGTTACTGACGTCTATGCTGTTCTGCACAGCCTTCGTCCCTTTCATTGTGTTTCTCCCTATAACGTCTCTTCTAGTTGCCCCGGCAGAGACGTATCCTGCGGGGTCCTTAAGACTCAATCGAGAGTTTGCCCGAATGCCGGCGCCTTGTAACTCCGCCAAGAGAGGCGACGCGCATTCAACAAAAGTCCCGGATAGATGTAAGGCGAATGAACAGCGCTCTTGCTGCAGTCTTTAAAAATAAGCGATAGCTAACGCCGGAATAATCACTCAGGCCCAATTAAGGGGGGTCTATAGGGTCCTATGGAGTGATCCGGGTATTAACCAAGGCCTAGTGTAAACGATCAAAAGGACTTTTTCCCGCCCATCGCCGGGGATAAGCGAAAGACGGGCACTGCTGCACTAAAGTTTCAACCTTGCTCTAAATCTTTCCGGGTATCCATCTTCGCACAACAAACGCGTCCAGGAAAGAGCAGAGCGGAGCCGAATTTACTGGAAGCCGGGCGAATTGCGATTTTCCTCATTCACAGGGGTGATTTCGGGATGCCTCGCAGCCTGCTTCGCCGGGTCTTCGCCAGGGCGCCGGGCCATTCCGCCTCAACAGCAGGCGCAGGCGTGCCCCCTCCAGGCCGATCGCCCCTCCTTCAGGAGGAGAGGCACCGCGACGAGAGCCGCCGCGGCGTCAAACCAAGCGAGGTGGAAAACGGCGTTTACGCCGACTCCGGCTAACGCGGTGAGCGCCAGATAGGCACAAGTAGTTGACTGCGCGGCGTCAGCGGCGAACGCCAGGTTGCCGGAGAGCCGCGCCTCCCGCCGTTTCAGCCACGCGAGCGCAGGCATGGCGAGCAATGCCGCCAAGGCTATTGAGATTCCCGCACGGCTTACTTCGGGGTGCGCTCCCAGTGCAAGGGAGGTAATCGAGGCCGCTGTAACGACGAAGGCGAGGGCGAACAGCAGCATTGCGGCAATCTCGGCTGCTCTGCGCTCGGAGACGGAGACGCCAGGAATCCACTGCGAAAGCACCACAAGCGCCGACAACAGCTCAACCAGGCTGTCAGAGCCGAAAGCCAGCATCGCTGGGCTGCGCGCCGAGAAAGCCGCGTACACAGCGACCCCAAGCTCAACGAGCATCCACGTTATTGTGACCCCCTGCAGCCAGAAGACGCGCCTTCGCGGAAGCCCGGCACTGCGCATGGCTGCCAGCTGCTTCGGAGGCAGACCGACCTGCAGGGTGTGGTTCACATATATATCGTGGCAGTGGAGCCGGAGCAAAGCAACTTCCACGGCCTTCTGCCCAGATCCAAATTCAGAGAATCGTAGGACGAGAGAGCATGCGTCGACCGCCAACCGACTCCTTAGGTTGCTGTACGATTGCTCCCATGCGAGCAATCTATGTAAGAAGTTTTGCGGTGCTGGTTGCAGCGGCATGTGCGATTGCCGCGGCGTATTGTCAGCAGAGCCGTTGGGGATCGGCGGACGACAAGACGGTGCAGTACATCACTCAGATGGAACGAGAGTGGGCTGAGGGCGTGTGCGTGAATAACGGCGTGATCGCGGGACTGCTTGCCGAGGACTTTCAGGGCACGTCACCGGGCGGCGCGCGCTTTACAAAGTCGGATGAGCTGCGCGACGAGAAAGGCCCGCACATCGCGCATGATTGCGGCCTTGATGAGGCTCGGGTGCATTTCTTTGGGGAGAACATTGCGCTGGTCTACGGGCGCGAGCATGCAGTTGGCAAAGACAAGGGTCAGCCGACAGCGAGGGCCTGCCAGATCTGGACGGATACCTGGTTGAAGCGTGACGGAAAATGGCAAATCGTGGCCTCGCAGGACAATCGCGTAGCGTGCCGCCCCTAAACGGAACGCTCGGAAATCGAGAAAATCGTACAATAAGGGCATGCGCCGTTGTTTTTTTCTGTTTTCATGCCTGCTGATCCTCTGCTCCGGGCTACGCGCACGCGCTCAGGCCTTTGATCTGGCCGGTCCCAAGGTCGATGTCCATGTAAAGAGAGGGGATGTGACCCTGCCGATCGGGCAGGTTCCGAACCTGCAGACAGGCGATCGGCTGTGGATTCATCCCGATTTTCCCGAGAGCCAGTCAGCCCGCTACATCCTTATAGTCACGTTTTTGCGCGGGGCCACCAATCCGCCACCCAATGAGTGGTTCACGAAGGTTGAAACCTGGGACAAAAAAGTTCGCCAGGAGGGCGTGTTTGTGACTGTGCCCGAAGAGGCGCAGCAGGCGCTGGTGTTTCTCGCGCCCGAGACCGGCGGCGACTTCAGTACGTTGCGCAATGCAGTGCGCGGGCGCCCTGGAACCTTTGTGCGTGCCACGCAGGACCTGCAGGCGGCAAGCTGGGACCGGATGCGCCTCGATGCGTATCTCGAAGAGGTAAAGACGACCTCGCAGACCGATCCGCGCTCGTTGAAGGAACGTGCGGAAGTGACTGCGCGCAGTCTCGGTATCAAGGTCAATCAGGATTGCTTTGACAAGCCGATCGATCAGCAGGCGCTTTGTCTCTCCGCGCACACCGAAGGTCTGGTGATGGATGACGCCAATGCGCAGGCCCGCATGGTGCAGCTGATGGGCGGCGATGCAGGCAACCTGATGGCAGAGCTGAGCACGACAACGATGGCGGGAGGCGGCCTTTACAGCCCGTATATCGGCGCCATTGTGGATACCGCGCGGCTGCTGGCTTCGTTGCACACGGCCCACTACCAGTACATTCCGGCGCTGGCGCTTTCGGCAGAGGACACGCTGAATCTGCGGCTGAATGTTGCGCCATCGTTTCGCGATCCCAAGTCAGTGGTTGTTGTAGCTTTGCCGCCGGTTGGGCCTGCGGTGATGCCGCCGCTGCGCCCGGTGGACCCCGGTGCAAGTTTCTGCGCGCAGGCTCCTGATCTCGTCTTGCCTGCGGAGGGTGCTCCTCTTGTGTTGGCGACGCAGCTTGCGAACAACCTGGTGCTGCATGTGGACACGAAGAAGGGGCCCGTGGAGATTCCGCTGGCCACCGACCCGGCTGCGGGTGGATTGCGGTTGCGCCAGACGGCGCCGCACTTCGATGAGGCGGAAGTGACCGGGGTGGTCGAGGGAAAGTGGGGTTTCGACAACTGGACGGGACCGAGCTTTACGCTGCGCTCTGCGCAACCGGGGCAATGGAAGCTGGCGGCGAATGACCAGTCGGCGCTGGTGGTAGGGCGCGATGACACTGTTCACATCGAAGGCGGAAGCAGCCAGTGCGTGGACCGTGTCGGTTTTGTATCTGCATCTGGAAGCCAATCGCCGCTGACGTGGAAGTCTCCTAAGCCGAATACGCTGGTGGCCTCGCTGCCGTTGGCGAATGCGCAGCCGGGCCCGGTGAAGATCGAGATCCACCAGTTTGGATTGGACAAGCCCGACACGTTGACGATGAATACCTATACGGAAGCCGCATCGCTGGATCGACTTTCGCTGAGCGCCGGAGATGCAGACGCAGTGCTGACGGGAACGCGTCTGGATGAGGTGGCTAAGGCCTCGCTCGAAGGCGTGAACTGGTTGCCTGGAACCCTGAGTCGCGTGCAGGATGTAGATCACCTGGCGATGAGCGCCGATGTCTCGACCGCAAAGCTTGAGCCGGGGAAGCGCTACCTCGCGCGGGTTGTGCTGCGCGATGGCCGGGAGTTGAAGGCGCACGTATCGGTGGATTCGCCGCGTCCGCAAATTGCGCTGCTGAGCAAAGGCTCGCAGCAGGATGCCGCGATGTCTGGTGCGCCGGTGCGGCTGGGCAGCGTGGACGATCTGCCCATGGATCAGCGTCTCGTATTTTTCTTCAAGTCGAAGATGCCCGCAACCTTTTCCCGCAGCGAGAAGCTCGAAGTGGCGGCAGTCGATGGCAGCTTTAAAACTGAGCTGTCGTTTGCCGACGGCAGCCTGATGCTCGAAGACGCGAATACCGCGATGGGCGTAGTTGAACCGATGGCGCGTTTCGGACCATCGGCCTTCGGGCCCGTGCAGGTGCGCGCGGTTTCTGCCGAGGGAGTGACAGGTGACTGGATTCCGCTGGGGACGCTGGTGCGCATTCCGGGCTTCCAGGAACTGCACTGCCCACGCGCGACGGCGCGGCCATGCACGCTGACGGGCAGTAATCTCTTCCTAACCCAGGCTGTGTCATCCACGGCGGCCTTCGATAATCCAACGGAAGTTGCGCCCGACTTTACCGGCACGCAGATGATGGTGCCGCATCCGACGGATGGCGTTCTCTACGTGAAGCTGCGCGACGATCCCGCGACGGTGCAGGCAGTCACGCTGCCTGTGATCCCGCTGAGCGTTGTGGCGGCGAGGAATCCGGCTGTTGCGCCGGCTCCCGCATCGACTCAGGCTCCGGCAAGCACAGCTCCCGCAGATCCCGCGCCAGCGCAGCCTTCACCCAGCGAGCCCACGGCGCCGCCGCAGGCCACGCCGCCTCCTGTAACACCGCAGACGATGACGCAGCCGACTCCTTCACCGTCAGCCACGCACGCGAACTGATGTCGCCGGTGGTATCGACCTAGGCTGTTATCTTTGTGGCTCCGGTCGAGATGCCTCCATCGACGAGCAGCGTCTGGCCTGTGATGTAGCGGCTCGATTCAGAGGCGAGAAAGACGACAGCGCCATCGAGATCGTCGGGTCGCCCAGGCCGCTTCACCGGAATGCGGTCGGTGATGTAGTCCACCCACGCGGCATTTTGATAGACCGCCTCATTTTGCTTGGTCTTGAACCATCCGGGTGCAAGGCAGTTCACCGTGACGCCGTGGCGTCCCCAGTCGTCGGCCAGGCTCATGGTGAGTTGACGAATACCGCCGCGGCTTGCGCCATATGGCGCGAGCCCAGCATATCCGGCGACGCTGGTGACTGAGCCGATGTTGATGATGCGCCCGTAGCCACGCTGAATCATGCCGCGCGCAACGGCCTGTGCCACGAAGAAGGCTCCACGCAGGTTCGTGTCGAGGACGGTGTTCCAGTCGCTCCAGGTAACGTCAAGCGCCGGCTTGCGGATGTTACATCCGGCGTTGTTCACGAGGATGTCGATCTTTCCGAAGTGATCCTCGATCTGCGCGACAGCGGTTTGAATGCTGCCGTGCTCGCGCACGTCAAGCTCGGCGCAGAAAACCTGACGGCCGAGCGCGCGAATCTCCTTGGCGAAGTCCGAGAGGGTGTCGATTTCGCGGCTGGTGATGGCAATGTCGGCGCCGGCGCGAGCGAGCGCGCGTGAGAAGTACTGACCCAGACCGCGGCTGCCGCCGGTGATGAGTGCGACCCTTCCGGACAGATCGAAGAGTTGATTCTCCATAAATGAGGACTCTTTCTTAGAAATGCGCTTTCAGGGTTCGAGTACAACTTTGAGCAGGCCGGGCTCGCGGCTGTAGAGTCTCTGGAACCACGAGACACCGTCTTCCAGCGGAGCAACGGCGGTGATGAGCGGCTCTACGGAGATTGCTCCGCGGGCCATGAGATCGATGCATGCGGGATATTCTCCGCAGGAAGCGCATGAGCCCTGCAGCCGGATCTGGCGCGTCACGACAGATTGCAAACCGATTTCAACCTTGGGTGCGACATTGCCCACAAGCGTGACTATTCCGCCTTTGCGCACGCTGTCGATGGCGAGCGTTACGGCGGGCGTTGTGCCCACGCATTCCATTGCGACATCCGCGCCACGTCCCGAAGTTTGGTCAAGTATTCGCGGGATAACATCGGCGTCGCGCGAGTTGAAGGTGTGAGTTGCTCCGAGCTCGCGCGCGAGAGCGAGACGCGTGCCATCCACATCAAGAACGATGACCCGGCCCGCGCCCGCAAGACGTACCGCCTGCAGGGTAAGAAGGCCGATCATCCCGGCGCCGACTACGACAACGGTGTCATTGAGCGCGATAGGTGTGAGCGACGTTGCGTGCACAGCGACTGAGACAGCTTCGATCAATGCGGCGTGTTCGAAGGGCATGTTGTCGGGCAGCTTGTAGCAGATGCGGGCAGGAACGGTGGTGAACTCCGCGAATGCGCCCATGCGGCGAAACAATGGCGTTGAGACGCCGACCACTTCACGGTTGTCGCAGAGGTTAACGAGTCCGCGCTGGCAATAGAAACACTCGCCGCAGTAAACGGTGGAGTCAAAGGTGACGCGATCACCGATAGCGAACCCGATCACGGCGCTGCCGACGGCCTCAATGACGCCGGCGGCCTCGTGCCCCATGATCAGCGGCGGAATGCGCCGGCCTGTACTGCCGTCGTAGCCGTGCACGTCGCTGCCGCAGATGCCGCATGCCTTGATGCGAATAAGCAGTTCGTCGTCGGCTGGATGCGGCGCCGGCATATCCTGCACGGCAAGCTCTTTATAGGCTGTGAGGACGAGGGCTTTCATAGGTTCTCCACGCGCAATTTATTGTACGCATTGTCCGGGCTACGACGCCGAAACTGCCGCCCGACGCGGCTCCTCCGGTTCGATGCGGCCCAGTAGAAAGATGTACGCGGCAATGCCGATGAGCAGATATGCAGCAGCAACACTGAAGGCCCACGCGAAGGAGTGTGTGGCGGCAAAGAGATATCCAGTGATGATGGGCGCGGCGATACCTGAGAGCTGATTGGAAAAGTTGAGAATGCCGCCGACACGGCCCACGTTATTGCGGGCGGAGATCAGCGAGGGAATCGACCACCCGACTGGCGCAGCAGCCGAGAGCCCGCCAATGGAGACGCTGATCCACAGGAGTGCTTGCTGCGCGGTGCGTGTGTGCGCGGCCCCGAGAATGCCCAGGCCAAAGGCTGTACCAATGATCAGCACCGTCTGGCGCACACGGCTTGCGTCGTAGCCGCGGCGAATCAAGGTATCGACAAGCCAGCCGCCAATGACGAGATCGGCGAATGTCGCTACGAGCCAGGGCAGGCTCGTGTACAGAAAGGAATGGAACAGATCGATGTGCAGCGCGAGCGAAAGATAGCTCGGCAGCCAGGTCAGCAGCAGGTAAAAGACATAGTTATAAGAGCCGAAGCCGATAGAAAGGCCGATAACCTTCTTGCGTTCGAGCAAGAAACCAAGGGATTCAGGCTCGCCGGCGCTTTGAGTTTCGGATGCTGTCTTCTCAGCAGCCGCTGCGATTACGTGCTTTTCTTCCTCGGTGAGTGAAGCATCATCGGTTGGATCGCTGTAGACCTTCCAGAAGAGCGCGAAATAGAGCAGACTGATCAGCCCGGTAAGGGCGAAGCTCCATCGCCACCCGATGTGCAGCAGCACAACGCCGAGCAGAGGAACGCCAATGGCGGATGAAAACTTGGCGGCTGCATCGAAAATTGACGTAGCGAAGCCGCGCACACGAGGCGGAAACCACAAGCCAACGGCTTTGGCGTTCGCGGGAAATGTAGGCGCTTCGCCGATGCCGAGCAGGAAGCGGGCTGCGAAGAGACTGGGAATGCCAGGCGCCAGGGCCGCGCTGAAGGAGGCGATGCTCCAGAGAAAGGTGCTGACACGGCCGACGCGGCGCACGCCGAATTTATCCAGCAGCACACCGATGGGAAGCTGGCAGAACGCATAGGTCCAGTTATAAGCGCCGGAGAGGTAGCCGAACATGATGTTCGAGATACCGAAAGCTGCGATGAGTGACTCGTGCGATACAGACAGGTTGACGCGGTCAAAGTAATTGACGAGCACGCCGAGGCCGAGGAGCCAAGCGATCTGCCAACTACGCCGGGGCAGCTTAACGTCTTCGGTCATTCAGCGCGGTTCCCGCCGGGCAGGCTGTGCAGGTCGATGCCTAGTTGCTGGCACTTCTTGTAGAGATGGCTGCGTTCGAGGCCCAGCGCCTTAGCAGTCTCAGTGATATTGCGACCATGGCGCTCGATTTCAGCAAGTACAGTTGCACGCTCAAAGGTGAGCACGCGCTGCGCGAGAGGGCCGGCTGTATCCGGCGCGGCACTGCGCGCGGCTGCAGGTCCGGAATGGGCTGCAGGGCAGCGCCATGTGCACAGCGGCGGCGTCCACTTCGGTATCCGCGAGCAACAGCAGGCGCTCGACAACGTTGCGCAATTCGCGGATATTGCCGGGCCACGCGTAGTCCTTGAGCGCATCGATCGCGTCGGCGTTGAAGGGAACCGGCTTCCAGCCATTCTGCGCGCTGACCTGACGCGCGAAGTGGTTGACGAGAGCGGGCAGGTCTTCGCCGCGTTCGCGCAGAGGAGGCAACTCGACCGGAAAGACGACGACACGATGGTAGAGATCGCGGCGGAAGGCGCCGGATTCGACAAGTTGCTCAAGGTTGCGATGCGTGGCGACGATGACGCGCACATCGACGGCGGTGGGCTTGTCTGAGCCGATGCGCTCCACCTCGCCTTCTTCAAGCACGCGCAGCAGCTTGGCCTGCATGGCGGTGGGCATGTCGCCGATTTCATCGAGGAAGAGCGTGCCGCGATGGGCCTGCTCGAATTTGCCGGTGTGGCGCTGCGCCGCGCCGGTGAAGGAACCCTTCTCATGGCCGAAGAGTTCGCTCTCGATTAGCTCGGCGGGCACCGCGGCGCAGTTGAGCGTGACGAAGGGGCCGCCGGCAGCGATGACTTTTTTCGTGCAGCGTGCGGGCGACGAGTTCTTTGCCCGTGCCGGTCTCGCCGTAAATGCAGACGCGGGATTCGCTGGCTGCAACGCGCTCGATCTGGGCCATGACGCGGCGCATGGTCTCGCCCGAGAAGACGAGCGTATGCTTGCCGACGCGCGTGCGCAGGTCACGATTTTCTGTTTCGAGGCGCGTAAGTCTTGAGTGCATTTTCAACCGTGACGAGCAGTTTTTCGGTGGAGAGAGGTTTCTCAAGGAAGTCGAGCGCGCCGAGACGCGTGGCGCGAACCGCCATCTCAATGTGTGCCTGGCCGCTCATCATCACAACGGGTGCGGTAACGCCCGCAGTCTTGAGGTCTTCAAGCAGCGAAAGTCCGTCGCGACGCGGCATCACGACATCGCTGAGGATAAGGTCGAAGGGCTGGGCCTTGGCGAGCTCCAGCGCGCGCGCGGCGTTGTCGCAGACGACGGCTTCATGGCCGGCGAGGCGAAAGGCGCGCGCCAGCGAGGCGAGCGTGTTGGCTTCGTCGTCGACGATGAGGATGTTGGCTTTGGTGCTCATGCGCTCGGCTCTTGGCAGCGTAATGATAAATGTTGCGCCGCCGCCTGCGGGACTTTCGACGGCGATGGTGCCTGCGTGGTCGGCAACAACGGACTGAACGATGGCGAGTCCCAGGCCGGTTCCGTGCTGCTTGGTGGTGTAGTAGGGGGTGAAGAGGCGCTCGCATTCTTCAGGGGTCAGGCCGCCGCCAGTGTCAGCGACGCGGATCTCGATGCGGTCGGCTTTTGGTGCAGCTGATAGTGTGAGTGTGCCGCCGTCCGGCATCGCATCCATCGCATTGAGGACGAGATTTGAGAGAGCGCGATGCAACAGTTCGGGATCGACCATCAATGGCATCGGCTCATCGGCCAAGTCGAGCGCGAAACGGATCTTCGCGTTCCTCCGCAGCGGCCTGTGTCGTAGAGCGAAGATACGCGTGTGAGCAGATCTCGCGCATCGATGCGTTCGAGCTGCGGCTTCGGCATTTTGCTGAAGTCGCTGAAGCGGCCGATGATCGTTTTGAGATTGGCGATCTCCATGCCGAGGGTCTGCGTGCTTTCGCGAAAGACTTCGTCGAACTCGGCCGGAGAAAGATTGCGCGGCGCGAACCAGATTTTCAACGGTGAGTTGCAGCGGGAAGAGTGGATTCTTGAGTTCGTGGGCGAGTCGGCGGGCGAGTTCGCGCCATGCGGCGACGCGCTCGCTCTGGACGAGCTGTTCGCGCTGCGCGGTGAGCTGTTCGGTCATGTGGTTAAAGCTGCGCGCGAGCACGCTCACTTCGTCGTGGCCGTGCTACGGGAACATGTGTGTCCCAGTTGCCGGCAGCCACTTCTTCAGCCGCGCGCGCAAGCTCTTCGATAGGGCGCGAGACACGGGCGGCAATCCAGAGGCTGAATGCGATGGCGAGCAGAATGCCGGCCGATGGCGACGCCATAAGCGATGGCTCGAATATGCTGCTGCGCCTCCACCATTCCGCTGCGTGAGATGGCCACCGTCAGCACGACGAGAACATTGCCTGCGGAATTTTTCAGCGGAATGGCGGTGACGTTGGCGCTGTCTTCGCGGCGATCGCCCAGGTAGAGAATGCCGCTGGTTTGCTGGCCTGTGGTGCGTGCCATGTCAATCAGAGGGCGATAATGCTCTGCTCCCGGAATGTTTCCGCTGGTTCCAACGAGATGATTCGCGTCGAATCCGCCATGGGATAAAGCGGCGCCATCAGGCGCGGCAGTTGCACCGTCGCTGTAGAGGGCTACCTGCATGCCGGGCGCGACGGGGAGGTCCGAAAGGAAATTCTGGTCGAGCCGCCGGCCGCCTATCAGCACCACCGCAGGCTGAGCGCCGCGGATCGTACGTACGGCGAAGAGTCCAAGTGTCGTCGATCCGTCGGGAAGCTCCTCGCGCTTGAGAAACGCCGTTTGCGAGCTCTGTGTGATGGCAGGCTCGGCATAGCCAAAGCGTGCCGGCCACTGTGCGGAGCTTATGACGTTGCCATCGGGGCCAACGATCTCGAGAAAATCGAGCTGCGCCTCCTGCGCCATTGTCTGCGCCTCGTTCAGGTAGGGAGCAGAATCGCCGGATTGCACTACCTCAAAAGCCATAGCGCGCGCATTGTCACCCGAGGCGAGCCGGTCGACGGCGGCCGCAACTTCAGCGGATCGATGCTGAAATTCGCGCTGAAACTGGCTGACGAAGAGCGCGGTCTCTTCCTGGTCGCGTTGCTCAAAAACATGGCGGATGCGGACGAGCACAGTCCACGCGACGGCTGCAACGGCGGCCGCGACGGTGAGCGAGAAGAGCAGCAGCAGCTTCTGGCGCAGGCTCATTGCGCATCCTCAAGCGAAGCCGAGGCGAGATCGGGCGAGCCGTCTGCACGCAGGTGCAGATCGCGAACACGAGCGCCGATGGCCCAGGCGCGAGGCAAGTCGAGCAGCGGGATCACGGTGTGGCGATCGAGGAAGTCATGTTCGATTTTGTAGAGTGCCGGCAGGAGTTCTGAGCTGTCACGGGTTCATTTTGCCCAAACGCTGCGTAGCAGAAACTCGAGCGGTGGCGGCGGCATCTGCGCCTTCCAGGGGGAGCTTGCGGAGCAGGAGCATGCGCCTGCCGCAGTCGGTGCAGGAGAAACCTGCACTTGCAAATCCGGCCTCGTGCAAGTTGAGTGCAATGCGTTGCGCTGCAAGCTGGATCGCGCCGCCGCCGTTAGCGCCGACTACGAGCGGTGGTGCCGCGAGGCCTCCGCGCAGTTCGTGAGCCTTGTTCAGGTCGCGGTCTGGTAGGAAAGAGAAAGGCATAGCCGGTGAGAGGCTGCGGCAACAGGCTGGCGGTGATCTCACCCTGCTTTTGAAAGATGACGTTGTAGAGCGCGCTACGATCGACTGCTTGCGCAATTGCGGAACGCAACATCGGATTGGCCAGCGCGCCGTCGCCTGACAGCTGCAATGCAAGCAGTGTGACCGGTGGCGAAACGGCGAGTGTGAGGCGCTGCTGCTGTGCCTGGCGAATCTGCTCGGCAGGGACTTCGGCGACGTCCGCGTGGCCAAGGCCGAGGTCGAGCCACTGATCGTGGACGGCCCGATGCACGCGGATCTCGATCGAATCCACGAAGGGCCGGCCGCGCCAGCAGCTGTCATTCGCGGTGAGCGCGAGCACGCCATTGTTGAAGCCCGCGACGGTGAATGGTCCAGTGCCGGTGTCGCCAGCAGGCGTCTTGCCATCGGCGGTGATGGTGAGCGCAATCAGAAATTCGTCGCCCGCAAGCAGCGCGGGCAGGTTGGGCATGGGCGAGTCGCTGGTGAAAACCACGGAGGAGCCAACGGCGTGAATCGCCGTCCAGGGGCAGTTGGTAGGGCACGCAGCATTGAGCGAAGCCACGATGGCGACGGAGGTGAGCGACGAGCCGTCATGAAAATGTACGCCGGGGCGCAAGTGAAACTGCCAGCGATGGCCGTCGCTGTCGGAGTCCCACTGCGTCGCCAATGCCGGACGCACCACGCCGGTGGCGTCGAGGCTGGTGAGGCCGTCGAGAACAAGGCGGCGCGCGAGCCCGTCGGGTCGTTGCCAGGGATCGCCCTCAATCTCAACGCGCAGCGTTCCGCCGTAGTGAGGCCGTGTGCGTGCCGCGCAGGGCAGAGCCAACACTGCAATGGCGAGGCTAATTGCAATTCGCCGTAACACGGTCCACCTCGTATTGGTTTGCGCTGGTCTGCGTAATGACGAGCAGGCTCTTGCCGTCGGGTGAGGACGAGAGCGCGGTTATGGTTCCATCCATGGCCAGCGGATCGCTTGCGGGAACAGCTTCAAGCGCTGGCAACTCGTAGGCGCGAAGACTGTCGCTCGCAGCCGTGCCGGAGCCGGAGGCAACAATTTGCGTTCCGGCGCCACAACCGGAGCTGAGAGCGGCAAAGTCGCTGCCCCAATCGCGGGTGCCTGCGATGGGTTTGAGCGTGTTGTTGTCGATTATCTGTGCTTTGCCGGCGATGCCGCCGATGAGCATCGCCACGCCGCCTGCGGCACGCGGCACAAGCGCGGCAGCATAGAAAGGCGGGAGATCGACCGGCAGGTTGGGAGTGACGATGCCGGTGAAGTAATTGCACCCTGCGTTGTAAAAGGCGCGAAGTGATGGGCCGGCGACCGCGCTGTTCTGCAAGATCGGCCACGGATCGTCGCTATCGCGGCAATCAAGGCTCCAGCCGGTGGTATAGGGTGCGATCGAGCGTGAGCCGGTGCAATGGGTGCCAGGAAGATAAGCGTCAAAGCCCGCGCCATCGGCATGGAGAACGAGCATGCCGCGAGGATCGCGAGGCAATGGTCGCCGCAGTCCGACAGCCAGACGATTCTGCTCGTGCCAGCCATCTCCTGCGCGGGTGTAAACGACGACATTCTCAGGTTCGAGCGTGATCAGGCTGCCTGGTAGTTCAAGCACACTGAGAATCGGGCTCGGCAACGTAGCGAGTATCTGTTTGTGCAGAGTGATGCTGCCGGCAGAAGGGGCTGCGGGATGAGGTTGGTCGCGGTCGAGATGCACCATGGCGACCTGCACGTCTTTGCCTTCTACAATTTCGGCCACCCAGAGGCGCTCGCTCGCACTTTCACTCAACGTAATGCGCAGCGTGTTGGCGCTCTCGTCGCCTGAGCCGACGATGCCGCGAGCTTTCAGGTCCTGCTCGATGAGGCCCTGAATGGCGGGAAGCTGATCCGCGGGAATGGTGGAAAGATTTCGCAGCGTTACCCGCACCTGGCCGGGTCCCAGAAGGTCGGCGATCTGGCCTGCGAGCGCCGCGGCAGGTTGTGCCCAGCGCGATGGAGCCTGGGCTGCCGCCGTCAATGCTGCCATGAAAACGGGGATAGTAAGCAGCCTGATCAGCTTCATTGCCGGCGTCTTTCTGCGCATTGCTGTTTGGGCGGATTATATCGTCTGAAGGGTGTGCGGTATTGACCGGCGGGGAGTGGGGGTGGGCTCCCTCGCAGGGCGGTTTGCGGCTCTCAGTGGCCCGCTTTGGGTGAAGGATCGTCTTCGTTGTCCATCTCCTGCTTTACGACAGGAGCATTGGCCATGTTCTTGAAGACGTCGTTGGCGAAGAAGAACTTTCCGTCCGACGGAACCATGACAACCTGGATCTTGTCGGAGAGCCGTTCGGCGACAATCTTATTGATCAGCAGCGGCGACTTGTTGAGCAACTCGGCCTCGCTCTTCATTCGGTCGGCGTTGGCTTCGGCGATGAGCTTGATTCGGCTGGCTTCGGCATCGGCAAGCAGGTTGCGGCGCTGTAGCTCCGCTTTGCTGTCGATGACCTTGGCTTCGGCATCCGCCTCGGCGTTCTGGATGGTGGCCTCCTTGCGGGCTTCGGCTTCGAGCTTGCTCTGCTCAATCTGTTTCTGTTTGAGCGGCAGCGTGAATTGCATGGCATCGGCTTCGCCCTTGGCTTCAACCACGCGCGATTGTGCGTCGGCCTCGGCCAGCTTCACCTTCTGGGCCTTCTCCGCTTCGGCCTGCAATTCGGCGATCTTTACCTGCTTCTGCTGGATGTCAGTAACCACGCTGAGCTGATCGTCCTCCTGCTCTTTCAACAGCAGGCCTTCGAGGCCCTTTGCATATTCGTCCGGCAGCTGGATCTCGGATAGCATCACTTCTTCAACGACGATGCCGTCAGAGGCAAGCTTGCGCGTGATGGTGGCTGTGGCTTTGGAGCGCACTTCTTCGCGCTTGGTTGAGAAGATCTCGCGCACGGTGTACTGCGGCGCAAGCTCGCGCCACGCGCTGGCCACGACTGGAGGAACCAGTTCCTTGTCCGCCGGCTGCGGCAGGCGGCTCTGCACGCTGGCGAGCTTGCTGGGGTCAAGCCGATACCGCACCGTCACACCGAGGCCGATGTTGAGGCCTTCGCGCGATTGCACATCGAAAGCGGGCTTCTGTGGGCCAGTCTTTGATCCCTGTTGCGCGGCACCGGCGACAAAGAGGTGGTCGCGCAGGTCAAAGAGCTCAACGTTGTCGATGAGCGGCGTAATGAAGTGGACGCCCGGGTAAAGCGTGCCCGGCAGCGTGCCGCCAATCTGGCTGATGGTGATTCCGCCCATGCCGCTGGGTACGACGACTATGCTCTGCGCCACGAGCAGCGGAAGACATGCGACGAGTGCGAGTGCCAGTGATTTGCGCCAGGTGATAGGTTGGGTCTCTTCTTCTGTCCGTGATAGGTCCGATTCGAATGCGGTTTCGTTTTCGGCCGCCTTGCGACGCTTGTATTCGAAGCGCTGCCAGAGGGCATGGAGTGGTATACCGATCGCGACAGCAAGCAACAGCGCTCCCGCGACGGTGAGCAACAGTTTCAGTGCGAGCATTTGCCGTCTCCCTTAAGTTGGTTGTGCTCCCCTCGTTTCCCGGTTCCCGGCCGTGGAGCGAGCAGCAGCCGGACCAGTCCGCCTAACGTCAGTTCTTCAAGCAGCAGCGCCGCCGCTACCGGCAACAGCACTGCGCCCAGACCACCCATTGCCTCACCAAGCAGATTCATCGGGTCTTCTCCTCTTAGCGCGAACCCACAACTGGAAGTGTGGCGAGTGGAATTTCCTGTGCGGTCAGCAACGGCTGCGGATCGGTGGCGGAAGGCAGCGCGAGCGGGTTGCCGAAGAGGCGCGCAGTTTCTTCATTGCGTTGGCCGATTAGCTCGACGCTGTCGCCGACAGAAACGAGCGGGTAGAGTTCCTCAAGGTCGGCCTTCGCCATGCGGATGCAACCGTGCGAAGAGGCCTTGCCGATTGACTTAGGCTCATTCGTCCCGTGGATTCCATAGCCGCGGACGCTGAGTCCCATCCAGCGCGTGCCCACCGGGTTGCGCGGCCCCGCAGGAATGGTTACGCCATCGTGTGAGTAGGTGGGATTTTTGACGCGGCGAGCGATGGTGAAAGAACCGACGGGGCTAGGCGAGGATGGCTTGCCGACGGCGACGGTGTAGATCTTCATCACCTGGCCGTTTTCAAGCAGGGCCAGCTTGTGGTCTTCCAGGCTAACTACGATCGTCCGTCTTGCCGGCGCCTGTTGCGCCAAGGCTTGTACCGCCAGAAGCACCACCACCGCCGCCACCATCGCCAATCTGCTCAGGATCACTGCTTTCATCTCTTGCCCCCGTTCTTGCCTCAACCGCCTGTGCCCTCAAGAAGTGCAAGAGCATGGCCAAAGGGAGAAGCATTGAAACGCAAGGAGTTGCGGCCGCGGGCGTATTAGCGCGGCGTGTCACAGCAAACACGCATGTGGGCCTGATGACACAGCGGTGGAGAAAGCAAGGACGGGAGCAGAGAGTCGCAGGAGCGCAGGCTAATTTCATGCTGCGGTAACAGCCTGAACGCGATTTTGTAACCGAGTCTCAGTAGCCTGAACCCATCTCAGGACTCAAACCACGCGAGGCCGGGCCAACGGCTTTGTCATCGCGATCGATTCGTACATCAAGAAAGGCTGTCCGTGCCAATCGTCCGTGCTCGCGGCAGAAAGGCCGAGACGAGAGCCAATCAATTGCGCAGTCTTCGCGCACCTTTCATCTGCGCGTCAGCTCATACCTATTTCAGGAGACAGTGATTATGTTTGGATCCAAAGACCCATTCAAGCAAAGGGCGCTCCAGCAGGATCGGGGATTTCTCGGCTTGATGTTGGCGCTTGTGCTCATCTGCCCGAGCCTTTACGCACAAACAACGCAGGGAGCCATCGTTGGTTCCGTCCATGACGCGGCCGGCGCGGTAATTCCCGATGCCACCGTAACTTTGAAGAACACCGATGAGGGGGCGATTCGTGTCGTCAAATCGAATGGCATCGGCGACTACCGCTTCGTCGATGTAAAGGCGGGCCACTATGCGCTTGATGTCGTCGCGCCCGGGTTTGAAAAGTGGTCGGTCACCGGCGTAACGCTGGCAGTTCGGCAGGAACTTCGCATCGACGCCGCGCTTGCCGTCGGAACTGTGCAGCAGGAAGTGAAGGTCACCGGCGACACCGTCAGCGCAATCGAAACGGATTCCGCAACAATCAGCGGCACGTTTACCTCTGATGTTGCGACGAATCTTCCCGTCAATACGCGTGCCAGTTTCACCGGCACCAGCGCAGCGAATATCCTGGGAGCGTTGCCCGGCGTTCAGGATGATGCCTCGGGCATTTCTCTGCAGGGAGCGTTGCCGTTCCAGGTTGAACTGACGGTAGACGGCATGACCTTGAAGGATCCGGCGGGCGGCAGCTACATCAAGGACTCGTTTCCCTCGACCGAATCGATTTCAGAGATACGCGCGGACGGCGTTATGGCCGGCGCCGAATTCAGCGATCCCGCTCAGATCGTCGTAACAACCAAGGGCGGCAGCAACACTCTGCACGGATCAGGCTTCTGGTACTACCAGAACTCGGCTTTTGACGCGATTCCCTACACCTACCCCACGACCCTGACCAAGGCCAGCCAGACTGGAAACACATTCGGCGGAAGCTTCGGCGGTCCCGTCATCCTTCCTCACTACAACGGTCACAATCGGAGCTTCTTCTATGGCGACTATGAGGGCTGGCGTCATCCTGCGCAGGAAACGCTGAACGAGGTGGTCCCAAGTACCTTGATGAAGCAAGGAGACTTCTCGAAGTACTCAACTCGGAAGGCTTTACGGGATTAACTGACCCTTACACAGGGGCAAGCTGGGGAACCGCTGTGCCATCCACCGCGATCAGCCAGATCGCCGTCAACACGTTGAAGCAGTTCTATCCCGATCCCAATATCGGCGATCCCACGGCGTACACGGATAACGGCGTGGCCAACTACCAGGCCAAGGCCGACAAGAGCGGCCACTCCAACCAGTTCGACGTCCGCGGCGATCAGTACTTCGGCTCCAACCAGAAGTTCCTTCTCTGGGGCCGCTTCACCTGGAAGAACTTCCCCGTCACCAGCCCGACCATCCTCAACCTGCCCTCTTCGCAGAACAACAGCCAGAGCCGCGTTCTCAAGGTTGACACCAACTGGACCATCAAGCCCAACCTCATCAATGAGGGCGGCTTCGGCTTCACCCGCTACACCTCGGGCAACACCAACAGCTTCAACGGTCTCGCCTGGACCCAGGCACAGGGCTGGCAGGGTCTGCAGAACCTGTTCTTCAACGGCATCCCCGAGATGGACTTCAATCATCTGCAGAACCTGAACGCCGACCGCCTCACTGGCCTCAACAAGTCCTTCACCTACGAGTACACCGACACGCTCATCTGGACCAAGGGCCGCCACACCATGAAGTTCGGCACCGACATCCAGACCCTCGAAGCCATCTACGCCCTCGGCTTCAACGGCGCTGACAACTACGGCAGCTATACTTTCAACTCCAGCGGCAGCGCGGGCATCTTCACCGGCGTCGACTTCGGCGATTTCCTGATCGGCACGCCCGAACCAGACCTTCTATGACGTCGTCAAGCAGGACAACGACGGCATTTCGCAGCACTATCACTTCTTCGCCCAGGATGAGTGGCGTCTCAATTCGCGTCTCACTCTCTCCTACGGCCTTCGCTACGAGCTGCACCCCGGCTACTCACGACAAGTATGGCGACATCGGCAACTTCGATCCCAGCGTGCGATTTCCCGGCCGCGTCATCTATCCCCAGGGCAAACAGGATCTGCTCGCGCAGGGCTTCCTCGCCAGCGCCAACGCCTGCGACCCTGACGGTGTAACGCACACCAATCCTCCACCGTCAACGGCGCGCCCTGCATGCAGGTTCAGGGCAATTCCACCGCCGGCTTCCCCGAGCGGGACTCAAGAAGTATCCGCATCTCCGCTTCATGCCCCGCTTCGGCTTCGCCTATCGCCCTTTCGACAACGACAAGTGGGCGATCCGCGGCGGCTCCGGCATCTACAACATCAACATGCTGGGCTCGAGCTTCTACTCGCTCACCGGCACCGTGCAGGCCTACACGCAGGACTTCTCAAACACCTACAACCCCACCACCCACGCCATCGGCTATCAGTGGCCGCAGATCGATCCCGGTGCGGGCGGCAACGGTTGCACCACCTGCTACGGCTCCGACTACTTCGGCACCGCCAACAGCGCCGACTGGAAAGATCCCTACACCGAGCAGTGGTCGCTCAGCGTGGATCACGATTTCGGTTCCGGGTACGCGGCGCGCATCAGCTATATCGGCTCGGAGACTCACCAGCTCGTGTGGGCGCCGGATGAAAACACGCTCCCTTACTCCACCACGGTCTCGGCCTTCAATGCGCCCATCAGCTCGCGGCTCTTCCCCGAACTGGGGCCGCATCAACACCCGCGCCACCGGCTCCAACCAGAGCTACAACTCGCTGCAGGCTGAGGCCAGCCACCGGCTCCAACAGGGCCTCGAGTTCCACTCCGGCTTCACCTGGGCCAAGAACCTCGCCGACGACCAGGGTCCGGACACAACATCGGCTTCGCGGGCGAAGGCGGCGGCCACCGCGCTACTTCGGTCCTCGATCGTCATGTCGACTTCGGCAACGCCTACGGCACCCGCCGTCTACGCTGGAATACGACCGCGCTCTACGACCTGCCCTTCGGCCGCGGCAAGGTGTTCGGTGGCATCCATGCTCGCGAGCGCGGACGAAATCGCCGGCGGATGGCGATCTCCTCGATCCTGACGATGCAGACCGGACCGTACGAGACGCCCTATTTCCCCAGCGGGCAGGGCGATCCCTCCGGAACCGGCTCGGGACTGAACGGCTGATTCGGCGACGGCACTGGCAGCTTTGACGGCGGCCACCGTGACCAGCATCCCGATCAGCTGTCTGGAATCAGCGTCAGTCCGCACGGCAAGAACCGGTTCAATTGGACCAAGCGCCGCCGCCTTTGCATGCCCCGGTGATTCGACCTGGACCCTCGGCGCTCCTTGCACGACGGGCGCGGGCTTTGACCCACTCACGCTCGCTCCACTGGGAGCGCATCCGTTACCCATCGGACGTTTCGGCAACAGCCAGGTGGGATCGGTCGAGGGCCCAGGGCTCTTCAATCTGTCGGCTGGCTTGAGCAAGTCGTTCACGATAACCGAACGGTTAAGAATTAAGGCCGAAGGCACGTTCACCAACGTGTTGAACCATACGAACCTCGGCGACCCAAACATGAACCTGAGTTCGTCAAGCTTTGGTCTCATCACCGGTGTGGTCGGGTCGGGGACAGGCAATCCTCCATCTGATTTCGGTGGTTCGCGTACCGGGCAGATCTCCTTGCGAGCCGAGTTCTAAAGCGGTCGGGGTCTCACACATAAATACGGCGTGGGCTTACAGCTCACGCCGTCTGTCTTTGGAGATAACTAGCGGGAGGGTTTGCGGCGCTTGGCGTTGTTCCAGTACTGGAACTCCTTTGCGAAGAGCTCGCCGCTGAGGTCGCCTACCTGGCGCTGCATGCGCGCCTGCGCGTCGGCGATGGCCTGATTGTAGATAGCCGGGCCAATCTCTTCGAGGACGTAGTTAAGCAGCAGGCCGGCAGGCAGCTCGCCGATGGGTTCGCTGAGGTTTTCGTCGAAGTAGCGGCGGATGGATGCGATGGCCTCGGTGCGTGCCTGTTTGGAGAGTTCAATGGTCATGGTCAGGTCTCAGACCGAGCTTAGCTGTTGAAAGGGCCGGCCGGAACGAGCCTCAGAAAATTTCCGTGATTTCTGTTGGCGACAGTTCTGCTTACTTCGATATACACTGCAGTCCCGCGGGCGACAGGTCTCGTGGCTGGGTGCGGACACGGCAGAGGAGGGGATATGCGGACAGATGACAAGATCGGACTTTTGTTGAAAGCGAAGACTCAAAAGAAGATCCTCTCGATTGCGCCGGATCAGTCAGTCTATGAAGCGCTGGAGATGATGGCGCGGTACGACATAGGCGCGCTGATGGTCCTCCACGATGATCGGTTGCTGGGCATCCTCTCTGAGCGCGACTACGCGCGCAAATGCGCCTTGCTCGGCCATACCTCGAAGGAGACCCGCGTCTCTGAGATCATGACCAGCCCGGTGCTCTCCGTGAGCCCGCAGTACACGGTCGACGAGTGCATGACAGTGATGACACAGCATCACTTCCGCCACCTGCCTGTGCTCGAAGGCGAGATGGTCGTGGGACTGGTGTCGATCGGCGATCTTGTGAAATGGGTGATGTCAGGCCAGGAGCACGCAATCCAGGCGCTCGAGGGGTACATCACCGGCGCTTACCCGGCTTAGAACGCTGCAGCTACTCGTGGAAGCCGGGCAGTTCGACACGCTTGGCGATGTGATCGCGAATCCAGTGTGCATCCCACCATTCCTTGGGATCGATCTGCACGCCGTCTAACTGCATCGCGAAGTGGATGTGGTCGCCGCCGGCCATGCCGGTCATGCCGCTGAGGCCCATCACCTGGCCGCGCTTCACCATGTCGCCTTCGTGCACGTTGATCTGGCTGAGATGGCCGTAGATGGTCTGCAGTCCGTAGCCATGGTCGACAACAATGCAGTTGCCATAGATGCCGAGCGGGGCTGCGTAAACCACGCGGCCATCATTCGAGGCCTCCACACCCACATGCTGCGTGACTGCGAGATCGTAGCCCAGGTGCACCTGCTGGTCGATCTTCTTGCCCTGGTAGAAGTAGCTGCGCAGATCGGCAAATGTGGCCTCGGCCTGCGCGTGCGATTGGCGAGCGAAAGGCTGCGACCAGAGGAATTCCTCGTGCCGTCTTGAAGCGCAAGTCGGAGAGCGTTTTGTTGTTGGCGCGGCGCATCTCGTTGTTGATCTTCACGAAGCGCGCAACAGGGTCGCCCGAGCCGTTGGGATCGAGCTCGTTGACGACCTTCTGCATGAAAGCGTCGCTGACCTGCAGGTCGTGCTTGGTGTACTTGGGCTGCTCCTTCTTGGGGAACTGATAGACCAGGGGCTGGTCGCGTCGCTGCCAGTGCCGTTTGAGGCAAAGGCCACGGGCGCCGTATCGGAGGCATATTCCACGCGAAGGCGAAGAGCGAGAAGTAGCCGGACTTGCCGCCGGGCATCGGCCAGCCGCGGAAGCTCTGGTCGCCCACGCGAATGCCCGCCTCGGTCAAGTGGCCAGAGACGCTGAAGGTAGCCAGGTCGGCCATGCCGAGATAGAGATAATGCTGATCTGCGTCCGACGGTAATCGCCGGAGGCCGCGTCACTACGGTGACGTCGCGCTCGATGCGGGCAGTTTTGCGCAGCAAATCGTTCGACGTAGCTTCGACGACGAGTTTCGCCTAGCCATCCTTCAACTGCGGCGTGGTTTTCACGCCCGTAGTGAAGCTCCAGGTGTTGTCGGCAGTCTTCGCGGGCTGGGCAAGATCCCATACCGGGTAGCGCGAGCCATTCTGCTCAACGTAAGCCGTCGCTTTGCGAATGCCGCGCGGGTCGTGCGCTTGCACCTGCAACGGAGTGGCCTGGCCGATGAAGGCGACCGACGGGGTGAGCGTGAGTGTGGGGGTTGCAGAACGTGCAACAACAATCACAATGGGCAGCAGGACGATGAGAGCAAGAACAGCAAGAAAAACTTTACGCACACGTCGATTTTATCGTGGGGAAAGCTGCGCAGTGCGGTGATGAGGTGACTGGAGAGGTGCGCGGGCGGCAGATCTGTTGGATCGCCGCCCGTGATTGGAGCTAAACCCACTCGCCACGGCGCATCAGCGGCTCGGCTGTGCCGGCGGCTGTGACTCCGTCGATATCGAGCTCGCCCGATCCGATCATCCAGTCCACATGAATGAGGCTGTCGTTGGCGCCTTTGGCGGCGAGCTGCTCTGGCGTCAACTTGTCGCCGTCCTGATGCACGAGCTATAGGCCTGGCCGAGCGCGATATGGGATGCGGCATTCTCGTCGAAGAGCGTGTTCAGGAACGTGAGGCCGCTTGTGCGATCGGCGATGAGTGCGGTACCAGCGCCACTTCGCCGAGACGGCGCGCGCCGTCGTCGGTGTCGATCAGCTTCTGCAGCACTTCCTGCCCGCGGCTGCGCATGCGCTTCAACAATACGGCCTTTTTCAAAGCGAACTTGGATGCCTTCAATCATGGTGCCCTGATGCGAGAGCGGCTTGGTGGCGCGTGACGGTGCCGTCGGCGCGGTCCTTGTGCGGTGTGGTAAAGACTTCTTCGGTGGGGATGTTGGGAATGCAGTATAGGCCGTTGCCCGCAGTGGTGCCTCCGCCCATCCAGAGATGGTCATCGGCAGAGGCCGAGACGGAAGTCGGTTCCGGGACCGCGATAGTGCAGTGCGGAGTAGCGCTTCTCGTTCAGAAGCGCGGCACGCTTCTGCAGCGTGGCATCATGTGCCTTCCACGCGGCGACTGGATCGTCGTTGTTGATGCGCGATGTTTTGAAGATGGCGTCCCAGAGCTTTGCGAGTGCCACATCGGGCGTGTCGTCAGGGAACATGGCCGCCGCCCAGGCGGGAGTTGCGCTGGCAACGATGGTCCAGTTGATTTCGTGGCGAGTGATCAGCTCAAGCGCAGGCCGGTAAGCGGCGAGACAGCGCGATTGGCGCGGCCCACTTTCTCAGGGTCTTCGTTGGAGAGCAGCGATGGGGTTTCCGCCGGCGATCGCCAGGCGCGCTGCGCCGCTCTTGAAAGCTGCGCCCATGCCGTCGTAGAGCCACTTGGCTGCGCGGTCGAAGCTCTCGTTAGGCGCAAGGCGATAACGCATCAGCGGACGCTTCGTCGTCGGTGTAGAGCGTGGTGACCAGGGATGCTCCCGCGCGGTAAGCCTGCTCGGTGATGCGCCGGGCCAGCGGCAGCGCGTCGAGCGATGCCGTCATCACCAGTTCCTGACCGGCCTTGAGGCCGAGGCCGACGTGCACCGCAACGGCGGCAAGATTGTCGAGCTTTTGTTCGAGTGTGAGTTCGGGAGCGAGCGCGGTATCGGCCATGAGCAGGTCCTCTCAGGCCTTATTTTAGTGCCCACGAATCATCGGCGCACCCGCCACGTTGAGCCGTATGCGATAGACGCCGCTGCTTGCGGTGACGTAGAGGGTCTTGCGGTCGGCGCCGCCCCAGGCAACGTTGGCGGTCTTTTCCTGAAAGAGAATGATGCCAAGTGGCTTGCCCTCGGGCGAGAAGATCCAGATGCCGCCCGGGCCCGCGCTATAGAGATTGCCGTGCTCATCAATCTTCATGCCGTCTGGGGCGCCGGGCCGCTTGTCACTGCTAGCGTCGTAGAAAACCTTGCCATCGGTGAGCGTGCCGTCGGGCTTCACGGTGTATCGCATCCAGAATTTCTTCGGCTCGGAGTTGCTGACGTAGAGGTATTTCTCATCGGGTGAGAAAGCGATGCCATTGGGCCGAGGCAGATCGCTCACCAGCAACTGCAGGGCGGCGTGGTCGGGTTTCGCGCCAGGCTTGTGCGCAAGAGCATTGGCCAGGCGATAGACGCCGTTGACCTTGAGCTGTTTCTCCGGGTCGGTGTCCTGCTGCGTCCGCAGGCCGTACGGCGGATCGGTGAAATAGAGCGAGCCGTCGGACTTGTAGACGAGGTCGTTGGGACTGTTCAGCTTTTTGCCCTGATACGAATCGGCAAGGATCGTGATCTGGCTCTTCGGGTTGAGCGTTTCGAAACGGTAGACATCGCGCTGAGCATGGCCCGCGACCGTGAGGCGGCCCTGCGCGTCGAGGGTCATGCCGTTCGAGCCGGACTCGGGACCTCCGTAGGGCAGCGGCCCGAGGTAGCCGCTTGGCTGCAGAAAGATGCTCACGCCTGCGCCGGGTGTCCATTTGCGAATGCTGTCGCTTGGAATCTCGGCAAAGTAGAGGGCGCCCATGGTCCATACCGGACCTTCAGTCCATGTGAAGCCGGTAGCAAGCCGCTCGAGCTTTGCGTCGGCGGGCACGATCTGGTCGACGGCGGGGTCGAGGCGATCAACTTTGATGGGCGTTGATTGAATCTCGTCAGCGGGAGCAGAACCTTCGGCGGCGTTCACAGCTTGCCATGTTAGCGCACACGCGAGCGCTGCAACAGCCAACACGAGGAGGTGGAACGGCTTCATCCGCATCGGGCAGCCTTCCTTTCGCGATTCTGATTTTCGGGCGGCTTCCATGCTACATCGCAGGTCGTTGAAATGACTATGCCAAAAGGGTTTCGCGTAGTGGTCCGGGGTAATGCGCCGTCGTGCATAATCAAGACACGATGGCCCTCTTATGGAACCCCGAAAGCTGGTCGCACAGGCTGGCGGAGCTCGAAGCACGTTCCGGCGACCTGAAAGAAGCGCCTCTGCGGCGCGATGTGCGCTCGCTGGGCGTGTTGCTGGGTCAGGTGCTGCGCGAGCAGGCCGGCGATGAGTTTTTCGGCTTGGTCGAGGCGCTGCGCCAGGGCACGATCCGCCGTCGCGACGCCGAAGCACGAGGTGATGCGGAAGCGGCGGCTGCGCAGGCGGCAAAGGCGCTCGAACTGGTGCATTCACTGCCGGTCGAGCAGGCCATTTTGCTCACGCGGGCATTCGCCTTCTATTTCGAGCTCATCAACCTGGCCGAGACGAACCATCGCAAGCGCCGCCGCATCGCCCTTCAGTTAACCGGGGAGGCCAACCGGCAGCGCGGCTCGCTGGCCGGCACCTTGCTGGAGATGCGTCGTGTCGGTATCGACGCCGACGAGGCGATGGAGTGGCTGAAGCGAGTCCTGATTGTTCCGGTTTTCACGGCGCATCCCACCGAGGCCGCCCGCCGCACTGTGATGGTGAAACGCCGGCGCATCGGCGAGTATCTCGCCACGCTCGACCGCATTCCCATTCCGGAACGGGAACTGGCACGGCTGCAGGCACTGATCCGCGCCGAGATCACCAGCCTGTGGCAGACCGACGAAGTGCGATCGCGGCGGCCCACCGTGCTCGATGAAATCAAGATGGGGCTGGACTACTACGACGTCTCCATCTTCGCCACATTGCCTGCGCTCTACCGCGAGATTGCCGATGCGTTGCGGGCCGCGTATGGGCCGAAAATCGATCCGCACAACCTTCCCGTGGTGCTGCAGTTCGGCTCATGGATCGGAGGCGATCGCGACGGCAATCCTTACGTGACCCCCGAGGTGACTCGCGACGCGGTTCGCCTCGCGCGGGGACATCTGCTTCTCTATTACCAGCAGCAACTCGATAGCCTGATCGACCTGCTCACCACGAGTGCCCAGCAGACGCGGGTGAGCGCAGAGATGCTGGAGCGCCTCAGGAAGTACGTGGCCCAGGTGCACACGCCGGAGGCGCAGGTCTTCGGAGCGCAGTTTGAGTTTGAGTACTACCGTCGTTTCGTGATCTGCATCAAGGCCCGCATCCAACGCCTCATTGACGAGACGGCAGACGGGGCATCGCTGCCGGTGGCGCCGTTTACGCTCGCGCCGGGGCAGGACAAGCTGGCGAAGTCCCTGCCGGCGTATGGCAGCGCCGGGGAATTTCTCGATGATCTTGAAATATTGCGCCGGTCGCTTGAGGAGAACAAGGGACTGCGCATTGCGCGCATGCTGGTCGATCCGCTCGTGGTGCAGGTGCGCACCTTCGGGCTTCATCTGCACACGCTCGATATCCGGCAGCACGCACGCGTGCTCTCAGCCGCTCTGAAAGAGACCATCGGCGACACGATTGCGGCCGAACTGCCTGGTGAAATGTCGCCGGAGACGGCCAGCGTGCTTGAGACATTCCGCGTCGTGGCGGAGTCGAAAGACGGCTCTTCGCCGGAGGTGATCCGCCAGTATGTCATCAGCGGCGCGGCCACGGTAGAGGATGTGCTGGGCGTCGTGCGGCTCGCGCGGTTGGGCGGCGTTCGGGTCGAGGGTTCTGAACGCGATCCTGGCCTGATGCCGGTACCGCTCTTTGAATCAATTGAAGATCTGCGCAACGCGCCCGCTGTGTGCCGTGAGCTTTGGGGTCGCCCCGACTATCGCAAGCTGCTTGCAAGCTGGGGCAACTGGCAGGAAGTAATGCTCGGCTATTCTGACTCCAACAAAGACGGCGGCATGCTGACCAGCACGTGGGAGATCTTCAAAGCGCATCGCGATCTGCACACCGTAGCCCGCGAGGCAGGCGTTAGGCTGCGACTCTTCCATGGCCGCGGCGGCACGGTGGGCCGCGGCGGGGGCCCGACGCACAGGGCCATTTTCGCGCAGCCGATGGACTCCTTCGAGGGCCACTTGCGCATCACCGAGCAAGGCGAAGTGCTCAACTTCAAATATGCTGACGAGGTGCTGGCTGAGCGCAATCTCGAGCTGATGATTGCCGCTTCGCTCGATGCGCTGGCACGTCCCAACGCGCGCGATCCGCAGGGCCACTTCACCGGCGTACTCAAACCGGAGTGGGAGACGGCACTGGGAAAGCTTTCGTTGATTTCGTTTGGGTTTTATCGCGAAAAGATTCTGGAGAACCGCGACGTAATCGACTACTTCGAGCAATCGACGCCAGTGGGCGAGCTGGAACACGCGATGATCGGGTCAAGGCCCTCTCGCCGCAAAGCCTCAACGCAGATTGCCGATCTGCGCGCCATTCCTTGGGTCTTCGGCTGGACGCAGTCGCGCTTGCTTGTTCCCGCGTGGTTTGGCGTGGGTTTTGCACTGAGCGAATATTTGGAGCGGCCCGGCGCGCTGGATCTGCTGCAAACGATGGCCCGCGAGTTCCCGCTCTTCATTGATTTGATTCGCAATGTGGAGATGGCGCTGGGCAAGGCGGACCTGGGCACCGCCAAGCAGTATTCGACACTGGTGAAAGACTCAATGCTGCGCGAACGCGTCTACGACATGATCGTGGCGGAGTTCCACCGCACCGTGCGCACTGTGCTTGCCGTTACGCGGCAGAGCGAGCTGCTTGAAAAAAATCAGGTGTTGGCCCGGTCGATCAAGCTGAGGAACCCGTACGTTGATCCGATGCACCTGATCCAGGTGGACATGCTGCGGCGCAAACGGGCTGGAGAAAATACGCCCGAGGTGAACCGCGCCATCGCAGCTACCATCAGCGGGATTTCAGCAGGGCTGCGCAACACGGGTTGAGCCGTGCGGCCGTCAGTGCAGGAAAAAGGCCGAAGCTGCCGAGACAATTCCACCCAAAGCGAAAGCTATGCCGAAGTACCAGTAGAGGAACCTGTTCGTCAGCAGCGTAACCGATGTGACGACGAGCGCAATTTCGAGCAGCGCTTCTGCCAGATCGAGGCGGATGGCGCGCGCTTCGGCGTGATCGACCTTTTCCTGCAACTCCTTCGCTTGGTCCGAGTCCTCTTTCAGGTCGCCAGCCCACTTTGCCTGATGGCCGGCGTATTCATCTAGAATCTGCTGCGCCTTGGCCTTGTCAGAAACGGCGGAGACGCTTAAAAGGTCGCCGATAAGCGCCGTGGTGTTGGAGCGAATCTTCTTGGCCTGGTACTCGTTCCACTGATCGGTGGCTCTGTTCTGAAAGAGAATCGCTTCTGTGTGCGAGCGGTGGCCAAGGACGGTGGTAACCGCTACCAGCACGGCCATAACGCTCATGAAGAACGCAACCGGCCGATGCGACTCCTCGTGTGCGCCATGCTCGGCGCGCTCCTGCAATTCCTTCAGCTCATCGGCTTCCAAAGTGTTCAACCTCAGCGGGCGTGCCGATTCCGGCTATTTCCGTTTCCAGCGCACGCCATCTTTTGAGTCTTCTAAGATTATGCCCTTTTCGGCAAGCTCATTTCGAATCTGGTCGGCGCGGGCAAAGTTGCGATGCTTCTTGGCTAGGGTGCGCTCGGCAACGAGGGCATCGATGGCCTCATCGCTCAGCCCTTGCCGCGCAAGCAGTTCCGGCGCAACATCGGCCATGCGGCCTGATTGCTCAGCCCAGGCAAGGGCGTGACGCGTCGGTTCCGCGTCGTGGTCTTCGATCACGTCGAAGACGGCGTCGAAAGCATCGAGAACCTTAAGAATGGCATCGCGATCACCGGAATGGAAGTGGCCCTGATCGATGGCCGTGTTGCCCGCACGAACCAGGTCGAAGATCGGCGCGCGCGCTTCTGCGGTATTCAGATCATTGGCAAGCGCTGCCATGTAGGCTTCTTGCGCAGCCTTCGCCGCGGATTGCAGCTCAGGATTTTCGCCGTCTGGGAAAGCGCCTTGCGTCAGACGCTTGTGAAAAGTGCGCAAACGATCGATGGCGTTGGTGGCTTCGGTCAGTCCGTCGAAGGTGAAGTTGTGCTGGTGGCGATACGGAACCGAGATGAGCGCGAGGCGAATCGCTGATGCCTTGAAACCCTTCAGCAGCAGGTCGCGCAGGGTGAAGAAGTTCCCCTCGCTCTTCGACATCTTGCGCCCATCGACGAGCAGGAACCTGACGTGCATCCAGTGGCGCGCGAATGTCTTATGCGTCGCCGTCTCGCTTTGCGCGATCTCATTCTCATGGTGCGGAAACATCAGGTCTTCGCCGCCCGCATGCAGATCGAAGCAGTCGCCGAGGAACTCCATTGCCATGGCAGAGCACTCGATGTGCCAGCCGGGGCGGCCACGGCCAATCGGCGTCTCCCATGAGGTTTCGCCCGGCTTGGCCGCCTTCCAGAGCGCGAAGTCGCGGGCCGAGTCCTTTTCGTATTCGTCGACATCCACGCGTGCGCCGTCTTCGATGCCGGTCAGGTCTTTCTTGCTGAGCTTCCCGTATTCAGGGTAGGCAGAAAGCCGGAAGTACCAGCTTCCATCTTCTGTCTGGTAAGCAGCGTCCACAGCGGCGAGGCGCTGGATGAGCGCAACCATGCGCGGAATGTGTTCGGTAGCGCGGGCGATAATCTCGGGCCGCTCAACCCGCAGCGAGTTCAGATCCTCAAAGAAGGCGTCGACGAATTTCGGGGTGTAGTCGCCGATTGGGATTCCCGCGGCCGCCGCGTTGCGAATGATCTTGTCGTCCACGTCAGTGATGTTCATGACGTGGCGAATGTTGACGCCGGTAAGTTTCAGATAGCGGCGAAGAACATCCACCTGCAAAAAGGTGCGGAAGTTGCCGATATGACCGTAGTCGTAGACCGTGGGCCCGCAGGCATACATGCGCAGCGCGTCGCCATCGGCAGGCGCCAGATCGTCCACTTGTCCCGTTAAGGTGTTGAAAAGACGGAGGGTCATTCGTCGAACTGCTTGCTCAATCTCGCCGACGATGCGGTGGGTCGCGGCCTTCACGATTGTAACAAGCGTGCCTTAAAGGTTGCGGGCGTTTACTTTAAGCCGCCATTGCGCCGCACTTCGGTGTATAGATGAGGCAAGGCTAGCGCATTATCAGACGGCCAATAAGTTCCAGGAAGTTATGCAAGCTGAAGTTTTGTCCCTGCTCTGCGACCCGGACACACGCTATTCGTTCGAGTTGGAAGGCAATAGTCTTCGGAATACCGCAACCGGCCGCGTCTATCCCATGCGCGACGGCATACCCCTTTTTGTCAGTTCGGTGACGGGGTCAAATCTCAAATACAAGAACTTCTACGACAGAATCGCTCCCGGATATGACGTAGCCGAGCGCCTGTACCGGCTCTTCAAAAAAATACCTGACTGGCGCCGCGAGATTCTCAACGAGCTTGAGGTCTCAGTGCGCGCCCGTGTGCTTGAAGTGGGTGTCGGCACCGGAGCCAACTTGCGCTACCTGCCGCCAGATGCCGAGCGTTTCGGCGTGGACCTCTCGTGGGGCATGTTGCAAAAGTGCCGGCGCAATCTGGGCAAATGGGGACTCAATGCGAATCTCTTTCAGTGCGAAGCCGAGCGGCTGCCCTTTCGAGCTGAAATTTTCGATTGCGTCTTTCACGTAGGCGGCATCAACTTTTTTAACGACAAGGCGCGCGCCATCAAAGAGATGATTTGGGTGGCGAAGCCGGGCGCAAAGATTGTCATCGCCGACGAGACCGAGCAGGCGGTGAAAGAGATCTACCAGCGCAACCCATTGAGCAAGTCCTACTTCGAGCCGGGCAGCGAGAAGGTGACCGCGCCCCTCGATGCCGTGCCGGACGAGATGCAGGAGATCAAGGTGCGCGAAATTGCTGGCGGCAGGCTTTACTGCCTCACCTTTAGAAAGCCCTTCGAGCTAATTGCCGCTCAGCGGCCCAGAACCAGCGAAGGCTCGGCCGTGAGATCGGCGGGCGCAAACTCGCGGGAGAGATAGCGCGGCCATGCTGCCGCGGCGATCATTGCGGCATTGTCAGTAGAAAGAGCCAGCGTAGGAAAGGCCACCTGAACGCCGCGGCGTTTGGCCTCAGCCGTGAACCGCTCGCGCAGTTCGCGGTTTGCGGCCACTCCGCCTGTAACCAGAATGCGCGAGGCTCCCAGCGATTCGGCCGCGGCGAAGGTCTTTCTAAGCAGATCCCCAACCACGGCGTGTTGAAAGCTGGCAATAAGGTCGAGCACTGGTTGCGGGCAAAGCGCTAGCGCTGCTTCCTTGCTCTGCGGCGGTTGCGCCTCGGCAAGCACCTTCGAGATGCGCGCCTGCACGCCTTCGCGCAGGTTGTTCAGTTCCACGTAGCGCAGTACCGCGGTCTTGATTCCTGAAAACGAGAAGAGAAAACGTGGATCAAGCTCTGCGATCGGCGCAGTCTTTGCAGCTTTGGTACGTGGAGCCTTGCCGCCGAGGTGAACCTTGGTCTTGATCTGCGCAAACGTAAAAGGTACTGCGCGAGGATTGCCGAAACACGCCAGAGCGTCAATCCAGGGGCCTCCCGGGTAGCCGAGACCAAGCAGCTTAGCCACCTTGTCGTAGGCTTCACCCGCCGCGTCATCGAGCGTGCGGCCGACGAGCGTATAGCTCCATGTACCGTTGGCGGGGCGAGCCAGATACAGATGCGTGTGGCCGCCGGAAACAACCAGGGCCAAGGACTGCGCGTCCAGCGGTGCCTCTCGAGATTGACGTTCATTGAGCAGAACGGCGTGGATGTGGCCTTCGAGGTGATTGACGGCGATGAGCGGAAGACCCTGCGCAAAGGCCAGCGCTTTGGCGTAGGTGATGCCCACAAGCAGCGCACCGGCGAGGCCCGGGCCTGAAGTGACGGCAATTGCATCCAGGTCATTGAGCGTGCAGTTGGCCTGGGCCAGCGCTTCATGGACCACGGGCACGATCGCGCGAAGATGCTCGCGGCTGGCCAGCTCGGGCACAACGCCGCCGTAGCGCGCATGCGTGTTGATCTGCGAAGCTACGGCGGAAGAGAGCGTGCGCGCTCCGCGCTCGACGACGGCGGCCGCGGTCTCGTCGCACGAGCTTTCAATGCCGAGAATGAGGCCACTGCGGGGCATGTCTCAAGTGTAGCGTTGCTGGCAACGTGGGCGGCGCGCGTAGACAATAGACGACAAGGAATGTCTGCATCGCCCAAATTCGAAGCAGCCCGCCGCATCGTAGTCGCGCTGCGTGACGCTGGATACGAAGCGTACTTTGCCGGCGGCTGCGTGCGGGATCTGCTGCTGGGACGGGAGCCTGAAGACTACGACGTGACCACCTCGGCCACGCCGGACGTGGTGCTGCGCATGTTTCCGAAGACGTTTGCCGTAGGCGCGCACTTCGGCGTCGTGCTTGTGGCCACGTCCGCAGACGACGAGTTTTTAGCGGCACCGGCGGGGTCTGCCCCACTGCAGGTGGCGCCGCAGGTAGTCACTGAGGTTGCTACATTCCGCTCGGATGGCGTTTACTCCGATGGCCGGCATCCAGACGAAGTGAGATACACGCTAAGCGCGGCAGAAGATGTGCAGCGCCGCGACTTCTCCATCAACGGACTTCTCCTCGACCCGTTCCGCAAAGGTTTGAATCTCGCCGCTGCGCTTGCCGATCCGAAAGAGCTTCGTGCCGCGGTAATCGACCACGTGGGCGGCCTCGCCGATCTCGATGCAGGCCTGATCCGGGCCATTGGCGAGCCGCAACGCAGGTTTGAAGAGGATCGCCTGCGGCTGCTGCGCGCCGTGCGCTTCGCTGCGCGTTTCGGTTTCGCCATTGAGCCGACGACTTTTGCCGCAATGCGCAATCTAGCCCGACGCATCGACTCGGTGAGCCGAGAGCGCGTGCGCGATGAGCTCACCAAGATGCTCACTGAAGGCCATTCACGCCGCGCCTTTGAATTGCTGGACGAAAGCAGCCTGCTCAAAGAAGTGTTGCCCGAGGTCGCGCGCATGAAAGGCGTCGCCCAACCGCCGCAATTCCATCCCGAGGGCGACGTGTGGGTTCATACGCTGCTGCTTCTTGAGCAGCTTGAGCCGCAATGCTCCGCAACGCTGGCATGGGGCGCGCTGCTGCACGATGTCGGCAAGCCTTCCACCTTTCGCGTCGCCGAACGCATCCGCTTCGACGGACATGTCGATGTGGGCGTTGCCATCGCCGCAGATATCTGCCGGCGCTTTCGCTTCTCAAACGATGAGGCGCGGAAGATTCTCGCGCTTGTAGAGAACCACATGCGCTTCGCCGATGCGCCGAAGATGAAAGCCTCAACCCTGAAGCGGTTCTTCCGTCTCGAAGATTTTGACGAGCACCTGGCCCTGCACCGCATGGATTGCCTGGCCGCGCACGGCAACCTCGATATATGGAACTTCGTCCGCGAGCGCTACCATGCGACGCCCGAAGAAGCCGTGAGGCCGAAACTGCTGCTGACTGGCCGCGAACTGATTGCGGCTGGTTACGTGCCCGGCGCGCAGTTCAAGGAGATGCTAAACACGGTGGAAGATGCGCAACTGGAGGGCTCTATCGCAACCGAAGAAGAGGCTCTGGCCCTCGTCAAGATGCACTTCCCGCAAGCGTGACGGCGGGCATCTGCAAAAGGAAAATGATCATCGAACTTCACGCGTGGCTGGAAACGGTATGCGAGATCCCTGAGCTGTTCGCGCCGCGCCGTGGAGGATCCCGATGCGTTTTCCTTTCCTCTGGGCTTCAATGGTTCTCGCAACATCCGTGACAGCTTCTAATGTGTCGCTTGCACAAAGCAACAGCTATCGCAAGGTTTGCGATCTCCTATCGCAGTCCGAGATCGAGCGCGCGACGGGGCTGGTCGTCGGCCCGGGGCGGTCAGCGCCTTGGTTTTCCGGTTCCACCGCGAACTGCGTGTGGCAAGGCGCCGGCGGCACCCGAGTGATTCTGATTCTGTCGAACGCAGAGCCAATGGCGATGACAATGGGGTCGATGCTGCAGACGGGCGGCGATATCTTCGACGGACTCGGCGATGTTGCGGTCGGCACCAGGGGCATTCCAGAGACAGGCGGCGGCTATAACCTCAGCTTTCTCGATGCGAAGGGTGGCGTTGCGGTCACAATTCCAGGAAGTGCAGGAACAAGTGATCGAACCATAGCGTTGGGCCAGCTGATCGAGCAGCATCGCAATCCAGGCACGGCGGCCGAGGTTCAGCCTAAGCATGGCCTGACGGCAGACGTCTACTGACAGGCTCGGCCCAGCTATGCTGGTCTGAGCGATGCCGCGGGAAACTCGCCAGTTCGATGTGTTGGTGCTGGGAGCCGGCGCCGCTGGCCTGATGTGCGCTGCAACCGCCGGTCAGCGGGGCAGGCGCGTCGCGCTTCTCGAGCACAATCCGCAGCCGGGTCGCAAGATACTCATCTCCGGTGGAGGCCGTTGCAACTTCACCAACATCCATTGCGCTCCTGATCGCTTCCTCTCGCAGAATCCGCATTTTGCCAAGTCGGCGCTCGCGCTCTATCAGCCGCATCATTTTATTGAGCTGGTTGAGCGGTACGGCATCGCCTGGCATGAGAAGACGCTGGGGCAGCTCTTCTGCGACCACTCGGCGCGCGCGATTGTTGAGATGCTGCTCGCCGAGTGCGAAAAGGGAAGAGTCGAGTCGATTTACAACGCCCGCAATATTGCCGTGGAGCACCACAGCGGCGAAGGCTTTCGCGTGCAGTGCTCTCGGGGAGAATTCAGCGCGGGAGCACTGGTTGTTGCTACCGGCGGCCTCTCAATCCCGAAGATGGGCGCGACGGGGCTCGCCTACGATCTTGCGCGGCAATTCGGGCTGAGCTCGTTCCGCATCGGCCTGCGCTGGTTCCGCTTGTGCTGGGCCGCGAAGAAGCTGACTGGACCGAATTGACAGGCGTATCGACTGAAGTTGTCGCATGGGCGGATTCAGTGCGATTCCGCGAGAAGATGCTGCTGACGCATCGCGGCCTCAGCGGACCTGCTGTGCTGCAGGCGTCGAGCTACTGGCGACCCAGCGCTCCACTTTATTTGGACCTCGCACCAGATCAGCGCGTGCTGCAGCCGCTCTTTCAGAAAGGCGCACGCCGCGATGCCGCCGCTCTGCAGCAGGCATTGCGCGCGGCGCTGCCGCAGAGGCTTGCCGCCTTCATCGCAGAGAACCACGGCCCGAAGGGCTGGTCGAACGCCGCGATCGAAGAATTTGAGCAGCGATTGCACCGGTGGGAGTTTCATCCCACCGGTAGCGAGGGCTTCGCCAAGGCAGAGGTCACCGCGGGCGGCATGGATACAGCTGGCCTGCAAGCCCGCACCATGGAGGCGCGCACTATCCCGGGGCTCTTCTTTATCGGCGAAGCCGTAGACGTCACAGGCTGGCTGGGCGGCTTTAACTTCCAGTGGGCATGGGCTTCGGCCGTCGCGGCGGGCCGCGCGCTCTAAGCTACTCCGCCGGTACGAATCGGCTTGGCGGGCGGCGTCAGCACAAATCCCTTCCGCACCAGGCAAACCCCTCTTGCGGCAGCTCGGCCTGCAGCAGCTCGCTGCCCGGCCCGCTGAAAAGATCCGTCCGCGCGCCGCCAACGTCGCCACCAGGTGATGCACCGCTACGGGCTTGCCATCGAGCGTGCCCTGCTCATCGGCATAGGTCGCCAGCGTCACCGCTTCCACACTCCCGGCCTGCTTTGGGAATCATGGCCCAGAGGCCCGCGTTGTTGTGCGTGGCGGCCAACGCCAGCAGAGTCTCCAATGCGCCGGGGTCAAAGTCTGGAAGAAACACCACGGCGCGATGCTCAGTGAGTCGCGTGGTGCTGCTGCGCCCGTTCGCCGAAGTATTCAGCAGCAGCTGTGCCGCATCCGGCGCGAGCGTCACGTTCACCGCCTCGCCATTCACCGTGGCGCTCAGTTGCACATGCTTCAGCTCATTCGCGGCAGTCAGCTCCTCGGTCTTCGAGAGCGCATAATCCAAGCCCTGCATCGACACCTTCACCACTGAGGTCGACTCATACCCATGCCCTGCGGCTGTAATGTGAAAGCTCGCCGTGCCGACAGACTGGCTCTCGTGGCTGACAGTGAAAACTGCCTCCTGCGCCGAGGCGACGGCATAGCAGGCGAAAACAATTAAGGCCGCATCTTTAAGAAAAATTCGGGCACACCTATGCGCAGCGGGCATCATGCGTTCATATAGACGCAAATCTTCGCCGAGAGTTGCTGCAACAATGCCGCGCAGTGTGTGGTGCCTTCAGGCGCGCTATTCTTTCTCTTTGAGGTGAACTGCCATGGCCGAGACCGCTACGCGCCCGCAACTCGCTTATCTCACCGCCGCAATGGACGACCTGCGCGCCAGAGGGACGCACTTCAGGCTGCGCGTGCTCGACGACCAGCAGGCGCCGGTCTGCCACTACGACGGTCGCGAGGTCATCAACCTTGCCAGCAACAATTATCTTGGCCTGGCAAATCATCCCAAACTGGTTGAAGCCTCGCTCGCTGCAACGCGCACCTTCGGTGTCGGGATCGGGCGCGGTGCGCACCATTGCCGGAACCATGCGCATCCACATGGAACTCGAAGAGAGGATCGCGCACTTCAAGAACGTCGAGGCGTGCGTCGTCTTCCAAAGCGGTTTCGCTGCGAATGCAGGCACCGTGAGCGCAATTCTCGGCAAGGAAGACTTCATCCTCTCCGACGAACTGAATCACGCCAGCATCATTGACGGCGCGCGTCTTTCGCGCGCCAAGATCAAGGTTTTCCGGCACAAAGATGCTGCGCACTGCGAAGAGCTGCTGAACGAAGTCGAGATCGAGCCCGGCCACAAGCTGGTCATCACCGATGGCGTCTTCTCGATGGATGGCGACATCGGCCCGGTCGACAAGCTCGCCGCGCTGGCGGAGAAGTACGGCGCCATCATGATGGTCGACGATGCGCACGCCTCTGGCGTGTTGGGCCGAAACGGGCGTGGCTCGATCGATCATTCTAGCATGCACGGCCGCGTCGACGTGCAGGTGGGCACACTGTCAAAAGCCATCGGCGCGCTGGGTGGCTACGTCTGCGGATCGCGCGATCTGATCGACTATCTCTACCACCGCGCGCGGCCCTTCCTCTTCTCCACATCGCATCCGCCGGCGAGTCGCGGCATCGTGCATCGCAGCCTTCGACATTCTTGAGAGCGAGCCCGAACGCATCGACCGCCTGTGGGCCAATACGCGCTACTTTCAGGATGAGCTTCGTCGCGCAGGCTTCAACATTGGCGGCATGAATACGCCTGCCACAGAGACACCGATTACCCCAGTCATTCTTGGTGAGGGCCGCGCCGCCATGGAGATGAGCCGCGCGCTTTTCGAGGAAGGCGTGATGGGAACAGGCATTGCCTTTCCAACGGTGCCGGAAGGCAAGGCTCGCATCCGGCTCATCGTCACCAGCGAACACACGCGTGCGCAACTCGATCGGGCACTTGAAACGCTGGAACGCGTCGCGAAGAAGATGGGACTGCTCGGCGCTGCATAGCTTTGTAGTATGAAAACAGAAAGACGGTTCGCATGATCGCTCACCTGCGTGGCAAGCTGATTCACAAACAACCGGGCCAGGCCATCGTGGAGGCCGCCGGTGTCGGCTATGACGTCGTGATCTCCGTGCCGACATTTACCGCGCTGCCATCCATCGGCGCCGATGTTTCGCTGCATATCCACACTCAGGTGCGCGAAGACCAGATCGCGCTCTTCGGCTTTCTCGATCGCGATGAGAAGCGGCTCTTTGAGCGGCTGATCACGGTAAGCGGCGTCGGGCCCAAGCTGGCCATCAAGATGCTCAGCGGTCTCTCGGCAGAGCGAGACGGTGCAGGCAATCCGCGCACAGGATCACGCGCAACTCACCCGCATTCCCGGCGTCGGCAAGAAACTCGCCGAGCGGCTCGTCGTCGAACTCAAAGACAAGCTCAACGACTTTGCTGTCGCGCCTGCGCATGTCGCCGTGCAGGGCGCGGCGGTGGACGATGTGCTCTCGGCGCTGATGAACCTCGGCTATCAGCGCGCCAGCCGCAGAGAAGGCCATCGAGCAGGCCGTCGCGAAGGATAAAGCGCTGGCCGGAGATTTCGAGGGTTTGTTCAGCGGGCGCGCTCAAGCTGATCCGGTGATAGCGACGATAATAGTCCATTGCGCCTTTGAAGGAGGCAGAGCGAATGCCCATCGTGCGAAATTGCCCATCCTGCGGAAAGCCCAATCGCATTCCCGCGAAGCACCTTGCCGACACAGGCCGGTGCGGTGCCTGCAAAGAGGTGCTGCCCGCAAGCGCCCAGCCTATCGAAGTTAGCTCCGCAGAGTTCGACGAAATCATTCGCGAAAGCAAAGTGCCGGTGCTCGTCGACTTCTGGGCGGAGTGGTGCGGGCCCTGTCGCGCCGCCGCTCCGCACGTAAAGCAGGTTGCGCACGATCTCGCCGGCAAGGCCGTCGTGCTCAAAGTCGATACCGAGCGCAATCAGGATCTCGCGATGCGCTACCGCGTGCAGAGCATTCCGTATTTCGCCGTCTTCACCAACGGCAAAATGCATTTCCAGCAGGCGGGCCTGGTGGACGCCAACACTATGAAGAGCTGGCTCATGCGGGCGGCTTAGATCGACAACTTCAACGTATTGCGACACAAGATTCGATACACTGCCTCTGCGATGGCTCTGAAGAAAATCTCCACTCCCGCCGCTGCTCTTCCTTACTTCCGCCCTGAGGCCCTTACCTTTCTGCGCAATCTCGCGAAGCACAACGACCGTGAATGGTTTCAGCCGCGCAAGGCGCAGTTCGAGGCCGAACTGAAGGAGCCAATGCTGGCGATCATGCGCAAGGTCACTGACGCGATGCTCGACTTTGCGCCGAATCACGTGCGGCCCGCGGAAAAGAGCCTCTTCAGGATCTATCGCGACACGCGCTTCTCCAACGACAAGCGCCCCTACAAAACGCACGTTGCCGCGTGGTGGTCGCACCAGGGCCTGGAGAAGACCTCAGGCGCGGGCTACTACTTCCACGTCAGCGCGAAGGAAGTGGTGATCGCCGCCGGAGCCTACATGCCGGAGAAGGATCAGCTCGCCGCGATCCGCCACTGGCTGCTCGACAACCACGCCGAGTTCCGCAAGCTCCTGCAGAGGGCAGCCGTCAGAAAGCATTTCGACGAATTTGAAGGCAATGCGCTCACGCGGCCGCCCAAGGGATTTCCCGCGGACCATCCGGCGATCGATCTGATCCAGTGCAGGCAATGGGGATTGTGCGGCCACGCTGCCTCCAAAGGCTGCCCTCGACGCCGCATTTGCCGCCACAATCATCCGCTATTTCAGCCTGGCCGCGCCCATGGTGGATGCGCTCAACACGCCCGATCGCCGCGACCCTCATGCCTAAAAAGCCGGTGCTCTTCGGGCTGCGCTAAACGGTTTTTCCTGCAACTTTCGTCACGTCCCTTGGCCCTGAAAGCCTCTAAAAACGGGCAAAATCAGCTGATTTTAGGCAAAAATGGGACAAAATGGCATAAAAACCTAAGAAAATTGTGGAAAATCGCTGTTTTTCCATTGACTTTGTCCGCTCCCAAGCCGCATTGTTACGAACGACAGGGTTCTCGAGAACCCGCATGAATACAGGGGTTTCGTGCAAACGTTGCCTCGGTCGCACTCCCTCCATGCGGATCGCTTGATGGCTTCTGGTTCTTGATTCTGAAGGCGCCGAGGCGGCGAAACCCAGGCAACAAAGGCAGCCCTGAGGGCATGCCCAGAAGGAGAAGAGTCACATGGCAACTGGATTGACCAAGACAGCTCTTACACGGCAGCTGGCAGAGAAGCTGGAACTCACCAACAAGCAGGCTGCTGCCTTTCTTGACCTGCTCGCTGAGACAGCCATCAAGGAAACCAAGAAGAACGGCGTTTTCATCATCCCCGGCATCGGCCGCCTGGTGAAGGCAGAGCGCAAGGCGCGCATGGGCCGCAACCCGCAGACGGGCGAAGCCATCAAGATCAAGGCGAAGACCGTTGTGAAGTTCCGCGTCGCCAAGTCCGCCAAGGACACCATTGCTCCTCCGAAGAAGTAGCCTCAGGGAGCACGGCCAAAAGGGGAAGAGCGCCCGCTCTTCCCCTTTTTCTATTTCGGCCATTTTGGCCAAATATTTGCCATCCCTAATCGCGGGCCATCATCCAACAACACATGGCGAGCTCAACATCATTTGGCGATTTCTCTGAGACCAGTGCGGGGGCACGCAGTACGGTAGTGCTCTATCTGCGGCTCGAAGGGCTGGCTGTGGCACTGGTTACGCTCATGCTGTATGCGCGCACCGGGGCGAACTGGTGGCTCTTTCTGCTGTGGCCAGTGCCCGATCTCTCGATGCTTGGCTACCTCTCCAGGCCTTGCCGCGGCGCACGCATCTACAACGCGTTCCACTCCTACATACTGCCTGCGCTGCTCGCGCTCTCGGGGCTTCTGCTTCGATCTCAGCTCGCAGTGCCACTGGCTCTCATCTGGATTAACCACATCGGAGTCGACCGGATGCTGGGCTACGGCCTCAAATACTCAGATGGTTTCGCGTTTACCCATCTCGGCAGAATCGGCCGGCAGAAGGCGCAGTAAATCAGGACGCCCCAGCAGGCAGTGTCTCCTCTGATCCGCGTGGCATCAATGCCCGCACCACGAGCGATGCGCCGAAGCTGATGAGCATGGCTTTGATCATCAGTGTGTGGTCATAGCTCCACGAGAGAAACGCAATCGCCACGAAGACGCCAATCGGCGTCAGCTCCGACAGAATGGCGCGTAACCAATGAGGTTTTGTCTCTGCCACCGGCAGCGGTGAACGTAGGCGCGGCAGAAAGCGCGGCACCGCGAGCAGGTAATGGCGGTACGGCTCGCCAAGCCGGGCCGAGAGAAAGCGTTCTTCTCCCAGCGTAAGTCGTAGGAGAAAGATCGTCAGCAGCGCCATTGCGACAAGCGCGCCCGTGGGCGGCATCACCAGCGCGATGGCAGCCACCATGCACCAGAGGCCGAGATAGAGCGGATTTCGCACGAACCGATAGGGCCCAGCGGCAACGACCGCGCGAGCCTGCATCTCAGGATGAATTACTGTGCCTGGTCCGAGCCACGCCGCGCCGGTAACGCGCAGCAGCACGGCGAGCGCGGCAACCACTGCCCCGGCAATGATCACCGCTGGCGTCGCGATGTTGAAGGGCAGCAGTCCGTGCCGTGCGAGACTGAGCGCAAGCCACTCGATCAACGTGATGCGCTTGCCCATGCCCATGGGCTCGATCCACGGCGCCCAAAATCCTAATGTGATGATGGCTGCGTTGATTAACATGCGCAGCCGAAATTCAATCGCAGTGGCTCCCATTCCTTCTCCGTGTGCCAGGAGACAGTATCTCGCAGCGCACGAGGGGATATGCAAACGTGGAGGGACACCTTGATCGAGCTAGTCCGCGCGCAACGCCACCATAGGATCAACTGCAGCAGCGCGCCGCGCAGGCAACCATGCCGCTGCCAGCGCGATCAGCAGCATCAGCAACGGAACGGCGAAGAAGGTAATGGGGTCGACGGCGCTGACCTCGAAGAGAAAGCTATGCAACACGCGGCTCAGCGCGACGGTTCCCGCAAGACCCAGAACGCAGCCCGCGAGCGCGAGCAGCACGCTCTGCCGCACCACCGAGGCCACAATCTGCCAGCGTTGCGCGCCTAGCGCGAGGCGCAGGCCGATTTCGCGCGTTCGCCAACTCACCATGTAGGCGATAAGGCTGTAGACGCCCACCGCGCCAATAATCACTGCGAGCACGCCAAAACCGACCAGCAGCACAGCCAGCGCGCGCGGCGACGCCACGGACTGAGCGACCAGCTCATTCATTGAGCGTACGTGCGTCAGCGGCACTTGCGTGTCGATCGCGGCCACGGCACGGCGAAGCTCTGCCGCGCCTTGCTCCGTTGGCAACGGGGTGCGCAGCAGGGCATGCATCACTGGCTGTTCGAGATCGGGAGTCATCGGTAGATAGACTTCATCGTCAAAGCCGCCCTGCAGACCGTCCTGGCGAGTGTCGCGTACTACGCCGACAATTACCGATGCCTTCAAGGCATTCCACGTGGTGGGCGCTACCTCGTCGGAAACTTTGAGCAAATGCTTGCCAATGGGATCTTGCCCTGGCCAGAGATGCGCGGCCATTCGTTCGCTGATCACGGTTGCGCGCGTTGCGCCGGAGAGGTCTTCCCGCGTGAAGAGGCGGCCGCGTACGAGGCGCAGGCCGAGCAGATCAAAATATCCAGGCGTCACTACCCGCCCAGTGGCCATTGGAGCGCCCTGCCGCGCATCGCGCGGGTGATTCTCGGCGTCGTAAACGTAGTTGTCGACGAGCCCGCTGAAGGGCAGCGAATCCGTCAAGGCCACATTGCCTGCGCTGGGAATGCCCTGCATCGAGTTCAGGAGTGAATCGTAGAAGGCGTGGCAGCGCCCGGCCTGCTTGCAGGCTGAGGAGTCGAGAGCGATCTCGGCGGTAATGGTGTGATCGGTGCGGAATCCGGGGTCGACGCGCGAGAGCCGATAGAGGCTGTGCAGCACCAGTCCCGCGGTAGTGACAACGAGCACCGAGAGCCCAATCTGCGTGATCACCAATGCCATTGAGACGCCGAAGCGCGTGCCTTTGCCGATAAGGCTGCGGCCACCGGAGCGCAGCGCAGATTGCAGGTCGGTTGCGGCCATGCGAAGCGAGGGAATGACGCCGAAGAGCAGTCCCGCGATTAGAGATGCCGCCAACGTAAAGATTGCGTCACTGGCGCGAAAGTGCACTCCCTCGATGCGCGGCGTATTTGCCGGCAGCAGGCCAACAAAGACGTGCAGGCTGGCATAGGCCGCCAGCATTCCAACCGCGCCAGCCGCGAGGCCGAGCACAACGCTCTCTGAAAGCAACTGCTGCACGAGCCTGCGGCCCGAGGCACCTAATGTGCCGCGAATCGCGATTTCGCGCTCGCGCGCCGTGGCGCGGGCAAGCATGAGATTGGCCACGTTGGCGCAGGCAATCAGCAGGATCAATCCGACGGCGCCGAAAAGCAGCAACAGCCGCGGGCGCATAGCGCCTGTCTCTGACTCAAGCAGCGGAACTGCCGCCATATCGGAGGCCCAGATGTCGGGCATGCGCCAGGGAAAGAGCGGCAACAGCATATTGTGCAGCCGCTGCAGTTCGGCCTGTGCCTGGCCGGTTGTGAAGCCATCATTCAGGCGGCCAAAAGCATACAGTGAAAAATCATTCCAGGGGTCGATTGGGTTGGCGGGATTGAAGGTGACTGGCGTGACAAACTGCGTATCCGCGTAAGGAAAATGAACGCTCACCGGCATTACGCCGACGATCCGGCGCCACCGGCCGTCGATCCGGATCGTCTGCCCAATGGCTTGCGGATTCTCAGCAAAGCGCTGCCGCCAGTATCCGTTGCTGATTACGACGACGGGCTCGCTGCTGGCTAGCGAATCCGCTGCGGTAAAAAAGCGGCCTGCTGCAGGTTGAATTCCGAGCGTGTCGAAAGCGTTCGTCGTCACCTGAGCGCCAAAAATACGCGCCGGCACATCTCCCTCATCAATATTCGATTCAACATCTGCGCCGAAGCCACTGATGGAACGGAACGCCGAAGAGTGCTCGCCGAGAGCGCGCAGCCAACCCTTCGGGTAGAAGCTCTCGTTGCCGTAGGGAATTCGTATTAGCCGGTCCTGCTGCGGGTAAGGCAGCGGGCGCAGCAGAATCGAGTCGATAAGTGTGTAGATCACTGTGTTCGCGCCGATGCCGAGAGCGAGCGTCAGCACCGCTGTAAGCGTGAAGCCGGGCGCCCGGCGCATCTGGCGAATCGCAAAGCTGAAGTCCTGGAGCATGCTTTCAAGTCGAGGCAGCGTATGTCTGTCGCGCCAGCCCTGACGGGCTTGTTCAGCGCCGCCAAGCCGAATCAACGCCTGACGCCGTGCTTCCTCAGGACTGAGCCCGGCGCGAACGCCCTCTTCGGCGTGATGCGCGATGTGGCTCGCCAGCTCATCGTCGAACTCAGCAACTTCTTTCGCGTTGAAGAGGCCATGAAGCCGCATCCACAAGGCTCTCAGTTGTCTCATCGCAATCTCCTATTCGGTACGCAATGCCTTCATGGGATCGACGGAAGCGGCACGGCGTGCCGGAATCCAGCAAGCCGCGGCTGCTATCGAAATCAGAAATGGGGGAACTACAGCGAAGGTCAGCGCGTCGTGCGGCTGCACTCCATAGAGAAGACTCGAAACGAGTTTTGAGAGCATCCAGGCGGCCGGCCATCCAATCACTACTGCGATTGCCGCGAGCACCAGTCCCTGGCGCAGAACAAGCTGCTTCACCGCGGCCGGTTGTGCGCCCAATGCCATCCGGATGCCAATTTCTCGCGTGCGCCGGTTGATCGCGTAGCTCATCACGCCGTAGAGCCCAATCGCGGCAAGCAGAGTGCCAATTCCGCCGAAGATGCCGAAGAGCGTCGCGGCCAGGCGAGGCAGCACATAGGCCGTGCGAAGATGCTCGTCCATCGTCTCAACGTTGTAAATCGCCATTGCGGGATCAAGCGCATATACCTGCCGCCGTAGTGCTTCTACCATGCCCGTCGAATTGCCTGTGGTCTTCACAACAAGCGTGTAGCCTGCCATCGAAGGATCATCAGCGACGCTTTGCTTGAGCGACCGGTATAGCAATGGCCGCGTATCCTCGCCTATTGTGCGGGCTTTCGCGTTGCCGACGACGCCGATAATTTCGTACGTGACCCCACCGCCGATGACACGTTTTCCGATGGAGTTCGTAGTGCCGAAAAGCCGCTCAGAGAACGCCTTATTAACCACCGCAGCTCGTGGACCCGCCGCGGTTTCGTCGCCGAAGTCATGCCCGCTCAACTGAGGAATCCCGAGCGTGGCGAAGTACCCAGGCGACACCATGTAGAGTTCGGCGAAGGTGACCGACGGATCTGGGTTTGCCTGGCCGACTGCAGTGAAGCCCTCGCTGCGGTTGCCACCGGAAAGCGGAGCCACATCCGTGATCACAGCGGAGGTTACGCCCGGGATCGCCGCCGCACGCTCACGCAATTGCGCGAGGAATGCAGTTGTGCGTTCCGCCGAGTATCCATGCACGCGAGGGTCAACAGACAGCATAAGCAAACCGCGCGGTTGGAAGCCGATGTCGATTCCGGCCGCACCTTGCAGGCTGCGCAGAAACAACATCGTGAGCGACAGCACCACTACAGACATAGAGATTTGCGCGACGACGAGGATGTTACGCAAGCTCCATGGGCGGCCGGTTCGCGCGAGTGCATCTTCGCCTCTGAGGGCGTTTGCTAGCGCAGGACGGGATGCGGCCCATGCAGGCGCTGCACCGAGGAGCACTCCGCTGGCAACACTCAATGCGAACGAGAAAAGCAGGACCCGCCAATCGACACTGATCTCCAGATCAAGCGGGACTGGTGCTGGCATGTGAAACGTTGAAAGCGCCTGAGTGGACCAGAGCGAGAGAAGCACGCCGAGCGCGCCTCCCCCGAGTGCGATCACGACGCTTTCCAGCAACATTTGCCGGCGCAACCGGGCGCGCGTGGCTCCAAGCGCCAGGCGTACCGCCATTTCCCGTTGCCGAACAGCGGCCTGCGCGAAGAGAAGATTGGCGACATTGGCGCCGGCGATCGACAGCACAAGAAGCACAATCACAGAAAGCACGCCAAGAAAGATGACGACGGTGGTTTTCAGGCTCGGCGGGAGCGTACCGGCCTGTTCGATGTGGAAACTGCTGTCCTTGTCTGTAGCTGGAAATGCCTGTGCATAACGGCTCGCGAGCGTGTCCAACTCCGCCTTGACTTCTTTGCGGGAAACGCCGGCACGCATTCTGCCTACGACTGAAAGCCAGTGAAATTCACGCGAAGTTGGTGGAGGCGGATTCGGCGCAAGTTGAGCAGTCATTCCCAGCGGCACCCAAAACTGGGTATTCAGAATCTGATCGACGCTATGGAAAGCAGCGGGCGCAATTCCCACCACCGTGAAGGACCGGCCTGAAAGCAGAATCGTCTTGCCGACGATTGAGGTATCGCTATTGAAACGGCGTTGCCAGAGATTCTGCCCGAGCACGATCACCGGAGTTTTATCTTCAGCCGTGACAAAGCCGCGACCCTGGATCAGGGGGAGCTCGAGAACGTCGAAAAAGTTTGTAGTGACCGCTTGCCCCCACACGCGCTCAGGTTCGCCGTTGCCTCCGATCGAGGCAGGGATGAGTTCGTAGTAGGCGGCGAGGCCGGAGAAGGACTGCGACTGATTGACCAGATCCTGATACACCGGCAACGGCAAGTGGTTGCAGCAACGGTCACCCTTGACCACCGAGGAGATCGCGAGAAGCCTTGACGGATCGCCCGCAGGCAAAGGGCGCAACAGGAAGCGACTGATCATGGAAAAGATCGTCGCGTTTGCGCCGATGCCCAGGCCGATGGAGAGAATGGCAATTGCTGTGACCGTATGGTGCTTGGCCAGGGTACGAATGCAAAAGCGGAGATCACGTACCAGGGATTCAAGCCATGGCAGCGTGCGCCGATCACGGTATGCCTGGCGCGTCTGCTCAACACCGCCAAGCCGAATCAGCGCCTGACGGCGCGCCTCTTCAGGGCTCAGTCCGGCGCGCATTCCGTCTTCGGTGTGAAAGGCGATGTGAGTTGCCAATTCATCCTGAAAGTCGCCGGCGGTATCACGGCGAAATGCGCCCGTCAGGCGCATCCACAAAGCGCGAAACCTGGCTCGCAGCTGATCCATACACGTGTCTCCTTCTCAGGCTTCGCCGGTGGGGGCGAGAAAGCGGGCAAGGATCGCCGTGGTCTGCTCCCACTCCGCTGCGGCTTTGCGCACCTGGCGCTCGCCGGCTTTCGTGATCTCGTAGAACTTTGCCTTGCGATTGTTGTCGGAGGTACCCCAGCGCGATCGGATGTAGCCCTCCTGCTCCAGCTTCAGCAGTGCAGGGTAGAGAGTGCCGTAGTTCAACTGGAGCAAATCGCCGCTGGTCTGCTCGATGCGCCGGGCCAGGCCGTATCCGTGCTGTGGGCCTATCATCTGCAGCGTCTTGAGAACCATCAGAGCCAGCGTCCCCTGCCATACGTCGGTTTTTTCGCCCATCTCTTTCTCCTATGGCAAACCCATAGAGGAGACAATACACCCATCCCTATGGGTTGGCAATAGGAAGGTGAGCAACGCAATTCCGGCCATGAGCATTCTGCGTGTTAGACTTGGCCATTCCTTTTGAAAATCTCGCGCCGCGCGCTTCGCCGGAGGAAAGTTTGTCCATTTCATCGCGTGCTCTTGTTGCATCAACTCTGCTTGTGGCCGGCTCTCTTCACGCACAACATCCCGCAGATCTCGCGTCAGCTGCCGAGCACCAGCTTCCTCAACTTACGGAAACCTACAAGCAACTCCACCGCAATCCCGAGCTCTCGCACCACGAAGAGAAGACCGCGACCTTTGTTGCCGGTGAGCTGCGCAAGCTGGGCTACACAGTGACGGAGCATGTCGGCAAGTATCCCGATGGCTCGCAGGCCTTTGGCGTCGTCGCCGTGATGCAGAATGGGCCTGGTCCGCGGTTGCTGTTACGGACCGAATTGGATGCGTTGCCGGTGGAAGAGAAGACGGGCCTCGATTACGCGAGCACCGTGAAGACAACCAATGCTCAGGGGCAGCAGGTAGGTGTGATGCATGCGTGCGGGCATGATCTGCACATGACGGTGCTGCTGGGCACAGCGCGCGAGATGGCGGCGCGCAAGAGCCAGTGGCACGGGACGCTGATGTTGATCGGGCAGCCTTCAGAAGAGACAATCGACGGCGCGCGCGCGATGCTCAATGACGGCCTCTATGAGCGCTTCGGCAGGCCGGACTATGTTGTCTCAGAGCACGACTGGAATGGCGTTCCCGCAGGCTCTGTCGCGATGAAGCCCGGCCCTTTGCTTGCAAGCTCGACCGGCATCTCTGTCACCATGCGCGGCATCGGCGGCCACGGTTCCGCTCCTGAGGCGGGTAAGGATCCGATTGTGTTGGCCGCGGAGTTCGTACTTGTTGCCCAGACGATCGTCAGCCGACAGATCGCTCCGCAACAGCCCGCGGTTCTTACCGTGGGCACTATTCACGGCGGCACAAAGAACAACATCATTCCTGATGAAGTGACGATGGGTCTTACGCTGCGAACTTACTCGAATGAGGTGCGAGACCAGATCATCGCTGCGATCAAGCGCGAAGCGAATGGCCTCGCCGAGGGATATGGAATTCCCGCAGACAAAATGCCGATTGTCACAGTGGGCGAAAGCACCGATCCCACAGTCAACGATGCCGCGCTCGAAGAGCGCATGCGCACCACTGCCGAGGCGGCGCTCGGCAAAGACCGCGTTCTCGATGCCCAACCCGTGATGGGCAGCGAAGATGTCGGCGCGTTTACGCTGGGCGGCAAAATTCCCGGCGTGATGTATTGGCTGGGCGCTTCAGATCCGCAGAAGCTGGCAGAAAGCCGCAAGACGGGCGTTCCGCTGCCAAGCCCGCACTCGGCGCTGTTTGCACCGGTTTATGCGCCGGCCATCACCACCGGAGTGACGGCGATGACCGCAATCGCACTCGATCTCCTGAAATAGGCGCTGTTAAATCAGCCAGCCTATTTCGCCAACCTATTTCGAAGGATCGACGAGCGCCTGATAAACCAATGGCCGGCTGAGATACTCGAGGTTTGGGCTGGCCGGGCCCAGCATGCGCTGAATCATGCCGATGAAGACGACGTCGTTCGTTGGGTCAACCCAGAACCACGTTCCGGCGGCGCCATCCCAGAAGAACGTGCCTTTGCCTTCGGGCAGGTTTGCTTCGGGCGGGTCAAAGACGACGGCGCAGTTGAAGCCGTAGCCGAAACCGGGCCGCATCACCTGTGCACCAATGCCGAACTGGCCGTTGAGCAGTTCTGTGGGCACGTGATTCGAGGTCATCAGCTTCACGGTCGAGGGCGCAAGGATGCGTACGCCATTGAGTTGGCCACTATCGCCCAGCATCTGCGCAAAGCGATAGTAGTCCTCAGCCGTTGACACCATGCCGCCGCCACCCGAAGGCATGGTCGGCTGCGCGTCGTATTGATGATTTCCGGCGCCACCGCCTGCATCGGTCTCCAATTCGCCATTCGGACCGGTGTGGTAGACCGTAGCGAAGCGGGCTCTCTTATCCGCAGGAACGAAGAAGGCCGCGTCGCGCATGCCAAGCGGCTGGTAGATGTGGTCACGCACGAAGTCAGGCAACGATTGGCCCGAGAGTTTTTCGACGATGTAGCCCTGAATATCCATCGAGATGCTGTACGTCCAGCCTTTGCCCGGCTGGTAGAGCAGCGGCAGTTGTGCCACCTTGCCGATGAACTCCTGCAGGTTCTTTGACTGAAAGAGATTCGCGCTCCGGTATAGCTTGTCGACCGGAGTGTCGCCGAAGAATCCGTAGGTGAAACCGGCCGTGTGCGACATCAACTCGCGCATTGTTGGCGCATGATCCGGGTCGACGAGAATCATCTTGCCGTCGGCATCCACACCCTTGTAGACCTTGAGGTGCGAGAACTCGGGAATGTATTTTGCGATGGGATCAGAAGGCAGCCACTTGCCCTCTTCATAGAGGATCATCATGGCGACACCGGTGACCGGTTTGGTCATCGAGAAGTCGCGGAAAATCGTGTCCTTCGTCATAGGTGCGCCGCTGGCCAGGTCGCGAGAACCGTACACGCGGTAGTCAACGATCTTGCCGTGCCGCGCGAGGATGGTGACAATACCGGCCATCTGCTTTTGATCGACCGTCTGCTGCATCAGTGCGTGCAATCGCTCAAGCCGCTCGGACGAGAAGCCGACCGTCTCGGGCTTAACCACCGTCATGTCGACTTTAGCCGGCTGCTGGGCGCTCGCGAGTGCCATGCCCGCCGCGAGAGCAAGCACAACAATGCCAGTGCGGACCTTGAGAGTGAAGCGGCGATGATCCATGAATCTCTCCTGCGGCGCGATTCTCCTACACCCCGTAGCGCATTCGTCTGAGCTCGGGCGCGCCTTAAATATGACGGCGATTGCCGCACCCTTTATAGCAGATGGGTACAAGAGAAAACCCGCACGCGCCGAAGCGCATGCGGGCTTGTCGTGGAATGCACCTAATAAATGAGCTTGAGCGAGAACTGAATCTGGCGCGAGTTGCCGGCAGTCTTGCTGATCTCGCCAAATCCCGAGCCGTTCAGAATGTTCGCGGGCAGGCCCATGTTCACGATGTTGAAGAGGTTGAAGAACTCCGAACGGAACTGCAGGTCCATGCGCTCGGCGCCGCTCTTCCGGCGTCCGAAAGGCGTGTCCTTGATGAGCGCGAAATCGAAGTTGTAGAAGGCCGGGCCGCGGAAGGAGTTTCTGCCCAGCGTGCCGAATTCTCCGCCATTGGGACCGGAACCACCCGGCAAGTGGATGGGAATGCTGAAGAAAGCAGTTGCGTTGTTGGCGCCTTCGCCGAAGTAGTCTTCACGTACTTTGCGCGCCGTGGAGAGATGCGGCGTGGCGATCTGGTCGGGCCGGTCGACGCCGTTAGAGCCGTAGCCGGTTTGCTGAATACCGGAGTAGACCGTAAACGGCGAGCCCGAGCTGATGCCCGAAATGCTCAGCAGCTCCCACCCTCCCGTGACCTTCTTGCTGACCGCGTTTAGAAAGTCCATCTGATCGAATGGGAGATTCTGGGCCACGCTCAGGCCGAATGAGTTAGCCACATCAAATGACGAAGGGCCTTTCTCAGGATGAGTGTCGAATGGATTTTGCGAGAAGCCTGACGTGACTGCGCCAGTCGATCCCGTTCCTCCAATCACTTCGCTGGAGTCGTCGATCGATTTGCTCCACGTATAGCTGGCCTGTATTCCCGGGCCGCCGTGCCCCACGGTGCCGGAGAGTGAAGTCTGTAGTGCGTGATAGCTCGAGTGCGAATCGGCTATGATCACGTTCTCAACGCCGAAGCCGCCGATGACGTTGCCGTTTTCATCGAACTGCGTGTGCGGTGCAAAGCCGGGGCTCGCGCCAGGATAGGCATTGGGGAAGCTGTAGCGCGGCAGAAACTCGCTGGTCGTTCCGACATAGTTCGCATCAGCAGTCAGGTTGCCGATCTTCCGCTCGAGGCCCGCGGTCCAGGTAAAGAGCGTGGCGTTGCCGAAGGAGCGATCGATGCCGCTCAGGTTCAGCGCGCTCACAACATGGCTCGGGGTGAGGGCAGCCATGTCTTTTTCGTAGCGATCAACGTCCATGATCGTGTTCGGCGCGACGTCCTTGCTGCTCCCGCCGGCAAAAATGTAATCGCCCGCGGGCGTGTAGGGCTTGGGCAACTCTGCCGGCGTGATCTGGAATCCGTATTGAATCGGCGCGCCCTGCGCTGCAACCGCGCGCGGATAAATGACGAAGGGCGTTGAGCCGGTGAGGAAGTTGTCCTGCCAGATGTTCGGTGGGATCACTGTGATGGCGCCGCCGGCATGCGCCTGCAGATTGTTGGTCACCTGCCAGGCCGCCTGCACGCGCGGGCCAAGGCCGTTCCAGTTAGTGCGATAGCCGGGCTGCGGATTCACGACATATTGCTGCTGACCATCCACATCCAGAAATCCGCCGGTGCGTTTGGCGCGCTCGGTGATGGGCGTGTAGATTTCGTAACGCAGGCCGTAGTCCAGCGTGAAATGCGGCGTAACCTTCCACGTGTCCTGGATCCAGAAGCTGATGTTGTTGCGGTTGATTGCGGCGGGGCCGATATGCTGTCCGTCCGAGAATTCGGGCGGCGCAACGGCGACGGTGTAAACGAAGGGGCTGCCCGAGAGAAAGCTTGAAAGCGTATCGGGCAGCGGGTCGCCGGGGTGAACGTCGTGCAGTCCACTCTTTGAAGGAATGGCCACCGTGGCGTAAGAAGTTCCACCACCGAAGTCGTATTCGCCGTTGGGGCTGATGCCAAAGTACGTGGTATCGCGGTTGAGCCGGGCCTCAATTCCCGCATTGATGGCGTGCTTGCCCGTCGTGTACGAGACCGTCTGGCTTCCGTGGAAGAGATTTCCGTAGGCCTGCATCACCGAACCGGCAGCCGCATTGAATGCTTCAAAGAGGCCGTCGTTGAATTTCACCGCGGGATCGGTGTAGTCCTGGGTTGGAAATCCCGGCGTAGAGCGAATGACGCCGAGGAGGCTTTCAAAGACGAGGCGCGGCGACTGGTTGCGTGTGTAAACGCCCACCACATTGCGCTGGTCGTCGATATACTGCACGCCGAATGCAGGGTCAATGGCAGTTTGGTCCGGATTGGTCGTAGGGCCGGAGAGATTGTTAAAGGTGTAGCGCGCGAGAAAGTGGTCCTTCGACGAGAAGCGATGATCGACGCGGATCGAAAACTGGTCAGCGTCGGTGGCAACTTTCGACGCAGTTGCGTACGTCCGCCCCAGGTAGGTGCCTGAAGGATAGTTGGGCATCGGATAGCGCGCGAGAATCGCGGCGATGCTGGGATCTACGGGAACATAAAGCGTATCGGTTGAGCCATCCGGGTAGGTGACGGCGTCAATGCCGGCGCGTTCGTCGGCCGTAGGCACGGGCATCACCTGCGTGGTGCCAAGCACCTGGCGAAAGCCCTGGTACTCCACGAAGTAATAGGTTCGGCCCCGGCCGTCATACAGGTGCGGAATGTAGACAGGGCCGCCGTTCGTAAAGCCGAACTCGTTGCGTCGGAAGGGCGGAATGCGTCCTGGATACGCAGGCGTTGGATGATCGAAGTAGTTGCGCGCATCGAAGGCTGAGTTACGCACGAACTCGAAGACAGAGCCGTGGAAACCGCTCGCACCGGAGCGGGTTACGATATTCGTAAAGCCGGAAGCACCGCGGCCGATCTCAGCCGGCATCCAGCCGGAGCTGGAGCGAATCTCTTCGACGGCATCCACGTTGAAGTTGGAGAAGGTTGAGCCGCCCATCTCAGGGTCGCTGATGTCGGCATCATCCATGGCGAAGGTAGCCTCAACGCCGCGCTGACCATTGATCGCAAACTGCGCGGTAAAGTTCGTAGCGCCGTTTGCGTCCGTCATGGTGCCCGCTGCAAGCAGCAACAATGAACTGAAGTCGCGCTTGTTAAGCGGCAGTTCGCTTACGGCCTGGCTCGACAGCTGTTCGCCGCCCGTTGCCGCCTTGCCGCCGGCCTCTGCCCCCACAAGGATTTCTCCACGGATCGAGAGAGTAAGCAAAACGGGAGCCGCGAGAGGCTGCAGGTCAATCAACTGTGCGTAGTCGGCCTTTTTGTGTTGCTCTTCAACGGTCAGGTGATATTGGCCGGGAGGCAGGGTCGGCAAGTGGAACTCGCCGTCCGCATCTGTGCTCGCTTCAGCTTTGTTGCCGTGGGCGGAAAGTCGAACCTTCGCCCCGGCGATCGGCGCGCCTGCAGTATTCCTCAGCACCCCGCTCCATGTGGCCTGCGGCGCAGGCTGTGCCTGCGTGGTTGCTGCGAAGAGAGCGACGATGAATAGCCAGAGTCCTGAGCTCCTCAGGAGCCAGGTTTGGCTCAGGGAGCAGTGCCTGCCGAGTTGGTTGTTCACTTGAAAAAGACCTTTAAAGGGACGATACGCCGGGAGAGAAGCGATCGGGAAGCCCGCACCAACTGCGCCCATTGCGTTTCCCGCATTATACCGGGGGCGATGTGCTAAAAGCTTTTTGCAGAGGGTTTAGGCCACTTTGGCCGGCCAATTCCGGCGACGGCCGCGTAGTGTAAAGGCAATGCCAGTTATACAAAGTGTTGGCTCGGATGGGTTACTGCGCCGCACGCGCATTTGGATCGCCGCCTTCATCGTGGGCCTTGTGCTCAGTGGCATCACTGCTTTCCCGCTGGAGCGCGAGACGGCGTGGCTCAATCGTATTTTCAACGTAGCTTCTGATCCCGCTGCGGGCGAACCGGCACTGAATACCTGGCTGCGTCGCGTGCATGAGGGAGTCGCCGCAACCAACCGCGCCTATCCTTTTATGGCCTACGGCACCGACTGGCTGGCCTTCGCCCACCTGGTGATTGCGATCGCTTTCCTCGGGCCGCTGGTTGACCCGGTGCGCAACAAATGGGTACTGGTCTTCGGCATCATTGCCTGCGCGGGAGTTGTGCCGCTGGCCATGATCGCCGGTCCCATTCGCGGCATTCCTTTTTATTGGCGGCTCATCGATTCAAGCTTCGGCATTGTGGGCGTTATCCCACTGCTGATTTGCCTGCGTTATGTGAGGCAGCTTGAGCAGATGGCATCCCCGAAGGCCGCGGCCTGACGGCTTCCCTACAATGGATGCAGTCGCATGATGTCCTCTGAAAGCAATCCCGTTGTGCCGCCCGAGACGGCCGCCGAAACCATCGCCGCAATCTCCACCCCGCCGGGGCGCGGAGGCATCGGCATCGTTCGGCTCAGCGGGCCTGAGGCTGCTGCCATTGCCGAGCAGTTGGTCCGTCTGCGGCATCCGCTGGAGCACGCCCGAGCACGTCTTGCGGATGTGCTGATTGCGGATGTGTTTGACCACCCCAGCGACGAGGAGCTGTCGCCGGAGGCCCCGCGCGAGCCGAATGCCGCCTCTGAGCGCATCGACGAAGCCCTCGTCACTTTGTTTGCCGCGCCGAACTCCTACACCGCCGAGAGACCTGGTCGAGATTGCCGCGCATGGTTCTCCGGTTGTGCTCGAGATGCTGATGCGTCGCGCGATCGAACTCGGTGCGCGTCTCGCCGAGCCGGGCGAATTCACGCAGCGGGCATTTCTCGCCGGCCGAATCGACCTTACGCAAGCTGAGGCAGTGCGCGACCTCATCGAAGCGCAGACGCTCACGCAGGCGCGTCAGGCCGCGAGCCAGATGGGCGGCGCGCTCAGCCGCCGGGTGCAGCCCATCAAGCAGGATCTTGTCGAGTTGATCGCCCTGCTCGAAGCAGGCATCGATTTTGCCGAAGATGACGTCGATGTGGCGCCTGCAAGCTGAGATTGCGCGCCGCATCGATGAGCTGACCCCGGCGCTGGCCGCGCTGGAAGCATCGTTTGCGCGTGGCCGCATTGTGCATGACGGGCTCACGCTCGCCATCGTCGGCCGGCCCAACGCCGGCAAAAGCTCGCTCTTCAACCGGCTGGTGGAGCGCGACCGCGCCATCGTCACCGCGATTCCGGGAACGACGCGCGACCTGGTCACGGAACGGATTTCGCTCGACGGCATTCCGTTGGAACTGGTCGACACCGCCGGTCTGCGCGAAGCTCATGAAGAAGTGGAGCGGCTCGGCATCGCGCGCAGCCGCGAGGCCCTCGCCGATGCCGCCCTGGTGCTGGTAGTGCTTGATGCGACGCAGCCGCTCAATGACGAAGAGCGCGCTCTGTTCGTCGCGGTCGAAGGCCGCCCGACGCTGGTCGCCGTGAACAAGAGCGACCTCGCAGCAATCGAGCCGGACCTGAGCGTCGCGCATGCCGCCGGGGTCTCAGCACTGCCTACCTCGGCGCTCACCGGCGAAGGCATCGCCGCGCTTCGCGAGCGCATTGTGTCACTGGCTACCGGAGGCGCAAGCGCCGAGCCGGGACATGCTGACCAGCCTGCGCCATCAGAAGGCAATTGCCGGGGCGCGCGAGGCACTTGGCGATGCCGCACAGGCCAATGCAAATGCCATTCCGCACGAGATGATCCTGATTGACCTCTACCGTGGCCTCTGGGCTCTCGACTCACTCACCGGCCAGACCACGCCCGACGACATCCTGAACCTGATCTTCTCCACCTTCTGCATCGGAAAATAGAGTGAGACCTGCTACCAATTTAAGTTGAGTAAAAGGTGTTCCGTGCTCCAGGTGCCCAAGGAGAGCATTATGCCTGAGACGAAGACAACCGCTGATCGGTTGGCGGCATATTCAGACGGGGTATTTGCGGTGATCGTGACCATTATGGTCCTGGAGCTTAAGGCGCCAGACAAGCCAATGTTCTCGGCTCTTTTGCCTTTATGGCCCACTGCCATCAGCTACGCCGTGAGCTACTTTTTTGTCGCCGTCATCTGGATAAACCACCATTACCTTATGCGGTTCGTAGGCTCTCCATCTCTGAAATTGATGTGGATCAACTTTGTCCATCTCTTCCTGGTGTCACTCCTGCCCTTTGCCACCGCATGGGTTGCTCGTACAAGGCTCGCATCGCTCCCAGTGGTGTTTTACGCAGGGTTATTTGTGTGCATTGACGTCGCGTATAACTTCTTTGAGCGGGAAGTGCTCGTGCACGCAGACGCGAGACATCTTGTGGCAGAGGGTGTTCGGCGTGTGGCGAGGGGCCGGTCTCTGGGTGTCCTTGCGAGCTTTACCACTGCCATGCTGGTGGCATTCGTCGCGCCGCGCCTGGGATTCGGTCTCATATGCGCCGCGCTCTTACTTCACTTGCGTCCGGAGGCCGCTCCAGGCAGTCAACTGGTCGGGTCCTGGATGAGTTCCACGCGAGTTCTTGTCGCGGATCGAGTTCAGCGTATCCGAAATCGATTCAGGTCGGGGTTTACAGATCGATAAGCGACCGTGACCCATTGTTACCGCCGAAGATTACTGACCCAAGTGCGACTTCCCAGACTCGGGCTTTAGATCGAGCCGAGTGAGGCGAAGATAGTGGACCACCGCAATCTTGCCTTCGTTGCATTGGAAAATAGGGCGCGACGGGTATTCAAAACGGCTCACAGTCTCAAATTACTTCCTCCCGGAATGCCCCAGGTGGTATATCTTCGAGAGAAACGCAACCAGAACACGGGATTGGCACCCATAGCTTTACCTGGCCACCCTGCGAGAGAGGGACCCATGCTTCAAGACTCGGAAACCATGAATGCGGTCGAGCCAGGAACCGGTAAAGCGAGTTCTCTGAGAAAGTGGCTGCGAAACTGGTTATCCTCTGAGCGGCGGGTTTCGCCCAGGCAGCCCTTGCCGAGCCTGATTGCCTACTACTTTACCGGTGGCGCACCGCGCGCGTATCAGATCAGCGATATCAGTTCCAAGGGGTTCTATGTCCTCACTGAGGAGCGGTGGTGCCCGGGCACATTAGTTCGGATGACCCTGCAGAGAACCGATAGCTCCGGCAGGAATATCGATGACTCGATCGCCGTTCAATCGCTCATCGTACGGCAGGTAGACGACGGCATGGGACTCGAATTTGTCGTCTCAAGAGGTAATCCGAACGAGCCGCTCAGAACAAATGGCGCAGACAAAAAGAGTCTCGAACGGTTCCTCAGCAAGTTGAAGGAACCACCTTTGGTGCTGCGAACGGCCGAAAGATAAGGTCGATCCTGCCTCCGCAATGGATGGCGTACTGGCCGACGCGTTAACCGTACTTGAGATCGGTGCTCTGTCCAACCTCGATAATGTACCCGTCAGGATCGCGGATGTAACAGCGGATCTCGCCGTACTTTGGGATCGGCTTCGTGATGAACTCCGCTCCCCGACTTTTCCATAGCTCATAGCAAGCCTGAATATCCGCGACGCGGAGATTCAAAAAGCTGTTGATGTGATCCGGGTCGGGGACGCTGAGCGTCACCGTCGGCTTATCCGGTGTCGGCCCGCCGCCAACGTTAAGAATCATCCAGATATTCGCAAGCAGAAGGTACGCAGGCGCGTTGCCATCGCCGAGGGTCAGAATTTCAGCGCCGAAGACCTTTTCGTAATAGCGAGCTGATCGCTCGATGTCCTTCACAGTAAGAAACTGCGCGATGCTCATCCCCTCTCGCGGGGGCATCTCAAAGCTCTTCTGGCCGATTTGTACAGCGTTCATTGATGACTCCTTCCGATAAAACCCTGCTTATCCGCTGCCTGACCTTCTGCCCGACTCACTGTTTTCTTCGCGTTGAGTGCCGGTAGAAGAACTTCGATAAGTGCTGCGTCGGAGAACGGGTTCTGACCTGAGATCAACTCGCGATCGTGAAGGACGTAGCTCTTCCATGGAGCGGCCACACTCACGTCACCACCCGCCGTGCGCAAGGCGAAGTCCGGGTAGAAGAGAACCTTGCCTTCGATCTCTTGTGGTTCCCGCTGCTGCTCTTCCGCTGTCGAAAAGATAGTCATCTTGTATCCGGCATAGATCCAACCCTTAGCCTTTGCCTGCGCTCCGGCCGTATCGCCCGCGCTCAGCGCCGCGACAACCTCCCACGAATTCGGAAGTGCCGAGAGCAGTGAAATCGGGCCATGGCAGAGAACCGCAGTAGGCTTGGATGTTTCATGGAAGTGTCTCATCACGATACCGGCATTGGGATCGTCGAGAAGATCGATCATCGGACCATGGCCGCCGGGGACGAAGACAGCGTCATATTGATCCAGGCCCGATGCGACGACATCCGCGATGCGAACCGGATCTCTGAGCCCCTTCAGGCCGTCGCGGAATAACAGATAGTCCTGAAGCTTAGCCGCGTCTCCACCGAAGAAATCGGCGACCTCTGAATGGACATCCACCTGCGGCGTGTTGCCCCTGGGGTTGGCGAAGGTGATTTCGTAGCCCTCCTTCATCAGGGCCCGAACCGGAACCGTCAGTTCGTTGAGGTAGTAGCCGGCGCTGGCGTAAACCTTGCCGTCCTTCAACCGCAATCCGCGGCCGCTTGAGACGAGCACCAGGACTTTTCCTTTGGTTGTCATTCTGTACTCCTCGCTGAATTGGATATATCTCCTGTGATGTTGCCGCGCAAATAGCAAACCCATAAGGGGTGACGCAGCAGCAGTTAGAAGGGCTATGGCTGCGGGAATCCGAACATCAGCCACGACTGGTTGGCGACCCAATGCGGGTATAACTCCGTCATCTGATCGAAGAGGTCCTGATCGGACGTCGTGGTTTTCTGGAGCCGATCGAAGTCCTCAAGATATCGCTTGGTTTCCTGGATCGCCGAAGGAGAGTCCGGCGCACCAGGCTTCTTGTGACCGGCGACAACAATCGTGGGATTCAGCGCTGCCAAGCGGTCCAGTGCGGCGATCCAATTCTTTCGGCTCTCCGGTGTGGTGTCACCCACGTACATGCGGCATTGGTTGTAGACAACGTCCCCAGCGACTACCAAGCCGATCGATGGAACATATAGAGAGGTCGAATCGGGGCAATCTGTGCGGCCCTGCTCGATGATGCGCAACTCGTGGCCTTCGAGAGTAAACGTGTCGCGCTCGTAGGCTTCAGGTGGAACCAGCTTGGTGGGTACTTGCCCAGGAAACAACTGGCGGGCTAACCGCTCCACTGTTGGGGCGAAGGACGACTGCATCGCGTTCAAGGCCTTGGGCGTTGTTATCGCCCGGGCGCCCGGGAAACGGTCGAGCAGAATGCTCAGTCCGTAGAAATGGTCGAAGTGCGCGTGCGTTATATAGATGGTCTCGAGATTGCGGTTGTGCAGAGCGACCCAATCCGCGAGAGCCTCGGCCTCAGCCACCGTCGTCATTGCGTCCACCAGAACCGCGTCGTAATCGCCAAAGATTAAGGTCGACGTCGCTGGATCGAAGCCGAGGGCTTCGCCGAAGGGTCTTGGCCGCTCACCGACCATAGCCTTTCCCGGTGCAGTAAAAACGTTCACACCAAGCGTGCTCGACGCGGCAGGCGCGCTCGCGCGCGTGGTCTCTTTCAGTCCCTTTGTGTCGGCCATCTGATCCTCCTTTTGAGGTCGAGGCGAGTGACTGTTCAGGGCGAGATTGGCAGAACCGTGATGACGGAATCGATCGGGCTAACGCTTCAATCCATACCTGGGTTTCGGACGGAAAATCAGGCCGATAAGACGCATCCCCACACTGGTCTGATGCGCGCGCTGGGGCTAATTGATATTCGAAGGTGTGTAAAAAACCAGGCAAGACAGTCAGTGCAACAGCGATTCCCAGTTAGCCGGCACTCGTCCTGCCGGGCCGGGCGTGGGTTGATTGACAGGATGCGAATGCGGTGGAAGTAACTCCGCGCCTCTGATCATACCTTCCTTCTCGTAGTCGTAGAACCAATCCTCGCCGGGCTCAAAGCTGGCAATGATCGAGTGCCCTGTCTCTGCAGCATGCTTGGACGCATGCTGGTTCGGAGAACTGTCGCAGCAACCGATATGGCCACACTCCGCGCAGCGGCGGAGGTGAAGCCACCAGTCTCTTGGTGACTCCAGGCACTCCTTACACCCATCGCCGCTCGGCTTCGAAGCAGGATTGATTCCACGGATGCTCTTTTTCATTGGCGATCGCCTCTCCGCGCCTGCGCTGTTTACAAGAGAACCTTAGGCCAGCAGCAAGACCTTCCCGATACTACCTTTTTCCGCGACGGCTTGAGCCGCGGCTGCTTCGCTCAGCGGCATTTTCTTGCTGATTGGGATTACCAGCTTGCCGTCGCGTACCGCTTCGGCCATGAACTCCAGCGTCTCCCTGTCAAAATGCGAGAACACCGGCACTACCTTGACAGATGGGTAGTTCGCCGCGTTCTGTGGCGGTCCGACAACGGAAGCATACACGCCTGCCGGCTTGATCTTGGCGATCAGCTTTTCGGCAGTTTTGCCGCCGACCGCATCCGCCACTGCATCGAGCGGCTGCAGGTTCGCGATCGCGGAGTCGTCGTCCGTCGCGATTACCTGATCCGCGCCGACCGTCTTCGCCTCATCCATCTGCCTCTTCAAAACCCCTGCGATCACCTTCGCGCCGCGGTCCTTCGCGGTGAACACCGCCGAGCGCCCGACGCCGCCCACGGCGCCCACCACCAAAACCGTCTGGCCGGCTTTGATTCCCGTAGCGGCGAGCAGCTGATTGCCCGTCACGGTCACCAGCGGCAACGCCGCAGCCTGAATCAAGTCAAGACCCTCTGGGATATCGGCCAGCTTGTCCGCCTTAACCACGCAGAGTTCGGCATAGGTATTGTCTGTCATCGCGAACACTTTGTCTCCGACCTCAAAGGCCTCAACGCCGGGCCCGACCTTTGCCACGGTGCCCGACATATCGACCCCGATAAGGCTGGGGAAGTGCATGGGATAAAAGCTCTGCGTTAACCCGGCACGCCGCTTGAAGTCAATCGGATTCACGCTCGCGGCAGCCTCGCGCACCAGCACTTCGCCGGGACCCGGAACCGGATCGGGGTACTGCTCGAACTTGAGCACTTCAGGGCCGCCATACTGGTGCACAACAATCGCCTTCATAATTCATCTCCAGCTTCGACCGACGAGGGTCGATGAGCGATTGGATGTAGAAAATCAGAAGTTGGTCATCGTGGCGTTTCTCAGCTGCCCAGGGCGGCCGTCATCCCGCCGCGCCGCTATCCTGCGGCCCCTCGTCACCCGTTCTCTTTCCGTGCTAGCATAGGGGCGTTGAAACGGGCCAACTTGGAGCCGCTTTCCCTGACGCTCCGAGGGTTAGAGAAAGTTCGCCACATTCACAAGGAGGCGGACATGCCTTCACTCTCCGCGCGCAACTCACTCGCCCTAGCTTCCATTCTGCTGCTTGCGGCCGTTGTGCCTGCCCAGGCGGCAGACGACGACTCTGCTTCCACCGCGCATGTCTCCAAAATCCGCATCGTTCGCCTCAGTGAGGTGAAGGGCGTGGTGCAGCTTGACCGCGACAATGGGCGGGGATTTGAGCCGGCAATGGCCAACATGCCCATCGTCGAAAACAGCAAACTGCGCACCGATCAGGGCGTAGCCGAAGTCGAGTTTGAAGACAACAGCTCGCTGCGACTCGCGCCGAATTCAGAGGTGGCGTTTTCGCAGCTTGAGCGGGCGGCCTCCGGAGCGACGCGGTCCTCCATTCAGGTGCTCAAGGGCACTGTCTACGCCAGCACGGTGAAATCCAAGAGCGGCAATGACTTCAACCTCGTCTTTGGTGAGCAGAAGCTTGCCCTGCCGCCGGCCACACATATCCGGCTCGACATGCAGGACAACGACGCCAAGGTGGCTGTGCTCGATGGCTCGTTGCGCGTCGAGGACGGCTCCGGAACCCAGGACGTTGGAAAGAAGAAGACCGTCACGTTCCCGCTGCAGGAGCAGACCGCGCCCGAAGTTGCGAAGGATGTGACCGAGGCGCCCTTCGACACGTGGGACAAGCAGTCTGCCGATTACCATGCCAGGTCGGCCAACTTTAACTCGACCGCGAGCTCGCCCTACGCTTATGGCTCAAACGACATGGCGTACTACGGCAGCTTCGTCGACGCGGGCGCCTGCGGATCGATGTGGCGGCCTTACTTTGCCAGCGCGGCCTGGGATCCATACTCGAACGGAAGCTGGGCGTGGTACGGCGGCGCGGGATATTCCTGGGTTTCGCCTTACCCCTGGGGATGGATGCCCTATCACTCGGGGAGTTGGGGATTCTGCCCCGGCACCGGCTGGGGCTGGACGCCCGGCGGCGCGGGGTGGACTGGCCTGAACAATACGGCCAGCATACTCAGCAGGCCGGGGACACCGGCAGGCAGCGGTCCTCGTCCGGCTCCCATCCACCCACCGACGGCAGGCTCGGCCACAGTCGTCGCGGTGAACACCAGGCCGCTGGTCCACTCGGGAATCGCCTCACCGGAATCGTTCCTCCTGCGGCAGGATTCGGCCGGTATGGGCATTCCACGCGAAACCCTCGGACGGCTCGATAAGCTTTCGCATCAGGCTGACCAGAAGGGCTTCGCGCATACACCGATCTATATCACCGGCCCGACATCGGCCGGCGGTTCCGGCATGCGTTCTTCGAGCGCCATGGCTCCACCGGTATTGCATCGTGGCTCGCCGCCTTCAGACGGCGGCGCGTTTTCGGCGGCGGAGAACGGCACGGGTGGCAGGCCGTCCGCCCCCTCCGGCTCAGGCGTATCTCGCTCGTCCATCTCCTCGCCGGGATCGGCGCCCTCGGCGCCAAGTGGGGGCCCCGCGCCTTCTACCGGTGGAAGACCGCGCTAAAAGCAGCTGAGACAGATTTGCTTTTCGGGCTGATTTGCTGACTGCGGATCAGCCCTTTCCCCATCCGCCACCGCCCGGCGACTCGATCCGCAACCGCGTGCCCGTCGGCAATTCGCGAGTGCACTTTCCCGGCAGGGCTTCTTCCCGTTCGGCGTGAATGAGCATGGACTTTCCCGCCGCGCCCGGCTGACCACCCTGCAATCCCCAGGGCTGAGTCTTGCGCCGGTCCGCCAGCAGCGTCACCTGCGCATCGGCCAGCAGCTCGATCTCGCGCACAACGCCGTCGCCCCCGCGATGAAGGCCTGCTCCACCCGAGTCTCTGCTCAAACCAAAGCGCGTCATCCGGAAGGGATAGGCGTATTCAAGCGCCTCCACAGGGGTGTTGAGCGAGTTGGTCATGTGCGCGTGATGGCCGCTCGCTCCTGCGCGCTGCGGCGATGCGCCAAGGCCGCCGGCGATCGTCTCGTAATAGGTATACGGCGATCCGGTGCGCGGATCGATGCCACCGATGGTCAGGTTATTCATGGTGCCTGAGCTTGCAGCGGGTATGCGACCGGGCAACGCCTGCGACAGCGCGAGCAGCAGCGTATCCACAATGCGCTGCGAAGTCTCCACATTGCCCCCGGCCACAGCAGCAGGCGGCACGGCATTCACCACAGATCCCTGGGGTGCAATCACGCGGATCGGCCGCATCAATCCAGCGGTCACGATGGCCTCAGCGGGCAGCAGACAGCGAAAGACATAGAAGACTGCAGACCACGTAATGGCATAGACGGCGTTGATATTGCCCGCAACCTGCGCGTCGCTTCCTGCAAAATCAATTACCGCGCGGCGGCGAGTGGCGTCATTGCGCACAGTCACATGAATGCGAATCGGCTCGGGGCGAACGCCATCGTCATCCAGAAAATCCTCTGCGCTCCATTCTCCTGAAGGCAGTTCCGCGAGCATCGCTTGCATCATGCGCGTCGAGGCCGCATGCATCGCGTCTACTCTGCGCGACAGCCGTGCGTGGCCAAAGCGACCCACCACTTCAACCATGCGCGCGATGCCGATGCGGCATGCGCCAAGTTGTGCAGTCAGGTCGCCTTCGCGCTCGCGAGGAGTGCGTACGTTGGCCAGCAGGATGGCGAGCACCTGCGCGTCGATCTTCCCCGCGCGCATCAGCATCACCGGCGGAATGCGGATGCCTTCCTGCGCGATTTCGCGGCACGGGCCCATTGAGCCCGGATGCATGCCGCCGACGTCCGCATGGTGCGCGCGATTCGCCACGTAAAATGCGGGTTTGCGTGAGCCAGGCAAAAATACCGGCGCCACCATCGTGATGTCTGGAAGATGTGTTCCGCCGCGATAGGGGTCGTTGAGCAGAGCAACATCTCCCGGGGCGAATTCAAGAGCCTCGAGCGCTGCCGAAACGGACATGGGCATCGACCCCAGGTGAACAGGAATGTCATCGCCCATTGCGATCAGCTCGCCCTCAGCCGAGAAGACCGCAGAGGAGTAATCGCGCCGCTCTTTGATATTCGGCGAAAAGGCCGTTCTGCGCAGTGCAGCGCCCATCTCCACCGCCACTGAGTGCAGAGCATGGCCGATCACGGCGATCTCAGCCGGATCTGGCCGGGCGTGCTTCGTCGCGGCTTTCATAGGCGGCCTCCCTTCGAAGGCGTCAGCAGCAGATTGCTATGACCATCGACAGCTGCCTGCCAGTGCGTCGGCAGATACGTGGTTGCGCTCAGTTCGACAATCACCGCTGGCCCTGCGATCCTGCTGCCCGCCCGCAGCCGGTTGCGATCATAGAGCGATGCCTGCCGCCAGCGCCCATCTTCAAAGACGCGATGCGGACCAAGCAGCCCTTCGCGGCCATCGCTTCGCTTCATCCGTGCCACGCGGGCGCTTCTTCGCGGCGCAGGAAGAACAGCATGTACGCGCAATGTAACGACTTCCACGCTCTTTGCTGGATCTGCGTATCCGAAAGACTGCGCATGCAGCCGATGAAAGAGCGCGACAGCATCGCGGCCCCACGGCACACGCAACTCAAAGCCTTGGCCGTGGTAACGCAAATCGGCAGACCGCGTCAGCACAGGCCGTGTCTTCTCTCGCACAAATGCGTGCCGCGCTTCAGCCTCCAGTGCGCGATACGCCCGCTCGATTTCAGCGGTCTGCGGCGCAAGCATCACCGTGCGAGAAAACTCGCGGCGCAAGTCGGCATCAAGAATTCCCAATGCCGAGAGCGCACCCGGCGCGCCAGGAATCAGCACCCGGCGAATGCCGAGCGCATCGGCCAGGCCGCAGGCATGCAGCGGCCCCGCGCCACCAAAGGCGAGCAGCGTGAAATCGCGCGGATCGTAACCGCGCGCGACGGAGATGCAGCGCAGCGCAGACTCCATATGCACGTTGGCCACGCGCACAATCCCTTCCGCAGCATCTTCTGCGCAGGCAAATCCGCTTTGGCAGAAAGCCGCCAGAGCCCGTTGCGCGCGATCCACGTCGAGCCGCATTGTGCCACCCAGAAAATGATGTGGGTGCAAGCGCCCCAGCACGAGGTCGGCATCGGTCACCGTAGCTTTGTTGCCGCGGCCGTAACAGGCAGGTCCCGGATCTGCACCCGCCGACTGCGGGCCCACCTGCAACGTGCCGGCAGTGTCGATCCACGCGAGTGACCCTCCGCCCGCGCCGGCCGTATGAATGTCGAGCATGGGCACGCGAATCGGCATTCCTGCGACTTCGCCTTCAGTGCTGGTAGAGAGTTCTCGCTTCGTATCCAGCAACGAATCCAGCAACGCCACATCGGTTGAGGTTCCGCCCATGTCAAAAGTGAGCACGCGTTCGATACGTGCGGTGCGGGCGACACTCAACGCGCCAATCACGCCACCGGCGGGTCCGGAGAGCACAGTGCGTACCGGCTCCTGCGCTGCGATCTCTGCCGTCAGAATGCCGCCCGAAGACTGCATGATACTGAGGCCGGCTTTGCGCTTTCGAAGTTGCCGTTCGAGTTCACGGATGTAGCTCTGCATGCGCGGGGCGAGATACGCATTGATGGTGACAGTCGATGCGCGTTCGTACTCACGAAACTCCGGCAGAATGCGGTGCGAGAGCGAGAGTGGCAAACCAAGCGGCGCAAGCGCCTCGGCAACCAGCCGTTCATGGGCGGGGTTAGCGAATGAGAAAAGCAGCGAGACGGCGATTGATTCCGCTCCCGACGTTTTCACCTGGCGGCGCAGTTCTTCAAGGGCCTCGGCATCCGGAGCATGCACCACGGTGCCGTCACTGGCAACGCGCTCGTCCACACCGAAGCAGCGTTCAGCATCGGCCAGCGGTGAGGGCCGGTGCAGATTCCAGTCGTAGAGGCTAGGTCGCGTCTGGCGCGCCAGCGCGAGAGTATCCTCAAAGCCCGCCGTCGTCACAAACGCGACACGCGCGCCTTTGCGCTCAAGCAGCGCGTTGGTGGCGACTGTCGTCCCGTGCCTCACGTCGACGGCTTCCGGTCTGGTGCGGCCTGTGATCTGCTCCACTGCGGCGAGAATTGCACGTCCCGGATCGGCAGGCGTTGAAGGCAGCTTGAGCACCTCAACACGCGCACCTATGCGATAGACACAGTCAGTAAATGTGCCGCCGGTATCGATGGCGATGATGAGTGCCTGCGCGCGTTGCTGAGCCATGTGATTGCAACAATATCAGCGCGGCATCGAGGGCATCGAGGATTTGTGACGGGGAAGTGAAACGGGCGGGCAGGAACTGCAGAATCGGAAGTCCGCGCGAACTCTCGGCGAGCCGCGCGGCCGGTTCATCAATGTGTTGGAGGCACGTATTCCTGCGGCAGCGCTGTGCCTTCGCCAAAGAAGAACATCTCCATCTGTTCAACAAGGAACTGCTGCGCCTGCGGTGTCCAGGGTTGCAGGCGGTACTCATTCAACAGCATCTTCTGGCGGTCAACCCATTCGCCCCAGGCAGCCTTCGAGACATTCTTGTAAATCTTCTGGCCAAACTCCGAGTCAAAGGGCGGCTCGTCCAGCCCTTCCATTTCCTTCTTGTATCGAACGCAAAAAACCGTGTGCGCCATGCTTCAAGCTCCCACAACCATTGTATGGGATGTTGCAAAGGCGTCTATGCTTGAGGCATGTGCGGCCGGTTTGCCCGTAAATCCACGCGGAAAGTGCTTGCCGACTGGTTTGGCGTCGCGTTGGACGAGATGCCGTGGTTCGAGCCAACCTTCAACGCTGCGCCGCAGAGCATGCAGCCGATCGTGCGCCTTGGCCGCGACACCGGCGCGCGGGAGCTTGCCCTGCTGCGATGGGGACTTGTGCCTGCCTGGGCCAGAGATGCATCTACCGGCTATTCGATGATCAACGCGCGCGCCGAAGAAGTAGCCGAAAAGCCTGCCTATCGCGAGGCCTTGAAGAAGCGGCGTTGCCTTGTGCCGGCCGATGCCTTCTATGAGTGGCAGAAGCGTCATGCAAAGACGAAGACTCCCTTCGCATTTGCGCTGCGCGGCGGCGAGCCTTATGCCTTCGCCGGTTTGTGGGAGCGCTGGAAGCCGCATGAAGGGCCGCCACTTGAGACGTTCACCATCGTGACCACCGACCCGAACGAAGTAATGCAGCCGATCCACGACCGCATGCCGGTGATTCTCCCGCGGCGCGACTACGAGCGCTGGCTCGAACCGGGCGATCCCGAGCGTCCTCCAGTCGATTTGCTGCGGCCTTACCCGGCAGAAGAGATGGATGCCTGGCCTGTCAGTGGACGTGTCGGCAATGTGCGGAATGACGACGCAGAGTTGCTGAACCGGGTCGACCCGCCGGCGGAGACCGGGCTGCTTTTTGGCTGAAAATTCCGCTTGAAGCCGCGTCTTTTGCCCGAATTTGCTTGACAATAAGCAGTTTTCGGATTTTCCTGTTGGCGAATCAGTCTCCACGGAATCCGTGCGTCTCGCGCCGCGAGGGAGAACTTCAGACAACTGAATTCTGCTTTCCGGGCCGCCTTTACCCAGGCGATGAGCGAGTCTTCGGGATGGAGATGCAAGGAGAATATATGCCAGAACAGATTCCATCATCGTCGGCCAACCAGGCCGGTCTCTCAGAGAACGCCGCAGGCGGGCTCGCTTACATCACGATCATTCCGGCAATTGTCTTTCTGATCGTGGCACCCTACAACAAGAGTCCGTATATCCGGTTCCATGCCTGGCAGTGCATCTTCATGGCGATTTCGTGGTGGGTGCTCGATATTGCCATCTGGATCTTCGGCAGAACGCTGGTCTTCTTCCGCCTGCTGACGCTCGGCCTCTATCCTCTGGTGGCGCTGGCCATGATCATTCTGTGGCTCATGGTGCTCATCAAGGCCTTGAACGGCGAAAAGCTCAAGCTGCCCTTCATCGGCGACCTCGCTGAGAAGCAAGCCAACCAATAGGGTCGGCATCATAACTGGTTTCACGGGGATGCACCGGGCTTCGATGTCGCAGTACTTTCAGTTGAGGAACAACAAATCGGCACAAAGTTCAAATTGCAAGGAGCTACCTATGTCCGACTCCCAGTATCAACCTACTCCCCAGCCTGTTCAGAGCGGCCTCTCAGATACCGCAGCAGGAGCGCTCGCCTATGTCACCATCATCCCAGCAATCATCTTTCTGCTGGTCGAGCCATATAACCGGAATTCGTACGTCCGGTTCCATTCGTGGCAAAGCATCTTCTTCGGTATCGTGTTCTTCGTTGTGCACACGATCCTCACGATTATTCCCGTGATCGGATGGATCATCATTCCCTTCGTGTCCCTGGGCTTTCTGGTCATCTGGGTTATCGTGCTGCTGAAGGCGCTGAAGGGCGAACGCTTCAAACTACCCTTCATCGGCGCCTTTGCCGAGCGGCAGGCCGGAGCGTAGATCGCGGATGGCGCTGCAGGCTGCAAAGCCTCAGCGCCGTTTGTGCTTTCGAGGACGCTCGTTCTTCTTCTTCGCGCGCGATGGGGCTGCAGCATCTTTGCGGCCCTTCTTTGGCTTTGCAGATGCCTTTGCCGGTTTGCGGCCGGTGAGCGGAATGCCCTCTTCGACAATCGAGAACTGCAGTCTGCGTTCCTGCGCGAGAATGCGGTCGAGGACTACCTGCACGCGGTCACCCGCACGGAAGCGGCGTCCCCAGCGGTCGCCGACGATCTCGTGCGTATTTTCGCGCCACGTGTAGCGGTCGTCGCGCAGCGTGTCGATGGGTACGAGCCCTTCGACAAAGAGATTCGTAAGCTCGACAAAGAGGCCGTACTTCGCAGGGTTCAGCACGAGAGCGGAAAACTCCTCGCCGACTTTGTCCTCCATGAAGCGGACTTTCTTCCACTCAACCAGCTCGCGCTCGGCTTCTGCGGCCCGGCGCTCGGTCTGGCTCGTCTCTTCGGCGATCTGTGCGAGCTCGGACTCGGGAATAGGAGGGTCTAATTGTTTGAGCCGATCTGCTGTGGCTCCGGCTCGCTGGCGCGGCGCTCTGTGAATTTTGATTCCGGCCAGCGCTTCGTGTGGATGCGTCCACGGCGAGCTGTGTCGATCTTCGGCAACATCGCCGTACCCGGCCACACCGCGGCGCAGCAGAGATTTCGTAATGCGATGCACGATGAGGTCAGGGTAGCGGCGGATCGGCGAAGTGAAATGTGTATAGGTGGGCGCGGCAAGGGCAAAGTGGCCTTCGTTGATTTCGGAGTAGCGGGCCTGCCGCAGCGAGCGCAGCATCAGGTAACTCAAGATGCGTTCTTCGGGCTTGCCCTCGATGCGCGCGGCAAGCTTCTGATACATCCTCGGCGTGACGGCGATATCTTCCGGCACTTCGTGTGCGCGCGGATTCTGCCCGCGGCCATGGGAATCGCGGCGTTCCTGGCGCGTATGGACGCGCTTCACCGGCAGCGCGCCGAGACCGAGCGAATAGCCGAAGCTGGCGGCGAGCTCTTCAAATTGCACCACGCGGCGCGGTTCGGGTTTCTCGTGGATGCGGTAGAGAGAGGGCACGCCGAGGTCTTCAAGCCAGGTGGCCACAGACTCGTTGGCGGCCAGCATGAACTCCTCGATGAGGCGGTTGGCCCATGTGCGCTCGGCGCGGGTGATGCCACGCATCTCGCCTTGCTCGTCGAACTCAATGACAGGCTCGGGAAGGTCGAAGTCGATGCTGCCGCGCTGATGGCGGCGCCGGTTCATCTTCACGGCTAGTTGCTTCATGCGCTCGAAGTGTGGAACATGCTCCGCGTAGCGAGCGCGCGCCTCGGTGTCGCCTTCGAGGATGGCGTGAACCGCGGTATAGGTCATGCGCGCTGCTGAACGGATTACGCCTTCGACGATTTCGTAGCTGAGGATGCGCGCGTCGGCGTCGAGCTGCATGATGCAGCTCAGCACGAGACGGTCTTCGCCGGGACGGAGGCTGCAGATATCGGTCGAGAGCTCCTGCGGCAGCATGGGAATGGCGCGGTCAGGGAAGTAGACGCTGGTGCCGCGCAGACGAGCTTCGAGATCGAGGTCGGTTCCTTCGCGCACGTACTCTGCGACATCGGCGATGTGAACCTGCAGTTCGTAACTGCCGTCCGCGTGTTCAGTCACATGCACGGCGTCGTCGAAGTCTCTTGCGGTTTCGCCGTCGATGGTGACGATTGGCAAAGGGCGAAAGTCTTTACGGCGGGTGACTTCATCGAGATCGAGATGCGCCACGGCGCGGGCTTCGGCAAGCACATCGTCGGGAAAGATGCGCGGCAACTGGTGCTTGCGGATCATCATTTCGACGTCGACACCGAAGTCGTCGGGATGACCCAGGATTTCAAGGACGCGGCCGACAGGAGGTTTGAAAGGCGTGGGCCAGCTTGTGATCTCAACATCGACAATCAGCCCTTCGAGATCGTCGTAGGCCTCGTGGGCTGCGGCTTCGGCGCCGAGAACGCGATGCGGCGCAGGATCGGCAGCTTCGGGCGGAATTTCATTGCCCTCGGGAATCATGATGAGCTGCGACATGCGATCGTCAAACGGGACGACGACATTGGTAGGGTATCGGCCGGACCGCGCATAGTCCCGCCCGGTCGACGTGGACCTGTCGCCGGGGGCCCCGTAGTGGAACGTGCCCACGACTGTCGCGTTGCGGCGCTCAAGGACACGCGCGATGCGGCCGAGACGGCGTCCGTCGGCGCGAGGTGGTTCGAGTTCAACAAGCACCTGATCGCCCTGCATGGCGCCATTGATTTCGTTGGGCGGAATGAAGATGTCATCGGTCACCCCAGAAGGCTGGCGCGGATTTGGGCGGACGAAGCCGTAGCCGTCGCGATGCATGTCGAGACGCCCTGCGATGAGGTTGTCGCGGCCGCCGGGTGCGCGAGGAATGCTCCAGTGCTCGCGATCGAGCTTGGTGAGTTGGCCGCGCACGGTGAGGCGCGCAAGCTGCTCGAGCAGGAGGCGCCGCTCGCGGCCGCCGCCGAGGCCGAGCTCGCGAACAAGCTGCTTGAATCCGGCTTTACCGCCGGCAGAGCGGGCGATGCGAGCAACCAGTTCGCGATCGGTCATAGAACAAGGTTATAGGGAGACGGGGACATGGGGACTGAATCGGTCGGAATTCAGTGCCGAAATTCTTCGCAAAGGTTCTTTGCGGAATGGAAAATTTCCGGAGGCCATGCGGGGCATTGCTCCACGTGGAGCGGAGAAGCAGGGATCAGTGGTTCAGGGATCTGCAGAGACGAATGTTCCACGTGGAGCGATAATCCGCTGGGCCGATACTGCCCTGACCCCTGAGCTCTAATCTCTCAGAAACATTTTTCTTGCTCCACGTGGAGCATTGCGCACGCTATGAGGAAACGGGTTTGTACGCTGAGCCAGAGGCTTTCTTCATTGCTGCGATGCCTTCTTCGACGCTCAGCAGCACAGTTGTTTTTACTGCCCTGCAGGATCCGCCGGCGGTGACGGCCATGGCCAGCGCGGCTGCCGCGGTGTTGTCGGGCAGTTCGGCAACGACGATTGTGTCGTAGTCGCCGAAAGCGAGCCAGGCGCCCTTGAGGCTGCCGCCGAATTTCTCTACTGCTTTCGAGACGATCTTGGAGCGATCCTGAGGCTTTTTCACTAACTCTGCAACTGCTTCAGGTGTGTAGGAGACTTGGACCAGATAACTTGGCATGGATTCCAGCCTTTCGTTGAAATTGAAATCAGGCCCGGGAGGAGGGACGAAGTATACCGCGTGTAGATGGAAGTTGGCAGTTATAACTCTACGGCGAGGAAATTGCTCCACGTGGAGCAAAAAGACCGGGGGATGCGGTCAGGGTTCAGGGGGCAATACAAAGCTGGAATGTTCTACGTGGAGCATTCGAAGCGCAATGGCTTCGGGGTGCGAAAGGCGCGTGTGGAGGCTCGCTGCCAGTATGCGTCGGAGAAGGGAATTAATGCGCAAATGCGGAGGCGCCGCCGAGATTCCCAGACCGCCGAGGGAAGGGAATGATTGCGAGAAGATGCCAAATCTTCATCGCTCTGTAATTCGCGCATGCGGGGTTGGCTGAGAGACTCTTCGATATTCGAGCCAATATTCTGGAGGGACCCACATGCGGAAGCATCTTCTGACGCGCCTTGCATCGGTGACGTTTGCCGGTGCACTGATCGTCAGCGCCACTGGAAGTACACTTTCATTTGCTGAAGACCACAACGACAGGTTTGTCGCAGATCACAGAGACCGGGTAACGACAGCAGCCGCCAATATCAAGCATGTCTTCGTAATCGTGCTGGAAAATAAGACGTTCAGCAATACGTTTGGATCCAGCACGCAGGATCCTTATCTGCAGAAGACCCTGGTGCCGAAGGGAGCTTTGCTAACGCAGTACTACGGAACGGGCCACGTCAGTCTTGATAACTACATCTCGATGATCAGCGGTCAGTCGCCAACACCTGATACTGACAACGACTGCCTCCCCGGTTTCACTGGAACGGTTGGGAACTTCAACGACGTGAAGCAGACCGGAACGACGCCGGATGGGCAGGTTATCGCGACGGGCGGCTGCATCTATGCGAAGCATGTGCGGACACTGCCGAATCAGCTGGAAGACGCCGGCCTGACCTGGAAGGGATACATGGGCGACATGGGGAACGATCCCTCCCGTGAAAGCGCGACCTGCGGCCATCCGATCATCGGCGTCGGCACAGACAACACCAATTCAGCCGAGGCCCCGAGCGCCGCGGTGCCACTGGGCGATGCTTACGCTACCCGCCACGACCCTTTCATGTACTTCCACTCGATCATCGACGATCAACGCAGCTGCGCACACCATGTCGTCAATCTGAACCAGCTGCCCACTGATTTGGCTCACGAGGAGGCCACGCCGAACCTCGTGTTCATCACGCCAAACCTGTGCGATGACGGTCACGACGGCCAAGGTACCGGTGCTGCGGGCACAACCTGCGCAAATGGGCAGCCTGGCGGGCTTGCGTCGGCGGACGCATTTCTCAAGACCTGGGTGCCGAAGATTATGGCGTCACCCGCCTATCAAAAGGACGGTCTCCTGATCATCACCTTTGACGAAAGCAACTACGTACAAAACGTGAGCGTAAACGGCAGCCAAACGACTGTGGCCATCACGTTTCCCGGTGAAACGTGCTGCGGGCAGCAGGCGGGCCCGAATCTGGTCGGCGTCCGTCCCGGAACGTTTACCCTCGTCAGCACTCCCAGCCTGGTGGAGCAGATCGTTATCGACGGCTACGGTGGCGACCAGGTGGGCGCCGTGTTGCTCTCTCCATTCGTGAAGGCGGGCAGCACTTCCAGCGCCGGGTACAACCATTACTCGCTGCTCAGGAGCCTGGAAGACATTTTCCAGATTCACGAGCACCTTGGCTATGCCGCGGACGATCCGGCAGCCGGATACTTCCTCGATACCATCGGGAACGACAAGGATGTTTTCGAGCCGAAGAGCGATCATGGCTTCAACCGTGGCTTCGACCGCGGCTGGTAACGAAAATGCGATGTGAGTATGCCGTTCGGAGTGGCTCTCCGAACGGCAATCGCACCTTCATTAATTGACTCAGGGCTCTTGTTGCAGGAATGGCTTCTATAACTTCGCGCACTCGAAGTCTTAATCGCAAACTGACCTTCGCCGCCCTTGCCCTGCTGGCGATTAGCGTGTGTTACATGCGGGCTTCGCAGCCTCTGCTTGCCGGGGAAGCGAAATTGGCGCCGAATAAGCCTAACGTAGCAGCCCTCGGCAGGAAGATCTTCTTTGACACTTCTCTGTCGGCCTCAGGACGCATGTCGTGCGCAACATGTCATGACCCAGCTCATGCGTACGGACCACCGAACGGCCTGGCGGTGCGCCTCGGCGGCGGGGGAATGGACCGCCAGGGGGCGCGCGCTGTGCCTTCGCTGCGTTATGTGTTGAATCGCACGCCTGTCTGGCACAAGCAATTTATCGAGAATCCCGCCGAGCGAATCCTTGAAAACGACCCACCCACGGGCGGCTTCGGGTGGGATGGACGCTTCAGTACGCTGCACGAGCAGGCTTCCTTTCCTCTTCTCGCGGGGAACGAGATGGCTAACGCAGGACCGAATGATGTCGCAGACAAGTTGCGACAAGCCACATACGCGGAGGAGTTTCGAAGAGCCTTCGGGAGCGAAATTTTCAACGATCCGGTTGACGCCTATGCCCAAGCGCTTGTCGCGATTGAACGCTTCGAACTGGAAGATCCAAGCTTTCATCCCTACAGCAGCAAGTATGATGACTATCTCGATGGCAAGGCCCAGCTCAGCGAGCAGGAGCGGCGCGGACTGGCGTTGTTCGAAGATGCGCAACGCGGTAACTGCGCGTCCTGCCATCTCGACCGCAAAGGTGTAAATGGTTCACACCCGCTATTTACAGACTACGAATTTGAAGCGCTGGGCGTGCCGCGCAATTCTGAAATAGAGGCTAATGCGGCCCGTGATTATTTCGACATGGGGCTATGCGGGCCGCTGCGCGGGGATCAGACCGGGGAGAAGAAGTTCTGCGGACTTTTCAAGACTCCGACGTTGCGGAATGTGGCAACGCGTTCTGTCTTCTTTCATAATGGGCGCTTTCACTCACTCAAAGAGGCGCTGCGCTTCTACGTGCAACGCGATACCGATCCAAGACGTTGGTATCCGGTGGCTCCGTCGGGTGTCGTGGATAAGTTTGATGATTTGCCGCCGCAGTTGCGAGGCAACATCGATGTTATCGACGAGCCTTTAACGCGCGCAGAAGGGGCAACTCCCGCCTGGTCCGATGCCGAGATTGACGATGTAATCGCCTTTCTACGGACGCTGACCGACCGCGATGCGACAAACATCCAGTAATGATCGGCGTTTCAGCTGCCTCCTTATATTTGACCTATGGGAGTGAGAGACCTCCGAGTGTGCTACTCTTCGGGTCATCGAGCACATGGCATGACGAAGAGCAAGAACAAGGCCACGAAAGGGCTGGCGATTACGGGGGCAATCGTTCTTGGCCTATCGGGGATCGCAAAGCTGGAAAAAGACAATGCCGCGGAGGAGCACGCCGCGCTGTCGGCAGCCAATGAGCGCTACACCAGTTACCTGACGCAGTCGACGATCTCGATGCAGCTTCTGCTTAAAGAGGCTCAGGCGAACTCAGAAAACACTCAGCGAATGGTAGCCCAGCGGGGAGAAGAACGTTGATTACACCAAGCCGACGAAGAGCACGTATGAGATCGCGGAACAACTTCAAGTGGACTACGAGCGCAATTTCGATGAAGTGTCAAAACTGATTGATGCGCTGCCAGAGGGTTATGCGGAGTTACGCGCGAAGAGAGACAAACTCAGGCCGCTCGTCACGCAGAACCATGAGAAGTTGAGCGCCTTTGCCGGAGGGCAGCCTAATGAGGCGGCAACGGTGAACGAAGCGACAGACCTTGGCACGGCGACGCTCGAACTGGATATGGAAACGATCAGGTTTGGCGACGAAGCGATGACCTCGGCGGACGAAACCCTCCAGAAGCAGAAGCGGTCGATCGACTCGCTGGGTGTGGGAGTGACGGTGCTTGTTTCGCTGGCGGCGGTGTTGGGTCTGGTGGCGGCATTCTGGGGCGTGAAGTTCGAGGGCGGCGCGGATTAGCAATGTTCCCACACTGTCGTTCGAAGGCGGATTGGGAAGTGTCACGAGGCAGGGGCCACCTGCGTTGCCTTGTTCGGCCAGACGGCCCGCACCTCGAGAGCGTCACTTCTCGGGTGGTATCGCAGGATCGTTCAACGTTGCCTTCCGATTGTCGACTGTGAAGTGTATGTATCCATTGCTATCCATCAGAAAACTGCGTTTACATTGATAGGAATATTGATTAGGACGAGCCTCGATCCGATAGTCCTGAACAGAACCTGTTTGATTGTGCACAACATTAATCACTCGAAAACGATAAGGGCCATCCCAGATCAAGGAGTCTCCCTCCAGGTGTGCGCCTAGGGGGACGCCCACTTCGGCAAATGAATCTGCGTAAGTTCGGTGGTCTTTCCGGTAGTTTTGTTCCATCGTATGGATTGCGAAAAGCCGCGAGGCCGCCCAAGCCTCATAGTGAGGAAAATTATCCTTCCAGTAATACAGGGCTTCGCCGGCGAGAAAATACGCGGCCACTCCGACGAAGAGCAGCACGAGCGACGCGATGATCACACTGTGATGAAGCGCTTTATTTGTGGCCCACCTGGAAGCCTTTGACGGAAGATGTGTGTTGATTCCCTGCTGAAAGTGCTGCTCAGATTGATCCTGTCAGGCATCAATTCTTGCGCGTGGGCAGCGTATCTTCCTCTGAAACGCGAATTTTGCCATCGTCGCCAAATAGCAATGAGAGCCGTCTCAATTCTTCCGTGAGCCACAAGTTTGTATCCTGCCAGCGATTGAGTATCGTCTCGTGTTTTCTTGGGACGACAATCACGGAGCCATCATGTGTGTCCAAAACAGCCCTTGATCCGTCGTAGTCATAACCACCAAGAACAACGAATCTATCGCGATCCTTCATTGGCCAGCTACGATTTTCACTAATAATCGAATATGGCAATTGCTCGAATACGTCGCGTCGGTTAAGCAAAGCGCCGGATGCATGTACTCCGTAAACGCTTAGAGATCCGGAGAAGAGAATGGCACCGTTTTGAATCGCGAGCATTTGTCTCCAGCTATCCGGAAGATGTAACAGGTCACCAACATCATTCAAAGCCGATGGGGCTGCTCCCTTAAAAACAATATGCAGATATGCTTTCGGGGCTATCCAGGGAGCGTGGTTGAAAAAGAAGGCGGTGCCGCTCTCGCGCTCGAGTTTCCATCCCTGATCTTTCAATATCTTCTTGATGTCCACAGTCAAATTTTATGGCTCCGAGGCTGCTGGCCGTGGCTTGATGGCCTTACGTACCACGCCACCTGTGAAATGAAGAACGATGAGCGCCCCACGCCCGCCAAAATCTCCGAGAATCTTTCCGTAGTCACAATCTTCCTTCCATCTGGGACCAGTAAGTTTGTCGACGATAACGACTGAAGATCAGGAAGTGGAGGTTGTCGGTTTGCTGGTAACGGATGCGCTTGCCTTGCATTGATCGGAGAATACATTTGTTGCATCTGCACCCAGCGCCCAGAGGGTCAGACGATCGTTAGAACGGCCGTGCTGCAACGCTGAAGCCAGGCAAGAGTCTCCGCGACCGACTCCGGAGTGGCACCCATTGCCAAGAAGTATTGCTCTGCATCGGTCCAGTTCTGAAAGCGAACGAATGGCACTGTCTGGTTCTGGGCAGACAGTTCGGTGATCTCGACGACCAGAAACGTGTGAGAAAGCGAATGGAGAAGGAAGCGGTGCTTCATCGATGCAGTACCAAGTGGCCGGACAGGTTGGATAGGTTCGGGCTGCTCCTCATCGGGGAGACGCTCACATCGGCACGCTGTCTCATTGTACGTAGCCCGACAAAATGGTTATAAGTCTTGACTCTTCCCACGGGTTTCCCGACGCATTCTGAATATTCGCGCTAGAACCCATTGAAGTACGAAGTAATAGAAGATGACGTTTATAGAGATAAAGACAGCTCCGCCGATTATGTTCTCTACATGTGTTCCTCCTCCATGTACTCCCGTAATCAGGAACATCGGGTACGCCCCTACTATTCCCAAACAGAATAGAGCGAAGCTAAATCCTGTGAAGCCAGCCCATCCCGCGACTAGCGTGAGGAACAGCGCCAAGGAAAATGACCAGACCTTCAATTGAACCTTCCGGTCCATAGTGTCCCCTTACCCTGTCAGTGCCAGACCAACTTGCCCATTAACTGCGAGTAATCCTGCGCCTGGACCACCAAAGAAATCCTATGAGACAAACTTGCAGCGCAATGACCGACACGAGTATCGTCCAGTCGCTGGCGCTGGGCGGAATCCGAACCATCTTAAACGAAACCTCTCCAGCCTCCTTTATTTTGTCCGAGTTAACGACCATCTCCATCGGAGGACCATGTCTCCACAGCCGCCATGCGACCCCCGTTTCACAAAGGATAATGAGGATCAGAAGAACCTTTGCCGCGAGTCGAGCTAGTCGCATCTCTTTCCCTCGTTCTTCGATTTCTATGGATGGAGATTTGGCTTCTCGCTCGATTGTGGTGCATATCCGGGGCCGCGGAGGACGTGGCCGGGGAGGGCTCCGGTCATTTTGCCGCTGGCGATGACGGGGACGCCGTTGACCAGGACGTAGTCCATTCCGACTGAGAGCTGGTTGGGGTTTTCGAAGGTGGCCATGTCGGTGATCGTGGCGGGGTCGAAGACGACGACGTCGGCGCACATGCCTTGCTTGAGCACGCCGCGATCGGTGAGGCGCATGCGCTGCGCGGGCAGCGCGGTGAATTTGCGGATGGCGTCGGGCAGAGTGAGGACGTGCTCTTCGCGCACATATTTGCGCAGAATGCGCGGAAACGTGCCGTAGGCGCGGGGATGCGGGATGTTCTGTGCCGAGGAGGCCTTCGGGCGAGGTGCCCTGCGAGTCGTTGTCGATGGAGACCCAGGGCTGCTTGAGGGCGAGGACGACGTCGGGCTCGTCCATGCCGAAGACGGCGACGTTGGTGAAGGCCTTGTCCTTGATGAGGATGTCGCAGAGGGCGTCGATGGGGTCTTCTTGCCAGAGCGCAGCAACTTCCGAGAGGCGTTTGCCTTGGAGCGGCAGCAGCTCGGGGTTTTGCACGACGGCGATCAGGATGGCTTCGGGGCCGGGGATCTCCTGCCACTCGTTGTCCCAGTCTTCGCCGGCGGAGTCTTTGCCGGGGGCTGTCATGTCCTTGCGGATGCGGGCGCGCGTGGCGGGATCTTTGAGGCGCTCGATCAGCTTTTCGTCGCCGCCATCGTGCGCCCAGGGCGGAATGAAGGCGGAGAAGGTGTTGAACCATGCGGTGTAGGCGTAGGTGTTGGCGCTGATGTCGATGCCGGAGGCGCGGGCCTGGTCGATGCGGGCGACGATCTGCGGCATCTTGCCCCAGTTGGCTTTGCCGGCGGCTTTGAGATGCCAGATTTCGACGGGGATGTGGGCTTCGCGGCCGATGCGCGCGGCTTCGTCGATGGAGTCGAGGACCGCGTCGCCTTCGCTGCGCATGTGAGTGGCGTAGATGCCGCCGTACTGGCTGGCCTCCGACGCCAGCGCGATGAGTTCGTCGGTTTTGGCGTAGGGCGCAGGCGCGTATTGCAGCGCGGTCGAGAGGCCCACGGCGCCGTCGCGCATGGCATCGCGGACGAGGGCCTGCATCTGGTTGAGCTGTGCGGGAGTGGGCTGCACGTCGGCGTCGCCGAGGACGATGCGGCGGACGGAAGTTGCGCCGACGTAGCTGGCGAGATTGATGCCCATGCCCTGCTTTTCAAGGCGGGCGAAGTATTGGCCGAAGGTGCGCCAGTCGGGTGTGATGTGCAGGTGGTCGTATCCGGCGCGGTCGGCGGCGATGGTGGCATCGGTGATGGGCGCAACGGAGTCCCCTTCGCCGGTGATTTCGGTGGTGATGCCCTGAAAGATTTTCGAAGGCAGGCGCGGATCGACGAGGATGGTGAGCTCGGATTGGCCGAGCATGTCGATGAATCCTGGCGCGACAACTTTGCCTGCGGCGTCGATGGTGCGTTTGGCGGGCGCATTGGCCAGGTTGCCGATGGCGGCGATGCGGCCGTTGCGGATGCCGATATCGCCGGAGTACCAGGGCGAGCCGGTGCCGTCGATGATGTGGCCGTGGGTGATGACGACGTCGAATGGTTGCGCGGGGGGCTGCGCGGCGAGAGAGAGGGCGGCGGCGAGGGCGCAGACGGAGAGCGCGTGCAGAAAGCTGATTCTCAAGAGCATGGGAATCCTCAGGGGAATTGTATGGATTCTGAGGGGATTTTCATGATCTTTCGCAGTTTGACCGGGGTAGTGCGATTGGTACAATAAAGCAACAAGCAAGTACCAAAGTGCGTGAAGCTCCAAACAATCGAGCAAATTGCGGCTTAGAATAAACCGCAGAAATAGATGCTTGGGTTAGCCGAGCAAAACAGGAATTGACGCTGCGGACGTATCTGGACAGACAGCGCGTGTGTTGGAAGAAAGACCACCCGCCGGAATTCAGGAAGATTTGAAAATTTAGAGTTCGGGTCATGGATGTGGCCCTGCCTTGGCAACCCAAGTCCCATCAGGACAGAAAAGGAAACACTACCTTGAGCGCAATGTGGAAACCCCAAAACGGCCCCAACACCCCTTCCTTGACCCCGGAGCCGATTCGGCCCACGACGCCGTCGGCGCCGGCCGCTGAGTCCGCCGCACCCCGCCCCACCGCCCCTTCTTCCGTCTCGTCCGTTGGCGAGCAGGCGACGATTGGGAAAGGGCTGTTCATCAAGGGCGAAATTACAGGTTCTGAGTCGCTTTATATCGACGGCAAGATTGAAGGCACGATCAACCTGCCCGGCAACCGCCTCACGGTGGGCCGCAACGGCCAGGTGAACGCTGCCATCAACGCACGCGAGATCGTTGTTCTGGGCAAGGTGAAGGGCAACGTGACGGCGACCGATCGCGTGGATATCCGCGCGGAAGGCTCGCTGACGGGCGATGTGGCCGCGGCTCGCATCAGCATTGAAGATGGCGCCTTCTTCAAGGGCGGCATCGACATCAAGAAGGCCGACAACAAGCCGCAGGCGGTTCCCGAGAAGGCCGCGGTTACGGCGTAGTTTTTCGGCTGTCAACGAAGGCCCTCTGCACTCGGTGCAGGGGGCTTTTGTGTTTGTGGCGGGCGGGTTCTTTTTCCCAATTTCATTGTCGCTCGTCGCTCGGATACACCCGGTATCCGTTGCTCCTCTCTCCGCGAACTCGGAAAAAGCTATCCCGCCCGCCGGTGCCTAATGTGATCGGGCTGATTTAGTTACTGAGGTGGAGGCGGCGGCGGACGACTTTGGGCAGGGCGGAGCAGGTGCGGACGAGGATGCGATCGGCGAGGGCGAGCCAGAGCAGTGTGCCGAAAGTGAGGATGACCACGTCGGCGATGCGGACGGGTATTGTCCAGTGACGGATGGCGATTCCGCCTAGCCAGGAGAAGACGATCCAGACAACTGCGCCGCTGAGGAGTGCGGCGAGCAGGCAGCGACCGAGCTCAGCGTAGTCGAGGCTGGCGAGGGAGACCATGCGGCGCTGGTGCAGGAGGATTGCGATGGTGATGGTCTGCAGGGCGATGCCGATATTGGACGCGATCGCGAGGCCCATCGCTCCATGCCAGTGGTAGAGACCGGCGTAGATAGGCAGCGAGATGAGGGTGATGAGGGTTCCGGCGGCCATGGGGATGAAGGTGTTGCCGGCGGCATAGAAGGCGCGGGAGTAGATGGCCTGTGCCGACCAGAAGCACATGGAGAGCGAGAAGACGGCGAAGTAGGCGGCGCAGAGCCGTGAGTCTGCCGAGGAGAAGCGGCCGCCGGTGAAGAAGAGATCGATGAGCGGCCCTCCGAGAGCGACCATGGCGGAGGCGGCTAGAAGACCGAGGCAGGCGACGCGTGAGACGGAGTCGGCGACGCTGTTGGCGAATTCGTCGTGACGCTGCTTGGCCCAGAGGCTGGCGAAGAAGGGCATCGACGCGGCACCCGCAGCCTGCGCAAGGATGGCCATGGGCGCGGTGAAGAGCTGCTTGGCGTAGCTCATGAGCGAGACGGCGCCGCTGGTGCCGGAGGCGAAGTGGGCAATGATCCAGTTGTCGGCGGTGACGAGGGAGACGCCGATGATGAGAGGCAGCGAGAGGCGTACCCATTCGCGCAGGCCTTCATCGTGCCAGTCGAGGAGCGGAGTGTAGCGCGTGCCGGCGCGGTGCGCGAAGACGGCGTTGAGCAGGAAGGGGCCGAAGAAGGCGCCGGCGACGAGTTCCGATGGCGAGCGATGAGACGCCGAGGCGATGGACGAGCAGGACTCCGCCGACGATGGTGCCGAGGTTGTAGATGAGCGGCGTGACAGCCTGCACGTTGAATTGCTTGCGGACGAGGAGCACGGCGCCGAAGACTCCGCCGGCGAAGAAGAAGAACTGCGCTGGGAGCAGGATGCGGGTGAGATGGACGCAGAGCGCGGCTTTATCTGCGTCGAAGCCGTGGGAACCACCAGTGGATGTACCAGGGGGCGATGGCTTCAGCGAGGACGATCGCGGTGCCGAGCACGAGATACATGGTGGTGAGGATGACGGAGAGCGAGCGCTGGCCTTCGGCTTCGCGGCCGGTGTCACGATAGCGCGTGAGGATGGTGACAAAGGTGATGGAGGCTGCGCCGCCGACGAGGAAGTAGGAGATCATGTCGGGCAGCACGAAGGCGGCGTTGAGCGCGTCGGCTGCTGCATCCGCGACCGAAGAGCCAGACGATGTATTTGACTCGGACGAGGCCCATGATGCGTGACAGGAAGGTGGAGACCATGAGCAGCACGGTGGCGGAGAATGCCGAGTGCGCGTGCGCCGGATGCAGAACGCCGAGAATGCGCCCCAGGGTGGATCGACGGGACGGCGGAGGCTGAATCGCCGGTTGTTGCGCTTGGGGTGTTTCTGTCACTGGTTCTGATTTTAATTGGAGTGTGTGTGCGCACGAGAGTGACAACTCTGGCGCAGGCGAGGCTACGGGCCGCGTATGCTGGTTGCGGAGGAAAGTGCATGGGGAGAGTGTGGGGCTTGGGTCTGGGCTGGCTTCTGGTGGGTACGGTTGCGTTTGCGCAGGCGGTGCACACGGGCGATGGACGGGCGCTACCGGCGCCTCCACCGGTGGATGCGCAGCCGGTTGTCGATAACTATTCCGGAACGAAGATTACAGATGATTTTCGCTGGCTTGAGGATGCGAAGAGCCCGGAGACGCGCGCGTTTATCGACGAGCGAGAATGCTTACACGACGCGGTATTTGAAGCAGGCGCGGATTCGGCCGCAGGCGGTGGACGACCTGGAGGCGCTGGAGGATATCTCGGTGAGCTGGGGCAGCCGATAGAGCGCGGCGGGAGTTATTATTTCATGAGCGCAGGGTAGCAGGGCGAGCACCAGTTTTCAATCTATGTGCGGCATGGATGGACCGGGAAGGATGAGCGGCTGCTCGATCCGGCGGTGCTGAGCCGCGATGCGGACACTGTCGCTCGTGATTGCGGCGATGTGTCGCGCGACGGCAACCGCATTGCGTATCGCGTGCAGCACGGGCGGCGCGGACGAAGACGGCGATCCGCGTTTTCAATGTGAAGACGAAGAAGACGCTGGAAGATGAGCTGCCGAGCGGCGATCTACTGTCAGCGGTGAACTTTACGCCGGATGGCAAGGGGCTCTATTACACGCGCACGGATAAGGAGGGTTCGCTGTTGTTTCTGCATGTGCTGGGCACGCGCGCCCGCCGCGACAAGCTGGTGTTTCGGGCACGAATTTTATGACGAGCCGCTGGGAGCCGATCGATCTGTTACTGTCGATCGGTGACCGACGACGGGCGCTACCTGGTGGTGACGATTCAGCGCGGCGTGCCGGCGAAGCGCGAAGATATCGTCTTCGCGACCTGACGAAGCCGGAACTCGCGTTTCAACGTGCTGGTGTGGGGCATGGAGTCGCGGTTTGAGGCGACTACGCGAAGGGCACGTGGATTGTGAAGACGGACTACAAGGCGCCGAAGGGACGAGTGCTGGTGGGCGACCCCGGGTGTGATGCCGGAGCGCTTGGAAGACGATTGTGCCGGAGGCGGCGGATGTGATCGATGGTCCTCGGAAATCGTGGGCGGCAAGATGTATGTGAACCGGCTGAAAGATGTGAAGCCGGAGACGTCGATGTATACGCTCGACGGCAAGCGCGCGGGACACATCGATTACGACGGGATTGGATCGGCTCGGGCGGTGTCATGGACGGACGACGGATCGCTATGGCTTCTACAGCTTCCAGTCGTTCATTCAGGCCGTGGACGATTTACCGGCTGGACACGTTGACGGGCAAGCAGCGAGATTTTCTTCCAGCCCAAGGTGCCGTTCGATACGAGCCAGTATGAGCTGAAGCAGGTGTTCTTCAAGTCGAAGGACGGAACGCAGGTGCCGATGTTCATCGCCGGCAAGAAAGGGCTGAAGATGGACGGGACGCGAGCGGCTGCTGATGACGGGATACGGCGGCTTCAACGTCGAGCGAGACGCCGGAGTGGAATCCGCATGTGGGCGTGGTGGCTTGCAGCAGGGCGGATGGTTTGCGGTGCCCAACTATGCGCGGCGGCGGCGAATACGGCGAGGGGTGGCACGAGCAGGGGATGTTCGAGAAAAAGCAGAACGTGTTTCGACGACTTGTTTGCGGCGGCGGAGTATCTGATCGACGACAAGTACACGTCGCCGGCGCATTTTGCGATTTCGGGGCGCTCGAATGGCGGGCTGCTGATGGGCGCGGCGATCACGCAGCGTCCGGAGTTGTTTGGCGCGGTGTGGTGCGGGTATCCGCTGCTCGACATGCTGCGGTACCAGAATTTTGAGCAGGGATCGCACTGGACGACAGAGTATGGAGCTTCGGAGGATGCGGACCAGTTCTGGTATCTGCTGAAGTATTCGCCCTATCAGAACGTGAAGGCGGGAACGGCAGTTCCTGCGGTGATGTTTTTTACCGGCGACAGCGATACGCGAGTCGATCCGTTGCATGCGCGGAAGATGACGGCGAAGGTGCAGGCGGCATCGACGAGCGGGCGGCCGATTCTGCTGCACTACAGCACGACCGGCGGCCACTCTGCCGGGGTGAGCGTGGACCAGAAGGTGCAGGACGATGCGGATCAGTTGACGTTTTTGTGGACGGAGACGTCGGGGAAGGGGACTGGTCATGCTCCTGTGAAGTAAGCGAGCTCACTTTGGGAATTGAAAAGCCGCAGCTCTCCCGATCCCGGAAGGCTGCGGCTTTTCTTTGCGCGGAGCGCTGTAGCGCGGAGTAGAGCCGCCGTATGCTTTGGGGCATGAGCGAAGCATTGGGAACGGTGGATTATGAGGGGGCTGCGGCAAGTTTTGCGAGCTTTCTGGCGGGACTGGCGGAGATAGAAGAGCAAGACCCGGTGACGGAGAGCGCAGATCGCTGGGATTGCGACGAGCTGGCCGAGGATGTGGCGACGATCGGTGGCGCGGAATGGAGACCGGAGGTGCTTGTAGCAGCGCCTGAGGTGCCTGTAGGGAAGAGGCCAAATTTTTCGCCAGCGGCAAGCGACAAGAAGATTCGCAAGTCGGCGAGCGTAACGCTCCGTATGACGCAGGAAGAGTATGTTCAGTTGCAACAGCGAGCAACGGCGGCTGGCTTGACGATATCGGCGTATGTGCGGTCGTGTGTTTTTGAGGCGGAGGCCTTGCGCGCGCAGGTGAAGCAAGCGCTTGCGCATTTCAGTGTGGCCGCGGAAAGCACCGGAAAGAGAGAGGAACGGCAACCGGCGCCGCAGAATCTGCGCTCACGATTGTTTGGGCATTGGGTGGGCCGATGAGAGTTCCGCGTCAGGAGGGTTTGTGTTTTCCTACATCTCCAACACCGGGAGATATGGGGCACCCGTTTTCCGTGGTGATTGAGGGCGTCTCGTGGCTTCGCCACCGGTGAAGCATAGAGACCGATCTAGTCGACCTCGAGGATGAGGCACTTGAGGTATTCGGTTTCGGGCAGGTTGAGGATGACCGGGTGATCGGGTGCGGCACCACGACGCTCGAGCAGACGAACGCGGCGGTGCGCGTCTGAAGCTGCGGAGGCGACGGCAGCTTCGAGGTCGGCGCCGGTGATGTGGTGGCTGCAGGAGCAGGTAACGAGCAGGCCGCCGGGCTCGATCATGCGCAGGGCGCGCAGATTGAGTTCTTTGTAACCGCGCAGAGCGCCTTCGACGGCGCGTTTGCTTTTGGCGAAGGCGGGAGGATCGAGGACGATAGCGTCGAAGCGTTCTTTGGCGTCCGACCAGTCGCGAAGGATTTCGAAGGCGTCGGCTTCGACCCAGTCGATCTGCCCGTTGATGCGGGTGCGATTGGCCGCAAGGTTTTTCTCGGCGACTTCGAGCGAGGCGCGGGATGCATCGATGCCGGTCACGGCGCCGCAGACCTGCGCGAGATGCAAAGCAAAGCCACCCTGGTAGGTGCAGACGTCGAGCGCGCGAGTTGTGGAGTTGAGATGGCGGGCCCAATCGCGGGCGGCGACGTAGTTGGTGCGCTGATCGAGGAAGGCTCCGGTTTTCTGCCCGGAGTTGGCGTCGTAATGGAAGGTCAGACCGTTGAGGCGAAATTCAGTGCTGGTGATAGGGTCTTTCGGATTCGCAGCCCAGAGAGGCGTGAGGTCAGGTGCGGCGAGACCTTCGAGCTCGCGGATGCGCGGGTCGGGGCGCTCGAGAATTGCGGCGGGTTTGAGTGTGTCGTGAAAGACACGAGCGCAGAGACCGCGGACAGCGGGCGAATCGAGTCCACGGGCGAGAAGCTGCAGGATGACGAGGTCGTTGTACTGGTCAGCGACGATGCCCGGGAGTTCATCGGCTTCGCTGAAGCAGAGGCGGCAGGCGTTGGTTTCGCCGGTGAGAAGAGGTTGCCGCCGTGCGATAGCGGCGCGTAGGCGGGTTTCGAGCAGCTTGAGCCATGCGTCGTGGTCGAGAGCTTCGCGAGAAACGAGACGAAGAGCGATTTGCGAAGTGGGGCTGTAGAGCGCGGTGCCGAGAAGGAGGCCGCGGCTGTCGGCGACCTGAATCAATGCGGGCGGATCGTCGCCAACTTCGATGGATTCAATGTCTGAGGAGTAGACCCAGAGATGGCCGGCGCGAAGGCGGTCGGCAGCGCGGCGGCTGATGCGCGAGCCTGCAAAAGAGGACGGCTCATTCTTCGGATTGCGGCTGGGCGCGGAAGGAGCCGGTCCTTGATCGGCTGCGGGCGTTTTCTTCTTTGCGGATTTTGGCGGCTTCGTCATGGTCTCCCCTGAAGATCATAGAACCAGAGGGGGAGATGCAGGAGAAGGGACATAGGGACCAGAGACGAACAAGCGAATGACTGGTCACGGAAACCAGGGGCTGAAAATCGAGCCCGGAGAAAGTTCTCTCACTCATGCGCGATACAAGACGCATGAGTGGGAGGTCTTCAGAAAAGATTTCCGGAGACCTGTTCGGCGGCGGTGGAGATGCGGATTTTGAGCTCGTCGCGATCAAGCACTGAATCCTGCTTGCCGTTGCTGGTGAGCGTTATGGTGAAGACCTGGTCGCGGACTCTGCCAACGACGCGTTCGGCAGGCTTGTCCTTGTGCTCGTCTGCGGAGCAAGCGATGGCTTCATTGCCAATTGCGGTCAGCGGCGAAGCAGCGCCTGTGCAGGATGCGTCGAGCGCCATGAGGCGCACGTGCGGATCGGGTACGATTTCGACGCGGATCTCAAGGACCCGGGGCATATGCGCACTCGCTTCGGTGAAGGTGCAAACTGCGGGCTTGCCGGCTGCTGCGGCGGTGTAGACCGCGGTTGCATTTGCGCCGATCAGTCCTGAAGCTGTGGCGGCGTTGAGCCATGGACAGTTTTCAGCGGCGCATGCGGCCGGGGTGAAAGCTACCGCGAGGAGAGCAAGCAAGCGCAAATGCGGCGTTGCGCAGATCCAGAATTTATTTGCCATTCGCGGTCGTTCCTTGCTGTGCTTCGAGGTCAGAGTGCACGTGCCAGGGGATGCTTTCGGTAGATATCTCCGGATGCACGCGGAGGTAGTTGAGCGAGTAAGTTGGCGCGCCGGGATCGACCTTCTTGTCGACAAACATTGCCTGCTGCGTCTGCAGCCTTGTCCTGGTCTTGCCCATGCGGCGATAAAGGATCGAGAGGTTGTAGTGCGCGGCGAGGTCGTCAGGATCGATCTTCTGCAGCGCTTCAGAACTGCTCGAGGGCCGCGTGCTCGTCCTTTTGCTGGTAGTAGGTAATGCCGAGTTCGCGGCGCGCATCGCGCGACTCGGGGTACATCTCGACAACCTTCGGAAGTCGGCGATCTCGCGCTCGGTGTTGCCCGGCGCGGCGCTGCAGAAGCCCGTCATAGTAGAGTGCGCGCGCGTTGTTGGGATCGAGCGCGAGCGCCTCGCGGATGGCGGTGCGCGCCGACTCATATTTCTCCCAGACGATCTCGGTGAGGCCGACGTTGGTGTAGCCGTCTGCATAGTCGTGGCGCAGCTTGACCACCTCATTGAATGCGGCAACTGCCTCGGCGTATTGGAACTGGTCAAGCAGCGCGATGCCGAGGTTGTTCCAGCGCATCCAGTCAGGATTGTCGGTCGGGTCGGGGGCTTCCGGCTTGTTTTCGCCGATCTTGAGCACGCGGGTGCGCGAGGCGATCTCGACGACCGGATAGGCCGGATGATCGTTGCCGAAGATGTTGTTGAGATAACTCTGGCGCAGATGGCGGTAGTTCACCTTCGCGGTGACGGTGACAGCGCCGCTCACATCGGCGGGCATGCGGAACTGATAGCGCACCAGCACGGAGCGGCCGGCCTGCATGGTGTTGTCGTAGGCGACGGAATGGATGGTCCACACCTTGTGGTTATCGACAAACTCGCCCTCGTCGGTGACCGGGCGATTGGTGAAGCTGTGCGCGCGCGGGTCGAGCATGCCGTCCGGCTTGAGGAATCCGCTGTGATAGATCTCCTTGCCGGCTCGCATCCTTCACAGTGAACTCGACCCAGGCCTCGTAGAGGTCGCGCACTTCGGGGATGAGCGAGTGGCCGATGTTCTTGTTCTGGATGACGACATAGGCCTCGACGACGTCGCTCGGCGCGAGGTTGTAAGAGACGTTGCCGAGCGGCGCGATCAACTTGTCGTTGCTCGCGCTTCTGCAGACGCGAAGATATCGACATTGAGATAGTTGCCGGAGCGCAGAAACTCGATGGTCTTCTTCAGTTGCTCGTCGAATCCGTAGTAGAACGGAACTGCGGTGTTGCCGGCCAGCCAGCGATGCGAGGCAAAAGTGCCGTTCTTGGCGCCATAGTCGGGCAGCGTAGATGGCATTGCGCTTCATGTGGCAACCCTGGCAGGTGGTGAAGTCGGCGGTGTAGAAGGTGAGCGGATTGCGCTGTGAGAACTTCGACTGCTGCCACTCGTCGTAGGCGGTGAACGCGCGGATGAATTTGTAGTCGTTGAGCGTGGCTGGCAGGTTGGCCTTGTGGCAGGCGGCGCAGAACTCGGGCTTGTGCAGAAAGTCGTGCATCACCGCTTCGGAGTGGCGCTCGGGGTGGCGCAGGATCATGTCGAACGGAACCTGGCCGGGGATGCGGTTGCCTTTTTCATCCACGATCACGGAGGGCACACCCATGATCCACGCTGGCGTTGCCGTTGGTGGAGTCGAGCGCGACGACGGAGTGGCAGGTCGTGCAGGTGAGGCCGTCGGAGTCGAACTTGGCGCGATCGACCTTGGAGTCCTCGGTGAGCGCGCGCCCAGATACGCCGATCGGGTTGTGGCAACTGTCGCAGTGGCGCGCGAAGGCGATGCCGCGCGTCTTGATCGCGAATGAGGAGGTTGACGCTGGTGCGATAGAACGGGCGTGCGGAAGGCGTTGGAGTGCAGAGCCTGACGCCATTGGCTGTAGGCTTCCTGGTGGCAGGTGCCGCAGTACTCCGCGGTGGGATATGCGCCGGGCTGAAGAAATCCTTCGCCCTGCACCTGAATGTTTCCCGGGAGGTAAGGATTGAGTTTGCCGTAATGGTAGTTATAGGTCGGCGGGATGGCTTCGTTCTATGCCTTGCGGTCGGCGGCAGATTTTTCTTCGGCGTGCGCGTGCATTTTGGCCCACGCTTCCTGCATGGCCGGTGTTTCAGGGCCCGCGCTACGCTCTGGCAGCGGGCCGTTGGGGCCAATTGCCTGCGGCTGCTGCGACAGGACGTAGCTGCCGAGGAGGCCGGTTGCGAGCACAGAGAGAGAGACGGTGACGAGCTTTTTCATGCTTCACTTCCCCGCGGACGATGCCGATTTCTTTGCCTGCTGTTGCTGAGCAATGGCGTCATAGACGCTAGGCACAAGGCCCTTGCCTTCTTCGATCGCGAAATAGCGGTCGACGCCGGGGAGCGTGTAGGTCTCCTTGGCGCCGTCGGGCCAATGAATTTCGACCTTGTCGACGGTAGTGTTCTCGCCGAGTCCGAAGTGCAGACGAAAATCGTTGGATGACTCGAAGCTGCCGCCGCTCATGACGTCGCCGCGCTGGCGAACGCCGCCGGAGGTGAGATAGACGCGTGGCGCCGACGGCGTCGCGCGGGCTCTTGGGGCCACCGATGAGCATGAGCCCACCCAGTGGTTGTGGTCGTCGTTCACGTTGCGCAGCAGCACCGGCGTGTGATCGAGGCAGTTGATGACCACATCGATTTTGCCGTCGTTGAACAGGTCGCCAAAGGCTGCGCCGCGCGCGGGAATCACATCGGCCAGTCCGGTGCCTTCGACCGCCGGCATGACTTCAAACTTCTTGCCGTGATCGACGTTGTGGAAGAGCAGCGGCCGCTCGGCAAACGAGGTTCCCCAGTTGTGCTGATCGACTTGCGGATAGACGTGGCCGCTGACGAACATCAGGTCCTTCCAGCCGTCGTTGTCGTAGTCGAAGAACTCCGTGCCCCAGCTGAGGAACGGATAGGTTGGCTCGGCGATGCCCATCTGCGGCGTGATGTCGACGAAGTTGCCGTCGCCGTCATTGCGATAGAGAGTCTTGTAGTCGTCAGAGAAAGTGGTCGTGTAGAGGTCGAGGCGGCCATTGTTGGCGTAGTCGCCGACGGCAATGCCCATGCCGGCGGTTTCGCGCGCGTCCTGGTTGAGGGCAAAGCCGGAGTAGAAGCTGGCGTCCTGAAAGTGCCGTCGCCCTTGTTCAGGTAGAGATAGTTGGGCGAGGAGTCGTCGGTGACGAGCAGGTCGACTTTGCCGTCGTCGTCGATGTCGACGAAGGTGGACGAGAAGCCGTAGTAACGGCGCTTGTCGCTGACGCCGGCTTTTTCGCTCACGTCGGTAAACGTGCCGTCGCCATTGTTGTGGAAGAGATGATCGGGCTCGCCCTGCAATCCGCGCGGGCCGCACATGAGTCTGGGAGCCGCGAAAGGAGCAGTTGGCATAGCCGACGGCCTTGGAGCCGGAGAGGGGCAGATTGTTCATGTCCCAGTGAACATAGCCGGGAACGAAGATATCGAGTTTGCCGTCGCCGTCGTAGTCGCCGAAGCTCGGGCCGGTGGACCAGTTGCCGAGCGTTACGTCCGGCGGATTCTGCGACGTCAGTAAATGTTCCGTCGTGATTGTTGTGATAGAGGCGGTTTTTGCCGTAGTTGCCGACGTAGAGGTCGGGCCAGCCGTCGTTGTCGAAGTCTCCGACGGCGACGCCGAAGCCCCAGCGGTCGTTGGTGACGCCGGCCTTGTCGGCAACGTTGGTAAATGTGCCGTCATGATTGTTATGAAAGAGTGCAGCGTGCGGCGGCTCGGTCTTGCCGGATTCCGCATCGAAGGTTGAGCCGTTGACGATATAGATGTCGAGCCAGCCGTCGTTGTCGTAGTCAAGCAGCGCGACGCCGGAGCCGATGGTCTCAAGGATGTAGGCTTTCTGCGGGCGTGCCCATCGTGTGCTTCCAGGTGGTGAGGCCGGCCTGCTCGGAGATGTCCTTGAAGATGACCGGGCCGTCTTTGACGAAGCCGCCAGCGGTGATGGGGCGCTGCTCAGAGTCGAGGACCGGGGCAAAGACGCCGCCGGTGGCGGAGCCTCCATTCTGATCTCCGACCGCGGTGGGAGGATTGCCTCCGTAGAGGGGCGGTTGTGAAGGCGGAGTTGCCTGGGCAGATGCGACTGTAGCGCCACCAAGTATTGATATAAAAAGCGCTGCGGCATGGGAGAGCCGCAACCGTCGTGACCGGCTAAAGTAATTCAATGAAATGACCTCGGACGAGGAAAAGTCTACCTTAAGGAGTGATTGTCTGGCCCGGGCAGGAGGACTGTCACCCCTAGATGGGTTGATGTTCGGGTCAACCGGGCGATGGAGGAGATTCTGGTGGGCGCAAGTAAAGTTGGCATTCCACGGGAGATAGCCGATTCAGGGGCTTGAATGCGAGGATATTTAGCTTATGGCCGAATGGTTTGCGCGTCCCGTTTTGCACGTCAAGAGCGTCGAGGAATCGCTTCGTTTCTACGTTGAGCGGCTCGGCTTCACAAGCCCGTGGCGCTACGACGAGGATGGCATGGCTTATGTCGCACAGGTGGACCGGGGGAGTTGTGCGCTCATCCTTGCCCAGACGTGGCCGGAGAAGGTTGGCAAGGGACTGATGTTCATCTCACTGAACGTCGAGCCGGAGGCGCAAGTGGCCGCGCTGGATGCGCTGCGCGCGGAGTTCGAAGCGAAGGGAGTTGCGGTGAAGGAGGGTCAGTGGGGTTATCGGCTTCTGGTAGTGGATGATCTCGATGGGAATCAGCTCTTCTTTAATTATCCGAACGAGCCGCAGAAGATGGATGCGGCGGCGAGTGCCGGCTAGGATGTGTTGCTACGTGAAGTTCACAACAGCTTCGTAGAGGAAGGCCCATCCGTTGTGGGATGGGCCTTCTAGTGAGTGTAGATGGAGGCTTCTTACTTCTTACCCCAGAAGTCGGGCGACGAGCTGAGCCACGAATCGGGAACGTAGCTTAGCTGCGGATCGAATGCGAAGAGGTCGGCCTCGGAGGATTCGACGGCGGCATCCATGCCATTCAAGAGCATGTGAAGCTGGTCTTCACCTACGGCGTCTTTGAATTTCTTGCTGCCTGCGCGCATTGCGTCCACCGTGTCAAGAGACGCCATGGGCGTGACGAGGATGTAGGTGTTATCGCTGGCCACGCCATAGAGCTTTTGGAACATGGCCCAATTCGCTTCGGGAATGGCCGATTGATAGGCTTTGACGAACTGCTTGGCGAGACGCTGGAAATCATCGTCATGGCCGGAGCGGATGTGAAAGATGATGATCCGCATGAAGCGCATCTTCGAGATGTCGAGGCTTGAGTTGAAGCTCAGATCCTTTTCGAACGAGTAGATGCTGTCGTGTTGGGCCGCAATCTGCGGAGCTTGCTCGGCATTGGTGGCTTCGAGGGTGTCAGCCAGACTCTTCATCGCGAATGTGGCTTCGTGGTCCTTTTGCGCCTGAGCGAAGCTTGGGAAACCGCTCAGGTAGAGTACGCGGTCGGCGCCGGTGATGGACCACATCCCGATGGCGTGACTTGGGGCCTTGGCAGCGCGCATGGCCTGGACCTCTTTGCCTTGTGCCTTGGCGTAGAGGGCTTCCAGGCCGGGTTTGAGCTCCACATTGGAGAGAAAAATGTAGGGGGGTGGGTCTTGAACCACGCCGGCTTCAGGCTGTGCCAGGGTTGCGGTGGCAGAGAAGCTCAGGGTGAGCCCTGCAAGCAGGGCGCAGACGGGAGCCAGGGAACCGTTGCGGACTTTCATGAACGTTAGTCTCCTCGGATTTGGTTTCTTGTGGGCTGCCTGACAATGCAGGGTGCCAAGCATAGCACCATCTAGCGAAGGAGGCAGCGCATTTCTGCCGGTGTCATCAGAAGGGGTGGCCGCTTGGGGTGGACGACTCGTTGCTTCTAGGTACGACCCGGGGTATCAAGGCCTACCGTTTTACGGCGCTGAAGGTGGCGACATGATCTGCTGGTAGACGCGCTCGAGGGGCTCTGGCGAGACGCCGATCCTTCCTCGATACGGATTGTCCATGACCGCGATCAGGAAGATCAGCAGGGACAACAGGGCCGAAAACAGGATCGTCATCCAGACGTGCATGATGAAACTCTCTGGGTGAAGGAACCAGGTGTTCGCAATGCAAATCGCAGCGCCGAGGAGCATCAACGCCCACAGAGGCCCGGGCATTTCAGCCTGGATGCTGTTGAGCCTGGCTCTTCGGCTTTCGGTGAGGTCATTGAAAGATCGATAAGCTTCTGCGGCGAGGATGTTCTGTCGCTGGTCCTGGGGCTCGAAAGTCATGAAATGCTGCTGAAAGCGGTTCAACACCGGGCTGGCGTTATTGGGAACGATTCCGCGTCGTTGCATCGGCCATCCCACATCGATTACTTCGCGAGCATACGTGCGCAGGTCGTTTTGCAGGATGGAGCGCGCAGGTTCGGGGTACGCGCCGATATCGCGGTAGAGAGCGCCCAGGGCAGTCGCTTCATGGTCGGTTTTCGCCTGGACTTCAGAGAAAGTGGCCCAGGCGCCGATCGCCAGCAGGCCTGCGCAAACCGCATATAAGACGGTAACGCCAGCGAGGAAGAAGCCCACGATGTGGTTGTAGGCATGATGTCCGTTGTCGATGCGTTGCACCCAGCCGCGAAGGAGATAGAGGCCGGCCAAACCGTAGGCTACGAAGACGGTCACCGTGAGAGCACCGAAGAGCCAGGTAGGAAGATCGTAGATCCAATACAGAGACATGCGACTCCTTGAGCGAGGCGGGTGGGGTGGGGGTGGGTCCCCGTGAGGAGGTGTATGGTATTTCGCGGGCGGGGGTGGTGGCGACTGGCAGAAGTGACAGGGTGGGTGGGCACGCGAGGTTGACACGGGCACGGGAATGCGTTGAGATCAACGCTGCCAATAAAGCAGGGCGCTGGATAGCCGGATGCGTCCGCCAATAAGGAGAATTTGACGATGTTTACGCCAAAAGGAAAGTTCGGCTGGTACGAGATCATGACGAGCGACCCCAGGGCCACCGGCAAGTTTTATTCCGATGTGGTGGGGTGGACGACGCAGGAGATGTCTTCAGGGGACGGTCAGGTATACACCACGTTCAACATCGGCGGCGTTGGAATTGCCGGGATGCTGCAGATGACCGGTCACTCGGGCTGGATCGGCTATATTGCGGTGGACGACGTCGACGCACACGTCGAAAAGATTGTGGAAGCCGGCGGCAAGCTATGGAAGCCAGCAACGGACGTGCCGGGGATGCTGCGCTTCGCGGTCATGTCTGATCCGCAGGGCGCGGCCATCGTCGTTTTCACGCCCAACCCGAAGATGCCGACGCCGCAGCGGCCGGAACCACCCGCCCCCGGCACGATTGGCTGGCACGAGCTCTACACGACCGATCTCGATGGCGAATTCGACTTTTACAACAAGCTCTTCGGCTGGACCAAGGTTTCGGATATGGATATGGGGCCGATGGGCACGTATCGCATCTTCGACGAGGGCGACCGTAAACAGATGGGCGACGGCGGAATGATGACCAAGCCGCCGCATATCCCCGTCTCAATCTGGGGTTTCTATTTCAACGTCGACTCGATCAAGGCGGCGGTGAAGCGTGTCGAGGCGGGCGGCGGCAAGGTTCTGAACGGGCCGATGCAGGTGCCCGGCGGTGGCTGGATCATCAACGGGCAGGACCCGCAGGGAGCGATGTTCTCGTTGGTGAGCAGCAAGGAATAGCGGCGAGAGGCCGGGTGCTTCGAGCAGAGGCGCAACCGGCCCTTCGTTATCGGCCTTCGACTCGCCTCAGCTCCTTTTCGGCGTTGGCAATTTTCAGACCGGCGGTGCGCAGATGGAAGCCGCTCGGCGTCGATGACGCGTTCGTTCTCTGAAGACGGGTTTCTTCGTGCCGCAGAAGGGAAATGTAGCGCCTGAGGGCAATGACTCGCGGAGTGTGATTTGTCATAGTGTGTGCGGCAGTATGTGTGCTTCTGCCTGCTTAATTAAGATGCCGAAACTGATCTGAGCGCCTAAAGGGGCGCCTAAAGTACTGCTCTGGCTTCTGTTGCCTGGCGGCTACCGAGCCCGGTAGAAGCGAATGCGCACGGCGGGCTTGCCGTCGACGGTGGTTCCCTGCAGAGTGCCGACGTAGGCTCCGTCGTTGAGCCAATCGTATTTTCCGATGGGCGCTTCGAAGACGGGCGTTGTGAGGAGGCGCGGCTGCTTCTCTCCGGTGTGGGTGCAGTAGGTTCCCTTGTTATGGACGTTGATGATGACGCCGTCGTCGGTCTGGATCATGTAGTCGGCGTCGATGCGATGGCAGCCTGACTTCGATGCGAGCTGCCAGTCCCACCCGCCGGGCAGGATCTTGCCTTTGATCTTTGGGCCGGCGAAGGTGCCCCCGGTGATGGGAACGATATTGCGCTCGCCCCAGGGCGTTTCGCCGGGATGGACGGATGCGCCTAGAGTGACAACTTCTTCGTAGACGAAGTCGAGGCTCGGCGTGTCGTCAACTGCCTGCGCGCGGAGATGAACCGCAGGCAGGCAGCAGAAACCGAGAGCGATGAGAATGAGACGGAAGCAAAGATGGCGTAGACGGTTCACTTAGTCCTCGACAAATGTGATCTCGACGAGATTCTGCTGCGAATCCCTGGTTGCGGGGCCTCTCCGTTGATCAGTTACGAGAACGTCGGCGGGATTGCCATAGCAGTGCTGGTCGACGGTGCTGGTGCTGGAGCAATCGCCCACGCGAACGGAAATGGGAAATTCGGAGTGGATGTAGACGTCGCGGAACTCACTGTTTCTGCTGATGAGGCGCTGCTGCGGAAGGAGCCGATAGGATTTGTAGAACTTCTTGGGCTCTTTGGTTTGAGCGTCGGTGGCGATTGAGGCTGCGCAGGCAATGAGCAAGGCAAAAGACCCTGAAAGCAATATGGCTTTTTTCATGGCCGGATTATAGCAATGCGCGGTTAGCGCAATTCGTGCTGTCCCGCCTTCATACACGAGTGAAATTGTTCGCAAGCTCTCGGTGGAAAACCGCAAATATTCATAGGGGGGTGGGGGGGTATCTCAACACCACGGCGAACTCTGGCAGAGGGGGGTAGGGGGTGGGGCCTCGGGGAGGGGTAGGGGAGGGGGGTAGGGGGTGCCTTACGCCCGCTCGATCTGAAATTGACCGGCTCCTGCAGTTTCGCCGACTTCTACTGTGGCACAGGTGGTGGGATTGTTGCGCAAACGGGATGAGGTTCGTGCTCTCCCACCCTGTGCCAAAACAGGGCGAAAGGGTGGGGCAACCTGCCCCGGGCCTACCGCTGTCGCCCTCATCTAGTGCCGTAGAGACTCCGTTTATCCAGGGTCTTTTATGGGTTTGGCGCGGTTTCTGGACGCAGAGGAAAATCTGTGCAAAACGAGTGAGCAAAATTGCACAGACGCGCCGAATCGCTCCCGGTAGGCTCAACTTCTCCTGCAAAAAAAGGCAGAAATGGAGGGCATTCACAATGCATAGGCTAACTACCTTCGCACATCGGCGCAACCGCGATGGAACTTATGATTCGATCTGCACTCAATGCTATGCGACCGTGGCCTCCGCTTCGAATGAAGAGGCCCTGTCATCGCCTGAATCAGCGCACGCGTGCGATCGGATGGCCCCTTATCTGGCCAATCCGGGCTCTACCCATGAGTCCATGTTTATGTTGGGACAGGTGAGAGGGGACAGCATCTCCGAGCCGATGAATCCAGACCGACCCGCTACCAGAGATTTCCCCTGCGAACAAAACTGCGATTGACGGTCACAGCGGTTTCGCCGACTTCTACTGTGGCACAGGTGGTGGGATTGTTTCGCAAGGCGGGTGAGCAAGAGCCTGTCTATTATTGCGACGCCTTTTGGCGCTTCTCAGCGGATAGGGCTTGCGATATCCAACGGTCCGGCCAACCGTAAATGAAAAGTGCAAGTGCGCCGTAAGCCATGATCTCCCACTCGGCAAGTCTCATCGCCTTATGAGCAACGAACACGACGTACAGCGGAAACGCCAGACTCAAGAGACTCGCGGCAACTCCCCACGCGCGCTGCGGGGGTTTTACTTTCCGAGTCGTCCACCAAGCCACGGCGTAGACAAGGCCTGCGCCAAGCAACACGCAACATACAGTGAGTGTTCTCCAAACTTCAGGCCTGCTCAGGCGAGACAGTGCGCCGTCTCGAAGGAGCCTGGAGTAGATATGCAGGATGGAAAAACCAAGAAGCGTGAAGGCGGCGACCCCGAATGTCCAGCCGAAGTGTGGCCTCATTGATTCCAGGCCTTCTCGAATCCGGATTGCCTGCATCCTTTCTCGCTTACGGATTGCCTGGACCTCCTCTTGGCTTGGGTTCATTGACGTGTCCGTTTGTTCTCGGATTGCGGAATCATCATATTTCTCCGGGTCTTCCCTATGTGGACTCTGACCAGTCGTCCGTGCCCGCGTGGTTAGAAGGGGGACCGAAGTTGTGTGCGATGCGAATCAGATCTCGGATTAATGCAGAGCAGAGTTCGCACGTCACTGCGTGAGGATGGTTTTCGACATCTGCGCCTGATCCGATCAACTCGGAGAGTTGGTTCTGGAATGCTTCGCAGGTCAGCTTGTTCGGATCATCGGGCATCGGTGCTCCACGAGCGAGAGCGTAGGCGAAGGAGGGGTCCGTTTAGATTCCCGCTTTCCCACTCTTCTCCAACACGGGCGAAAGGGTGAGGCAACCGTGTAGCTATTCTTCCGGATGGTCTTCCATAAACCGCGCAACCCTTGATGCGAGCGCTTCCGCGTCATCCTCTTCGAAAAGTTCATGATCAATCTGGAGGTTCTCGGAAAGAAACCGCTTCGCGCGTTCGTATTTCTCCAGATAGGCTTCACGGGACGGCTTTCCTAGTAGGAGGTACATCTTACCTATCTCAGGGTTGCGCGCTAGCGCTGTCCCTATCCCGAGGTAGTTCGTTGCCTTTCGCTTTAAGCTCTCTGCATCGACGTAGTCAAACGATGCGGACTCAAGAACGTGCCATTTCCCATTCTTAAAAGCATGATTAAAGGTGTACTCAAACTCGTCGGCGATGAATGTTTTCTCGACCAGCTTGTCGAGAACGTGGTGGGCCTTCAAGGGGTTCTTGAATGTATTCCATACAACCTCGTCACTTCTATTGCTCCCTTGTTTCTGCTCGTACTGCGAGCTAATGAATCGGTGAAATAGTCTTCCAAGTTCCTCTGCTGAGTCGTCGGTGATGCCCCCATTCACCTCGCCATTACGAAAGCTCATTCCGGGATCTGGAATCAGCTCCTTGATGAGTTCTCCAAGGCTTGGCGGTTCGGCAGTAAACAACTGTGTTTGCTGCAAGTGAGTGGATAACCGGTCTACTTGCCTCTGCAGCCGGCTCACGGAGCGTCTAAAATTCTCACCGTTGAAACCAGAAAAGGCCTCCGAAAGTCGGCCGTATCTCTGCTCAAATCTCCCGTCGAAGAAGACACGGTCATCGTTCACAGATAGCACCAATACACCTATATTCAGGCACTCATGCGCAACCGGATCGTGCACATACTTAATGACTGTGTACTCATATGGCCGCATATTCATCGAAGACTCCCCTGTAGCTCCATCTCGAATGCACCTAAATGATCGCGGATTTCTCCTAGATGCGTCTTAATTTTTTCAGCATTATCCACCCAGTCATCTGAAATCCATGAGGTTAGGGCATCGAATCCATCTAGAAGCGAAACAACAGCGTTAACATTTTCAGTCCAATCTATCGGGTTGGACGAGTTCTTCAAGCGAAGATGACCAAAATGCTTCGGTGCGATACCGTGACGCGAGACCTCCCAGGGTTGGCCGAGTTGAATAAACAGGTACAAGAAGCTGAAGCACTGGTCGAAATCGAAAGCCATTAGCGTTGAGCCCTGCATTCCGCAATTCGGACGGTTTGGGAGCCTGTCTGGATTTTGAGCTACCAGATCGAATCCGTAGAGCAAGGCGAGAGCTGCGAGTTCCTCCTTTGTGAGGAACGCAGGCTCCGGAGCAGAAAAGCCTCCGCTGAAGTATTCACAGCCCGCTGCCATTCCGGGCTGAATGCTGAAACCATGCCCTTTCAGGTAACGGTTTGCTACCCGCGCAAACGCGTCAGATATCTGAATAATCGCCGGCTCGGGGGTTCTCAAACCGTAGTTTCTTGCGAATAAATTCCCCAACAGTTCTTTTATTATCAAAGACTTATCGACTTCTGGGTTTCCGATGGCTTTAACAACGAACTCTCGGCGGGTTGGCGCTGGGGCATCTGGCTCCGTGACAATGCTATCAGGTACTTCGATGCACTCGATGACGAGCGGCTTGGTTCTGCCGTTGGGCAGTATTCCCCTTAAACTTACCGCGTTCCACCTTTTGAGCATGGTTCCCCGGCGATTATACGAGGGCTGTCTAAGAATAAAGCCGAAAAAGGCCGCCCTTGCGGGCGGCCTTTAGTTTTGCGCGAAGCGCGTCTGCTGCATGCAATGCCTTAGTCCCCGGCGACGGGTTCGGTGTCCTGCTGGCGGTTGCGGTTGATGGGGCTTGCCGCGTTGTTGGAGGCGGGGCGGATGGAGTCGAGGCTTACGAGGCCTTCGACGGGCTTTTCGCCGAGGACATGCTCGCGATAGAGCTTGGCCATCTTGGCGTTTTCCGCATCGTGACTTGAGCTTGGTGTCGCGGGCGCGAATCTTTTCTTCGCGGGCGTTCTTGGCGATGCCGAGCTTGTCGAGGGTGTGGTTGGCTTCGGCGTTGACGTGCTCCATGTTGAGCACGAGCTCGTGGCCAACGTTGTTCATGCCGACCTTCTTGCCGCCGGCGAAGATCTCGTGACGGCCGTGCTCCTCGTACCACTTGGTGAGGGTGGACGTCATGTGCATCTTCTCGATGATGTTGCGCCAGCCCACGCCGGTGTTGTAGGCGCAGAAGCTGATTTCGCCTTCCTGCGTGGCGTAGGGAATGATGCACTGCTCGGTGCGGCGGAAGTCGTAGTTGAACAGATCCTGGAACCACATGCCGGCGATGAAGAGGAAGTTCCAGCGGTCCTGGCGGCGCTTCTGGATGTCTTCAAGCGTGCGGTCGCCCTTGACGCTGCCGTAGTTCTTGCCGGTGGCGTTGAAGGTCTTGTCCATCTTCTTGAGCATGTCGGTGATCTTGAAGTGGGTGGGCGACTGGAAGGGATCGTAGTTGCGCAGGAGCGATAGGGCGAAGCCGATGACGGAAAGGAACTTGCCGCGGGCGGCGTCGTTGACCTTGGCGAGATCCTTGGCGACCTGATCCATGTGCAGGAAGGCGGTGACGGGTGCGGCTTCCTTGGTTTCCTTGTCGATCATGAGGGCCATGCCGATGCCGCAGTTGGGGTGGCATCCGCAGGAGAGCTGGCCCCACTCGGCGCTGGGCCCGTGGATGAGATCGGCCCAGTCAGAGAAGGTGCTCATGAAGGAGATGGGGAACCAGTCGCGCGCGGGCTCGCCGAGGCCGACCTGCTTTTTGACGTCGTGCGCCATGTGCGAGAGGGTGTAGCGCTGCGCGTTGCGGCGCTCGTCGGTGATCTCTTCGTCGCGGCCGGTGAAGCTGACGGGCTGGAAGGAGAGGAAGCTGATCTTCTTCGGGTTGTCGAGTGCGAACTCGATGATGCGGCCCACCTGCTCGTTGTTGATGCCGTTGACGATTGTCGTGACGGGCACGATTTCGACGCCGGCTTCGTGGAGGTTGTTAATGGCCTGGAGCTTTACGTCGAAGAGGTTGCCGACCTTGCGGTGCGAGTTGGCAGCGTTGCCGATGCCGTCGAACTGGAGATAAACGTAGCGGAGACCGGCTTCGGAAGCGGCGCGGCAGAGTTCCTTGCTCTTGGCGAACTCGATGCCGTTGGAAGCGGCCTGTACGGAGTTGTATCCCACCTTGCGGGCGTAGGCGACCGCGTCGAGGAAGTAGGGCGAGAGCGTGGGCTCGCCACCGGAGAACTGGACGCTCATCTGACGCCGAGGCTTGATGGTGATGGCGTTGTCGAGCATGGTCTTGATTTCGTCCCAGGTGAGTTCGTGGACGAAGCCGACCTGATTGGCGTCCATGAAGCAGGGATCGCACATCATGTTGCAGCGGTTGGTGAGGTCGATGGTGAGCACGGAGCCGCGGCCGTGGGTGACGGTCGACGTGCCGTGGTTGTGCAGATTCTTGTCGCCCTCGCCGTGAGCGCGGATGTCGCGGCCGGGGAAGCTCTCTTCAAGGTGCTTGAAGAAGGCGGGGTCGATGGACATGACGTCTTCGAAGTGGCCGTGCTTGGGGCAATCCTTCACCATGAGGATTTTGCCGTCGCGCTCGATGATCTGCGCCTTGATTTCGCCGACCTTTTCGTTGAGCAGAACTTCGTGGGGCAGCTTGCCATCGAGGATCTGCTGGCGGATCTCGGGGACGCACTTGGGACAGAGCGAGTCAGTGGTGCGTGGCCAGCCGAGGGGCGGCTTCTCTTTCTGATAGCTCTTGAGGAGGGGCTTTTCGCTCCATTTGGGGGTGAAGGAAGGGTTGGGGCTGATGCGATTCAGCCGCTCGTACACCACCCAGGCGCCTTTTGCCGCGTAGACTGCTGCTTTCTCGGCGTATTTGACTGCTTTGGACATGGTTTGCGCTGCTCCTCTTAGAAAATGGTGGCCGGCAGGATGCTTCCGGCTCGGTCTCAGGCCGCAGGGTAGAGAGGTGGCCGAGACACAAAGGTTCAGCACGAGGGTAACTGCAAGTACCCGTCTATCCAACGAGCGTGCAGCGAATGGGGAAAGAGGGGCGGCGAATGGTCGCGTGGGGACAGTGAATGGGACCGGCCAAAGGGCGGAATGTCTTGGAATCAAATGAGTTACGGGATTACGGGCTGTCGGGGCGGGCGATGGCGTTGACGATGCGCTGGATGACGACGTTCTGGAAGTTGACGCGGCGGGCGATGTCGGGGAGGAACTCGGAGACGAGGTTGTTGGTTGGCTCGAGGGCGAGGTTTGAGAGGTATCGGGTGGCGCTGGAGGGAAGATCTGTCTCGCGTCCGGGAATGTAGAGGTTGCCGATCTCGTCTTCAATGGCGTAGCCGACGAGGACCGCGTAGTTGGGCATTCCGTGGCCGCTGTCGCTGCGGGCCCAAGCAACCTGGATAACAGTATTGAGAATGCGTCGCTTGATGGAGGCGTGGGGCATGCGGTGGTAGTGCGGGTTCTGGTGCACGATGGACGGAATGAGGAAGGTGCCGAAGAACTCGCCGGTCATGTCCTGCGCGTAGGAGACGCCAACGTTGCGCGCGAAGCCGGGCATACCCGGTCCCCAGGGGCTTTGCGGATTTGCGGCGACGACGATGCCGGATGTGATGAGAATGGTGGCGCCGTTGACGGGATCGGCTACGTTGCGGGCGGCGAGCCAGCCTTTATCGCGGGGCGTAAGGGGATGATCGTGCGGGCCGTCGAAGAAGCGCTCGACCCAGTTGCGATGTGCGCAGGCGAGAGGCGTTGCTGGTGTGGCTGGAACGGGGTTGCCGAGCTGGGGCGGGGAATCTGGCTGGGCACCCGTTTGGGTGCCTGGTTTTGGGACGGGAGCGGGGGTCGGCGGTGGGCAGCCGGCTGTGGAAGGCACGGGTCGCGTGAGAGATGCCTGGGGTGTGGGCGCGTCGGGGAGCTGTGCGGAAGAGGTTGTCTGGGCTGAAGATGCGGACGCGGTGAAGGCAACTGCGAAGGTGAGAAGCAGGCAGGGGATTGCGAACGCGATCCGGGCAGGGAGTGCGGGGAGAGAAGACGACCGGCGACCGTGTGCCGGATGGCTGGCCTGCTGTGTCCGTTGATCCATAGAGGCGGAAAAGTGCTATGAGACCTTACCGCAGAGCGGTTGCGCCTGTTGCATCTCTTGCGCCACCGATAGTTTCAGACGCAGCGTGTCCGGGAAAAGTCATTTTTGACTTTGACGGGAAAGCCACCTGATGAAAGCGCGCGGCGCATCGAAAAAAGTGTTGGCGACGGCGGCACATCCGGTGCGATTCGCAGCCAAGGTGGAATTGACGCGGCGTCCAAGTGCTTTAGAGACTGAATGTGAGGTGACGTGCTGTGAGCTCTTATCCCCCTCCTCCTCCGCCCGGGCCGGGCAGCGTGGGCCAGCGCATTGACGAAGCGATTGAGCTGATTGAGATGGAACTGCGCCACGCGATTGCGTATGTGAATGACGCGGTGGTGCCGCAGGTACGCGGTGAGTCGATCAACGCGATGCGCAAGTTGTCGGACACGCTGCGCAATCTGGCAGACAAGATGGACCAGAAGCGAGGGCCGAGGCCCTGAGCGGCGAAGCGCCAATACGAAAGCTGAACCGGGAGGTGGCCGCGCTGGCTGGCGTGGGCGCGATGCTGCTGGCCGGTTGCGGACACCATAAGACGACAGCGCATGCTCCTGCGCAGCAGACGGCGCCACCGGTGTATCAGCCGAGCGCGCCAACGCAGCCGGGATTTCCGACGCAGCCGACGCCGCCCTCGCAGCCGAGCGTGGCGGCGGGTCGCATTGCGGTGACGGCGGTTCCGGAGGGCGGGGTGAGCGCGGATGATCTGGATTTTGTGCTGACGCACAGGCCGATCTTCAGCGAGCAGGGACTGGCGACGTGGTACCGCGCTCCTTATAAAGGACGCAAGGCGGCGAATGGGCAGGTGTTCAGCGACGCTGCGCTGACGGCTGCGCACCGGACGCTGCCGATGGGATCGCTGATTGTGGTGACGAACCTGAAGACAAGGCAGCAGTCGGCGATGCGCATCAGCGATCGCGGACCGTTTGTTCCCGACAAGATTATCGACCTGACGGTTGCCTCGGCGCAGGCGACGGGCGTGTATCGCATGGGTACGGCGCCGGTGCAGATCGACGTGTACCAGACGCCGAAGCCGATTGAGACGGGCGGGCGGTGGTGCGTGCAGATTGGCGCGTTCACGAGCGAGCGCCGCGCAGAGAAACTGAAAGACGAGTTGCTGAAGAAGTATCCCGAGGCGCGGGTGATTGAGTTTCCGGGCGAGGCGAGCTACTGGGTGAGGATCAGGCCGGAAGGCGACAACCGCGAAGAGGCCGAGGAGATTGCGAATCACCTGCATCCTGCAGAGGGGGATGCGTATCTGACGAGGCTGGATTGAGCGGCGGTGATTCCGGCGAGCAGGTGTTTGGCTGGGACGCGCGATCGGCAGTAACGTATTGGACCAAGAGAAGGAGAAACTATGGGGATTGTGACAGGGCAGGGAACAATCAGTTATTTCCCGTAGAGTTCGGAGGTGGTATTAGCTTCCCTTTGCGCTTAGGTTTCTGAGATTCTCTGAGTCTTTCTTTGAATGCAATGATTTCCTTTGTTCGCGGATTGTCGCGATTCTCAGAAACCCATTTCTCGATTCCCTCTCGGTTGAGCGATTGAACTGTTCTCCATGTTCCTCTTCGTCCCTGTTCATAGCCTAGGTCAGTCTCGTACACAAGATCGGGGATCGGGTTGCCGAACCGAGAACGTCGGAATTGCTGAAAGCACGTCCACGCGAAGAGATCGACGGCCTGAAGGGCTGGAGTTTCGCTCCTCTTGCCAAATATCCAGCACCCGGCATATCGTCCTTGCTCCATTGATTCCATGAATTCGAGAGCGTCGGTTACCTCACGTTTGATCGCTTTTCCCGCGTTATCGAAGACGTAGGTCATCGGCGCGCCCTGCTGTCTTGAGAGATCGTCTGCAAGCCCTATGAGACTCGATAGCGCCCAAGTGTAGTGCGAATTTCCAACGGCCGCTTTCATGTCGGCGGTAAGCACCTCGTCATAGTCGAGTTTGTGAATTCCGATGCAGAATCCTCTAATGGAAAAACGAATGGTCAACTGACGGACCCGCGCGAACACGCGCCGCACTCTCTCATCGTCCCATGCTGAAAACGGCGAGTGCTGATTTCGCGCCAGGCACTCAGAAGCGTGGAACTCCGGGATTCTCTCGTCCTGCAAAAACCTCCTCCATTCCGAGTCAAATTTCCGAATTCGCGTAGCGGGGATGACAATTCCCGCAGCGACTGCCATCCTGTGCTCGGGAGAAGTCCCGCTATCGTCGATGTAAATCGTGAACATACACAGATGCCTTTCAAAGGCGATCAACAACACGGCACATCTTGGGCGCATGGGGCAGTATTTCAGAGTTGGGGTAATTGACGCGTTCTGGACGTTCGGTCAGCGACCTTGGAAGCTGGGGAACTCGATTTCAGCTGCCCACACCATGAGTAGGCTTAACCGACACGCCTCAATTGTGGATGTTCAGTCCTTGAATGCTAGACTTACGCGCGAGCCTATGACATCGAAAATCTGCTGTCTTCTCTCTGCGTTTCTTCTTGCGCCGGCGATGCTGGTGAGCCAACAAAATGTTGCGGTGATTCAGGCCGATGTGGCGCATCCGGGTGCGGCGTTGTCGCCGCAGATGTTCGGCATTTTTTTCGAAGACATTAACTTCGGCGCCGATGGGGGGCTCTATCCCGAACTGGTGAAGAACCGCTCGTTTGAGTTCACGGAGCCGCTGGCAGCGTGGCACGAGGTGATGGGGTTCAGCGCGAAGGGGTTGGATACGCCGAAGGGCGAACTGAATATCCGGACGGAAGATCCACTGAATGCGAGCAATCCGCACTATCTGCGGGCGAAGGCGACGGCGCCGGGATACTCGTTCTACAACACGGGTTTTCGCGGGATGGGGATTGAGAGCGGGGAGGAGTATCGCTTCTCGGCCTATGTGCGGACACAAGGGCCAAAGTCGATTCACGCGGTGCTGACGGACGCGAAGGGGAGGGAACTGGGCAGCGCGACGCTGGAAGGCTTTGGGCCGGAATGGAAGAAATATGAGGCGGTGATTCGCGCTACGGGGACGTCAGACCAGGCGCGGCTGACGCTGTCGGTGAGCGATTCCGGATCGGTCGATCTGGATATGGTGTCTCTGTATCCCATGGACACGTGGGCGGGGCGGCCGAATGGGTTGCGAAAGGACCTGGTGCAACTGCTGTATGAGATGCATCCGGGATTTCTTCGCTTCCCGGGCGGGTGCATTGTAGAGGGAAGGCGGCTGGTGAATCGCGGTACCGGTGGAAGACGACGGTGGGCGACATTGCGGAGCGGAAGACGATCATCAATCGCTGGAACGACGAGTTCGATTACAGACCGGCGCCGGATTATTTTCAGTCGTTTGGGCTTGGATTTTATGAGTATTTCCAGCTTGCCGAGGATATTGGCGCGCGGCCACTGCCGATTTTGAATTGCGGGATGGCGTGCCAGTTCAACTCGAGCGAGACGGCGAAGCTGGATGAACTGCACGAGTATATTCAGCGACGCGCTGGACCTGATCGAGTTTGCGAATGGGCCGGTGACGTCGCCGTGGGGCAAGCTGCGCGCGCAGATGGGGCATCCGGCGCCGTTCCATCTGGAGATGATTGGCGTGGGCAACGAGCAGTGGGGGCCGCGCTACGTCGAGCGCTACAAGACCGTTTGCGGCGGCGTTGAAGGCGAAGCATCCGGAGATCAAGCTGGTGGCGGCGGCGGGGCCGGCGCCGGCGGGTGAGCCGTTTGACTCGATGTGGGCGACCTGGCGCGAGCTTAAGGCCGATATTGTGGACGAGCACTACTACATGAGCCCGGAGTGGTTTTTGAAGAACTCGAACCGCTATGACAACTACGATCGTTCGGGTCCGAAGGTGTTTGCGGGCGAGTATGCGGCGCAGACGGCGGGGACGACGAGCGCGGAGAACAAGAACAACTGGAAGGCGTGCGATTGCTGAGGCCGCGTTTATGACGGGGCTGGAGCGCAACGGCGACATTGTGGTGCAGATGGCGTCGTATGCTCCGCTGATGGCGAATGTGGATGCGTGGCAGTGGAAGCCGGATGCGATCTGGTTCGATAATCTGCGCTCGTATGGAACGCCGGATTATTACGTGCAGAAAGTGTTTCGCGAACAATACGTTGGCACGCGGATTGTGCCGGTGACTCCGGCGGCTGCGGATGGACTGTACACGAGCGCGTCGCTCGATGAGCGGACGCATGAGGTGATTGTGAAGACTGTGAACTATTCGGCCAACGCGCGGCGGGCGGAGATTCGTGTGGATGGCGGTCCGGTGAAGGGGACGGCGAAAGTGACGATGTTGGCCAACGCGGATTTGAATGCAGAGAACAGCTTCGAACATCCGAAGGCTGTGGCGCCGGAGATGTCGACGCTGGCGGTGAGCGCGAGCACGATTCCGGTGGAGCTGAAGCCATATTCGCTGACGGTGTACAGGATTCCACTTCAGTGAGTGTGTTCGTGTGGCGAGCCGAGCAGGTATGCGTCCATGGAGAGCCTGCCGGCGCGAATCGAGTACGGACCATAGCAGAGTTTTCTTAGAATTGTGTCGGGCCGCAGGTGCCAGCTTGCCCAGCTGAGGGGCGTGTCGCCGTTCATATCCTTCGCGTCGATTTTGGCGCCGGCATCGAGAAGAAGCTGGATTGTTTCTTCGTCGGCGAATGAGGCGGCGCGATGAAGAGGCGTCTCTCCGCAAGTGCGGACGTCGCGCATGAATGCGCCGGTTTCCATCATGGGCTTGGTGGCGCGATTGGGGTCGGCTCCGTAGTCGAGCAGCACGCGGACTACCCAGCGCTGCGCGGCGCGTGTGGAAGAGAGAGCTGAGTGTAGGGGCGTCTCGCCCGTGCCGGCATCGGCGAAATTTGCGTCGGCGCCCTGCTCGAGGAGGAACTGGCAGAGACGCCAGTGGTCGTGGAATGCGGCACCGTTCAAGCCCATGTCATCGCCCAACGATTGCAGGGATTCGCCGTGGGCAAGCAGATGACGGATTGCGGAGACATCGCCATAGTAGGCGCAGTGCTGGATGAGGGTAGCGCCATCTGAGGCGGTGGCAGTCACGGCGCCTCCGGCTGCGGTGAATTCGAAGACCAGATCGGTGCGCCCATCGGCAATTCGCTGGAGCATGACCACTCTCCTTTCGAGATGGCTTGGATTCTAACTGCATGATTTGATCTTGCGTGTGACAGCGGCAGTGGGGTAGCGTGCTGATTGCGGTAAGGAGGGGTTGCGATGGCCAGTGAAGCTTCGGGGCTCCCGGTACGGCGGGTAAGGCACAACTATCTGGCAATTCTGATTGCGGGGATTGCGAATTTTCTGCTTGAGGCGGGTTGGTATTCGTCTTTTTACACGACGTGGCTGAATGGCATTGGCCGAACGGACGAATGGTTGAGAGCGAACAGCCCCAACCGGGCGCTGCAGTATGCGACAGCGATGCTGGCGGCCATGGTGATTGCCGCAGGGCTTTCGTGGGTGATTCAGCTTACAGGACCGCAGACGGTGATCCGCGGGATCACGGCCGGATTCATGGTGTGGCTGTGTTTTGTGGCGACGACATGGGCGACGGAGTACATCTTTGAGGTGCGGCCGCTGAGCCTGTACGCCGTTAACGCCGGCTTCTGGCTGGTGGGCATGGTGCTGATGGGCGCGATTGTGGGCGGGTGGAAGGCGAAGAGCAGCTCCTAGCTTCTAGCTACTAGCTGCTAGCTACGAAAGAGCTAAATGCTTCTACTCCGGTGGCGGGTAGAAGGGCAGCTTGTCGTTCTTCTCGTTGGCGCGGCGGATGGTGATTTCGTCGAGCAGGATTGCCGGGGCGAGAACGGTTTCAGGAATTTCGCCGCCGTAGTTGGCGACCCAGAGGTCTTTGCCTGTGGCGTCGATGCCGGAGCGGATTGCGCGGAGGTCGAGATCGGCGAGACGCGCTCCGCGAACCAGCTCGCGTGAGCCGTCAGCGTTGATGCGATAGAGAAGGCGCGGCGCGAGCGGGCCACCCAATGTGTGGACATAATAGACAGATTTGAGGCCGCGGTCCTTGGCGAGGTCGAGGAGTTTTTTGTCCAGCTCTCGGTCGGAGAGGCCGCCGGTGGCGGTAATTTTGAGAACGCCGATGGCAGGATGGGGAACTCCTGCGGTGGCGGCGCGGCCATGGCCGTTGGATTGGGGGAAGTCGCGTACGGGCATGCGGCCGATGAGGTAATTATCGAGGCTGCCGGCATCGATGAGATTGACGGATTGGGCAGGGACGCCTTCGTCGTCGACATCGTAAGCGCCGACGAGGCCTTTGCCGTTGAAGGTTTTGAGGCTGGGATCGTCGATGACGTCGTGAAATCGGGCAAAACGCGCGCGTGATAACTGGAGGCGAAATGCACCGTTGGTGCGCGCCTCGGTGCCGAGGCGGGGCGAGTGGCGAACACGCCTGCGCCGAGCAGCGGCGCAACGTGTCGGCGGCGGCGTCGGCGCTGAGGAGCAGACGGGCCGTGATATTCCTCTTCGACCAGCGGCGCCTTGCGCAGATCGGCGAGCGAGGCGATCAGTGCGATGGCGTGTTTGTTGAATATGGCTTCGGAATCGAGATCGGCGATTGACTGCCCGTCGGTGAGTAGGAGCGATCGATGCGCATGCCGTCGGCGGCTTGCGTGCCCGCGGCGAAGCCTTCCTCGTACTGCGCCCCGATTTGCGGACGATGGTGCCTTCGCTGTTGACGAGCCAGGTGGTGGTGGCGTGGGCGCGGAAAGCTGGCCTCGGCGTACTCCACGTCGTGCTGGGTCGTGCTGACTGGGGGATCGGTGCGATAGAGGCCGCTGGCCGCGCGACGCGCGCGGTCCATGCGCTCTCGTCTACGTTGAGGGCGACGGGATGCGGCGAGGGACACGATGGGCTTTTCGCTGGCTGAAGTCGTCGGCCTGCGGCGGGGTCTGCACCTGTTTGAGCTCGGCCTGCTTTTGCGCGTAGGCGGAGAGCGCATTTTTGTAGGCCTGATCGGTGGCCTGCCAGAGCGCGGAGCGCAAGCGCGATGGGATCGTCGTCGAGGGCGGCGAGTTCGACGCGCCGTCGCCGCGGCCGCCGGAGCTGTCGGTCTTGTAGTCGCCGACGCGCACCGTGACGCGCGCGATGCGCTGCCGCACGCGGCCGCGCGCCTTCGCTGGCGCCGAAGTCGGCCTGGGTTTGGAAATCGTCGACGTCTTCGATGCGGTACTGGATGAAGAAGGGCTTTTCGAAGCCGGGCAACTGGAGCTGGCTCATGCTGCGGTCGAGCTCGGTCGAGCATGGCTTTCAAGACCGGATCTTTTTCGGCGTCGGCGCGGGTGTGCTGGTGCGCGGCGAAGTGAGCAGCGAAGAGAGCTGCAGACGTGCCCAAGGAGCTCCGAGACGAGCCGCAACTGTCGGCGCGGACAAGGCTGAGCCTTGCGCATCCGGAAGTGACCGCTAATGCTGATTCAGTTGGTCGCCTTCCTTTGCCTCCTTGGTTGCGCGCTCCGGGAATGGGCAGGATGGGCGGGCGTGCGTTGCCCTGCGGCTGGCGCTGGGTTTCGATTTCGCTGAGCAGCATGGCGGGCGCGACGGCGCTGACGGGCACGGTGCCCGATTCGGCGCCGCACTCGCCGTTGAAGACTTCGCTCTTGTCGCCGGTGGCGAGGATCTTTTCATCGCGGCGAGCGGCGTGCCGACGATGCTGACGCCGCGCACCAGCTCGTCGGGGCGGCCATCGACATAGACGCGCCACACGACCAGCGGAATGACCTGGAAGGCCTGCGGCGAGCTGCGCTGGTGACGGCGAAGCCGGAAGAGATGTCTTCAAAGTAGAGGCCGTAGGGCTTGCCCTGCTTTTTTGCCTCTTCGATGAGCTGCTTGCGCAGCTCGGCGTCGGGCACGGTCTTGGTCGAAGTGACGATCAGATTGCCCTGGCGGCCGGTGGGCATGCGGCCGGTTTGCGCGCGGCCGTGGCCGTTGGAGGTGCAGAAGCTGGCGATGGGCAGGCGCGACATGAGGAAGGTTTTGAGCACGCCGTCCTGAATCAGATCGACGCGCTCGCGCCTTCTGGCCTTCGTCGTCGTAGGTCGTAGCTGCCGCTGAGCCAGGTGTTGTTCCAAGCTCGGTGCAGCGTGGGGTCGTCGGCGACGGAAAGAAAGGTCGGCAGCACGTCCTTGCCGACTTCCTTGGTGAAGGTCTGGCCTTCTTCGTCGCCGCGCTGGCGCTGGCCTTCAAGGCGATGGCCGAGGACTTCATGGAAGAAGACGGCGGCGGCGCGGCCGGAGAGAATCGCCGGGCCGTCGAAGGGCTCGGTGACAGGAGCCTTGCGCAGGGCTTCGAGACTATTGCCGAGTTCGCGCATGGCGGATTCGAGCTCGGCTTGCGCGGGTAGGCCGTCGGCGGTTTCGGCTTCAAAGGTCTGGGCGCGGAAGAGGTCCATGCCGTCGTCGGCGCGGGTTACGGCGAGGACGACCAGGCGGGCTGACTGGTGGGGCGTGATGACGCGCGAGCCTTCGGACGAGGCGAAGTAGTCGGTCTCGTTCTGCGCGGATGAAGCAGCACGAGCGTTCTGATAGACGTGCGGGATATTCGCGGAAGATGCGGGAGACGGCGCGGACGCGATGCTTCCCATGCGGTGCGGTTGATGGAGACGGGAGGCGCGGGTTTGCCGATGGCGACCTGCGGGGCTTCTTTGCTGAAGTCGGGCGAGGTGTCTTCTTCTTTGGCGCGAACCTGGGCTTCGGTTTTGACGCGGAGGTAGTTGTCGAGCGCGTTGCCGTAGCCTGTGTTGGTGGCGGCCAGAGCGTGCGTGCGAGAGCTTCGCGATCGTCGGTCGAGCGGCAGCGGAATGCTGTTGACGGCGGAGCCGCGATGGTCGCCATGGGTGTTGTCGAGATCGGGGCCGCCGAGACGCACCTGCACGTCGGCCGACGCGACGTGCATTCGCCGAGCTGGTCGACGAGGCGCCGTATTGTGCGCTGATGGCGACGATGTTGGCGTCGCTGCACGGAGTAGCTGAGGAAGTACGGGGGCAGCTGCTTTTCGTGCGTCGGCGCTGCCGGCTGGCTTGCCGAGCGAGGTGAAGGCGCGATGCAACTCGGTCGTCATCGCGTCCAACAGGACGGGGGTGCTGGCTGCATCGGCAGCGAAGGCCGGTGAGGGCGGAACGACGCGACCGCGACTGTGACGAGGGCCGGGAAGAGGGAGAGCAGTGCGGCGGCAAGAAGATTTTGCTGGCATAAGTATGCGGCGATCTGGTAAAAAGCATGAGGCACCTTGATTGTCGCAGAACGGGGAAGGCTCAGGCGAAGGAAAAGGAGAAGACACAGTGAGATTCATGCGCGGGATTCTGCTGACGGGTTGCCTTATAGCAGCACTTGCCGGGGGCGCGATGCACGTTGCAGCGCAGACGCCTGCAGTGACGCCGAGCGCTGCGGCTCAACCGCAACAGACTGCGCAGCAGGATGTGTATCATTGCCGCCGGAGAAGCTGGCCAAAGCGATCGCGCTGAACAGGATCCGCAACATCCTGCATATTGTCGATGCGTTCTGGGGTCTGGCGGTGCTGTGGCTGCTACTGGCGACGGGTGCTGCGGCGAGGCTGGAAGCGTGGGCGAAGAGCGTTGCAGAAACGCTGGTTGCAGGGGCTGCTGTTTTTTGCTGCGCTGATTGTTGTTCTGACGGTGGCGAGATTCCGCTGGATATGTACTGGCCACATCTTAGTTGGAGTACGGCATCAGCGTGCAGAGCTGGGCGAGCTGGTTTGGCGATCAGGGCAAGTCACTGGCGCTGGCGGTGATTCTGGGATCGCTGGTGATGCTGCTCTTCCACTGGATTGTGCGCAGATGGCCGCGCCGCTACTGGCTGGGCATCTGGGTGGCGACACTGCCGCTGATGGTGCTCGGTGTGTTTGTTTCGCCGCTGCTGGAACCGCTCTTCAACAAATATGAGCCGCTGAGCAAGAACCATGCGGCGCTGGTAGCGAAGCTGGAAGAGGTGGCGCAGCGGACGGGGACGAATATTCCGCCGGATCGCATGTTTCTGATGAAGGCCAGCGAGAAGACGAATGGTTTGAATGCGTATGTGAGCGGCCTGGGAGCGACGAAGCGCATCGTGGTGTGGGATACAACAGCGGGACGCGTGCCGGATGACGTGGTGATGTACGTCTTTGGCCATGAGAGCGGGCACTACGTGCTCAACCACATTCCGAAGATGCTGACGCGGTTTGCGGTGCGCTGTTCTTTGTCTACTGGGCGTGCGCGCGATTTGCGGATTGGCTGGTCCTCCGGTTTGGAACGCGCTGGGGCCTGATGCGACGGAGCCGCTGGCGGACCGGGCGGGATTTGTGGTGCTGCTGTTCGCGATTTCAGTGGCGAGCTTTTTGACCGAGCCGGGGACAATGCGATCAGCCGGCACTTTGAGCACCAGGCAGATGTCTACGGGCAGGAGGCAATTCACGGACTGGTGCCCGATCCGCAGAAGACGGCTATTGTGGGCTTTAACGCGCTGGGCGAGGCATGGCTTGAGGATCCGAACCCGAGCGCCTTCGTGGAGTTCTGGGAGTACAGCCACCCCTCGGTGAAGAGCCGGGCGGAGTTTGCGGCGCATTATGATCCGTGGGCGAACGGCGGGCACGGGGAGTTTTTTAAGAACTAGGGACTGAGGGACGTAGGGACTGAGGGACTAGGAACTGAGGGACTTGGGGCTGAGGGACCAGAAGAGGGGGCAATAGTGTGGTTCTCATCGAGCAATCGCTCCAAAGATTTCGACAAGAAGACTTGGGAAGCAGCGCGCGCGGAAGTGCGTCAAGTATTCATGTCGAAGTGGGACCCGATTGGAGTTCGCGATACGCCGGGGGCCGCCGACGAGTATGACAACTACATCAATGGCGTGCTTCGACTCCTAATGGAGAACGCCGGAGCGGAACGAATTGCCAAATATCTCAAGGATATTGAGGTCGACCGCATGGGATTGACCGACCTTCAGCGGAATCCGCTGCTGCCGGAGGCGGTTCGGGCTGAGGCTGTTGAGGCACTTCTGGAACTGCGGGAAGCGCAGCGAAGAATCTCGTAAAATAGGGATGTGATCGCGTTGCCTCCTCTCTCGACGCTCCTGATTTCTGCTGCCGGTCTGGTTGCGGTGACGATATGGCGGCTGCGCGAAGCGAAGTGCGCGGTTTCGCTCAAGAAGATCGTGATTCCGCCGCTGGGGATGGCGACGGGGTTTTCGATGTTCGTCGTGCCGGGGTTTCGAGTCCCCTGGGCGTGGGCGGGCGAGGCATTCCTGATCGGCGCAATTGCGCTGGCGTGGCCGCTGCTGCTGACGACGCGGCTTGAACGGCGCGGCGACGTGGTGATGATGAAGCGGTCGAGTGCCTTTCTGGTGGTGATCCTGGTGTTGGCGGCGCTGCGGTTTTTTGCGCGCGGCTACTTCGACACGATTCTGACCGCGAAACAGACGGCGGGCATCTTCTTCATTCTCGCGTTTGGCATGATCATCTGCTGGCGAGTGAAGATGCTGATCGATTACAGGAAGATCACGGCGGACCTGAAGACGCAAACGGCCTGATCCGGGCGAAGAATTTGGGTGAAGAATCCGGGTGAAGCGCGGATCGCATCATTGCACCGCAGCGGTCATCTGCATCGGCATGTTGCCTTGAGGCGCGGATTGAACGCGGGCCAGGGTGAGCACCGTAATGTCGTCTTCCTGGCCGAAATTGCGTGCCGCCTGGGCGATGCCTGCGGCAGACTCATTGCTGACTGCGCGGGTCCGCTCAAATCCAAACAGCTGGCCTTTCGAATCACGGGCTTCGAGAACACCGTCGGAGAGCAAGGTTATCCGGTCGCCCGGGTTGAGCTGGAATCTGCGTTCCCGGTAAGTCTCGGATGAAGAGATCCCGAGCGGCAGATCAGGAGGGAGATCGATCTCCTCACCATTGCGATATGGGGAGAGATGGCCCGCATTGGCAACGGTGATCTGGCCTTCGGCGGTGATCAGGATGCACAGGCAGGTGATGAATCCTCCATCCACGGCGCCCGCGAGCTGCTGATTCAGGCCGGTCAGCACGGCAGCCGGGCCGAGTCCCTGGCTGGCCAGCGTGCGCAGTGCGCCGAGCGCGAGGGTTCCGGTCATGGCGGCTTTGAGTCCTTTTCCGCTGACATCGCCGATGACGATCAGGTGAGCTCCATTGTGCTGCGGAAAGATCTGGTAGAAGTCGCCGCCCACCTCGAGGGCAGGAAAGTAAGCGGCCTCGATGGTGTAAGCACCGAGTGGGGGAAGGTTGGCCGGGACCAGCCGCTGCTGGATTTCGCGCGCGGCCTCAAGTTCAGAGGCTACGCGTGTTTGCTCGCGGCTGATGCGCGTGAAGCGCAGGAACATGACGACGGCGATTGCCAGAACAAACAGGAAGCTGCCGATGTCAGAGAGCTGGAGCGAGACGGGGCCAACGGGAATGGGGTTGGCGAGGAAATCGAGCTTTCCCCAGCCGGTAAAGATGGATGCCGATCCGGCGGAGAACGCCGCGGTGGTCGCCGCGGGGAGCAGGCTGGGCAGAATGAGCCAACCAACTTCGCGATTTCCTTTGCGCCTCCACACGAGGAGCAAAACCGGCAGGAGCAATGCGGCGGGAAGGATGATGATGGCTTCGACAATCACATAGCGATCGGACCACCATGCGCCCAGGAATCCGAGCGGATTCAGGAAGATTCCTGCGATGAGCAGGGCTTGGTACGCGCGCCAGGCGCGGCCTACGCGTTTGGAGGCAAAGCTGAATGTGAACTCGATCTGCAGGATTGTGTAGACGTAGATCAGGGGATCGGCGAAGTGGTCGTTCAAGGCGAGGGGCACCACTCCGGCGCCCGAGGCATAGAGAATGCCGTTGGAGAGGCCGAGAGTAAGCAGGTATAGCCCGAGACCCATGTACTCGCGATGCCCGGGCTGGCTGCGGAAGAGCGCAAAAGCACCGAGTGCGGCAAGGATCAGAAGAAGATTGATGGCAATTGTTGGAATCGCCGCGTAAAGGCGAAGAGCCTCCATGGCCGCGCGTTTGTTTTCGATTGCTCCGGGCGAGCCGATATCGGCCGTGAGGAAGGTCGGGAGATGCCAGATGGCGTAGTCGTTGGGGATGTGGGTTCTGATCGCGATGACCAGGTCGGTGTCGCGGTCGTCCACAATGAAGACCTGCTCAACCGGCCGTGTAACCAACCAGGATGGCTGGAGCGCGGCGCCGTCCGCCTTGTTTCCGTTGAGATAGATCTCGTAGGTTCCGTCGCCGGCTGCGATTAGCAGGTGCATGTGGTCATGGCCGGGAAGAAGATTTACGTGAATGCGATACCAGGTCCAGCCGGGGGAGGATGCGCCCATGGAATCCATGTCGATCTTCTGCCAACCGCTGTCGTCAAAGCCCGGCTGCGCCCATGCGAGATTGTCGCCGGCCTGCTGCAGCCAGCCTTCATCCAGATTCACGAGGCCGGAACGCCAGCGAGTCGCATCGACGGGCTGCGCGGAGGCGAAGCTGGCCATGAGGAACAACGAGACAAGAAGGGAAATGATGGCCCGTTGCCGGTGGCGGCGTGCGAAGAGCTGCACAGGTTTGTACCTCGGGCCTCGCCCAGATCCAATGCCGGTGGAATGCAGATCAGTGTAACTGATAAGCGGGAACGCGATGGGCGGGGCTGGCTGCATGGTTTCGATCGCGGAGAGCGCGCCTTAGAATAGGCGTATGCAATTTCTTTCGATGTCGCGGCGGCGTACGGATGCGTTTCCCGCCTGAGGCGTTTACGCCGGAGCTGACCGGCGGCGAGGCTGCGCGAGTGAAGGAGCTCTACGCCAGCGGACTGCTGCGGCAGGTGTGGAGGCGCGCGGATGTGCCGGGCGCGGTGCTGCTGTGGGAGGCGGCGAGCGAGGCCGAGGTGCGGGAGGCGATTGAAAGCCTGCCGATCTACAAGGCCGGGCTGCTGGAAGTGCAGGTGGTGGTGGGGCTGGAGCCGTATCCGGCGTTTGGGCCGAACAAGAGGCACCTGCGGTGCGGCAGACCGGTTCGTTGCTCGGCTGAGCAGCGGGCTTTTCCTCAAACGGGCGGTCTGGGGGCAGGCCGTACACTGGATTTCGTTATCTTCAGCAGGAGATGATCGATGGCGTATCCCGCGAACTACCGTTATACCAAGGAACATGAATGGATGTCGCTGGACGGTGGGATCGGCACGATTGGCATTACGGACTATGCGCAGAACTCGCTCGGCGACATTGTCTACGTCGACATGCCCAAGGTGGGCGACTCGGTAACGGGCAACGCGACGTTCGGATCGGTGGAGAGCGTGAAGGCGGTGAGCGATTTTATTCGCCGGTGAGCGGCACGGTGACGGAGAGTGAACGAGACGCTGAAGACACGAGCCGGACAAGATCAACGCCGCTGCGCATGAGGCATGGATCATCAAGGTGGAGCTCTCGGATGCGGCGGAGTATGACAAGCTGCTGGACGCGGCGGCGTATGAGAAGTTTGTCTCCGAAGAAACCGGCAGCTAGGCGCAACGGCCCAATCAAAAGGACTCCTCGAAATAGCTATGCGTTATCTACCTAAATCTCCTGCGGAGCGCGAGCAGATGCTGGCTGCCATTGGCGCTCGCGCGATTGACGATCTCTTTGCGGTAATTCCCGCTGAGTACCGGCTGACACGCGATCTGAATGTTCCGGCGCAGATGGGCGAGAGCGAAATTGTGAACTACTTTCGCGGAGCCGCACAGCAGAATGCGACGGACTATGCGAGTTTTCTGGGCGCGGGAGCCTATCGCCATTACCGCCCAGTGATTATCGACTCGCTGGTTCAGCGTGGCGAGTTTCTGACGAGCTATACGCCGTACCAGGCGGAGATTACGCAGGGAACGCTGCAGGCGATCTTCGAGTTTCAAACGATGATTGCCGAGTTGACCGGCATGGACGTGGCCAACGCGAGTATGTATGACGGCTCGACGGGCGCTGCTGAGGCCGTGTTGATGGCGATGCGCGTGACGGGCAGGCAGAAAGCGGTGGTGGCTGCGACGGTGCATCCGGAGTATCGCGAGGTGCTGCACACGTATCTGCGCTATCGCGATCTGCCGACGGCGCTGGTGGGTTATGACGCTGAGACGGGTCGCGTGGATCTGAAGGCGCTGGAAGCGGCGGTGACAGACGAGACAGCCGTGGTGCTGGTGCAGAGCCCGAACTTCTTCGGCGTGGTCGAGGATATTCCGGCGATTGCGGAGATTGCGCACCGGAAAGGCGCGTTGCTGGCGGCGTCGATTGCCGAGGCAGTGAGCCTGGGTGTGGTGCGGCCGCCGGTGGAAGCGGACATTGTGAGCATGGAGGCGCAGTCGTTTGGTGTGGCGCTGAGTTATGGCGGCCCCTTCTGCGGTGTGATTGCGGCGAAGGAGCAGTATCTGCGGCAGATGCCGGGACGACTGGCGGGGCAGACGGTAGACGGCAACGGGAATCGCGGATTTGTGCTGACATTGTCGACGCGCGAGCAGCATATTCGGCGCGAGAAAGCGACCTCGAATATCTGCACCAATCAGGCGCTGGTAGCGTTGATGGCGACGATCTTTCTGACTGTGTATGGGAAGGAAGGGATTCGCGAACTGGCGGAGCACAATTTGGCGAAGGCTGACTACGCCGCGAAGACGCTTGGTGGGGTGACGGGAGCAAAGCTGCTGTTCAGCGGCGCGCCGCGCTTCCATGAGTTTGTGCTTAAGACAGAGGAAGCTCCGGCAGCATGGAGCAAGCGGCTGCTTGACGAGAAGATTGTGGGCGGCGTGGAGTTGAGCCGGTGGTATCCCGAGCTGAAGAACGCGACGCTGTGGTGCGCGACGGAAGTGATGCCACGCGCAACGATTGATGCGGCGGCGAAGGCGCTGGCGGCGCGGCTGGTGGAGGCGTAAATGGCGACGATGGAAAGTTCCGGTCCACGCACATTGGGCAAGGTGAGGCCGCACCAGACGCAGAATGAAGGGCTGGTTTTTGAGAAGTCCGCGCCGGGCAAGAAGGCCTACAAGCTGGCGCCGCTCGATGTGCCTGCTGTTAATCCGACAGAATTGCTTGGGGACGCTCACCGGAAGGAAGCTGCCGGTCTGCCGGAGCTGAGCGAGATTGAGATCATTCGGCACTTCACGCGGTTGTCGACGTGGAACTATGCGATTGACCTGGGGATGTATCCGCTGGGCTCGTGCACGATGAAATACAACCCGCGCGTGAATGAGTTTGTGGCGCGCATCGAGGGGCTTGCGGAGGCGCATCCCTACAGGCCCGAAGCGCTGGCGCAGGGCGCGCTGGAAGTGATCGACCTGCTGCAGAAGTGCCTGATGGAGATTACCGGCATGGAGTCGATTACGCTGCAGCCGGCGGCGGGCGCGCATGGGGAGTTCACAGGAATCCTGCTGATCAGGGCATGGCATGAGTCGCAGGGCAATGCGCGGCGCAAGGTGCTGATTCCCGACTCAGCGCATGGCACGAATCCGGCGACGGCTGCGATCTGCGGCTACCAGGTGGAGAATCTGAAGTCGAATGCCGATGGCGGCATCGACCTTGAGGCGCTGGCGCGGCAGGTGGATGAGGACACGGCGGCGCTGATGCTGACCAATCCTTCGACGCTGGGCGTTTTTGAGAACGAGATTCACAGGATCGCGGATATTCTGCACGCGAAGGGCGCGCTGCTCTATATGGACGGCGCGAATATGAATGCGCTGGTGGGCAAGGTGCGGCCGGGCGATTTCGGCGTAGACGTGATGCACCTGAACTTGCACAAGACCTTCTCGACGCCGCATGGTGGCGGTGGGCCGGGGTCCGGGCCGGTGGCATGCAAGAAATTTCTCGAACCGTTTTTGCCGACGCCGGTGTTGGTGACGAAAGACGGCGCAAAGCATTGGGAATATGATCGCCCGCGGTCGGTGGGCAGGGTGCGCGCGTTCTACGGCAACACGGGGATGTTCATCCGCGCGCTTGCGTACATTCTTGCGAACGGGCCTGACGGGCTCCGGCAGACGACGGAAGACGCGGTGCTGAATGCGAACTACATTCGCAAGAAGCTTGAGGACCTGTATGAGCTGCCGTACAAGACGCCGTCGATGCATGAAGTGGTCTTCAGCGATAAGCGGCAAGCGGCGAAGGGTGTGAAGACGGGCGACATTGCCAAGCGGCTGATCGACTACGGATTTCATCCATATACGGTGAGCTTTCCGCTGATTGTGCATGGGGCGCTGATGATCGAGCCGACAGAGAGTGAGTCGCTGGAAGAACTGGACCTGTTTATCGACGCGATGCGCTCGATTGCGCGCGAGGTGGAAGAGACGCCGGAAGTGGTGAAGACTGCTCCGCACTCGACGCGGGTTTCGCGGTTGGATGAGGTGCAGGCGGCGCGTAAGCCGGTGCTGCGCTGGCGGCCGAGCTGAAGCGGAGGCGCCGGTAGCGGGCCGGATTCTCCACAAAGGGCCGCGGCAATTCACAAGGCTGCGGGCAGCCGGAAACGCCCTACACTCGAAGAATGGCTACCATCCCCAATTTGAGCCTTGATTCTGGGCTGCCGGCGAATATCGACGCCGAGCGCACGATTCTGGGCGCGATTCTGCTGGATAACTCTGCTCACTCCGAAGCGGCGGAAAAGCTCGAAGCGGACGATTTTTCGCTGGACTCGCATCGGCGCATCTTCATGCGCATGAGCGAGCTGATGAACTCGCAGCGGGCGGTGGATATTGTGACGCTGGCGAATGAGCTGGCGCGTTACAAGGAGATTGAGACGGTTGGCGGGGTGGCGTACCTGGCGTCGCTGACTGAAGGACTGCCGCTGCGTCCGGTGATCGAAGAGTACATCCGGATCGTCAAGGACAAGAGCCTGCTGCGGAAGCTGATGGCGATCTGCTCGTCGGCGATTGCGCGGGCGGCGGACCAGAGCGAGACGGCGATCGGAGTGCTTGACGTGGCCGAGACGACAGCTGCTCGAGGTGAGCGAGAAGGGAGTGACGCATGGGCTTCAAGGGATCGACAAGATTGTCGCGCAACTCGTTTGGCAGCATCGACAACCTCTACAAACAGAGCCGCGAGGTTACGGGGCTGGCAACGGACTTCACAGTATCTGGATCGGCTGACGAGCGGACTGCAGAAGGGCGAGCTGATCATCATTGCCGCACGGCCTTCGATGGGCAAGACGGCGCTTGCGATCAACATCGCGCAGAATGCGGCGATCAATCAAACTCGATTGTGGCGGTATTCAGCCTGGAAATGAGCAAGGAGTCGCTGCTGCGACGCATGCTCGCGTCGCAGGCATGGGTTGACCAGCAAATGCTGCAGAAGGGTTTTCTTGGCCAGGAAGAACACGGCAAACTGCAGCAGGCGCTGAGGAGCTGGTGGAGGCGCCGCATTTTTATCGACGACTCGGCGGGCATTTCTCTGGCGGAAATGCGCGCGAAGGCGCGGCGGCTGAAGCAAAATGCAGGCGGTTTGGATCTGATGGTGGTGGACTACCTGCAGCTGATGTCGGCGACGCTTGCCTTCGGCGGGCGGAAAGCGGTATGAGAACCGTACACAGGAAGTTTCTGCGATTTCGCGTGGGCTGAAGGCGCTGGCCAAGGAACTGCATGTGCCGGTGATGGCGCTGTCGCAGCTTTCGCGTGCGAGCGAGCGGCGCGGCGAAGACAAGCGGCCGATGCTGAGCGATCTGCGCGAGTCAGGATCGATTGAGCAGGATGCGGACGTGGTGGCGTTTATCCATCGCGAGGCGTATTACAACCGCGATGAAGAGATGACGAGGCAGAGAAGGCAGAGGCGGAGATCATTCTCGCCAAACAGCGTAACGGCCCGACGGGCACGGTGCATTTGAACTTCAATTCAAACTGCACGCGCTTCTCGAATCCTGCGGCGGATTATCCGGGGCAGGAGTGAGTTAAAGGCTGAGGGACGTAGGGACTGAGCGGATCCCCACCCTTGTCATTCCAAAGGCGGGAACGACAAGGGTGGGGCAACCTCAACCTGGCGCGCCAATGCTAACGGGAAAGGAAGGGCCATCCCCCTTTTACGGGCGCATGTGAACGGGAGATACAGGAGCTTGCTCTGCCTTCCTTAGTTGAATGGCATCGGGCGACGTGTCTCGAAAGATTCAGGCAACGCGTGGATCAGACCGCACCATCGAGACAAAAGAGTCGACTGCGGCGCCGTGGGCGTCTGCCTTGAACGTAAGGGCGCTGCCGTCGAACCCATTTGCCTGCGACGGAACGAGGGCCAGGTATTCGGTCACAAACTCAGGAAAATCTTTGCCGTCGTGCACCTTTGACGGATAGTTCTCGAGCCTGTGCACGACGAAGTCTTGAATTTGTTGCTCGGTAGTTCCAGGGCGATAGTAAATTACTAGCGATGCTCGCTGATCAGGCCCGAAGGATTGCATGGGCGGCTCGTGCTGCCATGCAACTTTGCCGAACTTCTTGAGAGTTCCGATACAGCCTAGGAAAACTAAATAAATGAGAATCCCGGTGCCGAGGAGAGCGGCTCCCGTCGAACGCGTGCGCCAGTAGGCCATCAGCAACAGGCCAAGGATGGCAAGGACACAACCAAAAATGAAGACTACACCGAAGCTATAAGAAGCGACATAGCCAAACCTAATACGTGCGCAGTCGATGGCTGCCCATACGGCAAATCCAGTACCTGCTACCGCAATGAGGCTCGACGCAATCCAGCGACGGCGCTTCTGAGGGCGGCTTAGAGGCGGATTTCCTTTAAAGACTGGCATTTCGCAAGATTAGCATCGTAACGCATGCATACGTTTCTGGAGGTCGAGTTCGAGGGATGCGGCCTCGCGTGTCTCGTCGATATTTGATCGACCGAGTAGCCGCCACCACCGAGCCTTGCTCACGTTTCATTCAGAATCATCGCGGCGCGGCCGACGACGAGGTCGTTGGGGTTGGCGCCGGGTTCGATCTCGATGAGTTCGACGGGGAAGTCGATGTTGTAGGGGCGCAGGATGAGGCGGTGGGCCAGGAACTCCACGTAGCGGATGGAGAGCTTTGAGCCGTTGCGCATGGCGTAGAGGGTGGGGCGATCGGGCCGGTAGGGTGCGAAGGATGTGTAGTGGCGGTCGATGACGGCGATGCACTCGGGCAGCAGAAGCGGGTCCATTGGGATCGCGTCGCTCGCGGGGACGCGAACCGCAACGAAGCGCTGCCAGGCTCGCCGAGGCGTTGAAGCCCGAACACGCATGTTGCGCAGTGCTTCGGCGGGCACGTCTATGTTGGCGAGGACGGAGGACGGGCGCATGATGCGCTCGTAGAGCGCGGAGTTGTGCGGAACGAGCGGCACATCACCGATGTCTTCCTCAAGCGCTGCTCTTTCCGATTTTTGCGGCCTGAGGATGAGATCGTCGATTGCGATGTGCTGCGCGGCGAGCAGGCGGTCCATGGCTTCGAGAGAGAGCTGACGGCGGCTGTGCAGGAAATTGGAGAGATGCGATTGCCCAAAGCCCGTTTGCCGCGCAAGCAGAGAGACACTGGCAGTTCCTCTCTGGATCCTGCGAAGCAACTCGAGGCGAAGACGTTCATGCATCTGTGAAAAGTTCATCTGTGGAAACTTCACCGCTGGCAATAGGTCGAGAGGGTCCGCGATTTCTGTGAGCAAAGTGATTCGCGGTGATTCTTCGATTTGCGCGGGTTCTGCCTAAATTGGGATGAACTGGGGAAGAAGTGTTCCAGAACGATACATTGACCCAACAACGACCGGATTTTAGAGTTGCGTTACTTCATTCGTGACGGTCTGTTGGGGAAGCACTGCAGGTCGCCGTTCAAGGCGTATTTTGCAGGGGCTGAATCTTGTTGCGGGCAGTGCCGGTTCGTGATCGCGCGACCGGTTTTGCAGCGATGCGATTTCTCCTTTCCCTGTAAGTGGCGGCTGGCAGAGCCGCTGTGGGACGGGCCTGCGCGAAGATTCCAGATTCTGCGCGGAGGCATTTGAGGTTGATTTGGCTTGAGGACAAGAACTGGAGGAGGTTCGAGAGCCCCGTCATTACCGAACAATGTCGTATGTGGATGACATATACCGAGACGAAGCCAATGGCAATCCCCCATCAGGGCAAGAGAACTCTGAGTAGTCATGGCGCGTCCTCTCCAACCTGCCGCAAAACGTTCATTCAGCAAGGACGGCAGGGTTTGAAGTTACGGAGAATCAGTAATGGAATTGAGAGTGCAATTGAAAGTTTGCGAGGGATGCGGTTGCCTCTGGTACAGGGCCCAGACGCAGGGAAGTGTTTACTGCAGTCCATGTGAAGTGAAGCTGAGGGACTTTCCTGCTCCCGAGACCAGAAGGCGGCGAGGGCGACCGAGCCGCAAGCCGCTGATGAAGGTATGGGCGGTTGCAGAGGCGATGGGAGGTGCTGAATGAGCGCAGCACTTCAGTTGCCGATGATCTGGGGAACGGGCAACGCGCAGGAAGCGTGGCCGAAAAAATCGAGAGAAGAGGAGGTAAGAACTGCCGCGGCTGAGAGGCGGCAGGTTGAGGTTAGTGACGAGCCTGACGTCAGTCTGGCTTTTTACAGAAAGCATACGGAGAAGATGTTGCGCCGTTATCTGTATGCGTCGATGCAGGTGGGACGGGCGCCATCGATCCTGGGCGATCCAATCGCGCGGGGATGGGTTTCGAGCCGTCCAGTGAAAACGTTTGAAGACGCAGTAATCTTTGTGCTCGATGTGGAGCGATGCCTGGAGAAGCTGAGCGCGTTAGACAAGGCTCTGCTGAGCAGGATTGTTCTGCAGGAGTACACGCAGGCGGAGGCGGCATCGCTGCTGGGCATGAGCCCACGCACGGTGAATTCTAAGTTTCCGCAGGCGCTTGACCGGCTGACAAAAAACCTACTGGCGGCTGGTCTGTTGATTCTGCCGGATTGAGGGAAACGTTGCAGCGAGAAAAGGGGCGCACGGGAGGCGCCCCTTTTGTGTTTCCGGATGATGCGGTCAGAATTTGCGGGACCACTCGCGGGGCCAGCGCTCCACGATGACTTTTTTGTCGGTGAAGAACTCGATGGCATCGCGGCCCTGAGCGTGCATGACGCCGAAGAAACTGCCTTTCCAGCCGGAGAAGGGGAAGTAGGCCATTGGCGCGGGGACGCCGATGTTGACGCCGACGTTGCCGGTGGAGACGATGTTGCGGAATTTGCGCGCCGCCGCTCCTGATGACGTGAAGATAGAGCTGGCGTTGCCGTAGGGGGAGCGCTCGATCATTTCGACGGCTTGTTCGATGGAGTCGGCGTGAACGACGGAGAGAACGGGGCCGAAGATTTCAGTTTCCATCAGCGAACTGGTTGCGGGCAGGCCGTCGAGAACGGTGGGGCCGACGAAGGATCCGTTGCTGTTGGCAATGCAGCGACCGTCGATGATGGGTTTTGCGCCTTCGTTCGCGCCCTGACTGATGAGCGAGAGAATGCGCTCACGACTGGCGGCGGTGATGACGGGGCCCATCTGCACGGCGGGATCGAGGCCGTTGCCGACGTGAAGCGAGCTTGCGGCGGCGGAGATGGAGTCGCCGAACCAGCGTTGTGCTTCTCCAACGGCGACGGTGACGCTGACGGCGAGGCAACGCTGACCGGCGCATCCAAAGGCGGAGTCGGCTATGATGCGCGTGGTCTGCTCGGGATCGGCATCGGGCAGCACGACGACGTGATTCTTCGCGCCGCCCTGACATTGCACGCGCTTGCCGCTGGCTGAGCCGCGGGTGTAGACGTGCTTGGCGACGGGTGTAGAGCCGACGAAGCTAACGGCGCGGACGAGGGGATGATCTAGGAGTGCATCGACGGCCGGCTTGCCGCCGTTGACGAGGTTGACGACGCCGGAGGGAAGGCCGGTCTGGTGAATGAGCTCGATGAGGCGCGCGGCGGAGAAAGGCACGCGATCGCTGGGCTTGAGGACGACGGTGTTTCCGGTGGCGATGGCGTAAGGCAGGAACCACAACGGAATCATCAGCGGAAAATTGAATGGCGTGATGATGGCACAGACGCCGAGGGGCTGGCGCACCATGATCTCGTCGATGCCGGGTGCAACATCTTCGAGCGAGTAACCCTGCATGAGCACAGGGATTCCGCAGGCGACTTCAACGTTTTCGATACCGCGGCGCAGCTCGGCTTTCGATTCGCCGAGGGTCTTGCCATTTTCAGTCGTGATGATGGCGGCGAGCTCGTTGAAGTGAGTTTCGAGCAGCGCTTTGAGCTTGAAGAGGAACTGCACGCGATCGCCGGGAGGTGTAGCGCGCCAGGCGGGGAACGCGGCCTGTGCAGCTTCGACGGCGGCGTTTACTTCTTCAGCTGAGCCAGCAGGCGCATTGCCGAGCGGCTCGCCGGTTGCGGGATTGGTGAGCGCGAGTCCTGAAGGGCTGGAGGGCGCATGCCAGCCGCCGGCAACGAAGTTGCGAATCTCGGGGACGGTAAGGGTAGCCATGGGACTCCAAATGTAGCGCAGCGGGTGCGGCGCGAGCAAAAGATCTGCGCGACGAGGTTCTTGTCTCAGAGATGCAGACAAGCGATGCCGTGGATGGACGCGACTTCGAAGTGTGTGACGCGCTCATCGTAATGGGCGAGATATTGGCGGCGATTATCGGGGACGATCGCGAGGTCGTAATGCTCGCCGGCAACGGCGCGGATGTCTGCGAGGGAGTCGAAGAGCATGATGGTGACGAATTCGACCTCGTTGGCGGAGGGATTTTTTAAGAGAAAGCTGCCGCGATAGCCCTTGATCTTGCTTACGCCGGGCAGCAGTTCGGGCTTGAGCAGTTTTTCGTAGGCGGCGGCGTGTTGGGGTTTGGTGAATCCATGCCAGATGCGGGCGACCATGGGGATCTCCTCCTGGGCAGAAGAATCATGAATCACCATGATGCCTCAAGTTGAGGCTCTGGAGTGCGGTAAGGGTGTCTGGTATGGTGAATCCGTCCGAAAAAACTGCGCCGATGAGGAGATCTGCATGAAAAGTGTTGCCCTGATGTTGCTGTTTGCTTCGACGGTGGTGCTGGCGCAGGATGCGCCGAAGCCGACAACGGCGGCCGACGCGCCAACGCGCGATACGAGCTACATCGATGAGCAGGGCACGGCGCATATTACGCGGGTGGTGCCGGTGCCACAGACGATCAGCCCACAGGCGCAACTGGTGGTGGGGCGGGCTGAGCCGGACCAGGGACCGCCGCAGTCGCTCGCTGACAGGCGCAAGATGACGGATGCATACACGGCGCGGGCGCGCGTGGCGTGGACGAAGCTGTGCCCGAACACCCTTGTGGAGCAGACGATGGCGGGCGTGCCGGTGCGCGTGGTGACGCCTGAAGGGATGCCTGAGAGCAACAAGGATAAGGTGCTACTGAATCTGCATGGCGGCGGGTTCAACTCGGACTCGGGATCGTATACGGAGTCGATTCCGATAGCGAGCTATTCGAAGATCAAGGTGGTGGCAGTGCTGTACCGGCTGGCGCCTGAGAATCCGTTCCCGGCGGCGGTGGATGACTCGGTTGCGGTGTACAAGGAGCTGCTGAAGAGCTACAAACCGGATCACATCGTGATCTATGGAACGTCTGCGGGCGCGATATTGACGGCGCAGGTGGCGGCGAAGCTGAAGCAACTGAATCTGCCATTGCCCGCGGCACTGGGAATCTTCAGCGGCATGGGCGATTTTGCGCGGATGGGCGACTCGATGTCGATGTATGCGCTGCGCGGTCTGGCGGGGCATCTCGATCCGCCGGGGCAGGGAGTGCACGATTCAGAGTATGTGGGTGCAACGGATCCGAAGGATCCGATTCTGTCGCCGATATTCGGTGATCTGCATGGGCTGCCGCCGACGCTGTTTGTGACCAGCGGACGCGACCTGCTGCTGAGCGGCACGGTAAATCTGCAACGTGCCTACCTGCTGGCCGATGTGGATACGCGGCTAGTGGTCTACGATGGGCTGGCGCATGCCTTCTGGTACGACCCGATGTTGCCGGAGGCGATTGAGGCGAATCACATCATGGCGGATTTTTTTGTGAAGGCGCTGAAGTGAGGTTGGCGGAGTTCGTGCTTTCCCACCCATCGCTGCGCGATGGATGGGGCACCCACATTCGTCCTGATTGAAGCTGCCCTCGTTCTTTAACTCAGCGAGTCCCAGGTTGAGGCGTCGAGGCGGATGTTTTCGCCGGGCAGCGGCGTGACCGGAATGCGCAGCGCGGAGTTAAAGCGCGAGAAGAACTCGAAGGCTGCGGCGACGGCGGTGAGCTCGATGATTTCTTCGTTGCTGAAGCGCGTGCTGAGGTCGCTGTAGGCTGTCTCGTTGATGGCGTGGCCGGACTGATGCAGCAGACCGGCATAGCGGAAGCCGGCTTTTTCTTTTTCAGTGAATGGCCCAACTTCAAAGGTGTTGTAGCTCGCCACTTGTCCAAGAGTTGCGCCGCGCTTGAGCGCGAGGTGGCGGTGGGCGCTGACGCAGTAGTCGCACTGATTGAGTGAAGCGACACGCGTGGCGATGAGTTCCTTGTACCAGCCCGGCAGTGCGCCATCAGCCATGAGCGGTTTGAGAAATGCAGAGATGCCGAGGGCGAGGCCAGGGACGCTGGCCAGCGCCTTGAACATGTTGGGCACGACACCGCGGTCGGCGTAGAGCCTGTCGTAGAGCTCGCCGACTTCAACCGTGACGTTCTTGCGCTCGAGGAGGGGGACACGAGTGCCGAGAGAAGGCAATCCAGTCATAAAGAATCCAAAATTCGCCAAGGTAAGCGGCGTTGTTCGCCGCCCGCTCTTCATCTGATCGTAAGAAGACATAAGAATCGTTCCTTGACTAAGAAGAACGCGAGCACTGGGGAGTTTCCTTCAGGCTGGAGATTACGAGGAAATTGAAGTGGACTCTACGGCCTGCAGCTCGGCCCGTACCTTATTCATGATATTGAGGTAAAAGGCCAAATTGTGGATGGAGCTGAGGGTTCCGCCCAGGGGCTCGCCGACCTGCATAAGGTGGCGCAGATAGGCGCGGGAGTAGCGGCGGCAGACCTGGCAGTCGCAGGCGGGGTCGGGGGGATTCGAGTCCTCGGAATACTGTTTGTTCTTGATGTTCATGCGGCCTTCGCTGGTGAAGAGCAGGCCGTGGCGCGCGGCGCGCGTGGGCAGTACGCAGTCCATCATGTCGACGCCCATGCGTGCGTATTGCGCGATCTCATCGGGATAGCCGACGCCCATGACGTAGCGGGGCTTGTCCGGCGGCAGCAAGGGAAGGACCTCGGCGATCATCTCGAGAGTGAGATGGCGAGGCTCGCCGACACTGAGACCGCCGATGGCGTAGCCGTCGAAGTCCATCTCGATGAGGCGCTCGGCAGATTCGCGGCGCAGGTCGGTGTAGGTTCCACCTTGGACGATGCCGAAGAGGCTTTGAGTGCGCCCGGGAAAATCACTTTGCCAGGGAACTTCGTGCTGATGAGCTCGGAAGTGGTTGAGCGAGCGCTGCGCCCAGCCCATGGTGAGGCGCAGGCTTTCGCGGGCGCGCTCGCGGTCGGCGGGATACTCGGTGCACTCGTCGAAGGCCATGGCGATGTCGGCGCCGAGGGCGATCTGTACGTCCATGGAGTGCTCAGGCGTAAAGAAGTGGCTGCTGCCGTCGAGATGCGAGCGGAAGCGCACGCCTTCGTCAGAGACCTTGCGGAGCTGTGAGAGCGAGTAGACCTGGAAGCCGCCGGAGTCGGTAAGCATGGCGCGGGGCCAGCTGATGAATTTATGCAGTCCGCCCATGCGGCCGATCGCTTCGTGGCCGGGACGGAGATAGAGATGGTAGGTGTTGCCGAGGATGATCTGCGCGTCGAGAGCTTCGAGTGTCTCCTGCGGAACGGCCTTGACGGTGCCTGCGGTGCCGACGGGCATGAAGACAGGCGTTTCGACGGTCTGATGCGGCAGGCCGAGGCGCGCGCGGCGTCCGCCTGCGGCGGATGTGTTGAGGATCTGGAAGTCGAGGCCCACAGAGTGATTTTAGCGGGGTGGGGAGCAAAGTCAGCGCACACCGCTAGAGCGCTTGCCCTTTACGCGAAAAGAGGTCCATCGCATCTTGTTCTGCTCGCATTCATGGGTTCCGGAAAGCTAAGTGCGATCGGCGCTGAAAAGCCAGGTGCCCACAAGTCAGTCCTTCCTGAACTGACCTGGTGGTGAATTCATCTAATCGCGAGTTGTTATTCCTTCCACCCGGTCTCCACAATTTTGCCGTAGCCGCAGCAGCTGTCCCCCAAACCACCCTGTCCTCCGTATGCCCACAAGTGCTGGGCTGCCTTTGCGGCTGCTTCGGTCTGCTTTACAACGCAACGAAAAGATCCGGGTCTAACAAACTTGTAGCCCTTCTGCGTCAGGTATGCATAAAAGTCGTTGGGAACCGATTCGTCGACAATATACGTGCCAATCGGCCGACTGGGTCTGATGTGCGGCGTCTGGAAGACGGCGGTGTAAAAAATGTCGACCCCGGCAGCGCCTGAGGTCGCGCAGAAGACGAAGAGTCCGCCAGCGGAGGCCGCCGATTGGGCAGATGTTTTCGCTGCCAGCTTCGCGTTGGTAGCCTCGATCTCGGCCGGCGTGCCGGTCCAGTCGAGGTGCGTGACCTCGGCCTTGCTCGCCGCCCATTGCTTTTCTAACTGAGACATGGTGTAGGCCTGCTGGTCGGGGGAGTTGCTGACGGTGCGGCAATAACCGCTCCCGCCCAAATTAATGATTTCGTAGTTGGCGCTCATATATCGATTGAACGCCGTAGAAATGTCGCTCGCGGCGAGATCCGTGTGGATGATGGGGGTGACGTAGACAATGCTATGGCCGCTCTGCTGGCCCTGGTAGCGGCACAGGGTGTAGTACGCGTTCGCGGAGAGAGGTGCTGCCGCGGGCGTGGGCGCCGGCGCAGGAGATGGTGCGGGCGCGGGTGCGGCGGAAATTGCTATGGGTTGCGCAGTGTGGGCGGCGGGAGCTGCTCCCAGAACGAAGGTCAGCGTAGTGCCCGAGGGCAGCGAGACGTGCTGGCCGGTCGCGGCTGCGGCGACCGTGGCGGGAGCATTGACGTGATGGCCGAAGCCCCCCAGTACGGAGTTCATGGCGCCTGTCGCTCTGGACTGCACAGACTGCCCCACGGCGGAGATGGTTACGGAGTTGCTGGTAACGGCGATGGCCTGTCCGTTGGTGGTGATGGAGGAGAGTTGGGCAGTGTACCCCGATCCGCTGCTTGTCAACGTCACGGTGGCGGCGGAGCCCTGCGCGATGACCGCTCCATTGCCGGCAGTGATTGGTTTCGTCAGCGAGGCGCGGTACTGCCTTCCTGCGGGATCATTAGCGGAATCGATGGTGTCGAGGATCTTTACTGAAACGCTGGTACCTGCAGCAGGCGCAGTCTGCGCAAGCAGTGTGGAGATGGATAGGAACACGAGCCCGGAATACGCGAAAAGGACCATTCGGCGCATAGCAGTTGTCTCCGTGGGGCTATTGGGGTGGCGGTAAATCCTGGGGGAATGCGATCATACGCCCTGTCTCTGGCGGATGGCGAGTGATGATTTGGTCATCGATTGCTCGTGCATCTAAAGCCTGCTTGTGTATCGCGCGGCCCGGATGCAGAATGTTGCTGATAATCAATCAATGATTTTGAGGTTCGGAACGATGATTCGACCAGTGCGGTTGATCGGCATGTTGTTGTTTTGTCTGCTATGGGCTTTGTCCACGCAAGTGATGGCGCAAGGTGTCGCTGCTCCGGGCGATCCGTGCAAGCCGGCGAGTGAGCGAACGCAGGAGATTGGGTGCTGGATACTGGCGGACAATCCCGTGGGTCAACTCACCAAGCCGCAGGTGTTCTGGCATCTCGATGCGTATCCGACGCGCGATGCGGCGGAGGCAGATAAGGGGCCGCGCGGCACGGTTGTGGAGTCATTTGGCAAAGTGTGGCTGATGACGATCGAGGATGAGACTTGGAGATCGGCTCACGGAAAGCGCATTGCGGAGATTGGGCCGCTTCCTGTCGTGGCAGGAGAAAAGTACTCGGCGCAGTTTATGGAGGCGGACTTTACGCCGGGAATGACGGCGCCCACGCACATTCACTCTGGCCCTGAGGCCTGGTATGCGGTGGGCGGCCAGACTTGCCTCGAGACCTCCGATGGCCGCATGCAGATGAGCCTGGTAGGAGGTCCTCCGGTGATCGTACCCATGGGATTGTCGATGCACTTGACTGCTGTTGGAACCGAACGGCGCCGCTCGATTGTGATCATCCTCCATCAGTCATCGCAGGCGCCGACGACGGTGATCCACGACTGGACACCGAAGGGCCTGTGCAAGGGCAGCAAATGAGCTACTCGCAATGAGATTCAAACTTCGGCGGTTTTGAGTTCGACCGCGATGATGCGAATCTCTTTGCCGCCGACGTTCGTTGCGGTGTGCGGAGCCAAAGGCTCGGACCATTGAGCAGTGCCGGGTTGCGGCTTGGTGCCGCTCTCGCGTGTATCGAGCAAGACATTGCCTTCAGCGTCGCGCCGCACGATGTCACTCCAATGCTGGATGTAAAGAACGCCCGGCCATTGGTGCGTGTGGACGGGCGTGGTTTCGCCTGGGCCGATGCGGGTGTCGAGCACACGCACGCGATCATTCTCAAATAGGATTCGGTGATGGTCGTGAGCTGCCGTGACGGCATCGAGAGGATCCAACTGATTTGCTTCATCCTGCCGTTTCGACATGAAGTTCTCCCCGGAAATTCGAAAGCGCAATTTTAGCGGATGGAATTGGCGGGGCTTCGCGGGACCAACACACAGCCGATTGACCGGGCGAAAAAGACGGATTGTCTCGACTCTCTCTGGTCTTAGTTTAGCAAGCGAGCGGCTCATAAAACAGTCTGTTTCTTTTCGTGATTTCAGATATGTTGAACCACTGCGGATCAATTCGCGCGAGGGTGGAAGATGGCTGAGCTGGTAAGCGGGGTTGCCTCCTCTTTTGAAGATGGGATGGCGTTGAAGATTGGAACGACTGGCATCGATGTGTCGTACCAGCGGCTTGGAAAAGCGGATGCTCCAGTGGTTCTCTTGATCATGGGGTTGGCTGCGCAGTCGATTCATTGGCCAGATGGATTTTGCCGCGCGCTCGTCGATCATGGCCTGCAGATTATTCGTTTCGACAACCGAGACTCTGGGCTCTCGACGCACATGACAGAGGCGCCGGCTCCCGATCTTCCGGGCGCACTGGCGGGGGATTTCAGGTCGGTCTCATACACGCTGACGGAGATGGCCTCGGATGCCATCGGGTTGCTGGACGCACTCGGTATCGATAAGGCTCACGTCGTGGGAGCATCCATGGGAGGCCAAATCGCGCAAACAGTAGCAATCGAATATCCGCATCGCGTCCTTTCTCTTACTTCGATGATGTCGACCACTGGGAATATGTCTGTGGGACAGCCTTCAAAGGAGACACTCGCTAAACTCTTTGCCGGACCACCGGCAATTACGCGCGATCAAGTGATTGAGCGGGCGCTTCGCGCTGTCAGTGTGATTGGCTCGCCCGACTATCCGAGTGACAAAGAAGAGGTGGCTGCAAGGGCGGGATGTGCCTATAACCGCTCTTTCGATCCGATTGGCATTGCTCGCCAGGCTATCGCTACCGTTGCGTCGGGCGATCGGACGGAACGTCTCAGGAACCTTCATGTGCCTTCACTCGTGATCCACGGAAGTGCGGATCGTATGTGCGATGTGAGTGGAGGCCAGGCGACAGCAGACGCTATTCCGTCTGCGGAGCTGATGCTGATTGAAGGCATGGGACATGACTTGCCCCCGGGCCTGCGATCCAGAATCGCCGGGCGCATCGCGGAGTTTGTATGGAGTGTAGAGCGGGATGGCGAGTGATGGCAGGGCTACCGGGAGACACCCGTAGCGTTCCGAGCGTCTCCACAACCCTTAGAGTTGCGGGAGGATCTGCTGGGCGATGCTCCGCTCTATCTGCGTGGCCTGGTCCAGTGGAACTCCGTGCACGTCGACTACAAACCACGTGTTCCCCTTCCTGACGTGCAGCACTGTACTGGTCGTCCCTACCGCAGTCTGGATCGCCTCATTTCCAATTCCGCCGACAGCGGTGCCCCGTCCCATCATCTTCGCGCCGTCGTTGGCGCCTTCGATCTGGACGGTAAGCACTCCTGCACCAGCCTTATATTTCTTGGGAGTCCAGATGCACCGGGTCGCGCTTGGACCGGCCTTGACTTCCGGTACGCCGAGTGCCGCTGCGGCCTGATCGAGCGACAGCAGTGAACAGGGATCAACGGCCCACGCTGACGGGCCACTCAACATCAGCAAAGCGAAAGCGACTCCTGCTGCGAATGCGATCCGGCGTGTCAGCTTCATACAGCCTCCTCATCAGAAAGATACCTCTGCGCAGTTTCCCAGACATAGTAGCGCAATTGCGGTTATGGGTGGCTGTGAATCTGAGACCCATCCACTGAGCCCAATCGGCGTGGTCTGCGCGATAAGGCCGTTATCCGCCAACTCGACTGCACTTTGACTTGTCACGGCGAGTCGGGGGTAAACGCGCTGACGCTCACGGGTCAGAACCCGGTTATACTATCCGCCAATTGCCAAATAGAGATATCGGAACGGGTAAGCAGGAATGCGCCGTTCAGATTGCGCAAATCATATGAAATTGCGGTGCGTTTTCCTTGCTGTAACGGTTGCCACGACTTTGTTGCCGATTCGCTTCTGCTCCGGGCAGTCATCGCAGCAGTGGAATGGAACCGGCTCAAAGCATTCGCCTATCTCACGTAAGCAAATCATCGAGCGCCATTTCGAATCGATCCAACCTCGGCCACGTCCCCAATTTGATGCGGCAACCCCCGGCGTCCACCTGATCGGTCAGCAGCGCGTTCGTGCGGCGCAATTGCAGAACCGAATTCGTGCGAGGCTGGCGTCAAGCCAGGCAGCGGCCAGCAGCAGCGGAGCTATGCCCGGTATCCAGTTTCGCGCTGCCCTGCCCACGGGATCTATCCCGACCTCCGTTGTCACTGGCGACTTCAACGGCGATGGTCACACGGATTTCGTCGTTGCCAATGGCATCGACAACAACTTGTGGCTCTATCTCGGTAAGGACGACGGCACATTTCAGCTTCCGCGCATTGTCCCGCTCAGCAAGGGACTCGCGCCCGTTGGAATCGCGGCAGGCGATCTGCGGGGCAGCGGCAAGCTCGATTTGGTGGTAGCCGAATTCGACACGTCGTCGATCGGAGTCCTTCTCGGCAATGGGGATGGCACTTTTGGCTATGAAACTGAGTACGCACTGCCGGAGTCCGCGGAATCAATCGTTGTTGCCGATTTCAACCACGATGGCAAGCTGGACATCGCTGCGGGCTTGGACGACCCCGTTGGAGACGAGCCATATATTGCCGTTCTGACGGGCGACGGGACGGGGAAATTTGGCACTCCCATACTCTCGGACTTTGCGACATCTCCAAGCACAGCCTGGAATCTTGCCGCCGGCGACGTGAATAACGACGGCTTGCCCGATTTATTGCTCACCGGCCCAGGCTACGAAAATGCGCAGGTTCTTATCAATAATGGCGATGGGACATTCGCGCCGGGCCAGACAGTTCTGTATAACGGGGAATTCACCGTGATTCTCGACGGCCGGCTGGCCGACGTGAATGGCGATGGCTGCGCGGATGCGGTGATTGCCGATGCGGCGTCCTTTGCGTGGGTTGCGCTGGGGGACTGCTCTGGAAATTTTGCGGCTCCAAAGACCGTGCAGATGGGTGACAGCCCCGCCGCCGTCAGGGTGGTGGATGTAAACGGCGACGGATTCCCCGATATTGTGACCTCGGCTCTGCCAGCGCTGGGGAATCAGGAACTGGGTTTCGCATCAGGGAATACCTTGAGCGTGGCGCTGGGCGACGGCAAGGGAAACTTCAGCGTGGGACGCGACTATGTGGGTACGAGCCAGGCTTACTCGATCGGCGTTGCCGATTTTAACGGCGACGGGCATCCGGATTTCGTAACCGCGAACAACGATACGGACACGGTGACGGTGTATCAGAACGATGGCACTGGCAACTTCGGGTTTCCGCAAGGTATTTTTGCCGGCGTTCCAGGCCAGGGCACTATCAATAACCCTTTCTCGACGCTCTCCTTCGCCGATCTGAACAACGACGGCAAAACAGATGTGTTCTTCATCGACGAGGGCATCTCCGGCGAGTTTTACACCACGGGTTTTCTGAACGACGGAACCGGAAAACTCAGCGGTCCGATCACGTCGGACACAGGCGCTGCAATCGCGTCCAACTGGATCGCCGATTATCGGCTTGGAGATTTCAGGAACACCGGCAAGCTAGACATGATCGGGATCGGCGTGGACCAGGCTTCTTCAAGTTCCGCGCAATTCATTCTCTTCCTGGCGGGCAACGGCGATGGAACCTTCGCAAAGGGGACACCTGTGGCAACGACCGGCGCAGACGGAAGAATGGCTATTGGCGATTTCAATCAAGACGGGAAGCTTGATTTTGTCGCGGTAAATGGTCAGGATACGCACACTTTTACAACATTTCTGGGCAATGGCGACGGGACATTCCGAGCGCTGGCGCCGGTGACATTCACCGACACCGGCAACAGCGTGGGCGGCACAACTGCGGCCAAAGCCTACACCGGAGACTTCAACCGCGATGGGAAGCTCGATGTCCTCATCTTCACCACAGGGAACGGCTATTGGACGACCGAATCGTCGGTGTGGGAGTTAGATGGCAACGGTGACGGAACGTTCCAGACTCCGCGGCAACTCTATACCGATTTCCAACCCTTCGTTCTGGCTGATGTGAATGGCGATGGCCATCCGGATATTGCGCGCTACGACTTTATGTGGCCCGGGACGACGGAGACTTTGGGGCCCGCAAAGTTCACTACCTATCTTGGCCAGGCGGACGGCAGCTTTCTTCAAGACAGCTCCTATGCACCTTATTCGGGTGTCCCCGAGTCCGTTCAGCCGTATCAGGAAAATGGCGACCCGCTTGCGACCTCACTTGTGGCAGATTTCAATGCTGATGGCAAACCAGAGGAAGTGGCATTTCAATTTCAACAAACGGCGCAAGGGCAGTCGTTGCCCTACGCACAATTTCTTATGGGCAATGGAGACGGAACGTTTACGCCGAACTACGATATTTTCCAGTTCTACTACGGCTACCCTGTATACGCGCACGATCTGGACGGCGACGGGATGACGGACATGGTCGAGGTGGATAACGCGAATTCGCAGGTACGCGTAATTAAGGGAGCGCCCGCGCCCGCGCTGCAAGTTGCTCTCGAGGACGCGGTCGTCACGGGAAACGCGAGCTGCGGATATGTGTTTCCCAACATCCCCTCTTCTTCAGCGCAATCTGTTACGCTCTTCTCCTCCGTTGCCGGTGTGCAGCTTCCTTCGTCGATTACTATTCCCCCCAATGCACTCGGCGCCCAGTTCTGCTATACGCTGGCCAGCAACTTCGACTGGCATCAGGTCTTCGACATCAACGCCCAGCTTGATGGCTCGACAGCGACCGCCTACGCTTCCTCCAGTTACGTCCTCGGCTTTAGTGAGACCTTATCTTCTGTCGTGCCGCCGGTCCTCTATGCCGGTCAAAGCTCCGATCCCTCCACCCTGACATTGACCTCATCGCAGGGATACAGCTCGACCGTCAAGCTCTATTGTGAGGGACTTATTGCCGGCGACAGTTGCCAATTCGGAACGGACACACTGGCTGTTTCTCCCGCCGGCGCGGCATCAACCACTGTCACTTTCGTGTTGGCGCCGAATGCCCCAGCGGATGGAACAATCCATCCTTTCACTGTGGTGGCCGATGATGGCAATGTGATCCAGCGCCAAACAGCCTCGGTCGAAGCTGCGTCCTTCACGATGTATGCCATCAACAGTCCGCTGCAGGCTTCTGCGCCGGGCAGCGTTTCAACTTACTTCAACGTTTTAGGCATTCCACCGTTCTCGTTCAGCTGCTCCGGACTTCCGGCAGGCGCGACTTGTTCTTTTTCGGGTACGCAGGCTTCTTATCCCTCTCCTTCCGGCCTGCTAATGACCATCAACATTCCTTCGAACACAGTCGCCGGCAGCTATCCTGTGCAGGTTACCGGCACCAGCGGTAGGTTTTCCGCCTCTCAATCCACGACACTGCAGATTCTAAATTTCTCAATGCAGGGGCCCTCTGCCAGCAACGACTGGACGTTGACGAATCTCGTGCAGCCGATCACCGTCACGCTCTCTGCGAGTGCCACCATCACGTCGAGCCAATACGTTGGCATCACATGTGCGCTTGACGTGCCCGCTACGTGCTTCGGTGCAGCTGTCCCCGTCTCCCAGACACCGCAACCGATCGATCTCTCGCTCATTGTTCCAACGGGTACACCCACGGGACAGCACGTGCTGACCGTTACGGCCACATACGGCTCGCTCAAGCAAAACTTTACCTTCCCCTTTTATGTTGCCGACTATAGCGGCTCACTCAGCCCCTCGACCATTACCATCGGGCGCGGCGCCACGGGCAAAATTACCGCAAGCCTTAATGCCACGACTGGCTTTGACGGAACCATTGCGCTCGCCTGTTCCGGCACCGCTCAAGTGACATGCTCGTTTAGTCCGGGGTCCACTCAACTCACCGCAAGCAGTCCGCAAACAGTCACGATAACCCTGGACGCCGGCGCCAGCGCTTCAGTACAGCCACCGTCGGAGTTTTCTGCCAAGCATCTATTTGCTCTTGCCGCGCTTTTTCCTCTAGGGCTGCTATTTAATTGGCGTCGACGCCGGCTGCCCGCACTCTTTTTAATGGCAGCGGGGCTTCTTTTCCTGGTTTCCACTGTTTCATGTGGTTCAGGCGGGAGCACCGGAGGTAGCAGTACGGGAGAAGGTTATAGTGGTGGTGGCGGATCCAACTCGTACACCCTAACGGTCAACGCGACATTTAACAACACTAGCTTGTCGAGGACCTTGGGAGCCGTGAACGTAACCGTCACCCACTGATCAGAGCATTCTGATCATCATCTTATTTTGCGGCGCCGAGGTTGAGCTGCAGACCGATGCGAGCGACGCGGGGTGTGCCGAGGGTCGTGTTGGGAGTCTTGGAGACTTCGATGGCGCGGTCGAAGAGGTTTTCGCCGGCGGCGAAGATCTGAAAGCGCCTGCCAATGTTGCGGGAGTAGTAGGCGTCGAGGCGGAAGAATCCGTGGAGCAGGTAGAGGTTGGCGTCGTCGTCGTATTGGATTCCGCTGGCGCGGCTCAGCAGGCTGAGCGTGCCGAGGCGCGGTTTGAAGGCGCGCAGGTTGAGTGTGCCCATGTTGCGGGCGACTTCGGGGATCCAGTTGCCGAGGTCTTGTGAGCCGCTGGTGACGGTGGCATGCGCGTACTGGTAGCCGCCGTCGAGGGAGAGCCAGTGTTGCGGCGCGATTTCGAAGTCCAGTGACACGCCTTTGCTGGTGATCTGGCCAAGGTTTTCGCGCTTGAGCAGGATCGGCGACGAGTTGGGGTTGGTGGTGACGGCGACGATTGGGCGGTTGACTTCAGTGAAGAAGTAACTGGTGCGGATGGTTGCCCAGGGGCGTGCGTAGGCGATGCCTGTTTCCCATCCGGTGGCGCGTTCGCTGAGCAACGCGTTGTTAGGCAGGGTGAGCTTGTTTCCGACTTGCGTGGAGCGGTAGAGCTCGCTCGGCGTGGGCGAGCGGAAGGCTCGGAAGCCGGAAGCCGAGACAGCCCAGTGAGTGAGGAATTGCCGGGAGACGCCCATGCGCGGGCTGAAGAGATGCTGATCGAGCTGCGGGGGTTGAGTTGGGCTCTGGACCCAGGTCGAGCCGTTCCACACGCGCAGATCGCCGTCGTAGTTCTGGAACCAGTCCATGCGGGCTGAGGCAGAGACGGTCCACTCGTGATGCACCCACATTGTTTCGGCGTAGAGGCCTGAGTCGCGCTGGTGATCGCTGAGGTTGGTGAGAGTGCCAGCGCCGGCGAAGGTCTGCTCCTGATCCCAGATGCGCACGTCATTCACGTCCGCTCCGGCAAGAACGAGGAATCCGGCGCTGAGAGGGCGCGACCAGTGCGCGACGGCGCCGAGCTGGTTGACCGGGATATTTGAGTAGCGGGTAGGCGTTTCTCCGCAGCGATAGGAGCAAGGAATGAATCCGGGCGTGGGCCCGTTGGTGATGCTGGAGAATGTCTGGCGGTAGTGTTCGGTTGAGCCGTAGAGGCGGAGGACTGCGCTGTCGTTATGCGCGCTTTGCCAGTCGGCTCCGGTGGCATAGCGCCAGAGGCGGGTGCCGTTGGTCTGGTAAGGGGTGCCGTTGTTGCGGGCCTCATTCATGACGCTGCCGCGCACGAAGAGACGCAGTGCATCGGCGGCGTGTTCGGCGTCGAGGAGACCATTTTGCGCGTGCACGTTGGAGGCGATGTCGATGGGACCGCGCTGGTCAGGAGCGATCTGAATGAAGCCGTCGGTACCTACTGCTCCACCAGCGGCGAGCACGCCCCAAGGACCGTGCTTTGTTTCAGCGAGACCGTTGGAGTTGTAGGTGTTCTCGCTGCCGTAGCTGCTGCGGACCTCGGCGAGGTTGCCGCTGGGGCGCACGGTGATGAAGTTGAGCACGCCGCCGATGGCGCTGGAGCCGTAGAGATCGCTGGCACCGCCGCGAACGAGTTCGACGGAGCTGATGGCGAGCTCGGGCTGTTCCTGCCAGTGGATCCAGCCGCCGATGGGATCGTTGAGGGGCACGTCATCCTGCGTAACGAGGGTGCGGCTGGCGGAGGTGGAGCCGAGGCCGCGCACGCTGATGCCCTGCGATGTTGGGTTGGCGACGAGCGAACTGGAGCGGCGGAACATTTCGACGCCGGGGAGCTGGCGCACGCGGTCATCCATGGTGATGGCGGCGGTGGTGCTGAGCGCCTCTGCGGAGAGGACGCGGGTGGTGACGGGGCTTTGCAATTCGCCGAGAGGTGCGCGGTATGCGGTGACCGTGACCTGCTCATTTGTTGCGGCGGGAGTGAGCTGGATGGTTGTCCGCGGCGCGATGAGCTGGATCGATTTTGGGGTGAAGCCATCAGCTGAGATGCGCACGGTGCAGGGCAGATTGCAGGCGACGGAGAAGTGGCCGTCGGAATCGGTGCCGCCAAGTGCGTGGCCGGAAGAGTCAGAGACGGTGGCGCCGGTGATGATGGAGCCGCGGCTATCGGTGACTGTGATCGCCAGCAGAGCCGTGGCGGTCTGCGCCGGAAGCGGGAGATGAGCCAGCAGCATCGCGGCCAGCGCGCCACAGATTGCTTTGGATGGGAACCACGGCATCAACGTCGTCCTTAAGGTTTTGCTGGCTGCTCTCGCGTAATGAGTGAAGCATCTGCGCCACTGTTCTTCCGTGGCACGGGTGGACAGCCAGCGGTGCGATCTCATGAAGCGGAACCAGCACGAAGGCGCGCTCGGGAATCCGCGGATGCGGAATCTCGAGACCTGCCTCGCCCAGGCAGAGGTCGCCGAGCATCAGGATATCCAAATCAAGTGTACGCGGGCCGTTGGGAATGCCTGCGGAGCGGTCGCGTTGGAAGTCGCGCTCGATCGCGAGCAGGGCGTCGAGCAGGGCCCGTGGAGCGAGCGTAGTTTCGATCGCAACAACTGCATTGACGAAGCGCGGCTGACGCGCGTAGCCCACAGGTTTGGTGGAGTAGAGTGCCGAGCGGGCGATGATGCGGCCCAGAGTGGCGAGCCGGTCTGCGGCGGCGGCGAGGGTCGCTTCCGGCGGACCAGCGGGGCTGGCAAGGTTCGATCCCATGCCGATGTAGGCAATGCGCATCGTGAACAGGGTATCGCGTGAGGGCAGGCCTATCCACTGCGCGAGGCGGACGGTTCTGGTAGCATCCGAATCGGAGAAGAAATCAGGATGGATTCCTTCAGCAATGCGGTTCTTGGCGTGCGGCGCAACGAAGATATTGCACTCGACCTTTTGAAATTTGTGGCCGGCACGACGAGCGTGGGACGGCCTGTTGCGGGATCGACGGGCTTCAGCGGCAGCGCGGGTTCAAAACCTGAAGACCAGGTGAATCAACTGCTGGATCTGTACACGCGGTGCCTGCACGGTGGAAGGCAAAGGGGCGGGGCAATAGGCGGCGACTCCATCCTGCGCGTAGCTGTCGCAGGGACTGGAGCATTTGGCCGCAACCATCTTCGTGTCTACCACGAGCTGGAGACGGCAGGCACAGCGGTAAAGCTGGCGGCGGCGATCGAGCCAGATGCAGAGCGTGCCGCTGAAACGGCGGCGAAGTACGGAATTCCTGTTTTTTCCTCAGCGGACGAACTGCTGCGCGGACTCGAAGCTGGATGCGGCGAGTTGTGGCGGTTCCGACGGTGCATCACCACGCGGTTGCGTCGGCGCTGCTGGATGCGGGGATCGATGTGCTGGTGGAGAAGCCGATTGGCGGCGACCTGGCCGAGGCCGACGACCTGATCGCGCATGGCGGAGAACGGCGGGCGCATTTTGCAGCCGGGGCATCTGGAGCGCTTCAACCCCGCCGTGCTGGCCATCGAGCCGCAATCTGCGCAGGCCGATGTTTTTTGAGGCGCACCGGCTGTCGATCTTTACGCCGCGCTCGCTCGACGTGGACGTGGTGCTGGATCTGATGATCCACGATCTCGACATCGTGCTCAAATTTGCCAACTCGCCGGTGCGCGAGGTGCGCGCGGTGGGCCTGCCGATTCTGTCGCCCAAGGTGGACATCGCCAATGTGCGCGTGGAGTTCGAGTCGGGTTGCGTGGCGAACTTCACTGCTTCGCGCGTGTCGACCGAGCGGGTGCGCAAGCTGCGGTTCTTTGAGCCGCGGCAGTATGTGTCGATTGATTATGCGCGGCAGGATCTGCTGGTGATTGGCGTGGATGCCGGCGCGCGGCGAGTCTTGCGGCGGCGGTTGCGTCGGGTAAGATTGGATGCGGCGGCGCTGGCGCAGCTTGCTGCCGGCGGCCATCCCAGCCCAGGGCTCTCCTTCGCCAAGCCAGAGGTCACGCCGGGCGAGCCGCTGCGGCTGGAAGTCGAGGCTTTTCTCGATGCGGTGCGGACTCGCGAAACAGCCGCGGGTCACTGCGCGGCAGGGACGCGACGCGCTGGCGCTCGCGCTGGAGATTCAGGAGTCGATGGCTGCCCATGCGCACCGCGCCGGGTTGCAGGATTTTTTCATGCCGAATGCATAGCGTTTATGAATTCAACGACAGGTCTGAGCCCTGTTTGCACCGTTTCCGATAAGCCGACTTATGAGGAGTGATCCTCGCGGAGGGTGGCGCGGCGACTTCAAACGTAGGGCGTGCCTGCCAAGGCAGCCTCTACACCTTGCGTTCCCTGGTCCACCAACTTGCCGAAAGCCCGCTTGGCCTGCGCGACGTTCTTGTGCCGCGCGTAGTTGCGGTGCGCCTCGTTGAGAGCGACAGCCCACGTCGTTACCAGCAACGCCGCAGCCAGAGTGGCGCCAGAGTCGACCTTGGGACGTTTCACCGATCGCGCCAAGGCTCCCGCGAGTTGATCCGAAAGCTCGTCCCTAATCGCGCGGGCGCGCGCTTTGAGCGCTTCGCTGGCCCAAATCGTTGTCATGAACTTGTAGCCTTCAGGCTCCAGTACCTTCACATACGGATGTCCCTCCATCACGGCTCGATGGATGAAGAGACGCAGGGCCTCTATCGGTGTAATGCCACTCTCGCGCGTCTCCAAAGCTTGCAGCATCGCTGCGCGTGCCGCGTCATCAAGATCGAAGAACATGTCCTCTTTTCGGGGGAAGTGATTGAAGACAGTCATGCGGGAGACATCGGCAGCCTCCGCGATCTCGTCGATGGTCACATTGTCAAAGCCACGCTGGAAGAACAGCCGTGTAGCAGCATCGGAGATGCTCTGTCGCGTGGCAAGACGCTTTCGGCTCTGTCGAGTCGTCGGGTGCACGTTGCCGGCCATGCCATGAGTATACTTGACCAATTTTTATACTCAGTATAAAAATAGAGTTGGAACGGGGAGGCGAACAAATGGCAGAGGCTGAAAAAAGCGTATTAATTTCGGGCGCGAGCTTTGCAGGACTGGCGACGGCCTGGTGGATGCAGCAGCTCGGCTACCGGGTCACGGTGGTAGAGATTGCACCCGCGCTAAAGAAGGGCGGCACTCCTGTGGACATACGCGAAAGCGTAGTTGAAGTTGCCAAGAAGATGGGCCTTCTCGAACAGATCATCGCAGCGAGCCTGCCATCGAGACCCATGGCTTTTCTCGGTGAGACCGGACTACCCCTCGGAAGTGCCGATGCCCAATCAGGAGACCCAGATCAGGCCCCAGGCTGGGAGATCGAGAGAGATGATCTCCTCGACATGCTCTTCAGCAGGGTGCAGGCTGACGCGGAGTTCCTTTTCAATAACAAGATCACAAATGTCGAGGAGACTGCTGAAGAAGTGACGGTCACTCTGGCAACAGGGGAACGGCGTTCGGTCAATCTACTGTTTGGCTGTGACGGAACTCACTCCGCCGTCCGGAGGCTTTGCTTTGGAGAGGAATCGTCGTTCTTGTTCTTCATGAAGAACTACTTCTCACTCACCATTCTCGACAAACTTCTGATTCCAGAGAACACTGGTTTGATGTACAGCGTTCCTGGGAAAACAGTGATGCTGAATGGTTACCGCGGAAAGACGGACATAGGATTCGCCTTCTCTTCCGCGGATGAGATCTCATACGACCGAAGTGACCGGGAGATCCAGAAGCAGATGGTCCGAGATAAGTTTAAGGGCGGAGCTTGGAGAACAGAGGAACTGCTCCAAGAGATGAGCCGATCGGACAATTTCTATTTCGATAAGCTGTGCCAGATCCGTATGCCCGCGTGGGCGGAAGGACGAGTAGCCCTGGTCGGCGATGCCGGATACTGTCCCTCGCCAGCGGCAGGCATGGGCGGGTCGATGGCGCTCCTTGGAGCAGCGGCTCTGGCTGACGCTTTCCACGCCAATCCCGACGACTATGCGAAGGCATTCCGGCAGTACGACCACAGTTTCCGCCCCGTGGTCGAGCAGGTACAGTCTGACGCAGTGGACTTTGGAATTAAAATGTTCCTGCCGACAACAGAGGAAGAACTCCAGCAGCGTAACGCTCAACTGAATCTGAGGTAGAGCCGCATTAGTCCCGATAAACGCCCTTACCGTGACCTTATCGTCCCGCGATACTCGAGGATCTGAAGACGGGCGTGTAGAGAGAATGTTAATCAATTAAACGAGGTTGAATTACGCATCGAATCGCAACGAACTAATTGCAATTCCGTCTTATCTGCTAAACGGGGTCAAGCGATGCTGACTTTCTTCAGAGATGTTCGCTATGCCATGCGCAATCTGCGCAGGTCTCCTGCGTTCACGACAACGGCAGTCATGACGCTGGCACTTGGAGTGGGCGCTACGGCAGCAATCTTCAGCTGCGTTTATGCGCTTCTGCTGCTTTCGTTGCCCTTTCCGGATGCGGACCGGATCATCGCTTTGTCTGAGATTCATCCGCAGATTACGGGCGGGATCGAGGCCACTTATCCCGACTATGAGGATTGGAAAGCTCAGCAGCATAGCTTCACCCAGATTGCGGCTTATTCGACTATCAATCCGGAAACCGTTTCATTGGTCACGGACGGGCGCGCGGAGCAGGTGCGTCGCGTTCTTGCTTCCGGGGATTTCTTCCCGCTGCTGGGAGTCAAGCCGATCATCGGTCGCGCAATCGGCGAGCAGGATGACAAGCCTGGAAGCGATCATGTGGCGGTGCTGAGCGCGTCGGCGTGGGATCGCTACTTCGGGAAAGATCCGAGCGTGCTGGGGCGCAGCGTCAACCTGAATGGAACGGCGTTCACCATCATTGGTGTTTTGCCAGCGGGCGCTGCCTATCCTTTGGACGGGGAGATCTGGCTGCCACTGTCGCTGCTGGACCAGGCGACACGCGCGTCTCGCGTGTGGCACTCGGTGAAGGTGCTTGGCCGATTGCGCACTGGAGTTGGATCGGCTGAAGCGAAAGCCGATCTGCAAACGATTTCGGCGCGTCTGGCTGCCGCGTATCCGGCGACAAACCGCAACGTGGGCGTGCTGCTGAAGCCATTGCGCGAGGAACTGGTGGGAACGCTGCGTCCCGCTATGCTCAGCCTGTTTGGAATTGTTTCGTTGGTGCTGATCATTGCATGCGCGAATGTCGCGAATCTTCTGATGGTCCGCGCAACGGCACAGCGGCGCGAGATTGCTGTTCGGCGGGCGCTTGGGGCGGGCCGAGCACAGTTTTTCTCTCAGTTTCTCGCACAGGCGATTGTTTTATGTCTGCTGGGAGGAGCACTGGGAATCGCATTCGCGGCGGGGTTTATGCCGGCGCTGCGCATTGCTCTTGCGCATACAGCCTCTCTCGATCCATCGATGACGCGGTCGATCGGTCTCAACGTGCCTGTGTTGCTCTTTGCATTGCTCCTATGCGTGGTAACTGCGGTCTTGTTCAGCATGCTTCCGCTCATGGATAGATCGCCGCGGCTGACTGAAGCTCTGCGCGCGGGAGAGCGCGGCAGCACCGGCGGCAGAAACAAAATGCGCGGTGCGATGATCGCCGGAGAGATCGCGATCGCAGTCGTGGTGCTTTTCCTGAGCACTCTTGTCGTGCGAAGTTTTCAGAAGCTGCTGGCTGTTGATCCGGGCTTCAGGACTGATCATCTGCTGAGTGCTGAGATCACTCTGCCGGAACCGAAGTACGGCGATGACAGCCCCGTTACGAATCACTTTTATGAGCAGCTTCTCGAAAATCTATCCCACTCTCCGGGTGTATTGTCTGCCGCCACCACAACCATTGTTCCGCTGAGGCCCTCTCAGGTGATGACGAGGTTTCTGGTTGAAGGCGCGCCTCCCATTGCGCCGGGAACATTTCCAGCTGCGCAGATCCGTTATGTGAGCCCGGAGTTCTTTCACACCTTCGGTCTTGCCCTCCAAAGCGGCCGAATCTTTGAGCAGCACGACATCGAAAATGGCACCCAATCCTTTGTCGTGAATGCCGCCTTTGCAAAGCGGTACCTGACAGGCAGAAATCCGCTGGGCGCCAACATCCTTCTCGGTGTATTGAGTCCGCATCCGGAGAAGATTCCAGTGATTGGAGTGGTGTCGGACGCGCATGACCTCGGCGTGGAAAGCGAGGCGCAACCGGAGATCTATTTGCCGGGGTTCGGACTCCATGCAGTTCTGCTTGTACGCACCTTCTCGGATCCGGCGAGCGTTGAGTCAAGGGTAAGGAACGCGATGCGAACCCTGGAGCCTGGCGTACCTCCCTATCACGTGCAGACCGTTGATGCGTTGTTGTCGAACTCGGTGGCACGGCAGAAGATGACGGCGTTGCTGCTCGGCATTTTTTCATTAGTGGCGCTGGCATTGGCGGCGATCGGCATCTACGGTGTCCTTGCTTATTCCGTGGCGCAGCGGACGCGGGAGATTGGCGTGAGGATGGCGGTGGGTGCTACTCGCGCGCATATTCTCCGCCTTGTTTTAATGCAGGCTGCGCGGTTCACCGGAACAGGACTGGCTATTGGGGTTGGCATGGCACTGGTGAGCGCTCGCATCATTAGTGGGCTGCTCTTTGATACCGGCCCCGCTGATCCACTCTCTGCGTTCATTGCGATAGGATTTCTGGCGTTCGCTGCGGTTGCGGCGGCGATTATCCCGGCAACGCGTGCCGCGTCTGTGAATCCGAACGAGACGCTGAGAGCGGAGTGAGGGACTGGGAAACTGTTTCTCGCAGAGCGGTGGGATAAAGCGATTTTCCGCGAATGAGACGAGGCTTTCCGCAGCCTTGACAGCTCTTCCTGTGCGCCATTAGGGTTGGCAGCCGTGGGACAACCGAACTCTTTTTTGTCGTGAGATGGCAATGAGGAGAGGTTCGTCCGTGTGGGGAGAGATCCGATGAAGAGCCTTGGAATGCGATCGATTGTGGCGGGCGCGCTGTGCTGCGCAATGGCATGCGTGGCGTGGGGGCAGGAGAAGCCTGCTTATCTGAATACCAGTCTGCCAGTGGAGCAGCGCGTTGCGGATCTGGTGAAGCGGATGACGCTGGAAGAGAAGGCTTCGCAGCTGGTGAACCAGGCGCGAGCGATTCCCCGGCTGAATATTCCGGCGTACGACTGGTGGAGCGAGGCTCTGCATGGCGTAGCCGTGAATGGGACGACGGAGTTTCCTGAGCCGGTGGGCCTGGGAGCGACCTTCGATCCGGCTGAGATTCACCACATGGCGACGTACATCAGCATCGAGGCGCGCATCAAGCACGCGCAGGATGTACGTGCGGGGCACAGCAACATCATGGAGGGCCTGGACTTCTGGTCGCCGAATATCAACATCTTTCGCGATCCGCGCTGGGGACGCGGGCAGGAGACGTATGGTGAGGATCCTTTCCTGACTGGGCGCATGGGCGTGGCGTTTGTGACGGGCATGCAGGGCGATGATCCGCACTACTATCGCGTGATTTCGACACCGAAGCACTATGCCGTGCACAGCGGGCCGGAGTCGACGCGGCACAAGGCGGATGTGGACGTGAGCAAGCATGATCAGATCGACACCTATTTGCCGGCGTTTCGCGCGGCAGTGACGGAGGGCAAGGCCGGCTCAGTGATGTGCGCGTATAACAGCATCAACGGGCAACCGGCGTGCGCGAATGAGTTTCTGCTGCAGGATCAGCTGCGCGGCAAGTGGGGCTTCAAGGGCTATGTGGTTTCAGATTGCGACGCGGTGACGGACATCTTCAACGGGCACAAGTACACGCAAGTCGCAGCCGGAGGCTTCCGCGATCTCGCTGAAGCGGGGCATGGACAATGAGTGCGCGGACTTTTTTGCGAAGGTGAACGACGACCACGATTACAAGCCCTTACATTGACGGCCGTGAAGCAGGGCTATTTGAAGGAAAGCGATATTGATATGGCGCTGGTGCGGCTCTACACGGCGCGGATGCGCCTGGGCATGTTCGATCCGCCGGAAATGGTGCCCTACTCGAAGATTGATGAGAGCGATCTGGATAGCGCAGAGCATCGTGCATTGGCGCGCAAGCTGGCCAACGAGTCGATGGTGCTGCTGAAGAACGATGGCGTGCTTCCGCTGAAGACTTCAGGGACGAGGATTGCGCTGATCGGTCCGCTGGCGAACCAGACTCGGTTCCTGCTGGGGAATTACAACGGGATTCCGTCGCATACGGTTTCGATTCTCGAAGGCATGAAGGCGGAGTTTCCGAATGCGACGATCGACTACCACGAGGGCACGCAATTTCTGAGCAAGAACGCGGAGCCGGTGCCGGCGAGCGTGCTGACGACGGATGGCAAGCCCGGAGTGAAGGCGAGCTATTCGCCGGTGTCTGCGATGGATATGTCAAACCCCACGAAGCGGCCTACTCCGCTGGCGACGCGGGTTGAGCCGGAGATCAATCCGGGTGCTCAGCCGCTGCCGAGCGAGATGAACGGCAAAGGGCCGGCGTTGATTCGCTGGGAGGCGACGCTGACAGCACCCGAGACGGGCGAGTACAACCTCGGCGTGGCTGCGAACGGGTTCTTCGGACTGACGCTGGATGGAAAGCCGGTGACGATGGGTTACCAGGGAGATGGCCAGGATGCGAAGACTGGGCGCGTTCAACTGGAGAAGGGAAAGACTTACGCATTGGAGTTGACTTACGGCCAGATGTCGCCGGAAGAGAAGCCGATCGCAAAACTGATGTGGTCGAAGGTGGATCTAGCGCCGCAGACAGAAGCGATTGAGGCGGCGAAGAATGCCGATGTGATCGTCGCTGTGGTGGGCATCACGAGCGAACTCGAAGGCGAAGAGATGCAGGTGCACGAAGACGGATTCAGCGGTGGCGACCGCACGAAGATCTCTCTGCCGAAGCCGGAAGAAGATCTGATCCAGACACTCGGCGCAACCGGCAAACCACTTGTTGTGGTGCTGGTGAATGGCAGCGCACTCGCGGTGAACTGGGCGAAGGATCATGCAAATGCGATTCTCGAAGCGTGGTATCCCGGTGAAGAGGGCGGCGGCGCAGTGGCGGAGACGCTTTCAGGCAAGAACAATCCGGGTGGCAAGTTGCCGGTCACGTTCTACACGGGCGTCGACCAGTTGCCGCCGTTTGAGGATTACGCGATGAAGGGACGGACGTACCGCTACTTTGAGGGCACGCCGCTCTATCCCTTCGGGTATGGCTTGAGCTACACGACGTTCGCCTATAGTGGACTGAGCGTTCCCGAAACGTCGAAGGCGGGAACACTGGCTGTTGACGTGACGGTGAAGAACACAGGTAAGAGTGCCGGCGATGAAGTCGCAGAACTGTATCTGACATTCCCCAAGGTGCCGGGTGCTCCGCTGCATGCGCTGCGCGGCTTCAAGCGCGTTCATCTTGACGCAGGCGCGTCGCAGCAGGTGCGCTTCGAACTGGGCCCGCGCGATCTGAGCATGGTGACGGAGGCAGGCGATCCGATCATCGCAAAGGGCGACTACACCGTGACTGTGGGCGGAGGCCAGCCCGGCACGGCGGCGCAGGTTGTAACAGGGAAGTTCCGCGTGAACGAAGAGAAAAAGCTGCCGGAATAGTGGTGGCAAGTCAGCGGGGCGCATCTCGAAAGAGGTGCGCCCATTTCTTTTTGAAGAACTAATTTGCGCCAGGCGCGGCGGGTTCGGCGAGGATCTGATTCATCTTGAGGTAGACGGCGTTTGTCCAGCCGAAGCCGATCTGGTTTACGGCGTAGCCGGTGCTGACTTTTACGTCCGCGTTTGCTGAGACCACGTTGTACTTTTCGCGCAGTGTGCCGTCGTGGGCGAATCCGGTGTCAACGGTGGCGTTCCACTTGCGTGCGAGGCGCTGCGCTTCGGCGCGGAAGCCTGAGGCGTCGAGCCCGGCGACGCCGATCCAGTTGGTGGGCGCCCAGCCAAAAGGCTCATCCCATTGCAGGCCGGTGTTGGTGTGGCTCATTGAAAGACCGCCGGGCCGCTCGAAGAGGGGAAGATTGGCGACGATCTGTTGCTCTTCTTCGGGCGTAGCAAAACCTGCCCACAGCGGATAGAGCCAGGTGATGTAGGCGTAGGTGGATGGCTCATGGCGCACGAAATCGTAATCGACAAACGCGCCGCGCTTTGCCTGCCACAGATAGCGATGAATGGCATTGCTCCGTGCCTGTGAATGGCGCTTCCAACGTTGAGCATCGCTCGGTTTGCCAAGGATGAGCGCAAAGTGTTCCATGTCGCGCTCGTAGCGATAGAGCAGACTGTTGAGGCAGACGGGCGCGAAGTGATGCGTTGCGCCGCTAAAGGGGCCGAAGCGGAAGCTGGGGTCGAAGCCTGACTCGCGCATGGCGCGATCGCCTTGATAGAAATCCCGCGAGAGGCGGTAGCCGCCGAACCATGCGCGCATGCAGACGACGCTGGCATGGACGTCGCAGCTTGTGCCGCGCAAGAGCGATGCTTCCGACGCATCAGGATGCTCGGAACTCTTGACGAGGAAGACATCGCCGCCAGCATGCGGATGCTGCACGAGCCAGCGAAGTACGTCGGTGTAGTAGTTGCTGTCGTCGGCCATTTCGGGCACTGGGCCGGCGCCGAAGTCGAAGTAGCGGGCCAGACCGGTGGTTCCGGCGAGGTGCTCGGGGCGCGTCCACGTGGAGTAGTCCCGTCCGGCAAAGAACAAGGCGTGCTCGAGCCATATGCGCGCCTGGTTGCGGCCCGCAGGCGTCGCGGGAAAGCTGGCGGGATTCTCGTAGACGGCGCGAATCATCGAGGTGAGGAAGGGCGGCTGCGAGCGCGTGAGGTAGTACGTGCGATTGGCGTTGAGCACGCCGCCGTAGTGCTCGATCTCGAAGAGGAAGTTGTCGACCATGTTTTTGGCGAGGGCTTCGTGATGATCGGCTTCGAGGCCAAGGATGATGAAGTAGCTGTCCCAGCCATACATCTCGTTGAAGCGGCCGCCGGGGACGACATACGGATAGGGCAGGTAAAGAAGACCTTCTGCAGGCAGCTCTTCGGGGTGCACGTCGCCAATTTTTTCGATGCGACGCGGCAACGTGTGGATGGCAACGTTGCACTTCTGCTCGAGCGCCGCGACCTCGGGTGGCACAGGCACTTCTGCCGGCATGTACAGCACAGGATGCGCGGTGACCTTGATGTCAACGAGAGAATGGCAATCGGTGACCGAGCGTGTGAGAGTATCCCAAGCGCCGTGAATGTAGTTCAGCGTAGCGGCGGGATCTGGAGTCGCCGACGGCGTGTTCTGGTTAGGTGCGTCCTGAGCGGCGGCGGCATGCAGCGCTGCGGCAAGAAACAGCAGGCGGAAGAGCTTCATGAAGACTCCGGTTTTTTCCGTTTTCTCAAGTTGCTTGCCTGCGCGGCGAGGAAGCGAGGCCGTGAATCGTCTGGAGTGTAACGTAGCGGGGCGCGATGCGCACAGGTTGATCAAGTGCGGAGAGCTGGCGAGGAATCAAGAAATGCCCCCGGGGAACTTTTTGAAAGAGCGCGGTGTCTACACAGAGCACAGTGGTTTTGATCGGGATGAGCGAAGGGCCTTGAATACGGCTCGCGCGCGCCAACCAGTGCGCGCGGGCCGATGAGCCCTCGCGCGCAGGAACAGATGCCTCCCGGTTGGTTCAGCTGAATTTCTCAGGGAGGCAGGCAATGTTTGAAGACGCAGTCTTCGAGTCTACGGGCAGCATCCACACGGGCAGCCGGCGCTGGATGATGGCGACCTTTGCGCTGAACGGAACAGTGCTGCTGACGCTGGTTTTGATTCCGTTGATTTATCCAGAAGTGCTGCCGACTCGTTCGCACATCATGCCGCTGACGCCACCGCCGGTGCCACCGACTCCTCCGCCGGTTCTGAGGGAGCTCTTGCATCCGATGACAGGAACTTCCACGACGCCGGTGTTTGCTGCGCCGATTCTGCCGCGGCCTGGCGCTATGACTGCGGTTAACCCGATGATCAGTGAAGGCGGTCCGATCACGATTGGCATAGGCTCGGCGATGCCCGATTCGGCGGCGAGCGCTTTTGCGAATCAGCGAGGGGCGCAGGTTGTTCATCCTGACGTGAAGGGACCGGTGCGTGTATCTTCCGGTGTGATGGATGGAATTGCGATTTTGAAGACGGTGCCTGCGTATCCAGCAATCGCAAAGGCAGCGGGCGTGCAGGGTGTGGTCACGCTGCAGGCGACCGTTTCAAAGAGCGGCACAATTGAGAATCTGCGGGTGGATAACGGACCGGTGATGCTGCGCCAGGCAGCGGTGGACGCGGTGAAGCAGTGGCGCTACAAGCCGTTCCTGCTGAACGGTGAGCCGGTCGAGGTCGAGACGACAGTGAACGTGGTGTTCTCGCTGGGGCGATAAATGAGCGCGGTTCAGGATGTCGTGGACTGAAGCTTTTCGCGCGTGAGTTCGTTCCATTGCGCGATGGATTCGGGCATGGGCGGGCTGATGATACCGGGCGCGACGCCTTCGAGCGCGGATTGGGGATCGATGCTTCCGTTGGCGTTGCGGAGAGCGCCTTTGACCCAGCCGACGGCGGCTAGACCCTGGGTTCCGGTGAACGTTTGTTCGATGTAGAACCATCGCTCGTCCCAGCAGACGAGGCGCGACGTGATCTCGAAGGAAGAGAAGAGAGGCAGGGATCGGCGATAGGTCATCCACACGGCGCCGACGAGCGCCTGCCAGCGTTGACGTAGGATGGGCGTGAGCAGGCCGGTGCGCGCGAGCATGTGAGTGCGCGCGTAATCCATCACGCTAAGGTAGCGGCCGTTGTTCATGTGCAAATTGAGGTCGATGTCCTGCGGCCAGACGTGCATGCGGATCCGATCTTCATCGAGCACGCCAAGGGGCGGCAGAGGATGAAGGTACTGGCGAAGTGCGAGAGCCGGAATGCGGCCGAAGTTGATGAACCAGGACAGAAGAGCGCTCCCTGAAGAAGAGTGTAGACGGCGCAGGCTGGCGCAAAGGGCGTCGAATGGGCGACAATCGCTGGGCTATGGAAAAGCTTACGCGTCGCGAGTTTCTTGGAGCAGCTTCAGCCGTCGCCGTCGCTGTTGCATCCAAATCATCGATGGGTGCCGCGCCTCAACGTCAACGGGTGCTGATCGGGTCGGGAACTGCCGATGGAATTCTTGCCTTCAACTGGGACCCGGTGACGGGCGAGCTCAGCAACGGCGGAGTCGCAGCGCACGTGTCGACAGTGGATTGGCTCACGTGGTCGCCGGACAGGCGGTTCATTTATGCCGCATGCGAGGTGGACAACTTCCAGGGCAAGCCGACGGGCGAAGTGGCGAGCTTTATTGTGCAGAGCGGCGAACTGAGGCCGCTTTCTGCGCAGAACTCGGCGGGCAAGGGAACGTGCCACGTGGCGATCGACCAGACGGGCCGTGTGTTGCTTTCGGCAGACTACGGCGGCGGAAGCGCGGCGAGCTTTCTGGTGACTGATGGAAAGATCAGCCCAGCGGTGTGGACGGAGCACTACACAACGCATGGTCCTAACAAGGATCGGCAGGAGGCCGCGCACGCGCACTTCTGCTCGTTTTCGCCGGATAACCGCTTCGCGTATATCAATGACCTCGGCGGCGACATGATCCACATCTACCGAATGGACACGGCGACGGCGAAGCTCACAGGCGCGGGCGCCTTTCACGCTAAGCCCGGCGCGGGGCCACGGACGCTGCACTTCCACCCCAACGGGCACACGGCTTATTGCATGAACGAACTGGATTCGACGGTCTATGTGCTTGAGTGGAACAAATCCGACGGGGGCTTTGTGCTGCAGGCCACCATCAACCTGTTGCCGGAGGATTATCACGGGCCGACACGGGGATGCGATACGGTGATTTCGCGCGACGGACGGTTTGTCTATTTCGCGAACCGCGATCTCGATTTTCTTTACAGCTTCAAGGCCAATCCGCAGACAGGCGCGCTGACGCCGATGAAGCGGACGACGAGCGGCGGGAAGATTCCGCGGAATTTTACGCTGGACCCGACGGAGCGATGGATGCTGGTGGCGAATCAGGACTCGAACCGCATCAGCGTCTTTTCGCGCAACACAGAAACGGGAGAACTAGCCGAGGCGGGCAAGAACTTCGACGCGGCGGCGCCGATGCGGATCCTGTTTATGTAAGAGTCTGGGCTTATGCGCCGATGAGGGCGGGGCGGTGAGCCGCGAGACCGCGGCGGGTCTCCGATTCAGCGGAGACAGCTGCGGGAACACGAGCCAATACCCAGGCGGAGCGGTCTTTCATCAGGCGCGAGACAAGCGCGGTATGCATGAAGTGACCGGCACGCTCTGCAATGACTTTGCCTTCGATGCGGTGGCCTGCAAGTGCGAGATCGCCGATGAGGTCGAGCACCTTGTGGCGCACATACTCGTCGCGGAAACGCAGCGGGCCGTTTTCAGGACCGTTGGGGCCGAGGATGATGGCGCTCTCGGGACCTGCTCCGCGAATCAAGCCCATTTCTCTTAGCTTTTTCTCGTCGGACTTGTAGCCGAAGGTGCGGGCGGCAGCAATGAGACTGCCGTAGGTTTCTGCAGCGAGATCGACGCTGGTCTGCTGCTTGCCGATGGGCGCGGGAAAGTCGATGGAGTACTCGATGCGGTAGCCGGAACCGGGATAGACGCCGATGAACTTGTCGCCTTCGCGAACTTCAACCGGCTTGAGAACGCGAATGTATTCGCGCTGCCGTCGCTGGGTGCGGATGCCGCCTCGCTCGAAGGCTTCGACGTAGGGAAGAGCACTGCCGTCGAGGATGGGAAGTTCGAGATTGTCCAACTCGACGATGACGTTGTCGATTCCCATGCCGACGAAGGCGGAGAGCAGATGCTCTGTGGTGGAGATGAGCACGCCCTGGCGCATTAGGCTGGTGGCGTAGCTCACCTTGGCCACGTTGCGGCCGATGGCGGGAATTTCGAAGTCGTCGAGATCGGTGCGGCGGAAGACGATGCCGGAACCGGCGGGTGCGGGAAGCAGCCGCATGGTTACGGGAGCTCCGGAGTGCAGACCCACCCCGTTGAACTCAAGGGACTCTGCGATCGTCTGCTCCAAATGCGCCGATGGGGTCAAAATACGTCTCCGAAACCTGTGGAAAAGGGATTTCAGTCGTCAGCTTAGACGGGAAATCTAAAAACGAGGTGTGGCAATTTTGCCACAGTATAGAGTTCTAATTGCCGCAAACGAAGGGGTTTCCGGCTGAACTTATGCCGAATCATGAGGTTGGACAGGTGCTGAAGTGAAGCGTACCGTTAGTAACAAGAAATGGACAGGAGCAGTTCAGAGGATGAGCGAAGTGGTGGGGGAGAGCCCTGTGGCGATGAGGGCGTTGCTGGCAGGGGCGCGACGCAAAGAGAAGACTCTGATTGAGTTAGCGCGCCGGCTGGTGCTGCTGGAGTCGCCATCGGATGTGAAGACTGCCGTGGATGCATGCGTGGATCTGGCAACGGCGGAGGCAGCCCAGCGGGGTGGCCGTTTGAAGCGACACAGGCAGAAGCACTATGGCGATGTACTCGAAGTCCGCTTTGGGCCTTCGCGCAGAGCGGGGCGCGTGCTGTTGCTGGGACATCTGGATACGGTTTGGCCGCTGGGCACGTTGAAGAAGATGCCGTGCAAAGTGAGCGATGGAAAGCTGTGGGGTCCAGGCACGCTGGACATGAAGGTTGGCGTGTCGATGGCGCTGACGGCGGTGGAGATGCTGACCGAGGCGAGTCTGCTGGAGCGCGAGGTGGTGCTGCTGCTCAACAGCGAAGAGGAAGTTGGCAGTCCTGTTTCGCGGCCGATCACTGAGCGGCTGGCGAAGGAGTGCGATGCGGTGTTTGTGCTTGAGCCAGCGCAGGGGCTGGCATACAAGACGGCGCGCAAGGGGACGGGGAACTGGCGCATCGATGTGCAGGGCGTAGCTGCGCATGCGGGCGTGGACTTTGAGAAGGGTGCAAGCGCGATTAGAGAATTGGCGCGGGTGATTGAAACGGTGAGCAGCTGGACCGATCTGAAGCGCGGGCTGACGGTGAGCGTGGGCACTGCGGGCGGGGGATCGAAGACGAACGTGATTCCCGCGGAGGCGTGGGCCGAGGTGGATGTGCGGATTGCACGCAAGAGTGACGGAGCGCGCATCGAACGCAAGTTTTCCGGCCTGAGAGCCGCGGACAAGCGCTGCGCGCTGACGGTAACAGGCGGCATTAATCGGCCGCCGATGGAGCGCACCAGGGGAACAGTGAAGCTCTACGAGCGGGCACGCGTGCTGGCGAGTGAATTGGGATTTGCACTTGATGAAGCCGCGACAGGTGGCGCGTCGGATGGCAACTTCACATCAGCGCTGGGTGTGCCGACGCTCGATGGCATGGGCGCAATTGGAGCCGGGGCGCACGCAAGCCATGAATCAGTGGTGATCGAGCACCTTGCTCCAAGGACGGCGCTGCTGGCGGGAATGATGTTGGGCGAAGTTCAGTAGTGCTGAACGGAATTCAGCACGAAGAAATATCCCGCAGTGATGAAGCCAATGATGGCAACGGCCCAGCGCATTGTGCGTTGGTTGATCCTGCGGCTGAAGTGTGCGCCAACGTATCCGCCGACTGCGGCGAGAATCGCCATCTCGATGCAGAAGCGCCATTGGACGCGGTGAGCCAGAATGAAGGTGGCTGTGGGGATGCCGATGGAGACGACGGCGGTGACGACCTTGAGAGCGTTCATCTCGTGGATGTCGTGGATGCCGCAGAGACCTAAGAGCGCCATGACGAGGAATCCACCGCCTGCGCCGAAGTAGCCCACATAAACGCTTACAACAACCATGCCTATGAGTAGCCATCGGTCGTAGCGCTCGCCACCGGAGAGTGACTGCAGCCAACGGCCGAGAGGGAAGCTGAGCACGAACATCACGGCGGCGAAGAGGAGCAGCCATGGCAGCATCTGACGAAACATATGATTGCCGGTTCTGAGGAGAAGCCAGCCGCCGATCCAGCCGCCGATGCCTGAAGCGATCGCGAGAGGGATGAGTTCGCGCTTGTATTCGTTGAGTTGCTTGCGGAAGGCGACGAGCGAGGTGAGCTGCCCAGGCCAGAGTGCGACTGTGTTGGTCGCCTGTGCGCTGACGGCGCCCACGCCAACTGCACCGCCGCTGGAGATGAGGGCAGGAAGAGACAGGAATGAGCCGCCGCCCGCGATGGCGTTGAGCACACCGGCGAAGAGAGACGCACCTGGAAGCCACAAAAAGTTAAATGAGCCCTGGGCTGGAACCTGCATACCCCACTCTAACGGCGGAACGCATAAAGATACATAAAGCCCGGTGCGATTTGCGCGACCAATGACGCGGTGCTGCGTTTGTTAAACTCCATGAGAATGATGCGGAGCGAGATTTTGATGATGAAGCGTAGTATTCCGGCGATTTTGCTGATCGCTGCGACAGCGGCCGCAACGGGCCAGACCAAAGCAAAGCCGGCAACAACCGGTACGACCCCAGCGAAAACCACAGCGAGCACGGCGGGCGGCGTGAAGCTTCCGCCGGGTGTGCCGCCAGCGCGTGGCGTGGTGAAGACGGCATTTTCTCTGCGCTATCAGGATGTGAAGATCGGGACCGGCAAAGATGCGCAGCCCAACCAGATCTATAAGGTGCTGTATACCGGGTGGCTCGCTGCCGACGGGCACAAGTTCGATTCTTCTGCCGATCATCGGCCACCGGTGATGGGCAAGGATGGCAAGCCTGAAGTGGGCCCCGATGGCAAGCCGGTTCTCGGCGATCCGCAGCCGATCAGCTTTCCGCAGGGATTTTCGCGCGTGATTCCTGGATTCGATCAAGGATTTGAAGGGATGAAGGTAGGCGGCAAGCGCAGGCTGTTTATCCCGTGGCAACTGGCGTATGGAGCGCACGGCAGGCCGGGGCCGGACCCGGCGCATCCCGGGATTCCGCCGAAGGCCGATCTGATCTTCGATATCGAGCTCGTAGATGTAATGGATATGCAGATGCCGCCCAATCGTCCGGGGATGATGCCGATGCATCCGGGCGCGGCGATACCGCCGGGACATCCGCCGGTGAACGCGGCTCCAAATCCGTCGCCAGCGAGTCCGAACCCATCGACCACGGCTCCAGCCAATCCGGCGACGCAGCCAAACGCGGCGACACCGGCTCAGCCGGCTCCAACAAGCCAGCCGGCGACGCCAAAGCCACAGCAGTAAGCGAGGTTATGCTGCGCCGGAAGGCAGTTCCGGCGTGGCAGCCAGCAACTGGCGCGTGTAGGGTTCGCGCGGCGCTGCGCACAGTGCTTCGGCCTCGCCGATTTCGACAAGCCTGCCACGTTCCATCACAGCAATGCGTGTGCTGAGATAGCGCACGAGCGGCATCGAATGCGAAATGAAGAGGTACGTGAGTCCGTACTCGCTTTGCAGGCTGCGCAGCAGGTTCACGATCTGTGCGCCAACGCTGACATCGAGCGCCGAAACGGGCTCATCGAGAATGAGAAGCTTTGGCCGCAGCGCGAGCGCGCGTGCGATGTTGATGCGCTGGCGCTGCCCGCCAGAAAATTCATGCGGGTAGCGAAGCATTGCAGATTCATCGAGGCCGACAGCGGCGAGCAGTTCGACGGCCCGAGCGCGCAACATGCTGCGCGACGCGGTCTGGCCCGGTTCGACTCCGTGAATTTGCCAGGGCTCAGTGACAATGTCGATAACGCGCATGCGCGGATTGAGCGCGGCATACGGATCCTGGAAGACGGGCTGCATCTGGCGACGGATAGAACGCATCTGCGGGCGGGAAGCAGTGGCGAGGTCGATTCCGTCGATGCGGATCGCGCCCTGGGTAGGCTCGACAAGACCGAGAATCATGCGCGCGACGGTGGTTTTGCCGGAGCCAGATTCGCCGACGAGGCCAAGTGTTTCGCCCGCGCCAATCGTGAGGGAAACATTGTCAACGACGGTGTGCGACTCCGTGCGCAGGCCCGCGCGACGAGGATAACTTTTTGAGATTGCGTCGACTTCGACCAACGCCATGCACCGATGGTACATGGCGACGTGGGGATTTCGTCAGGTGGTGAGGCGATTGGCGGAGATGGCGGCGAGGGGCCAGTGCGAGAGCACGACACCGCTGCCGCCGGTCACGGTGAATTCGAGTTCCGTCTGCCCGGGCTGGATTTTGTAGACGCGGCTGGTGAGGGCTTCGCGGCCGCCGATGAAGCACTCAATCACGGATGCATCGAGCAGCATGCGCAGAAGCGGCCGTGGCCATGGAGGAGCAGGCATGGGAAAACTGACGTCACCGCAGCGCACGGTGTTGCCATGTACATCAAGGACGAGCTCCCATATCGGAGCTCCGCTATTGAGGAGGCGCACAGTGAGGGAGCCGGCGGAGATGCCCGTCGTGGCGATGAATTCTTGACGCAGCGTTGTGAGCGGGAGGCGATAGGGCGTGTTCAGATCGATTGTTGTGCGTTGTTCGGGGCCGCTGCGCAGGCGATCGACTTCAAGAGTCGGATAGATTTCGAGCTGGCCATCGGAGGCGACGCGAAGCTGGCGGGGAAGTGACATGACGCCGGACCAGCCCGCGGCGGAGAACTCGGCTTCGGGGCGCGTTTCGCGAATCCATCCCCAGAGAATGCGGCGGCCATCCGGGGTGAGAAAACTCTTTGGAGCGTAGTAGGCGCCGCGATCGAGGATGCCGTCGCGCTTCGAGGTGAAGCGGTGCGCGCGGGTATCGTAGTCGCCGGTGGACCAGATGACCTTGCCCTCGGTGGAATAGAAGAGGCAATAGCCGCCGTCGAGCTGAAAGAAATCCGGGCACTCCCACATCTCGCCGGTGTCAACGGGATTCGTGCCTCGCTTGCCGTTGGGCTTGCCTTCAGCGAGTTTGTGCAGATATTGCCATTCGCGCAGGTCCTGCGAGCGATAGAGCAGCACGCAGCCGCCGACGCCGCGCTCGCCTGAACCTACGCCGAGATACCAGCCGTCAGCTTCCTGCCAGGAGCAGGGGTCACGAAAGCCGGTGACGTGCATGCCGGGGGGCGGCTCGGTGATGACAGGCGCAGCGAGTTTCTTCCAGTGGAGCAGGTCGTCGTCTTCCGCTGTGGCGAGCATCTGGGTTTCGCGCAGCTTGTCGCTGCCATCGCGAATAGTTGCCTGATCGGGAGGTGCGTTCTGCACGCCGGTGTAGATAAAGGTGGGCACGCCACGAAAGACGACAGCCGATCCGCTGAAGCAGCCCGCGGAGTCGCCGCCGGGAGAAGGCGCGAGTGCAATGGGCTGGTGGCGCCAGTGGATCATGTCGTTGCTGACGGCGTGGCCCCAGTGCATGTCGCCCCAGACGGCGGCATTTGGATTGAGCTGGTAGAAGAGGTGAAAGCTGGTCTTCCACCAGATGGGGCCATTGGGGTCGTTCATCCAGTTATGCGGTGGTAGCAGATGGCATTCCGGCCGCAGAGGATCATGCGCGATTGCTGCGGCGGTGTCCTGGGCGAAGGAAAGCGCAGGCAGCGCGGATGCGGCTGCGCCGGAGCCGATTATGGCGATGAAGGTTCGGCGGTCGAGAGTCATCAAATAAGCCGTCTCTATTTTGCAGCAGGTGTCAGCTTAAGCGTGTATGCATATTTGCAGGCTGCGTCGGCGGGGATTGTGACGTTGAGCGCAGTGGCGCCCTGCGTCCACGCAACTTTGCCAGTTGAGCCGAGAAGCTCGATGTTGCCGATGGGGAAGTCGCGGCCTTCATGAGTCCAGCCGAGCGAGTGGATGGTCGCTTTGCCATCGGTGGGGCAGGCCATGCCGATGACGTAGAGGTTGTTGCCCTTCGCGGTGAAGCGAAAATCGTCGGCCGTGTAGGGCTTGGTGTCTGTGTCGTGGAAGGCGCCGGCGACGATCTGTGTTGGGCCTTCGCCGAAGGTCTTCCAGGGCGTTGTGCCGTAGATGCCATCGCCGTTTACCTTGAGCCATGCGCCCATGGCGAGCAGGGTGTTGCGCACCTCATCGGGAATGGTACCGTCGGAACGCGGGCCGAAGTTAAGCAGCAGATTGCCGTTTTTGCTGACGATATCGACAAGTTGATGCAGGAGGAATTCGGGCGTCTTGAAGGTGTCGTGCTCGATGTAGCCCCAGCTTGCGTTGCTGATGGAGGTGTCGGTCTGCCAGTGGTCGGCGATGATGTGATCCTGCTGGCCGCGCTCGAAGTCGCGCACGGCGGCCTTCCAGTTGAGTGCGTAGTCTTTGAAGTTGATGACGCCGGTGTAGCCGTGCGCCGCCGCATAGTTGTAGTAGAAGGCGGCGAATTCGGTAACCGCAGGGCGGATGTTAGGCTGGCCGATCCACCAGTCGAAGTAGACGATCTCAGGCTTGTACTTCTCAACGAGTTCGGTGTCGCGGGCAAGCCAGTCGCGAGTCCATGCGCTGCTGACGTAGGTCCAGTCGTTGATCAGGGTATGGTTATCGCCGCTGGCTTCCATCCGCTGGTGCGCAGGACCGTAGAGCGAGGCGTACTTTGGATCGTTGACGTCGGAGCGAATGGCACGGCCGCCATCGAAGAAGAAGTTGTGTTCGACGCGGTGCGAGCGAGGCCAAAGTGCAGTCCCTGTGCGCGGACTGCGGTGGCGATTTCGCCGAGGGTATCGCGCTTCGGGCCCATCTTAACAACGGTCCAGTCGCTGAGGCCGGAGTCGTACATTGAAAAGCCATCGTGATGTTCGGCGACGGGGACGACATATTGCGCGCCGGCATCTTTGAAGAGCTTTGCCCATGCATCGGCGTTGAAGTGTTCGGCGCGGAAGAGAGGAATGAAGTCCTTGTAACCGCGAGCGGGATCGCCGTTGGCGAGGCGCGCGTGGAAGTCTTTGTAGGCGCCTTCGCTGGGGCGATACATGTTGCGCGGGTACCACTCGTTCTCCGCGGCCGGTACGGAGTAGACGCCCCAGTGGATGAAGATGCCGAATTTGGCGTCCTTATACCACTGCGGCTGTTCGTACTTGATGAGCGAGGCCCAGTCAGGGCGATACGGGCCGTCGTTGGCCTGGCGCTCAGCCTCGGCAACCAGCCGGTTCCGCTCTGCGTCGTACTTGCTCACGGCCTGCTGCCACTCTTTATCGATCTCGGGGGCTGACTTGACGCCGAGGGTGGGAGCGAGGGGATCAGAGGGCGCGGCAGATTGCGCGGAGAGCAGAGTTGCAGCGGCGAGAGGAATTAGAGCAAGGCAACGAAGGAAGTTTTGCATAGGGCCGCATCGTAAATTGCGGTGGCTCAGCGCTGCAAACGCTTTCATAAGGAGGCGTCTTTTGCTCTGGAAAATATCCGCTTGACATATTCCGATATAGGAATGTATTGTTCTCGACATGGCAAGGGCAGCGACAACTTCGGACGCTTTCAACGCAGTGGCAGAGCCCAGGCGGCGGGAGATTTTGACCCTGCTTGTGGTGCAGGAGCTGCCGGTCGGTGCGATTGTTGCCGCGCTTAAGATTGATCAGCCATCGGTGTCGAAGCATCTGCGCGTGCTGCGCGATGTGGGGCTGGTGCATGTGCGGCGCAACGGGCGTCACAAGATGTACCGCACTAACCCTGAGGAGATTCGGCCGCTGCATGAATGGACGAAGACGTTCGAGCGCTATTGGCAGAACAAGCTGAACTCGCATCAAGGAGCGCGCAGAGAGCGACGGTAAGAAAGAAGCCGACGGAACTCCAAGCAGGATTTAAACGGTGACATCGAAGGAGAGAAATGACGACGATCCAAATACCGGAAAGTGTGGAGAACCTGACCTGGAATTCAGGCAGGAAATTCATGTGCGCGCTTCGCTCGAAGCGACATTTGAGGCGCTGCTGGAAGAGATGGGGCCGGCGAACCAGGCGCCCGAAGGCAGGCCGATCCCGATGAAGCTGGAACCATGGCCGGGTGGGCGGTGGTATCGCGACCTCGGCAAAACGATGGCCATTTCTGGGCCCACGTGCAGGCCATCAAGCGGCCGACGCTGCTGGAATTTGTGGGACCGATGTTCGTGTCGTTTCCGTTTCTTTCAAACATCCAGTACCGGCTGAGCGAAGTGGACGGCGGGACGCTGATCACGTTTCATCATCTGGCGCTGGGATACGTGCAACCCCAGGCGCGGGCTGAAGTGCACAAGGGTTGGGGTTGGATTTTGGAAAGAACGCGCAGGCACGCGGAAGGCAAGTAGCGGCGATTCGCAGATAGCGGGTTTGATTTTCGAGAAGGAGTAATCGACATGACGATAGCGCAGCAAATGTTGGCTGAGTTCGAAATGCAGGCTCCGGTTACGCGGAGGTATCTCGAACGGCTTCCTGAAGACAAGTACGGCTGGAAGCCTCACCCGCGATCGCTGACAGCGGGACAACTGACGTATCACCTGGCCTTCGTCCCGGGTGGAGTTGTTCGTGCCGCGAAGATCAATCCTGCGCCGGTGCCCAACATTACGTTTCCTGAGATCGCTAATCGCGCGGAGCTGCTGAAGATGTTTGACGCGAGCGTGGCAACAGTCCGAGAGTTGCTGCCTACGTTCGACGATGCAGCGATGGCGGAGACATGGGCTCTGGTCGCTAACGGAAAAGTTGAGTTGGCGGTGCCCCGCGGCGCATTTCTGCGCGATGTGATGCTGAGCCACTGGTATCAGCATCGCGGACAGTTCAGCGTCTATCTGCGCATGCTCGATGTTCCTGTGCCGGCGAGCTGGGGGCCGAGTGCCGATGAGCCGCCTTTGCACCTGCAGAGGGCGCACGCAGCTGCGTAGCGCGGGGAGGTAAAGCCATGTGTCCATTTTGTCTGGCAACTGCGGCGATTATCGCCGGCAGTGCGACCGGCACCAGCGGATTAGCGGCGGTGGTGGTGAGCAGGTTCCGCAAGGGAAAGCTGGAAAAGGAATTTCCAACAGCAACAGGGGCAAAGGAGGAGCGTTATGGCCACGAGCCTGACGGAAGTGCGTCACCCGAAAGCGGTGTCGCACGCAGAGTGGATTGAAGCGCGCAAGGAGTTGCTCGCGAAAGAGAAGGCATTCACGCGGCAGCGTGACGATCTGAGCCGCCTGCGGCGTGAGTTGCCGTGGGAGAAGGTAGAAAAGGACTATGTTTTCGATGGCCCACGCGGCAAGGAGAAGTTGTGCGATCTCTTTGACGGACGCAGCCAGCTGATTGCGTATCACTTCATGCTGGGCCCGGGATGGGCGGAGGGTTGCCCCGGTTGTTCGCATGTGGCGGACAACTTTGACGGAGTGACGATTCACGTTGCGCATCGCGATGCGACGCTTGTCGCGGTGTCGCGCGCGCCGCTCAATGAGATCAATGTGTTCAAGAAGAGGATGGGCTGGAAGTTCCATTGGGTTTCTTCGTTCGGCGGCGATTTCAATTTTGATTACGGCGTGTCGTTCAGGAAAGAAGATCGCGTGGATGGAAAGGTCAACTACAACTACGGCGCGATTGAGTTTCCTGCCGATGAGGCTCCCGGGCTGAGTGTCTTCTTCAAGGACGAGAACGGAGATATCTACCACACGTATTCAACGTATGCGCGTGGCCTGGATATTCTGCTCGACAGCTACAACTTCATCGATATGACGCCGAAGGGGCGCGATGAAGATGCGCTGAAGATGCCGATGTCGTGGGTTCGCCATCACGACAAGTATGCCGATGGCTACTTTGTTGATCCCGATGCAACGTGGGAACATCCGAAGGCGACTGAGTCTTCGTGCTGCTCGGGCGATCATCACAAGTAAGGGTTCATCTTCCCCCAGTTCGTGCTCTTCCATCCACGCGCACACGGCTGCGCGTGGATGTGCATGTCGTCATTACAGAGGACGCATGAGCTTCGGGTTCTCTCGGGATGCGAGTTCGAGCAGCAGAGGGCAGACACAGGTAGTCAGCGATTGTCCCTCGGGCCTTGCGCTACCCGGTACGTGCCTTAAGTAGGAGCTTGACCCCTCCATAGGCGGAGATCAAGACAATACAGAGGAAAACCGAGAATCCGATGCACACGACTGGCGACCAACCGAGTGAACTGTAGGATCTGATGACGGTCGGGGACATGACGCAAAAGAGAATTGGTGTGATGAGGAGTGGGAAAGCAGCCTGCTTCCTCCGTCTCATCTCGTCGTCAGTAAGACGGGTATCCTTTGGTTCCGGCGGGGGTGCCATCACCTCTTTGACATAGATAAAGTTGCCCAGAGCAAATGGAAGAAAACCAATCATCAACGGAACGAAGCTCTGACTCTTGAGAAAATAAAAGACAACGGCTAGCACTGCTACAGCGTCAAGCAGAATCAGGATGCGCAGACGTTTAGTAGTCATGACTCGATTCGGCGAATGCTCCCTATTGTTGCCGACGATGATGGCAAGGATACATTGTTTTGGCCGTGAAGCCGTATCGCTTTCCCACGTCTCCAACACCGGGAGACATGGGGCACCCATTTCCGTGCTAGATTTTTTCCCAAGACGCAGGTGGACCGTTGCTCCCAGATTTCGGTTTCAGTTCTATTTTGAGGGCTTGCTGCCGAGGTCGCTGAGGAGGCGCTGAGCGCGGGCGAGCGCATCGAGGCGCGTCTGCTTTTCCACCTCGGGGTTGGCGACGCGGAAGGCGTCATTGCTGTGCTGCGCTGTGTAGTCGTCCATGCGCTGCGTGAAGCCCTGGCTGACTGCAGCGACCGCGGCCTGCGCGTTGGGCAGCACTTCACGAAGATGAGCGAGCTCAGTGGTGATGGTCTCGGGGTGATAGCTGAGACGATTGCCGGTTTGCATGGCGTCGATGAGCGGATCGGGTGGAGAGCCCGCGGGCATGGTGTGGTTCATTGCTTCGTAGGCCTGGCGCAAACGCGTCATTGTGCCTGCAAAGCCGTCAAGTTCGCTGCGGCGCGCGGTGAGGCCGGCGGCGCGACGGACTTCGATCGTGACTTTGCCGGTAACGCTCGTACTCGCGATCGGGACGATCGTGGTGAGCGTGTTGCCGTCAAAGCTCCAGCCATTTTTCCCGAGTGCGTCGGCTTGTTTCACGGCTGAGCCATTTACGGTGATGGATTCAGGCGGCCAGTCTGCAGGCAGGCGAAGTTCAAAGGCGCGCGCGGTGAGCATCCCGGGATACGAGCCTGCTGCGGGGCCGATCTCGACGGTGAGAGTATCGCCGGCCTGGATGGCTTTGATGGGCGTGTGCGCGAAGACGCCGCGTTGGTAGTCGACTGAAGCGCCGGAGTCTTCATAGAGCGAGTAGCTTGCGGACTCGCCCGGTGCAAGTGGCCACACATTCACGATCAGCGGATCGACGGGCTTCTCTCCTGTGTGGAGCATCGGCGGCTGCATGGGAATGATCGCGCCGGATTTTACATAGATAGGAATCTGATAGATTGAGAAGTCGCGGTCAACGGTTGTTGGGCCGGTGAAGTGTCTGCCGCTGGGCCACTCGATCCATTCGCCCTTGGGAATCCAGACCGTCTGTTTGGCGAGGCCGCTGATTTTGTCGGCAGGGGCCACGATGGGCGCGACGATCATCTGTGCGCCGAAGATGTACTCGCTGTCTGCTGGAGTAGGCTGCGTCGGCTTCGGGCCAGTCGTAGTAGAGCGGGCGGAGGAAGGCGACGCCGGTGTCATAGGTGCGGCGCGCCTCGGTATAGATGTAGGGCTGATGAGCGCGTAGCGCAGCTGGAAGTGTCGCGCATGATGCGCGAGTAGGGCTCGGGATAGGCCCAGATGCGGCGCTCGGCGTCAGGGTTTTTGGTGGTGTGCGTGCGCAGGATGGGACTGAAGGCGCCGAATTGAATCCAGCGGGTGTACAGTTCCGGGTCGACGACGCCGGGCATGTGGCCGCCGATGTCGTGGCTCCAATAGGCGTAGCCGACGTTGGCTGCCGTGGCAGGTGAACCATGGCTGAAAGGCGAGCGACTCCCACGCCGAGATAGTGTCGCCGGAGAAACCGATCTGGTAGCGATGATTTCCGAGACCGCCCCAGCGGTGGAAGAGCAGCGGGCGTTTGCCTTCCCGCTCCTGATCCGTGAAGTGCACGTAGTTGAGCCACCAGGTTGGGATTGACGCCGGCGATCTTGGTGCTGGGCTCCTGCTGCCAGTCGAGCCACCAGAAGTCGATGCCTTGATGTTCGAGAGGATGGTGCAGGAGATTCATGTAGTTGGTGGCGAACTTCTTATTGGTGATGTCGAAGGGGACATAATTTCCTGCTCGCGGGATCGATGCCCATGGCTTTGGCCATGGCTGGATAGGCTGCCTCCCACGGTTGAACGCCGGAGGCGGGGTGCAGATTGAGTGTGGCCTTCAGGCCTTCGTTGTGGAGGTGAGTGAGGAACGTCTTGGGGTCGGGGAAGAGGAGCGGGTTCCAGGTATAGCCGGTCCAACCCAGGGTTGTGTCCGGACTGGTCGGTTTGGTGCATGGCCTCCAGTTGGACTTGATTGAGGTGCCAGTCCATGTCGATGACGAGGACGTCCAGCGGGGCGTCGTTCTCATGGAAGCCGCGCACCAGGTCGTCGAGTTCCTGGTCGCTATAGGCCCAGTAGCGCGACCACCAGACGCCGAAGGCGAAGCGCGGCGGCAGTGGAATGCGGCCGGCGACACGGACGTAGTCGCTGAGTGCCTGCTTGTAGTCGTGGCCGTAGCCGAAGAAGTACCAGTCCTGGCGGTCGCCTGGCGGCGCCGCAACTGACCCAGGGCCACGCGCTCTTCTCGCCATCCTGAAAGCGGAAGTCGTCGGAGTCAAAGAGCGGTCGCGTTGAGTCGTCGACGAGCGCCCAGCCATCGCGCGAGATCAGTCCCGGGCCGATGGGCTCCCTCGTCTTGTCGCCGAGCGCGCCATCGAGCGTGCGTGTGGTGCCCTCGAGGTTGCCGGGGTCGATGCGCCGGGGTGCCATGTGACCGGTTTGCCGTCGACAGTGAAGGCAATGGAGAGATCGTCGGCGGTGAAGCGGCCGTCGCCGACAAGGAGATAGGTGAGTGTGAGCGCGTCGGTCTTGATGATGAGTTTGTGGCCGTTGTCGGTGAGTTGATGCGTGAAGGGCGGAACGGGCAGGCGGCGGTTGATGAAGACGAGGGATGCGCGGTCCTCAAATTTGCCGTTGGCGGACCACTCCATGCGAATGAGCTGGGGGGTGAGCACGGTGAATCGCGCTTTGCCGAGAATCACGATGGCCTTGGGATCGGCTAAGGGGTTTCCGGCTTCCTCGTCGCCCTGGCCTGGGGCCGGTTCGGCGATGGGAGCGGATTGTGTAGGAGGCGTCTGCTCTGCGAGCAAATAGTTTGATGTCACGGGAAGTAGAACCTTCACCGCGAGCGTGATCGCAAGAAAATGAAAACAGGAGATTCGCAAGACTCCCTCCGTCACTTAGCCCGCAGTGGAAGCGTATCACCCGTCGTGCAACGGAAACGCAGAAACGACAGCCCCACACCTTGATAAGGAATGGGGCTGTCGCCAAGGGAAAGCACCGGAATCTGCGCTATTGAGCGGGAGGCTGCGGCTGCTGCAGAGTGGGCTCGTCATCTGCAGACGGCTTCTCAGTGATATCGACCGGAGCCGAAAGAGTGAAGGTTAGCACCGATTCCGCGGGAATGACGATCTGCTTATTGCCTGTAAAGGTTGAGCCCGCGAAGCCTGCGCCTCCACCTGCAAGAGCACCGATGGCCGCTCCTTTGCCGCCGCCGGCAATTCCGCCGATGATTGCACCAACTCCAGCGCCACCGCCGCTGGCAACCGCGGTGCGCTTGCCCTTGCCTTTTTCGGTGCTGTCGAGGGTTGCAGTGGAGATTGCGTACGATCCCCATTTGGTGCGCACGCGGGTGAGGCGTAGTGACAATTGTCCTTCGCCCTTGACCTTGCCCTTGGCCTGCGCCACAACCACGACGCCGGAAGCACGCGCGCCCTTGGGAATGATGATGTCGCCGTTGTGGCGAATATTCTCAGAGACCGTGGCGGAGAAGGCCTGGTTGGTTGTGGAGATTTTGGAACCGAGCTCGGAATCGGTGTGCACGTTGATGACTGTGCCCGCCGGGAGAGTGATCGTAATCGGCTGCGGCGGCGGAGGAGGCGGAGCGGGCGCAGCGGCAGGAGCCGGAGCGGTTTGGGCAGGCGCAGACGAAGCTGCCGGAGCAGGCTGCGCTGCCTGAGCGGGTTGAGAAGCGGGGGCTGCGGCCTGTTGCGCTGATGTGGGTTGCTGATCAGGCGCTGGCTGAGCGGCAGGCTGCTGGGCTGCCGGCTGCGCGGGCTGTTCGTTCTGGGCGGTCTGCGGATTATTCGACTTGCATCCGCCGAGAGAGAGCGTGGCTGCAACTGCAAGTGTGGCAAACAAATTCAAATTGCGTGGGTAGTTCATGATGCCTACTCCTGAAGTTCAGGGGATTCTCGGAACACGGCAACTGGCAAGGAGAGAGTCATGCCCCGCGCGAGAAATAATACGCCCCCTCGAAGCGGAGAGAAACCTGTCAACTATGACAGGGAAATGGTGCCCGGCGGATGATCTGCCGCCGGGAATTTCGTAATGGACACTTACTTCGCGGCTCGTACAAATTAGATGTCGAGATTCTTCACATCGAGCGCATTCTCTTCAATGAACTTGCGGCGCGCTTCGACGTCTTCGCCCATCAGCGTGGCGAAGATGGTCTCGGTTTCGGCGATGTCTTCGAGCTTGACCGAGAGCAGAGTGCGGCGATCCGGGTCCATCGTGGTTTCCCAGAGCTGCGGCGAGGTCATTTCGCCGAGACCCTTGTAACGCTGGACCTGGTAGTCCTTCTTGCCCTGCTCGACGATGTAGCTGAAGAGCTCGCGGGCGGTCTGCTTCTCTACCGGCTCGCGCGGGATGCGGGTTCCGCGCCGGGCTGTCTTGGTTTCGGCTTTTGCTGCTGCCTCGCCTTCCTCGGCGTCTTCAGTTTCTTCGGCATCTGCTTCGGCGGCAGCCTTGCTCGGCGCGTATTCGATGAGGAACGGCGGCTCGAGGAATTCCTTGATCTGTGCGTACTTGCGCCATCATCTGGCGGAACTCGGGGCTTGAAGCCAGCGTCCAGTCGATGCAGCGTGAGGCGCCCTGGCCATCGGTGAAGCAAAGCGACCAGGTGTGATGTTCCTCGTCTTCGACGGGCTTGTGAACCTGAATCTGGAACTCGTCCTTGATTGCGCTGAGCTCTTTGTGCAGCTCGGCGAGCTTGGCAGGAACGGCTTTGCCGTCCTTCGATGTGAAGTCGGTGCGATGAATCAGCTCGGCGTGCGCGATGAGCTCGGTGAGGCGCTCATTGCGAATGCGCTTGTCGACTTTTTCGACGAAGCCCAGATACTCATTGAGCTGGCTCATGAAGCGCGTAAGATTTGCGCCCTCGATCTTGCTGGCGTCCTCTCCGTGGCGCACGATCATGCCTTCAGAGGCGCGGGCGACCATGACCTTCACAAACTCGCGGTCGTCCTTGATGTACTGCTCGAAGCGGCCCTTCTTGATCTTGTAGAGCGGCGGTTGCGCGATGAAGACGTGGTCGCGCTTGATCAGCTCCGTCATGTGACGGAAGAAGAAGGTGAGCAGCAGCGTGCGGATGTGCGAGCCGTCGACGTCGGCATCGGTCATCAGGATGATTTTACCGTAGCGCAGCTTGGCAGGATCGAAGTCGTCTTTGCCGATGCCGGTGCCGAGCGCCGTGATCATGGCGCGGATTTCTTCGTGGCCCAGCATTTTGTCGTAGCGGGCCTTCTCAACGTTGAGGATCTTGCCCTTGAGGGGCAGGATGGCCTGGAAGCGGCGATCGCGGCCCTGCTTGGCGGTTCCGCCTGCGCTTTCACCCTCGACCAGATAGAGCTCGCAACGGCTGGGGTCACGCTCAGAGCAGTCGGCGAGCTTGCCGGGCAGGCCGCCGCCATCAAGTGCGCCTTTGCGGCGGGTGAGGTCGCGGGCCTTGCGGGCAGCCTCGCGGGCGCGCGCTGCTTCAATTGCCTTGTTAATGATGCGCTTGGCGACCGGCGGGTTCTGTTCGAGATAGGCGCCGAGACGCTCGTTAACGAATGCCTGGACGATGCCGGCGATATCGGAGTTGAGTTTACCCTTGGTCTGACCTTCAAACTGCGGCTGCGAGAGCTTGACGCTGACGACGGCTACGAGGCCTTCGCGCACGTCGTCGCCGCTCAGGTTTTCTTTCATGTCCTTGAAGAGACCGAGGGACTGACCGATGGCGTTGATGGTGCGCGTGAGGGACGTGCGGAAACCGGAGAGGTGCGAGCCGCCGTCAACGGTGTTGATGTTGTTGGCGAAGCTGAAGACTGTTTCCGAGTAACTGTCGTTATATTGCAGCGCGATTTCGATTTCGATCTTGTCGCGGGTGGCTTCCATCACGATCGGCTTGTCGTGGAGGACCTGCTTGCCGCGGTTGAGGTGCTTGACGAACTCGGCGATACCGCCGGCGTAGCGGAATTCGGCGCGCTTGGACTCGCCGGTCTTGGGATCGGTGGTGCGCTCGTCGGTGAGCGTGATCTCCAAGCCCTTGTTGAGGAAGGCGAGTTCGCGGAGGCGCTGTGCCAGCGTGTCGTAGTTGTAATCGGTGACAGCGAAGATGCTCTTGTCGGGAAGGAAGTGCACCTTGGTGCCGCGCTTCTTGCTGGTGCCGGCCTTGCGTAACTCGCTGGTGGGCAGGCCGCAGCTGAAATCCATCTCCCATGTGTGCCCGTCGCGCCAGATCTCGACGTTGAATTCCTGGCTGAGCGCATTGACGCAGCTCACGCCTACGCCGTGCAGCCCACCGGAGACCTTGTAGGTGGACGAGTCGAACTTGCCGCCGGCGTGGAGCTTGGTAAGCACCACCTGCACGGCGGGCATCTTCTCCCCGTTAGGCAGGGTCTTCATGTCGACGGGAATACCGCGGCCGTCATCGATCACGGTGATGGAGTTATCAACGTGGATGACGACGTCGATCTTTTTGGCGAAGCCGGCGAGGGCTTCGTCGACGGAGTTGTCGACCACCTCGTAGACCAGGTGGTGCAGTCCCATCTCGCCGGTCGAGCCGATATACATGGCCGGGCGAAGCCGGACAGCCTCAAGACCTTCGAGAACCTTGATGCTGTCGCTTGTGTAGTTGTTGTCGCCGTTCTCTTCGGGGAAGTCAGCTGCTGCCAAAGTCGCCATAAAATTCCATTCGCGAGATTTTCGCTGTTTTCCCCGTCAGAATGCGATTTCCGGAGGTGTGTTGAGAGGCTGGGCTCCAGCGATTAACCGCTTGAAAGACGAGGGCTTTGAACGAATTCGCCTGAGCTAATTTTACCATGCGGAGAGCGTCGACTGTTGTCGGTAAGGTAACTATGTCGTCAGTTACCTGTATGCGCATTACCGCTGTGGGATATTACCTTGGTACTAGTGTCGTTAGCTACTTAGGGAACTATATGAAAGATATGGACTTACTTGGATTTCTGCAATACCATTTAAGTGTTAATCAGACAACATTTCTCTTGTTCGAAATTGCCAGGGGGTAACTAATCATGAAACTCGCTCTTCGGATTTTCGCATTCGCGGTTGTGGTTGCCGGTGCTGCTGCTGCTTCCTTCTCTTCTTCGACCTCGCACTTGATCGCAAGCCACCAGTCGGCGACGGGTTCGGCTCTGCCGATTCCTGGTTGCGGCCCGGGCATGGGGTGCCCTCCAGGAAGCGCCGGCACGAAGTAAGACATGACTTCTAGCACGAAAGTGCTATCGGCTCCGGGTTGATTTCCAATTGAATTCAAAGGCTGCAAGGCGCTATGCTGGGGAAACCCTCAGTATGGAAGGGGCATTGCATGCCTTTGAATACACCGATGGCGCTGATGAGCGCAGCCGAATTTCTGCTTTGGTCGGCCCTGGGCTTTTTCTTCTGGAAGAAGGGCTTCCAGAAACGCTTCCCGGCGATGAGCACTTATCTGGCTCTTCGGGTTGGCTCGACGCCGCTGCTGATTGGGCTCCTGTATGTGCAGGCGCAGCCCTGGGGTAGCAATTATTACCCGCTCTACTTCTACGCCTACTGGGCGGTTTACATCGCCAGCGCGATCACGCTCTTCTTCATCTGTATTGAGGTTTTCCGCGCTGCTCTCGCCGCGTTTTCCGGTTTGATGCGGCTTGGCACGGTCGTCTTCCGCTGGACGGCGCTCGCTTCGCTGATCATCAGCCTGACGTCGCTTTCGCACGCGCATCACGGCGCCATGGTTATTCCTGATGTTGCTTTTGCGCTGATGCGTTCGGTGAGCATTCTCGAGCTTTGCCTGCTGGCCTTCCTCTGCCTCAGCATGAACGCGCTTAACTCTTCGGTGCGTGACATCGCTTTTGGTATCTCTCTCGGCTTCGGCCTGATGTCGGCGAGCGACTTCATCAGCAGCTCGCTGCTTTCGCACAACGATTCGCTGACGTCGCCGCTGCAGTTTTGCAATGAGGCGTTGACCTTAGTGACGCTGATGGTATGGGTCGTCTACTGTGTGATGCCTGAGCCGGCGCGTAAGCCGATCGTGATGGCTGCGAATTCGACGATCTATCGCTGGAATGAGATTGCCGCAGCGCTGGGTCACGGAACCAAGGTTGCGGTCCAGCAGCCGGCCAACAGCTTCTTCCTTACCGATGTGGAGAAGGTGGTGGATAAGGTTCTCACGCGGACGAATCTGCAGAGCGAATCGAAGTCGTAGCTACGCACTGCTGTTGAATAAGGATAAGGCCGGTCGAGATGACCGGCCTTTCTGCGTCTGAGACCTGGATACGGGAGATCATTGAGCGCATGAAAAAGCCACGGCGAGTGCCGTGGCTTTAGCGTGTTGCGAAATCTCCAGTACTACTCAGCGATGGGCTCGATTGAAGCAAAGCGCCCACGGTTGCCGTGGTCAGAGAACTTCACTCGACCGCTTACCTTGGCGAAGAGCGTGTCGTCAGAACCGCGGCCCACGTTGACGCCGGCCTTGATGCGCGTGCCGCGCTGGCGGACGATGATGGAGCCCCCGGTAACAACTTCGCCGCCGAAGGCCTTAACGCCCAGGCGCTGTGCATTTGAATCGCGTCCGTTTGTGGAGCTGCCTCCACCCTTTTTATGTGCCATTGCCGAATCCCCTTCTAAATTCTGTGCGCTACTTCTTGTCCGTGTAGGTGAAGCCGTCGGCCTCGATGGCCTTGATGCGCACCTCGGTAAAGTTCTGGCGGTGTCCCTGCAGCTTCTTGTACTGCTTCTTGCGCTTCAGGTGGAAGACCAGGATCTTTTCGCCGCGGCCGTCCCGGACAACTTCTGCCGTAACCTTGGCCGATGCGGGCTTTACAACATTGCCGGGCTCGCTTGAGACGGCGAGAACGTCGCTGAACTCGACGGTCTTCTTGCTGTCAGCCGGAATGCTTTCGATCTTCAACACATCGCCGGGAGCAACCCGATACTGCTTACCACCGGTGCGAATAACCGCGTACATAAACCCTCCAGAGCGGCACGCACTGCTGCGGGTGCGCTCTTCAAATCCAAAATAGCTCGGGCGGAAACTTCTGCGCCGCGAAACGCTCAAGCCCTGATGAGACCGGGCGAACGCCTAGCTCCACGGTGACAGGCAGGAATCGCCAAACTAGAGTAGTTTACCGGGTTTAACGGCTCGGGTCAACGCCGAGCGGTATCTACCGGGTTAAGATACTCGGCGATGGGTCGCCGTAGCCGGAAGACAACCCAAGCTGCCCGAAGCCGCCGGCTGAGCCTGGCAGCAGGAGGGCTAACTGCCCTGATATCAGGCGGAGCCGCCGCCGCTATCGTTCTTCTGGGGTCGAGGCGTTCAGAGCCTGCGACGTTGCCCTTGCCGGATGCGGAGCCGGTAAATTCTGGGGCGACGCCCGAGGCACGAGCGCTGCTGCGGAGGATCTGCGGAATCTCTGGCCGTTTCAGGCTGAGCGGACAGCAGAATTTTCCTGAGGATCTGGCGCGGTGTTCGGAACGGGTGCAGGAGATTACCGGGCGCTTTCCGGCGATTTTCGGGCAGGACTTCGGATTTACGGATTTCGACGGCCGGCGGGCGAGGATGATTGACGAAGCTCAACGGCAACATCGCAGCGGTGCGGTTGTCGCACTGACCTGGCACGCGCCGAGCCCGTTGAAGCCGCAGGCGGCGAGCTACGAGGAGAGCGTACAAAGCAGGCTCACCGATGAGGAGTGGGCAGCTCTGCTGACTCCCGGCAGCGCAAGTTACAACCGCTGGGCCGCGCAGGTGGATGAGATTTCGGGTTATCTTCACCAGTTGAAGGCCGCGCAAGTGCCGGTGCTCTTTCGGCCGTATCACGAGATCAACGCGGGATGGTTCTGGTGGAACGGCCGCGCGGGGGCGCGAGGATCAGCGGCTCTCTACCGGCAGCTCTACCGTCGGTTCGTTGATACGCATCATCTCAACAATCTCGTGTGGGTGTGGAATGTGAATGCGCCCAGCGCGTATGCGGGGCCGATCGAGAAGTATTATCCCGGCCACGATTGTGTGGATGTGGTCACGATGGATAATTACGGCGCGTTTCGGCGGAGTTTTTATGACCGCATGCTGGCGCTTGCGGGCCGCAAGCCGATTGCGCTTGCCGAAGTGGGCGCGTTGCCTTCACTTGAGGCGCTGGTGAAGCAGCCGCGCTGGGCCTACTTCATGATCTGGCGTGGATTTGAGGACAAGGTCAACTCGCCGGAACAGCTGCGCGCCGTCTTTCACGCGCCGCAGGTGCTCAATTGCGGTGATGAAAGGTTCGCGGCGGCGACGGACGGTTGATGCGTCGCCGCTGCCGTGAAAGGTAGTTCAGCGTCCGACCACGATCGCCGGTTTTTCGCCCCGCGTGTCCGCCTCGTTTACCTCGGTGGTGATGGTGCGGCTTTCACCGGGCATCAGAGCGATGTAGTTGTCGGAATAGATCGCGGGAAGAATGCGATCTCCACTCTTTTCGCGCACAGCCTTGAGTCGGACCATGAGCGCAGGCGTGGTTGTCTTGTTGCTGACCTGCGTTGTGAGCAGCCAGCGGTCTCCGCGCTTTTCAACGGCAGTCTGCGACTCGACTTTCACGTCGGGTAGTTTACGAATGGCGCGATAGTCGCCCGGATTCAGGCCGCGCAGGTAAAAATTTGACGAGATAGTCTCGGAACCGCGGGTGAGGGTGAGGCGCAGGAAGTGCACGGGCGAGAGATCAGCGGGGTACTGCATCGGGAAGCAGGTCACCGTGCTGTCTTCACGGCTATCGAGCGCGGATGAGTTCGTCCATTTTGATGAGCCGTCCATATTGAGCACTTCGACCTTCGCCGTGAGGCCGGTCACGTTGCCCGCGCTGTAGTTGACGACCTCGATCGTCTCCTTGGGGCGGTTCCACTGGATGTGCAGCGGCTCGGAGCCTTTCTTGCAGCCGAAGTAAGCTGCGGTGGGCTCGAAGAAATAGTCATAGGTTTGCCAGACGAACGATGGCCAGCAGGGATGGCTCATCCAGAGCAGCACGCCCATGCGGTAGCGGCTTTGGGCCTCAAACATTGCGCGGTAGGTGTCGTAGTTCACAAATTGCGCGAGGCGTATCCACTCTTCACCTGAAGTGGCGCCGCCATAGCTGTTGTTGATGATGGAGAGAAAGCCCGCGCCGCCTTGCGCGCCTTGCATGCAGAAATCGTGCAGGCCCCAGTCGAGGCCCTGCGGCCAGATCGCGCCTTCGGGCATCATGAGGCGCACGCTCTCGATGGGAGGAATATTCGGCGCGCCGATTTCGCTGTGCAGCTTGCTGTCTGCCGCGTTGAAGTAGAAATCCGCTGGCAGGGCCTGATAGGGACCATGTCCGCTGACAACGTTGTCTGCCGAACTGGGGATGTAATGCAGGCCGGGATGAAGATCGCCGAGAATCTGCCGGATACCGGATTCGAGCGGCGGCGGGGGAAATCCTTCATTGCGCCCGCAGTAAAGTCCGATCGAGGCGTGATTGCGAATACGCAGCACCAGATCCTTCGTGTTGCTGAGGAAGAGCTGGTTGTCGTCCGGCTCAGGGCCATCCCAGGGATTGGCAAGCCAGAAGTCTTGCCACACCATGATGCCGTGGCGATCGCAGGCTTCCCAGAAGGCGTCGTCGCCGATCTGACCGACCCAGTTGCGGACCATGGTGAAGTTCATTTCGCGGTGGTAGCGAGCGGCGACGTCGAACTCGCGGCCGCGATAACGCAACATCGATTCGCCGAAGCCCCAGTTGCCGCCGCGCCCAATGAAGCGCCGACCGTTGATCCAGATTTTCAACGAGCCGCCATCTTCGCTGTAGGTCATTTGGCGCAGCCCGGCTTTGAATTGTTTCTTGTCCAGCGTCTTGCTGCCTTCGTTTACAGTGAGCTCAACATCGTAGAGATTGGGCTCGCCGTAGCCAGCAGGCCACCAGAGCTTCGGACTCTTGATGTGAAGATCTTTCTGCGTGGTCGGATCGAGGGTGATCTTCTTCTGTTCCATCGCGGCAAGCTTCACGCGCTGCTCTATGCGGATGTCGCCGATGCGCGCGCGCACGACACCGCTGAAGGGCCGTGGACGATGATTGACCAGTTCGGCTTCGAGTGTGACGTCGGCGGTGGAAGTGTCGGGCAATGGCAGCTTGGTTGAGATGAAAGGATTCTCAAGCGTGACCGCGCCGGTGAGGGTGAGAGAAACATCGCCCCAGATGCCCATGTTGCGGCCGCGAATCGTCGGGATCCAGTCCCAGCCAATTGAGGCGTGGTAGGTGGGATTGTCGGCGCCGAGGCCGCCGCCATTCTTGCCTGATGATTCGAAGGTCTTCTGTTTGCAGCTGCCGGGCGTGGCGTTCTTTTCTACGCGGACAGCGAGGCTGTTTGCTTTGCCTACGAGCAGCTTGTCGGTGACGTCGAAGCGCCCGCGCATGAAGCCGCCCTCAATGCGGCCAAGCTTTGCGCCGTTGAGATAGACGTCGGCCTTCCAGTTGATGCCGTCGAAGTTGAGCCAGGCGATCTGCTTCGAATCAACGGCGGGTGCTGTGAACTCAGTGCGGTACCAGAAGTCGGAGTAAAAGAAGGAATCGGAGATGTGAAGTTGATTCTGACCAAAGTTGGGATCAGGAATTGCGCCGGCGTCGAGATAAGAAGTGAGTACGGTGCCGGGAACAGTGGCGATGAGCCAATCCGCATCCTGAAAGCCCGGTTTGGAGAGGGCTTCGCCGGCTACGGAAACGAGCGAGGCTCGCTGCAAACGCCATCCTCCTCCTGCGAGTTGCACGCGGCCATCGGCGCCGTCAGGCGCTGCGGCGTGCGGACGGACGACAAAACCGCCGCGTCCGTAAACTTCGAGCTCGCTGAGGATGTATGCGTTCGCAGTTGCAGGCCGCGTCATGAGCACACGCACATACCGGCCATGCTCGGCATGCGAGAGCCTGACGTCGTCGATCTGCCCGGTACGGCCGATGAGGGAAGCGATTTCGCGCCAGTGCTCTGCGTCGTCAGAAACCTGAATTGCGCCTTCGGCGGCCCGTGCAATCCAATGCAACGTGACGCGGTCGAAGTCGCAGCGGGCACCAAGATCGACGTAGACCCACTCTTCGTCCGCTCCCGCACTCATCCACGCGCTGGTGAAGCTGTATGGGCCTCCAACCTCGACCCGCTTGTCATGACGGAGAAAGACGACCTGGCCGAGTTTCCAGATGACATACTGAGCGGCATCTGCGCTGAGCGACGCATTCTCAAAAATGCATTCGACACGATAGAAGCGGTTTGAGCTGACTGTGCTGAGCGGAATCGATGGCGTGAAGAACTGATTCGGCTGTGCGAAGTCCGGCGGATAGCCCGCGGTAGAAGCTGGGCTGGGCGCGGAGACAGTGCCGAGTTGCTGCCAGTCGCGTCCATCCTGAGACGCGGAGATGGTGAACCTGAGCGACGATGGCGGGGCCTGCGGCGGAGCCAGCACGAAAAGCTGCACGCGGTCGATCTCAGGCAAGCTGTCGCCACCGGCGAGTTCGATATCGACGAATGCCTGTGCGCCGTGGATCTCCAACGTATTCATCGGCGCATGGTCGACGATGGTTTCCCGCTCGGTGCGGGGAAGCGGGCCGCGCAGACCTTCGGAGACGACGATCCAGTCGGGCAGGCGCGTGTCCTTGATGCCGTCGGTGATCAACTGCGCGGTGAGATTGTAGTCATAACTGCTGGAGTGATATGCGGGCCGCAACAAAGCGAGATTGCGGTACGTGTTGCTCGTGTCAGGAACCAGCGTTGGAACAAAGCTTTCAGAGGGTGCGCCGGGATAGACGCCGATGCCGCGCGTGTAAGCGGGAGTGGCAGTAGCAGTAGCTATGGAGGCCTGCGGGCCGGTCGCTGCCGCATTTTGCGCCGATGCAGTATTTGATTCGGCGATGGCATGGACGCCAGTGATTGCAACTCCCGCACTTGCGATGGCGGTCGTCTTCAGAAAATCTCTTCTCGATGTCGACATGCTCGATCCCCCGGAGAGCGCAGGAGTACGCGTTCCGGTCCCCACTCTATGTTGTTTGCTCTGATCCACGAGCAAGCATACAGGATGCGGGCATGCGCAGTAGAGTGAGCGCTTGAACGCGCTGCTCCAAGAATCTGTGCGGGGAGTCTGCGCACGCACCACTTCAAAAGTGGCGAATGGTTTCTCCGCTGCTCGTGGTGTGGGTAGCGGTCTCGACGTTCCGGTCGTTCGGCCGTTCGACACGGCTCTCGAGTGATCGGCTGACGAGATCGCGCGAGCCGAGCCCGATGGCGAGGGCCAGGGTGAGCACGATGCCGCCGAAGAGAATGCCGAATGCCAGCGAGACGACAACGCCGCCGATTTCAAGATGTTCGAGAGCCATGGCGGCGGCGAGAACCAGAACGAGCCACTTTACGCCGAGAGAAAGAAAGCGCGCGTAATGCAACTGCGCGTTTACTGCGCCAATAAGCACAGAACGCGCCAGAAAGCGCCCGATCAGGGTGCCGGCAATCATGATGAAGATTGCGCCGAGCGAGTGGGTCAAGTAAGGCAGCAGGGAGATAGGCAACGTTGCAGCTGTGGCGTAGGAAGCGTCGAAGGCAGAGACGCCGATGATGAGACCGAGAAAGACGCAGCCCCAAAAGGCGACGCGCGCAACGATCGCGGTGGGCGAACTTGCCGGCGACCAGTCTGCGCCGCCGCGGTAGCGCATGATCTGATCGTCGAATTTCACGAGGTTGAGGCCGCGCCGCAGAATCGCCGAGATGGCCATGCCGATTAGCGTGAAGACAGCCAGCGCAACGAAGAAGGCGAGTATGCCAGGGAGCACGGCAATCAGGAGGGAGAGCACGCGGTAGAGAGACTGGTTGAGTGCATCGGACATGTGGTGCCAGATAGAGGCATTGTCCGCGTAATAAGACGGAGGGGGTGCGGGAAACTGAGTCTGGATCATCGTTGCAAGGCAGTTAAACATCGCTTTCACCCCTTGGACTGACCGTTGTTGCTGGTCGCGAGAGATAACTTCGATCTTGCACGTTGTTCTTGCACGTTACGGATTGAACCGGTCTGGCCAGCGCCAGCGCGCTACCAGATAGGGCTTGTCGGCTTCGAATGCCGCGGCAAGCGCTTCGATATGCCGCTCAGGGTCTGAACCTGAAGCGATGACGTTGATGTGACTGGCCACCCAGGCGAGATAGAGCGGAATCAGCGAGCCGAGCAAATGACCGCGATTCAGGGTGCGCAGCCGGTATGCGATCAAAAAGTCGTAGATGATGCGCGCCCACAGATGTTCAGGCATGCGGAAGGCCGTGCCGTCGATCAGCGACAGCCGCTTGATGCCGAGCATGGAGTTGGGCGAAAGAACAAGGCTCCAGATCTCCTGAAGGTTGCTGTACGCGAGGCGAAAGTTCTGCAGCATGGAGTCGACCTCCGCGGTTGCGTCGGTGGGCGCATGCTGCTCGGTGGGCAATACCTTGCGCGGAGCAGGCGTAACCCTTGCGCGCTGCCAATAGGCCGCCTTGGCATCGAGATCGGAGAAGAGCGACCCGGTGATGTAAGGGAGCACCGCGTTGAGATCAAGTTCGCCGGGTTGAGGCAATTGGCGCAGGCCAACATCAATCTCGTCGATCGTCATGCTGGCGGCGGCCGCTTCACTCACTGGCCACAATAGCGCGTCACTCTGACCCAGCCCGATATAGCGCTGCGCGACCTGGGCGAGCCGCTCCAACATGCGTACGGAAACGGCTAGATCAGTTGATTGCGGAAAGCGGGCGCGACTGGCGAAGAGAGCACGGCTGAGCGGATAGAGAATTGCAGAGTTGGCGACGCCGGCGCGTGGCGGCAGAGTATAGCGAGGGACTACGAGATCGGTAGGGGCATTGGTGACTGCGTTGGCGAGATCACGCAATCCGGAAGGGCTGAGCGAATCAGCTTCAGTGCCAAGCATCAGGATGGCGCGGGCGCTGTGCTTTTGCGCAAGCTGATACGCGTTCACGTAATCCGGGGCGGTCAGAATCCAGGAAGACCGGCTCTCGGCAGCGTCGATAAACCTGAACGCCGGGTAGGCCTCGCGCGGAAGTGTCTCGGGCGCACCCAGCAGCAGGTTTTCTGCAGGCAGAGAAGTGGTGAGATTGGCGAGAACGCTTTCCAGCTTAGGACGCGGCATCTCCGGCAGCAGCACAAGAAGGCCGCCTTCTGGCCGCGCGAACTCTGGTCGGGTGTCGGGCATGGTATTGGTTGTTGCCATTCTGATGAACCGGGGTCCCTACAACGCTAAGATGCCGGCAAGCGGGATGCGCAGCCAGGCAGGACGATTATTCAGCTCATACTGAACCTCGTAGAGCGCCTTTTCAAGCAGGTAAGCATCCAGCAGCGCTTGAGCCTGGCCTTCGGGAGGAAGCAGGTTGGGGTTGGCGGCGATTGCGTCGCGATAGGCGGCGAGAAACTCCGAAGTGATCGAACGCTCCCAGAAGCGGGCCCACGCGGCCACCGGCTCGTGGCTGGCCAAAGGCGCGTCTGAGCCGATGAATTGGTCGAGCCCGAGATGCGCAGCGTAGGAGAACGAACGCAGCATACCGGCCACGTCTTTGAGCGGCGAATGCTTCTGGCGCCGTTCCGCGACGGAGCGGGCAGGCTCACCTTCAAAATCGAGCAGGACGAAGTCGCCTTGTGCGCCGGGGCCGGATGGCGCAGTGCGCAGCGTCTGGCCAAGGTGGTAGTCGCCGTGGACGCGAATGAGCTGCCCGGGAGTTTGCTGGGGCTGGATCCGGTTCGGGGCCTGCTGAAGTCCGTCGAGGTTGGCGATACGCGCAAGCAGAGTGCGCCGGCGTGCGATGACCTGAGCGACGGCCTCGGTTGTGGCCTCATCGAAGGTGACGAAACGGGACTTGAGGATACCGAGGATCGAATCGAGATGGGCTTCGATGCGGTGAGTATCCTGCGCCAGCGTTTCCCGCGTCATTGGGATGGGGGCAAAGTCTGGCTCGGCTGTGGGTGCGCCCAGGGCGAGGTGCAATTCGGCGGTACGGCGGCCGAGAAGAGCAGCGGCCTCCGCGGCGACCGCGACTGAGGCTTCGCGGTTTTCCAACCCGGCAGAGTATAGGCTGGGCGGCGGCAGCTCAGTGGGAGCCGGAAGATTCGCAACCGATTTGAAAAACTCTGCGATGCGCGCAAGAAACCAGCTCCAGCCATCGCACTCGTTGGCGACGAGTCCCTGCAGGGCTGCTGTACTGGTCTGCTCCCCGTCGGCTGGCGTGATGGAGACTTCGCCCATGAACGGGGGAATATGTGGGAACTTTGCGGTCTCGGTGAGGTAACGGCCGATTTCGACTTCGGGGTTTTCGCCGGGTTGCAGGCGGCGGAAGAGTTTGAGGATAAGGTGCTGGCCGTAGATGATCGAGGTATTTGATTGCTCGGTGCCAACAACACGTGACGGCAATGTATGGACCGCATGAGCAAAAGCGCTTGATGAGCGCGCCGTGAGATAGCCGCCCTGGGGCACAGGCTCACCTGCGGTTGGCGACTCACGCAACTGCGTTCGCTGCCCGACTGGCGATGTGCCAGAGGTGAATGAACGTGGCGCCGTTGCGGCCTCACCCGGCTGCGCGCTGATGGCAACCGGTGCGGCGGGCAACTCAACCGGCGTTGCATTGGGGGAATCGCCTGCGATGGCGGCGACGGTTGACTCTGCTACAGGAAAGACTTCGTGAGGACGCAGATGGACGGCTGCGCCTACGGCGACGCCTCTGGTTGCTCGTTCAGGATGCTGAAGCAGATCGGCCGCTTCTCCGTCGGCAATAGTGGCACGCGCAGATTGCCCGGTAGCTGCAGCGGCGAGGGATGCCGCAACTTCAAGTGCAGCCGTCTGCGTAGTCGAAAGCGGCAATGTGGCATTGCGCTCAATCAGCGTGAGGAGGCCCTGGCGTGTGTCCTCGCGGACCGTTCCGTCGTGCAGGATCGCCGGTCCTGTAGGCGTAGAGAGAGTGGCGAGAATGCTGTGCGGGACAGTAGCAGCGATGCGCTCGGCATCGAGGCCCGTGCTGAAAGCCAGCGGAAGCTGATAGAGATCGTTCTCTCCCTCGGTGTAGCTGATCTCGATGAAGAGCAGCACGGGAGGGACGGTGCTCGCGGCGGGCAGCTCCGAAGCCGGGAGAATTGTTGTGTTGGCGGCGGTTGCTGAGGGCAGTTCGATCCAGTCAACGAGGCGAATGCTCAGAATCGTGCGTGTCTTGGCTCCGAACCATCTCTGGCCTTGCAGCCAGTCGGGCAGAGCGGAGACAAGCAACGCGAGACCGTGGCCCGCGAGCCAGCCAGGCCATCCTTTGGTGAGAAGGTCGAGCGCTACGGCATCATCGTTTGTTTCGGCGTCGGCTGAGTCGGCCACCAGCTCAGGGTAGGCTTCGGGCTGAGCTGTAGAGGGCTGCAGCTCGAGCCACAGGAACGAGTAAGGCGCAATACTAAGCGCATAGGGTGTTTCGTCGATGGTGGGGAATGGCACATAGCCAAGCATCTCGACCGGCTCCATGCCTGCGTAGGCAGAGAGATCGAGCGAGACGGGCTGTGCGAAGCGGCTGAGATTGGCGCAGCAGAGGACGGTTTCGTGTGAGCCATCAGGCCGCTCAAGATCGCGCAGATAGGCGAGCACCTTGCGGTTAGCTGGATTGAGAAAAGTGAGGCTGCCGCGGCCGAAGACCTGGAAGAGCTTGCGGAGCGCGATCATGTTGCGCGTCCAGTGCAGCAGACTTGATTGATCGCTCAGTTGCGCCTCGACGTTGACCACCTGGTAGCCGTAGATCGGGTCCATGATGACGGGGAAGTAGAGGCGCGCTGGATCGCATCGAGAGAATCCAGCGTTGCGGTCCGAGGTCCACTGCATCGGTGTGCGCACGCCGTTGCGGTCGCCGAGATAGATGTTGTCGCCCATTCCGATTTCGTCGCCGTAATAAAGGATGGGCGTTCCCGGAAAGCTGAGCAGCAGGGAATTGAGCAACTCGATGCGGCGGCGGTTGTTGTCCACGAGCGGCGCGAGACGACGGCGGATCCCAACGTTGATGCGCATGCGCGGATCAGCCGAATAGGCAAAGTACATGTAATCCCGCTCGTCGTCGGTGACCATTTCAAGCGTGAGCTCGTCGTGGTTGCGCAGGAAGAGGCCCCACTGGCAGGTGTCGGGAATCGCCGGGGTCTGCGCCATGATGTCGGTAATGGGCAGACGATCCTCCTGCCGCAGTGCCATGTAGATGCGCGGCATAAGAGGGAAGTGGAAGGCCATGTGGCATTCGTCGCCGTCGCCAAAGTAGGGCCGCACATCGGCGGGCCACTGGTTGGCCTCAGCAAGAATCAGGCGATTGGAGTATTCGGCATCGATCGCGGCACGTATCTGACGGATGATGGCGTGCGTCTCGGGGAGATTTTCGCAACTGGTGCCGTCGCGCTCAACGAGGTAAGGAATCGCATCCATGCGCAGGCCATCGACGCCCATATCGAGCCAGAAGCGCATCGCCTTTAATACTTCTTCGAGCACGAGAGGATTGTCGAAGTTGAGATCCGGCTGATGGGAGAAGAAGCGATGCCAATAAAAGGCTTTGGCGGTGTCGTCCCAGGTCCAGTTGGATTTCTCAGTGTCGGTGAAGATGATGCGCGCGTCTTTATAGAGCTTGTCTGTCGACGACCAGACGTACATGTCGCGCTGAGGCGAGCCCGGAGGAGCGAGGCGCGCTGCCTGGAACCACGGATGCTGATCGCTGGTGTGATTGATGACCAGTTCGATCATCACCTGCATATTGCGCTGATGAGCGGCATCAAGAAAGGCCTTGAAGTCATTCAGCGTGCCATAGGAGGGATTTACATCGACATAGTTCGCGATGTCATAACCGTCATCGCGCAGCGGAGAAGGGAAAAACGGGAGAAGCCAGATGCAGGTGACGCCGAGATCCTGCAGGTAATCAAGCTTTGAAAGCAAGCCGGGAAAGTCGCCAATGCCGTCGCCATTCGAGTCAGAGAATGCGCGTACGTGAAGCTCATAGATGATCGCGTCTTTGAACCAGAGCGGATCCGTTGTGCTTGCCGGCTTCTTCACGCTTTCTCTCCAACTGGTTGGATGCGCGCTCGTGCTGGTGCAGAGTCAGGCGGCTCTATTGATTGGACTCGGGCCTGTGGAAAGAGTCTGCGGGGCCCAGCGGCCTTGTACTGCCGCGAGATTGTCAGTTTAAGGCAAGAGCCCCAAGGGGTGCCGTTTCACGCCGTACATGAAGCGATGGCTGCGCCTGGTTAAAGGAAATATTCGAAGTCGGTTTCAAGCTTCAATCTGCGATGAATTCTGAGGATGTGGCCGGATCGTTGCGCCGGATTCAGCTCAACGTAGTTGCGTGCGCCGTTCCATAGATAACGGTCGCCGCTTAACAAATCTGCAGCTTCATAGGGCCGGTCCTGCGGAATCTCAAGCTCTTCGAGTGGCAGAGACACAAATCCGCTCTGGGTGTGGTAGGGATCGAGATTGACGATGGTGACGAGAAGATTCGATCGATCTTCCGACTCCTTGCTGTAGCAGATCAGCTGCTCATTGTCAGTGGCGTGGAATCTGAGCGACCAGTCGTTTTGCAGGGCGCCGTTGGTGTTGCGGATTTGGTTGACATGCGCGATGAAAGTGCTGAGACTGTCGGGCCGGTTGAGATCCCAGTGACGTATCTCATATTTCTCAGAGTTGAGATATTCTTCGCTGCCATGGCGCACAGGTTGATTTTCGAGCAGCTCAAAGGCCGGTCCGTAGATGCCGTAGTTTGCGCCGAGTGTGGCAGCCAGCAGCAGACGAATGACGAAGGCCGGCCGGCCGTCGATCTGCAGAAACTCCGTGAGAATATCTGGCGTGTTCGGCCATTGATTTGGCCGGAAGAATTCGCGAACCGGGGTCTGCGTGAGTTCGGTGAGATAAGAGGTGATCTCCTGCTTGCCATTGCGCCAGGGAAAGTAAGTGTAGGACTGGCTGAAGCCAAGCTTCGCCAGCCGATACATGATCTTGGGCCGCGTGAACGCTTCGGCGAGGAAGATGACTTCAGGATGGTCGCGCTTGATCTCACCGATCACCCACTCCCAGAAAGGGAAGGCCTTGGTGTGCGGGTTATCGACGCGGAAGATCGTCACTCCCATGCCGATCCAGTAAACGAAGACGCTCTTGAGCTCTTCCCAAAGGCCGCGCCAATCCTCGGTTTCGAAATCGAAGGGATAGATGTCCTGGTATTTTTTGGGCGGGTTCTCGGCGTACTGGATTGTGCCATCGGGCCGCTTCTTGAACCAGGCCGCGTGATCCTTCACATAGGGATGGTCGGGTGAGACCTGGAAGGCAATATCGAGCGCGATGGAAAGATCGTGCTCTTTCGCCTTCGCGACGAAGCGTTTGAAATCGTCGAGCGTACCGAGGTCGCTGAGAATGTCTTTGTGTCCGCCTTCGGCGGCTCCGATCGCCCATGGGCTGCCAAACTCCCCAGGCTTCGCTTCGGGATTGTTGTTGCGACCCTTGCGGAAGGTGCGCCCGATGGGGTGAATGGGCGGCAGATAAACAACATTGAAGCCCATTTGAGCGATGTAAGGCAGGCGCTTTTCGCAATCGGCGAAGGTGCCGTGCTTGCCGGGCTGCTCTGCGGTGGAGCGCGGAAAGAACTCATACCATGAACTGAAGCGCGCGCGTACGGGATCGACAACGATGAAGAGCTCATGGTCGGATTCCGTAGCAAAGCGCTTGTCAGGATAGCGGAGCGCAAGCTCATGCAGGGTCGGCTCCGTGGCCAGTCTGCGGAGATCTGCGGCGTTGCCGCCGTCGCGAAGCACCTTCGCACGATCGCGCAGAAATTCGGCGTCAGATAATGCACTGGCTGCTTTGGCGCGATTCGCTGCGGCGGCAATCAGCTCTGCTCCGATTTGGTAGTCGAGGAGCGTGTCAGATTCTGCGGCGATGCGCTTGAGCAGATCGCGATGCCATGTTTCAAAATGGTCCACCCAGCCCTGTACCTTGAAGCCAAAGCGGCCAGGTTCGCCTACGCGAAAGGTCGCGCGCCAACGGTCGTTGACGAGTGGCTGCATTGGAATCTCGGTCCATTCTTCGGAGCTTTCGCGATGAACCAGAAGGGAAGCGGCGACGGCATCGTGTCCGTCAGTAAAGATGTCTGCCTCGACGTTGACCTGATCGCCGGCAGCGCGCTTGGCGGGAAAGCGTCCACCATCGACTTCCGGTGCGATTCCTTCAACGATGACGCGTCTGCGCCCCTCTGCATCGTTCTTCACAGTCATATCAGCTCTTCGCCGTGCGCTTTCTGTCTTCAATCAGCTGTGTGTAAAGCTCTATGGTTTGATGCGCGATCGCCGTCCAGCTGAAGTTCTCTTCGACGCGCCGCCGTCCGGCATCGCCGAAGAGTTTGCACTTTTCCGGATCATCGAGCAATTCGGCAATGCGCGCTGCGAGATCTCTGGCAAAGGCCTCCGCGTGCCGCGGAAAACTGGTGACCAGGTCCTGCTCGAAGGGAACCAGGTAGCCGGTCTCACTGTCTACGACTACCTCTAGAATGCCACCGGTGGCGCTGGCCACCACGGGCGCGCGGCAGGCCATTGCCTCAAGGTTGATAATGCCGAAGGGTTCGTAGACCGAAGGGCAACAGAAGACGCGGCAGTTGCTATAAAGCTGTATTGTTTCCTGCCGCGTCACCATCTTCTCGATCCACACGATGCGTGGATGTGTGCGGCTGGCCTCTTCGACTTTCTTCCGCATCTCATCGGCGATCTCGGGCGTGTCGGGCGCGCCGGCGCAAAGCACCACCTGCGTATCGGGCGGCAGATAACGCACCGCATCCACGAGATGCGTAACGCCTTTTTGTCGCGTGATGCGGCCTACAAACAGGACGTAAGGCACCGCAGGATCGACGCCATAGCGAGTGAGTGCGGTAGTGTCGGCGGTCTTTTGGTATTCCGCGAGATCGATGCCGTTATAGATAATGTGAATGCGGTCAGGGTCTACATCCGGATAAGCGCGCTGAATGTCAGCCTTTGTGCCGGCGGAGACAGCGATGATTGCGTCGGCGTCGAGAATGGCGGTGCGCTCCATCCATGAGCTCATCGCATAGCCGCTGCCGAGCTGCTCGGCCTTCCACGCGCGTAACGGCTCAAGCGAGTGGGTAGTGAGCACGAAGGGCATGCCATAGAGTTTCTTGGCGAGGTACCCGGCCATCGAAACGTACCAGGTGTGCGTGTGGACGATGTCGATGCTTTGAAGATCTTTGATCTGGGTGAGGTTCAAGCTGAGGGCTTCGAGTGCGCCTTTGAATTTCGCGTCCGTACCGTTGGAGATTTCGCTCCAGGGTTCGTTGCCGCGCACATGAAGATTCCCCTTGTCCTGCTGCTGCGGACCCCAGCAGTGGACCTCAACTTCGATTTGCTTCGCCAGCTCGCGACTGAGGTAGTCAACATGGACGCCAGCGCCGCCATAAACCTGCGGGGGATACTCGCGCGTGAAGAGACCAACCCGCAACTTTGCCGTCTCCTTTGCGGCCAGGGCCGCCATCAGGGATTGCGATGCCTGCCACTGAATCGCCACCCAAGGGTTGAGTGTACTTGCTGCCCGGTTGACGCGCAACCGTCAATTTATCAAAGAGTTTGGCGCTGAAGAGCGTACGCCGCGGGCACCCGTTCAGGAGTGATGCTAATCAGGAGTGAATCGAGACAAGCGCAGCTTGAGTGGGTGGTCCTCTTATGCTTGCTGCTCGGTTCCTGGTGGCTCTGCTTCTGGAGCGCCGGTGTTATGGACGCGTGGGTATAATTGCGGGGCAAGTCGGGCCCCTCAAACTCCATTGAAAGAGGGTACGAAAATGAAGTCTCGCATCTATATCGCAGCATTTGTGCTGGTAATCGCGTTCGCCCAAGCGGGCAGAGCGCAGGCGCCGGCTGGCGCTCCGGCAGGATCGACCGGTCAATGTAACGACGGCAGCTATTCGACGGCTCCGTCAAAGAAGGGCGCGTGCCGCGGCCACCAGGGAGTGAAAACCTGGTTCACGCCTGCCTCGTCCGCTACGCCCAACGCGGCACCGGCGCCCACAGCGGCCCCTAAACCTGCCGCAAAGCCGGCACCCGCAGCAGCTCCGGCTCCAACTCCGGCTCCTGCCGCTGCCCCGGCGGCAACTGCGCCGGCGCCGTCCAAGACAGCCAAGTCAACGCCTGCGTCTACGGCGGCAGCTCCGGGAGGCAGCCCAGGATTGGTATGGGTGAATACTTCCTCAAACGTCTATCACTGCTACGGAACCAAGTATTACGGGACCACGAAGGGCGGCAAGTACGAGACAGAAGCCGCTGCGAAGGCAGCTGGCGCGCGTCCCGATCACGGCAAAGCCTGCGGACAGTAATTGCGAGCATTTGTCCTGAGAGAACCTGCGCGGCATAAGGTTGCGGCGCAGGTTGTCCTTATCCGAGCGGAGAAGGTGGTGGCGGAACTGCGACGAATTGCGTTTTGCGATGACGCCAGAGCACGACGCCGAAGGTAAGCGTGATGACGAGAAGCGTAGCCGAGATTCTGATATTTACCTCTCTCTCGATCAATGCAGCCCTCTTGATCTTCATTGCAGGCGTGCTTCGCGTGGTGATGAACGATATGAACGACAAGCAGTTTGTCGTGTCGCTGGTTCATCACTCGAAGAAGTCACCGTTCATGCTTAGCGTGCTGAACATCCCTTTTCTCGGGGCAATCCCGTATTTCTACTTCTATGGTTTTGCGAATCGGTGGCTCCTCGCTGGCCTCACTCTCTGGCTGGTTGCCGGGGCCCTCGGAAAAACGATGAAGCTTCCCATATATAGAGCGGTGGAGACCGGCGACACAACCGCTCTAAAACAAGAGCGGCGCAAGTTGAATACGGGAAATATGATTCAAGCACTTCTGAACTCGCTAGCGGTTGTTCTTGCGTTTGTGCCGTTTGTCCGGTAGCTGAGCCGGTAACTCGGTAGATATGGGGCGAAGCACTTCCAGCCGCTGCTGAATCGGCATAGAATAACTCGCTAGAAGAGGCCGCTATGCCTACCTACGTCGTTATGTCCAAATGGACTGGTCAGGGGCTTCAAAATATTAAACAGAGTCCTGACCGTCTGAATGCGGCTCGGAAAGCTTATGAGTCTGCCGGTATCAAAATGCCTCACTTCTGGATGGTCACCGGTCAATACGACATGATCGCGATTTTGGAGGCGCCCGATGATGTCGCGCTTGCAAAGGCGATTTTGTCTTCAACTTCGCAGGGAAGCTTTACTACAGAGACCTGTCGCGCTTTTACAGAGGACGAATACAAGAAGATTATCGGTTCGCTGTCTTGATGCTTACCGTTGTCTCCGACTAGTCGTGGCCAGTGTTCGCGCGCTTGTTTACGCTGGTCCAGCCGACGTCTAGAAACTTGCTACCGTTGCCCTTTCAAGGCCTCTGAAACGCCAGCCAATCTTGGATGTTTCTTCGCCCGACCTCACGAGATATTGCATCTATTAGGACTGACCGTCTGGTCAGAGCGATTTGACCAGCAAGTCGCCCGATTCCCTCCATCAAGCAAAATTGCACACCCGAAGGAGTCTCGCCATGGAGACGAAGATCAAGGGTCACAAGCACCACGCCGATTCCACCAAAAGCTCTAAAGCACAGGCAGCAGGCACATCCACGATTACCGCATATGCCGATGCCCATCCGCTCGACAAGGTGACCTACCTTGAAGCGAAGCTAATCCTCAAACCTGATCGCTTCGTCTCGGTCGACAGTTTCAGAGAATTCGGAAAAATCGTGAAGCACACTGCAAAGGATGTCGGCGTCGGTTTCATTTCAGATGGAGCCACGGGGCTGCGGCCCGAAATACGCGAGATTACCTTTGGCGATACGCCCGACTTCCGCCTTTACAACAACGCGTTCATCCTGCGCCGCCGCATCACATACGTCGACGGATTTCCTGTTGGCGATCCAGAAATCGTATTTAAGTTCCGGCATCCGGATGAGCAGAAAGCCGCTCAGGTCGACGTGCGGCCGAAGATTGATGGCGCATTCCGCATCAAGTTCAAGGCCGAAGCACTTCCGTTGAAGGACAAGCTGGGCGGTTACCGACTTCTCTACTCGCATAATTGCCAGTTTGGCCTTAGCCAGGTTCACGAAGCAGACGCGACGTTGATGGAGACACTTGCCCGGATTTTCCCCGCGCTTGCATCTCTTAAGAAGTCAAACAGCGAGCGCATCAGCCTTGTAAACGAAGGAATCGTCGAAGAAGTGCTGCTTCCACTCGGCCAGCTGGATTTCGGAAAGGGAGAAGTCGGCAAATGTGATATCTCGTTGTGGCGCACGCGCGGCGAGCACAAACCGCTCGTGGGTGAGTTTGCCTTTCAGGTGAAATTTCCTGACAAGGAATCTGTCGCTGAAAAGTGCAAGAAGCTCTTTGCCGTTTTTTACCTTGCCCTTCAGCACGAAGTAGAGAATTGGCTCGCTTTAGGAGTTACCAAGACCGGTATGGTGTATCGCCTCAAGGGCAACAAGCCCCAATGCCATGAGTGACGTGGTCCATAACGGTTCTTCGCAATTCGATAGTGCGGCCGAGCCTCGAGCAAGCGCTTCCGTGTTCGACATCTTCCTCCGATTTCTGGTGATTGGCGCCACCAGCTTCGGAGGAGTTGTCCCCTATCTTCGCGGCGCGCTCGTTACAAAACAGCATTGGCTCGATGACAAGGAATTTGTCGAAATGCTTTCCATCAGCCAATCCCTGCCCGGCCTGAATGCCACCAACATGGCGATTCTTGCGGGACAGAAGTTGCGCGGCTTCGCGGGATCTGTCGCTGCCATTGTCGGCATCAGCCTGCCCGGAGCCGCGCTGATGTATGCCGTCGGCGTCTTTTATCTCAAGCACGGCGATCACGACTTTGTTACTGCCGCGCTGAAAGGCGTAGCCGCCGCAGCCGTCGGGCTCATCCTCTCAACTGTTGTTCAGCTCAGCCAGAAGTCGCTCGCGGGCAAGTTCGACTTCGTTTTCATGGCTATGACCGTTCTTGCCGTGAACCGTCTGCACATCTCTGTCCCCCGTACGCTTATCGCCGTCGGAATCATCGCGATTCTGTTTCACCATCCCGGCCGCGCGCACAAGGGGAGCGCAACCGAATGAATCAGATTCCCGCGCTCGCCCGCGTCTTCGCCTATCTCTCTCTGCTCACGGTCGGCGGCGGAATGGCAGCGTTCCCGGAAATGAAGACCCTGACGGTGGAGGTGCACAAGTGGCTGACTTTTCCTCAGCTGATTCACATCTACAGCGTAGGGCAGATGGCTCCCGGCCCGAACATGATGATGATTGTCATCATCGGACAATGGGCTGCCGGCCCCATAGGCGCGATTGTGACACTGGCCGCTTTCTTCGGGCCTACGGCTCTGCTTGCTTTCGCCGTCGGTCGCCTCTGGAATCGGCTGGAAAAATGGCCGTGGCGATTATCCATTCAGCAAGGCTTAGCTCCCGTTTCCATCGGACTATTGCTCGCGGGCTGCTTCACAATGGCGAAGGGCGCAATCACGGGGCTCGAAACAGGCAGTATCGCCGTCGGGACTCTGTTGATCCTGCTCCGATACAAAATCAACCCTGCAATCCTCGTACTCGGCGGTGCCGTCGCCGGCCTCTTCTCTCTTGGATCAAAGTGAGCGCGAGGCGCCGGAGTTGGGATCGCATGCCTGGCCATCACGCTATGTTCTCAAAAACTCCCCGCCACCTCGAGCACAACTGTCGGCTTGTCCAACTCGGGATTGAAAACATAAGTCGTAAATTCCAAGCGCTTATGCGAGATCCCAGCGAGAAAGCCGCGTTGAATGTCGAGCGAAGTTTGATACGCCCTGGTGTGCTGCGCCACTGCGCCCACGCGAAACCAGCTCGTCGGCGAAAAGGTTAGCTGCGGCCAGGCGTAGTAGAAATTGTTGGCGCTGGAGCCGGTATCAAAGACATATTCATTCGAAATGGAAGCCTCAATCTTCTTGTAGATGAGCGAAGCCTCGCAGCCCGGTGCAATGCCATTGCTTCGTCCAAAAATGCCGCCGATCATGGGCGTGATGCTCAACGACGGCGTTTTACCAACCTGGAAGTTGTAGCCCACCCATAACGACCCGGTGCGCAGATTCTCGTAGTTGTAACGCGCTTCCAGGTGCAACCAATTGTGGTCGGCCATCAGGACCGGGCTAACGTAGGAAGTGCCGGAGGGCACAATGTAGCCATCGACGGTCAGGTTGTACTGCCATGGTTGAGGAGCAGCAGCCGCCTTTGTCGAAACACTGCCAGGCGTCGCTTGCGCCAGCAACAGCGCGCTCGCACAAAGAAGCAAAGCCAGCATCCCAAGTTGTCGCGTGTGCCGGGTCAGCTTCACTTAGTCACCACAAAACAGCCACGAAGAAAACACTCAGGGCCCAGACGAAACAACATATACCTTCGTATATCTTGCCCCGACGAGTTTTGAGCCTTAGTGTGCCTGAATCGCACTAAACAGCTGCTGTTCGCGCGGTTTCTCGCGGGCGGACCAGCGAACAAGGTTGGCGAGGCTTTGGAGGGCGGACCAGATGGTGCAGCTCGGGCGGTTCTTTATGCATCTTCTCGTTACCTTGTTCTTCATTGGACTAGTTGGTTGCGCGGTCACAGTGGTGTTGAGCTGGATATCGATCTTCGCCAGTGAATTTTCAAGAAGCAAGGATTCACAAGCAGAGGCGCTTCTTGAGGGGCAGGTATCCTCTTCGAAGATCGCGGATCGTTCTGTCCGAAGTAGTAAACAAGAGGAGCGAGGTACCGTCTCAACCGCTGCCAAGTAGAACAGCTCCAGAACAGGCGGCGCGGCCGATAGGGAGGCGGTAGACAAGAAGCCCTGACGTGGCGCGTACGTGGCAAGTGGTTGACGGCATCAAAGGCCATCTCATCAAGCGCGCAGGGACTGCATTGGGCAGGCTAGACCGCGGTCAGTGACTCTCTGCACGTTCCGAGAGCTCCTCAAACTTTTGAACCTGCGTCAAGCCAAGAACATGTCCCCTTCCTGCGGTCGGTACCGCTCGAAATCGACCTGTGATTTCGGCCCATCCAGTCCTGATGCTTTCTCGCCCTATTCGGGGGTCTTTGAAGTTGATAAAAATACCGAGATTTCTTGTGGGGTGCGCAGCTTGTTCCTGGCTAGGATAGAGCGCGATTATCCCCACGTCATGGGGATGCGTTTCCACATAGACAAACCCTCGAACACGAACAAGCTTTCCATCGAATTTGAGGGGTGCATCAACGAGCCGGTCAAAACTAACCAGCGCGGGAGGAGCCTGAGTGTACGCGGTCAGGCAGCCTACGATCATTAAGAAGGCGGCTGCGCCATGAAGAAACTTCAAATAACGCATAGCGGAACCTCACTAACAAAACGGAGCTGCCTTAGGTTATTGATATATTTGGCGGAGGGCAATGATCAATCGTCGAGAGTTTCTTATCGGTTCGGCCGTCCTCGCCGGGGCGGCCAGAGGGTGGGGCCAGACTGCCGACCGAGCCAAAATGGATCGCGTCGCGGTCATGAGTTACAGTTTCGATCTGATTATGAAGAGCGCAGCGGGTCGGGACGATCCGCAGAGAACCCTCGATATCCTTGATTTTCCCGACGAGATGGCGCAGCGCTACGGAATCCATAATCTGGAGATCCAGCAAGAGCACTTCCGCTCGACCGAGCCCGATTACCTGGGAGAGTTTAAGAACCGGCTGACGAAAGCCCAATCGCGGGTGACTCAGCTGGTGCTGGAGCTCGGAGCGCACAACATTTCGACCACGGATCCGGCCGTTCGGTCGGAAACGATCGAGCTGACGAACCAATGGATCGACCGTGCGGTGTTCCTTTCCGCTGCGCGTGTGATGATCAACCAGGGCACGCTCGCACCGGATGTGCGTACCACCGCGGCCGAGACCTTGAAGACGATTAAGGCGTACGCCGATGCGAAGAAGGTCATGGTGACCGTGGAGAATCGCGACGACCCGCCAGGATACGTGTCGTCGACGGTGACGCGTGCGGAGCCGCGCCACACTGCGCGTCCGCCTCAGCATACCTGGGAGGACGAGGTTCAGTTGATCAGGGCCGCGGGGTCTGGGCCAATCCCGACGTCGCCTCATTCCCGGACAACGCGGCGCGGGAGGCAGGTTTGCGCGTCATGTATGCGATGGCCACAAGCAGCCATTTTAAGTACATGCCGAATCTGTTCGACTCGGCCAGGGCGATTCAGATTTCGAAGGAGGTTGGATACAAAGGGCTCTACTCGATCGAAGCCGAACCCCTTACCCCCCAGCCGTACCCGTTCGTGCAAACCATCCTGGACGTACTGCTCCGGAATCTTTAGGCTGTCAACCCGCTTAACCCTGCGCCCCGGCTCCTACTTGGCACTTGCCGGCGGCACAATGCCGTTCATCCGCAGGTACTCCACCATTTGGCCGTAGTGATCATTCCCGTGGGCCGCTGCGAAAGCGGCAATCGTCACCCGCGTGCTGTACCCATCGATCGGCTTGATGGCGACAAACGCATTTTCGGGTGTGATGGTCGCAATGGCCTTATGTGCGTAGACGAACGATGCTTCCAGTGCAGCCACCGCTTCATCCTTTGTCGTAATTGAGCCGATTGTCTTCACGTCGCGGTCAGGCTTAATACCGCTCCAGCTGAAAAAGAAGTAGTTCGCCTGAGCCAGGTGCGTTACCTGTGCCACAAAGGTGCGTACGCTATCGAATTGCGTAGTCTGCCCAGGGGCAAAAACCGCTCGGGTCGGCGCGAAACTATACTTTTCGGCTGGCATGGCCTTGGCCGCGCCCATGACCTGGAGTTCCATCAGGGTGAGCAAGCCGTCCACCGCTTTCGCAGGGTCTTCCTTTGTTCCAATCGGCGGCGATGGCGGGAGTTGACTGATCTGCGCCCGCATCTGCATACCGCCACTTACCACCAAAGCACCAGCGAAAACCAGAGCACGTATACGCATTGATCCCCCTCGGTCCAAGTTCGCTTGAGACGCCATCCCAGCGTACCGCAGTGCTGAGTGGTTTGTCGGCAATACGGAAGAAAACCCCCGAACTGTGAGCGGGTAACTTCCGGTTAGCTGTCAAGCGATCCGATAATATGTGCGTATTTTGGAGGGGTCATGAGAGTCATGGTTGCTGTAGCGGCGCTGTTGTTCATTGCGCTTACTTCGCCGAGCCTCGCGCAAACCGCTCATTCAGATTCACAGACGCTCGACGCGATTCTCGCAGAGCTGAAAGAAATTCACCGCGAGCTGCGCTCAACGCGAGCAATGAAGACGCTACTGGCAGAATTGGGGACGAAACAGAGCGTTGTAAATCAGGCCGTGGAGCGTGTCGATCGCGAGAGATCAGGCCTGATTCAGATTCAATCCGATCAGAAAAGGATTTTAAGCGAATTGGATCGCGCACAAGACAAAGTTGACCAATTCTCGGATCCCACTGAGCAGAAGCGGCTCACCGAGGAAGTTGAGCGTCTGAAGACGAACATTTCGGCATTTAGGATTCAGGAGCAGGCTCGCCAGTCGGCTGTAGACGAAGCGCAGCAGCGGTTAAGGGATTCACAGGATGCTCTCCAGGAAGTCCAGGAGCAGTTGGACGCGATGACGAAAAAGCTCACTCAAGCCGAGCGCTGAGGCTAATTGGGCATCGACTCGAACCATTGCTAGTCGGAGACAAAGGTGAGCATCAAGACAGCGCGCCGATAATCTTCTTGTATTCGTCCTCTGTAAAAGCGCGACAGGTCTCTGTAGTAAAACTTCCCTGCGATGTTGAAGACAGAATCGCCTTTGCAAGCGCGACATCGTCGGGCGCTTCCAAAATCGCTATCATGTCGTATTGACCGGTGACCATCCAGAAGTGCGGCATTTTAATACTGGCGGACTCATAAGCTTTCCGCGCCGCATTCAGACGGTCAGGACTCTGTTTAATGTTTTGAAGCCCTTGACGAGTCCACTTGGACATAACGATGTAGGTGGGCATAGCGGCCTCTTCTAGCGGGCCATTCTATGCCAATTCAGCGGCGGCTGTCCGAGGGGACCAGTGTTGGGGCAAGCCCTGCTCGTGCGGCTCCCGTGACAGCCTGTGTCAAGGTTGGAACGGGCGACGTAGTGGATTTCTTCCGCGGCGGGTCGTAGTAGAGAAATGGGAGTGTCGTTTCCACTCCAGCATTTGCTTCATCGCTCATTCCCAAGAAACCCCAATGCGAATTTCCGCTTCGCGCAAGAATGTTCCCGCCGGGGCCGGCGGCGACTGCAGATGATTTGGGCCGGCGTTGCCGCGGACGGCACGGGTGTCTATTCGCTCTGGAAATACCTTACGGGAAGATGATGCTTGGCCATAGTGCCGAGAATCATTGGGCTACTCCTCAAGAGCTTTTGCATTTTGGCCTTCCAATAATCGCTTCCTCCAGTCGATCATCGATTCCTTGCGGAATCCCATCTGATGGATGCCAAATGTCTCCATGTCGAGGAGCGCCTCAAAAGATCTTCGTGAGTTCCTAGCTTCTAAATGCGCTTCTGCCTGCTTGAAGCATTCGAATGCCACTAGATCCGCCGGTTGAAGCGCAATTGCGCGCTCCCATGCTCGCGGAGCAATTGTGGTGAAATATCCTCTGCCGTCGAACCCTTTCCTATTTATTGCCTCGTTGAATGCTCGGAGGATAGTCGGATCGTACTTGCCGTCACTAGCTGTTCGATCGTGGAATAGGGTCACCTTGGCATAGCTGTTGGACGGGGCCATCCGCCTGATGTCTAGGACGATCTGATGCATCAGGAACTGGGTAAAGACGTGATAAGCGGCTCTGAGCCGATCGCCTGCCCATTCGGGAAATACTTCGCAAAGATCGTTCAGCTGCATTTCCATAGCAACAGTATGCGAAGGAAAGAGCTTGAATGCCCCAAACAGCTTAACGACAAATTCGTCCCTTTCATCCCTAGTCCAGCCTTCAAATTCGCCGCGACGTCCACTGCAATCGGAAGCGTGATAGCGGCTAATTGGCTTTCTTCCCTCTTTAATAAGCTGCTTGTTCTTAGCGGCGATATGGAGCTTCCAGCGACGCTCCATATCATCCCAATCTTTGCTTCTAGCCAATATGCAGGAGAACGAAAAGACGTTTTGCCTCGGTCCATAACTCTCGTCCATGTATCCGCTTAAGAGCACTAGAATCCTCTAACAGCTAACTACCAGCGCGAATCGAGGATTGGCGCTTACATCGTGACCGAAGACGCGACCCGTCACCGGGGTTATCCCGTAAATTATTGATTCTATTGGCGTCCCCGACGGGATTTGAACCCGTGTTATCGCCGTGAAAGGGCGGTGTCCTAGGCCGGGCTAGACGACGGGGACGCTGTGGGCGGCGGAAGTTGGCCGAAGGCGGACCAGAATGGGCCGGATGTGCCCTTTTGAAGGCTATCAACATGTCGGGTGTGGTGTCAAAACGACGTGCGTGCTGCCAGCGAATCGCACCCACTGGCGGCCTGCCCAGCTTTCCAGCCAGACGCTGCGCCATCGGCGGCAGCTGAGCCGCGCATCGCGCTATCCTCAGAAGCGTGACGCGACGTTACCGCTATCTGGATACGCTGACCATCGGGTTCGTGGTGGTGCTGCTGATCTCCAACCTGATTGGGCCCAAGATCTGCCAGTTCGGGCCGCTGCGGCCCAGCGCGGCGGAGTTCCTCTTTCCGTTCACCTATATCTGTGGCGACGTCTTCACTGAGGTCTACGGCTACGGCGCATCGCGCCGGGCTATCTGGCTGGGGTTCTTCGCCATGGGGCTGCTGGCCGCGATGGGCCAGCTCGCGGTCGCCTTGCCGCCGGCGCCGGAGTGGAACGGGCCAGGAGGCCTTCGCCACCGTCTTTGGCCTGGTGCCGCGCTTTGCCGTCGCCAGCCTCGTGGCCTACTGGGCGGGCGAGTTCACCAACAGCTACACGCTCGCCAAGCTCAAGCTGCTCACCGGCGGGCGCTGGCTGTGGACCCGGACGGTCGGCTCAACGATCACCGGCCAGGCCGTGGATACAGCGGTAGTGGTCCTGGTCGCCTTTGGGGGAGCCCAGCCGCCGCGATGCTGCTGCGGATGATGCTTCTCCTCCTACTCATTAAGGTTGCGGTTGAGGTGGTGGCCACGCCGCTTACCTACCTGGTGGTGGGCTGGCTCAAGCGGGCTGAAGGCGTGGACGCCTTCGACCGGCGCACCAACTTCAATCCCTTTGCCTGGCAGAGCGAGCGCGCCTGACGGCAAAAGTGCCGGATCGGAACAACCTCGCCACCCACAGGCGAAAATTTTGCGTCAATAGAGCAGCACAGAGCGTCAGATAAGGCGGCTTCATTTTCAGGTTCCGCGGCGTGGCTGGAATCTACTTTCCGGCCCGGTGGAATCCGGCAAGGCAATTCCGATTGTTCCGCCCTGTACGGGCAGGGGCGTCCAGGCAGACACAAGCAACAGGCAAATTGAGGAAGACTACATTGAACCGTATCTCAGGTATTTGTTTTGCAGCCGTGTTGGGCGTGGGGCTCAGCGGTTGCCAGAAGACTGCTGGCCGCAGGCGAGCGCTGCCGGACGGCCATGCCTGTGCAGACGGTGGCCGTCACCCTGGCGCCGGTAGCGCAGAGCAGCGAATATGTTGCGAACATCCTGTCGCGCCGTTCGGCGACGCTCCAGCCGCAGGTGAGCGGGCGCATTACGCAGATCCAGGTGCGGTCGGGCGACCGGGTGCAGGCCGGGCAGGTAATGATGGAGCATTGATGCCGCGGCCGCAGATTGCCCACGGTGCAGGCCCAGCGCGCTACCGAGAATCAAAAGAAGGCTGTCTTCGACTACAACACCATCGAGCAGGAGCGCCAGCGCAAGCTCTATGAATCTGGCGTGACAGCCGCGACGCCTGGGACCAGGCGCAGCAGGCCTATGACAATTCCAAGGCCGATTACGAGTCGTCGGTTTCGCTGAGCAAGACGCAGGAGGAGCAACTGGCCTACTACACCGATCCGAGCGCCCTTCGAGGCGAATCGTCGGCGACATTCCCGTGCACGTGGGCGACTTCGCTTCCACCAGCACGATGCTCACAACCTCGACGAGAACAAAGATCTCGAAGCCTACATTTACGTGCCGACTGAGCGCATTGGGGAAGTGCGGCATTGGTCTGCCCGTTGAGATTTACGACACCGGCGGCAATCTGCTCGAGAAGACGAAGGTCGACTTCGTCTCTCCGCAAGTCGAAAGCACGCTGCAGGGCATCCTCGTCAAAGCGCCGGTGAATCTTTCCCCTGAGCGCGCCCGCACTGCGCAGGTCATCAAGGCTCGCGTGATCTGGAGCACCAAGCCTATGGCGGTTGTGCCGGTGCTTGCCGTTACGCGGCAGGGCGGCCAGAGCTTTGTCTTTGTTGCGCGTCAGCAGAACGGGCAATACGTCGCCGCGCAAACGCCGGTCACCCTGGGAGAGACGGTGGAGAATGAGTACTCCATCTCTTCAGGCCTGCATGAGGGCGACAAGGTGATTGTGTCGAGCACGCAATTCCTGGTGAACGGCATGCCTGTTCAGTTGCTGGGTGCGTAACCGCCGCAGGCGCAAATCTTGAAGCTGGCTTAAGGGCGCGCCGCAGGGGCATGCGCCACCAACGGAGAGGAAAGCAGGCTCGCATTGTTTGTTGATTTCTTTATTCACAGGCCGGTATTCGCAACAGTTTGCGCGCTGCTGATTATTCTCGCGGGCGCGATCTGTATTCCTAATCTTCCTATTTCTCTTTATCCGACGCTGACGCCACCGCAAGTCACGGTGACGTGCAATTACGTGGGTGCAAATGCCGATACGGTTGAGAAGGCCGTCACCATCCCGCTTGAAGAGTCGATCAACGGTGTTGAGGGTATGCGCTACATCAGCTCCGGCAGCGACAACTACGGCAACAGCACGATTACCACGACCTTCAACACCGGCTACAGTCTCGACATCGCCGCTGTTGACGTGCAGAACCGCGTGGCCAGCGTCACCGGCAGATTGCCTGCAGCGGTCAACGCAACGGGTATCACGATCGCGAAGGCAAACAGCAACTTCGTCTTTGGCGCCGGATTTTTTACGCGCGACGGCAGATATTCCAACGAGTTCATCTCTAACTATCTTGATGTTTACGTCAAGGACGCGATCAAGCGTGTCAACGGCGTGGGCGACGTGCAGATTTTCGGCGAGCGCAAGTACGCCATGCGCCTCTGGCTCGATCCGGCCAAGCTCGCCGCGCGCAGTCTAACGGCAGGCGATGTAGTAAATGCGCTCTCCGAGCAGAACGTCGAGATTCCAGCCGGACAGCTTGGGCAGCCACCGGCAAATGCAAGCCAGTCCTTCCAGATTCCGGTGCGTGTGGTCGGTCGACTCCGCAGCCCCGAGGAGTTCGACCGGATCATAGTAAAGAACAACCCCAGCGGCCTTGTACTTTTGCAGGATGTGGGGCACGCCGAGGTAGGCGCGGAGAGCTACGGTTCGAGCCTGAAGTACAGTGGGCATGACGCCATGGGCATCGGCGTGCAGCAGCTTTCAAGCGCCAATGCTCTTGATGTAGATGCGAAGGCGAAAGCGGTTCTCAAGGAGCTTTCCAAGAACTTTCCGCCGGGCCTTGAGTATGCGGTTGCATTCGACTCGACGACAATTGTCGGCGACTCCATCCGCGAAGTGATGCGAACTCTGGCCGAGGCGATTCTCATCGTCATCGCGGTCATCTTCCTCTTCCTGCTCGACTGGCGCGCGACGATCATCCCGGCCATTACCATTCCGGTTTCGCTGATCGGTACATTTGCATTCATCAAGATATTCAACTTCTCTATCAACTCGCTTACGCTCTTCGGCATCACGCTGGCCACCGGCCTCGTCGTTGACGACGCCATCGTCGTCATCGAAAACGTGCAGCGCCACATCGCCATGGAGCACTGCGATCCGCACAAGGCAACCTCCGACGCCATGCGCGAAGTCACGAGCGCGGTCATTGCGACGTCGCTCGTCCTGATCGCCGTCTTCGTTCCGGTTTCGTTCTTCCCTGGCACGACGGGCATTCTCTATCGCCAATTCTCGTTGACGATTGCGTTCTCAATTGCCATCTCGGCTTTCAACGCGCTTACGTTGTCTCCAGCGCTCTCAGCGATGTTCCTTCGTGGTGAAGAAGTACGGCCCCATCAGCTGGATTTTCTTCACATCCGTCCTCTATCGAGAGCATTCGCGGGATTCATTCACGGCTTGGACGGCTTCATTTCATGGCTGTCGAAGACCTACGCAAAGATCATTCACGGAGCGCTCAACGTTCGCTATGTTCTGCTCGTGGTCTTCTTCGCTGGGCTTGCGGCCACGGTATGGATATACAGGAAGGTGCCGACGGGCTTCATCCCACAGGAAGATCAAGGCTACCTGATGGTGATCGTGCAGGCGCCTCCGGGATCGTCGCTCGCGTACACGACAAATCTCGCTGACCGCGCACAGGCCATCATGGCGCAGAACCACGACATCGCGGGCGCATTCTCGATTATGGGCTTTGGCTTCCAGGGAGCGGCGGCAAACGCGGGCCTGATCTTCGTCGCAACGACGCCCGCTGATCAGAGACGCGCAAAGGGACACACGGCGGCGGATATCGTCGCAGATGTCGCACCCAAGCTGCAGATGCTGATGTTCGCGCCCAATGGCGGCATCGTGCAGATGATTCAGCCTCCTGCGGTGCAGGGTGTCGGCAGCTACGGCGGTTTCCAGTTCATGCTGCAGGATACGGGGACGAATACTTTGTCCGATCTTGATCGCGTTGCCCACCAGATGGTGAACGCGAGCCGGCAGAGAAAGGATCTCAGCAACCTGATCACCACGTTCTCGGCGAATGATCCTCAGGTGCTGGTCACTATCGATCGCGAAAAGGCGAAAGCGATGAGCGTGCAACTCTCGCAGGTGACGAGTGCGCTGGGCGTCTTCATGGGATCGCAGTACGTCAACGACTTTGACTTCAACAACCGCACCTATCGCGTCTTCGTGCAGGCGGCCCAGCACTCGCGCATGACCGCGGCCGATCTGCACAACTACTATGTGCGCTCAGACGCGGGCCAGATGATTCCGCTGGATAACCTGGTCAGTGTTCAAGAGAGCTCGGGCCCGCCTGTGATCACGCACTACGATCTATTCCGTGCTGTGGAAATCGATGGTTCGCCCGGTCCGGGATACAGCTCGGGCCAGGCAATCACTGCGATGGAGGACCTGGCGAAGCAGTCCATAATGCCGGGTATGCGCTTTGAATGGACGGGACTGACGCTAGACGAGATCGAGTCGAGCGGACGTGCCTTGATCATCTTCGGTCTCGGCATCGTTGTCGTCTATCTCACGCTCTCGGCACTCTACGAAAGCTTCGCGCTGCCGTTCATCATCCTGATGGCCGTTCCAATGGCGGTTCTGGGTGCGCTGGGACTCGTCGCTCTGCGCGGCATGTCGAACGACGTTTATTGTCAGATCGGTCTGGTGATGCTCATCGGATTATCTGCGAAGAACTCGATTCTGATCGTCGAATTTGCCGAGCAGCTGCGGCTCAAGGGACGCTCCATCGCTGAAGCTGCCATTGAGGCCGCGGAGCTGAGACTGCGCCCGATTCTGATGACTTCGTTCGCGTTCATCCTTGGCGTTATGCCGCTGGTCTTCGCTACTGGAGCGGGCGCGTTGGGCCGTCGATCGGTGGGAACAACAATCGTCGGCGGCATGCTTGTTTCCACTATCCTCAATCTGATTTTCATTCCAGTGCTCTACGTGATCATGAAGACGTTGCTCGGGCGCCGGAAGCCGCGAATTCTACCCGAGGGGTGCGAAGACGACGCTGTTGCGGCAAACACGAGCAACGGATGAGCCGCTGAGTTTCGGTCGCGTCCATCCCGTGCAGTTGTTTCAGGTGAGCCGATCGCCTCACTCTTTCTCACGGTGAGCGATGATGTAGTCTTTAATTCGAACGTACACCTCGTTCGTCACAATACCGCGCTCCATCAGGTCACTCTTCGCGCGGTAGGGCCTGAAGCGGACGATGCGCCCAGCCCAACTGGGCGTCATCCCCGGCACTGTCAGCAGCTCCTCGACGGTTGCGTGATTCAAGTCGATGCGTGCCTCCGGCGGTGGTGGAGCTTTTGCGGTTTGTGCAATTTGTGGACGCGGGAATAAAAGCAGAAGAACTGCGCTGCTTGCCATCAGCATCCAACGTCGTGTGGTCACGCGTCTATTCTCCAACGTGGCTTTGAGAGCCGCAAGCGAAGGCACGTGACCAAAGGACCGTTAGCGGCATTTTGGACGTTTGCGCCAACGCCTTTGCTGTAAGAATGTCTCCATGGCTACCCCCCAGACCATTCCTGAAGCGAGCGGCGAAAATCGTCCCCCGATCTTTGGCAAGACCAGGCTCCTATTTCTCGGTGTGCTGGTTGCACTGCTTGCAGCATGTCTCATCTTCGCGTGGACAACCCGCGGGTCAATGCAGAGCCTATCCTTCGTCAGATCGAATGGAGGAGGGGGGTTCAATGCCAGGAAGACCCTGGTCGACCTCAGCCCTGGCAAACGGCGCAACAGCTCTCGGCGTTGGCTGTGACAGCAGAAGAGACGGAGTACGCGCAGCGATGCGATGCGTCTTGCCGATCATGATGTCGACCAGGCATTTGCGTCGGCGCTGCGCCAGGCTCGCCTTAAAGCCGAGCACGTTACGCTCAAGGCGAGGCGCTTGCCCTCGCGCAGAAGATCGAGCGGCTGCAGCGGTTGATCGCGCAGGATCAGGCTCAGGTAGATCGTCTGACGGCTGAGCTGAATCCGACGCCGGGACAAGCGGGCAAGAAACAGGCGGCGTCTCCGAACCCGGACAACAGCGACGATCTTGACGTTGCGAAGGCACAGCTTGGACTGGACACAGATCAACTGGCCGACGCGGAGCGCGATCTCGATCGTGCCACCGGAGATGACAGCACTCGCATCCAGCAAGAACTCACTGCGCACGAAGCGGCAATGCGCCAGTATGACAAGGCTTCGCGAGGTAATGCGCAGGTCGCTGTTGTCGAGCGAACGCCGGCACGGCACGCTCGCCAGCCGCATCACGGCGTGGTTTAACCAGATCAGCCGCTACCAGTCGATTCAGCAGGCACAGCAAAAGGCGCTGCGGGATGCACAAACGCTGATCGCGGCACATAATGCGCTCGAAGCGCAGGCTGACGCCAGCCAGCCCGCTAGTGCCGGGCAGGCGAATCGTGGGATCGCAGCTCGCGGCGATCAAGGATCGCAGCGCCGAGCGGCAGATTCTCAGCATCTATGACGACCGCATCCAGACGCAGCAGCAGCTCGCAGCGGTTTACGGCAAGTGGGCGGCGCAGGTCAAGTGCAGCACGGCATCGTGCTGCATCTGATTCTGCAATCATTCGCGGTCATCTCTTCATCCTGATCTGCATGCTGCTTTGCGATGCGCTGGTGCGGCGCTTATGCACCATCCGAAGCTCGATCGCCGCCAGACGCAGACGCTGCGCAGCATTCTTGCAGCTCGCTGTGCAGGCAGTGGGCGTGGTTCTTATCCTGCTCGTGATCTTCGGCACGCCGCAGGAGACGCCCACTATCCTCGGCCTCGCTACCGCTGCGCTCACCATCGCCTTGCAGGATTACATCCTCGCTTTTCTCGGCTGGTTCGTGCTGATGGGCAAGAATGGCATCCGCGTCGGCGACTGGGTTGAGATCAACGGAGTGGGCGGCGAAGTCACCGAAGTTGGCCTCTTCACCACCACGCTGCTTGAAACCGGCACGCTCGAAGACAAGGGCCATCCGACCGGCCGCCGCATCACCTTCATGAACGGCTTTGCCATCCGCGGGCAGTATTTCAACTTCTCCACGAGCCGGCCAGTGGATGTGGGACGAAATCAGCGTCACGATTCCTGCATCGGCAGATGCGCAGACGATTGTGGAGCGGATCCACACGATCGTGCTCGGAGGAGACGGAAGAGAATGCCCGCCTCGCAGAGCAGGAGTGGAAGCGCGGCGCGCGCGGGAACGGCCTCGAGCCGCTTCAGCGCCGCGCCCGTCGTTAATCTGCGTCCGTCCGGTCCGGGGATCGATACGGAAGTTCGCTATGTCACGCGCGCATCGGAGCGCTTCGAAGTGCGAAACCGCCTCTATCAGCGCATCGTTGAGCTGCTGCAGAGACAGGGTAAACCGGAGCGTGCCGCAGAGGTACACGCGCAAACACAGGCGAAGCTGACTCTTGCGCCGAAAGTTACTGGTTGACAGCACGCTGGGTCTGCCCGTAACGTCTTAATCAGATGCAGAGCCACCGCCATCACGGTCACCACCATCATCATGGGACCTCCATGCCGGCGGACTGCTATGGCCTGAGCTAAAACGGCCAGAGAGATCAGGAAATCCCAAAGCCCGCCGGCGAATCGCCAGCGGGCTTTTTGTTTTCCATCAAGAATGCAAAGAGACACAAGGCAAACCATGACGAACGCGACAGAAACGATCGACTTCGACAAGATGGATGGCCTGGTTCCAGGCATCGTGCAGGACGCGCGGACCGGCGAAGTGCTGATGCTCGGTTTTTTGAACCCGGTGAGCTATGCGAAGACTCTTGAAACCGGCTTCGTAACTTTCTGGAGCCGCACCCGGCAGAAGCTCTGGATGAAAGGCGAAACGAGCGGCAACCGCCTTCGCATGGTCTCGGCGTCGACAGACTGCGACAACGACACGCTGCTCTTCCGCGTCGTCGTTGAGGGCGACGGCCTCGTTTGCCACGAAGGCACGGTGAGCTGCTTCACGCGCTCGATTAACGCAGGCGTGGAGGCGAACCGTGGCTAACAAGCTTCGTCTCGGCCTTCCCAAGGGCAGTTTGCAGGATGCGACAATTGCGCTCTTCAAGCGCGCCGGATGGAATATCTATGCGGATGGCCGCTCCTATTTTCCGTCCATCGACGACAGCGAAATCGAGTGCATGCTGATCCGCGCGCAGGAGATGGCACGCTACGTTGACCACGGGGTTCTCGACGCCGGACTCACAGGAATCGATTGGGTCGTCGAGAGCGGTCTTGACGTCAACAGCATTACAACGCTCACATACGCCAAACAGAGCCGCCGCAAAGTTCGCTGGATTTTGGCGGTGCCTGAGGACAGCGGATTTGAGACGGCACAAGATCTTGAGGGCAAGATCATTGCCACCGAGCTGGTAGAAGTCACCAAGCGCTACTTTGCTGAGCGAGGCGTGAAGGTCAAGGTCGAATTCAGTTGGGGAGCCACCGAGGTAAAGCCGCCCATGCTCGCCGACGCGATCGTTGAAGTCACCGAGACCGGAAGTTCGCTCAAGGCAAACCATCTCAAAATCATCGACACGGTGATGGAGAGCGAAACTCACCTCATAGCAAGCGCAGCCGCGCTCGCCGATCCGTGGAAGGTGGAGAAGATCAACCAGATTTCTCTTATGTTGCGCGGCGCAATCGATGCGCAGTCGCAGGTTGGACTGATGCTGAATGTGCGGCGCTCAGATCTCGAAGCTGTTCTCGCTGTCCTACCGGCGCTTAACTCCCCTACCATCTCGCAGCTGAGCGACTCCGAATGGGTAGCGGTCAATACGATAGTCGAAGAGGGGGTAGCGCGCGATGTGATTCCGCGACTGAAGGGCGCGAGGGCGACTGGAATTGTGGAGTACGCGCTCAATAAGGTGGTGCTGTGATGGGAGCCACGCGATGAGACTGATTCGCACAACCGGCCGTGGCGCAGCCGAAGCTGCTGCAACTATTGCCGCGCTGGAAGCGCGTGGAGGCGCGTCTCTTGAAGGGGTGCGTCCAGCAGTCACCCGCATCGTCGCCGCTGTTCGAAGAGGCGGCGACAAGGCGCTGTTTCGCTTCGCGGGAAAATTCGATGGCCTTGCGAGCCACGCTCAATTGCGCATCACGCCCAGTGAGATGGAGGCGGCTTGGGAAGCCTCTGATCCCAATTTTCGCAAGGCTCTCTCGACCGCAGCTGGGCAGATTCGCAGATTCGCGCAGCGGCAGATGCCGAAGACCTGGACCTTTTCGCCGGTCGCGGGACTGAAGACAGGCCAGCTGGTCCGGCCGCTCGAGTCAGTGGGTTGCTACGTTCCGAGCGGTCGTCATCCATTGCCCTCGACGCTGCTGATGACAGCCATTCCGGCGCAGGTTGCGGGCGTTCAGCGTATCGCGGTGGTCTCGCCAAAACCTGCGCGCGAAACGCTGGCGGCTGCATACCTGCTGGGAATCACAGAGTTCTATCGCGTGGGCGGAGCGCACGCAATCGCTGCGCTTGCCTATGGCACCGAGAACATTCCTCGCGTCGATAAGATCGTCGGCCCCGGAAATTCCTACGTGACCGCGGCGAAAAAACTGGTTTCGTTTGATTGCGGCATCGACATGCTCGCGGGCCCGACGGAAATTGTTGTCATCAGTGATAGCGGAAACGCCCGTGAGATTGCCTCGGACCTCGTCGCGCAGGCCGAGCATGATCCCGAGGCACGTGCGGTTTTCATCACGACGCGCCTGCAGCTTGCAAGAGAGGTGATTGCAGAAACGAAACTGCAGAGCCGGAGCAACGCAACCGCGAAAGAAGCGCTGCGCCGCAATGGAGTCGTTATTGTCCTTTCCACGATTGCTGAAGCGCGCGAGATTACGAACCGCATTGCGCCCGAGCATCTCACAGTTGACTCCGCTGGAGACCTGGCCTGGGTGCAGAATGCCGGCTCGGTTTTCGTGGGCCGATGGTCGGCGCAGCCGATGGGCGACTACATCTCCGGCCCGAATCACACACTGCCCACAGGCGGTATCGCGCGGGTTCGCGGCGGCCTGAGCGTGAATGACTTTGTGAAGCTCATCACCGTGCAGGAGTACAACGCGCAAGCGATGGCTCTGCTTGGCCCGCAGGTTGAATTGCTGGCACAGGCGGAGGGACTCGTCGGGCATGCGGAAGCAGTGCGTGTGCGTCTGCGCAAAGCTTCGCGGAAAGGAAGGCCGCGTGGCTGAATCTGAGCGCATCGTTGTCCCGGCGCCGCGAGCGCGTGTTCAGGCGATGATGGAATATCATCCTCCGCTTGGCAGCCGTGACGCATTACGCCTCGACTTCAACGAAAATACTCTCGCCTGCTCGCCAAAGGTACGCGAAGTTCTCGGAAGCATCTCTGCCGGCGATCTCACGCGATATCCGGAGCGCGCGCCGGTCGAAGCCAAGGTTGCGTCGTACATGGGTCTCAAGGCTTCGCAAGTGGCGCTGACCAACGGCGTGGATGAGGCGATCCACGTAGTCTTTGAGACTTTCCTAGAGTCCGGCGATGAATTGCTGCTGCCTGTGCCGACCTACACTATGTATGAGGTCTATGCGTCGGCAACCGACGCTCGCGTTGTGGCAGTGCAGGCAGATGACGATCTTCAGTTTCCATTCCAACGCCTGCTCGCCGCAGTTACGCCACGCACCAAGGTCATCGCAATTGCGAATCCCAACAGCCCATCGGGATCAGTCGCTACGCGGGAGCAGATTGTCGCACTCGCACAACGTGCTCCTCATGCAATTGTTCTTGTCGATGAGGCCTATTTTCACTTCTATGGCGAGACGGTGATTGATCTCGTAAGTAAGCTCCCGAATCTCGTCGTTGCGCGCACTTTCTCAAAAGCCTACGGACTGGCGGGACTGCGCCTGGGCCTGCTCGCCGGATCGGATGAAACGATGCGGTGGGTGCGCCGTGTGCTCTCACCGTACAGCGTCAACTCACTGGCTCTAGCATGCTTGCCTGCCGCTCTTGATGACACGGAGTATCTCGATTGGTATGTCGGCGAAGTGCTTGCGGCGCGCGCTCACTTTGAAGGGGTGCTTGATGCCGCTGGCCTGCGCCGCTGGCCGAGCAGTGCAAATTTCGTACTTGTCGAAATTGGACCAGAGCACGCTGAGTTTGTTCGGCGGATGCGAGAGAAGGGCGTGCTGGTCCGCGATCGGTCCAATGATCCGGGATGCGACGGACGCGTGCGCATCACGATCGGCACGCGAAATCAGATGCAACAGGCGACGGCGGCTCTGCATGAGACGCTCGCCGCCCTGCGAACAGAAAGCGAGCCGCGATGAAAAAGAGTTCAACTCGAACCAGCAAACGGCCAGTCCGAAACGGGCGTACCGCCTCGTTTGAGCGCAATACAACTGAGACGCGCATCGCGATCAGCCTGACCATTGAAGGGCAGGGACGCTATGGCGTTTCGACAGGTATCCGGTTCTTCGACCACATGCTTGAGCTTTTCACGCGCCATGGAGCTTTCGACTTAGAGCTGAAATGCGACGGCGATCTTGACGTTGATCAGCATCACACCGTTGAAGACGTCGGCATTGTGCTTGGCGAGGCGTTCAACAAAGCGCTCGGCGATAAGAAAGGAATCTTGCGTGCCGGCTATTTTGTTATGCCGATGGACGAAACGCTCGCGATCGCAGCAGTTGACCTGAGCGGACGTGCGGCGTTCGCCGTTGATGCTAAGGTGCGGACGCGCTTAGTGGGCGATCTGCAGAGCGAGCTGGTCACAGATTTCTTTGAAGGCTTCGCTCGTGGAGCACGCGCAAATGTCCACGTGAAGACAATGTATGGGCGGTCAAACCACCACAAGATTGAGGCAATCTTTAAGGCATTTGCACGCGCTCTGCGCGTGGCCTGTTCTCGCGACAAGCAGCTGGGCGAGATGCTGCCTTCAACGAAGGGGCTTCTCTGATGCGCGTCACGGTTATTGACTACAAAGCGGGCAACCTCACCTCAGTGTTGAAGGCGCTCCGTCACCTCGGCGCGGAGGCAGAGGTGACCGATCAGCCCGGCCGGATCCGATCCGCCGAGCGCATTGTGTTGCCCGGCGTGGGCCACTTTTCGGCGACGCGGCGTCTGGACGCAGCGGGCCTCACAACTGCGATCCGAGAAGCGATTATCCGCGGAGTGCCATTTCTCGGGATCTGCGTGGGCATGCAGTGGCTCTACACCGGCTCAACCGAAGCTCCGCAGCAGGCAGGTCTCGGCGAATTTTCAGAGCCGTGCACGCGTTTTATCGAAGGCAAGGAAAAAGTCCCCCACGTTGGGTGGAATTCTTTGGAAGCTCGCCCAGATTCGAAGTTGCTACGAGGCATCGCACCAGGAGAATATGCGTACTTCACGCATTCCTATAAGGCGCCAGTTACGCGGGACACAGCTGCAGTCGTGCGCTATATCGAAGATTTTGCCGCGGCTGTTGAACGAGGCAATGTGATGGGAGTGCAGTTTCACCCGGAAAAATCCGGACCGACGGGATTGCGGATTCTCCGCAACTTTCTCGAGTGGACTCAGAAGGAGTCAACATGCTGACCAAACGCATTATCGCCTGCCTCGATGTGCGCGATGGCCGCGTGGTGAAGGGAGTGCAATTCGTCGATATTGTCGATGCAGGCGATCCTGCTGAGCTGGCTGCGCGCCATGCGCGCGAGGGCGCCGATGAGATTGTTATGCTCGATATCACGGCGACGCACGAAGGCCGGAAGACTTTGCTCGACACCGTGCGCCGCGCCGCGCGCGAGCTCTTCATCCCGTTCGCGGTCGGTGGCGGAATTCGAAGCGCACGCGATGCAGAAGAAGTATTTGAAGCCGGCGCGGACAAGGTGAGCATCAATTCTGCGGCCCTCGCCGATCCCACGCTTATCGGCGCCATCGGCCATACCTTTGGAGCGCAGGCCGTTGTTGTGGCCATCGACGCGCGCCGCGACCCCGAAGCGGCAGACCCGGTGGAGGATGCGCAGGTATTCGTGCAGGGTGGCCGGAAACTTACGGGAAGGCGCGTGGTCGAATGGGCTCGCGAGGCTGAGTCGCGTGGCGCAGGCGAGATTCTACTCACTTCAATGGATGCCGACGGCACTCGCGCCGGCTTCGATTGCGAGTTGACCGCTGCTGTCAGCGACGCGGTGAGCATTCCCGTAATCGCGTCGGGGGGAGCCGGATCTGTGCAACATTTCACCCAGGTCTTCGAAGAGGGCAAAGCGGATGCGGCACTCGCCGCCAGCATCTTTCATTTTGGTATTTCGAGCGCCCGCTCCCTTAAACAGGAGTTGGCCAAAGCGGGAGTTCCTGTGAGGCTGCCATGCTGATTCCCTCGATTGATTTGATGGGCGGGCGCATCGTTCAGCTCGTTCAGGGAGAAAAACTGAGGCTGGCCTTCGACGATTTCGAGTACTGGATCGAAAAGTTCTCGCGCTTTCCGCTGGTGCAGCTTATTGATCTCGACGCGGCTATGGGGCAGGGTGACAACTCCGCACTGGTGGAAAAGATTGCTCGCCGCCTGCCTTGCCAGATGGGCGGTGGAGTCCGCTCAGTCGACCGTGCGCGGCAAGTGCTGGAAGCGGGCGCAAAACGGGTGATCGTTGGCTCGTCGCTTTTTACGAACGAGGGGAGTGTGAATAGCGACTTTGCAGCCGAACTCGCAGGGAGTGTCGGTGCAGATCGCATCGTGGCGGGAATCGACACGAAAAATGGCCGTATCGCCGTCAAGGGCTGGAAGGCGCAAGTGGAACTTACGCCAGACGAGGCGATTCCGCAGCTTGAGTCCTTTGCGGCCGCATTCCTCTATACGCACGTCGACGGCGAAGGCTTGATGCGGGGCTTCCCCATCGAGACGGCTGCCCGCCTGCGCAAACTCACGCGACGCGAACTCATCGTTGCCGGAGGCATACGAAGCCAGCAGGAAATCGACGCTCTGGACGCGCTCGGTGCCGATGCGGTCGTAGGGATGGCTGTCTACACAGAAATGCTTGCCGTCTGAAATTCCCCATCAAGCATTCGGAACGTCTCGGTTATTCTGAAATGAGAACCGCTTTCATACCTTTATGCGAAGGAAACCGAGCATGACGACGCGGAAGACTGGGATCAGGCTTGCAAGACGGCTGGACGAAGTTGGGTTCTCAGATATTGTGCAGATTCGCAACAAGGTCATGGGCATGCGCGCCGAGGGAGTTCAGGTTCATGCCCTGCATGGCGGCGAGCCTTACTTTGAGACGCCGGAAGAGATCAAGTACGCAGCGATGAAGGCGCTGGTCGACAACCAGACGCACTATGCACCTTCTTCGGGCCTTCTTCCGCTGCGCAAAGCGCTGGTTGAAAAGCTGGCGAGGAAAAATAAGATGCAGGTGACCGCCGAAGAAGTGATTGCGACCGTCGGCGGCTCGCAGGCTCTGTATGCCGCCTTTCAAAGCGTGCTCGATCCTGGCGACGATTGCCTCGTTTTCTCGCCGTATTGGACGCCGATCGGGGACCTGGTGACGGGCGCGCAGGCACGGCCCCTTCTGGTTCCCACTATCACTGCGCGGCGAAATGGGATTCGCAAGACGCTCGAACAGTTCTCGACACCGAAGACTCGCGCCATCTACTACAACACGCCGCAGAATCCGAGCGGCCTCGTGTTTACGCGCGAAGAGGCGGAAGAAGTTGCTGCATTCGCTCTCGAGCGCGATCTCATCGTGATCGCCGATGAAGCGTATGAGGATCTGGTCTACGAGGGTGAGCACGTTTCCATTGCCTCGCTGCCAGGTATGCTCGAGCGTACCATCACTTGTTTTACGTTCTCGAAAACCTATGCCATGACTGGCTGGCGCGCGGGCTATGCCGTTGCGCAGGAGCCGTTCATGACTGCCATTCGCAAGATTGTGCTCTACTCAACCAACGGCGTCACGACCCCGGTACAGTTCGCAATGATCCACGCCCTGTCGACTCCGGAGTGCCAGATTGCAGCTTATCGAGAGGAGTATCGCAAGCGGCGTGATCTGCTCGTCACAGCGCTGAATGACGTCGGGCTCCAGTGCGACCCGCCTGCGGGTGCATTCTATGCATTTCCCAATGTTGAGAAGGTGAACAAGAACAGCCGCACAGCCGCGCAGATTCTTCTGGAGAAGGCGCACATCGCAACCATTCCGGGCTCGGTCTTCGGAGCGCAGGGAGAAGGGCATCTCCGTTTCGGCTATGCCATCACCGTGAAAGAGATTGAGGACTGCGTCGCGGCACTGCGCAAGTTCTTTGCCTGATCAGAGACAAGTGACTCGTCTACTGTTCTGCCTCGCCGACCGTACGGCTTGTCTCTACACGCGCGGCGCGCAGAAGGCGTGCGACTTGCTTTAAATGGAGCTGCACGGCATAGGCGCGCAGAATCTCAGCCTGCGGAAATCCGGGTCCAGTGTGCCGCACAGAATCCATCCTAGCCTCCAATTGTGCGATGTCTTCTTCGAGGCTGATGCCCGACGGGGTCTTGTCGAATTGCCAGCGGTGAATGCAGCCCGCAACATAATGGAATCCGCTTTCGATATCGACGGCGAGCTTGCCCAGCGCCGGTTCGAGTCCCTGCACGTAGACATCCTCGTGACTTCCCTGGACGGCAAGGTCGAGTGCTACCAAGGCATCGAAGATTGATCGACCGAATTGCGCGAGCATGTTGAGGCCTTCGCGCCAGCCCGGGCCTCCTGAAGGTTCATTGCGTGCCGCATCGAGCAGTTGATTGTTTGCGCGCAGCACTGACAGCACGTCTTCGCGCGCGGCAGAGAGATTCTTTGCCGGTTCGCCGCGAAACCCCTGCAGGATGGCTTCGAAGAACACACCCAGCAGCAGAAATTCCTGCGCAAGGCCGTCACGCAGGCGTAGGCGGGCGCGGTCGGGAAAGATGAACGTGGCGACGAGAAGCGCGACTACGATGCCGAGTATCACTTCAATTACGCGATCGAGTGCGAGAGTCCAGTGTGACCCGGTATTGACCATCATGATGATGGTGAGCGTGACGCCGGCCAGCCGTGAACTCGTTGGAAAGCCCAGCAATCCGCAGACACTAAGGGTGCAGAAAATAGCCAGGAGATAATTCCACGGCAGCGTGCCGAAGAGCGAAAAGGAAAAGCCAAAGGCTGAGCCGATAAGTGTGCCAAGCAACCGATCGCGCGACGCTGTTATGGTTGAGCCAAAGTTCGACTGGAGGACGATGATGGCGCTGATCGCTCCCCAGTATCCTTCGTGCAGGCCGAGCAATCGTGCGAGCCACCAGCAGAGGCCCGCAGCGATTGTTGTCTTACCCGCGTGAATCAACACGCGGCGGCGCTCCCAGCTGAGAAGGCTGTGCCGGTCGGCTTCGTTGAGTTGAAGTCTGGCGATGAGCTGCTGCTGCGAAAATGTCCTGTTCTTTTTTAGTCGCATGCTGTTGCTCTCTCAACCGCCGCGGGCGAAGAATCCGCTACACACCAGCATACGCAACCGTGATCGGGCACTTTGGCGAAATCGCGCGTGTAGCATGGTGATCAAAGCCTTCTTGCGTTCATTGAACCTATGCTACGAGTGGGATACCCAACAACTATCGCCGCGGAGTTATTTGCCGGCTTCCCTGAGGAAGTCCAGCTGGTGCCCTTGTCTGAAAAGCTCGATCACGATGTTGAGATTGACGTTTGGATTCCGGACCCCTACCCGACCCACGCACAGCGGATTGTGCCGCATCTTCGCGGAGTCAAACTCGTGTTGTCGCTGATGGCCGGTACGGAATGGATCCCCGGAGCGATGGGTCCACATGTAACCATCTGCAACGCACATGGCGCGCATAACATTTCGACCTCTGAGTGGACGATCTCCGCCATCCTGGCAATGCTCAAATATCTTCCGCTCTATCTCGATATCCAGCGCGCGGGCATCTGGAAGCGGCGTTTCGAAGCCACTGCGCACTTTGAGAAGATCACTGGCGATACGCGGCCGCATTATCCACCCGTGATGCAGGAGGAGCTGACGGGCAAGACCGTGCTGATGGTCGGCTACGGCGCCATCGGCAAAGAAATTGAGCGCATGATGGAGCCGTTCCGCGTAAACATGTTGCGTGTTGCGCGAAGCGCCCGCAGCGATCCTAAGGTTGAGGCTGTAACGGAACTGGATCGGCTCATTCCGCAGGCGCAGGTCATCGTGCTCATTCTGCCTTCGACTGCCGAAACGCTTCATCTCATCGGTGCGCGCCAGTTAGGGCTCATGAAGCAGGGAACGCTTCTGGTGAATTCCGCGCGAGGCCCGATCGTTGACACGGATGCGCTTGTCGAGGCGCTCAATTCCGGCAAGATTCGCGCGGCTGTCGATGTCACCGATCCCGAGCCGCTGCCGCCTGAGCATCCATTATGGAAGTGCCCGAATCTGCTGATTACGCCGCACATTGGCGGCTCAAGCCCACAGTTCGCTCCTCGTTCGATCAAGACGGCTGAGGACGAACTGCGCCGCTATATCGCCGGCGAGCCGCTGCGCAACGTGGTGCAGGCCGCAGTTTGAGCGGCGGCAGCTTCGGCGCGCCGCCAGTCGCGCAAACCCAGGATGGCGAGACCAACGAGGAACGCATATAGGAGTGCCGTTGCGCGCAGATCCTTGTAGAGATACTCGCCGATGTAGGTGAGGTCGACGACGATCCAGAGCCACCAGTTGGCGGTGTGCTTGCGAGCCTGCCACCAGCTTGCGACCAAGCTATAGCTCGTGAGCGTGGCGTCGAGAAACGGCAGAGCCGCGTGAAGCTGTTTTGCGAGCTCGCCCAAAACAAAACTTCCCACTGCGCCCACGATGAGCGCGATCCCCATATTGCGGGCCGCGAGCGGAACCACACGAACTTCACCGTCTTCACGAAAACCCCGCCACCAGTGCCACCAGCCATAGAGAGTGAAGGCCAGAAAGAAGATTTGGAGCAGGGAATCGGAGAGCAGCCGTGCCCGATAGAAGACAACCAGGTAAATCACATCAGCTGCGAGCACGATAGGCCAGCACGACATCGAGCGGCGCGTCGTCAGCCAAATGCCAAGCAGTGTGGTGATGACGCCGGCGATTTCGAGCCAGTTGGCAACAACGTAGTTTGAAATGAAGTGCCAGTTCATCGTTGTGCAGTCCCCTGATCGTCGCGATTGCGCGATTCGGCTCTCTCGCGTAAGACATCAAGCAGTCTCTGGCCTGCAGTATTGCGAAACCATTGCGCATGCCCAACCAGATAAGTGTCTGTGGCCACAGCTGCCTTCTCCTTCGAGTGCAGCACGCTCAGGAAGTAGTCTGCTTCCGTGAGTGCAAATTCGGCGTGGCACAACGCAGTCATCGGCGCCTGCGCGGCAGCTTCTTCGGTCGTGAGTGGCCTGATCTCTTCATAGCCATCGAGGAACGCGAGCAGGTGGTCGAGATGCACCGGCACGGCATCTCCATGCTGAGGCTGATCGGGCAACGCGAGCCACTCCACGATATTGCGTTCGATGGCGTGCGCGATATCGTGAACCGCGTTGGTGCGATCCGCGAGGCCAAAGTCGATCACTGCCGTAGCGTGCGCATCCGGTCCCGTTTCGCTCCAGAAAAGGTTCGAAGCGTGCAGATCATTGTGAGTCCACAGCGGCTGCAGAGACGAGAGATGCGGCAACAACTCGGCGTGAAAAGGAGCCAACAGATCGAGCGCAAACCTGTAGTTGCGGTGTGCTGAGGAATCGTTCGCCAGAGCAGGCCGTTCGCCGATATATCGAGCCATTGCTGCGGCAGGATCACCAGCAGCGAAGATCGAAAAGCTGGCGACGAGAGGCTGCGGTTTGCGCTTCGGCGCGGCGAAGCCTTGAGCCGCGGTATGCAGCCTGGCCAGCATGCCACCGGCTGAGCGGGCATGGGCTACAGAGCAGAAGGGCGTCCAGGAATGGGCTTCTCTGTATGCGTCGACGCCTTCGGGAACCTCGTGAACTTCGTAGGTCCACTCGCCACTTTCAATCGCGGTTTCGCCGTCATTTGCCTCAAGCACGGCTGGAACGGGCAGGCCATGTGCGCGCAGATGCGCCATAAAGCGATGCTCTTCGAGCAGCCCTTCCCGATCGCGCACCGTCCTGTGATGACGCTTTACGAAGACTCGACCACCGCGCACAGCAACAACACTGGCCGCAGAAAGGGGACGCGGGCTGATTGCCACGATCTCGAAGGGTTCATCGATTCCCGGAAATCGCTGCAGCAAGGCGCGCACTTCGTCAGCGGTGAGCGGCCGCCAGTCTGGTTCGACCAGTGTGCCATCCAGTCCGTGCGATTGCGCTGCGAAACTCATCTCTGTCTCATCCTCACGCTGTCGGTCAAAAGCTGTAGTGGGCCGACAGGCGCACAGTTGTTGGCGCTCCCTGATGAATAAAGGTGTCGCCGTAGTTTGCGCCGGTGTCTTTCCAGTAGCGCCTGTCCAGAATATTGTCGGCGTAGAGTCTGAACGTCAACCGGCCACGTTCGCCACCGGGCGTGTAACGCGCGCCGAGGTTGAAGAGGTTGTAGCCTCCCACGCTCACCAGGTCATCGCGCGTAGCCTGCTTGCGGCCCACGTAATTCCAACCCGGCATGATATGCAGGCCCTGCATGTGCGGTAATTGCAGGTCGGCAAAAAAGGTCGATTGGAAGCGTGGAACGTTGATGACCTGCTTGCCGTTGTATGCCGGAGTGCTGGAGTCATCGGAGCGCGCTTGGATGGCCGCAAGTGAGCTCGTCAGTTGTATCCACGAGGCGACTCTGCCTTGTGCGCTGGCTTCAAAGCCGTCGTGCGTTTCATGCCCATCCGATTCAAAGCACAAATCTCCCGGCGCGAAGTCTTCGCCAAAGGCGAGGTCGCTGGTGCAAAAGCTGTCTGGCGTCTGAAGTGCTCGCGGATAGAAGAAAGGCTGGCGCATGTGGAAGTAGGCAGCAGTGAGCAGAATCTGCCGCTCATACTTAACTCCGGCCTCAGATTGCCTGGTGAAATATGGAACGAGAAATTCACTGGAGTTGTCTACCCACCATGGCGCCTGCGGTCCCAGAGACATCAACACGCCGTAGTTGCCGTAAAACGTGATCGCCGATGTGGGTGAGTAGGTGGCAGCATACTGCGGCAACCAGATTGATCGCGCAGATGTGTAGTTAAAATCTGTGACCCTGGCATAGCGCCCCCCGGCGAGAAGCGTGACGCCACCGGGAATGTGCATCCGATCCTGGATCAGACCCGAGACCTGATGGTCGAAATCGGCAAGGGCTGACGGGCCGGCTTCCTGATACGGATCCTCTTGCGCGTAGGGAATATCTGGCTGGTAAACATTCTCGACGCCGATAGGAGTGTAGACAACGGACGAAGAGAGATCGACGGTGCGGTGAAAGATCGAGCCGCCGGCAACAATGTCATGCGTAAGGACGCCCGTGGTTATGCGGCCCAATACGAGCGCGTCGCCCACGGCGTTGATTCGCAGTTCGCCGGGACTGCGGTAGTCGTAAATTTCGTAGCTGCCATCGGGGCAGAAAAAGTAGACGGGAGCATTTGGGCAGAGCGAGTTCCCGTCTGCGTCAAGAGCGGCGCCATACGGCCAGATTACGTTGTCGTCAATCAGCGAGTGGCTGTAAGAGCCGTTAAGCTGCGCGCTCCATTTTGCATTGAAAGTGTGCTGCAGGCGGGCACCCGCGTTGAAAACATCGAAGGTGTTTGGCTTGCCCCACGGCTGATATCCCAGCATGGTTGAAGGAAAGACGGGCGAGGGAACTGTGTCACCGCCCAGCAACTGGTAACCGGCTACCGATGGCTGCACCATGTGCTGATATTCGAAATCGGTGAAAAGATTGGTCGCGGTCGCGAGACGGAACTGCGCATCGGCAGCACCCATGCCGCGCCACCCATCAGCATGCTGCACATACGGGTGCATGCTTTCGGCTGCGATATTGAGCCGCACGGCAGGCTGAAGAGCTGTGTTGAAGGTGCGGCTCGCGTCGAGAGCGCCATAGGCAGTGCCGCGCTGGTCCGTTGCCACGTCGAATGCCGGCCGCAGCCCGCCGCGCGGTTCTTTGGTCACGTAGTTAATCAATCCGCTGGCAGCCGTCACGCCACTTTCAATGCCGGCGATGCCTTTCACAATCTCGACCCGCTCTTTGTTTTCGAGAGGCACGTCCTGCTCGCCGGCAATGGTCATTCCGTTGATCTGCAGCCCGGTGGCAAGGTCGAGCGGAAATCCGCGAATTTGAAAGTCGCCATAGTAGCCGACGGGCGCATAGTCCTCGCTGACTGAGGCGTCATTCTTCACCACGTCTGAGAGTGTGCGGGCGATCTGATCGCTCAGCACAGCGCGCGAGATGGTGGTGACAGATAGAGGCGTCTCCTTCAGGGCTGTGCCGTCGAGGCTGCCGGCAGTGGCGCCGGTGGAGAGGAAATCGTCTTTTACCTCGCTGTGCACTTCAACGGTGGTAGTGACGGTGGGGAGCGTCTGCTGTGCGGACTTCCGCTTGAGTTTCTGCTGAGGGTTCGGATCCGATTTCTGGTTTTGGCCCAACGACAAGATGGGCAAAAGAAACATGCACGCAGCGACGAAGGATATGCGCGCACCAGCGCGCGACCGATGACTTGAGCAGATGTATTGCTTTGGATGATAGATTCCGGCTGTAGCGGAGCGTTGCATTCGTTCCCCTTGCTTCCCACAAAACGCTGAAACAGGAGGAACTCGCGTTACGGTATGAGGAATTCCGCTTCGCTTCGGAAACTTCCCACGCCGGTATTATCCGGATCGGGTTCTAGGGTATTTCTCAGCCCCACTTTCGCAGAGCACCCCTGTTTCAATATTTTTATTGGAACACCGCCGGGCTGATCCTGCAAGCCGCGAATCAGCGCGCTGTCCCATTTCCTTCGGTGATTGTCACAATGCGGTCCACGCGAGGAACGGTGAAGTGCTCGATCTTGCCGCTGGGCCAATGCACCTCGATGTCGTCTATCTTTGTTGCCTGGCCAAGGCCGAAGTGCGGTCGCGGATCGTTCGTTGAAAGATAGCTTCCGCCGCTCAGCACGTCTTCGCGCTGCTTCATGCCGTTCGAAGTCAGGTAGACAGTGGAGCCTACTGCATCGCGCGGGCTCTTGGGGCCGCCCACCAGCTTCAGTTCCAGCCAGTGATTCTTATCCGGGTTCACGTTGCGCAGCAGTACTGGATGCCCGTCCATCACGTTGATCACGGCATCGAGCTTGCCGTCGTTGAAGAGGTCGCCAACGGCCATGCCGCGGCCAGCAATCACGACGGCCAGTCCTGTGCCTTCCACGGCGGGCACATTCTCAAATTTCTTGCCCTCGATGTTGCGGAAGAGCATCGGCCGCTCCTTCCAGCTTGTGCCCCACGGATATCTGTCCGCCTGCGGATAGACGTGCCCGTCGACCATCAAGAGATCTTTCCATCCGTCGTTGTCGTAATCCATGAAGGCGTCGCCCCAGCTCAGGAAGGGCACCGTGATCTCGCCGAGCCCCATCTCGTAGCTCACGTCGGTCATGTTGGCGTCGCCTTCGTTGTGATAGAGCGGCTTGTAATCGTCTGAGAAAGTCGTGTCGAAGATATCGAGCATGCCTTTGTTTTCGTAGTCGCCAACGGCGATGCCCATTGAGGCCGTCTCCTGCCCGGCTCCATTCACAGCGAAACCGGAGGCGTAGCTCACATCTTCAAAGGTGCCGTCGCCCTTATTCAGGTAGAGATAATTTGGCGTCGAGTCGTTGCCCACAAGCAGATCGATCTTGCCGTCGTTGTTGATATCCGCAAAGACGACGCCGAGGCCGTAGTAGCCGGGCTTGTCGGCTACGCCCGCCTTCTCGCTCACATCGGTAAACGTGCCGTCTGCCGTTGTTGTGGAAGAGATGATCGGGCTCGCCCTTGAGGCCGCGAGGTCCGCAGCTCACCTGCTCGCCGCGGAAGGTGCAATAGGTGTTGGGCACGCCGTTCTGCTCAGCAACGGGCAGATTGTTGCGATCCAAATGCACATAGCCGGCGACGAAGAGATCCAGCTTGCCGTCACCGTCGTAGTCGCCCCAGGTCGCGCCGGATGACCAACCGCCCACCGTCACGCCCGCCTTCTCCGCCATGTCGGTGAACGTTCCATCGTGGTTGTTGTGGTAGAGCCGGTTGTTGCCCCAGTTGGAGACAAAGATGTCGGGCCAGCCGTCGTTGTCGTAGTCGGCAATTGCCACGCCAATGCCCCAGCGGTCGTTGGTCACACCGGCCTTCGCGGCAACGTCGGTAAACGTTCCGTCGTGGTTGTTGTGAAAGAGCGCTGCATGCGGCGGCGTTTCCTTGCCATCGAGCGCAGCGAAGGTGGAACCGTTGACAACGTAGATGTCGAGCCATCCATCGTTGTCGTAGTCAATCAGGCCTACGCCGGAACCCTTCGTTTCAACAATGTAGCTTTTCTCCGGAGTGCCCATCTTGTGGGTCCAGTTCGTGAGGCCCGCCTTTTCAGCGATATCTTCGAAAACGACGGGGCCGGTCTTGACGAAGCCGCCTTCGGTGATGGGGCGATGCTGCGCATCAAGCTGCGGTGCGTGCGGCGACTCGACGGCATGCGCGGAAGGTGCAGATTCTGCGGGCCGCTGCCCGACAGCCATCATTCCCTGGCTAAAGAAGAGTGCCGGGATCAGCAAGGCCGAAATCGCATTGACGCGGAAATCCTGAAGCATGGCAGCCAGTATACGGGGCCTCATTTTGTGCGGTCACTCAACCGAAAGATGGAGCGGCTATTCGTCGCCGAGCTCGTATGGAATCTCGAACCGCCCGATCTGGATGATGGACTTGTCGGCGGGAGGCCAGATGCGGATGCTTTCCACGCGAGTCTGCCCCACGATCTTGCGTGCTTCGGTTTCACCGACGAGCGCGCCAGTTGCCGCAGTATTGAAGTGAACCTTCAGCGTTTCGTTGTCCCGGACCCACCCAAAGACGTATTCGCCGGGCTTCAGGGAAATTCCGCCAATGCGGATCGGCGCCTGCACAAGCAGATAGTGCGAGTACTTTCCATCGGCCGAATAGCCAGCGGTAATCAGCACAACTCCGGCAATATAGTGCCCGTGGTTGTTCACGATGCCGCTTGCAGTGCGCATCTCGGTCTCTATGTGCTCAGTCTGCACCGGTGCGCGCGCCGGCAGCAGCGATGCTAGTTCGGCATCCGTTGCCTGGCGCCAGGTTGTCTTCTCAGCCGGGGCAGCCGCAACTGCGAAGAGAGCAAGCGCTGCACAGAGGGTCGCAGTTTTCATGGTTTGGGTTTCCTCAGCGACTCCAGTGGAACGATGCCGCGCTGAATCGCTGCGGTTGCCGCTTGCGTACGATCTGTTACGCCCAGCTTGCCCAGCAGGCTGTTGATGTGAGTCTTTACCGTGGCTTCGGAGATGTCCAGTTCCGTTGCAATCTCTTTGTTGCTCTTGCCGTACACGATTTGCTCCAGCACATCGAACTCGCGCGGGGTCAGTTCTTCGGTCCCCATGCGCTCGGCCAGCTTTTGCGCAATCGCGGGCGGAATATGCGACTTGCCCGCGTGCACGGCGCGGATTGTGGCGATGAGCTCGTCGCTGGTCATGCCTTTCAGCAGGTAAGCCCGTGCACCGGCCTGAAGCGCACGATAGATATCTTCATCGCCATCGTAGGTAGTCAGCACGATGAATCGCGCCTGCGGGGTTTCCATGCGCACGCGTTGAATCACATCCACGCCGCCCATTCTCGGCAATCTCAGGTCGATGAGGGTGATGTTCGGCTGATGCTTACGAAATTGTGTGATTGCGTCGACGCCGTCCGCAGCCTCGCCCACGACCTCAATGCCTTCGGCCACCTTCAAGAGCGCGACCAGTCCTTGCCGCACAACGTGGTGATCCTCCACCACCAGCACGCGAATCATTTCGTCTGCCACTGCTACTGTGCCTCCCTTGGCGCGGGTGCATGCAACCTGATCGATGTGCCCGCACCCGGCTCACTCACAATATCGAGCGTCCCGCCAATTCTCTTCGCCCTCTCGCGCATGCCAATCAAGCCATAGTGTCCTTGAACGGAATGCGTTTCAGGCTCTCCGGCAAATCCGCGACCGTTATCCCGAACTTCCATCGCGACTTCGGCCGGCCCATAGTCGAGCCGCACTTCCAAATGCTGCGCCTCTGCATGCTTCTTTACATTATGAATTGCTTCCTGGGCCACCCGCAGAAATTCGCGCTCGACATCGGCAGCCATTGGGCGGTAAGCACCGTAGACGCTGAACGCTGCTTCCAGGCCATTCCCGGCCGCCTGCTCGGTTGTGCGTCTCAATTGCACAGGGAGGGTGTTCTCGCCGGCATCCTGTGAACGCAATGCCCAGATCGACTGGCGCGCCTCGGCAAGGCCTTCGCGCACATGGCCGCGCGCGGTATTCAGCTGTTGTGTCGCCGCCTCGATCTTATTCTGGCGCAGCAACTCCGCCAGCACTTCAAGTTGCACTGAGATGCCCACATACCCTTGCGCCAGCGTGTCATGAATCTCGCGCGCGATGCGGCTGCGCTCGCCGAGCACGGCCGCTGAACTCGCGCTCGGCCTGCACCAGCCGGCGCCTGAACAGGAGAAGGACAAGCAAGGCCGCGCGATCGAGGCCAGCGAAAGAATGTAGAACCATAGCCGTCTGGTAGAAATGCGGACGCAATTCGAAAGGCAACGATGCGCCCTCCACATTCCACAGCCCATCGTTATTTGCCGCCTGCACTCTGAACGTGTAGTGCCCCGGCGGAATGTTGGTGTAGTAGGCGATGCGCCGCGAGCCGGCATCCGTCCAGCCGCGATCGAATCCGTCGAGCATGTAGCGGTAGCGCACTTTCTGCGGCGCAACAAAACTCAGGCCCGCATAGTCGAACTGGAAGTGATTATGTCCCGCGGGAACGCGCAGCGAAGAGCTGTGCTGCAACTGGTCGACATCATCGACCGCAAAGCGCTCGATCACCACAGGGGGAGGCACGGAGTTAATTGGGAAATGGCTTGGATCCACTTCCACAAGTGCCTTTGGAGTGGCGAACCAGAGGCGGCCATCGCGGGAACGCCAGGCAGACGGATGGCTGTTTGTCGCGGTTTCGCGTCCGCGCAATCCGTCTGAGGGACCGAATTCAAACCAGTTTGAGCAGTCGGAAGCCGTGAGGCGTGTGCACCGGGCAATGCCGTTGCTGGTTGCGAACCAGAGGTTGTTGCTGTCGTCGGCAAGAATGGCGTGGATATTTAAAGCTCCCTGTGGCGGCGAAGTCACCTTGTCAAATTTCGATCCGTCCCAAAGGCTCCAGCCGCGGTCCTGCGTTCCGATCAGAAGCGTTCCGTCTGCGCGCGGCAAGAGGGAGGTCACCACATTGCTCGGCAGGCCATCCGCCGTGGTGTAGTTGGTGATCTGGCCGTTGTGCAGTCGCGACAGGCCTGCGAGTGTCGCCACCCAGAGATTGCCATTTGTATCATGCGCCATTGAGCCGACCAGATCGCTGCCCAGTCCATTGGCGTGCGTGTAGATGGTCGTGTGCGCAGGCAAACGGCTGGCAGCGTTCGTCCCGGACGGAAATGTCAGATGAGCGAGTCCGTGACGCGTCCCCACCCACAGGGAGCCGTCGGCATCTGCGAGCAGCGATCGAATGAAGTCATCGGGCAATCCGTCCGCTGAGGTGAAGGCATCGATCGCGCTTCCGCGAATCCGGTTCAATCCATCCGGCGTCCCGATCCACATGGATCCATCCACTCCCGCTGCCAGGGAAAGAATTACGTTACTCAGGAGAACGTTGGGCACCGGATAGATTGTCGTTTGACCTTCGCGGCTGACGCGCAGCCGCATGACATTGAGGCCGCTTCCGCTGGTTCCAATCCACAACTTTCCTGCCTCGTCCTCTGCCACCGTGGTCGTAGCGTCTGAAGAGAGCCCTTCGTGCGCGCCGATGCTACGAAAGCGGGTGTCGCGAAAGATATGCAGCCCGGCCGTCTCGGTGCCGACCCACACATTACCTTCTCGATCTTCAAAGAGCGAGAGAATGGACGCGCCGGCGAGCGGATCGGTGACCGGCAGCTTCTGCACCTCACCATCGACCCAGCGTGCGAGGCCGCCATTTGTGCCGATCCACAGGCTTCCCTCGCGGTCGGCCATTATGGCCTGAATGCGCGTGCCGGGCAGCCCTCGCCCTACCGTGAGCGTTTCCGGCCTGATTGTCTCTGGCCTCATTTCGGATCTGGAGCCACGCTCAATGGTCACTGTGGTATTGGTGGCAAGCGCGTGTGCCCCCGATGATCCGGCGAGCGCAAACCGCGCACCGCTGGGCGGCAAGGGATCGGATACCGAATTCGGCAACGATGCCGACGGTTCTTCAGCGCCTTCTCCGGCGGCCGAGAACGAACTCCCATTGAACCGCGCTAGCCCGGCATCTGTGTGAACCCAGAGGACTCCGCTTGCGTCCTCGGCCAGCGACTGGATTGCCTTTCCCGGCAGGCCGCTTTGCGTGCTGAACTCCGTCACAGTGCCGTTCTTCCATCGCGCCAGCCCTTCGCTGGTGCCGACCCACAACGCGCCTTGTTTGTCTTCAAGCAGGCAGCGGATATCGCCGCTGGGCAACGCCGGAGTTGAATTGCGGTCGAAGGTGGCGAACCCGGCCCCATCGAAGCGCGCCAGTCCGGCCTCGGTTCCTGCCCAGAGATAACCGTCCCGGGTCTGTAGCAGAGCGTGAACACTGTTCTGGGGCAGGCCGTTTTCCATGACCCAGGATTGACGGCTGTATTCGGAGAGCGGCGTCGTGGGCTCCAGCGCATCGGCTTGGCCTGCAGCCATCAGTAGCGCAGCAATGGGCAGCCATCTCCAGCGTTTCGGAGAGAGCAGCTGCGCGTTGGAAAGGGCTTTCACGCTTATGAGGAGTTCTGCACTTAAACACTAACCGGAGAAAGCTGGAAATGGCACCCCAGCCGTTCATTGGCCTCCGGAACTCCATCATTTGGTTGAGGGTCAAGTCCCTCCAAGGGCCCAAGACACAAATGCAGGCGGCATCTAGCCTGTGGATGTCTCCTGATTGGCCCGTACACTCACTGGCTTATCACTTAGGGTGGCGCCCCCCGTAGGCAGCCACCCTTCTTCTTTTGCGCCGGGCTGTCCCTGCCGCCCACCCACGCCCACATCACCGGCTTTGATACGCTACTCTCCGCATGGAAAACGTAGAAATTCGCCTGGAGAAACGTCCGCCACTCGCGATCGTGACTATCGATCGGCCAAAGGTGCTGAACGCGCTGAACAGCGCGACGCTGAGGGAGCTTGATCGGGTTTTCGCGGATCTGGGGCGAGACGAATCAGTGCGGGTGGTGCTGTTGACCGGTGCTGGAGATCGAGCCTTTGCCGCCGGGGCCGACATTCGCGAACTTGATGCTGTTGTTGCCGGCGATGCGCGCGAATTTTCTTCGAGCGGGCAGGCCATTTTTCGACGAATCGAGACCCTGGGCAAGCCCGTCATTGCCTGCATCCAGGGCTTCGCTCTCGGCGGCGGCTGCGAACTGGCAATGGCTTGCACGCTGCGTCTTGCGGCGGAAACGGCGCGTCTAGGCCAGCCGGAGATCAAGCTGGGCGTCATTCCGGGCTATGGTGGCACTCAACGTCTGCCCAGGCTCGTAGGCCGTGGTGCGGCGCTGAAGCTGCTTCTCACCGGCGCAATTATCGACGCCCATGAGGCGCTGCGCATCGGCCTTGTCGACGAAGTGGTACCCGCGGCGGATTTGATGGCGCGGGCTGAGGCGCTGGCGCTTGAGATTGCCGCCAACGCACCGCTCGCCATCGCTGGCATGTTGCGGGCAGTCAATGAGGGGCTTGATAGTCCTCTTGATGAAGCTGTGGCGCTCGAGGCCGAGATATTCGGAGACCTCTGCGGAACGGCCGATAAACGTGAGGGCGTACAAGCCTTTTTGAATAAGCGCGTTGCCCGCTGGACCGGTCGCTGACCGGCCGCCTTGATATCCTTAAGAACGTGATCCTGGCAGCTAAGAAGAAACGCGGACTTGCAGCTATTTGCCTGCTTCTCGTCGTCTGTCTTGCTGCCTGCCATCGAGAAGAGCAGGCGGTCGAAGGCGTAGCGCGCACTGCTGCCAACGCCGAACTCAAGGCCCAGGCGGCTGCAACTCTGCTCGATCAGCAACGCGCCCAGCTTGCGAGCATACCTCTGCCGACCCGCAGTCTCTACGTCAACATCCACGAAGTTGGCGAGTGGGCCAATCCTTTCCTCTCGGTCGAAGCCGACACTCTCGATCTGCGCGTGAATCTTGCTGACGCCAATACCAGCGATGTGGGTGAGGGAACCATGATGCGGCCCGCCGCGGCTCGCCGGCAGGAACTGCAACTCAGACCCTCCGATCTCGCCGATGCTGTGGTGGCCTTGCCATCAAGCGCATGGCGCTATGGCCGGGTGATCGCCGTCGCCGAGGCTCCCGGATCGAGCGCGAAAGATCGCGCAAAGGTCCGCCGCAATGTCGAGGCCGCCATTCAGCAGTTAAATGACCTCGGTATCGTCGTCGAAGAGTGGCCCGGCCGCTAATCTGCCTCGCAACCCGCGCTCGCGCTCCTTCTCAAAAGGTTGCCTATCGGAAAGAAAGTAAACGGGTTCTATTTCCCTCCCAGGCTACTGCGGGCACCGAAACGGCATCTAATCCAGACAAAGAGCGTTCAGGGGGAGCGGAGCAACTGCTCCATAAGGACGCAGAGATGATGAACGGCAGGCAAGGGCTTGATGTCACTTCTGTACTTCGAACTGTTTTGTATCTCCTGGAGCAAACAACGTATCCCGAAAAGAACAGCGTTGCCGTGACAGACCTGAAATCCTGTATGCGCAGGGCAATCGCGGATATTGAATCGGAATCGCACGGGAAGCCGAACTAATGAGGTTGCGGGTAGAGACCGCTACAAGTTCCGGCCAGTGGGTTCCGGTTGTCGGGCCAACAATTCACAAGTGAAGGGGACGTCTTGGTATGGGACCGAGGTCAGTTCGGCTTCTGGAGGTATTGCGCCAGACAATCGAAGAGGCAGAGAGGACGCCGGGGCTCGGCTCCGGCGATCCGGGTGTCATTCAATTGCGGCACATTCTTGCGCAGTGGACCGCTGAACGCGATGCGGAACATGCGGGCCAACTAACGGTGGATCACGCCAATTTGAACGGAGAGAGCTCGGCGGTGACAGGTGCGTCGCATAGAAAGACGTAACAACGCGGCAGCGCCCACGCGTGGAAACGCGCTACCATTCCCCCGTGGGCCCATCTACCTTTCCGATACTGCAGAACTTCACGCCGCTCGAGCACGAGGGCTTCGCGGCACATCGCGAGCTTGAGGCGCAGCTCCGGGAGTCTGTGCGCGGCGACGTTTGCTTCGATTTGCCCTCGCGTGCCATGTATGCCGCCGACGCCTCGAATTATCGCCAGCTTCCAATCGGTGTCATTAATCCCCGCGACAAAGCAGATGTAGAAGCTGCATTGGCAGCGTGCAGAGCCACAGGAGCAGCGGTGCTGCCACGCGGCGGCGGTACAAGCCTCTCCGGCCAGTGCGCCAATGTCGCGGTAGTCTTCGACTTATTCGCGCTACATGAACAGGCTCGATTCGATCGATCCGGCTGCGAAGCTGGCGCAGGTTCAGCCAGGCATCGTCCTCGATCGCCTGCGCGACGCTGCCGAGCAGCATAACCTTACCTTCGCACCCGACCCAGCCACACACTCGCCGCTGCACCCTGGGCGGCATGATCGGCAACAACAGTTGCGGTGTGCACGGGCTGCTGGGCGGTAAAATTGTCGACAATGTTGAATCGCTCGACATCATTCTTTACGACGGCACGCGCATGACCGTTGGGCCCACCAGTCCTGATCAACTGGAGAGCATCATCCGCGCCGGTGGCCGCAAAGGCGAAATCTACGCAGGTCTTGCACGCATTCGCGATCGCTATGCCAGTCTTGTTCGCGAGAGATTCCCGCGCATTCCGCGGCGCGTCTCCGGCTACAACCTCGACGAGCTGCTTGCCGAAAATGGCTTCAATGTTGCTCGAGCGCTGGTGGGCACTGAGGGCACCTGTGCGACCGTACTTTCTGCCACGCTGAATCTGACCGCAAGCCCGCCGTTCCGCGTGCTCACCGTGCTGGGATTCACCGATCCGTATCTCGCTGCCGATGCTGTTCCGCGGGCTCTGGAGCATGGTCCTATCGGTCTTGAAGGCTTTGACCAGCATGCTCGTCGACTTTATGCGCCGCAAGGGTCTCGCGCTCGAAGAACTCGACAGCTTCCTCCCGGCGTGGGCTTTCTGCTGGTCGAAATGGGTGCATGGAGCGCAGGAGGAAGCGCGGCCAAGGCGGAGGCTTTGGTGCGCGACTGCCGGGGATGGCCAGTCTGCACCGGTCGCACACATCTGCACGCCGGCTGAGGCCGCTAGCGTTTGGCACGTTCGCGAGTCCGCGCTGGGCGCATGGTTTTTGTTCCCGGCGAGCCTGACCGGTTGGAGGGCTGGGAAGACGCTGCTGTTCCGCCCGAGCAACTCGGCGCTTATCTGCGCGGCATCACGAGCTGATGGCCGAGTACGGATATCGCAGTCCGCTCTACGGCCACTATGGCCAGGGCTGCGTACACATGCGCATCAACTTCGACTTTCGCTCCGAGCAGGGACTGCGCAAATTCCGCGAGTTCATTGAACGCGCCGCCGATCTGGTGCTGCAGTTCGGCGGGTCGCTCAGCGGCGAACATGGCGACGGACAGGCTCGCGCCGCGCTGTTGCCGAAGATGTTCGGGCCCGGAGCTGATGCGCGCATTCCGCGAGTTCAAGATCCTCTGGGATCCGGACAATCGCATGAATCCCGGCAAGCTGATGGATGCGGTTCGCGTCTACGATCCGATCGAGAATCTTCGCACCGAGAGAATTGCGGGCACAGAGAATCGCATGAGGCGCTCGAAACGCACTTCGCCTTCCCCGCCGACGGCGGTTCCTTTGAGCGCGCTACCGAACGTTGCGTTGGCGTGGGTGCGTGCCGCAAGACCGAGGGGGCGTGATGTGTCCCAGCTATCGAGCGACCGGCGAGGAGAAGCATTCCACACGCGGCCGCGCGCGGCTGCTCGGGAGATGCTGGCCGGTGCACTGCACAAGGAAGGCTTCGGCAGCGAGGCCGTCCATGAGGCCCTTGATCTCTGCCTGAGTTGCAAGGCGTGCAAACGGAGTGTCCCGTGCAGGTGGACATGGCCGCATGCAAGTCGGAGTTTCTGGCGCAGCATTACAAAGGCCGCCTCCATCCGCTGCACCATTACATTTTCGGTTTTGCGGACAAACTGGCGCGCTGGGGCTCGATGGCGCCGCGCCTGACAAATGCGATGCTTACCGGCCCAGTCACCGGCCGTACTGGTGAAGAGACATTGTCGGCGTGGCCCGCGAGCGCACGCTGCCGCGGCTGGCGCGCGAAGCCATACCATGATGGGCGCGCGGTTTCTTCAAAGCGCGCAGTGCAGGCAAACGCTTCGCAGGTACTGCTCTGGCCGGATACCTGGAACAACTACTATCATCCGCAAACGCTAGCCTCAGCAGAAACTGTGCTCACCAGCGCTGGCTTCGCGGTTGAGACTGCGCCTGGACATATCTGCTGTGGTCGTCCCCTCTACGATTTCGGCCTGCTCGATGACGCGCGCGCCTATCTCGCAAAGTGCTGCGGCGATTGGGATCGAGATCGATGCCGGTTTGCCTTTCATCTTTCTGGAGCCGAGCTGCGCCAGCGTCTTCAAGGACGAGTTGCTGGAGCTTTTCCCGAAGGATCACGCGCGCTGCCCAGCTCAGCAAACAGGTCTGGCTGCTGGCCGATTGGCTTGCCGAGAGAGCGCCGGATTTTGGTGCAGGCCGGCTTGCTGGAGCGCAGATTTTGGTTCATGGCCATTGCCACCACAAAGCTGTCTTCGGCGGTCCGGCCAGCGAGATCGCAATCCTCCGCAATGCGGGCGCGCAGGTTGAAGCGATTCAGGCGGGCTGTTGCGGGATGGCAGGGCCATTCGGTTTTGAGGCGGGCAAATTCGAAGTGTCAAAGGCGATCGCTAACGAGGGTTTGCTGCCGGCGGTGCAGGCGGCAGACTCAATGACGATTGTGCTGGCAGACGGCTTCAGCTGCCGCGAGCAGATCAGCCAGCTTGGCCATACTCATGCCATGCACTTCGCCGAGGTGATGGCGCGAAGCTGCTCCTGCGGCGGATGAAATACCATAGAGGCAACAGGTTGAGGCCAGAATGTTCGTTGTCGTTTGGCAGTTTGAGATCGCAGAGGAGAAGATCGCGCAGTTTGAGGCCGCCTATGGTCCGGAGGGAACCTGGGCGCAGCTTTTCCGCCGGTCTCCGGAATATAAAGGCACCGAACTGCTGCGCGACGCCTACATTCCCGGGAACTATCTGACGATCGATAGCTGGTCGAGCGAAGAGGCCTTTCGAGCATTTCGAAAGGACCACGACGCCGACTATGAGGTGCTTGATCGCGCCTGTGATGCATTGACCCGGCGTGAAACCCGCATTGGCGCCTACACGGTGTGAGACGGTCTGGCAGCTTCAACCAGTGCTTTCGGGGCTACCACTAAAGTTATTCACTTTTTCTTCGCTTTTTGCCGCCTAATCCACCTCTCATCCTGCTACAATCCGATCGAATCCATCCAAGCCGCCGCGTGTTATTTTGATCGCTTCAACGGGTCGCGCCAGGCGAGCAATTTCTTCAGGAGTATTCGCCCATGGCGGTTGTTGATGAGCGCGCAAAAGCTGTAGAACTGGCCCTTTCACAGATTGAAAAGCAGTTTGGCAAGGGGTCGATCGTACGGCTCGGTTCCAAGGAAGCTCTGCTTCCTATTTCAGTTATCTCCACTGGATCCATCAGTTTTGACGCGGCTCTGGGCGTTGGCGGCGTCCCCCGCGGCAGGGTGATTGAGGTCTTCGGGCCTGAGTCGTCTGGTAAGACCACCATTACGCTGCAGATCATCGCTGAGGCGCAGCGCGCGGGCGGCATGGCGGCTTTTGTTGACGCCGAACACGCCCTGGACCCCGGATATGCGAAGAAGCTGGGGGTCGATACCGACAATCTGCTGGTTTCCCAGCCCGACAGCGGTGAGCAGGCTCTCGAAATCACCGAAGCGCTGGTTCGCTCCGGCGCCATCGATGTGCTGGTTGTCGATTCCGTGGCGGCGCTGGTGCCGAAGGCTGAGCTCGATGGCGAGATGGGCGATTCCCACATGGGCCTGCAAGCGCGTCTCATGTCCCAGGCCCTGCGCAAGCTCACCGGAACGGTATCGAAGTCGCGTACATCTCTCATCTTCATCAACCAGATTCGCGAAAAGATCGGCGTGATGTTCGGCAACCCTGAAACCACCACCGGTGGCCGCGCACTGAAGTTCTACTCCTCGGTACGCGTGGATATCCGCCGCATCGCCGCCGTCAAGGACGGTGACACGGTCGTCGGTTCGCGTACCAAGGTCAAGATCGTGAAGAACAAGGTGGCCGCGCCCTTCCGCGAAGCCGAATTCGACATTCTGTACGGCGAAGGCATCAGCCGCGAAGGCGACGTCCTCGATCTGGCCGTGGTGCACAACCTAGTCGAGAAGTCTGGCGCATGGTACAGCTATAGTGGCGAGCGCATCGGACAGGGCCGCGAGAATGCGCGCAACTTCCTCAAGGAAAACAAGGACGTCTTCGCGAAGATGGACGCCCAGGTCCGCAAGCACCTGGGCATTGCCGACGCCGGCAACGCCGAGGTGCCCGAGGTTCCCGCAGCCGGCCCCGCCGATGCAAAAGAGGCTGTACGGCCCAAACGGGGATAGGCGTGCTTTGGCACGTTTTGAGAGCGGCTCCTCATCGGAGCCGCTTTCTGCTTCATGTGGAACACTGCCTTCGGGCATTTCGTACACTCTTTCAGTGCAACGTGTGACTGTGCGCATCCTGGACCTGGAAGCCGAATGAGAGTCGCCTGCCGAAGATTTGCGCTGCCTCTGCTGCTGACCGCAGTTCTGCATACCGCGTGCTTTTCTGGTGCAGCGATTGCGCAGGCGCCCGCTTCGTCGCAAGCGGCCACAAGTAATGGCTCGAGCAATCTCTCCGCAACCGACTCTACTGCTGCTGGTGTCCATGGTGTCATCGAGATCACAGGGCCGTGGCGATTCCAGATTGGCGATGACCCGCGCTGGGCCGATCCCGCCTTTGACGACTCGAGCTGGCCGGTGGTCGCGCTCGACCAACCACTCAGCACACAAGGCGTCGCGTCCTATTCCGGCTACGGCTGGTACCGCATTCGGATCGATCCTCGACAACCGGCACTGCTGGCGCAGCCTGGTGCGGCTACGCCATTTTCTCTGCTCGTTACGTCTGCCAGCGTCGGGCAGATGGCGGTGTTTATCAACGGCGTCGCCGTGGGGGGAACCCAGGGCATGAGCGGCGCTGCACCTTCGGAGTTTCTTTCGCCACCGCTGATGGTAGATCTCAACAGCGGCAATGCTGCCTTGCCTGCGTCGCCGGTTACAGTTGCAATTCGCGCCTGGGCCGCTCCGACAACCACAATCGGCAGCGGGCTGCTGGCACGAGCCGAACTCGGCACCCGAGCAGAGATCGCGGATCAACTCGCGCTATCTGAGGCCAATCAATGGACCGGCCACGCGATTACCCCAGCGGCCATGGCCTTTCTGTTTCTGTGTGTCGCTGCACTGGGAATGGCTCTCTATCTCGCGCAGCGGAGCCACTCTGAATATCTTTGGCTGGCGTTGCTCTGTCTTTCCGTAGCCGCAGGCGAGGCTGCGGGGACGGCCTTTGGCCTGGCGCGCATCTCGCTTCAAGCCTACGGCACGTTTATCGCATTTTCCGGCCGTGTTTTTATGGCCGTGACCCTCGAATTTGTTCTGCGCTTTACGGGCAGCGATCTGCGAAGGATCGTGCGCCAGGTACAGATCGCGATATTGCTACTGCCCTTCGGGTATTTCCTTCACACCGAGCACTTATACGATCTGCTCTCAATAACTGCGCAAATCGTGTTCTGCACGCTTGTGTGCATTTTGCTTTTTCGCGCGTGGAGGAAGGGACGCACCGAGGCAGGTGTCATGCTGTTGCCTTTCTTTCTGGCCGCCACGGCGGATTCAGCGGACGCTGTATTGGATTTTGCGGCTTATCGGCACTGGCTGCCGGCGCGATTTGCGGCGCACTCTTTTCACCTTGGCCCGGTGGCTTTCACCACCAGCGCTGTCTCGTTCATCATCTTCCTTGCCAGCCTCGTCGCCGTCATTCTGTACCGCTTCATTCGCGTCAGCCAGGATGAACAGCGGTCTAATGCAGAAATCGCAGCCGCGCGTAGCGTGCAGGCCCTGCTCATCCCCACGCAGCTGCCATCAACACGCAATTTCATGCTTGAGAGCGCCTATCTGCCCGTCAACGGTGTAGGCGGAGATTTCTTTCAGGTTCTGCCCCTGAAGGATGATTCGCTACTGATCGTAGTGGGTGACGTAAGCGGCAAAGGCCTGCAGGCGGCCATGAATTCCAGCACCCTTGTGGGTGCGCTGCGAAACGAACTCTCTCACGATCCCGCGACCGTTCTCTCCCATCTCAATCATGTTCTGCTCGGCGCAGTATCGACGCCTGGCGCGGTTCCTGAACTCGATGCGGCTCCATGCTTCGCCACCTGCCTTTGCGCCAGGATCTATCCCGATGGCTCGCTGATCATCGCCAATGCTGGCCATCTGAGCCCCTATCGTGACGGACGCGAGCTCGAGCTAGAGCCCAGCCTGCCGCTCGGCGTCATTGCCGATGTCGAATACTCTGAATCCATTTTTCAGCTTGACCGCGGTGACCGGCTCATCTTCCTCTCCGATGGCGTTGTTGAAGCCACCAACCCGCACGGCGAGCTCTTTGGCTTCGAGCGGACGAAGCAGGTCAGCAATGAGTCGGCTCGCTATATCGCCCAAACCGCTCAGCGTTTCGGCCAGACCGACGACATCACCGTGGTTTCACTGTATCTGGCCTCGCGCACCGCGGAACGCAATCGAGAAGTTCTGCAGGCAAACTGATCGGGCCATCGCTAACGCAGAGGTTTTCCCGCCCTCATGCCGTAGAATCGCCTTGAGCCGATTCAATGAGTGTGAAAGCCCTCTATCCTGGCACCTTCGACCCGCCCACCAATGGGCATATCGATCTGATTCAGCGCGGGTCAAAGCTCTTTGAGCACCTCACGGTCGCTATCCTCAAAAATCCTGTTAAGAATCCGCTGTTCACCGTTGAGGAGCGCGTTGAGATGCTGCACGAGTCCACCAGTTCGCTCGGCAATGTCTCCGTCGCCACTTTCGACGGCCTCATGGTGGAGTTTGCCCGTCATCTCGGCGCGACGGCCGTGCTGCGCGGAATTCGCGCTATCTCGGACTACGAGCACGAGTTTCAGATGGCGCTGATGAATCGCCGTCTCGCGCCCGAGATCGAGACGGTCTTCCTGCAGCCGGCGGGCCGCTACTCCTTCGTCAGCTCGCGCATGCTCAAGGAGGTCTTCAGTTTCGGCGGTGATGTAACGGGCCTCGTTCCGCCGAATGTCCTCAAGCGCCTCAGAGGCCGCATTGGCACTACACCCGGCCTTTAACCGGGTCGACGGAACGGGGAGTACATTCTGCTGGCAACCAAAGAGAACCGCGCGTCTACGGCTCCTTCCATTAAAGTCATCAATTGCCTGCTCATTGGGCTGGTTGCGGCTCTCTTCGTCTGGGGAAATCTCAAGACCGCGCTGTATTTCAATCCATGGTCAGACGATGTGATGCAGGTGGACGCTGCGGTGAACCTGCACCTTGGCCAGGGTTGGGTAAGCACGGCCTGGCAGTCGCAATCTCAGTTTGAATTCTGGGCAGCCAACAATCCGCTCTACACATTCCTGGTCTATTGCTGGATTTCGCTCGTAGGTATTCACCCAGCGGCAGTCCGCGGCCTGAACTTCATTCTGGTTCTGCTCATCGCGGCGATTATCGTGGACGCTTGCCGTCGCATCGGCCTAGTCCAGACGTTCTGGGGGCGGTGGCTGCTGGCCGCGCTGCTTGTTGCCGATGGGGCGGTCGCGTACGTCTTCCGAAGCGGGCGAGCAGATCTCGCGACGATGCTTGTGCTGGCGATTCTCTTCTGGGTCTACGAGACGATCGAAGACCAACGCCTCCGGCGCAGGCTGTTGTTCGTTGCGGCCTTACCGCTTCTCATCTCCGGTCTCCAGGCAATCCCCTGCGTTGCCGCCTTATTGCTTCTTGAATACGTCATTAGAAGAAAGCTGCGCATCGCGGATTACATAGCAATCGTTTCGGGCTGTGCCGTGGGCACGTTGGCATGGTTTCTCTTTCTCGTTGAAAAGCACGCTCTCAAGGCCTACGTCGCGCAGACCTTCGCTTCGGACTACAATATCGCTGGTTCGACGCTGCAATTGCTGGTCTTCCGGGATAGACCCGCCGTCGAGCGGTTCATGGCGAAGATTGTGGCGTTGTCTCCAATCCGGGTGGCGCAGACAATCGCTTCCGATGGCACTCTGCTGCCGCTCATACTCTATTTTTCGGTCGTTGTTGTCGTTGTCTGGCTCGGCGGGGGTGACACATCGAAGCTGCGTCGTTGGGCACTCACGGGATTGATTGCCGCGTGTCTCATCCCCTACGCAATGCTGGCCGCAGGCCGCTACCCGCTTTACTACGCCTGGATGGGCGCCGCCCCCGTGGTGATTGCATTCGTGGCGTTGCTGGAGCGCTGTATGCGCGAGAGGCGCCACACGCTATGGATCACTGGCCTCGTTGCCGGGGTTTTCGCCGTGTTTCTCGGACTGCCGCGGCAGGTTTGGACGCAGATGCGCACGATTCAACCAGATGCTTACGCCGTGGTGCAGCGGCAACTTCGTGCAGAGACGCACGTTGGAGACTCATTGTTCGGGGATCCAGTCTTCTATTACGCGGCGAAGTTGCAGGGAATTCCGTTCAGACCTACCTCTTACTCCGGCGGGCGGGGTTATCGGACGATGAGCGACGCCGAGCGCGCCGAGATTTCACTGGTGTTGGTCAAGCCGGAAGACGTGGATGACGCGTTTAGAAAAGTGGGCGGCCAATGGAAGCAGAGCGGCACTCTGCAATCTCCGTATGGCTATCAGATCGCGGTCTTTCGGCGCGCGAATTGAGTGCCATCTCAGGCGTTGGCGTGGCCGCCTTTCGTGTTGAGCGGAAATCTGTCAAGATAAAGGAGTCATGACAGTTTCTGCGCCCTCACAGGTCTTTGCCGAGCGAATCGGCCGCATCGAAGTTTCCGCAACCATGGCTGTCGCTGCCGAAGCGGCAAAGCTGCGCGCCCAGGGCGTCAACCTGGTCGATTTTGGAGCTGGCGAGCCGCATTTTCCCACTCCACGCCACATCAAAGACGCCGCCATCGTGGCCATTGAGAGCAACTTCACCCGCTATACGGTTGTTCCCGGCATTCCCGACGTGCGCAAGGCCATCGTGGAGCGCCATGCCTGCGACTTCGGATCGGATTACGGCATCGACGAGGCGATTTTCACCGCGGGCGGCAAGCTGGCTCTCTTCAACACCATCCAGGTGCTCATCGACCACGGCGACGAAGTGATCCTGCCCGTGCCCTACTGGGTCAGCTTCAAAGACATCATCCAGTACGCCGGCGGCAAGGTAGTCTTCCTTGAAACCAGCGAGGCAGAGAACTTCCGCATCACCGCCGATGCAATCGAGAAGGCGATCACGCCGCGCACCAAGGCGATCATTCTCAACTCGCCGTCGAATCCGGCTGGCTCGGTGGTTTCCGCCGAGGATCTGGAGCGCATCGTTCACCTCGCCCACGAGCGCGGCATCTTTCTGCTGCTCGACGAGTGCTATGTCTACCTGAACTATGCCGGCAAGCCCGTATCAGGTGGCTCGTTCACCTGGGCCAAGGAGCACATGGTCGTTCTCGGCTCGCTCTCAAAAACCTATTCGATGACCGGCTGGCGCGCAGGCTATGCGCTGGCCTCGAAGCAAGTCGTCGCCAATCTCAGCAAGCTGCAGTCGCAGTCCACCTCGAATGCAACCAGCATTGTGCAGAAGGCCGCGATTGCCGCACTGGCCGGCCCGCAGGAGTGCGTGGCGCAGTTCCGCGCCGAGTTCATCGAGCTGCGCGACTACATGCTCGCCAAGCTGGCTGAGATTCCCGGCGTCACCTGCACCAAGCCGGAAGGCGCCTTCTACGTCTACCCCAATATTTCGGCCTTCATCGGCAAAGGCGGCATCCGCACCGCCACTGAGCTGGCGACCCGCCTGCTGCACGAGGGGCACGTCGTTACGGTGCCGGGCGAGGCTTTTGGCACTGCCGAGCACATTCGCATCTCCTACCCGGTGACCAAGCAAAACATCGATGAGGGAACCCGGCGCATGGGCGAATTTTTGACGCTGAAGCTGGCCTAAGCGTCTGCCGAGCCGCTCATCGCCGCGCGGCCTCTCCACAAGCGGACTCCGCATCTCCGCAGATGAGACGGGTGCGGCACTGTGCAAATGCGCCTTTCGTCAGGTAGGATGTGTCTTCCATGCCGAAGTCGATCGATTTTCGTCCAGTGATTCTCGCCGGCGGCAGCGGTACCCGCTTCTGGCCGCGCTCCCGCCGCGCCCGCGCCAAGCAGGTGCTGGCGCTGGATGGCGAGCGTTCCATGATCCAGCAGACCGTGGAGCGGCTCAAGCCGATGGCCGGCCGAGAAGACCTGGGTCATCACCAACGAGTTTCTGGCGCACGAGATCGCCGACCAGCTGCCCGGCGTTCCCCGCTGCGCAGATCATTCAGGAGCCAGTGGCCCGCAACACCGCGCCCGCCTGCGGACTGGCGGCATTCCTCATCGAGCGTGAAAACCCCAACGCGGTGCTCGGCGTCTTTCCCTCCGACCACGTCATTGCCGACGAGCCGCGCTTTCTCAAGGCGCTGCAAAAGGGCATTGCTCTCGCTGCGGCAGGCGACAACATGGTGGTGCTGGGCATTGAGCCGACGCGCGCCGAAACCGGCTACGGCTACATCGAGACCGGCGACTACACCGGACGAAGACGTCCGCGCTGCACGTGCGCCGCTTTACCGAAAAGCCAAACCAGAATCGCGCCGAAGAGTTTGTTGCTGCGGGCAATTATTTCTGGAACTCCGGCATGTTTCTGTGGTCGGCGCGCACGCTGGCCAACGCCGTGCGCGAGCACCTGCCGGAGACCGCGCCGCTGCTCGAGAGGCATTGCCGCCGCCTACGGAACGCCGCAGTTCGACGAGGTCTTTCACGCGCTCTATCCCAAGTGCGAAAACATTTCCGTGGACTATGCCGTTCTTGAGCCGCGCTCGGCCAAGGGCGAGCATCTGTCGCACCTCTACTGCCTGCCCGCGGAATTCAGTTGGAACGATCTCGGCTCCTGGGCCTCGCTCTACGAGTACCAGCTTGACACGCGGCTGCGCGGCGATGGCGACGGCAACGTGGCCGAGACCGAAGGCCACCTGGCCATCGAAGCCGGCAACAACTACATCTACAGCCCCAAGAAGTTCGTGGCGCTGGTGGGCGTTGAAAACCTGGTCATCGTGGATACCGAAGACGCGCTGCTGATCGCCCACCGCGATCACTCGCAGGACGTGGGCAAGATCGTGAAGGAACTGGGCCTCTCCGGCCGCAGCGAACTGATCTAGACCTGCTGGGGCATTTCTCAGTGCAGCGATCGGTTTGATAGTTTTCTCGAGTGGCTTTGCCGCGCGAGCGGCGGCTGTCTGTATTCAGCGAGAATTTCTACCCCGGGAGCCGGTAAGCAAGCGATGCCTCACCCTCAAATCAAATTCGGCACGGACGGCTGGCGCGGCATCATCGCCGACGACTTCACTTTTGCCAACGTTCGCACCGCAGCTGAAGCCATCGCTGCGTATGTGCACGAGCAGGAAGATCCTGCCAAGGGCATTTGCATCGGCTATGACACGCGCTTCGGCTCGCGGGCTTTTGCTGCCACCTGCGCGGACGTGATCGCCGCAACGGGCATCCCGGTGATGCTGGCGAACGATATCACACCTACGCCGGCGCTGAGTTTCGGCGTGCGCGAGCGCGGCGCGGCGGGCGGCATCATGATCACGTCGTCGCACAATCCGGCGCAGTGGAACGGCGTGAAGTACAAGGCATGGTACGGCGGGTCGGGTAAACCGTCGATCATCGCGGCTATCGAAACATATCTTGGTAAGCAGCGATAC
>CAWHUJ010000012.1:0-157862 GCA_963832465.1 uncultured Acidobacteriaceae bacterium
TCGTAACCCGCAGAAGTTTGTTCCGAGCATTTACCAGGCGACCAAAGAGGATTTCGTCAAGGCCACGCAAAGGGTTTATAGTTCGCCGGCCATGCCGTCTTCTATCGTGCTGCCCGTGATAGGCGGCGATGCCGGCCATTGAGCATTTCAAGGACGTAGACGGTGCGTGAAGCACGATCCTCTAAAGCAAACCAAATCTGGGGATGAACTGATATGCGGAAACCGAAATTCGATTATTTGAAGTGTCAGCGGCAGATTCTCGTCGATATGCATGTTCCGGACTGGGATCCGGGATTCCTCGCAAACTACGATCCTCTGCGAATGGCTGACCTCTACCAGAAAGTCAGGGCCCAGGCTGTGATGCACTACTGCAACTCTCACATGGGGCTATGCTATTGGCCCTGCTCGGTGGGCGAGATGAACAAACGTGCTCAAGGGCCGAGATGTGGTAGGTGAGACCGTTACGGAGTTACACCGGCGCGGCATTGCTTCATGCGCCTACTACTCCTGCATCTTCAATAACTGGGCCTGGACCAACCATCCTGACTGGCGCATGGTATCGCCGATGAGGCAACTGGCAGAGGCGAGGCGACTCGTGCGATCTCGCTATGGAACTTGCTGTTTCAACAGCGAAGGCTATAACGATTTCATGCGTCAGCAGACCGATGAACTGACGAAGAAGTATGAATTCGACGCGATCTTTTTTGACATGATCTATTGGCCTCGCATTTGTCTCTGCGAGAATTGCAAGCGCCGATTTCGTCAAGGAGTCGGGGGCGGACATTCCCGGCAAGGTCGACTGGACAGACCCTCTCTGGTGTAAATTCGCCAACTCACGTGATCGCTGGCTTGACCGAGACATTCAACAGCACTGGCCGAGACCGTGCGGCGAAATGCGGCGATTCCACTCTTCAACAACGCGTCGCCGCAACCGATCACATGGCTATGGGGCAATACGGTCGATGAATTGAGCGGGCAGGATCTTCTCGGTGGAGACTTCCGCCTCATCGATATGTTCGCGGGCTTTCATCTCTTTGCAGGAGTCACGAAGAGCACTGTTCTATATATGAACGCCTTCACGGGTTATATAGGCGCGGCTAGCTCTGTGATCAGCCCGGAAGAGCAATTTGTTGAAAATGCCTTGTACTCTCTCGCTTTTAATAGCCCCTTCATGGCGATTGACGCCATCGAATCGAACGGAAATGCGAGTCGCGAAATTCTATGAAGAGGATCTGCGTAAAGTTTTCGACAAGATGAAGCCCTATGAGGGGCTTTTGGCGCCGGCGGCAAGCCGGTTGCAGAGGTGGGCATCTACTTTAGCGATGCCTCGCGCATGGCTCTTGCCGAAAACGGAGCTGCGCTTGCCGATCCGAGAGTATACGCAGTATTACCTCCTACATCGCCTCATATCATCGGATGGGTCGGCGCATCCCGCGCATTGCGCATCAATCATTTTCCCGTGGTGACAATCACGAAGTTGCAGCTGAAAGAGCTGTCACGGTTTCGCGTGATTGTCCTTCCTCAAGTGGTCAGGATGTCCGACGAGGAGGTTGAGGCTTTCAAGAATTACGTCGCAAGGCGGCGGAATGCTCTATGCAAGCGGCGCCACGTCGCCCTAACACCAGAGGGAGCGCGGAGAGACAATAACTTCGGGCTGGCGGAAGTCTTCGGCTGCAATCTGGAAGGCATCGACTACCACCGTGTAGCCTATGTTCACCCTCAGCTGGATCGACTGAAAAAGGCAATAACGCCCAGGTCGGTCGTCGCGCATGGCGCTCCGCGAAATGGCCCTCCCCACCCCACGAAGATAACGACGCGCATTCGGCCAGTAGCAGACGTGCAAGTGTTGGCGACATTGGATCTTCCCTATAGTGAAGATCCGGGCACGCGCGAGGATCATAAATTTTCCTCCATCCACGCTTCACCGCCGTATCGGGTAACGAGCACTCCGATCATTATTCGGCATCGCTTCGGCAAAGGCGAAGTGATCTACAGCTGTATTGATATGGAAGGGGATCAGGCGCCCACAATGGGCGGGGACATCGATATGGGAGCGACTGACTACGGTCCGTCGTTGTTGTTTACCGAAATCATCAAAATCCTCCTGGGAGATGCTCCAGTTACATTCAGGCTTGAAGCAGACCTTGGCGTTTTTGCAGTCGCTTACGACGACGAAGAGAACAACCGTCTTCAACTCAATATCGCGAACATACCCCCTCTGCCGCCATCACGTCCGGTGCCACTTGTTAAAGTCGCTCTTTATGCCCCCAGGGGGAAGAAAATTAAGACCCTCAAGGAACTGCCGGAGAACAATCCGTTGAACTTCACAATTGATGCCCAGGGAGTTGTGCACGCAGAAATTCGGAATCTTGAACATCTCTGCGTTATTGCAGCGGAATACGCATAGACCAGTTGAAGTTGTTGTATGCATTGCAACTTCGTGAACAAGAAAAGGAATCAGGAGATCCGGATGGTCCAACTCAATCGACGCGAATTTCTCTACGGCGGTGTCGCGGCGTCTGCCGCGACAACTCTTCCACATCTATGGGCGATGTCGTCAGAGGATACGCGGCAGCCCGGCAATCTTTTGTCGCACGAAGCGAATACGGCGCCGAGCCTGCAATTCGAAAGAAACTACAACTTTACAAATTGGCGCGAGCAGGGTTTGAATTTCAGCGAGAAGGTCAGACGCAACCGACAGTACCCCAGGTGAGCAGGACAAGCCACTGTTCGTACCAGGCACGGTGGCGCGGCGAGCATGCTGGCATTTGCGAAGTGATGAGAGGGTTTACTTTTTTGCGTGCGGGCGAGGGTTTATCGCATCGGATGGCGTCTTTACATGAGCTTTTCGGAGCAATCTTCTGACCTTTTTCGGAGAAATTGATAGTTGAGCTGATACTCGACTCACATTCCGGCCTAGGTTCTCCCAGACTCGCGGAATGACGATCTCGGCAAACTCTTCTTGAACCTGCTGGAAGGTCTTCTGTCCGATCTGCCCTTCAGACCAGCGCCTCAGAGTGTCTTCAACTCCGACGGATCTTAGTATCTTCTCTTTAAGCTCTTCAAGCTCCTTAAATAGATGGTCTCGATCACCCTCTCTAAGCAAGGTCGCTACTTCAGATGCGCATGATCTCGCCGTTTGGATATCGCGGTTCTGGTCATCGAGAGCTGCAAATCCTCTCGCGATTAAGGACTCTGCTAACAAGCGCCGATTCTCCGTCCTCTTTGCGATTTCAACGGCTTCATCTGCGAGTTCAACCGCGCGCCTGGCGTAAACATATGCCTCTTCATCTCCATCGATTTGCTCCTCACTCTTAGCACGATTCACTGCGCTTTGAAGAGTACGTGCCCGAGTCATCAGGATTAGGTCATTTTTTTCCTTCGCTAGAACAAAGGCCCGATCTGCTTCGATGGAGGCTTTCTCGATATCGCCGCTCTCCAAATGAAGAAAGCCGGAGTTAACCAGGACGGATCCTGTCCCACCCTGGTGATGATGATTGGCATAAATCTCACCAGCTTGTTTAAGCAATTCGAGTGCTTCGCGGGTGAGCTTAAGATATTTCGAGTTGAGCGATCCCCGCGCCAGACCCCGGTTCACGCCTGCTCGCAAGTCCAAGGCCATTAGCCGCTTCACGTAAGCTGCGTTCACCATGGCTCTGGCGAGATTGGGGTGATGCGTGAAGTCTGCCTTGTACAGCTCGATCGCGCTTTCGAAATGCTCGAGCGCCTCCTGGTATCTACCCGATCGCCTGACAAAGCGTCCCCTGGCGGATTCGATGTTCGCGAGAGAGAGAGCGTGCCCAATCGGTCTAAGTTCCGCCTCTGCCTCGTCGAGAAGTCGCAGCGCCCGGCGTAGATCTCCGTTTTGGAAGACGAGCCAACTCTCGTGGATTTTGGTGACCGCTACGAGCTTTGAGTTCTCAAGACGAATTGCGGAGTCCTGCGCCGCCTGAATATGCCAAGCGGCCTGCTTATAATCTCCTTTTTTCCGGTGAGCCCGCCCTTTCCAAAAATGTGTCAGGAAAACCAGATATTCAGGCATCAATCCGGCGCCAGCGGTGGATGTTCGCTCCAGGAGCGTGATTGCGCCGTCTGGATCCTCGCTGGAAAGGCAGGAAAAGGCTTCGATCAGGTTGAGCCTCATCACATCTAGGAAGGGCATCTCCAGATGCCGTCTCGGCAGACGCTCCATCACTCTTTTGAACATCGGGTTATCTCGGTATCCGAGATCCATCCATTGAACCAGGCATAGTGCGAGGGGAATAAGGTGAGGGTCCGCAGGGTAGCGTTCTGGCTTTAGGTCCCTGCGTAGTTCATCGAGAAGAGAGAATCCCTCGCGAATGTTGCGTAATTGAACGCACTGCTCCAGTTGTGCCAATCGTTCCGCAAAGTCAAGACTGTGACGCTTCATCAAGTGGAATGATATGTGGTCGATACGCGGTCCGTCACGTCGATTCGTCCGAATCGGACGAGGACGCTTGCCAGGCTTGAATCTCGCCCCTAGATTACGAGGTGTTGGCTGAGACAAATACCACAATGCCGGTAGAGCTTATGAGTCCTCAATGGGAAAGAGATCTGGATCAGATTGATCTTGATCTGCTGCACGCTGGAAGGCAACTCAGGGATCCGGGCCCTGTTCTCTTACTTGGCGCTCCTGGCGTTGGCAAGGGAACACAAGCGGAAATCCTCGCGGGACTGTGGGGCGTTCCGAAGATATCGACCGGAGACATCCTTCGTGCAAACGTGGCGAGTGGAACGGAACTTGGTCTACGTGCGAGCAAAATTATGAAGGCCGGCGGCCTCGTGCCCGACCCGGTCATGACCGAGATGGTATCTAACCGATTGGCGCTTGCAGATACAGCCAGAGGCTTCATTCTTGACGGATTTCCTCGTACGGTTGGGCAGGCTCAATGGCTGGATGGCCTCCTCAGCGCTCGTCGGCAAGGTGCTGTTCTTGGAATTATCAGTATGAGCGTAGATTACGAGCGAATTGTCGAGCGGGTCGCCTATCGCCGGGTCTGTCCTCTTTGCAAAACGACCTATAACACCTTGCTTGTGCCGCCGAAGCAGATCGGCAAGTGCGACAAGGACAACACTGAACTAGAGCAGAGAAACGACGACCGGGTTGAAGTTCTTCAGAAGCGTCTCGAAGTGTTCAGACGTGAAACGGAGCCTCTCGTTGAGCACTATCGCAACCATCGCCTCGTAATCGAGGTAGACGCAGGGCAGTCACCGTCTTCGGTTACAAGGGACATCGCAGTCTCCCTGGCCGCGTTTCGCAAGGCTTCACTCGATGGAAGTCAAATGCCCGAATCTCGATCCTCTCTTTGCGCCTGAGAATCGTTGGCGGACCATCGGCAGATTGATTTGCTTCCCCTCAATGGAGACCGCATGATTCTTACGTTTCAGCAGCACCTTGGGAGACACAAGGTCTCCGAAGATCTCGTGGATCTGCCCTGGCTTCTGTCAGGAATCACACTTGCGACCAAAATGGTTGAAGCGCGCATCCGGCGCGCGGGCCTTACCGATCTACACGGAAGTGCAAATGCGACGAATGTACAGGGGGAAGTCCAACAGAAGCTGGACGTCTACGCCAATGAAGTGCTCCTTCACTGTCTGGGGGTACGTGAAAACGTCTTTGCACTCGTCTCCGAGGAGAACGAAAATCCGATCACATTCGGCACGCGGAATACTGTCGGAAAATACGTAATCGTGTTTGACCCCCTGGATGGGTCGTCGAACATTGACGTCAACATCAATGTCGGTACAATATTCTCGATTTATCGCAGAAGCCGCACCTCGTCGGAGGATCCCGTGGAGTTCCTGACGAGCCCGGGTGCCGAACAGGTCGCCGCTGGTTACGTTCTGTACGGTCCATCTACAGAACTGGTCTACACCGCAGGGAACGGCGTGCACGTCTTTACGCTCGATCCGTCGGTGGGAGCCTATACCTTGAGCCGCAGTCAGGTCCGAATGCCTGAGTGCGGAAAGTGCTACTCGTTCAACGATGCTCTCAGCGAAAGAATTCCGACGCCGTATTGGGACTTCGTCCAGTTTCTCCGCATGCGCCCATGGGGGACGGACTACAGCGCCCGATACGTAGGCTCGCTCGTGGCCGACTTCCATCGAACGCTTCTTAAGGGCGGTGTCTTCCTCTATCCGCCGACCGATTCCCAGCCAGATGGGAAGCTGCGTTTGCTCTATGAAGCCAAGCCGCTTGCTTTTATCGCCGAGCAAGCAGGGGGCATTGCTTCAAACGGTTTTGAGCGCATTCAGTCCATAACCCCCCGCGGAATCCACGAAAGAACTCCCCTTGTTATCGGCAGCGCACGCGAGATGGCAGCCTTTGAAGAGCGAATGTCTGCCTTGGTAGAAAATGGACCAACGCTGCAATACGAAGAACTCAGTGCGCATCAATGATCCGCTCCGCACCTGAACAGAACGAAAGTCAAAGAGCAAAGACAACCTCAGTAAATAGAAGAACGCTCGGGCCAGGCTCAGACGGGTCATGCGCGGTTTGCCGGCCCTGTCTGGAGGCGCTCGTAAGCTATTGCTTCAGCATTGCTTATGATCTCTGGCGCCGATCAGGTTCGAATTGCCCCAGGGTATGCCGTCCCTCGGCAGAACCCGCGCGATCGCCCGTTCGCTTGCCGGAGATCTCCCGGCTGAAGGTGCTCGCCAACACTGCCGAAAAACAAACCAAACCTGTCGCAAGTGACAGTTTCTGCGGCCTACTTTCTGTGGTCGAATGGCAGCGTAATGAAGGAGCCTAACGTGCGGTCCGTCGGGCCGGCTTTGCTTCGCGCATTGCTCATTTGATTTCCCCATCTCGGATCGGTGCAGCTTTGCGCCTCGCTTTGGCTAGAGACAGACGCCGAAACCTCGTGTATTGAACACGATCCGAATGGGCTAGGAGCGCTGTTTCAATCGCGCTGTGTGGGCGCGCGGATGGTCCAAGCGAGATAGATCGGAATGACCGAGAAAACCAACGAAAGGCGCGCTGAAGATGGAGACTTCTCACAAATTTATCGAGATCGGCGCCTCGGTCATCGATTGCATGGCCGTCGCGCTCATCGTCGGCACGTTTCTATGGGCGTCTGTTCGCTTTCTCGTGCACTCTGGCCAGCACACTGACAACCCATTTGAAAAATACAAGCTTTCTTTAGGTAAGGCATTGTCGTTGGGGCTGGAGTTTCTGGTTGCGGCAGATGTGATTCGCACCGTAATCATGGCGGCCACGTTTATGAACGTCGGAATCTTAGCCGCGATCATCCTTACCCGCACCTTCTTGAGCTGGTCACTCGTCGTCGAGATGGAAGGCCGTTGGCCGTGGCAGCCAGCGACGGGCCCAGGTTCCGGAGAACGGGTCTGAAAGAAAAGGAAACGGCTATGGATCATCTTCTTACAAATATCTGGACAGGCATAGTCGACCGAGTCACCGGTCCGATGAAGTTTCGAGTCGTGCTGCAGCCCGCGATGGCGCTCTTTCTCGCAGTCCGCGGGGGATTGCAGGATGCGCGAGAGGGTAAGCCACCCTATTTCTGGGGTCTCTTCACCCATCCGGCAGAACGTGACCAGATGCTGAAAGATGGTTGGAAGTCGATCAGCCGCGTTTTCATTCTCGGCGTGGTGATGGACCTGATCTACCAGATCATCAAGCTGAGGGCTTTCCATGTTGTCGACGCTTTACTGGTCGCATTCGTTCTAGCCATCGTGCCTTATTTGATTATCCGGGGCCCCGTCGATCGAATCGCAAAACGCCGGCATCCCACCGACGCAAATCAACGATTGACCGGAGACTAGGCGCGCATGGTAGCCAACTCTGTAACCATCAGGCAGGCTGAGATGTCGAAACCTTCCGCCGACCAACTCGCGGTCGATCGGACGCGTCTGGCTCACGAACGCACCATGATGGCGTGGATCAGAACGTCCGCGTCGATGATCACTTTTGGATTCGGCATCTACAAGTTTTTTGACTACTTCGCCGCCGATCGCCCAGCAAGCCAAGGCTTCGTTACTCCGCGCCGGTTTTCAATTTTTCTGATTTCGACGGGTCTGTTGGTTCTGGTGGGCGCCGCCGTACAGCATTGGGCAGATCTGAAGAACTTGCGCTCGCACGGCCGCGTGCCCATATCGCTCGCGGGCGCGATCGCAGTGCTGATATCGATTATGGGCGCACTCGCGCTGGTCACCGCAATTTTGCGCGATTAGAGGATTTATCTATGCATTTGAGGAAGGAAGGTTGAACGTGGCTCCTGCTCTTGACGATACTCAAGCCGTAAATTCCCCCCCCTGTTTCCATCTCCTGGCCAAGCCGAGCGGGTCAACTTGCAATATCGATTGCAAGTATTGCTTCTTTCTCTCCAAGGAAGCGTTGTACCCAAATGAAAAGCAACGGATGTCTGATCTGACCCTCGAAACATATATCCGTCAACTGCTGGAGTCGCATCGCTCGCCTTCGGTGACAGTTGCGTGGCAGGGCGGAGAACCAACGCTGATGAAGCTGGAGTTTTTCCGCCGATCAGTTGAACTGGCCGAAAAATACCGACGGCCCGGTCAGACGATACAGCACACTTTTCAGACCAACGGCATCCTTCTCGATGACGACTGGTGCGCGTTCTTTAAGGAGTACAGTTTTCTGGTTGGGCTCAGCGTTGATGGCCCGCGCGAGATCCACGACGCGAACCGCGTTGACCGACGTGGGCTCGGAACCTTCGACCGGGTGATGAATGGCTGGCGGCAGTTGAGAAAACACAAAGTCGACTTCAACATCCTGTGCACGGTCAATTCTGCGAATGAGAACTACGGACGCGCCGTCTATCGATTCTTTCGCGATGAACTGAAGGCAGAGTGGATGCAGTTCATCCCGATCGTCGAGCGGGCCAATGCGGACACAATTCAAATTGCGAATCTGGGCTGGAGCCAACAGTCCAACGGGAAGCGCCTGCTTTATACGCAATCCGGCAATCTGGTGACGAAGCGCACGGTAGGCAGAAAGCAATACGGGAACTTCCTGGTGGATATCTTCGAGGAGTGGGTACGCAACGACGTAGGTCGAGTCTTCGTTCAGTTATTCGACGTGACGCTCGAGGCCTATTTCGGACGCCACCTGCTATGCATCCACGCTCCCACCTGCGGCTATGGCCCAGCTTTGGAATACAACGGTGATCTCTACTCCTGTGATCATTTTGTAGAACCGCGTTACAGGCTGGGTAACATTCACGAGACTCACATGCTGCAACTGGTTTCCTCGCCTGAGCAGCGCAAGTTCGGAGACGACAAGCGCGATACCCTTACTCGGCAATGCACGGACTGCGACGTTCGATCGCTCTGCAACGGAGGTTGTCCAAAGGACAGGTTCATGGCCTCTCGTGACGGAGAGCCAGGGCAGAACTATCTGTGTCCGGGTCTCGAACACTTCTTCACGCATACACGCCCCGCGATGCGAGCGATGGCAGGTCTGCTTCAGCACGGCCGTGCGCCCTCCGAGATTATGGGACTGATTGCGGCTGATGACGCAAAGCGCAAGCGCAACGATCCGTGTTCCTGCGGGAGCGGAAGAAAGTTCCGATCGTGCCACGGGAACAAAGCACCGAAATCTCCGTTCAGCGGAGTGGATCTTCCCGTGGACGTGCGGCGCGACGACAGGGTCGAGACTGTGCAAGACGAGTTGGCAATTTCTGGCAGCAGCGACGAGTTGGTTGGATCACTCGAAGCATCATTATCAACCGCAGAGCAGCAGTTACCGAATTAGGAAGGATGGAGCAAACAATGGCTACAAAAAAACCGAATATCCTCGTCCTGTGGGGCGATGACATCGGCACGTGGAACGTCAGCTACTTCAGCCGTGGCATGATGGGCTACCACACACCGAACATCGACCGTGTTGCCAACGAAGGCGTCGCATTCACCGATTCCTATGGCCAGCAAAGTTGCACTGCTGGACGGGCCGCCTTTATCACCGGCCAAAACCCGATCCGCACCGGCCTGACCAAAGTCGGAATGCCTGGCGCCACGGTTGGCCTGCAGGCTGAAGATCCAACCATTGCCGAATTACTCAAACCCCTCGGTTACGCGACCGGTCAGTTTGGGAAGAACCATCTCGGCGACAGAAACGAATACCTGCCCACGGTGCACGGATTCGACGAATTCTTCGGCAACCTCTATCACCTGAATGCCGAAGAAGAGCCCGAGCTGCCTGACTATCCCAAGGTTCCGGGGTTCAAGGAAAAGTTCGGACCTCGCGGTGTCCTGCACTGCGTGGCGACCGACAAGGATGATTCGACAACCGATCCTCGCTGGGGCCGCGTTGGAAAACAGACAATCAAAGACACCGGCCCGCTAACCAAGAAACGCATGGAAACCGTCGATGAGGAGATCACGGCACACGCACTCGATTGGATGGAGAAACAGGTAAAGGCGGATAAGCCCTTCTTCCTCTGGTACAACTCGACGGCCTGCCACTTCAGGACCCATCTCGCCGCTAAGAACCGCGGCAAGAGCGGCCAGGACGACTACAGCGACCGGATGGTTACGCACGATGAGCAAATTGGCCAGATGCTCGACAAGCTAGACCAGCTGGGTGTTGCCGACGACACGATCGTGATGTATTCGACCGACAACGGCCCGGAGAACGATACATGGCCCGATGCGGCTAATACACCGTTCCGCAGCCAGAAGGATACGAACTGGGAGGGCGCATGGCGCGTTCCATGCTTCCTGCGCTGGCCGGGCAAGATCAAGGCGGGAACAGTGCTGAACGGCATCGTCTCCCACCAGGACATGTTGCCCACGTTTCTGGCCGCCGCCGGCGAGCCGGACATCAAACAGAAGCTCCTCGACGGCCACAAAGTTGGAGACAAGACCTTCAATGTCTGCATCGACGGGTTCAATTTGATCCCCTATCTCACGGGCAAGACGAAGGAAAGCCCGAGAGAGAATTTCCTCTATGCCAGCGATGATGGCGGTGTCATGGCGATCCGCGTCGGCGACTACAAACTAGCTTTCGAGCTTCAGCACGCGTATCAAATGAACGTTTGGGCTGAGCCCTTCGTGAAACTGCGCGTGCCGCATGTCTTCAACCTCCGTCGCGATCCGTTTGAGCGCGCCGATTTCAATTCCAATACCTACTGGGATTGGGTTGTCGACCACGTGCCGTACCTTTACCTGGCACAGTCCGTCGTGGCAAGCCAGATAGAGAATTTCATCAAGTATCCGCCTCGGCAGAAGGCTGCTTCGTTCAACCTTGACTCTGTGATGGCGAGCCTGGCGCCTGCAGAAGCCGCATACAAGAAACAGAAGGCAGAAGCAGAAGCCGCAAAAGGGGCGGGCGGTGCCGTGGCCTCCAAGTCGGCAACAGTTAAAGAAGGAGCTCACACCGGTTCTCGGTAAGAAGTTGGAAACCTTTCGAAGGGAGGTCTCCTCGACCTCCCTTTGTTTTTGCAATCGATTCATGCCGAGGTGCTTCCCTCAATGCTCTCATCGCGCTATAACAGATTGCGGAATTCGTTTGCTATCGCGACGGTCGCGACAAAAGAGAGGTCCATGTGACAGAAGTTGTCCGAGACTTTTACGACCGTTATCCGTACCCTCCGCCGGTCGATAGTCTCGAAAAGTACCGCGAGCACTGGCAAGATCCCCAGAGACGCCGTGCCGACTACCATCTCTTTTGGCCGCACAGACCCTACCGGGAAAACTATTCCATCCTTGTCGCCGGCTGCGGAACATCTCAGGCGGCGAAGCATGCCTTGCGCTGGCCATCGGCGCAGATTACGGGTATCGACATCAGCGCAACGAGCGTGCGCTGCACGGAAGAGCTAAAACGCAAATACAACCTGGCGAATCTTCAGCTCCGTCAGCTACCGGTTGAGGATGCAGGCGAGCTGAAAACAAGTTTCGATCAGATTGTCTGTACCGGAGTTCTGCATCATCTGCCCAACCCCGACGCCGGACTCGCAGCTCTGCGCGATGTCCTCAAGCCGGATGGAGCGATGCATCTGATGGTGTATGCGCCCTACGGACGAGCCGGCATTTACATGTTGCAGGAGTTTTGCAGGCGCGTTGGAATTCTTGCGACAGATGAGGGGATCGACGAACTGATTGCTGCGCTTCGAGAGTTGCCTCCCGGGCATCCGCTGGAAACTCTCCTGCGTGTGGCGCCCGATTTCAGGCAGGAAGGAGCGCTCGCAGACGCATTACTGCATCCGCAGGACCGCGCCTATTCGATCCCGCAGTTGTTCGATTTCATTAGCAAAGCAGGACTAGCCTTCGGGCGTTGGGTGAAACAAGCGTCATACTCTGCCCGATGCGGCGTGATGACGCGTATTCCTCAGGCTTCTCGGATCAGAGAGCTTTCCCTCTCAGAGCAGTATGCTGCCATCGAGCTCTTTCGCGGCACAATGGCTCGCCATAGCCTGATTGTTCACCGAAATGATGCGCCCGGAACCGAGCCAATCCGTTTCGACGGCACCGGCTGGCTGAGATATGTGCCTATACGGATGCCTGAGACAATCTGGGTTCAGGAGCGCCTGCCCGCGGGCGCTGCGGCGGTCTTGATAAATCGAACTCACACTTACACGGATATTTTTCTACCCATAACGGCAACAGAAAAGCGAATCTTTGACGCGATAGACGGCGAACATTCGGTCGGCGAAATCCTAAAGAAAACGTCGCCGCCCCCCCAGAGTGATCCCCAACGGAAGTGTGCGAGCCACTTTTTCGAGAAGCTCTGGTGGCACGACCAGATCGTCTTCGATGCTTCTCAAGATACGGATGCGCGGGCCGCTTATTAGCAGTCGGCCTTCGTGCAGGGGCCTTGCGTTTGCGCTGCCTTCTTACGCGTCGGGGCTGGAGACCTGGCAATTGGGTGGATTGTGCGGCACAATGGATGCCCAATGCTCCCGGACTGCGAGGAAACGGAAGATGAATGAAACAGCGAACGCAATCAATGTGACGGGAAATTTAGACTCTCCACCGCTTTCATGCACCGCGATGAGGCTATAAATACCGGCCGCCAATACCGCAGTGCTTACGATCTGTTGATTTGGCATGACGAGCTCAGGGGTGACTCCGCAGAAGAGATCAATCAGCACGCCGCCTGCGGTTGTGGCGAGGAGTCCAATGAGAATCGCAGGAACCACTCCGAGACCCGCGTCAAGCGACTTGTGCGCTCCAAGGATTGCGAACCAGGGCAGTGAGAAGGTCTTGAAGAACGCCAGCATTCTTGTTCGGAAGCGCTCTTCTCGCGATGCAGCGAAGCGATAGATTGCGAGGCCCAATAAACCCATCAGAAAGCAGACGGCAGGATATTTCACGCCTTGAAGTGGTGCGGGGATTTGGTTGAGGAGAATGTCTCGCGATACGCCTCCCCCTATGCCACCAAAGTAGGCCAAAATCATTAACCCAGCGAAAGTGAAGCCTCGTTTATGCGATCGATGGCGGGCTACGAGCACGCCGTTGAGGGCGTTGACAGCAGCGGCAAAGAGGTCAACCTGCGGAAAATCTGGTAAGGTCATCTCCGATTTCTCCTCTGAGCGGCACCTGGGTGCCCGGCTAGAGCGGGATAAAGCCGGCCGCCTTCAAATTCAGCCGCCGACGGCAAGAACCTGATCTAGAACGTAGTGAAGGAGGCTGGAGGTTACAACTGTCTCTTTTGACAGGGCAGCTAATCGAATGCCTGCTAGTGTCTATGTGTTGTGGCTGCAGTTGTAATCGCGGCTTTCGAAAGAGGAGGGTCTCTTTCCGCGGCTCTTGGATGCAGATACGCGAGAATTATTCCTGCACTCGTCAAGAACAGCTTGAGGTACGTTCCGTTTGAGATATTTAATGGCAAAAACGACTACAAAGACGTCATCCATCTGGCCGATGACTGGAAGGAAGTTCGGAATCAGCTGGATGGGGCTGACGACATACAGAAGTGCGCACGCGGCAACCATCTTTGCATGCCAGGGCACCTGAGGGTGCGTCAGAGCCCGGCGGATGATTCTAAGCTGTTCAATAAATTCAGCGATCGAAGCGCGCCAATCTCTCTTTGTGGGTTGTTGGGGCTGCTCTTCGCTCTTTGCGGCTGAACCTTCCTGCTCAGTGTTTACATTCTGAGCCACGCATCGAAAGCCGATGTGACTCATTCCTGTGTCGATCATCTGTGGCTGGCGTGCGGCTGGCCGATAGCGCAGGCAATAGTTAGGAGCGCACAGGTGAGAGCCGCCCTTGACGACCTTGCGAGGAATCCGGAACTGCGGCTGTCCGGCGTCATAGCTCTTTTCCGGTGAGAGGATGCGCGGATTTACTGACGGCCCGCAGCAGGTCTGCGCCACTTCCTCTCCGTGGCAGTGCACATACCAGTCGCTTGTCCACTCCCATACGTTTCCTGCGAGATCGAACAATCCATACCCATTCGCAGGGAAGGAGCCAACTGGCGACGTGCCCTCAAAGCCGTCAGTCGCCAGATTTTGCCAGGGGAACTCGCCCTGCCACGAATTTGCCATGGGTTTTCCATCGGGAAAATGTTCATCCCCCCAGGTGAACTTCTTGCCTTCCAGCCCTCCGCGTGCGGCTCGTTCCCATTCGGCTTCCGTCGGGAGTTGCTTGCCTGCCCAGCGAGCGTAGGCTTCCGCATCTTCGTATGCGACATGGACGACGGGATGCTTTTCGATGCCTGCAATGGAGCTTCCGGGTCCGAGTGGGGAGCGCCAACTCGCGCCTGGTGTCCAAACCCACCAGTTTGTGTAATTAGTGAGATCTACCGGTCCCCCTGTCTTCCGGAAGACTAAGGCACCCGGAACCAGATTCTCCGCTGGAGCTCCGGGAAAATCTGCCGGATTCAACTCGCGTTCGGCCACAGTAACGTAGCTGGTGGCTTCGACGAAGCGCGCGAATTCCTCGTTCGTGACCGGGTACCGGTCCATCCAAAATCCGTCTACCGATACTTCGTGAACCGGAGCTTCCTCGGGATAGAAATCCCCAGAACCCATCTGAAAGGTCCCTGCTGGAATCCACTCCATGTCGGAGAGACCCGGCCCGCGTGATTTCAATTGAGACACTAGTTCGGTCATTGCTCTTAATCGATGTTTGGATGCCTATGATGGGCGGCGGGCTGCATCGCGGCTGCGCACACACCCGCAAATCGACCTCGGTTCCTCGATGTTAGATGTGATGGTCACGAAGGCGGCCTCTGACATCTTACGACGCGTCGAAATATCGCGCATGAAATTAGCGCCGCCTGTCGCAAGAGACAGTTCACACAGCACCTCGGATGTGTGAAGTTGCATTGATCGAGCGTTACCGCTCGAGAACGTCAAGCCACGAGTCCGCGCGAAGCTGGCCTCAATGCATTTTCTCAACAATTGCTGAGGAGGAACTCGAATGAAACCGACCAATAGGAAACAAGCAATTATCGGGCTCGCGGCCTGCGTTGTCGTGGCAGGCAGTTTCGCCGCCGTTGCACAGCACATCGAGCCTGACAAGAAAGCCAGCTTGAAAGGGACGATTCAGTCGCGCAACGGTGATCTTGTGACGGTCAAAGACAAGAAGAGTGGTGATGTATCCGTAATTGTTCTCAGCGATACGACTAAGATCGAGCGCACCAGAGACTTCCGGTTGCGCCGCGCGGACATGGATATAACGGCCATGGTACCCGGTCTGGCCATTGATGCCGAAGGTGTCGGTAATGGCAAAGGCCAACTCGACGCGCGAAAGATTACATTCGATCCCAACGTATTCAACGTTGAGGTGGCTGAGGAAAAGCAAATTGAGGCCAACCAGACAGCTGCCGCACACGCACAATCAACCGCCAATCAGGCTGGACAGGCTGCTGACCAGGCTGGGCAAGCAGCCGTAATGGTGGGTGTGGTGGCAGCAACCAACGCCGAGGATGTCCAACTCGTGAATCAGAGGGTCTCCGATTTGGCAGACTACAAAACTGTCGCAGAGGCCGGGGTGTTTTTCGATGCTGGACAGGCGACCTTGTCTGAAGCGGACAGAGCCGCATTGAGCAATCTTGCACAAGGCGCGATGAGCATTCAGAACTACATGATTGAAGTCGCTGGATACGCTTCCAGCACTGGAACGAGAGCCGAAAATCAGAAGCTCAGCGATGAGCGGGCGACCGCCGTTGCCGACTACCTGCGCAATTCTGCCAACGTGCCGATGCGACGAATCCTTACTCCGGCTGGATACGGCGCTAATCATCCCGCCGTTGGCAACCAAACTTCTGAAGGCCGCGACATCAATCAGCGAGTAGATGTGAAGGTCATCGTGAACAAGGGGATTGAAGAAGGCTCGATGTGACTGATCCGCAGTCGCCAAACCGCGTCTCAACTTCGACATAGAGCGGGTCCCGGTCTCACAAGATCGGGTGACTGCAAAACACCAAGCCGGACGTGCCACCCAATCGAGTCGAGTGTGCCCTCCCCGTTTCGATTGATCATGGCCCGTCCGGACGAGCCGGTCAGGGATGGAACTTTGTCGTGCAATCGTCCGTGCGTGTGTATTGAGTATGCTGCCAGTGTGTGCGGCCACAATGCACGCTCAAGAGAAAACTCAGACTCAGTTCCTGCCGGAAATAGACCTACATTATGAATTCAATTCCAGCGCGCGCCTCTTCGTGCAGGCAAAGGACGATCGCGACGGCGGCGACCCGACCCAGTTCACGTTCGGACCGAGCATCTTGCTCTATCACAAGCCCCTGCTAAAGCTGAAACGGATACTTGTATTCGATCTGGATACAACGAAGACGAGGCCGATCGTGGTGGAAATGGGGTATCGCGTCATCTCGGCACCGAACACTGCGGTTACCAACCGCATGATTCAGGCGGTAACGTTTCACTACCCACTCGTAGGAAAGGTCTTGATTAGCGACCGGAATCGCTTCGATCTGGATTGGCAGAGTGGTGATTTCACCTGGCGATATCGGAACAGGCTGACACTCGAGCGAATGTTTGAGATTCGGTCCTTTCGCTTCGCGCCCTTTTTAGCAGCCGAGCCGTTCTACGAAAGCCAGTACAGCAAGTGGGCGAGTACGGATCTTTACGCGGGCTCGACATTTGTCGCGGGGAAGCACGTGCAGTTCAGTCTGTACTATGAGCACGAGAACGATACCGGAAAGAAGCCGAACAGCCAGAAGAACTATATAGGACTGCAGATGCAACTCTATTTCTCGCGCCACGAGAGGACCAAGCAGCCCTAGGCGTGACTGGTATTTCCGGCCGCCGGTGCCACGCATGGTTCGGCTTCGAAATCGACAACACATCGGAAAACCTTCGCGTTCCGACGGGTCTTTTGATTCCCTCTGATTTCAAAGGGCTTATTGCGAGCCTCGTTCGGAATGCCCGAAGCTTTCGAAACCGCTACCAATCCATCTCACAACGCATTACAATCATCCACATCTCTGGGGATCGCGTCTGCGATCCGGAATCTGCAATCGCGCCCACCTCAAGCCAACCAGCACGATCAAACCCAACGTGTAGGTAGCAATGCCGACGAGACAATCGAAGCGGCCCCAAAAACGTGGTCACGCGATAGCAATGCCTTTTGGTGCCAACGAAAAGCAGATCAAAAGAAGGTCGCCGGTTTCGTGGCAGTTTTCCGGAGCATTCCGCAGAACTACCTTCGAACTTCCCGTACAGTGGGTAATTGCCCTTTTGGCGATGCTTTGTTTCGTCTTCGTGAGTCGTTCTGTCGCGGCGGATCAACATTCCAAAGGCATTCTTATCTTGTACAGTTTCTCGCGCGGCGCTGTAGGAAGCGAGGAATCGCTTAAATCAGCATTGCGCCGAGACATTCCATGGCAACTCAATTTCGGGGTGGAATTTCTTGAATCCAGGCGGTTCATAGATGAAGGATATGAAGATAACGTCGTAGAGACCTTGCAGCACACCTATCGCGGGCAGAAATTCGACCTGATAATTGCAGTCTCGTATCCAGCACTGGAATTTGCTGTTAAACACCGAAACGAGCTCTTTCCCGGTATTCCCATTGTGTTCTTTGAGGTGGATACAAGAAGACTCGCCGGTCGAGAACTGTGGCCGGGCGTGACCGGCGTACTGGAAACGGTGCCCGTGCAAAAAACAATTGACCTTGCATTTCAGCTTCATCCAGAAACGGCTACGGTTGCCATCGTCACGAACCGTTCTAGTTTTGAAAACTTCTGGTTGGCTGACCTGCACGCCGAGTTGGCGCGCTCGAAAGAGCACGTGCAGGTGATTGATCTGATTTCACTCCCCGCAGGGGAACTCTTCGAAAGAGTGAATGCGCTTCCGCCACACTCGATTGTCTTCTTTCAACGCGCTCCGCAATCGGCGATACAACCTGCGGTTGGAGACTATGAAATGCTTGCGTGGGTTGGACAACATGTTCCCACCTATTGCATTTTTCCTGAGATTTGCCTGGGACATGGAGGAATCGGTGGAGTGCAGGCGAAAGCTGAACCTTTGATGGCGGCAGAATTAGCCAGGCGCGTGCTGTCCGGCGAGCGTCCAGACGATATTGCAGTCGTAACCGATCCGAGCTACCAGACACAGGTCGATTGGCGTCAGCTTCGCTATTGGAAGATTCCAGAATCGGCGCTGCCGCCGGGCAGCTTGGTGTTATATAAGGAGCCTAGGTTCTGGGAGCGCTACCGGAAATACATTATTCCGGCCATTGGTGTGATCCTCACACAGGCTCTATTGGTTGTCGGTCTGCTGTGGCAGCGAACCCGGAAACGCAAGGCTGAGGCCATTCTGCGCGAAAGCGAAAACCGCTTCCGTCAGATGGCAGATACGACACCGTCGTTGATCTGGATGTGCGACGCACAGGGGAAGGTCACCTATCTAAATGAGCGATGGCTTGCCTTCGCAGGTCCTGATCCGAAGGCAGGATATGGGGACTCCTGGATCACGTGTATCCATCCGGAAGATGTGCAGCAGGTATTGGATTCACTTTGGCAGGCGCTCAAGGGTCATAAGCCTTTTTCAAAGGAATATCGTCTTCGTCGCAGCGACGGAGTATATCGCTGGATCTTCGATGTTGCGTCTCCGAGGATCAATGGCGATGGAGCCATTGCGGGATTCATCGGATCGGCAATAGACGTCACCGACCAGAAGCTTGCGCAACAAGCACTGGAGCAAGTAAGCGGCCAGCTCATTGAAGCGCAAGAAAAGGAGAGAACACGGATCGCGCGCGATCTGCACGACGATATCTGTCAGAGGCTTGCGCTTCTATCGATGGAACTTGAGCAGGCGAAAGCCGCTTCAAGTGGAAGAGTCTCGGCTATGAAAAGTTTGGAAGAGATCCGCCAACATTGTTCCGAGATCGCCGGCGATGTTCAATCGCTTTCGCATCAGCTGCATTCATCAAAGCTTGACTATCTCGGAATAGCGGCGGCTATAAGAGGTTTCTGCAAGGAATTCTCGAAGCAGCATCGAGTTGCCGTCGACTTCACTGACAGCAATGTTCCACGGAGAATGCGAAGGGACATTTCATTGTGCCTCTTTCGTGTCGCGCAGGAAGCTTTGCAAAACGCTGTAAAGTACAGCGGAGCCAGTCAATTCAAAGTGGCGCTGAGTGCCACTGCAAGCGAGGTGTGGCTCCAGATCACAGATTCAGGTTTGGGCTTTGATATGGCCAGGCCCAAAAAGACGCGGGGATTGGGACTGGTGAGCATGCAGGAGCGAGTGCACCTGGTGCATGGGCGGTTCAACGTCGAATCCAAGCCTGGAAAGGGAACATCAATTACCGCCGTTGTGCCGATCGTTGCTGAGGAAGAAGTCTCCAGGGAGTACAATCCGGCGCGGGAGAACGCGGGCAAAGCGGAGATTGGATGAGACGCACAAGTATTTTGCTTGCAGACGACCACACGATGATCTGCGAGGGCTTGAAAAGAATGCTCGAGCCGGAATTTGACGTGATAGGGTGCGTCCAGGATGGACTCACGTTAGTACGGATCGCCGGCAATTTGAAGCCCGATTTGGTGTTGGTGGATGTAGGGATGCCAATGCTGAATGGGCTGGACGCGGCGCGGGAGCTGAAAAGGTTGTTGCCGCCAGTCAAGCTAATCTTTCTAACGATGAATACTGACCCCGATATTGCGAGTGAGGCTTTGAGGATTGGTGCTGCCGGCTACCTGCTAAAGAACTCCCAGGCAGAGGAACTCGTGAAGGCCGTGCATGATGCATTGCGCGGAATCTCTTACGTCACGCCGCAGATTAAAAGCGCAATGGAAGAGAGCTTCATCCGAGACCCAGACTCCCTTGGGCGTCCCAAGCATTTGAGCGCCAGGCAGCGGGAGGTGCTGCAAATGCTGGCGGAGGGCTGCCTGATGCAACAAGTCGCTGACCACCTCCACATCTCTCGAAGGACAGTGCGCTTTCACAAGCATCGAATCATGGAAGAGTTGGGAATTAAGTGCGATGCGGAACTTGTTCAATACGCGGTTAAGAATTCGATCATTTTCCCGAGGTGAGCCAGACGGATACCGAGCGCGCATCGGTCAACGCATGGCTCTGAGCAGATCCTGCAGAACCACGATTAACGGAATTACCGCCAGCACAACCGGTAGCAAGGGGGCCGCGATCGAGATCGCCAATCCAACGAGCGCCGCGCGGTCTGCGGGGAAAGGTTGGAGTTGGGCGACTTTTGCAGAAGCGGAGCCGAAGTCGGCCAGGGAACTGCTCTCTGGTGCAGCGAGAAACTCACCTTCATGGCCAGCTCGAAGCCTGATCCACTTCTCGTGAAAGTCGGTGCTTTGGATTTGCCCGAGCACTCCATAATCGAGGATTCCCTGGTAGCGCAGCTTGGCCAAGCGGGGCACAAAGAACGCCAGCGGTCCGAGCGCAACGATTGCGACGATGACTACGAGGATGAGCGCGTCCAATTTGAAGCTCATCAATTTAGCGCCGTGAGCTAAGATATCGTGCCGCCACGACGCGCCAATGGCCGTTGTCGCCGCAAAAGAAATGGGAGTGAAGGCTACTGGCGTCAGGCCGAGAAAGCCCAACCCTCCATGTCCATCAGGATGAGTTGGAACAAGCTGCAAATCCAATCGTGAGAGACGGAACGTAAAAATCGTCCACAGCAACCATTTCCAAAGGCTCAAGCCCAGCAGAAATTGAAAGATGACAGAACTCACGATTACTGCATACCAACCGGCTTCTGTAAGATGAAAGTCCAGCGGAGTCCCGTAGGTAAGCCATGGCGTAAAGTCGACTTCCGTTCTGACCCCGATAACCATATGCGCAATGACGAGAACGATGACCAGCACCTCAGGAACAAACGAATCCCGCAACCGCACAAGAGATGCAATGATCTCCTCCATCCGCTTCAGGTCATCGTCCGCCAACAAGCGCGCATCACTAATTGTCTGCACAGCCATGAGAAACCGCGATTCCATGATCGTCTGCCCAATCAATAGCACCGGCACAGCGATGAGCAGGCGTGAATAGACTCTATAGCTTGTCAGCAGAGAGACCAGGCCTGCCCTATTAAAGAATCCCGTGAGTAGAACGAGAGGGACCCAAGCTACCGCGACCGTGATGATCACACGCTTAGCGTGGTTCCATTCGCCTTCCTTGATCAGTTTCGCCGCCAACTGGGCGCGGTAAAAGGGGCCTCCGCGAAAGAGTGAAGGGGCGATTCCGATTGCAGCCTCAGGAGTAGCCTTCATGTCTGTGCGCTCTTTCAGAACGCTTTGCCTATGGATCGGCGCCAACGACCTACTTGCATCGAATATTGATGCCGAAAATTGGGCCATTCAGGTGCACGTTGTACAAGAACCCGCCATTTACGTAATCCACTTCGAAGTATCGGTAGCCGAGTAGTAGCGAATATTTGTTCTTGAATTCCTTCCCGATCCCTGCGAATGCCTGGTAAGTCTCTTGCGACCCGGTTCCGAATCCGCCTCCGTCTCCCTTCAAGGTGCCGTACCACCCTTTGTCCATTTTGACTCGGAATCGTGCGCCGATCACCGGATCGACCCAATCTTGTGTCTGTCCCGCAGTGATGGTCTCTGAGCCGCCTTGATATAGGTTAACGGCGTTATTCAAGTGCCAGATCCGCGCACCGGCGGTGGCATCGGCCGAAAACCGGTCCGTGTCGACCACCCGACCGTAAACCTGCTCGTCCAAAAAGAATGTTTTTTCGTCTGTCGAAAAGCCGCTGTACGCGCCGAGAGGCGTAGATTTCTCATCTGTTGATGTCGTGATGAAAATCATGTCGCTGAGAACGCCGAATCGTTTGCGTCGCACATCAAGCGCGGTCATGAGCGCAATGTTCAGCTGCGAGAATACATCGGACACGCTTTCGTTGACGGGAACAACATAACCGTTCACTCCCACATATCCCGAAAACCCGGTGAACCACAGGTAAATGGGAATCCAGTCAACATGCCAGTTGCTGGGCTTAGGAGTGATGTGTTCGTGAAGCTTTTCCTGGGGAGCCTGTCCCCAGGAATACTCAAGTCCCGCTGAGGGTCCGGTTGTCGTCATGCGCAGGCCGATCTGGTTGCTGGCTCCATGAACGCTCAGGCGATTGCCCATCTGGTAGCCAGCGCGAAATGCAAGACCGTGCGTGATGCCAATGCCAAGGCTCCCCTGCGCGGTGATCAGGCTGCCATAACCGAAGAAATACATCCCCGTCGCCGAGCCCTCGAGGGAGAGGCGATTTGAGTTTGGCAGCGGATACACGCGGAACACTGGACCAAAGGAGGGAAGCGGCGCCAAGAGGGATCGCGATGCACTCCTCTGCGCCAACTGGCCATTCACAAGTCCCATTCCTTCGAGCGTGGCCTTGGTGTCAATCAGACTGAAGTTAACCCGGACACCGACGTATCCCCAGTTACGTCGCAGAAAGTCGTATTGATATCCGGGCGAGAAGGCGAGATTTCTCAGCTTCGTCGTAACCTGCGTGCCTACGTCGTACGTCACTCCTTGAAACTGGATCGTCCGATTAGCGTTCACCGTTCGCGATACGCTGAAGGGAATAGCATCAAAAAGGAAGTGGTGTTTCCATTTGAAGCGCCAGTCGATCTTGCCGGTGAAGGTCGAGTAGTCACCGAAATGGAAATCCTCATTGAAATTGATGTAGCTGTTGCTGCTTCTCGCGCCAAAATCGCCTTGCGGATGAGCAAACCACCAGTCTCCTTCGACTCGGAAACGGTAGTTATCTTTGTCGTCCCCATCGCTCGCCCACAGTGGCGCTCCGACTCCCGTAGCAAGCAATGCGAGGCAAAGGAAAAACCTGGCTCCTGTGCTCACTAAACTCTCCTGCGCCTGGTCCGCTTACTGTTTCGGAGGGAAGTTCTTTAAAAGCTTTTCCATCGCTTTGTTCAGCCGCTCTTCGTTCTTGGATTGTTTGGAGCTGGGATCAACTGCCTTAGTTGCGGTTCCAGTCCACACAAGCTGCTTGGTCGACGGATCATACATGTCGAGAACTAGTGAGCCGACATTTATTGTGGATTGCGTCGCCGTTGCCATTCCGCCACCAAGACGCCAACCGCCGCCCATTCCGTAGGCATTCCATTGCTTCTCCTGGTCGACCGCGACCTGATAGCCCACGTAAAGGTCGGCCTTGTCACCATCAACCTTGGTCAGGCCCTTCGCAGCCAATTGTGAGTCGACCGATTGTTTGATCTCCTGGTCGGCGATCTGGTTGGGGTGAGAGCCTCCGCTGATCTCGACCCACTTGTATGTGTGAAACTGCGAGAAATTCACTCCCGGCATGGCATTTGTTTTTACGTCTTGTGCGGTCGCGAAGGACACAGACAGGGCAAGGACAAAGCTGATAGCAATCGTCGTTATTAGGCCATTGCGAGATTTTTGAGACACTGCAACCTCCTCTACCCATTGGAGTGCTCGTACACACTCCTGTTGGGAACCTTCCGGTTATAGGCCACGCATTCGAGCGCGTGAACTGTCCCTAGCGACAGTTTTTGCCAAGCCGGGTTCTGGGCTGGATCCATGAGCAAGCGTTGTGCAGATAAGAAGCGGGCGCCAAAGAGAGCCAGCACTTATTCGAGGTGCGCATCTCTAGCTCGATTGTTCGCAACAGCTGGTTTGGGCGATCACTGTCGCAAGCGACAGTTGGCGGCCCAGTTCATGTGAAGAACAATGCTATTGGATATGTCCAGAGAGCGCGTGAATCCATGGGCAAAGTCAGGGTGCTACTTGCCGACGATAATGAGCCGATTCTGGTTCGTGTCCGCGCAGTCCTGGGCGAGAACTTTGACATCGTCGGCTCGGTCACCAATGGCTGGGACGCAGTCGCCGAGGTGCAGCGTCTTGATCCCGATGTCTTGTTGATTGATATTTCGATGCCCTTGCTTGACGGATTGCAAGCGGTGTCCCGTTTGAACTCCGCCATTCGTACCAAAGTTGTGTTCCTCACCGTGCACGAGGACCAGGATTTCCTCGATGCAGCATTTGCCGTCGGAGCTTCTGGTTATGTAGCCAAGTCTGACGTTACCACTGATCTCGTTCCCGCCATCTGCGAGGTTTTGGCGGGTCGCAAATATATCTCGAGATCGTTCGTGCTCTAACTTCAAAAAATGTGGCGGAGAACTGTCGCAAGGGACAGTGTTAGCGATCAAAGGCTCGCGCTAGCCTTCGAGGGTGTGAAGTCAAGCATCGCTTTTCGACGGGAACAAGTCATCGGTGCCTGATGCGCCCTCAGCGTCCGAATCTCGCGGGGGCCATAGAGTGCTCAGCAAAAAGTCGGCAAGAAGGAGGAAATGAAATGAAGACCGCGAAATCCATCGTTCTCGGGGTGGTTTTGCTCGCGAGTGCTTCCGCTTGGGCCCAACGGGCTGACGTCTATGGGGTGTATTCTTACCTGCATTTTAGCCCCACAATAAGCGGTCTTGATAGCCGCAGCTTCAATGGCGGTGGCGGAGGCGCTGACCTCTATTTTCTTAAAATCTTCGGCGTCAAGGCCGATTTCATGGGGTATGCGAGCACTACTTTCACAAGGACATATACGACGCCGGTGGTCATTCCGGGACGCGGCACTATTCCCGCCGGCACCTATACCACTCAAGGCAACATGGTCACCTATCTGTTCGGTCCTGTGCTTCGGATTCCGCTGCCGGTGATCAAGCCGTTCGGAGAAGTCCTCTTCGGCGGGTCATATACCAATGCGTACATCAACATGACGAACGAGATCAACGCCAACGGAGGATCAATCTCTACGCCGAGCCAGCATCCATTCACCATGGCTGCGGGCGGTGGAGTTGATGTCTCGGTTTCACACCACGTAGCGATTCGACTTGGCGAAGTTGACTACGTGCTCACTCGGTATACGAACCCGCTGACGAGTACGAACAATCAGAACAACTTCCGCTACAACGGCGGCATCGTGCTGAAGTTCTAGATAGCTACTGGCTATCTCGGTCGTGTGTACGGGGAGGATCTTATGGAGCGGGTATTCGCGAGGCTGGAGAGAACTCTCGCGTGTCTCTTGAGCGTGATGCTTGTCCCAGCCACGATGCCGGATGGAAGTGGTTGGTCGCAGAGCGCACAGGCGCAGTCCGCGCCGGAGAGCACTTCCTCGTACTCGGGGCAAGGGGCGCCTATGAGCGCGGAAGAATTGGATTCGCTCGTTTCCCCAATCGCACTTTATCCCGATCAACTCGTGGCCCAGATCCTTGGCGCAGCAACATTCCCTGATCAAATCGCCGTCGCAGAAAACTGGTTGCAGCAGAACAAGAGCCTGACCGGTAACGCACTGATGCAAGCGGTTGACAAACAGTCATGGAACCCAAGTGTGAAGGCCTTAACGCAGTTCCCGACTGTATTGAGCAAGATGGCGGACAGCCTTGTCTGGACCTCGCAGCTGGGCGAGGCTTACCACACTCAGCAGTCCGAGGTAATGGCCGCCATTCAAAAGTTGCGCAAACAGGCTCAGGCCGCTGGCAATCTCAAGACGTCGTCGCAGCAAACGGTGAAGACAGAAACCCAGAACGGAAACCAAACAATCATCATTCAGCCGGCAAACCCTCAAATCGTGTACGTGCCAGCGTACAACCCAACGGTGATTTATGGAGTTCCTTACATTCCGCCGGGCTACAGCACCGCCGACCTGGTTGCAACCAGCATGATTTCGTTTGGTGCCGGAATCGCGATCGGAGCAATGATGAGCGGCGGGTGCTGCGCCTGGGGATGGAGCAGTTGGCATTGCGATTGGTACGGAGGTGGTGTGTATTACCACGGAGGCGCGTATTACGGAAACGCCGCGTGGCATGGTGGCTACTACGGCTCCCATGGGGCAGCTTACGGCCCCTACGGCAGTGCGCACTGGGGTTCCGGGTACAACCCTTCCACGGGCACATTCGCACGCGGCGCAACAACTTCGACACCCTATGGCAACCGAGCTGCCGGTCAGGCGTATAACCCATCCACCGGAGCCTACGGCGCCACTCGTCAGGCCTCCAACGCTTATGGCAATGCCGGAGCTTCGACCTTCTCGAGAGACGGTCAGACAGTGGATACGCAACATGCTTCAGGGCCGGGTGGGACGATCGGAACCGCTGAATCTTCAAACGGAAATCATTACGCGACAGCCGACGGCAACGCCTACAGAGACACAGGGAGTGGGTGGCAGAAGGACACAAACGGAAACTGGAATAACGTCCAAAAGCCAACTACGAGTTCCGAGGATGCGCGCGGCTGGGGATCGAAAGATACCGGCGATCGAAGCTCTGCTTTCAGCGGCTTCGGCAGCCATAGCGGTTCCGGAAGCGGAGGCTGGGGTTCACGCATGTCCAGTTCGCGAGGCTGGGGCAGTCGCGGAGGTGGGGGAGGTTGGGGTGGCGGAGGATTTCATGGCGGCGGGTTCCGCCGTTGAGTAAAGAGATTGGAGGGTTGAAGATGATCAACTTTCTCGGCCATCGCGCAAAGTCAACTTCGCGAAATCTCTTCCTGTGCGCGGGTGTTGCGATACTGCTATCGATAACTGGTTGTCACGGGCAGCAAGAACCGACCGCCCAAGGCGGACCTGCGACCTTCTCTTCACCGGACGATGCCGGGCGCGCGCTGGTGAATGCCGCAGGGTCGCAAGATCTGAGCGAGCTCAAGCGGATCTTTGGCGCCAATTCGACCGATATCCTCTCCAGCGGCAATGCAGTTGAGGATAAGGCTTCTCTCGTTGGATTTTCGCAAGCGTATCAAGTGATGAATCGCTGGCGGAAGCTGGATGACCACAGCGAGTTATTGCTCGTAGGAGCCGACAATCAGGCCTTTCCGATTCCACTCATGAAGAACGCCTCTGGGCAGTGGTACTTTGACGTCGCAGCTGGCAAAGATGAGATTCTGTCGCGCCGCATCGGGCGCAATGAGATCGCCACCATCGTTACCAGTGCAGCGATTGTCGACGCGCAGGATGAGTACTTTTCTCAAAGTCACGGCGGCGTCAAACAATTTGCGCAGAAGTTCATCAGCGATCCTGGCCAGCAGGATGGCCTGTATTGGAACTCTCTGCAGGAGGGCTCTGCACGCAGCCCGCTCGGGCCGCTTGTCGCATACGCCACCGCCGAAGGGTATAAGGTTCGGCCCGATCAGCACCTACCGTTTAACGGCTACTACTTTTCCATGTTGGACAAACAGGGACCAGACGCCAAAGGTGGCGCCAAGAGCTACATTGTCAATGGAAAGATGACCGGTGGATTTGCGCTCGTTGCTTATCCGTCCCAATACGGAGATTCAGGCATCATGACCTTCATTCTCGATCAGAACGGCGCGATGTATCAGAAAGATCTGGGAAAAACGACAAATGAGATTGCGTCGACAATGGCCGAGTTCAATCCCGATAGGACCTGGGTTCCCGTTCAGTAGAGGGGCTGCTACTAAATGATTTACCGGAGAGGAGCAAAGACCATGCATAAGCACGGGCGAATCCTGAACTCAATCGCATTAGGTGCGGTTGTCGCGGGACTAATGCTTGCCGGCAATACACCGGTTCTCGCAAGAGACAAGAACGAAACGATCGATGCACAGGCTTTTGGTACGAGCACGCAATTGGGCGAGAACATCGGCGTGACTCTGAATATCTACGAATTCTCGACACCGGCAGACGCTGTGCTTCTGAAGCAGGCATTCTTAAAGGGGCAGAATAACGGCCTTGTGACTGCACTGCAGAAGATGAAAGCAGTGGGCCACGTCGAGATCACCGGCACGCTCGGCTTTGATTGCGCTTATATCAAGATGACTCACACATCGACCGGGCGAGAGATCACCTTCGTCACGAATCGACAGATCAGATTTGGCGAAGCGTGGACGGACAGCCAAACGATGTCTTTCAATCTGACCGCAGGAGTGCTGGAACTGAACGATACGGATAAGAGCAAGAGCACAGGGAAGCTGTTTCCTGCTGCTCAACTCGTTATGGACAAGGAAGGCAAGCTCCAGTGGGATCTCAATCAGAATGCCTGGGACCTGCGGGACATCATCGATTGGAAGGGCACACCAGGCGTCAACTAACGTTCACAGTTGCAAAGAGAGGGATTATGACTATCAACCGGCTCTTCGTGATGGGGTGCACTTCAATTGGGTTGCTACTCGTTCTCTTGGCGAATGATGAAGCGGCTCAAGCACAGAGCAAGAAAGACAAATACCTGTGTTCCGAGCCTGATCCGGCAGCGATGTGTAATGCCGCGAACACTTGTGGATCGGCATCGCAACCCTGCTCGGTTGATGTGAAGCGTACTTCGGATGCCGCTTCTGCGACGCCCAGTATTCCGGGCGCGAAGGGAAATGCGCCCTTCTGCGTCAAAACTGGCACATCTGTGGTCTGGAAGAGCGAGACAAAACATCAGGGCTTCGTCGTTGACATGGGGCCGAACACACCATTCGATGCGGACGACATTATTGGTGGCTCGGATAAGTCGGTGACCGTAGTCGCCAAGAAACCAGGTTGCTTCAAATACTCCGTTGGCGCCTGCCTTTCCGGCGAAATCTATGGAATGTGTGGAAACAGTACTGCGAAGTTAATTGTCGCGGATTAATGAGGTGCGAAATGCCGCAAAATCAGGAAGCTATAAGACTGAAAGATGCCCGTAACGCCAAAACGCCGTGGAGAAAGTGGGGGCCCTACCTGAGCGAACGCCAGTGGGGTACAGTCCGCGAGGATTACAGCCCGGGTGGGGACGCATGGGACTACTTCTCTCACGACCAAGCCCGGTCGCGAGCCTATCACTGGGGCGAAGATGGACTGGCCGGTATTAGTGACGATAAGCAGTTTCTCTGCTTCAGCCTGACGCTTTGGAACGGCAAAGACGCAATCCTGAAAGAACGTGCGTTTGGCCTGACGAATAGCGAGGCCAACCATGGCGAAGATGTGAAGGAATACTACTTCTACGTGGACAGCACGCCGACTCATTCATACATGAAGTATCTCTACAAATACCCGCAAGCCGCCTATCCATATCTCAATCTGATTGAAACCAACCGGGAACGCACTCGTAATGACTTTGAGTACGAGCTTCTGGATACAGGAGTCTTCAACGAAGACCGCTACTTTGACGTTTTCGTTGAATATGCGAAGCAGGATCCCGAAGATATCTTTATCCAAATCAGTGTGACTAATCGCGGACCCGAATCAGCCACATTACATGTCTTGCCCACACTCTGGTTTCGCAATACGTGGAGCTTCTGGGCCGACACGCCAAAGCCTTCGCTCAAGCAGATCTCCGGCAAGAAGGGGGTGTCAATCGTCGAAGCGTCTCACACTGAACTTGGCGATAGGTATCTGTATTGTGATGGAGACGTTCCGTTGTTGTTCACTGAAAACGAGACCAATAACGCTCGTCTCTTCTCCGGACAAAATGCTTCGTCCTATGTGAAAGACGGTATCAACGATTACGTGGTTCAGGGCGAAAAGAGCGCCATCAACCCAGAGCGAACGGGAACGAAGTGTGCCGCGCACTATGAATTGAACGTTGGTGCGGGAAAAACTACGACCGTTCGCGTGCGGCTAAGTAATCTTGCGCCTGATGCGATCGGCGATGCGACCAAGAGTTTCAGCAACACCATCGATGCCAGAAAGGCGGAAGCAGACGAGTTTTATAAGTCCATCACTCCGACGCGCCTTAGCGCCGATGAGGCACTCGTGATGCGACAAGCGCTTGCCGGCATGCTTTGGTCGAAGCAGTTCTTCTTCTTCGATGTCGACAAGTGGCTTGAAGAACATGGCGTCGATCCAACAATTCCTGGCGGGCGCAGTATGCGTAACAGCGAATGGTCCCACATGCTCAACAGGCAGGTCATCTCGATGCCGGACAAGTGGGAATATCCATGGTATGCAGCCTGGGACCTGGCGTTTCACACGATCGCGCTGAGCACAGTCGATACGGATTTCGCCAAGCAACAACTTGAGCTCATGCTTGAATCGTTCTACCTGCACCCAACCGGCCAGATTCCGGCATATGAGTGGAATTTCAGCGACGTCAATCCACCTGTACATGCCTGGGCGACGATTTTTTTGTATCGCACCGAACAGGCGCTGCGTGGCGGCGAGGGCGATATCGATTTTCTCAAACGCTCCTTTGCGAAACTAATGCTCAACTTCAGTTGGTGGGTCAATCGCAAAGATCGTTCGGGCAAGAATCTGTTTGAAGGAGGCTTTCTTGGATTAGACAACATCGGCGTCTTCGATCGCAGTTCTCCGCTGCCGACGGGTGGTTACCTTGAGCAGGCTGACGGTACCGCCTGGGTCTCGCTTTTCTCACAGAACATGCTGGAAATGGCGGTCGAATTGGCATCAATCGATAGTGACTACGAACCCATGGCTGTAAAGTTTGCCGAACACTTCGTTTGGATCGCGAATGCGATGAATCATGTGGGTCCGGCGGGGATGTGGGACGAGGAGGACGGTTTCTACTACGACGTGCTTCGGCTTCCTGATGGTGGTTCCACGCGGCTCAAGGTGCGCTCGATGGTAGGTCTGTTGCCGATATGCGCAGCTTCTGTAGTCGAACCGTGGCAACGCGAACGGGTGCCCCGAGCGTTGGAAACTTTACGCGCTCTCATGGAACGCAGACCCGAACTGCTCAAGAGCATTCATGCAACAGGCCCGGGTCATTATGGTTATGGGGAGCGGGGCATCATTGCGCTTGTTAACGAGGACAGACTTCGCCGCATCCTTTCGCGGATGCTGGACGAGAACGAGTTCCTCAGCCCTTACGGCATTCGAGCACTCTCCAAATTCCACGAAGATCATCCGTACGTCTTTCAAACGGGAGGACAGGACTACCGCGTGAACTATTTGCCCGCTGAGTCAGACACGGGGATGTTCGGCGGCAACTCCAATTGGCGTGGGCCAATCTGGATGCCGGTCAATGTGCTGTTGATCCGTGCCCTCTTGTCGTACTACCTCTACTACGGCGATCGCTTCCAGATTGAGTGCCCTACCGGCTCGGGCAAGATGATGAACCTGTTCGAGGTGGCGCGAGAGATTTCCAACCGTCTGTCAGCAATTTTTCTGCGGGACAAATGGGGCAGGCGGCCCGTATACGGAGGCACCGAGAAGTTCCAGACAGATCCAAACTGGAAGGATTATCTCCTCTTCTTCGAGTACTTCCATGGCGATAACGGTGCGGGTCTAGGCGCCAGCCACCAAACCGGATGGACCGGCCTCATCGCAAAAGTGATTGAGCTCTTCGGGCGTCTGGAAGAGCGACAATTCCTGGAGGGTGGCAGGAAAGAGGGCTTTGCGAAACAGGAAGCACCCGTCAAGCGACCATCAGCCGCGTAGCGCCTGGCAGATCGTCTGGCTTCATGCAGTGACGCTCGGCCGACGAAGGTCAGCTGGGCGCCACTGATAACAATTCGCTCAGTTTCCGGGAACGCAAGTTGCACGACTCCTGTTCCTGTACGAGTCATCCCCTCCGTTGCATCGCGATGAGAGTTGCGACAGGGACGAGGCATTGTGCTTCTGCTTAGCGATATCTCTCACTTCTGCGTTCGCGCTTCTGATCATTTCGCTCTCAATCCAGTGATAGGTCTTTTCAAGGCCGTCACGAAGACGAATGGACGGCTGCCACTTGAGACTCCGGAGAATCATCGAGTTATCGCTGTTGCGACCATTGACGCCTTTGGGGGCATTCAGGTCATAAATGCGCTCTAGCCTGATTCCGGCGATCTTTTCTGTGAGATCAACCAATTGATTAATGGTAACCAGTTCGCTTGAACCAAGATTGATTGGTTCGTGAATGTCGCTGTCCATAATCATTTGGGTGCCCATGATGCAGTCGTCGATGTACATGAAACTGCGAGTCTGTTCGCCTGTTCCCCAGATTTGGATAGTCCCAGAACCCGACAATTTTGCCTCAATGACTTTTCGGCAGATCGCGGCAGGAGCCTTTTCGCGTCCGCCGCTCCAGGTGCCATGCGGTCCGTACACATTGTGATAACGCGCTACACGGCAAACGAGTCCAAAATCCTCTGCGAAGTGTCGGCACATCCGTTCGCTGAAGAGCTTCTCCCATCCATAGCCGTCTTCAGGCAGGGCGGGATAGGCGTCTGACTCCTTAAGAGCCGTTGCATCGGCACTGGTTTGTTTCTCTGCGTTATATACACATGCCGAAGATGCAAAGAAATATCGATTAACACCTACTGCTTTAGAAGCCATCAGCATATTGGTATTCACCAGCACGTTCAGCATGCAAAGGGCTTTGTTCTTCTCGATGAATCCCATCCCGCCCATGTCTGCAGCCAGCTGATAGATATGGGTAGCGCCTTCCGCGGCCACAAGACAGTTGCGAAGGTCCCTGAGATCGAGCGAAAGACTTTCGATGTCGTCTGCCTTCTGATGCCACTGCTCCAATGGTTTGATATCGACCGCGCGGATCACCTGGACACCGCTCTTCGTCAGGCCTTTGATCAGGTGTCCCCCGACGAAACCTCCTGCCCCACAAATAACAGCTCGTTGTGCACGCTTATCCATAACCTGTCCCGCCCAGCCGAAGATGCGAGCTAGCGATGACTAGTAATCTACTGAAGAGGAGAGGCGCGGTTGTCACCCGATTGTTATTCGAAAGTCACGAGCTAATAAGGGGATTTTGGCACTTGATCATACGGGTGGCCAAACATATTGGTGTGCGGACTCTCTGAAGCCGTGATGGGGACCCTCAGCTCGCCAAGATTGGTTGTACCCGCTTGAATATGAATGTTCCTGGAGAGGCTTTCGAGGATGGATTGAGGTACCCCCTCGACCCATATCTCCATCTTGTAGTCGCCCGGCGGAATACCGCGAAGAGTGATGGACTCGTTGGCATTCGCAAGTGCGTACAACGGAGTTGAAATGCTGATTACGACTGCACTCATCTCCGGGTGGATATTACAGAAGATGTAGGAAACACCCTCGCGGGAAAATGTCACCGATTTGCTGGATCCGGCTTCATATAGCCCCAGATCGAACCGTCTGCCGTTGAAGAGCGAAAAGACGTTATGGAAGAAGGGATCCGCGTTGGGAAAGTTTACGGAACTTCCGACGGGGATCACTTGAAAGTGAGGAATAAAAGTTCGGTTCTTCTGCTCAAGGGTGTAATTCTCTTTGCCGGCGAAGGGCAGGGAAAGAGTTCCTGCGAGTGCCTCCAACCAGACGACGGCGGGAACATGTCGATGTTTGCCTGGCACAGACGAAGCAATTTGAAGGCGTAAATCTCCCTGCGAATCTGAAGACGCCGGCCGCTGGGCGTGTCCAGTGGCTGAGATCAGACCGAACGCGCTGAGGCTCCCCAGGAGCCAGATGCTGAGATTCCGCTTTGTCATCAAAACTTATATCCTGCCGCGAGGCCGATTACGTTGGATTCGGATGCTGGCCCATTGATGGGGAAGCTTTGCAGACGCCGATATTCGATCGAGAAGAGCAGATACGCGCTGGGACTGTAGATCGCGTTCGCGCTATAGGTGTGGTTTCTCGCGAGATTTCGATAGATGCTTCCACCAGAGGCCGCGTAGGGCCGCAAATCGCTGGCGAAAACGTTGTCCATGCCAAGGGCCGCGTTAAATTCAATCTTTTCGTTGAGCTTTTCCTTCAATTGCGACCAACCACCAACATCATTCAGGGGCTGCGAATAATACTCGTTCGTATCCGGATCTATTCGATAAGCGAAATCTTTGAAAGCTCCGCCTCCCAGGCCGCCAAGCGCCAGACCTCGATAGAAGCTTCCGGTAATTTCAAAACGTCTGGGCAGCAGCAAGCGGGTGTCGAGAGTAGCAGCCCAGGAATCGTATGTCCCGGCGAATGCGCTGCTGTGCGGAGCGAAATAGCCACCTACGCCAAGATGGTTACCGGTCTCCTGAGGCCCTGAGCCTGAACCCACGATGGCAATGCGGGCTTCTGCGCCTGGCCAGCGACTTAACTCCGCGGTGGTGGGAGAAATAGATCCCGCAGAGGATAGTGAGGCCGGCTGAGAAAGAGGTGGATCGCCGACATAGATCAACGCGCCTTGAAGACGAAGAATTCCAGCCCGGGATGCTGGAAGATCCTGCGTTACGCCCACCTGAGGGTTCCATGTCCAAAGATTGCCTGACCACGCGAGTGCAGGCTCGGCCACAGCGGCCAACGAGGTTGGTGAGTCAGGGCTGACGAGCGGCTGGTCCAACGAGAAGAATGCTTCCGTACGCTTCCATTGCAATTCGGCGTGGGCCGTCCGCAGACGCAGGAGCGTGGGATTGCCGCTGTAAAAACCGGTATACGTAGCAGTGCCACTGCTCTGCGGGTTGCCGGCGAAGTCGACTCTCAGGTCAGCATAACTGGAAGCGCCAAAGAGATGCGGGCCAAATGCGTTGATGCCAAGTATTGTTTGGCTGACCGTGGCGCCTGTACTACCGGGACCCGGCACTGCCACGGTTGGCGTGGACGGTATGTCTACAGCGCTCGTGTTGACGAATCCGTTGAAGAGTATCAGGCCAGTCACTTTGACCGGATACTTCGACTCGCTCTCTACTTTGGACTGTTCGTGAGTCTCAATCTGAGACTCGAGAACGGCCTGGCGCTCGCGAAGATCCTGGTCAACTGCCTTGGCAGTTTCCGGGGCGGTCTGCGAGGAAGGCGGCGACGAGGTGCTCGGGGCAGTGTCCGGGGTGGACTGCAGCTGGGGCTTCAATTGAGTTTGAGTTATCTGCTCTTGAAGAAGCTGAAGTTGCTGTCGCATCTCGTCCAGCTGACGCTGTGACTCCTGAATCTGGCCCTGCACGCGCGTCATGCTGTCTGTCAACTGCTGCATTTTCTGCAGCAGGTCGGAGGGGGTGCCTGCATGCGCCGAGAGTACCGGCGCCGCCGCAGCGAGCATAGCCAGGGATAACACCGATTGCCGGGCGCGAGAGCGCGTCCTGCAAAGCTCGATACCAATTTGCTTATGTCCATGCCTTTTCATGTGCGTCGACCTGATCATGGGACGATGGTGACGAGTCGGCAGCCACTTTCTGGGCATGAGCCTCGCGGGCTACTCGCATTCGGAACACCGTTTCCCCGGGATGACTGCTAAGAAGCGCCACTTCTCCACCGTGCTCAAGCGCGATACGGTGGGCCAAGGTGAGGCCGAGGCCAGTTCCTTTCTGCTTGCCCTCGCTCACAAACGGTTCAAAGAGGCTATTGCGAATGCTTTCGGGAATGCCCGGACCATTGTCAGTGACGCTGATCAGCAGGTCCTGTCCCTGTGCCTCCAATCTCACAATGACGGAGGCATGCTGCTCGCCATTTCGCGCCGCCTGACAGGCGTTCAGCAGGAGATTGTAGACCGCGCGCTCGATCTGTTTCCCGTCGACATTTGCTGTTGAATCTGGAGGTGCACAGAACTGTGTTGTGAGCGCTACACCTTCGAAATCGGGATGCGTTCGGAGTAGGGCGATTGCCCGGTCGATCAGCGTTGTAGTCACTTCCGGTGATCTGCGCAGGCTCGCTCCGGTTCGGCTGAAGACCAGCAATGATTCGATCATGTCTGTGGTCCCGAGCACAGCGGAGCGAATTTCACCAAAGATTTCGTTGCGCTCCGCTTCCGAGAGCCGGCCAGAGGCAAGGAACTCCGAATTGGCATAGACCGCCGCAAGATAATGCCTGAGGTCGTGGGAGACCGAGTTCGCCATGCGTCCGATGGTGGCAAGGCGTTCGGATTCAAGAAGCGCCTGATTCTTTTGCTGAATCTCATCGCGCATGCTCGCAAATGCTTCGCTCAGCTGACGAACCTCCTGGGTTCCGTGAGCAGGTATGCGATATCGGCTGTCGCCCATTCCGAATGCGCGAACGCTCCTGGAAAGCTCCTCGAGCGGCCGTGTTAATAAACGGGCAACGGCCATCATGAGAGCCGTGCCACATAACAGCGCGAACAGGCCAGTGCTCAACACCATCCGATCCGTGCGACCGATGCGATATTCTTCCGGCTCGAAGGACTTCAACAGCACAAGCTGCAATGGCGAAGTGGCGCTGGCAGAGAGCTCTTCAGTGGCCGCAAGGAACCTTGTGTTTCCGATCTTTACCTGGGAAGGAGCCTGGGGCGTGGATGAGAGCAGGAGCGGGTCAGACAGGCTAGTCTGCGCGAGCGTCGAGAGCGTCGTAGCGACTACGTTACCCTGACTGAGAAATGTTGCCTCTACACCTGTCGGCTGGCTGATCTGCCGTACAGTACGCTCGATTGACACGCCACTGATGACATAGCCAAGCAATGTGCCATTCCGGTCGTTGCCGAAGTAAAGCGGCCGGAGGGAGCAGGCATACAAAGACCTGCCATCGAGTAAGTAATGCTTGCTTTGAAACAACAGAAGATTATGCAGTGCGTCGCGTAACGAGGATCCGGGCGGGGCATTCTTTGCATAGACGGCGACGATTCGTCCGGTCGCATCGGCAAGCGCAAACAAATCAGTTCCGCTAAGTTGCCAGAATTCGACCGCTCCGTCCTGAACTGTGAGGTCGTCGCCACTCGTCATCAACGCCTTAAGCGTCGGCAGCTCGGCAAGAAGCGCATTTTCGCGATCGAGAGCGGCCAGTCGTTCGGCCTGAAGGTTTTCGAAAGTAATAACCGAGTGCTTCAGATCCTGTGACAGGTCGTTTGTCACTTGGACGTGCAGCCGATGGCGTAGCAATACGAGAAAAAGTGCGGTGACAATGACGGTGACCAAGGCCATTGCCAGAACAAGCAGAACATAGGTTGGAACGCCGCGCTTTCGGTCGGCCATTATCGCTTGCAAAGGTCTCTGGAGATCGTGAGAGTGGTCGGCTTGTGCGTCATGGGACAAATTTGTACCCTGCACCATAAATTGTAAGCAGATGCTTCGGGTTTGTCGGATCTGGTTCGAGCTTTTGGCGCAGCTTCAATATCTGGTTATCAACTGTCCGTGTAGTGGGGTATGCGTTGTATCCCCAAACCTCATTCAGCAAGAGCTCCCGTGTCAGGACGCGATCCACGTTCTCTGTAAAGAATTTCAAAAGCTTGAATTCATGAGCCGTGAGGACTACAGGAATTCCGCCTCTTCTTGCGCTCATGCTATCGAAGTCAAGTTCGCATTCGGCAAAGCGAAACGTGCTTGGATGGCGGGGTTTACGCTGCCTGCGAATCGCTGCTTGCACGCGGGCCATAAGCTCGCGTGGACTATAAGGCTTGGTCACATAGTCATCCGCGCCCAATTCCAGAAGCAGGACTTTGTCTGCAACCTCGCTGATAGCACTGAGTACGATCACAGGCGTCGCGCTTGAGATCCTCTTGAAAGTCTGGCAGAGCTCCCGGCCAGAGATCCCCGGAAGAACCAAGTCAAGAATGACCGCTAGTGGCCGCTGACGCTGAAACAGATCCAGACCGGCTTGGCCATCGCCCGCGACGGCCACCGCATAACGCTCATCTGCGAAGATCCTGCGAAGAACCTTTTGCATGCGCGGATCGTCTTCGATGACGAGAATTGTGCCGAGGGTCGGTGAAGATGCCGTCTCCAGTTCCGCTTCGCCTTCCACCCAATTCATGTCGATGACCATACTTGGAGATCCTCCTCTTCAATTCTGGTCGATCCAAAGCACCATCGCCATTCTCGAGGCCAATAAATGACAATCGGGTGACAATTCAAGGTCCGGGTTACCTGGCACGAACCAGTACCGAGCGCCCACTAAGAATTAGGAGCAAACGCCGCAAATTCAGTAGCCTGCGACTTTATTCGGGCCTTCTCCAGTAGATACGCAAACATCACGACTACCCATAGGGGGAGAAGCAAATCGAATGGTTCCGCCTCAGCGAATCCACGAATAACTACAAACAGTATCATGCTTAGACCGATCGGCTTCCATTCCGTTGGCGCCAGGCGGCGAATATTGCGGTGCAGACTGCCATAGATGCCAAACAGCATCACGACTCCTACGAGTCCGTACGAATATAGCTGTTCCAAGATCTCATTTTCTGCGTGACGGGCTTCAAATGTTCCAAATATTGGCGCCACATTCCACATGGAATCAAATCCATGTCCGATCCAAGGGCGCTCCGCGACGGAGTCTAGTACGTAGGCCCAAATTGCAGTGCGGCCGGTAAGAGTTTCGGCTTGATTCCCGCTCGTCGTATAGAAGTTGTAATAAGCCTCGAATAACCCCCAGAATGTCAGGAGCACCGCAACGGCCGCGAAAAAAATCAGCAATTTGCTTTTGCGGCTCATCGAGCGATCGCGAATCAAGAAAAACGCTTCGCACACCAGGAAGGCGGCAATCGTAGTCTTGCTCAAGGTGCGGATAATGGTGAGCATCAAAAGCAGCATTATGATCCACGACTTCGCGCGCCCTTGCCGCATGAGGTATTGCATAAAAAACACTGCGAATACGCAGACGTTGCAAATCGAATTTGCGTTGAAAAAGACTTCGTCGCCCAACCGAAGATCGTATTGAGTTGGCATCGACCATGCAATGACAGCGATGCCGCAAGCGGCCCAAATAAAGCCACTCATGATTGACGCGGAGACCTTCGAAGCTTCTCCTCGCCGAAGCAGCAGGAGCACTGTAGCAACGTCGATAGCTGTTCCACTCCAATACGCCATCGAAGCTGCCAACGATGCCGTTTCGCTCCATAAGAAGCTCAGGCCCGAAAATCCAAGGAACACAAATACCCATCGAATCGGCCGTGAGTCAATCGATCTGCGATCTCCGGCAGAGGCTCCGACTGACACAAAGCACACCGCGACAAAGAGAATCAGGCCCAGCCCCAGCTTTAGGGCCGATCCGGCTTGCGGGTCAATTCCTGCAAGCTTCATAGCCAGGATGGGAATGGCGAGACGAAAGGCAAAATAGAATCCTACGATCGAACCAATTCCCGATACATCATCGAGACATTTATATTGTTCTGCACACTCTGTGACCATCGCCCACACTCTTTCTTCAGCGCGTATACATTTCTGGAACGCCCTGACTTCCGGCTGGTGGAAGATGCCGTATGAAAACGATGATCGACCAGAGTTCATCGTCGCTCAGTATGCCTTTTGATCCCGGCATTCCGGAGGGATAGACTCCATTGTCGAGGATCCACTTCAGCTGGCCGTCTGTGTAACTTTGCACTTCGTCGGATGCAAGCGAGGGGACTGGCGGGGAGATATGGTCCACAAACGGAACGCCGGTGTTCTGTCCATCCATGCCGTGGCAGGCAACGCAGTAATGCGAAAACGCCTCCTTGCCGTCTTGCCAGTTCTCGGGTGTATAGGGCAAAGGATTTGTCTGCTTCTTGTTGCCTACAAATGCGTGATGTTTAGCGAAGGTGACTGCTTTAGACTCGATTCGACTTGGCTGTGTGGCTTTACATCCTGCAAGTCCCACCAGACAAACTGCGGCAATCATTCTGTTGAAGCGATGCATCATTAGTCAGTCACGTGAAGGGTCAGGATCATTCGGCCGTGGCCTGAGCCGCAAAACACCGAGCACTGACCCACGAAGTCTCCGGTCTTTGCGGGCGTGAATTTGAGCTCCGCTGTTCCCCCCTTGTTGACCTTTACGTTCAGATTCAACTCACGGAATCGCAGCCCGTGTGCCACATCCAGGCTCTTAACGATGAGAACAACGGGTTGCCCCTTCTTCAACGTGATCGCGTCTGGCGTAAAAGCGAATCGCTTGGCGGTGATTTCAATTTGCTTCGGTGTCGCCTGCGCATGAATTGGGTGGGTAGAAAACGAAGCCAGAACTGCAATGCCTAAGCCCAGAACCACCCGCATAAGTCTTGTCTTCATCGAGAATCCTCTAGGTCCAATCTCAATCCAAGGCGGCAGTCTCATGGGAGGGCGGATGGGACTGCCGCTCATACCGGCCAGCGATGGCCAGCACAATCACGGTAACGCTTCAGCGCAGCGGGGTTGTCATGCCGTCGTTAGCCGATTGTCACGAAATTGTCCTGACAGAGCACGTGCGAGATTCGACTCCCTCGGACACAGCTACCGGTTCTCGTCGACCGCACACGCAGGGTGGCCTTCAGTGGCCCTCTTCCAAACTTCCGTCCTCCCGAAAATCGGATAGCCGATGTAGCCATGTAACTTCAATTCGCTATTCTCTAAGGTGATCGTTCCGTGGTAGGTCCCGCCTGATTTCGGGTCGTACAATCTGCCTCCAACTGCGTGGTTAGCGTCGCTGAGATGAAATCCCTCACCGATCTGCAGGTTGCACAGGGAGCGATTTCGCAACGTGGGATCCGGGTTGTGGATATCGAGTGTTGAAGGCGCCCCCGACCGAATAAAGACGAGCCGTAAGCAAATGCCGGCACCGCAATGCTCGACGCGGATGATTGATCCCATCGGTTCACGCCAATCCCCAAATAAGGATGAATCTTGTCCCTGAAGTGAAGAGACGCAGAGCAAGAGCGCAATCCAGAAGAGTGCGTGAATGAGGGTAGGCGACCGCAAGTGTTAATCCCCGAAACCCGACACCGACCCGGCTCCCGCACTCGCAAGAGAGGTAGCAGGCACGCGAGTAGCCGCAAAAAGTTCCGAAAGGATTGCGGGCCATAAGCGCGCGGCATGGCTGATTGAGGGTCTCGCAATCAGCAACCGCGACAGCATCGATGACCAATACAGACGCCGCTGAAACTGTCTTCTAACCTCTGCATGAAATACCGCAGGGTTGGAGCCTTCAAGATAGAGTCGCGCCGCGCGGTGTGCGGTGTGAAGAGCGATAGCCAATCCGTCGCCGCAGAACGATGGAATCACTGCAGCCTGATCTCCAATCCTCCACGGCGTGGCAACCTCCTCGGGCATCGGCACGCAGCAGTACCCATAAGGAATCGAGGAGATCGCCAGCGGACGATTGAGCGTTGCGCGTGCCCCACTGAGGCGCTTCTCCAGATGCGGAGACTGGCTCTGCATGTACTCCAGAAGGCGCTCCCACCGGCCTTCCAGAAGACGAAACTTCTCATGTGTAATCAAGGCACAGAGATTTACGCTGCCGTGTTCCACTGGTTGCAGGCCCGCGTAGCCATCCGGGTAAAGGATCAGTTCTACATTTCCGTCCAATTCCGTCTTCTGTTGTGGGGAGAGCGCGAAGTACATCTTCAGAGCCACCAGGTCGTTATGGGCCGCGCTCGTCGAACGACTCCAGCCGCGCAGGTCATGTTTCCCTGTAGCGAGAAATGCCTCTTTGCCGAGAAGCGCAAATGAGGACCTCGAGCGGTCGATGACTTCAGCTCGCCAAATTCTCTGACCTGAGTCATTCTCGATCGGTTTCAGGTGATTGGCTGCGTACCCGCGCAGCACATGAACACCGGTCCCCTGCGCACGGCGAAGTAGCTCTTCATCGAGCGTCCGCCTGGTGAGAGCAAGCGCCGGAACAGGCAACGATGCTTCGGCAATTACATCGCGTGCTGCCACGCGCACCGCGCGGATTGTGTGAGCCCCGAGCCGCTCAGGATCAAGATCAACTCGCCGAAGAAACGGCAGGCATTCGGGGCTGATGAACTCCCCGCACACCTTGTGTTCAGCCTCTCTACTCCGCTCAATGAGGATTGTTTGACGCCCCTCTTTTGCCAGAATGGTCGCGAGAATGGCTCCAGCCGGACCACCTCCGACAACGAGCGCGTCGCTGCAAAGCGTGGGTATCACTAATGTTTCATCCTGGATATTGTCAAACGTCCTGGCCAATATCTTTCGACGTGCACGAGGCCATACGGCAATCCCGCCGTTTCGACATAGCGCGTCCAGTCGTCGGGTTGAAAAGCTCGGCGGATGGAAACAGGCCCGTCGTGTTGAACGAAGCGGTGCCACTGCGCAGCGCGCGCGAGCATCCGGAAGCCGAAATGAGAGAATCGGCTGCGCAGCAAATCATTGACGAACCATCCGCGTCTCGCAACCATCTCCATCCACGCGACAAACTTCACGATCTCTGAGTCGTCCAGATGATGAGTAAAAAGTGAGCTTATGACGACGTCGATGGGTTCTGAAACGTGATTTAGCGCGTAAATGTCGCCTGTGAGCCAGTGAATGGAACTCGTGGAATCTGTAACTCCGAGCTGCCCGCGTCGCAAGCGGATTGCGATCGATGCCCGTAAGCCGCGTGCTCATTCCTCTACGCGCAGCCCATCGCTCGACAATGCGAAGCAAATCTCCGCCACCCGATCCAACATCCACGATGTGAAGTGGTCGGCTCGCGGAGCCATCCTTGTTTAGCTTCCGCAGCCAGTCAAGAGTCGGCCGATAGGCAAGCGTTGTCCGATTAACGTGGCCAAGATCGCGAAGGCACTCGCGAAGCTCTTGATATGTGGCCGGTTCATCCATCAATTCCCGAAGACAGGCGCGGCGTGAAAAATCCATTACGCCTGGCTTTGCGCTATGCCTGACGGGAGATGCGCTTGAGTTAGAGAACATGGAATTTCATCGTCTCGGCCGAGAGGCCAGGTCCAAACGACATTGCACATCCGCGCTGGCCTCGCTGCGCGCTGCGCATCAAGTCTGAGAGCACGAACATCACAGTTGCTGAGCTCATATTGCCGAATCGGCTGAGGACTGCGCGAGAAGGGGGCGAGTTTATCGGGGGCCAAACTGAGGCCGGATTCGATCTGCATCGAGAATCGAACGGCCACCCGGATGGACCGCCCACAGGTCTGTGACGTCGTTTGGGTTGAGTTCTCCCATCCGAGACTGAAGAAAATGTCCCAGCTCCGCGGGGACCTTTCCAGATAGCTCCATATCGAGCCGCTCGTCGCTGATGCGCCATCGAATGAGATCACGTGCTGCGGGTATCGTGAATGCCTGAAAAGCTTCCAGCGCAAATCCCCGATCGGAAGCCTGTATCAAACTTGCGGAGCATCCATCCCCGAACAGAAGGAATGAGAGGGTCTTTTCAATCTCTTGCGTCTCCTGAAAATGTAACGAGCATAGCTCTATGTTGATCATGAGCACGTTTGCGTCAGGTTCAGATCGAATGATGTGACGCGCTAGTTTGAGCCCGTTGATGGCCGCGTAACAGCCCATGAAGCCAATCAGTGTGCGATCAGTGCCTGGATCGAGATCCAGATACTCCAGTGCTGCGAAGTCGAGCCCGGGGGCATAGAAGCCAGTGCAGCAGGTGACAATCACGTGGCGAATATCGCGCCGCTCTTCAGTGCTGAGTGCCAGGCGTTCTAAGGCGCAGCGGAGGAGAAGGGGTGCGAAGCGCTCAAATAATTGCATGCGTTGTGATGTCGATGGAAACTCGCCTGCGCGGAAGAGTTTATGGCCATCCAGGGCCTCCGGGCCTGCGTCAATCTCGGCTTGAATGAATGAATACCGGTGGTCGATGCCGGACCGCTGCGCCATATGACGTAGGACGTTCTTCACCCTTGGCTGTTTGACCATTCCAGTGGCGTATTCGATAAAGGCAGCATGCACGTCGTGCGGTGGCGTCGCAGTTGCAATTCGGGTGATGCAGGCGGGCTTCATGGGCGTACCTCTCTCTTTATGGCTAGCTCGGGGGCAGGTGAACCAAGAGTGACCGAATAGTGACGGAGCTTCAACAACTGGAGAGCCATCTTCCAGACGAACGCAGGGTTGTTGCGGAGATAGCGAGGCCCCAGCCTCTTTGGATCTGGAATAAGCGATGCAACCATTGCAGTCCTGCTCGCTTGATCCAGGGGGCACAGTCGCGAAGACGACCAGTGTGGTAGTCGAACGCGGCTCCCACCCCGACTAACAAAGGCACCCGCAGCCGATCAACATGACGCGCCATAAAATGCTCCTGCTTTGGAGTGCTTAACCCCACCCAGATGATATGTGGTCTCGATATTTCGACTCGCTCCAAAAACTCTCGCTCTTCGTCGGCGTTCAGTGATCTGAAAGGTGGCGTATATGCATCGACAACCTGCAACCCCGGGAATTCCCACTCCAGCACTTCTTTAAGCTCTTGCACGACTCCCGGTTGACCGCCATACAAGAAATGTCGGTAACCTCTCTCGCGTGAAAGCTCACACAGTGCGGACATAAAATCCGGACCGAATACGCGGTCCATTTCGCCATGGCCCTGAAGTCTTCCCACCCATGTCATCGGCATTCCATCCGGCACGTTCAGCACTGCACGATTCAGAACCGTCCTAAGTGCCGGATCTCTCAGCGCCTCCATTACGCCGTGCACACCACTGACACACACATACCCAGGACGTCCCGCCGCGATCCATCGATCGGCTATCCCGATAGACACGCGCATGTTCACCGCAGACACTGCAACGCCGAGTATCGCTGCGTATTCGTGATGAACGTCAGGCGTCGCTTGCGAATGCCGCGTCATATTCCTCCACGCATTGCAAAGAACAGTGTGTGCATCAGGATCGCCACGTCGAGACACATAGTTCGATGCTGGATGTAGGAAAGGTCGTGGTGGAGATTCTCGTGGATCGGGTAATTCCTGTCTCTGCTTAGTTGCCACAGACCGGTGATACCAGGAATTACCTGAAGACGCTGCCGTTGGTGATCGTTGTAACGGCGAACGATGAAGGGCATTTCAGGTCGAGGCCCGACAAGCGACATCTGGCCGAGGAGAACATTGAGCAGCTGAGGAAGCTCATCGAGGCTGGTTCGTCTCAACAGTCTTCCTAAACCTGTAATTCTTAGATCATTCGGGGACCTCGGAGAATATTCATACCTTGGAGCGTGACAATGCATGGTTCGGAACTTATACATTCTGAAGAGCCTTCCGTTCAGGCCTGCACGCTTTTGAACGAAAAGTGCAGGGCCGGGCGAACTCATACGGATGAGTAACGCGATCAGAAGGAAAAGAGGCGCAAGCAGCGTAAGAAGGGCGGAAGACACAAAAACATCGAAGATTCGCTTGCCGAATTGGTTAGTTTCGGTGTCCGCCTTCGCACTCTCGCAGGGCAGCGAGGGGCCACTGATTTCTGTCGAATCCACTCCCTCAAGCGCGGCTTGCGTGAGGTACGCGAGTCCGCCTCCCACCTTGCTTGGCAACAGCCGCAAGCCTGTCCCGCTCTCCAGAAACGCGCTCCAACGTCCGGGTCATGACGACGACCTTTCGGGCGCCTGCATCTGCACAGGCCCAGGAACTGGATGACCGGGCACGCGCGCCGAATGGGGCAACAATTCACGATAGAGATTGACGTAATCAGCGCCCAACGCTTCGGCGGAAAAATGCGGAAACGACAGTGGCGGCGAGGGAGGCCGATCAAGGCTGGCAATGATTGCATCCGCGTATCTCTGCTCTGCGTCCGTTCCCAATCTCACAAACTGGCAATGCTCCTCATCGATTTCACGGAAAGCCGGGATGTCAGAGCAGACGACGCGGCAACCGGCAAGCAGGGCCTCGGCTACCGGCAGGCCAAATCCCTCAGTTTTAGACGGAGCTACGAGCACTTCGCAATGTCTGTAGCACCATTGCAAGTCCGGCTCGGCGAGTCCCCTCAGAAAGACCACGTGCTCATCGAGCTGAAGGTCAGATACAAGACGATGAATGCGATGGGTCTCAGGTCCGGGAATGCCGATCACAATCAGTTTCAGGTTCGAAGGAATTCGAGGGCCCGCCCGCAGCAGCCGGTGCATAACGGAGATAAGCAAAGAGACGTTCTTATTCTTCCGGTGCTGAGAAACAGAGAGCAGAAAGGGTTCACCGCTCCAGTGAGGAATCGGGGAGCGTTCAGCGCAGGTGTTGTTCAGTTCAACGCAGTTGTAGATGCGAAGTGCCTTCCAGGCTGCGCGAGGGGCATATTGCTTCATGCGCTGGAGTGTCGTGTCGGATACGCAGGCGATCGCCCGAACACTCCGTAGACATTGCCGAAGGATTGCGCGATTGAAGATCACCTTAGGAAACCCAAAATTGCCCGGGATTTCAATCGGGTAAAGATCATGCAGACTAAGTACGATTGGCGGAGAAATGGCCGATCGGTTGACAGGAACCGGGTATGAGAGGTGAACGATCTGCGGTTGAACGCGTTCAACAAGCTCCGGGAGGCAGCGATAGTACCAAAGATTTCTGCTCAACACTCCACGACTCATATCCGCCGAATGAATGGTTAGTCTCGCCGTCGACTTTAGACCTGCTTCGTCGACGAGCCGAAGCTGCCACGGTGCAACGACGAGATGCACTTCTGAGATGGCAGCTTGCTTCAGGAGACAGCGCACCAGGTTGAGCGCGTGCCTTTGTATCCCGGAGATATCGGACGAAAATTGAGCGGCGGTAATGAGGATCTTCACGGCTTGGCCTCCTTCACGAGATTCCGCGGTGATCGGTCGTTGAGCCGTGAAGAGACCTACCTCTCTTTCTGGGCCAAGGTGGCGAATGAGGGGTACGTAGATAAGCAGAGCGGCCGCGCCGCAAAATACGCGTGCAATCGCCAGACCATGGACTCCGTGATGGTGAAGCAAGTACACCATCACGAGCAAAAGCGCGCCTCTGCTGGCAAGGCTGATACCAGCCGCTGTCCGAAACATGCCGAGCGCTTGAACTACATACGTTCCTGTGACGCTTAAGCCGGAAAGCGCTGACCCGATCACAATGAACGGAAGAATCGGTCGTGCATTTTGTGCAATTACAGCGCCTGCCCAGAGATGCAGAAACGAACTTCCGAACGCAAACAAAAGGCCTGCGCCGCACAAAATCATGGCGAGATTGCAGAGGAAGACCTTGAGAATTGCGCGTTGCAACACCGGCCGCGGCAGTACGCCCAGCCGCCCGGATAGGTAAGGAAAGAGGAAGCTGAGGCTGGACGCAGTGAAGCCGAAGAGTGGTTCCGCAAGCTGTATACACAACGAATACGCCGTGACGGCAACTGCGCCGAGAGAAATGCCTAGCAATATGCGATCGAGCTGACGGAAGACTACGCTACCGAGCACCTGGAGCCATGCGAAGGCCCCAGACCTTACTAGATGTCGCATTTCCTCTGGATGAAACGCCGGTCGAAATGCTTCGACAGGCATGAAATTTCGGAGGTGCCGGAATTGAAAGAGCACTCCTGCGCCCAGGAACAATGCAGTGAGCGTCATGATGCTTTCTGTACGCTTGCCGAGTAACGCAAGAATGGCGGCCGAGCCGAGTGTCAGAAGCCGGACGATGGTGTTGATCTGTACATTTCTGCGGTAGTGCTCGAAGGCTCGCTGCGCGCTGACGCTTACAGCCTCAACCGCCCTGATCAAGATCAAGATGCTGGCAATCCGAAGGCAAATCAGGCTCTCTTCGAACGAAACGGAATTCGACATGGCAAGGCGACGAGCCACGAAAGGCGAGGTTATCCACATCACAACAGAGGACAGGCATCCCAGAGATAGAGTCACTGCAAACATGGCGCGAAAGGCATCGTTCATCCGGCCGATAGCCTGAGCTCCGTGCAGTCGGGCCACGCGTTGAAGACCCGCGTCACAAAAGCCAGATGCGATGATGCCGCCGGCACTGACGATCGCAGTACAAACCATCCATAGGCCGTACTCTGCGGCGCCCGCGCTGCGCAGGATGATTGGCGCGACAAGCAGCATCCCAAGCGGATAGGACGCATAGTCTACTGCGCCGTACATTGCATTGGCCGCCTGCTTTCTCATGCGGGCCTCTTCATTGAGGCCAGAGTCGAGCGCCATCTTTGGTGAAGTACGGGGCCAACCTCTGCCGCAAGCACCTTGCGTGGATCGTCTACATCGATCCTCGACCAACCCTCGCGCAAGAGAATGAGAGCGGCGGTAGTGGCGAAGGATAAGAATGTGAATATCGCAATCAGGAGCAGGCGAGGAGGGAAGGACTTCTTTTCCGGAATTTCGGGAGGGTCAATGACGCTGACAACGGGAGTATCTTTGGCCTCTTCGATTCGAGCCATTTCATACTGCTGGGTGAGCAGCTCAAAAACCGTCTCCTGTACCTTTACACGGCGGTATAAGTCCGCATATGAAACAGCCAGGCGCGGTAGTTGGCGTAGCGATGGGTAAAGTTCGTCTTGATCCGAAGAAGGTGAGGCCCCATCTCCAGCAGGAGCGATTGCGGGCAGCGGTGCCGATGAACCTGCCAGTTTCGCAAGCTCCTTTTGCAGTACAGAGATGCGCGCTTCAGTTTCCTTCACACGTATGTTGTCATCGCCGTATATCTGCCGCAGCGCCTGAAGGCCGGACTGTGCGGCCAGCAGTTCTCCCTGCAGGCGCGCGCCCGCGTCGACCATCGCGTGAGTTTGTTCCTTGATGTCAATCGTGCTGTTCCTGCTGGAAAACTCACTCAGCTCGAGCTGTGCGTGCTCAAGATCGTTCTGGACGGCCTGAAGCCGGTGCTCAACAAAGATCCGCTCCTGTCGCGCTGCTGAAGTGCTCGTTCTGTTGACAAGCTTGTTCAGTTCATCGAGATAAGCCTGGGCGAGATCGCGGGCGCGGGTTGGATCGGTATCTTCGACCTCGATGGTTATTACGCCACTTCTCTTGTCGTCGCTGATCTTGGTGCGTCGCGCAAGACGCCGGACGGTCGTGTATCGATAGCGCGTGTGATAGACATGCTGGAGGTTAAAGCGATCAATCAGCTTCTCACGTATCGTCCCGCTTTGCAGTAGGTTGACGAATAGGGCGGTAGTTGTGTGTCCGCCCAGCAGCCCGTTAGCGACGCTGCCGAGAGCTCCCAAACCTCCCCTCCCGACCAGCGCCGCCAATAGCATCGCTCCGGAGTTCTGTTGGTCAGGCGGCATAATGCTCGCGGTGGCCTTGTACTGTTTGGGAATGAGAAATGCGATCCCGAGACTCATTACGAATGAAAGTGCCGTTGCCCGCGTCAGCAGCCTGCGATGCCGCCAGAGCAACATCGCGCGGATAGCCCAATGCGCCGGAATGCTCTTAATCGACTCGAGGGAATCACGTGCGGGAGCGCAGGTGCTCATTTCGTGCCCCTTTCGGGTCTGCCACTAGGCGAAGGGCAACGTCGCATTTCCGTGTTGGCGTTAGCAAGCATGAAGCTCATACAAAGCACGACCAGTCTGGAAACCTTTTGCCTTCTTACAAGGCTGCAGCCGCAACCCCCGCCGTAATTGCGATCGAAGAAGCTAGCTGCGCGGCTGTCAGCAGGTTTCGCCAGAGCAATGAGGGTCCAATAATCTTTTGCGGCACTACGACGACATCGCCGGGGCCCAATTTTGTGCGGAGCACATCTGCATCCGAGTGGCGTCCGATGACAGAACCGTTGGCTCGAATAATGAAGATCTCTTTGCGATTTGCGGTGCTGTTTGTGCCACCAGCGTGACCTAAATACCAGGACGCCGTCTTTCCGGGAGCGAAGGAGAGCGCGGTTGCGTTATAGACCTGTCCCGTTACCAGAACGAACCCCGGTTGCTTCGGAATTGTCAGGACATCATTACGTCGGAGCTCGATATCTGCTGGAGTGTTGGCCCAGCTGTCGATATCGGCGCTGATATGGATAACCATCCGCCCAGTGGCTGGATGACTTCTCAGTTGTGCGAGCGCTTCCTCTTGCTGCGCCTTGATGAGCTGAAGCGTTCCGCCCGTATCCCCGGCGCCTACCGCTGGGCCGAGACGCGCAGCTGCGGAGTTGGTTTCAATCTCTCGAATGAGTTCCTGGCGGCTCTTTTCTTCGACCTCACGCACCTGTTCACGAATCAGCACTGCGCCTTCGGGATATGCGGTCTCGCGCATTCCACCTGCGCGACGAAGCACAGAGCTAAGCCGTTCACCTTCTCGAAATCCGTAACTACCAGGAAACCTGGCCTGCCCTTGGATGGTCACGGACTCCCCGATCTCGTCCCAGCCTGTGATTTGATGAATCGTGAGGATGTCACCTGGCATCAGGGAGACGTCGGAGTCCGGCTCGTTCCCTGCGACCGCCGCTCCAATGCGGACGGTGGTGAGTTGTCCATCTACCTTGTTGCCGCTATCGACGCGATAGCTGGTCAGGTCCGCCTCATCGAGCAGTGCGTCTCGCTTGAAACCGCCCGCCATTCTTACGAGCTGAGCCGCAGTCATTCCCTTCGACAATGGATAGGTTCCTGGGCGCAACACCTCGCCATGGATGGTTACCTGGGGCGTGTCCACTTCATATCTGCCGAAGATTCGGATAGTGTCAAACGGTTGGAGAGCCAGATTTGAATTTCCGATAAGTACGTCGGGCACATTGAAAACGAGAGTTTCGGCGTGAAGGTCGGGAGGAACGAGGCGCACGATCTCTCCCTGCACTGCGGGCTCGGGCAACAGGTCTTGATAGCTATGCAACACATCGCTGAGTTGCACCCCGTCGGTATAAGGCAAGCGGCCCGGCCGCACCACGTGTCCCTCGAGATAGATCGCCCGCTCGCTGTAGGGAAGGATCGGAGCCACATGAATTCGATCCCCATCTCTGATGGCGAACGTCTCAATGGCGTTGCGATCTGCATCGGAATTCTTCTCATCTGCAACTTTGATGGTCAGGGTTTCTCGTTGTCCATTTGCGTCGATGCGATCGATGACGATATGGCTCAGTGAGGCAGCAGCAGTGGTGCCGCCCGCATCATTAATGACTGAACCAAGCGTTGACTCTCCATGCGCGAGTTCATAGAGAGCAGGCCGTTTCACGGCTCCCGAGATCGCCACCTGTGCTCCGGCTGGCGGAACCAGGAGCGTATCACCGCTTTGGAAACGGGCGCTTTCGCCCGTTACTCCGCGAAGGAGGAAGTCGTAGAGGTCAACATCTTCGATCAGATGTTGTTCGCGATAGTGCCGGACAATGCGGATTGATCCTGCGGCTGTTGGTCCACCGGCCGCATAGAGAGCGCTGAGCGGAGTGGCCAACGAACTGATGTCGTATCCCCCGGGTCGTTGCACATCTCCGACCACATAAATGCGAACAGAACGAAGCTGAGAAACTGTGACGGCAACCTGGATATTGCGGTATTGCCGCGCCAGAGCTCTTCCTATCAGATCTTCAGCCGCCTGCAACGTAAATCCTGCTACCTGTAGCGAGCCTGCCTCGGGCAGCAGGATCTGGCCGCTGCGATCAATGACCCTGACGATGCTCTGGGTGACGCCGCCCCACATATTGACCTTGAGTGCATCACCCGGGCCGACGACATAGTCAGGCCCAAGAGGCACGTCGAAAGGTATTGCCGTCGTTGGAAGACCACGTCCTGGAAGCGAGAGTCCGCGATTTGTGAAGACCTCAGACCCGAACCGTTTGAGTTTCTCGCCTTCTCCCGGAATCTGTGTATACAGATCCCGCATAGAAGGCAGATCGTAAGGTGCAGGCTTGCGAAGTACCTTAGGCAGATCTGTGGACGCATTTGATTCCTGGTTCGCGCGCTTTCTCGTGGCATAAAACTCTCGTTGACTAGAACCTGTCAGGGGCGATGGAGCGCCTTCACGGTAGACGCTGGACCCGCCCATCGGTGATGAGGCGCTTCGGGACAGTCCCATACTTCTTGTCTCAGCGTCGGGTTGCAATGCGTCCGCATCCGAAGTCTGTAAGCCTCCCAGAGGAACATATCCCTGCGCCTGGAGAAAGGTTGCAACCCCTGCGCGCGCGGTGGGGTTTGATGAGATCTGGCCGTATACCATCTCATCGGTGATGTCGCTGGCATCGATCTGCACACCCTGCTGCTGCAGGCGATCGGCAATTTGGGATTTCACTTCGACCAGCAAATCAGGATCATCCTCAAGAATCTGAATGATCTGGACAGCCGACAAAGAGCCTCCGGAAGCGCTCAGACTGTTTAACGAAGTGGGAGCTCCACGATCATCCGCTGAATCTGAACCGGAGGTGAGCGCCGTTGCGGCCGATCCGCCGTTTGACAGCGACGACGATGCGCTTTGCGTCGAGTCTGAACCGAGCGGCTCCTGTGCGCTTGCATCATTGGTGAGGGCAAGTGACGTGCTCACGATCAGCAGAAGAGCTGACAAGGCTACCCATGGAATCCGCGGGGAACGATTCGGAGACGCGATTTGTTCTAAGCTCATCGAAATTCCCACTGCCTCGGGCCAGGGATGTCGGCGCGTTGGTCCGCTCATCATCATTGAAACGAGGAACGTCAGTCACCGTGTCATGCGCGGGTCAGGGAATTGTCATTCTTTTGTTGTCTGGCTTGTCAGCGATCGCGTGTCCTGGTTTCCTCGCTACGCTCTCAGAAAAGCAAGCGTCTTTGCTCTTGCAAAAAAGGGAAGCGCGCGCCACCTCAAGCATCCGTCAGGGCCGCTGTCGAAAGACGAGAGCGTTCTTCTGCAACATCGGGACAATAGAGTGACAAGTCCGTAACAACTCGTTATCGCATGCTCCCGATACTCGATCTTGTAAGCGCGCATACCGGGAGGAGGCCATTCGGCAACAATGAAGACAGCAGCCCACATACGTACACTCGCCGCGATCTTGCTTTTGACCTTCCTCGGTCATCGTTTTGCCCCAGCGCAAACACCAGGAACCGGAGCGGTTGTTGGTAACATTGTCGACCCGGCAGGCAGTGCAATCTCTGATGCACATGTGAGTTTGTTGAATGTCACGTCGGGCATCACGCGCGATGTTGCAACCAATGACGAAGGTGTGTTTCGAGTTTTACTCCTGCCGCCGGGACAGTATGTCGTCGCAGCAACTGCAACAGACTTTGCGCCTAGCGAGCACTTGCCGCTCGAAGTAACGGTCAGCGAAACCACCTCTGTGCGCGTCAAGCTCGTCGTCGCTGGAGCCAACACAACAGTGCAAGTGGAGAGTGGCACACGGGGGGTCGATCTGGAGAACTCGACCCTGGGAGGGCTGGTGGATAAGACAGCCATCCAGTCGTTGCCACTCTCCAGCCGCAATTACACGCAAATTCTCAGTCTCGCTCCCGGCGTCATTACCGATCTTCCAACTGCGACTGTGCTTGGCAACGGCACGCAGAACCTAGCTTCAAATGGGGCCACGCCCACCGCGAACAATATCCAGTTCAACGGAATCGATGCGAACAACCTGCAGGAGAATTCAGCTGCAGCCTCGCAGGGTTACGAGGTAGGTACAGCAGTTCCCGCGCCGGATACTATTGAAGAGTTTCGCGTGCAGACCGGAAATTTCGATGCAGGGTACGGCCGCGGCTCAGGTGCGAATGTTGATCTCGTGAGCCGCTCCGGCGCGAATGCGCTATATGGGGGCGCATGGGAGTTCGTTCGGAATAATCTCTTCAACGCCAACGACTTTTTCTCGAAAGAGGCGGGGCAGCCGCGCGCAGATCTCAAGCAAAATGAGTTCGGCGGTATGGTTGGTGGGCCTATCCGCCGCGATCGTCTTTTCTTCTTCGTGGGCTATCAGGGCATCACTCAGGTGAATGGCCTGGGAAGCCTGAAGACGGTGGAGCTACCACAATTCACTGCGGATCGTTCCGCAGCCGGACTCGGCGGTCAGTTTTGTTCTGCGGGTCATCTCAACAGCCAAGGCCAACCCTCGTTGGGTTATATCACCGCTGCCGGCGGGACGCAGGTGGCATGCGACGGCTCGAACATCAACCCCGTCGCCATTGCCCTCCTGAACGAAAAGCTGCCCAACGGACAGCTTGCTATTCCAAATCCTCAGATTCTTTTGCCTCCCACGCCGGGCACTGATCCGACCAATCAGCTGCCACTCGGGCTTTCAACTTTCTCTCCCCCAGCTCATTATCGTGAGGATCAGGCCACAGCGAATATTGACGGGGTGGTCAACTCGAAGAACACGCTCTCTGGTCGCTTCTTCTATTCGCGTGGCACCTTCACGCTGCCGTTTGCTCCCAACGGCGAGAACCTGCCGGGCTGGAACACCGATCAGCTGAATCGCAATACCATGTTCGTTCTCGCTGATACGCATGTATTCAATCCCAGCTTAGTCAACATCGCGCGTTTCGGTTATATCCGCTTTGATGGTCTGGTGAACCAGGAGAATCCTATCTCCGCGGCGCAAGTGGGCGTGGGCACGCCGACTGGCTCGAGTGCGACCCCAAATCTTCCGTTCATTACGGTCGGCGGCTTCGCTTTCGGCGATGGAGGCACGCCATCAGACTGGTCGGTCACCAATACCTTTGTTTATCAGGACACGCTCGCTCTCTCGCGTGGAAGGCATAATGCGCGCTTCGGGTTGGAGGCTAAGCAGCACCAGGTGGACGAAAACCAACCACAGCAGGTAGACGGCAATTTTACAGCGCCTACGATCGGGGATTTCCTTCTAGGCGAGAGCGCTGCGCAAAATGGAAGCCCACTTGGCCTCAGCAATCTCTCCAACAGCGGCGCTGGCGCGGGCATCTATCGGCGCGACTCCCGATTCATTGACTGGGCTGCGTTCGCGCAGGACGACTTCAAGTTGACGCGGCAGCTCACTGTGAACGCCGGGCTCCGCTACGAGATTTTCGGAGCGCCACGTGAGGTCCAAGGCCGTCTGACCAACTTCGATCCCTCCCTTGCGGTCATCGGCAACATTCCTCCCGGCGGAACATTTCTCGGCTACACCGTGCCTTCGAACTTTCCGGACGTCATCCCGAATGGGGTGACGAAGACTTCATTCGACACCTTCTATCGGACCCCTTATGGCGATGTTTCTCCACGCCTCGGTTTCGCCTGGCAGATGGTGGGCAAACCCGTGCTTGTGCTCCGTGGCGGCTTCGGCATCTACTACGATCGTCATTCGGCCAACGTGCCGGAGCAGACGCTCTCGCAGGCTCCCTTTGCTTTCGCGCAGTTCACGCCCGGTGTGCTGAACGCCGCAGCTTCGTTACAGAATCCGTTCGTTCCGTCACTTCCTCCGAGTACTGCATTTCCGATCTTCTCCCCGCTGACTCAGAACAGCCCAAATCCTCCGTTTATTGAAGCTACCAATCCCAATCTGAAAGACGGCAAGACATACGAGTACAACCTGAACCTGCAATATGAGCTTGGCCATGATTATGTGTTGCAGGTTGCGTATGTGGGAACGAAGTCGGTGCATCGGCCGGGCCAATTTGTCTTTGATCAGGCGCTGCTGGCCGCGCCGGCCTCACCAGTTAACGGGCAGACGGCGAATTCCATTAACAATGTGGCGCAGCGTATGCCGATCCAGGGAATAACCCCGGGCTCGCTGCTTACGGACGACAACTTCATCGCGAACTTCAATGCGCTGCAGACGAGCGTGACAAAACACTTGAGCCATGGACTCGAACTGCAGGGAAGCTATACCTGGTCTAAGAATCTGGACCAGGTGAACGGGGAAGGCGGCACGGATGTCTTCGAACTGCAGCTTCCGACAAACAACCAGCTCGATTTGCGCCACTCCTCATATGGTCCTGCCAACGACGATCGAACGCATCGTTTCGTGATGAACTTTGTGTGGTCCACGCCACCGCTCTCGTCTGCGCCGCGGTTTGAGCGGGCTCTGCTGACGCACTGGCAGCTATCGGGCATCGCATTGATACAGTCGGGTGCCGCCTTCAGCGTCTTCGACGGAAACGCAGGGTCGGTCTACGGATTGCTTGGTGGCCAGGTGCGTGCGGAGCTCGCGCCCGACGGCAACGCGTACACAAAGGGATCAATGTTCTCGCGTGTCATCAACGGCTATCTGAACCCTGCCGCCTTCATGCGTGCACCTGAGGTGCCGTTTGCCACCACCATCGCCGATGAAGACTTTGGCAACAGCGGCGTGGGCTTTGTGCGGGGTCCGGGGCAGCACAACCTCGACATGGCACTCGAGCGCAGCTTTCCGATGTTCGAATCGAGGAGCCTGGTGCTGCGCGCTGAGGTTTTCAACCTCACCAACACTCCGCAATTTGCCAACCCCAACAGCACTCTCGGCTACGGCAATCCTCTGCTGCCGGCTGTGGCAAGCCCAAGTTTCGGCCTGATTACTGCCGAACAGGGCGGTCCGCATCCACGCGTACTGCAGCTCGCAGCAAAGTTTCTTTTTTAGGGGAAACGGGGCAATGATGACCTTAGAAGAGATTGAAGCTGCCTACGTCCCAGGTGCCGCACCGGTACATGTGCCGCATTCGCTGGATACGCCTGAGCTCCCCCACAAGGCAATCCTTTTCCCGATGGGCTTTCCTCTCGAGCTACGGACAAATGCGCCTGAGGTCCTGGAGATGAGCTCCCGGCTGTGGCCCGAGTTCACGCAACAGTATGAAGTCACACCCTCCGTTTCCGACGTCTACGTAGCCGAGGGTGGAAGTGAAGGCTGCCCACCTGCGCCGTTGTATCGATATCAGCGCCCTCTGCTGTTTAGTATCGCGGACCGAGAGCACTACACCGTCATCGACATGGAGAGGCGCAGGTGTTTTACCGCCATTACACGCGCATCGCTTGCGCAGCGATTGTATCTGGAATCTTTCTTCCTGAAGATGCCGCTGGCGACGATGCCGGCCTATGGTGTGCATGCCGCATGCGTCGCCCGGAGCGGACGCGGCGTGTTGTTGTGTGGAGACTCGGGCGCGGGGAAATCCACGTTAGCCTATGCCTGTGCGCGGGCGGGGTGGGAATACATCTCCGACGATAACTGCCTGCTCATCGACGGTGTGTGCCGAATCATAGCCGGCAACTGCCATCGGGTGATGTTTCGCCCCGCGGCCCGGGAGCTATTTCCCGAGATCAGCGGACGAGAGCTGACGCCCCGTCTTGCTGGCAAGCCATCCATTGAGCTTGCGACTGGACTCATGCCACAAATAAAGCGTCGCCTGCGGACGCGCATCGATTTCATCGTTTTTCTGAACCGGCGGGAGCCTGAGCCCGCGAAACTCGTGCCCTATCGCCGGGACATCGCGAGAATGTATCTGCAGCAGGGCTTGTATGGCTCCGATCAGGCCGAGCGCCAGCATGCCGACGCAGTCGAGGATCTTCTCAAGGCTCCGGTTTACGAGCTGCGGTATAGCTCGCTCGATTGGGCCATCGAACGTCTCCGTATTCTCGTCGAGGAGGGCAGGTGAGCGGCTCCGATGCCCTGGAGCGCACCGGCGATACGAACGAACCGCGCCGCCGTCGCACCTGGCTAAAGGGCGAGCGGCTGAGCCACGGTTTCTGGATATACTTCCTGGCCACGTTGTTCTTCGATGCAGGCTTCTGCATTTACTTCTTCCTCTTCAACCTGTATCTGCTGGATCTTCATTTCAACGAAGGGTTCATAGGACTTCTTAGCGGTGTTTCCACAGTAGGCGTCATGCTGGTGATGCTCCCAGCCAGCGTCCTCGTGCGCAGGCTGGGTTTTCGGCCGGTGATGGTCGCTTGCTACCTCGCTTCGCCTCTGGTGCATATTGCCCGCGTGTTCTGGGTTTGGCCTCAGGTGCAGATTGGCCTAGCGCTATTGGGCGGCATGACACTTGGGAGCAATGGAGTGTGCTATCTCCCAACGGTTGCGCGCCTCACCACGGAGAAGAATCGTACTGCCGGCTTCACCCTGATCTTTGCGGCAAGCCTGGCGAGCAGTGCCGTTGGAGGTCTGCTATGCGGATTCGTGTCGCATTGGATATCCCGTACAGGAGTGAAAATACAACCGATCGCCATGAAGCAGGTGATTCTGATCGCGTCATGCTTCGTCGCCGCGCTCGCCGTTGTCCCCGCTGCGATCCTCCGTGTCCCTGCACCGCAGGAGCCTGAGAAAGCGGGCCGCTTAAAACCGAGTTTGAAACAGCTCCTGCATCACGCTCCCGCACTTGTTCGGCCTCTGCTGCCTGTAATCCTCTGGGCCGTCGTGCTGGCTGCCTTCTTTCCCTTTGGGAATCTGTATCTGGCGAACGCCTTGCATCTTTCACTGGCACGCATCAGCGTGATCTTTTCGATCGCGCAGGTAGTCCAGCTCTCGATGCTCTCGCTCACCCCCATCGTGATGCGCAAACTGGGATTGCCTAACGGTCTGCTCGCGGTTCAGACTGCAGCGGCCTTTACGCTTGCTGTGCTGGCTTGTACACGCCGTGAAAATCCTGCGATTGTGCTCTTTCTGCTCTTCAACGCGTTGCAGTGGATGGCCAGTCCAGGCCTCTATGACTTGGCTATGACTAGCACGCCGAATGCGCAGCGTGAGTACATTGCAGCGGCGGTGCTCTTTTGCAACTCACTGGTCAGCGCGCTCGCCACGCCCGGTGCGGGAGCTCTTTACACGCGTTTTGGTTATGGGCCGCCCATGATGGGCGTGGCACTTCTAGCTCTGCTCATCGCGGCGCTCAGCCGCCTTCTGCTCAGAACTCGATTCTCTGCTGAAGCCGCGAAGGAACCTCCGCTACCCATGCCGCGATTCCAACCTCAGTGAGGTCCATATGAAGCGATCTCTGCAAGTGATGCTCACTGCGTCTTCTCTTGCATTACAACTCTCCATACATGCGGCACAGCCGGCACGGGTTGATTTGCTATGCCATCGCACGGCCAACGAGGATATGCCGGAAAACACACTGGAGTCGCTAGAGCAGGCAGCCTTGCTTGGTTGCGACCTTGTCGAGATCGACCTCCGCCGCACGCTCGATGGGAAAATCGTGCTCAACCACGATGGCTTTCTCGAACGACTCACGGACGGTCGCGGCGAGGTGGAATCTACCTTTTACGACGACCTTCGCATGCGTGACGCTGGCTCGTGGATGAGCGACAGGTTTGAGGGTCTGCGAATTGTGCTCTTCGAGGATGCGCTTCGCCTGGCGCGCGATCGCGAAATCAGGCTCGATCTCGATATGAAAGATAAGGGCATGGCTGCAGAAGTGCTTGCCATCTTGCGGCGCGAGGATATGCTCGATCGCGTTGAGTTCGGCGGGGAGTGGGACGATGTTAAAGCGCTCGATCCCCAGGCCAATCAGTCGACACTGAACGCGCAGTGGGTGAAGCCGACAGTCACACCGGAGGACATTGCAGGTCTTCATCGTGAAGGAAAACGCGTGATCGTGAACTTCTCCGCGAACCGGTATCAGATGGACCTGACGCGTATGAAGGCCGCCGTGGCTGCGGGCGCGGACGCGATCAACGTGGATTTTCCTCGGATCGGGGCCGATGCTGTTGGCCGGCCAGTGGAGGCACGGATTCAGCAACTGATACAACAAGCCAACCAGGGTCCAAGCGAGCAGCGTGATGCGGCGATTCTGGAGCTCAGCCGCTATCAAGGCTTTCCGCTAGCGAGCGCGTTCACCCACTGGCTTCTCGATCCGGACGAGTCAATCTCGCGTGCGGCTGCTGTTGCTTTGGTGAAGATGCGCCCCAGAGTCGAGCCCGCGCTCTTTGCGGCAGCTCTGCGGTCGCCACATGTTGCGGTGCGCGTAAATGCCGCTTGGGCGCTTGGTCAACTGCGCGCTCCGGCGGGTTCAGTGTTGCTCCTGTTGAAGGATAGCGACCCTAAGGTACTGAGTGAGGCGTTAGTCGCACTGGCGCACATGCCGGGCGAGGTTCGTGCCGACTCACTGCTTCCGCTGCTGTCGAATCCTGATAGTACGGTACGCGGCGCGGCGGCTGTTGCGCTGGCACGTCATCAGCCGACAGTGGCGGCGCGCGAAGTTCCCAGGCAACTGCGCAGGGAAGCCGCGGCAGAAGAGGCCGTATTTCATGGCCACAAAGCCAACGGCGGTGGACGCTTCAGCCGGACGGAGATCGATGCGCTCGTAGCCGGTTACCGCTGCCAGATGCAGATGCTGCGCGCACTGCACATCAGCAACCAACCCGTGGGCGACGCTGAACTCGAGGCGGTGACATTCGGATCCGACGGTACTTTTCCCGAGCCTGACGGCGCCGTTGCCGCGATGATGTTGTGGGATCGCATTGCTGCTGATCCAGCAGCAGTTGTGCAGGAACTCAGCTCTGGGGATTCTCAAGCCGCGGACCGCGCAGAGTGGGCGCTGGTGAAGGCGGGGCCAGTGGTGTTACCACAGGTCCGCGCATTGCTGCGCAGTGAAAGTGTTGCACAGGAACGTGCGATCCGCATTGTTGCCTGGCAGGGTGACGCAGATTCGCTCAGGGAATTGCGCACGATTGAAGCTGCGCACGGAGCAAATGCACCGCTTGCGGCCTGGGCCATTGCAACGATTGGCCGGATGCGGCCGCCCTTCTAGTCGAGCTCTATCTCTGTGGTCATCGACCTACGGATTCAGAAAACGGAGCAGGGCCCTCTCATCCGCGGCGCTGAGTGATGCGCGCACGCGCATATGTCGCACCACGGTGCCGGAGATCGAAGACGGAAAACCTTCAGGCGCGGCATGGCAGCGTGAGCAGTTCTGTGCGAAAATACGCTCGCCATTGCTCTGAGCAGGTGTCGGCGAATGTGTAGTGCTGGACTTCGCCTGCTTGTGCTGCGCCGTCTGAGCCTGGGACTGTTGCGGTGAACTCTGCGCAACAAACGTCAAAGGGGGCCAGGAAAAACTGAGCAACAGGAGGCCGACAAGGAGTAGTTTTGTGCGCACAGGTCATTTTCCTTTCCATGCGGGAAATAGGAGCCGATAGGTAATGCCTGTCTCCCAGATGTTTTCATCGCCCGCCGCGGAGAACTGACGCGAGTAGCTCGCTAGTATTCTCACGTTATGAGGGAGGTTGTAGTTCAGACCGAAGTCGACAAGTTGTGTATTGGTCGCTGGCAAACCATCACTTGCGAGCGAGTCGATGCGGAAGGTCTGCTGCATGCGGAAGACCGGTTCGATGCGTCCGACCCAGCTGTCGAGGCCGCCGAACGAGGTGCAGCGGTAGTCCGCCTCCACCCAGTAGCCCTGCGCATGTTGGCCGTGTGCGTACTCTGAACGCAGACGGAAGGCCGTGTCCCTCGGCTCCCACCACACGTGAGTGCCGTAGAAATTCTCATGCATACCCTGCAGAAGACGGCCATAGGAGAAGCCGACTTCCAGACGTTGCTCGGGGAGATAGAGGTCCACGCGACCGCCCGTAGACCGTCGCGCGTTGAACTGTTGGTTCTCGCTGCTCGCGGAAAAATAGGCAGCGTAGTCAATGGAGTACCTGGCCTTTGACACTGCTGAACCGCGCAACTGCCCGCCCAGTGACGTACCGGTCGACATTGTGCCGAGTGGAGCGATCAGAGGACCATCCTGAAGATTGTTGATCCACAAAGGCGATAGGCGTTCGTTATAGGTTCCGAAAGGCGTCAGGAAAGATCCGCCGATGATGGTGAGGTGTTCAGTGGCGAGATAGTCTGCCTGTAGGTAGGTGAGCGCGGCAGAAAAACGGTGATCGTAGCCGCTCTGTCCGTTGCCCTTGGGAGAAATGCTCTCGACGATCGCGGCGCGTGTTTCCACGAGAAGATGATTGCCAAGTGGCACCGCGGCAAGGGGCTCAAGGATTGGAAGGAAGCTTGTGTTGCCGCCGGCTGTCTTGCTGAAGAATCCGGCGCCTCCGGAGATCAGCGGTGTATTCTGTGCCGTCGCAGCCGATGGAGTGCAGATGATTGCGACTCCCAGAGCCAACACCACAGAACTGCGAATCATATTGGAGAAATCCTGCATACCCGCAAGCGTAGGCAATGGCGAGAGCCAGGATGTCATGAGATCGTGTGTGGCTTGTCAGCCTATTGTCATTCTTCTTGAGTCAGGTGCGATATCAGGTAGCGTGATCCTGATCACCTGGCGCGAGACAATGCTCTGACATTTGCCTGACTGCGGCGTGACAAGCAAGACGGCCTGACTGCGTATTGTCGTGCTCGATGCACATGGAGTTCGTGACCATTCCGCCCGAATTGAGGAGGTCATCCTCTCCCCGCTGGCTGCAGATCCGGCGTTTAGTGCTGCAAATGTGCCATGAACCGGAATCGTCAGCTTGGTCACTGTTGGGTGAGCTCTCGGCTGGGGAATGGCAAGCGTTGCTCCGCTGGCTCGATGTCAGTGGTATGGCACTTTATTTCTTTGAGAGCATCTGCAGCTCTGGCCTGGATTGGATCCTGCCTCGCACCGTCTTTGATAGGCTAAGTCGCAGCCTAGCAGAAAACAAGCAGCGCACCTCGTCGATGCTTGCCGACCTGGCGGAGATCGCTTCGCGGTTCAGCGCAGAGGGTCTTTCCTTCGCTGTCCTCAAGGGCATTACGCTCTGGCCTCACTCATTCCCAGAGCCCTGGCTCCGTTCACAGGCGGATCTCGACTTCCTGATCGCTGCGCGCAATGTGGAGCAGGGAAGGCGCGTACTCGAGAGGCTAGGTTTTCATCTGCATGCAATCAGCGGGCGAAGTTGGGAGTTTCGCGCAGGCAAGATCCACGCCGCAACGCTCGAGAACATGTATCGCGTCATCCCATTCCGCACCGTAGAGCTTCATGTCGAGACCGGCTGCGGACCACGAGGGTGTCTGTTAACGCGTACGGAGCCATTTCGATATAAGCAACTCGATGTGCCGACTCTTCCTGCGGCCGAGCGCCTTCTTGGCCAGGGCTTTCATCTCTACAAACATGTATGCGACGAGTTTTTTCGAGTCTCGCACGTGCTCGAGTTCCATCGTCACATGCGCGCGCGGGTTTCGAACGCAGATTTCTGGGATGAACTCAACAGGATTGCGTGCGAAGGCTCGACGGCGCCGTTAAGGCTGGGCATATCGACTCTGCTGGCTACGAGGCTATTCGGTCCTGCAGCCCCTGAGAGTTTTCAGACGTTGACCGTTGATCGCCTGCCGCTCGCAGCGCGGCTATGGGTCCTGCGCTTCGGTGAGCGCGCAGCTTTTACTGATCCACCTGGCAGCAAACTATTCCTTCTGCTACAGGCCGCGTTGCAACCCGCAACTGTTCCGGCGCGACGATCGGCTAGGCGGGTGCTATTGCCTGCTGGGCTACCCAGCATGGGAGCTGTTCCGCCGGAGGAGACGCCGATGGACCGCCTGCGGCGCTTTTGGCTATATCTTCGTTTTCTCCGGATGCGACTGCAGTTTCACCTGGTTGAAGGTCTTCGTTACCTGGTTCTCCTGCCGATGTGGTCCCATATAGTCGCGCAGCACGAAAGAAAAGAACTCTCGCCGATCAATAAAGAAGCGGCAATCCGCTAGCCGTACCAATGTCTTTCTAGAGCGGCCCTGCTTTGCCGGTTTCCCGAAAGCTCTGTCGGATAGAACGTGTCAAACCAACTCAAACGGATGACGTTGATTGCGCGAGAGCAGGCTTGCCGCAATGTCATCGCCGAGGATGGACTCTGCGACTGGATCCCACTGGACGCGATGGTTTGTCTTCATCGCGATCCAGTGCAGCAGACAGGTCGAGCAGGCGCGATGCCCTATCTCGACCGGAGCAGTCGGTGCGTTGCGCGAGTGGATGCAGTCGAGCCAGTTTCCGTGCTGATCATCGGATGTGTATGGATGAAACTCGCCGGGGCCGATCTCGGAGTCGAGTATTCTTGGGTCGCTCGCGCGGAGGGGAACGATCGGCACCGGCTTGTCTGTCGCTAATGCGGTTGGTGTTGTCATGCCATCGCGGCATACGAAGATCCAGCCCTTGTCGCCAATCCATTTGATTCCGTTCTCAAAGGCGCCAGAGATGGTCATCACCGTGCCATTCGCATATCGGCCGTAGGTCTTGAATGGCCCGTGCACGTCCCAAAGACCCTCCTTCGGAAACTCTGCGCTTCCCCAGATTTCGACTGGACCGGTAAGTTCGGTGTCCATGCCCCAGTGGGCGGCGTCAACGTGATGAGCACCCCAACCCGTGATCATTCCGGCGCCGAATTGTTCCATCCGCAGCCAGCCTGGGCGCGAAAAATCCTTGGTGGGCATGACGCGGTCTACGGTGTAGGGCACCTGCGGCGTGGAGCCGAGCCACGCTTCGTAGTTGAATCCCGCTGGAATCGGCATGGGCTGCGGATTACCTCCGGCGGGATCGCCGGGGAGTCCAACTTCAACCTGTTTCACAGCGCCGATGCGTCCGTTGCGCACGAGCGCAACTGCGCGGGCGAATTGCTTCCACGATCGCTGCTGCGAACCGATTTGAAGAATGCGGTCGCTTGCTTTTACGCGGTCAGCCATGATGCGCCCCTCGCGGATGGTCAGTGACGCAGGCTTCTGCAGATAAACATCTTTTCCTGCTCGCACGGCCTCAACGGCCAACCTCGCGTGCTGATGATCCGGTGTGGAGATCAGGACGGCATCAATTTCTTTGCTTGCCAGAATCTCATGGAAATCGGTGAAGCCTCTGGTGCCTGCATACGGCTTACCCAGCTTCTCGCTGTAGGTCTTGTCGACAAATTGCTTTCCGAGCTCAACCCTCTCTTCACTTAAATCGCAAACCGCCACGATGCGGTTGTCACGCCCGGCAACCCCGGTGAACTGCATCACGCCGGGCATATCGTGCACCCGCGAAATGCGTCCTACACCGATGGCGCCAATGTTGATCCTGTTAGATGGGGCGGTCGCTCCAAACACTGACTTGGGCACCACGGTTGGAAAGCCTGCAACGACGCTTCCGGCAATCGATGCCTTTATGAAATTTCTGCGCGAGTCAAACATGCATTTCTCCGGACAACGATCAGGTTCCATCTCCCAGAGAAGGCGCATGAGCGCAGTCATTCGGGAAACTCCAGTTGCTCTGAAGGACCTACTTAGAATAGATACCCCTTTTTGCGGGGCGCGGCCAACAGCGTTGTCGTTCTGAAGCCAGAACTTCGGAGGAAGGGCAGCCCTCTCCCGAATCCATAGGTGCCGGACGCGTCTTATAATTGTTTCCTCCTGAATCTGCACGTCTTGGCCGCATTGGACGGAATCTGGCTTTCGGATCGCATCTTACGTATCGGTGCCCGTGGGCCCAGGAATGTGAGGGGATAGTGCCAAAGGTTCTTTGCCGTTTTCCCGCGCTGCTGGTTGTCTTTAGTCTCGTGTTCGTCCAGATTCCCCAGGGAGCTCTGGCGCAGAACGTACCCGTTACTCAGCAGCAACTCGATCAGCTTCTCGCTCCAATCGCGCTCTATCCCGACGCTCTGCTTGCGCAGATTACGACGGCGTCGACTTCACCTCAGCAAATCCTGGACGTGAATAACTGGCTCGCCAACAATCCGGGATTGAGCGGCGATCAACTCAGCCAGGCGGCGCAGCAGCAGGGATTTGATCCGGCATTTATTGCGCTGGTGCAGTTTCCGGGCGTGCTGCAGATGATGGCCGAAAATATCGATGACTATGCCGCCATCGGTCAGGCCGTGACGACAAACCAGGCAGGTGTTTCGGAAGCTATCCAGCGGTTGCGCGCACAAGCCTATGCGTCGGGGGCGCTGCAGACCACGCCACAGCAGACAGTTGTTGTCCAGCAGGGTCCGCAGCCCATCTATGTGATCCAGCCGGCCAATCCACAGGTGGTTTATGTACCCCAATACAATCCCACGGTAGTCTATGCGCCGCCGCCGCCCGGCGCGGTTGTCGCTACCTCGCTTATCAGCTTTGGCGTCGGCATCGGCATTGGAGCACTGATGGTTCATAACCAGCCGTGGGGCTGGGGTGGCTGGGGCTGGAACTGGTATGGACGTGGGATCTATTACAACCATGGCCCCTGGGGTGGGTGGCACGGCGGCTATCGCCCACCCAACTACTGGTATCACCCGCGTCCGATCATCTGGAACACCAGGCCGGGCTATGGCGGCAACTGGGGCTATCGTCCGCCGAATTATCGGCCCCCGGTGCCGGTACATCCCCCCAGACCAGTGCAGCCGGGGCCGGGAAATCGCCCGGTCTTCACGCAACCGGTCCGGCCAGGTGGACCTGGTGCACCGCCGCCTCCTCGTCCAGGCGCTCCGCCCCCGAACCGTCCACCGCAAAATCGTCCGCCGAGCCAGGGGCAACCAAATCCAGGGGGCCCACCGCGTCCTTCGTCGCCGACCACGCGTCCGGCGCCCAATTCGCCGCAGAGACCACCGAACCAGAGGCCTCCAGGTCAAGGCGCCCCAAACCAGGGCCCTCCAAATCAGGGACGACCAACTCAAGGACCGCCAAACCAGGGTCGGCCGACGAATGGGCAGCCGAATCGGCCACCTCAGTCGAATTCGGGCTCGCGGCCGCCCCAATCGCAGCCACGTCCTTCTCAGCCGCAGAATAATGCGCCTCGTCCGGCCCCGAACAGCGGATCTCGACCGCCCTCGCAACCTCGTCCACAGCCAAATCGTCCGCCACAATGATTTGCGCGGAATGCGAGTGAGATTCGTCGGCAGAACGACATCAAAGGCTGGGTAACAAGACTGCGAATACCTTTGTGTTATTGACTCTCAGCGAGAGGTGACCTATAGTTCGATCACTGCAAGAGGCGAATGACAGCTCTTTAGTCTTCGCTGGATCAGTTCCCATCTCATTCAGCGTTCTGATCTTACTTAAGCGATCAAGTCGTTGAAGATTAACCCCTCTGTTTACTTCGTCTTGCGGGTCCAAACTAATCGATGCAGCACTTGCAAGTTAAAGAGGCCGCACGAATTCATTGACAAGATCGACAATTCTTCCCGCTGCCCGGCATACTCGCCTCTACCTTTCTTTTGGCGCTTCAGTGGGGAACGATCAAGTGTCAGTTGAAGTTTGTTGAATCATCTGAGTTCTTCTGTCTGAAGGGTGCCTTGTGAGACCAATGCTGCTCGTCCTGACCATCACGCGAAACGCCGATACTGGCGTAACGGTCAGGAGGATGCTGGAGAATCTCGGCCACAGAGTTACCTCAGCGGCTGGTTTTCCTCAAGCACAATCGCTACTTTCCAACGGATTTCTCCCGGATTTGCTTCTGATCGAGGCTTCAGCCGGCGCGCAAATCGAGGCTGCCAAACTTCGCCTCTTTCTTCGTAATGTCCTCCGCCACGCCCCATCGTTGCCCGCGGTCCTCATCACCGAACCTGGGCAGAATGCGCTGCGTCACGAAGTGGGCGAATTCGGAATCCGCTCCCTTATTACGAGACCTGTCAATTTCGGAGACCTCCAACTAGCGCTCTCAGACTGTGCGCGCTCCGTCGAAGCGCCGACCGCCTATTCGGCTTCGATGACTACAACAGCCGCTGAGCCCGTGGAGGAGCTATCGCCTTCCGCTCCGTGTCTCGAAGAACTGGGAGAACGGGGCTTTTTCCTGGCCGCATCGCCCCAAATGCTAGAAATTCGACGTCAGGTAAAACTGATCGCCGATGCCGACGTCAACGTGCTTATTCTCGGTGAAAGCGGCACTGGGAAAGAAGTTGTGGCTCACCTGATTCACAAGTACTCACAGCGTCTTCGAAATAAGTTTCTCAAGGTCAACTGCGCTGCGCTGCCGGCGGAGTTACTCGAGAGTGAGTTGTTTGGCCATCAGAAGGGCGCCTTCACTGGGGCGATCAAAGATACTCCAGGCAAGTTTGAACAGGCGAACCATGGAACGCTCTTACTCGATGAGATAGGTGAAATGAGCGCGCAGATGCAGGCTAAGCTCCTGCACGTGCTTCAGGATGGTCAGTTCACGCGTCTCGGTGGCCAGCAAGCGATCAAGGCAGATCTGCGCGTTGTGGCTGCTACTAATGTGAATATTGAGACAGCCCTCAAAGAACGGTCGTTCCGCGAAGATCTCTATTACCGTCTGAGTGTTTTCACCATCAATATTCCGCCCCTGCGCGAACGGCGCGAGGAGATTCCTTATCTCGTCGACGAAATTATTCGCCGCGCTCCGGCAGAGATGAAGAATGGCTGCGACTGCAGCTTCTCAGCACGCCTCATGGACATGGCGCTGCTCTATGATTGGCCGGGCAATGTTCGCGAACTGCGCAATTTTGTTACCCGCACGATCGTCATGCGTGATCAGGGCGCTGCAATGCGGGAGCTCGAAGCCAAGATTGATACCGGCAGGCAGAACGCACTGCAGCAGGCGGAGGAATCTGAGGATTTGCTGACCTCGACCAACTGCTCAGGCATGAGATCGATCATGCGCGACGTCAAAGACCGCGCCGAGGCCGAACTCATTCGTGAGGCTCTCGAAATGTCGGGCTGGAACAGGCGTCGCGCGGCGCAGTATCTCAATATAAGTTACCGTGGCTTGCTCTATAAGATTCAGCAGCATCGGCTAACTCCAAAAGTTAGCCGGGAAGTTAGTAAGATACACCAGACCCGAGCCGCTCGCCGCGCTGCGAACTAACTCTCAAGCTGTCTTCCATGCCTTCAAACATCCAATGTTCCAAGCCGACTCCTCGGTCTCGGCCTTCGCTTCCACAGGCACTTCGTGGCTAAAGTCGTTCGCGTCGAGACGCCGGCAAGTCCCGGAGATTCCGTAGCCGCATCTAAGCGATCCATTGCCTTGCCCGCCGTCTCCTGCATCAAACCCAAAAGGATGTGCAGAAGAATCGTACGGAGTGTGCAAAGTTTTGCAACTTTTGCGGCCGGGCGAGTCTTGTCGATCCATAAGCTATTGATACAAAAGGCCGGTATCTTGCCGGAAATTGGTCGTATACGTGCTCTTAGGACAGGCGACGGCAGTTCGTCGATTGTTTTTATGCCCGTGACTTTGAGTCAAAAATTGTTCATCAAGGCTGAAGATCTTCCAGGTGAGGAAGTCATCTTTGGCACTACTGCCGCTATGGGCGAGGTTCGCGGGGATATAGAGCGGGCTGTGCGGGATCGGTCGCCGGTTCTGATCCAGGGCGAGAGCGGGACCGGCAAAGAAGTGATCGCAAAGTACCTGCATCTCAGATGGGCCTCCGCTGACGCGCCCTTCATCAAAATGAGCTGCGTCGCATTCACACCTTCAGTGCTACAAGCGCGCCAACATACAGAGTCATCGATTGAGTTGATGGAGATTGCGCGTGAGGAAGCTCCGACCGGCACCTTGTTCCTGGACGAGATCGGTGACATGGATTGGAAGCTGCAGGAGGAACTCATCGAACAGCTTTCAAAACGGGATGGCAAGAAGAGCGCAGGCGGGGTAAATGCGCGGATCGTTTGCTCCACCCGGGTTGGCGTTGAGCCGACTGCATCAGGGGTTTCTGGAGAAGAGGGAACACTTGTCCGGCTTCGTCTTCCGGCACTGCGCGCGCGCGCGCAGGACATTCCGCAGCTATGCGAATTTCTTATGGAGAAGCAGGCCCGAAGATTCGGGAGGGAGACACAAATCCTTACTCCCAACACTGTGCGTCTGCTTCAACAGTGGCATTGGCCCGGCAACCTGCGCGAACTGGAGAATTGGGTGGCACGTGTCGTGATTCTGGAGAGCCAGGAAAGGCTGGCAGATGAACTGCGCGAACAGTCGGTCTGCGACGGAAGCGGAGTGAGAGCAGATTCAGATCGGATGAGAGAACACGCCGCGGCCGTTGAAACACAGCAAGCCGGAGTTTTGAGAATGCTCGAGGCGGGCGCCTGGAGTCGGCGACGCGCCGCCCGCGAACTGAAAATGAGCTACAGCGCACTGTTGGGGCGGTTGCGCGAGGCAAATAGGCCGAGGAAACGGCGGAACCACAGGGGGGCTCCCCCGATCGGGTGATGTCGGGATCGCGCAGTAACAACGTCGTTCCTTCTGCGACGAAACGGAAATAAGCCCTTCGATTCGTTTCCCTTATCGAAGGCTTTACGATTTCAGTAATTGAATCAGAATTACCAACGTGGAATTGACACTTGAGCATTAAGTAATTGTCATGGATACAACGCATTAGCCGGGCTTGGCGCATCCAATGAAATAGAGCTGCGCTAGCTGCAAGGGCAGGGATGAAGTGCTGCTGAACCGGCAGACGAGTGCGCGGGTTTTTCTGTGAGGCCGGGTCTTCGGTCCCGGTGGCTTTGGAGGCCGGTAAGCGAGGGGCGTCTTTCTTGCCAGAAAGGGCAAAAAAGACACTGTAGCCCACAGGGCGGAGCTACGCCCATATGAGGGAGCAAAGCCTTGGATGTTGTGGGGGCAAGCTTATTAAAATGAAGACTATACATCCAAATCCGGGGACGGCCGAGAACGAGGCTCATTGGTGGGCGCTCTACACGCGCCACCAGCACGAAAAGGTTGTGGCCCAGCTTCTTACATCTAAGGGATTTGAGGTTTTTTTGCCCCTCTACGAATCAATCCGCCGTTGGAAAGATCGGAGTAAGGCCCTTTCGCTGCCGCTTTTCCCCTGCTACGTCTTTGTGCGGGGAGGGCTAAGCCGTCGCTCGATGGTTGTCACCACGCCCGGGGTGCACACCATTCTTTACCACGGTGAACGAATCGCGGTTATCCCGAACGAAGAAATCGATTCAATTCGAAAAGCAGTTGATAGCCATCTTCGCGTCGAGCCGCACCCGTTCCTTCATTGTGGCGAACGTGTGCGCGTAACACGCGGCACCCTCGAAGGGGTAGAAGGTGTTTTGTTACGGAAGAAGAGCCTCTATCGGCTCATTCTGTCGGTGGATATGCTCGCACAATCGGTTGCAGTCGAGATTGATGCTTCGGATGTTCAGCCCGCTGCCGCAGGGGCACGTGGGCAGTTGCCGAAGATTCCTTATGCCAGTAGCGCGCCTGCACGTGAGCAGCGCCGCCCACTGGTGGCCTTTACCGATTGATCTGCGAATCATCAGTGAACAGGATCTTTGGTTGTTTGTCGGCAGTTGAGCAGGTCAGAAGTTAGCAGGAACTAAATCAACGTATCTGTGTTTGATGGAAGCGCCGGGTATACCCCGATCCAGATCGCGGAGAAGCGCTGAGATTGTCCGGTTCTTTTCGACGCAGGAACTACAGCATCGAGCGATGACGCTGAGCTGTCGATAGGAGTCAATCGAAATGAAGTGGCACGTAAACAAGTCGATTCTGGTTGCAGTCTTATTGTTGGTCGCTGCGAGTGGTGCGATCGCTCAGGCTCCTGCTGCACAGGACCCCGAGACCGCGGGCGGATCTGCGGCAGCTGATCCGCTGCACAAGGCGCACGACAGCACCTTCATCATCGGCAACGATGATGTGCTGGCTGTCAGCGTTTGGAAAGAGGCCGAACTGTCTCGTTCGGTTCCGGTCCGCTCCGACGGCAAGATCTCTCTGCCGCTGATCGGCGAACTGCAGGCTTCTGGCAGAACGCCGCTGCAACTCGAGAACGACATCTCCGCCAAGCTCAAGAACTTCATCACGGCACCGGAAGTGACCGTGATCGTCGAGCAAATTAACAGCAAGAAGTTCAACGTCATGGGCCAGGTTTCGAAGCCAGGAGCCTATCCGCTCGGGCAGCCTCTGACAATCATGGACGCGATTGCCCTGGCGGGCGGCTTCCGCGACTTTGCCAAGACAAAGGACGTCTACATTCTCCGTCAGCGGCCCGACGGAAGTGAGTATCGCATTCCATTCAACTACAAAGATTTCATCAAGGGAAAGAACCCAGCCCAAAACGTCAGGGTTGAGCCTCGCGACACGATCATCATTCCGTAAGGATTCTAATGAACGCACGCATCTGTTTAGGATTCCTGCTTCTCATCTGCGCTCTTCCGCTCTGGGCTCAAGTTGAACCCAGCGCTTCGGGCGGGGAAGAGATTTCACCGGATGAAGAATTTGAGATGTCCCTGCCACCTCAGCTGGGGGGCAGCTCAAATTCGATGCACTTCGGCTCTCAAGGGCGCTCGAATTACCTCTCGGGCGGCCTCATTCTCACCGGCGCATACGATGACAATGTTATGGCAGGTGGTTATTCAGAGCCCATCGCGGACGGCTCGATCGGGGTTGTGCCGACCATCGGGTACCGAGTGACCACACCGCGGCAAAGCACGTCGTTCAACTACGGAGCCGGGCTCACCTTCTACATGCCGAATTCGGCCTTCAACCAGGTGAACCAGAACGCGGCATTCGATTTTAGCTATCACACAAGCAGACACAGCACACTGAGCGTGCAGGACTCCTTCCAGCAGAACTCAAGTCTCTTCAGCCAGCCCTATACGTTCAACGAGCCGGCCTCGGGATCAACCCTCGGTCCCTCCCCGTCGATCATCGTTCCCTATGCCAGCCAGATCATGAACTCGACGAGCATCGAGTTCGGCTATCAGTTCGCACGAGACGCCATGATTGGTGGCGGGGGATCCTATAACATCTTCCACCTTCCGAATCTGACGGAAGTAGAAGGCCTCAACAACTCGAACTCATTCAGCGGCGCGGGTTTCTACATGCGTCGGCTCACGAAGGGCCAATATCTCGGAGGCATCTACTCATACGCGCACATCGTCACGAATCCGGTTGACACCACTACAGGCGTCCAGGTGGGCTCAATCTTCTACACCCTACAGCCGAATGTCCGTTTTTCTCTGGAGCTCACGGCGGGTCCTCAGTATGTGAACACGAGTGAGCCAGACCATCCGAGTGAGAGCTCGCTGGGTGCCTTTGTGCTCGCCGATATTGCCTACCACGGCACGCGAGCGGGCTGGAGTACGAGCTACTCGCATTCCGTTACGGCTGGGCAAGGCCTCGTCGGCGCCTACACTTCCGACGCTTTCAATGCCACCGCCTCCTGGCAGATTGAGAAGACATGGTCGGCGAGCATCAGCGGAGCCTATCTGAACCTTGCAACCGCATTGCCCGCTTCTGTTGTTTCTACTCCCGGAGGTCACACTTTCTTCGCTACGGTATCGGTCATGCATCAGTTGGGTGAACACCTCAATATAGAAGCCGACTATCGCCGCTTACACCAGAGCTACAGAGACATCACGGTCGTCTCCAATTCTCCTGACGATGACAGGGTTTCTGTTTCTCTCTACTACCAATTCAGACGACCAGTGGGAAGATAGATATGACAGAGCTGATTGAAGAACGCAATGCTGAACGGCCCGACGTCGAACGATACTTCGATATCATTCGCCGTCGCCACCTGTATTTTCTCTTGCCCCTGTTCATCACCTGGGCTCTTATATGGGGCTCGAGCTGGTTTCTGCGACCACAGTACAAGTCCAGCGCCCTTATTCTCGTCGAGCAGCCGACCATGCCCGAAAATTATGTTGCTCCCAACGTGAATGAGAATCTGCAGGACCGTTTGCAAAGCATCACGCAGCAGATTCTGAGTCGGACTCGCCTTCTCACCGTCATGAACTCGCAGCATCTCTACGGCGACGATCAGAGCGATGCGGCGGCTGATGCCCGCGTCGACAAAATGCGCAAGGACATCAGCATCGACCTCGTTCGCGACCAGCGGAACAACGAGATCACTGCCTTCCGCATCTCCTATTCGTCGCCGGATCCTGAGACAGCGCAGAAAGTCGCCAACGAGCTCACAAGGCTTTTCATCGATGAGAATTCGAAGGTTCGGCAGGAGCAATCCCAGCAAACAACAAAGTTCATCGAGGATCAGTTGGAGCAGGCGCGCCAGAACCTTGCCGAGCAGGAAGCAAAGGTGCGGACCTTCGAATCTGCCCACCAAGGCGCTCTTCCCTCGCAACAGAACAGCAACCTGACGATTCTCGCCGGTCTGCAATCGCAGCTTCAAAATGAACAGGACACTCTCAACACGGCTCGCCAGCAGCATGCGTACTACGAGGCGCTGCTTGACCAGTACCGCACCAGCCATGGAACGCTGCGCGCGGAGGCATTGCCTGCCAATGTTGTTGCCATGGATCAGGAGCTAAGCCGCTTGCGTTCGCAGCTAGCCGATCTGAGTTCGCGGTACACCGACCAGTATCCTGACATCCAGCGGCTGAAGGATCAGATCGCTAAGACGCAGCGTCTGCGCGACCAACTGGCTGCCGATAGCAAGAGTGGAACCACAGACGATTCAACCGCAAACAATGATCCGACGGTTACTTCCCCGGTAGGTCAGATCCAGGGTCAGCTCAAAGCAAATCAGCTGGAAATCTCCAATCGCGAGGCTGCGATCAAGGAACTTCAGCAGCGCATCAACGACTACCAGGGCCGCCTGAATCTGCAGCCAGCGACGCAGCAGGAGCTTGCGGAACTTACCCGTGGCTACGAACAGTCAAAGTCCAACTACGACGATCTGCTGAAGAAGAAGAACGAGTCGGTGATGGCGACGAGCATGGAGCAGTTGCAACAAGGAGAGCGTTTCACTATTCTCGATGCCCCGACTCTTCCCACATCTCCTGATTTTCCCAATCGCCTCAAGTTCTGCGGCATTGGCCTCGGCTTGGGTCTGGTCTTTGGAGTAATTACCGCCGGTGCGTTCGAACTGATGGACGACCGTCTGCACAGCGAGAAGGACCTGAAAGGGTTGCTTCCCACGTCTGTGATTGCGGAAATTCCGCAGATCGTGATCCCTGCTGACCAGGAACGCACTCGGAAAAAGCTGGTAATCGGGTGGGCCCTGACTGCAGCGGTCTTTGTGAGCATCATCGCTGCCGCTGCATTCAGTTTCCTGCATGGTTAGGAGTTCGCTGCATGTATAAAGCGTTTTTCAATCTGACACGAAACCCATTCGACCTCACGCCTGACCCGACGTGTTTCGTCCCGACCACACGCCATAACGAGACGCTGGCGGCTCTCTACTATGGCGTGCGCCGGCATAAGGGATTCGTGGTGGTCACTGGAGAAGTGGGGACCGGCAAGACGCTGCTGCTTCGTTGCCTTCTTCGGCTGCTTGAGGAAAGCAAGGATGTCTCTTATGCATACCTTTTTCACAACAGCCTCACGCCGAATGAATTTCTGCAATACATTCTGATGGACTTTGGTCTTCCCGCTTCGGGGAAGAACAAGACCGAAATGCTCTTCGAACTGAGCCAGTATCTGGTTTCGCGCAATTCGCAACAGCTCACAACCGTTCTCATCGTCGATGAAGCGCATCACCTCTCTAAAGAGCTTCTTGAGGAGATTCGCCTCCTTTCAAACCTTGAAACCTTCGATGACAAACTGATTCAGATTGTGCTCGTCGGCCAGCCTGAGCTTGATGCCAAGCTCGACTCAGTGAGCCTACGCCAGCTCAAGCAACGCATTGCACTTCGCACGCAGTTGGGGCCGCTCTCTTTTGAAGAGACACAGCGCTACATCGAGCATCGACTGCAGGTAGCAGGTGCTGATCTTGAGCAGGTCCAATTGTTTCCTTCCAACGCCGTTGCGAAGGTCTATGAGCACTCCAGAGGTTTCCCCCGCCTGATCAATACCGTCTGTGAAAACTGCCTCATTACCGCTTATGCACGGCAGGAGCAAACCATTTCGCCCGACATTGTCGACGAGGTTGCGCGCGAATTCCGTTTGGGCATCATTTCGTCAGGCATTGACGACGGGTCAGGCGATAGCAACATCGATACAGAAGGCCGGAGCGGCCTTTTATATGGCCTCGCAGCCGGGGCAGAGAAGCCAGTTGCAATTGATCCGAGACGTGCACGCCGATAAAACCCAAAGGTAGAGGACATGAGCCAGATATTTGATGCCTTACAGAGATCCGATGCAGAGCGTTCAGGAGATAAACCTTCTGAGCAAATGCAGCCAGCAGACCTTCTGCGGCGTGCCGAACGCCTTGAGTCCCAGAAATGGCAACATCAGCCTGCTCCGGTGGCATTGGAAGAGAAGCTTGCCGAGCTGGAAGAGGCCGATCGCTCTCTGCTGTCGATCGATTCGATTTCCTCTCGTCGAGAGCCACCGTCCGAGATTTTTTCTCAATTCCGTGCGCTCGAAGTCTCTTTGGCGCTGCAAGACCGCATGGTCTGCCTGACCGATACCGACAGCGCGGCGTCTGAGGCATTCCGCCTGCTCGGTGTGCGCATTCGCGACCTGCGGCGTGTGCGGCCGCTCAAGAAAATTCTGGTTACGAGTTCGATTCCGCAAGAAGGAAAGAGCATGGTCTCGGCAAACCTGGCCGTTACCCTGGCGCGGGCGAAGCAGAGGGTGCTGGTCCTCGAAGGCGATGTCCGTCGCCCCGCCCTGTCCGACGCATTCGGTGTCGCGCCTGACGCTGGGCTATGCACCTGGCTCGGTGGCGAGAGTGACCTTACATCGAGCATCTACTACCTCGAATCCGCCGGCTTGTGGATCATGCCGGCCGGTACCTCGCCACAAAACCCTCTGGAACTGCTCCAGCAAGGAAAGCTCGCTGCGCTCATGAATCAGCTGACAGAGTGGTTCGACACGATTATCATCGATTCTCCGCCGGTTCTCCCGCTTGCGGACACCAGCATCTGGATGAGGCTCGCAGACGGCATTCTCCTGGTAACGCGCCAGGGGGTCACCGAGAAGAGGCAACTGCGTCGCGGCCTTGAAGCAATCAGCACACAAAAACTCATCGGCGCAATCGTCAACTGTTCGATCACATCCACCCGCAGCGACTACTACTACAGGCCCTCAAACCTGACGGCGTGAGATCGACCTCGCCGCATCATTGCTCTTGCTCGAATCAGAGCGGAGCAGGCAAAGAGAGAGAGGCAAAGATGTCCCCCATGATTTGTGAAGGAGGCAACCGTGTCCAACAGACAAATCGATAGGTCATTGAAAGTCGTTGACCCACTGGTTGACACTGTTTCGGCATGCGACCGTGTGGCCTTGGACGAAAAGGCCTTCCGGAAGGTAATCGCCGTTGAGCGCAAGCGCACCGAGCGGTCGAAGTCGCCGTTCGTTCTCATGCTGCTCGAGGTTTCAAATCATCAAAATATTGAAAAGAGCCGGAGTTCCCTTGAGTGCATTCTTGCTGCGTTGGTGGCATCGTGCAGGGACACCGATCTTGTCGGGTGGTACAAGGAACAGAGCGTTGTCGGAGTGATGTTTACCGGACTCGTGGTCAACGACAAGAACACCGTTCTTAGCGCCATTCTTAATCGAGTCAGCAGTACTTTGCACGACGAACTGACCTTCGAGCAGTTCAGCCAGGTCAGCATCACCTTTCACTTCTTTCCCGATGACTGGGAAGACGACGGCACCGGTCGCCCAAGCAACTCAGCGCTCTATCCGGATCTGATGACCAACGAGTCCAACCGCCAGTCGCTCCTGATCGTCAAGCGCGCCTTCGATATTTGCGTCACCTTGCTGGTCCTCATACTCTGCTCTCCGTTGCTTTTGGCCATCGCAATTGCGGTCCGTCTCTCGTCGCGAGGTCCGATTCTTTTCCGTCAGCAGCGTATTGGCCAGTACGGCAAAGCATTTACCTTCCTCAAATTCAGATCGATGTACGCGGACAACGACCACAGCGAGCATCGGGAATATGTGACAAAGTTGATCGCTCAAGCGGAAGAGGATGGCAGGCCGCTGCACAATGGCAACGGCGTCTATAAGATCACCAACGACAAACGGGTCACGCGTGTCGGCGGATTTCTGCGGCGCACCAGCCTCGACGAACTTCCGCAGCTGATCAATGTACTCGTCGGTGATATGTCGCTCGTCGGGCCGCGCCCCCCGATCCCCTATGAACTCGCGGCTTACCAGACCTGGCATCGCCGCCGCGTTCTTGAAGTCAAGCCGGGTATCACCGGCCTCTGGCAGGTTACGGGCCGCAGCCGTGTGAAGTTCGACGAGATGGTGCGTCTGGATCTGCGCTATGCGACCACATGGACACCGTGGCTGGACCTCAAGATTTTGATTCGTACACCAATGGCGGTCATTAAGGGCTCCGGGGCCTACTAACGCATCGGCAGAGAGGACGTCCCCCCGGCTCTCTGCAATGCCATAAATACAGCACCTTCCTGGCGCAGTCTCACAGTGCGTTCTGCGAGATTCGCTTCCCTCTAAATTTGAAGTTGAACCCTCCGTAGTGTGAAATGCGGTGAATATCGTGAACTTTGGTGTGATTGGCTACGGCTACTGGGGTCCAAATATTGTAAGGAACCTCGCAAATCTTGAAGAATCTAAAATTATCGCTATTGCAGAGATCAGTCCGGCGGCGCGGGCAAGGGCCGAAAAGGCTTATCCGGGAGTCAGAGTAACGGCCGACGCTTCTGAGGTGATCAAATCGCCTCAGATCGACGCAATCGCAGTCGTCTCGCCTGTGTGGACGCATTATGAGCTGACCAAGGCAGCTCTCGAAAACGGCAAGCACGTCTTCGTCGAAAAGCCTTTCACCAGCAATACAGCCCAGGCCGAAGAGCTCATCGAACTGGCCCGGAAGAAGAATCTGAAGATCATGGTGGACCACACCTTCTTGTTCACGGGTGCGGTGCGCAAGATCGACCAGCTTCTGAAAGACGGAGCGCTTGGCAAGCTTTACTACTACGATTCAACGCGCGTAAACCTTGGCCTCTTTCAGCACGACATCAACGTGCTCTGGGATCTGGCTCCGCACGATCTCTCAATCATGGACCACCTCCTGAAAAGCAGCCCGGAGGCCGTGGTCGCCACTGGCCAGGGCCATCTGAATGGCCACGAAGACGTCGCCTACATGACGCTTTATTTTCCTGAGAACGTCATCGCACATATCAACGTCAATTGGCTCTCGCCCGTCAAGGTCCGCACCACGCTCATCGGCGGAGAAAAACGCATGCTCGTCTGGAACGATCTCGAAGCCGACGAGAAGGTGAAGGTCTACGACAAAGGGGTGAATATCACGAGCCGCGAGGGAGTTTACGAGTTGCTCGTGAGTTACCGCTCCGGAGACATGTGGTCGCCGCAACTCGAACAGGTCGAAGCGCTGCGTCATGAAATGTCTTATTTCGTCGATTGCATCACGAAGAACGAAGAGCCGTTCAATGACGGCTGCGCCGGACTTCGTGTCGTTCAGATGCTCGAAGCCGCTAGTGAATCGCTCAGCAAAAAGGGGGCATTAGTCTATCTATGAATCCGTTGAATTCTATTGCAGCAGACGTCAAACTGGGCGAAAATGTCCGCCTTTCGAAGTTTATTAACCTCTACGGTTGCGAAGTTGGCGACGACTCCAAGATCGGTGCATTCGTCGAGATCCAGAAGAATGCAATAGTCGGCAAGCGCTGCAAGATTTCCAGCCACTCTTTCATCTGCGAAGGTGTCGTTATCGAGGATAACGTATTTATAGGACATGGAGTCACATTCACGAATGACAGTTTTCCGCGTGCCACCACCGCAGATGGCCAGCTCCAGACAGAGGCCGACTGGACCGTCGAACGCACGGTAATCAAGAAAGGTGCTTCGATCGGCTCGGGCGCGACAATTCTCCCCAACACCGTAATCGGTGAGAATTCTATAGTGGGCGCCGGCAGCGTCGTCACTAAGGACGTTCCTGCCAACGCCATCGTTGCCGGCAATCCGGCCAGGGTTATCCGCTACATCGAAAAACCGGAACCGATCGCCAACGCTCCTGTTCCGTTTCTTGATCTCGTCACGCCTCACCTGGAGCTCGAGAATGAGCTAGTCAGTGCTTTTCGTCAGGGACTGCGCACCGCAGGATTCATCGGCGGTCCGGTCGTTGAGAACTTCGAGAAGGCCTTTGCAGCGTTCTGCGAAGCAGACTTCGGCGTCGCGATCAGCAGCGGGACGGACGCGCTTCGCTTCATCATTATGGTTTGCGTGCAGCCGGGTGATGTTGTCCTTACTGTGCCTAATACCTTCATCGCGACCACCGAAGCCATCTCGCAGGCGCGTGCCCTCCCTGAGTTCATTGACGTCGATGAGCGAACCTACAACATGTCGCCCATAATGCTTCAGAGGTATCTCGAGAAGCAGTGCATCCGTGACAAGAGCGGCAAACTGATTAGCCTGCGAAGCGGTCGCCCGGTGACCGCCGTCGTACCCGTACATCTCTACGGGCAGATGGCAGATATGGATGCGATCCTCGAGATTGCTGAGGAGTACGGACTCGTCGTCATCGAAGACGCTTGCCAGGCCCACGGTGCCGAATACTTTTCGCGCAAGCACGATCGCTGGATGCGTGCTGGTTCCATGGGGCGCGCAGCGGCCTTCAGCTTCTATCCAGGCAAGAATCTTGGCGCCTGCGGTGAAGGTGGCGCGATCACGACAAATGACTCCAAGCTAGCCGAAAAGGTCAGAATGCTGCGCGATCACGGCCAGGTGAAGAAGTACTACCACGACATGGAGGGCTACAACGGCAGGTTGGACGCAATTCAGGCCGGCATCCTCCATGCCAAGCTGCCACACCTCGAAGGCTGGAACGCAAGCCGCCGCGAGCGGGCGGCCGGGTACAACGAGTTGCTCGCCAAGGATGAAGGGCTGGGCCTGCCATTCGAACCGTCATGGTCGAAAGCCGTCTATCATCTCTACGTCGTTCGCACTGCCGAGCGTGAGAGCCTCATCAATCACCTCAAAGAAGCGCAGATCGGCACCGGCATCCACTATCCGATTCCGCTGCACCTGCAGAAGGCCTATCTCTCACTCAATTACAGCCAGGGCGACTTCCCGGTCGCTGAGCGCGTGGCTCCCGAGATCGTCTCGTTGCCGATGTTCCCGCAGCTCACGGAGGCGCAGCAGGCACGAGTCGTCGAAGAGATACTAGCGTTCACGTCGAAGGCTGGCCGCAAGCCCGCGGATGTAGAAGACAGTTCGCTCGCCGCTGAGCGAATTGCCTGATACATCGGGGGCGCCAGCTGGATTCTCCCAACTGGCCTCTCTCCGTCCGACGCTAATCTTCATACATTACTTTCTAAACCGCCGCCGATCGTTGAATCCGCGGCGTCACCCACCTCCGGGCGACCGGGTACCGCGACATCCACAAAAACCTATCCCTCCCGCAACAACGGGGAGCAAGTGTCGCTCGACTGAGACTTGCCGCTTTACTGTCCGCTAAACATGTCCGAGACCCTCAGTTACGTACTCATCTCACCAGCGCGCAATGAGGAGCAGTTCATCGGCCTCACACTGCAGTCGATGGTGGCGCAGACTCACCTGCCTCTCAAGTGGGTGATCGTGAGCGATGGTTCAACAGATCTCACCGATGAGATCGTTCGCGGCTATGTAGCAAGACACCCGTGGATCGAACTTCTCCGTATGCCCGAGCGCACAGAGCGCCACTTCGCCGGTAAAGTTCATGCGTTCAACGCCGGGTATGACCGTATTCGCAACCTCGACTTCGACGTAGTTGGCAATCTGGACGCTGATACTTCTTTTGAGCCCGATCATTTCGAGTTCTTGCTGGGCAGAATGCACGATCATCCCGAGCTCGGGGTCGCGGGTGCCCCCTTTCGCGAGGACGGCTTCCAGTACGACTACCGTTTCTCCAGCATCGAGAACGTTTGGGGTGGATGCCAGCTCTTTCGACGCCAATGCTATGAAGCGATCGGCGGTTACATGCCGCTGAAGGGCGGCTGCATTGATCACGTCGCTGTCATTTCGGCCCGCTATCACGGTTGGAAGACCCGTACCTTTCCCGAGCGCGTTTGTATGCATCACCGCAAAATGGGTACGGCGCAGGCGGGAAATCTCTCAGCGCGCTTCCGGCTCGGCGTCAAAGATCACTCCGTCGGCAATCACCCACTCTGGGAAGCCAGCCGCACTGTCTACCAGATGGGACGCCGCCCGTACATTCTTGGCGGCCTTGCTCTCGGCGCCGGATACGCCTGGGCTTCTATCCGTCGGGCTGAGGTGCCGCTGCCAGGAGATATGGTCCGCTTCGTGCGTCGCGAGCAGATGCAACGCTTGAAGCGCTTTTTCGCTGGCAAGCCTGCTCCCGACCTAAACGCGACATCCGGCAGCACGCAGCCTTCTGCCTGATTTTGATCGGGAAGTGAACTGATCAACGTGAACAACCAACTGCCTCACATCTCGGTCTGCATCTGCACCTACAAGCGCCCAGAAATGTTGCGGCGCACGCTTGAGGGCGTTTGCACCCAACAGACTGATGGCCTCTTCACTTACTCCGCTGTTGTTGCCGATAACGACAAGACGGAGAGTGCCAGGGCAGTCGTTTCTGAAATTGCAGCGCAGGCGGCAGTACCTGTCGTCTATGCTCCTGAACCGCGGCAGGGAATTGCCCGCGCTCGCAACAAGGCGGTCGAAAGGGCAACCGGTGACTATATTGCATTCATCGACGACGACGAGTTTCCCATCGGCCCATGGCTGCTTACGCTCTTCAAGACGCTGCAGCAGTACAACAGTGCGGGCGTTCTGGCTCCGGTCAATCCATACTTCGACGAGGGTGCGCCTAACTGGGTAGTCAAAGGTGGCTTCTATGCGCGTCCGGTCCATCCCACCGGCATGAAGCTGCAATTCCGCCAGTGTCGCACCGGGAATGTGCTGCTTAAACGCGAACTGTTCGCCGGCACAGAGGAGCCATTTGATCCTGCGTGCCTCTCAGGTGAAGATCAAGACTTCTTCCGCCGGAAGATAGCCGAGGGCCAAACATTCATCTGGTGTCATGAAGCCCCTGTCTACGAGGTCGTGCCGCCTGTGCGATGGAAACGCACCTTCCTCTTTCGCCGCGCCTTGTTTCGCGGAATCTTTGCGCAGCGCAATCATGGCTGGCAGCCGGTGCGCGTCCTGCAGGCAATTGTTTCCATCCCAGTGTTTGCCGCGGCGCTGCCCATCTCGCTTATCTTCGGCCAGGCCGCATTCATGACCTGTGCGTTCAAGCTTTGCTACCACGCGGGGAGGCTCTTCGCTCTGCTCGGCGTCAACCCAATTCAACAACCATACGTCTACGAGTGATCCTTATTTCTATATCCGGTATTTCGAATGAGTGAACTGATCCATAACGCAACTGATTCTCACCCAGTCGGCACGCGGCTGCAGGTCAGCGTTCGCGGCCGCTGGGTGGAGACGCCAGCGCTTGTTGTCAATGGCCAGACCATCGTTGTCAAAGGCGAGCGTATCAGAATTGCTTCGCTGCATGACGAAGAGTGGATCGAAGAGGAGCTCATAGATCCTGAACTCAGCGCTATCAAACTCAGGCAGGCCACTGAAATCCCGCGCGCCGACATTCTCAACTTCACGCAAAAAGTCCCAAGCACGGATCGTCGTTACAACTATCCCATGCAGATGCGCAGCGACGCTGTTGCCGACGTTAGCGACTTCAAGGTCTGGTGGGAGAGCCTTCCGCAGGAAACACGCAAGAATGTTCGCCGGTCGCAGAAACGTGGTGTCACCATCCAGGTCCGCCAATTCGACGCTGACGTGATTCGCGGCATCGCTGACATACAAAACGAATCAGCGGTCCGGCAGGGAAGGCCATATCCGCACTACGGCAAGTCCTTCGAGCAGGTCAAGCGTGATCACGGCGCTTTCGTCGATCGCAGTGATTTCATCTGTGCTTATTTTGGCGAAGAATTCATCGGCTGCCTCAAACTTGTTTATCGCGGCAATATCGCATCGATCCTGCAATGCAACTCAAAGATCGCGCACTACGACAAGCGTCCGTCAAACGCGCTCATTACCAAGGCGGCGGAGCTTTGCGCTGCGAAAGGCATCACGCATCTTACCTATGGCCGCTTCAGCTATGGCAATCGCGGCCAAGCTGCGCTTCGCATCTTCAAAGAGCGTCATGGATTCACTGAAATGCTGGTGCCTTCCTACTACGTCCCGCTCACACGATGGGGTGCGTTCTGCGTGAAGACCAGGCTTTACCGCAATCCGATCGATTTCATTCCGCAGCGTTGGCTGCGCGTGGCTCTCGATCTCCGAACCAAATGGTACAATTCAAAAACATCTTCTAAGCCGGTGTAGCTTAACGACAGAGCAGCCGAAATGTAATCGGCAGATGGGGCGTTCAATTCCTCCCGCCGGCTCCAACCTTTCAACTCAATATAGTTTTCTACTATCTTCCTCACTCTTCAGAACTCAACACACACAATGCCAGGGATCGTAGGAATCATTACCAAGCAGCCGCGCGAACGCGCGGAGTCCAGTCTTCGTCGCATGGTTGACGCACTTCGTCATGAGTCGTTCTACGTCGATGGAACGTGGACCGACGATTCGCTCGGCCTCTACATTGGCTGGGTGGCTCGCAAAGGCGCATTTGCTGACACGATGCCGCTCCGCAGCGAAGACAAGAACCTCGTGCTCGCCTTCTCCGGTGAAGAGTTTCCTGAGCCTGGCACGAAAGAGCGCCTCAAGCAGGACGGCCACGCCATCGACTCAAATCCCGCGGGCTATCTCGTGCACCTCTCCGAAGAGGATCCCGCGTTTCCCAAGGGACTCAACGGCCGCTTTCACGGTCTCCTCGCCGATCGACGGACCCGCACAGCATTGCTCTTCAATGACCGCTACGGCATGCATCGCATCTACTATCATCAGTCGCCGGACGCCTTCTACTTTGCAGCCGAAGCCAAGGCGATTCTTGCCGTGCTGCCTGCGCTGCGCGATGCCGATCCGCGCGGCCTCGGCGAATTCGTCGCCTGCGGTGCAGTACTCGAAGATCGCACTTTCTTCAAAGACATTCACGTTCTTCCTCCGGCGAGCGCGTGGCTCTTCCGTAACGGAGCCCTTGCCGCAAAAGGGAAGTACTTCGAAGCAGCCGAGTGGGAAGAGCAAGGCCCGCTCGATTCCGAGACGTACTATCAGCAGCTTCGCGACGTCTTCTCGCGTAATCTTCCCCGTTATTTCAATGGCCGCGAGAAACTCGCAGTTTCGTTAACCGGGGGCCTCGACACCCGCATGATCATGGCCTGGCACAAGGCCTCTGCTGGTTCGCTGCCCACCTACACCTTTGGCGGTCCATTCCGCGAGTGCCAGGATGTCATCATCGCGCGCAAGGTGGCGCGGTCCTGCGAGCAGCCCTACCAGGTCATTCCTGTCGCGAACGAGTTTCTCTCGCGCTTTGCGCATTATGCCGATCGTGCAATCTATCTCAGCGATGGATGCGCTGCCGTCAACCGCTCTGCCGATCTCTACGCCAACGAGATTGCCGCGCAGATCGCTCCCGTCCGCATGACCGGCAATTATGGCAGCGAAATCCTTCGCCGCTTGCGCGCATTCAAGCCGGTTGAACCTGCTGAGGGCCTTTTCCAACAGGAGTTTCTCGATCAGGTGCGCGCGGCTCGTCCAACCTTCGATCGCATCAGCCAGGGACACGCGGTCACATTTACCGCGTTTCGCCAGGCTCCCTGGTACCAGTACGGGCTACTCTCACTTGAGCAGACACAGCTTTCGCTTCGCTCGCCGTTCCTGGATAACGACGTCGTCAAGACGGCTTTCCGCGCGCCGAAGTCAGACATCGTTAAGAGCGATATCTTCGAAGACAACGATGAATGCGGCCGCCTTATCGCTGAAGGTAGCCCTGCGCTGCACGCCATTCCGACCGATCGCGGCCTCGGCGGGGCAAAGCGATGGACCGCACCTGCTTCCCGTGGCTATCTCGAATTCACCTTCAAGGCAGAGTACGCGTACGATTACGGCATGCCGCAGTGGCTTGCCCGTGTCGATCACGCCTTTTCGTGGTTTCACTTCGAGAGGCTCTTTCTGGGCCGGCACAAGTTCTGCCACTTTCGCATCTGGTACCGTGATGCGCTCTCGTCGTATGTCCAGGAGATTCTGCTCGATCCGCGTTCGCTTGCGCGTCCTTACGTCCAGCGCAATAGTCTCGAAGCCCTCGTTCGCAGCCACGTGCGGGGTACTGGAAACTACACAACGGAGATTCACCGGTTACTCACGCTTGAGTTGTTGCACCGCCACTTCCTCGACCCGCTTTCGAGCTTGCAAGCGGCCTGATTTTCGCTAACTGCCATGCCTTATATCGCGCTTCTGCTTTCGTTACTCTTCAGCGGCTTTCTGATCGTGCGCGATTGCTATCGCCGCCGGCGGACCGTGAGCTTTGCGATCTGGATCCCGACAATTCTCGTGATGGTGTTCTGTTCTCGCCCGGTCTCGCTCTGGGTTACGGGCCACGGCGCCACCTTGGGCATTGAGAACGCCAACGAGCTCACCACGAGCCCCATCGACCTGATTTTCTTTCTCTTCATCCTCAGCTCGTCCCTTGTCGTTGCAATCTCACGCAAGACGCGCTGGAGCAGCATCTTCACCGCGAATAACGCGATCATGCTCTTCTATCTGTACTTCGCCATCAGCATTCTCTGGTCCAGCGATCCGACAGGTTCCACCAAACGTCTCATCAAAGACTTCGGCATGATTCTGCCGATTTGCGTCATTTTCACTGAGAAATCGCCCTTTGAGGCGATGCGCGCGGTCTATGCCCGCACCGCGTATCTCATGCTGCCGCTGTCTATTGTTTTCATCAAGTACTTTCCCGGCCTGGGCCGCTCCTACGGCCGCGGTGGTGAGATGACCCTCACCGGCGTGACAACGCAAAAGAACTCACTTGGCGAAATTGTCTTGCTCTTCGCGCTTGTTCTGACCTGGGATTATCTAGAATCCCATCAACCGGGCACCAGGTTCAAAATCACGAAGTTGCCGTGGGAGATGTTTGTCCTTCTTCTTCTCGCCGTCGATCTTATGAAGATCTCGCAAAGCAAGTCCGGTCTGCTTTGCACGACTGTCGGTCTGTTTCTCCTTGTGCGCAGCCGGTTCCTGGCCTCGCGCCCCGTCAGCTATGCGTTTCTCTATGGCGCGCTGACTTTGCCGCCGCTCGTCTTCTTTTCAGGCCGCTTTAGTGAAGTGATTACACCGTTTCTCCATGCTATCGGGCGCGACGCCACTTTCACTGGACGATCCGAAATCTGGAACCATGTCAACCTCGACACAGTGAATCCGTTCATCGGGGCCGGTTACTGGAACTTCTGGGGAGGCCCGGGCGGATTCAGATTCAATCTCGCCATCAAGGAGATCATTCCCAACGCCCACAACGGCTACGTCGATATGTATCTCGACGGTGGCTTTATCGGGCTAGCCATTCTCTACTTCATGCTCATCGCCTGCGGCATACGCATGATCCGCTATATCCGCGCTACGCGTGCGGTGGATCGTTATCAGCGCATACGCTTTGCTTTCCTCGTCGCCGCGATTATTTACAACCTCTCCGAGTTGTCCTTCGGCCGCATTGGCCCGCTTTGGTTTACAACGATGCTGATGATCCTCGATTACAAGTTCAAGAAAACAGCTGTTGCCAGCACCGCGCCGGTGCAAGTAAAGAAGACGGTGCTGAATCCGTCGACATATCCTCCGGTCGCGGTCTGAGTCAATAACAAAAAATGTCTACCGCGCCCATGATGAGCAAAGAATCGGCAAAGAGGATCATTATGCTTGCGGGAGTGGTCATCCTGCTTCAGGTGGTGCTTCTATTTGCCGTGATGCCGCGGTTCGGCACGCACCTGGGCACGGACTACAATCAGGACCGCTTCACGGATGGCTACGATTCGATTGCTGCAAATCTAGTTGCGGGCAATGGCTACCGCTTCTACTCCTACACGGCGAAGACCATGATGCGGGAGCCAGGCTATCCTCTGCTGCTCGCCGGCTTGTGGCTTGTCTTGGGCAGTTCCTTTACGGTGGTAAAGGTTCTCAATCTGGTCTTGGCATTGGGCACTGCCGCTCTGATCGTAGTTCTGGTACGGAGATTCACACGCAGTACCTGGGCCACCTTCGCCGCTGTACTGCTCTTCCTTTTTCATCCAGGAACATTGGTTGCAGAAGACAGGGGAGGCGTCGAAATCCTCTTCGGGTTTCTGATCGTTCTCTTTTTCGTCACCCTCTGCCGGGCCGTTGAGCGGGCCCGCTTTACAGACTTTCTGCTCTGCGGACTCGTTCTCGGCCTCAATGTTAGCGTGCGCAGCGTGCTGATGCTCTTTCCAGTCTTTTTGCTCGCTTACTTGATCCTCATCGAACGGCGAAAGATGCCGGTGCAAACTGCATTGCTAAACGTTGCGGTCATGATTCTGGCGATGCTTGCCGTGCTTTCGCCTTGGATCGTACGCAACTACCGGCTCACAGGGCGATTGGTTCCGACGGCCAGCGTGCTTGGGGTTTCGGCGCACGCCGGGCACTACATCACCTCGCACCTTTCTGAAGGCAAGCCGTGGTGGCTGCTCGACAGAGAAGCGGGACTGGAGCGCGACCAGCTCGCAAGCAGCCTCGGTCTCAAATTCGAAGGGCCCTATTATCAGGTCTTCTACCGCACCGAAGATGAGCTCACGTTTTCTAGCTTCCTGGTGCACCGTGTCACCGAGGATTACCGAAACGCGCCAGGCGAGTTCGTCGAGACTCTCTTCAGAAATCTCTTCAACTTCTGGTTTGCCGGCAAAACACCAACCGCTACGTATCTGAATCTTGCTATTCAACTGCCCTACCTGTTTCTGGCAGGAGCGGGTATCATCATTGGTTTTCGCGAGCATCAGAACCGGCTCGTTGCACTTATCGTCCTGCTCATCGGTTATGTCGTCGCTGTCTATATTCCGATTCTCGCGCAGGCTCGCTACAGCATTCCTCTCGTACCATTCCTGTCCCTTTTGGGCACAATGGCGCTCATTGCGGCGCACAGGGCAATCACCCATCGCCAGGCGCACGCCATTGCTCTCAGCACACCGTCGGCAGAAACCACGGAGAAGGAGACTGTGCTTCTATGTCCTCCTCGGTAATTGAACAAACCAGAGTTAGCCTTGAGGAACTAAGCAGCGCCGTGGCGCTCAAGCCGCAGAGTCGCTCTGACGTCCATCTCTCAATCGTCATTCCGGCCTACAACGAAGAGGAACGTCTTCCGCGCACTGTTCTTGAGACGCTTTCCTTTTGCTCGCGGAGGAACCTGGACTTTGAGATTGTCATTGCCGACGATGGAAGCCGCGACGCCACGCTTCGCCTCGCGCAGCTCTTTGAGGAACGCGACGCCCGCGTTCGTCCATTGAGCTGCCCGCACCTCGGCAAAGGATCTGCCGTCCGCATGGGCATGCTCAACGCCCGCGGCCAGTACGTTCTCTTTATGGACGCTGACGGTGCCACACCTCTCACCGAGATGGATAAACTCATTGCCGCCCTTGAAGCGGGGAATGACGTAGCTTTCGGATCGAGAGCTCTGCGCCTCGATGACGGCGTCAAGGTAAAGACCTCGCTGCACCGCCGACTGATCGGCCGCGTCTTCGCCTTCTTTGTTGGCGTGCTTGCCGTAGGCGGCATCAAGGACACGCAATGCGGATTCAAGATGTTCCGCCGCGAGGCCGTAGCCGCCATCTTCCCATTGCAGAAGACTCCGGGCTTCGCCTTCGACGTGGAGATCCTCTACATCGCACGGCGCCTGGGGCTCTCCATCGTTGAAGTTCCGGTGAACTGGGTTGCGCAACCTGGCTCCAAGGTCAATCTCGTCAGCGACTCAATCAAGATGCTATGGGACATCGCTCAGATTCGCTGGATGCATCGTCACTTCCAGCCAACAGGCACAATCCGCGAAGGACACGGGGCCCAGACCGCTCTCTAGCTCACGGCCATGCTCTTCAACTCCCTTCAGTTCGCCATCTTCTTTCCGTTTGTCGTCGGCGCGTACTTCTGCTTGCCGCAGCGTTGGCGCGTTCTATGGCTTCTGGCCGCGAGTTGTGTCTTCTATATGGCCTTCATTCCGGCCTATATCCTCATCCTCGCCGTCACCATTCTCATCGACTACTTCGCCGGGATCTACCTCGAGCGCGTGCAGCCGAAGCACAAGAAGCTGCTTCTGTGGATCAGCATTCTCTCAACCTGCACGGTTCTTTTCGTTTTCAAATACTACGATTTCTTCATCGACAGCGGCGTGGCCATGGCCGGCCTCTTCGGTGTGCACCTTTCCCGCGCCACGGCCTCCATCATTCTTCCCATTGGCCTCTCCTTCCATACCTTTCAGAGCCTCAGCTACGTTATCGAGGTCTACCGCGGCAAACAGAAGGCCGAGCACAACTTCATCACCTACGCCACGTATGTGATGTTCTTTCCGCAACTCGTCGCCGGCCCCATCGAGCGCCCACAGAACCTGCTGCACCAGTTTTACGAGCGTCACGACTTCAATTACGAAAACGTCACTGCAGGCCTCAAGCGTATGGCGTGGGGCTTTTTCAAGAAGTTGGTCGTTGCCGATCGCCTTGCTCTCTATGTCAACGACGTCTACGCGCGGCCGGCTGCCTACAACGGCCTGCAGTTGACCATCGCAACATTCTTCTTTGCCTACCAGATCTACTGCGACTTCTCCGGCTACTCCGATATCGCCATTGGCGCGGCGCAGGTCATGGGCTTCAAGCTCATGGAGAACTTCCGTACGCCGTACTACTCGCTTTCGATCAGCGAATTCTGGCGGCGCTGGCACATCTCGCTTTCCACCTGGTTCAAGGATTACGTCTACATTCCGATGGGCGGCAACCGGGTCAGCGAGAAACGGCACATCTTCAATCTGCTCGTCACCTTTACTGTCAGCGGTCTCTGGCATGGCGCCAACTGGACCTTCGTCATCTGGGGCGCGCTCAACGGGCTCTACCTGGTCATCGGAAGCTACACAAAGGATGGTCGCGATCGCCTTTTCCGCGCGATCGGCATCCGGGACGAGTCACTTGTACGCCGCTCGCTCATGCTTGTCAGCACCTTTGTGCTCACCTGCATCGCATGGATCGTTTTCCGCGCGAGAAACTTCGGCGATGCAATGTGGGTGTTCGCACACCTGGCAAAGAATTGGGATATCCACCACATCGCAACTCCGCAGTTCATGATGCGGCAGTTTCCGGTCGCAGTTGGTGCGATTCTTGCGCTTGAAATCGGCCAGCGTCTTGCCGGTTCATTTCCCGTTCCCCGGTTCCTCGGCAATCTCTCGACGCCCGCACGCTGGGCGGTTTATGCCAGCTTTGTGATGGCGGTCGTTATGTTTGGCGTCTATAGAAAAATGCAGTTTATCTACTTCCAGTTCTAGCTCTTCCCGTGATCATGCAGAGGCTGTACCCTCAATCCGCGATCCTCAAACATGCGGCCATCATCGTGCCGGAAGTCCGGGAAGAGAATCCCGAGGCGAGCTTCTCGTCGTCTGGCAGTACTGAAGTCGCGGCGCAATCTCAGCCCATGCCGCCGGCAAAGGCTTTGAGGCGTCTCGCCGCTTTTTTCGCTCTGATCATTGCTCTGATCTTTCTTATGAACGCGCTGATCTCCACGGGCCTGCGCCAGGTGAACACTTCCTACTACGGCGCATGGAACGCGGCGATGCAGGGCAGAGTCAATGCCGACATCGTTATTTCCGGATCTTCCCGAGCCTCCTATCATTACGATCCACGGGCCATTGAAGCCGCGACCGGACGCACAGCTTTCAACATCGGCCGTCCAGGCACGCAAACCGATGTTCAACTTGCCGTCCTCAGCGCCTATCTTGAACACAATCGCAAGCCGCAGCTCATCATCCATAACCTCGACGCATTTACTTTCATCCCCAGCCACGAGATTTACGATCCGGCACTCTATGTTCCGTACCTTGGCGACCCGGCACTCTACGATCCTCTTCGGCGCATCGATCCCGAACTCGTCAAGAGCCGCCACATTCCCCTCTACGGCTACGTTGTCGAGGATATGAACTTCACCTGGATCACAGGCCTCAAGGCCCTGGCGGGAATCAACCCCCGGCAGGATTATTTCCTCGGATTCAGCCCGCGTCCTTACGAATGGGATCAAGCGTTCTCCTACTATCGGAAGACCAATCCCGATGGCGTGAGCTTTGCGATTGATCCCGCCGGCGTCGAGGCGCTCGAGGGCATCATCCAGCTCTGCCGCGACCACGGCGTCCCCTTGATCCTTGTCTACTCACCGGAGTACGACGAGATGCAGCAAATGACTAACAATCGCGCCGAGATATTTGCGCGCTTCCGTCAACTCGCCGATCAGTATCACGTACTGCTATGGGACTACAGCAGCTGGCCCCAGAATAGCGATCAGGCGTACTTCTATAATTCGCAACATCTCAATGCCACGGGCGCGGCGCTCTTCTCCGATGACCTCGCCAAGCGCCTGAAGGATTACTACGCTGCCAGCCAGCAATCTGGCAGTGGATCGCAAAGCCCCGAAGCCGTATATGCAACCAGAGTCAGCCACTAAATCTTCCGCCCCCTGGGGTCCCTTGCGTCGCTACGTCGCGCGCAATTCTGCGCGCATCTTCTACCGCAGGCCTCAGAACATCCGTCTGGAAAGGCCGATCGTCTCCTTTACTTTCGATGACTTTCCCCGTACGGCTCTGCACGCTGGCGGCGCAATTCTCAATAGGCGCGGCTTCGCTGGCACCTATTACGTCGCTCTTGGCCTGCTAGGGCAGGATTCTCCTTCCGGAGAGATTGCCGGCATTCAGGATTTGCATGACGCGATCAGCCATGGACACGAGATTGGCTGTCACACCTTTGCTCACAACCACTCATGGGATACTGACGCTCGCGTTTTTGAAGACTCGCTGGTCCGGAATAGCGCGAAACTTGCGGAAATCCTTCCGGGTGCGCATTTTCGCTCATTCTCCTACCCGATTGCTTCGCCTAGCCCGTCGGTGAAACGCGCAACTGCCAGGCACTTCGACTCCTGCCGCGAGGGTGGACAGACGATCAACGCCGGTTCCACGGATCTCAATCAACTGGCGGCCTATTTTCTTGAGAAGGTAAACGGCGACCTTGAACCAATCAGGGCGATTCTCGAGCGCAACCGAAAGGAATGTGGCTGGCTGATCTTTGCGACGCACGATGTCGTCCCCGATCCAAGCCCTTATGGCTGCATGCCGGAGTTCTTCGATGCCGTAGTTGCGGCAGCAGCAGAATCAGGGGCGCACGCTCTTACTGTCGCGGCGGCGCTTGATGCGATCCAAAACACCATCCCGGAGCGAGCGTGATTTCGAGGGCCCGCAATAGAAAATGCCGGCGCCTCAAGAGCGAAGCGCCGGCGATCTTGCGTTCAGTTTCGGCTGACTTACTGCACAACTGTTCCGGTCAGACCGGTTGGCGAACCGGGCTTTGTTGTCGGAGCAGTCGATGCAGTGCCGTAGCAGGTCGCGGCATCGAAGGGCAGTGCGCCACTCGTACCATCCGGCGCTCCACCGAGTACCGAGAGGTAGCAGGCCATTGCGGGAATCGCGTTGACGTGTCCGCCCCACGCACTTGCCAGGCTGGTGCCCTTGCATTGAGAGCTGCTGGTCGCTGCCACGCCCGCGTACTGACCGGGAGTGTTCAACGTGCCTGTGCACTGGCCCACATTACCGTTCGCAACATCGGGGCCGACTGCCGGGAAGGGAATCGATGACTGCCACCAGGATGGGCGCGTCGACGTATAGAACGAAGGCGGGCACGATCCACCGTTGGTGCAACCTGTCGGAGTGCTATTCGGATACGTCGAAATTCCCGTCGGCACTTCATTCGTATTCCACTGGGTTGAGCCGTTATATGCGTCCCAGTTGCCCCAACGCAATGCCGTTGTTGCCACAACTGGATCGACTGGAATCGGGCCACCTTGATAACCGGCCGCGGTGCTGACGCCGCTGTTGCCGGAGCCGAAGCTCCACGGATAGCCCGTGCCACCGCCGCTGAAGTAGTACTCAGCATTGGTGTAGTTGTAACCGGCAGTCGATACACCCGGGGTGCCAACTACGTTGCCGACAAAGTTGTGGTAACGGTTGTAGCTCAGGTCCAGCACAGCCACAAGATCGTCGGTCTTCTTCTTCGCCGTTCCGCAGTTGCCGTTAGCGCACGATTCCCAGCCAGTAAGGAAGTTGCGGTACAGCGTATTCATCAACTGCGTTCCATGCGTCTGATCGCTCTCGTACATCGTCGTAGCATTTCCCTCGAAGAGGTTGTAGTCGGTGCCGTTCGAGTGGCCCGGCCAGATCTGGCCGAACATGACCTCATTGCCGGTAAAGCCATTGATCGTGTAGTTGTACGCAACCACATTTCCTACGGACGAGTTGCCTTGAATAATCGAGAGGTGGCAATTGTGACAAATATTGTTGTCGATCAAATTGCCGGAGCCGTAGTAGTTGATCCCGGAGTTATCCGTATTCGGATTGGACTGGCCGGAGTTGTAGATGTAGTTCGACTCGATCTGAAGATGCGAAACCTGGAAGCCGTACAGCGTCATGTTGGGCAGGCTCAGCAAGGCCACATTCTGCACCCAGCCGCCCCAGGTGTTGTAGAAGGACAAACCCGCAGTAGTGCCGGAATAGCTAGAGTTCGAGCCGTCGATCGAGAGGTTCTTGATGCCGACGTTCGTCTGCGGTTGGATGATCCATGCCGCCGGGGTCTGGCCGGAACTCCAGTTCGCGTGGGTCAGGCCGGGATAAATCGTTACTGTCACGTTGCCGGACGAGCTGCAGGAGGGCGAGCATGCGGTCACCTGCACCATCTCCTGCTGGAACCGATGCGGTCTGCCAGCCGATCCGTCAGGACCGTTGAAGCTGCATCCGGTTCCGGTGGAGGGGTTGAACCCGTCCTCGCAATTGAAGAAGGCGCCATTATCAACTGCAGACCCCGCGCACGTCGCGCCGGAGTAGCCCGTATCACATTGATCGAGGACAAGCAGGGTCTTTCCAGCCGTAATCGACTGGCTCCCCGAGAGGGAGAAGAGTAATCGACGTCGCTCCCTGCGCATATCCGGCGGTCCAGCTATACGCCGTGGGCTTTCCGCCAGCGTAGGTGGAATCCGTGGACTGGAAGCCGATCAGGCAGGTGTTCAATCCGTAGTTGCAAGTCGATCCGGAAGACCAGTGCAGCCGCGTCTGGGTTGGGCCGGAGCCGCGCAGTTCCTCAGAGTTCAGCTGCAAAGGCGCGATTGCGCCGTTCAAATAGAAGTCGCCGGCCCCGAGAAGAACATAGGTGTTGGCTCCGCAACTGGTGTAGCCCGAAGCAGTATGGTTCATGGCGTTGATAATTGTGCTGGGGCTCTGATAGTTCCCACTCGAGCCAATGGCCGCGATCGTTGGCCCGCACTGGGTCCACGAGCCGGATGGGATGCCACCCTGAACACCTGCCTGCGTCCAGTCCGTTGCGCGAGAAGCGCTTAGAACACCTGACCAGAGTTGCGCGTGGCTCATTGCCCCGCCGCACAAGCTCAGCAGCATCAAAAAGATAAGTGAAAGTTGAAAATGACGGATTCGCACCTAAACATTACTCCTTCTTCGGGGGCAGCCGAAGGATTTCTCTCTCGGGCCAAGACGGCTACGAGCTATCACCTGTAGACAGCCTTGAAGGCAATGACACAAAGGTTGTATCACATGCACGGGCTGAACCAAGTTCCGGAATGCCGACCATTGCAACGGTCACTTTCTCTAATTACTTTAGAGTCGGCAAAAATCCAAGGCAGAAGAAATCAGTAACCTAAGTTTACCCAATAGTTGTACGAGGGTGCAATCAGGCTCTGATCCCAACATCACCCGTAGGTAACCGGTCATTTGTAACTGGCTGAATTTAAATTCATTACATCCACAGCGGTTCTGATCCGTTTCAGAAGAAACTTGAAGAGCATGACAGAGCGGGTAACCATACCGACGAAGAACGCCCGGCGATTCCTGATGTGGGTCTGCGTTTTCGCATTTCTACTTCGTCTAGCGGTTATGTTTGCCACCCGCAGCTACCATCTTATCGATAGCAGCGACAACAACTTCGGCTTCGGCTGGGAGATGGGGCGCGTCGCCTATTCGCTTGCTCAGGGGCACGGTTTTTCGTCCCCCTTGCCACTGCCAACTGGCCCCACAGCGATGGTGGGCCCGGTCTATCCACTGTTCATCGCGCTTGCCTTCAAAATCTTCGGCGTCTACTCGACCCCATCCGCAATCGCCATTCGCATTCTTCAAAGCTGCTTCTCGAGCCTTACCTGCTGTCTGCTCTATCTGTGCGGACGCGACACCGTAGGCCAAGCCGCTGGAAAAGTCGCAGCCATCGCATGGGCGATCTTTCCGCTCAACATCTTCTTCACCGTCAACCGCGTTTGGGAGACGTCGCTGACGGGGTTGCTTGCGGTTCTTCTTTTCTGGGTGCTGCTCAAGGCTCGCGATTCTGCCTCCTCTTCCAATTGGATCCTGGCAGGAGCGCTTCTCGGATTTGCGGCTCTCGTGAACACGTCGCTCGTCGTTATGGCAATCCCGTTTGGTCTCTCCGGCCTGTGGCGCCACCGGATGCGTACAGTGCTTCCGATTGCGGCCGGAATCGCCAGTTGCGCGATCGTCGTTTCCCCGTGGATCGCCCGCAATTACATCCAGTTCGGCAAACCGATGCTGCGGTCAAACTTTGCTCTCGAGTTCCGGGTAGGCAACAACACCTTCTCCTACGGGCAAAAGGTTGACGCACTTCATCCTTCCAACGTGCCGGCCATCAACCAGTACTGGCAGCAGATCGGCGAAATGCGGTTTATGGCAGAGCAGGGTGCGGAGAACGCTCAGTTCTTGTCGCAACATTTTGATGATTTCGTTTTCGATACCTGCAATAGAATGGTGAATTATTGGACGGGAGCCTGGATCAGGACCATCCCGGCATCCCCCAACGTCTGGTCCGTTATTGTTCCAACTTCGCTGTTAACGCTCTTGGGCTTTCTCGGTGTCTGGCAAATGTTTCGCCGCAAGGTTGCGGCGGCGCCGATCTTTGCGGGGTGTCTCGCTATTTATCCGGTCGTCTATTACATGACGACCGCCCAGCCTCGCTTCTATCACACAGTTACTCCGTTTCTCATCCTGTCCGCTTCGTATTGGGTGGTGAGCCGACTCAGCCGAAACGCGCTTTCTGTTACCACGGGTCCAGGCAAAAGAAGTACGCACAAAGATATGGCAGGAAACCTTGCCGCTCGCATCACAACTCCGGACCAGGGAAAGAACCTGAATTATCTACACCCCTCTCGGTCACCTCAGGAGCCAGCGTGAAGCCTTTTGACGCGAATGGGATCTTCGTTGGGGCCCCGACGGTAGGCGGCGAAATTCGTCGTTTAACTGTTCGCGGAGCCGGCGCAACGCTCTTCGCGGGGGGAGTTACGCTTGCCACGCAGGTGGGCGGAACCATTATTCTCGCGCGCTTGCTCGCCCCCAGCGATTTTGGCTTGGTTGCCATGGTCACGACCTTTAGCCTGCTGCTGGCCAATTTTGGATTCAATGGGCTCACCGAAGCGATTGTGCAGCGCGAGGATTTGAATCACACCCTCGCCAGCACCCTTTTCTGGATAAACGTTACCTTCGGCGTCTTGCTGACTGGCGCCTTCGCGGCCTCTGGGCCGCTGCTCGCCATGCTCTTCCACGATCCGCTGGTGACGAAGATCACTATCGGTATCTCGTTCACTATTCTTACGACCAGTCTTTCCACAGTGCACCTGGCTCTCCTCAAGCGAGCGATGCTCTTTCCGGTTGCATCCGCCATTGATGTCAGCGCTCGTGCAGTCTCCGTCATTATTTCGATTGGGCTCGCGATCTTTGGCTGGGGATATTGGGCTCTCGTAGCTGGAGCGGTCGCGCAGCCTGCGACGCAGTGGATCGGCTCCATGCTCACCTGTCACTGGAGACCGGGGCTTCCCCGGCGGACCGCCGGCACAAGTTCTGCCCTCAAGTTCGCGCTCAATACCTACGGTAATTTCGCGGTGAATTACTTCTCGCGGAATACCGACAATCTTCTCGTCGGCTGGCGCTTCAACGCGCAGGCGCTTGGTTTTTACAAAAAGGCATACGATCTTTTTGCTCTTACAGCGAGCCAGTTCGTTTCTTCGATATCCATCGTGGTGGTGGCTGGCCTAAGTAGAGTTAAGAATAATTCCGATCTTTACCAGCGCTATCTCTTCGGCGCGCTTGCCATCACGGCCTTCGTTGGCATGGGCCTGGCTACCACGCTTACTCTTGCCGGCAAGGATCTGATTCTTGCGTTGCTTGGTCCGAAATGGGGGCCGGCTGGCCAGATCTTCACTTTCTTCGGGCCCGGCATCGGCGCCATGATTCTCTACAACACGCCGGGCTGGATCCATCTTTCGATCGGCCGTCCCGATCGCTGGTTCCGCTGGGGCCTGCTTGAGTTTGCCGTCACTTGTACGCTCTTCATCATTGGCCTCCACTGGGGACCTGTCGGAATCGCCTCAGCGTGGAGTGTGAGTTTCTGGATTCTCACGATCCCGGCGATCCTCTACGCAGGTCATCCAATCAAGCTCACCCTCGGTGCGCTTCTTTCGGTCATTTGGAGGTACGGCGCGGCATCGATCCTGGCATGCGCACTCACCGTCTTCGCAATGCACGGCATGCCATCACTGGCGGCGAAACCCGGCACAGCGGGAGCCCTTCTTCGAATCGCCACAATTCTCGCCCTGTCGGTGCCGCTCTACCTTGCTTCAGTTGTGCTCTTCCACGGCGGTCTGGCGCCGATCTATCGCTTCATCGATCTTCTGCGTGAGATGGTGCGCTCGGGCAAGGCACCGGCACCGGCGGTGGTCGAACCGGAGATTGAAGTCGCTTCTCTTCCCGCAATAGTTCCGGCGGAGGTGCACGACGTACCCCTCGTCTCTATCCTGATTCCCGCCTACAACGCCGAGGAATGGATTGGCGAGACGATTCGCTCTGCGTTGGCCCAGACCTGGCCGCGCACGGAAATCATCGTTGTAGACGACGGCTCCAAAGACGCAACCCTTGACGTTGCGCGTCAATTCGAACCACTAGGCGTCAAGGTTCATGTTCAGAAGAATCAGGGCGCTTCTGCGGCGCGCAATAAAGCTTTCTCACTCAGTCACGGTGATTACATCCAGTGGCTTGACGCCGACGATCTGCTCGCGCCCGACAAGATCGCCAAGCAGATGGAAGCCGTAATGAACGGCGTAGGCCCGCGGACTCTGCTCTCTTCGCCATGGGCCCATTTCATGTATCGGCCCTATCGCGCGCATTTCAAACCGACCGCTCTCTGGTGTGATCTCACACCCGACGAATGGCTGCTGCGCAAGATGAGCCAGAACATCTTCATGCAGACCGCCACATGGCTGGTGAGCCGCGAACTGACAGAGGAAGCCGGGCCGTGGGATGTGCGGCTGCTCGGCGACGACGATGGAGAATACTTCTGCCGCGTTCTGCTGGCGAGCGAGGGCGTGCGTTTCATACACGATGCCAAGGTTTTCTACCGCGCATTCCGCTTCGATAGCCTCAGCTACATCGGCCGCTTCCCCGAGAAGATTGAGGCTCACTGGCTCTCCATGCAGCTGCACATCGAATATCTGCGTTCCATGGACGACAACCCGGTGACACGCGCCGCCTGCCTGCAGTATCTGCGCGATTCGCTGATCTACTTCTATCCAGAGAAGCCTCACATCGTGCGCCAGGCAAGTCAGCTTGCCGTCGAACTCGGCGAGCCGCTGGGCGTTCCAGAACTCTCCTGGAAATATTCCTGGCTCGAGATGTCGCTGGGGTGGGTTGTCGTCAAGCCCGTCCAGACAATTCTCCGGCGCATGCGCTGGCGCATGGTCAGAAAGCTGGATCACGTGCTCTACCGCATCGAAAACCGTAAGCAACAGACAATGCGAGCGCAACCCCGGTCTTCGGCAGGTGTTATCAACGGTGAGCCCGGTGCGCTCGCCGTCAAGGAATCCAGGTCAGTGTCTTAACCGCGCCCGGTTAGCGGGCCAGAAACGCAGTTGGGAATAAATTCATAGGTCGGGTTGCCCACAGGCTGCCTGACGGAGAAGACGAAGCTTGAAGATCAGCATATTTGGACTCGGTTATGTCGGAACAGTATCGGCCGGGTGCCTTGCTCAGGCCGGGCACGAAGTCGTCGGCGTCGATCCCGTCCGTACCAAGGTCGACCTGATCAATCGCGGTCAATCCCCCATTATCGAAGCGGAAATCAACGAAATCGTTGCGGCATGCGCGCAATCCGGACGCCTTCGCGCTACCGACGATCCGGCGGCCGCAATCAACGAAACCGAGCTCTCTTTCATTTGCGTCGGAACGCCCAGTCAGGCCAATGGCAATCTCGATCTTCGCTACATACGCCGCATCTGCGAACAGATTGGCGAAGCGTTACGCCATAAGAGCGCACGTCATACCGTCGTCATCCGCAGTACGATCTTGCCCGGAACCATGCGCAATATCGTGATTCCGATCCTCGAAGAAGCGTCGGGGAAGAAGGCTGGCCAGGACTTCGGCGTCAGCAACAATCCAGAGTTCCTGCGCGAAGGCACCGCGGTTAAGGACTTCCGGCAGCCGCCAAAAACAGTGATCGGCCAGGTGGACGCCGCCAGCGGGGATGCACTTGCTTCAATCTACGAGGGCATCGATGCGCCGCTCATCCGGACCGACGTCGAAACCGCCGAAATGATCAAGTATGTCGACAATTGCTGGCACGCCCTCAAAATCGGCTTCGCGAACGAGATCGGCAATCTCTGCAAATCACTTCAGATTGACGCGCATGCCGTCATGGACATCTTCTGCCAGGACCGAAAGCTCAACATCTCATCCGCTTATCTCAAGCCGGGCTTCGCTTTCGGCGGATCGTGCCTGCCCAAAGATCTGCGCGCCCTTGCCTACAAGGCAAAGACAGAAGATCTTCAGCTGCCGATTCTCACTTCGATCCTGCCCAGCAATGAGATTCAGGTGTCGCGCGGCGTTCAGATGATCCTCGATAAGGGCAATCGCAAGGTCGGTGTCTTGGGCTTCAGCTTTAAGGCGGGTACTGATGACTTGCGCGAGAGCCCGGTGATCGAGGTCATTGAGCGGCTTATCGGCAAGGGCTACGACCTGCGCATCTACGATCGCAACGTCAATCTCGCCAGTCTCGTCGGCGCAAATCGCGATTACATTCTCAATCGCATTCCTCATATCTCCAAGCTCATGGTGCCCAGCGTCGCTGCCGTGCTCGATTTTGCTGAGACCGTTGTCGTTGGCAACAATGACCCGGAGTTTCGCAGCCTCACCAGCCAGGTCAACGAAAAGCAGAAGGTGGTCGACTTCGTTCGCATCATCGGAAAGGAGAGCCTGAATGGCAAGTACGACGGTATCTGCTGGTAGCCTGCGCAGCCCGGCGGCATCTCCCGCTGCGAATGCGAAGATTTACGACACCATTGGCTCGCTCTTCCGCTGGCTCGAAGATCACGACTACCGTGGCTACGACACCTTCGACGGGCTCAGCGCAAAGTTCGCGCGTCCGCTCACCTTTGAGACCAGACTGCTTCGTACCGTCCTGCAGCAGGGTGTGCGACGTTTTCCGCTCAATGTGCGGCCGCTGCTCGGCATTCCCCGTGCCCGCTCCACCAAGGGGATGGGCTTTCTCGCTCGCGGCTTTATGCGCTTGCATACTGTCACTGGCGACGCACTCTGGGCCGAACGCGCCCGCATGGCTCTGGACTGGCTCATCGAGCACCAATCCAAGGGATATAGCGGCGCGTGCTGGGGCAATCATTTCGACTATCAATCGCGCGCTTTCTATCTGCCGGCGGGCGTTCCCACCATTGTCTGGACTTCGCTTATAGGTCACGCCTTCGTCGATGGCTACGAGCACTTCCACGATGAACGCTATCTGGAGATAGCTGCCAGCGCCTGCGAGCATATCCTCCGGGATCTCGAAGTCACTGCTGAGGGCAACGGAGCGTGCATCAGCTACATCCCCATCCTCAATAGCCAGGTGCACAACGCCAACACACTCGGCGGTAGCCTGCTGGCCCGCGTCTATCGGCATACGCGCAACTCGGCTTATGCGGATCTCGCTCGCCGCGCGATGCAGTACACCGCGCAGCACCAGCGCAAAGATTTTTCCTGGTACTACGGCGAACGGGACGATCTCCACTGGGTGGACAACTTCCACACTGCCTACGTGCTTGACTGCTTCAAGCACTACGAGCAGAACACTGGCGACAAATCCTTCTCGCAGATTCTCATGAACGGCTACCACTACTGGAAGAGCACATTCTTTCTCGCTGATGGTACGCCGAAGTATTACGACAACAAGATTGCACCCATCGATATTCAATGCAGTTCGCAGGCCATCGATACGCTGGTCTTCTTTGAGGACTACGACGCCGACAGCATTCCTCTCGCGCTCAAAGTTGCCGACTGGACAATCGACAATATGCGCGACCGTACAGGCTACTTCTACTACCGTCGCTATTCCGGGATCATCAACAAGACCCCAACCCTTCACTGGGGGCAGGCCACCATGTTCTGCGCCCTGGCCGGCTTATACAAATCGCTGAACCAATGAGATTACCGATGAAGAAGATATTGATTATTGTCGAAAACCTTCCGGTGCCCTTCGATACACGGGTATGGAAGGAGGCCTGCGCTCTGCAGGAAGCCGGATATCAGGTCTCTGTAATCTCGCCGCGCGGCAAGGGCTACACGCAGAACCATGAGGTGCTCAACGGAGTCCATATCTACCGCCATCCGGCACCGCCGGAAGGGAACTCGGCATTTGGCTATATCCGCGAGTATTCGCTGGCCCTCTTCTGGGAGTTTCTCTACGCATGGTGGATATTTTTCACACGGGGATTCCAGGTAATCCAGGGCTGCAATCCGCCCGACAATATTGTCTTCGTCGCTTTGCCTTTCAAACTCTTCGGCGTCAAATACATCTTCGATCACCACGACGCCAATCCCGAGCTCTATATCTCAAAGTACGAGCGCGAAGACTTGCTCTATCGCATCCAGGTGTGGCTCGAGCGCGTTACCTACCGCTTCGCCGACGTAGTGATGGCCACCAATGAAAGCTACAAGGCCCTAGCCGTGCGGCGCGGCAACAAGAATCCGCAAGATGTCTTCGTCGTTCGCAACGGACCCGACCTCGACAAGTTCAAACTGGTTCCTGCACAGCCTGAGCTCAAGCATGGCAAACCGTTCCTTGTTGGGTACGTCGGCACTATGAGCATTCAGGATGGACTCGACATCCTTCTCGACGTTGCAGACGATATTCGAAGCCGCGGACGCAGCGACGTTCACTTCACCTGCGTCGGCGGAGGTCCTGGCCTTGCCGGCCTGCGGCAGATGATGAAAGAGAAGAACCTCGAAGAAATCGTCAACTTCACCGGCCGCGTGCCTGACGCCGACCTGCTGGCCGTGCTCTCGACGGCTGATGTTTGCGTCAATCCTGACAAGCCATGTGAGATGAATGACATTTCCACCATGATCAAGGTCACCGAGTACATGGCGCTCGGCAAGCCGATGGTGCAGTTCAACCTTAAAGAGGGCCGCTTCAGCGCTGGCGACGCTTCGCTGTATAGCGACGCTGAAGGCGGAGCACACGACTTTGCCAGTAAGATTCTCTGGCTCCTCGATCACCCTGAAGAGCGCAGCCGCATGGGCACAGTCGGTCGCAAACGGGTGGAAGAGCAACTCGCATGGAAGTACTCAGTGAAGAGCCTGATCGCCGCCTACGAACGGGCGTTCGAGAAGCGCGGAAAGCGGGGAGGCAGCGCGCCCCTTACGGTCGAGGCAAGAGAGGAAGAGATAATTCGGGCCCACACTGCAAGCCGAGTTTTCGATACAGGAGAGGAACATCTCAATGGATAAGTGCGAGGTCGTAATCATCGGAGCAGGGCCCTATGGGTTGTCCGTCGGCGCTCATCTGCAGGCCGCAGGGGTCAACTTTCGCATCTTCGGGACCCCTATGGAATTCTGGCTCAAGCAGATGCCGAAGGGCATGCACCTCAAATCCGAGGGTTTCGCCTCCTCGCTCTATGATCCCAAGGGTGAATTTGCTCTCCGGGACTATTGCCGCGAGAAGAACCTCCCGTATCGAGACGTCGGCCTGCCGGTTGCGCTTGATACCTTCGCATCCTATGGCATCGAATTTCAAAAGCGTTACGTTAGCCGGCTTGAGTCCCGCAAGGTCATCCACGTGCAGCCCTCGAGTGAAGGTTTCAAAGTCACGCTCGATACAGGTGAGGTTGTCCTGGCGAGGCGTGTCGTGGTCGCCGTCGGTCTAACTTACTTCGAGCACATTGCCCCTGAGCTTGCTGTCCTGCCGAAGGACGTAATGACGCACAGCTCGCGGCATCACGACCTCGAACGCTTCGCGGGCCGCCAGGTGATCGTTGTCGGTGCCGGTGCCTCCGCACTCGATCTGGCAGCATTGCTGCACGACGTTGGCGCCTCAGTTGAGGTGGTAGCACGAGCACCGCGTTTGCTCTTCCATGATCCTCCGCCTGAAGGGCCACGCTCATTTGTTGACCGGCTGCGTACCCCGGCGAGTGGCATCGGCGTCGGCTGGAAGGTCTGGATGTGCGCCAATCTTCCGCTTGTCTTCCGCCACATGCCGGAAGAGTTTCGCATCGAGAAGGTTCGCCGCATCCTCGGCCCAGCCCCTTGCTGGTTCACCAAGGAGCAGGTGGCGGGCAAGGTTGGACTCCATCTCGGAATGAGCATCAAGACTGCCGATATGCACGGCGGCCGTCCACGGCTCAGCATCGTGTCCAACTCTGGCGAAACCAGAAGCCTCGAAGGCGATCACGTGATCGCAGCGACTGGCTATCGCTACGATGTTCGGCAACTTGGCTTCCTCGATCCGGAAATTACCGCTGGAATCCAGCGCGTGGGAGACTCTCCTGCGCTTTCGGCAAACTTTGAATCGAGCATGCAGAACCTGTACTTTATTGGTGTCACCGCGGCAAACACTTTTGGCCCGCTGCTTCGCTTCGCTTTTGGAGCGGGATTTGCGGCGCCGAGAATTTCAAAGCATCTGGTTCGGACGGCTTCGCGCACATTTGTCCAGGGCGGAACGTTTTCCACTGCTGAGACTTCAAATACTCCCGATGTTGTAGCGCAATAGCAAGGCAGTTTCAATGCGGTAGCAGTTTAGGGGCGGATTTCGACTCAGTCATGAATATTCAGGAACCGAAGAACGAATGGCCCGCGAAGATACGGGTGCTATTAACCGACACGAACCGGTGGGGGTTGGCCGCGCGTCTCGCAATTGAGTTGGCGCAAACGGGTTTTGAGGTATTCGCCCTCTGCCCATCGCCGAGCCACGCCCTTACCAAGACGAGCGCGGTGCGGCGAACTTTTAATTACAGCGCGCTCCGCTCCGTCGACTCTTTGCGGGAAGCTATTGAAGCGGTCAATCCCGATATTATTGTGCCGGCGTGCGATCGAAGTGTTGAGCACCTTCACGAACTGTATGCGCAGGCCGTTGCCAGCAATGGCGAGATGAACGGCACACTCGAGTTGATCGAACGCTCCTTGGGCTCGCCGGACAGTTACGCGATCGTGTCGTCGCGTTTCCGGCTCATAGAAATTGCGCGCGAAGAGGGAATTCGCGTTCCGCGGTGCGCTCGCATATCAGGTAAAGAGGATCTCGATGTCTGGAGCGCACAGGAACCGATGCCCTGGGTATCAAAAGCCGATGGAACCTGGGGGGGCAGCGGCGTTCGCATCGTCAGGACGGCAGAGGAAGCACAGACTGCTCTGACGCAACTCGAACAGATGGCTCGCTTCACGCGCGCCCTCAAGCGATGCGTCGTCAATCGCGACGCGTTTCTCTTCCGTCCGTGGTGGAATCGCTCGCGCCGCTCGATCGTGGTTCAATCTTATGTTGAGGGCCGCCCCGCAAACTGCACAGTGCTTGCGTGGAAGGGCCGTGTGCTCGCGATGATCGGCGTTGAGGTTGTTCGCTCGCAAGGTCTCACCGGCCCGGCAAGCATTGTTCGCATCGTCGAGAGCGAACAGATGCGCTTCGCTGCCGAGAAACTCGCCGCGCGTCTCCATCTGTCTGGCTTCTTTGGCCTCGATTTCATGATCGATGCTTCCAGTGGTGCGGCCTATTTGATCGAGATGAATCCTCGCCTTGCGCCACCTTGCCACCTGCGCCTTGATAAAGGCCGCGATCTCGTTGGCGCACTCTGGGCGCAGATGGCTAACCAGCCGGTGCCCGCCTACCCTCTGCTGACTCAAACAAGCCTCGTCGCATACTTTCCGCAAGGCGCTCACAAACAGGATGAGATACCTGCGGCCTGCTACCTGGACAAGCCCACCGCCGAACCGGAACTTACAGAAGAACTGCTCAACCCCTTCCCGGACCGCACCTTGCTCTTTCGCCTCGTGCAGCGACTTTCGCGAATGCGCAGTCAGGAAGAGGATTTTCCGGCTATCAATACCGGCGCAGCTCCGATAACTTCTCCATCCGAAATGCAGACTGAGACTGCAGCAGCCGGCGCCTCAATTGACCGCCCGGCGGGAAGCGCCCGAGTGCCTCTGGTTTGAATTTGAACGCAATTGCTGTCAACTCAATAGAATCGATAATTCTCAAATGAGCGATCTCGTCATAGAAGCCGGAAGTATAGAACGTCAATATTGGCGCGACATTTGGCGCTATCGAGAACTGCTGTTCTTTTTTGTCTGGCGCGACCTGCTGGTGCGGTACAAGCAGACGGTTGTTGGCGTGAGCTGGTCGTTGATCCGCCCTCTTCTCACCATGGCCGTGCTCACGGTGGTCTTCGGCCGGCTGAGCAAAATGCCCGCCGGTGGCCTGCCGTATCCTTTGTTGGTGCTCTGTGGCATGTTGCCGTGGCAGCTGTTCTCCACAGCTATGGCTGAGAGCGGCAACAGCCTGGTCTCGCACTCAAACATGATCTCCAAGATCTATTTCCCGCGTATGGTGATCACTGTCAGCAGCGTGATGACCAGCCTCGTCGATTTTCTTCTTTCCTTCATCTTCCTTATCGCACTCATGGCTTGGTATCGATTTGTGCCGCCTGCGAATGTCGCCTTTCTACCCCTCTTTATAGTGATGGTGGTTGCCGCCTCCGTCGGGGTGGGGTTATGGATTGCAGCGCTGATGGTGGAATACCGCGACTTCCGCTTCATCGTGCCCTTTATAGTGCAGTTCGGGCTCTATGTCTCGCCTGTAGGCTTCCAGAGCGGCGTTGTTCCAGCCCGGTTCCAGCTCCTGTATGCGCTTAACCCCATGGTGGGCATCATCGACGGCTTCCGCTGGAGCCTCCTCGGCCGTTCGAGCCCCCTCAACCTTCAAGCCCTGGTAATCGCATCCCTCGAAATCGTTATCCTGCTCGTTTCAGGTATCTGGTACTTTAGAAAAACCGAGCGAACCTTTGCGGACGTAATCTAAATCTGGAAGCGCGAATTACTTTATGAACTCTCCCGATTCCGATCTGGCCATCTCTATCGAGAACCTCGGTAAGCTCTATTCCATCGGGCACCGCAAGAATGCCAACGATGGTATGCGTCACGCCATTGAAGGGGCTCTCCGCGATCCGCGCGCCTGGCTGCGCCGCCGCCGCGACGAAAAGGTGCGTCAGGTCGACTTCTGGGCCCTGCGCAATGTCTCTTTTCAAATCAAACGTGGCGAAGTCGTCGGCATCATCGGTCGCAACGGCGCCGGCAAAAGCACCCTGCTCAAGCTGCTGAGCCGGATCACCGTGCCCACCGAAGGCCGCATCCGCATTCACGGTCGCGTCGCCAGCCTGCTCGAAGTCGGCACCGGCTTTCACCTCGAACTTACGGGCCGCGAAAACATCTTTCTCAACGGCGCCATCCTTGGCATGTCACGCGCTGAGATCGTTCGGAAATTCGACGAGATCGTCGAGTTCTCGGAAATCGAGGAGTTCCTCGATACTCCGGTCAAACGCTATTCCTCCGGCATGTATGTCCGGCTCGCCTTTGCGGTTGCCGCACACCTCGAGCCAGAGATTCTCATCGTCGATGAAGTGCTTGCGGTCGGCGACGCATCCTTCCAGAAGAAGTGTCTCGGCAAAATGGGCACCTTTGCTGAAAGTGGCCGCACGGTCCTCTTCGTGAGCCACAATGTTGATGCAGTACGCACCCTTTGCCAGCGCGGCATCTGGATGAAGAATGGCCACCTGCACAGGGACGGTCCGGTCGAGCAGGTTATCGACGAGTACTTCGAAAGCGTTGCCGATGAAGTAACGTTCACCGCTGCGAACGAGGACTACGGCCTCACCATCCACAACGTTCAGTTGAAGAACGACCAGGGCAGGGAAGCGAGCCAGTTTCAACCCGGTGAGGACCTTGCCGTCGAGATCTCCTACGAGGCAAAGAAGCGCGTCGAGCGGCCTCTTTTCGCGATTGCCGTCAATGGCAGAGGCGGAACGTGCTTTACGGCCAACATGGTTCTCGATGGCCAACGCCCCGACTATCTTGAAGGCACCGGCCGGGTCACATGCACCTTCCGCGCAATTCCGCTCTTGCCGCAACCCTATACGGTCCGCGTAGGCGTCCGCTCCACCAATGTCCGCGACTTCATCATCCCATTTACTGAAGCTGGTGGCTTCACCGTCGCAGGCGACCTCTCTGAATACGGCTTCAAAGGGGAATACCTGACTTACGCCAAGTATTCAACTCCCGTGATCGTTCCCTATGAATGGCATCTGCCTGACGGGACACGTGTTCCCGTCGCGCTCAGCCGCCAGAATGTATTCGAGCCGGAGCGCGTCGGCCGCTAATCGTAAGGCCAGTCCCCGCCAGCCATGAAAGCCCTGTTCGTCGGTGACAATCGAACAAGTCCCAACTGGGGACGCGGTGCAAGCATCGCGCTGCATCAACTCCTTTCCGAGCCTTTCGAGATCATCGGCACTGTTCCCGGCTCTCTCTTCGACCTCTCTGTCGCTGAAGCTGGGTATGTGCATACCTTGCTTCCGCCTCGCTACTATCACCTCTTTCGCCACGCGTGGCTGCATCGTTCACGCCGGCCGTGGTCGTGGCACATGAGGCTCGAAACCTTCTATGGCGCGAAGGATTTCATCAGCGAAGATCCAGCCGTCAGCGTCGACAATCTGCTGACGCACAAGGACCGTTATCCCCGCCTCCAGCGCATCTATGATCAGGCGAATCAAGCCGACTGCCTCATCGTGGATGGTGATGGCGACATCGTTTTTTCCACGCCGCCTCGCAGGCAGACGCTCTTCCTGCTTGCCATGATCGAACTTGGCCTTCGACTCAGCAAGCCGGTCTTTCTCGTTAACTCCATGCTCTCAGATTGCCCAACCACGGGTCACAACGCAGACACGGTTGCCACTGCCCGCAGGCTCTTTGCGAGGTGTTGCGCCGTAAGCCTGCGCGATCCTGAGTCGATCGCTTACGCCCTCGAGCACATGCCTGAGATCAATCCTGTTCTTCTGCCGGATTCGCTCTTTGCCTGGTATTCAAGGTTTCAGTCACCTGCCTCACGCCCCTTTTGCGATGGTGACTTTTTGCTGCCATTTCCTGAGCAGGAGGAGCTCTTCGGTAAACTCGATTTCTCGAGGCCCTGGATCTGCATCGGCGGCGGCGCCCTTGCGGCGAGCCAGCCTGATCGCGCCATCCCGGCCTACGTGCAGTTGGTCGAGGCAGTCCGGTCTCTCGGCATGAACGTTTATCTCACAGAGAACGACACACCCGACGCCTTCCTGCGCAAAGTCGCAACCGAGACCGGTGCAGGTCTTGTGCCTGTCGATGCGCCCATCCTTCAATGCGGCGCCGTGCTGGCGCATGCCCGCCTTTTCATCTCTGGCCGCTATCATCCATCCATTTTTGCGTCGCTGGGCGGAACTCCATGCGTCTTTCTTGGATCCCACGCGCATAAGATGCGAAGCATTTCGCAGCTTCTCGAGTACGAAACCCATCGCGAATTCAATGGTGTTCCTGCCGGCGAGGAAATCGAAGAGATTGTGACGCTAGCGAAGAAATATCTCGATGAAGGCGACTCTCGTCGTACGTTCATTAAAGGCGTGGCTAAGGCACGATACAACCAGGTTATGGAGTTGCCGCACCTAATTATGCGGCAGCTCGATGCGAACTACCATGGTTCCATTTCTTCGCCAGGATCAGCTTCCTTAATGTAATAGATATCCGGCGACTCGAGTGCCTGAAGGAAGGCCCGTGACGCCATGTCGATCAGGACTCAACTGAAGGGGCTCATTCATAAGGAACTGTTTTCCCTCGACCCATCCTCCAGACAGGCGTTTCGGTACGCCCTGCCGGACGAGCAACTGCGCAGCGCCTTCAACGCCAATGGCCATCCGCTTGGAAGAGAGATCGCTTTTTCGCCGGGAAGCACGCCGCGTAAATGGAAACTCGCCGACGGAAAGAACTCATACCTGGTTAAGGACCTTGGCGATCACCTTGTCGTCATTCGCGAAAAGATGCCAGGTCTGTGCCACATGCTCGAGTTCGGCCTGTATGAGTCGAGACCTCGTTACGACATGTTTCGCTGGCAACTGCGCCGCTGGCGCCGGCAGAGGGTATGGGCACTCAAGAAGCGTTTTGTCGACCCCCCGGGCAAGCTGATGGTAAACCTCGGCGCGGGGGTCTGGTACGCGCAGGGCTGGAAAGTGCTCGATTGCCAGGGCGAGTACTACCACTACGCGCACTCCTACATTGACTTCGAACATGACCTCTCAAGCGATCGGCCTCTCCCGTTTGCAGATGGTTCGGTGCACATGCTCTATTCAGAGCACGTTCTCGAACATTTGCGCGACGAGTGGTGTGAACACATCCTTAGTGAGGCATACCGCAGCCTTGAGAGCGGAGGTGGCTTCCGCATCGTCGTTCCGGATGCGGACATTGCCTATGATCGGCTCCTTCATCAGGATGCTGAGTTCTTCCGGCATTGGACGGAGCGCGACAACTGCACCATCGCCGAAGCCTTTCGCACGGTCGTCGGTCAGGCAAGAACGCCGCTTGACGAGCAAGACTTCTACCGGCGGCTGTCCATAATGCCGAAGGGCGACTTCCTCAACTGGTGTAAGGAAGGCTTGGACTATGACTGGAACCGCACCGGCGAACATATCAACTGGTATAACTTCGAGAAGTTGGAAAGCATGCTCAAAGCCGCCAATTTTTGCCAGGTGCGCTTCTGCAAAGCACAGGACAGCCAGTTTCCCGAGGCGCACGGCCCCGAGTTCGACACACGCGCCTGGTATTCCTTGCATGTCGAATGCGTAAAATAGCAACCTGTGGTGCAGTTGATCGTAATTGACGAATCAGGGAATGGGTCAGGGTACGACACCAATGCAAGAGATAGTGATCGTTGGGGGCGGGGGGCATGCACGTGTCGTTGCGAGCATTGTCAAGAAACTCTCGTGCTTTAAGATCATTGGCTACAGCGACCACGAAGACCGTGGCAAGCTGCTTGGTGTCTCTTTTCTTGGGCAGGACAGCAGCCTTCTCCCTCTTGTCGCTGCGCGTCCAGGCCTCGGCGCGGTTCTCGCCGTAGGTCAGGTTGGCACAGGTGAGAAACGCCAGGCACTCTGGGATACCCTGAAGGCACTTCCCCTCTCGTTTCCTGTCATCGGCTCGCCCGACGCAATCGTGAATGAAGATGTAGTGCTCGGCGAAGCATCGGTCATCATGGATGGAGTGGTCGTCAACGCCGGCGCACGAGTCGGCCGCGGGGCGATCCTCAACACGAATTCCACCATTGAGCATGATGCGATGCTCGGCGATTGGGTACACATCGCACCTGGGGCCACGCTCTCGGGGAGCGTCGTGATCGGATCCGGCTCTATGATCGGCGCAGGTGCCACTGTCATTGAAGGCGTTCACATTCCGGCTGCCACCTTCATCGGCGCCGGTTCCACTGTCATCAACTCGCTTACCGAGCCAGGCGTCTACGTGGGCTCGCCTGCACGCCGCATACGATAGCCCCATGCCAAAGTCTCTGATCATTGCTGAAGCGGGAGTGAACCACAACGGTTCTCTTGATCTAGCTTTCCAGCTTATCGACGCAGCCAAAGCCGCTGGCGCAGATGCAGTCAAGTTCCAGACCTTTCGCGCTGACGCACTTGCCGCGCGTTCCGCCCACAAGGCAGCCTACCAGGACCGCACCACCTCGCGCGATGAGTCGCAGCTTGAGATGCTGCGCCGCCTCGAACTGGACGAAGCAGCCCATCGCCGCCTCATCGAGCACTGCGAAAGGGTTGGCATTCGTTTCCTGTCGAGCCCCTTTGACCACGAGAGCGTCGATTTACTCGCTGCCGTGAATCTGCCCATCTTCAAGGTTCCTTCGGGTGAGATCACCAACCACTCTTTTCTTCGCCATATCGCGAGCAAAGGCAAGCCAATCATTCTTTCCACGGGGATGTGTACGCTGGATGAGGTCAAAGAGTCCGTCGAGGTCTTGCGCAACGCGGGGGCACGCGATCTCACATTGCTGCATTGTGTCACCGAATATCCCACTCCTTACGCGCAGGTGAATCTCCGCGCCATGCTGACGCTTAAGGAGGCTCTCGGTCTCCCTGTCGGATACTCCGATCACACTCCCGGTATCGAGATACCAGTCGCGGCAGTAGCACTTGGCGCAGTAGTCATCGAGAAGCATTTCACTCTCGATCGATCACTGCCAGGTCCCGATCACGCCGCCTCCCTCGAGCCCGATGAACTCGCGCAGATGGTTACATCCATTCGTCACGTGGAGGAATCCCTCGGCGACGGTGTCAAGGCGCCTGCGCCGTGCGAAATCCCAAATATCTCAGTTGCGCGGAAGAGCGTCGTCGCAGCTCGCGCCATGTCTGCGGGACACACGTTGCGGGAGTCTGATCTCCTAATCAAGAGGCCCGGCAACGGCCTCGCACCAAAGACCCTGCCTGATCTGGTCGGGCGCACGCTTCGCGTTGCAATCGGCGAAGACGAGCTCCTGCGTTGGGATCAGCTCGCATGACGCGACAGGCAGCGAGAGCGAAGCGCAGAAAAATCTGCGTCGTCACTACCAGCCGCGCAGACTTCGGCTTGCTCACCGGCCTGATTCGTGCGATTAAGGACGATCCGCTGCTCCGGCTCCAGCTCGTCGTCTCAGGCATGCATCTTTCCAGGGCTTTTGGCAATACCGCGCGCGACATCGAAGCGGAGGGCTTCAAAATCTCCCGGCGTGTTCCGATGCGCATGGAAGGCGGCTCTGCCGCTGCGAATCTGCACTCGATCAGTCTCGGCCTCGACGGCTTCGCAAAGGCGTTCACTGAACTCAAGCCGGATATTCTGGTCCTCCTCGGAGATCGCTTCGAGCTCTTCGCCCCAGCCGTCGCCGCGGTCATACTTGGCATCCCTATCGCGCACATTCATGGTGGCGAACTCAGTGAAGGTGCCGTCGACGAAACGATTCGCCACTCCCTCACTAAGATGGCAACGCTGCATTTCGCGGCCACTGAGCCTTATCGCCGCCGCATTATTCAAATGGGTGAGTCGCCCTCCTGCGTCTGGAACTTCGGTGCTCCCGGACTCGACAAGCTCTACGGGGCGGGCCTCATCTCTCGCACAGAGCTCGAGCGAGATCTCGGCATCAGCTTTCGCGAACCTGTCGCCATCGTTACTTACCATCCCGTGACGCGCTCCAGTGAAGATCCTGAGAGCCAGATCCGCGCGATGGTTGCTGCGATCGCAAAGAGCGGCATCCGAGCCATCTTTACAATGGCGAATGCCGACGCCAACGGAGCGAAGATCAACAAACGTCTGGAATCGCTCTGCGCCGCGAATCCCGATCGCTTCATCTGGGCACCCCATCTTGGACACCGCCGCTATTTGAGCGTGCTTCGCTTCGCCTCACTCATGATCGGTAACTCTTCGAGCGGGCTAACCGAGGCGCCGTCGTTCCGTCTGCCCGTGGTCAATATTGGTGACCGCCAGCAGGGAAGAACCCGAGCCCGCAACATTATTGACGTACCCTGCGACGAGGCCGCCATCCTCAAGGGCATTCGCCGCGCTCTTTCAGCCCGCTTTCGCGCCTCGCTTCGCGGCATGCGCAACCCCTACGACCGATCCCGAGACGGGCGCACCAGCGAGCGAATCAAGAATGTGTTACGAGAAGCACCTATATCCAACGAATTTCTCAAGAAGCGGTTTTACGACTTGAACTAGACTAGGAGGCATAGATTGAATCCTCTATCCCCACCCCAGAGCGAAACGCCCGAGACCCTGGCTATGAGTGAAGATGTAAAACCGTTCCTTGTTCCTCAAACGCACACCATCCGGCAAGCGATGGAGCAGCTTGAGACCACCGAGGAGAAGATCGTCTTCGTCGTCGATGCTGACCTGCACCTCATCGGCTCACTCACTGACGGCGACATACGCCGCTGGATCCTCTCTGACGGCGATCTGCAGGCCCAGGTGCTCCACGTCTGCAACCGCAACCCGCACGTTGCGCTCGACGACTACGATCCCAACCAGCTTCGCGATGACATGCTCAATCGGAACTACGGCTGCGTGCCCGTCATAAATCGCAAGCGCGAAATTGTGCGACTCGTCTTCTGGAAAGAGCTGTTTCAGGGCGAAGCTCGCGTAAAGCCCGTCATCTCACTCGATCTTCCAGTCGTCATCATGGCCGGCGGCCGTGGCACGCGCCTCGCGCCATTCACCAACGTTCTACCCAAGCCGCTCATTCCAGTCGGTGATCGCACCATCATCGAGATCATCATCGATCAATTCCTCGCCTATGGCCTCAAGGATTTTCACCTCTCCATCAACTACAAGTCGAAGATCCTCAAGTCGTACTTCGAAGAACTGTCACCCGCCTACTCTGTCTCATTCATTGAAGAGAAGGAGCCGCGCGGTACCGCGGGCGGTCTCCTGCCGCTTCATGCCTCAGGGTCTGACTCAATCATCGTTACCAACTGCGACATTGTCATCCAGGCCAACCTTGCTGATCTCGTCGCCTTCCACAATGAGAACAACTACGATCTCACGCTCGTTGCCTCGCTCAAGGACTACAAGATTCCATACGGTGTCTGCGAACTTGAGAAGGGCGGCGGCCTCGCTTGCATTACTGAGAAGCCGCAGTACAGCTTCCTGGTCAATACGGGTATGTATGTCGTTCGGCGCGATCGGCTAAACCTCATCCCCGAGCAGGGCGTGTGCGATATGACAGACTTCATTGCCACCGTCAAGAACAAGGGTGGCCGCATCGGCGTCTTCCCCATCGGCGAAAACGCCTGGATCGACACAGGCGAATGGGCCGAATATCGTAAAGCCATCGACAGCCTCGGACGGCTCAGCTCCCGCGCAAGCGGCGATTGAAAGATTCCCGGTCTCTACATGCTCGACGGAAAGCGCGTCATCGCCGTTATTCCCGCGCGCGGTGGAAGCAAATCAATCCCCGGCAAGAACATCAAGCCTCTCGGCGGCAAGCCCCTGCTTGCCTGGTCGATCGACGTCGCACGCGCAGTCCCCGAAATCGACCGCATACTTCTCTCAACCGACGATGATGAGATTGCCGCCGTTGGTCGTGCGCATGGCGCTGAAGTCTATCCGCGGCCAGCGCACCTCGCCACAGACGAAGCCCTCGTCATTGACGCCCTCAAAGATCTGCTCGCCAGACTCGCTGCAGAAGGCGATCCGCCCGAGTGGGTTATTCTCCTTGAACCAACCTGCCCTCTGCGTACGCCAGACGACGTGCGTGAATGCCTTGCGCTCGTCGCCCAGGGCGGATACGACTCAGTTGCTACCTTCAAGGACGCTGATCTCAATCCCCATCGCGCTTGGAAACTCAACGACGGCGTACCTGAGGTCTTCATTCCCGGCGCTGTGCCGTGGTTGCCGCGTCAGAAGCTGCCCAGGGCATATCAGCTCAACGGCGCGGTCTATGTCTTCCGTGCGTCATTGCTTGCCGACGAAGCCAAGTCGCTCCTTGTTGGCAAGCTCGGTGCGGTGCTCATGCCACGCGACCGATCACAGGACATCGACGACGCCATCGACTTCATGATTTGTGAAGCCCTACTAAGGAAAGCTACGAATGAGTAAATCACTACAGGAACTGCAATCCCTCAAGGGAAAGACTGCCGTCGTTAGTGGCGGAGCCGGTTACCTCGGGACTGCCTTTTGTGAAACGCTCGCCGAATTCGGAGCAAATCTGGTGATCGCCAGCCGCGACCAGGCCAAATGCGAGAAAAAGTGCTGAGGAGATCGTCGCGAGTCAGACGGGCAATCGAGGCCGTCCTATGGAACTCGACGTGTTAAGAAGGGCTTCGGTCACGGCTTTCTTCGAAAGCGTCCATCAGACATTTCCCGCGATCGATATCCTCGTGAACAACGCGTGGTCCGGAAACAAGAACTCCTGGGAGTCGATCTCCGAGGAGGATTGGGAGTACGACATCAACATGAGTCTGAACTCCGTCTTCCGTCTCACCAAGGCCTTCTTTCCCTGATCTAAGAGACTCAGGGCGTCATCCTCAACATCGCCTCGATGTATGGCCATATTGGTCCTGACTACCGGATCTACGATGGCAAGGAATTTGCCAACCCGCCGAGTTATGGTGCGGCCAAGGCCGGAGTGATTCAATTCACCAAGTACCTCGCCAGCTTTTTTCGCCGCACGGCATTCGCGTCAATGCTCTCAGTCCGGGCGCATTTCCCCACCCGCCCACGCAAAAGCACACAGGATTCATGGAACGGCTGGGCTCCAAGAATCCGATGAACCGTATCGGCCAGCCCGACGAGCTCAAAGGCGCCGTCGCGTTGCTCTGCTCCAATGCGGGCAGCTACATCACCGGCCAGAACATCTGCGTCGATGGCGGATGGGCCATATGGTAAAGTCGGTCGGCATTATCGGCGTCAGCGAAGGAAACGGCCATCCGTTCTCCTTCTCCGCGATCATCAACGGCTACTCGCCCGAGGGACTCGCTGCCTCAGGTTGGCCTGGCATCTATGACTACGTGCGCCGCCGCCACCCCTCTGAATTCGGCTTTGAGGGCTGGCGCGCTACGCATGCTTGGACGCAAGATCCCGAGACCACGAAGCGGCTTTGCGCCGCATCGAGCATCGCCAACGCGACGGCAGACTATCGCGAAATGCTCGGCGCCGTCGACGCTGTCATCATCGCGCGTGACGACTTCGCTGTACACCGCGAACTTGCGCAACCTTTTCTCGAAGCCGGCCTGCCTGTCTTTCTCGACAAGCCACTCAGCGTCGATGTTGAAGAGTTGCGATTCTTCCGCCCCTATCTTGAAAGCGGTCAGCTCATGTCCTGCTCTGGCATGCGCTACGCTCGCGAACTGGATGAACCCCGGGCCGATCTCGCTTCCTTCGGGCAGTTGAAGCTCATCCGTGGCGCAATTGTTCTCGCGTGGGAGAACTACGGTGTCCATCTGCTGGATGCTGTCTTTAATCTCACTCAAGCACACGCTGTTTCTGTGCAGATGCTTCCTGCCGCACACGCTTCGGCAGCTATTCGCCTCGACAATGGCGCGCTCTTTCAACTCGATGCTCTTGGTACATCTGCTCGTACGTTTCACCTTGAGATCTTCGGCACCGAGCGCAACGGCGCTTACGACATTACCGACAACTTCTCCATGTTCCGGCGCACGCTCTGGAACTTCTTTGACTCAATCCGCACTGGCCGTCCCGCCATTCCGCCTGAGCGCACCCTTGAAATCATGCGTGTCCTCATGGCGGGCCGTATTTCTCTAAGAGAAAAGAGGGAAGTCCTTCTCGATGAAATCGCACTATAAAGAGTTTTTTAACCTCAGCGGCAAAACCGCCATCGTTACCGGCGCAGTCGGTATTCTCGGCAGTCGTTTCTGCCGCGGTCTCGCTGAGTTTGGCGCGAAGGTTGTTGTGGTCGATCTGGATCAGGAGCGCTGCTCAGCATTCGCCGCGGAACTTGAGAAGGACTATGAAACGCCGGCCATCGGCGTCGCCTGCAACATCGCTGAGCCAGAGTCGGTTGCAGAAATGGTTGACAAGGTTGTCGATCGCTTCGGGGCCATCCATGTTCTGCACAACAATGCGGCATCCAAATCATCTGATCTTGATGCCTTCTTCGCCAGCACAGAGGACTACTCACTCGCCGAGTGGCGCAAGATCATGTCGGTTAATGTTGATGGCATGTTCCTCGTCGCACAGGCCGTTGGCGGGCAAATGCAGAAACAGGGAACTGGAGGCAGCATTATCCAGACGTCGTCCATTTACGGCCTTGTCTCGTCGGACAAGCGCATCTACGAGGGTTCCTTTTATCTCGGTCGTCAGATCAGCAATCCCGCCGTCTACTCAACTTCGAAGGCCGCTGTGGTCGGCCTTACGCGCTATCTCGCCGCCAACTGGGGTGACCAGGGCATTCGCGTCAACGCTTTAGTTCCGGCAGGTGTTGAAAGCGGTCAGAACGACACTTTCAAGGCGCGTTATTCCGCGCGCGTCCCGCTTGGCCGCATGGCCAATGGAGACGAAATGGTTGGCGCGCTCGTCTATCTCGCCTCAGACGCGTCCAGCTATGTCACCGGCCACTGCCTCGTTGTCGATGGCGGCCTCAGCGCATGGTAGTTTGTGAACTCACTGCCCAATGAGCCGAATCGTCACCATCGTGATGTATCACTACGTGCGCGACCTCGCGCGCTCGCGCTATCCAGCGATCAAAGGGCTGTCGCGCGAGCGCTTTGAGCGCCAGCTCGACCATATTCAAAAACACTACACGCCTGTTGCGGTTGAAGATCTGATTGAAGCCGTCGAATCTCCGTCGGTTCAACTTCCTCCCAACGCAATCCTTCTCACCTTTGACGATGGCTACACCGATCACTTTCTGAATGCTTTTCCCATGCTCGATGCACGAGGTATCAAAGGTTGTTTCTTCCCACCCGCACAGGCTGTGCTCGAACACATCGTCCTCGACGTCAACAAGATTCAGTTTGTGTTGGCTGCGATGCCCGATGTCCATAAGCTTCTGGAGCAGCTCTTTGTCGATCTCGAAGAGTTCCGGCCTCACTACGACCTCAAAAGCAGGGCAGAGTATTACGCCCTCGTCACTGAAGTTCATCGTTACGATCCTCACGAGATCATCGTGCTCAAGCGCCTTTTGCAGCGCGAGCTTCCGGAGCCGGTTCGCAATGAAATCGTGCGCCGCCTCTTCGCACGATACGTGACCAAAGACGAAGCCGCTTTCGCCATCGAGCTTTACATGTCTCTCGATCAAATAGATTGCATGCGCCGCCACGGAATGCACATCGGCAGCCACGGTTATACCCATGCGTGGCTCGACTCGCTCACTCCTGCACAGCAGGTTGAGGAGGCCGATCAGGCCTTGAAGTTTCTCAGCCGCTTCGGCGTGCGCGCTGACAACTGGACGATGGGTTATCCCTACGGCGGATGCAACGAATCACTCCTCGATGTGCTGCGCCCCCGTGGTTGCCGTCTCGGCTTTACCGTTGAACCCCGCATCGCCAATCTCGACACTGACGATCCACTCGCTCTGCCGCGTGTCGACACGAATGACCTGCCAAGCTAACGTCTGTATGAAATCGATGATGCAAATCCTTGCCGACCTGACGCCGCTCAACCGCGCCGTCTGTGCCATCGGCTACGACAAGGCAGTCGATTACCTGTGCGATGAGCTTCCATTTCGCGTGGTCTCGGTTCCGCAATCAACTGAGCACAATGGCTGGGCAATCCCGCCTTCCTGGGATGTTGCGGAGGCGAGGATTTCGAAGGACGGTCGTCTTATCTACGACGGAACCGCGCATCCTCTTGGCGTCATCGCACTCTCCGCGCCATTTTCCGGAACAGTCGATCTCGAAGAGCTGAAAGGGCATCTTTACTACGACCATCGCAATCCCGAGTCGATCCCGTTCCACTATCGCCAGCAATTCCGCTGCTGGTCCCGCGACTGGGGATTCTGCATGCCGAAGCAGGTCTATGACACTCTCGCCCCGGGCAATTACGATGTAGTCGTCCGCACCATCGAATCCCTAGGCACGCTTAAGATTCTTGAGTACACGCACAAGGGCAGGGAAGACTTCACCATTGTGCTTGGCGGCAATTTGGATCATGCCGGTGTCGCAAATGATGGTCTCGCGGGTTGTGTCGTAGGTCTTGAGGCTATGCGGCGGCTCCAGGGCCGTGCTACCAAATTCACCTACGCGCTGGTCCTCTCTCCGGGCATCATCGGCTCCGAACTCTACCTGGCCCAGCTCGACCCCGCTCGCCGCTCCAGGCTCCTCGAAGGCATTTTCCTCGAGATGTTGGGCTCTGACACCGCACTCGCGGTTCAGGAGTCGCGTCGTCCCATGGTCAGCGCACTGCACGCACTCAGATCGAGTCTCGATGCTCTCGGTCTCACCTACCGGACCGGCCCCTTCGAGAGCATCATCGTCAACGATGAGTACGTTTGGGAAAACTATGGCATCCCGATGCTCTCCTTCTCGCGCTTTCCTTATCCCGAATACCACTCGAGCCTCGACAGCGTCAGCCGCATCCGTCCCGATCACCTTGAAGAGGCCGTAGACGCTCTTATGGGTGCCATCGATCGCCTCGAATCTTCCCCCATCGTGGTCAAGCGGTTCGAAGGTAACATCTGTCTTTCCAATCCGCGCTATGATCTCTACGTCGACTATGGTCAGATAGCCTTGGGCGACGAACTCTCTGAGAAGCGCCGTAAGATGCGGAGTCTTATGGACTTCATACCCGCTCTCGACCATCCGGTCAGCGTCCGGACCATAGCTGATCACGTCGGTCTTCCCGAAGCAGACACTCTTTCCTACCTTCGGCGCTGGGAAGAAAAGGGCCTCATAGAACTGTTGTAACTTTCAGTTCCCTCCGTCGCAAACGGGCCCTAACACCTTTGAACTACAGCAAAATCAACCGGCAAGAAGGAAACTCAAAGAGATGAAGATATTAGTTACAGGCGGGGCCGGCTACATTGGATCTTCCCTGGTACCTCTGCTGCTCGAAGAGGGCCATCATGTTCGCGTGCTCGACAGGCTGATGCACGGTGGTGAAACCCTCCTCGGCGTCTGGGCCCATCCCAACTTCGAATTCCTTCGCGGCGACATTTGCGACCCCAAAGCCCGCGCAGCCGCCCTCGACAGCCGCGACGCCGTAGTGCACCTCGCCGCCATCGTCGGCGATCCCGCATGCGCTCGCCACCCCGAAGTCTCGCGCTCTGTTAACCTCGACAGTTCTCTCGCACTCATCGACGAGGCCCGCAAAGCCGGCGTCTCGCGCTTCGTCTTCGCCTCCACCTGCAGCAACTACGGCAAGATGAAGGACTCCGAGCACTACGTCGACGAGGACTCGGAACTGGCTCCCGTCTCGCTCTACGCTGAGACCAAGGTCGCCGTCGAAAAAGCCCTCCTCGCCACGGGACGTACTGCAACCTGGTGCCCCACTCCACTGCGATTTGCTACCGTCTTCGGTGTTTCACCGCGCATGCGCTTCGATCTCACCGTCAACGAATTCACCATGGAGATGCTCACCAAAAAGAACCTTAAGGTCTACGGTGAACAGTTCTGGCGCCCCTACGTGCACGTGCGCGACGCAGCGCGCGCCATTCGCCTCGTTCTCAGCTCGCCAGCTGAAAAAGTCGGTGGCTGCGTTTTCAACGTCGGGGATACAACGCAGAACTTCACCAAACAGCATCTCGTGGACCTGATCCATCCCTTTGCGCCCGATGCTGTCGTCGAGTACGTACATAAGACTGAAGATCCGCGCGACTATCGCGTCACCTTCAGCCGCATCGCCGACAAGCTCGGCTACAAAATCAGCCGCACCGTAGCCGAAGGCATCGGCGAAATCGCGCACCTCGTGCGCGAAAACATCATCACAAACTATGGTGAAGAGAGATTCCGCAATTGAGCCCTGCTGAAAAACTCGCTCCCGGCGCGCCTCCTGCCGACGACTTCATTCCCCTCATCGTTCCGGAGATTCGCGGAAATGAGTGGGCCTATGTCAAGGAGTGCCTCGACACTAACTGGGTCTCTTCCGTTGGCAGCTACGTCGACCGCTTCGAGCAGATGACCGCCGCAGTCGCCGGCACGCGCTATGCCGTTGCTACCGGCAGCGGCACCGCCGCGCTCCACGTCGCGCTCATGCTTGCCGGCGTCGAACGCGACGACGAAGTTCTTGTCTCGACGCTCACCTTTATTGCGCCGGCCAATACGATCCGCTACGTTGGTGCGCATCCCGTCTTCATCGATGCCGATTCGCTCTACTGGCAGATGGATCCCGCTGCCGTCGCGCATTTCCTCGAAAAGGACTGCCAATGGGATGGCTCCGTTCTACGCAATCGCCATACTGGACGCCGCGTCCGCGCCATTCTGCCCGTGCACATCCTCGGTCATCCTGTTGATATCGACCCCATCCTCGAAGTGGCTGCCCGCTACGAACTCCCTGTTATCGAGGATGCTACAGAAGGCCTCGGCGCACGTTACAAAGGCAGAGGCCTCGGCAGCCTTGGACAGACAGGTTGCTTCAGCTTCAACGGCAACAAGATCATCACAACCGGCGGTGGCGGCATGCTTGTCACCAATGACGCCGCTCTTGCCAAGCGCGCGCGTTACCTCACAACCCAGGCCAAAGACGATCCCATCGAGTACATCCACAACGAGGTCGGCTACAACTACCGCCTCACCAATGTGCTCGCCGCCATGGGTTGCGGTCAGATGGAACAGCTATCCGCCTACGTTGACATCAAGCGCGCCATCGCCGCCCGTTATCGCGAATTCCTTTCCGGCGTCCCGGGCATTACGCTTCCTGCGCAGGCCGAGTGGGCCGCGAGCACCTACTGGATGTACACCATCCTCATCGACGAGAGCATCGCGCATATATCCTCGCGTGAGTTGCTCCGCGAGCTGCATACGCGCAAGATTCAGACTCGCCCGCTCTGGCAGCCCATGCACCACTCGCCGGCGCATCATGGCGCAGAACCGCGTTCCTGCCCCGTCGCCGACAAACTGCATCAGCAAGCGCTCAGCCTGCCTTGTTCCGTCGGTCTTGCACCAGAGGCGCAGGCTACGGTAATTGACGCCATCAAGTGCATCCTCGAAAAAGCGAGCCAGCCGGTCGCTTCCCGCTAATGGATATCGCTGGTCTCTTTCAATCTCCCGGCACGCAGCTCGCAGCCTTCGCACAGATGCAGACGCTGCTCTACCGGCACGATCCCGGCCTCCACGAGTACTTCCTGCCCATCCAGATGGATATGCTCACCACGCCGCGCGCGCGTTCCGCGGCATACAGCAGGCCACGGCGTATCGTTGTTGACAGTCTCCGCGCCGCAGAAAAGCGCGTGGGCAAATTGCGCCGCATCCGCACCGATGTTGTCATCTGCCCCAATCAGCACTTCGGCCGCCCTTCTGAAACTCAATTCTTCATCCGCACCGTCCTCGGCGTTCTTGAGACAGGCGCTCGCGTTCTCTGCCTCATTCCCGACGACGCATCCTGTCGCCCCGAACTCGATCGCCAGATCGCCGCTGTAGGCAAAAAGAATCATGTTGAGTTCTTCGATCCCGCTGCTGCATCCAGCCGGGTTGAGAAGCGGCTGCGCTGGAAGATTGCGCAACATCGCGGCCGTGCGGCATTTGCCGAGGTCGTCAGCATTCTTGAGCCTCACGGCCTGCATATCGGCGAAGAGGTTCGCACGGCCTTTGAGCGCCGTGCTTATGCCATCGAAGCATGGCAGCGTCTTGCACCGTGGCTTGAATTCGAGGCGGCCGTCGTCCGTTGTCACTGGTTTGAGCTGGCTTCAGGGATCTGCCAGATGGCTCGCGAGCGCGGCAAGCCCGCCATCACCTTTCAACAGGGCGTCATCGGCCACACGCTCGACGTGCCGGTGACCGCTTCGAAATTTGTTGCCTTCGGCGAGTGCTCTGCCTCATTCCTCGCTGAGGCAAACAGCAGATTCTTCCAATCCGTCGGTTCGCCAGCACTGCCGGTCGAATATATATCAGGCGGCTGCCTCTTCGACACGATCCTCGATCTGCGACAACAATTCGAGCGCCGCACGCTGCTCCTCGTCGATGTGCCTACGGGGCAATCCAGCTTCTACGGAGTTGAAAGCCAGGGGGCGGCTCTTCTCCAACTTGCCGAGAAGCTGCTCGATGCGGACCTGCCGTTTCGCCGCATCATTATTCGTCCGCACCCCTTCTGGGGCGATCTCGATTTCACTCGCTGCAAGGAACTCGCGAGCCGGCATCCTGATCGCTGTGAGATTTCGCATCCCGCATGGTCGCTGGAAGAGGATCTTCGCCGCTCCTCGGTTGTCGCTGGAATCTTCAGCGGAGTGCTTACAGTTGCCGCTGCATCCGGCCTGCCCACTATCTTTCTGCAAACCGAACACGGCTACACTTCTGGCGATCTCGACTGCTTCTCTCCCGGCCAGACGGTGCTGCCAGATGCTGCGTTCAGTAAGCTTTCGCGTATCCTCACCGACGGAGGGGAATACGCCGCCGCGCAGACCGAGGCACAGCGCAATGCAGAGCGCTATTACCATGAGGGCAAGACCCTTCAGCTTAACGGAGCCTTTTTCGACCGCCTTCTCGCGCATCAGACTATTGCAGGGAGACCGTCTGCATGAACTTCTATTTCATTAGCACGATGGAAGGCTGGCAGTGGGGCGGTAGCGAAGAGCTATGGAGCCAGAGTGCTTCCATGCTGAGGAGTGAAGGCCACAATGTACAGGGTTCCGTTGCCCACATGCCGCTTCGCTCGGGCAAGATCGCAGCTCTCATCGGCCAGGGCATTGAAGTGGAGGCGCGCGGAGGACAGCCCCGCAATCTCTGGCGCAAGCTCAATCCGAATGCGCGCAAGGGTTTCGATCGCCTCAGGGCCTTCAATCCCGACCTCGTTGTCATCTCGCAGGGCTACAACGCGGGTGGATTCGAGTGGACCAAAAACTGCATCGCAGCGGGCATTCCCTATGCGCTCATCGTGCAGTGCAACTATGAGAACTGGTGGTTTACCGATGACACGCTCGACGATGCGATCTCGGCCTACGCCAACGCACGCAAAGTCTACTGCGTTTCTCATAGCAATCTCGACCTGTTGCGCATTCAATCCGGTGAAACGCTGCCGAATGCCGAGGTTGTCTGGAATCCCTACAGCGTCTCTCCGGAGCTCGCCCCGGCATGGCCTGCGGAGAATGGCGTTCTGCATCTCGCCTGCGTCGCTCGCCTTGAGCCGACGGCCAAAGGGCAGGATATTCTCTTGCGCATCCTGGAGCGCGACGAGTGGCGGAACCGGCCGATTCATCTCAACTTCTACGGGGCCGGCTTCTACGAGCGTAGCCTGCGCCGGTTAGCCGAAATGTTAAGTCTCACAAACGTCAGCTTTCAGGGACACGTGCAGAGCGTTGAGTCCATCTGGGCCGCCAATCACATGCTTATCCTGCCCTCGCGCTATGAGGGCTTGCCTCTGGCACTGGTTGAAGGCATGTGGTGTGGCCGCCCCGCCATCCTTACAGATGTCGGCGGCAATGCCGAGATGTGCGTCGACGGCGGAACCGGCTTCATCGCGCCTGCCGCAACCGTCGCCTCGGTTGCCGAGGCAATGGAGCGGGCCTGGCAGCGTCGCGGCGAATGGCAAAGCATGGGGAAGGCGGCGCGTGCTCGCGCCGAAGCGCTTGTACCGCGTAATCCCATCCGGGTTTTCGCCGATAAATTGAAATCCTGCGCTGACGGTAAATCGGTTGAAGCGCAACTAAATGAGGTCGCCCTGCACGAGGGCTAAAGGATGGCGATGCAAGTACTCGTAACCGGCGGTGCTGGATATATTGGCAGCCACGCATGCAAGATGCTCGCGAAGGCAGGTTATCTGCCGGTCGTGCTGGACGACTTGCGCCGAGGCCATCGCTCCGCCGTGCAGTGGGGCCCGTTGATAGAAGCAGATTGCGGCGATCCTGTCACGCTCGACGACGTATTTCGCAGCTATCCAATCAAAGCCGTCATTCACTTTGCGGCGTATGCCTACGTCGCGGAGTCCGTACAGGACCCCGCCGCCTACTTTCGCAACAACGTCGTTGCGACCATCAATCTTCTCGACGCGATGCGGGCGCACGGCGTGCCGGCGATTGTCTTTTCCTCAAGCTGCGCTACCTACGGCGTCCCGCACGCAGTTCCTATCGCAGAAGATCATGCGCAGTCGCCGATCAATCCCTACGGCGAGTCGAAGCTGATGGTCGAGAAGCTGCTTCGCTGGTATGGCACCTGCTACGGCCTTGGTTGGACAGCGCTACGCTACTTCAATGCTGCCGGAGCTGATCCGGATGGCGAAATCGGCGAAGAACACGATCCCGAACCGCACCTCGTGCCACGCATTCTGGCCGCCGCGGCGGGCAGCCTCCCGGCAATTGAGGTATTGGGCACGGACTATCCGACCCGCGATGGCAGCGCAGTGCGCGATTATGTGCATGTCACCGACCTGGCGCAGGCGCATGTGCAGGCTATGCGGCGTCTACTCTCCGACGGAGAGAGCGGTGCGTTCAACCTTGGTACGGGCCAGGGGCATACAGTACGCGAAGTGATCGCTGCTGCAGAGAAGGTCACCGGACGAAAGATTCCAGTACTTGAGCGGCCGCGCAGGGCGGGCGATCCGCCTGCGCTCGTTGCTGACCCTTCAAAGGCTCATGCCGTTCTTGAATGGCAGCCGGAGCGCTCAGATCTGCCGGCGATCCTAGAGACAGCATGGCGCTGGCACAACCGGAAGGTCCCTGCGCAAGTGAGTAAATGATGCGGACCACAAAGATAGGTCAGGATAGATGAAGATAACGGTCATATTGTGCACATATAACCGATGCGAGAGCCTGGCCAAGGCCCTCGAGAGCGTTGCCGCGTCTGTGTTGCCGGCCTCTATCGAGTGGGAGGTGCTGGTCGTCGATAACAACTCCCCCGACAAGACGCGCGAAGTGATTGAGAGCTACTGCACGCGTTATCCAGGCCGATTCCGTTATCTCTTCGAGGGCAAGCAGGGCAAATCGAACGCGCTGAACAGCGCCATTCTCAACGCCCGGGGTTCGATTCTCGCCTTTATGGATGACGATGTGCTTGTCGCGCCCGATTGGCTGCACAAGCTTACGGCGCCTCTGGATTCCGGTGAGTGGGGCGGCGTGGGCGGGCGCATTCTCTCGCAGCAGGCCATCGATCTTCCGAAGTGGCTGGATCTCGATGGAGAATACGGCATGGGCGGAATGTTGGCTCTCTTCGATCACGGAGATAAAGGCTTCGAACTCAAGACTCCTCCCTTCGGAACCAACATGGCATTCCCCGCGAGAATCTTCGCGCAGCTTGGTGGATTCCGAACCGACATGGGACCATGCCCGGGCAGTGAACTGCGCAACGAAGACATGGAATTCGGCAGACGCCTCATGGCCGCAGGCGAAAAACTCTGGTACGTGCCGGACGCGGTGGTCTATCACGCGATTCCGCCGAACCGGCTCAAGCAGGAGTATCTGCTTCGCTTCTGGTATGACCATGGCCGCGCTCAGATTCGAGAAATAGGTCCCAGGCCCGATGTTTTCGGATTCATTCCTCGCTGGCTCTTCGCTATTCCGAAGATCTGCCTGGTTGTGTTGCCGCAGCGCATCTTCCGATGGTCTGTGGCCACAGATCCGAAGCGCCGGTTCTTTAGCAAAGGCCTTATTTGGATGACCCTCGGGCAGATCGTTGAAATCCCGAAGGTATGGTGGTCCGGCAGAAAAGCGGAGAGTGCCGTTACGCCCCTCACACCGCAGTCACAAAGCTCGAATCCCGCTGTGCGAGATTGAAGTCACAGCGCCGCCGCAACCTGCGGCGCGAAAGCAATGAACGTCACCGTCATTCTTTGCACATATAACCGAGCACCTAGCCTTCGCAAGGCGCTCGAGAGCGTCGCGCGATCGATCGTGCCCGAATCGATCGACTGGGAAGTGTTGGTTGTCGACAACAATTCACGCGATAAAACTCGTGAAACTGTGGAAGGATTTTGCGGATTATATCCGCGGCGATTTCGCTACCTCTTCGAAGCCGCGCAGGGAAAATCTCACGCACTCAACTCGGGAATCCGCGCCACAGATGCTGAGATTCTTGCATTTATGGATGATGACGTCGAAGTGGATCCTAACTGGATTTACCGCCTGACCAGCGTGTTTTCGCAGGGGCCATGGTCAGGGGCCGGTGGGCGCATCCGCGCCGAAGAAGGCTTTGTGCCTCCGCGCTGGATGGATACGTCGGGTCGCTACGCGCTTGCGCCGCTGGCATTTTTCGATCTTGGGCCCAATGCCGGCGAGACGAAGGAAGCGCCATTTGGCACGAATATGGCGTTTCGCCGTGAGGTGTTTGAGAAGTACGGTGACTTCAGGACAGATCTTGGGCCGCAACCGGGGTCGGAAATCCGCAACGAAGACACGGAGTTTGGCGAGCGCCTGCTGGCCGGCGGAGAGCGTTTCTGGTACGAGCCCTCTGCGCTGGTCTATCATTCGGTGCCGCGCGAGCGAATCCGGAAGTCGTATTTCCTGCGCTGGTGGTTTGACAAAGCGCGTGCCGAGGTTCGGCAGGAAGGGATTCCGAAGAGATCGCGGATGTATATCGCTGGCGTGCCGCTGTTCTTGTTTCGCAGCCTGGGAGCGTGGACGGCGCGTTGGATGCTCAGTATCGATCCCGGCAAGCGCTTCTCAGCGAAGCTGAATGTGTGGAAGATATCGGGCACGATACGGGAGTGCTACCGTATGTCGAAGATTGCGAAGGCATCTGCGGCTGGTTTGCAGCAAGCAGGGACAGCACGGGGAAGCTCACGCGAAAGCTGAGAATGTTCCACGTGGAACATTCCGGTTAGATTTCACAGCCTGATCAGTTGTTCAAAATGCTCCACGGGGAACATTGGCCACGCGGCCGTGCTCCACGTGGAGCATTTGTTGTTTCGTGGAACATTGCTATCTATCGGAAAGAGGGGACCAAGTTAGTCGCAGTTACGGAGCGATATAATTCGCAACTCTTCTTTGAATAATCACTCCAACAGTAACGCTCATCAAAGCGGGACTTTGTCGAGCGGTGCGATGAAGCCAATGCCGGGAATATCGAGTTTGTGAAGGCGCGGATCGTTGGTAATGAAGAGATCGACGCCAACGTGGGCAGCGCATGCAAGCTGAATCGCGTCGGCATGGCGAATGTGATGCGCGGCTCTGAGCGAAGCGTAACGGCCTGCGACCTGAGAATCGAAGTTGACTACCTGGGCTGCGTTGCGAATGGCCTGGTCATACTGCTCGACGAGGGCTGTCTGTCCGAGTTTTGCGGGCTTGATGAGAACCTCGCCCAGAGTCATGGCGGAAGTTACGATGCGATCGCCACGATCTAGCATCCGCCGGCGCATTGCGAGCATCCGACTGCTCCAGGGTTCCAGCCCTTCAAAGAGATAGATGAAGAGATCGGTGTCAAAAAAGATCTTGCTCATGCTGTCTCCTTGCGCAGATTCTCGACATATGCGTCGGCGTGCTCATCGGCCCATATCTGACGGCCAGAGCCAGCGAGACGAATCAGTGGATCGTCGTCCCACGTGTTCGGGGCAGATTGGCCGGGCTGGAGTTTCTGCGAAGAAGAACGCTGAGCCGCAGCGGACCAGGTGGCATACCAATCGAGAAGCGGCCCGTAGGATTTTGGGATTTCTTCGCGATTAGGGACCGATTTGGAAGGCTTACGCGGCTGCATACGAGCGGGGTGGCTCCAATCTCCCGGACGGTAGAGGCGGAGCCTTCCCGGCGTCACTTCGATGAGCATGCGGTATTTCCCAGAGGACGGAGGGACGTTGGCAACGCAATGCTGCTTGAGATGAGCGTTAATGGAACCTTCCTTAGCCGCGTCGAGCAGGCCTTCTTCCTCGAGCTTTGCGCGGATCTCATCTCTGGAGAAGGCAGGCTGTTTAGGGTACTGGCGATGAAGAAGGGCAGTAGCGATCCAGATACGATCTGCAACAAGAATTTCGGGAGAGACGGATGGAGTCATCAAAGACCTCTTTACTCCAAGTATACCAACAATACCATTGGTATGCGAATCTATGAGCTTGGACGGTCCCCGGGAGAGGGAAAGAGGCTTGGTCGACGAATTGTATTCCGCGGATGCAAGTGTCAGCATCGATTCGTACAACAGAGAGGTCTTAGATATGGTTTTGCCAGCGACTGCAATGAAGAGAATTTACGTTGTCCTCGCAGCGGCACTTCTCGCGGGCATGGCGATACCCTCAACTGCGCAATCCTGTGGCGCAAGCGGGGTGGCTCTGCAGGTGCTGGGGGCAGGCGGCCCCGAGTCGCAGGATAAGCGTGCCTCAACGAGCTATCTGATATGGGAAAACGGAAGTGCCCGCGTGATTCTCGATGCCGGAGGTGGCAGTGCGCTCCGGTTTGGAGAAAGCGGCGCGCAGATGTCGCAAGTGGATGTTCTTCTGTTCAGTCATTTTCATGTAGATCACAGCAGCGACTTTCCTGCGCTGATTTTTTCGTCGTGGTTTGAGGATCGCAAGCGGCCGTTGCCGGTCTATGGGCCAATGGGAAACAGCTTCATGCCGTCAACGACAGAATATGTTCGGGGCCTCTTCAACGACCCGCGCGGAGTTTATCGATATTTGAGCGAACTTGTGGAGACGGGGCAGGGCGGAAGCTACCAGATCCAGGCGCACGATGTGACGGCGGGCAGAACGCCAGCTCTTGTTCTTCGCAACGAGAGCCTCGCGCTCTACGCTGTGCGTGTGATTCACGGAGGAGTGCCGGCGCTGGCGTGGCGGGTGGATATCGGCGGCAAACGGATTGTCTTCAGCGGGGACACGAATGGGGAAGGCGACGGGCTGACAAAGCTTGCAATGGATGCGGATTTGTTTGTTGCTCATAACGCTGTACCAGAGGGCGCCACCGGAGTGGAGAGGAATCTTCACATGCCTCCATCTGTGATTGGAATGATCGCGGCGAATGCTCGTGTGAAGCAACTGGTCCTGTCGCATCGAATGCTGCGGACTTTAGGGAAAGAGAAGGAGACCGAGGCGGAGATCAGGCGGCACTATTCGGGCCCGCTTGCATTTGCGAATGATTTGGATTGTTTTTCGGTGAAGTGACGATTACTGCAGGCAGCGAAACCACTAATTCTGTTGCGACTCCTTCTCTGCCTTCTCTTGTTTCTTTTTCGCGATAGCCGCCTTCACTTGTTCCGTCTTCCGGCTAAAGAATCCGCCTACAGCATGGACTGGAACGGAGACGGCGCCTTTTGCGGTCTCGCTGGCGAGGATTTTGGCGCTTGCTTTTACATCTGGAGTGATGATCGGGTTCTCAATGGTTCCGGTGACCGTGACGGGAATTCTTCCATTGCCTGATCCCACGGTGGCCATCTTCGTGAGCTTACCGGCCATGCCACCGGTTGGATAGGCGAGCACGGTATAGTTCATGACTCCAGCGGGGCTCATGGTTCCAGAGCCGGTGGAGATTCCAACGGATGGGATATCAGTAACAATGTTGTCGGACCGAACTTCGGTGCGAGTCATGGTTGTGACAAAGCTCATGCTGGCGATGTAGGTATCGGGAGTTGATACGGCCTTGCCGGCATATGCGGCGGACTTACCCAACTGCTGGCCCATATTGAAGCCAACCAAAGTGGTGCTTGTAACCTTTACAGGTCCGGTAATGACGGGAGCGGTGAGCGGTCCTTTGATCGTGAGATCGGCCGAGAGCGATCCGCCCTGAAGATGAGAGCCCTGGGGTAGCCTGACCGCCAACGCCGGCATCATCGGCTGAAGCTCATCGATGGCAAGATTGGGAGCGCTGAGATGCATTGCGACAGTCAGGCCCTGATCGCCATTTTGAAACGTGCCAGTCAGATGCGCTTGTGCCTTGCCGACGGCGATATCTCCCTGCGCAAGATCTCCGGATAGCTCGACATATTTAACGTGTGCAGTGTAGTTGACTGCGACTACGGTGTGCGCTGGAGTTCCGCCTGGCGCGAGCCTCAGATTGGAACCGGAGAAGTTGCCGGTCAACGTTGCCGTGGCTCCATCGGATTCGAGGCTTCCGTCGAGACTGGCCACCCCAGTTATTCCACTAGCGGGGTCGATGAAGCCGCAGGATTCAATGTGCAGGCCGTTGATCTTGAGAGATGCCTGCAGCGGCGTGCGAGCCACGTTCTCGGTATTGGCTGGTCCAACCTTGCCGGCGAGAGTGGCGTCACCGCCGCCGGGCAGAAGCGTCGTGAGTTCGAAGCCTACCTGAGACGCCTTTGCGATGCCGGTTATGGTTATGTTGACGTGATCGAATGTCTTAACGGAAGCGGGCCTGTTTAGAGCGCTGATCGTAACCTTGCCATCTTTTACGTTGAACTTCGCGATAGAGATTTGGTCAGCGCCAGGCGTCGAGGTCGATACAGATGCATTTCGCCCGGCTGACGCCATGTCAGAGAAGTTCCATGTGCCGTCGTCTCTCCTGAGCAGGATGATTTCCGGATGATCGATCAGGATGCCGGTGACGTCCAGTTGCCTGTGCAACACGAGCGGCTTCATCTTGACGTCAATGCGGAGCGCGTTTGCGGTTAGAAAATTGGAGGCGCTGAATGACGGGTTATCGGCAATCTCAATATCGTGGGCAACGATGTAACCGGAGAGCAGGGAAAGACGCAAGTGACCGAGTGTTACTTTGCGGCCCAGTGCAGCACTGGCCTGCGCCTCGAGCTGTGGCCGGAATTGATTGACATTGATCAGGAACGGCACTGCGATGAGTCCGGCTAATACTACCAGCGACCACAATGCTGCGAAGATCCACCAATACTTATTCATTCTTCCGGCCTCTTCCACGGTACTCAAGCGGGCCCGTTATGGTGCGGAAATGATCTGGGAACGGGGAAGTTCTGCTGTGCACTTCGGTTCTAAAGTATCCCAGAAAAGCCTCGGGAGTGGAGAAATGAAAAGCCCCCGGCGAGTGCCGAGGGCTTTTGGTTTTGCGCGAAGCGCGATTGCCCGGACGGCCAGTCCTAGTACATGCCGTCCATGCCGCCGCCGTGGCCGCCTGCGGGAGCTGCAGCCTTGGGCTCAGGCAGCTCGACCACCAGAGCTTCGGTGGTGAGCAGCAGGCCCGCGATGGAGGCCGCGTTCTGCAGGGCGGTGCGGGTGACCTTGGTGGGGTCGATGACGCCGGCCTTCACCAGGTTCTCGAAGGTGTGCGTGGCTGCGTTGTAGCCGAAGTGCTGATCCTTGTTCTCAAGCACCTTGGCGACAACCACCGCACCCTCTTCACCAGCGTTGGCAACGATCTGGCGGAGAGGCTCTTCGAGGGAGCGAAGCACGATCTGCGCGCCGATCTTTTCGTCGCCTTCGAGCTTCTGCACCAGTTCCTGAACCGCGGGGATAGCGCGCACCAGGGCGACGCCGCCGCCTGGGACGATGCCTTCCTCGACTGCCGCACGGGTTGCGTGGAGAGCATCTTCGACGCGAGCCTTCTTCTCCTTGAGCTCGGTCTCAGTGGCTGCGCCCACCTTGATGATGGCAACGCCGCCAACGAGCTTGGCGAGACGTTCCTGGAGCTTTTCGCGATCGTAGTCAGAGGTGGTCTTCTCGATCTGCGAGCGAATCTCCTTCACCCGGCCGTCGATGTCGGTAGACTTGCCGGCGCCGTCAACGATTGTGGTGTTGTCCTTGTCGATGGTGACGCGCTTGGCACGGCCGAGATCTTCGAGCTTCACGCCTTCGAGCTTGATGCCGAGGTCCTCAGTGATGGCCTTGCCACCGGTGAGGATGGCAATGTCGCCGAGGATGGCCTTGCGGCGATCGCCGAAGCCGGGAGCCTTGACGGCAGCAACGTTGAGCGTGCCACGCAGCTTGTTGACGACGAGGGTGGCGAGCGCTTCGCCTTCCACGTCTTCAGCAATGATGAGGAGGGGCTTGCCGCCGCGAGCAACCTGCTCGAGGAGGGGAAGCAGATCCTTCATCGCGCTGATCTTCTTCTCGTAGATCAGGATGTAGGGATCGTCGAGGACGGCTTCAAGGCGCTCAGCGTCGGTAACGAAGTAGGGGCTGAGGTAGCCGCGATCAAACTGCATGCCGTCGACGGTCTCAAGGCCTGTGTGCATGGTCTTGGACTCTTCGATGGTGATGACGCCATCCTTGCCGACGACCTTAACGGCGTGGGCGATGATGTCGCCGATCTCCTGATCGCCGTTGGCGGAGATTGCACCAACCTGGGCGACTGAGCCTTCATCAACCGGCTTGGAGAGCTTGCCGAGAGCGCCGCCCTCGGTCCACTTGCCGTCCTTGTCGCGGGTTCCGATGATTGTGGCAACGGCCTTGTCGATGCCGCGCTTGAGGGCAGTGGGGTTCGCACCGGCGGCAACGGTCTTGACGCCTTCGCGGAAGATGGCCTGGGCGAGGACCGTAGCGGTGGTGGTGCCGTCACCGGCGACGTCGCTGGTCTTGGAAGCGACTTCGCGGACGAGTTGGGCGCCGACATTCTCAAGAGGATCCTTGAGGTCGATTTCCTTGGCGACCGTCACGCCGTCCTTGGTGATGGTGGGAGAACCGAATTTCTTCTCAATGACGACATTGCGGCCCTTGGGACCGAGTGTTGCCTTGACGGCGTCCGCGAGCGTGTTGACGCCGCGCAGGATCGCCTGACGGGAATCTTCACCGTGCAGAATCTGCTTTGCCATGCTTATCTCCTAGTTCAGAGTTCTTTGAGTTCGTAGAAGAAGACGCGGATGAGCGTGCTTACTTCTTGACGATGCCGAGGACTTCTTCCTCGCGCATGATGAGGTACTCTTCGCCATCGATCTTGATCTCGGTGCCGGAGTACTTGCCGAAGAGGATGCGGTCGCCAGCCTTGACGTCGAGGGGGAAGACCTTTCCTTCGTCGTTGGACTTGCCCTTGCCAACGGCGATGACTTCGCCTTCCTGGGGCTTTTCCTTGGCGCTGTCGGGGATGATGATGCCGCCGCGGATCGTCTCAGTGTCTTCGACACGGCGGACGAGGATGCGGTCATGGAGCGGGGTGAAGGCGGTCTTAACGGATGTTGCTGCCATTGCTTCGCTTCTCCTTGACAAGCGAACGAGGGTTGAGCCCGGGTTCGCGAGTTGAGTGATTGGTGTAGATAAAAACCGGGAAAGGCCATGCCGCATGCCCGGAACTGCAATGAGGAGCGGACGGTAGACGCGCAGTAAAGAGAGGCTACTGCTAGCAGTCTCACCTTTCAATTGCTAACGATAGGGAAGGTGGCCGGGGTTTGTCAAGGGGGTGGTGATGAAAATATTAGCATATTGCACTCATATTTCCAGCCTGTAACATAATCAGGTCAAGGTGGCCCGAGAAGAGCCGTAAATCATTGATTAAAAAGATCGATTTGGGAGATGGTGTGCAGTAGAGTGGATTGGCCGGTTCACGGCGATCCAGCAGCGCTTCCCAGATTTGAGATCACGGTAAGCCGGCTGAATAATTCCAAAGAACGAAAGAGAAAAGAGATATGACCGATCAAAGTGCACCGGTAACGCCGGAGCGGATACAGCAGTTCGCGTGGGGGTATGTGCCTCCCTTCGTGATTGAAGCGGCGATCCAGAACAAAGTGTTCGATGCACTGGATGCGGGACCGAAGACGGTGTCCGAGTTGAAGGTGGAGACCGGAGCATCGGCGCGCGGATTGGCGGCAATTATGAATGTGTTGGTGGGGCTGGGCCTGCTGGCGAAGGATGCAAGCGGCGCGTATTCGTTGACTCCGGAGAGCGCAACGTTTCTGGTGAGCACCAAGCCGAGTTTTCTGGGCGGGATGATCAAGCACACGAGTTCGCAGCTGGTTCCGCGGTGGTTGCACCTGAGCGAAGTTGTGAAGACGGGAGAGCCTGTTTCACCGGTGAATCAGGAAACGAGCGGCGGCGAGTTCTTTCAGGAATTTGTTGAGGACATTTTGCCACTGAGTTACCCAGCGGCGCAGGTGCTGGCGCAGGCTCTGAATTTGAACGCCAGGAGCGGGCCCGTGAGCGTGCTGGATCTGGCGACCGGTTCGGGAGTGTGGGGCATAGCGCTGGCGCAGAGCTGCGATCGCGTGCAGGTGACGGCGGTGGATTGGCCTGAGGTGCTGCCGGTGACGCGCAAGATTACAGCGCGCTTCGGTGTTGGTGGCCAATTCAACTATGTGGCGGGGGATTTGGAAAGCGCGGATTTCGGGACCGGCCATGCGGTGGCAACGCTGGGACATATATTGCACAGCGAAGGCGAGACGCGGAGCCGCAAGCTGTTGAAGAAGGTGTTTGACGCGCTGGCTTCGGGTGGGACGATTGCGATTGCGGAGTTTCTAGTGGATGAGGGGCGGCGCGGTCCAGTGGGTGGGCTCTTCTTCGCGGTGAACATGCTGGTGAATACGGATGTGGGCGACACGTACACGTTCGAAGAGATTTCTGCGTGGCTGAAGGACGCGGGCTTTACGAATGTGCGAACTGTGGCAGCGCCGGGGCCGTCGCCCTTGATATTGGCAGACAAGCCGTAGTTGAGGCTTCAAGCAGAGAATGAGCGGAGAATCCGGCTTGGTTCTCCGCTTTTTCTTTCAGGCGCGTGCTACGGCAGGGTAGATCTCAGAATGACGCTCCGAGCGGGAGGATTGAACCCAGCGGTAGATGTACCAGGTCGCGATCCCTGCGAGGAGGTGTTTTATGGTATGCCCGCTGAGCGGCGATATGGAGTAGATCTGCTTGTCGAAATGCTCCGTCACCTTTGACAAGCCGTAGAAGATAAAGACCGGCCACAGACCCGGCTCCCGGCGGATTGCGACGACGAGGAGCACCGCCATTGTTCCGAACTGGACGAGGCCGTAGAGCCAGAGGTTGTCGGTGATCCTCCACCAGACGACGCTGGCGATTCCGAAGAGCACCAGCGGGACGACCAGCCTGCGCTGGTTGATCGCGAGTGCGAAGAGAGCCATGAAGGCGATTGTCATCGGCAGGCGATCCCAGAAGAGCCGAGCGCTGTCGGGAGCCAGGTGGTAGTACGCAGATCCAAATGCTGTGGCGAGCACGCCGAAGAAGAGGATGCGCGTGGCGAGGTCGCGAAATCGGAACAGGCCCATCAGGCCGACAACGAGAAAGAGAAGGTTGGAGATGACGTCCCAGAAATTCGGGATCGCCAAGATAGTGCGCTTGTCTGCGAAGTCGTGATAGCTCTCACTCTGCGGCAGAGGTGGCGCGAAGATCAGGAATAGGATCACGGCGATGCAAGCCGCCACGATCAGGATTTTGTTTCTCTGCGAAATCTGAACCGACATACAAGACCGCCTCACTGCGCCGGGTCCATCGGAGATAGGCCATCCATCCCGGAGAGGGATGGGAATAGGAGAAGAGTGTACCTCTCATTTCGGATTTGGCGCCGGGATTCTCTTTGCTAATTTTTGGGAATCAATGACTGTCGCGCTCAACGATCGAAAGAAAGCTAAGTTCTCACGCGATTGCGGTAGAGGGGTAACGCGGTCAGGCGCCCCCAGACTGCAAAGTAGAGGAGTCCGCAGACCGCTGCAGCGACGAGCATGGTAAGACGCGAAAGATGCTCCGCGAAGAGGTGAACGACGGCGATGGAGAGGAGCAGGACAGCTCCCGGTACGAGCATTCCGTGGAGCGTTGCGCGAAGAAGACTCATGATGGACGCACCGGAGAGTTTGACGCCAGCGATAAGAAAGAATGGGCAGGCGGTGAAGACCTGTGCGAGAGCAATCGACGCTGCGAGACCGGCAGCGCCATAGCGAGGAGTGAGGATGAGAACGGGGATGAATGCGACGGCACTCGCAACAAGAGAGAAGATTGCCGACTGGCGAACCTCTCCACATGCATAGAGCAGCTCATTCGATGGATACGCGATGCACTGTCCGAAGATCCACAGAAGCAGCCAGCGCATGGCAGGCGCTGCGCCGATGTAGGCGTCTCCGGCCCAGAATTGGAGTATGGGCTCGGCAAAGACAACGCCAAGCAGGGCAATGGGGGCGACCGCACCGACAAGGAGTGTCTGCTCCATGAAATAAATCTCTCGAAGGCGATTTCGATTGCCTTCAGCGTGAGCGCGGGAGAGTGCGGGAAGCAAAACGTTCGCGCCTCTATCGACGAGATTCCAGGTTTGGCGGGGCAGCTTTAAGGCAAGGCCGTAGAAAGCCAGTTCGCGGATGGAAGCGAGTGCACTCAGTGGAATCCAGGCGGCGACGTCGAAGAACGAGGAGCCTACGTTGTTAAGGAAGGCCCACCTGCCCGGACGGGAGAGCTGCGAGAGAAGCCCCCACTGCATCTGCCTGAAGCTGAGGCGGGCGCCAGGTATGCTGGCGGGAAGCGCCAGCAGCAGAAGCAAAATCTGGATGCAGGCGAGGATCGCCTGCACGGCGACCAGGCCAATGATGCGGTATCCCAGGAGCAGAGCGCCGGAGGTGAAAAGAAGCTGTGCGACGGCGCAAAGCATGCGGATCTGATTGAGTCGATCGAATCGATCGGCGGCTTGATAGGCCTGCTCGATCGCGACCACCGGGAGAGCCATTTGTATGGTGATTGCAGCGAGCAGGAAGGCAATGGAGCCGTCGTGCACATACTGAGCGGGAATCTTGAAGGGCCCAGGCAGGATGAGCGCAAGTGCGACCATCAGCAGTGCGCCGACCGTGCCGAGGCCGGCAAAGAGAGCGAAGGTGACGCTGAGGAGATCGTTCAGACGCGCCATGCCGCCTTCAATTCGCGCAGCGACATATTGCGGCACCAGTACGCTGGAGATGCCCAGGTCAAGCAGGTAGATGTTGACGGAGAGAGAAGTGATGAGTACAAGCACGCCATATTCAGCAAGGCTGAGATGGCGAACGATGAAGTACGTCAGTCCAAAGCTGGTTGCGAGCTGGCTGGCGTGGCCGATGTAATTCCACGCTGCGCTGTGAAGGGCCGAAGGCGAGGGCTTCAACTGGCGAGAGACGTCGTTCATCAGACGAGCTCCTCTGCCGGCGCCGGTTTTATGTCACACTGTTTTTTCTTGGCGACGTCGAGGACGCTCTCACGCGTTTCGGACAGCACCCGTTCGTGATTCAGGAATGGAATCGAGATTGAAACCAGCCCCGTGTTTTCCAATGGGTTGCTCGACTCGATCATGTTCGTCAATGCTGTGAGTCTATGATACGGTCGGTCGCCGATATGGCAGAAACCGCAACGTGAGAACCTGGATGCCAATCCAGGGCGCAGGCTTTATGCTACTTCCACAGACACATCATGACCGAAGCGCTCCTGAAAGGATTTGTAAAGCGAATACTGTCGCCGCAGAGCCGGCGCTGGATGCGCATGCAATTTGTACGCATCTCGGAGAGGCCCGCATTCGGCTTTGTGCGATTCGGCAGCTTTCGCAGGACGAGCCCGATTCACGACGCCTTTGGGCTTGGCCGTGGGAATTACATCGATAGGTACTATATCGAGAAGTTTCTCAGCGAGAACAGAGCGTACGTCAAGGGCAGGGTGCTTGAGCTGTCGGACAACAGTTATACCCTGCGCTTCGGCGGGAAGAATGTGCTTCAATCCGATATCCTCGATGTGCGACCAGACCATCCTGCAGCCACGATCATTGCCGATCTGACATCGGCAGAGGAAATTCCATCCGACACATTCGACTGCGTTATTCTCACCCAGGCGCTTAACTTCATTTATGATGCCCGGGCCGCCATCCGGACGATATATAGAATTCTCAAGCCTGGCGGATGTGTCCTCGTTTCGACTGCTGGAATTTCGCAGCTTTCGCAGGAAGAGATGGCTTATTGCGGCGATTACTGGCGCTTTACGCGGTTCTCATTGGAGAGGCTCTTTAGAGAATCTTTTCCCGCGGAGGGTGTCACTGCTGAATCGCGGGGTAATGTTCTGACGGCAATTTCGTTTTTGCATGGACTGGCCGCGGAAGAGCTGACCACCGAGGAACTGGACCACCATGATCCAAATTTCGAAGTATCGGTGTTGCTGAGAGCGATCAAGCCAGGCCTGAAGGAATAGCGACATTGACGCCAGAGATAAAGATATCGATTGTTCTGACTACATACAATCGAAGAGCCTCGTTAGAACGGTGTCTGATCAGTCTGGCAAATCAGAGATTTCCAGCCGGCGAATATGAAATTGTCGTGATCGCAGATGGCTGCATTGACGGCACCGTTGAGCTGCTGCGTTCCTTTAAGTGTCCCTGCAGCTTTCGATGGTTTGAGCAGCCAAATCGCGGCCAGCCCGCAGCGCAGAACTATGGCGTTTCTGCAGCGAGCGGCGAGTATGTCCTGTTCATCGATGACGATTTCGTATGCGATGAAGGTCTCGTAGCAGCGCACTACGAGGCTCATCGTTCATCGGATAAGAGGGTTGTCGTTGGGGCGATCACTCTGCATCCCGATTCGCCTCCAGGCACCATTCGCGATCTGATCAAGGATCTGGATGAAGCCGATATTGAGCGCCTGAGACGAGAGGGTGTGCGACCGTCAGATCTGATGCTTTGTGCAAACAGCTCGATTACTCGTCAGGCCGCGCTCGATTGTCCCTTCGACATCTCGTACAAGCGAATTCACGACGTTGAAGCCGGCGTTCGACTCTGGAGCAAAGGGTTCAGACCCTATTTCGCTGCCAACGCCATCGGGTATGAGGTTTACATCAAGTCTGAAGAAGGAATACTGATGGACTCGTGGCAACAGGGAAGACATGAAGTCATCCTTGCGAAAGCGCATCCCTCGTTCAAACCGCTCGCCGGCCTTGCTCGCCTGAATACGGGCAATCCTCTCAAGCGTGCGTTGCGCAAACGACTTGCCCTGCATGCTCGGGCAAGCGAGGCGGTTTTGGCGCCGCTTTACCGGATCATGAATGCGCTTCGGGCATTTCCGGTCTGCTCCAGAATGGCCCGCCGGATTTTGATGGCACGCGCCGGCACCGCGCACCTGAGCGGAGCGCTGCAGCAGGCAGGTTCCTGGCGATGGCTGGAGGAACAATTCGCAATCCGCGTTCCCGCAATCATGTATCACAACGTCGGTGAGCCGCGCGCTGGAGAATATCCAGGACTGACAACGCCGACGGAGGAATTCAAGCGGCAGATCCGGTTTCTCGCAAAACTTGGCTACAAAGGAATTTCGCCTTCGGCGTGGCTGAGGTGGCGAGATGAGGGTGGCACTCTTCCGAAGAATCCGATCATGCTCGTCTTTGACGATGCATATCTCGAAGCCAGCGAAAAAGGATTTCCTATTCTTGAGACTCATGGGTTCAGCGCTGCGTGTATGGTGGTGACTCGATACGTCGGATCGACGAACGGATGGGACGAAGATGCGGGCCGTCCTTCATTCCAACTGATGAATGCAGACGAAATTCGAGGTTGGGCAAAGCGCGGCATCGAGTTCGGAGGGCATTCCTACTCGCATCCGTCGCTGCCGAATTTGCGAAGCGATGAAGTCGAGCTGGAGATTGCGAAGTGCAGGGACGACCTGGCAGCTTTGCTCGGTGAGATGCCAGCTTCATTTGCCTATCCCTTTGGAGATGTCAGCGCGGACGCGGTGAAGTCTGCGCGAAGTAACTTTCGACTTGCGTTCACGGCAGCTCCGGGCAGGCTGCATCTGGCGACAAATCCGCATCTGGCGCCGCGGATTGCGTTTCTTCCGGGCGAATCGCGATTTGGAATGTGGTGCCGTCTTCGCCTCGGCAAGAATCCCTACGAGGTCTGCCGAGGGCGTTGGGAAAAAGTGAAACAGCTGATTGCGCGATACAAAAGGGCGCGGGAGCCCTTGCGCTCGCAAACAACAGAAGAGGGCGAACGCTCGATTTCGTATGAAAAATGAGGACCGCCCAGTGAAGATTTCAGTGGTGGTGCCGACGTTCAACGGCCGCGAACTGGTCCGGCGAACGTTGATAACTCTCTTCGCGCAGGCATTGCCGCCGGAAGATTTCGAAGTGATCGCGGTTGTGGACGGGTCAAATGATGGCACTGCCGAGGCGCTGCGCGATCTCTCTCCGCCTTGCGCTTTTCGCGTGATTGAACAGGAAAATCGTGGGCCGGCCGGTGCGCGAAACACAGGGTGGCGCGCCGCACGGGCAGAGTTGGTGCTGTTTGTTGACGGCGATATGCTGTGCGACCCGGGACTGGTTGTAGCGCATTTGCGTGCGCATGCCGGAGAGGACCGACTCGTAGCGTTTGGTGGGCTGTTGCTGAGCGAAGACAGTCCGCGAAGTCTTGCAGCAGAGTGTTTCAAGCGGGAGATCGGTGCGATTCATTTAGCACGCCAGAAGTCACCTGAGGCCGCATGGAGAGAGATCGATTGCGTCTTCAGTAACACATCAGTCAGGCGCGCGATTCTGAAGGAGTGTGACGGATTCGATGAGGATTTCAGAGTGCGTGAAGATCTGGAACTGGGGTTGCGCCTTTTTCGGAATGGCGTTCGCGGGCGGTATATCCCCGAAGCCAGGGCCTTTCAGTATTACGCGAAGAGCTCGAGCGATCTGTTACGGGAAGCAGAGGCATTTGGCCGTGCCGATGCACAGTTTGCGCGAAAGCATCCGGATGCGCTCATTCAGGGGCAGCTGAAATGGGTTGAGCGAGAGAGCGGGTGGAAGTATCGCGGGTTGCGGTTGACAGCGCGGACACCGCGGTTGTGGGATCTGGCTTTTATGCCGGTGTGCTGGTTGGGTTCAATGTTTACGCGCAACGATCGGTTGCGAGGAATGGGCACGCGAGCGCTGCAGATGAGGCGGCGCGTGCGCTGGCTGCACGCGGCATTGCGCGATCTTAAGAAATAGCGATCAGGCGCGGCGCTTGCGATTGCGCAGATAGAGAAGCGAACCCTGCAGCACAGCCTTAATCTGAACACGCCAGCCACTGCGAAGGACTTCGCCGGGCTCCTGGGGATCACGAGGCCAGGGGAGCGGCTGACCGCTCAAGCGCCGAAAGAGAAACCTGAAGAGATCCGTGCGGTGATCCGGAAACTCGAAAAACAGAAAGAGCCAGTAAGCGAAAGCTGTGGAAGCCTCGCGCTGGATATCTCGTGGCTTTGAGGGATGAATGACGATCGCTGGCGGCACGTGCGCTGCTCGATATCCGCGAGCAATGAGGGAAGTGAAGGCGTGACTTTCTTCTGCAATCCAGAGAGGCGTACCTCGGCCGAGGCGTTCGTCGAAGATCGGCACGTCGTCGCAGGCTGATCTCCGCAGCACCATGTTGGTGCCGAATCCGAGGCCGCCGAAGTTGGCCATTTCGAACCAGAGCGGATCAGTATTGCCAAGGAGCAGCGTGGGCTTGCCTATGGAAGCTGCCGATGCGCCGACGGAGTCCCAGGTATCGCCGGTCGCGGACGCGACGTTGGGGTCGGCGAACGGTTCGAGGGAGCGAAGGAGCCAGTCACCGACCGGTTGTGCGTCATCATCGAGAAAGGCAACGAGGTCGGATGTGCTTTCAGCAAGGCCGCGATTGCGTGCGCGGCTCAGACCGGGCTTCGGCTCAACGGTGTAACGTGCCCCGAATTCGAGCGCGACCGCCTTTGTTGCTGCATCGCCTGCGGTGTTGTCGACGACGAGAACCTGGGCGGGCCCGGGATCGAGAAGCCTGACAGCATTGAGGCAGTTGCGCAGATCTTCTGGCCGGTTGCGGGTGCAGATAACGATGGTGACAGTGGAGGAGTCGGGTGGTGTCACAGGCGAATCCGACAGCGGTGACAAGAAACGGCTCGCCGGTGACGTCAAATCAAGGAACCTCAAACGTAAATCAATGGATGCGCGGCAGAAGTGCGGTGTGGCCAGTATAGCAAAGCAGAGCAGGCGAACTCGCCATGCACAGGTGGGGTAAACGCCGGATTCTCTATAAGAAAGAGCGGTATTTTTCCGCGTTGCGCACTGCTGAGTCGGCGTGCAAACAACGCCTACCTGACAAGCATCGTTGCGATCGGACGACGATTCGGGGGCGGGAATTATGGCGGTGGACACAGTCCAGTGCGAACTGCTCTCCGTGTTCAAATTCCCGTTAACAGGGAAAAATACAGGGAATTTCTCAACCGAAATCGCATTGCCAATAAAATTGGCCAGTGTTCATGCGCGTTTCAGCGAGTTCTTTATCCAACTCCAGGAATCCGAAACAGGGAATTCCTGGAGACGTAACAGGGAAATTTGTTTCTCTAATTCTGCACGCGGATCCGGGGATGGTCTGGGCCCGTTGGGGAAGATGCGGGCACGTCGATCCGCCAGACTTTCCCGCCGCGCAGATCGGTTAGCCACACCGTCCGTGAGCAAACCGCACGCTTTGGCCGCCTGCACCGTGCCACTGCGCCATCACCTTGTTCGACGTCGCGTCGATGCGCGTAAGAGGGAATTCGATCACGGTTGCCCACACTGCCCCAGCGCCGAATGCAATCTCCCCGCCATGGCGCGGAATTCCGGCCGGAATCTCGGCTTCCAATCTGCCTGTTGTTGCATTGATGCGCGAAACTGTGCCGTCTCCCTGGTTGAGCACCCAGATCGACCCCGCGCCAGCCGTCAGAAAGCGTGGCTTCGAGCCAACCGGAGTCGACATCTGAACCTGATTCGTTGCCGGATCCACGCGCACCAGCACATTTCCCGTGTTCGATGTCACCCACACTGAGCCATTGGCATAAAGAGATTGAATGATCCGGCCGGGATTCTGACCCGCGCTGTGATCTGATTCGTCGCAGCGTTGATCCTTGTCAGTTCACCTGTGCCTGAGGTCACCAACCACACGCTCCCGGCTCCCGCGGTAATGCCGCCCTCAGAGTCAGCCGGGCTCGCAGCAATCGTAGCCTGCAGCGTGCCTGTCTCTGCGTCCACTGCGCGCAATTGCTCAGACTTCGGCGTCCCCGATCATTAGAGTAAAGGAACGGAAGGATAGATAGGTCGACAAGACCCTCGACATTGCGAGGGCGCACCATGAACGGTTTCTGAATCCTTATGGTGGACGATGTTGCCGGATGTTCTTAACGGCGACAGAGTCGAAAACCGAGATTGAAAGCTTGAGCCGGCGCCTCGATAACGTCGACTCATTTCGAGGTCTGATCCAAGATTTACCCGTTCAATCCACGGAGGTGGGCATATGAATGAAGATCGAGTGAAAGGCACTATGAACGAAGTTGTGGGAAGCCTGAAGCAAAAGACGGGCGAGTTGACAGGCAATACACCACTCCAAGTCAAAGGGCTTGCCCAACAGATGAAGGGCAAGCTTGAGAATGCCAGGGGCAGGACCAAAGACACGGTAAGGAAAGCGAACGAAGAATCCAGGACACAAAATGGCACAGGCGCGCCCGGAACCGGAGTATCCGGTGGCCGCGGTCGAAGGCAGTAAGGCGCGTAAATGTCCCCGTTCATACACCGAACTTCACCGGGCGAGAGCCATATCCAATGACTCTCACCTCCCGGCGATCTGGTTCTTATCGGAGCGCGACGTGACACCCAACATCGTCGTGCCGCCGACTGCCCGTCCCGGATGGATTCGATCGCTTCTAAAATCGGTCGGGCCCGGCATCATCACCGGGGCCGCCGACGATGACCCATCTGGTATCGCCACCTACTCTGTTGCGGGTGCGCAGCTTGGAACCAAACTTCTCTGGACCGCACTCCTGACTTGGCCATTAATGGCCGCAGTTCAAATCATGTGTGCGCGCATCGGCAAGGTGACAGGGCAAGGCCTGGCAGAGAATTTCAAGGGACGATTTCCAAAATGGCTGTTGCTCGCCTTCGTGATCGCCCTGCTGGCCGCGAACACGATCAACATCGCCGCGGATCTTGCCGGGATGGCGGATGCGGCTGCAATGTTGTCGGGCATGAATTCTCATTGGTTCGTGATCGCATTTGCGAGCCTTATTTCGTGGGCAACGGTGCGGCTCCGATATCACCAGATCGCAAACGTTCTCAAATGGCTGGTCCTTGTGCTCTTCGCATACCCCATTACAGCATTTGTGGTGGGGGCGAATTGGGGCCAGGTGCTGCGCGATACCCTGGTGCCGTCGATGCCGCACAGCAAAGCTGAATGGGCAACGCTCGTCGCGATCCTCGGTACAACAATCAGCCCGTATCTCTTCTTCTGGCAGACGAGCGAAGAAGTTGAGGAGGAGAAATCAGCAGGCCAGAGTACGCTCGCGCTGCGCAGGGGAGCCACGAGACAGGAGCTTGATTTGAGAAACATCGACGTGGGAGTGGGTGCGTTCTTCTCCAACATGGTCATGTTCTTTATCATCCTGACCACTGCCATCACGCTCAATCAGCACGGCATCACGAAGATTGAGACCTCGCGCCAGGCCGCTGAAGCCCTACGTCCGTTTGCCGGCAACTTCGCAGCAACTCTTTTCACCCTCGGTATTGTCGGCGTGGGATTCCTCGCCATTCCCACGCTTGCCGGATCGGCTGCATACGCCTTTGCTGAAACGTTAGGGTGGCGTCAGGGCCTGAACAAGAACCTCAGACAGGCACGCTGGTTTTACGCTCTGATTCTTGCCTCAACAGGAGCAGGTGTCGGGCTGGACTTTCTCGGCATCAATCCGGTGAAGGCGCTCTACTGGACAGCTGTCATCAACGGGTTATTAGCACCCTTCCTTCTTGTCGCAATTCTGATCGTCGCTGCGGACAAGAAACTCATGCAGGGCCAACCGAGTTCTCGCTTCGGATGGATTGTCGTCGCTCTCACGACGATCGCCATGTTCGCCGCAGGCATCGCGATGTTTGTTGTCTAGATCGTGTTCTCCCTGCATTCGCGAGAAGTGAGCTCTTGTGCGCAGACTTGACCCAGACATCCATGGGAACCTTACCTTGGCGCACTGCGCCCATCCTCTTTTGTCCATGCAGACGAGTCGCCCGCAGTTCGGACGGCCAGCCAGAGGATGAACTGGCAAGGAGAATCATATGCGTACCATCCGATTTCTGCTGACGCTTCTGCTATTGGCCATTCCGGCCGCTTCATTCGGACAGATTGCCATAAGGGTCGCAATTGGCCCACCCGCGTTGCCGTCCTACAACCAGCCAATTTGCCCCGGTGATGGCTATCTTTGGACTCCGGGCTATTGGGCCTATGACGACAGCGTCTCCGATTACTACTGGGTTCCCGGTACGTGGGTGGAGGCGCCGCGAAGTAGGCTTCCTCTGGACCCCGGGCTATTGGGGCTGGGGCGACGGCGGTTATTTCTTCAATGAAGGTTATTGGGGGCGAAACCGTCGGGTTCTACGGCGGCATCAACTACGGCTTCGGCTACTGGGGCGGGGGATACGGAGGCGGCCGTTGGAACAACGGACACTTCTTCTATAACCGCTCAGTCAACAACATCGATGTGGCAAATATTCACAACGTTTACAACGAGCGAGTCGAGAACAACACCGAAAGCCGCGTCAGCTACAACGGTGGAAGAGGCGGGATCGAGGCACGTCCAACCTCGGAACAGGAGGCGGCTGCGAAATGAAAGACACGTTCCGGCGGTGGCCGCGCAAACTGAACATACGCAGGCCGCCCGCGCCAATCCGGAGCAACGTGCAGCGGTGAACCATGGCACGCCGGCAATGACCGCTACGGCAAAGTCGGGAGATGTCGCCGAAGGCCACGGAGCGGTCCCCGCAAAAGAGGCAATGGTACCTTCCAAGGCTGGGACGAGTGGTTCGACGACCGAGACGCATGCCACAGTCCACCCGAATGACCTTCCGCCGATTGCCCGTCCCGCACCGGTTAGCTCAGGAAACGCGAAGGCGGACAAGAAGTACGAGCAACAACAGACTAAGTTGATCGCCAACCAGACTAAGGAGCGGCAGAGTCTTCAGCAGAAGCAGAACGCCGAACATCAGCAATTGACTCAGCAGAAGGCGAACGATGCCAGGACACAGCAAGTGGAACAGAAGCACCAGCAACAGACGCAGGAGTTGTCGCAGAGGCACGCGACACAGCAGCAGACGTTGCAGTCTCACCAACCTCAGGCGAGGCCGCAGGATCATCCCCAAGAAAAACCTTGATGGTCTGTTGAGCCGTGCCCGGCGGGGTATGACATACTCGGCCGCCATTTTTGTTTTTCTGAGTTGGTGCCCAAGAGACCGGTCAGCGCACAAACGCAAAAACGCAGAGGCAGCGGGCACTGGGCTGGTTTAGCCCGTAAGAACTGCTTCGGCATGCGAAGCGTGCTTAGAGGCGGTATCGGACTTGCACAGGCCACGGACCTTCCATTACGCGAAACAGGCACCGCCTACCATGAGCCCTGCCAACACCCAAAGTAGCGGCGCCGACCATTTCTGGAGAGTTGCCGACACAGGCGGATCAAGTGGCGTCCATAAACCACGCCGAGCCCAGGCGATGAGGGAGTAACGCAGGGTACGAGCCGCACCATACACGACGAGAAAACGGCTTCGCTATACGCCGGGCGCGCCGGAAGCGAGCGCAAACGGCAACAAGGGTATAGGCGGTTGGAGCACTGCGGGAAGGAACACGGCGAAGACAGGATGATGCTTGACCCATGCGACGATTTCCTCCAGAATACGGGCCGGCACATAGCGGCGCAGAGCCGCTTCCCCACCTCCGCGGACCAGTTAGAGACTGTTACGAAACTCTACACTCGGATCTAATTTGTCGCTGGTGCAACGTTGGAGTTGCTGACCGCACACCCGGAACTTGGCCGGTGACCTTGCGGCTCTCGATGAGCGCATTGGCCAGTGATCATCCACTGGAGCTCAGTTTTCGAGCGGCCCGGAACTCGGGCGGGATTTCGCCAGACTTCGGAACAAGTGGGCATGGCTGTCCAGGATTCAATCGTCGATAATCGCGGATGCAATCATTGAGCAGTGACTGGCAACCTGAAGTCGGCTTCTCGCCAGTGAAGCCCATTGGCTGAGATCAGTAGCTCGTCCCTTCATGACCTCGCTTTGCTCCTGTGAAAAAGAGAAATATCCCCCCGGCTCTTAAAGAGAACCAAAAGCTTTGACAAGCGAGAGAGAATCTCCGCGCCCGACATCCCATGTGGTGTACCCCCCCACGAGGTGTACCTGCGATTGCCATCGTGGCAAGCAACCAGGGGTTTACCTGTGTGCGCCAAAAACCATAGAAGGACCAGATCAGTGCTGCCGGGCAGTGGCAAAGGAATCATTCGGGCCAGACCTGCCTTCCTGCTTCTTAACTACGTTTCTCCCGGTATGCTCAGGCTTGGTCAGTATCCTGATTCCCGTATCCGCGCCTGGGTCATTTATCTGGAAGCAGCGACCTCGGGGTGGCCATTTTGAGAGGGTGTAAGTAGATCTGCATTCCCTGCCGGCACAGGCACAGGCTCGTAAGTAATCTTGTTTGCTGCTGCCCTGTCTCTTAGCGCTTGCTCTTGTGCTAGTCCCATAGTCAATGCTGTCAGACCGGTAAGGCCGCCCAGTTGCATCGATTCGACGGCCGTGCTGGGCACAATCACGATGGTTGAATTCTGCTTCAATCCTTCATAAAGCATGTTCATCGCTCTTAAGTGCAGAGCAACTGGATCGTTCGCGTAGGTCTTGGCCGCTTCGCCAAACTTCTCCGCCACCTGACGCTCTGAATCGCCCAGAATCACACGAGCCTGGCGCTCCCTCTCAGCCTGTGCCTGCATCGACATCGCATCTTCCAGAGCTGAGGGAATGAGTACATCCTTAACTTCGACGGAAATGACGTTGATTCCCCACGGTTCTGTGCGCACGTCAATGATCTTTTGCAATTCCTCACTGATCTTGTCCCGGCCTTCGAGCATATCGGAAAGCATCGTCTTGCCAATTACATCGCGCAGTGCAGTTTGCGCGGCCCAATTGATTGCGCTTTGGTAGTCTGCCACATCGAGAGCGGCCTTCTTGGGATCAAGGATCTTCCAAAACAGAACTGCATCCACGTCGACAGGGACCGTATCTCTTGTCAAGGTCTTTTCCGCTTTGAAGGAATTTGTGAGGACTCGCGTATCGATCCAGTAGGGAATTGTCTCTACAAGAGGAATGATAAAAAACAACCCCGGACCTTCAAGCGAACGGAACTTGCCTAGCCTGAGCACTACCGCCTTGTTCCATTGATCGGCGACCCGGATCGCGGAGGCAGCGATTGAGGCCAGAACGAAAGCACACGCAAGGACGGCGATGGCTGTGATGTCAGCCGACAAACGGTAAAACCCAAATGCTATCGCGGCACCGACGGCGAGAACTAGAGTAAAAATCAACGCTGGAAACGAATTGCTCTGTTTCATTTGGAACTCCTCTCACGTTTGCTGCGACCGGACGTGGATCCACCTCTTCGTAACTGCAGACTGGCTTATCAGGCGAAAACAGCCTCGCCGTGAAGCGCAAGAACGATGTTTGTCCTACCGATGATGTTCCTCGCCTGGTCTACAGCGTCCAGTGCGGCAAGGACTGGTCGGTTTTTAGCGCAACTTCCTACTCGATGACACAGTCTTGCGGGATAGATGCTCATCAAGCCTGCTCCCGCGCCCTTGGCCCAGCGGTGGATACATTAGTTTCATCGCAGAGACAATAGCGCGTTCAGGTTCAGTCTTTCATCCAGAAAGATCCGTTTCTGTGCAATTCAGCACAGAAGAGCGGAATCAGATTGGGCATCCTGACTCACTGAGCGGGCATTGGCGAGAGTGCGCTGGCGCACGGCGTCGAACGCTCCAATTGAACCACTCAGCAGCAGAGTTGGAGATGAATGAAGAAACTCATTGTGTTTGATCTGGACGGAACCCTGGCGCCAAGTAAAGCGCCTCTGGATGCCGAGATGGCGTCGCTTCTGCATGATTTGCTCCGTGTCGTCAAGGTTGCAGTCATCTCCGGTGGAGCGTGGCTCCAGTTTGAAAGACAAGTTCTGTCTAATCTTCCGCAGGACGAACGGCTGACGAGGCTATCTATTCTTCCCACCTGTGGAACACAATTCTTCCAATACGACGGGCAGTGGAAAAGGCTCTATGCAGAAGATTTCACAGCGGACGAAAAAGAGAGGATCGTCAGCGCTTTGACGAAAGCGATCGAAACGGCGGGTTTCACTGTCGATAAGAGCTGCCGGGGAGAGATCATTGAAGACCGCGGAAGCCAGATAACTTACTCGGCCTTAGGCCAGCAGGCTCCGTTGGAGGAAAAGAAAACATGGGATTCGGACTTCAACAAGCGGAGGAGGATCAAGGCAATCCTCGACGCTCTTATTCCTGACTTTTCGGTTCGAATAGGTGGCGCGACATCCATCGATATCACCAAACGAGGCATTGATAAAGCCTACGGGATTAAGAAACTTGGAGACATTCTGGGCATTGCGCTAAACGAGATGATTTATGCAGGGGACGCCTTGTTCGTGGGGGGCAACGACTATCCGGTTGAACAGGCAGGTGTAATTTCCATTCCGATTAGAGGTCCAAGCGAGACCAAGCGGGTCATCGAAACGATCATCGCTTGTTTGGGCGACGATCAACGGATGCGATCCTTTGATTCGCACGCGCCGAGCGGCGCGGCCAGCTCTAATTGACGTGGAGTTTGGGCGGTTGAAAGGTCATTCGGAACGAGCACATACTCAATATCTGAACACTCATGCGAACCGGCATCCCCTAAAGCGCCGGTTCGCGGCGCGGGACAAGCCCACCGCAACGACCGCAAGTAATGGATTGTTTCAGTTTCAGGCAGCGTATCGAGCAATCCACGGCGGAGCATAGTGTCCTCAGACAGGGATTGGACTGTCTCCTGCCGGGATCCGGGGCAGCGACCGAGCAGCACGGTTATGCCCGCTCTTTGTAATCAGGCTGTCTAGCGGCGCCAACGAGAGTATCCCCAGCCTCCGCCACCGAGCAAGAATAGTACTAGAAGAACAATCAATACGGTTTCCATGTCGCAACCTCACTCTAAGCAGAAGCCGGACCGATCCTTGTAGCAATCATCCAGCCTCTTCACTAGGGACCATCATAAGAAGTGGCAAAGACGGATGTCTGGTCACAGTAGACCACTTGGACCGAGTTTCCTAGTTCGCGGTGCATAACCGTGGATGCGAACGACGCATACGGGAGCAGCGATTTCGTTAGCGCCGCAAAGAAGCATGCGACTAGCGGAAGAGATTCGTCCTCGCCAGGTCGATCACTTCGTCTCCGCGGCCACTCAAAACCGCCCGGATCATGTAAAGGCTGAAGCCCGTGGCTTGTTCCAAAGTAATGGTAGGCGGCATCGAAAGCTCCTGACGATTTACGATCACCTCCACAAGGGCAGGACCATCGTGGGCAAGGGCTCTCTCGAGCGCCGGACGGATATCTTCCGGCTTCTCAACGCGGATTCCAGGAATATTCGCCGATTCAGCCAGCTTCGCGAAATTGGGATTCACCAGATCGGTGCCGAAGTCGAGGAGTCCGACGGCCTTCATCTCCAATTCCACAAATCCCAGAGCGCTGTTGTTGAAGACCACCAGTTTGACCGGGAGCCTGAGCTGCGGCAGAGTCAACAGATCGCCCAACAGCATGGCCAGGCCTCCATCTCCGGATAGAGTGATAACTTGTCGCTTCGGGTAGGCGGCCTGCGCGCCGATTGCCTGTGGCAACGCATTGGCCATCGAGCCATGCGTGAACGAACCCAACAGGCGGCGTCTGCCATTCATGTGGAGATAGCGCGCTGCCCAGATGGTGGGTGTACCGACGTCACAGGTGAAAACCGCGTCTTTCGCGGCGAGCTCATCCAGTATCTTCGCCACGTATTGCGGATGAATCGGAGTCGATCCCGGCTTGCCGGTAGCGAGGTCATCCAACCCCTTGCGTGCTCCCTTGTAATGCTCGAGACAGGTATCAAGGTAGGCGCGATCCTTCTTGCTCGTCAAAAGCGGAGCAAGCGCCTGAAGCGTGTCCTTTACGTTGCCGACAAGGCCCAGATCGACCGGCGTGCGGCGCCCGATCTGCTCTCCGCGCAAGTCGACCTGAATAATCCGGGCATCCTTCGGATAGAACTGCTGATAGGGAAAGTCCGTTCCCAGCATGAGCAGTGCATCGCAGTTCATCATGGCGTGATAACCGGACGAGAAACCAAGCAGACCCGTCATCCCCACGTCGTATGGATTATCGTATTCGATGAACTCCTTACCCCTTAACGCATGGACAATCGGGGCCTTCAGAAGCTCAGCCGTCTGGACGAGCTCGGAATGCGCTCCCTCACATCCGGCGCCTCCAAGGATCGTCACCTTGCGCGCGCTGTTAAGGATTGCTGCGGCCTTCTCAAGATCGTTCGCCGATGGACGAACGATTGTTACCGAGTCTTTGATCCCAAGCGATAGCGCGCCGGCAGCGCACTCGCGCAGGCCAACATCTCCAGGAAGGACCACGACGGAGACGCCGCGTCTGGTGATGGCCGTCCGCATCGCGATGCCCAGCACGCGCGGCATCTGCTCCGGCTGGGAGATCAATTCGCAATAGTGACTGCAATCCTTGAACAAGTGTTCGGGGTGAGTCTCCTGGAAATACCCGCTTCCAATCTCGTTGCTCGGTATCTGCGCGGCAATCGCAAGAACGGGAACGCGGTTCCGATGACAGTCGAACAGACCATTGATGAGATGGAGATTTCCTGGACCGCAACTGCCTGCACATACCGCAAGGTCGCCGGTAAGATGAGCGTCCGCCCCGGCTGCAAAAGCGGCGACCTCTTCGTGCCGGACATGCAGCCACTCGATCTTGCCGCTTTTGCGGATGACATCGGTTAAGCCGTTCAGGGAATCGCCCGCAACCCCATAGACGCGCCTTATTCCGGCTGCGATCAGCGTCTCGACGAACACTTCACTCACTGTCTTTGACATATTCCCCGCTCGGAACGGCTGAGACCGAAAAAGAGAATTACGATATCAGTCATTGCATAACGAATTCTCTTTCTCAGACCCCCGGCCGCTTCTACCATTTCCGCACCTCTAAGATATATGGCTTAGATCCGACTTCGTGTGCGGCGGGCTGCGCTTTGTCCCACGGCAACCACCGATGACCGCTTGCATGTCACCAGGACTGTCTACATCAGATCACTGCGCGGAGGGCAGCAGCCAACAGATCCGTAAGGCAAGCCTGACTTGGCAGCGGCCAGCCTCTGATCATAGGCGCGGCGTGAATCAAAGGTGTGATTGTCCCGACTCACGGGCCGAAGACTCTCGAAAATGCCGAAAAGTGAGCAAAAGTGAACAGTTCCCCCTCCCTGATGGAGAGCAAGCTTGTGGGAGAATACAGCGTGGAGTGTGGGAAGATCGCGGACACCGTGAATCCTCAATTGAATGAACGGTTTCCAGGATTAGTTCCTTGAAGTGAGTCTATGCTCGGCGCGGCAAGCCTCCGTTAGTACGATCGCGACGCGGTCACGGTCCCATGAAAGTGTTCGAAGCGGCGTCGCATCGGGAAAGGAGCTTCGCATGGTTCAGCTTGAAAAACCGGCTTTTGATACGGTCGCCTTCCTGGCCCACGCCGGAATAGGAAGACGAATCGTTCAGATACCTCCCGGGCAGCCAATCTTTTCGCAGGGAGATTCAGCGGATTCCATCTACTATCTTCAAAAAGGTCGGGCAAGAATCACGGTCGTCTCGCATCCCGGCAAGGAAGCTACCATCGCGATCCTCTCCGTAGGCGATTTCGTGGGAGAGGAGTCGCTCGCGGCGTTGCCCGGGTTGCGTTTGACGGCTGCCACGGCCATAACCGACTGCACTGCGCTCCAAATCAAGCGGGAAGAGATGATCCGCACGATGCACGAGGAGCATGACTTCTCCGACTTGTTTATGAAGTTTCTGCTGGCACGCAGCATGCGCACCCAGGCCGATCTTGTTGATCAACTCTTCAACTCCAGCGAGAAGCGCTTGGCCCGCATCCTCCTGTTGATGGCGGAATTTGACCAACCGGGCGAGCGGGAAACCTTGATTCCCAAGATATCGCAGGAAACGTTGGCCGAGATGGTCGGCACCACTCGCTCCCGGGTCAGCTTCTTTATGAACCGCTTTCGCAAACTCGGCTTTATCGAATACAACGGCCGCATCCGGGTTCACAAGTCGCTACTCAACGTAGTTCTGCATGATCATTTGCCGAACGAAAAAGCGAAAGAGACGCGGATCTCGGGCACCTCGGGGAAAAAGGGGAATTACGCAGCTTTTGCATCCCAGTAGAGTCAAAGACATGAGAGATGCAAACCTCAACGATGGAACATCTATCAGCACCCATGGGAATAGAATCGCCGTGGTTGCTTCGCACTCAAAGCTAGCATAGTAGTGTGTATCGAAGGGGAATCAATGCTTCCGCCGAAGAAGACTCGTGATTTAGCCCGAAGCCTCGTAGCTTGCGAGGCCGACGCAAGTACGGCCTCCCTGCAAACCGAACCTGCAACTGTGCGCGTCTATGAGAGGCTGCGCAGACAACTCAGCGCACCCGTGGGAATTGACGGTTTTCAGGTGCTCGCTTCTCGTGCTTTGGCGCTGGCCAAGTCGGAGTCTCCCCGACTCAGCACGGTGCAAGTTACAGCGAATGGAGGCTTGCGCGGTCTTGGCGAAGTTGAATCTCAAACCGGACCCGGAAGAGGACGGCGAGGCCGGAATCATTCTGATTGCGCAGTTGCTCGGGTTGTTTCTTACTTTCCTTGGCGAGGCAACAACGCTGCGTTTGATTGAAGATTTGCGCCTTCAGGTTGACGTCGAGACATCGAGTCTGCCACAACTACAGCGACAAGACAGACTCCGTGGCCGATGGACCGGCAATGGATGCGGCTTTCGAGGACCTTCTGCTGGAGATTGACCGACTGCGGAGCGTGAGCGAACGTATTGAGACCCTGGCGGACAAATATTCCGGCATGGAAGATGGACTTGTAAGCGTTGCGGGAAACATTCGCAGTATCGCCACGGTTTTGGACATTTTCACACTCATCCGAAGCAAGGCTGGCGGCCCGCAAGAAGACACACCGAACCTGCAAACGAATCGCTACATGAATTGAGTTCCGCCAGCGCTACATCCAGAGCGGCTTCTAGATGTCGAACACCTCATCCGCGGGGTGCTTGCGAAAGAGACGGAATTGTCGCCCTGACTCGTCCCACAAAGCGTGTAACGGTATCCGAATCTTCTACTTTGAACAATGCAGGGTTGAACATGACTGCATGCCCAAAGATGCGAGATTTGGCTCATCGTCTTCTTGCTTACGAAGCGATGCGGGCGAGACCTCCGAGCCAATGGAGTCCGCGACCCTTCGCGTCTATGAGAAGCTGCGCCAGAGCCTTGGTGTACTTGCCGGAGTCGCCGGTTTTCAGTCGCTCGCTTCTCGTGCCTTGGCGCTGGCCAAATCGGAAGTTCCCAGTCTGAGCGCGGTGCGGGTTCACCGCGGATGGATCATTGCAGGGCCTGGGCGAGTTTGGACTCAGATTGAGATCGACAAGGATGGCTGGCGAGTATCCGGTTGGCGAGGGAGGAATCATTCTCATTGCCCGCTTACTCGGCCTGCTTCTTATCTTCCTTGGCGAAGCTCTAACGATTAAGCCTGCTGCGGAATGCGTGGCCAGGTGCAGCCTTTGACGATCGCAATTCGCGGAACGGGAGAAAAGCGTGAGCACCCAAGACAAAGTGAAGATCAACAAACTACCGACCGGAGTTCCGGGCCTCGACGAAATTGTGGGCGGCGGTCTCCCCGAATTCTCGTTCAACATCATCGCGGGTGCTCCTGGAAGCGGGAAGACGACGCTGGCACACCAGTTCGTGTTTGCCAATGCGACGCCGGAACGTCCTGCTCTCTATTTCACCGTCCTCGGCGAATCCGCCATCAAAATGCTGCGATACCAGCAACAGTACACATTCTTCGATCCGGCCAAGCTGCCCGGACTCCATCCGCTTTATCAACCTGAGCCAGGTTGTCCTGGAGAAGGACCTGGGCGCGGTTTTGGAGGAGATTACCAAGGAAGTTGAAAAGGCCAACCCCGCCGTCGTGGTTGTGGACTCCTTCCGCACCATGGTGCGGAAGCCGCAAAGCGACATGGACCTGCAATCCTTCATTCAACGGTTAGCGCTGTTTCTGGCCAGTTGGCAAGCTACAACTTTCCTGATCGGTGAATATGCGGAGGAGGAGTTGCGCGACAATCCCATATTTACCGTTGCCGATGGGCTGTTCTGGCTGCGCCAGACGGCGGAACGAAATTCAATTGTGCGGAAGTTGCAGATCATCAAACTGCGCGGTCAGGATTCCGTGCCGGGCCTGCACACCTTCCGCATCACCGATGCCGGGATGCAAGCCTTCTCGCGCACGTTTGGGTTGACCGGACACGCAAGAGAAATCCGCCCAGCGATCGGCGCCTTTCCTTCGGCATTCCGGAATTGGACAAGATGCTGGGTGGGGGCGTTCGCGAAGGCGATAGCGTTCTCGTAGCTGGGTCTTCGGGAACCGGGAAAATCGGTCCTGGCAACCCAATTCATTGCGGAAGGCATACGCCAAGGGGAAGCCGGGAATCGTGGCGGTTTTTGAAGAACGCCCGGAAGCGTATGCGGAGCGGGCCACGAGTTTAGGTCTGGATTTGGAAACGCCGCAGAAAGACGGGAAACTCACAATCCTCTATCTCCGTCCCCTCGATCTCTCGGTGGATGAAACCATGCAGTCGATTCTCGACGCCGTGCAGAAGATTGGCGCCAAGCGCCTGGTGATCGATTCCCTGGCGGGCTTTGAGATGGCTTTGTCGCCCGGCTTCCGCGCCGACTTTCGCGAATCGCTCTACCGGATGATCTTCGCCTTGACGGGAATCGGGGTGACGATTCTAAGCACGGTTGAGGTGGATGAGTCTTTCACCGAATTCCCGTTCAGTACCTACTCCATTTCTTTCCTCACCGATGACATCATCCGGCTTCGGTACGTATCCATCGATGGCCAGCTTCGCAAGATCATGGTGGTGATCAAGATGCGGGGCGGAAATCATGCCAAGGATATTCGCGAATATGAAATCACTTCCAAGGGCGTGGTCATTCTCGGCAAACGCCTCACAGATTATCAGGGCCTTATCAGCGGAATTCCCGTGCATTCGGGCCGATCCAGCCCAGAGAAAGAGCCTTCAGATCAGCCCGGAATCAGCGCAAGGAATAGCCACGACTGATGCGATTTATCTCAACTCAGATGGGGTTCTACTCAAGGGATTTGCGAAATGGCGTCTACGCTCGTATAGGTCCGTCAAGGCCCGTACCCGCTACAGTATCCGCTACAGCTGAAATTGGTGCCGGTCTGCCTCAAACAGGCGCGGAGTGCGTTTCCACCTCCCGACACTCATCGATTTATCGCGACATGAACTCGTTCCAACGACGCAACTCAATCCTCGCTCGTTCTTGGCTATTCGATTTGCATAGTAACGCTCAGTCGCCGCTGTGAAGGTTCTCCCAACATGCGCCTGCGTTTTCTCCAGTCGCGATGTGCAATAGAGCACAGCTATTGCTCTTAGGTCAAAAGAGAATAGCTCTGGCCGACTCATTAGGCTGTGCCCGGAGACCATCATGCCCGAAGTCCATGATTTCTTGTCCGTCCCCTCGAAGATTCTGTTGCCCATAGATTTCAGTCCATCCTCCCAGGCAGCTTTGGAGACGGCGGCCGACCTTGCGCTGCACTTTCACGCCGAACTTTGCCTTCTGAATGTGCTTCCGATGTTCCCCTCCACAACAATTCCCGACATGCTTCCCGAAGCAGAATTCATGCAAGAGGCTAGGACAGGTG
>CAWHUJ010000013.1:0-696570 GCA_963832465.1 uncultured Acidobacteriaceae bacterium
AATTGTTCACCTCTGAGATCGGCGAGCTGGCGCAAGCCAGGCACCGCCGCAATCAGCTTCTCTACGCCGACTTCACCTGGCCGATATCCTGCTTCAACTTCGGAATCGCCCGCACCGGCAATGGTGCCGCCGGTGGCCAAAATGTGAACTCTTGCCATCACTGGATCCTCACCACTATCTGGCTCAACTTTAGCTCGTCGAGTCTCTGAAGAATGTTGTGTGCACATATTACTTGCTCACGATTGCTTGTCGGAATCGTCAGATTGCTCACCGATGATTGCTGGTCACCAACAGCTTAAGGAATGTTGTGAAGCGGTGATCTCGTTGGGCCATCCGGGTTGAGCCCATATATCAGGACGGCTAAGATGCGATCAATGCGTTCTAGCGGAATCTCTGTCAGCCCGGTCATCAAGATCGATCGTGACGAGACTAAGCCCCTGCACCGTCAGGTCTACGACGGATACAGAGAGGCTATCCTTCGTGGAGACCTTGTCCCGGGCCAAAGGATTCCGTCAAGTCGAGACTTGGCTTCTGAGGTCCACGTTTCGCGATTTCCGGTTCTGCAAGCGTATTCTCAGCTGCTGGCAGAAGGATACTTCGAAAGTCATATCGGTTCGGGGACATACATTTCATCGACCCTGCCCGAGCAGATGATGTCTTCTGAGCACCATGTTGAGAATCCGGCACATGGCCCATCCGGCAACAGGCCCGTCGCCGGCCGCAATCTTCTCTATCCGAAATTTCCGAGAGATTCGATCCTGCGCACATGGGGAGCATTCGGGGTCCATCAAGCAGCTTTCGACCAATTTCCCTTTCGAGTGTGGTCTGAACTCGTGACTCGTCACAGCCGGAATCCATGGTCGAGTTCGCTACAGAAAATTGATCCGATGGGTTCACCGCGCTTTCGCGAGGAGATTTGTCATTACCTTCGCACAGCCCGATCGGTGAAGTGCGATCCAGAGCAGATCATGGTTGTCTCAGGATCTCAACAAGCGCTCGACATAACTGCACGTGTTCTGCTCGATCCGGGCGACTCTGTGTTAATCGAGGAGCCGGGCTACAGTCTGCAGAGAACTCTGCTGGCGGCTACAGGATGCCGATTAATACCTGTCCCGGTGGACGATCAGGGAATGGATTTGGCCAATGCACCCCAGTGCAAGGGTGCGAAGGCTGCGTTCCTAACGCCATCACATCAATTTCCGCTCGGATCAACGATGAGCGCGTCCCGTCGTCTTCACTTGCTCAACTGGGCACAGAGCGCAGGAGCCTGGGTTATCGAAGATGACTACGATAGCGAATACCGCTATGGCTCGCTCCCGATCGCCTCATTGCAGGGACTTGATGTAAACGAGCGTGTGATCTACATCGGCACGTTTAGCAAAATACTCTTCCCGTCGCTTCGCATCGGCTACCTTGTCATTCCACGGGATCTTGTAAGCCTCTTCGAGGCAGTTCGCTTCGCCACCGACATCTTTCCGCCATACCTCAATCAAGAGGTTCTCGCCGACTTCATGAAGCTTGGCCATCTCGCACAATATATCCGAAAGATGCGGTGCATTTATGGCGAGCGGCGGCAGGTCCTTGTCGAGTCCCTCCAATCCGAGTTTGGGGACTTTCTAAAAGTACTCGGCGCCTCCGGAGGGATGCACCTATCGGTCGCCTTGCCCGCCGGATTCAACGATATCGAACTTTCGACGCGCGCAGCCGCAGATAGATTGGTTCTTTGGCCTCTCTCGCGGTGTTACATCGGAGATAAACCTCGTCATAGTTTCGTGCTTGGCTTCGGCAGTGTTGCCGCAGAAGAGATACCCGGCGCCGTGAGGCGAATGCGCACCGCAATACTTGGCGAGCGCTCTGCTTCCAAGCCAGCAATCGATCAGGCAATGCGAAGCAACGGCACGACGCACCAATCTTCGTCTGCTCTGTGAGCTCCTAGGTTTCCCAAATCTATATCGGCATTTAGACGCGACAGTCCGCAATTCGTCACCACACCAATCTTGGTTCGCTACCCGAGAGTTAGAGCCTCGTAGTGGTCATGACAAAACCATTCGAAGCGGTTATGGCTCGCGAGCACCGACATCTGCACTCTGAGAGTTGCGGCGATGTTATGTCGCCGGAATTTCAGACCGTATGTTGGAGCGAAATGAATGAATACAATAAGCATTCCAATTTTGGCCATGACGCACAAAGTTCGCCTTCGTTCTTCCCAACGAAGAAGACCTAAACCGCGGTTCGCATTCTTTCTGTTTGCGTTGCTGTTTGGATGTTCGTTATCGGCGGTCGCACAACAGGCTACTCTTCTGGGAACAATCACAGATCCCGGGGGCGCCGCTGTACCGAACGTAAACATCACTGTTACCAATCTGGAGTCCGGGCTCACGAAGACCATCGTGACGAACGCTGACGGTCAATACGTTGTCCCCGATCTAAACATCGGCCACTACAGCGTGAAAGCTCAAGCAAAGGGATTTAAGGCCGCGGAACAGAAGAACGTCGCGTTACAAGTTGGCGACCGCGATCGGATCGACTTCCAGCTTGAGGTTGGCGAAGTTCAAGAGACGGTGACCGTGGAAGCTAATTCGGTGCGAGTTCAGACTGATTCTGGAGAGCAGAGCAGCGTTATTACTGGGCAACAGATATCGCAGCTCTCAGTAAGCGGTCGCAGTATGTACCAACTAGCTGCTCTTGTACCCGGCGCTTCCAGCCAGATCGGCGCGGGCGGCATGAGTGCAGGCGAAGTCAACACTCCAGTCGGCGGAGACGCAAGTGTAGAATTCAACGGCCTCCGTCAGAATCACAACATCTACTTGTTGGATGGCGGAGAAGATGACGATCGTGGCGGCGCAGGCGGAATGAGCATCGCCCCCTCGAGCGATGCAATCGCAGAGTTCCGCACGCTCACCTCAAACTACAGTGCCGACTACGGACTTTCATCGGCTGGAACGATGTCGATGGTGCTCAAATCAGGAACACGGAGACTGCACGCATCGGCATGGGAGTTCAATCGCAACGACGCATTTGATGCGCGTAATTACTTCAACCCTGCGCCTCAGAAAGTCGCGGAACTGCGACTTAATGTATTCGGCTTTAACGTAGGCGGACCGGTCACTCTCGGAAAACTCTACAACCAGGATCGGAAGCGCACCTTCTTCTTTTACAACATGGAATGGCGTCGATTGATTCAAGGCGGATTGACGAATCAGCCGGTACCAGATACGTCAACGTACGGTGGAGACTTTGGTTCCCAGGCCATCAACGTGCCCGCCGCGTCTGCCGTGGCGAGTACAGTCCTCGCACGAAATTGCCCTGGAGATGTATTACCGGCTGGAATCGTGCAGGGAGCACCTTTCCCCAACAACACAATTCCGGCATGCATGATTTCGCCGAACACGACGGCGTTGCTGAATGCCGGCATCTTTCCCGCACCAAACACCGTGAATGCGAATGGCACGTCCACCTTCATCGGCGGAAATAATTCCCCCACTAACCTCACCGAAGAAGTTGCCCGTCTGGACCATACCTTCACGAGCAAATTCTCGGTGTTCGGACACTTCGTTGCAGAACAGGTTTCGCAAGGCTTCGGCGTTAGTCAATGGAGCGGCGCGAACTTGCCGACTGTCGGAGATACATTCAGCAACCCATCCTATAGTGCGGTTGTACATGCCACGTACGCCATCAACCCGAACCTGCTCAATGAGACCGCATTCAACTACAACGGCAATCGAATTGATATTGTCCCCTATGCGGGATCGGGATTGAAAAGCCTTTCACTTCCTGAGGACTACAACTCGGCAAACTCGCGGCTGTTTACGGGTCCCAACAACGGTAACCGCATTCCGAACATCGATCTCAATGGCTTGTATGGCAGCCACTTTGAAATCTCCAGCTGGCCTTGGCATAACAAAGCCGATGACTACCAGGTGCGGGATGATCTTTCCTGGTCCAAGGGTGCGCACCAGCTCAAAACGGGCGCGAGTTGGGCACTCTACAAAAAAGTGCAGGATCTCTTCGGTGAAACTCAAGGCGGATTCAGCTTTGACGGCACGTTTACCGGAAACGACTTCGCAGACTTCCTGCTTGGCACCGCCAAGAGCTACGGCGAACTGGCCGTGCAGGATCACGGGCTCTGGAACAACGTTTCCTGGGCTGTATACGCTCAGGACAATTGGCGTGTCAATCGAAACCTGACCCTGAATCTGGGTGTGCGTTGGGATGGTGTGCCGCACACGTACGAAGCAAACAATCGCATGGGAAACTTCTATCCCGAGCTCTATAACCCTGCAGACGCGGCCGTTCTTCTGCCTGACGGAACGATCAGCCCCAACAGCCCCGGACTCGGCTCAAGCCCCAACCCCATCCTGGCCGGTGTTCCTCTGTATATGAATGGCATTGGCATTCCCGGGCAGAATGGAGTTCCGAAGGGCCTGGTCAATAACAATTGGGCAACAGTGGGACCACGTGTGGGTTTTGCTTATGACATCCTCGGCGATGGCAAGACCGTAATTCGCGGCGGAGTGGGGGTCATGTATGAGCGCATTCAAGGGAACGATATGTACAACGCCGGGCCCAACATTCCCTTCAGCCTAAACGTTACCAACGCCAGCGTGACGATGGAGAACCCATCCATCTTGCTTGATACCGGAAGCGCTGCGGCGAAGCCAATCAATCCTGCCGCCATCGCCGGTCTGGCAATTGACGAGTACAAACAACCGGCAAGTTATCAATACAGCGCCGGAGTACAGCGCCAGTTGAATGCCCGATCGGTTCTATCCATCTCCTATGTCGGAAATCAGAATCGCTTTCAGAACGACTACCGCCAAAGAAATCTCCCTGACGAGACGTATCTTCCGGAGCTCATCGGTGGGGCTCAGTACAACAATGCGCCCGGGCTGCCTTATCCCGGCTTCAACTCGATAAACCTATCGACTAACGAAGCCAACTCGCACTACAACTCGCTTCAGGTCGACCTGAACTCGCAGATCCGGAGCCTGACTATGCGCGCCTACTACACATTGTCACGGACGGTTGATCCTACGCTAGGCGGCGGAGGAGGCGCGGACCTCACCAATGTGTCCAATCCGTATCTTGGGTGGAAGTACGACAGCGGACCAGGCGGCTACGACAGAACGCACAACGCCGCTGTGAACTTCATCTACGACATTCCTTTCCTGCAGAAGAGTCCGAATCGCCTATTAAGGACGACGCTGGGTGGATGGGAAGTATCCGGCATCATAACCATGACCTCCGGATTGCCAATTAACCCTCAATTGACCGGCGGACAGAGCACCAACGGTTTGCCGAACGCCACAAACCGCCCGGATAAGGTCGGAAACGTCTCCTATACGCATACATCCGGCGAATGGTTCAACACGTCAGCCTTTGAATTCCCCGCAGTAGGTGCATGGGGTAACGCCGGCTTCAACTCACTACGCGGTCCCGGCCGCGACAACTGGAATCTCTCACTCTTCAAGAGCTTCGCGTTTAGCGAGAGCCGCCGGCTCGAGCTTCGCGCAGAGAGCTTCAACGTTTGGAACCACACCCAGTTTGACCAGGTCAGCAACGGACTGGGCGCCAGCAACTTCGGGCAAGTCACCTCGGCCTTTGATCCGAGAGTCTTCCAGTTCGGTGCAAAGATCTACTTCTGATTCTTCTCGAAGTTTGACCTCGTTGGTCCCTTTCTTCGTCCCGTTCGACCTGATTTCCGGGGAGAACGGGACACTTTTTTCTCAGTTATTTTCAGAAGTTCATCCCCTGTGAAATGATCACGAAGTCAGCTTACCGTGCATTTTTGCGAGGGAGATTTCTTGAGAGTCTGTGTTTTTCGGTGTCCAGTTTCGATCTTTGCCCTTCTCGTCGCATTCGTCATACCCGCAATTCATGCGCAGCCGGTCAGTTCGCTGCCCGTCATGCCCATGCCGCAGCACGTTTCGCAGGGAACTGGACAGCTCAAAATCGACAGCAGCTTCACCATTGGGCTTCAGGGCTACAAAGATGCCCGGCTCGAATCGGCACGAAAGCGCTTCATCAATACCCTCTCTCGGGCGACCGGGATTCCCTACCACGATGACTCACCAGCGGGCGAGCCGACGCTCGTGGTCAAGACCGCGGGTCCAAGTGATGCAGTGCAGAAGCTCGGTGAGGATGAGTCGTATCGCCTTGAGGTCACCTCGACGCACGCATCGATCACAGCGCCAAATCCTCTGGGCGCGATGCATGGCCTGCAGACTTTTCTGCAACTCGTCGCGACCACGCCTGAAGGCTTCGCGGCGCCGGCAGTGACCATTGATGACAGTCCGCGATTTCCCTGGCGCGGGCTGATGATCGACGCAAGCCGCCATTTTCAGCCAGTCGATGTCATCGAGCGCAACCTCGACGGCATGGAAGCCGTAAAGTTGAATGTTCTTCATTGGCACCTTTCAGACAACCAGGGCTTCCGCGCCGAGAGCAAGACGTTCCCTCTGCTGACCGAGAAGGGATCGAATGACCTCTACTATACGCAGGAACAAATGCGCGAGGTTATAGCCTATGCACGCGATCGTGGAATTCGCGTGGTTCCTGAGTTCGATATGCCGTGTCACACAACTGCCTGGTTTGTGGGATATCCGCAATTGGCCAGCGGCAAAGGCTCATATCAGATTGAGACGAAGTGGGGGGTCATGGATCCGGCGATGGATCCTAGCCGTGACAGCACATTCGAGTTCATCAACAAGCTGATCGGTGAGATGACGACGATCTTCCCCGACGCGTACTTTCATGTCGGCGGCGATGAGTGCAACGGAAGAGAGTGGGATGCCAATCCACGGATCCAGTCCTTTATGCTTGCGCACAACCTGAAGGACAATGCCGCGCTGCAGTCCTATTTCACCGCGCGCGTGCAAAAGCTGGTGGCCGCACACCACCGCATCACGGTTGGCTGGGACGAGGTACTCCAGCCCGATACGCCGAAGGATGTGGTTATCCACTCATGGCGCGGGCCGAAGGGACTGGCCGCAGCGGTACGCCAGGGAAATCGTGCAATCTTGTCGACCGGCTACTATGTGGACCTGAATCAATCCGCAGCCCAGCACTACCTTGTAGACCCGCTCGGCGGCGAAGCCGCCGCTCTAACTCCAGAACAACAGAAGCTCGTGCTCGGCGGCGAATCTGCTATGTGGAGTGAGTTCACCACGTCCGAAATTATCGACAGCCGCATCTGGCCTCGAACCGCAGCGATCGCGGAGCGACTCTGGTCAGCACAGGATGTCCGCGATGTGGATTCCATGTACGCGCGCATGGCGGCGGTATCGGACAGGCTCGTTTTCTATGGTCTGCAGCATCAGTCCGTCACCTGGCCGATGCTTCAACGGATGAGCGGGCAGAAAGACCCGGAGTATCTTGCGGTTCTGGCCACCGCAGTTCAACCGCCGTTGGGATATCAGCGAGAATCGCTGAAGCACTATGATTGGTATTCACCGTTGAATCATCTGGTCGACGCCGTTCCTCCGGAGAGCGATACTGCGCGCAACTTCAGCTATCTTGTCGCTGCAATCGTCGCGGGCAAGGCGTCTACCGAGCAGTGGCAGCAAGCGAAGGATCAACTCACCCTGTGGCGGGACAACGATGCAAAGCTGCGACCTTCACTGGATCGGTCGGAGATAACGGCAGAGTTGATCCCTGTATCGCAGACACTAGCCCAAGTCTCATCAATCGGACTCCGAGCGCTCGATGATCTCCAGAGTCATCGAGTTGCCGACTCCGCAGCCACGCAGAGCGATATGCAAATGCTGCAAACAGCCGAGAAACCACAGGCTGTACTGCGCGATATGGTGGTCTCTCCGGTGGAGACGCTCGTACGGACGGCGGCCGCGCAAAATGATCGTTGACCGCTTGTGAGTTCTGAAATCCACCCGTTTCCGAAAAGACTCAGAGATGCGTGGCGAGGTGGCGTCCCGACGAGTAAGCCAGCTCACGACCTAGGTGCGGCAACCCAGATCGTATCTTCCGGAGTCACCGCTATCACCGTCCAGACTCCGACATCCGGCGGCGGAACCTCGAATCCCATGCAATTCGAAGTCGGCTCGGCTGGTTCCGGATCGGGTCCAACGTTTGGCACTAATCGGTATCAGTCGCACGGTGCCACCGCGAGCTATCCGGTCACACTGCCAGCTTCGGCAACAAACGTGTCTGTCACCCTGCCTCAATCTTCCGAGCGGTGCCACGTGTAGTTACTCAGCCGCGACCGAAACGTTGACAATCACTACGACCTCATCTACGCCGGCAAGGACGTATCCGATTACCGTGGTATTTACCGAAACGCTACCTGGAGTAGCAACTGCGCTGCCTCTATTGCCAATTCTCATGAGGCTGCGTACCTCTGGCGCCCGGAAATCGAGATACTCTCGCCTCTGGTTCTTGACCGGCGCAGGAATCCTTCTTCTTGTCGCCCTGGCCGGGAACGGTTGTGGAGGGGGAATGCAGGCGGAGGATCAACGACGCCAGCCACTCACCAGGTGATTCGTTCCGGAGCAGTTACGCTTACGGTCCAGTAAAAATGCGCCGATCTGCGACCAGATTCGAACCTAGCACTTTGCCGCCAGGTGTTCATGACCACTTGGCACGATTGGATTCTGACGGCGCAGGAACTCCTCGCGGCTCCTTGCTCGTCAGAGTAAGTGAATTGTGCCATGGCATTTGAGAGTGCCGAATGATTGTTTGCCATGGATGCATGCCTGAACACTCGATGTTAACAATTCGACTGGATGCCGGGTCGGTTTTTCAACCAGATCGCATGGTCTTTGCCGTGCTTCGGCCTACTTCGGTGTGCCACCAGTGGGCCCGTCCACGTCATTTTGGCGCTCTTGCGCCGAAATGCCCAAATCGTATAGCAGCCACACTCCCCCACTTCTTTGCGTTCATATTGGTCGGAGACGATGCCGGGGTGGATGCCGCCATCCTCACGAAGATTCTGTGCGGCGTAAAGGTCCACGAACAATCGCAATGTCCATCGATCCCCTGCGCCTCGCAAACGAGCAAGTGGAGAAGCCTCTCTGCTCTCTGTGCTGGTAACAATCGTGTTCGGTAGCCATAGGAAATGTTCGTTGATCTCAACCTTGCTTTCTTCGTAAGGCATCAGTTTGTAGAATGGGCGTTGTTTCGTATGTTCGTCGCCGCGCCGGATGACTCCGGTCCGCACAAGGTTATCGATGGCCGCTTGCGCACGGGACCATGCAACGCCGGAGTGACGGTGAACCGCCTCAGCGGACCAGCGCGTAGTCCGGTTATCAGGGCCGGTGCCTCGGGCCAGAACTAAATAGGCACAGGCTTCGTTCATCCCGGTATCGCAGACTTGGGCCCACTGGCGGGAATCGATAGCGAAGAACTCTCCAATCATCTCTCGCGCCTGCTCTGCGCAATGCGATCGCTGATCCATGCGTCGATCTCAGTTGAGACCCACGCGGAGGAGCGCGGACCAAGTGCGATCGGCTTCGGGAATTTCCCTTGCGCGGCAAGTGAATAGATTGAGGCCCTGCTAAGGCCCACGCGCTTTTTGACTTCGGGAAGCCTAAGCAGCGACGGATAATTCTCCATGAAAGTTGACATGGTGGCACGCTCCTTGTCAGCGCGGATTGATTCTGTCTTTCGCTTGCACTTGCGAGCGAAGCGCGCGGCATATTGCCGCGCATCGCGCTGATCTGGCAGCGGCTCAATCCAAGGAGAGCGGCTTCGGAGTCTAAGTGTAAGCACCTTTACAGTGCTGAGAACCGAACACCTATGCACTAAGTATGTGGATAGGTTATGGAAAGGTCAAGCGGTAATTGACCGTCGATAGGAAAGCGAAATATGCAACGTAATTAGGCTTTGCGAAGATTACTAGCGATCACCTTGGACTGCGCGATCACTAACTCCACGTTGCCACTCCGTATGATTCTATGCAAACTCACGAATCGCGATGACCTTACCACCTTGTCGTGTTTGGTCGAGGAAGTCGGCCCAATGCTGCATCATCCTCGTTCGCGGTTCGAGATAGAGAGCGTGATTGTAAGCGGCTGAGACAGCATTGCGCGGGGCGTGTGCAAGCTGTAACTCGATGTGGTCATGGTTGTAGCCTTGCTCGTGCAAGATTGTCGAAGCTATGCCGCGGAAACCATGGCCGGTCATACGGCCCTTGTAGCCCATCCGCTCCAGCGCCTTGAGTATAGTCATGTTTGACATGGATTTTTTGGAACATTGTTCGCCGGGGAAAACCAACTCCTGATTGCCAGAGATGGTTTGGAGCAGTTCCAAAATCTCAATGGACTGCCGCGATAGCGGCACGATGTGAGGCGTCTTCATCTTCATGCGCGAATCGGGAATGCACCATCGCTTTGCATCGAAGTCGAACTCCTCCCAGCGCGCGCAGATCAGTTCGCTGGTACGGACGAAGGTTAGTGCCATAAGCTTGATGGCAAGTCGGGTGAGCGGCCTTCCTTCGTAGACCTCAATGGCGCGAAGGAGTGCCGGAAGCTCTTTAGCATCGATGCGGGCCATGTTGGTTTTGCGTGTCGGTTTGAGAATGTCAGACGGGCGAATCTCTGAATTGGGATTTCGCCTGCTGTATCCGTGGGCCACTGCGTAGCGAAACACCATTCCCACAATCTGAAGAACGCGCTTCGCCATGTCCGAGGCACCGCGCTTCTCAATCTCCTTGGCGAGATTGACCAGTTCCAGCGGCTCCACTTCCGCAATGGCCCTCGGCCCCAAAATCGGGTAGACGTTTCCCCTCAACCGATTTCGCGTTGTCGCGGCGTGGCGCGCGCTCTTGTTCCCCTTCCAGTGTTCGAGCCAAAGCTCTGCAATCTTTTCGAATGTGTGCTCGGTGGCGACCTTGATTGCAGTCTTTTCGGCCATGCGCTCAGCCATTGGATCGAATCCATTGGCCAGACGCTTGCGGGCAGCGTCTCTGCGCTCGCGCGCGTCTGCCAGAGATACTGCGGGGTATTGGCCAAACGCCATCTGCTTCTCTGCCCCTTGAAAACGATACTTCAACCGCCAGAGCCTACCGCCGGATGGGGTGACTAGAAGGTGTAGACCTCCACTGTCGGAGAGTTTGTAGGACTTCTCAGAGGGCTTAGATCGGCGAATCTCGGTATCGGTCAAGGCCATAGCGCTGCCTAAAGATTGGGGTATAAAATGCCCCCACCTCGGAAAAATGTACCCCCAGAGATGCCCCCATTGGGAGTTGGTTTCTACGATACGACATTAGACGTAAAAAGACAAAAGCCACTGATTTTTCAGTGGCTTGTCGTGGTCTTTTGGATGTCTGTGGATGTCTTTGAATCTAATTTTGGTAGGCACGATTGGATTCGAACCAACGACCTCTTCCGTGTCAAGGAAGCGCTCTAACCAACTGAGCTACGCGCCTGCGTCAGACTTTTCGTAGTTTAGCAGGATCCAGCCGACCACGAAAGCCGCTCCTCGATGCATCCACTGACATGTCTCAGCGATTAGGCGATCGCACTCACGGGCATTCGAGATCACCTTCGATCCGGCAAGAGACGATCTTCGAGGCGTCCTGATCAGCAGGAGGCTTCAGTCTCATCGACGACATCTTTTCTATTTTCCTGCATGCGAATTCACTGAGAGCACATTGCCGTCCGGGTCTTTGAACCACGCCACCTGGTCGCCTGAAGGAGATGTCCAGATGCCTAGTTCCTTATCCGCAACAAATGGATATTTCTCCGTGCTCACGCCACGGCTTTGTAGCCACTCCACGATGGGCCTCACATCGTCCACTTCCCAACCAAGCACTGTGCCGTGAAAAGGCTGGAACTCAGGCACCTTCGCAATTCGAATCTTGTGGCCGCCAACGCTTACCACTAGCGCAAACTGATCGTGCGAAATGAAGTCGAAACCCAGCTTCCCCTCATAGAAAGCCCGCGCCCGCTCGTAATCCGTCGTCGCGATAAACCCTACCATCTTTCCCGAATCAAGCATCATTACCTCCAACGCAACCTAATCTCGGATGAACTTTCTCTCATGCATCTCCAGGTCAAGAAGGGATAGAGGGGGCGCTTGTCGATGCGATACCATCTCTCACTAAAGAGGAACGCCTGCCCGGTGTAGTTCTTCTGGGCATTTTGGCAGCAACTTTAGCGAGACATGACCGAGGCCTCTAACGCAAAGCCCAATCCGCTGCGCTCCGCTCCCAATCTTCTCACGCTGATGCGTATTTGCATGGCGCCTTTTCTTGTCGCTGCCATTCTTGAGCGTCGCTTTGAGACCGGCTTCATCCTCTTCGTGATCGCGGGGCTAACCGACGCGCTCGACGGCATTCTGGCGCGAGTGCTGAAACAGCGTACGGTATTCGGCCAATATCTGGATCCGGTTGCCGATAAGCTCCTGCTCAGCACGCTTTTTCTGGTCCTTAGCTATCAGCGCCTCATCCCTTTGCGCGTCACCGTTCTCGTCTTTGGACGAGACGTCGGTATTCTCATGGTTGCGGCAATTCTGTACGCAGCTACCGGGCGCCGGGAATTCAAGCCGAGCATGTATGGCAAGGCGAACACGCTCGCCCAGGTGGTTACCATCGCTGTCGTGTTGCTGCACCAGCTCACCCAAGCGCCATGGGTCGTCGCCCTGCGCACTTTCTCGCTCTGGGCCACGATTCTACTTACAGTTGCGTCCGGGCTGAATTACGCCTGGCTGGTGGCACATAAGCCCCCAGCCGCCGCGACAAATGGCCACGGCGCCAAGTAGCGCTCTCCGTCTTAAGAGCTGATTCTGTGACACTTAGACGGCTTATATATAACTGAAGTTGGGCTTTCTGGCGGCTACTACTCCTCGTCCGAGGGCCTTTCTACTTCATCGGCGACTTCCTCAATCGCCATATCCTGAAATTCCTCGGAATCAAAGACTTCGCCACATTCCAGGCACTCAACGAACTCTGCATCTTCGTGCCTGGAGACGACTCGTACCCTGGGGTGTTTGCAAGCGGTAGGCATCGGTTCGCTATCAGAGAAAATTTGATGCTCTTTCCGCAGATTGTAGCGGTCTTTTGGCCAAATTCAAGAGTCAAAATTCGAACGATCGCCCCGTCTCAGAGCTGTCCCGGCGGCCTCGAGCTACTGCTCTAAGGCTTGTAGGCGAAGAGAAGCCGACTTATACTAATAAGGACCGAAGAAGTCGGCATTTCCATGCTCAAGCTAACCAAAAAAGCCGACTATGGGCTCATGGCGCTCAAGTATCTCGCTGAGCATCCTGAGACTGCGGCGCTCAGCGCGAAGGACATCGCCGACGCCTATGGGATCCCTGCGCAGCTTTTGGCCAAGATTTTGCAACAACTTACCAAAGCTGGAATGCTCAAGTCGCATGCTGGCATGAATGGTGGTTATGCGCTTGCCCGCAGTGCCCGGGAGATTTCGGCCTTTGAAGTAATTCACGCCATCGATGGGCCCTTCTTTATCACTTCGTGCACTAAAGGCGCCACCGGTTGCGATCTCACGCCGAGCTGCACCATTAAGGAGCCCCTGGCGCGCGTAAATGAAACCATCGCCGGCGTTCTCCGCAGCATCAGTATTAATGACCTTGCAGAGCGAGAACAACCGCACAAATTGCCCGACGGCAGTGTATTGGTTTCATTGACTCTATAAGAGTAGTCCTTCCCCCTCCGCCAGTTTGCGGAGCCATAGTACGGATGGAGATCCAGATGAGCACCGTTGAAAGCACCGTTCCAGTTCCCGCCGGCATCAGCCTGCCGATCTATATGGATAACCACGCCACCAGCCCGCTCGATCCCCGCGTGCTGGAGGCGATGATGCCATATTTCACCTCAAAGTTCGGCAACGCCGCCAGCCGCAACCACTCCTTCGGCTGGGAAGCCGAGCAGGCCGTGGACGTTGCCCGCGAGCAGATTGCCAAGCTCATCGGCGCAACCGCTAAGGAGATCATCTTCACCTCCGGCGCCACCGAGAGCAATAACCTGGCCATCAAGGGCATCGCCGAGATGTACCGCGAGCGCGGCAACCACATCATCACGCAGGTCACTGAGCATAAGGCGGTTCTCGACACCTGCAAGCGTCTCGAAAAGTACGGCTACCGCGTGACTTATCTGCCGGTTAAGGCAAACGGCCTCATCGACCTTGAAGACCTCAAGCGCGCCATGGACGACAAGACCATCCTCGTCAGCATCATGGCGGCTAACAACGAAATCGGCGTGCTGCAGCCAATTCGCGAGATCGGCAAGATCTGCCACGAGAAGGGCGTGATCTTCCATTGCGATGCCGTGCAGGCTGTTGGCAAGGTTCCCTTCAACGTCATTCAGGATAACGTCGATGTCGCATCGATCTCCGGCCATAAGCTCTATGGACCCAAGGGCGTTGGCGCTCTCTATGTGCGTCGCCGCAACCCCCGCGTCCAGATCGCCGCACAGATTGACGGTGGAGGCCACGAGCGCGGCATGCGTTCCGGCACGCTCAACGTCCCCGGAATCGTCGGGCTCGGCAAGGCGTGTGAAATCGCGCTTGAAGAGATGGACAGCGAAGCGGCCTACCTGCGCGGACTCCGCGACCGGCTTAAGGCAAAGTTTGAGTCCGAGCTCGACTACGTCCACGTCAACGGCACAATGGAGCATCGCCTGCCCGGCAACCTCAACATGAGCTTCGTCTACGTCGAAGGCGAATCATTGCTGATGGGCATCAACGATGTTGCGGTATCGAGCGGCTCGGCCTGCACCTCGGCCACCCTCGAGCCCTCGTATGTGCTCAAGGCTCTGGGACTCGGTGACGATGTTGCGCACAGCTCCATTCGCTTCGGCCTTGGCCGCTTCAACACCCAGGCAGAAGTCGATTACGTGGCAGATAAGGTCATCGACATCGTGAAGAAACTCCGTGAGCTTTCACCGCTTTACGAGATGGTGAAGGAAGGCATTGACCTGACCAAGATTGAATGGCAGGCGCATTAACGCGATAAGGTTCCGTTGTACGGGCAACAAAGCATCGGCGGGCTTCTCCGCCGAATCAAAGTAAGTGTACGCAGACGCGGCTTCCCCCGCGTGAGGAGATCGAAAGATGGCATACAGCGACAAAGTGGTCGACCACTACAACAATCCGCGGAACGTGGGCACTCTCGATAAGAGTGCACAGGAGGTCGGTACCGGCCTCGTTGGCGCGCCGGAGTGCGGCGACGTCATGCGTCTGCAAATTCGCGTCAACCCTGAGACCCAGGTCATCGAGGAAGCAAAGTTCAAGACCTTCGGCTGCGGTTCCGCCATCGCCAGCTCATCGCTGGCAACCGAATGGATCAAGGGTCGCAAGGTCGAAGATGCCCTGGCTATCAAGAACACCGACATCGTCAAGGAGCTTTCGCTGCCGCCAGTAAAGATTCACTGCTCGGTGCTTGCTGAGGACGCGATTCGCGCCGCAATCGGCGACTGGAAGAAGAAGAACGGCGTCGCTGAAGCCGCTGAGACCGCTGCAGCAAAGTAAATGCTCGACCCTGCCGGCCCACGATTCTTCTCGGGCCGGTGGAGGCAGGAACAGGAATCATGTCGAACGTCGTGACAATCGGGAGCACTCCCTCCCAGGAGCCCACTGCGGCACCAGAAAAGTCTGCCGCACCGCAGGTGCCTGGTCTTCAGGCAGGCCAAGGCCTCCAGCTGACTGAGCGGGCCATCAAGCGCATTCGCATCGCGATGGCCAAGGAAGGCATCTCGCCCGAAGAGGGCGGCCTGCGCCTCGGCGTCACGGGCGGCGGCTGCTCGGGTCTTTCGTACGCGATCAAGTTTGATACCCGGCCCCGCGAGCGCGACCGCGTCTACGACTTTGACGGCGTTCGCGTCTTTGTCGACCCCAAGTCTTTTCTTTACCTGCACGGAATGACGCTTGACTACGAAGAGACACTGATGCGGCAGGGCTTCAACTTCATTAATCCGAATTCCACGCGCTCCTGCGGTTGCGGTTCGTCCTTCTCCTCGTAGCTCCAGCGGTTGGAGTTCCATTCATGTTGAAAGTTGCTGATGCAGCAGTCCCGGTTGAGTGCTGGTCGTGCTCGGTCGCGCATAACGCGTCCCAGCTTTTCTGCGAGCATTGCAGCAAGATCCAGCCGCCGTCGGCGGGCAACTACTTCGCCGTCTTCGGCCTCGTGCCGCGCCTCGATCTCGACCTCGGCATGCTCGAGCATGAGTTCCACAAACTCAGCCGCAAACTGCATCCCGACCGCTTTGCTCGCGCCAGTGCTGAAGAAAAAGAGTGGAGCCTCGCCGACACTGCGCTGCTCAACGACGCCTACCGCACCTTGCGCGACCCCATCCGTCGCACCGAGTACCTCCTGAAATTACAAGGCGCCGAAATCGGCGAAGAGCACAGTGGCAAAGATCGTAAGGATCCCTCGCGCGTGCCGGCCGATCTTCTTGAAGAGGTCTTCGACCTCAACATGCAACTCGAGGAGATGCGCGTCGCGCACAAGCTCGGCGAAGACGAAGATCCGGAACTCAAAGCAAATCTTGTCGCCGCGAAAAAGAAATTCGACGACCTCGTCGATGACGTCGATCGCGATCTGCGCGCCCAATGGGCCGCATGGGATAACGGCGATGACGCCGCTCGAGCCGCTGCGGAGAAGACAATGGTCAATCTCATCGATCGCAGACGCTATCTCACGAACCTCGTCCGCGACGTAACCGAAACTCTGGGAGCATAAGCAACCACAATGGCGGAAGGACGCGTAGTTGGAATCGACCTGGGAACCACCAACTCCCTCGTCGCATATATGCAGGGCGAGAAGCCGGTGGTCATTCCCGGCGTCGATGGATCGAGCCTCGTACCCTCAGTCGTTGCACTCGACCCGACGCCCGCGGAAGGTGGTCGACCGACTGTAACCGTCGGCAACAGCGCGCGCCGCTCGCTGATCGAGACGCCCGAGCGTGTCATCTACTCCGTGAAACGCCTTATGGGCCGCGGCCTCAGCGAAGTTCAGCAGGAACTTAAGCTCTTCCCTTTTCGCCTTGCAGATGACGTGCAGGCCGGCGAAGTGCCGCGCATTCAGCTTGGTGAAATGCGCTTCACGCCGCCCGAAATCTCGGCCTACATCCTGCGCCAGCTCAAGCGCAACGCCGAGCGCTACTTCGGCGAGCCAGTCACTGCCGCCGTCATCACAGTGCCCGCTTATTTCAACGATGCGCAGCGTCAGGCCACCAAGGATGCGGGCCGCATGGCCGGCCTCGACGTGCTCCGGCTCGTCAACGAGCCAACCGCTGCCGCGCTTGCCTACGGACTCGATCGGGCCAAAGAGGGCACCATCGCTGTCTACGACCTTGGCGGGGGCACCTTTGATATTTCCATCCTCAAGCTGCGCGATGGAATCTTCGAGGTGCAATCCACCAACGGAGACACGCATCTCGGTGGCGACGACATCGACAACCTGCTTCTCGCCATTGCACTCGACGAGATCCACGCCGAACATGGCGTAGACCTCCGCGCGCATCCCGGCGCAGTACAGGCTCTGCGCAAAGCCGCCATCGACGCCAAGATTCAGCTTTCGTCCGAGCCCGCGGCAAAGTTCGACATCGAATTGCCCAACGGCGATCGCTATCAGCGCGAGATTCCCCGCGAAGTCTTCGAGCAGCTCATCGAGTCGATCCTCGAGCGCACCGCCGGTCCGTGCAGACAGGCGCTGACCGATGCTGGCATTACTCCCGATCAGATTGACGAAGTCGTTCTCGTCGGCGGATCGACGCGCATTCCCGCAGTCCGCGTCCTGGTCGACAAGCTCTTCAGGCTCTCTGCGCGCGGCAAAAAGCCTCACACCGAACTCAATCCCGACGAAGTCGTTGCCCTGGGCGCAGCCGTGCAGGCCGATATTCTCGCCGGTGCATCCAAGACGACCGAAGAGCTGCTGCTGCTCGACGTCACGCCGCTGTCACTTGGTATCGAGGCCCTTGGCGGAGTCGTCGCTAAAATCATCCAGCGCAACTCCACCATCCCTGCTTCGGCAACCGAACACTTCACCACCGGCGTCGACGGCCAGACCAACGTCGCCATCCACGTCGTACAGGGCGAGCGCGAACTCGCATCCGACTGCCGCTCGCTTGCGCGCTTCGATCTCAAGGGCATTCCGCCGATGACTGCAGGCCTGCCACGCATCGAAGTCAAGTTCCTCATCGACGCAGACGGAATCCTGCAGGTATCCGCGCGCGAGCAGCGCAGCGGCAAGCAGGCGCAGATTGAGGTCAAACCCACCTACGGCCTCACCGATGAGCAGGTCGAGAGCATGATTCTTGACTCCTTCGACCACGCCGAAGACGACTTCGCCAAGCGCCTTCTCATCGAAGCCAGAAATGAGGCCGACACCATCCTTGCTGCGGTAGAACGTGCTCCGCGGAATCCCGCCTGGCAACAGCTGCGCGGTGAAGAGCAGGCTGCAATCACCGCCGCGCGCGATCATCTTGCCTCAGTAAAGGCAGGCGATAACGTCACAGCGATTCGCGAAGCGACGGCCGCACTCGATCAGGCTACTCGCCGATTCGCCGAACTCATGATGGACGCTGCCGTCACCACCGCCATTCGTGGCAAGACAATGGGCGAGGCGGGCGAAGAGCTCAGCAACGACGATGTCACCGCGCCGCATCCCATGGCGCCCGCAGAATTCAAGTAGGATCAGGCTATGAGCGAAACGACAAACAAGAGCATCCCGCCGGACAAGCTCGTCCGCGTCACCTTTCTCCCCGAAGGCAAAGTCGTCGAATTCGAGTACGGCACCATGCCCTACGATCATCACGGCAAGCCGATGTCTTTTCTCGACGTTGCCGAAAACTACGGCATCTTTCTCGATCACGCCTGCGGCGGCTCCTGCGCCTGTACTACATGCCATATCTGGGTGAAGGAAGGCTCCGACGGCATCAGCGAAGCCGAAGACGATGAACTCGACCGCCTCGACATGGCCGCCGATCAGCAGCTCAACTCGCGCCTCGGCTGCCAGGCCGTCATCACTGGCCCCGGCAATTACGTAGTCGAAATTCCCAAGTGGAACCGCAACTACACTTCTGAGGGCAAGCCGCTCGCTCTCGCCGAGCAAAAATAGCAGCCGAACACTCCCGCGGAGGCATTCGGATGAATCAATCTGCGATCCAACGCAAACCTCTTCTCGCCGCCGAGCTGAATAATCCGCGCGTCACAAGCGTTGATGTGCGCGAAATTACTCTGGCCCCGGGCCAGGAGACTGGCCTGCACGTTCATCCCTGCGCTGTCTTCGGATACATCGTCTCCGGAACCGCTCTCTTTCAGATCAACGGCCAGGCTGCTCAAACACTGCAGGCAGGATCAGCCTTTCATGAGCCAGCCGAGGCCGTGATCGCGCAATTCTCCAACGCCTCGAAAGACCTGCCCCTCACCTTCGTCGCGTTTTACCTCAAGGACGGGGAACAGGAACTCATCAAGATGCTCGACAAGTAAGGAGCCGGAAGACATGCCGCGCGAGATTCATTGGACAGACGCCGAAGAAATCGGCATTCAGCTGCAGGAGAAGTACCCCGACATCGATCCACTCACCGTCCGCTTCACCGATCTGCACAAATACGTCACTGAACTCGAAGGCTTCGCCGACGATCCTGCCAAATCCAACGAGGGCCGGCTCGAAGCTATTCAGATGGCCTGGCACGAAGAACACCAGGACGCGAGCAACTAACTCTGCGCAACTCTGCTCGAAGTTGCAGGAAATTGGCAACCGCGGTGCAGGCTCTCAGGTCGCCTTCCGAGGCTACCTGTCCATCCATTTTTGTTGGCGGTTTGGTGCTATTCGTTCGACACCACCTGAGGCAGGTCCTGAAGCGCTCTTGAATTTAATCTGCGAAAACGGGTGTCATTACTTGCACACCTCAGGAGTCCCGGCGAGCCGCCTCGTTCCACCCGAAGGCCCCCTCAAAGTGGACGAACTCGCGCTCCTCACCCGGCACCAAATAGACGCTGATCACATCGAACCTGACCGGTGGGGCCGCATGCGATAGTTGCCGCACGTAACGGCGCGCCAGGCGGCGCAAAATCGCCCGCTTTTGCCGGTCGACAGCCGCCTCTGCCGGGGTGAGGTCGTGCGCAGTCCTCGTCTTCACCTCGATAAAGCAAAGCATAGGGCCATCCCACGCGATAAGGTCAACATCGCCCGGCACATCGCCGCTTGACCAGCGCCGCGCCACGATCGTGTATCCCTTGCGTCGCAGATAGAAGAAGGCCGCATCCTCCCCTTCCAGGCCGACAGCCAAATGACGCGGGAGTTCTGCCGCGCCGTTGCGCCGTTGCGCAAGCGCATCGAGCCCGCCCAGCGCGCGTTCCAGCAATGAAGTGGATGCCATTGCCCTTTATTCTCAACCCCAACAGCCAGGCGCGCAATCCTGCCTTCAATTTGCTTGTGGACAACGGGTCTTTGAATCGAAGTAGATCGTCGTTCGCTCAAGCACCCGGCGCGGCACGTCATAATAAAGGAAGTGCCTTTTACGCTCTCCCATGCAGCCGCAGCGATACCCTTTCGCCGCTCCAGGCTCGTTCCCTCTGCCGTTGTTGCCGGCTGCTTCATACCCGATTTCGAGTATTGCTTCCCTGCCGGTCCGCATACGGCGTTCGGCCACACCATTCCAGGTCTCTTCGGCTTTGATCTGCCGATTGCGTTCGTTTTTCTCTGGCTCTTTCATCGCTACGCCAAAGAGCCTCTCTGGAGCTGGATGCCCGAGAGCTTTCGCCAGCGGGTGGAACTCGGCCCACGGAATCTTCCGTTCAGCGGCTTCGCGCAACTCGCGCTCTTAGTTCTCTCGATCCTCGTCGGATCAGCAACCCATCTCCTTTGGGATTCCTTCACGCACGGCAACTATTGGCCGTATCACCACATCGGTTTCTTGCGCCAGGCCGTCACAGTGCCCGTCCTAGGAAGGCAGCCCGCGTTCAAGCTCCTGCAACATGGCAGCAGCATTTTGGGCCTCGTCATCCTCTGGATTTGGTGGCGCGGCTACTCTCGTTCCATTTCGCCGCTCCCCGCACGCGATACGAGCACGCCTTCTGGAAGAAACCGGACTGCACTCTTCCTCGCAACTCTCCTCGCGATCGGCGCGGGAGCCTGCGTCATTGTGGAAAGGGGTCCGCCGATTGTCAGCGACAGCCTCATCGCCAGGACCATCATCACCGTGGCATCCGTCTTCTGGCTGGCCGTCGTTTTCTATGGTTTTATCCGCGACCGGCAGGCCAAGAGCGCGGAGAGCGCCTGAGCAACGCGCGCTCCGCGCATCTTGCAGCTTCCCATTCCTTAGTTGCTGCGGCTCGCCGGCGGAATGATGTTGTTCATGCGCAGATACACGACCATTTGACCGTAATGGTCCATCAGGTGCGCCAAACCAAATGACGTCATTCCTGCGCGTGTCCCACCCGTCGCCGTCTCCAGAAATGCATTCTCCGGCGTGATGCCATTTACATAGGCGTGGGCCTGGATAAACGAGTCCTTCAGCGCCGCCACGATCTCTGCCTTGGTCTTCAGCTTCCCAATCGCATCCTCCTTGGCCTTGAGGTCCGCGTCAGATGCGCCCGTTGAATTGAAGAAGTAGTAGTTAGCGCCCGCCACGTGCTTTACCTGCTCGCCAAAGGAACGAACGCCCTTGAAGTCACCCGCCGTCACCGGCGGCGCAAAGTCGAATTTGTCCTCAGGCATCGCCTCGGCCGCACTCACAAACTCCTTCTCGAGCAGCCCAAGCAGTCTGCCATATACCATTGAAGGGGCCTGTGCCGAGCCAACCGCCGGCTTGGCCGGAGCAGCCTGTGCCATTGAAAACACCGGTGCAGCAATCAACACGCAACAGCTTAGTGCCCGAGCCGCTAGATTTCTGGGGATACGCATACGCACTCTCCTCGCGGCTGTCTTGCCGCGTGAAGGCAAATCTACCAGATGCGGCCTACCAGCCCTGTAAATCTGTTCCCGCCTGCGCCGAACCGGCCATCAACCGGCTTGGCTTAGTTGCGAATAGCTACCGAACCAGATCGCTCTCCCACACGCGAAACAGCAGCTTCTTCAACCGCGCAAAGTCTCTAGCTCCGAGCTCCGCCTTCCACGCCTGCTCGATCTCGCGCAGCACCTCAACCGCTTTTGCATAGGCAGTATGTCCCCGCTTCGTGAACCGCACAATCCGCGCGCGCCCTTCATTCGGCGCATCCGCCCGCTCCAGGTAGCCCAGATCCTCCAGGCTGCCGAGCAGACGATTCATAGCCTGCTTGCTCATCCCTGCGCGCTCCGCCAGCACACCGGGCCGCACTCCATCCGGCCCGGGATACCGGAAGATCGCCATGTGCGACGCAATCAGATCTCGAAACCCCGCCGCATTCAGCTCTCGAATAATTCGCCGGTGAATCGCCTCTGACGGAACACGCAGCAGCGCGCCAATCAGCATCTCCCTTGTTTTCACTGGCCCAACGGCTCGTCCAGCCGCCTGCAGAATTGTCTTTGACATTTGAAGTAAACTCTGTTTACTATCCTAACACGGTAAACAAAGTTTACCAATTTACCTATGGAGAAACGAAATCATGACACGGGCGACCCTGGATCATCCTCTAGCCGGCGAGATCAAACACGTTCCCGCTGCAACTGGTCAGGCCTACCGGGGCCCTGGCACGGTGATGACCTTCCTCATTACCGGCGAGGAAACCGGCGGCGCTTTCTTTCTCTCCGAGATCTCCGTTCCACCCAATGCTGGTCCTCCGCCGCACATCCACTCGCGTGAAGACGAATCCTTTCAGATCCTCGAAGGCACACTCGTCATCCAGGTTGGTGGCAGAGCAATCAGCGCCTCGCCCGGAGACTTCGTGTTTCTTCCGCGGGGAGTTTTGCATACGTTCAGAAACACCGGCGCAGTGAATGCGAAAGCTCTGGTGATCACTACGCCCGCGGGTCTCGAAAACTATTTCAAGGAGGTCTTCGATCCCGCTGCCGATCGTTCTGAGACGCCACCGCCTCCGACACCCGCAATGCTTGCGCGCGCCAAGGCGGTCGCTCCAAAATATGGGCTTGAACTTCTTCCACCCGTTTAGGAGACCTCATGGCAGCTGAACTTAACGCGAATCCGTCCGACGAGACCATCAATCTCGGCTTCGTCACGGTTCGATTCCTGGTAACAGGCGCGGACTCCTCCGGCAGCGTTGCTGCGTTCGAGGTGACCGTGCCTGGCGGGCAGCGCCTTCATGCCCCCGCACACAAGCATAGCCACTACGAAGAGACGATCTATGGCATCACGGGCGTCCTAACCTGGACCGTGGACGGGAAGGTCATCTACCTCGCTCCGGGCCAGATGCTCTGCATCCCCCGCGGCGCCGTTCACCGCTTCGACAACAACTCCGCCATGGATGCAAGAGTCCTATGCGTAGTCACACCTGCCGCCATCGGGCCCGAATACTTCCGCGAGGTTGCGGCTGTGGCTGCCGCCTCTCCCGGTACCCCACCGGACAAAGCGAAAGTGGTCGAAATCATGCTCCGTCATGGCCTTGTACCCGCCGCCTAGCAAGTGTCTGGGCACAAGCTGCTCAAATTACTGGTTCAGGAGGGGTTCGGGGCTCGGCTTGTCGGGCCCGCGCAAATCGGCCCGTCCGCCGGCGTGCGCGCATCCATCTCCACCCCGCACCGCATCTCACTACGTGGAGGAGACGGTATGCTTCATCTCTTGTGGGTTGCGTTCATCGGCCTCATAGTCGGCGCTCTCGCCAAGCTGTTCATGCCCGGCAAAGATCCCGGCGGCATCTGGATAACGATGGCTCTCGGCATCGTCGGCTCTGAGGTCGCCACTTGGATCGGCCGCATCATCGGCCTCTACCCGCCCGGCGCCAGCGCGGGCTTCGTCATGTCGGTACTTGGCGCCATCCTCGTCCTAGCCATCTACCACTTCATCCGGAGAAAAACTGTCACAGCATAAGAACGTGGATGCAGTCGACGCGATCGCGACACTCGCAAATCGCGCAGTGTCTATGTTCCTCTGCCGTCCGACGGGTGGAGCGATGCCTTTTGTCTCCGGGCCTTCTTGTGAAGACATTCTCTAAAGCCAGCCCGCCGAAATGGGCAGACGCGCCGATTTGTCTCGGTCAGTCGCTGACCTTGAGGCCGATGGAGTGCATCAGCTGCAGAGCGCTGCGCGTTTTGGCGATCCCCTGGTGGAGCATGTAGTCAAAGACGAGACGTCCCTTTTCGAAACGATCTTCAAAGCTGAAGTTGGCCGCGCGTGAGCCAATGGTTTCTGGGATGCGGGTCAGTGCGAGGTCGTGAGTGCTGACGATACCGATCGCATTTCGCTCGATCAGAGTGCGGATCACGGATTCGGTGCCCGCGAGACGATCGTCGGAGTTCGTACCCGAGAGAAGTTCGTCGAAAAGGAAGAGGACAGGGATGGGTCCCAAAGCAAGATCGGCTATGAGCTTGATTTTGCGGATTTCTGCGTAGAAGCGAGAGACCCCACCTGAGAGCGAATCGAGGATGCAGATCGAGGCTCCGACAGTGAGTGGCGAAAGGCGCAATCGCTCGGCGCGAACGGGCGCTCCACACTGCGCGAGGACGGCGTTGAGGCCAACGGCACGAATGAAGGTGCTTTTGCCGGACATGTTTGGGCCACTGAGAATGATGAGCCCGGGATTGTCGCCAAGTGCAAAGGTGTTGCGGACACTGTGCTCGGCAGGAAGCAGGGGATGAGTCAGGCCTTGAGCGTCATAGAGCGGAGCCGGCCCGGAGAACTCAGGCCAAACATCGTTAGGGCGCTCCCATGCATACGTCGAGAGTGAAACGAGGGCTTCGAACTCTCCCACCACATCGAGCCACTTACGGATCTGTGGACCGTAAGTCGACTGCCAACGCTCGATGGCGAAGAGCAGATGCGCAGACCAGAAGACAAAGAGGGCGAGAGGGCGAAAGAATCGGTTGTGGCGATGGCGGAGATATTCGACGAGACGGTCGAGACGGGCTATCGCAACAGAGGGTGCGACGCCGCCGGTCTTTAGAGATGATTGGAGACTGAGCAGTCTGGCTGCAGTGAACGGCTCGCGCTCGATAAATGTGAGAATCCCGGCGAGTATTTCGAGATCCTCGGCGGCGGATTCTGCTGCGCCAGCAGCCGTGTCAACGCGGGAATGGATCCAGTGAGCCCAGGCGAGATTGAGGACGGAAAGAAGCCCCGCTAACCAGCCTAGACTCCAGAGACCCCAGGCTATCAGGCTTGCGATCCACAGAATGGCGAGAAGCCCCGTGACGACGCGCGTTGATGATGCGATGAAGGCCGGGCGACGCTCTCCCCACAGGGAGAGAAGGTCGGGATTGACGCCGATGCGTATGGAATCTCCGAGGAGGAAAAGCTGCTCACGAAAAGTGTGACGCGGAGCAAGATCACGAACGGCATGTTGGCGCGCGAGCAATTCATCGACGGGTGCCGCAGAGAGCAACCATGCGGCGAGTGTTTCTTCGCCCGCGCGGGTGCGGCCCGTGAACAACAGTTGAAAGAGCGATGCCGGGCCAAAGAGATCGAGGTCGCGGGCGTAAGGATGTTCGGGATCGAGAAAGCGAGAGCCGTCTTCACTATGGCCGGCCCAGCGATCTTCGAGACGACCGAGACCGCGCTGATAAAACTCGATGAGACGAGCATGAATGCGCAGAGAACGAAGCAGCTTGTCATGGAGAAGGGCGAGAACAACATAGACCACAATGAGGAGGAAGATGAGAGCGATGGCCTGGGTGTAACGAAGCAGAATGAAGGCGGCGCCAACGATGATGATTCCGAGGATGAGCTTGGCCAGTCCGAAGAGACGGTGGCGGCGTTCTTCCTCGGAGCAGATTTCCTTGAGTTCGCCCAGGCGGCGAGAATAGAGGTCGAACGGAGACTCGTTGGAAGGGTCGGTACCCATGGAAAAACTGTACAGGAAAGAGCAGCTTAGCTTTGCTAGATCGAGCCTGCGGCAGCGAGGTCGCTGGGGACGAGAGTGAACGACAGGAATCGCTGCACGATATGAGCCGGGAGGGTCCCCCGGTTCTGCTTGGTCAGCAACTCGTGGCCGGCGCCGGCAACGGGAAGAAGTCCGGTCGGGGCGTGGATGAGGCCGAGAGCGGCTTCGATTTCGGCGAGAGAGCCGAAGGTGTCGCGGGTGCCGTGTACGAAGAGGGCTGGAGTCTCGATGGCGGGAAAGTGGCCGGTGCGGAGATTGTCCGGCTTCTGCGGCGGATGGAGTGGGTAAGAAAGAAAGAGAAGACGGTTCACGAGGCCGGGCTGATCGGCAGCGAGCAGAGACGCCTGTCGACCGCCATAGGAGTGACCGCCCAGAAAAATGCGGCCTTGGGCTGTGCGTCGCATAAAGTTAACTGCGGCATGGAGGCCGAGGCGGTCGCGAGCGGCAGAGCCTGGGCTGGGCGGACCGTGAGGGCGGATCTGGCGGAACGGCATCTCGCAGCGCAGAACGGAGATGCCGGCGGCGCTAAAGGCTTCAGCCAAAAGGACCAAGAGCGGCGCGCTGCAGTTTGATCCTGCGCCATGGGTGAGGATGAGGGCGTCGTCGATGGGCGTAGAAGGGCTGTGAAGGAAACCCCGAACTGGTGCCTCGAGGTTGCTGACGTCATGTACGAGCGTTGACTCTGAGGACATCTGCACACATCCCCTCACTTATATAAGACGCGAAAAACGGCGCCTGCAGCGACGGGCGACGAGGAATGGCGCAATGATCAGACCGGTAAGGGGCCGAGAATATCGATCTGGTACTTCGTGCAGAGGCGCGTCAGCTTGGCCATATCTGGCTCTGAGGGCTGAGGCAAGACGCGTTCTGTCGCAGGCTCAGCCATCTCCTGAATCATGCCCACGAAGCCAGTTCCGGGCATTGCCAGGACGAGCATGGTAGCCGGGGCAGAACTGCTGACCCGGATCCCGTGAGGAATACCGCGAGGCAGGAAGACGTATGTGCCTGGGCCGCCCACAAGCGGTTTGCCATTGCAAATGAAGATGAATTCCCCGTCGAGCACATAGAAGGCTTCGTCTTCAACGCGATGGAGATGATAGGGGGTGGCGTGTCCAGGAGGAGAGATCTGATAGAGAAGCGAATAGGCACCGCCGGTGGATTCGGTGGTCGCTTTCACCACGCACAAGTTGTTGAGAAACCAGAAGGCGGGGCCTTCTGCTGCACTAAGGTTCTGCGGCGCGAGTTGAGGGAGCAAGTAAGATCTCCATTCTGCAGGCCGAGTTTTCTCGTAGCTGCATCGCTTGAGTGAAGATTGCCGACGGCGACGCCGCAAGACATACAGCGCGGTCTGGCATTGTCACCACAGTAATTCAGTTTGTGTCCTGAGGCTACCCGAGTTTGTACGCGCTTGCGCGGTTTCCCGAGCAAGACCGTTAGTGAGCCGGACCCTCGCGCAAACGGATCCGTCAACGATCTGTCGAGGCCGTTGGATACACTGGGGCAGTGATGCTGCACGCCCTGGCCCTGGCCCTGGAAGTAGCGACCACGGTGTTCACCGTGGCGGGGATGGGGTATTTTCTTGCGGCTCTGGTCGCTGCGAGGATCTTCGTGAGCCGGCGACGGCGAGGAAGACCGGCGATGTTCACGCAAGGCGTGAGCATTTTGAAATCGCTGAAGGGCCTTGACCCCGGCATGCTGGACGCGTTTCGCAGCCACTGCAGGCAATCTTACCGAGGCGAATACGAGCTTCTGTTTGGCGTTTCTGACCCGAAGGAGCCCGCGCTCGCGGCAGTGCTGGAACTGAAGCGGGAGTTTCCGGATCACGCAATCCGGATTATCAAGTGCCCTCGGCGATTAGGAACCAATGGCAAGGTGAGCACGCTGGTGCAGATGGTCCCGGAGGCTCGTTACGGGTTTCTGCTGATTAATGACTCTGACATCACGGTGAGCCCGCAGTACCTGGAACGCGTGATGTCACGTTTTGCAGATCCCCAAGTGGGACTAGTGACGACACTCTATCGCGGAAAAGCACATGAGACGCTGCCTTCACGCTTCGAGGCGCTGGGGATTGCGACGGATTTTCAGGCAAGTGTGCTTCTCTCAAAAATGTTGGAGGGCGGGCTCAAGTATGGGCTCGGTTCGACACTGGCAGTGAGGCGCGAGGCTCTTGAGCGAATCGGCGGATACCAAACGCTGGTGGATCACCTGGCGGACGATTATGAGCTCGGCGCGCGGCTGGTAAAAGCTGGATATCGCGTAGCCCTGAGTGGTGAAGTGGTCGAAACCGGAGTTCCTCCATATGGATGGCGCGGATTTGCGGATCACCAGCTGCGATGGCTGCGAACTGTGCGCGATGCGCGGCCATGGGGATATGTGGGGCTGATCTTTACCCATGGACTGGCTTGGGCAGTGCTGAATGTGATGGCGAGCGGGGCGAGTCCCTTGAGCTTGTGGTTACTGGCGCTGAGTTTCTTCCTTCGGTTATCGCTGGCGATGACGGTAGGCGCAGAGGTGCTGGGCGACCGGCAGGTGCTTGAGTCGTTGTGGCTGCTGCCCGTGCGCGATATGGTGGCGTTGGGATTGTGGGCAGCAGGATTTGCGAGCGATGAAATCGTGTGGCGCGGGCAGCGGTTCAGAGTGAAGGATGGAAAGCTGCAAGAGGCAGGAAACGCGCATTAACGACCGGGTACCGCTGATCGCTTTGTTGATTCCTCTCTAAACATCTCGCTTCGTGGGCCGTGCTATGCTTCGGGGGAATTTCAAGAGAGACCTGATGGTGCAGCGGACACGAGATTGAAATTTCGTGCCGTTCTGATGGAGTCTCCGATTCAACTGAGGCTATGTGATCCGCTCAAACCGTAGAACCCTCTTTTTGTTCTCGTCCGCCTTTCATCACTCGTACAACAAAGCAATCTCGACCGCAGTAGTATTTCTTGTTGCTCTCGCCGCAGCCAGCTCTCTGCGAGCTCAAACGGCCGTAAATCTCGCAGTGCCCGGCGCGCTTGGACCGAAGACAAGGACCATCGTGGGTTCGCACGCACAGCTGCGCGCGACCATCGAGCGGAAAGGCGCCGCGCGGGCTGCGGACTCCACGGTGCCGCAGACGGCGACACCGGAGTTTTCACCGGCGCAGGGAAGCTACTCTGGCACGCAGAGTGTGACCATTACGGATGCGACGCCGGGCGCGACGTATATTACACGACAGATGGGACATTCCCGACACCGAACTCGCCGGTTTATGCCGGCGCGATCACGGTTTCCTCCTCTACGGCAATTGCGGCGATCGCGATTGCGCCGGGATATTCGCAGAGCGCCGACAGCATCGCAGGATATTTCATCAGCTCGTCAGCGAGTTCATTTGTCTATACGTTGGCCGGTAATGGCTCGTTCGGATACGCAGGGGATGGCGGCCCGGCAACCCTGGCGCAGATCAACCGGCCGTACGACACGGCGCTGGACGCGACGGGGAATCTTTATATTGTGGACTCACAGAACAACCTTATCCGCAAGGTAGCGGTGAACACGGGGATCATCACTACGGTTGCGGGCGACGGGGTCGCAGCGCACAGCGGAGATGGGGGGCCTGCGAGCAATGCGGAACTGTGGTGGCCGAGCCATATTGCGATAGATGGGAGCGGAAACATCTACATTTCCGAGGACGGCGACAACGCGATCCGACGGATCGACGCCGGAACCGGCTTGATCAGCACATCGACAAGCGGTGCTCTCGTGAACGCTTTGGTTTGCGATAGTGCCGGAAACCTATATGTTGCAAGTTACGCAGGAATAGAAGAGGTCGCTGTCGGTACCGGAACAGTCACGACGATCAGCGGCTCAGTAGGCCCAGGGGGTATAGCTCTAGACAGTCATGAAAATCTCTACGTGACGGTTGGGGGTGTGGTCGAGAAGGTTGCAGCCGGAGGCGCGATGACGGTAGTAGCAGGTGTCGGCGGAACCGGAATGTGCAGCAATATTTCAGGCGATGGTGGCCCGGCGACAAGTGCGTCGCTTTGCTTTCCGGCCGGTATCGGATTTGACGGCCACGACAACCTCTACATAGCGGACGGGCAGAACGACGTGATCCGTAAAGTGGATGCCCAGACTGGAATCATCAGCACCATGGCCGGAATCTGGCAGCACCCGTGGTCTGCCGTGGGCGACGGGTATCCAGCGACGCAGGTTGCGGTGTATTATCCACAGCACATCAAGGTGGATGCCGCAGGCAATGTGTACTTTGCCAGCACGGCCGTGGGCCGGGTGCAGATAATCACTGCGCCTGCTGCGGCGCCGACAAAGGCCACACCCCAGCCGGTTCTGAGCGTTCCTTCTGGAACATACAATACGCCGCAGGTTCTGACTGTTTCCGACACGGTGCCGGGAGCAGCCTTCTATCCCGTGTTCCTTGATTCACAGGGCGGTCCAGACACGGTGCCAACGGTGCTTGCGGGGACCGAGGGGTTTTATGGGTCACTCAACCTTACAGGTTCACTGAATCTGTCGATGGTCGCCGTGGCGCCGGGATATATGCCCTCTGCGCCTGTGGTTGGCAATTACACGATCACAGCGCCGCCTGCGAATGTGATTTCAACGGTTGTGGGGGGAGGATCGGCGGGCTTTTCTGCGTCGGGGGGAGCGGCCCTGAGCGTTGAACTCGGCGATCCCATGGGTATCGCCATGGACGTGGGCGGAAACCTTTACATTACAGACATTTATTACAACGTGATCTGGAAGCAGGATGCCGCGACGGGGAATGTGAGCGTCTTTGCAGGCAACGGCACCGTTGGAGAGACCGGCGACAACGGCGCAGCAACAGCCGCGCAGCTGAATCGTCCAGAAAGCGTTGCTGTGGACCCTTCGGGCAATGTGTACATCGGTGAGGTATCTGGTCAACGCGTTCGGGAGGTAGCAGCGCAGACCGGCGTCATCACGACAATTGCCGGTCCGGGCAACTCGAGCGTCCTCGGCGACGGAGGTCCGGCAGCTCAGGCCTATATTGACAACCCCGCGGGACTAGCTACCGATGCCGTGGGAAATCTTTATATCGCAGACCAGAATCGTATTCGGATGATTTCGGCCAAAAGCGGAATCATCACGACGGTCGCCGGAGGAGGATCGAACGCTCCCGGGGATGGCGGTCTGGCGACACAGGGCACCTTGGTCGAGCCGGAGGGCGTGGCAGTAGACGCCACGGGCAACCTCTACATTGCTGAAACGGGTGGTGCGCGGGTTCGGATGGTCAACGCGCAGACCGGCATTCTGTCGACGATTGGCGGCAATGGGAGCGCTGGCACGAGCGGCAATGGGGAACTTGCGACCGAAGCAGAGATCGATCCGCTGAGCGTGGCTGTGGACAAGGCGGGGAATGTCTACGTTTCAACTTGGCCCCAGGACATACGCAAGATTTCGAAGTCAGATGGGCTGATCACAGAGTTTGCGGGCAATGGATATCTCGGTATCAACGGCGACGGCCAGTCCGCCACGATTGCGAGTCTCTGCAATCCGCAGGGCATCGTGCTGGATGCGACCGGGAACCTTTATGAGGTGGATGGCTGTAGTGCGCGGGTGCGGAAGGTGAGTCCGCCAACCGCCGCAGCGACGCCGGTGATCAGTCTGGCGAATGGATCGTACGTGGGATCGCAGAGCGTGACGATCACCGATGCGACGGCGGGAGCGACAATCTACTACACCACGGACGGAACAACGCCCACGACCTCATCCACCGCGTACAGCGGTGCGATCACCGTGGCCCAGAGTGAGAACCTGCGGGCGATCGCGTTTGCCAGCGGCTATGTGGCAAGCGCGGTTGCTTCGGCTACGTACACGATCAACACGCCGCCTCCGCCGGGAACCTACTCACTGTCGGCAACCAACGTGACGCTCGCGGCGGGTGGATCCGGCACTTCGACCTTGACGGTGAGTTCGACGAATGGCTATGTAGGAACGGTGACGCTAAGTTGTGCGGTGACGTCGAGCCCCGCAAATGCCGTGCACACTCCGACCTGCGCGGTGAGCCAGACGGTAGCACTCAGCGCGAGCGCAACGAACGGGACAGCTGCTGTGACGGTAAGCTCGACGGCCGCGAGTGCGAGCCTGGCGCCACGAGATTCACTGTGGAAGAAGGCTGGCGGAGGCATGGCGCTGGCAACGTTGTTTGTTCTGCTGGTACCGCGACGGCAACGCAGGGCATGGACGACGATGGGACTTGTGCTTCTGGCGACGCTCGTGATTGGTCTGGGAGCGTGCGGAGGAGGAGGCAGCAGCGGGTCCGCTTCAAATCAACAGACAAACCCCGGTACGACAACCGGCGCCTACACGATCACGGTGAACGCCACGGGCAGTGATGCTGCGCACACAACGGCGTCGACAACCTTCACGTTGACTGTGAACTAGTGCGATCAAGCAACAGGCGAACGGCGGGGCGGATGCCTCGCCGTTTCTGCTTTAGCGAGCGAGTGGAATATGTCTGGCGCGCTCGGGAGACAGGCGAAACCGATCTTTTAACTTGTCAGTTATCGAGGTTGGAGGCGCGGGCCGACCGATGGCGAGCTCCTCATGAGCATCCACCTTATGTAAGCGGCGAAATTCATCGACCGGTGAATCGGGAACAAACTGGGCGCCACGCGCGTAGCGGACATATGAGAGTAGGGGGACGTCATGAGATCAGTATGTTGCGCCGCGGCCGTAGCTTTTCTCGCCTGTAGTGTTGCCGGATTCGCCGAGACAAAGGTTCCTTGCGGCCAGACGATTAGTCGCCCTCTGCAATCAAGGGCCGTACTGATTATTGATTCGAAGCCGGCGGGACTTCAAATCGTTGGCACCGACCAGGATACGATTCATGTTTCCTGCACGGCCGCCAGCGACGAGACTGCCAGGGATGCCATTCTTCATTTTTCGCCCTCGGTGAATGGCGGCAAATTGTCCATTGAGGGTGCTCAGTTACAGCATGGCAACAACGGCCTCGAGGTCAGGATCGAGGTTCCCCGAAGAACGAACCTGAGCGTACGCATGTTTGCAGGCCAGGTCACGGTGGAAGAGGTTAAGGGCGACAAGGACATCGATCTCGGAGCGGGGCAGATCACTATCTCCTCCATTCATGATGGGGATTACCGCAGCGTGAAGGCTTCTGTGAGCGTAGGCGAAGTTCAGGCGCGGGCCTTCGGCACCGACAAAGGCGGATTCTTCCGGAGCTTTAGCCAAAACTATTCAAGCGGCGATTATCGGCTGCAGGCGCACGTGACCACCGGTCAAATTGAGTTACTCGGCAACGCGGAGAAAACAGGCGAAGCAGCCAAACCCGATTGATTCCTCGGGAATCATCCCGGAGGTCTCCGCGGCAGCGGGATTGCTTCTGTTCGGGAGTCAACGCAAGTTGTTGAGGAGGTTGGAGGCGCGGGCCGGGATCGAACCGGCGCATAAAGGTTTTGCAGACCTCTCCCTTACCACTTGGGTACCGCGCCTTGGAAGGGACGTCTTTCTTCCGGGTCGTTCCAAACCGCCGTCGTACTTCCGGCTGGCGCCGGTTCGGGATCTGGAGCGGGAGACGAGATTTGAACTCGCGACCCTCGCCTTGGCAAGGCGATGCTCTACCACTGAGCTACTCCCGCTTAACGCAAGTTCAAGTATATAAGGAGGCCTAAAGCGAGGTCAAACCGCTGCTGGGGCCCCCGCAATGCCGCTTTTTCCCGCTGCCGCAGCGCCTCCGGCCTCGATTTTTACGATCTCGCCATCCCTCATGTGCAGGATGCGCCCGGCGATTGCGGCCGCCTCGGGGTTATGCGTAATCATCAGCGTCGTCTGGCCAAGTTCGCGGTTTGAACGCTGCAACATGTTCAGAACAGCGTCCGAATTCTTCGTATCGAGATTGCCGGTTGGCTCGTCTGCCAGCACGATCGCCGGTCTGGTAATCAGCGCCCGCGCAATCGCCACGCGCTGCTGCTCGCCGCCGCTCAATTCCGACGGCCGGTGGTCCAATCGCCCGCGGATCGAAAGCAGATCGCTGAGATGGTCCAGGTAACCGCGATCCATCGGCTCCTTGCGACCGCTGATAGTGTAGGCGATTTCGATGTTCCCCATCGCCGACAGCGTCGGCAGCAAGTTGAACTTCTGAAAGACGAAACCGATGCGGCGCTTGCGCAATCGCGTGCGTTCGGCGTCACTCAAGCTCGCAAAGTCTACGCCGTCAATGACCACGCGGCCTGAGGTTGCTCTCGTAAGCCCGCCCAGCAGATAGAAGAGCGTCGATTTGCCGGAGCCCGACGGCCCGATAATCGCAACGAATTCGCCCGGCTCTACGGCAAAGGAGACGTTGCGCACTGCCGCCACCTGGATGCTGCCAGAGGAATAGACCTTGGTGAGGTTGTCGGCGAGGATAATGGGCGATGACTCTTGCTGCGGCACAGCCTTCATTGTAAATGGGCATGGCCACGGGCCATCCGCCCCCTCCCTCTCGTAAAATGGATAAGCAACGATCTTAAGAGCAGGACGTAATCAAGCATGACCGTTTCCACCAGGAACCTTAACGCTTCCATCGAAGCTGCCGCTTCCAAGGCCGGCCTCGCCCTCGTCTCGACCGCTTCGGGGACAGACTTCACGGGCCAGCCCACCACGATCTTCAAGCTTGCCCTCGCCGGCGCGCCCGACCGCAGCACGCAGCTTGAGCTTAGCGATGCTTTCGACCTCGAGAAGCCAGGGCTGCTGCCGGAGATGGAAGCCCACCTCGCCGCAGAAGCGAAACGCCTGCGCAATCCCCGGCCCGAGTGCTACGTCACGCTCGAAGGCCTGCCGATTGCCTTCGGCAAGTTTCAGTGGCCATTCCATCGCTCCACTTCTGGCGCAGACACCTATATCGTGCACGGCGAAATGTATCTTGCCGACGGCAAGGAGAGCGGTCTGCACGCGAAGGTTGCCGGTTCTGTCACAGTCACCTTCGCTGAAATCATTCCTGCGATGGAACAGCCTTATGCGGAGAGTTTCATCTACAACGCCATCCGCAAGACGGTTGACCTCGGTCAACTGGAATTTCTCAAATCCGGCAATCGCCAGCCAGTGCCCGTCACGACGCGCTTCTATAGTCGCTGGCACAAGAGCTTCGTCTTCACCGATACCGACGACGCCGCGCGCCTTGCATATTTGCTGCGCAAGGTCTACTGGCTCTCAGGAGTTCTCGGCCAGGGCAAGCCGGTGTGGATCGCCGATCCGCGCGATGCCCAGTACCTCAACACAACCGTAGCCGATCTACTGCGCGTGGCTGACAGTGAAGCCGCGGGCAACCTGCTGAAGCTCGAAGGCGAGTACGCCGCCGCGACTTCTGCATTGATGGCCCGGGCCGCCGAATACCAGGCGGCACTCGAAGCGGCACTCAACTTCACCAAGCCGCAGTTCAATGAAGCGATGCGCTCTGGCCAGGCAAATATGTAAAGCAGTTCGTAGTTCGCAGTGATTGGTGCTCCACGCCAGGTTGCGTGGAGCATTTATTTTTTCGCGAGAATGCGGAGCTGGCGCGCAGGGGTCAGCAAGTCTGCGAAGAGGTGAAATTCTTCGCAAACTTTCAGTGGAAAACAAAAATATTCATAGGGGGGTGGGGGGTATCTCACACCGCACCGAGGGGGGGTAGGGGGTGGGACCCTCATAGCTCAGGGGAGGGGGGTAGGGGGTGGAGCCGCAGGGAGGGGGGTAGGGGGTACCCTCGGCTCGCTGCTCAGAGAAACGCAGAACTCTCCGCCATCATTCTGCCGCACGCGCCTGTAATTCTTCGCAATGAAGTTTAGAGCGCGGTTCCGCAGGCAGAGCAGAAGCGCGATCCCCGCGGATTGGTCGTCTGGCAGCGGCTGCAGGCAACGAGCGTGTTGGGCTGATAGCCCGGCGCTGCTGCCATCGGTTGCACTGCCACGTTGAACGGCATGCCCATCACCGGCGCCGCGATGCCGAGTGCGGCGGCGATGCCCGCCGCCTGGATGGCGTTGAATTCGCGCACGCGGCCCGGCATGAAGAAGCACTCGATAAACCCAAGGATCGCTGTAATCCCCGTCCAGAAGAAGCAGCAATAGAGAATACCAAGGCCCGTGCGGCGCAGATAGAAGTGATGCAATCCGAAGGTGCCCAAAAACAGAGCCAGCAGGATGCCTACAACTTCATCGCGGCGAACCGTCTCGTACTGCTGGTAGAAGATTGCCTGCGCATTGCTGGGATACGGAACGGTGGCCATAAGCTGGGCTCTCCTTGCTCGTCTTGCATTCAAAGATACGATACCGAACCCTTGCTAGTTCCGCCTTCCCGGTTCCATCCTCACGGGCACGGTATCTCAGGATCGTCAACGTGCGGATTGGGCAACTGGCGATAAGCCGACATATCGTTACTTACACGGACGCCCGAAGTGCATGGATATCGCGCATTGGCGGTTGGCCGAAGTACCGCTTGTACTCACGATTGAACTGGCTGGGGCTCTCATACCCGACTTCAAAGGCCGCACTCGCGGCATCGAGTTCCCCCGTAAGCATCTTCTGACGCGCTGCATGAAGTCGAAGTTGTTTTTGAAACTGCAACGGGCTCAGGGCTGTGAGGCTGCGGAAGTGATGGTGGAGGGTCGATCGACTCATCCCGGTCATCGATGCAAGATCATCCACGTTCAGTGTCTTCTCGTAGTTCTCGCGCAGCCAATTGACTGCCTTTGCTGTTCGATGATTTTGGTCCGCCAGTGTAGCAACGGAACGCAGGCGATCGCCTTGTGCCCCCTGAAGGAGTCGGTAGATGATCTCTCGCTGGAGCAGCTTGCCAAAGAACGGGATATCCTGAGGCGTATCGAGAAGCTGAACCATGCGGCAGCACGGTGCAAGGAGTTCTACCGTTGCCCCACCCAGCACCATCCCGCGTGTTCCAGCTGGCGGCGCGGGAATGAACACCTCTTCGGAATGAAGAACGTCGCGGACCATTCCCATATCGAGCTTGAGGAAGAACGCGAGGTAAGGCCTCTCGACACTGGCTGCGCAGACGCGGCTCACGATCGGAAGTTCGATCGATGTCAGTAGAAACGTGGTTTCCCCGAAAACATAACTCTCCTTGCCTAGGTCAACGCGCTTGCGGCCTTGTGGAATGACAAGCAGACTCGGCTCATACGTACAAGGATTTGGCGCGGTGGGAACAGTGTTTTGGTAGAGCGTAAGCCCAGGGACTGGCATTGCCATTTGTAATGTTGGTCCCATCACTTTGCCAATGAGTGTAGCCAAGTTGGCGAGCATCGATATGACCTGTGGATCGCCCCTTGCGCCTGTCTTATTTGATCGCATCGCTTTTCCTCGACAACTTCACGATATGCCATAAGTGCGGCGCTTTGCACCTATTTCTCACGTTGCTCGGACAAATAGGCAATCATTCCACCCGATCAGGCTACCGTTGTGCCGCATATTCGGCTTAGTGTCGGAAATGAAAGCGAATGACGCGCCACGATTCAAGGAGATGACATGGAAACGAGAAAGCTGGGGGCGCTGCAAGTATCGGAACTCGGATTCGGATGCATGAACCTGGCCACCAATTATGGTCCGGCGGCGCCCATCGACGACGCCATCAAGGTCATCCGTGAGGCGCACACGAACGGCGTGACATTCTTCGATACAGCGGAAGTGTATGGACCGTACACGAGCGAGACCATTGTTGGCGGTGCGGTTGAACCTTTTCGCAACGACGTGAAGATTGCGACCAAATTTGGCTTCAATCTCACGGAGAAGGGCGGCTTGGACAGCCGGCCCGAACACATCAAGTGGATGGTGGATGGATGTCTCAAGCGTCTCCGGACAGACCACATCGATCTCCTCTATCAACACCGGGTCGACCCCAATGTCCCGATTGAAGATGTCGCAGGCGCTGTGAAAGAGCTTATCGAGGCAGGCAAAGTATTGCATTTCGGCCTTTCGGAAGCGAGTCCCAGCACGATTCGGAAAGCCCACGCGGTTCAGTCCGTCGCTGCGCTTCAGACAGAGTATTCATTAATGAATCGCGACCCTGAAAGCAATGGACTGCTTGCGACGTGCGAGGAGTTGGGGATCGGCTTCGTGCCATGGGGCCCGATGGGCATGGGCTATTTGACGCGGAAGCTAGACGCACAAACCGCTTTCGATCCGAAGTCAGATCTTCGGTCGACCTTTGACCGTTTCCAACCGGAAGCCATTGCGGCGAATAAGCCCTTCGTGGATCGCATCGCCGAGCTTGCCAGAACGAAAGGCGCCACGACCGCGCAACTCTCGCTCGCTTGGCTGTTGGCTCAAAGGCCCTTCATCGTGCCGATCCCAGGAACAGGAAAGGTCAAGCACCTTCACGAAAATATTGATTCCACCAAGCTCGTTTTGACTGCTGACGACCTGAAGGAAATAGACGGAGCGCTAGCCGATTTGAAAGTGCATGGCGGTCGTATGAACCAGCAACAGATGAGTGTTGTGGAGCAATAAGGAAGACGATCGTAAGTCGGTATCGAGAAACGCCGTTTTCGTGACTAATCGGTGGATGCTCACTGAACGTCCCGCAAAGATGCGGCTTTTCGGAAAGGGCACGCGTTGTGAGCTAATCTGCACAGTCGAGGCCAGCGTAGCGTGCGATGATGCTAACTCGACCATGTTCCAAAATAATCAACCCAGGAGAAGTATCATGAATCGTGTACCAGATTCAGAGTTGGTTCTTATTCCCGGCGGGACTTTGATCACTGCCACTCCGGAAGAAGGACGCGCACTAGCGATCACGATGTCCCGGCACATGATTCACAATATCCAACCGGACCTTGATGTGCTTAAGGCAGGCCGTCCAGTCTATGCAGTGAACCCCGACAGTCTTATCGCAGCCAGTCAAGTCGTGGCAATTGAATTCCAGACAATAGCCGCCGCAAACAATTACTGGCGCAATTAGGCCATAACGAGGCGAGGTTGATCCTCGTAAGGTCGGGTTTCCGACAACTACGATCCGAATTATTGCCGATTACGCTTCGTTATTACCGACAAACGCCGTTCCCGTCAGCGGCCAAAGCAGGCCAGATAACCCATAAACCACGGTCCGGAAAAAGGCGCCTTTGCACGATGCATCGGAGTCATCGGGGTGAGCACGTCCTGTCTCCTGTCGTAGCGTCAAAGCTGCCATGAGTAGACCCTCGGCCGCTGCGAGCAGCACTTTTCCTATTTGTTCCATCCTCACGGGCACTGAATCTCAGGATCGTCCGCGCGGTTATCAGGCAACTGAAGACGGATCGACACACCGGGGCCAAAGCCAGGCAAGCACAAACTATTTTGGTCAATCTCGGGCTGTCACTGTTGTTCGCCGACTTTCCGAGCGAGAAATGCTTTTAGAAATGCAGCGAATTCGGTCGCCTCGGGCGGCAGCTTCCTTCCCCGGTTGCTAATTTCGTAAAAGTCCAGGGTTACTTCAGGCTCAAGCTTGCTCACTCTCACCTTGCGATTCCGTGATGCCATCACTCCAAAGGAGGGGATGACCGCGACTCCAAGGCCTGCCTCGACTAATCCGAGTTGTGTGTCCAACCCGTTCACCCTCTGGCCCAGTTTGCAGACGACACCCATTTTCTCCAGTTGCTTCTGTGTGAGCTGCTCGTAGGGATAGTCCTTAGTCAGCGAGATCAACGTTTCCCCTCCAAGATCTGCCCATGAGCTCGTTTTTGAGCGAACAGGCCTTCCATCATCAGGCCGCGCAAGCATCAGCGAGAAGCGAAAGAAGGGCACACGCCGCATTCCCAAAATGCGATCGAAGATACCCAGCGCAAAATCCAGCTTGTTCACCTCGACCCGTTTTGCCAGCGCGCCGAGGTTGCCATCGAAGAGATGGATATCGAGGCCCGGATGCCTGTCACGGAATTCCCGCATCGCTGATGGAAGCACGTGGGCAGCAATCCAGGGTGTCGTCCCAACGGTGATGCGCCGGTTTTCCCGCTTGGCAGACTGCTCGATGCGGGCTACTCCCTCATCGAGTGTGTGAAGTGCTGGCTGAGTGATGTCCAGTAACTCACTTCCTTGCGGGGTAAGGATGACCTGGCGCGTCGTGCGGTCGAAGAGCCGAAACTCGGTCTGCCGCTCGAGCTCGCGAATCAACACACTCAACCCCGACGGCGTTAGAAACATCGCTTCCGCAGCCCGAGTGAAGTTGCGGTGCTCTGCCACGAGGTGGAACGCCCGAAGCTGGCGTGAAGTGAAATCCATTATTGATAATCTATCAATAAATTATAACAATTACGAACTTCTCTTTGAAAGCAGTCGGACGTACAAACGTTCTTGTCAGAGGCCAGAAGGCCAACTGCAAAAAGGAGACGGACGATGAAGAACTCAAAGGTAAACAACATTGTGTTGGTGCATGGCGGCTTCGTTGACGGATCGGGCTGGGAAAGCGTCTATGCGATCCTCAAGAATAAGGGCTTCAACGTTTCCATCGTGCAGAACCCAACCATCTCGCTCGACAATGATGTCGCCGTAACGAACCGCACCATCAATGCGCAGGACGGCCCCGTCGTTCTTGTGGGCCATTCCTACGGCGGCGCCGTGATCACCGAAGCCGGCAACAATCCGAAGGTCGCAAGTCTGGCCTACATCACCGCCTTCGCTCTGGATAACGGCGAATCGGTTGGCACACTTATCAAGGATCCCATCCCCGGCGCGCCGGTGCCGCCGATCATGCCCCCGCAAGACGGCTTCCTTTTCCTTGACCCTACAAAGTTTGCCGATTCATTCGCAGCCGATGTCGAACCGGGCCTGGCCGCGTTTATGGGTGCGTCCCAAGTGCCATGGGGATTGGACGCGCTCAACGGAGCGGTCAGCAATGCCTCGTGGAAGAACAAGCCGACCTGGTACCTCGTCGCGACCGAAGACAAGATGATTCCTCCCGATGCGCAACGTTTCATGGCAAAGCGTGCTGGAGCCACCGTCGCCGAGGCGAAGGGCAGCCACGCGATCTACGTTTCACAGCCGCAGGTGGTGGCCGATGTCATAGCACAGGCTGCGGAGGGCGGACGATAAGAGCGCGGTCCGATGGGGGCTGCCATCCGGGCAGTTGCAGGGGAAACCAAGCGGGTTCTCCTTGCAACTGCCACAGCAGCAAAGAGGCCCCCTCCCTGACCAAATGCTTCACATGTGGTTTGTCGACGGGCAGAGCCCGGTTCTGCGCCGGACCCCCTGGTTATCACGACGCACTAAATCTGGCTAAGGACCGACTTTGGACTCGGGATGCGATCGCCGAGGGTCTTGCGCAGGCGCGCGAGATGATGCCAGCTATGCCGCAACGCGTGATCCTCGATGACAAACTGCGCCGTCATTGGTGCACCGTAACTGAGTGAAAAGGGAGCAGCACGGTCGAGATCTTCGTCGGTAAACAATCGAACGACCTCGGCCGACTTCGCGCTGTTGGTGCGCAGGAGATCCAGCGTTTCCTCCTTTGTGGCCTCTGCGTGTTCTTCGGCATGTTTCGCATTGATTCCATGCACGAGGTCCCAGGTGACGCTGGTGACGTTCGCGCCGGTGGCAATTGCGCGCGCGACCTCCGCCTCAATTGGATACATCGAAGCCACATGGTGGACGACGACGCCAACGCTACGGCCAGCCTTTCCGCCTTCGATGACAGGGGTTCGCCATTCGGATTCGGTCAGGGATTCCGCGTATGCGGCAAGACGCTCAGCACCCTCTTCGATCCTGTCTGCGAGCAGCTCGGCGCGCCGGCTGCGCGGTTTGCTGTCGATGCTTACAAGTTCTGGACTAACGCCTTCCGTTCTCGGCTGCCGAATTGCGATCACCTCCAGGTATTCGGATTCCACCAATGTTCCGTTGCCTTCGGCCCGGTTATGACTCGTCCACAACTCGACGAGTTCCTTCTCCAGTTTCTGTTGGCCTTGCGTGTCGAGTGACGCAAATGCCTGCGCCATTGGCCCGTAGGTATCGCGGAAAAACCGCACGACGGCTTCGGGCGGAAAGGGATACTCGAACTGGTAGAAGCGCGGCGCGCATTTTACATCGAAAAATCCGCCTCTGAAGCGCTCACGAACGATTTCCTCATCGCCCCAGAGCAGCGGGGATGGCATTCCGCTTGGCGCAATGTGCTTCGCAATGGCCTTGAACATCTGCCCCACGAAGCCGTGTGCGGTCCAGTTGGCCATTGCGACCTTTCCGCCTGGACGGCAGACTCGCTTCAGCTCCGCGGCCACCAGCTCGGGCCGGGGAGCGAAGATGGCACCGAGAAGGCTCGTGACCACATCGAAGCTCGCATCAGCGAAGGGCAGGGCCTCGGCATCACCTTCTTTGAAGGTTACGGTGAGATTTTCGCTTCTGGCTCGTGCGCCGGCCCGTTCCAACCAGTTTGTGGCAATGTCGCAGCCCGTCACGGTCGCTCCGGCTCGAGCGGCGATCAAAGCCAGCTGTCCGGCGCCACATGCGACGTCAAGAACGCGGGTACCGGAGGCGATACCAATCCGCCGAAAGAACAGATGCGCGTCCGTCTCGAGGTAGCGGGCAAAGGTTTCGTAATCGCCTGTCATCCATGTTGATTTCAAACGGTCTTTCAGTTGATTCAATTCGGTGGTGGCAGGGGAAATTGCAACAGATGCAGCCATGTTTTATCTCTCTCTTCAGGGGATTTGATCCCGCTCAGCACTTCTCAATCGCAAGGGAAGGAGAAAATGCTCTAAGATCATGGATCAACTGTGCCGCACCCCGGTTTTCCCTGCTTGACTGAGAAGCCCACTTTCTTGCCGCAAACACCCAATGTTGGTTCGAGTCACGCCAAATGGATGCATTATCAGAGGTTTTAAGCGCGATCAAGCTTGAGGGGGCACTCTTCTTCAACGGGGAGTTCTCGGCTCCCTGGTGCCTTAGTTCGTCTGGGCGCGAGGGCATTGTGCCGTTTCTCAAGCCGCCCGTCCGGCACCTTGTCATGTTCCATTTCCTCACCAAGGGCCGGGCGCAGGCGTGGCTGCCTGAAGGCCGCCGAGAAGAGCTTCATGCGGGCGACATTGTCATTCTTCCGCACGGCGATTCTCACTTCATCGGAAATGGGGCGGCGACGCCAATCGACTCGTTCAAGACCTTTGCCGGAAACCTCGCTGACGGACTCAAGCCGGTCAGCTTTGGCGGCGGGGGCGAAGCGACTCACTTCGTTTGCGGATTTATGTCCTGCGATCCTCACCTCTCGCAGACTATTCTTGCCGGCCTGCCACCGCTGATGCGCGTGCAGTTGGCCGACGAACCTTCAGGCCGGTGGATTGAGAACTCTATTCGCTTCTCCGTTGGCGCAGCCGGCGGGCGGAATGCCGGCAGCTCCCTCGTCGTCGAACGTCTCTCCGAAGTTCTTTTCGTGGAGACTTTACGCCGCTACATCACTTCTCTGCCACCGCAGCAGACGGGATGGCTGGCAGGCGCGCGCGACCCCGGTGTTGGTCAGGCGCTGGCCCTGATCCATCAGAATCCTTCGCATCCCTGGACCGTCGATGATCTTGCACACCGGGTCGGCCTGTCGCGCTCACGGCTTGCCGACCGCTTTCGCCATTTTCTGGGGATGTCGCCCATCGCCTATTTGACTGAATGGCGCCTCAAGCTGGGCGCAGAAAAGCTGAAGACGAGTGAGCGGAGCGTTGCAGAAGTGGCGCTCGATGTTGGCTACAACTCCGAGGCTGCGTTCAATCGCGCCTTCAAACGCGCCTATAGTGTTCCACCGGCGCAGTTCCGGCAACGAAGCAGGGCCATTCCTATGGCTGCGCTGCACCGCCCTTAATTCGCACATGGGCTTCCTGAGACAACGTCAGCAGGTAGTTCCGGCAAGTATCTTATGAACACCAAGCCATTCGGATCTCCGAAGAGGAACTATGGCCCCAACCAAAGAGAGAAAGCGCCACCACGGAGCATCTGCGCTAGAGAGAAGCTTCCCCGCGCGGTGGGGGTTCATGCTGGACCAAGATAGCAGAAGAGTTTTTCAAGTTATTTTTGTTGGGGTGTCGTTTGGTTGTATCTACGGCTCGCCGGTCGCGAGCACATGGGTTTACCTCTTGGCGGCGGTGTTTGGCCCGGTGGCCATTTCTCTCTGGTACTCGATTAACCCGTGGAACCCGTACGGAAGCGTGTTCCCCGAATATGATGAATCGAAGAGCAACGATGCACACGGCGCGGCGGCGACGCGTCTGGTTAGAATGCTGAGCTCAACTGAAGCGCGACGCTTCCTTTTCAGTAGAGGCATCTGCATGTCTCTACTTCTTTCCGTTCCGATGGTTGTATTGTCTTTCGTAAGGCATAGATGGCCGAGCGCGGGGATTGGCTGGGATAACGTGATTAGAATTCCATTCTTCTTGTTAGTCCTTCTTCCCCCACTCTCTCGCATGCAGCTTATTGCATGGGCTCTTCGAAACTGGGACACCTCTGAAAAACTTGTTGCTTAGAACGTGAGTGGCGGGGCTCTTGGCTCCAAGGCCTCGCTCTGTCGTAGCATCAAAGCTGCGATGAGTACGCCCTCGGCCGCGGCGAGCGGCACTTTTCTTATTGGTAATGATCTGCCGATGCACCGGCTCGGCTATGGCACGATGCGGCTGGTAGGTGATGGCGCTTGGGGTGAGCCCGACAACGCCGAAGAAGCACGACGCGTGCTGCGGCGCGCTGTCGAGTTCGGTGTGACATTGATTGACACTGCCGACGCTTATGGTCCTGATATTGCCGAGCGCCTTATCGCTGAAGCGTTGCATCCCTATCCGGCTGGCCTCGTTATTGCAACAAAGGGCGGCATCACGCGGCAAGGCCCGGCACAAACGGAATACGTGGGGCGCGCTGGCTACCTGATCCAGTGTGTCGAGATGAGCCTGCGCCGCCTCAAGCTTGAACGCATCGATCTCTATCAACTGCATCGGATCGATCCGCGCACGCCGCTTGAAGAAAGCCTTGGCGCGTTGAAGAAGATGCAGGAGCAAGGCAAGATTCGCCACATTGGACTTAGCGAAGTGACGCCCGAGCAGATCACTGAGGCACAGAAGATTGTCGCGATTGTGAGCGTGCAAAACCGCTACTCACTCGCCGACCGCAGGCACGAAGAGACGCTGGCGTGGTGCGAGCAGCGCGGCATTGCTTTCTTACCTTGGTATCCGATTGCTGCAGGCAAGATACTGAAGGCAGATCATCCGGCAGCGCAAGCGCTCGCGCGCATTGCCGCGCGCCACAACGCCACTGCCGCGCAGCTTTCGCTGGCATGGCTGCTGCAGCGCTCGCCGGTGATGTTGCCGATTCCGGGCACGTCAAAAGTGAATCATCTCGAAGAGAACATCGCGGCTGCGGAACTAAAGTTGAGCGCTGAAGAGATGAATGAGATGGAATCAGCGATGCAGGCTAAATAAAAAAGAGAGTTCCGCTACATCACCGGAACTCTCTCTTCGGGATCGATCACTTCCCTGCCTCAAGATCAACCCGCTTTCCTACGCGTTTGCTGTTGCGAGCTCGCCTGCATGCGCGTGCTCCTTCTCGACCTGGGTAAGAACCTCTTCCAGAATGTCGAGAGCAACGGTTGCTTCTTCTTCGCTGACGATGAGAGGCGGGCACAGCCGCAGTGAAGTTTCGCCACAGCCGAGAATCATGAGGCCGTGTTCGAAGGCAAGCTCTTCGACGCGATTGCGCAGCGCCTGCGCGGGCTCGCGTGTCGCCTTGTCCTTCACCAGCTCGATGCCGATCATCAATCCGCGGCCGCGCACGTCGCCGACCAGAGGATGTGTCTTCTTCCAGCTTTCGAGTCGCGCAAGCATCTTGCCGCCCACTTTAGCTGCGTTGGCGATGCCCTCGCGCTCCAGGACATCCATTGTGGCCAGCGCCGCAGCCAGAGAAACCGGGTTGCCGCCGAAGGTAGAGGCATGTGAGCCAGGCACCCAGTCCATGACGCTGGCCTTGGCCATGCACACGCCCAGCGGCATGCCGGAAGCGATGCCCTTTGCCATGCAAACGATATCGGGCTCCACGCCCGAGTGCTCGATTGCCCACCACTTGCCGGTGCGTCCTGCGCCCGACTGCACTTCGTCGGCAACGAGCAGAATTCCGTGACGATCGCAGATTTTGCGCAGCTCGCGCAGGAAATTGGTCGGCGCCACAACGTAGCCGCCTTCGCCCTGAATGGGCTCGACGAAGATCGCCGCTACTTCTTCGGGCGGGACAATCGTTTTGAAGAGCTTCTCTTCGATGTACCGCGCGCAGCCGAGAGCGAAGGCCTCTTCTTCCTGCGGTCCGCCCATGCATCCGCGATACGCGTAGGGATAGCGTACATGCGTTACGCCAGGCACCAGAGGAGCGAAGCGCCGCTTCTGCTGCGGCTTCGAGGCTGTAAGGGACAGCGCGCCCATGGTGCGCCCGTGAAATGCGCCGAGGAAGGCGATAATGTGCTGCCGGCCTGTGTGGTATCGCGCCAGTTTCAGCGCGCACTCAATCGCCTCCGCGCCGGAGTTGCCGTAGAAAAACTTGTGCGGCCCCTTCATAGGCGCGACCGCCGAAAGCCGGCTCGCCAGATCGGTCAGGTGCTCGTCGTAAAAATCTGTGCCCGAGATGTGAATCAGCTCGGCTGCCTGCTTCTGGATTGCGGCCACCACTTCAGGATGACAATGCCCGGTCGAAGTCACGGCGATGCCGGCTGCGAAGTCCAGAAACTCGTTGCCGTCTACATCTTCAATCCGCGTTCCGCGACCGCGCTTGGCCACCAGCGGATAGGAGCGCGTGTAGCTGGGCGAAATGAGCCGCGCATCGGCTTCTACTGCGGCCTGCGCCTTGGGGCCGGGAAGCGGGCCAACCAGCCTGGGTCCATATTGTGCGTGCAGTTCGCTCTTGGTCATCTTGTATCTCCTCGTCGGTTGGTTACGTGGCCGCTGGGGTCCGCAATCGATAAATATTGAATAGGGCGCGGCCAATGACCCCGGTTAAGGGTCGTCCGGTTTCATTCGCTCCTCAAAAGGGAGCGAGACGGCAGGCGAGGACTTCGGCGGTCCGGTACTAATCGCCGCCGAAGAGGCTAGGTCGAGTGCGGGTAGGCAGCACACGGAGATGGCGGCGCGGGCACACACCCCAATGACGTGGACCTGTCATTGGGGACCCCGGGAAGATAGCCCCGAACACGCTGCCGCGACCAGCGCTTCGATGCTGGCATTTTGGCGGCATATTGGCTGAGATATGGCTGCGCATGGGAGTCCCGCTGGTAACGAGGATAGCATGGGCACTTTTTGCGGCGGGCCGGCGTCCGGGAGTCTGCTAGTTTACGCTGCTTCCAAACGCAACAAGGGCCGGGAATTAATCCCGGCCCTTGTTGCAAGCTTTGTTAGACGTGCTGGATTCTGCCTGAATCCGGTCGGTCCTTACAGAGGCTGCACGTCGGCAGCCTGCCAGCCCTTGGGTCCCTTGACTACGTTGAACTGCACGGCTTGACCCTCTTGCAAGCTCTTGAAGCCACTGGAGTTGATTGCAGAGTAGTGCACAAATACATCTTCGCCATTCTGGCGCGAGATGAAGCCGAAGCCCTTCGCGTCATTGAACCACTTCACGGTACCTTGTTCCATTTTGTTCGTATTTCCTGATTTTGAATTGCGCTGGATGAATCGGAGCGACCACTGGCAGAATTCTTGCTTGGTTGGGCGAGCACTGCTCACGCCCGGTTCGGCTCTAACGCTAGATTGATTGTAACACTGGTTGAGGAAAACCGCGCCATCAATTTGTGACCGAAGTAAGCATTGCTCCCGATGAGCGATCAAAACCATCATGGAATCAGTTCGCTACACCGAATGACACATCTGTGTTAGCGTGGGATTCGACCATGCCCGAGGACCCGGTACCGGCTCTGCTTCACCGCGCGATGGCGCGTTTGGACCGCGAGTTTGGGTCTTTGCCGGAGTTCCGGCCGGCAATCGATCTGCCGGCCATCGAACGGATTCTCGAAGAAGTCGCGCAAAAGCTGGGCGATAACTTCCCTTATTTTCATCCTCTTTATGCGGGCCAGATGCTCAAGCCGCCGCACCCGGCTGCGCGCGCTGCGTACGCGCTGGCCATGGCCATTAACCCCAATAACCATGCTCGCGACGGCGGCCGCGCCAGCTCGGAGATGGAGATCGAGGCCGTTGCCGGAATCGCCCGGATGTTTGGCTGGACGGAGTTCCTGGGCCATCTCACGTCGAGCGGAACCATCGCCAATCTGGAAGCGCTCTGGGTCGCCGGCCAACTGGTGAGTGCCGCACCGGGCAAGCGGATCGTGGCGTCCGAGCAGGCCCACTACACCCACCAGCGCATCTCCGCCGTGCTGAAGCTCGACTTTGCGCCCGTTGCCGCTGACAACGGCGGTCGAATGGATCTTGAAGCGCTTGAAAACGAGGTTCGCAAAGGGGATGTCGGCACGGTGGTCGTCACGCTGGGCACCACCGCCATCGGCGCGGTGGATCCGCTGGATGAGATTCTCGCGCTCCGCAGCCGATACAACTTCCGCGTTCATGTCGACGCAGCCTACGGCGGATATTTCCGGCTCATACCCGACGCACTTGACGCAGCCGCGCGCGCAGCCTATGCCGTCGTCGATCAGGCAGACTCGATCGTCATCGACCCTCACAAGCATGGTTTACAGCCCTACGGATGCGGATGCGTTCTCTTGCGCGATCCGTCGGTCGGACGCCTCTACAAGCATGATTCTCCATATACTTACTTCACTTCGAAGGAGCTGCATCTGGGAGAGATCAGCCTCGAGTGCTCCCGCGCCGGCGCCGCTGCAGTTGCACTTTGGGCTACGCAGCAACTGCTTCCTCTCGTGCCTAATGGAGAATTCGCTCGGGGTCTCGTGCGCGGCCGCTCTGCTGCCCTCGATCTCGATTCCCGTCTGCGTGGCGACGCGCGTTTCGCTCCTCTCGCGGCGGGGCCACCTGAGCTGGATATCGTCGTCTGGAAGCTCAATGCCCCGACTCTGGAAGCAGCCTCAGATCTCGCCGCGAAAACTTTTGCGGCCTGCGCCAAAGACGATCTGCACCTCGCGCTTGTACAATTGCCCCATTCCTGGTTCCAGCGGTCTGAAGAAGCGTCTCTGGAACATAGAGACAGGATTGTTACGTGTCTCCGCTCAGTACTGATGAAGCCTGAACACCAGGAGTGGCTCGACAACATCTGGGGCAAGTTGACGAAGGCCATCTCGTAATCCCTGCGGACTTGAGGAACAAATGATGAATCCGCGCCAAATGGCGGGCCAGGAAGAAAACGTTGTCATCCGCGCCGGCGCTTGTTCCGCCACCGTTCTGCCGCATCTCGGCGGCAAAATCAGCTCACTCCGCGTCAACGATCACGAACTGCTGCAGCAGCCTCTCGCGTCCCTTGCACCGCGATCACGCACAATGGCTTTCGCTGAGAGCGATGCAAGCGGGTGGGACGAGTGCCTGCCCTCGGTGGCGGCCTGCACAGTGCAAACAAGTGCCGGCTCTGCCCAGGTGCCCGACCATGGCGATCTCTGGCGCCTGGCCTGGCAACCTGTCTCCTCCTCGACGCTTCGCGGCAGTTGCTTCTCGCTTCCTCTTGGGCTCGAGCGCACAATCATTCTGGATGAAGCCGAGAATGGCTGGCAGCTTCGCCTCAGCTACAAACTGAGCAACTCCGGTTCGTATCCTGTGCCGTGGTCATGGGCCGCTCATCCGCTCTTTGCTGTCGATCCCGGAGACGCCATTGTGCTTCCCCATTCAGTCGGCACTCTTCGCGTCGAAGGCTCCGCGGGCAATCGTCTTGGCAAGACTAACGACAGTGTCTCCTGGCCGCGTACAACTCTCGCAAACGGGATCCGCGCCGATCTCAGCGTCGTGCATCCGCCCACTTCCGGCACCGGTGACAAACTCTTTACCGCCGCTCTCACACGTGACGACAACTGGTGCGAGCTGCATCGCCCACGCGCGGGCGTGCGCCTTCGCATTACGTTCAACACGGCCATCACTCCTTACCTGGGCCTCTGGCTTTGTTATGGCGGATGGCCCGATCGCCCCGGCCCTAAGCAAAATTGCGTGGCGCTCGAGCCTGCAACGGCACCAGTTGATTCTCTCGCTCAATCAGGACCATGGTCGCGCTCGCTTGAGCCCGGCCAGACTGCATCGTGGTCGATGTCACTCGAAATTGAAATGATTTAGGCTGGAACCAAAGTTATGCATGACTCTGCAACACTGCACGCCTTGCACCTGGACCGCTTCAAGGCAAAACCGGAAATCTTTGTCGCGCCAGGCCGGGTGAATCTAATCGGCGAACACACCGACTACGCCGAAGGCTTTGTGATGCCCGCGGCTATTGACTTCGCGACCCTCGCCGCGATCTCACCGCGCAGCGACGGCAAAGTCGTGCTTTACTCTGAAAATTATCCGGGCGACGGCCGTACGTTCGATGCTCAAGCCCTGCCGCAGGCACGCACCGATCATTGGACTGACTACTCTCTCGGCGTTCTCTCGGTGCTCGCAGGCGAGGGTCACACGATTCCCGGTTTCAGTCTCACCCTCTGGGGCGATGTGCCCCTTGCAGCCGGTCTCTCAAGCTCTGCCTCCGTCGAAGTTGCCACCGCGCTGGCAGTCACATCTCTGCTTGGTGTCTCTTATCCCGGCCCCGTGCTGGCCCGCCTCTGCCAGCGCGCAGAAAACGAATTCGTGGGTGCAAAGAGCGGCATCATGGACCAGTTCATCTCAGCGAACGGCGCGGAGGATCATGCCTTGCTGCTCGACTGCCGCGACCTCAGTTTCAAGCTTGCACCCATTCCCCACAACGTCGCCCTGGTCATCGCGAACACAATGGTCAAGCATTCCGTCGCAGACGGCGAATATGCGACGCGACGCGCAGAGGTGGAAGAAGCGACGGCCGTGATCGCCCGGCACCGTCCGGAGGTCCGCTTTTTGCGCGATGCCAACCTCAACGACCTCGCCACCTGGGGCTCTGAGATGAGCACTAATGCGCTGAAGCGCGCGCGGCATATCATCTCAGAGAACACGCGCACCGTGGCCGCCGCTGAAGCGCTGATGGGCCATGACCTTGCGAAGCTTGGACGCCTGATGGCAGAGGCCCACGTGAGCTACAGCAAAGACTTCGAAGCCAGTTGCATTGAGGCCGACACAATGGTGGCCCTGGCGCAGGATCTTCCCGGCCTGATCGGCGCCCGGCTTACCGGTGGCGGCTTCGGCGGCTGCACCATTAATCTCGTGAAACGCGAGCATGCCGCCGAATTCTCAGAAGCGCTCGCTGCCCGCTACGCCACCGAAACGGGCATTGTGCCGCAAGTCTTTATCTGTCACGCATCAGGGGGTGCCCGCAAGTTGCCGCAGCACCAAGCCCTCATTGGATGAATTCCGGCAACCGCATGCTTTCAGACCTGATCGCCAACCTGTTACTCCGGCGTAGCTTGCTTCGTTCCCACACCGGCAACGAGCGCCCGTTTCTCTTGCTAAAATCGCTTAGAGCTCGGGTGGGCTTATAGATTCACCGATTCCGCACTGCCCGCTCCTATTTTTATGATTGCGGGCCTTGATCCAGAGGTCTGTGTTTAAGCCGCAGAGAGACATACCAGATGCAGGATTCGAATAGCTTCTTTCCCAACGAGACATCTCCAAATTCCGGCCTGGTCGCTTACTTCTCGATGGAGATTGCGATCAACCCAGCGATGCCTACATATTCCGGCGGCCTGGGCATGCTTGCAGGCGACACGCTGCGCTCTGCAGCCGATCTCGGCCTTCCAGTCGTGGCATTTACTCTCGCGCATCGCAAGGGCTACTTTCAGCAGCATTTGAATGCCACGGGCGAGCAGACCGAAGAGGTTCAGCCCTGGAATCCCTCAGACTTTTGCAAGGAGCAGGAAGCCCGGATCACCGTTGCCATCGAGGAGCGCGTGGTTACCGTCCGAGCCTGGCGCTATGAACTCGTCGGGCGAGCCGGACATATCGTGCCGATCTATCTGCTCGATACCGACCTTGACGGCAACTCCGGCTGGGATCGCGGACTCACCGACCATCTTTACGGCGGCGACACCAACTATCGCCTCGAGCAGGAGATCATTCTCGGCATGGGCGGTGTGCGCATGGCCAGTGCCCTCGGCCTGACGGTAAACGTTTATCACATGAACGAGGGACACGCTGCTCTGCTGACACAGGCGCTTCTTGAGAGCCAGCTCGGCGGCGGTCCGCTTGGCACAGCCACTGAAGCGGACATCAACCAAGTGCGGCGCAAGTGCGTCTTCACCACGCACACGCCTGTGCCCGCAGGACATGACCGCTTCTCGATGGAGCAGGCGATGCGTATCCTGGGTGGCGATCGCGCGGCCCGACTGGAGAAACTCGGCTGCTTCCGCGATGGGCTGCTGAATATGACGCTGCTCGCGCTGCGCTTTTCACGCTATGCCAACGGCGTCGCGCTGCAGCACGGAAAAGTCTCCCGCGAGATGTTCCCTGAGTTCCCGATCGACTCGATCACCAACGGCGTACACGCGCCGACGTGGATCTCAGTTCCCTTCCAACAGGTGCTCGACGCGCATATTCCATCATGGCGCCGCGACAACCTTTACGTGCGCAACGTAATCGACCTGGCTGAGAAGGAAATTCTTGACGCTCACGCACGTTCAAAGGAAGCGCTTCTGACTGAAGTTGCTTCGCGCACAGGGCTCGTGCTCAATCCCCGCGTGCTGACTCTCGGCTTTGCGCGGCGTGCGGCAACCTACAAGCGCGCTACCCTGCTCTTCACCGACCCTGATCGCTTGCTCAAAATTGCGGCGGAAGCCGGGGGGCTGCAGATTCTCTACGCCGGGAAGGCTCACCCGCAGGACTTCCCCGGCAAGCAGCTGATTCACGAGGTCGTGGATATGGCGCATAAGCTCTCCAGCGATACTCTTCGCATTGTCTATCTGGAAAACTATGCGTGGGATCTCGGAGCTCTACTCACCGCGGGTGTGGACGTGTGGGTCAACACTCCTCGCCGTCCCTACGAAGCCTCAGGCACCAGCGGCATGAAGGCGGCGCTCAACGGCGTGCCCAGCCTCTCTATTCTGGATGGATGGTGGATCGAGGGGTGCATTGAAGGCGTGACGGGCTGGGCGATCGAAGACGGTGCGGACGACCACGAAGAGGCGAACTCTCTTTACAGCAAACTTGAGAACTCTGTGGTCCCGCTCTATCGCGATTCTCCCGAGAAGTGGGCACGGCTCATGCGGACTACCTTGGCGTTCAACGGCTCCTACTTCAACACGAATCGCATGGTCTACCAGTACATGCGCAACGCCTACTACCCGATTCGCCTGCCCGAGCCGCTGAAGGTGGAAGAAGCAGCGTACGCGGACTAAGTAAGCCGGCCCTTCCGCGGATGGGTTGGCTACGAGCTGTGGACTGCTTCTTTGCGAGTGTCGTCGGCGGTATCGAGACTCTGCGCAAGCCACCGTTCGCTGTTTGTCCCGGTCGGAACGCTCTTCTGCGCGATTTCGATCCACTCGTTCAAATTCAGAGCCATGATCAGGATGAACGTGAGATAGAGAAGGCTTAGATCCCGCATTTCGCCGGGCGTGCAGAAGAGAATGAACAAAGGAAAATTGATGACGGCGGCGATTTTGGCGTGCAGCTTCACTGTGGGAGAAGAGCTTCTTCCATCCACGCCACACGGTCCACACAATCAGAGGAATCGCCAGCGCCCCTTCAACGCGTGGCACACGCACTCCGTAGGTTTCGTCCAAGGGCCAGAGGAAGCTTCGCAGAGTGAGGTCGTTCAGTTGATCCTGGAATTGGGGGATCACGCTCGTGCCTGCGCTCTGCGCGTATCGCACCCGCATATACAGGTAAATGCCTGCGCAGAGGAGAAAGAGCGTCGCGATCCCAACGATCGTCGCCCTGCGCGAGTTTCGCTGTCGCAGAAATGGATAGAGGCACAGGATGTAGAGCAGGAATGACTCTTTGTTCCATGCGCCCAGCGCCGCCACTGGAATCAGCCAGTACCAGTCGAACTTCAGGGCCATCGTCACCGATACGCACATCAGAGTCAGCTCGACGTAGTCGTATGAGAATCCGGCAGGCAGCTGAAAATATGGCACAAGCAGGATGAAGAGCACTGCAGTAAGTGCAGCCGCCGGCGGAGGGACCTGCAGCACGCGGCAAACCATGTAGATCGCATACACCGACAGCAGCACGAAGCCGAACGTGATGATGTACATCAGCTGGTAGCGATAGAAATACGTCTTGTTCTGCGCAGTGGGAGAAGAGGCGATCGCGATGATGTAGGCATCGAGACCCGACGCCTGGTGATGGTAGAGGTAATCTTTGATCTTCTGCGGCGTCGCAGCATCGATCCCGTTGATTGTGTCCGGCAGGAAGCGACGATAGATATACGGCTTCTTGGCCGTCTTATTCAGCATTTCCTGAAAGCCGGTTTCGTACCAGTCGCCGCGAACGTTGGCTTCGCGAAAGTGGGATTTATCGTAAAACCCGGCGAAGGCGGCAGATGCAGCCACGAAGAACAAAACGAAACAACACAACCTGTAATAAAGATTTGAATTTCGATCAAGCCAAGATCGAATTCCCACGATTCCTCCAGCGCACGGGGACCCTGATCTACATGAGAGAAGTTCTAGGTATAGGGTGCTGAAGCCAAGATAGCACTCAGCGCTGGCTAAGAGCGCGATTAAGGGGTTCGATCGCAAACTGGCCGATTCTGGGGGCGTCGGCAACGTGGCTGCGAAGACGCTAGTCGCCCTGCTGCGCCTGCCCTTCCAGTTCAGAGCCGATCCGATGCAGCTTCATAACCTTCCACTGCAGTCGGTCAAAGAAGAGATAGACCACCGGCGTGGTGAGCAGCGTTAACGCCTGCGAAACGATCAATCCACCTACGATCGTGACACCTAGTGGCTGGCGCAGTTCGGAGCCAACGCCCATTCCTATCGCGAGTGGCAGGCCGCCGAAGAGCGCTGCCATCGTCGTCATCATGATCGGCCTGAAGCGCAACAGGCAGGCCTGATAGATCGCTTCGACCGGCGGCAGCCCCTGGTCGCGCTCAGCCTGCAGCGCAAAGTCGATCATCATGATGGCGTTTTTCTTCACGATGCCGATCAGGAGCAGGATGCCAATGAGGGCGATGATGCTGAGGTCTATTCCCGTCAGCAATAGAGCAAGGATCGCTCCGACGCCGGCGGGCGGCAGCGTGGAAAGAATCGTAAGCGGGTGAATCAGGCTCTCGTACAAAATTCCCAGTACGATATAGACCGCAACCAGGGCCGCCAGGATGAGCCAAACCTCATTGTGCAGCGAGTCCTGAAAAGCCTGAGCCGTGCCCTGGAAGCTGGCATGGATATTGCTCGGCATGCCCATATCGCGCTGCACATTCTCAAGCGCAGTGACGGCTTGCCCCAACGACACATTCGGAGCGAGGTTGAAGCTAAGCGTAACCGAGGGATACTGCCCCTGGTGATTCACCGCCAGGGAAGTTCGCTGCGGTGAGAAGTGTGCGATGGCGGAGAGCGGAATCATTGTCCCGTTCGCAGTCGGCGTAGTGGTTGTTGCGGGAACGGCCGCGCTGGTGGCTGCTGCTTCCGCGCTGCTCGCAGTGGAAGGACCGGCCGCCGCAGCGCTGGCCCCCGTCAATGTTCCTGCCAGCACGGGATTCACACTGGCCGCCGAACCAAGGAGCGAAGTGGTTCCCGTCGAAGTCACTTCCATGCTGCCATTCGCAGTGGTCAGGACCGCAGTCCCTCCACTGAGTGCAGTCGTAGCCGGTGTCGTGGTTGCAGCTGTGGCTGCGGCAACCGGCGCTGTCTGCGAGGTGCTGGCTGCCGTGACCGTAGCCGGCATTGCCGTTGTGGCTCCCTGCGCGGCCGACTTTACGTAGATGTTGTTCAACGCATCGGGGCTGAGCTGGTACTGAGGGTCGACCTCCATCACCACGAAGTACTGGTTCAGGCCTGTATACATTGTGGACACTTCGCGTTGTCCAAATGCGTCGTACAAGGTGGCATCAATCGATGATGGAGTCACACCAAGGCGCGATGCCATGTCACGGTTGATCACCAGATTGGCCGCGAGTCCCTGATCCTGCTGATCGGTTGATACATCGCGCAGCTCCGGCATGGAACGCATCCGCGCCATCAGCTGCGGAGCCCACAGATTCAGTTCCTGCAAGTCCGCGTCTGAAAGTGTGTATTGATATTGCGCGTCTCCGCCGCGGCCACCAATCTGGAACTCCTGCTGCACTTGCAGAAACAGTGTTGCGCCCGGCACGCTGGTCAATTTGCTGCGCAGACGGTTCACCACCATATCGCCAGTCACAACGTGACCTTTGGCGTCTTTGCGCTCACCCGACGGCTTCAGGCTGATGAACATGCGGCCCACGTTGGTGCTTCCACCGCCGGGCCCACCACCGCCCACAAACGCGGTTACTGAAAGCACTGCAGGATCATCGAGCACCATCTGCGCGAGTTCCCGCTGCTTGTCACGCATCGCGGGGAAGCTGATGTCCTGCGCCGCACGAGTGGTTCCTCCAAGGCGGCCCGTATCCTGCTGCGGGAAGAAGCCCTTGGGAACGATCATGAAGAGGTAGACGTTCAGCACAACCGTGCCAAGCACCACGAGCAGCATTAGCCATTGATGCCGGAGCACCCAGCGCAGCGCGAGGCCGTATTCCTCGTGCAGCCAGTTGAAAGCCCGTTCACTCGCGCGATAAAAGACGCCATGGCGCACTTCGTCGCGCGACTTCAGGAATCTTGCGCACAACATTGGCGTCGTAGTGAGCGACACCAGCAATGAAACTGCAATCGCTACCGATAGCGTTACCGCAAACTCCCGGAATAGCTTGCCGACGATGCCCCCCATCAGCAGAATCGGAAGGAAGACCGCGATGAGCGATGTGCTCATCGAGAGCACCGTGAAGCCAATCTCCTGCGATCCCTTCATCGCCGCGTTAAACGGAGTTTCGCCCTTTTCGAGATAACGCGTGATGTTTTCGATGACAACAATCGCATCGTCTACAACGAACCCGGTCGAGATGGTCAGCGCCATCAGCGACAAGTTATCGATCGAGTAGCCCAAAAGGTACATCACGCCGAAGGTGCCCACCAGAGACAACGGCACAGCGACCGATGGAATGATGGTGGCCCAAACCTCGCGCAGGAAGAGGAAGACGACCAGCACCACGAGCAGCACGCTGATGACGAGTGAAATTTCAACGTCGCGCACGCTTGCGCGGATCGTGGTTGTACGGTCTACCGCGACATCGATCTTGATCGTTGGAGGAATCTCTGCCTGCAGCCTGGGAAGTTCAGCCAGCACACTATCGACCGTGGAGATCACGTTGGCGCCGGGCATTTTGAAAACAATCACCAGCACCGCGCTCTTTAGCTTGGCAGGGGGGCCCGTTGCCGTATTGATCCCTGAGACACCCGCCGTATGCAGGTCGGCAACCGAATTGGTTACCGTGCCAACATCAGCGACACGCACCGGCGCACCGGTTTGCTGGTTGTAGCCCGCGATGATGTTCTGGTAATCGGGGGCCTTGAAGATCTGGTCGTTGCTGCTGATCGACCAGCGGTGCGTTGCATCCTGCAGGGCACCTTTTGGCCGATTTGCATTGGCATTGGAGAGGGCGGTTCGAACTGCCTCCAACCCCAGACCGGTATTAGCCAACTGCATGGGATTCAGCTCGACTCGCACCGCCGGCTGCGATGTGCCGCCGACAAAGACCTGCCCCACGCCGGAGATCTGCGCGATCTTCTGCGAAAGAATCGAGTCGGCCATGTCGTAGATCTCGGGCTTCGGCACAACATCCGAGGTCAACGTAAGAATCAGGATCGGCGCGTCCGCGGGATTCGCTTTGCGATAGCTGGGATTTTGCGGCAGATAGGCAGGCAATTGACTACGTGCGGCGTTGATGGCGGCTTGCACGTCGCGCGCCGCGGCGTCGATATTGCGGTTCAGGTCAAACTGCAAGACCACGGACGCCGAACCCAGCGAACTCGACGACGTCATCTGATTGACGCCGGCTATGCGTCCGAATTGACGCTCAAGTGGCGTAGCAACCGCCGACGCCATCGTTTCAGGGCTGGCGCCCGGAAGCCCGGCGCCAACGCCGATAACAGGAAAGTCAACGTCAGGCAGCGACGCGACAGGCAATCCTGAGTACGCAACGGAGCCCGCTATGAGCAGAGCCAAACTCAATAGGGTCGTGGCCACCGGCCGTCGAATAAATGGTGCGGAGAAGATGCATCGCGTCAATTCACCTCAATCCGCACTCACAGGATGGCCTTCATACTCTGCTTCGGTCTGCGGCCGCATGCGCTTTGCCAGCTTGTCGAAGTAGAGGTAGACACCGGGGTCGTGAAGAGCGTGAGCAATTGCGAAACGATCAGCCCGCCGACGATGCTGATGCCAAGCGGCCTGCGCAGTTCCGCCCCGACGCCGCCACCCAGTGCGAGCGGCAAGCCGCCCAGCAGCGCGGCCATCGTCGTCATCATGATCGGCCGGAAGCGCAGCAGGCAAGCTTGGAAGATCGCGTCTTCGGCGGTCTTGCCTTCAGCTGCGCTCGGCCTGCAGGGCAAAGTCGATCATCATGATGGCGTTCTTCTGCACAATGCCAATCAGCAGAATGATGCCGATGAGCGCGATTACGCTGAACTCCTCGCGCGTGATCAGCAGGCCAGCAATGCGCCTACACCCGCCGAGGGCAGCGTCGAAATAATCGTGATGGGATGGATGTAGCTTTCGTACAGAACGCCCAGCACGATATACACCGTGATCAGCGCGGCCAGAATCAGGATCGGCTCGTTGGCTAGCGAGGTCTGAAATGCCGCGGCGGTGCCCTGGAAGCTGGCGTTGACTGCGGTCGGCAGTCTGATGCGCTGCTCCACATCTTTCACCGCGTCGCACGGCGTCGCCCAGCGCCTTGCCCGGCGCGAGATTAAAGCTGATGATCGTCGAGGGGAACTGGCCCTGATGCCCGATGGCGAGTTGGGCGTGCGTTGTTCCCAGTGCGCCAGCATGCTCAGCGGAACCTGCGTTCCGTTGCCGGATTTCACATAGAGATTGTTCAGCGTCGATGGGTCGGTCTGGAAATTCGGCTCCGACCTCCATCACCACGTGATACTGATTGAGCTGCGTGAAGATGGTCGAGACCTGGCGCTGGCCAAATGCGTCATAAAGCGTGTTGTCCACATCGGCCATCGCAATGCCGAGCCGTGCTGCGGTATCGCGATCGATGACCAGCTGCGCGCCGAGCCCCTGGTCCTGCAGATCGCTGGCCACATCGGTGACGGTCCTTCTCTTTGCTCAGCTCCTGCACCATCTTGCGAGTATATGGAAGCCAGCTCGTTCTGGTCGGGATCTTCGAGCGCGTATTGGAACTCCGTACGGCTCACCCGGTCTTCAACGGTCAGGTCCTGCAGTGGCTGCAGAAAGAGCTGGATGCCGTCGACGTCGTTCACCTTCGCCTGCATGCGGCGAATCACATCAGTGGCCGAGAGCTTTGCGCTCATCGAGCGGCTTGAGAGTGATCTGAATGCGCCCGGAGTTCAGCGTGGTGTTGGTTCCGTCTACGCCAATGAAGGACGACACATTGTCTACGGCGGGATCTTGCAAGTATGACGTCGACCAGCTGCTGCTGGCGCTGCGCCATGCTGGTAAAGCTTACCGTCTGCGGCGCTTCGCTGATGCCCAGGATTACGCCCGTGTCCTGCACCGGGAAGAAGCCCTTGGGAACGACGATGAAGAGCAGCACGGTCGCCACAAACGTGGAGATCGTTACCAGCAGTGTGATGAACCGGAATGCGCGAGGATTACCTTTAAGCCGCGTCCATACGACGCGATGATCGAGTTGAAGATGTTCTCTGACCAGTGGTAGAAACGCGTCTGCTTGGCGTGCGCCTTGTCCTTGAGGATGCGCGAGCACATCATCGGCGTCAGCGTCAGCGAAACGACGGCCGAAACCAGAATCGTGACGGCCAGCGTAATGGCGAATTCGCGAAACAGCCGGCCCACCACATCGCTCATGAAAAGCAGCGGAATGAGCACCGCAATCAGCGAGACGGTCAGCGACATGATCGTGAAGCCGATCTGCTCGCTGCCCTTCAGCGCCGCCTGCATCGGGCTCATGCCCTCTTCAATGAAGCGCGAGATGTTCTCGATCATCACGATGGCGTCATCCACCACGAAGCCGGTGGAGATGGTCAGCGCCATCAGCGTCAGGTTGTTCAGCCTGTAGCCCAGCAGGTACATCACGCCGAAGGTGCCCACAATCGACAGCGGCACTGCGACCGAGGGAATGATCGTGGCCGCGAGGTTGCGCAGGAACAGGAAGATGACCATCACCACCAGGGCGATGGTGAGCATCAGTTCAAATTCCACATCCTTTACCGAAGCGCGGATGGTCGATGGTGCGGTCGGTGAGCACCTTCACCTGGACGGACGGCCGGCAGGCTGGTCTGCAACTGCGGCAGCAGCTTCTTGATGCGGTCCACCACCGCAATGATGTTGGCGCCCGGCTGGCGCTGGATGTTCACGATCACCGCCGGGGTACTGGTTCATCCACGCGGCCTGCTGGTTGTTCTCCGCGGCATCCACAATCGTGGCCACATCGGATGCGCGCACCGGCGCGCCGTTGCGGTACGCGATCACACCGGCTTGTAGTCGCGCGCTCGAAAGTCAACTGATCGTTCGCGCCGATCGTGTACGACTGGCGCGTGCCGTTCAGCGTTCCCTTGGCCTGGTCCACATTGGCCGCTGCAATGCGCTGTGCGCAGATCCTCCAGGCTCAGGTTGTAGGCGGCCAGTTGGGTCGGGATTAGCCTGGACGCGCACGGAAGGCTTTTGCCCGCCTGCGATCGAAACCAGACCTACGCCGTTACCTGCGAAATCTTCTGCGCCAGGTTGGTGTCGGCTGCGTCCTCAATCTTGATCCAGCGGCAGCGAATCGGACGTCAGCGCCAGCGTCATAATGGGCGCGTCGGCCGGGATTCACCTTGCTGTAGATCGGAGGATTGGGCAGATCGGTAGGCAGAAAGCTGTTGCCCGCATTGATCGCGGCCTGGACTTCCTGCTCGGCCACATCGATGTTTTCGTCCAGGTTGAATTCAAGCGTGATCACCGAGCCGCCGCCCGAACTCACTGAAGTCATCTGCTTCAGCCCCGGCATCTGGCCGAACTGGCGCTCCAGCGGCGCCGTCACGGACGAGGCCATCACCTCTGGGCCCGGCGCCGGGATAAAACGTCAGCACCTGAATGATCGGGTAATCCACCTCAGGCAAAGCTGAAACCGGCAGCTGCTGTATAGCCACGCCAGCCCGCAAGCAAGAATAGCTGCCATCAGCAGGACGTCGCTACCGGGCGCAGAATAAAGGGCCGGGAAGGACTCACTGCTCACTGCTGCTCCTTTGACCGTTTGTTCGCCTGCGCTGGGCATCCGAGTTCGAATCGCCGGGGTCGTGGCAATCCTCCCTCGTCCGAATTCTGACCGCCCTGACTCGTCGCGCTGCCGGTCGCTTGGCTGCGGCAACGGTCACGATCTGCCCCCTGGGCGCAACCGGTCCGCTCCATCCACAACCACATTCGGTTCCGCAGCAGGACCCGCTGTCCAGAATGGTCATCTGTCCCTGAGCAAGCGCAACTTTCACCGGCTCGCATCTTGGCGATTGTGGTCCCTTTGTCGTCGGTATCCACGGTCCACACAAACGATCCCTGCACTCCGCTCTGGATGGCCGCAGAAGGAACCACCAGCGCATTGGGCGGTTTTCCATCACCAGGTGGATATTCACAAACTGGTTCGGAAACAGTGCCTCGTTTTCGTTGTTGAAGACAGCTTTCAGCTTGTGCAGTGCCGGTGGTCGTGTCGATCTGGTTGTCGGCTGTCAGCAGTTGGCCGGTCTGCCAGCTTTTGCACGTCGCCTGGTCATAGGCATCCACCGGCAGCGCTTGTCTGCCTTCAGCTTCTGAAGCACCTGGGGCAGTTGATTTTCAGGCAGCGTGAAGTAAACCGCGATCGGCCTGAACTGGTTGATGATCACAAGATTGGTCGTGTTCGCCGTGATGATGTTGCCGGGATCCACCAGCCGCAGCCCGATTTTGCCGTTGATCGGCGACTGAATGTAGCACCAGTTCAACTGCAACTGCGCGTTCTCAATCGCTGCCTTGTCTGATTCGATGGCGCCCTGGTACTGGCCCTGCGTGGCCTCGTCGCATCCAGCGTTTCCTTTGAAACCACGCCCGCTGCATAGAGCGCCTTGTAGCGCGCATATTCGGCCTGCGCGTTCTTCAGCAGAGCCTCATCATGCGCAAGTGTGCCTTTGGCCTGATCCAGTGCGGCCTGGTAGGGCTTGGGGTCGATCACCATGATCGTCTGGCCCTGCTTCACTTCCTGGCCCTCGGTAAATTTCACGGGCAGCAGTTGGCCGTTAACCCGCGCCTTCACCGTCACGCTCATGTAGGGCATGACAGTGCCCAGCGCGGTGAGATAGATCGGCATTGGCTTCTGTTGCACCGGCACGACCTGCACCGGCACGGGCCTATTCATCAATGCCGCCGCTTGCTTCGCGCTCTGCGCTTTCGCTGCTTCATGGTTCTGATAGATTCTCCAGACGACGAATCCCACGACCGCCAGAAGCACGATGTATACGAGCGCGCGAAGGGCGGGATTTCCTCTGCGGGCGGGCGGCGGAGGCGCGGAGGCTCCCAGGCTGGGTCGGTGAATCTCAGTAGTGTCTTGGATTGGCATGGTTTGCTTCTCTGAAGTCTTCTTTCTCGCAAGTGCCTAGAATGCGGCCGGATATCGAAAATCCACCGCTGCTCGATGTGGCACGCCTACTCGATTTTAGGACGCATAACCGGAGCTAAAGGTTTCGCGTCCCATGGCTGAACCGCTGCCCTTTTCGGGCCGCGCTTTGAATCCTTACGGCATCCGCTTCAACCCGCTAAAGAAAGTCGATCGCTGCAGAAATCCAATATAATCTCACTAGATTGAATCCGCGCTCACTTTGACGCATCCGCCCGTCTTGTTGCTCGCTTCTCCATCTTTCTCAGCCCTGGATGAGTAATCCCGGGGCAACACGGAACAGGATTCTGCTATCCGAGGGACCTCATTGCCGGTGAGTACTGCCATAGCGGAGTCAACCTATTCAGGACACCCGCTTTGCGTCGATCTCGATGGCTCACTGGTCAAATCCGACACCTCTTCGATGCCTTTGGCTGCTGGCGCGGCGGCACCGGCGCAGGCCTGTCAAGTGCCTTTCTGGCTGGCCCGCGGCCGCGCTGCCCTCAAGAGCGAGGTGGCATCCGCCGCGCCCCACTCGACGATCGCGCATCTGCCCTATAACGCCACACTGCTTCGTTACTTACAGACGGAACGGAGCGCCGAGAACCGGCCGATTTATCTGGCAACCGGCGCTGATAGCGGGCTGGCCAATCGCGTCGCTGCGCATCTTGGAATCTTCGATGGAGTACTGGCCTCGGACGGCGTCACAAATCTGACTCACGCCAATAAGCTAGCCAGCCTGGAACAGCGTTTCGGCGCTTTCGACTACATGGGCAACTCGCCGCGCCGACTTGCCGATGCTCGAGAAAGCCGGGGAAGCGATGGTCGCCAACCCGACGCGTGGACTCACGATGGCGCTGCGCGATGAAACGGGTCGTGGTCGCCCAGACTTTCATCGATCAGCGACCGCTCGGCCGCACCCTGATCAAGGCCATTCGGATTCATCAGTGGGCCAAGAATCTGCTGCTTGCGGCGCCACTGCTGTTCTCGCACGATCTTCGCCGCAGGCCTGGTTGAAGCCGTGGTTGCGGCCTTCTTCTGCTTCAGCTTTGTAGCGTCGGCTAATTACCTGGTCAACGATCTGCTGGATATCGAGAGCGACCGCCGTCACCCGACCAAGAAGTTTCGGCCTTTTGCCTCCGGTGACTTGCCTGTCTCGATCGGGATGGTTGTCGCGCTGCTGCTCGCGTGTGCGTCGGCGGCCCTGCTGCCGCTCCTCGATCGGGAATTTGCCTTCTGGCTGCTGGCTTACATCCTTACAACGGCGGCCTACTCCTTCTTTTTGAAGCGTCTTGCCATCGTGGACGTGCTGGTGCTCAGCGGCCTTTACACGCTGAGGATGCTGGCCGGCGGTGCGGCCACAGCGACGTATATCTCGCCCTGGCTAGCTGGTTTTTCGAGCTTTCTGTTTCTCTCGCTGGCCATGGTCAAGCGCTTCAGCGAGCTTGAAAATCTGCGCGAGCGTGGTCTGGCGGCGACGCCCGGCCGCGGGTACCTGGTCTCAGACCTGGAGCAGATTCGCGCATTCGGCACCTCGAGCGCTTACGCGGCCGTGCTGGTGCTTTCGCTCTACATACGCGGCCTGACGTCGACGCCCTTTACGGCCACCCGACCGACTATGGCTGATCGTGCCATTTTTGGTTTATTGGCTAAATCGGGTTTGGCTGCTGGCCTCGCGCGGCGAACTGGATGACGACCCGGTTATCTTCGCCATGCGCGATCCGCTGAGTCTGGCTGTGGGAGTCTGTGTCGCCATCATTGCCATGGCCGCGGCATAGCGGACTAAACACAACTCCAGAAGCGGGTTTGTATTTGAGCAGCTCTAAGGGGCTCGTATTCTGAGATGGCGGTGGGGCCCTTGTGCATCTTTAAGGCACCCTGAGGCGTCTTTTTAACAGGCCTGTGGACCATGTGCTCATTCACGCCGTTGCGGCAGGAGTCGCGTCGTCTACCATTGTATTTTCAGCTGATCGTTGCCACAGAGCGGCGCTCTTTGCAACTGTGACTCAGCGCGAGCGGTCATCCGCAAGCCCTTGGGAGGAGTTCTCCTTCAACCACGGCGCCTGAGATCACGCGACTGGCCTGCATGAGCAGAACGGGCACAATAGACTCAACTGAAACCAGGCTGCACCACGGTTTCGCAGCTTTGCTGGAGGAGCGAGTACCAGCCCTATGATGTGGATTGTCCGGCTTGCGCTGCGGCGGCCCTATACGTTTGCCGTCTTTGCGCTTCTGATTCTTATCCTTGGCGCTTACAGCATCGAGTCGATGCCGACGGATATCTTTCCGAACATCAACATCCCTGTTGTTACCGTGGTCTGGCAATACACCGGCCTCTCCGCGCAGGAGATGGCAAACCGCATCGTCTTCAACAGCGAACGCGGCATGACCACCACGGTCAATGACATTGAGCACATCGAGTCGCAGTCGCTCAACGGCATCGCCATCATCAAGGTTTATTTTCAGCCCAACGTAAACATCGCCAGCGCCGTCGCGCAGGTCACTTCGATCAGCCAGACGCAGCTGCGGCAGTTGCCCCCGGGTACAAATCCGCCCTTCATCATTCAGTTCAACGCATCGAGCGTGCCGGTGTTGCAACTGGGCCTCTCTGGCGAAGGACTGAACGAGCAACAGCTCAACGACCTCGCCACGAACACCATCCGCACGCAGCTCGCCACGATTGAAGGCGCGCAAACGCCGTATCCCTACGGCGGAAAGCAGCGCCAGATTCAAGTCGATATCGATCTGCACGCGCTACAGGCCAAGGGCCTCTCGCCGCCGGACGTTGTGAATGCCATCGGCGCGCAGAACCTGATCGTGCCTTCCGGCACCATGAAGATCGATCGCTGGGAGTACGCGGTAGAGACAAACTCCGCGCCGACGATCGTTGATCAGCTCAACAACCTGCCTATCCGCTCAGTCAACGGTGCGGTGATTTATGTTCGTGACGTCGCCCATGTGCGTGATGGCTTTCCGCCGCAGACCAATATCGTCCGGGTTGACGGCAAGCGCGCCATCCTGATGAGCATCATGAAGACCGGCTCGGCTTCAACGCTCGACATCATCGCCGGAATTCACGCCAAGCTCGACAGCATCAAGGGCCAGCTTCCGCCGCAGCTTCACATCAACGCGCTCTCCGACCAGTCGATTTTCGTGCGCGGCGCCATCAAGGGCGTAGTGCGCGAAGCCATCATTGCCGCCTGCCTCACCGCGGTGATGATCCTGGTCTTCCTCGGTAACTGGCGGTCCACGCTCATCATCGCCGTCTCTATCCCCCTTGCGATTCTCTGCTCGATCGCAGCGCTTTCAGTGCTTGGCGAGACGATCAACATCATGACGCTCGGCGGACTTGCTCTGGCCGTGGGCATTCTCGTCGATGACGCTACGGTTGAAATCGAAAACATTAATCGCAATCTCGAACAGGGCAAGGAAATCGAGCAGGCCATTCTCGACGGCGCTGCGCAAATTGCTACGCCGGCGCTGGTTTCGACACTAGCGATCTGCATTGTCTTTGTGCCCATGTTCCTGCTCAGCGGCGTGGCGCGCTATCTCTTCGTGCCTTTCGCTGAATCCGTGGTCTTTGCCATGCTCGCGAGCTATCTGCTCTCGCGAACCGTGGTGCCCACCATGGCGAAGTACCTGCTCCATGAGCACGACGATGCTGCAGTGGCGCGCCGCGCGCACAGCCGTAATCCGTTTACCCGCTTCCAACTCGGTTTCGAGCGCGTCTTCAGCCTGTGTCGCCTCTTCTATCTCAGCGCCCTTACGCTCTGCCTCGACAATGCACTTGTCTTTTTGGTCCTCTTCATCTTTTTTGCGGCTTCTTCCGTCGCTCTGCTCGGCCCATGGCTGGGCCAGGACTTCTTCCCATCTGTTGATTCCGGTCAGTTCAAGATTCACGTTCGCGCTCGCACCGGCACGCGCATTGAGGAAACCGCGGCGCTTTGCGATCACATCGACGGAACCATTCGCGAACGTATTCCGGCCGACGAAATCGTAACGATCGTCGACAATATTGGCCTGCCCTATTCCGGCCTTAACCTGTCCTACTCCACCTCGGCGCCAATTGGCCCGGCGGACGCCGATATCCAGGTGCAGTTGACGCCGAAGCATCACCCCACCGATGCCTATGTCGAGGACATCCGCAGAACACTTGCGGTGCGGTATCCGGGCGTTACTTTTTACGAGCTACCTGTCGACATCGTTACGCAGATTCTCAACTTCGGGCTTGCTGCTCCAATTGATCTCCAGGTTGTAGGTCCGAATCTCTATGGCAATCGAGCCCTCGCCGAGCGCGTTCTGGAAGAAGTTCGCCACATACCCGGTGCTACCGATGCCCGCATTCAGCAGCCTTTTGACCTGCCCAACTTCACTGTCAACGTAGACCGGACGCGCGCGAGCACGATCGGCCTGACGCAGCAAAATGTTGCGCAGAGCCTGCTTGTCGCACTTAGCGGAAGCTTTCAGACCTCGCCCAGCTTCTACCTCGACCCGCGCAATGGAGTGAGCTACAACGTGGCAGTACAAACGCCGCAGTATAAGTTGGACTCTCTCTCGGCTCTGCAGGGTCTTCCCGTCACGGGCGAGACCGCCTCGCGACCATTGCCCGGCACTGCTTCAACCGGTGCTCCCGGTGCTGTCCCCAGCGGACTAGCGTCTTTCACCGGCGCGCCCGGCTCAACGGAGCCCGTACAGATTCTCGGCAATCTTGCAACGTTTGTGCCCGGCACCGAACTCGGTACAGTAAGCCACTACGACGTGCAGCCGGTCATTGATATCTTCGCCAATGTCGAAGGCACGGACCTCGGAACCGTCACGCGGGAAGTCGAGCGAATCCGGCAGGCGCACGAGAAGGATCTTCCCCGCGGCTCGCACTTTATTCTGCGCGGGCAGAGCGAGACGATGAACAAGTCTTATATCGGGCTGCTTGCAGGACTGGCCTTCTCCATCCTGCTCGTCTACCTGCTCATCGTCGTCAATTTTCAATCGTGGCTCGATCCGTTCCTCATCATCTCCGCTTTGCCAGCCGCTATCGCGGGTATTGTGTGGATGCTCTTCGTCACGCGCACTCACCTCAGCGTGCCGGCGCTCACCGGCGCGATTATGTGCATGGGCGTGGCTACTTCCAACTCGATTCTTGTGGTCAGCTTTGCGCGCGAGCAGCTGGAAATCCTCGTCGGTGACGCGAGGCGAGCCGCGCTCAACGCGGGCTTCGTTCGTTTTCGTCCCGTCCTGATGACCGCACTCGCCATGATTATCGGCATGGCGCCGATGGCCTTTGGCCTCGGCGAAGGTGGAGAGCAGAACGCCCCGCTCGGCCGCGCTGTAATCGGCGGCCTGGTGCTTGCGACCATCGCTACGCTTCTCTTTGTCCCTGTCTTCTTCGCTGTGGTGCATGGCTGGCTGCAGCGTCGCAAAAAGGCCACCACACCTGCTCGCAGCAGTGTGATGGATGAGTTTGATCAATCGCCGGAGTAGTCCTATGACTAACGACCCAAATACGACCGCTCACAACTCGAACGAACACGAAAGCGCACCTGCGCAGGCAGCGATTCCCGGCCGCATCGCCATCATCGGCTTGGTGATACTCGCCCTTGTTACAGGCGCGATCGCTGCAGTCGGCATTCTGAGCCGCATCCACAACAACAGGGTGCTCGCCGAGACCACACAGCAGCTTGCCGCTCCCACGGTAATTGCGCTGCAGCCCAAGCCAGGCGCGCCGATTACGGAATTCACGCTGCCCGGCAACGTGACTGCGTTTACTGACTCGCCGATCTACGCGCGTACCTCGGGATACCTCACGCGCTGGTACTACGACATCGGCGCTCATGTGACGAAGGGCGCCTTGCTGGCTGAGATAGCCACGCCTGAGCTCGATCAGCAACTTCGCCAGGCCGAGGCCGACCTCGCTACCGCCCAGGCCACCGCAAGCAACGCCAAGACGCAAGCGGACCGCTATAGCGATCTTGTTAAGACGCAGGCCGTGTCGCAGCAGGATACCGACACGTTTGTGAACCAGGCGGCCTCTACCGCGGCCGCCGTGCGCTCGGCACAGGCAAATGCGCAGCGGCTTCGCGAGCTTCAGTCCTTCGAGAAGGTCTACGCTCCTTTTGATGGCGTAGTGACCGCGCGCAATGTCGATACCGGCCAACTCGTGCAGGAAGGGTCGTCGAGTGAGCTCTTCCACATGCAGGCATTGCAGACGCTGCGCGTGTATACCAATGTTCCGCAGCTCTACACGCCCGCAGCCAAGGTCGGCTCAAAATTCGCGATCACGTTTCCTGAATTTCCGGGCAAGACTTTCCAGGGGACGCTGGTGCGCACTGCGCGCGCTATTGATCCCACAAGCCGCACTCTGCTCGTAGAACTTGACATCGACAACCGTGCCGCTGAAGTTCTGCCGGGCTCGCTTGCGCAGGTGCACTTCAACACTCCTGTCGTGAATCAGACTTACGTCGTCCCCGTCTCTGCGCTCATCTTCCGCAGAGAAGGATTGCGGCTCGCCACTCTTGTCGAGGGCAATAAGGCGCACCTCGTTCCGGTCACGATCGGCCAGGATGACGGCGCAACGGCGCAGATCCTCACCGGCATTAGCGCGAATGACAAAGTCATTCAGGACCCGCCCGACTCCCTCATTGAGGGCGAGGTGGTCAGCCCGCAGAATTCCGGATCTGGCAAACAAAGCGAAGGAGCAGGTAAGTGATCGCTGGCGGTACACGCGCAGGGCGAAGCACGCGGCACACCGGATCGCGGCGGGGTTGGGCGCTTTGCGTCTCTACCGGCTTCGCCTCGTTGCTGATCCTCGCCGGGTGTAAGCCAGTCGGGCCCAATTACACGCCGCCCAACGTTACAGCGCCGCCCGCTTATAAGGAAGTCGGAGCCACTGCGGTCGTGGTGCCTCCACCCAACCCTAGCGGAGGAAGCTGGCAGCCCGCCACACCTTCTGACGGCATGTTGCGCGGCAAATGGTGGGAAGTCTACAGCGACCCGCAACTTAACCAACTCGAAGAGCTGATTGCCACGCAGAATCAGACTCTGCGTGCTGCAACGGAAACTTACCTTGCCGCTCGGGATCAGGTTCGTGTAGCTCGTGCAGCTTTTTACCCGACGCTTTCTGCCGGGGCCGGCTTTAACCATGAGAAGGTGTCGGCAAATCGGCCTTTCACCTCAGTCACTTCGCCAACCAGTGCCAACGATCTGACCATCGGCGGCAGCGCAAGCTGGGAGCCGGACTTCTGGGGGCGCATCCGCCGTACCGTAGAAGCCGCAAGCGCCAACGCTCAGGCCAGCGCTGCCGACACCGCGAGTGTTGACCTTGTTTTGCATGCCGAGCTCGCACTGGACTACTTTGAGCTGCGCGGCCTCGATTCACAGAGCCAGCTCCTTAAGTCCACCGTGGCCGCCGACGAACAGCAGCTCGATCTGACTCAGCGCCTGCTCAAGGGCGGCGTCGTCACGTCGGTTGCCGTCGCCCAGGCCCTCACCGAACTTGAGACCGTTCGCGCGCAGTTGATCGACGTCGAGCAAGGCCGCGCACAATTCGAGCACGCCATCGCCACGCTCACGAATCAGGAAGCCGGCCAGCTCTCTCTGCCGCACTCGCCCATTGATATGCCGCTGCCCGCCGTGCCGATCGGCATTCCATCGCAACTGGTTGAGCGCCGACCCGACATAGCAGCCGCAGAGCGACGCGCAGCAGCCGCGAATGCGCAAATCGGCATTGCCGTGAGCGCTTTCTATCCCAACATCGTTCTCGGCGGCTCGGGTGGATTTGAGAGCACTCACATCGGCACGTTGATCCAGGGGCCGAGTTCTCTATGGACTCTCGGCGCGCAGGCCACGCAGTTGCTTTTCGATGCCGGGCAGCGTCGCGCCATCACCGATCAGGCGCGCCATAATCACGAAGCGCAATCGGCCACCTACAAGGCAACGGTGATCAACGCTTTTAATGAAGTCGAAGATCAGCTCTCGGCGCTACGCATTCTCGAACAGGAATCGACTGTCGAGGATCGCGCGGTCAGCGCGGCACAGCACTCGCTCGATCTCTCGAACCAGCGTTTCAAGGGCGGCGCCACCAGCTACCTCGAGGTGGTAACCGCACAAGAGACGCTGCTGACCAACCAGCGCAGCCAGGCCGATCTACAGACGCGGCGTTTTGCGGCGAGCGTCCAGCTTATTCGCGCCCTTGGCGGCGGCTGGGATGTCACGCAGTTGCCGAAATGAGAATCTGACCAGAAAGAGATGATCCGTTGCCGGGCCGAGCGTTTGCTGGTCCCGACAACGGATCGCATACACCGAGAACTAGCCCTTGGCCACGCCGAAGCGCTTGTTCACTTCGTTCCAGTTCACCACGTTCCACCACGCCGCCAGATAATCGGGGCGCTTGTTCTGATACTTCAGGTAGTAAGCGTGCTCCCAGACGTCATTGCCGAGGATCGGATACAGTCCCTGGCTCAGCGGTGAGTCCTGGTTGGGCGTCGTAATCACCTTCAGCTTGCCGCCCTGGAAGACGAGCCAGCCCCACCCGGAACCGAACTGCTTCGCAGTCGTCTCGTTGAATGTCTTCTTGAAGGCATCGAAGTCGCCGAAGTCTGCCTTGATCTGGTCTGCGATGGCGCCTGTGGGTGCCCCGCCAACGCCCGCTGTTCCCGGCTTGCCCATCAGGTTCCAGAAAGCGGAGTGGTTCGAGTGGCCGCCGCCATTGTTGCGCACTACTGTGCGGATATCTTCAGGCACCGCGTTCAAATCGCGGATGAGGTCATCCACCGACTTCGCCGCAAGCTGCGGATGCTTCTCAAGTGCGGCGTTCACATTGGTGATGTAGGTCTGGTGGTGCTTGTCGTGATGCAGCTTCATTGTCTCGGTATCGATAAAGGGCTCGAGCGCTGCGTAGTCATACGGCAGCGGAGGAAGTTCATAAGCCATCGGAGAATCTCCTTCGTTCGGAATGGTAGTGGGTGCGCTTCAAGCAGCTCAGAGACCCTGCATCGCACCGTTTCAGTCTGCAACGCGTTGCGGAATACCAAATTCGCGCGGTGAAACATTCGCTTAACATCGAACCGCGCAACCCTGTGCTTGGATGGAATGCGGCTCCTCTGCGGTTGGCCTGACACAGGGCCTACCAGAGGATGGATGCTTCGGGACACGGTGAGGGTGCGAAACTAATCACGGAGAAGATGCCGCAACCTCATCACAGCACTGCACATCGATAATAAGGCGTACGGCCGGGCCACTTCACTCTTTAGGGTATGGGTGCCTCAAGTGAACGACGACAATCTTTATCGCTGGCTCGATCAGCAGGGCGAAGCCTTCGGCTCGCCCGGTCTCGAACCGCGCTGGACTTCAAGCGTCAAAGACGCAATCGGGACGGCCTACGCGGCCTCAAGCCGCATCTGGTTTACCTGTTCGCATGGCATTCTCAACGAGCTCTATTACCCCACCATCGACACACCGCAGATCCGCGACATGGAGTTCCTCGTCACCGACGGCGAAACCTTCGCCCACGAGGAAAAGCGCGATCTGCTCACTTCCTTTGAGTACATCCACCCTGAAGCCCTGGGTGTGCGCTACATAAACCGGGACCCCGACGGCCGCTATACGCTCACCAAAGAGATCATCTGCGACCCCCATCACGCTGTGATCCTGCAGCATGTTCGCCTCGAAGGCCACCACGACCTGGTGCCTCGCCTCAAGGTCTACGCCCTGCTGGCGCCACATCTCGACCGCGGAGGCGCTGGTAACACTGCACGCGTAGTCGATGTTGCCGGCCATCGCATGCTGCTCGCCTGGAAAAATGAGTGGTCTTTGGCCATGCTGGCCAGTTGCGGCTTTTCGCGGGCAAGCTGCGGCTTCGTGGGAGCGAGTGACGGCTGGCGCGATGTGATGGACAACTACCGCATGGACTGGGAATTTGGCTCGGCCACGAACGGCAACATCGCCATCTTCGGCGAAGTGAACCTCGGCGCCGCCGGCGTCGACGGCGCCCGCGAGTTTATGCTGGCCATCGGCATCGGTCAGGGCCATCACACGGCCCTTCAGAAGACGGTCATTCCCATGGCGACCCCCTACGAGGAACACCGTAACCGATTCATCGAGCAGTGGCATCGCGTTGCCAATCCCGAGTGGCTCGCCGTGAAGGCCTGCGACGGCGGAAAGCTGATGCGCACCAGCCATAACGTGCTGCTCGCGCATGAAGACAAGACTTTTTCCGGTGCCTTTGTCGCTTCCGCGTCCATTCCGTGGGGCCAGGCCAAATCAGACGACGATCTGGGCGGCTATCACCTGGTGTGGACGCGCGATATGGTGCAGACTGCTACGGCTCTGCTGGCCTGCGGACGCGCCGAAACCGCACGACGCGCTCTTGTGTACCTCGCCTGCACCCAGCAGCCCAACGGCGGCTTTGCGCAGAATTTCTGGGTCGATGGCCGACCCTACTGGTCCGGCATCCAGCTCGATGAAGTCGCTTTCCCGATCATCCTAGCGTGGCGCCTCTGGAAGGCGAATGCCCTGATCAGCATCAACATGTTTCCGTTTATTGAGCGCGCTGCCGGCTTTCTGATCGCGCATGCGCCGGTGACCAACCAGGAGCGATGGGAGGAGAATGCCGGCTATTCACCGTCGACCCTGGCCGTCGTCATCTCCGGGCTGGTTTGCGCGGCCGAGTTTGCGCGCGCGCACGACGCCAATGAGATGGCCTGCGTCTATGAGGACTTTGCCGACTGGATCGAGCGCCATCTGGAGCAGTGGACCGTCACCAACCGGGGCGTTCTGGTCCCTGAGATCGCCCGCCACTATATGCGCATCCGTCCACCCGAGCAGGGCGAGGCGTACTGCGACGAAGGCCCCGGAACCGAGACAATTCGCATCGCGAATCGACCACCCGGCACACGATCTGAATTCGAAGCTCGCGAGATCATCGACGCCGGTTTCCTGGAGCTGGTCCGCTACGGCGTTCGCCGCGCCGATGATCCGCTTGTCGTCGATTCGCTTAAAGTCGTTGACGCCGTGCTTAAGCATGGTCTGCCTGAGGGCCCCGGCTGGCTTCGTTACAACTGGGATGGCTATGGACAGCGTCCCGACGGCGGACCATTTCTGGGATGGGGGCAGGGGCGGGTGTGGCCTCTGCTCACCGGCGAACGCGCTCACTATGAGCTCGCCGCGGGCCATGACATCTCCGCCCTAATCGCGACCTACGAGCGCTATGCAACCTCCGGCCAGCTGATGCCGGAGCAGGTCTGGGACGAGCCAAATCGCCCTGGCCAGGGCCTGAAACTTGGCCAACCCGACGGCTCCGCAGTCCCGCTTGTCTGGGCACATGCCGAGTACCTCAAACTTCTCCGCTCCGCGCTTGACGGCAAAGTCTTCGACCGCATCGAACCCGTCTATGCACGTTACAGTGATCCACAAGGCCGCCGCGCTCTCTGCCGCGACGTTGAAATCTACACGCTGCGCCGGCCCATCCAGAGAATCGACGCCGGCAACAAGCTGCGCATTCTCGACGGGGGCAAATTCGAGGTCATCTGGTCAGTCGATAACTGGAAGACGACGAACACCACCGCGCCGCGTAACATCGGCTCCGCCGGATACGCCGTCGATATACCAACATCGTCGGCAAAGACCAACGCAGCACTATCATTCACCCTTCACTGGACCGACCCGGACCGCTGGCTTGGTTACAATGAGTCGGTAACGATTGAGGCGAAGTAACGAAGGGACTGACCTCGTCCCCACAGCGCATCGGGCCGACAACGCGCATTCCGATGCTCCCATCCAGATCCAGTTTCAGCAGGTCAAGTTCCAGAGCGACCCGCCTACCGAAAGGATTCGAGAAGCATGGCTGCCACTCTTCCAGCGCTTTCCATCGACGAGCTCTCCATTGATACTCTGCGCCTGCTTGCCGTCGACGCAGTCGAGAAGGCCAACAGCGGACATCCCGGCGCACCCCTCGGCTGTGCACCCATCGCGTACCTTCTCTTTCACAAGCTGATGAAGCACAACCCTGCCGACTCGCACTGGGCCGACCGGGACCGCTTCGTGCTCTCGAATGGCCATGCCTCTGCGCTTCTCTATTCCTCGCTCTTTTTAGCCGGCTACAAGGTCACGCTCGACGACCTCAAGTCCTTCCGCCAATGGCACTCGAAGACTCCGGGGCACCCCGAGCGCGGCGACACTGATGGCGTCGAAGTGACAACCGGGCCCCTCGGCCAGGGCTTCGCGATGGCCGTCGGCCTCGCAATGGCGGAGAAGCATCTCGCCGCCGTCTACAACCGCCCCGGCTTAGAGATCGTGAACCATTACACCTACACGATCTGCGGCGACGGCGACCTGATGGAAGGGATTTCACACGAAGCTGCTTCACTGGCCGGAACCCTCAGCCTCGGCAAGCTGATCGTTCTCTACGATGACAACCTCATCTCGCTCGACGGCCCCACCGAACTCAGCTTTACCGAAGATGTACTGAAGCGCTTCGAGGCCTACCACTGGCACGTGCAGCGCGTGCAGGACGGCAACGACCTGAAAGCGATTGAAGCAGCGATCGAAAATGCAAAGGCAGAGACTGCGCGCCCCTCGTTCATTGCCGTACGTACCGTAATTGGCTATGGCAGCCCCAAGGCAGGCACCAGCAAGGTGCACGGCGAAGCCCTCGGCGCGGCCGACACCGCAGCCACCAAGAAATTCTTCGGCTTCCCTGAAGATCAGAATTTCTACGTTCCTGACGACGCCCTCGCCAACTGGCGCAAGGCCGTCGATCGCGGTCAGGCCAGTGAATCCGAGTGGAAACAGCTCTTCGAGAAGTATCGCGGCGCCTTCCCGGAGCAGGCCGCGGAGTTCGAGCGCACACAAAAAGGCTTGCTCCGCGCCGGGTGGGAGAAATCCATTCCCAGCTTCCCCGCGGGCAAGCCCGTTGCTACGCGCAACGCAGGCGGATCGGTGCTGAACGCAATCGCAGAAGCTGTGCCGGAGATCTTCGGGGGCGCTGCCGATCTAACTTCTTCCACGAAGACGATTTTCAAGCCCGGCGCCAACTTCCACATTGATCCCGCGGGCCGTAACGTTTACTTTGGCGTGCGTGAGTTTGGAATGTGCGCCGCTGTCAACGGCATCGCCGCGCACGGTGGACTCATACCCTTCGGCTCAACCTTCTTCACCTTTGTGGACTACGCCAAGCCTGCGGTTCGCCTCGCCGCGCTGATGCAGACGCACTCGCTTTTCATCTTCACGCACGACTCCATCGGGCTCGGCGAAGACGGGCCCACGCACCAGCCGATCGAGCAGCTCATGATGCTTCGCGCCGTGCCGCACCTCACCGACTTTCGCCCGGCCGATGCCAACGAGACTGCCGCTGTGTGGCGCCTCGCCCTCGAACGCAAGAAACCCAGTTTCATGGCGCTCACCCGGCAGGACCTGCCTGTCATCGATCCGGCAACGCACGACGCTTACGCCAGCGTGAGCAAGGGTGCCTACATCCTTGAGGACGCCGCGAATCCAGACGTTATCCTCATTGGCACCGGCTCCGAGGTCTGGAACTGCGTCGATGCGGCGAAGCTGCTCGCTGCCGAAGGCATTGCAGCGCGGGTCGTCAGCTTCCCGAGCTGGGCCATCTTTGAAGAGCAATCCGCCGAATACAAAGCGAGCGTGCTGCCTGCTGGCGTGCCTAAGGTCTCCGTTGAAGCCGGTGCGACTCTGGGATGGTGGAAGTACGTAGGTCAGGATGGTGCCGTCATCGGCCTAGACCGTTTCGGCGCCTCGGCTCCGGGCAAAAAAGTCTTTGCTGAGCTGGGCTTCACGCCGGAGAACGTTGCCGCGCACGCAAGGAAGCTCCTGAAGAAATAGCACTGCTCGACCTTGAAAGGACTTGTTGTGAAACTCGTCATTGCTTCAGACCATGCAGGCTTCGCCCTCAAGGAAGATGTGCGTGCCTACCTCACCAAGGCGGGCCACGAGATCGTCGACCTCGGCGCTTTCACTTGCGATCCCCAGGACGACTATCCAGACTTCGCCGAGCGCGTCGGAGATGCCATCCGCGCCGGCGAGGCTAAACGCGGCATTCTCATTTGCGGCTCCGGCGTGGGTGTGTGCGTCGCGGCCAACAAGATCCCCGGCATTCGCGCAGGCATGTGCCACGACACCTACTCCGCGCATCAGGGTGTCGAGCACGACGACATGAACGTCATCGTCCTCGGCGCCCGCATCATCGGTCCGTCGCTCGCTTACGAGGTTATCGACGCATTTATTTGCGCAAATTTCATCGCCAACGAGGCGCGCTTCACGCGACGCTTCAAGAAAGTGCTGGCCATCGAAGCCAAGTATCAGTGCGCTAACAAATGAGCCTGTAAATCTTCGTCCCCTGCGTGTCGATTGCAGGCACAGGTCGCAGTCCCACCTTTTCTCTCCAAGAGGCGGCGATGTTTCCCTTCGATGTGATCCTCTTCGATGTTGGCGGAGTCCTGCTGACCAACGGCTGGGACCATCGCGAGCGTGCAGCAGTCTGCGCGCAATTCCAACTCGATCCCGGCGCATTCGAAGTGCGCCATGCCACAGCCAATGATGACTGGGAGCGCGGGATCATCACGGCGCGCGAATATCTGGACGCCACTGTTTTTTACGAGCCGCGCGACTTCACACCGGAGCAGTTCCTCGCCGCGGTCTGTGAGCAATCTGTCCCACTTGCTGACGGCGCTCTGGGAATCCTCGCTGCGCTCGCCGCATCCCATAGATACATGCTGGGATTCCTGAACAACGAAGCCCGCGAAACCAACGACTATCGCTTCGACCGCTTCGGCCTGCGCCAGCACATCGAGGTGGCCTTCAGTTCCTGTTATGTTGGATTGCGCAAGCCAGGGGCACCCATCTACCAGCGTGCATTGGATATTCTTGGGGTGCCTCCGCAGCGCGTCCTCTTTATCGACGACCGGCAGGAGAACGTTGCCGGCGCCGAATCTGTCGGGATCAAAGCCATCCGCTTCACCGGCGCAACTGCGCTGCAGCCTCAGCTTCAATCACTGGGAGTTCTCTAGAACCGAAGGGAGTGCAATATGCAACTTGGTCTTATTGGCCTCGGCAAAATGGGCGGCAACATGGCAGAGCGGCTGCGCCTCGGCGGCCACCAGGTCGTCGGCTTCGACTTCAGCGCCGACGCCGTCAAGAAACTTACCGACTCCGGCAACGTGGGCGTCTCTTCACTCGAAGACCTCGCCAAGAAGCTCACCGGCCGCAAGGCCATCTGGATCATGGTTCCGCAGGGCAAACCTGTCGACGAAACCATTGCCAAACTCGAGCCCCTGCTCAACAAAGGCGACATCCTTATCGACGGCGGCAACTCCAATTACAAGGATTCGCAGCGCCACTACAAGGAAGTCACCGCGAAGGGCTTTCAGTTTGTTGATGTCGGTACCTCCGGCGGTGTGTGGGGGCTCAAGGAGGGTTACAGCATGATGATCGGCGGCGATAAGGAGGCCGTTGATTACCTGCGCCCCATCTTCGAGTGCCTCGCGCCGGGCAAAGATCTGGGCTGGGGACACGTCGGTCCGGCTGGTTCAGGCCACTTCGTGAAAATGGTGCACAACGGCATTGAGTACGGCCTTATGCAGGCCTACGCCGAAGGCTTCACGATCATGGAGCACAAGGAAGAGTTCCATCTCGATCTCGCGCAGATCTCGCAGATCTGGCGCTTCGGCAGCGTCGTTCGCAGCTGGCTGCTCGACCTGACCGCCGACGCACTCAGCAAGAATCCGACGCTCAAGGGCCTCGAGCCGTATGTTGCCGACTCCGGAGAAGGCCGTTGGACTGTCTTTGAAGCCATCGATCTTAACGTGTCTGCGCCGATCATCACCGAGTCGCTCATCCGTCGCATCCGCTCGCGTGAGGAAAATAACTTCACCGATCGCATGCTCGCGATCATGCGCAACGCATTCGGCGGCCATGCCGTCAAAACGGACTAGGGTCGACGGAAACTCACACCTGCTTTGCTGTGAACCGCGAACTGTGAACCTGCCCAGGAGGGATCTTTTATGGCGACCGTACAGATGAAAGTTAACCCGGAGGATCTCTCCCAGGTTCCCAAGTCAGCAGAGCGCATTCCCGAGCCGGGCATCCTGGTTATCTTCGGCGCTTCAGGCGACCTAACCAAGCGCAAGCTGCTCCCCGCGCTTTATCACCTCGAGCAGTCCGGGCTCCTGCCCAGCAAGTTCGCCATCGTGGGCGTCGCACGCCGTCCGTTGGGCGACGAGTTCGCCGCCGACATGCGCTCCGGCATTGTTGAGTTCGGCGGCGTGGACAACGCCGATCCGAAACTCGACGAGTTCCAGAAGAAGATCGGATACTACGCTCTCAATTTCGATGATGCCTCGCACTACGCGGGGCTGAAAACCGAGCTCGACCGCATCGCACAGGAGAGAGGCATCGGGCCTGATCGGCTCTTCTATCTGGCTACAGCGCCCGAGTTCTTCGCACCGATCATTGAGAATCTCGGCGCGCAGGGCATGGCTCAGCCTGAGAAGGGGCGCGTGGGTGTCGTGATCGAGAAGCCTTTTGGTCACGATCTAGAATCCGCCGTGGAACTCAACCATCAGGTCAATGCTGTCTTCCACGAAACCCAGGTCTTCCGCATCGATCACTACCTCGGCAAAGAGACCGTGCAGAACATATTGGTATTCCGCTTTGCCAACGGCATCTTCGAGCCCATCTGGAATCGTAACTACATCGAGCAGGTGCAGATCACGGCCGCGGAAACACTGGGCGTGGAGGGCCGTGGGCCTTTCTACGAGAAGGCCGGCGCGCTGCGCGACGTGGTGCAGAACCACGTAATGGAGTTGCTCAGCTTTGTCGCGATGGAGCCGCCGCCGAGCTTCGACGCGGAAAGCGTGCGGCGCGAAAAGGTAAAAGCATGGCGCGCTATTCCGCCGATTCCGATTCAGAACGCAGTACGCGGCCAGTATGGTCCGGGCGTCGTCGAAGGCAAGAAAGTGATCGGCTATCGCGACGAAGACCGAGTCAATCCCGAGTCCGGCACCGAAACCTTCGCCGCGATCCGGCTGGAAATTGAAAACTGGCGCTGGGCTGGTGTGCCCTTCTACCTCCGCGCAGGCAAGCGCCTCAAGCGCCGCGCGACAGAGATCAGCATCCAGTTCAAACAGCCGCCACTGCTCATCTTCAACCGCATGCAGTCCAAGGGGCCGTGCAAGGAGATCGAGCCGAACCTGCTTACTATTCGCATCCAGCCCGACGAGGGAATCTCTCTGCGCTTCGGCGCCAAGGTGCCCACAACGCCCGACATGGCTGTGTGCCCTGTGGTCATGGACTTCGACTACGCCGCTGCCTTCGGCACATCAAGCGCGAATGGATACGAGCGCCTACTACTCGACGCCATGCTCGGCGACCAGACGCTCTTCGCTCATCGCGATGGCGTGGAGACCACCTGGGCTCTCTACACGCCGATCCTCGATGCGTGGGCGGAGAAGAACCCCGAGGTCTTTCCTAACTACTTTGCCGGCTCCTGGGGCCCGGACTGCGCAGACCGTCTGCTCGAGCGCGGCGGCCACACATGGCGCAATCAGTTTTTGGGAGTGAAGCCGTAAAGAGCGACGTTGGAGTCGGGTTTTTCCCGTTTCGGACACCCTACTCCCACACGACCTTGACCAGCACGCCATCCGGCAGCTCGCCTTCGATCAGGTGCACCACGCCGTTCTTCACGAGGCCCTCGAAGACCTGCCTCTGCCGTTTCGGGGGCTGGGCGGCGGCTTGGTGACTCGCCGGCTTGCCCTGCCCGCGCCCCATGCCGCGGTCCATCGCCTCGTTTGCCAGCCGGTCGGCCTCCTGATTGCCGCCGCGGAGGGTATGGCCCATCTCGAAGCGGTCGAGACGCCGTGCCAGTGCCTTCGCCTCTTCCCACAGTGGCTTCAGGCCGGGGCTTGCCACCTTGTACTGCCCCTTCATCTGCTTCACCATCAGCTCCGAGTCTGAGATGACCCGCAACCTTGCCACGCCGTTGGCGGAGGCCCATTTCAGGACCGCCACGAGGCCGGAGTACTCGGCGTAATTATTCGTCTGTTTCCCCAGGTATTCGCTCAGGCGTGCCGCCACCCGCCCCTGCGGGTCCTCAATCACCGCCCCAAAGCCTGCCGGCCCGGGGTTTCCCCGTGACCCGCCGTCGCAGTGGGCCACAAACCAGCCCGGCGCGGCCTTTGCCGTCGGCTCAATCCCCTCAAAAAGTGTTCCGCTCATGTCGTTTCCAGTTTACCGGCCTGCCGCCGCTTCCCCGCCGGTCTTCTGAGGCGCGTAAGCGTTTTCGCCACCGGTCAGGAACCCGCTCACAAACTCCCGGGCAGCCCGTCTATCACACTGCGGATACTCCACGGTACGGGAGCACTCGTAATGGCATCTGAAGCTGCTTCCCCGGCCGCGGAGCCGGTCACCTTAGCTTGGCAGGCCAGCAGAAGGATACAATCCTTCGCAGGCATGGCCACGAGGGCAATGGACGGACCTGACCGAGCGCACGAGCGAATGCAAGCCCGCGCGCCCGAGATGGAGTTGATCCGCGAGGCGCAAGCGGGATCGCGTGCGGCCTTCGACGCCTTGGTTCGTCAGTATGAGCAACAGGTGTTACGTCTGGCGCTGCACCTTACCGGCTCGGAGCACGACGCCGAGGATATTTACCAGGAAGCCTTCCTGAAGGCTTATCGCTATATCGGGAACTTCCGGTTCGAGTGTTCGTTCTATACCTGGATTTACCGGATTGTTACTAACCTTTGCCTGGATCAGCTACGCCGCCGCAAGACGCGCCGCGAAGATCAGGCTGTGCTGGTGGATCACTCCGGAGACGAGATTGACCTTCTCGCCTCGGTATCGGATAACCGGTCGTTTTCCAACCCGGACCGCGAGCTCGATCGCAAAGTTCTGGGGGAACGTATACAGGCTGCGCTGGACAAGCTCACCCCGCGCGAGCGCATGGTTTTCGAATTGAAGCATTATCAGGGTCTCCGCCTGCGCACGATCGGAGAGATGTTGAACACCACGGAAGAAACCGCCAAGAATACGCTCTTTAGAGCGACCAAGAAGTTGAGAACACAACTGGCAGGACTTCGGTAAGAGTAGAGCAACCGTTTGGACGGTAGCTGCTGCTCATGGAATCACCTTTGGGGCTGGAAGGACGTACCGCGATGAACTGCGAACTCGCACATGAACGCATCATGCTGGCCGCCTACGGGGAGCTCCCGGACGACCAGATTCATGAACTCGACAGACATCTCACTACATGCGGGGAGTGCCGCGAAGAGCGTGAACAGCTCTCGGCTCTGCGCACGCTGGCCGCGCTGAACCCCGTTGCCGAACCCTCCGCAAATCTGATCGCGCGTTCCCGTATCCGGCTTGAAGAAGCGCTGGACGCCATCCCGCCCAAGCGCTGGTTTGAACGCATCGGCGAGCGCATCGTTAACAACTTCGCGCGAATGCAGTCTGCGCCTGTAGCCGCGGGATTGCTTCTTGTCGTCGGGATAGGTGCCGGCAGCCTTGGCGGATACGAATTCGCCCTTACGCGCTCTGCACATGCCGCCGTTCCAGATCCTCAGACAGCCCTCAACAACAAGGTCGAGAAGGTCGAGCCTTCTGCTCCGACGCAGATCGCGCCCGGCAATATCGCCAGCATCTCTGGCATTGTGCAGGAACCAGACAGCAAGATGGTGGAAGTGCGCTATAACCAGGTCGTGCCGCGCAGTGTGCAGGGCTCGCTCGATGATCCGGCCATTCGGCAGCTGCTGATGATGGCCTCTGAAGACACGGCCTCCACGCCCATTCGCGATGACTCTGTGGGCTTGCTTGCGGCGGAGTGCCGAGCCGGTCACAGTTGCAACCCCGCGGGTATCCGCGACGCACTCATGGTGGCACTGCGCTATGACAAGAACGCAGGCGTGCGCGAAAAGGCTCTGCAGGGTCTCGAACCTTATGTAACCCAAGATATGCGCGTGCGCGACGCCGTGCTCGAGGCGTTGCTCAATGATAGCGATCCGCGCATTCGCACCCAGGCCATTAACATTCTTGAACCCGTCGAAGCTGACACCACTGTTCGCCAGGTGCTTTCAACGGTAGCAACATCAGATCAAAGTCCCCAGATTCGGCTCGTCTCACGACAGGTGTTGAGTCGTGTTCCGGAGTTCCAATAAGATGAGGGCATAACGTTCCAGTAATAAGCCCTGACTATCCTTCAGGTCATCGCGCCGTCCATAGAGTGTGAGGCCTGAGAAGAGAAACACTGCAGGGAGAAAACGATGAAGTACTTTTTGAGGCCTTTCAACATGTCACATCGAAGATCCAGCGCAGCTCTCCTACTCGCCGCCGCAGCGCTTGTCATTCCGCGCGGCTCTTCTGCGCAGCTATCCGGGCTGGTTCATATTTTGCAGGGACCAAACCGAATTCTTCACTCCAGTTCGCCCGGTTATATGGGAGTCCTTGTCGGTGACGTCGACGCGGACTCCGCAGTCAAATTCAGGCTCAAGGATTCCCACGGGGCTATCATCACGCTGATCGATCACGATGCCCCCGCCGCACAGGCCGGAATCCGCATCAACGACGTTGTTCTACAGGTGAACAGCCAACTCGTCGAAAATTCCGAGGCATTCAGCCGGATGCTCCGCGAAGTTCCTGCGGGCCGCACCGTTGTTCTGCTAATCAGCCGCGATGGCGCAACGCAGACGATCTCCGTCCAACTTTGCGACCGCAAGAAGATGGAGCATGACGTCTGGACACGTCTCGATCAGGGCGGCGCTGACTCAGGCTCCTCCTCGCCCAGCATGACGATCCTGGGCAATGGCGGTGATGTGCCGGCCAATACCGGCTTTCACCTTCCGCTCTTCGGCAGCACACTCAACGTGGGCGCTCTGGTTGAGCCGCTCACCTCGCAGATGGCAGATTATCTGGGCGTGCAGAACGGCCTGATGATCAAGCAAGTCTCGCGCAAGAGCGAAGCCGAAGCTGCCGGTCTCAAGCCCTTCGACGTCATCCTCAAGGTAGGCGGCGAGAACATTGCCACCACAGCCGATTGGGACCGCACTCTGCGCGCTAACCAGAACAAACCTGTGGCCATCACTATTCTTCGTGACCGCAAGCAGCAGACGGTGACCATGCAGGTTGACTCGAAGCACCGCCGCTCCTCGTTGGAGCGGCCGGCCTCTGACAGCGATAGCGATACTGCTCTCTAACTGAGCCGGTTCTACTTCTCCGGCATCTGCGCACCGGGCGTCGACTTCGAGATCTTCGTCTCTTCCTCATTCATGTCCACGCCTGCTTCAGAAAACAGCGGCGTGCTCATATAACGCTCGCCAGTATCCGGCAGCATGCACAGGATTGTGGATCCCTGCGGAGCTTTTGCTGCTACCTTGAGCGCACCTGCAAATGTTCCGCCCGCAGAGACACCGACAAAGATGCCTTCCTTCTGCGCCAGGTCTCTGCTGCCCTTCATCGCTTCGGCATTCTCAATGGTCAATACTTCGCTGATCGCCTTGGTCGCGAACGCATCTCCGGCCAGTTTGGGAACAAAGTCCGGGCTCCAGCCCTGGATCGGATGCGGCTTCCACGACGGGTGCGCCACTGCGGGTGTGCCATCCGGATTTCGCTGCTGCGCGACTCCACTCGTCACCATGGGCGCCTCTGCCGGCTCGCACACCACGATTTTTGTATCGGGCCGCTCCTTCGCCAGCACGCGCGCAACGCCCTTCAGCGTGCCGCCGGTTCCGAATCCAGTCACCCAGTAGTCGAGCTTGTCGCCTTCAAAGTCGCGCAGAATCTCCTGCGCTGTCGTCTTCGAGTGGTAATCGGCGTTTGCCTCGTTCTCAAACTGCCGCGTACAGAACCACCCATGCGCCTTCGACAGTTCTGTCGTCTTCTCGACTGCACCTACCGCGCGTGATGCCGCGGGTGTGAGCACTACCTTGGCTCCCAGAAAACGCATGAGCCTGCGCCGCTCAATGCTGAACGTCTCCGGCATGACGATCACGAGTGGATAGCCCTTTGCTGCACACACCATCGCGAGGCCAATGCCCGTATTGCCGCTCGTCATTTCCACCACGGTTTGGCCGGGTTTCAACGCTCCGCTCTTCTCGCCGTCCTCAATCACAGCGAGCGCCAGCCGGTCCTTCACCGATCCCAATGGATTAAAAGCCTCCACCTTCACATACAAATCAACGTGTGATGGAGCAAGCCGGTTGATCTTCACCACGGGCGTGTTGCCCACCGTCTCAAGAATATTCGCGTATTTCTTCTTCACGAGTCCTCCAGCGTTCGCAATTGTACATGCATGATTTTTCAATTGTTGAACCTTTTCGTACATGTCCAGAACCTTTCACCGGCAACCTCAACGAGCTCGCCGGCGCTGCCGCTCGATTTCGGTCTGCATCTAAGCTTTGCAGGAGTCGCCCCATGTGGGCCGGGATTCTCATCGCCGGTACTCTGGTTCTCATCGCCGCGTGCGGCACAGGTCTCGCAGAGAGCTCAGCGCCAGCCGTGACGACCACTCTCACTGGCTCTATTACGATACGGATCGCAAGCCTGCGGGCACCACGCGCGAATGGGTAGCCGAAACCGGCAACGTTTCAGTCGATCGCGTGCTCTTCGACCATGGCCAGCCAACAACAGCCGCCACGCAGCGCAACTCGATTGAGCAGTTTATTCACGACCCCGGCGCACAGGCCAAACAGCGCAAATCAGGCCAGCATGACGACAAGCAATCCGAAGATCTGTTGCGTCTGCTGCCGTCGGCCTTCAACTGGACCCTCATCTCCGACGCCAACGGCACAACCCAACTCCACTTCACGCCCGACCCCGCCTTTAATCCGCCCACCTGGGCTTCGCGGGTCTTCGCGGCCATGGAAGGCGACATGCGCATCGACAACGCACAGCGTCGCATCGTGAGCCTAAAGGGCCACCTCATCCGCGACGTTAAATTCTGCAGCGGCATCTGTGGATCCGTTCACTCCGGCCGCACCTTCAACGTCGAGCGGCGGCAGCTTGCTCCATCAATCTGGCAAATCACTGAGACGCACGTTCACATCAACGGGCAGATTCTTTTCTTCAAGAGCATTTCCCAGCAGGAAGATGAGGTGAAAACGCAACATCACCAGCTGCCCGACGATCTTTCCCTTCAGCAAGCCGAGACTGTGCTTATGCAGCAGAATCCCGAGCCGGCTCAGGCGCAAACTGCAAGCGCCTCTGCCGCCCCTGCCGTTCGGCCCTGAACCAATCCAACCTGCAACTTCTATTCCACTCTTGACATAAAATCAGACTGCTGCCGCAGCCATCGCCGCGCTCGCGCTCATCGCCGTCACAGCATCCCTGCTGCCCGCGCTCCGCGCCACGCGCGTCAATCCCATGGCAGCCATCCGCAGTGAGTGATCATGCCCCGCGCCTAATGCCCCGCCACTCCCGGGCACCCGCCGCGGCACCCGTTCACTACCGCGTCCGTCACGCGCGCCGCGTTGAGAGGGATCAACGCTGTTGATCCCGTCGGCTTGATGTTCGGTCCAAACAGCGGATCGGCCGCAGCCACGGCCGAAACATCCACCTGCGCAAGATTCGTCTTCATGCTCGTGTTGATCGCCATGATGAACTGATTCGCAATCAACGCATAGCCGGTATTCGTGGGATGCTCGCCATCCAGGCTGAACAGCCCGCCCAGAAAGCCCGTCGTCGCGTGGTAGTTGTTGATCGTCGCGCCATCCTGGGCAAGCGACGTGATGTACGTGTTCATATCCACCAGCACTCCGCCCGTCGCCTTCACCTCCTGCGCAATCGCCATATTGTACTCGTTCACCGTGCTCTGCACCTGCGTGATTTCGTCGGGGCTCAAGAAACCGGAATCCGTCAGCGGCTCCGGCGTGTTGCCTTTCTGAATCGCGTTCACCGCGCTCTCGGCCTGGCTCAGCCCCGTCGCATTCACCAGGTCTCCCGGCCCGATCCCGAGTTCGCCCCCGATCTGCGTTTCCGTCTGCCCCGTCTCGGTCGCCGCCTGCGTAATCACCGCGGCAGCGGCAGTCAGATACGGCACCTCGGTCACATCTGGAATATTCGCCACAATCAGCGTTGCTTTCGTCTGCGTGTGCAGCGCCGTCATCAGTTGCTTAAAATCCGTGCTGAACGTGGTCACGTCCGTCATCCCAGCCGGCGACCCGCTCGTATCCGCCAAAAGCGCATCGTTATTGCCGATCCACAGAAACACCGCCGTCGGCTTCAGCGCGATCGCTTCATCCATCTGGCTCTTGTCATTGCCAACAGGAAAACCAAGCACAAGATTGGTGATGATGTCTTCATCCGTCGTCGGCGTAAGTGTAGGCGCGGCATTGATCAGGTCGTCCAGCCTATGGCCCGGCACGGCGAGATTGTAAGGTTGATCGCTCAGATGATCCCGCCCCGTCGTAACCCCCGGCTCCTGCCGAATCACTGGCGGCGGCCCGAGGCTCACCAGCTGCAGCGCCGCTGGCGCGCCCGGTGGCGCAATCAGCGGCAAAACCAACGGCGCGTTCGCTTGCTTCGCCACAAGGCTCGCCCATCCGTTCGGCTGCTGCGTGTCCAACAGCGATCCGTTCTGGAAGCCCGCGCTCAGCGAGTCCCCAATCACCACGGTCGTCACAAACGTCGACGCACCGCCGCTCCCTGAGTTGTTGTTGTCTCCGGTATCGAAAATGCCGCAGCCGATCGGCCCCATCAGCAGAACCGCAAACATCGCAGTCCCGGCAGCTTTGCGTGCCGTCAAAGGCTTGAAAAGGTTTTTAAATCCAGTGCCTGCCATCATCCAGGCTTAGATGCACTTTCGCATGGGGTCAGGCCGCGCCCAGGCTACTTCACGCCTTTGCTAGCATCCCAGGAGCCTTGGAGCTTGCGCACATAAACAATCTGGCCGATGTGGTATGCGTTATGCGCGCCCACGTGCGCAACCAGTGACGCATTATCCGCCAGCCTCTGGTCGTCGGCATTTGTCACTGCCTCTTCCCAATCGACCATCACCTGGTTCAGCTTCTTCACTAGGTCAGCCCACTGCTCCGGCGTGAAGTCGTTAAACGTCTCGTCATTGTTCCCGTCGAAGGCCGGCGGTTTTTCGCCCTTGAAGCGCGCCAGTGACTGCGTATCCCAGAACCACAGGTGATAGGCAAGCTGGCCTACAGAGTGGTTTCCATTTCCCGGCGACCACTTGGCCTGCTCCGCCGTCAATCCGGCCACAGCCACTGAGGCAGGCGCAAACCAGTCTTCGTCGTTGTGCGTCGTGCGCAGTTGCTCCAGCAGCACACCCCGCAGAGTTGTCGGCGGTTTCTTCGCGGCGTCCTGCGCAGCAACACCGAGCGGCAGGGCAACCAAAAGCGCAAATGCGGCTAGCTTCATCTCACACACCTCACAGGAAATCACAGATCAACACACACTGCAGCACCGTACCGTGCAGCCTCTATGTAATCTGCAAAAAAGATACAGACGGGCCCGCTAACCTTCTACAACGGTATCGGGACTTCGGAAGAGCGACTTCAGCGCCTTCCACACCAGGCGCATCACCAGCCCGATTGTCACCAGCAGGACCACGACAATGCCCGCAGCGAGATATGGCTGCTTCGTCGCCAGCCAGGTCAGAAATACAGCGATCGCATCCTCGCCCATGCTCAGGGCCATATTCGATATCGGTTCGGGCGACGGAGTGACCGCGGCCCGCGCCGCAGTTTTGCCACCATGCGCGGCCAGTGCAATTGCGGCGCCCGCCGTGGCTGCCAGCAATTGCTCCCATGGAGTCATCTGCGCAGTGGCACGCCAAGCCAGAAGCGCCGCCACCGGCACACGGATGAACGTGTGCAGCGCATTCCAAATCAGATCAAAGCCCGGAATTTTATCGGCGATAAACTCGATGCCAAACAGAGCCGCGCTCACCCCGATCACCCACCAGTTGCCCAGGACGTGGAGTGCGGGCGGCAGATCCATCACGCCCGTGTGAGCGAGCAGCCCTAGCGTCGCCACGGTGGCATACACATTCAGCCCCGCGGCAAAACTTATCGTCACCAGCATTGCGACGATCTCTTCGCCCGACATCTTTGGCAGCATCGAATTTGGCAACATCGAGGCGCCCGGCAGCATCATCCCGCAAGTATAGGAGCGTTCTCTATTCTGCGGCCCAAACTTTTCCGGGCACCGGGCTGGCGGCTTTTCCCGCCTTCACTGCTGTTAACGCTTTGCTAACCTCGCGCAGGCAGCCGGTTATCGAGCACTAACTGGAACAACGTTACCCTGAAATTGGAATCAATGGGTGCGCATAACAATCTATTTATCAATGCGTTAGATGCGGATCGCAAAATCCGCCTCGCGTCAAGAAATATCGATTAACTAAATCGATTCCAAAGTAATTATGAAGAAGTAAACAATTCTTGCTTCGCACCTCATCCGACCGTACACTCTCATTAGTTTTTCAACCCATTTGATTCGGGGACAGGAAGGGGTCGGGGTCCGACAGGGCTCTCATTGGCCCGGCTGCCGTGAGGATACCGGTACAGCAAGTCTGTGGTTTTCCTCCCCAGCCCCGCCACTAGTGCGCCCAATCGCTCCCTCCTTTCCAGCTTCCCGCGTAATACAACGGCTGCGCGCATTCCGGTTCGCCATCCGGGAAGGATTATTTTGATGACGTGGGATGCAACTCCTTTGCTTGAAGGCGATCCAGACGCGCCCGGCGAACTCTACGTTCAGGTGCTCGTAGACCCTGCTCGCCCATTGCCGCTGGCCATTATCGAGTGCGCAACCGACCTCGACATCAGCATAAAAGTTATGCGGCCGAAATCCGAACAAGGCTCGCTTTTTCCCAATCTCGTCAGCTATGTGCTGCAGTTCAACGGCAGCTGCATGGATCTCTCTGAGTTCGATATGCGCCTCGGCGCCTGGCAGGATCGCCACAAAGTGCCTAACAAAAGCGAAGAGGATCTGCACCTCGAGCGCATCACCGCCCGCGTTCGTCGCTAACCACATCTGCAAGCAGAGCTCCCGGCCATACATGGAGCACTTCCGGATTCCTTTTGCCGTTAGCCGTGTTTTGTTGAGCCCTCTGGGGCTCTGGAGAGAGCAGAACACCGGCGACCGCCCGCCGTCCGCCTCGCGCGGACGGTCTGGGTGGGAAACGTATGCGGCTCTAATTTTCGTGAAAATTAAGTGTGAGATCCTGGCCTAGTTTTTCCGGGGTCAGAATGGGCGCTTCTTTGAGCGGCAATGGGAAACGGCCCCAGATGAGATAGTCGGCCAAGAAACCGCCAACGATGTAGGGGCTGATGAATGCGAAGGGGAAAGCATAGCCGCGCGTAATCATCGATGCGGCAACGCTTTGATTCCGTCTGCTATGGCGGCGATAGCCGGGAACCTGCCGGATGTCGAAGATCGTTAGCTGCAGTTCCGGATGCTCGCGTGCATGGCGCACCAGCTTGTGCGAGATCTGCCTCGGGGTGGTGATCCCGCCGTCGGGCAGGATGCTGCGCCGGAAGGTCTTCGGAAAATAGAAATTCAAAATGTCGCCCGTATAGTCCGCGCAGTTCCTTGTAATGAGATTGAAGCGCGATCGGTTTGCCTCAGAGTTCATCTGGGTGATCAGCGCGTCGTCCTGATCTTCAGTGGTCGCAAATCGGAAGGCATAGATGCGGCGCTCATAGGACACGCCTACAAATTGGCTCCAGCCGCGTTTCCTGTCGCCGCCTCGCGGCACGTCCCCTAGACTTCGCAAATGTGCGTCATGGTAGCTGTTGCGTAGGCCGTTCACTGTCTCGCGATCGGCGCGCGTGGGCACCGCGGAAGCACTCTCGACGGCATAGAGATAAGGAAGCAGCGGGGTCGCGATCCAGTCATAGTGCGCAATTCCCTGGTAGCGGGTGATGACCGCGCCCAGTTCTCCCGGTTCGCAGCGTCGCAGCTTTACCGGGGTCTCCACACAGATGCGCTCAAAATAGACCGCGCTGTGCCCGGTGGGATTGAGGAAGCCAAAGAACCCGAAGGGTTCTTCCATCAACAAAGCCGCCTGCGCGGTGGCGCACGGACAGCGCTGAGCGAAGAGCGCCAGCGCCACGACAGAGAATACGATTGCGTGTCTGCCGCGAATCAACAGCATGCATTCTCAGATGCTAGGATGACGTTCGGTCTGCAGGCCGATGCTCCTCGCACACTACGCGGGCGAGACCGAGCTCTCTTACGTGGCCGAGCACCTGCGTTGCGATGTTCGGGCAGCCGGGTACGTCGCACATGTACTCGGTAAGCACTTCTTCCTGCCCATCCTGTCGGATGTGGCCGGTCCTGATAATAATTTGAGGCACTGTTTCGACTACCGTAACGTAAGCATGATCTCTTACGCAACAAATGGATCGATGAAACAGCGCCTCCTGGAATTTCGGGCGACCTCCGGTAAAGATCGCCCGGGCCCGAAGTTAATACGTACTACTGCCGCGCCATGGCAATGCGAAGCGCATCCTCCGGCTTTACCAGGTGGTCGACGGCTTCCGCATCTTCAGCGATAGCGAGCTGAACTCCTTTGACCGTTCCATTGAACTCGTTGCCATGCGATCCATAGTCGGGGGAAACGGGGGAGCCCGAATCCACGCCAACATCGCAGCCGTCATCGGCCGAGAAGACCATCGCCTGTGTCATCGGGACCTGGCCTTCGCCAACCTTCTTGCCATCGATGAACAGCGCTATCTTTCCGCCCTTGCCCAGGCCGCCTCCTGCGTAAGCGAACTCCATGCGAACCTGGTGTTTACCCTCGGGCACTGAATTGGCAGACTCTGCATAGAAATACTGAACACCGCCGAGGTTGTAACAGTACTTGAGCTTACCTGCTTTGGCGTAAAGGCTCCATCCGCCAATGTTTCCGCCCTGCGCGATGATGACGCCCTCTGCGCCAGACTTCGGAACCTCGATTTCGGCGGTGACTGAATGAGATTTGTTCTTGACGTTAAGCACGCAGTTTTCGCCGAGGCGGCCCATGCCGCCGAAGAGGATCTGGGACTTTCCCTTGATCAGCTCCGGTCTCCCCGCCAGATCCGAGTTCATCCGCGCACCGATGTTGTCATCGAGGGGCAGTACGTTATATTTTGTGGCCTCGATGAGAAACATGCGCTGGAGCTCGTGGAGTTTTTCCGGCATCTTTTTGGAGAGATCATTCGCCTGACTCCAGTCTTTATTGGTGTCGTAGAGCTCCCAGACGTCGTCGTCAAATGCCGGGGTCTTCTCACCCTGCAGAATCCACGGCGTCTTGTGTCGCGTCACCGCGGTCCAGCCCTTGTGGTAAATACCGCGATTGCCGAACATCTCGAAGTACTGCGTCTCGTGCTGTTCTGCAGCTTTGGCATCGTTGAATGTGTACAGCATGCTCACGCCCTCAATGGGATGTTGCTGGACGCCATTCACGAACGTGGGCTGCGGCAGCACAGCCGCTTCAAGGATCGTCGGCGCGACGTCGATGACATGGTGGAACTGCCACCGCATTTCGTTCTTAGGCTTGATCCCCTTCGGCCATTGCACAATGGTTCCGTTGCGCGTTCCCCCCCAGTGCGAGGCAACTTGCTTGGTCCACTGATAGGGCGTATCCATGGCGTGTGCCCAACCCACTGCGTAGTGAGGATAGGAGTCAGGGCCGCCCCATTTGTCGATGCGAGCCTGGAGAAATTCCGGCGATTCAATGCTGGCCAAGCCGTTGAAGTTGAGCATCTCGTTGTAGGTGCCGTTGAGAGTGCCCTCGGCAGACGCTCCGTTGTCACCAATGATGTAGAAGATCAATGTGTTCTCAAGAATGTCGAGATCCTTGATGCCGTCGAACAGGCGGCCCACATGGTGATCGACGTACTCCATATAGCCCGCATAGACCTCGGCCTGACGGCGTAGAACCGGTTTCAGAGCCTCGGGCATTTCATCCCAGGCCGGAATCTCCTTGTGTCGCGCAGTCAGCTGGCAGTCCGCAGGAACTACCCCCAGCTTCTTCTGGCGCGCAAAGGTTTCTTCACGCAACTTGTCCCAGCCGCCGTCAAACTTGCCTTTGTATTTGTCGGCCCATTCTTTCGGCACGTGATGCGGCGCGTGCGTTGCTCCTGGGGCAAAGTAGACGAAGAAGGGTTTGTCAGGCGCAAGCGCTTTTTGCTGGCTGATCCAGGCCCTCGCCTTATCGGTCATGTCTTCGATGAGGTTGTACCCCTCCTCGGGGGTCTTCCCCGGCTCGATTGGTGTGGTGCCTTCGTAGAGTGACGGATACCACTGGTTGGCTTCGCCGCCGATGAAGCCATAGAAATACTCGAAGCCGCCACCGCCGGTCGGCCATGCATTGAACGGGCCGACAGGGCTCGACTGCCATACCGGCACTTCATGACATTTGCCGAACTGGGCCGTGTTGTAGCCGTTGAGCTTCAACGTTCGAGCCAATGGCGACATCGTATTCGGCAGAACTGAGTCATACCCCGGTGCGGAGGTAGCGATTTCAGTAATCCCGCCCATGTGCGCGGAATGATGGTTGCGCCCGGTCAAGAGCGCCTGCCGCGTCGGCGAGCATAATGCTGTCGTATGGAAACGGTTGAACTTCAGTCCCCCAGCCGCCAGCTTCTCTGCATTCGGGGTTTGGCAGGGGCCGCCGAATGCGCTCGATGCCCCAAAGCCAGCATCATCGATAAGGACGATCAGGACATTGGGAGCGCCGTCGGGGGGACGCAGATCCCGAATAGGAGGAAACTTTGAATCCGGATCCTTCGCGTCATACGCTGTAAAACCAGGGCGATGCACATCCGGTATCGGGAGAACGGTGCGTTCAACTTTGTTTGGGTCGCTCATAAGGCTTCCTTCCTTTTAAAGACGCTAGTTAGGATCTGGAATGTTGGCGTAGGACGCCAGACGGCGAGCGTTGCCGGCGACCAACCGTCTGCTGCGCAGATAAGCTAGGCCCTCCGCGGCCGCCTGCCAACTGTCAGTAGTGACAGTGGCGGGCGGCCATTTGCATCGGCGCTACACGTACCCATGAGCGTGTGCGGCTCATATCGCTTCATGGCCGATGGCCCCTGCCCAATGTGTTTCAATAAAGAGAATGGCAGTTCCCCGGAGAAATACGGTGCGCGGCCGCGCCATTGCGGCCCGGCGCAAAGTGCGTGAGCTATCGATGGTGGCCAACGCGCTTCGTTCCACCAGCCACCCTGTGCTGGCGCAGATCGTCCCCATGCGGTTCTGCAACCTCTCCTGCACCTACTGCAACGAGTACGACAAAGTCTCTGAACCTGTTGCACTTGAGGAGATGGACCGCCGCATCGACCACCTGGGCCGTTTGCGCACCGCGATGGTCGGCATTTCAGGCGGCGAGCCTCTTACCCATCCGCAGCTCGATGACATTATCCGCCGCATCCGGAAAAACGGCGCTATCGCCGGAATGATCACCAATGGCTATCTGCTCAACGTCGAACGCATCGAGCGGCTCAACCGCGCCGGGCTCGACCACCTGCAGATCTCCATCGACAACCTCGTGCCCGACGAGATCTCCAAGAAGAGCCTCAAAGTGCTGGACAAGAAGCTGCAGATGCTCTCCGAGCACGCTGAGTTCCACGTCAACATCAATTCGGTTGTCGGCGGAGGCTTCCGCGATCCCAACGACGCCCTAGTCATTGGGAAGCGCGCGCTTGAGTTGGGGTTTACATCGACGATCGGCATCATTCACGACGGTTCCGGCCAACTCAAGCCGTTGCAGCCCGAGGAAGCGCGCGTCTATGACCTGATGAACAATCGGGGAAAGACCAACTACTCGCGCTTCGATCAATTTCAGAAGGCGATAGCCGAAGGCCAGCCCAACGACTGGCGCTGCCGCGCCGGCTCTCGCTATCTCTACATTTGCGAAGACGGCCTGGTGCACTATTGCTCACAGCAGCGCGGCTATCCCGGCGTGCCCATCGGGGAGTACACCACTGCCGACGTGAAGCGGGAGTTTCTCACCGCGAAGAGCTGCTCGCCCAACTGCACGATCGGCTGTGTTCACCGGATCAGTTACATCGACCATTGGCGCGCTCCGCAGAAAGACACAGTCTCGCCCGGCACCGGCCACGATTCGGGTCCCCTGGTGAATATCCAGATCGGCGACTAAAGGAAAACGCCGACCCCTCACGGAATCGGCGTCTCACTTCTTCACTGGCTTCAGACTTTACTTATGCGCGGTGTGTGGATCGGCGCCCTTGGTGTCTTCAAGGGCCTGGTCGATGAGCTGGTAGAGCTTGCTGCGGTCCACGACCTCAACAAACGGGGCGCCCTTGGAGTTCGCTGTCACTACCCAGATGGTCGGCGTGTGCTCGATGCCAATGCGTTGCCCCAGAGCGTAGTCTGCCTTTACCTCGGCGGCGAGTTTGCCCTGCGGATCAATCGCAAAGGGCAGCTGGATTTTGCGGTCGGCGGCGAACTTCTCGGTGAACTGACGCAGCCCGTTCAGGTCGACGATCGAAGGCTGGTTGGCGAAGACGGCGTCGCGATATTCGTCGCCAAGCTTCTTGCTCTTGGTGTCGAACCAACGCGCGTTCACCGCGGCCTGCATGCTCCATGCGTGGAACGGCAGTGGAAAATCATGGCGCACCCAGGGAATCTTGTAGTTGGCCGCGGCTTCCTTGAGCAGAGGATTCGCACGCGCGCAGTCAGGGCACTCCAGATCCTCAAACTCAACGATTGCGACACGCGCGCCCGGTGGCGGCTTCAGCGCGCTGGGATCGTGTACCTGTGTTCCCGGGGCAGGCGGTGCAAATTGCGCATAAGCTGCCGCTGAGGCAACGAGCAGTGAAGCAGCAAGCAAGCCGAACAGGCTCACGCGAATACGCGGAGCAGCAAACCGAAGGTGAGCAAGAGAATGCATGAGTCTTTGGACGACCCCCTGCTGCCAATTGTAACGGGCAATACGCCAAAATGTTGCTCGTGCGGATTACGGCAGTGCCGTGAAGCTCTTTGTTTTGAGCACAAGCTTCAACGGTCCCGGTTGTCCTTGCGCGACGCAATCCATTGCCGCCACTTGTAGTCGGCAACCAGCGAAATGACGAGAACGACGAGAGCGGCAATGCCCAGAATCCACTTCATGCAACGATTCTCCTACGCGCCAACCTCGGCTGCAGTCTGTGCTGAGCCTTCGGCCTTGATTGCCGGCAGCACAAGCGAGGGCAGCAATGTCGTAATACCCGCATAGACAAGGAGACCGCCGTAGAGCTCGTCGCTGAGGTGAAAGGTATGGTGCAGTATTCCTGCAATGACCAAGGTAAAGATCAGCGTGGGAATCAACGCAATCGCCACTCGCAAACCGCCTTTCGTTGATCTGTGGGAGAGGAAGCGCGCCTGCAGCCACATTTTGCCGATTCGCAGGGGAATGACTACTGCCGAAAACGCTACGCCATATAAGAGGGATTTCGCTACAAGTGCGCCCGTGGGCACGTCGAGACCTTCATGGAAAAAGTAGAAAGGGATGAAGAATGAGGCGAAGAGCCGGACCGCGTTCAGATTCTCAGGCGAGGCAAGGGTTGCCATTCTTTTTCGCATCAATCCTGCGACCAGCCCGGCGACGAAGGCACCAATCAAATAATGCACGCCGATGCTCTGGGTGATGACCGCGCAGATGATGCCCACCATCACCAGAAGTGAGAATTCCGACCCCGGAGCATACGGAACGACATGTTTGCCAAGAAACAAGAAGAACAATGGGGTTAGCGCAGTGAGGAGCGCCAGCACGAGGCCCGAAATCGCAAGAGAGGTGACCGAGCCTGCCTGCGACACGACTACCAGAGTGAGCAGCGCCATAATCTCGCCGGCAATCGAATTGATCGACACTTCAGACTTCTCGTCTTCTTCCAGCCCGGAGTTTGAAAGGGAATCCAGAATGAAACCGGTCGAGGGTGTGAGCAGACCCAGCGCCAGCAGCACCGCAGGCTGCCATGCCATCTGCCCATAGCGCACCGCCAGCCATCCAATGCCCAAAAGAAATGCGACGCGGATAGCGAGATATCCACTGAGCCGCGGGAGTTGCCGCCGGATCTCATACAGGTCCACCTCAAGGCCCGCTAACAAGAAGAGGGATGCTATGCCGAAGGTCGAAACCGTTGTTACGACGTGCTCTTCTATCCCTGACTTGAAGAGGATTGCGGCAACCACACCGAATATGAAGCAGGTGAGTTGCGATGGCAACCGGAACCGCTGCAAAGCGCGAGGCACCACCAGAAGCAAGAAGACAACAGCGAGATCGACGATTGTCGAGGTCCGGAAGTGCATGATCCTTTCTCCCTGAGCGGAGATGAGAGAGCGAGCCCGGAACGAACGGGAACGTTGTTGCTTTGAAAGAAAGGCTACGAGATCATGCCTGCTTACTGCTTCGTCTCCAGCGGATGCTGCGAGTCCTCGTAGAACTGGTTTTGCAGTTTCAGACTCACGTCATCGGCCTTGATCGCCTTGAGCGCCTCAGCGATCTGCCGCGACCACTCCTTCTGGTCAAACTCCCCTAGTTCCTTTGTCGCCGCCGCACCCTCGCCGGCATAGTGATTCGGGAATCTCGCATACCACCAGATGCCTGTATAGACCGAATCGGGAAGCGCCAGCCGCTTCTGGTCGGCGCCCGACTCCTGGGTCGCACGATCCATATGTGCGAGGTCTGGCCGCGCGACGAGAATGTTCGACGTCTCAACTTCGCCGGCGTGCATATCGGTCTGTGGCGATTTTGACTTCAGCGCCGGACGTCCCGGCGCATTTTCATTCGGTATCCCGAAAACGTAAACCACATAGTCGCGCGGCGCTGGCGAGCTGCGCTTGCGCAAACAACGGCAGCAGGTGCTCATTGCCGCCGTGCCCATTCACGATGACGATCTTCTTGCAGCCGTTGCGAGCCATCTCGCTCACTGTCTCCTGCAGCAGCGTGAGTTGTGTGCCCAAGGTGTAAGCCACAGTTCCGGGCTGATGCTTCGCCTCGAAAATCTGCCCGAAGTAGTACTCGGGAAACACCAACGCGTACTCCTGCTTTACCGCATTCATTACAGCAAAGCGCACGTCAAGCAGGTCGGTGCCGAGCGGCAGATGCGGTCCATGCTTTTCGATAATGCCGAAGGGCAGCACGCACACGCCTTGCGACTGATGGATCGCCTGGACAAAATCCGGCCCGGTGAGCTCTTCCCATTTTGGAGACAAGCTTGCCTGGCCGAAGCACGACGCCGACATCAGGGTCGCCACCACGGAAAACACAGCACTATGCACCTTCTTCATCGCCGGCCCCCAAATATTCCCCTTGAATCAACGGGATCATATCACCCGGACGTACAGGCAATTCCGAAGTGCCGAGACTGGAAATTGGCGTCGTGCATTACTCTTAACCCAGCAGTTCCATCTCCGGTTTCCGGGATTCCTTGTGCGCATCGTTCTCTCGAACATTGGCACCTACGGTGACACCAATCCCCTCATCGCTTTGGCGCTTGAGCTCAAGCGGCGTGGCCATGTTCCGGTTATGGCGCTGCCTGAGGTTTATCGCAGCAAGGTGGAACCGCTCGGGCTCGCCTTTCATGCAACCCGGCCCGACATCGATCCCAAAAACTCTGCGCTTGTCCAGATGGTCTACGACATTAAGCACGGGACTGAATACGGCCTGCGTGATTTTCTCTTTCCGTCGCTTCGCCACACGTACGATGACTTTCTCGCCGCCGCGACACAGCCCGAACGGGCCGATCTGCTTCTGCTTGGCGAACTGAACTATGCTGGTCCGATCGTCGCTGAGGTGACAGGCATTCCCTGGGCGAGTTACCTGCTTGCCCCGCTCTCATTCTTTTCGGCGTTCGACCCCCCGGTGCTGCCGCCGTATCCCCGGCTGGCACGGGCCGACAAGCTCGCGGGCATGGGCCGAGTGATCAAACGTCTCGCGCGCCTGACGACGCGGAGATGGCCTGAGCCGATTTACGAACTGCGCCGGCAACTCGGTCTCGTCCGCGGTCCCAATCCTCTTTTTGATGCGAAGCACTCGCCAAATCTCGTTCTTGCTCTCTTCTCACGAGTGCTGGGCGTGGAACAGAGAGACTGGCCTGCCAACACTCTAATCACCGGTTTCTGTTTTTACGATGCTGACGCGGGCAATGCGGCCCTGCCTGCGCATCTTGAGAAATTCCTCGCTGCCGGCGAGCCGCCGATTGTCTTCACTCTTGGCTCTGCTGCAGTGCTGGCGGCCGGCAATTTCTATGAGGTATCAGCGAAGGTTGCGATGCAACTCGGTCAGCGTGCGGTTTTGCTGGTTGGATCGGATCCCCACAACAGGCCGAAAGGGCCTTTGCCCGATTCAATCTGCGTCGCAGAGTACGCGCCTTACTCAGCCCTTTTCGCGCGATCTTCACTTATTGTTCACCAGGGTGGAGTGGGCACTACGGCGCACTGCCTGCGCGCCGGCAAACCGATGCTTATCATGCCGTATTCGCACGACCAGCCCGATAATGCGCGGCGTATGCGCCGCCTCGGAGTCTCGCGCACAATCCAAAAAGCGCGCTATACTCCAGCTCGGGCTGCAGGTGTTGTCCAGGCGATGCTCAACGATCCCAGGTATACCAACCGAGCGCGGCAGGTCGCCGAGCAGCTTCGGCGGGAGGACGGCGTGAAAACGGCGTGCGACGCGCTCGAAGCACTGCAACGCAGAACGACTCGCTAAGATTCGCGATACAGCGGACCGCACGTCAGGCAATGTGCAGTCCGCGCCTCAGGTACTTCAGTTCTCTATCGGCAGATTGCCGTGCATCGTATGATGCGGGTCCAGGCTATTCATCACCATGCAAAGGGGTGCGCCTTATGTCGTCGCTCGAGTGGCGATGCGCGGTTGCAGTGATCATGGGCGTCGCCTTTGACGCGATCTTCTTCTGGCGATTCCTGCCCTACGATCTTCGGAACTCACATCACATGCTGCTCCCGATCTACGCGCTGCCAATTCTGGCGTTCATCACAGGAATCGTGCTTACCGTCGGCCTTGAGAAGCGCCGTCACCTCATTCCCTTTGCACTCGTCGGCGGCTTTTGCGCCGCAAACGCATGCCTGGTGATCGTGGACTGCTGGAACGACCGCACCAACCACAATCTCTGGCCTTTTGAGTTCCTGATGATTATGGTTCTTACTGTGCCGGCGTTTCTCGGGGCTGGCCTGGGCCGCATCTTTGAGCGGCTGCGCAGCACGACCTGACGGCCTGCATTCAGCGCTCTTATTTCCTCGCGTACTCCTTCGATTGCCCCGTGCGCGTATTCGTTACGCTGAAACTGCCGTCGGCAGACGCCACCACTTTGAGATACGCGCCGTCGCTGCCGCCTTTCAGGTTCGCAATCAGAGGATCTGCGCTGTTGTGTGCCCCGTCTGAGCCTTCAGCCGTGTGCAGCATCCAGAGGTCTACAAGTCCCGGGCTATCATGCACGGTCTGCCACGCCTCGGGGCTTCCTGCCTTGTGTGCGCCGTTGTTCATGATCGCAACTCGCGGCTGAATCGCGTCTACGAACGCCTTCGCGTTGGAAAGATTCATGCCGTGATGATTCACGACGTAGAGGTCCACCTTGCCAATGCGGTTCTCCGGGCAAACCAACGGAATCTCTTTCGCCTTGGTGAGGTCGCCGAGATCGAGAAAGCGGAACGCGCCAAAGCGCACCAGGATGCCTGTGGAACGCGGATTCTCGGTCGTATCCAGTTCCCACTTCGGCTCGCTGGCGCAGTAGGGATTCGGGGCTGGTTTCACACCGGGCACGGCGTCGATATGCTCACCATCGGCCGTCAACACCAGCACATTCAGGCCGGCCACGTCGACGATGTCGCCCGGACGCACGACGCGGTGCGGCTTGCCCGCGATCGCCTTGAGGTATGCCGCATAGTCCTGCCGTGTGATATCTGAGTCCTCGCGATTGGGACCGTGGTCGATGAACTCGCCCACCGGTACGCGCTCGACAAGATTCGGGACACCGCCTACGTGATCCGTGTGGAAGTGCGTGATTAGTACATGGTCGATCTTCGTGATGCCGGCGTCTTTCATCGCGGCCTGAATGCGCTCCGCATCGCGGCCGTTGTTCCCGCCCCAACCGGTATCAATCAGCAGGGAGGCACCTGCGGGCGAAACGAGCAGCGTGGACTGACCGCCCTCGACATCAATCGAATAGATCAGCAGATGTGCGTTCTTCGATTGTGCCTGCGATACGAGCGGCTTGGCAAAGCACAACAGCATCGCGCAAAGCGCTGCCAGAGGCCAGCGCTGATTGAGGGTGCGGTTCCATACATTTTTCATGACCGCAAAAGTCTACCCGACTGGTCATGGCAGGTGGAACTCTTTACTTCATCGTTTCTCGTGCGCCGCGCCACAGGTCAATGTTGCCGTCGATCGCGTGCTTCTCAATCGCCGACAGCTCGGCCTCGGTGAACTTGAGCTTCTTCACGGCATCGAGCGAGTTGTCGAGCTGTTCGACCGTTCGAGCGCCAATCAGCGCCGAGGTGACACGCCGGTCGCGCAGTACCCACGCAATCGCCATTTGCGCGAGCGATTGACCGCGCCCCTTTGCGATCTCATTCAGGGCGCGCACATGTTTCAGGTTCGCTGTGCTCATGAACTTCTTGAGCAGTGATGAGTCTTGCGACGTAGCGCGCGAACTCGCCGGTACGTTCTTGAGGTACTTGTCCGTCAGCATTCCCTGCGCCAGCGGAGAAAACGCGATGCACCCTACGCCCAGTTCATCGAGAGTTGCAAGCAGGTCCTTCTCGATCCAACGATTCAGCATGGAGTACGAAGGCTGGTGAATCAGCAGCGGCACGCCGGCAGCTTTCAGCAGAGCAGCGGCTTCGCGAGTGCGTTCCGGGCTGTACGACGAGATACCCACATAGAGCGCCTTGCCCTGCTGCACAGCCGACACCAGCGCTCCCATTGTCTCTTCAAGCGGTGTGTCGGCCCACGGCCGATGCGCGTAAAAGATGTCAACGTAGTCCAGGCCCATGCGCTCAGGCTTTCGTCGAGTGAGGCGAGCAGATATTTGCGCGACGCCGCCAATGCCGTAAGGGCCGGGCCACATATCCCAGCCAGCTTTCGTCGAGATGAGCAGCTCGTTGCGAAGGCCGCGCGAAATCCTTGCGCAGAATCGTGCCGAAGTTCTCTTCAGCTGATCCATAGGGAGGTCCGTAGTTGTTCGCGAGGTCGAAATGCGTCACGCCGCGATCGAAGGCGCGGCGAATCACCGCGCGGCCGGTCTCGAAGACATCTGCGCCGCCAAAGTTCTGCCACAGGCCCAGCGAGACCGGCGGCAGCACGATGCCCGACGTCCGCACCGCCGAAATAACGCGCCGTCATACCTCTTCGCATCGGGAACGTAGCTCATTCAAGCCTCCACAAGCTCGCGCGCGCTCAAAGCAGGCCGCGACCGCGCAAGCGATTCGACAAGTCGAGTATGGCATATGCGGCATGGGCGTGCCATTCCGGTTGCAAAGCCCTGCGCAATCACAGGATTCGCCACAACTGCTAGAATGGAAGAGCCGCGTTGTGCGGCAATTCATATCATTTTCATCTCTCAACGCGGCCCCCGGCCGCATCCAGAGAAGCTCAAAGAAAAGGAACTCCGCACCTGTGACCCAGACGATACGCAATATCGCCATCATCGCCCACGTCGACCACGGCAAGACCACGCTGGTCGACGCCATGCTGCGCCAGGCGGGCACCTTCCGCGCCAACGAGCAGGTGGCCGACCGCGTGATGGACTCAAACGAACTGGAGCGCGAGCGCGGCATCACGATTCTCGCCAAGAACACGGCCATCAACTTTGGCGGCGGCAAGATCAACATCGTCGATACGCCCGGCCACGCCGACTTTGGCGGCGAGGTGGAGCGCGCGCTCAAGATGGTCGACGGCGTGATGCTGCTGGTGGATGCGGCCGAAGGCCCGCTGCCGCAGACGCGCTACGTGCTGGCCAAGGCGCTCGAGGCCAAGCTGCCGCCCATCGTGGTGATCAACAAGATTGACCGCCCCGACGCGCGTCCGCAGGAAGTGCTGAACGAGATCTACGATCTCTTCATCGATCTCGATGCGGAAGAGTCGCAGCTTGATTTTCCCGTGCTCTACGCGGTCGCCAAGGCCGGCACGGCGACGACCGAGCTGGCCAAGCCCGGCGACGGACCTGCAGCCGCTGTTCGAGTCCATTGTCTCCACCATTCCGGCCGCTACCGGCGACGCCGAAGGCGCGCTGCAGATTCTGGTCACCAATCTCGACTACTCGGAATACTTCGGGCGCATCGCGATCTGCCGCGTCTTTCAGGGCACGCTGCACGCCGGCGACGACGTCAACATCTCCAAGCGCGACGGCAGCTCTGCAGAAGACGCGCATCACCAAGCTGTTCACCTTCAGCGGCCTCAAGCGCACCGAGACCACGGAGACCACCATGGGCGACATTGTCGCCGTGGCCGGCGTTGAAGGCATCACCATCGGCGAGACCATCACCAGCGTTGAGAATCCCGCGCCGCTGCCGCTGATCGTGATCGACGAGCCGACGATCGCAATCCAGTTCAGCGTGAACAACTCGCCGTTCGCGGGACGCGAAGGCCAGTACGTCACCAGCCGCAATCTGCGCGAGCGCCTCGAAAAAGAGCTGCTCACCAATGTCTCCATTCGCGTGGAAGATACCGGCTCGCCGGACAGCTTCAAGGTGCTGGGCCGCGGCGAACTGCAACTCGCCATTCTCATCGAGATGATGCGCCGCGAAGGCTTCGAGCTGATGGCGGGCCGGCCTGAGATCGTGACCAAGATGGTGGACGGCGTGCGCATGGAGCCCGTCGAGCACCTCACCATCGACGTGCCGGAAGAGCACACCGGCGTGGTGATTGAGAAGCTCGGGCCGCGCAAGGGCGAGATGACCAAGATGCACAATCACGGCTCAGGCCGCGTGCGCATGGAGTTTCGCGTGCCCAGCCGCGGCATCATCGGCCTGCGCAGCGAGATGCTCACCGAGACGCGCGGCACCATCGTGATGAATGCGCTCTTCGACGGCTACATTCCTTACCAGGGCGAGATTCCGCAGCGGCCCACGGGCGCGCTGATCTCCGACCGCCAGGGCGTCACCACGACTTATTCGCTCAACGGACTGCAGGAGCGCGGCATTCTGTTTGTTGGCGCGGGCGTTGAAGTCTACGAGGGCATGATCGTCGGCGAACACTCGCGCGACAACGACCTCGACGTGAACGTCGTCCGCGAAAAGAAGATGACCAACATGCGCGCCTCGAGCGCCGATGAGGCGATTCGCCTGGTGCCGTATCAAGGCTCTCAATCTGGAGCAGGCCATCGAGTTCATCGCCGACGATGAGATGGTCGAGGTCACTCCCAAGTCGCTGCGCCTGCGCAAGAAGATTCTGCAGGCCAACCGCCGGCCCAAGCGCTGGGAAAAAGTTGAAGCTTGATCGGCTTTGCGCGCAAATATTGATAGAGGGCTAGCGCCTGGCCCTCGGATCCGCACGATCGTTCACTGCACAGTCACACTGAAGGTCGACGTACTGCTCGATGTGTACTGTCCAGTTGATGGAGTCACCTGCAATTGGAAGTTGTATGTACCGGCTGCTGTCCCAGGGTCTGTATTCCCTCCTCCGCTCGAACCACCGCTCCCGCCACTACTGCTTCCGCCGCACGCCCCGATGCCGAGCGCGGCCGCCAGCATCAACACGCCGAGCAGCACGCGGCATCGGCGCCGCATCCACGGCATCAGCAGGAGCACGGCCCCTGCCAGCGCAACACGGCTGGCAACGCCAAACGGATTCGGAGCGCCGGTCAACGCTGCTACTGAATGCGCCGCGGTCGTCGTGACAGTAACACTCGCCTGCACGCTGCTGCCACTGAGGTTCACTTGTACCGATGACCCCGTCGTTGAACCCACCGTTAGAGAGCACCCGGTTTCCTTCGCGTTCGAATCCGGCGTGCAGGCAAGGGTCGCCGCACCCGTGTATCCACCGTTCGGGACGATACTGAAGTTCGTTGTTCCTGACTGCCCCGGCGCCGAAATCACAATTCCCGTCGGTGTCGACAGGCTCACAACTCCCGAAACCGATGTGGGTGCTTCGCCGCTTGTCAAAGGCAGGTAATTCGCGTCGCCCGAATAAGCCACCTTGATGTTGTGGCTGCCTGTTGTTGTGAATGTGTACGGCAGCGTCGCGGTGAGTTCATTGCTGCTCGCTGTGTATGCTACGGTGCCCGTCACGGCAGTATCATCCACGTAAAACGCTACGGTGCCCGTCGGCGCGATGCCGCTGGTTGTGCCGGAAAATTGTGCTCCAAGGTTCACACTCTCGCCGACATAGATATTCGTTCCCTGCGCTCCCCATGAACCGAGGACAACTGCCCCCTGCTGCACCGCGACTGCTACCGCAGCACTCGTGCTAGGGGCATAGTTGCTGTCGCCTGAGTACGACGCCGTCAGCGTGTGATTTCCTAGGGCCGTAAATGTCACCGAGCCAGTCGCATCGGCCCAGGCATACGGTTGCGTGGTCGAAGTCGGCGTATACGCGGCGCTCTCATATATCCCCACAGGAGTTCCGGACGCAACTCCATCCACATAGAACTGAACGGTTCCTGTAGGCGCAATGCCGTTGCTCGTGGTCGCAATCTGCAATGCCACATGTTCGGGCTGTCCATATTGAACCGGCAGAGTTGCAAGCCCTGCTGTCGCCGTCGTCGGAGCCTTAGCGACTGAAAAGATTAACGAATTTGAGCTGGCCTTGTAACTTGCGTCTCCAGGATAGCTGGCGCTGACGGAATAGGAGCCCGCCAGCAACAGGCCGGTTTCAGCGTTGCCTTTGCTGTTCAGGGCCAGTGTTTGGCCTGCTAGAGATGTACCCGGCGCGCCAAGTGTGACGATTCCCGTTGGACAGCTCGATTGACCCGTCGAACAGGTGCTCGAGATACCCGAAGTAGCCGAATATGTTGAAGCCGAATCGCCCACATCCACGCGGAGCAGCGCGTATCCCTGCCCATACGTAGCCGTGGATGCCGAGTAGGAGGTGACCTTGCCTGTAACATCCAGGGTGATCAGATCGACAAACGAGTTGCTGTTTTCCGGTGTAACGGTGAGCGAAACTGGCGCAGAGTAGCTGCCGCCATAGGTGGTGTCGCCGCCATAATGGGCCATCACAGCGTAGGTACCACCTGGCAGATCAGTTGCGCTTCCGGTTGCCGTTCCGCCGCTCAGCTTGAACGTGCCGAAGCCCGCATCTCCCGGTGCGCCCGGACTCAGCAGTAACGCGGCATCTCCGGTAGCGGCCGATGGACTGACCGCAATGCTGACGGGAACTCCCGAGCCATGCACAGCATTCACCGTGCTGCCGCCGTTCAACGTGAGCGTTGTCGTTGACGGCGAGAACGAAATGCTGCTCCAGTTGTTCACCAGGTTCGCCGCATCCACCGATCCAAGACCTGTCGCCAGATCGTATCCAGTAGCAGTGCTCGGGCCCGACAGAATCCCGTATGCATCGCCTGGGGTGTTGGTCACGCAATTTGGAGTACCTGTCACGCACGGCACCGCAATCGTGCTGCCCGCTGGGACGTCGTGGAAAGCGGTGGGCGTCTTCTGCGCCAGCTTGTACAAGACGAGCCCCGGCACGCCCTGCGCCGATCCTGCCTTTTGATCTACCAGCGCCATGATGCCAGCGAACGCCGGCGCGGCTACCGAGGTGCCTCCGTATCCGTTCAGATCACTGCACGAGCCATTCTGTGTGTAGTTCTGGCAGACGATATAAAAGCTGCCCCAGAATCCATTGCTCGCAAAGAGCGATACGTCGGGCAAATCGCGCGCATTGTCACTGGGCGTTCGCGTCTGCCATGCCGGCTTGAGCGAAGCTGAGCTCTTTCCACCGCTGCCCGCTTCGCTGTCCAGCAACGATTCAAACGTCTTGCTGTTGCAGTTGGCTTCCGCGCTCGACGTGCCGCCCGACACATTTGCCAGCAGGCCGTTCGCGCAGGAGTCGTTCCACGTCGTCTCCGGGATGTAGCCCTTGGCCGAAGCCTGCGTTACCGCCGTATTTGTCGCGTTCCAGTATGTGCCCCATGTCTGATACTGGTTGAAGTCCGTGCCGCCTACCGCAGCATTGAAGGTTGTAGACGCAAGACCGTTTACCGCCAGCCCATATTGCGCGGGTCCTCCAGGGTTGTCGCATCCCGCCGCTCCGTTGTCGCCTGTGGCGACGAAGACGCTCATTCCCTGGGCCGCCGCCTGCTCCCACAGGGTGCTGTAGAACTGCACGCCTGTCGAACCCATGCTCGCCTCGCATTGCCCGTAACTCACGCTCACAATCGGGGCCAAGTTATTTTCGACGATATACAGCGATGACAGGTCCACTCCGTCCGTCGTCTCCGTCGAGGCGGATTCCACCAGGTTGATCGTCGCGCCGGGCGCCGCTGCGCCTGACCACTGCGTGTCGATATCTGCTTCGGGCTCGTCGTCAGTCACGCCCGGATTTGGCCCGTTATAGGTGCGAACCAGGGTCGGTTCCGGTGCATGTGTTCCGTCCAGCCCAAACGACGACCAGAAGCCCGTTGCATCCGCAGGGTCAATCTCCGTCCTAGCGACAATTGCGATGGTTTCTCCGGTACCGTTAATCGCGGTCGGTGTCGCATTCCACAGGGGAAGCAAATCATAGATTGTCGCGAAGTCATAGGGCACAAGTGGGTAATAAACAGAATTGCCCGAAGTCACCGTCAAAAGCGGATCGGGATCCGTTGACAGGCTCCGCGACTGCATTGAGTATTTCCCTACAAAGTGGTTTTCCGCCTGTCGTCTGAAGTCGTGCAGCGAATCGATGCCAACCACAACCGGGGCCAGGGCTGCGGGAATTGTCGGCTCGCTCGCGTTCGCCACGTGCTGCTCACCGTTCACGATGTAGCGATGCAAAGGCGCGCCAAAGGCCTGCTTCACCAGGCCCGCGCTTCCCGAAAACTCGACGAACATTCGACTTTTGCTGACCTGCGAGACGTCGAAGCCACTTGCGCGCAGCCAGCTTGTCACGGCGTCCACATCACTCTGCGCGGGACCGAATTGTGCTCCCATCTGGTCCGGAGTGAGCCACTGATGATAATTTGCCGATGCCTTATTCTGCTGATCCTCGATCAGTCGATCGAGCGCTGCCTGCTGGCTCGAACTCCGCTTCAGCACCAGCACCAATCGGTCCAGCTTCAGATCGTCCGGAGCCAGACCGCGGTCGTACTTCGACGTTGCCAGCGGATGCACATTCCCGCGTAGCGTCACGCGCACGGAGTTGTCCACGGCGCTCGTAACGAGCGCTGGCGTTGTTTGTGCACTGGAGTTAGAAACAATCAGAAGAGGCAGAAGCAGGAAATAGCGCAGCAATCGAATTCGCACAGGGATTTTCTCTTCTTGGAGATTCACCCGCCCCGGGCATTCCAGCCCAGCGAATCTCTCATAGTTGGTTAATTGCAGATCTGCGAAAAGTATCCTCCTGCGTTGCGCCCGCAACAAGCAAAAACCACTCAATCGTTACAAACTATGAATTTCTTCATAGCGGTGCTGGATCCCCCACATGAATTGCGGCTTGAATGAACTTCCTTCTGAACTTTTCGCAGGCGTCGCGCGTATCCTCATTGACCCGCAGTCGCGTGGCCACGCTTTCACTTGCAGGAGGCCCACTCGTGAACCTCTCCAGCCAGCTTCGCCAGGTGATTCGTCGCCTCAGCCGTGCTCCACTTTTTACCCTTGTCACGCTGATCACTCTTGCTGTCGGTATCGGCGCCAACATCGCTGTTTTCAGCGTGGTTGATGGAGTCCTGCTCAAACCCCTGCCCTACCCCCACCCCGAGACCCTCGTCGGCGTCTGGCACAGCGCGTCTGGCCTCAATCTCGATGAAGTCAACATGGCGCCTTCCAATTACTTCATCTACCGTGAGCAGAATCGCGTCTTTGAAGACATCGGCCTGTATCAGGGTGACTCGGTCGCTATCACGGGATCCGGCCACCCCGAACAGGTACCCGCTCTCGACGTCACAGACGGCCTATTTCCTGTCCTCGGCATCCCGCCCATGCTTGGCCGCTGGTTCAATCGCGAAGACACCCAACCGAACGGCCCGCAGAACGTCATCCTCGACTACGGCTACTGGCAACAGCGCTTCAATTCAGACCGCAAGATTGTCGGCCGCAACATCGTTGTTGACGGCAAGTCTCGCACTGTCGTAGGCGTCATGCCCCGTGGCTTTCACTTTCTCGACTGGAAGCAACCTTCCGTCTTTCTTCCGATTCAGCTTGACCGTGGCAAAACCGTACTCGGCCAGTTCAGCTATTCCGGCATTGCCCGTCTACGCCCCGGCGTTAGTCTAGCGACTGCCAACGCTGACATTGCCCGCCTCATCCCCATGGTCTGGACCAGCTTTCCCGCTCCTCCAGGCTTCAGCATTGACCTCTTCTACAAGGCCCATCTCACGCCCAAGATCCGCCCGCTCGCCCGTGATGTCGTCGGCGATATCGGTCCGCTTCTCTGGATTCTCATGGGGTCGATCGGCGTGGTTCTTCTCATCGCCTGCGCTAACGTCGCCAATTTGCTCCTGGTCCGCGCTGAAGGCCGCCAGCAGGAACTTGCGATCCGCTCTGCTCTCGGCGCCGGCCGCTGGCGCGTGGCCAGCGATTTTCTTCTCGAGTCACTCGTCATCGGCCTCGCAGGCAGCGTTCTCGGCCTTCTTTTCGCGTGGGGAGCTCTTCATCTGCTCGTCGCTCTCGCGCCTGCGGGTCTTCCGCGCCTGCACGATATCGGCATCGATCTCACAGTTCTCGTCTTCACCGTTGCCGTCGCGCTGCTTTGCAGTCTTCTCTTTGGGTCGATTCCTGCGCTGCGCTACACGGGCCTGCGCGTCAGCGCCGGTCTTCGCGAAGGCGGCCGCTCTCTCAGTCAGGGACGCGAGCGCCATCGCACCCGCAACGTCCTCGTCGTTATCCAGGTCTCGCTCGCCTTCGTGCTGTTGATCTGCTCCGGTCTCATGATCCGCACCTTCGCTGCGCTCACACACGTGGATGCCGGATTCGATGTCAATGCGCCGATCCAAACCTTCCGCCTCGGCATTCCCGAGGCCGAGGTGCCCAACGACGACAACGCTCTTCACATGCAGCAGGAGATTCTCAATCGCGTCGCCGCCATTCCCGGCATCACTTCGGCGTCTTACGGTCTCTCTGTGCCGATGGACGGTGGCCAATGGGGCGACCCGCTCTACGCGCAGGATCACCCCGTGGCCGATGGAGCTATGCCCGCCCTACATCGCTTCAAATTTGTGGCTCCCGGCTTCTTCTCCACGATTGGAATTCCGATCCTCGCGGGGCGCGACTACACGTGGGACGAGATTTACCAGAAGCTGCCCGTTGGCATCATTTCCGCCAAAGTCGCCCGCGAATTCTGGGGCAGCCCTGCCGCCGCCCTTGGCAAACACATTCGCGTCACCGAAAAGGATGACTGGCGCGAAATCATCGGCGTGACGGGCGATGTCCACGACGATGGCACAAGCAAGGACGCGCCGCCGATCGTCTGGTGGCCGATCCGCACTGATCACTTCGAAGGTGGCCAGGTCCATCTCCAGCGCTTCGTTGTCTACGCTTTGCGTACCTCCCGCGCGGGCTCTGAGAGCCTCATGAAAGACGTGCGTCAGGCTGTCTGGTCAGTTGACGCCAACATTCCTCTTGTAGACATCTATCCTGAGAGCCACTACTACGACCGTTCCCTTGCTCGTACGCAGTTCACGCTCATCATGCTCGGCATTGCTGCAGGAATCGCATTGCTTCTTGGCCTTATCGGCCTCTACGGAGTCATCGCTTACTCCGCCTCGCAGCGCCGGCGCGAAATCGGTATTCGCATCGCCCTCGGCGCACAGCGTTCCAGCATTACCGGCATGTTTGTTCGGCAGGGACTTGTCCTCGCCGTCTCCGGAATCATCTGTGGCCTCGTTCTTGCCTTTGCCGCGACGCGGTTGCTCAGCTCTCTCCTTTTCCAAGTGAGCCCGATAGATCCGCTCACCTACGCCGCTGCCTGCGTGGCACTATGCACAGCAGCAGCTCTCGCGAGCTACGTCCCATCGCGCCGCACCGCTACCGTCAACCCAGTGGAGGCCCTTCGCGCTGAATAGCGTTCTCTTCACGCGAGATACGACGGTACCCAGAAGGTGACTAGCGTTCGGTACGTCGCCGTGTTGCCTGTGCTACGCTTCGTCCAGCTGTGGCGAACTTCGAAAAAGCACCGGTGGAGGTCCAGGAGATCCTTTCCAAGCCGATTCAACAGCTCGGCTTGAAACTTGAGGGATCTCCTCTCGAACGCTTTGTTCAGCAACTCTACAAAGAGCTGGACGCCAAGGGCCTGCATCGCTTTCGCCCGCGCTGCTATCTCACCGATGAATGGGGCTGCCCTAATATGGAGCCTGTCATCGGAATTCCCTTTTATCTCGCAGACCCAAAATTGCAGCGCCTCGAATCCGAGATGAACGACATTGAGGATGCGCGGCAGATCATGATGTACATGCGCCATGAGGCCGGCCACGCGTTCAATTACGCCTATGCGCTGTTTAAGACTCAGAAGTGGCGCGATCTCTTCGGGCCATTCCGCCGACCTTACCGCGACAGCTACAAACCCGTTCCATTCTCACGGCAGTTCGTAAGACATATGGAAGGCTGGTACGCGCAAAAACATCCTGATGAGGATTTTGCGGAAACATTCGCCGTCTGGATGACGCCTCGCTCGAACTGGCGCCAGCGCTACAAGGGCTGGGAAGCGATGAAGAAACTGCTCTACATGGATCGCATCGGCCGCGCTCTCGGCGATACCGATCCTGTCGTTGCGCATGGCGACACCGACATCACTGTGGACGAAATGAATGTCACCGTTGGCGAGTTCTATCAACGCGCGCTCGATCAACAACTCACGCCCGGCGAACTTCCGCTCGATACCGACCTGCGCGACATCTTCAACGTATCGAAGCGTCGTAGAAAAAATGTCCGGCCCGCCGCCGATCTTCTTCGCACAAATCGCAAGATTCTTGTCGATAAGGTCAACTACTGGACTGGGGTTCAGCGTCCGCTCGTCAAGAAGCTCATTGAAACAATCGAAACAAAAGTGAGCGACCTCGGACTGCGCGCCGACATAAAATGTGAGACAGAATATCTGACTGAGGTCACCGTATACGCAACCGCATTGGCAATGAACTACATCACCCGAGGCAAATTCATTCTGCCTTGAGTTGCCGTTAGAAGTAGATCGGGGCAATACCAAAGAGGCGTAGAGGCAACATGGCAAACCTCAAAGTAACGATCTTGCACGACGTCTGGGAAGAAGGGCCGCCTGAACCAGAGCCAGAGCCGGTTAAGGCTCCACGCGGGAAGAATGGCAAGCGTGGGAAGAAGAAAAAGGATCCGCTCCACGACCGCGAAGAGATCTTCGAGGCGTTGACGAAGCTTGGCCACGAACCCTCTTACTACATCCTTGACGGCAAGAATCAGTCGCTACTTGCACTTGCCAGGTGCGGAGCCGACCTCATCTTCAATCTCACCGAGTCGTACGGCGGCGATGACACGATGGATAAGAACATCGCTGCCTACGTTGAAATGTTGCATATTCCGTACACCGGCGGCGGACCGCAGGCTCTCTACCTCGCGCAGGACAAGGCGCTCGCAAAGAAGATCTTCGATTTTCACAAGATCAAAACGCCCGATTTCGCCACCTCTTACAAAGGCCGCACTGACCACTCGCACGACATCGAATTTCCGCTGATCGTCAAGCCCGTCTCGGAAGATGGCTCGATCGGCATCGACAACGGCTCCGTGGTTGATAGCGTGAAAGAGCTGATGGAGCGCATCCACTACATCCACGAGGAATTTGACAGTCCGGCACTCATCGAGGAGTACATTGAAGGCCGCGAAATTTATGCGTCTGTTATCGGCAATGACAACGCCGAAGTGCTTCCTCTCATCGAGCTCGATCTCTCCAAACTGCCCAAGGGCACTCCGCGCATCGCCGGCCAGGACGTGAAATTCGATCACGAAACCGAGGCCTACAAGGTCACGAAATCGGCGCCAGTGGAAGATCTTGACGACGAAACGACAAAGAAATTGCAGGACATCGCCCTCGCTGCCTATCGCGCCCTCAAACTGCGCGACTACGGCCGCATCGACATGCGGTTGAACAAAAAGGGCGAAGTCTATGTCATAGAAGCGAATCCAAATCCATGGCTCGCCAGCGCTGCGGAATTCACTATGGCGGCCAAAAAGGCCGGCTACTCTTACATCGACATGATCGACAAGATCGTTGGTCTCGCGCTCGCCCGCTCGACGTAATTTATTTGCATTCCGCCCACACCAAAGTTACTGGACAGCGCGCACAGAACCCGGCACTCTATTTCTATGAGGTCCCTCGCAGTTGCTTTTTTTGCGGCTCTTGCCGTTGCCGCGGCACCTCTGCATGCTTTCGCCGGCTGCCCAGCCAATGTCAAGGCCGTCCCCTTTCGATCAATCGACCACCACCAAATCATCGTCAGCGTTTCCATCAACAACGCCGGCCCATACGACTTCCTCCTTGATACCGGGACTCAGAGCACGGTTCTCGATCAGTCCCTGGCCACGGAACTCGGCGTCACCCCAACCGGCAGCGCCTCCGTCGCCGGTGTCAGCGTTCAGGGTGGAGTGTCGTGGGGGCAGCTTGCTTCGCTGCAGGTTGGCGATCACGCGATCAGCAATCAGAAGGTCCTCATCTACAACATGAAGGATGTGCAGGCAGCGGGTTTCGCTATTCGCGGCCTTCTCGGCGACGATTTCCTCTCCAGGTACGACGTCTTCATCGATCACAAAGACAGCATCGTATGCATCGATGACACAGGCTCGATGAGCGGCAATTTAGCCGACGCGAACCCTACGGCACATTAAGTCCCGCTTCCGCCGCTCCCAAAACGTGCCCGGTCTTTTGATCCACGAGAAACGCCACAATGCGCTCCGGTCCGGTTATGTTGTTGTTCGGAACCTTCAGCGCGCGTCCATCCACGGCATCTCCGCCGAACTCCTTGAGACCGCGCACCACGGCGACATGGTGTAGCGTCTTGCCCGCATTTTCACCGCGAGCTACCTGCGAAACTGTTGCATCTGCGGCGACCACGACAACGAGGCGTGTTCCTTTCGCCGACGCGGCGTGCACGGAGAACGTTGCTGCGCCTTTCTCAAGACGGACACTGTCAATGGTCAAAGCTGTTCTGGGCTTTTCTGACTCAGTCGCAACCGCTTTTTCGAGCGCGCCGGAGTCGCTGCCGACAAACTGCTCCGCGCCGTTCACCACCATCTGCGGGGTATAGATATCGCTCAGACCAAATCGTTGCTGATACTCCTTCTGCCTATCCGTCATTTCCTCCAGCGAGAAAGGATCGCGCCATCCCTGGTGGTCCCAGTAGGTCACATGCTCTTCGAGCACAATCGCATTCACGCCTGCGAATGGCTGCATGGAATCCACCTGGCCCAACAGTTTTTCTGCGGGCGGACAATCGCTGCAACCTTCAGATGTGAACAGTTCCACCAGGACGGGGATATGCACAGTTCCACTGCTCTGTGCCATCGTCACTGCGCATGCCCCTGAGATCAGAATGCAGACAGCAAATCGTATCGCTCCCATGGTTTCCGCCATTCAATAAGCTTCCGTCATCCTAGTCTCAACCCGCAGCGATTCGCCCCCGTCATTTTCCGCTTCGCAACAAATGGTCGCCAGCCGGGTGGGCTACTATGGCCGAAGACTGTCTCGTCTCGCCGGAGCGCCAATCAATGAACCGGAGAAACTTCGTAAAAGCATTCGGAGTGCTGTCTCTCCTGCCGCGCCGTCTCTTCGCCAAGCCGTCCGGGCGCCGCGTGCGACCTGCCGACCCTTTATGGCCCTCACAGGACGCGTGGCAGCGTCTTAACGTAGAAGTTGGTGGAAACCTTCTTCCCGTCGATTTCCCGCTTGGCGCCTGTATCTCCTCGCTCGGAAGTACAGAGTGTAAGGAACTCATCGCTAACATCAAGAACCCGTGGTATATCGGCGATACCCCGGGGTTGACGCAGACGCTTGGATGGATCGACGCCTGGACCTCCAAACCGAGTGTCTACGCCGTCGCCGCGAAATCTGCAGATCAAATCGCGGCCGGGGTTAAGTTCGCTCGCAAGAATAATCTGCGTGTCGTCGTGAAAGGCGGTGGCCATAGCTACCAGGGCACCTCAAACGCGGCCGACTCGCTTCTCATCTGGACGCGCTCGATGCATGACATCATGCTGCTCGACGCCTTCGTTCCGAGCGGATGCTCGGGCGCTCCTCAGCGCGCCGTCACACTGGGCTCAGGTGCGGTCTGGTTGCAGGCTTACGAGGCAGTCACCACTCGAGCGGGGGCCTATGTGCAGGGTGGTGGCTGCACAACCGTCGGGGTCGCCGGCCTCATTCAAAGTGGAGGCTTCGGTAGCTTCTCAAAGTACTTCGGCACTGCGGCATCCAGCCTTCTTGAAGCCGAAATCATCACCGCAGACGGCACAATCCGCATTGCAAATGCCTGCACCAATTCCGACTTGTTCTGGGCTCTGAAAGGCGGAGGAGGCGGGACGTTCGGCGTGGTCAGCAAGCTAACCCTGCGCGTGCATGAGCTTCCTGAATTCGCCGGAGCCGCAATCTTTACGGCGAAGGCATCGTCCGACGACGCCTACCGCCGGCTGATCCGCCAATTCATCGCGTTCTATCGCGAAGCGCTCTTCAATCCGCATTGGGGTGAGCAGGCTCACTTCTCCGCTGACAACAAACTCTCGCTCACAATGGTTCAGATCGGCCTCGACACCGCAGAGACGCGCAAGGTGTGGCAGCCCTTCCTCGATTGGCTTGCACAATCACCCGCAGAGTACGCCATCGAGTCTGAACCCATCATAGGCAGCATGCCAGCGCGCCATTGGTGGGACGTCGACTGGCGTGCGCAGCGGCACATTGATGTCTTCAAGGCAGACAATCGCGCTGGCGCTCCCTCCACGAATGTCTGGTGGAATGGCGATGCAGGCCAGGTAGGCTGGGTGATCTGGGGTTTCGAATCGCTGTGGCTTCCAGCGACGCTGCTGCATGACGACTCGCAAGAGAAGCTGGCCACCGCCCTTTTCTCAGCCTCGCGCTTCAGTGATGTCGAGTTGCATTTCAACAAGGGGCTCGCAGGCGCAACCCCTGAAGTGATCGCAGCGGCAAAAGATACAGCGATGAATCCGGCGGTGTGCGACGCATTTGCTCTTGCCATCGTGGCCGACGGACAGGGACCTGCATATCCCGGCATCAAGGGACACGAGCCGGACCTTCCGAAGGGACGCACCGCAGCCGGTAACGTGCATCGCTGCATGAACGAACTTCGCACCGTCGCTGGCGACGGCGGAGCATACGTCTCAGAAAGCAGCTTCTTCGAATCTGACTTTCAACAAGCGTACTGGGGATCGAACCACTCACGTCTCGCCGGGATCAAACCAAAATATGACCCTGACGGTTTGTTCTTCGTCCACAATGGCGTCGGCTCCGAGCAGTGGTCGCCCGATGGCTTCACACGACGCTGAGCCTTGGTTGCTGCCGCAGAAAAAAGAGCGAGACGATTCACCCTCGCTGCCGCTCTGCCACCTTAGCCAGCGCGATCGAAAGCGCAGCACTGCCGAGCGTCTTGACCAGCGTCGGATGCTGAGCATAGAACGAGCTCGCCTTGTCGATGATTGAGGGGTCCGCCTTCTCTGCATGCGCTGCAAGCTGCTGCACCTGCTCGGGAGAAATCTGCTGTGCCTGCTGTGCGGAAATCTGACCGCCGCCCAGCAATGACGACAGCACGCCACCACCGGCTCCGCCAGCAACGCTCGCCAGTACGCTTGGTCCAACTGCGCCGATTAATTGGTTCAGCATCGCAGCCTTTTGATCCCCATTCGACTGCCCGAACAGGCCGCCCACCATTTGGCCGAAAGCAGGCGTCTGATTTGAACGAAATGCAGCTGCGATTCCATCTGCGAGTGTGCCCTGCGGCGCAGCCTGAGCTACCTGGTCGAAGTGCTGATCCACGTTGCCCGGAACCTGGCCCGCGCCGCTTTGATACTGCTTCAATACATCAGCGACAGAATCCAATAAGCCCATATTCAACCTCCATTGGCGTCGGTATCGCACTCCATACGGCTCCGGCGACATCCGTCTCCTCAGCCGCGAATGCACTTTACTTATACTCCGTTGCCCCGTAGCCATGAACTGTCACATCTAACAGGCGACAAGACCGGCCGATTTCTAATCACAAGCGAGCTATACACTCTTTCCATGATCTTCACGCGACGCCTTCGCGATCGTGTTCGCAGCGGTGAGATCACCGTCAGCGTCCGCATCTGGACACGCCCGCATGTGCGGGTCGGCGGCCGCTATCGCATGGAGGAAGGCGAGATCGAGATCGATTCCGTCGCATCCATCGGCCTCCCCGACATCACCCCAGAGCTTGCGCGTGCATCGGGTTTCCTCGGAGTGCTGGACCTTCTAAAGGTCGCCAAGCATGGGAGTGGAGACAATATCTACCTGGTGCGCTTTCACTACATTCCACCGGGCACGAAGCCGCGCAAGCGCGAGCCAAGCGGCCGCTAATTGGCTTTCGCTCCAAGCCTCAGCCTCGGAGTCTTCTTTACCTGTTGACATTCGACCTGTTGTTGTTCTATATGTTGTCTCTCAACAGGAGTAACGGTAGTGGGCGAAAACAGATCCGACGTTCTTCAAGGGACTCTCGACCTTATGGTCCTCAAGACACTCGAGTCTATGGGGCCTCTGCACGGCTATGGGATCGCGCGCCGTATCGAGCAGGTGAGTGGCGACACGCTCAGCCTTAATCAGGGGACGATCTATCCCGCCCTTCTACGACTGCAGCAACGCGGATGGATCAAGTCCGAGTGGGGTGTTTCTGAAACCAATCGCCGCGCTCGCTTCTATTCACTCAGCCGTATCGGCAAGCAAAAGATTGAGGAAGAAACCGAGAACTGGGAGCGCATCGCGGCGACGATGGCACGCTTCCTCGCCTGATCAAGGACGGTCTCTATGGACTTTATCCGCACTCTCGTCAACCGCATCATCTCTCTCTTCCGCCGCCGCTTGCAGGATAACGATCTGGATGATGAATTGCGCGCGCACGTGGATCTATTGACGGAAGAGTACATCCGTAAAGGGCTTCCCGCCGAAGACGCGCGGCGCCAGGCTCTTATTCGCTTCGGCGGCCTCACACAAACACGCGAGGCCTGGCGGATTCAACGAAGCGTGCCCCTCCTGGAGTCTTTCGCACGCGACCTCAGTTATGCGCTCCGTCAGCTTCGCAGATCTCCTGGCTTCACGCTCACCGTCATCCTTACCCTTGCGCTCGGCATTGCGGGCAACACGGCCATCTTTTCCATCATCAACGGCGTGCTCCTTAATCCGCTTCCTTTCCCGGAGCCAGAACAGCTTGTCGCTCTGCACGAAAGCAAACCGAATTTCCAACAGGGATCCATCTCCTATCCCAACTTCATTGACTGGCGCAGCCAGAATAAGACATTCGCGTCGATGGCTCTTTCCCGGGGCTGGACGTTCGCAATGACGGACCGTGGAGACGCCGAGCAGTTATCCGGACAATTTCTGTCGTCAGGATTTTTCGCACTCCTCGGCGTTCATCCGCTCTTTGGCCGAGAATTCTCTGACCTTGAGGAACAGCGGGGTGCCGCACCTGTCGCGCTGATCAGCGAGGGGCTCTGGCGTAGAAAATTCGACGCGGCAGCGAGCATTCTGGGCCAGAGCATCGCGCTCGACGGCAGGAACTTCACCATCATTGGTGTCATTCCGGCGAGTTTTCATCTCCAGGTTTCGAACTTTCGCCAGCGGGATGTCTATGTTCCGATACAGCAATGGAGCAACCCTCTTGTCTTCAATCGCGGCGCGGGGCTTGGCTTTCACGGCATCGGGCGCCTCAAACCCGGAGTAACTCCCGATGAGGCACGCGCAGACCTGCAGCAGGTGACACGCAATCTCGCCGTTGCATTTCCAGACGCAAACCACGGCATCGGCGCTGCACTCAGGCCGCTCAAAGAGCAGATAGTGGGCAATGTGCGGCCTTTCCTGCTCGTGCTGCTTGCCGCTGTCGGCTTTGTTCTGCTGATCGCGTGCGTCAATGTCGCCAACTTGCTGCTTGCCCGTTCGACAAGCCGCAGTCGCGAATTCGCGGTACGCGCCGCTCTTGGCGCCAGCAGCGGTCGCGTGCTGCGTCAATTGCTCACCGAGAGTTTGTTGCTCTCCGCAATTGCCTGCGCCGTCGGCTTGGGTTCGGCGCTTCTCATCACTCGATTTGCCTTGCAGCTGCTGCCTGCCGCTGTGCCTCGCGGAGAAGAAATCGGCGTCGATTTCCATGTTCTGGCGTTTGCGCTGGTTCTCTCACTCGTCACCGGCATCTTTTTTGGCCTTGCGCCTGCGTTGAAAGTTGCGCGCGTCGATCCGCAGAGCGTGTTGAAAAAGGGAGGGCGTAGTGCCACGAGTGAGAACCATCGGGCTCTTGGAGCGTTTGTCGTTTTCGAGATCGCCATTGCCTTAGTGCTTCTGACAGGCGCGGGACTCATGATTCGCAGCCTTGAGCATCTCTGGAAGATCGATCCCGGATTCAACCCGCAAGGCGTGCTGAACTTCGGTCTTTCTCTGCCTCCCGCCGTGAACGCGGAATCGACCGACGGAATCCGCGCGATGCAGCGGCAACTCGACGCCACCTTTGCCTCAGTGCCTGGCATCACAGCCGTTTCGCAGACCTGGGGTGGAATGCCCATGGGAGGCGAAGACGATCAGCCCTTCTGGCGAGACGATCAGCCGCGCCCGCAGGACGATCAGCACATGAGTTGGACGCTCGACTACATCGTTGGGCCGGACTATCTGCGAGTGATGCAGATTCCTCTTCTCCGCGGCCGCTTTTTCTCACCGCATGAAGATCAACACGTGCCTCTCGTCGCGGTCGTCGATGATATCTTTGCCCACAAATACTTCCCCGGCGAAGATCCTATCGGCAAAATTATTAATGTTAAATTCCCCGTTAGAAAACTCCAGATCGTGGGCATCGTTGGTCACGTACGCCAGTGGGGTCTCGATAGTGACGATAGCCAGCCATTGCGGGCACAGATGTACCTGCCGTGCCTTCAGATGCCCGACGAATTCATCAGCTTCACGCCTACGTCTACGAACTTTCTCGTCCGCTATCAGGGAAACCTCGCACTGGTTTTGGATGGGCTGCGTCACGCGAGCAAACAGATGAGTTCTGAGCAGGTCATCTATGGCGATCAAACGATGGACAGCATCATCGCGGATTCGATGGCTTCGCGCCGATTCGCCATGATCCTTCTCAGCGCCTTCGCCGCGCTCGCCCTGCTGCTCGCCGGCATTGGCATCTATGGCGTTATGGCCTATCTCGTTGCACAGCGGACTCAGGAAGTGGGCATCCGCATGGCTCTCGGCGCGCAGCCGATTGACGTACTGCTGGTTGTGATTCGCAATGGCGCCCGACTCGCTCTCGGAGGCGTAGCGTGTGGCCTTATTGGGGTCTTCGTTCTCACACGGCAGATGAACCGGCTTCTATTCCAGGTCAGCGCTACAGACCCTGCAGTCATCCTCTGCGTCGCGTTGATCCTGATTGCGGTAGCCATGGCAGCATGCATCATTCCAGCGCGTCGCGCCGCATCCGTTGATCCGATGCAGGCACTTCGCACTGAATAGCGTGCGAGGGGCCCGTGTGTGTCGGCCGCAAAATGAAAATGGGGAATCCCGCTGATCGCGAGTTCCCCACTTGCCATGCATCATCTCCCTGCTTCTTCAGCACTTCAGGAACATCGAGAACACCGTTCCCTGGTGTCTTCCGTTTGTTCTGCTCCGGAATCGCAATGCCCCCTCGTGTCTCTTCACAGTCTCCGAGCTGATCCACAATCCTAGCCCTGTTCCTGTTGCCGCTTTCGTCGTGTAAAACGGCTCGAAGACGCGTTGCCCGTATCGTCGGCGATTCCCGTGCCTGTGTCGGCTATCATCACTCGCACGCCTTCTTCGCCCGTTTTTGCGTCCGCACCTTTTCTCACTCGCACGATCATCCGTCTGCAATTCTCTGGATTCTTCACCATGGCATCCAACGCGTTGCTCACCAGATTTGCCATGACTTGGCGAATTTCGTTTTCCTTACACCGGATCGGCGGATGCGGCCCGTATCGCCGCTCGAGAGTGATGTGCGCCGCGCGCAGTCTGCCTTCGTGCAGAAGGAGCACTGACTCCAGAATCTGTTCTACATCCACGCGGAATGGGTCCGATGACTGCCGATGATAATGCAGAGTCGCCTTTGAAATGTGGCTCACTCGGGCAAGCTCTGCCTGCGCTACGTCCAGAAAATCTGCAACCTCGCTGGTCGTTGCGGCCTTTCGCGCGAGGAAGATCAGGTTCGTCACCGCTTCCAGTGGATTGTTGATCTCATGCGCAATCGAGCTCGCCATACGGCCGACTACAGCAAGCTTCTCGCTCTCGCGCAGACTCGTCTCGGCGCGCAGGCGTTCGGTCTCATCGCGCAGCACCTTGGTTAATCCGATGATGTGACCATCACTGTCTCGAACAGGCTCCGAAACCCAACGCGTCCAGATTCTCTGCCCGTCCTTCCGCTCCAGCCACCGTGCGTCTTCAGTCCGCCCGAGGCGCTCAATCTCAGCAATCTTCATGCAGGGCACTTCCTCGGCCTGCTCTTCCGGTACGAAAAGCAGCGAAAATGGCTTGCCCAGCACCTCCTCCGAAGTGTATCCAAAAATTCGTTCTGCACCCGGATTCCAGCTGGTGATTCGCAGCTCTGTATCGCACTGCATGAGCGCATACTCATGCACATTTTCCAGGAACAGCCTGAACCGCTCCTCGCTCTCGCGCAACGCCGACTCGGCTCGCTTGCGATCCGTAACGTCGATGCAGTATTTGGAAAACGTGCCATCGCCCAGATCGCGACCCGCCAGCAGCATCCAGCGCCGCGAGCCATCTTTCATGATGTATTCCATTTCGAGCGGCGCCAATCTTCCGGTTTCCATCAGCAGCTGCACGTGCTCCTCACAGGTCGGATGAAACTCGACAGGCGTCATTCTTTGCCACGTAAGCGAGCCGCTCGCAACATCTTCCTGGGTGTATCCGGTCATGCGATGGAACACATCATTTGCGTGAGTCACTGTGCCAGTTTTGTCAAAGAACAACACGCCCACCGTATCGGTTTCCAGAACGCGCTGCATGCGCTCTTCGCTCCGGCGCAACGCAGCCTCTGCCCGTGCCCTCTCAACAGCGGCCCAAGTCCGCTCCGCGGTCTGCTTCACCAGTTCGAATTCACTTTCGTCCCAAACACGAGGCTTCATCTGGGTCACGCAGAGCGCGCCGACCACGCGGCCATCTTTCACCATCGGAACGGAGATGAACGCGATCGCCTGAAGGTCCGCTACCCTGATGCGATCCCCCTCAGGAATCAGGGCCGTTGTGCGCATGTCCTCGATCATGGCTGGTTCGCCCTTCTTCGGCGAAGATGCCATCCACCCAAAGACCTCCAACGGATAGCGACCCACAAGGCTCGGCGCTCCGGCGCGTGCGTAATCGCGCTCTACTACGGCGCAACTCAGTGCCTCATCGATCTCAGCGTAAAATGCCCGGTCGGCACCGAGGTGCTCGCAGAGCATTCGAGTCACTGTTTCCTGCACCTCGACCGCGTCCGAATGCGGGCGAAGCGTATCGCTCAACTTCAACAGAAATGCCTTGCGCTCTTCGCTTTTGCGAAGTTCAACCTCTGCATTCTTGCGTTCGGTGATGTCGGTAAAGACGATACTGACCATGCGGCTTTCAGACCCGCCAATACGTGTGGCGCTGATCTCGAGCCAGAGGCCACCCTCCGGCAGATACGTCTCAAAGCGACCCGACTCGCCTGTTTCCGCAATTCGGGCGTAACGCTGGATACACGACAAGCCCAGCTGCGGCAGCACTTCGCTCGTTGTTCTGCCCACCGCGTTGGTTACCCCGTTCTGCTTCTCCCACACGCGGTTCGTTTCAAGAAAGCGAAGATCGATAGCCTCGCCGGCGTCGTCGTACAGGACCTCGACGACGGCGATACCCTGGTCGAGAAAATTGAATAACGTTCCGTACTTCTCTTCACTGGCCCGCCGCGCTGCCTCCGCTCGCGCGTGCTCCACGGCACCCGATGTGCGGTCGGCCGTATCCTGCACACGCTCCACTTCTGACGGGGTCCAAATTCGAGCGGTTGCGCTGGCGACACACAAGACACCGACCAGCTGTTCTCCCTTCACCAGCGGCACTGAGATGAAAGAGGCCAATCCAGCCGCCAGCATTCTTGCCAGAAGATCTTCCTGCACAAAGGGCGTCGTTCCCGCATCGTTCACCACCGTTGGCCTGCTGCGACGCAGCCCGGGGCTGATCCATTTCAGCGCCTCCAGGTTGCGTCGCCCCGTGAGGCTCGGCAAGCCGTTTCGCGCGAAGTCGCGAGCCACAACGATCTCGCCTTTGGCTTGATCAATCTCGACGTAGAGGACGCGATCTGCGTGCAATTCCTCACCCAACAAACGGCTCGCCGTCCCCTGTATCTCGAAGGGGTCAAGCAGCGGACGTAACGCGTCGCTGAGCCGTAGCTGATAGGCTTTCCTCTCTTCGCGATCGCGCAGTTCTGTTTCCGCGCGTTTCCGCTCGGTGATGTCATCAAACACGACGTTCACCAGGCGGCTGCCATCTCCGCCAAGGCGCGAGGCGAAAATGTCCATCCAGCAGCCAAAATCACGCGAGTAGCTCTCGAAGCGCACGGGCCTACCGGTTTCTGCTACCGCGGCGTATTTTTCAATACATGAATCATCGAGATTTGGGAGCAGTTCCTGCGATGTCTTTCCGAGATGATTCTTGAGGCCGGTCGCCTTATCAAAAACACTGTTGGTCTCGATGAAGCGAAGGTTGTCGGCCGTTCCGCGCTCGTTGTATAGCACCTCAATCACAGCGATTGCGTTGTCGATTGAGTCGAACAACGAGCGATACTTTTCTTCGCTCGCTCGCAACGCCGCTTCTGCCTGGGCCCGCTCGACCGCTGCCCAAGTGCGTTCTGCCGTCTCCTGTACTCGTTCCACTTCTCCAGGAGCCCAGCCCCGCGCAGAGCTGTTGGTGACGCAGAGTGCGCCCACAAGCCGGTCCTCTTTGACCATCGGAACAGCAACAAACGACTCCACTCGCGAGGCGATCATCTGCTGGCGAAATTCGTCTGGGATGAACCGCGCGGCTTTCACGTCACCCACCACTGTCGGCCTGCCACGGCGCGCAGACGGCCATATCCACGCAAAAGTCTCGAGCGGATAACGGCCGACCATGCTCGCGATCCCATCGCGGACGTAGTCCCTGGCAATTACAAGCTCGCCGGAGTGCTCATTCATTTCCACGTAAAAGGTTCGATCCGCGCGCAACTCCTCACCTAGCAATCTGCTCGCCGTCCCTTGAATCTCGATCGGATCGAACAGTGGGCGGATCGCATCGCTCAGCCTCAGTAAATATTCCTTGCGCTCTTCACGCTCTCGCAGATCGGTTTCAGTTCTCTTGCGCTCGGTTATATCGTCAAACACCACGCTGATCAGATGACTGCCGTGTCCGCCCAGCCGCGATGCAAATATCGTGAACCACTTATCGATCTCGTGCACATGACGGTCAAATCGAACCGGCTGTCCCGTCTCGGCAACGCTGGCGTACATCCGCGGCCAAAACTCTTCGAGGTTGGGATTCAGTTCCTTCGCCGTCTTGCCGTCATAACTCCACTGGCCTGTCAGATTCTGGAAAACGCGGTTTGTCTCAATAAAGAAGAGATCATGCGGCACGCCCTTCTCGTCGTAGAGCACCTCGAGGACTGCATAGCCCTGATCAATCGCGTTGAAGAGACCCCGGTATTTCTCCTCGCTCGCCCGCAGCGCTGCTTCAGCCTGCGCGCGCACGAGCGCCGCCCATGTGCGTTCGCCGGTATGCCACACAAACTCGACGTCGAGAGGTGTCCACGCCCGCGGCGACGGCTCCGTTACGCACAATGTTGCCACCAAGCGCCCGTCTTTGACCAAAGGAGCCGCAATGAGCGCACCGAGATCTACGCGTCCTCTCTCCGACTCTGGAACTGTTGGCGTATCGCGGAGATCGTCGATTACAACCGGCCGTTCCGCCTCCAGCGCTGACGCGATCCAGGCAAACTCATCCATCGAGTAGCGGCCCGCTACACTTTCTCCCTGCTTAGACGCGTAGTCGCCCTCGATCAGAAGCTCTCGATGCTCCGCGTCGACCTCGCCGTAGAAGGCTCGGTCTACCCCAAGTTGTTCTCCAAGCACCCTGAGTGCGGTCTTCTTGATCTCGATTGGATCCGCAAGCGGGCGAATGGCATCACTCAGCTTCCATCGGAAAGCGTGCCTCTCCTCTTCGATCCGCCGCGCCGCGTCGGTTTCCTTCCGTTCGGTGATGTCGTCGAAGACTACATTCACCAGCCGGCTACCTTCGTCGCCCACACGCGAGGCGAAGACGCTGAACCAGCGCCCCAAACCCTCGGAGTAGTCTTCCAGACGCCCCGGCTCTCCTGTCTCCGCCACGCGTGCATAGAACTTGAGCCAGCTATCGCTGGAAGAGGGGGCGAAGATCTCTCTTCTGGCTTTGCCCTGATAATTCGTCAGGCCGGTCTGTTTCTCAAAGACGCGATTCCCCTGAAGATAGCGGAAATCCGTTGGAGCACCGCTCTCGTCATAGAGCAGTTCGATGACCACATACCCCTGGTCGATCGAATCAAAGAGTGTCCGATACTTGTCGCGGCTCTCGCGCAGCGCCGTTTCCGCACGGGCTCGCTCCGCAGCTGCCCAGGTCCACTCCGCAGTCTGCCGGAAGATCTCCTGCTCCCAGTTTTCCCATGCTTTCGGCTCATGATGCGTCGCATAGAAGAACGCCACCAGCTTGCCGTTCTTCATCAACGGAACGGCAGCCGCCGCACGCAACTTAAAATCCCGGGTTTTCTCCGAACCGCCTTCCGGGCCTTGAGCGAAAGCGAGTATGTCCGGCACAAACAGTTCCTGGCCCGACCTCAGCACAACCCCGATTCCTTGGCCGAACTCTGAGAGCTTGCACGGGCCGACCAGCGCCGGTAACCGCCCATCCTCAAATTGCCCACCGGTTACGGCTGTCTCGCCGTCTTCCGCCACCTCGATGTAGCCGGCAGCTGCCACATTCAGTTCGCGCGCCACTGCTTCTGAGGCAGCCGACATAATATCTGTTGCGCGCTCAATTGGCCGAAGCCGTACGCTCAGTTTCAGTAGGTAGGCTTTGATCCGCTGACCGGTCTCGAGTGTACTCTCCGCGCGCCTGCGGGCCGTAATGTCGTTGTAAATAGAGGCGATACGGCGCTGCGAGGGGTCACCCACCGGGAACATCTTGACTTCGAAGCGGCGGTCGACAGAGCTCGAGTATTTCTCGAAACGAGTAGGCTCCCCGGTAACTGCGACCTGGCCCATCATGCGCGGCCAGAAGTCCTCAAGCGCCGGAATCAGCTCGCGAGCGGTCTTCCCGTTCAGCAACTCCGCCTTTGGCCGGCCCATCAAATCAGCAAATGCGGCGTTCGCGGCGACAATACGGTAATCTACTCCCTCGCCGCTCGCATCCAGAATGACTTCGACGATCGCTAATCCCTGATCAATTGCATCAAAAATTGTGCGCAGCGATTCGTCGTCGGCACGCAACTCGATCTCAGACAGTAAAGATTCAACCGCCTCAAATGAACGAGCTTGACTTTCTTTGTCTTGTTCCAGACCCCGGCCGGCCATATACGGGAACTCCATAATCCGTACGTACGCTTTGCAGGCGTTCGCCTGCTTCTTTTCAGGGCAGCTGTCTTGGCATTCTGTTGGACAGAACCGCGAATCCCATCATACCCTCGGTTTCCCGAAAGAGAACCGTTATTTTCCTCCAAATTTCTGGAACCTGTCCTACCCCACCTGGTGGAGGCAGTTCAATTCCTCGAACAAAAAAATGGGGTTTCGGCTCATGTCGAAACCCCGGTCCACAATCCAAATGGACCACCAGGAAAGTGTTCAATCTTTTTCGGCTACAGCGCGCTCTCCCCGCGCTCGTCGTTGCGGATGCGAATTGCCTCTTCGATGCGGGTGATGAAGATCTTTCCGTCGCCAATCTTCCCTGACCGCGCAACCGACATAATCGCTCGCACTGCCTGCTCAACAATGTGATCGGGCACGACGATCTCAACTTTCGACTTCGGGAGGAGATCCACCGAGTATTCGCGGCCTCGGTAAAACTCCGTGTGCCCCTTTTGACGCCCATGCCCTCTCGCTTCCAAAATCGTAATGCCGGGGATTCCGACTTCGATCAGAGCTTCCTTCACCTGATCGACCTTCGACGGCTGAATAATCGCTTCAATCTTCTGCATGCCTCAATTCCTCTCTCAATGGCTGCTCTCGTTGTTTAGGCAAATCAGTTGCTCGCGAAACGCCGCGCTCTCACGACGCGTGATCGTAGCCCTCTTCGCCATGCTGTGTAAGATCGAGACCCTCGATCTCGTCCGCGGCTGAAACGCGCAGCCCGATCGTCTTGTCAACGATGAACAGCAGCACCAGCGTGCCCACAATCGAGACTCCCCACGCGATCGCCACGCCACCAAGCTGGTTCACCAGTTGGTGCGCATTGCCTTCAATCAACCCCGAGGGAAGCGCGTTGCCGGCGCTGTCCTTGAAGATGGGATTGATCGTGCTAGAGGCGAAGACGCCGGTAAGCAATGCTCCAAGCGTGCCGCCTGCGCCGTGAACACCGAAGGCGTCCAGGGCATCGTCATAGCCGAAAACCTGCTTTACCTTGGCGACCATGAAGTAGCAGACTGCCCCCGCCAGCAAGCCAATCACAATTGCACTCATCGGCTGCACAAAGCCAGCCGCCGGGGTGATCGCCACCAGACCTGCAACCGCGCCCGAGATGGCTCCCAGTGCGCTCGGCTTTCCATTGCGAATCCACTCGGCTACGGCCCAGCTCAGAGCTGCTGCGGCCGTTGCAAAGTGCGTATTCACAAATGCGCTTGTCGCAAGCGATCCTGCTGCCAGAGCGCTGCCGGCGTTGAAACCGAACCAGCCCACCCACAACAGGCACGCGCCTATGAAGCTCAGAACCACCGAGTGCGGCGGCGTAGGCTGCTCGGGGTATCCGAGGCGCTTCCCGAGGTAAAGTGCACATACCAGCGCCGAAACGCCCGATGAGATATGCACCACGGTTCCGCCTGCAAAATCCAGCGTGGGAATCGCGCCACCGAGCGCAGCATTCAGCAATCCGCCCTTGCCCCACACCATGTGGGCCAGAGGCGAATACACCACGATTGACCAGAGCGTGAGAAACACTGCCATTGCACTGAACTTCATGCGCTCAGCGAACGCACCTGTGATCAGCGCCGGCGTGATAATCGCGAACATCAGCTGGTACACCATGAATGTCTGAACCGGAATCGTCGCGCCATAATCGGCGTCAGGGTTTAGTCCCACATCCTTCATGAAGATGTGGTGGAGCCCACCGATAAAGCTTGTGCCTGGGTCAAAAGCCAGGCTGTAGCTCAACACCGCCCACAGAAGCGTGATTAGAGCCATCATGGCGAAGCTTTGCATCATCACCGACAGCACGTTCTTCTTTCGCACCAGGCCGCCATAAAACAGCGCCAAGCCGGGCCCGGTCATCATCAGCACCAATGCTGCGCTTACCAGCATCCATGCGTTGTCCGCATTGTTGACTGTTAGCGGCGTCGCCTGCTGCGCCACGCACGTGGCGCTACCGAATGCGAACACTAAGCCCGCACAAATCTTTAAACCGTTTCGACGCATAGCTCTCTCCTGTCTCGTGGGGGAGGGAAATGATCTCTTGTCCATTGAGAACGCGTGCGCTCGGCCAGCCGGGCCATTTAACGCTGGCCAGGATTGCTACCGGCCGCGTTTAGGGCCGTCTGGAAGTCTCCGAAAGGAACACCTGCACAGGCGCACAACGGGAACGCCTCGCGTCGGATCGTCTTGATGCCAGAGAAAACCTGGCCAAGGCGGATCTTTTCGGCGAATAGCCGCCTAGCCCCCCATGAAGGGCTGCGCGCTGTCGGTAGTTCTTGTGGGAGACGGCCGAGTGACAGGGACTGAGGTCTAACAGCGCAAGACGCGAAACGCCTCGGCCGGCGCGCGCCCCTTCGAGAGAAGATGGAGCGAAAGATTCATCCCAGCCACGTCCGCCGCGATATAGGTCGTTTCGGGCGTGAAGGATGCCTGCAGCTTGCCCAAAGCGTGCTCGGCGCCCACGTGAGATACCACGTGATGCTCGCGTAACACCGTTTCGGGCAAATCAATTGTCGGCGCAATCAAGGTCGTGGCAACGGCGATAAGCACCGCCAACACAACCCACGTCCTCAACGCGCCTATCCTCATGCCCGCAGGCTAACAAGCCCCTTATGAAGTTCCCATAAGTATTCTTGAATTAACCGACTGGCGGAGTTGGCCATGATCTGCACGGCCCGTCCGAATCCCTGATTACCCTGGTATCGCCAAAATGAGCAATTTTGGCCCCATTTCTGCACAACAATGTCAGGATTGTCAGTGTTAGAGTCCTCGGAAAGGCGCATCTAAGACCGTAAGTGTTTGTGTGCTTCCTCCAGACTTTAGATTTCATGATCTCTTTCATCTGCGCGATGGGAGCGGAACGATCGTTGTTCGCGTCCCTTGGGTAGAATCGGTTTCAGAGTTTTGAATGAAGACAGCTTCAATCTTCGAGGAGTTAGAAGGACGAACAATTGACGGAAAGTTCGCCCTCCTTGAAAGGCTGGGAGGCTCCGACGAGTGCGGTGTCTTCCTCACGCTTCGACTTGGCGGCCAGCGAGCGCTCCTCAAACTCGTCCGCGCTGAAGGCGCTCAGGCAGATGCGTGCCTCGCACAGTGGGAAGCGGCCAAAGCCCTCTCGCATCCTCATCTGATTCGTGTCTTCGAGTTCGGTCATGCGGTGATCGATACCGCGCCACTTATCTATGTCGTCACTGAAAGTGCCGATGCGGTCCTCGCAAGCATCACGAGCGAGCGCGGGCTTGATCCCCTTGAAACTCGCGACACCTTCGGGCCGCTCCTGGACGCGCTCTCTTATCTGCACGCCAGCGGTATCGTCCACGGCCACATCAAGCCGTCCAACGCATTTCGGATCGGCACGACGGTAAAGCTCTCCGCAGACAATTTCCTTGTTGTGCCCGGCGTCTCCGGGCTTGCGCACAAGCCCTCGGCCTACGATGCTCCCGAAATCTCTTCAGGCAAATTCGCACCCGCCGCCGATGTCTGGTCCATTGGCATGATGCTGTGCGAGGCCCTGACGCAACAGTTTCCGCATCTCTCGGCAGACGGCAGTCTCGTGATTCCCGAGTCGATGCCGAAATCCTTCGCCGCCATCGCGGAGGACTGCCTCCGCCTTAATCCGGATCAGCGCTGCACGGTCAGCGAAATCATCCCACGCCTAGCGCCTGGCCTGTCGTTACCGCCCGAGTTCTTTTCCGCACCGTCCAAGGCTGCTCCGCCATTGCCGCCGCCTTCACGCGAGGAACGCGTCTCGTCGTTCTCTCCCGAGGAACTCAAACTCATCGAGAGCCTCAAGACTCCTCCCGTACAAAACGGCGCCTCTTTGCGCGCGCCCGATCGCGATGCTGCTCCGCCGCCTTCGCGCTGGCGGCAGGATGATCCGGCACCGGCGCCGATCAATCAGTTCGGCTCTGAACCGGTGCGCGGCGCTCTTCCCAAGGCTGAGCCTCCGCAGAAGGCCTCCTCCAGCTGGCAGAGCAAATGGGAATCCGACACCTCTACGCCCCTCCCCGAGCTTTTCTCTCAGTACGAGGAGAAGGAGTCTCGCCGCTTCCACTTGGCGCCGTTCCTGCTCGGCATCCTGGTCTTATTGGGAGTTGCCGGTGTTGTGCTCATCCGCAGCGGCAAGATCGACATCACAGATCTGGAGCAGACCGCTGAACAGAAGTTCGCGGCCCTTACTCATCGCGAAACAATCCCGCCGCCACCAGCACAGCAGGCAACCGCAACTGAGCCATCGGCCACCCCCGCGGCTCCCCAGACCCCGGCTGCGGACCAATCGGCTTCGGATACACCTGCGGAATCTCCGGAACAGCAGTCTGCAGCCTCCCCCGCAGTTGCACATCCGTCAGGCGATCAGCCTGAATCGGCGGCCGCGCAACCGGCGGTGACGCAGGCATCTACCGCCGCGCCAGCCAAGGCTCAGGCGGCCGCACCTGCACCTGCCCAGTCGCCGACGCCTCAGACGCCGGCGCCGACACAAACTGAAGCCGCACTTCCCGCCAACGCCGATGGAGCGGTCGCTCACCAGGTTCTGCCCAGCGTCTCACAGGCAGCGCTTGCGAGCATGCATGGATCCGCTCGTGTCGTGATACGGGTCAATGTCAACCGGCAGGGCGATGTCTCCAGCGCGGACTACGTCTCGCCAGGAGAAGGCAATTACTTCGCGCGCGTTTCGCACCGCGCCGCCGAACAGTGGAAGTTCCAGGCACCTCGGTCACACGGGCACCCTGAAACCAGCACCTGGACGCTGCACTTCTACTTCACGGGCTCCAACGTCGATGTCACTGCCGTTCAGGAAGAGCCCTGATTTCTTTCGCATCTCCTCCCACATACCGCGTCGTATACTCCCGTTAAACCCCTATCGGCGTTTTCCGTGCCACATTCTTGCGCCCGGCAGGTGTTTGCTTTGGGATTTAGAGAATATGAATTCTGCGGTACAGCGCTTTGGCGTCCTTACAGCTTTTACGCTTCTAGCCATCCTGCTCATTGGGAACACGTTCATCACCCGGCGTCAGCTCGCAATACAGACTGACCGGCAGCAGTGGCTTGTTCACACTCGCCAGATTCGCTTTGAAATCCAACAGACCCTTGCAGTGCTTGAAGATGCAGAGACGGGTCAGCGTGGATATCTCTACACCGGGGATCCCGAATATCTGCAGCCCTACCATCGGGCGTCTGCGCAGCTGGACGAGCAACTGCAGCAGCTCTCAAACCTTACTGCCGACGACCCGGCTCAGGTCGGAAATGCAGCTACGGTGCGCAAGCTCGCCCATCAAAAGCTCGACGAGCTTGCTGCCACGATCTCTCTCTTCCGCGCCGGAAGGAAAGAAGAGGCACGACAGCTTGTGCTTTCTGACCTCGGCATCGACACCATGAATTCGCTGCGGCGCGTTCTGGGCCAGATGGAGAAGGAAGAGGAGGCGCTCGAAGACTTACAAAGTGCAGCTTACGAGCGTAGCGTGCGGCGCACTGTCGGTTCAATCTATCTCGCCACCGGCGTTGCCATTCTAGGCCTGGCCATCGTCGCCCATTTCATCCTGCGCCAGCGTCGCATGCGTGAGCGCTATACCCGCCAGCTGCGCGCGCGCGAAGAATGGTTCCGTGTCACGCTCCAAAGCATTGGCGACGGCGTAATTGCCACCGACGAAAAGGGCAAGATCACTTTTCTGAATCCCATCGCTACCGCTCTCACCGGCGTCCCGCTTGAAGAGGCCCTGGGGCATGACATTCATGACGTTTTCCCTATCTTCAACGAACACTCAGGCGCGATAGCTGAAAACCCAGTACAACGCGTCATGTCGCTCGGACTCGTCGTCGGACTTGCGAATCATACTGTTCTCCGGCACAGAAAGGGTCATCTCACTGCCATCGAAGACAGCGCCGCGCCCATCCGCGACGACCGCGACCGGGTCATCGGCGTCGTTCTGGTTTTTCGCGACGCGACCGGAGAGCGCAGATCGCAGGAGCTTATGCGCCGTGCCGAAAAACTGGCCGCGGCTGCGCGCCTCTCCGCTACCGTGGCGCACGAGATTAACAACCCGCTTGAGGCAGTCATTAATCTCGTCTTTCTCGCGAAAATGCTCCCCGGAGCATCACCGGAAATCATCGAGAAACTCGACCTGGCCGAGCAAGAGCTCGATCGTGTCTCTCACATTGCCCGCCAGACCCTCGGTTTTTATCGAGAATCGAGCATGCCTGCCCGCACCGAGATCCGGCCGCTGCTCGATTCGGTCCTGAACATCTATGCCAACAAGATCCGGACCAAAGAGATTAAGGCCGAATGCATCACCGACGATTGCCCCGCCTTTTACTGCGTCCAGGGTGAGCTTAAGCAGGTCGTGGCAAATCTAATCGCCAACGCTATCGATGCCGTCGGCAACGAGGGCCACATCCGCATCGCAGCCAATTTTCTCCGGTCGTCCGCCAATCCATCCATCGAGGTCGTGATTCAGGACGACGGCCCAGGCATCAACGCCGAGCTTGCAGAGCGGATCTTCGAGCCCTTCTTCACGACCAAGAAAGATGTGGGAAATGGCCTTGGCCTCTGGGTTGCGCGTGAAATCGCTGTGCGCCTCGGTGGAAGCCTTGCTCTCGTGCCCGATACCTTCAGCGATGGGCTTCGTGGCGCCGTCTTCGTCTTGCGGGTACCATGCACTCTCGAAAACGCCGCCACCGCTTCAGCCTCCGGTCACTGAGAGGCTGCCTGCTTACCCAATCTGCTGCATCAAGCCTGCGAGATCGAACTGGGCCGCATGCTCGACGATGGTTGCGTCCGCGATTCGGTTGAATTCGATACCGTCAATCCGAATCGCTCTCCCGGTTGCGGAAATTCCCTGAAATGCGCCGCGGTGCGTACCGGTTAAAACCCAGCGGGAGACGACTTTGTCTCCCTCCGCCACTTGATCTTCTATCTGGATCATTGAATCTGGAAAAGCTGTGGTGAAGGCTTCCATAAATGCCGACCACGCATCGTTTCCAAGCGGCTCCGGTATTCCGGAGAGACTTGCCTTAAACTCGCCGCCTCGCGCCGCGCGTTCCCTGGCCCAGTCGCGTTTGTTGAATGCGTCGATCCACTCACGGTTAAGAGTTTTAAGATCTCTGCTAACCGGGGCCGTACTTTGCAGCTCTGCCGGTTCCTCAGGCAAAGGTCCCAATATGTCGATTCCATAGCGAGCCGCTGTCGCGACCAGCTTCGCCATATCAGGAGGAGCGATCGGCTCGGTCATAGGTGCACCAAGTTCTTCGGCGAAACCCTCGAATCCTCCCGGCGTGCACTGCAGCAACATCCGCGCCGGCGAGTTGCCCACTACCTTGAAACCGTGGGCGAGGCCGCGAGGCCCGAAAACATAGGTGCCCGGACCACCTTTCACCCACTTCCCGTCACACACAAAGGCGACCTCGCCTTCGATGACGTAAAACTGCTCGTCTTCGCGATGATGCAGGTGATACGGCGAGGCGAATCCTGGCGGCATCTCCCAGTGCTCCAGTAACCCAAATGCCCCATTCGTCGACGCAGCGGTTGCCCGCGTCTGTGTCGGCAGCCCCAGAAACCGATAGGTTGCCTCTCCCCTCTGATTCGCTGTGGCCGTGACCGCAGTCTCCTGTGTGCTCATCTCTCGTTTCCTCCTGATCTGCCGCGATCAATCCATCGCGTTCGATAAATAGATGTGTAACGAACCGGCCATTCGTTACACATAAAAATGTATGCTGATTTTGATGGCGCTCAGTGAGTCCGATCTGGTCGAGCGCATCGCCGCCGGCGATGCTGAAGCAGAAGCCGACTTCTGCAGCCAGATGGCTCCCCGCATCCGCCTCTACGGGCTGCGCCATCTCCGCAATGCGGCCGACGCCGAAGATCTGATGCAGCATGTACTCCTCACTGCACTTCAGGCTCTCCGCGACGGGCGCCTCCGCGAATCAGAAAAACTTTCATCTTTCGTCCTCGGCACTTGCCGCCTGACCGTTTTCGATCGGCATCGTGGCGTTCAGCGCCGTGAGCAGCTCCTCGCTCAGTTCGGCATCGATATGCTAGCCCCAACGCCGGCTCCGGGTCCGCAACCCGACGCCCAAAAGCTCGCCGGCTGCGTGCAAGGTCTTCGCGAGCGCGAACGAGCCGTGATCCTCATGTCGTTTTACGACGAGGAGACCGCGGCAGACGTGGCGCGCTTCCTCGCCATCTCGGAAGCCAATGTCCGCGTCATCCGGCATCGTGCACTCCATTCGCTACGTGGCTGTATGGGGGTGGCCGTATGACCTGTGCCAAACCTATTGACACCGCGGTCCTAGCTGACTACTGGCTGGCCGCGCTTCCTGTGTCTGAGGAAGAAGCCTTGGAGGTACATCTTTTCGTTTGCGATGAGTGCGGCGCACGTCTTCGCGAAATAATCGCCCTGGCCGGAGCTCTTCGTGCTCTTGCTCATTCCGGTTCCCTCATGATGGTAGTTCCCGAAAGCTTTTTGCAGCGCGCGGCGCAGAAAGGCCTGCACATCAGCCAATACACACCGCCGGCCGGCGGCAGCGTGCAATGCACCGTAACCGCACAGGACGATCTGCTCATCGGCAAGCTCAGCGCCGACCTGCGCGCCGCCCGGCAGATCGACCTCAGCCTCTGCGACCCCGGTGGCGGCGAGCAATTCCGCCTGCGCGACGTCCCTTTCTCGCCTGAAGCATCCGGCATTCTCTGGCAGCAGTCGATCACCTTCGCCAAAGGCGCGCCTACCAGCACAATGGTCGCTCGCCTCCTTGACGTCGATGACGGTGGCTCCGAAACCCTTCTTGGCGAATACACTTTCCACCACACGCGCACGCTTCCCGGACCGGCCGCCTGGTAGTGAGAAGCCGAAAAACAGAAGAGGGACCCGCCAATGGCGAAGCCCCTCTCTCCACATCCAAGTTGAATTTGCTGAATCCTCAGCTACAGATTTGAAACAGCCTCCAGAGCCGGCTGTGCGCTCCAAACAAGCGTCAATTTAGGTTTCGCAGCCTCGGCCTTGCGTTTCTTCTGCAGCGCCTCAATCACTAATTCGCCCGTCGTATTCATCCACTCGGCAATCGCATCGCTCGCCGCCGATTCAACGGATACATTGGCGATTTGCGCGTATCCCTGGATGCGTCGATACGCCTGTTCTGAGAGAATCACCGTTCTATTGGCAGACATGTCACTGTTCCTCAAAAATAGATTTCGCTTCCAGTGAGCGCCGTGTCGTATCTGGCTGCTCTTCGGCTGGATACAACGCTGCCGTCAAAGAGTAGCGGTGCATCCTGCCCCTTTTCCCTCTGTGGGTCCACACAGCAAAGAACCAAGCTGCAGGTCTTCCGCTGCACCATCTTTTTTCTTTGAGAGCTAGAGCACTCTACCAATTTCCCGTCTGGCAAGGCAAGCAGGCCCGTATGACACTTTTAGGTCATTCGCCCATCTCTATCTCCGTATTGGGCTTCCAGCCGCCTTGGCCGGAGCCCCTTTTGGTGGCCTCACAGCTTCCAAATCAATTTCCCGACAACTGCCGCACACAAATCGACAACTAATCTCTCTAGAAATGATCTGCTGCTAACCTTTAGCAAAGCGGCGTATGAATCAATAAACTCTGAAGCGTTGACTCAGGAGGTCCCGAATGCCCCCTCGCGGCTATACGCAGCCTCTTTATGTGCTGCCCTTTGACCATCGCGGCTCCTTTGAAACCGGCATGTTCGGCTGGCATGGCGACCTCACTGCCGAGCAAACCGCCCAGATCGCGGACGCCAAGCAGGTTATTTACGAAGGGTTCAAAGCTGCCGTCGCTGCCGGAGTACCACGGCAATATGCTGCCATCCTCGTCGACGAACAATTTGGCGCGGCCATACTGCACGATGCTGCCGCTACCGGCTTTCACTTCGCTATGCCCGTTGAAAAAAGCGGCCAGGAGGAGTTCGACTTTGAATATGGAGACCACTTCGCCGACCACATTGAAACCTTTAAGCCAACTTTTGCCAAAGTCCTTGTGCGCTATAACCCGGGGGGCGACCGGGCGCTCAATCAGAGTCAAGCTGAGCGCTTGCACAAGCTCTCCGACTATCTTCAGAGCGCAGATCGGAGCCTCTTCATGTTCGAGCTCCTCGTGCCGCCAGAGAAGGCGCAGCTAGCTTCAGTAAACGACGATAAGGCCGCCTACGATCTCAAACTTCGCCCGGGCCTTATGATCCGCGCTTTACAGGAACTACAGGACGCCGGGGTCGAGCCCGATATCTGGAAGATTGAGGGCCTTGATCAACGTGACGACTGCGAAGCCATCGTAGCCACCGCACGCCGCAACGGCCGCGCCGATGTTGGCTGCATCATTCTCGGTCGGGGAGAAAACGAAGCCAAGGTCCGCGAGTGGCTCACCACGGCTGCTGCCGTCCCCGGCTTCATCGGCTTCGCCGTTGGCCGCACCGATTTCTGGCAGCCCCTCGTCGATTGGCGTGCCGGCAAACAATCGCGTGACGCGGCTGTTGCCGCCATCGCCGACCACTACCGCGAATTCGCCAGCATTTTTTCCCAATCGCGGATCGCTGCCACCACCTAAGCCGATCCAACGATAATGGGCGGCCCTTCTGTAGCCTTCGGAAAAAGCAAAGGCCCTGGTAAACACCAGGGCCTTTCGTTTCTGCTGATTCCTTGCATTACTGCCTGAGCGATGCCATGTCGATTGAGAAGCGGTACTTCACATCCTGTTTCATCAGGCGCTCGTACGCTTCATTCACCTTCTGAATCGGAATGACTTCGACATCTGCAGTGACGTTGCGATCGCCGCAGAAGTCCAGCATCTCCTGCGTTTCCGCAATGCTGCCGATGGGAGACCCGGAGAGGCTTTTGCGCCCGAAGATGATGTTGAACGCCGCAACCGGTATGGGCTTCTCAGGGGCGCCCACCAGAGTCAGGTTTCCGTCGCGTCTCAGCAGGCTGAGCAGCGCGTTCATGTCGTGTTCCGCCGAAACGCAGTCCAGAATGAAGTCAAAGCTGAAGGCGTGCTTTGCCATGTCATTGGCATCGCGGGAAATAATTACCTCATCGGCGCCGAGGCGGAGCGCGTCATCCTTCTTGTTGGGCGAGGTGGTGAGAACGACGGTGTGCGCGCCGAGCGCGTGGGCGAACTTGACGCCCATGTGGCCGAGGCCGCCGAGGCCGACTACACCCACCTTCTTGCCTTTGCCGACATTCCAATGCCGCATCGGGGAGTAAGTCGTGATGCCCGCGCACAGCAAGGGAGCAGCACCAGCCAGGTCAAGATTCGCAGGCACTTTCAGCGCAAACGCTTCGTCGACAACAATACTGTCTGAATAGCCGCCGTAGGTCACGCCGCCCAAATGCTTATCCGGCGCGTTATACGTCAGCGTCATGTTCGGGCAGAACTGTTCCAAGCCGGCCTTGCACTCAGGACATGTCCGGTCCGAATCCACCAGACAACCCACGGCCCCGATATCGCCTGGCTTAAACTTGCGTACATCTTTTCCGACTTTCGTTACTTTCCCAACGATCTCGTGGCCTGGAACACACGGATACACCGTCGGCGCAGCGCCGCTCCACTCGTTCCTCACCTGGTGAAGATCGGAATGGCATATCCCGCAGTAGAGAATCTCGATCTGCACATCCGTGTCCGTTGGATCGCGCCGCGCGATCGTTGTCTTGGCAAGCGGCGATGTTGCACTGGCAGCGGAGTAGGCCTTCGCGTTATACATAACGGTCCTATAGATGCGCGTTCCTGCCCACAGAATGCAAGAAAACCGCGAATCCTCTTCGACTTCGCTCGAAGATTGCATCTTTCTGGACGGTTGTCCGGATTTCGCCATGGCGAGCCCCTCATTGACACGCAGGCCAGAAACGCCGAGCATCTAAAGCGGTGGAGAATAGCTCGTTCGCGGTCACTTCTCCACGTTTCCCCATTTCTGGAACCACAACAGGAGCAAACACATGACGTTCCGATTGACTCTCCGCATGTCTGTCCTGGTTTTTTTGTTTGCAGCTTTCGCAGTGGCCGCTTCAGCCCAGCAAACCATCAAGTGCGAATCCAATAACGGTGGCCGCAACTATTGCGGCAGTTACGCCGCTAATCAAGTGACCATGAACCGCCAGATCAGTGGGTCCCCATGCGTTCGCGGCAACACCTGGGGCGTCGACAACCGTGGCCTCTGGGTCGACCGTGGCTGCCGCGCAATCTTCAACGTTTCCTACAACGGCCGGCCGCCGGCAGGCGGTGGTGGCTATCCTCCTCCGCCACCTCCAGGTGGTGGCTATCCTCCGAACCAAGGCGGTTGGTATCACCAGCGTCCTGGAGGCGAGCCTTGGCCGCCCAGCGGCAATTGGAACGGTGGAAACTGGGGTGGAGGCGGCGCCTGCTTCTATAAGGACAGCAACTTCCGCGGCGACTACATCTGCCTTCGCCGTGGTGAAAGCCGCCCCGCGCTCAATATGAATGACAGTATCTCTTCGATCCGTGTCTTTGGCGGCGCTCGGGTCAACTTCTGGGTGAACAGCAACTTCAACGGACAACGCGCTGGCACTGCCAATGACGTTCCCAACCTGAAAGATTGGCGCATCCCCGGAACCAATTCCAGCTGGAACGACCGCATCTCCTCCATCCGCGTCCAGTAGCAAAAATCGTCACCGTTTCCCCTGCCGATGTATCAAAGAGAGGGAACGTTGTTTCGGGGCCTCGCACAGAGGCCTCGGAGCGCCCATGATCGCAAACGCCGCCATGAAACTCCTCTCTCTTAACACTGGTCTCCCGCGTGAAGTCCGATGGAATGGCGAGCTCGTCCAGACCGCCATCTTTAAATCTCCTGTCCAAGACCGCATCTCCCTTCGCAAGTTCAACCTTGACGGCGACCGCCAGGCCGACCTCACCGTCCACGGCGGCGAACATAAAGCCGTGTACTGCTATCCCTTCGCCACTATGCCTTCTGGCAGCAGGAGCTCAACCGTCCCGATCTTCCCATGGGTTCCTTCGGCGAAAACTTCACCCTCGAAGATTCGCCGTTAGAGGACTCCGTCTGCCTTGGCGACCGCTTCGCCGTCGGTACTGCTGAAATCGTAGTCACGCAGCCGCGGATGCCCTGTTTCAAACTCATCATCCGGCTTGGCGTTGACGACATCGTCAAGCGGTTCTACGAGAGCGGGCGCTTCGGTTTCTACGTCCTCGTCGCTCGCGAAGGCGAAGTCGGCCCCGGCGACGAATTGCGACTCCTCTCCCGCGACCCCAACGCAGTCTCCGTTTCCGATGTCATGCGCCTTTACACGACAAAGGAATACTCCGCGCAGGACCGCACTCTGCTCGAGCGCATGTTGCAGATCGGCTCATTCCCGCCCAGCTGGAAGCATCACTATCGCAACCGTCTTCAGGCGGCCATCCTCAGTCCCCTCGACTGATCCAGTCGAGATTCGGTTTGCCAATCCTGCTACCATGAACGCGTGCCCGGACTCTCCGCAGCAGCGCGCACGCTGGTGATCCTTCTTGGCGTCGTCCTGGTTTGCGCGCCCGTGTGCCCACCTCATCATTGCGCTCGCACCTGCTGCACGGCCCAGTCAAATCACTGCGACTCCAGCATCGACCAGACGGTCACATGTCTCAGCGCATCCGCACCGGCTGTACCTGCCGTGGCCTTTGAATATCACCCCGCTGCAGTGACCTACATACCGGCGCGCATCGCTGTCCTGCGCGGATCGCGGCCCCACGCTTCATTCACATCGCTGCACTCGCAACATCTCTCACCACCGATTCCTCTGCCCCTGCGCATCTGATTCCTCCCTCCATCCGCATCTGTCGTATTCAAGCTCAGAACCGTAACCGAGGGATGATCCGATGTTCTGTCTCTGCAAGGCGCTCGGCGCGCTCGCCTGCGTCATCGCGGCGATTTCCGCATCCGCTCAGATGCAAATGGGGCCGCCCGAAACCTTTCTGCAAACCATCACTGCGCATTCCGGGTCGGGCACAAGCGCGCAGCCCGTTTCCACGCCGATCCCCATGCTGATGACGATGCGCGGTTCATGGATGCTCATGTTTCACGGAAACGCCTTTCTTGCTGATACTCAGCAGTCGAGCCCGCGAGGCCATGACAAGCTCTTTTCCACTAACTGGATTATGCCCATGGCACAACACTCAGCGCCCGGCAATCATGGTCAGCTCACTCTGCGCGGGATGTTCAGCTTTGAGCCCGCCACCGTCACAGGTCGCCAATACCCGCTTCTCTTTCAGCAGGGAGAAACCGCCTACGGCGTGCCCATCGCCGACGGACAACACCCGCACGACTTCTTTATGGAACTCGCCGCACTTTACGACTTGCCCCTGGGCGAGCGCGGCTTGCTGAGCCTCTACGTTGCGCCCGTTGGCGATCCCGCGCTCGGACCCACCGCCTACCCGCATCGCGCTTCTGCAGCCGAGAATCCTGTCGCGGCCCTCGGCCATCATCAGCAGGACTCTACCCACATCGCCGACGATGTGCTCACACTTGGCTTGGCCTGGCGCTTCCTGCGCCTCGAAGGATCCGGCTTTCATGGCCGCGAACCGAATGAAGACCGCTGGCTGATTCAGCAGGGCGCCATCGATTCATGGTCCACGCGCTTTACCCTCGCCCCTTCGCGCAACTGGATCGGTCAGTACTCGTGGGGCCGCCTTCACAGCCCTGAAGCTCTCCTCCCAAACGAAAATCAGAACCGCCAGACTGCGTCGATCATGTACAACCGCCCTATCGGCCATACGGACAACTCGGCCTCTACGATCCTTTGGGGACGGACCCGGGAACCCGGCGACGATCTCATCCAAGACAGCTATCTCTTCGAGTCGACCCTACGGCTTCACTCCCGCGACTACGCCTTCACTCGCATTGAAAACGCGGCGCGCACGAACGAGCTACTTGTGGGGGAACAGCCCATTCCCCCTGATTTCCACGAAACCTCGGCCGGTCACGTTCAGGCTTACACATTCGGATACGACCGCGATATCGGCAATATCCCTCACCTCGCGACGGCGTTCGGCGCAATGGTAACCGCCTATCATACGGGACCAATGCTACGGCCGGTCTACGGAACCGACCCGGTCGGCATTACATTCTTCCTCCGCGTTAGACCATTTTGATTCGGATGATCCGGATGGATCAGCCGATGTACCATTCAGCCTATGGCCGCTCCAAGGCGCCGTATCAGCGTCTTCTTTTTCCTCGTATTGCTTGCGATCATGGCCGCTCCGGTTTTTTCCGAACCTTCTCCCGCGGCCACAGCTGCCTTTAACGCCTACGTCGCCACTGTCGAGTCTCGGCTCGCGCTTCAGCACAGTTCCACCGGATCGTTTCTTGCGCCTGTCGACTCTTCGCAGCAGGCTGATTTGCGTCGCGGCGAGCTGGTGATCAATCACCTCACGCCTGCCGGCAGCGACCCGCCCGGCGCCATAATCCACCACTGGCGCACCACTGCATTCGCTCCCGGAGCGCACATCGCTGACCTTGAGCGGGCTCTGCGCGATTTCCCTGCCTACCCGCGCATTTATGCCCCACAGGTTGTCCGCGCCGCGATTCTCTCGCAGCAAGGCGATCGGTACCGGGTCTCTATGCGTCTCCGCCAGCAGCACGTCATCACCGTTGTGCTCGACACCTCCTACGACGTAACCTTCGCGCGTCCCGACGCACACCATCTCTCCACTCTGTCGCGCAGCACTCAGGTCTCAGAGATCGAATCAGCCGGCACCGCGCACGAGCGCGCACTCAGTCCCGCGGACGATCACGGCTTTCTCTGGCCGATCAATACATACTGGAGTTGCGAAGAGCGCGGCGACGGCCTTTACCTGCAGGTCGAATCCATCTCGCTCACGCGCTCAATCCCGGCTGGCCTCGGTTGGGCCGTGCGTCCATTCATCGACAGCGTTCCGCGCCAGTCCCTTGAGTTCACACTCCGCTCCACAATCAATGCACTCCGCACGAAGAGCTCGGCTTCGACAACATCCCGTCGACGATACCCGGCGGAACGACTGGCGGTTTCAGCAACAGCAGTTCCTGAATCTCGCCTAAAACCATCCGTATAGAATGTCTCTCATCCGGAGGCCAGATTGAGAGTTTCGATTCTCCTGACGGCGGCTGCTCTTGGGCTGCTGAACCAGGTGGCCCCGGCCGAGCCTACTGCTCAACCCACGGCTCCCGTGATTCATGCCGAGCTGATGGCGGACGTTCTCGGGCGCAAGCTGCAGGTGGGTTCTACCGTTTTCGCCCGCGCTCTCGCCGACTGGAGCGCAGGTGGCTGTACTTTACGGGAAGGCTCGGTTCTCGAAGCCCGCGTCGTCTCGATCACTCCCTACAACAAAGCGGATAAGACAGCCGAGATGGGCCTCGCCTTCAGCCGTGCGCAATGCGTTGGCCACGAAATCGGCAGCTTCACATTCGTGCTTGCCGCAATTGCCGCCCCACCTGACAACGTCAACATGGGGGTCCTCAATAACACCATCCCCATCGGCTATGGCGGCGTATCCGATCGCATGGCGGTGCTCGCGACTGACCGCACACCCTCTTCCCACTTCTCCATCGATGCGCCGGGAAAGACGAAACTGCTCTTCGACTTCAACGCAAGTGACTTTCATGATCCAGCTGCTCCCACGCACTCAGGCGAAGTCTCCGGAATCAAAGGCCTCAAGCTCAGAATCGTTCCCGGTTCCGAATTGAGTTCCGTCCTCTCGATGAAGGGCCGCGAACTCTATCTCCAGCGGCACACTCTGTTGGTTCTGATTCCCGTGCGGCCCGCCGATAAACCCGAGCCATCTGCGGTCACCGCGACATCTGGGACGCCCACTCCTGCTTCCGCCCGTGCTAGCGCGTCTCCGGCCCCCGCTGAATCCACTCCACCGATTCCAGTCGCGCCAGGTGCCGCCCAGCCACCCTCGCCCGGGCCGTCCGTCGCAGAGGCGTCGCCTGCCGACGTGAAACCGGCACCACCGCCCGATGACTTCGACCGGTGCGACCCTCCCGAGTGCGGTTTCGCCCTGGCTTCGGGAGATACGTCAGTCGACAGCAAGCCTGACGCAAGCATCTCGATTCGTCAGCTCGGTTATGCCCCCCGTCCGCAAAAGGTTTTGCTTGCGTTCGATAACGACGAGGCACTCGCCTGGCTCGGCCCTCACAGCCTGCTCGTCGCGTTTAACCCACACATCCTCGTCGCTCGTTCCACCTTCGGTCCGGCCGGCTCAACCATACGCCTCATTCGCGCTGTAGTTCTCGATACTGAAACCCGCCTTGTCACGCGCACTGTCAACTGGGAACTCACCGATGACGGTCAGTATCTCTGGCCTCTGCCGGATGGCACGGTCCTGGCGCACACGGGATCTGAGTTGCGCGTCTACGGGGCAGGCCTGCGCATTCTCAGAAGAATCCCGATCGAAGGCCCGCTCTCGTTTGTGCGTGTCACTCCCGACGGCCGTTACATCTCCATCGGAGTCATTCGCGAGCGCCACTCGCCGCAGCTGCACGCTCAGCTCCGCGAAAGTCTCGATGCCGATCCCGAAGAAGATCTCGACGTGCTGGTTCTTGATCGTAACTTCACCACAATCGCCCGATCGACCTCGCGCTCCGGCATGCTGCCCCCCACCCTTCTGAATGAGGGTCAGGCCTCTCTGCTCGCTCTCCCCGACATGCACTACCGCGTGGCCCTTCACAGCTGGGACAACGGTACGTCCACCCTCACACACTTCACATCCAGCTGCACCCCGGAGCTCACCAGCCTCGCACCCGATCTCATCTTTCTTGTCAGCTGTGAACGGCAATCTCAATCTCGCGAATATCGCCTACTGCGCTCCAACGGCAAACTCGCTTTGAGAGCCGACGCGACGTCAAAAGACTGCGGCGCCGGAGCCCTCGGGAGCGCCCACCCAGGCGCCTACGTCGTCAAGACCGTACAATCCGCGTTGCCCCTGCCGCCAGGAGGACCCTTCAGCGCGAGCATTCTTGCTTCTGAAGAACTCTCGGTCTATCGTGCCAGCGATGGAAAGCGTCTGCTCGGCGTGCAGGTCGGCTCACCGTCCTCCAGCCGCGACGGATACGCCCTCTCCTCCGATGGATCCCGGCTCGCCGTACTCACCCGCGAACAGATTGCAATCTACTCCGTGCCCGCCAAGTGATTTCGCCCGCGGATTCTCCCTGGTTTTCTCATCCCTGCCTGCGTCTCCGATCACGTAGCGCGAAATACCCCCACGTTCCGAGAAATGATCCCAAAACCCCGCTCAACAAATGCAGAATCTCGTGGATGTAATGCACCTGATGAAATAACTGATGAAGAATGTCTTCGATCTCTCTACCCCCCGGACGCTCTGACTGACTCATTCGTCCTGTTACCTGCGTCAATAGCCGGACTCGCCTTTTGTCGATACAATCGACGACGATCACCACCATACACGACAGGAGTTCTCCGGCCCGATGTTCGATAAGTTCACCGAGAAAGCCCGCCGTGTCGTTTTCTTCGCAAGGTATGAAGCCAGCCAGTTCGGTTCCCCCTCTATCGAATCCGAGCACCTCCTGCTCGGTATCCTTCGCGAAGACAAAGGGTTGGTTCATCAATATCTGCGGTCTGACACCACAATCGAGGAGATTCGAAACCGCATCGAGGCTCACTCCGGCAAGCGGAAGCCGCTCCCTACCAACCAGGACCTGCCGCTCTCGAAGGAAGCTCGGCGCGTTCTCGCCTACGCCGACGAGGAAGCACAGGAGCTAGCCAGCACCACCATCGGGAACGAACACATCTTCCTGGGCCTGCTTCGCGCCAAGAGCAGCCTAGCCGCAAGCCTGCTCAGTGAGCACGGCATTAAGATCTCGGCAGTTCGCGAGGAACCGCCCGCTCCGATCCCAGTTCCCAAGCCGGTTCCAGTTCCGAAATCAGTCCTGGCGCCGAAGCCAGTTCCGGTTCCTGAGCCCATCCCGGTACCCGCGCCCGAACCTGCCCCGGAAGCAACCGCCGCTCCAGCTGCGCCAGAGGCCCCATCGCCCGTCGCAGTCCCACAGACTTCCATTCCCAACGGCACCTTCCGCGACCTCACCCAGGCCGCCAAAGACAACGTATTCGACCGTATCGTCGGCCGCGATGCCGAAATCGATACCATCATCGAAGTCCTTTCCGGCACTCAGCGTTGCAATCCAATCCTCGTCGGTAAGCTCGGCGCTGGCAAGACGGCTGTTGTCCAGGGACTGGCTCAACGCATCGTTGCCGGCAAAGTCCCAGCCTGGATTGCCAATCGTCGCATCATCGAAGTCGACGCCGAAGTCGTCGTCACTGCGGCCGCTGATCGCTTGAGCTTCGACGCATTCATGCGCCAGCTCGCCTCGGTCGCTCCACCTGAAGAGACCATCCTCCTCGTCGACTGCTTCCTGCGCCTTTCGACCGAGCCCGTGCGACCCCGCTCGCACGACTTCTCGGGTTTTCTCCAATGGACCCTCTCCCTGCCCGGCCTGCGTTGCATCGCGATCGCGGAGGACAAGGAATTCCCTCTCGCGGCCCAGCTCAGCCCCTGGCTTGTTCAGGAATTCCGCGAAGTCCGCGTCCGCCCTCTGAGTGAGGAAGCCACTCTCGAAGCCTTGGAGAATCGTCGAGCTTTCCTCGAGAAAATTCACGGTGTGAAGTACGATGAGGCCTCGCTCGAAGCCGCCATGCGCGCTGCCACACGTGACATGTCCGGGGCAACGCTGCCTCGTACGGCTATCGAGCTCCTCGATGTCGCCGGCACCATCGCCAAACTGCGCCGCGGCCAACCGCCCGCCGAAGTTATCGAACTTCTAAAGAAACTTGACGAGCTTGGGGCGCAGAAAAAATCTGCTATGCAGAACCGCGAATTTGACCAGGCGCGCGCCATCGGCGAAGAGGAGCGCAAGGCGCAGGAAAGCCTCCGCGCCCTTCAGCAGAAGAAGCCTGCCAAATCCAGCGGCCCGGAAACGATCATGCCTGAAGACGTTAAGGCAGTCATCGCCCGCTGGTTCGCCTACCCGTATTCGCAGTAGCCACTACCTGGTTCCGGCCGGTAACGCAGCTCGCTGGAGCTGCTCCTGAGTCTTTGCATCCGCGTACAGAGCGGTCCGCAGCCGTTCCACGTCCATTCTGTGCCGCAAAGACGTCACGGTCATGCGTCCCACGTCATATGCCCCATAAAGAATGTTCTCGCGCCAAATATCATTGCGAAACGTCAGAATCTGCTTGCGCATATAACGGAACACGATGTTCCCCGGCTTGAAATCATTGTTCCTTGCCGTTGATTGAAGTTCCGGATTTATTGGCCGGCAATCCTGCAGCTCTATCACCGCCACCGACCCGTCGGTATGCATGACATCGCCGGTCGCATTCATCGTCACCGTCGGCATATCGTTTCGGGCTACGTAGCTCACTCGCTTCACGCATCCTGCAAAACGCAGATCGCGGATCACCGCAGCACGCTCGGCATCGATCTCCGGCGCAATGTGGTGCACGAAACCCCGATACCGCAATGACAGCGCAGCCTCGGTGTCGTGCGTTGATGTGGCCACCCACACCGGCTTCGCGTTGTCCACAGGCTGCCACTCCCAGATCCTCACGTGATCTCTTCTGCCATAGCTATTGAGGCCCTTTTGCCAGTTCATGTCTTCCGGTCTTCCATCCAAGAAAAACGTTGTCATTGGTTGTTGCGCGTATCCGCTGTTGTCCAACAGCGCGTACAGGTTCTTGAGCGCGCTCCGCTTCGATGCGTGATCGGCGTTGCTCCATCCTGCCTCACGAAACGCTGCCTCCACCTGCGCCTCGGAACCCTCGAACACGAGGTTCACCACATCGGCGCTCACGTGCTTCTTGGTCATCACACGTTCGGGGAGATGCTCCACCATCTCTTCGGTCTGGTCCGAATCATTTTGAGGCTTCATCAAAGCGGTATCCTCATCCCCAATCCGCGCAGGCGCAACTATCTCCTTCGTGGTCTTCACGCGCATATCCGTGCCGGCAGGATAGAAGATCTCGGGCTCGGGAAAAATCGGAAAGACTGCCTTGTATGTGATCAGAATCGGATCCGAATAGGGATTCCACGTCGGCAGATGAATCAACCTGCTGTCGATGCTCCCCTGGAACGTATTCGAGCTGCGGATTCCGTGAATCACCCCGTCGTGCACCGTCTCGCGCGCATTCTCCACCTCATCCACGCGAGCGTCCATTTGAACAGTGACGCCAGGCGCCACATACACCTTCGTGAACTCCAGTTCCAGTGACGCAGTCTCGTGACGAAAACCCCAGCCCACTTTGTGCCTTGTGAGCACCAATCCTTCTATGGGTGTCCCCATGGCGAACACGACATCATCGCCGCAGATCAGATCTTGCGTAAGGATCGCGCGGACGGGAGTACCAGGTTTTGCGCTATAGGTGGAGATAGGAGCGGCGAGGCGAATCCACAGCGACTCACCCTTGGGCACTGTATCGCATCCGAAAGCCGCAGTGGCGCTAAAGATGGCTAACAGCGTTACGAGCCCACGATTAAGGCATTGCAGAATTCTCATTCCACCACCAGGGGCCCTGGTCCTTCCACCATACTAGAATGTCGATGAATTTCGCGCATCGCTACATGGCATTCTTGGCCTGGGCGAAAAGGCAGCGCAAGGCGAAAGCCTCATGTGGCATCGTGATGCACATGCTTGTGCGTAGCGGTGTGTGCGGGCTTCGGTTGCCTCTGCCGCTCCCTGTTCCCAGCTTTTTCAATCGCCGGCGGCTCCCACTCGCCATCGAGCGCAGCTTTTTCCGGCAGATACAGCCGCAAGACCGCGCCCATTGCTCCATCTGGCGCCGGTAGCCAGTTCGACTCCAGCGACTCGTCCGGCGACTCCCGCTGCAGATAAAGCGTGATTCCACCACCCTCATTCTTCTTGAGAGTCGGCAACATCGCGGAGTTGATCACGTATCGATCCAGCTGGTTATCCACCAGGAACCGTGTCTTACCGTCGTACATCGTCAGCGACCAGAAAGCTTTGACCGGTGGCAGCTTGCCCTTGGCAAACGTCAGCGTGTAATCAAATCTGCTCGTGTCCAGAAGCTTCTCCAAATCCATCTCGCAGATACGACGGATACACCGCTTCCACCGGAGGATTGCCATAAATCCCCGCCTGCGCTCCCTGAGCACGCTCCCAATACCGACCTGCCATCTCTTCTGGTGTTCCAAACAGTCCCACTGAAGTCGTCAGTTTGAGCGTGGCCTCTTGCAGTTCCCGCTGCGTTTGCCTCGCAGTCTCTACGACGGCGCGCGTCACATCTTGCGGCATGCCGCGTGGCGGCCACAGCGCGCCAGCCTTGACGCCAATCCGCTCGAAGCTTGCACGGAGCTCAACTTCCGACGGAAGTGTTGGGCAAAACTGCAGCAGGAAGTTTGCATACTTCCAGAACTGGGGATTCAAGGTTTCATCTCGAATCGGTGGATAGACGATCTCCGCGGCAGCCTCTGGCGGTTTTGTCCTGAGGTATCCGCTCAAGGGCTGTGCTGTATATCCGCTCTGGATCTCTTTCACTCGATCGAGATCGTCCTCGTTAAACGACTGCGTGCGAAACTGCGCGAACATGAGATCTGTCGCGATCGGAATCACCCGTCGGATCCCCACCGGCTTCCGTCCCTGCCAGCCGGGCCCCGCAATCAGAAAATTTCCGCCTTCATTTCCGTCTTTCCGCGTCCCTAAGTAATCCACATCGTTCGTATACAGGTCCACGAGCTGTAGCGAGTAATAGCGATTCTTCTCGATCTGTGGCAGCGTCACTACCAGCGGCTGCGCTCGCAGGTCCATAACAAGGTATGAGTATGGAGTGTCCGAGTTAGGCGTAACAATCGCGGTGTCCGCTGGCGTAAATACGCGCGCGACGTTGTGCACTTCGTTGGGCGGTCCTTTGTACTGCTTGCCGTTCGGATCCAGTGCGAGTTGGTAGATGCTTAGATAGTTCTGCACAATTGGAAACGCATAGATATACGCCTCCCGCGCAATTGCCCTCACTTCCGCCGAACCTGGCCACCGCATACTCTCCCGCGCTTCATCTGCCCACGCGGAGAAACTCATTGTTCTAGCCACTGCGGCGCCCGCGGCAATGCGCAGCGCCTCTCTGCGACTCAGCTTAGCGTGCACGGTCTTCTTTATACCGCCAAGCTGCCCCATCTCCCCACTGTCAAAAATGACAGTGGACAGAACCCGGGCCCACCCATGCGACAATTGCCTCACCGGCCCCCCAACATCCTTATCAGGAGCAATCCCTTTCATGTGCGATCAACACACCAGCTATGACCTTGGGAGAAGGCGCTTCCTCCGCAACGCGCTCTCCGCCGCCGTGATTACCGCTGCCGCGCCCGCTGTGCTTGAACTGGCTACTCCTCAAGCTGTCGCCCAATCCTCTCTGTCGCCGGATCAGGCATTTCAGGAACTGATCAACGGTAACGCCCGCTTCGCCGCGAATCAGCTCACCTCTATTCAGGCCGATCTCGACATGCTCAAGAATCACACCGTCGATAAGCAGGAGCCATTCGCTGCCGTTCTTTCCTGCGCAGACTCGCGCGTTCCAGTCGAGCTCATCTTCGACCAGACCATCGGCCACATCTTCGTTACGCGCGTCGCCGGCAACGTTGCGACCTCTGAAATCATCGCCAGCCTCGAGTATGGTGTCGCTGTTCTCGGCGTCAAGTGTCTCCTCGTTCTTGGCCATGCTGGATGTGGGGCGGTCAAAGCAGCAATGAAAGCCGAAGCTGTCCCGGGTCAGATCAGCGCGCTTTATCCGCATCTCCGCCATGCCGTCGCACAGTCCGCAGGTGATCTCGATGCAGCGATCCTTGCCAACACGCGCATTCAGGCCGATCTTCTTCGCACCTCGTCGCCGGTTATCAAAGAGGCCATCAAGGGCGGGAAGCTGAAAGTAGACTCGGGAGTCTATAATCTCGCCTCCGGAAAAGTCTCCGTTGGCTAATGTCGATTCCATCGCGTCGCTTCCCGGATTGCGTCCGCCGATAACCGATGTCGGGGCTGCTCTGGCTTAATTCCCTTTATTTTCGCCCCTTTCGGCGAAGATTTCCTCATCTCAAACCCTGCTTATCCATCAACTTGCCGTTCGATGACCTCGGAGAGATGACGAACCAGGGCATACAATATAACTATGGCGGAATCTACGAATCAACGCATCGATGAACTTGAAGGAACTGTTTCCCATCTGCAACGCCGAGAACGACACCTGCGGAGGGTGATTTCCTCTGCATTCGCCCATCACGAAAGCCGCCGTGTGGCCCGCGAAGAGCTGGAGTCCATTCTCAGCAAATCCGAAGAGACCGAGCAGGAGCTCCAGCTCCTTCAAGGCCAGAACACAGCCGGCGAATCGCAAAGAATCGTCGTTTGCCGTCCAAAGACGATCCTCCGTCGTCGTTTTGAACTCGCTGGAAAGTAGCAAGCCCTCCCCTTTCCAGACTTCCTGATCCGGAATCCGTCCTTCAGTTGCCCTTTTTACAAGAGCCATCATGAGCGGAATTCGCCTCACGCTCTGGAAACTTCCGCAAAGACCTTCGTCTTCATAGATGACTGGACATCAAATCCTTCTATTGCCTGCGAGCCTTCTTTTCCTGTGAACTGTGAACGATGAACTCGCTCGACTGGTCGTCCCCCTATCTCGCCGAAGGCCTAGCTCGCTACCGTGCTCAGGAGTTTTTTGAAGCCCATGAGTATTGGGAGAGCGCCTGGCTCAAACTCGAAGAGCCTGAGAAGAGCTTCCTCCAGGCCCTAATTCAGATCACGGCCGCCTTTCACCATCTCCGTCGCGGCAACGCCATCGGAGCCCGCTCGCTTCTCAGCCGTTCTCTTCACCGCCTTGAGCAGTGTCCTCCCATCTTCGGCGGACTCTTCCTCGCGCCGCTGCTGCACGAGCTCCGCACCTGGCTTGCCGCGCTTGAAATCGGCTCAAATCATCCCGCCTCGTTCCCGCAGATATCCCCGCTTGACTAATCCCTCTCCTACCAAAGTGGTATGCGCATTCCTCTGAATTGCTAACGACCCTGATTCCCTTTAGTGGTTCAATCCTTGCAAGGGAAGAATGGGCCAACCCATCTGGACCCCAGGACATAAAGCAAGAGGCGCCACTGATGATTGCCGCGCAGACACTCGACTACTATGAATTTCTTCAAATCAGCCCCAATGCTGATTCGGACACCATCCATCGTGTCTACAAGTTTCTTGCCGCGCGTTTTCACCCCGATAACCCTGACTCGGGCGATCCCGAAAAGTTCTTCCTGTTAAAGTCTGCCTACGACGTCCTGTCGGATTTCGACCGCCGTGCCGAATACGACCTCAAGCGCGCTTCCGGCGAGTCTGAAAAGCAGCCGATGTCTAACTCGGTCGACTTCATGGACAACCTCCAGGGCGAAGTCAACCGCCGCCTTGCCGTGCTCGCAGTGCTCTACTACCAGCGCCGGAACAATCCATATAACCCCGAGGTCAGCCTCGCCGACATCGAAAAGCGGATGGGCTTCCCCCGGGACTACCTCGACTTCACCACCTGGTATCTCACCCGAAAGGGATACGTCACCAAGGCCGACAACTCTGATTTCTCCCTTACCGCGGAGGGTGTGGATTTCGTAGAAACACAGCGCATCAGCATCCCGGTTCTAAACAAGCTGCTTACAAACGGAGACCAGGCTGCTGCCGCCTCCGCAGCCGCCGCTGACATTGTCGAGACCGCTGCCCACGCTCCCGACGCATCCGAAACCACCGAAGTTCTCGGAGCCACGATGGTCGGCACCGGCTCAGCGCCATCTTCGGCCGTTGAAACACCGAAGACAGCGCTAGAAGTCATCCCGGCATCGTCTCCAGCCGCGCGGAGAGCAGCTTCGAGAGGTCCTATTATTCCTGGCCTCGCCTCCATCACCATTTCCGAGATGGTGCCTAAGCCTGCACCAGGTGTCTCCAACATCGAGAAGTTCGTCATGGTCGGAAAAGCCATCTTGAAAGAGCGCCGCGGCTCAGCCAAAGAACGTCGCGGCGGATCACCCGACAACCGCCCTATCAAAGTCGAGCGTCGGCAGAACAATCGCGACCGCCGGGGTCACTAAGCATTCCTTCTCAGGCAGAAAAAGGGCGCCTCAGGCAGGCGCCCTTTTTCTTGCGGTCCACGCGTGTGCTTTGCGCTACGCAGTCTGAGTTGCCCTCAGTTTCACCAGGCTCTCGCCAGTCGCGACCACGGCATCCTGCCATGATCGTGGTGCCCAGCCCAGTACTCGCTGCGCCTTCTCGCTCGTCGCATCCTTCTCCACACCAAGTTCAGGAATGACCTGCTTCACTGCCGAATCCTTCAGCGCTGCCAACTTCACAAGAAAATCCGGCAACTGTTGCGTCGGCACCCGCTTCGCCGCCTCGCCCATGCGTTCCTTCAGCACCCTCGCCATATCCACCAGCCACTGGAACTCCCCGGCGACGGCCAGGAACCGCTCGCCCTTTGCGTCCGGATGTGTCATCGCTCGCAGATGCAAGTCCACCACATCCCGCACGTCCACGATGCCAAACTTCAACCGCGGGCAACCCGGCAGCGCGCCATCCAGCATCTTCTCCACGATCAGGATCGACGTTGCGTAATCTGCGCCAAGCACCGGTCCGAAGACAGCCACTGGATTCACCACCGCCAGCTCAAGCCGCCATCCTTCGCGCCCAATAAACTCCCACGCCGCCCGCTCAGCTAATGTTTTCGACTTCACATAAGGCGAGATGCCCTCGCCATTGACATCTGTCCAGTCCTTCTCAGTGAAGGGAGTGCTCTGCGGTTTGTGTCCATATCCAATCGCGGCGAAAGACGAGGTCAGCACGACCCGCTTTACCTCAGCATCGCGCGCCGCCTTCAACACGCGCAGTGCGCCATCGCGAGCAGGAAGAACGAGCTCGTTCTCGTCTTTCGGCACATGCACCGGAAAAGGCGAGGCCACGTGAAGCACGTATTCGCAGCCGCGCGCTGCTTCTTTCCACCCCGCGTCTGCTGTCAGGTCCGCCTCGAAAAACGACAGCTTCTCGCCGGCCTCAGCTCCGCCGCCCTGCTTTACCATTGCTCTCACGTCGGCTTCGCGACTCAGGCTCCGAACCGTCGTGCGCACCGTGTGCCCGGCCGCAAGCAGTTGAGCAATTGCATGACTCCCGATAAACCCCGACCCGCCTGTCACCAGAACCGTACTCATTACTTTCCTTCCTGCCGCTTCATTTCTTCGATTCTAGCTGCATGCCGAGAGATCCGTGCCACCCGAGCATGTTGCTGCCTGTTCCCGAATTACTTCTTCCACTTCAGCCGCGTATACGCCACGCGAAATCCCTTGCGCTCTGCATTTCTCTGCGATTCGCTTCCTGCTTCGGTCACCATCATTGCGAGATCACATCCACGCTGATACGCGTAGCGCATCCGCGCCTCCAGCAGTGCTCCCTGCAGACCGCGCCTGCGCATCTCCGGCACCGTAGCCGCACCGCCAAACAGCGCCACACCCTTATGCAGAATCAGCGCACCTGCCGCGCCAGGCAAGCCATTCAGCTCTGCGAGAAAACATGGGCTCTCTTCTCGCGCGACGATAATCGCACCCATCTCCTTTACGAAGGCTTCAAGCTCCGGATGTTCATGTGTCCAACCGCGCGCACTCACCCCGCTCCATACCTGCGCCTCCCCATGATCGATCACTCGCACCTTGATCGCAGCATCCTTGCACGCCACAGGCTCTTCGACACTCCGATACAACACATTGCTGATCTCAAAGGGCCGATATCCTCGCGCACACAGCAGATCCAGCGTCGCCGCGCCCGCCAGTGGACAAACCTCGTGCAGCGTCTCAGAGCCACGTTCAGCAAAAAAGCGCTCAATCTCCGCGAGCCCGTCCGCCGTAGCCTCCTCAAACATTCCGAGCCCGAAGGTCTGGGTCGTCGGCGCATCCACGCCATCAAACACCACATCCGCGCCCGCACATTTCATCCATGCAGAATCGCATTGGGGAAGCAGCTTCTTCCGCGTCGCCGCGAACTGCATGCATGCGAACCCTTCGGCGGCTTCCAACCGTTCGGCCAATGTACGATCCGCAAAGATCATGGTGCCCCCATCCTACAGGCACCGCCCACCCCACCTGTAAACTGGCTACTGGCAACTGCCCATTCTTTATGCGCCTTATCCTGGCCTCAGCATCGCCGCGTCGCCGCGAACTGCTCACGCAAGCAGGCTATTCCTTTGAAGTTCATCCAGCGGATATACCCGAAGATCCACTCCCGGCCGAAGACCCCTCCACTTACGTGGCTCGTCTCGCGCGGGAAAAGGCTGAAGCAGTGTACGCCAAGTTGTTCTCCAAAGGGTCTGTTCCAACATCGGTGGTGTTAGGCGCCGACACCACCGTCACCCTTGATGACCAAATTCTCGGCAAGCCTGCGGATGCGGCCGATGCCGCGCGCATGCTGCGCCTGCTCTCTGGCCGCACGCACCGCGTCATCACTGGAGTTGCCGTCGTGACCGCATCCGGCACACGGGTCGCCGCCGAAGCCACCAGCGTTTACTTCAACACTTTGTCCGATGAAGAAATCTCCACCTACGTCGCCACCGGTGAGCCCATGGATAAAGCCGGGGCTTACGCAATTCAGGGTCGTGCCGCCCGATGGATCCCTCGCATTGAAGGCTGCTACTTCAACGTCGTCGGCTTGCCCATCGCACTTGTAACAACCATGCTCGATGAAATCGCGGTACGTTGAAGATGAACCTGGAACTCACTCCCACTCCCGTGCTCGCCGGCAGCCCGGAACTCCTTCGACTGACCGCGCCGGACGCCATCGCCGTCACCGGTGAATGGCTGGGCCGCAAGCTCCAGTTCTTTCCGCGTCACATTTCATCGCACGAATGGCTCGCGCTTGCCGGCGTCGACGTTGAAGCCACTCCCGGCCCCTCCACCATTCAAGTTCACGTCCGCACCAAAGACGCGGCCCAAGACATCACTCAGGCGATCGAGATCCTGGCCGCCCGCTATCGTACCGGCGTGCTTACTGTGCCGCCGAAATTCGTCACACCCGGTCCTGAAGAGCTCAAGCAGATCGAAGCCGACAAGATCCTCAAGGAAAAAATCTTCTCCGCTACCGCCGATCATCCTCTATGGTCCGGCGACTTCCGGGCTCCTGTTCGCGCGCAGGCAACGGATAGCTTCGGCACCCGTCGCACCTTCAACGGCAAGCTCGCCACCATTCACAAAGGCATGGATTCAGAGCTCCAATGGGCACGCCCGTCCGCGCGGCCAACTCTGGCACTGTCGTCCTGGCTCGTCCGCTCTACTACGAAGGCAACTGCGTCATCATCGACCACGGCCTCAACCTCTACACGCTCTCCATGCACTTCAGCCGCATCGAGGCGCGCGAAGGCGAGCACGTTTCCACTGGCGACCGGCTTGGCCTCAGCGGAGCCACTGGCCGCGTTACAGGACCGCATCTGCATTGGGCCGTGCGCTGGCAGAATGCGTATCTCGACCCCGCAAAGCTGTTGCGGCTCGACTTACCACCGGCTGCTCGATGATTACCAGCCAGAACTGCCTCGGGCTTCCTAAGAACTAAGAACCGTGGCTTGCTCGTTTTCCGCGGCAGCACCTTCCTCACGCAGCGCCTTGTACGCTCGGTACACAAACGAACCCAGGTACCAGCCATCGATGTATTTGTAGGGAGTCTCACCTGTCGTGTAGTGTCCACATGGCAGCACCTTGGCTTCGAAGTTCAGCCCCACGCGCTTGAATGCTTCCACAACCTGCAGCGAATACTCTTTCGGAAATGTCAGGTCGTAGTCCGCATAAATCAGGCGAATTTTCTTCTCGGGACCGCCAGCCTCAACGCTTGCGAATTGCTCGTAATAATTCACCGGGCTGATCGCCGCCCACAGCGTGCGCAATCTCTGCTGTGTGAGCCCAACTTCTTCCAGACCCGCGCGGATATGGCGTGTGCTTTGTCCCGCCCACACCACGTCGCCAAAAGCCGTCGACGCGTGATTAAACGCATTCACGCGAATCCGCTTGTCATGCGCGCTCGCCAAAAATGCATAGCACGATCCCAGGCTTGTGCCCAGCACGCCGAAGTGTTCGTACCCTTGTGACTCGAGCCAATCAACACAGGAGCGAATGTCGACGACGGCTTGCCGGCAGGCCGAAAGTGTCCGTCCGATATTCGCGCTCACCGCGTAATCCGATCGCTCCAGTTCGCTCGGCCTGCGGATATCGTGATAGGGCTTCGACAGCCGCAGTGCCGAAACTCCGAAGCGATTGAAGATCGCACACAGCGCGTTATGACTGAAGGCATCCGCATTCCATTGCGGCAAGACTACGATCGCCTGCTTGGGGCGCTTTGGATCCTTGTGCGCAGGTGCGGGATACCACCGCGCATTCACCAGATCGTTTTCCGGGTATGGTGTCCGCTCCGGTGAGGTGAAGCGCAGAAACTGCGCCTTCTCAGTGGCGCCCTCTTCGGCCATCTGCCGAATCTCCGCATCCTGGGCGAGCGTCTCGGGCCGCACATTCGTTGGGAAGAGCATCGGGTGTCGATCTTCAAGCCGGAAATCCGCCGGCGGCTCGTACCCGAAATATTCTTTGCTGTGCTCAATCAGCAACTCATTGATGCGCACCATCGCGGCCTCAGCCGCTGGCGCATCATGCGCGACTTCAGGTCGCGGCACCGCATGCCCAAACCCATGTGCTTCGAGCCATGGAGCAATCCACTCAAAGCCCCACTCCAGCGGCCGCACTACGCGATTCTCATCGCGCGTCGTCAGCCGAGTCTCCCATTCATACATCCAACGCGCGTATCTCTGCTTGAACATTGCTATTGCTCAAGTTTATCAGCGCGATGTATGGCAGCTCCACGCGGTCGAATCGTCCAGCTAGTGGCGATTCGGGATGAGCGCTCCACTCAATTCATCTTCATTCCCGGCATCGCCATGTGATCCATGTTGTCGTGCCCTTCATCGTCGTCATCCGTCGACCAGACCTTCTTTGGATCGGTCTCATTCGGATACACATGAACCATCCAGCCGAATATATGGGGGAAGAACTGCCCACCAGACGCCTCGCACGCATCGAGAGTCGTAATCGAACCCAGCAAGCCGAACTTGGCATCAGGACCGAAATAATCGGCCTTCTGATGTCCCATCGGCGCTTTGCAGAAGTTGATGTGCTGATGCCACCGCGCAATGCTCAATGGAATCCGCTGATCCAACTCGTCCTCGCTTGCATCCACGCGATCTGTATACATCACGCCGATCAGCTTGTACCCGCCATCCGCCGTCTTTCGATAGAGCAGTGACGTCGGCTTCAGCGGATCAAAGTGCTCCCTCGCCTCCAGGCCATACTCATACCTTGTAAAGTGATACTGCGGTTGCGGAAGATTTGGCAGAAAGATCTGGTACCCATCCGCCAGTGCCTTGCGATAGTCCTCGTAAGGGGCCATCGCCTCTTTCGCCGCCGCCACAATCGCATCCGCCTTCTGCTGATCGCCTGCCTTCACCGGCCGCACCGTGGACATGTGCATGTGACCTGGCATGTGCGCCATTCCGCCGCTCTCGCCAGCCTGCGGTGTCTCGGCATGCAATGCCGTTGCAGCAATCAACACCAAACTCACGGCGACCGCAACTCCACCGATCTTTGCGCTCCTTGAAAGCTCGAGCATCTTCACCCCCCGTGTCTATGACGACGATTTTCTATACGCCGCGCCGACACCTTCGGGTCCGGCTGTCGATTCTCTATACCGCGGCCGCCTTCTCGGCGCTTCGCGATCAGGAGCCAGCCTTCCTTAGCCTCATATACTCTGCCGTAAACCACCCAAGGCTCAATAAGAAGATCAGTGCGATAATGCTTTGCGAAATCACGCAGTACAGGCACCAGACCAGGAGATCGAATTCTTCGATGAATGTTAGTCGCAGTGAGAAGATCAGCGCGAAGATCGCTCCCACAAACAGAACAAAGCGCATCCGCATCATCGCCAGCACACCCAGCACGAGGTACCCGACAAGCCCGATCGCCGCTACCGGCACGCTCCCGATCATCGCAAATGGGCTGTGATTCACCACTCCACAGTCCCAGTGCTGATTGATCGAACACGGCTCCGTGGCCGTCGAGTAATGCACCTGCAGCGCGAGCCCGGAAACAACCGCGCCCGCCAGAGCTAGAACGGCAATCACATATCGCATCGTCTATCCCTCGATCCCATGGCATTACCATAACTCCATGGACATGCCCGGCCTCGATCTCCGCCGCCTCGGATTCTTCGGTGGAACCTTTGATCCGCCGCATCGTGGCCATCTCGCCATTGCCCGCGCGGCGCGGCGAGCTCTCAACCTCGACGCAGTGCTCTTTGTACCAGTCGGCGCGCAGCCACTCAAGCCACAGGGTTCTACCGCGAGCTTTGATGACCGCGTTGCCATGACGCGGCTTGCACTCGAAGGTGATCCGACCTTCATCGTCTCCCTGGCCGACGCACCGAATCCGACCGGCAAGCCCAATTACACCATCGACACGCTTGCCTCTATCCGCACAGACCTTCCGTTTGACGCCGAGCTCTTTTGTCTGTTGGGCGCGGACTCGTTTCTCGGTCTGCGACGCTGGCACCGGGGCGCTGAGATTCCTTTCGCCGCGCCGCTCATCGTTGCCTCACGGCCGGGGCAATCTCTTGATGACCTCGCCGCAATACTTCCCGCTGGCCTCACTATCAGCCAGCAGGAGCTTCCCATCACTAAGCCAACTGCGGATGACCTCCGCGTGTATACGCTCCGCAACGCCGCTGGCCTCACCGCGCCTTTCTATGTGCTCCCCGACCTTCATATCGACATCAGCGCATCGGCGATCCGTGCCCAGATCCGCGCCGGTGCTACCTTGTCTGGTCATGACTCCGAACCTCTGCCCGATGCGTTGAGAAATCTGCTTCCTGACGCGGTTGCCTCCTACATCGCCGCCCGCGGCCTTTATCGCTCAGCGGCATCCTGATTCCTGACCCCTACCCCTGTTACCATTGCCCATGGAGAGCTAAACCGCCGCATGACCACCCCCCAGGCACACGAGCAGACACGCATTCTCGTCCAGGCCGCTGCGCAGGTCTGTGAAGACAAGAAGGGCGAAGACACCCGCATCCTCGAACTCGATCCAATCGACTCCGGGCTTGCCGACTTTTTCCTGATCACCTCAGCGCTCAACGAGCGCCAGGCTCAGACCATCGCAGACGAGATTGAGTTCAAACTCAAGCGCGAATTCAACGTCTACCCCGCGTCCGTCGAGGGAAGGCGTGAAGGCTCCTGGATTCTTCTCGACTACGTCGACTTCGTCGCCCACGTCTTTCTCGCCGAGCGCCGCGCCTTCTACGACATCGAGCGCCTCCGCAAATCCGCGCGCCCGCTCACCCCTGCCGAATTCGACGCCGAGCTGAAAACGGCGCTCGCCGCCAAAACCCGTGCTGCCCGCAGCAAGCCCGCGCCGGCTCCGGCAAAAGCGGCTGCGAAGAAGACTGCATCGAAATCTGCCGTGCCCAAAGCAAAATCGCCAGCCAAGAAATCGGCAACAAAAAAGAAGGCTCCCGTGAAGAAGCCTTCTTCCTCTCTTAAAAAAGCCTGATCCGAAAAGGTCATCCAGGCGGCCAAGTCAGCGCACGCCCACCTAGCAGATGAACGTGCAGATGATCCACCGTCTGCCCGCCATCCGCTCCGGTGTTGATCACGGCACGATAGCCCTTGGCAAGGCCCTTGCTTCGCGCGATCTCGGCGGCCACCCACAACAGGTGGCCCAGCAGCGCTGGATGATCCGCTCCCGTCTCGGCCAGCGATGCGATATGTTCTCGTGGCACGACCAACACATGAGTAGGCGCCTTCGGGCTGATGTCCGCGAAGGCATAACACTGGTCGTCCTGATACACGGCCGTCGACGGGATGCTTCCATCAACAATCTTGCAGAAGAGGCAACTCATAACGCCCCAGTGTACAGGAGCGCTGCGAACCTCGTTGCCTAGACCCCATCGTCAAACTTCACGGCGTCCATCATCTCTTTGCCGATCTTCCACTGTGCATCCCAATCGGCCGCCGGACTTTCAAAGATCAGAAGATACAGCGTGTCGGTCTTCGTGTTGGCCACGGCCAGCGCGTGCATCACCACCGTGCCCGAACCATCCGTGTCGCGCACTTCGCAGCCGAACTCCTGCAATTGGCCCACCTGCTGGTTCCAGGGTTTTTCGTCGTGCGCCGCAGCCACGCGATCGATCAACTGCTTGCCGCGCTCGACTGCAAGTCCCTCTCCCAACCGCGGAAAGACATTCACCGTCAATCCGGTCTCGAAGTGTCCAACCTTGTCGATGTCCTGTGCAGTCACAAAGTAGCCGAGGATGCCGCCTTTCTCTTCCTGTTTGAAATACCATCCCTGTGGCCGCAGCAGTGCCGATTTCACCTCGGGAATCTGCTGCCACTCAAACCCTGAGGGCGGGCTAGGCAGGTTAGTGGCATGCACCGTTGATGCGACAAAACTTAAAGCAAGGACGAAGGACGCAAGTTTCCTCATGAACGAAAAACCCCAAACTGAAATGGCTAGCTTGGCCGCATCATAGCAGCGGCAAAGCTCTCGCGCATGCAGGATTCAGGGTTCGTTGTACCGAGGTCACATCGCGCGCAGAACGTCTCTTTCGCGCGCATTTAGCTTGCTCCATGCAACTCATAGGCAGAGCAGCAATTGCAAATTTTTTCAATTTGTTTAACTGCTGGTGTGGTCCAGAATGATCTTCCACCCGTGCGGTCCCTTGTGCCACACCAGGGAGAACACCCCGCTCTTCTCCGCGCTGTCAGCGGTCACCAGGTGGAATCGGCCCGTTGAAATCGCCACATCCGACTTACCGCATCCGTTCGGAATCAGCCGCACTTCTATGTCGCTGAAGCTCAATGTTCCCATCTTGGCTGGCGTAGAGTAAGTGTCCATGTAACGCTGACGAATGGGTTTATAGCCCTTCCGCACGTTCATTCCGATGAATGTAGTGTCGTCAGAATCCTCATAGGCTTTCATAAAGCCGTCGATATCGGCGCGATTCCATGACCCTGCCTGCGACGTGATTGCCGCGCGGATCGCAACTTCATCATCGTTAGTGGATTGCCCTTTCGCCGTAGCCACTATCAGCATCAAAGCCAGCAAGGGTAGTGCCTGTCTTATCTTCATAAGCCCGTCTCCACGTTGGGATCTACGCGACCAGCTTACAACGGTTCTCGCAATGTGCTCTCTCCCTAAAAGACGTCTATTGCTGCCAGCCCCCTGCGGATGCACTCGTTAGGCGGGCGCATTCCGCTCAACACCGGCTCCCTGACGCAAGTTGATCATGCCCCTGGGATTGTTCCCTAGCCGTTCGGGTAGCCGATTCTTCTCCCCTCGATTCACAACAGCGTCCCTCAGACAAGCAAAAGGAGGATTTCAAAGATGAAGTTCATGTCAGTACGCCAGATTTTCTCGACTTTCCTCGGCCTGCTCCTCCTGGGAGTCGTGGCTCCCAACCTGTTGAAGGCTCAGTCCTCGTCGAGTCAGACTCCATCGTCTGCTCAAACACCGTCGTCCAGCCAGAGCCAGAACAGCAGTACGACCAAGAAGAAGCCCAAGAAGTCTTCCTCATCGACCGCAGCTAGCGCTTCCAGCGCCAGCCCGGCTTCTCCCGCGCCGCCCACGATCACCCAGCAATCCGGCGTAGCCTCTGCCGACTCAAGAGCATCGACTGCTACCCGAACCTCCGCATCCTCTCGCTCGGGGAATGCAACCACTCCGACAGTGTGGGTCAATACGGATACCAAGACCTATCACACAGAAGGCTCAAAATATTACGGAAAGACCAAGCACGGTCGATTCATGTCTGAGGAAGATGCAAAAAAACAAGGCTTTAAGCGGGCTTCCAACTGAAATGCGCTAGCGTGAAGGGCGGTTCGCCGCCCTTTACGCTATGCTGTTTCCACCCTCGCAACCATTCCGTTTCACACACGGTAGAGGGCAAGGAGATGGCTCGAATGAAAAGAAAGAAACTCTCGTTGTTCCTCGCCATGGTTTTCGCGCTTGCGCTCGCCGCCGGCACGATGTTTCCCCATACTGCGGTAGCGGCGCAGGCCAAGACGGCGACTACTGCGCCTGCTGGCCTTGTGGACCTAAATACAGCCAGCCTCAGTCAGTTGAAGGCGCTGCCGGGCATAGGCGATACGTACGCGCAGAAGATCATCAACGGAAGACCCTACGCAAAAAAGACCGACCTGGTCCAAAGGAAAATCATTCCGCAGACCACTTACAACAAGATTGCTTCGCTCGTCATCGCGAAACAGGCCAAGTAAATCGTCGAGCGCGGCGTCTCACCGCCGGTCGCCGAGTTAGCGGCCGGCATTCCCCCGGAGACACGTTATGTCGATTCTCGATAGCGTCAAGCAAATGGTCGGCGCTGAGGCTTCCGGCAATGCAGCCGCGGAGCCTCATCCGATCCTCGGTCATGTTGTAGATCTCGTGAACAGTCCTGAAACCGGCGGTTTTGAAGGGCTGATGTCTAAATTCCAGAGCAATGGACTGGGCGACCTTCTCAATTCGTGGATGGGTGGCTCGGGCGGCTCCATCACAGCCGATCAGATTTCGAATGTGATCGGACAGGACCGGCTTGCTGCCATTGGCTCCAAGCTCGGCATTCCACCCGACCAGGTCAGCGGTCTCGTCGCGCAGCATCTGCCCGATGTCATCGGCAAGCTAAGCCCAAAGACCAGACTCGACCAGACCTGATCGGGCTCGGCAAGAAATCCTTGCTTCACAATGTTCGGCGCCGCGGCTGTTGCCGCGGCGCTTTCGCTTTATCTGTGTACGCGACCCAAGCGATCGGCGATAAACTACTCATATACAGTCTTCCGTTGCCGCCCTTGTCGCCCTACGTTCCCTGAGTTTGAGGGCCTCACAGGACAGGCAAAAGACGTGTAGAGGCGGTTTTCGATGGGCATTCTGTACTGGATTTTCTACGCTCTGATCCTAGCCGGAGTGATCGCGTTTATATATGTGCGGCGCAGCGGTCAGATCTCGACGAAGCAAGGCGCGGACCTTGCAAAGCAGGGCGCAATGATCATCGACGTGCGCCGTCCCGAAGAGTACAACTCCGGGCATCTCTCCCAGGCCTTTAACATTCCAGTCGATGAAATCGGAAACATCCTGCCCACCAAGGTGCGCGATAAAGACCGTGTCATTCTGGTCCACTGCAAGACCGGCCTGCGCAGCAAAAAAGCCAGAACCATGCTGACGGGTCTGGGTTATTCCAATGTCTTCGACATGGGTTCCTACGAGCGCGCTTTCAAGATCGTCAGCGGCAGAGCCCTCTGACCTTCGATGGCGCGACCCTTCTCGCTTCGCCTCGCTACTCAAGACGACATTCCCGCACTGCACGAACTGATTGAAGCTTCGGTGCGAGGCCTGCAGGCGGGTGACTACTCCCCTGCCGAGATCGAGGGCGCGCTCGGCACAGTCCTCGGGCTCGATACGCAACTCATCCGCGATCAGACATATTTCGTCGCTGAAATAACGGGCGAGTTCCCTCGCATCGCCGGCTGCGGCGGATGGTCAAAGCGTCGCACCCTCTTCGGCGCAGACCGGGGACCGGATCGCGAGCCCGTCCTTCTCGATCCCGCGACTGATGCAGCAAAAGTACGCGCCATTTTTGTGCATCCAGACTTCGCGCGCCAGGGGCTTGGCTCGCTCATCCTCTCGAATGTTGAAGCGGCCGCGATCGCCGCGGGTTTCCACCACTTCGAGATGGGGTCGACGCTGACCGGCGTACCGCTCTATACCCTCAGAGGATACACGGATGTTGAAAGGATCACCGTACCTCTCGCCAATGGCGAGCATCTTCCCATCGTCAAAATGGTGAAGTCCGCTCAATAACGCTGAGTCGGGTTATCTGCCTGGCTCGGCGATCACTTCGTTCACCTGCACGATGCTTCCGCCGTTGTAGTACTTCTTCTGATCGGTGATCAGCTCCGCAGCAGTCTCGCCGATGGCAGTTTGCAGCTTCTGCATTGTGGCAAAGTACATATGCGCGATCGCGTAATACGGCGCCACCGCGCCGAGCGGAAATCCGCCAACGCCCCGGCTGATTTCGATCCGCAGTAGGCCACGTGGTTCGAGCAATCTCTTCGCCAGCGCCGTATGCGGACCCAGATAATAATCCCAGTCGAAAGTCGACCCGCTACTTGCGGGGTACAACACGCTGAGGCTGACCATGCCTTGGGTGTATAGGCGAACGGAGGCTTTGTCAATGAATCCTTGAAACGCAGTGATCGAAGGATTCCAACTGGCTCCCGTCAGGCAACCGCTTTTCTGCGGCTTCCCAACGCGGTCCTTATCGGAATCGGGAACCGATCAGCTCCGCTTCTCAGGATTCGGGTGCCTAGACGGATGCCGGGTATTTCAACGAGCTTCCAACTCAACATCGCGAAGATCGCAGTCAGCAAGATCCCCCACGGGCCCCACGCAGCGCGGAAGAAGAGTCCCTGCCACAGATAGCAGCTATACGATATTTGGCCCGTCGTCTTCATGTGCCTGAATTCAAGCATGCGGCTCACCCACATCGTTGGATTCATCGCCGTCGCGCCAATCGCCAGCGCGATCAGGACAGCTTCATGAAGAGGGATTAGCCTCTGAAAATGAATGGCGTCCCATGCGAGCAGCGCAACCGCTACGGCAAAAACTGCGCGTCCGTGCGCGCAAAACCAGGCTCGCACCCGCTCATTTCGCAGTAAAAACGCCAGCAGGCAACCGACCAGAACCTTATCGATCACAACTTCGGTGCGCATAAAGTGGAAACCGGTCGTGTAATAGTCCCAGTGAATAAATCGAAAAACAGCGATCCAGACGATCCCGACCCCCGCCAGACCTGCTGCATTGCGGCGGCCTAACGCCATCAGCACAATTGGCCACGCGAGGTAGAACTGCTCTTCGACTGCCAGCGTCCAGAAATGCTGGGTGAATCGGTTTGCAGCCGTAGGCTCTATGTAGTTGCGGAATGAAAAAAGGCAGCTCCATAGATCGTGTTGAATCACCTTGAAAGGCGATAGTGCGGTCAACAGAAAGAGAAACCCCAGGAATGTCCAGCACGCCGGCATGAGGCGAAAATACCTGCGTAAATAGAATCCTCTAAGATTCACGCAATCTTGGGTCAAAAGGTTTGTAGTAATCAGGTACCCACTCAAGACGAAAAAGATGCTCACGCCGAGCTGGCCGAAATCCAGCCAGCGCTCGCCCCTGAAATGCCCGAGATAGTTCTGATACAGGTGCGTAAGCAACACCAAGAGAATCGCCACCGCACGCCAGCCATCAAGCGTCGGAATGCGCTGGGCGCGTGATCCTGTGCTATCGCGCTCAATTGCAGCAGCAGGCTCTGCTATGGGAGCTTCTTCATCGATATATCGAACAACCATATCTAGCCCTGAACTTACATCTAGTGTTTGAGCCGACAGGCTAGCACGGAAGCTCACGGCTCCCGTAGTCTCTATCGTGTTCCTTCTTTGACGAAGCCTAACCTGCGAGTTAATTCGAGGTTACTGCCGGAAGTTACTAAGACCTCGGCTCGGTTGCAGCTCTATGTAATCCAGTGCTGCCGGGTCGCTCCTGTCGGGCGTCCCCTCCACTCGGATCACATCGCCCGGCTTCAGCTGGATTCCATGCACCGTAAATCGCGTTGAGTTGTCGCCATTCGGCTTCCACGATGGCAACGCTGCATCTGCGGACCACGCTGTCACTGGCTTGTCATTCACAGTTAAGACAAACGTGGCCACGCCGCCCTGCACATCGAAATACTCCACGGCGATGTCATAACTTCCGGCAGATCCTTTGTAGGTCCACTCAGCCGTGCAGCTCAGTTTCCCCTGACATGTAACGGCCTTCCCGCGCGATGCGTCTTCCCACGGCGATACATCGAAGGCTGTGTAACCCGCCAGGCGAGCGTCCTCCGCCTCGAGCCGTTCAGGATATTTCCCTGCGCGGCCCTTCGCATCTGGGATTCCGGATATCTGCAGAAAGTATTGCGTGATCGCATCACGCCAAACGATCGCATGCCCCGCCTGGTACTGAAGCCGCGCGAACACGTCTGCATACAGTTCTGGATCCACCTTGCCCTTGAGCGATCTCCAGTCTTCCACAAACTCCGCGGCCCGCGCCGCTCCGTCATAGTGGCTGTCGTAAATGTACTGGATCACCGTTTTTCCATCGTGCAGCTTGTAGTTGTATGGCACGTGGTGGAAAAACAGCAACAGATCATCTGGTGTTGTCGCCGCCGATTCGTACTTCTTCGCCAACTCCCACGGATACTGCCCCGCATAACCGGTGCCCGTCGCGACACTGCGATCCATGCCGACACCCTTGTGATCCGCGCGGTGCCACTGGCCCCATCCATTTTCTTCGCTGGCCTCAACGTTTGGGCCGTAGTGGCTGCCGGTTATGTCGGTCAGCGTCTGCAGTCCCAGTGGTCCTGTGTAGCTTTCATAGGCAGGCCAGCTCTGCATCAGCATCTTGACCACAGTGCTCACAACCACCGGATCGCTTCCAATCGATTGCCTCACCCACTCCTCGGCAATTTTCGCCGGATCAAGATTCGGATCCCACGCCAGCCGTCCGAAGGCATATAGATTGGCCATCGCAAGAGGAGACCCCAGCCAGGCATTCCTTCCAACGCTGGCCACGCCGACCATGCCACCCGCCGGCTGTCCAAATGCATGTCCCGCCAGAATCTCTCTCACCGGAGTGGCCATGCCACCAGCGCGCAGATCAAAATCCAGCACCTCTTTCCACATCGGGGCGATATATACCATGTGACGTTGCTGGCCCAGATACTCCTGGGTGATCTGCAATTCCATCGCCTGCCGCGTCTGCCGAAGCCCGGCAAAGAGCGGCGACACTGGCTCACGCGCCTGAAAATCGATCGGGCCTTCCTTGGTTTGCACAATCACATTCTGTGCAAACTTTCCGTCAAGAGGATGAAAGATGTCATATGCGGCCCGCGCGCGATCAGCCTTCGGATCTGTCCAGTCCTGGTGATGGTTGTAGACAAAAGCGCGATACAGAACCACGCCGCCATGCGGAGCAAGCGCCGCAGCCAGCATATTCGCTGCATCTGCGGGTGTCCTTCCGTAACTCGCCGGCCCCGGCTGCCCTTCCGAGTCGGCCTTCACCGTGAATCCCGCCATATCCGGAATCAGGGCGTAAATCTCGTCGGCCTTTTGCCGCCACCACGCCTTCACCGCCGGGTCCGCGGGATCAAAGGTCTTAAGACCGCCGATCTTCTGCGGGCTTGCGATATCGACACTCATGGCCAGATGGACACTCCATGGCCGCATGGCATCCGCAATTCTCGCCAGCCCTTTCAGCATCTCGGGCTGCAGAAATACCGCCGCATTGTTTACGTTGTTCACATTGCAGCCGTTCATTCCTGTCGACGCCAGCAGCCGCCCATACTCGCTCACCGCTGCAAGATCATCTCGCACCTTTCCATCGTCGAAAAAGATCGACTTACCCGCATACCCGCGCTCAACGGATCCATCGGCGTTGTCCCACTCTTCGCTCCAGCGAATGCTGAAGACCGGACTCGACCGCACGGGATGGTCGTGGAGGTTCTGCTTGTCCTGGCTGCTCTGCAGCCGCAACAAGGCGAAGGCGCCGTACAGCACGCCCGCGTCATCCGCTCCAGCAACGATCGTTTTGCGCCTTTGGCCGCTGGCGAGATTCGCAAAAATCCAATAGCCGCCCGGCTTGAGATCGGTTGGAAGAGGCAGATCGAGGTCGGCGTGGCGAAACTCCCGCACCGTTCCGACAATGATTTCTCCCGCCGTGTCGAGCTCGGTATTCGCCGATGACGATTCTGCCGAATCCGGGATTCGCTTCAGCTCGTCGACGGCAGTTTTCTCTAAGACACCGGTTCCGAGGGCACGAACATTAAGCGGCAACGTGCGCTGATCGATGGCTATGGGCCGAAGCCACGCCTCATCGGCCGTCTGCGCCATAGCAGACGCGCTTCCCAGCACTATTCCGAAACCAAGGAAAAAGGCGCTTCTCTTTAGCCGCATCTCTGCCCCTCGGGGCGGTGCTCTACCCTTTTATCAGACGGCGGGTCTGACCGCGCTTCCGTTTCATTGAGACCGCAGCAGCGCAAACGCAACTACCGTTTCGCTGCTATCGCCGATCTCCTCCACGAGCTGAGCCTCAAGCTCTTGTGGAATCTCCATCTCGCAGGCGACGATCTCGGCTTCGGACGCGCCGACAAAGCACAGCTCGCAACAGCCTAACGCCTGGTTTTCGTCCGTGGAGTCGACACGCACCGGCGGGCCGAAGACTCGACACGTCATCGGACGCCATGCGTAAACATCGCACAATCCCGTCTGCGGATTCAGCGCTGGACACGCCGCTTCGTTGGCGAAGTCTTCAAACCTCGCCTGCTCTTCTTCAGACGTGCCCAGCACGCCTGTCTCAAGGTCTCCGGGAAACTCCGCGCCAAACTCGCGCACCCAAGCTCGCGCCCGCTCTTTCACAGCCTCTGCAGCGTCAGGGGCTGCCGCACGCAGTGCTTCCATGCCTGATTCAAGCCGCCGCGCATCTAGTTCATTGATGGCAAAGGCGCCATGACAGCACTGCGTGCATCCGGGCCTGCACGCCAGCCACGCGCCTGCACGCCGTGATGCCTCGGCGAGCGCAGCGTCCATGATCTGAACGAGCTGCGCATCTCCGGTGGGTAGACTCATGTGGGAAAGGATACGCCGAGTATCTTCGGATTGTGCGGGGGTTAAACTTTCGGCCGCGACAGCACCACTGACGCTTCGCTGGTCAGCACGCGAAAGACAAAAGTCTCCTGCAGATATAGCCGCACTGCGTCGTCGGTGTGGCTCCGGTAGCCGATCGAAATATCCTGCCCGATATTCAGCTCGAAGTCACCACCGCGCGTCGTCAGCACGATCGCTCCCTCCAGCGCAGGCGCCCACACGATATTCCCGTCCACAATGCGCTTCACATGCTCCAGCACCGGATAGCCGTGATCTCGCGTCTCTGCCAGCGCCGTGTACTCTGCCGCGCCCAGCAGCACAGAGTATGGCCCGTTCACGCCCACCAGCCGCAACTGGCTCAGCGCATGCGCAACCGCATCGGGATACTCCCTCACATCCGCGGGCAGCGACTCGATTGGATTGCTCGTCACCTGCCGGAAGCCTTCTATACCGGCATCCTTGTATCCGTTGAAGATCGCGCGGTCTTCGGCAAAGGCCAGCTTCTTCGCTGCGTCCTTTGCCGGCTGCCAGTCGGAATCATCCGATCCGCGCTCCACATCGTCAATCGCCTGACGCGAAAGCTCGAACGGCGCCTTCAGCTCCACCAGCGGCTTCACCTCACGCTGACGCGCCACAATTCCTTCTTCCGGCGCCGCAATCAGAGAGAGATGTCCTGTGCCCACGCCGGGCAGGGCCACTCCTCCGGGCTGAGGCACATCAACGACCCGCCGCCCGGCCAGATACCGCTTCAACGTTCTCGTCGTCTCTTCTTCAATCTGCGCCCACGCCGCGTCCGAAATCGGCGCGAGCTCACGGTGGAGGTTATTCATTGCTCTCTCCCTTCAACGATCCTATTCTCAGCGAGGAGTCCTGTGCTGCCGCGGCTGTGCGCAGCTCATTGTCCGCCTTCGCGTTGATCTCAGCAGGCCCGTTGTCCTCTCCGCCTGACTCGACTTCTGGAGGTTCTGCCGCCGATCCCGGCAATGGCGCTGCGGGATCAATATTGTCCAGAAACGTTGCCGATGGCACAAAGAACAGGCCGCCTGTCGCCGGCTGGCTGAAGTCCAGCAGCCGGTCGTAATTCCCCGGAGGCTTTCCGATGAACATGTTTTCTAGCATCAGCTCAGTGATTCGCGGTGTACGGCAGTAGCCGATAAAGTAAGTACCGAACTCGCCGTGCCCCGGCCGTCCGAACGGCATGTTATCTCGCAGGATCTGCATCTCCTGCCCGTTCTCTTCAATGCTGGTCAGCGCGTTGTGGGCATACGACGGCTTTTCCGCGTCACTGAGCTCAATATCCGAGAGCTTGTGCCGCCCAACGATCCGCTCCTGCTGCTCGACAGGCACGGCATTCCACGCTTTCATATCGTGCATGTACTTCTGCACAATCACGTAGCTGCCGCCATTGAACGGCAGATCCTCATCGCCCACAATGGCCGCTTCGCGCGCCTCATCGCCTCGAGGATTCTCCGTGCCATCAACGAACCCCATTACATCGCGGTCATCGAAGTAGCGAAAACCCTGCACCTCATCGGCGACCGTCACCGTATCGCCGAGGCTGGCCATGATCTGCATCGCGAGCTCAAAGCAGAGATCGATCCGCTTTGCCCGAATATGAAAGAGAATGTCGCCCGGCGTCGCCACGGCGCGCCGCGAACCCGCTGCGATCTCCCGAAACGGATGCAGTTCCGCCGGCCGTGGTGCTCCAAACAGCTTGTCCCATGCATCGGAGCCGAAGCCGATGACGCACGTGAGTCCCGCCTCAACATCGCGAAACTCCACCGCGCGCACCAGCCCCGCCAGATCTGCGCAGAACTGGCGCACCTTGGCGTACGCGTCCTTATCCTGGCGGATACATACCACCAGAAAAATCGCCGCGCGTGTCAGCGGACCTACGACGGTCTGGGGAAGCACCACCTCATTTAGTTCTTTGGGAGCATCCATCGGGTCAATCCTGAGCGAAAATACTCGACTACCGCAGTATAGGGTCTTTCCGTGCTATAACGACCTCGAGGCCATCGTGCTGTATATCGAGCACACTCCCGCCCCGCCGCTCTCGCGCTTCGTCCATCTTCTCTGGTATGCGCAGGCTCCCGCGGTAACGCACTCTCGCGAACGCGTCCTTCCCACGGGTCGAGTGCAGATTGTCATCAACCTCGCCCGCGACTTCCTCCTCGACTGCCCCGAAGGCCGCGACGACCTGCGCATGCCCCCAGCCCTGGTTGTGGGCGCGCGCTCCGTCTACGAAATCATCCACAGTTCCGACCTCGCCGATCTCATCGGCATTGTCTTCACCCCAGGCGGTTTTGCTCCCTTCGCATCCGACGCTGTCGATCTCTTCACCAACTGCAGCGTCGCTCTCGACGCACTTTGGGGTAACTCAACGACCAGCCTCCGAGACCGCCTGCGCGAAAGCACGACTCCGCGCGCTCGTCTCCAATGCCTTGAGGCGTATCTCGCCAGACATCTCACTGCGCGTGCGCTGCCTCGTGCCTTCGTTCGCCCTGAAGTCGCTTTCGCTCTGCGTCAGTTCAACTCAGCGCCATCCATCGTCACTGTCCGTGAGACCGCGGGCAGCATCGGCTGGAGCGAGCGTCGCTTCTCACAGGTCTTTCGACAGGCTGTCGGTCTCAGTCCCAAAACCTGGTGCCGCGTCCAGCGTTTTCAGCGAGCCGTCCATCAGCTGCACGCCGGCATCGACCTCCCCTGGGCCCAACTCGCGCTCGACTGCGGCTACTACGACCAGTCCCACTTCGCTAACGACTTTCGCGCTTTTTCCGGTATCGACGCCACCACATACTCCGCGCGCCGCACCCGCTGGGCCAATCATGTTCCGGTGGACTAGTCGCAGGAAGAAAGCAACTACCAGGGGTAGTGCTATTCAAGGCCCCAAGTATCTAGGAGCTAGTTCCGAATTTTCCAAGAACACTCGCTCCTAGCCTGTCATCATTGGTCCGTGAGCACATGGAGGATTCCGAGATGACCACTATTAACTCCACAGTGATGCCAGCGCTGCGCTACCGCAATGCACCTGCCGCCATCGAGTGGCTCTGCAACGTCCTCGGCTTTACAAAGCACGTCGTTTATCCCGGACCCGACAACACCATCGGTCACGCCGAGCTAACCCTCGGCAGCGGCATGATTATGCTCGGCTCTGTCAAAGACGACGCGTACGGCAAGGGCTTCAAGACGCCCGCTGAGCTCGGCAACGTCGAAACCCGCAGCAGCTATATCGTTGTGCCGGACGCCGATGCAGTCTACGCTCGCGCTCAAGCCGCCAGCGCCGCCTTTCTTCGTCCCATCCAGAACACCGACTATGGCAGCCGCGAGTTCACAGTCAAAGACCCCGAAGGCAACTCGTGGTCAGTCGGCACCTACGATCCATGGGCTCCACAGAAATAAGCTCTCGATCATCGGCACAGAGCTGAGCCGCCGCGGTGTACACTCGCTTCCGTACTTTCGGAGGCTCATTTGAACGCTGCTCGCTGTGCTCTTCCCCTCATTTTCGTTGCCGCCACCGCGCTCTCCGCGCAGAACGCGCGCTTGCTCGTCGCGCAAAAGGGCGATCACAGCCTCGCGATTGTCGATCCCGCCACAGGATCAGTTCTCGGCTCTGTTGATGAGGGTGGATTCACCGGGCATGAAGTCACTGCCTCGCCCGATGGCAAACTCGCGTTCGTTCCTATCTACGGCAATTCCGGAGTCGGCAAGCCCGGCACCGATGGCGCAAAGATCGCTGTCATCGACATCGCTGCACAAAAGGTCGTCGGCAATATCACCTTCGATCACGGTGTACGTCCCCACGACCCTGTCATCGGCCCGAAAAACGGTCTCCTCTACGTCACCACCGAACTCGACAAGACCATCACCGTCATCGATCCCAAGACTCTCAAGATCGTCGCCAGCATCCCTACGGGCCAGCCGGAAAGCCACATGCTCGCCATCTCGCACGACGGGCGGCGAGGCTACACCGCCAACGTTGGCCCCGGCACTGTCTCCGTCCTCGATCTCGTCGCACACAAGACTCTTACCATCATTCCGATCTCAGCCAACACGCAGCGTATCGCCATCTCGCCCGACGACAAATGGGTCTTCACTGCCGATCAGACTCAGCCCCGCATTGCGGTAATCGACACCGCCACCAACAAGGTCGCCCACTGGATACCTCTCGAAGGCAATGGCTACGGCAGCGCTGCCACACCCGACGGCAAATGGCTTCTCATGACTCTCCCCGACCAGAACGCCGTCGCAGTCGTCGACCTCAGCACCATGAAGGTTGCGCGCAACATCCCGCTCAACGGCCTCTATCCGCAGGAAGTCGTCATCGCGCCGAGCGGCAAGGTGGCCTACGTCTCCTGCATGCGCTCGAACCAGGTCGCCGTTATCAATCTCGGAGCGTGGAAGGTTCTGCGCCTCATCTCCACCGGCAAAGCCACCGACGGCCTCGCCTGGGCAGGCAGGTAGATGGGCAACATTAAGAGCGTGGCAGAATTCAGGCGCGCCTCGGAGGATTTCTGGCGAGGTGAGACCATCCGCGCCGACCTCTGGGGAGGTCAGATTCAGCCTGGCACCCGTTGGATCTCCGGACTGTCCGATGGTGAGATTGAACAGTATGAGGCCGACGTCGGTGCTCGATTCCCACACGCTTTTCGCGACTATCTTAGCGAGATGAATGGCACCGACATGCCCAGGATTGACGTGCGTGGCGGCAGCGGCAAGCCCCGTGCTTTCATACCTGGGTTTTACTCATATCCGCGCGATATTGAACTCGTTCGCCTACTCATCGCCGATGCGGACAGTAATCGTACCGAACTACAGGCCACTCTGCTGGAGCAAGGGTTTCAACTTCCCGACGACGCGCGCCTGGTTCCAATATTCGCTCACCGGTACGTCGTCTGCACATCTGATCCGAACGAGAGCGCGGTCGTCTCGATATGGAGTCCTTCGGATGCGATCGTCTATGGATGTTCACTTTTGGACTACCTGGAGCGCGAGGTGCTCAGCGAACAGGCTGACGGCGATTCGTCTGTCAATCTACCAGTTGGCAACTAGAGTGATCGATTTGCTGAAACGGCTAACGTTCGAATTTGTGAACCAAGTGGCGCGGTAAATCGTAGTAGATGCAATGGGACGGGCCGACCGGGCGCAGGGGCGCTCTTTGTCCTCAGGGGCTGTTCACAGAAATTGAGATGAAAGAAAGAGGCTTCCGAATGAGAACGTACCTTCGGATTGCGACGTTCGTATTGTTGTTTGTTGTTTCAGTGGGCTGGGCAGCTGCGCAGCCGGCGATTCAGCCAACGGTGGATATCACGAAGATTCCCACGGCGGCACAACCCTCAGCCCACTTCGATGCAAATGCGGCCACGGATGCCTACATGGCCATGATTCCTGAGGCCGCGACGGCGCGCTCAAACGCATACTTCGAGGGCGGATACTGGCTGATCCTGTGGGATTTTCTATACAGCTCGGCCATTGCCCTCTTGCTGCTGAACCTGCGGTGGTCAGCGAAGATGCGCGACCTGGCGGAGAAAATCACTCGATTCAAAGCGCTGCAGGCGTTTCTCTATTGGCTGCAGTTCCTTGCGCTGACGTATCTCCTGGGCTTTCCACTGGAATTCTATGAGGGCTTTGTGCGTGAGCACAAGTATGGACTTGCTACCCAGACATTCGGGCCATGGATGGGCGACGAAATGAAGGCCCTGGCGCTGAATATGCTGCTGGGCGGCATAGCGGCTATGGTGCTGCTCGCCATTGTGCGCAAACTGCAGAAGACATGGTGGATCTGGGGCGCGGTGGCCATGACACTTATAACGATCGTCGCGGTGGCAATTGGCCCGGTGTTTCTGCAGCCGATCTTCAATAAGATCAAAAAACTCGACGACCCCAAAGTGACGGTGCCAATTTTGCAGATGGCGCATGCAAATGGAATTCCTACAAACGATGTGTACGAGATAGACGCGAGCCGGCAGACAACGCGTATGAGCGCCAACGTAAGTGGCTTCGGCAACACGATGCGCATCACGCTTAACGACAATCTGCTGAAGCGGGGGTCGCCGGAGGAAATTCAGGCCGTGATGGGCCATGAGATGGGCCACTACGTGATGAACCACATTTCAAAGCTCATCCAGTTCATGTTCATCCTGATCGTGGCTTCGTTCGCGTACCTGCGCTGGGCGTTGGGATGGACTCTGGCGCGCTGGGGAGATCGCTGGCAGATTCGCGGCGTTGACGACCCGGCCGTAATTCCACTGGCAGGGCTCTTGGTGGGCATTTTGATGTTCGCGTTGACGCCAGTGATGAACACGGTAATCCGCACACAGGAGCACGAGGCAGACATGTTTGGATTGAATGCCGCACGGCAGCCGGACGGCTTTGCGCAGGCAGCTATTCATCTGAGCGAATACAGAAAGATGCATCCGGGGCCGTTCGAGGAGATGCTGTTCTTCGACCACCCGAGCGGCTATGACCGCATTCACGCAGCGATGGTGTGGAAGGGGTCGAATCTGGAGCTGTTCAATTCCAGGTAATCTTCATTGCGGTATTCGCCGGCGCTGCGAGAGGCGTGCCAGCAAGTAGAGTGGCACGCCCAGCGCTGCAATCACCATCGAGAAGACAAATGCCGACATTCCAGCCACCGTGTCTGTGCGTGAGACCCAAAGTGCGTACACCGTGAGAGCGGTGGGACAGATTCCAAGGGCAATCGGAACCCACTCCGGGCCGGGGATTCGAAAGGGCCGAGGCAGAGATGGTTCTTTGCGACGCAGGATCACGAGCGCGAGAAATTCGAGGATCAACGACAGCCCCCACAACACGAGATCAATGGTGATGAGACGCTCAAAGGTGAAGCCCAGTGCGAGTGCCCAGCACAATCCGCATGCCAGCACCGCAACCCACGGCGATCCATTGCGCAATCGCTTGGTGAAGACCGCCGGCAGAAATCCATCTACTGCAAGCGCATGCGGCAAGCGAGTGTAGGAGAGCGTGAGATTGCTGAAAGTGCCAAAATCGTCGACGACTCCGGCCAGCACCACTGCGGTTGCGAGGAGAGGGCCGCCGAGCATGCGCGCCGCGTCCACCCATGCGCCCGTCGAAAACTTGTTCGCGGGAATTCCCGCCCACGCGACCGCACCAATTGGAATCGCGTAAGTGATCATGATCATGCCAACGGCCATCAGCACCACGCGGGGATAGTTGCGTTGGGGATTTTCGACTTCGTTCGCAATAGTTGTGGCGTTGTCCCACCCCATGTAATTCCACATCGCTACGAGAATTGCGGTGGAAAGCGGAACACCGGGTGGCCGCGCCATTGACGCATGTCCGCCGAAGGGGCCGTGAACGCCCAGGAAGCCAACGTAGACCGCAATCCCAACGAGCACAATGTAGGGCGAGATCGAGATAATCCACAGCTTGACTGACCCTTCACCGACTGCAGCCGCTCCCCGCAAATTCCACAACACTGCACCGGCGACTACGGTCAGCTCCAGCAGCAGCGCGCGATGGCCGGAAGTGAGCCCGGGTGCAAGCCGCTCAAGGTAGAGAACGAAGGTCGTGGGATAGATCGCCATGTCGAAGACCGACGACGCCAGCGAGAGCCAGGCCTCCTGAAATCCCCAGAAAGGCCCCATCGCACGCCGCACCCACGCGTAGAAGCCGCCCTCGGCCGGCACTGCCGCAGCCAGCTCGCCCAGCATCAATGCGGTGGGAAAGCTCCACAAGAAGGGGAGAAGAAACAGCAGCAGCAGAGCGCCGCCATAGCCTCCATAGCCGATGATGTCTTCAATATCGTACGGACCGCCCGACACCATGAAGTAGGTGGCGGCGAGCAGCGGAAAGAGACGCAGCTTGCGCGCGCCGCGGAAAGACTGGCCTGGAGGTTCTGCCTCGCTCATCGTTATCGGATGCGGATTCCCTGGTCGATTCAGGAGATTGTCTTGCTCCCAATCTTATCTTCATTCCCTTCATCCGGCGCGGTCACTGTGGCCTGACCTTTCCAAGATTCATCTTTAGACTTTGGGCAAGGAGATGATGAGGGTTATCTTTGATTTACCGCTCTTGCAGAATGGGCGAAAGGCTGTTGGGTTGCAGTCGGATTAAGTGACCCGCAAACTCAGGAATAAACTAAGCCGCCGGGAGGCGTTCGAGTGTTTTCGTTGATCTGGGGCCTGCTTAAGCCTTACCGCTTTAATCTGGCGATTCTTCTGTCGGCGATGATGCTGCAGACCGTTGCCACGGTCGCCGCTCCCTGGCCTCTCAAGATCGTTCTCGATAACGTGCTTGGACAGCACAAACTGCGACCCTGGCTCGACCACCTTCTCCGCCCCTTGATCGGCGCCGGCACCAAGATGGAGATCGCGGCTGGAGCGGCAATAGCCATGATCGCAATCGCTCTGCTCGGCGCGGTTGCCTCCTACGCGGCCAACTACTACACCACCAGTATCGGCCAATGGGTAGCCAACGATCTGCGACTGCAGACCTACAACCGCCTGCAGCAGCTCTCACTCAACTACTACAACACCCATGACATGGGCACGCTGTTGAGCACCATCACCTCTGACGTGCAAACGATCCAGGCATTCGCGTCGGGGTCTACGCTCGGCATCGTGATCGACATGCTCACCATTGTGGCGATGCTCGTGATCATGTTCTGGATGAACTGGGACTTCACGCTGATCGCTGTCGCCGTCACGCCCTTGATGCTGCTGATCATCTGGCGATTTAAAAGAGCCATCAAGAAGGCCACCAAAGAGGTGCGCAAGCAGCAGAGCAATATCGTCGACGTGCTGCAGCAAGGCCTCGGATCGATCAAGGTTGTGAAGGCTTTCGGCCGCCAGGATCTCGAACAGGAAGAACTTAGCGAAGCGAGCAAGGCAACGGTTGCCGCGGCCCTGAAGGCTCGCAGCGTGAAGGCCCTGCTCTCGCCGATGGTGTCGGTCATTGTCTCCGTTTGTACCGCTTTTGTCCTGTGGCGGAGTTCTGCGCTGATCCTCAAAGGGACCATGACGGCAGGCGAGCTCATCGTATTTCTCTCGTACCTTTCCCAGTTTTTTAAACCGGTAAAGGACCTGGCAACGATGACCAATACGATTGCGCAAACGGCGGTAGGCGTCGAGCGCGTTCGTGCAATCCTTGAAGCCGATGACGTCATCCCTGAGAAGCCGAATGCGATCAATCCCGACGCGATCAAAGGAAATATCGAGTTCGAGGACGTTGTCTTCGGCTATGAGAAGGCGTTCCCCATCCTCAAGGGCGTGAGTTTCTCCATCAAGGCAGGAGAGATGGTCGGCTTTGTCGGTCCCACCGGTGCGGGCAAATCCACTGTGATGAGCCTCATTCCGCGCTTCTACGATCCCGACCGTGGCCGGGTTCTCGTCGATGATATCGATGTGCGCGGCTACGGTCTCAAGTCCTTGCGAAGCCAGATCGCGTACGTTCTGCAGGAGACGATCCTATTTCGCGGAACGGTGGCAGATAACATCGCCTATGGCCGCGGCAGCGCGACACGCGATGAGATTGTTGCAGCGGCGAAGCTCGCGAACGCCGATGAATTCATCTCCAGGATGCCGCAGGGCTACGACACCATGGTGGGCGACCGGGGAGACACGCTCTCTGGCGGTCAACGCCAGCGTATCGGAATCGCCCGCGCCGTGATCCGCAACAACCCGATATTGATTCTCGACGAACCAACGGCTGCACTCGACACAGAGTCAGAGCAGCTTGTGATTGAGGCATTGAGGCGCTTGATGAAGGGCCGCACGGTGATCACCATCGCGCATCGCCTCAGCACGATTCGCGAGGCTGATCGCATCTTTGTGCTGAAAGACGGCCTTCTCGCGGAGCAAGGCAATCACGCAGAGCTGCTTGCCCGTAATGGCGTTTACGCTGAACTCTATCGCATTCAATTTCCCGAAGCTTTGCCGGCCACACGAGAAGCCGTTGACGATTTCTCGCAGATCTCTTAAGGATTAATCTCTATGTCGCATCATTTGCTCGTAATGCCTGATGACACGGTGACACCGGTTCTTGAAGCGATTCGAGGCGCGAAGAAGTCGATCCGGATCAAGATGTTTCTCTTCTCGCATCCCGGTCTGCTCGACGCGGTAATCGAGGCCAAGAAGCGGGGGGTGGATGTGCGCGTGATGCTCAATCCAGCGCGCCGCAGCGGTAAATCAGAAAACGAGACTGCGTACACCGCACTTAGAGCCGCGGGAATCGACGTAATTGACAGCAGTCCTGACTTCGAGGTTACGCACGAGAAGTCGATGGTGCTGGATGAGGAAATCGCGTACGTCAAGTCATTCAATTGGGAGTTGAAAAACCTGACCCGCACCCGCGATTACGCCGTAGTTACGACGCGGCCGTCCGAGGTCGCCGAAATTGTCCGCTGCTTTGACGCTGACTGGACGCGCAAACCCTTCGAGGTAGACCACAGCGCGCTGCTAATCTGGTGCACGGCCAATGGACGCGACCGTATCGCAGCATTTATCGATGCGACGCAGCATACCCTCTTCGTGCAGAACGAGCGCTACCAGGACCCAGTGATCATCGAACATCTCGTACGCGCCAAAACTCGCGGCGTTAAGGTGCACGTCATGGCCCGGCCCCCACACAAGCTCAAGAGAGAGAAACTCGTTGAAGCCGTGAGCGGTCTGCGCATCATGAATGATGTTGGCATCAAGGTACACAAGCTCAAGCAACTCACGTTGCACGGCAAGATGCTTCTAGCCGACCATTCGCGCGCGATCGTTGGGTCGATCAATCTCGCACCGGGAAGTTTCGACAGCCGGCGCGAGCTGGCCATCGAGGTTCACAGCCCCGAAGTGGTCGACAGGCTACGCGAGATTGCGCACCACGACTGGGAGAACTCCCATCCGCTCGACCTGACCGACGAGGGGTTATTGGCCGAGATGGAAGAGCACGAGATTGACGCCGCAGATCAGCTAGGGCTGCGGTCGGACGAAGGAAGGCAGCACAAGAAGCACTGATAGGAAAAGCTCACAGCGCTCTATACTGGCGGCGGGTTACGCTCGGTGAACTGGCGTTGGTGCCAGTAGGGGTAAATCGGCGTCCGCTCGCTGGCTTTGTCGAGGCGGGCGATCTGGTCTTTGGTGAGCGACCAGCCAACAGCGCCGAGATTCTGCTTGAGCTGCTCCTCGTTGCGGGCTCCAACGATGATTGAGGATACGGTTGGGCGTTGCAGTAGCCAGTTGAGCGCGATTTGCGGAATTGACTTCTTCGCCTGCGCCGAGACAGCGTCGAGCGCGTCGACTACGCTGTAGAGATAATCGTCGGGCACGGGCGGCCCAAACTCAGCAGTCTTGTGCAGGCGGCTCTCCTTGGGGAGCGGATGACCACGGCGGATTTTGCCAGTGAGGCGACCCCAGCCCAAGGGACTCCAGACCAGCGCGCCAACCCGCTGATCGAGCCCGAGAGGCATCAGCTCCCACTCATATTCGCGACCGACCAATGAGTAATAAACCTGGTGGGCAACATAACGCGTCCAGCCATAGCGGTCGGCGACCGCAAGCGACTTCATCAGGTGCCAGCCGGAAAAGTTGGAGCAGGCGATGTAGCGCACCTTGCCTTCTCGGACGAATGTGTTGAGCGTGTCCTGCACTTCTTCGATAGGCGTAAGGGCGTCAAAACCGTGCAAGTGGTAGATGTCCACATAGTCTGTCGCGAGGCGGCGGAGGCTACCTTCGAGCGAGCGGCGCAGGTGATAGCGCGAGGAACCGATATCGTTTGGCCCATCGCCGAGGCGGAAGGTCGCCTTGGTGGAGATCAGAACCCGGTCACGACGGCCCTCAATTGTCTTGCCAAGGACTTCTTCTGAGCGGCCATCGGAGTAGACATCTGCGGTATCGAAGAGGTTGACGCCAGCTTCGAGGCAAATATCAACCATGCGTTTGGCGGCATTCAGGTCGTCGGTAGCGCCCCATGCTTTGAAGAACTCGCTGCCACCGCCGAAGGTGCCGGCTCCGAAACTCAAAACGGGAACCTTGAGGCCCGAGCCTCCGAGTAGACGGTATTCCATAGGCGTTTGGATGCAAGAGGTTGAGTGAGGATGCAAATGCGAACTAGGTCATTCGTTAAACCCGTCACTCTCTCAGAAGCATTTAGACTGAGAAGGTTATGACCACGCTGAAAGCCGTCCGTGGGACGCGCGATTTGCTGCCGCCGGAGACGGCGCTATGGAACCGCATCGAGGCGACCGCGCGCGCGGTCTTTGCCCGGTATAACTTTGGCGAGATTCGCACCCCGGTCTTTGAAGACACGGCACTCTTTGCCCGCGGCGTGGGCGAAGAAACCGACATCGTTTCGAAAGAGATGTACACCTGGGAGGACCGCGCCCGGGCACAGTCTGAAAAGACACAGACCCTTACCCTTCGCCCTGAAAACACCGCCGGTGTCGTGCGTGCCTACATCGAGCACAAGCTGGGCGAGAGTGGCCAGTTGCAGAAGCTCTATTACATCGGGCCGCAGTTCAGACGAGAGCGTCCGCAGAAGGGACGCTACCGGCAGTTTTCGCAGATCGGAGCCGAAGTCATTGGGCCGCCCTCAGCGGGGAGCGAAAGCCCGCTGCGCGACGCGGAAGTGCTGGAGATGCTGGCCACACTGCTAGACGAGCTTGGCATCGCGGGCTGGAAGCTCGAGATCAATTCGGTTGGTTCGTCAGCAGACCGCGCTCGCTATAACGAAGTGCTGCGTGCAGCACTCGTCCCGATCGCCCCCAAGATGTGTGGCGATTGCCAGCGTCGGGCAGTGACGAATCCGCTGCGTTTGCTGGACTGCAAGGTTCCCGAAGATCAGCCCTACATAGAAGCGCTGCCGAAGATGGCAGACTCGCTCGATGAGGCCTCAAAGGCGCACTTCGCCGAGGTGTTAAAGGCGCTGGATGCCGCGGGCGTCCCCTACACGCGAAACCACAGGCTCGTGCGTGGCCTTGATTACTACACGCGCACAACCTTTGAGTTCACCCACGGCGGCCTCGGCGCGCAAAATGCTCTGCTCGGCGGCGGTCGGTATGACGGCCTGAGCGAGGCGATCGGCGGACCGAAGGCTCCGGGGATTGGCTTTGCGATGGGCGAGGATCGCCTCGTGCTGACGCTGCAGGCGCAGGAGACAGCAGAGACCCAAAAAGTAGGTGCCTACATAGCTCCGCTGGGCGATAACCTGAATGCCGCGGCTCTCGCACTCGCCCGTGAACTGCGGCGCGGCGGCTTACATGTAGAACTCGGCGACGGGAGTTTTCGCCTCAAGAAGTCGTTTGAGGCTGCCGATAAGATCGCAAGGCGCATCGTCATCCTTGGTGAAGACGAGCTTCAATCCGGTATTCTTACTGTGAAGGATTTCTCAACAGGCGTGCAGACGAAGGTCGCGCGCGCCGAACTTGCGCGATTCCTGGCTGGGTGAGCGCACGGACACTCTGCACAATTGCCAGAACCCTGGGAACGAGAACGGCACAAAGTGCCTGGCCCGGTTCTCGGGCGAGTAGGCGACAGAAGGATTTTTGTGGCATTGGATTTCTTAGGCAGTCTTGAACGGACGCATCTTTGCGGCGAATTGCGCGCCGCCCACGCAGGCCAGCAGGTTGTGTTGATGGGCTGGGTCAATCGCCGCCGCGACCACGGCAACCTGATCTTTCTGGATCTGCGCGATCGCTCGGGCATTGCCCAGGTCGTGCTGGACAAGGAGCTGACGCCGGAAGGGCATCTTCGCGGTGAGCAGGTGCGGCCGGAGTACGTGGTGGCTGCGGTCGGTAAGGTGTCGCTGCGCGATAAGGACGCGATCAATCCCAAAATGCCGACGGGCGAAATTGAGATTGAGGCAACCGAGCTCCGCGTGTTGAATGATGCGAAGCTGGCGCCATTTTCGCCGGCTGAAGAAGCAATCCAAAATGAGGAAGTGCGGCTGAAGTACCGCTATATCGACCTGCGGCGCGCTGAGATGCAGCGCAACTTCCGGCTGCGCCATGAAATTACACGTGCCGTGCGTGAGAGCCTGAGCGGGCAGGGATTTCTCGAAATCGAGACTCCAATCCTGACCAAATCCACGCCAGAGGGCGCGCGCGATTTTCTGGTCCCAAGCCGTGTGCATCCGGGCGAATTTTATGCATTGCCGCAGTCGCCTCAGATCTTCAAGCAACTGCTGATGGTTTCGGGATTCGACCGGTACTTCCAGATTGCGCGCTGCTTCCGCGATGAAGACCAGCGTGCGGACCGGCAGCTTGAGTTCACACAAGTCGATCTCGAGATGAGCTTCCCGCGGCGCGAGCACGTCTTTGGCGTGGTGGAGAAGTTCTGCGCCGCGGCCTTTGCAGCGGCCGGTGTCACGCTTCCCATACCCTTTCCGCGGATCACCTATGACGAGTCCATGCGCCAGTACGGCACGGACAAGCCCGACCTGCGGTTGCCGAAGCTGACCGACGTTCGGCCTGCATTTACCGATGAGGCGCTCAGTACGTTGCAAATCGATCCGGCTCTGCCGATGGTGGCTTTGCAGATTCCAAATGTGGGCGAGCTGAGCCGTAAAGAGCGCGAAGACAATCATCCGCTCTTCGATACGAAGAAGGGCGCAAAGTTTATTGACGACTTCAAGCGGCTGGCGAAGAGCTTTCCGGAGGCTGCGGCAAAAGTGCGCGAGCTGGCTGGCGCAGCCGATGCGGACTTTGTCATCGTGGTTGCAGGCGACCCGGCTCATCATATCAAGGCCAGCGATACCAAGTTCGAAGGCCGCCTGAGCGAGCGTGAGATCAATGTCTATGCGGCAGCGGGCAACTTCAGAACCGAGCTGGCCAAGAAATATGCGGACAGACACAAGGCCTTCGAAGTAACAGACCTTGCAGTCCAGAATGCCGACCCAAAGGGCGGAAAGACGTTGGATGGATCAGCCGCGTTTCATCCCATCTGGATCGTCGACTTCCCCATGTTCGAGTATCACCTGGAGTCTGGACACTGGGTGCCGGCGCATCATCCTTTTACGGCGCCGTATGAGGCTGACATGGCGAACCTGACCAGCGATCCTGCATCAGTGCGCGCAGATTGCTACGATCTGGCGATGAACGGGCTTGAGCTCGGTTCCGGATCGATTCGAATCCACCGCAAGGATGTGCAGCAACAGATTTTCTCGTCGCTGGGCATCAGCGATGAAGAGGCCCGGCAGCGCTTCGGCTTCTTCCTCGATGCGTTGGAATACGGTACACCTCCGCACGGCGGCATCGCGCTTGGTCTCGACCGCATTGTGATGTTGCTGGCCGGTGCGCCCAGCCTGCGCGAAGTCATCACGTTCCCGAAGACGGCGAAGGCGATCGATCTGATGGCCGATGCACCAACGAACGTGAGCGAGCAGCAGCTGAAGGAGTTGCACATCCGGCCTGTGTTGCGGGGGTAAGCCTGCCCGCCCAGCCGCAGAAGGGCGTTCGCGGTCGCGAGCGCCCTTTCCTATTGCCCTGCATTCTTCCAGTCGGTCGGCCCATATGCAAACCGATGATGCAGTGTCGCAAGCAGTTGGGCGTTTCCTACTGCGAGGTATTCGTACGCCCTTGTCCACTCCTCGCCGTCCTTCCACCCGGTTTGGATCAGGCGCACCACCGTCACGTTCTCGCCCTTCGACTCAAACTGAAACTCCGCTCGCGTCCGCTGTGCACGCACAGTTGGAAACTTGTCTGGAGCCAACGCCATTACCACCAGTTCCTTCTCCGGCACAAAACTTACAATCGTGCCGCCGCCCGTGCTGCCTCCGGGAAAATGCACCAGCCAGTCGCCGCCCGGCCGCAAATCTACCGTTGCATTCGGAAAGAGCCACGTGCTGAGACCCTCGCTTGTTGCAAAGGCCTTCCACACCTCTGCCCTCGGCGCGGGGATCGTCAGCTCGAGTACCAACTTCTGTCCGGTATCGCCGCTCGACGCAGAATCGGCGTCGCTCGCGAGCGCAGCGCCAGCTGGTTTCGTCGTACTCTGCCCCAGGGCATTTACGCCAAGGGCAGCCAGGATCATTGATCCCGCCGTTACTGTCAGCCTCAGTAACGCCATCCTTCTCTTCATCGCCGCACCTCGTCTAGTTAGTTGATCGTTCAAGTAAATATGCCGTACACTACTTTTGTCAATTAGATTTTCCATGCCCAAGCCTGCCGATACGCGCGACCGTCTCATAGACTCCGCTCGCTACCTCTTCTGGGAGCGGGGATTCGCCGGCACCAGCATGGCTGACCTGCTTGCCCACGCTGACGTCAATTCGGGCAGCTTCTATCACTTTTTTGAAAGCAAGGAAGCGCTTCTCCGCGCCGTCTTAGATGGCTACCTTCATGCCTTGCGTCCCATCATCGTCGATCCGGCCTTTGCCAGCTCACCCCATCCAGTCGAGCGCATTTTCGCCATTCTTGCTGGATACCGCGAGCGCATCCTGCAGACTAGCTGCCAGTACGGCTGCCCGCTTGGCCGTCTCGCCCTCGAGATCGATCCCGAGAACCGCCCGGCGCACCGGCTGATCGCTGAGAATTTCCGTGGCTGGATTGGGGCTGTGCGCGAATGTGTCGAAGATCTCCGCCCGCGCCTTCCACGCGGCACTGACCTCGACGCCCTCGCCACCTTCGTCCTCGTCACCATGGAAGGCGGCGTCATGCTCTCGCGCTCCTACGGCTCCGTCGAACCCTTCGATCAGGCTGTCAGACAACTCCGCCAGCACTTCACGGTTCTTCTGGCCGCCAAGCGCAGCACAAAGAAAAAGGGCGCAGCCTGAGCCGCACCCTCTCCATCAGCTGAGATATACAAACTGTCTTCTGCTACACCCTCGCGCCAAAGTAGCTCAGCAGCATCTGGATCAGCGCCAGAACAAACGACGCAATCAGCGCTGGCCCGAAACCCGTGACGGTAAAGCCCGGCACCAGCTTGCTTGAAAACCAGAGCACGAAAGCGTCAATCACAAACACGAACAGGCCCAAAGTAAGAATAGACAAAGGGAAGGTCATCACCTTCAGGAACAGCCCCAGTGTTGCATTGACGATTCCGATGATTACCACCGCGATCAGTGCCGAACCGAAACTGCGGATCTGGAAACCGGAGACAAGGCGCGAAACCAAGAGAAGTACAACCGCGTTCACCACCCAATGCAGCAGCCAGCGCATAGCGATTCCTTTCAGTCTGAATTTTCCGTGGGGTCGCAGACTCGAAGCGAGTCAGCCTCTGAAGCATACTCCTAACATAAGATGCGTCAAATCCTCTTCATAGCAGGCTTCCGTTGCGCTGTGACCAAGAAAAAGGGCCCGGCATCGCGCCGGGCCCTCTTCTAGTAGACAAGCGCTGTTTACTCTACAGCCAGTTGCGCATGCAGATCCTTCGCCGTCGAGTCGCCGCCCGCCCAGACATCGAACGTCGTCGACTCCACCGCACGCTCCCTTGTCTGCGGACTCCAGAAGCTCAGCTCATCTTTGCCCAACGTGAACTTCAGAGTCTGGGTCTCGCCCGGCTTCAGGGTCACCCGCTTGAATCCCTCGAGTTGGCGCACCGGCCTGCTTGCCGACCCGTAACGTTGGTGAATGTACAGCTGCGCCACGGCATCACCCGCGACGGCTCCCGTGTTCGTCACATCGACTGATACCTCGGTCGACCCATCTTTCTTGATCGACGTCTTGCTCAGTGCAAGATTGCTGAACTTGAACGTGGTGTAACTCAGTCCGTAGCCGAAGGGATACAGAGGCTTGCTGTTCATGTCCCAGTAGCGCGACGTAAACGTTGGCCGATCTTCCGGCTCATGCGTCAGGTTGTGGTTGTAGTAGGTCGGAGCCGCTCCCGCCACGCGCGGCCAACTCACCGGCAGCTTTCCGCCCGGATTCACATCTCCGAAGAGCACATCCGCTACCGCGCTGCCGCCTTCCGTACCTGGGAACCACGCTTCGAGAATCGCCGGCACATGCTCCGATGCCCAGCGGATATCCAGAGGCCGCCCATTCATGAGTACCAGCACAACTGGCTTGCCCGTCGATACCGCCGCTTCCAGCATCTGCTGCTGTATGCCAGGGAGATCCAGCGTAGCGCGCGATGCGGCTTCACTGCTCATGCTCGCGGCCTCACCCATCACGGCGATCACGACATCCGCGTCGGCGGCAGCCGCTTTCGTTTTTGCCACCCAATCCACCGTCTCTTCTGCTGTCGGCGGCGGAGTCGGCTTGTTTCCTGTCATCATATCCAGCAAGCCTGGATACACCTTTGAGAGCTTCGGCCCGTCTACGTACGTCACTTGCACGTCCGCGCCTAGCTTCGTTTTCAGTCCTGCGAGCACCGTTACCGCGTGGTCCTTGGCTCCGCCGCCAAACAGGCTTTCCACTGCCCATCCGCCGTCAATGTCGGTCGCTGAGTTCGCCAGCACGCCGATCACTGCAACCTTCTTCACGCTTTTGCTCAGCGGCAGCGTTTGGTTGTCGTTCTTCAACAGCACCATCGACCGTGCGGCTACCTTGTGCTCCAGTTCGCGCCCCTCTGGTCGGTTCAGTGTCGCGTCCACCTTCGACTCATCCACGTATGGCTGATCAAACAACCCGATCTGATATTTAATTTCAAGAATGGGCAGCACCAGTTCATCGATCTGCTTCTCGCTGACCTTCTTGTCGGTTACCAGCTTCGCCAGGTTGTGCGCGTAAGTCTGGCTCGCCATGTCCATATTCAATCCAGCAGTCACGGCCTTGTACGCAGCGTCCGATGGGTCCTTCGCAAATCCGTGGACCTGCAGGCTGGCCACCGCGAATGCATCCGACACCACAAAACCCTTGAAGCCCCACTCGTTCCGCAGAACATCTGTCAATAGCCACTTGTTGCCGCTAGCCGGAACGTCGTTGAGGTCCATGTATGCCGACATAAAGCTGCCCGCACCCGCCTGCTCTGCTGCGTGGAACGGAACCAGGTACACATTCCGCATCAGCTCTTCGGGAACGTACGACGAATCGTAATCACGTCCGCCTTCTGCTGCGCCGTATCCCGCATAGTGCTTCACACACGCCACAACGCTGTCTGCGCTAAGCTCATCGCCCTGGAAGCCCTTCACCTGCGCGCGTGCCATCGCAGCGCCCAGGTAGGGGTCCTCGCCTGCGCCCTCAACGATCCGGCCCCAGCGCGCATCCCGTGCGATATCCACCATCGGCGTAAATGTCCATTGGATCCCTGCCGCGCGTGCGTCCTGTCCGGCCAGATGCTGAGCCGCTTCTTCAACGCCCGGATCCCACGACGACGCCATCGCCAGAGGCACGGGGAAGACGGTCCTGTATCCATGGATCACGTCGAAGCCAAAGAGAATCGGGACGTGCAACCGCGACTTGTCCACCGCAATATGCTGCAACCGGTTAATCTCCTTCACATCGATCAGCCATAGCACCGACCCAACCTTGCCCTGCGCGATAGCGTCGTCTGGCTTTTCGCTGCTCAGACCCGGTATCTGTACGCCGCTGGACTGCGTCATCTGCCCGACCTTCTCATCCAACGTCATCTGTTTCAACAGCGCTTCCGCCTTCTTGTGCGCCTCATCAGCAGACATAGCCTGTGCCATTACCCCGCCGGCCAACGCCAGCGCGCCACACCCCGCCAACAGAACTGCTTTCACTCTGGACATAGTTCGCCTGTACCTTCTCTGTTCTGGAAAAACCACTCGCAAGACTAACCGCCGGAATCGGTTGCTGTAAATCTGCCACTGAGACGTTTCCGCAGGACACGCAGTCTCATGGATCTGGATCTCTCGGGGAAGAACAGTCGGTTGGCGCGAAATTCAAAACAAAGCGCGTCCGATCCAGCGGCCCACCTTGGTGGTCGAAACCTCTTCATGAAGAAGATTCGACGGAAGGCTGCCGGACAGGACTGAAGGGGGCTGGGGGAGGGTCGATACTTTCCACTGGTCCATGCGAACTGAAGCCGGAAAAAAGCGCCCCCACAAAACTCCCGTCTGGATGGAGTTCCAGATCGGGCTTCCGCAGGGGCGAGGAGCCGCAATCACAAGAAGAAGCACCGCCAGAATGATTGGGCGCGAGCTTTCGCTCGCTCGCCAAAACAGACCTTAAGTACGTCTTCTGGACCGGTTTTGAATATAAAATTGCAGTTCCCTGCCGGATAGGTTTCATCGGGTACCATCCCGCCGTCTTGCCGATTAACTAGGTAATCAAAATGGTTTAAACCCGCGTAGACAAAGCATTAAATGGGACGTATCATACGCTATGCAGCCGAAAATATGGCCGGTTTTGCTTTTCAGGCAGTTCGTTGTTCTGGCAAATCGATCCCAGAAGTCGTATGAACCTGCCTCCGGTCCAGGTTTTCGTGCGTGCATTGTATGCAGGGCTCCCGTTCGCATTCGATCTGTCCTTTGCCGGACCTGCGACTCTGCCCTGAGGGGCGGAGAACCCCGAGGCCCTAATCTGAATTCAGGAGCCAGACGGAATGCCCGTCGCGCCAAAACCCGTGCAGGAGGTCGAACAGCTATCTGCTGTACCCGATCCCGCGCAGGTGCGCGAACAGCTCGATCGTCTCGTTACCCATTCCCTTTTCGCCAATAGCAAGCGTTATCCGGCACTGCTCGCCTACGTCGTCGAACAAACCCTGTTGGGAAATGCCGGCGACCTCAAAGAACGCAGCATCGGTATCGAAGTCTTCGGCCGTGCGCCCACTTACGACGCCAACGCCGATCCCGTCGTTCGCATCACGGCGGGCGAAGTCCGCAAGCGTCTTTCGCAGTACTATTACGGGTATGCACACAGCCGCGAGCTCGTCATTGAGCTCCCTGTCGGGTCTTACGTTCCCGTCTTCCACCTCCCAGAGACAGCACCGGAGATCGTCGAACCCGCTCCAGTCTTCGCACCCGAGCCTGCATTACCGCTTTCGCCATCTCCCGCCTTCGAGCCGACCGCAAGAGCTTCTTCGCCGTATCCGCGCTTGCTCTGGCCGCTCGTCGTGATCGTTGTCGCGCTCGCAGGTTTGGCTGGAGCCGATGTAGGCTGGCATCTGCATCGTCCTGATCCTCCACCGCCCCCCAGCGCGATTGACCGCTTCTGGCAACCGTTCATCGCCAGTGCCAATCCCACGACCTTCTGTCTGGGCGAACCGTCGATGCACCTTGATCTTCGCTCGCTGGATAACTACGACGTTCCGGTTGCAGCGCCTCAGCCTGACAAACTCTACGAGCGGTTGCAGACATCTGGCAGACTTGCTCTCGCTGATGTCGTCACCCTTACCCGTACCGCAGCGGCTCTCGAGGCGCGACAACAGGCCTTCCGTGTTGTAGCCGCTTCCAATGCTTCCTTCGCACAGCTCCGCGAAGGCCCGGTCGTTTTGATAGGCGCCTTCGACAATATCTGGACTCTCCGCATTACCCAGAAACTGCGCTTCGGTTTCGAATCGGAGGATGGCAGCGCCCGGATCATCGATCGCAAGAGCCCGGGAACCACGTCCTGGGCAACGGCCTGGGATCTGCCCTATCAGAGGCTCGCGCGTGATTACGCGATCGTCGCCCGTATTCACGACCATGTCACCGGCCAGCCTGTCGTCATCGCCGCCGGCATTTCAGAAGAGGGCACCCAGGCAGCGGGAGAAATTCTCTACAATCCGCTCTTCCTGAACTCGCTTCTCGCGCATGCCCCGGCAGATTGGGAACAGAAGAACCTTGAAGCGGTCATCGAGACGCAAGTCATCCAGGGTCATCCTGGGCCGCCTCAGGTCCTCGCCGTCGAAACCTGGTAGCCGCCCGTTCGTCCGCGTCATCGCACACTGCCGCGCTCGCGCAGCAACTGCAATCTCTGCGACATCGAATACGCCAATCCCCGCTCACCTCTACTGGTGAACGGGCAATGACTTCAGGTTTTAGGCAAGATCAAACCAGGCTGTCTAACTAGCTACTCAAAAGTGGATCAGTTAAATAGCTCTGACTTACTCTCTCTGCGCCACCTGGCAGAAGCGTCTACTTGCCTGCCTGTGGCTTCGTTTTTGCCTTCTGAGCCGCCCAGCGCTTGCGCTGCGCGTCAGCGATTCTCTTGCGCGCCTCAGCACTCAAGACGCGTTTTTTTGCTTTCTTCCCGGGGCCCTTAGCAACTTTAGGTGCTGTAACTTTGGCTGAAGCCTTGCCGGAGTTTGCAAGCAGAGCTCGGGCCTCTGTCAGCCTTGCAATCTCCGCATCGAGTTGAGCAAGAATCGAATCAATCGCCATGGTCAAAAGCATAACTCATTTATCTAGTAATAAACATTGCGGCCAGAGCAAACCGCATCAATCTCGCCCGAGAGCTGTCGCTTGATCCGCGCGGGATCGGTTCGTCTTGGCCTCGCCATTGCCGCTCTGCAGCAAAAACGGCGGAGGCATCACGCCCCCGCCGCCCTTATCTTTCTGGTTAACGGTTCTCAGCCCAGATATTGCACGTGCACATAGGTTCCCAAGCGGACGTTGTATGCCAGGTACCAGCCTACGTGATCCGGATCGTCGTAAATGATGATCTGATCCGAATCCCACAGCCATCCATCAGCAAAGGCCAGATCGTACGGCGCTACACTCCAATACCATCCATTGAACATGAACCGCGAAGGTCCGCCGCCACCCAGATGCCACACATAGTGGGGACCGAATCCGCCAGTGTAATGCCCATGCTCCCACGGATGATCCAGATGGTAATTCGGATCGCCAGGCCCCGTGTTATGGCCCACCCAGTGATTTCCTGGATCAACGTGCGGCGCATTCGGGTGTCCCGGCCGATCTACATAATTCGGTTGTTTGGGTGTCCCATGAGGTTCCGGGGCGTTATGAACTGGACTCGGTCCATGCTGCGGCGGAGGCCCAGCCGGATGCCCACCGCCTCCAGGATGGCTCTGTGCGAAAGCAGCTCCAGAGAAGACGAGCAATACGGGCAGTGCAAATTGCGCAAGGCGCATAACAATTCCTCCTCGACTTTGCCGAGGTCACGCAGCAATCAAGCCCATAAAGCAACCACCGGACCAGTGCTGCTCTTCTTAGCCTCGACGTGTCGTTTGACTTCTATCATAAGAAACCTACATCCGCTCATAAGTTGCCCGCCATCTTATGCATTCACGAATCAAGAGCTTATCCGTCATTAATCTCTCGCTCACATTCCGGGCTTTGTTACCACCTGATATGCCGCTTCACCCATTGCCTTATACCCCGCGGGCGAAGGATGCAGATGATCACCGCAATCGTACGCGGGCAGCAGTTGATCCAGGTGCTGCGGATCACGCACTACGGCGTCGAAGTCGACCACGGAATCGAAGTGACCTGCCGCACGAATCCACATGTTCACTTGCTGCCTGTCCGCTTCGCTTAGCGGCCCCGGATGGTAGTAAGCCGAACCCACATACGGGGTGACCGTTCCACCAATTGCCCGCAAGCCATGCGCATGCGCTCGCTCGATGATCTGCTGATACGCCGCAATAACGCGCGCGACCAGCACAGCATGCTCCGCCTGCGAAACTTCACCATTCCGCGCCAGACCACCAAGATCGTTCACGCCTTCGAAGACAATTACCGCGTGCACGCCGGCTGCCGCGAGCACGTCTCGGTCAAAGCGTGCCAGTGCGTTGGGCCCTAGCCCGTCCGTCAGCAGATGATTCCCGCCTATCCCCTGGTTTGACACTCCGACATTCTTCGACGCCGCGCTCTTCTGCAACTCGGCCGCCAGTACATCGGTCCATCGATCGTTGCCGTTTGTTGTCGCGCCATGTCCGTCTGTAATGGAATCGCCGAGCGCTACCACCGCAATTGCGCCAGGCGCTGCCGGCACATCAATCGCCGACACCTGGTACCAATGGTCGACGTGCTTTGGGTCGGTCAGTTTCGCAGCACCCGTGAAATCGCCGTGCACGTAATACGTCGTCGCCCGCGACCCCGGGTGCCCCGTTTCTCTCGCTGGGGGAGCATCCAAATGAAACGTCACAGCTACATCGCTCAACGGAGGCACCAGAAAATCAGCCGCGTCGGAAATAAACTCCGCGCCTGGCGGGACCGTTACATCGCTTGCGCCCGCAAATGCCAACGCCTTGTCTGTCGCGGGATCAATCTCGGAACTCGCTGGCGAGAGAGGCCGCGCGATATGCACCGACGTAAAGTGCAACGCTTCGGTGCCGAATGCGTTCGATATGTGCACGCGCACCTTGGCGCCACCCAGTGAGAGATGAAAGATCTGCCGCACGGTCGCATCGCGCAGGTCGTCATCTGCCAGAGCATTTCCGGGCTCTGGAATCTGCTGCGAAGTGCCCCATGTCGTCACCCACACATCGGGCCGACTCTGTGCCTGCCCCTCAGCACGCCCACTGCTGGCGATCACCGCCCACGCCAAAGCAGCCGCAAACAGGCACGTGCACTTTGCCCATGAAACCATTAGGATGATCTCCGCCAATAAATCGCTTTGTTTGAAGCGCGCCAAGAATAACACCCGCGGAGGTCCTCGTGTGTCCTTGCCTGAATACCGTTTTCGTTGCCTTTCTTATCGCCGGCGCATACGTTGCCGAAGCGCAATGCAATCCGGTCACTTTCACTGCCGATCAGGATCACCAGAACATGATGGATCAGCTCGGTATCAAGGCCCTGCGCCCAGGTCCGAGCGGCAATGAGAACGCACCCAACCACGCCAACTACGACGAGTCTCTTGCCAACCCATATCCCAATCTTCCCGATCCGCTCGTTCTCAACAACGGCGAGAAAGTAACCACGCGGGAGCAATGGTGGGAAAAGCGTCGCCCTGAAATCGTCGAAGACTATTCGAAATACGTCTACGGCTTTGTCCCCGCGAATCTCCCCGTCGTCCATTGGACCGTCGTCGCCACTGATCATGAGATGATCGGCTTCACCCCCGTCATCGCCAAAGACCTCGTCGGTGAAGTCGACAACTCCGCTTGCCCGGCGATCAGCGTGAAGATTCACATGACGCTTGTCACTCCGGCGGCGGCCAAGGGTCCCGTGCCCGTACTCATGATGTTCGGCCCCGCGGGCTTCCCGAACCCTCACGAGCCATCACCGGAAGAGTTCACGCGTCTTAACACTGCATTCAAGTCGCTGCTCATTCAGCAGGATCCTTCGCTCAAAGACGTTTTCGATCAGCATCCCGCGTGGCAGCCGATGAGGGCTACGCCCTTCCAGTTTCCGCAACTCAATGCCGATGGCGACCTGCCCAATGAGTGGCAACTCATCGCCGCAGGCTGGGGATTCGCACGCTTCGACCCCGCCAGCGTGCAGGCCGACAACGGCGCTGGCATCACCCGTGGCATCATCGGCCTTGTCAACAAGGGCCAACCCCGCACGCCGGACCAATGGGGCGCGCTGCGCGCTTGGGCATGGGGCGCAGGTCGTGGCCTCGACTATCTAGAGACCGATTCGGCCGTCGATGCAAAACACGTCGGCATCGAAGGTGTCTCGCGCTACGGCAAAGCCGCCCTCATGACAATGGCTTTCGACCAACGATTTGCCATGGTCCTCGTCGGCTCTTCCGGCAAGGGCGGAGCCACTCTGCTCCGTCGCAACTACGGCGAAGCCGTCGAAAGCCTCACCGGCGGCGAATACTACTGGATGGCCGGCAACTTCCTTAAGTACGGCGCCTCCGATGCGGGCTTCGGTTCCGGCAATCCGGGCCAGATCCCAGTCGATTCCAACCTGCTCATCGCTCTCTGCGCCCCGCGCCTCACATTCATCAGCTACGGGGTGCCGGAAAAAGGCGATGCTCACTGGCTCGACCACGAAGGCAGCTTCATGGCCACCATCGATGCAGGCCGTGTTTTCACTCTTCTTGGCGCTAAGACACTCGACATCTCCGGTGATTACAAGACCGCCAAAATGCCACCCGTCAACGAAGCTCACCTCGATGGGCAGCTCGCCTGGCGACAGCATGACGGCGGCCACACCGACGCACCCAACATGAAATGGTTCCTACTCTGGGCCAACAAGTTCATCGGTCATACGCCGCCACAATAGGCTCCAACTCTATCGGCTCTGCATGGGGACATTCTCCAGAGGAATTACGCTGCTTACTCCCGTTCTTTTCAACATTGAGCGCGGGAGTGTGCGTCTTGTATTGTGTGTGGTATTCTCCAGCGTTCAGAGAGAATAGCCGCCCAGACAACGCCGCATCCGTTTGGGCTCATTAAGATTTCCGCGCAGTTGAACCGGCAGGATAAAGAAGGCAGGATCGCCACGGATATGAGGGACACACTCGGGGTTTTGCTTGCGGGCGGCGCAGGAGAGCGCCTCTTTCCTCTTACGCGCGATCGTGCCAAGCCGGCCGTTCCTTTTGGTGGTCATTACCGCATCATCGACGTCACGCTCTCAAATTGCATTAACTCTGGCCTGCGGCGCGTCTACGTCCTCACCCAATACAAGGCCCTTTCCCTCAACCGGCATATCCGCGAAGGCTGGACGGGCATCGTAGCGCAGGAACTTGGCGAATTCTTTGAGTTGCTGCCGCCCATGCAACGCACCGGCGCCAACTGGTATATGGGAACGGCAGACGCTGTCTACCAGAACATCTACTCGATCGGCAGCGAGCAACCCAAGCACGTGATCGTGCTCGGCGGCGACCATATCTACAAGATGGACTACAGCCGCATGCTGGCCTACCACGTCGAAATGAAATCCGATGTCACCATAGCCACTCTGCCAATCTCACCGGACGAAGTAAAACAGTTCGGCATCGTCGAGGTCGGCAAGAACGGCGAGGTAAACGGATTCCAGGAAAAACCGGCGACGACAACAGTCCGCTCGCCCTTCAACCCGAATGCGGTCGATGCTTCGATGGGTATTTACATCTTTGAAACCGAGGTGCTCATCAAGGCGCTCATTGCGGACGCAGAGGACCCCGCGTCAAAGCACGACTTCGGCCACAACATTCTGCCAAACATGCTCGGAAAGAAGCGCATGATGGCCTATAGCTTCGTGGACGAGAACAAGCAGGAGGCGCTCTACTGGCGCGACGTCGGCACACTCGACGCCTACTACGACGCCAACATGGACCTATGCTCCGTTTCGCCGATCTTCAATCTCTACGACAAGAGCTGGCCGATTCGCACGCGTGTGCGGCAGTATCCGCCCGCCAAGTTCGTCTTCGGCGAGCCAGGTCGAACTGGCATGGCAGTCAACTCGGTGATCACCGCCGGCGTCATCATCTCCGGCGCGTCTGTATCAAATTCCGTTCTGTCGCAGGATGTCCGCGTGAATTCCTATTCAGACGTCGATGCCAGTATCATCTTTTCTCACGTCAACATCGGACGCCATTGCCGCATACGGCGCGCCATCATCGACCGCGACGTCCATATCCCTGAAGGCACCGTGATCGGCTACGACCCCGTCGAAGACAAGCGCCGCTATTTCGTTACTCCCTCGGGCCTGACGATCGTGACGCGCGATGCCTCGCTCTTCGAAAATCCCGTAGCGCCAGAATTTCTCGAACGCTACTGACTTCGAGCGCCTGTTAGAAGTCCGGTTTGACCTTCTTAGTTCTTTTGCCGCGCGCTCGGCGTGAGTTTGCGCAGGACAAATTCCTGCAGCAACCCGTTCACCATGCGAACCCCTGTCGTCACAGCAAATCCCTGGAACAGCAGGCCCACGCCGCGGTTCGATTCCGGGTAATACAAGTTCGAAATTGAGCCTGAGATTAAATCGCCACCCATGCTTGAGTAGTTCGGCTGTGTTTTCCCATTGTCCCCTTTGCAGATAAATGGACTCAACATCGCGTGGCGGACGCGTGACTTCGTCGTTCCCGTGCCCTGATAGAAATAGCGCGGGTCCTGACGTAGCATCCACGGCAGAATCGCTCCGCCGAAGAAAATGTCGGTCGTTGTATCTGCATAGCCGGCCGCCACGCGTTTGCCATAGGCATCCCAGCCCTGGCCATAGTTGGGTATGTCCCCGGCCTGGTAGATCGCCGCGATAAACGCGACGCCCACGAAAGTCATTGCGTCGGTATTCGCCCTGAAAGCCAGCTGGAACTTCAGCTTGGTGGTGAGCGGCGCAGGATGTTCGGCATAGGTCACATAAAAGTTTGGAAATATGCCTAAGACACGTTGATGCTCGGCCGCAATCACTTGCTGCGTCGCAATCTGAACCGGATCCGCATACACAGTAATCGAGGTATCCGAACCGCGAAACTTCAGTCTGATGTCGTTCACCAATAAATATTGGCCGGGACTGAGAGTCAGGGCCGCTGATTTCCAGCCTAGGTAACCCTGCGCATTAATGCTGATGAAATACGTCACCCCCGGCTTGAGGCCGTCGAAGTTAAAGCCTCCGCTGCCGCTCGCAGTGGTAGAGCGTCGATCCTCGGGAGTGGGGCCTTCCAGCACAATCGTCGCCACTGGAACGACATTCCCGTGCACATCCATGATTGTGCCGCTGATGTTGCACGGGGTGCGATCACTCGTTGAAGATGCCCTCACCTGTTTCTGCTGCGCTGCATCGTCTTCTGCTTTACTCGCGTCCTGCCCCGAAACGCTCGAACCGCTCGCGGGGCCTTGCGCCTGCATCGTCTGCGGTTCAGGAGCATCAGGCAAGGTTTCAGAATCAATAATCCATTTGCCTCGGGGTTCCTGCGCGCAGATGCGATGAAGCGGCGCGAGAAATTCGGCGCCAATGAGGACTGCAAGAAATATCGACCGTATAGAAAGCCGCATCCATTCACCAATTTTGGTGTCGGTCTCAAGTCACTCTTCCACAAGGGTTGAGCGAGTTGTCGGGAGGAGGTTGGGTGCGTTTAGCGCTTGCTTGGGCCTTGAATGGCCCCCCGCGCACAGGCTTGGCAGAAGAGTCTCAATGCGGGCCGATTAGTGGCGACTTCAAAGGCAGAAAGGACGGGGTTCAAGCCCTCTCTGCGAATTTTAGATGATAGAGGTACCGTGTTGTCCACGTTCGAGTTAGCCCAAAGCGTTCGGTCACTATCCAACTCGGTCCAAAACTAGTGCACCCATGGCAAGCTCCAATGCCTCCATACGCTCACCACGCGCAGCGTGAAGCATATTAATCCTCCCGCGACCGCAGACACAACTGGCGAAACGCCCAGCCTGCGCAGCACCACCATCACCGTCGCCCCTGCGAGCGCAGCTGCCGCGTACACATCCGACCACAGCACTGTAGGTACCTTAGCCAGCAGCACGTCGCGAATTGTTCCGCCGCCGGCACCCGTAATCGCGCCGAGCAGAATCACATTGATTGCTGGCAGTTCCCTGAGCATTGCCTTGCCAGCACCGGATACAGCAAAGAGTGAAAGGCCCGCCGCATCCAGCACCATCAGCAGATTCGTCGGCGTCTGCCGCACGAATGGGTGAAAGAAGAACACTATCGCCGCACCGCTGATCGCCATCGCCGAGTAGCGCCAGTCACGCAGCGCATTTGGCGGAACCGAACCAATGAGCAGATCGCGAATAATTCCGCCGCCCATCGCCGTACAGAACGCGAGCACGGTGAGCCCCAGCACATCCAGCTCACTCTGGATGCCAGCCGAGGCGCCCTCGATGGCGAACAGCAGCGTTCCCGCCAAATCAACAAAGTAAAGCAACCGCGTCGCTCTCGATTGCATAGTCTCCCGTCAGTGCTCTCTAGAGGAGGCCACCACGCCGTCTTGAATTGTGAAATGCGGATCCGCTTATCTCTTCCTCTTGTAAAACGGCAACGGCACCTGTTTCGCTCGCACCCGATTGCCGCGCACGTCCACCAGCACATCAGTTCCGCCCGCCGCAACCTCTGCCGGGACAAGCGCTGTCGCAATATTTGTCTTGAGGAATGGCGCCGGCGAACCTGATCTCACAGTGCCGATTTGCTCCCCCGTCAACGACAGAACCGCGTACCCGTCGCGTCCGATTCCACGCTCGACCATTTCAAGGCCCACGATCTTCCTATTCGGTCCACCAGAATCCTTCACTGCAAGCAGAGCATCTTTACCAATGAACTCGCTCTTGTCGAGCTTCAGAAAGCGATCGAGTCCCGATTCGAGCGCGTTGATCTCCTCAGAGATCTCGTGCTCGTAGAGACTCATGCCCGCCTCGAGTCGAAGTGTATTGCGCGCGCCAAGTCCGCAAGGCCGTATGCCGAACTCCCCGCCTGCCTGCATCAGCGCATCCCACATCTTGACTGTTGTCGCTTCATCTGAGGGCAGATAAACTTCAAAGCCGTCTTCGCCGCTGTAACCGGTACGTGCAATCAATACGTTGTGCACGCCTGCAACCTGGCCGAAAGTGAACCAGTAATTTTTGATCCCGGCAAGATCGACCTTCGTGAGCTTTTGCAGCGTCTCCAGCGCGCGCGGGCCCTGCACAGCGAGCTGCGAGTAATAGGCGGAGTAGTCACTGATATGGATACCGTGCCGGCTGCCAACCTGCTGCCGGATCCACGCATAATCCTTATCCTTCGTTCCTGCATTGACTACCAGCAGATAATCGTTTTCGCCGAGTTTGTGCACCAGAATGTCATCGACGAATGTTCCCTGCGGCGTCAGCAATGCAGAGTAGTGCGCCTGTCCGTCCTTCAGCTTCGACGCGTCATTCATCGTGATGTGCTGCACAGCGTCCAGCGATCCAGGGCCGCGAAACTGAATCTCGCCCATGTGGCTCACGTCGAAGAGCCCGACGCCGGTCCGCACCGCCATGTGCTCGGCGATCAATCCGCCGCCGTTGCCTGGGTACTCGACTGGCATATCCCAGCCGCCAAAATCCACCATCTTTGCCTTCAGCGCGCGATGCGTTGCATTAAGCGCCGTCTTCTTCAGTGCAGGAGCTGCCGGTGCCGCGGGTGTTGCCATCGAAATCCCTCGCAAAATGACGTAATCTGACTTCTTAACGATAGGTCGGCACTTCGGGCCGGGTCAAACCGGCACTCTGATCGAGGTATGCGCACCCATGTTATGGCGCAGGCTCATTCCGTGGTCGATGGTCGCTTTCAGGGCCCTCGCGGGTATCGCCATTGCTTTCGTCTCCCGGCGCGTCTCCTCTCCGGAGCTTTGGTTTGGACTCCTGATCGCTGCGGGCTTCCTCTCCGATGTATACGACGGAATTCTTGCCCGGCGATGGGGCACCGCTACGCCGGCGCTTCGCATCGCAGACTCAGCCATAGACACTGTCTTCTATCTCTGCATACTTGCCGCCATTGTCGCGCGTCACTGGCCGGCACTCCACGAACGGCTTTGGTGGCTCGGTGCGCTGATTGCATTCGAAGCGGCACGATACATCTTCGACTTTCTCAAGTTCCGCCGCATCGCCAGTTATCACTCCTACGCCTCGAAGTTGTGGGGAGCATTTCTGGCCGCCACCACCGTTGCCCTGCTCTGCTTTAATTCCCAGTCGCTTCTCACCCCTGCTCTCATCCTGGGAATTCTCTGCAACCTCGAAGGATTGATCATGTCCGCCTTGTTACCTGAGTGGACCCACGATGTGAAGACCATTGGCCGCGCACTCATCCTTCGGCGAGAAATGATGGCCCGTGTCGCGGTAAGCTGAACGAGGGAAGCAGTCATATGGCATCGGTCCGCGGCGTCATTCTCATCCTCTTCGGCGTTCTTGCTCTTTATCGCGCGCATACGATGCACACCGGGCATCGCGCCTGGCTGTTGCCGGCACTTGGCATAGCGGCGCTGGCACTCGGCATCTGGCACATTCTTGTGCAAGTGCGGCTGCGCCGCTGAAGTCCTCGAATCAGAAATTCGAGCCCGGATTGCGCATAATTTTCGAGATGTTGGCTATGATGGGTTCAAAGACAGCTGAGCAAGCATAGGAGGGCCGCGAGTGCCCTCCTTATTTCTTTTCGGACTCCTTCTGCGGTTGGCGACCCGCGCTTGGAAGAGCCTGAAGGGATGGAAGCGGCAGGGCAGCGCCGCGACAGGAGGCGTTGCCCGCTCCCCATTTCTGCAAGTTGCGAATCTTGCGGAAGACAGTTCGGGATTGGCGAAGTGAATGGATGGAGAAGTTGACTCTACTGAGGGGCGCGAAAGTGCGCTGGCATTGCTGAACGCCCAACCGGCGGCTCTGCAGTGGGAAGCGCTTGGCGTGCTCCATGGCGCCGTTGCCAACGAGGTGTTCCCCAAGGCAGATGTAATCGCGCATGCTCTCGTTAAGCTCGCCATCGAGGGGCACGGGCCGAGCATCAAGTTGTTGATTGAGATTCTTCAGGATATCGCAAAAAATCGGACGGCGATTGCCGTTCCGATCATGCGCAGCCTCGCCGAGGAGTGGGGTGCCGAGCCCGAGTGGAGCGGTGGCTGCTGCATCCACTGCGCGAAGATCAGCGGCAATCACACCGCAGGCGGCTAAGGCGATGTGCCCCGGCGTAACAAAGCATTGAAGTGGGTTCTTTCATCGCAGGTGAGATAGACCCATGGTTTGGCAGGATGAAGAGAAGAGAGAGACACGGATGAAGCTCACACAGGATGTGTTGTGTCGCGCAAGATTGTGGATTGTGATTTGCCTGGCGACGATGACTTTCGGCTCGATTGCACAGGCGGCGACCGTAAGCACCACCACGGTGCAGGGGACTGTCTATCTGGCCAATGGTGCGCCGGGCTCGGGAACTCTGCAATTGAGCTGGCCGGCGTTTACCACGGCTGACAACCTTGCCGTGACTGCAGGTCGGACGACAGTAACGATCGGCGCGGACGGATTTGTGAGTGTGAATCTGGCTCCAAACCTCGGCGCGTCGCCTGCAGGGCTCTTCTACACAGCGGTCTACCACCTGAGCGACGGGACGACGAGCACAGAATACTGGGTGGTTCCGGCGGCGGCACAGGCCTCGCTCGCCGCCGTTCGCTCGCAGGTGATGCCGGCCGCACAGGCTGTGCAGGCAGTCAGCAAGGCCTATGTCGACAACGCCGTCCAGTCGCTCGCGCAGGGCACACTGACTCCAGTAGGCGGCACGCTCACCGGACCGTTGTACCTGAATGCCGATCCCACGCAAAGTTTGCAGGCTGCAGACAAACACTATGTCGATTCTGCCTTTAGCGCAGCCGTGCCGCTTTCGGGCGCAACGATGGTCGGCGCTCTCGCGGGCCCTTCGGTTACCGCGAGCCTGAACAAGGTGCTGCTGGTCACCGCGGCTCCCTACAACGCAAAGTGTGACGGCGTCACCGATGATCAAGTTGCAATTCAGGCGGCATTCAATGACGCCTATAACAATGGTTATTCCGTTGAATTCCCGGCGGGCACTTGCCTTACCAGCACCATCACCATCGAAGGGCAGTCCTTCTTCGGGCATGGCAAGTACGTAACCACGATTATCGGCCAGCCAGGTAAGGATGTCTTCGCGACACCGGATCCTTCCACGAATCCCATCTTCGGCCAGAGCGCGCACATTCACGATCTGAACATTCAGGTAAACGCAACCGTTGATGCGTCGGCAACTGCAGCTGGCGGGAATAACACGTTTCCCTACCGCGTCACTGGCACCGCCGGAGGCCTAACGCCCCTGCCGCAGGCTCCTGCGCCGGGCCCGCTTGTCTTCGGCTCGGGAGTAAGTTGCACCGGACAAATCATCGCAGACAGCCACGGGGCCTTTGACGAGTTCTATCTGCCGTGCGCTAACTTTACTAACCTGAACGCCGAATTCAATGGAGCACATTTGGCGGGCCAACCCATCGCGATCTATAACGCGAGCGGGACGCTGTTGCTGGCGACGACCATCACCAGCACCGTGGATGCAACCCACCTCATGCTTGCGGCGTCGGCAACCTCGGCGCAGAGCAATCTGAGCGGCACATATATGAACGCCCTCACCGCGCCGTGGTTCATCGGCAACTGCGGGTTCGCCTTCCCGATGGCTGACGGCCAGCAGAACGGCAGCTCCCATGGCATGCTCAATGGATGGGTCTTCGAGAATATCGCGATCACCCAGGTCGCCACGTCGCTACGGCAGCCAAATCACACCTGCGCCATCTTTATCCAGGCCAACAACTATGCGATGAACTACGAGCATGTCGACACGTCGATGCTCTACGCTGGAATTATCGAAGCACTGCCGTATCAAAACGCCGCATACGTTACCTGGACTCCCGACACCACCAAATATCTCGATGTGAACCTCGGCCACCACATCCTTCCCTTCGTTACCTACAACGGGGCTCACAGAATGGTCGACGGTCTCAGCATCTATGGCGGCGCGTGGGATAGCCCACAAGGGACCGGAGCCTGGATGTTTACGGCGTCAACCGGCGGCGCATCCGGGCTTCCAGCGTATACGGGTAACGCAAGCATCTCGCGCTTCTACTTTGAGTGCGCCGGCTATGCTTCGGGTGAGGTTGAGCGCTTCAGCGGTCAGTCCACAACATTGACGGGCGGCTCAACGACGCAATGTGGCAACGGCGGCAATCTTGGCACGTGGATGACGCCTGCCTATGTGAACTGGAACGTAAGCGACGGCTCACTCGATGCCCAGGTAGGCGAGTATCTCCAGATCAACGGCGATCACAATACGTTCACGCACACTGATCTCACGCTGGGTGCCGTGACTGACAACGGATTCGAGAATCGCGTGCAGGCAGGCATCAACAACAGCGATGCAAGCCTGAAGCGCGCCTTCTACGCAAACCTGAACATGCCGCAGGATCCAGTGGGCAAGCTCAATGGGGATTTCCTGCTAAACGGCAACAGCGCAGCTCCCTTCGTCAGTGGCAGCGATCTGCTAACGACCTGCCGCGATTACCGGACACTTACCTCCCTCTGCGTTAACGATCCTGCTGGAACAGAGATCTCGCGCAGCTATATCCACTCACCGGCCACTAGCGGCACGGTTTCGGGCATCAGCACCGGATCCGTCGCCAGCTGGAACGCCCTGATGAGCGCCGGCTCGCGCATCCCGTTGACGCGGATTTATGTTGTTGCCCAGGGACGCTGCCAGGGCGCCTCCTCGTGCTCCAGCACGTTCTACGTGCGCGACCGGGTTACCGGAAACACCATCGGCAGTTGTTCCTATACTTTTGCTTCATCCTGGACCATCCAGGGCGGGCCCTCTTCAACTCCGTGCCTGATCAACTTTGCCAGCGTGCCGGTGGGTGACTCCATTGGGTGGGACACGAATGCTTGGACCGCTAGCGGTCTAACTGCGGTCGATATCAGCTTCGTCGGCTTTCAGCCCCAGAATGCCGACGTCGTCAACGAGGTCACTTCGAGTACACAGCTAGCTGGCATTATTCAATCCGGCGCAGCGGGTATGCCCGTAAACATCACGGCAGCAAACTGGCAGTGGAACGGCAACACCGCCGGCGCGCTTGATGGATCATCGCCCGTCGGCTACTCAACGTCCCTGAACAATGCGTGGAGCCTTTCAGCAGGAAATGGAAGCACGAACCTGAACGGCGGCGCGCTCTACCCGGCAGTGCCCAGCACGATCAGCTATCTGGTGCAGGCTCCCGCCGTGATCACCAATTCTCTCGCCTCTGCGATGGCCGCCACGGACACTTCGCTGACGCTTGGCGTACCCAGCACAAGCTCCTACGCCTCAGGCGGCTGCTTCCAGATCGACCAGGAAATCGTCTGCTATTCCGGCGCGCTCAGCTTAGGAAGCACTGCGGTTTCAATTTCGCGCGGGCAATATGGAACGCTCGCGCAAGCTCACGCGAGCGGAGCCACAGTGAGTACGGTGGGCACGGGCGTTTTCTATACGGTGTGCAACTCCGCCAACTACGCAGCTACAAACGCGATCTTCGGTGCCACCTGGTCCTATGTCAGCTCGCCCTTTGCGGCGCAAAACTGCAGCGGCACAAAGACCACGATCCAGCTCTCCTTCGCCAATGGCCCTTCAGGGCAAACGTACAAGATTGCAGCGGTGCAGATTGCGCAGAATTCCGGCAATCCGCAGGCAACCGGGTCCAACCAGGTTCCAATTTCGGCGAGCGCCGGAAATAGCCAATACAACTGGACGACTACGAAATCCCTGGCCGGCAGCGGCACAGCTATTCCGACCGGGCCGGCGACCAGCACGTCGGGCAACATCACGACATTTGCAAGCGGCAACGGGCAGATCCAGGACAGCGGATTCTCGCTGAGTTCGGTGGCGTCGCTTTCAGCCGCAAGCCAGCAGAACTTTGCGGGTCCGGTAGCTTCCCCCGAAATGCAGAACGAGTTGAATGGGGCGCTCTTCTCATCGCCAGCCGCCGCTGTCGTGGCAGCATGCGCCGGCCCAAAAGCCGTATGGTTTCCCGCCGGAACATATAACGTAACGAGCACAATCAACGCATGCAGTGGTCTCAAGATTCGTGGCGTTCGCGGCTCGACTATCTTCACGATCACTGGTGCGATCTGGGGTCTGGCAAATCCCAATGCGGATCTCACCAGCGGATCTCACTCGGTTGCAGGCATCAACGTCTCGGACATCACTTGGGATATTTCGACTGACGCAACTGTGCTCGGCGCTTGGCGCATCAAGGGCATCACCGGATCGACGTTCCTCGGGAACTCTATTCTAACGAGCAACAACACAAACCCCGGATATACAGAAGACGGAAACAACTACACCTACAATCAAGGCGACTACGATAACGACTTTATCTCGACTGGCCTTTACAACGTGGCGACGACACCATCAGCTTCCTCAATCGGCATTCTGATCACGGGAACTGGCGGCTCGAACGATAACCATCACTTTGGGGGGCTCATTTACCGCTTCGGAACGCAGGTGGAAGTCGTGAGCGGCGATCACAACTCCTTCATCGGCGTTGATGCGGAGAATTGGGTTCAAAACTGCGTGAACCTTGGTTCTGGGGCGGTGGCTAATAAATTTCTAGGGTTCCGTTGCGAGTATGGCGCCGGCGTCTGGGCGGCCAACACGGCCTATACCGTAGGTCAGTGGATGATCGACAGCAATGGCAACAAAGAAACGGTCACCTCCGCCGGTACGTCGGGTAGCAGCGCCCCTACCTGGACAACCACGCTCAATGCGACTACGGCGGATGGAACTGGTTCGCTTGTGTGGACGCTGACCACGGTGCTTCCCGCCGATGTGCTCGCGTCCAATTCTTCGGAAAATGACATTGACGTTTATATCAGCGGGTTCGAGACCGGCGTCATTGACACGACAGGCTGGAACAACTACCACGACGTAATTTATGGACTGAGCGCGAACTCAACTTCCAGCCTCATCCACACCTTCTCGAACGCCCAGACAGACATTCAGATGGGTATCAACAAGATACCTGCTCACCCCCTGGGCGTCGGCGTCGGTGGCCTGGATATTCACGGAACCCTTGGCTTCGATAATTGGATGTATGTGAACAATTCGGGCCTGGGTTCAGGTCAGTGGAGGATGGCAGGGCAGTCGATAGCCACGGGCACACCCACGACCGTTTATTTCATGGGATACAACTCCACCAATGGCGGCACGGACCTACTCAGCTTATCCTCGGCGAAGGATTTCACGATTAACACTGGTGACGGTGCAGATAGCCTGAAGTTCTCAGCGGCGAATTTTTGGTGGGCAATGTATGGGTATCTCGTTCCCAAATCTATAGGGACATTCACCGTTGGTACCGCTGCAGTACCGTGGAATGGCTTCATCTTCGGCCCTGCGGCAAACAACACCGTAACGCTTAGCTGCGCTGCTTGCACGGCAAATCGTACGGCGGTCTTCCCGAATGGCAATAGTCAGCCGGTGCTGGTTGCTTCGCTGACTACGACGGCAGCCGCCTCAGACAACGTGACGCTGCAGGGCATGACTTCCAGCGGGCATTGCAGCCTGACTGCAACCAATTCCAGCGCGGCGAGCAACATCGTGACAACTTATGTGAGCGCGAAAACTTCGAATCAGATCACCGTGACGCATACGGCTACATCTGGGATGACCTACGACATTCATTGCACGGCAAATTGAGAATGCCGGTAATGTGGTGCCAGAGTTCGCACTGGGCTGAGGTGACGTTCGCGTTTCCGTCGCCGACGTGGACGACCTACCACCGGTGGAAAGCCAACTCGAGCAGAATTGCGCAAGGAGCCTGTCGAGATCGTTTGATTCCGACAGCCTTTTCGTGCGAGGAGACTGAGCGATGACGACGAGCGGTGCGGATGCACCTTCGGCGGCGAAAGTGTGGTTTCCGCATCCTTCCGAAATCGACCGCCTGGAGCTTGAGCGCCTAGGGAAGCTTCTTGATCGGCGTCCCGCGAGCCTCGGCGGCCGCACTGTCACAATAGCGCTCGCCCAGATGATGCTGCGGGTGCGTACGCGCGATGGAAACGCGCAGCCGTTGCGCGTCAACGCCGCGCAGCAAGCCTTCGAGCTCAACCGCGCTCAGCGCAACATCGTGCTCAAGGCCCGCCAGATGGGGATTACAACCTGGGCCGCAGCACGCTTTTTTCTGAAGACAATCACACAGCCGGGAACCCTGACGCTCGAAGTTGCGCACACGCAGGAGGCCGCCGAGGAGATTTTCCGCATCGTGCACCGCTTCGTTGAAGCGATGCCGGCGGCGCTGCGTGACGGGCCGCTCAAAACATCCCGAGCCAGCGTGCGCAGACTGGTTTTTCCCGCGCTCGATGCGCAATACCTCGTAGTCTCTGCGGGAGAACGCAATGCAGGGCGCGGGCTCACAGTGCAGAATCTGCACTGCTCCGAGCTTGCCCGCTGGCCCGGAGACTCTGCGGAAACACTGGCTGGCCTTTGTGCTGCACTCTCACCGCAGGGTGAGCTCATTCTTGAATCAACTCCTGATGGCGTGGGTGGCTGCTTCTACGAAGAGTGGTCCAAGGCGGCTGAAACCGGAACGGTACGACACTTTTTCCCATGGTGGCTTGAGCCACGTTACCGGGCAAAAGCCGTCGAGCCCGCCACGCTCACCTCCGAGGAGAGCAATCTCATCGCGCACGCCGGCCTCGACCTCGAGCAGATCGCCTTTCGCAGGCGCCTGCGCAGAAACTTTCGCACTCTCGCCGTGCAGGAATACGCAGAGGACCCCGAAAGCTGCTTCCGCGTGAGCGGTGATTCTGTCTTCGAGCTCTCTGCAGTCGAGGCGCGCCTCGCCTCAGCACCGCCGCCGGTGGAGCTGCGCCATAACGGCAGTCTCGCTATCTGGCTGCCTCCGTTGCCCGGCAAGAACTATCTCGTCGCCGTTGATCCAGCCGGCGGCGGATCGGACGGCGATTACTCCGCCGCGCAGGTGATCGATATGGAGACGGGACTGCAGTGCGCCGAGTTTGCCGCGCACGTTGGAGGCGCCGAGCTCGTGGAGCTGATAGCGAATCTCGCCACTGAATACAACCGTGCATGGCTCGTAGTTGAACGCAACAACCACGGTCACGGCATCCTTGCGCTGCTTGGTATCAATCGCAAATACGATCGCATCTATGCGCAGAATGGCCAGCTTGGATGGCTCACAACCTCAGTAAGCCGCCCGGCGGTGGTGGCCCGCTTTGATGCCGCTCTCGTCGACAGCCCCGAGTGCTTTCAGAGCCGCGCTTTGCTGGCCGAGTGCCGTACCTTCGTCCGCATGCGCGATGGCACCACCGGCGCCAGGCCCGGCGCGCACGATGACCGCGTGATGGCCATGGCAATCGCCCTCGCCGCTCGCGCTGAATTGCAGGGAAAAAGATAGCCCGCGGGTTGCCGTGCTCGTACATCTGAACTATCCGAATCGCGCCGCGATTTCCTCGCGCACAAATGACTGGTGTCTTCGCGGTCAGCTATTTTCTTCGCGCCCGCCAGAACGATGTCACGCCTAGATACAGAAAGATGACTACCACAATCGCCGACGATACAAACGTCCGATGGTCCGGACCTGCGGCGAAACTTGCACGCGTACGCCACACGGTCGGCGCGAATACCAGCACTGGCAGCAGAAAAAAGACGCCGGTCACCTCAAGCCACAGCTTTCCGCCCACGTCGCGAAACGGCTTCAAGAATCCCGCCAAGCCGTGTGTCACGCTTCCGCTATTCTGCGATGCCGCCTGCCGCGCCGCGCGAGCGGGCCTTGTCTCATCAATTCTCTGAGTGCTACTTGGGGCAGGACTTGTAGACGAGCTTCCTTCGATGCGCTCGGTGGCCACACGACCGGCGACACGCAATCCTGTACCCAGCACCCGGCCAATCCGCTCCGGTCTCATTCCGATATGATGGTAACAGTGGCGCTCAATGCACTGCTTTGCCCAATTCCGCGGGCAACCGCAGTTGCCCCATGGCCCGCAAGGCAGTAAGGTAAAACAAACCCAGCCGCCGCTCGTCGCCATTTCCTCTTGCGCCGTCCGACGCTTCGGAGGTACCCGTGACATCTCGCCTGCGCGAACTGATCCAACAACTCGGAGAAGCGATCCACGAATCGGTTATCGAGAGCGAGCAGATTGCCGGCGTCGTCCAGGACATCCGGCGTCACGGTTTCGACGTCCTCCTCATGCTCGAAGCCACCATCGGCCTCAATGAAGTCTCCAAGGAATCCGACGAAGCCGATGCCACCGGCGAAGTCGATGCCGAGGGCGGACCCTTCACCAAGAACGATGTGAACTTTCTCCGCTCCCTGCGGATCTCAGTCGAAGGCGAAGACGAGGAACTCGACAGCCCTCAAAGCGAATAAATCCAGTGCTCTGGTAGCTAACTCTGCATCATGGGGCACAGCTGATCTGCGCCTGCAAGATGCCTCTCCCCTTACCGAAGGCCAATCCCTTTCGTACCATGGCAGGCTGGATTCTTGCCTTGCTTTCGCCCTGAGGCAGTGCAAAACTGCACTGACCGGATCCAACACGGCACCTCGTGATGGCCCTGCGATCTTGCGCTCTTGCTGAACCACATGTTTGCTTGAGGCCCTGAGAACGACTGCGGCAGCATACTGGCCAGGCACGCTTTCAACCAAGACCTCGGCTCACGCTCTGTCTCGAATCGATGAAGGGAAAGTGGAAGTGACGGCACTGAGGGCATACAACGCGGGCAGCGAACGAGTCCTTAGTCCGCGGCTTCAGGTCGTCGACGCCGCAAGCGAACCCCTCAAGGTGCTCCGAGTGTTGATGGAGGGCCTCGGTCCGCATGAGCGAAGTGGCGTTTGGCTGATCAACTTCAATGACGCTCCTGCCAAGCTCGCTACATCAGGCTTCGATCTGGTTCACCTCGACGACGAATATCGAGTCCTGCAGGCCGTTGAAATCTTACCGGGACAGGCATTTGAACCTTTCCGCGGGCGTTCGGCCGGTTCATTGATTCTTCCCTCCAAAACTATCGCGCGATCAAGAACATTCACGGGAGACCGCATCAGGCTCGATGGAGCAGATGATCGGACGAATGGCGCTGTGCCCGCATCCGCACCGACGCGCGCGCCAGAACCGCGAACGCTAACCGCTTCGACGCCCAACGCGAAAAACCTCGGCGCACCTTCGGAGCGCGGCAAGCCCGCCCGGCCGTCAGCCGCCGCGTCCTCCCGACCCACGCGCAGTGGGAGCCTCTCACGTCGCAACTCCTCCGTGTTGGGTTTGGGTGACCCGCAAGCCGCTGAGACCGGCCCCAACACGCCTGATCCGGCCACGCCTGAGAACAATGTGGTTCACACGGCTGACGCGGCCGCACCTCCTCCCGAGGTTAAGGAACCAAAACGAAGCAGAACAGCGGCACGGCGCGCGTCAACCGACTCCTCCTTCGGAGCCTTACGCATCATCGCGCCAATTCCCATCGACCTCGTTCCGCATCTTCCCGATCCGGCGCCTGCTCCATCAGAAACTTCGCGCGGGGCAAAGCGGCTCATAGCACCGACTCCGCGTGTTTCTGCCGCTGCCGTACCGCAAGTGCCCGCGCAGATTGAGCAATCGCTCACCACGCATTCCTTTCCCGCCACCAGAGTCGAATCGCCGACGCCGGAGGTCCAGCCTCCTCTGCAGCGGCGAAAGCGGGACGAGGATGAAATGTATATCCCGACGAGCGCGAACCGCGCGGCGGAAGAGCCGAAGCTGCCCAAGCGGGTTCTCTCGTGGCTCTTGTCGGATGAGAAGCGGGGGCGGAGAAAGCGCCGGGCTAAGCGCATCAGCGTGCCTGGGCTTGTTGGCTATTACTTCGCTGGCGGGGCGCCGGTGCCGCATGAGATTCGAAACATCAGCGTCATGGGCTTCTACATGGTCACCGATCAGCGCTGGATGCCGGGCACGATCATTCGCGTCACTCTCCAGTCGGCCCAAAGCGATGGCGACGATGACCCCGACAGCATTACCGTCTTTTCGCGGGTGCTAAATTGGGGTCCTGACGGCGGCGGCTTTGAGTTTGTCTTCGATGGCCTCGAGGGCATCGCGACTCAGCCTGCTTCGTAGATCGAAGTACCAGGCGCTCGCCGTTTAGCTCCTCCAGTGCAACTGCACCGGCCCATCCATCGGATGCTTTCCCGTTCCCTCGAGCCGCGCCTGCTTCAGCGCGAAATACCACTTCGCCGGCTTGTCCGCGTCATCAATCAGCATCAGGCTCGGGTTATGCCGCAGCCCCTCCGCCTGCTGAATCATCGTCTCCTGGTCCTGCCGCACAAACCTTGCACCAAAGAACTTCGCAATCGGCGTCACCAGCGGCACATGATAGAAGACGTTCCACGCCGCGACCACGTCGATCCTGCACGTCGAGGCGGTCACCGGCGTCACTGTTGTCAGGCTCGAAAACCACTTCTCACCGCAACGGATAATCTCTGTCCGCCGGTTCGGCAGCGTGAAGTCGATCGTCGTCTCGATCGGCTGCCCGTAGACACCCAGCAGCTTGTAGGGTGCCGAGTTCCCGCTCGGCGCATGCGCACTCATCCTGAAGCCCTCGGGTATCGGCTCAAACTTCTTTGCCTTTTCGCGAATGCTCGTCCGCGACCGCCACCACCACGCCTGATGCACAAACGGCCCGTGCGCCGGATCCATCAATCCGATAATCCCGTGATCCACATTGCAGGGCAGGTCCGCTGTCAGAAATGCCGTGCGAAACTTCGCACCAAACTTTCTGAGTTCCGGGACAGCCTTCGCTACCGTCGCGCCTTTTTTCCCAGGCCCCGGCACATACACCCACGCGTGCCCGTCACGCTCTTCGCAGGGAAATGCCGTCGCATAAATCTTCGTCGCATCCAGGTGGTCCGCGCCCGTCAGCGAAGGGATCAACTCGCACTTCCCGCTGCACGGCTCAAACTCCCACCCGTGATACCGGCACGTCACCCGCTGCCCATCAAACCATCCCACGCTTAGCGGAATTCCCCGGTGCGGGCACGAGTCGCGCATCGCAAAAATCTCGCCGCTCTTCTTCCGCCCAATCACCAGCGGAATCCCCAGCAGCATCGCCGTCGCCAGCTTTCCGCGCCGCAGCGTGTCTGTCCGCAGCGCCGGATACCAGTCGTCATAAATCAGCGTCGCGCTCGGTCCCTGAATCGGAACGCCGGCCTCAGTTGTCGTTACGAGTGGCATTGCGCTCAACATAGCACCCGAAGCGGATGCGATGCCAATGCAACGTTCTGCGGGCTCAGGGCTATGAAGTGTAAAGTCGCCCTCTGTACAATCCCGCCATGCTTCCAACCGCTCTTCGTCTCGCTCGCTACACACGCCTTGCGTTGTTTGCCCTCGCCCTCGCGGGTGCAGCCGCACTCGCAGCCGCGCAATCGCAGGCAGTCGACGTCACGGTCCACTCGCCTGGCCTTGAGCACAATCTGCTTGGCGACTCGGCCGATCAGCTTGTCTCCGTGTATTTGCCTGCGGCCTACGCCAGCGAGCCCGACCGGCGCTTTCCGGTCCTATATTTCCTCCACGGCTTCTCTGACCCCACACCGCGACACGTTGCTGCTGAAGAGTTCCGAACGATAATGGACAAGCTCATCGCCGACGGCGCCCCGCAGCCGATGATCATCGTCTTCCCCAACTGCATTAACAAATATCGCGGCTGCTTTTATATCAACTCCGCCACCACCGGCAACTGGGACGACTATGTCACCAAAGACGTTGTCGGCTACATCGACAGCCACTACCGCACAATGGCGAGCGTCGATCACCGCGCCATTGCCGGACATTCCATCGGCGGCTACGGAGCGCTCACGCTAGCCTTCCACCACCCCGACGTCTTCAGCGCTGTCTACGCGATGAGCCCATGCTGCACGGACCTGGTAGCCGACCTGGGCCCTAGCAATGCCGCATGGATCGCCATCCACAACATGAAGTCCCTGATGACGTCTCCGCTGCCCTTCAGTCCAGTCACTTTTTCGAAGGCGCCAACGCGGCCATGACCGCTGCTCTGGCCCCTGACCCCAACTCCAAAACTCTTGGCGACCTGCCATTCACCGTCACCGGCCGCGTGCTCTCCACCGACCCCGCTGCCTTTTCCCGCGTCGCCATGAACATGCCCGCTAACATGGTCCTGCCGCTGCTGCCCAATATTGCTCAGCTCAAAGGCATCTTTATCGAATACGGCGCGCAAGAGAACTTCACCCACATCATCGCCGGCGCACAAGAAACCGCCCAGCACCTTTCCCAGGCAGGCATCTCGAACACCCTCGAAGTCTTCCAGGGCGACCACGTCAACCACTTCATGCAGCGCGTCTCCGACCGCATGCTGCCGTGGGTATCGCGGCAGATCGCCCACTAGGGCGGGTCATTCCCGTGTACCACGCCGGATCTGTATAGTGCCAATGAGGCATCCCCCGCCCATCCGAGGTCGCTCTCATGGCGCGAACGTTTCGCCGCTCTCTCGGCGTTGCCGCGATTCTTGTCTGTGCATTCTGTTGTGCAGCTGTGGCGCCGGCTCAACCCGCTGGCTGGAACAATCCGCGCAACTTCAACCCTTTTTATCTCGGCGCGCGCGTGCCTCTCGGCCCCGAGTGGCTCTTTTCCGCCGAAGACAATCCCGCCTTTGCCTCGCCCGGCTACGATGACAGCGGCTGGAAAATCGTCTCCGTAAACGAGCCCCTGACTTCTTACGGCATCAGCAATGTGCCTTATGTCTGGTATCGCATGCATTTGCATGTAAACCCACACGCGCGCTATCTCACAATTGAAACCCAGTACATCACTGGAAGCTACGAGCTTTACGTCAACGGTGTCCGCATTGGCGCAAATGGCCAGATGGTCGACTTGCTCAGATCGACTCAGGGTTATCTCACGTCTTTTGACATTCCCGACAGCATGGTCCGCCCCAATGGCGATCTGCTTTTGGCTATTCGCTTTGCCCTTAACCGAAGGGGCCGTCCCAATGCGCGCGAGGCGGACTCGCCTTTCAGCGGCGACAGCATCATGATCGCCGTGCGCGATGCGGCTTCACGTGATGCCAGCTACGAGGCAACCCATCAGGTCATGATCCCATTGATTCTCTGCGGACTCAGCTGCGTAGTCGGGATCGTCGCACTTGCTCTCTATCTGGCAATGCGCAGCCAGGTGGAATACCTCGCCATCGCCATTTCACTGATCGCCGCCGGTCTCCAGAGCGCGGTCATCGCCTGGACCCATCTGCACCCCGACACCCCGCAAGTCGACTTATTTGAAACATTCTGGCTTGGGCTTACTAATGTCGCCCTCATCGAGTTCGTGCGGCTCATTCTTCATCTGCCCCGCACACGCTGGCTCTTAGCCCTTCAGATCGCCAACTTTCTTGGCTACTTTGCCGGCGATCTGAATAACATGGGCTATCTTTCAGAAATTCCGACCACAATCGCCTACTTCCTTCCGTCCCTGGTCGTGAAGGCAGTCTTGTGTGCGCTGCTTCTGCGGGGCCTGCTTCGCGGCAACCGCGACGCTCGCGTATTTTTGCCACCCATCGCGATCATCAGCATCGCCAACTACTGGTATTTCTTCTTCTTCACCGGATCTATCGGGCAATTGCCGATCCACGTCCCTGGACTCCCCAGCTTCAACATCGGCTCCTACAACATGGACTTCTGGAGCATATGGAGCGCAATCTATTCCGTCACCATGCTGCTTTTTCTTGTTTTGCGCACCATCGGCATCGCGCGTGAACGTGCCCGCGTTAGCGCGGAGCTGGAGGCTGCCCGCACCGTACAGCACGTCCTCATCCCCGAACAAATTCCCGCAGTTCCAGGTTTCACGCTTGAAAGCGTCTACAAGCCCGCCGGTGAAGTTGGCGGTGATTTCTTCCAGATCGTTCCAGTGAAAAACGGCGGCGTCCTTATCGTCATCGGCGACGTCAGCGGCAAAGGAATGCCCGCCGCCATGACCGTCTCGCTCCTCGTCGGAACTTTTCGCACCCTCGCTCACTACACGCAGAACCCGAGCGAAATTCTTGCTGCAATGAACACGCGCATGCTGGCGCGCAGTTCCGGCGGATTCACCACGTGTCTCGTCCTTCGCGTCGATGCAGACAAGACACTCACCGTCGCCAACGCAGGCCACATCGCGCCCTATCTCGACGGCAAGGAGCTTCCTCTCGAGAATGGCCTTCCTCTCGGCCTCTCCGCCTCAACAACGTACGTTGAGTCTGTCTTCCACCTCGCGCCTCGTCAGCAGGTCACGCTCATCACGGACGGCGTTGTGGAAGCGCGCAGCAAGACCGGCGCCCTCTTCGGCTTCGAGCGTACCGCCGGTATCAGCGTTCAATCCGCCGAAACTATCGCACGCACCGCACAAACCTTCGGACAGGAAGACGACATCACCGCGGTGACGCTTGTCGCCACAGCTGCGCCTGCTGTCGCTTGATCGGCTCGCACTGCTACTGATATTTCTCCGGCTGCACTTCCATCGCATCCGGCGGAAACGTCTCCGGCCGCGCACCGAGTTGCAGATTCGGCGCGTCACCCATCGTCAGTTCCAGTACCCCACCCCGCGTAAGATCGGAGTGCCTGAACCACACTCGATCGAGCTGCTTCCCGTTGAGCACAATCTTCTCCACGTACTTGTTCCGCTTCGAAGCTCCGCGCGCAACAATCACGAAATTCTTGCCATTGCGCAGGTGAATCGTCACCTTCTCGAAAACCGGACTCACAATGTCGTACACCGGAATCCCCGGCGTTATCGGATAGAAGCCCATCATCGAAAACACCACAAAGGCGCTCATGCCTCCCCCATCTTCATCTCCCGGGATCCCCGTCAAAGTATTCGTGAAGAAGGCATCCAGCAGCATTCGCACCCGTTCCTGCGTCTTCCACGGCGCGCCCAGCCTGTCATAGATATATGGGATCGCGAAGCTCGGCTCATTCCCCATCGAGAACTGCCCCACCATCGACGTCGAATCCGGAAACTTCGCCTGGAACTCGTACTTTGACCTGCCCAGCGGCTCCCTGAAAAGCTGATCCAGATTCGCCTCAGCCTTCTCTCTCCCGCCCATCAGCGCAATCAGTCCCGCGTAGTCATGCGCTACATCCCACGTGTACGTGTAGCCGTTGTTCTCGTCGTAGTAGTCGCGCCCACCCATGCCGCCATCAAACTTCGGATCCATCGGCTCGATCCACTCGCCCTTGTCGTCCTTCGGCCACATCAGCGCCTTGTCCGAGCGAAACATGTTCTTGTAGTTCGCCGCCCGCTTTAGAAAGAGCTGCTCATCCTCAGGCTTCTTCAACTCGCGCGCGAGTTGCGCAATCTCCCAGTCATCGAAGCTGTTGCCCAGCGTCACCGGCACAGGCTGGCGCTTCTCGAAGGGATGCACCTCCGCGACCGTCTCCTTCTCGCCTGGCCGCAGCGCCGGCATGTATCCGTGCTCTGCGTAGAACTCGTCCAGCACCGTCCTCGGCCCCAGCCGCCATGGCAGCAGCGTGCTTTCAAGGGACCGCTTGCGTACTCCTTCGTACGCGACTGGCAGATCAAAATTCCGCACGCCCTTGAACCACGCATCAGCGAAAAACGGCGCGGCATGGTTCCCATTCATGCATGCATAAGGTCCTGTAACAATCGCAAACGTAGGCATGATGCCGCTCTGCTGGTACATCCGCACGTACGACTGCAGCTTGTCCGCCTCCATCTCCGGATTCAGAATCGTCTGCAGCGGCTCAAGCGCGCGAAACGTATCCCACAACCAGTTGTCCACATAAAACGGCCGCGGGTCCGTATGCACGGCGTGATCGAATCCGCTGTAATACCGCCCATCCTCCGTAATGTTGATCATCCGCTCTGAGCTGCGATAGAGCGCCGTGTAAAACACCCTGCGCTGTTCCTCGGTTCCGCCTTCAACCGCGATCTGCCCCAGCGTCTCGTTCCAGCGAGCCTTCGCTCTTGCCTTGATCGCCTCGAAGTCAGCAGCCGCAATCTCACGCTGGAGATTCTTCTGCGCCTGCTCCACGCTGATAAACGAAATCCCGTAGCGAAAATCCAGACTCTGCGTCCGCGCCGCTATCGCAATACTGTCCTTATCTCCCTCGCGCGCCGCCTTCGCCTCGACCGGTGTGCTGAACTCGCCGTACACATACGCCTTCATCCCATCGAACTGCTCTTCGCCCTCGACGCTTCTTTCGCCCTTCACTTGCAGACTTCCGGCAATGCGGTTCGCCAGCACCAGCGCGGCCTTCCCTTCCGGAAACGTAAATCGGAAATATCCGCATCGATCCGTCGCCGTAAACTCTGCAACTGTGCCCGACCCCCGCAACCGCGCAGCGTAGTAGTAAGGCGTCGTCGTCTCCTGGTCATACGCGGCGGCCCTGCCATCTCCCGGCATGATGCTGAACAACTCATTCATGCGGTACGAACTGATCGTGAGCGGAAAGGAATGGATCCGGTCATCCATTGCGTCTTCGCGCATCGGATACATTCTCACCATGCTGTTCGGCAAATACACCGCCGGCCGCGTCGGCACCAGCAGAATCCCCACATTCCCGATCGTCGGATCAACGTACTCCACCTGCGCCAATGCCTGCACACCGGCAGCAAGCACCGCGACAAAACCCGCCACGTGCAGTATGTGTTTGCCGACAACAAGCCGCAACGCCGCGTTCCATTTCGCCACGTAAAACCTCATTGGGATCATCACCAACAAGTTATCTCATCGCCCAACCCACCTGCCTGGTTCCTGCAATTCCTCCCGCGCAAAACAAAAGCGGGAGCATCTTCAGCCCCCGCTTCTACCAGTCCCTCGTCCCTGGCCCCTGCTTCAGAACTCCTCCCCGAAGGCCACCTCGCCCGGCACCGCTACCTGATATGCCGAAACCCGCCGTTCAAAAAAGTTCGTCAGCTCCTGCACATCCTGCAGGTCCATAAACGCGAAGGGGTTCTTCGTCTTGAACACCGGATCGATCCCCAGCCGCATCAGCCGCGAATCCGCAACGTGCCCGAGATACTGCCTCATATCCCGCAAGGACAATCCCGCCACTCCGCCCGATAGCAGATCCTCGGCAAACTGCAGCTCTGCATCCACCGCTTCGTGCATCATCTCCACAATCTGCCGCTCGAGTTCCGCATCCCACAGGTCGGGCTCTTGGCGCGCACAACGCTGAACCACCTCAAATGCAAACTCAAGGTGGCAGCTCTCATCGCGAAACACCCAGTTGGTTCCGCCGGCAAGCCCATGCAGCAATCCTTTCGAGCGGAAGAAGTACACATACGCAAACGCCGCAAAGAAGAACAGGCCTTCAATGCACGAGGCAAAGCAGATCAGGTTCAGCAGGAACTGCACGCCGCTGTGCTCGCGTCTCCAGTTGGTCCAGTTTGCTGGATCGAGTCCATCCACTTCATGCAGAAATCGGCCTTCTTCGCGATCGATGGAATATTCTCGACCGCGGCAAACGCCGCCGCCCGCTCATCGGGATCAGGCACGTAGTTATCCAGCAGCGTCAGATAGAACTGCACGTGCACCGCCTCTTCAAAGAGCTGACGCGACAGATAGAGCCGCGCTTCGGGCGAGTTCATGTGCTTGTAGAGATTCAGCACCAGGTTGTTGGACACAATGCTGTCGCCTGTCGCAAAAAATGCAACAAGCCGCTGAATCACGTGAACCTCTGCGGGCGAGATCCGCTGCTTCAGGTCCGCGAGATCGGTCTGGAAGTCGACCTCTTCGACCGTCCAGGTGTTCTTAATCCCGTCGCGAAACATGTCATAGAAGACCGGGAAGCGCATCGGGCGCAGGGTCAGACAAAGACCTGGGTCCAAAATATGCTCCGGAGCGGTCACGGAAGAAGAAACAGGGCGCGCATCGGCGGACGAGGACATACATCACTCTCTTTTCTGCAATCTGCAAATCGGTTGAATCGAAATTGTTGACTTACTGGCAAGCCTCGCACGCGCCTGGATTCTCAAGCGAACACGCCACAGCGCTGCTCGCCGAAACATTGCTCGTGTTTCGGTTGCTCACTCCTTGCACAGTCGCCTTGGCAATGCGCGTCGCTGGCCGCGAACGCAAGTAATATGTCGTCTTCAGCCCCTGCTTCCATGCGTACATATACATCGAAGAGAGCTTCCCGATATTCGGCGACTCCGCAAAGAGATTCAGGCACTGCGACTGATCGATATACGCATTACGTGCTGCTGCCATGTCGATCAACGCACGCATCGGAATCTCCCACACCGTTCGATACAGCGCTTGCAGGTCTCCAGGCAATCTCGCTCGATCTCCCTGGACCGAGCCCTCATCCATCTTCAGGCGCGTGCGTATTTCGGCTGTCCACAATCCGCGCACCTTCAGCTCTTCCACCAGGTAACGATTCACCTGCAGGAATTCGCCGGAGAGCGTCTCACGCTTGAACAGGTTCGAAATCTGCGGCTCGATGCACTCATAGCAGCCCGCAATCGACGCAATCGTCGCGGTCGGCGCAATCGCAATCAGCAGCGAATTGCGCACACCGCTCTTCACGATCCGATCTCGCAGCGCATCCCACCGTTCCGGTTGCGTAGGCGTCACCTTCCACAGATCAAACTGAAAATCGCCCTGCGCCAGCCGCGTTTCCGCAAAGCTCTCATGTGGTCCGCTTTCTTCGGCCAGTTCGCATGACGCGCAAAGAGCTGCGTAATAGATCTCCTCCTGGATGCGCGTCGAAAGCGCCAGCGCCTCCGGCGAATCAAACGGCAGCTGCAGCAGGAAGAACACATCCTGCAAGCCCATCACGCCCAATCCCACCGGCCGCCAACGCGCATTCGAGCTCGCTGCGTGGCCAATCGGGTAGTAGTTGATATCGATCACGCGGTCCAGCATCGGGACCGCAACCCGCACCGTCATCGCCAGTTTTTCGAAATCGAAGCGCAACCTGCCGCTCGCATCGGCCGTCACATGCCGCGCAAGGTTCACTCGAGCCCAGGTTGCACACCGCCGTCTGGTCGCTCGAGGTCACCTCTGTGATCTCCGTGCACAGATTCGACAGGTGCACCACATTTCCCGGCTTGCCCGTCTGGTTGCACTTCAGGTTGCGTCGCATCCTTGAAGGTCATCCAGCCGTTGCCGGTCTCAGCCAGCGAGCGCATCATGCGCGCATACAGCTCGCGCGCCTTGATCTGGCCGCTGATAGAGCTTGTCGGCCTCGGCCTTCTCGTACGCCGTCGTCGAACGCCTCGCCGAAAAGGTCAGGCAGCTGCGGCACATCCTTCGGATCGAAGAGCGACCACATGCCGTCCGCCTCGACGCGCTGCATAAACAGGTCCGGAATCCAGTTCGCGAGATTCAGGTTGTAGGTGCGCCGCGCCAGTCGCCCGTGTTCTCGCGCAGCTCCAGAAACTGCTCGATGTCCGCGTGCCACGGCTCCAGATAGACGCAGCACGCGCCCTTGCGCTTGCCGCCCTGATTCACCGCCGCCACCGAGCTATCCAGCGTCCGCAGCCACGGCACAATGCCATTCGACAAGCCCATTCGTCGCGCGAATCAGCGAGCCCTCCGATGCGCACGCGATGAAACGCCAGCCCAATGCCGCCGGAAAACTTCGACAGCATCGCAACATTCTTGTACGTGTCGTAGATGCTCTCCAGCGAGTCCAGCGGGGAATCGTGCAGATAGCACGACGACATCTGCGCATGCTTCGTCCCGGAGTTGAACAGCGTCGGCGACGACGGCATGTAATCCAGCGACGCAATCAGGCGATAGAACTCGATCGCCTCATGCGGCGTTCCCGCCAGCCCGCACGCCACGCGCAGAAAGAAGTGCTGCGGCGTCTCGATCACCTCCCGCGAGATGCGGATCGCGCAGCAGATAGCGGTCATACACAGTCCGCAGACCGAAAGTACTCAAAGCGGTCCGAGAACTCATCGTCGATCGCGTGATTCAGCTTGCGCGCATGCGTCTGCACAAACTCCGCCGTCGCCTTGCTCACCACGCCCTCCTGCATGCCCGTACGCAATCGCCTGCGAAAACGAGTGCAGGTTCAGCGCCGACACCTCCTTCACGATCGTTGCCAGCAGCAGCCGCGCCGCCAGCCGCGAATACTGCGGCTCCTCCGCAATCAGCGACGCAGCCGTGTCGATCGAAATCGCATCCAGCTCCCGCGTCGTCGCCCCGTCGTACAGCCCGCCAATTGTCTTCGACGCAACACGGATCGCATCGACATGCGTCAGCCCATGTGCGACCGCTGCACCGCGCGCACGATCTTGTTCACATCCACCGGCTCCAGCCCGACCATTGCGCTTGCGCACATGCATCACCGGAGTCTCTTCCCGAACAGGAAATCCCGGATGTGATCTCGGCAAGCGTCGATTGAATCTGTATGCGGTCTGCGGTCGTGGCCATCGGGCATCTCCTCTGGCCTCTGAAGAAATGCGAAGAAACAATGCCGAAAAATCCCTGAGCGGGAAGGAGACAAGCCATTGCCACCTCGCCTCCCCTCGGAGGCGCCAGCGAATTTTCCATGGCAGGTCTTCGGACTTCGCAGGCTCCTACCTAATCCCGGACTTCCCAGAGCCGGTCGCTCCAGTGTCATCGTGGCTTTCGTACCTGCTTACCGCTGCGGGGCAGTTCCGGATTCTCACCGGATTCCCTTTTCATTCTCCTTGGGAGAGACCTCGGAATAAGGCTCAACTATACGTTGGGTCCTGATTTCAGCGCAAGCCCATTAGTTGTGGATAATGCGCAAAAGTCTCCAGGCTGACAATGCGCCCCAACTTGGGCAATTACAGCAAGAGAAAGACTACTCGAGCCCCTTGAGTGTTGGTCGTCGTTGGATTCTGCTCAAAGTGAAGACAGTGCCTCACCGGATCGAAGGTAATTACGCCCAGACTCAGAAATGCATTTCCAATCTCTCCCGTCCTTGTTTAGAGCGGCCTCTTTAATTCCATTGCTCCACCAGTGGGTCTTGGTAAAGGAGCCCGCGCGGCCAATCACTATGTGCCCACCGTCGAAGGTCAATTTGCCTCGGCCTATATTGACGGCTCTGATTGGAATCAGGTCGGATGTGTAAGCGCCATTCATCCCCACTCCGGGCATCGCTGTTTCGGCTGATCGCGAATCAACCCCGGCCGCCTCTCGAAACCTCGGCCGGAGAAATAACGAAGCATCGGTCCCTGTATCCACGTGAAGATCGGCATGAACGATCTTGGAGTTCATAAATGCTGATCTCGGTGGGCAGCGAAAATCCATGATGGGACCAGTCACCGCTCACAACGGCGTGCGGCTTCGGCGAACTGCATTGATCCGGCTCCGTGAGCGTAACCATTTGAGCTGTGTAATCGATTCGCACGCACCATCGTTCGAAGAAGTCCCAGCCAAGAACTCCGTTCAACGGATGATCGAGCGCTTTGGACAGTTGCTCATTGAACGGGAGAACCATGGCGTCTCCCGAAAAAAGAACGCGCTCTCCGAATCGGATGTCGACCCTGGCGGTTCGATATGCGCGGTCGGGGCTTCCCGGGCCGCCGCCAATAATGGAGATGGTGCGATGCGAAGATGAAACTTTTGAGGAAGGCGCTGCTGAGATATATGTGCGTTCCGCGCCGCTATCAAGAAGCAAATGCAAGCGACCTAGCTGCGCTTCGTCCACATCTACGAACAAATGACCGTTCGTGTATTCCACCGGCAGCTTTATAGGAGCCGATTCAGCGACGCTCTGTGCGGGCGAGCTGGTCGCACCGCATAGAGCACAAAACAAAATTAGGGAAGAAAAGGGGAGGCCCGTACGCATCACTTACAGGTTAATTGTTCCGAGCGCTTCGCAGATCTCACTCGTACCGAGCGCCTCAATCGGATCCAGCGTCGACGCCTTCCATGCCGGATAAATCCCGAAGACCAGCCCGATCGCGCACGACACCAGAAATCCCGTCACACCCACATCGTCGACAGCGTCGCCGGCAGTCCGATCGGCAGGAAATAAATAATCCACGTCAGCACCGCTCCCACCATCACGCCAATCACTCCGCCCACCGCGCACAGCGTCACCGCTTCGGTCGTGAACTGGGTCAGTAGTCGTCCGCTTGGTCGCGCCAATCGCCTTGCGCACGCCGATCTCCCGCGTCCGCTCCGTCACGCTCACCAGCATGATGTTCATCACGCCTACGCCGCCCACCATCAGGCCAACGCTCGATACCGCAATCATGAACAGCACCAGCCCGCCGGTCAGCTGGTCCCACAGCTTGGAGAGCGTGTCCGGCCCAAAGATCTCAAAGTCATCCGGTTTCTGCACCGTGCACTTTGCGCCGCACTCGCAGCAATTCGCGAATCTCTTCCTGCACCAGCGCCTTGTTCTTCGGGTCGTCGTACTTCACCGCCACCCACATATCCTTCTCTTCCGGATGCAGGTTGTGGAATGTGCCCAGCGGGAAATAGACCTGGTTGTCCATGGATTCTTGCCGCCGCCGAAAGGCTGCTTCTGCTTGTCGAGTCACGCCGATTACCGTGTAGAGCCCGCTCTCGATAGCCACTTCCTTGCCAATGGCGTCTCGATCGCCGAATAGCTCCTCCCAGGTGTCGTGCCCCAGCACGCATCACATGCGCTCCGCGTTGGTCTTCCTCATCGGTATACATCCGGCCCTGAAGCAATGTCAGGTCGCTCACGTCGCGACCTGCGCGGCGTCGAGCCCGTCAAAATGGTGCCCGCCACCTTCTTGCCGTTGATACTTCACGCTCACGTCGCCCACGCGGAACTGCGCCTTCACATGCTGGAAGCCGCCGTCCGCGGCCACCACGTGCGGCAAGCGTGCGCAGCGCCAGCACGTCGTCGAGCTGTCAGCTTCTTGCGCGCCAGCATCTCAGTGGTCGGCCGCACGCCGATCACCGGCATGTGGAACACCCAGAACACATTCGATCCCAGCGAGCTCACAAAGTCCGACACGCGGTTGTTCAGCCCGTTGATCACCGACGAGATCGTAATCACCGTCGTCACGCCGATCACAATGCCCAGAATCGTCAGCCCCGAGCGCAGCTTGTTCGCGCGCAGCGTATCGAGCGCCATTTTGATCGATTCCCGTGTGTGTCCTTGCGCCATGTCGAAGCTCTCGATTCAAGAAAATCTCAGTTGTCAGCTAGAAGCTAGTAGCTGCCTTCATCACATCTCCGATCGCAACGCCACAATCGGATCAAGCCGAGCCGCCTTGCTCGCCGGATACACGCCGAAGAAAATGCCCACGCTGGTTGCCAGAAACAGTCCCAGAAAAATTGCCCACAACGGTACCGCTGTCGGAAAGCCCACCACCAGCGTAATAATCTTGCCCACCAGCACGCCGCCCATCACGCCGAACACCCCGCCTACCAGCGCCAGCGATGCGCTCTCAATTAGAAACTGCATCAGCACATCCCGCTGTTTCGCGCCCAGAGCCTTGCGCACGCCGATCTCGCGCGTTCGCTCCGTCACACTCACCAGCATGATGTTCATAATCACCACGCCGCCTACCACCAGCGCGATCGATCCCAGCCCCAGCACCACCCACGCAAACACGCCCAGCAACTGGTTTGCGATGTCCAGGAAAGTGTCGTTGGTCGTCAGGTCAAAATCATCGGGCTTACCTGGAGCCACATGCCGCCGTGACCGCATGAGCACACGCACCTGATCTTCTGCCCGCTCCATCACAGCCGCGCCACCCGAAGCCCGTGCATAAATGTCCACCGAGTCGTTGTAGCCGTAGATCTGCTGGTACGTCGTGATCGGGATCGCCACCCAGTTATCCTGCGACTGGCCCAGCGTCTTCCCCTGCCGGTCACCTACGCCGATAATCGTGTACGGCACACCATCCACGCGGATTTCCTTGCCCAGAGGATCACCGTTCCCCAGCAGGTTGTCCACAATGTCGTAGCCCACGATCACGTTCTTCGTCGCGTGATCAACATCGACAGGCGTGAACCCGCGCCCCACCGCAATATCAATATTGTTCAGCGACATCATCGTCGCCGTATACCCGCGCACGCTCGTGTTGTTGCTCGAGTGGCCATTCGCCACCACGTTGGTCGACTTGTTGAGCAACGCCCCAACTTCAGTGCACTCCGTACACGCTTCCTTGACTGCCTCGTAGTCGTCCATGCGCAGAATCTTGCGCTTCTGGTAGCTGAGGTATTCCTCCGCGGAAAAAATCACTTCCGGGATTCGTGTCACCGTGAACACATCTGCGCCGTAACCCGACAGCTTCGTTGAAACGTACCGCTTCGCACCCTGCACCAGCGTCAGCACCATAATTACCGATGCCACGCCCATCACCACGCCAATCAGCGTCAGGATCGACCGCAGCTTGTTCGCCCACAGTGACTGCAGCGCGAGTTTGAAGGCCTCTATCAGCTTCATAGTTCAACTTTCCAGGAAGCAGCCGAGCCCGAACGGCTGGCGCATCTCTTTCAGTCTACGGGAAATCTCTAGCCCAGCTCTTCTCCCGGTTCGTTCCAGCCTCTGTCTTCCATTAGACGATGAAATGGCCGGCCCGCGTTCCCGGCTCGCAGCCACAGACACCCGTCCCGTCACAAATTCATACGCGCCCGCGAGGCTGCCGGTTCCCTGCCCCGCGCTTGATCTGCCGTCACGCGCACCCCGCTTTTTCCCGCTGAGACCGTCGCCGCTCCGGTTGGAATCACATTCGTTGACGCGGGTCAGTGCCCGGTTCACCATCGCTTGCGATGAAAACGAATGTTGCCCAGATGAGCGGGATCGTGATGACACCAACCCGCGAGGCGACCGCCCCGTCACCCGAGCGCGTCCTCTTCAGCCTTGGAATGATGGGACTTGGAGTCCTCGCACTGGTCGTCGGCGACTTTGCGATGGTATGGCAACCCGTGGCTCCCTGGGTTCCGGGACGGACAGCCCTGGCCTACGCATCGGGCATACTGATGCTCGTATGCGGCGCCGGATTGCTCTTCGCGTCCTCGGCAAAGTGGTCTGTGCGCATCCTCTTCCCCTACTTTTTCCTGTGGTCGCTTCTCAAGGTGCCATCAATCGTGGTCGCTCCCCAGATTGAGGCTGTCTGGCTCGGCCTTGGCGAACTCACCGTATTGCTCTCAGGCGGTTGGGTACTCTTTGCAAAGTTCAGTGAACTCGATTGGGGATTCTTAACTGGCTCGCGCGGAGTAAGGAACGCGACCATCCTCTTCGGCGCCTCACTCGTGCCGATCGGGCTCGCCCACCTAATTTATGTAAAACCAACCTATGATCTGGTCCCAGCATGGATGCCGTTTCGCGTGATCTGGAGCTATGTGACAGGCGTAGGGCAGATTGCATGCGGTCTGGGTGTTCTGCTGCGCATCTGGCCACGAGTGGCTGCCACCGCCGAGGCCATCATGATCAGCCTTTTTGCGCTGTTGTGCTGGGGCCCTTCGCTCCTGATGGGGCCGAGAACACGTCTGGCGTGGACTGCGTTTTGGATCAGCTGGGCAATTGCAGCGGCGGCGTGGGTTGTTGCTTCGCAGATCAAACCACGCACGTCAACGCTGATTGCCGATTAGATAGGCTTGCCCTGTTACGCCACCACCGCGGCCGGCGTCCTTCTCCACGCGTAGAGTGGAAACTTGTTCGCCAGCTCAGCCACTTCGCCACGAATCCGCTCCAGCGCGGCATCGTCGTTGCGCTTCTCCAGCGCCTGACCGATCCACGCTGCAATCTGCCGCATCTCCGCTTCCTTCATGCCGCGCGTCGTCAGCGCCGGCGTCCCGATCCGGATTCCGCTCGGCTTCAGCGGCGGATTCGTGTCATACGGAATTGCATTCTTGTTGACGGTGATACCAGCCTTGCCCAGCGCTGCCTCAGCCTCCGAGCCCAGAATGCCCTTCTCGAACACGTCCACGAGCATCAGGTGGTTATCGGTACCGCCAGACACAATCCTGAACCCAGCTTCCTTCAGTGCCTGTGCCAGCGCTTTCGCATTCGCCACTGTCTGCTGCGCGTACGTCTTGAACTCCGGCCGCAGCACCTCACCGAAGGCCACTGCCTTCGCGGCAACGATGTGCACCAGCGGGCCGCCCTGCTGCCCAGGAAACACTGCCCTGTCCACCGCGGCGCCAATCGTCTGATCCGGCTTCTCGCCCACCTGGTAGTTCTTGCCGCACAGGATCAGCCCTGCCCTCGGCCCGCGCAGCGTCTTGTGCGTCGTGGTCGTCGTAATGTGCGCATGCGACACCGGCGAAGGATGTGCTCCTCCCGCCACCAGCCCGGCAATATGCGCCATATCAAAGACGTACACTGCGCCGACCTTGTCCGCAATCTGCCGCATCCGCGCAAAATCCCACAACCGCGGATACGCACTGCCACCGCCGATAATCGCCTTCGGCTTCTCGCGCTCGGCAATCGCCTCCAGCTCGTCGTAATCGATCGTCTCCGTCTCGCGGCGAACCGTGTAGAACGTCGTGCGGTACAGCTTCCCGCTGAAGCTCAGCTTGTGCCCGTGCGTCAGGTGGCCGCCATGCGCCAGGTCAAGTCCCAGAATCGTATCGCCCGCCTGCAGCACCGCCATGTACGCCGAAGCGTTTGCCTGCGACCCCGAGTGCGGCTGCACATTCGCAAACTCCGCCCCGAAGATCTGCTTCGCGCGATCCCGCGCCAGATTCTCCACCACATCGGCGTACTCGCACCCGCCGTAGTAGCGCCGCCCCGGATACCCCTCGGCATATTTATTGGTGAAGACCGAACCCGCCGCCTCCAGCACCGCCTCCGAGACAAAGTTCTCGCTGGCTATCATCTCCAGCCCCTCATGCTGCCGAAGAGTCTCATGGTCAATAGCCGCCGCCACTTCCGGATCGACCTGGGCAAGCGAGAGCGCAAAACGAGACGAGGAAGACGTGTCCATACGATCTGTCATGCTTAAATTTTAGCCTCTAACCCCGCAACATCCCCCGAAATCTCGGCAGCCCAATCTGCCTCGCGCCCGGTTCGCCGCACCGTGACTTCCGGTTAGCCAACATCTGACTACCGGAAAAGTCGCGCTATCTCAATTCACTTCGGACTTGCTTCATCGAATTGGGGCAGCACGCGCGATTCCGAGCGAAATACGTGATAGCCGCTGAACGCGATATCGTTCAGCATCGTCGCGTAAGGCCCCCACGTCATGAACTTCTCATCCCACTCCCCAAGAGTATCCACCGAGCGCATGCGCGCGATCGAGATACTCCTCAGCGGACAAATATACGTCTTCCCCGCAATCTGCACCGGACCGTAGTCGATCATCATTGCCGATTTCGTCAGCGGGGTTGTCGACTTCAACTCTGCTTCCCACCCCAGCCGCAGAATCGCCCCGCTAGCGGGGTCGATCGCAATCAAACCGTGATAACCCGCATATCGCAGAAATACCCCGCTGCCATCCCCATCTGGGGTGCAGCAGAGAACAACTTGGTAGAGTGACTTATCGGCCGGAACCACATAGCGGAACACCGCTATGGTGCCGCTCGCTCCCCGTTCCCAGTGGCTCCAGGTCATCCTGCCGTCTTCTGCAATCGAGTGCATCACGCCCTCCAGCACGGGCCCGAACGTGCCGTATGTAATCAATTCTGGATCGCGCTTATTCAGCTTTCGGGGCTTCTTCTCGAAATCCGCAATCTCAAATCCTCCGCGATAGTGCACCGTCGCTTTCAGTGTGTCGGTCACATGCAATGGCTCATACTCAACGTTCGTCGGACCCTCGTGGAACTGGGGCGTCTCCTGATAACGCACCGTCACCTGCTTCGCAAACAAGTTGGGCAGCTTAGGGATCGCGTTCTTAAGGTAATCCGCGGTCTTCGCCAGCATTTGCCGCTGTGCCGTGGCATCCGGCACCGCGTCGCGAGGAATCTCATCTGCCGGGGGATCGAAGAACGTGGAAGCGTCCGCCAGCACCACCAGGGCCATTTGCGACTTTTTCCCGCGCATCTTCGAAGCGATCGCAGCCAGCCTCGCCCCGCTCAGTCGTTCTGTCAGTTCCAGCTCGCTCAACTGCCGCGCAAGGTCGCCGTCTGACGTGCCCGCCGATATATCCACCAGCGTCCCCAGTTCTTTCACGCTGATCCGCTGCACCGCCGGAATCCGCTCAACCGAGTAGAAAGGTTGATCGTAGTACCCCGTCGTTGTTCTCGCCGTCAGCCCCGGCCTGTCTATCTGCACTTTTAATTCGTGATACTCATCCGTGTGGTCCGCATGCGCAGGATCAAAGGTCAGCGTGTAGAACGCATCTGCACCCCGCACGCAATCCTTGATCTGTTTCACTAAGTCGAAGCTCTCATCCATCACGCGCCCACCACTCTGCACAGCAAGCACTTTCCGATCGAGATTCGGATACCCCGCCTTTTGAGGGGATTCCACGCCTCCAAGGTGGCTCTTATATTGCAGGCTCGGTTCCGTCTCCCCAACGGCAAGGCTGTAGAGTGCCACCCGTGCATCGCGCAGCAGCGTCGAAAACCAACAGACAGTGTAAAAGGGTTTCTGCGGACGCGAGTTACCCACTCCAAGACCGCCAATCGTGATATTTCCCGCGCCGCTTCCTATCCCGCTCCCAGGTCCGATCCAGATCAGCAGCTTTCTTCCGGGCGCTCTTCTTGCCGCACTCGCAATCTGCCCCAGGGCTTTCAGCGCCGACTCTGGCGCGGGATCTGCTGCTGTCGCGGATCGCGGAACTCCCGCCAATTGGCTTCCAGCAACCGGTCGCACCAGCCTTATATCGCTGTGCTCAATATCGCGAGCCATCACTCGGCCATCGCCAGACGGATGCGCTACGGTCCAAAACCCCAGGTCGGTAAGCCAATAGATCGACGTCGGCCGCTCCAGCTTTCCGCCGTTCTCGCGCAGAAAGCTCTCCACCGCAACACGCTCTTTGCGCGCGAGCTCTTCAGGCAACTGGATTGTGTCGAGCACCAGGATGATCTGAACCGGCGGATCGGCCTTCGCCGTGACCCCATCGAACGCCTGAAAGGAGAGAATCTTCTGCGCCTGCCCATTCTCAAGCAAGGAAAAGTCCTGCGCGGTTAGCCCCACCACCGGCTCTCCGGACTTAGCGGTCACCACAACATCCAGTTGGATCAGCCCTCTCGCTTCATCCCGCTGCCTCGGAACGTCTGGGGCCGGCAAATCAGCTGGCCACTCTTGCGATATCGCGGTTGCAGCGGCGCACGTTAGCAGCACCGCGCAAACGCAATCGGCTATGCGAACGTCTGTCACAGAATCCGGTCGCCTTCCGCCGGAAGTATACGCCTCTGCGTCGTCGGCACCCCGTTCGAGTGACGAGCCAACAGGAGAGTTTCGTTCAGATGCGTTGTTGCGTGAGTGACGCGACTAGCCGAAACCCTTTGCATATTGGCGCTTGACCGGCTGCTTGACCTGCTTCTGACGAGCTCTCCCAGCCGATCCAACGCGTCAGGGAATCTGTCTGACACTGCCGCGAAGCCGAGCCGGAAATGTTGAGGTTCCTCGAAGCAATCCCCGGGCGCAAGCAAAATACCTCGCTGCGCAGCAGCGCGGCAAAATTCGCGACTGTTCTCGCCGCTCAGCAGCCAGGGAAATGTAGTCATGCCGCCGCGAGGACGAATCCACCCAATCGTCTCGCGATGCCCGGCTAGGAAGCTGTCAAGTAGCCTGAGATTTTCTGACGCTACTCTTTGCGTTTTGCCGAGCACAATATCGCGGTTGCGCATCGCAATTTCCGCCAGAATTTCGCCCGATGAGTTGTTGGTGATGGAGAAATACGTGCGCGCGGTCCAGTATTCCTTGCGGCGCTTAGCATCGTGCTCAATCATCCAGCCGGTGCGAATCCCAGAGAGGGGAAAGGCCTTTGAGAAATCGTGGATAACCGTCGCGTGCGGCAGGCGCGAGGCCGATTGAGTTGGCTCCCCATGAAAGATGGGGTGATAGACCTCGTCGCTGACCAGCTGTATTCCGCGGGATGACGTGAACTCGTGCAGATCATCGAGCTCAGCATCGCCGATGGTGGCGCCGGTGGGATTGTGCGGGCTGTTGATCAGGATCAGCTTGGTGTTGCGATCGGCGAGCCTCTTGATTTCCTCGACGTCGAAGCGGAAGTCGTTTTCCCGGCGAATTGCGTAGTTGCGGGTCTCAATGCGCAGCGATTCGGGTAATGCCGAGAATGTAGTGAAACCGGGTTGAGGCAGGATGACGTTAGCTCCCGGCTCAGCGGCCAGCCACATGAGGATCAGCAGTGCCTCGGATGCTCCGGTAACCACTTGTACGGCATCCGCCTCGACACCGTGCATCTCTGCGATTGCCGAACGCAGGCTGTCGGAGCCCGCCGGCCGGCCATAGACAACTTTGTGATTGAGGAAGCGATCGCGCTCTTCGTCAGTCGCCGGGCCGAGAAGTTCGTTCAGAGACCAGGCCGGCCCTGTGCTTGCCGCGAGATTGAATTCGATGCCGTGTTCGTAGGTGTCCAGCCACTCATCGAGCAGGAAAGGTTTCAGCCGCATATCCCACCTCAAAGAATTGGATTGACCGGATTTCCGGCCTGCTTCAAAAGAATTTCGCGCTTTCCAAGCGCTCCTGCGAAAGCCTTCTCGCGGCCACTTCGTCCTTGTTCTGCACCGTCTTGCCACATTTTGGCAACCCGCCTTACGGAGTTGGCCTACAGTGTCTTCCTGCGATAATCGGCGACCACAGTGAGGTGCAGCGTAGTAAATTCATGCGCAGTCATGGCTCTCGTCCTAATTCCCGGCGACGTAATCTGGTCTTACGCCGTCGCTGGAGTCATTGCTGCCATCTGGCTCGTCACGCTCCTGCTTCGCGGCAGCTGGCAAGCGGCGCAGGGCTTCGACAAGCTGATTCTCCTCGGACCGCTCTGCTACGCAGTGGCCGTCGCGGCCTTCGGCACCGAACACTTCACTCAGACCAAAGGGATCGCTTCAATCGTCCCCGCGTGGATTCCGTGGCACGAGTTCTGGGTCTACCTCGTCGGCGCCTGCTTTATCGCAGCCGCGCTGAGTCTGGTCACCGGCATCCAAACGCGCCTCGCTGCGAGCCTGCTTGCTGCCACGTTCTTCCTCTTCGTCGTGCTTATGGACGCGCCTGCCTGGGCGCAGATTCCGCAGAATCGTTTCGCTCTTGCGCTCATGTTGAGAGAACTCTCATTCAGCGGCGGCGCTCTGGCGCTGGCTGCCGGCCTTAGTGCGCAGCAGCACCCGCGTGCTGCGCACGCCTTCGCCACCATTGCGCGATACTTCGTCGCAATTCCGGTGCTCGTCTACTGCGTTCAGCAGTTCATGCATGGCGACCACGTCCCCGGCATTCCGCTTGAAGCGATGACGCCCACGTGGATCCCCGGGCACGCTCTCTGGACCTGGCTTACGGCCGCCGTCTACGCCGTCGCCGGCCCATTCCTGCTTATCGGGAGAAAGTCACGCGCAGCTGCGCCAGCTCTGGGGCTTACGGTGCTCTTCACAGTGCTCGTCGTATACGTACCCAAAGCGGTGGCCGAACACGCCAATCTCGAAGGCCTCAACTATTTCTTCGACACCCTCATGTTCGCCGGCACTCTTCTCATGCTCGCCGGCGCCATGCCGCAGCCACAGCGCGATCCCGCCCGTTATTCGATGCCCCGCTAATTCACCTGCACCGTAAAGGTCGTTGTCGGCACCGGCGTCACTGCCGGGTTGCCGGTTCCCGTAACCGTAAACGTGTACGTTCCGGCGGTCGTCCCGGGCGTCTGGCTGTTGTTGCCACCACCGCCTCCATTGCCGCTGCTTCCGCCTCCACCTCCGCACGCGTTCAACGCGCCAAGCGCCATCAGGAGCACGATCACGCCGATCAGAGATCTCCACCTGCGCTTGCGCGCCGGAATCCCCAGCAGCACAACGAACGCCAGCACACCCTCGCCTGCATCTAACAGGCTTCCGCCGCGACGCAGCTTCGGCCTCATCAACGCGTTCCCCGTCGGCGCAGTGGTATATACCTCCACTTCCGCAGACGCACTGGTGAAAGGCCAATCCAGCGGTACCGAGGGGTTCTCCACCTGGCACGTCGGCAAATGCACCGCACCGCTTGGCTGCGACGTCAGCGAACATGTGGGACTGATCGTCCCCGTATATCCCGTGCTCGAGCTGATCGTAATCATCGAGTCGGTCGTGCCGCCTGCGGTTACAGCTGGCGCCGCGGACGCCGCGAGTGAATACTGCGACTGAACCACCGTCACGTTTGCCGTCGCGCTGCTCGGCAGATACGTCGCGTCGCCGCTGTAATTCACCGTTACCGTTGCAGTCCCGGCATTGAACGTGTCGGGGGGAATCGTGACACTTCCGGCGCCTTGATACAGATACCCCTGCGAAACGGTTGAGCCATTTGTTGTGCTGAGAGTTCCCGTCGGAGTTCCATACGCCCCGCTCACAGAGACGCTGAGTACCAGAGCCTGCCCGGTACCAATGCCGCCCGATGGGGAGTAACCGTAACCGACGACGGCGCCAGAGTCCACTGGGTAACTGCAACCGTAGTCGAACCCGAGGCCGCGTTGAGAAGAGAATCGCCGCTATAGGTGACGGTGAGAACATCCGCGCCCCCGCTCAGGCTTCCTCCGGGAATCAAGATCGTGAATGCGCCGCCGAGCACGAAGCCGGTGGTCGAAAACGCGCCGCTGCTGACCGTTATCATTCCTTGGCTAGGCGCCTCTGCCGGACTGCTCACTGATCCGTACAGTGTCAGCGGGAGATTCGATGTAATGCTGGTTGCTGAGGGCGTTACGGTAATCGTCGGCGTTGCCTTCGTCACAGTTACCGTTGCCGTTCCATTTGCCGGCAGGTAATTGGTATCTCCCGCGTAAGCGGCAGTTACCGTAACTGTTCCGGGTGTAAGAGATCCCGGATTTACAGTGATAGTCGTACTACCTCCTGAAAGCGTGCCCGCAGACGAAGATCCATTGCCAGGACTTCCGCTCAAGCTGAGGTTTCCTGTGGGGGTTGGGCCCGTGCCCGTTACCGTAACTGTGACGGGTAGCGCAGTGGCTGTATCCAGGCTTGTGATTGCCGGAGTCACTTTGACCACCGGCGTCAGCGCATTCACGGTGACACTCGTCGTTCCGCTTGCCGAAGCGTAGAGAGTGTCCCCGCTATAATTCGCCGTCAGGGTATCCGTCCCGTTCGCGAGCGCATTTTGTGGAATGGTGAGAGAGCACGCACCGCCGGTTCCAATCGTGCAACTGGCTGACGTATATCCACCGCCGGCCAGCGTTACAGTCCCTGTCGGCGTTGGCCCACTCCCCGTCACTGTGACAGTCACATTCACTTGCGTATTTGCACCTATCGTCGACGGATTCGCCTGCACGCTCACCGTCGGAGTCAGCTTGTTTACCGTCACAGTAGCGGTTCCCGTCGCCTCACCATACGTTGCATCGCCTCCATAGCTTGCCGTGAGCGTGTCGCTCCCCGCACTCAGCTTGTTTGCCGGAATCGCAAACGTCGCACTGCCGTTTGAAAGCGTCGCAGCAGTCGCCGTGTAACCTCCGCCAACCAGCGCAACCGTGCCCGTCGGTGTGCCACTCGCGCCGCTCACGGCAACCGTCACGTTGAGGCTGTCACTCAGCAGCATTGTGTTCTGCGAGGGCGTCACCGTGACCGTGGCCTTCGCTGTTCCCAGCGTGCTCGCCCAGCCATTCACGACGTTCGCAATGTTCAGCGATCCCAGTCCGGTCGCATTATCAAATCCCGTTGTCGCCGCGAACCCTGTCAAAAGCCCCCATGCATCGCCGGTGTGAAGCACTGTGCAATTCAACGCACCCAGCAGGCACGGCATCGCGATCGTGCCCGAGTCAATATCGTTGAAATAGCATCCGTTGCTCACCTTCCCCGTCTCGGCGCTGCAACTTGAATACGTCTGCTTCCCTCCAAGCTTGTACAGTTCTGCATTCGGACTTCCCTGCGTAGCTGCGGTCTTCTGATTGATCAGCGCCATTACGCCCGCCATCGCCGGAGAGGCAACCGAGGTGCCGCCCACTTCCTGCGCTACCGGCTCGGACGAAAGCGATGTTGAGCTCACGCATGTCCCCCCAGCTGAAATGCACATCAGGTACGCGCTATCCAGAAATCCATTCGAAGCAAAGAAAACCACATCCGGAATATCGCGCTTTCCGTCGTTCGGTATGCCGGTTACGCCCGCCTGCCATGCGGGCTTCGCATACCCTGCCGCGCAGCTCGCCGCCGTCGACCCGTCGCTCGTCGTGCAGTTACTCGCGCCGCCGCCCGCACCTAGCGGATACACAAATCCTGAAAGGTTCACTCCATATTGCTGTTCGATCGATGCAAAATGGGCCATTACAAAATCGCACGCAGTCTCACCATCTGTAACGCCTGATATTCCAAGAAACGTCGCGACCGACTTGAGATACCCCGCCCCTCCGGGACTGGCGCAACTGTCGTTCCATGGAACTTCCGGTACATATCCGATCGCGCTGGCGCCCGTGCTCGAGTTCGTCGTCGTCCAGTAGGGTGCGGCTGTCGAGCAGCCCGTGAAATTCCCGGTCGACCCGATCGCTGGTTTGCACCACGTAAAATCTGTGCCGCCTACCGCCGTGTTGTACGGTGTTGATGCCATGCCACTCACCGTGAGCCCGTACTCTGCGCCATACGGGGCAGTGGAGCTCATTCCCTGATCGCACGCAGGTGATCCCGAGTCACCCGACGCAACAAAGACAGCGATACCCTCGGCGGCCGCGGACTCCCACAGGTTGTTGTAGGCCGCATTGCCAGATGTGCCCATAAACAACTCGCAGAGCCCATAGCTCACGTTCAGAATCTTTGCGGTATTGTTCTGCACGACGTAGTTCGCCGACGAATACACAGTGTCCGTCGTCGGTGAGGTCTGGCCGGAAACCACCAGCACCACATTCGCTCCCTTAGCCACCGCGCCGGACCACTCCACATCCAGCGTGTTCTCCACCTGGTCGCCGGAGAAGCACCCTGGGAAATATGTAACCGCGCATTGCCCCGGATCCACGCCATTCGCCACAATCGTCGTCGGCGTTGTGCCTGCTGGCAGTCCAAACACCTGCCTGAAAGATGCTACGTCGCTCGTGTTGATGTCGCTCGTCCCGGCGATCGCAATCGTCTGCCCCGTCCCATCGATATTCGCGTTCCACAAAGGCAGCAAATTGTAGATCGTTGCGAAATCGTAAGGCGCGACGTCCTCCACCAGGTACGATGCACCCGACGGTGAGATACCAAAATCAGGATGCGGGCCCACCGATCGCGACGCTGTCGTCGTGAGGTTGAACTCGTTGCTCGCATCTCCGATCCGCTCCCATGCATCCGTCTGCGAATCGAGCTTCACCTTGCTCCCAAGCCTGTTGAGCGGCTTCGGTCGAAAATCGTGCAAGGCCTTGATTCCCGCAATCACAGGCGAAAGCGCCTCAGGAATCTGAGGATCGCTCATATTGGCGATATGGTGCTCTCCGCGCACCGAAAGATTATGGATCTCCGTTCGAAACGCGCTGCGCACCTGTGCCGCCGTTCCACTGAAGCGGATCGACAGCCGATCCTTCGAAACCTCATCCACCGAAAATCCGTGGCCGGCGAGCCAATTCGTGATCGTCGCAATATCCGCTGGAGCGGGGCCGAACTTCTCGCCTACTTCTGCAGGCTCAAGCCAGTGATGAAAGTCGGGCGACGAAGCATCATACTGCCCTGCAACGAACTCATCGAAGGCCGCCTGCTGCTCCTGGCTTCTGCGCAGCACCATGATCATGTCTGTAAGGCGAAGATCAGGCCTCACTGCGCCCTGATCATTCGCGCTCGTCGCGGCGGGCACCGTATTGCCTTTTAAGGCAACAACTCTGCCCTCGTCGATCTGGTCGACGATGCGGGCCGCGGGAGCCGCACTGGTTGAATTCTGTGCAAGCGCAGATCCGGCAGTAAGTGCCGTCGCATAGATGGAGGTATAGAAGAAGATACGCAGCTTGCGCATATCCACTGGCCCACGATCCTTTCCCTTACGCACAACAACGCGAAGACCTGACAGTGCCCATCAGGTTCCACTCTGCTTTAAGATCAGCGAAAGCTCCGCCGCATTCTACCGCGCCTGCAGGCCTTTCGACACAGGATTTCATTGCCGTGCAAAGCTATTCCGGACTTTACGTTATGAACTACTAAACATCATCGAAGCCGCTCCTGACCGCTGCTCCCTCACTGCTCCCAAAGGCGCCCTCCGCAGGCTTCCAGAAAGGCCGGTGATTACCCGCGAAGATTCGCGCGTACAAGCTCCCGCGGAAAGCCAATCCGCCCCGCCTTATAATGTCCGCAACCACTCTCAGCCGTTGGAATTGAGATCTGAGTCACTTCACGTGGGGTACGGGAGATGAACGTGCGCGTCAGCGGGAAGATGTTAGCAACAGCGATCTGCTTCGGGCTCCTCGCAGTTTCCACTCCAGCCATGCATGGCCAGAATCAGGCGGCCCAGGCGACGCCCGCATCCGCCCTCACCACGAAATCCGCCACGGCCGTAGGCTACGAGGTCGGCACCGGCAGCACCAAAGTAAACCTCGTCGCCACCGATCTCGCAACCGGAGCGAATGGCCAGGCGAAGGTGCAGATCAAATCCAAGGCCGACCGCGCCAGCGTGGACATTGAAGTGAAGGGCCTGAAGCCGGCGGCGGCAATTGGCGCCGAATTCCTGACCTACGTCCTCTGGGATGTCACGCCCGAGGGGCGGACCGACAATCTCGGCGAGGTGCTGCTCAACAAGAACGGAGACGGCAAGCTCAGCGCAACCACCCCCGCGCAGGCATTCTCGCTCATCGTCACCGCTGAGCCTTACTTCGCTGTCAGCATTCCCAGTGAGATGGTCATGCTTCAGAGCGAGCCTACGAGCAGCACTTTGGGCAAGGTCATCCCGGTTTCCGACTACAAGCTGATGAAGCGGGCACAGTATCAGAAGCTCGGTAACCCGCTGGGAATGACGCTCGATCCCAAAACTCCGCTCTCGGTATACGAAGCGCGCAATGCCGTCGAAATCGCAAAATCTCACTTCGCCGATCAGTACGCTGCTCAAGCCTTCACCAAAGCCCTCGTAAGCCTGCAGACGATGAACAGCGCGGTGAGCGCCAAGTTAGACAACAACACCATCATTTCTGAGGCCCGCCAGACCGCACAGTTTGCCGAGGACGCTCGCGCTCTGTCGGTACAGGTGCAGGAAGCGGCACGCATTCAGAAAGAGAAGGACGCAGCAGCTGAAGCCGCCGCCGCTACGGCTCGAGCTCAGGCTGAAGCCAAGGCCGCTGCCGATGCCGCAGAAGCAAAACGAAAGTCCGATGAAGCCGCCGCTGAGGCGAAACGTCAGGCAGACGCCGCAGCAGCCGAAGCCGCCGCCGAGGCGCAGCGCCAGGCAGACGCTGCAGCCGCAGCCGCAGCAGATGCGAAGCAGAAGGCCGACGCTGAGCTCGCCGCGCGCGAAGCAGCTCGTCAGCAGGCTGAAGCTCAAAAGGCCGCCGCAGAGAAAGAGAAGCAGGAGCTTCGCGAACGGCTGCTTCAGCAGTTCAATCGCGTGCTTCCCACCACCGACACCGATCGCGGCCTCGTCGTCAACATGGGCGACGTTCTCTTCGCCACCGGAAAAGCCGACCTCAACACCGACGCGAAAATTGCCCTCGCCAAGTTGAGTGGCATCGTTCTCAACTATCCATCGCTGAAGCTTGCAATTGGTGGATACACAGACTCAACCGGCACCGCGGACTTCAACATGAAGCTCTCGCAAGCGCGCGCCGACTCCGTCCTCGACTACCTCGTCAATCAAGGTCTGGATACAAGCGTGCTCTCCGCACAAGGAAACGGAATGGCCAATCCCGTAGCCGATAACAGCACCTCGCAAGGCCGCCAGAAAAATCGCCGCGTCGAGATCGTCGTCTCCGGCGAAGTCATCGGCACACAGATCGGCCCGACCCAAGCCGCCTCTGCTTCGAATTAGCGAATAGCGGTGCGGATACTGCTAACCAAGACTCCTCGGGTGAACTTCCGGTTAGCCAACAAGCGCCGGAACATGTCATTACCGGCCCCACACGTATCTAAATGAGACATAAATACGCACGACTGCTTGTGCTCAGCGCGATATTCAGCGTCGGCTGCAAAGACGATGAACAGCGATCCGGTTTCATGATCGTCCGCGCTGATCATCAGATCGTTGGTGCAAGCAAACTTCCCGTTGCGATCGATCCGAGCGGAGTAGGCACTTACCCACCCGACACTCATTCCGGGTCGGGCTATTTCTACGACGATGTATTGGAATATCGAGTGTGGTTGCATCCAGACAAAGGAGCTAAACCTTTGAACGGCAGCCAAGACTATTTCGTTGCATTCGCTCAGTACGAACCTGCGCTAGACTTTTCCGATCGCACTCCTGGGTCCGAACCTCCTTTGGTTCTAGTGCGCCAGCACGAATGGATTGATGAACCGCAGAAAGGCCATTTCCTACGAAAAACGGGCGAGCGCATCACTGAATGGCAGGTTCAATGGCTGAATGGCTCCAAGAGGAATGAACACAGCATCGACGAGTTCTTGAAGCATCCTTACGAAGCTGACCCGTAGGAACGTGTTACCAGCTAGCCCGCATTTCAGCGACTGGCAGGCTCCATCGACTTGGTGATCAACAGAACTGGTGTATGGTGGTGGCCCGTGTGTGCGCCGAAAAGAGTTCCTCTTGCGACAACGTCCTTGCCCAGCATCCCTTTGTTGGTCTGGTATTCGTCAGGAGTCAGCACGAGTTGCATCTCGGTTACTCGATCTTGTGATGGGTTCAGATCAGGGTCTGCCTTGTCCTCTAGCACACAGACAGGAGAGTGCAATTCGATAAGCCAGTAGGTCTCTGCTCGGTCGCCTTTGCGAACGCTCTCGTAATTGGGTGGACCAGCAAATGTCCTGCGAATGAGTGTCCCATCGATGCTCACTATCGAGGGTTCATAGGAGAGACACTTCGATGGTGACCAGCCCAGTTGAGCACATAGCGACCCCGCGCACAGCAACATCCCAACTGCGACTTTGATTATCCGCCCCTTCCTAATCCATCATCCCCTTGCCATCCAGGATCCGCTGCACGCACTTCTCCACGCGCGCCTCGCGCGTCTTGGCCTGCTTCGGCTGCGAGATGTGAAAGATGTAGCCTCTCTGCCGTCCCGGCGTCAGCGCTTCAAATGCCCTTTTCAAGCGCGGCATTGCATCGAGCTTCTTCTGCAGTTCTTCCGGAATCGCGTACGCCGAGTGAGGCTTCAGCTTGGCCTGCAGGCCCGACTTCTCCACCTCAATCGCTTCGGCAATATAGCTCTTCACAATCGATTCCTTCGCAATAATCTCGCGAAGGCTCGTGAAGCGTATCTGCCGCCCCACCTGCACCCTGCCCGGCGCCACCAGAGTGCGCTTCGGATCGGCCATCAGAGCGCCCTTGAAAAACAGCAGCGAGCAGTACTCCTTGAATCCGCCGATCAGAACAACGTTCTTCCCCCCGAATGTGTAGCAAGGCTCGCCCCACTTCAACTCTTCGTTCAGCGGAAAGCCCAGAAGAATCGCCCTCAGCCTTCGCGACTCCTCCTGCCATCTCTCGACCTTCTCGAGAAAGATCTCGACCTTTGAATTCACCCTGCCCCCTTCACCAGGAAGAATCATACGCCGCATTTTCCACGGCGATTCCAGATATCCGGCGCTACAATCCCTGCCATGGAACCCTCCACCTCGCGCCTGCAGCTGCGCCTCATCGCGGCAAGCTATGCGGTGGTTGTCGCCGTCTCCGCTCTGCTCGTCTTTCAGCGCATACTGCTCTATCGACACAACCCGCAGGAGGCCGAGGCGGCCGGCGGCATGTACGCTGGCGGCGACCTCGCGCTTGAGCTCATCATCCTCTTGCTCTTGCTGGTGCCCACCGCCGCCTTCGGGTTCGTTATCAGAAAATCCGAGGCAGCCTACACAACCTACGCGAAAGTTCTCCTCGCCCTCAGCTTCACGGCTCCGGCTGCGGTCATCTTCGCCTTCGTCCCATTCCTCAATCAGTGGTACTGGGGCGATCTTTGCATCTTTCGATTGTTCGCGATTCCCGTGATGCTCACCGTCTTCGCTCTCAGCCGCTGGCTCGCTCGCTTCTCTCGCGCGCGCCGCCTCATCTCCTACGCTCTGCTCGTTGAAGGCCTCACCCTCGTCGGCATCATCGTCGCAGGCGTCTTCCTTTTCTCAAAGGGCGGCCACGGTTGAGTCTTCGGAGTTTGCCATCTCAGTACCGCTCGAATCGTTGCGCCGCCAATCTTCGCTGATCTTCAAACAGTCGCGCAAACACTGCGCCGAAGATAAAGCCGCCCACATGCGCCATGTACGCCACGCCGCCCTGCTGCTGCGCGCCTGCCACGGTTCCCGCATGCACCAGCTGCGTCAGAAACCAGAACCCCACCAGCAGGCCCGCTGGAATATACGTCACCCGCACAAAGATGAAGAGAAACAGCAATGATCGTATCCGGTCCCTCGGATACGTCACTAGAAACGCGCCCATCACAGCCGCAATCGCGCCGCTTGCACCCAGCGACGGCACTGTCGACATCGGCGACGCCGCAATCTGCGCTCCCATCGACACCAGCCCGCCCAGCAGGTAGAAGACGAGGTAGCGTCCGCGCCCCATCGCGCCTTCAATCTCCGGCCCGAAGGCCCACAGAAAAATCATGTTCCCGATGATGTGCGACCAGCTTCCATGCATGAACATCGAGGTGAATATCGTCACCCAAGCATGCCCCGATGTAATCACTGCGGGCGTAGCGGCCCACGTCGCCACAAACTGGTCTCCGCCCGCCAGCTCCAGCAGAAACACCAGCACATTCACCACGATCAGCGTCACCGTCACCACCGGCATCTGCACCGGCCGTCGCGACGCATCGCCCAGCGGGATCATGCCTCCCATGCCGATCACCTCCACGTACCGAAGTAGCGCCGATTCTACACGAGAGGGAATTCTAGAGGATGCCCAATGCTTCCTGATCAGGAACCTTTTGACGGACTACGGCGTACACCTGAGCGGCGATCTCGGCGGAGCTCCGAACCTCACTTAATGATCAGCCCGCGGCCCCAGCGAATCCCCGAATGGTTGCGCTTACTATTTGCCGCAATCTGCGCGGCACTGGCCGCATTCTCAGTGCTGGTTTACGTTTCCAACGGTATCGTTGTCGGGGATCTCATCGGACTGCCGGGCCGCGAGCTTGACATTATGCGTGCTCAGCATTTTGCCCTTTGCGCGATCGTCTTTTTCGCAGTCTCCCAGCTTGGATTAGTGCTATCAATATTCAGCCTCCTGAATATAGGAGACGAATCTACGTGGACCGCACGAATCATCTGCCGCACCATTGCGGCTACCCTACTTTCGGTTCCAGCGACGCTTGCAGCCGCCGGATTAGTCGTGACAATCCTGGAATCGCTAGAAAAACGCTAGTCCCTCACTGCGTTGGGCAGCCTCTAGTCCCTGTGTCCCTGGTCCCCAGTCTCTTCTCTGTGCTCTATCCTCAAGTTATGAAGCTGTCTCTCCTCCCCGTCGCTCTCCTCCTCGTTTGCGCATTTCCCGCCGTCGCACAGGACACAGGCTACTGGCATGCCTCAAGCAACACCGCCACCTCCATCACCGGCGACATCAGCATCTCCGGCACAAAAGTGGCGATCAACTTCCTCTCTTTTTCGCTGGCCGAGATACGCGCTTTGCAGCCTACAGAAATCAACGCACTCTTCAATCCCGACACCGCCACGTCCAACTCCATAGGCGGCGCTGGCAATCTCTACCGGCTCAACGTCCCCGGTGCCCAGCGTTTCCTCCACAAGAACACTCTCTGCGGCTCCGACAATGTTCAATGGATGGCCACCTGGGCTAACGGCCGCACTCTTCAGGTCGCTCTCTTCTCCGGCGACGACACACCCTCCTTCAAACCCGAGGTCCTCGCCACCGCCACCAATCTCTGCGGCACCTTCACCTACGCACGCTAGGCCGCGTCCACTCCTCTGCCCTTCGCCTCGTCATACGACCCAGGCAAGCCGTACTCGGGCAGAATGCCCTTCAGCACCATCGTCTGGTGATCGAGTAGCGCATCGTGAAACTTCTTCCAGTCGCTGTTTTCAAATCCAGGTTCCTTATGGAAGATCTGCCCAGGCTTCTCTTTTTCCTCCACCGATCCCAGCGCCGAAAATCTCCACGAGCCCTCGCCAAACGGAATGTACTGCACACTCGCGAACTCCTCGTCCGTCAACGTGCCAAACGAGAATGCCCCTTCGCGGATCGCGGTCAGCCACACTCCGTCGCGCCGCACCGGGTCCGTATCCACCGTGCCACGAATCAGCTTTTCCAGCGCCGCCAGGTCCGCCGCGCCGATAGCCGTGTTCTTGTCGCGCCCGAGGTAGTAGATGAACTGCGAAAACAATCGCGGCACAGCACTCATATATAGTTGCGGATTCGAGACCGTTCGCTCCTGTCCATATCCGTTCACGTATTTCCATTCGAGATACGGCAGATCTGGATCCGTCAACGCTCCGCCATGTCCCAGGTCCAGTTGATCCGCTACCAGGCTCTTGATACGGTCCAGAACACTCGACTCTGGCGGATTCGTATGCTCAATGTGCGTTACCCGATTCACCGTGTGCCGAAAGCCCAGAAACATCTGGTGCGCAAATGTATCGCAATAGACATGTGCCGTAATTCCCAACCGGTGCAGGCCGTTCGCATCGCCCTTCTTCGCGCGGCAATCGGCCCACATGTCCACCGTTGTTGCGCTGTCAGGCGTACACACCAGCCTTCGGTACAGCGGAACATTCTGCGCGCCTTTCGCGCCTTCGCCGTTATTGCCGGGGAGAAAATGAAACGGCAGCCACACCTGATAGTCCTCTGAGTTCACGCGGTTATCGGCGAAGTCAAAGTTGGTATGCGCAGACGCAATGCCCTCATACGACGTGCCATTGTCGAACGTGATCGTTCCCTTGTAATTTGAATCGTCCACCAGTTGCGCAGCATGCCCGATCGTCGCCGCCTCGCCGTGCGAAAACCCTGCCAGACGCGCCACTGCATATGTTCCCGCGTGATGAAGATCCGTCTGCATTCAACTGCCTCCTGCCGTCCGACAATGTCACACATGAGCCTTTCACATCTGGCTTCGTCGCGTCATCCGCCCCAAAATCGCGAGGTATACCAAGGTATAGTTGTTCCGCCGCTGCCTTCGCTTTAAAGTGCCTTTAACGAGGGAAGACCACTCCACAATCCAACCTGCACATCTCCCTGCACTGCAGCGGAGCCGGTGCATTCCTGTCTCAATCGCAAGTGGGCCGCGCTCACCTCTTACAGCACAGAGCGCTTGTGGTTTTCGCACCAGAAAAATAAGACCGGAGGAGCGACACGATGAAGGCCATTGTGCAGCGAAGGGAATCTCTATCCTTTGCACAGAAGCTATCGAGATTGGCAGAGCGTCTACACGAGCCCAGGTGGCAGCGCTACGGAGCAACCATGCTTGCCGGCAAGTTGGCTGGCGTGGGACTCACGCTCCTCATCATGGCGGGCGTCACTGGACTGTTCTTTGCCAAAGTCTACGCTGCTGACTCAACCTTGAAAGCAGCTGACGTCGTCAACCCCATCAACACTGCATGGACGCTGATCGCTGCCTTCCTCGTCTTCGGAATGCAGGTCGGCTTCACCATGCTTGAGGCCGGCTTCTGCCGTTCACGCGAAACAGTCAACGTGTTGATGGAGTGCATCGTCGACACCTGCCTCTGCGGAATCCTGTTTCTACGCCATCGGCTTCGCATTCATGTTCAGCCACGGCAACGGCTTCATCGGCTATCACTGGTTCTTCCTGCAGGGCGCACCTGAAACATACGAGTCCACCGGCGTAGCTTTCCTCGCCGTCTGGATCTTCCAGTTCGCCTTCGCCGACACTTGCTCCACCATCACTTCAGGCGCCATGATCGGCCGCACCGGCTTCGTCGGCGACCTGCTCTATTCTGTCGGCGTCTCCGGCTTCATCTATCCCATCATCGGCCACTGGGCCTGGGGACCGGATGGATTCCTCGCCACCATGGGCAGCAGTGGCTACTTCTTGCCCAGCCTCGGCACCAGCTTCCATGATTTCGCCGGATCAACGGTCGTTCACACCATCGGCGGATTCATCGCCCTCGCCGGCTCTATCGTGCTCGGCCCGCGCCTTGGCCGCAAGTTCAAGCGCGATGGCGGCGGACCTATGCTGCCGCACGACCTCACCATTGCTGCATCGGGCGGCCTCATCCTGTGGTTCGGTTGGTACGGCTTCAATCCCGGCTCGACCCTTTCGGCCCTTGACTTCGCCGGCATCGGTCGCGTCTCCACCAACACCACCCTCGCTGCCTGCGCTGCCGGCCTCACCGCGATGGTCTACGCCTACTTCATGACGAAGAAGTGGGACATTGCCTTCACGGTCAACGGCTTCCTCGCCGGACTCGTTGCCATTACATGTCCCTGCTACTGGGTCAGCCCCACCGGCGCCATCCTCCTCGGCGGCATCGCTGGCGTCATCGTCTGCCTCGGCGTTGAACTGCTCGAGTGGCTCCGCATCGACGACCCCATCGGCGCCGTTCCTGTCCACGGCATCTGCGGCATCTGGGGAACCCTCTCACTCGGCCTCTTCGCCTCGGGCCAGTTCGGCGCAACCGGCCCCACCGGCCCAGACAACTCCGCGCCTCTTACTGGTCTCTTCTATGGCGGTGGCCTCACGGTATTGAAGGCGCAGTTCATCGGCAGTGCCATCATCACTCTCTCCACCTTCGCGGTTGCCATGGTGCTCATGTACCTGGTCAACCTCACCGGTACGCTGCGTGTCTCTGAAGAGGGCGAGCTCTATGGCCTCGATCTTCACGAGCACGGCATCTCCGCCTATCCCGAATACGTGATCTCCTCCCTTGGAGCACCCTCCGGCATGGCGAAAGAGCAGACCGTTCCGACATCGGTCTACAGCGCAAGTACCCTTCAACCGGCTCCGGCAAATCGAGACCGCTAATCGGAAGGAGAGAGCATCATGATCAAGATTGACGCAATCGTTCGACCGAATCGGTTCGAGGCGGTCAAAGCGGCCCTGGTTCAACTCGGTATCGAAGGCATGACCGTCTCCGAGGTTCGCGGACACGGTCGCCAAAAGGGCCACACTGAAGTCTTCCGCGGCAGAGAGTACGACGTTGACCTGCTGCCCAAAATCAAAATCGAGCTTGTCGTCAAACCCGATATGGTCGAGCCGGCAATCGAAGCCATTCAAGGCGCGGCCTACACCGGCAAAGTCGGAGACGGCAAAATCTTCTACTACAACGTGGCTGGAGCCGTGCGCATCCGCAGTAAGGAGCGCGACGTCGCAGCCATCTGAATCTGCGGGCCCCACCCCGATCGCGCGCTGAATCAGGGTGGGGTTCACGGTTACCCGTATTTCCTCCCTCGGAGACCTCAGATTCCATGTCCGGCTTTTCTCCTACTCCCTCTTTCGAACCCGGGCCACTGCGGCCCTGGTGGAAGGACAGTTCAGGGCTGACCGAGTATCTGCGCGAGGTCAGCCTTTTTCTCGCCCAGTTCCGCCGCAAACTCCGCGTTGGCGAGCACTCCCGCCTCCCGCTTCATCTTGTCCGTCTCTATCTCAGTGACGGCGCCGTATTTTGCGATTGGGTCGCCCGCGATCCCGATCCATGGGACTCAGTCTTGCCTCCCGGCGTTGGAATGCGTCACGCCTCTCTGCAGGCTCTTAAAGACGCCATCGAAGCCCGAGCTCTGCTCTTTCGCAGCATTCGGGCAGTCGACTACGCATATGTCCGCGCATATCGTCGCGGCCCCGGCAATCAATTGGAGCCGGTACTCGCAGGAAGTTTGCGTCGCAACAGCGGCACGTTTCGCAGCACGCGCTCCCTCATCATGCGCGCCAAGCTACTCGGTTTCCGCTTCCGGCTTGAAGATGACGTTCTCTTGCCGCTCTCGCTCGACGACGACATCTGAGCACTCGCCCAAAGGATAGAAACTACGGAGCCCACGACGGAAACTTCACGCGCTCGCACATCTTCACCAGCTCCGCCAGCGAATCCGCCTGCATCCCTTCCATCACGCGACGCCGGTGCACCTTCACCATGATCTCGCTGATCTCAAGCTCACCTGCGATCTGCTTATTCAGCAGACCCGCCGTCACGAGTGTCATCACTTGCTTCTCGCGCTCGCTGAGGGCGGCGATTCTTCCTCGGATCGCACTCAGAATCGCTTCTTCTTTCTCGCGTTCGTCATCCATGGCAAATGCTTGCCGCACGGCCTGCAGAAGCTCTTCCTTCTGAAATGGCTTGAAGAGAAACTCAATTGCTCCGGCCTTCAAAACCTTGCGCACCATCGCCACGTCGCCGTGCGCTGTCATAAAAATTACTGGCAGCGCGCATCCTTGGCTCGCGAGCTCATCCTGAAACTCCGGCCCGCTGATGCCCGGCAGCCGCGCATCCAGAAGAATGCAGCCCCTTCGGCGATTTCCCCTGCTCTTCCCGAACGCTTCAGCCGATGAATAGCTGACAGACTGAATCCCCACAGCCTCCAGCAAGTTTGAGATTCCCTCGCAGATCGCCGGATCATCGTCAATAACGTGAACTACCTGCCGATCCGCTTCCATCTTTCCGTCGCCTCTCATGCCGTCGGTATGGTGAATTCAAATATCGCTCCGCCATTGGCGCCGTTTTCAATCCAGATTCGCCCGCTGTGAGCTTCAACAATGCTACGGCAGATCGCAAGCCCAATCCCCGTTCCGTTCTTCTTCGTCGAATAGAACGGCTCAAAGATGTAGCGCGCCAGCTTCGCATCGATCCCGGGACCCGTGTCGCGGACCCTCACCAGAATTTCCTTGCCCTTGCCCTTCTCCGTCGAGATCGTCACCGTGCGCTCACCGCTGCAGCTCGCCATCGCTTCAATCGCATTCTTCGCGAGATTGATCACCACCTGCTGAACCTGCACCGGGTCGATCTCGACTTGCTTCAATCCCTGACCGAGCTGCAGATCGATCGTCACACCTTCCCGAATCGCCTCATCCCGCAGAAGCCATGCCGCATCCTCGATTAAGAGATTAAGATCATGCTCCTCGCGAACCAGATCGTCCTTGCTGAAGAGTGAGCGTATCCGCTTCACCACCGCGCTCGCCTTCGTGCTCTCCTGCACAATCTTCTCTGAGGTCGCTGACACTTTTTCGAGATTCGGCGGCTCTGTCCTCGCCCACTCAAGGCACGCATAAGCATGCGTCACCAGCGCCGTCATCGGCTGATTCAGTTCATGCGCAATCGAAGCCGCCAGTTCTGACATGCTCAGATTTCTTGATGTCTGTGAGACGCTTTCATGCCGCGCAGTGATCGACTGCTGCGCTCTCTGCCGCTCTTCGATATCGATATGCAGCCCGTACCACCGCAAAATCTCCCCTTCGTCGGATCGCTGCGGAAATCCGCGAATCAGGAACCAGCGGTATGCGCCCTCCGCATTCCGCACGCGCGCTTCTACTTCGAAAGCCTCGCCTGTACGCAGTGCATGCCGCCACGCGTGGTTCACCTGATCGGCATCTTGAGGATGAACCGCGGCGAACAGGCGATCGCCGTCAAGATCATCCTCGATCGCTCCCAGATATTCCCGAAGATGCTGGTTCAGGTATTCGAACGAGCCCTGCTGATCGGCGCGCCATATCTGCTGGTGAATCGCTTCCATCAGCAGGCGCAATTGCCGTTCGCTTTGCAGTGCCTCCCGGCTCGAGCGCTCAAGCTCCGCCGTACGCTCCCGAACCTTCATCTCCAGCACATCACGCGACTCGCGCAGGTTCCTCTCCGATTGCCGCTGCGTCGAGCTCAAAATGCTCACTGTCAGAGCAAACAGAACGAACGCCGCGAGAAAACTCTCCGACTCCTGCGCAACCTTGATCGAATAGAGCGGAGGGATAAAGAAGTAGGTGACAAGAAACGACGACAGAACAACAGCGAAGAACCCCGCTATGCGTCCCCCGAACCAGGCGCTCCCCATAATCGCCGCTACGAAGAGGAACACAAAGGGGTATTCCATCCAGTGCTGCAGCAGAAACGTCCACAGCAGCGCCACCAGGACAAAGAACAGCGCCACGCCAAACGGCTTCAGCCCATACTCGTAAAAGGGCTGCGCGAGACTGTCCTCTTTCCATGGAGACATGACTCGATGCTATACGAATTCAAAAACCCTGAGTGCCGGCCGATCCGAAGCCTTGCCTCGGGCTTCACTCACACCGCAGAGCCACCATGGGATCAATCTTCGTCGCGCGCCGCGCCGGAAGATATGCACCGGCCACCAGCACGCCGCCGATCAGCAACGTCGCGCTCACCAGCGTGAATGGGTCCGTCGCGCTCACCCCGAAGAGCCCTGCGCGAATCGCTCGTGCCGCCGCGAGACTCGCCGGAATCCCAATTGCGACACCCACTGCCAGCAGCATCAGCGACTCCCGCAGCACCATCCACAGAATCGTCGCCTTCGGAGCACCCAGAGCCATCCGCACACCGAACTCGCTCGTCCTTCGCGCTACACCATACGAGATCACCCCATACAAGCCAATCGCCGCAAGTACCAGCGCAAGCAAAGCAAACACTCCCGCTAGTTGCGACACAAATCGCTGAACATCGCTCATCGAATCCACCTGCTCTGCGATTGTCCGAATATCCAGCACCGGCAGATTCGGATCAATCTCCGCTATCGCCGCCCGCACCTCATTCGCAATCGTTTCGGGGTCGCCCACGCTGCGCACCTGCAAACAGTAGCCATAGCGGTCATCGCCTGTAAGTTGCGGCAGAGCCAGGTACGCAAACGGCTGCGGCTTCTCTGAGGGATTGTTGTACTTCGCATCGCGCACGATCCCCACAATCTGCCACACACCCTCCACCGCCGGATCCGCAACCTTGAACGTGTGCCCAATCGCATCCCCGTTCTTGAAATAACGCTGAGCGAGTGCCTGGTTCACCACCACTGCCTTCACCGAGTTCTCCGTATCCTGCGGCCCGATTGCTCGCCCCTTCAAGATCGGCATCCCCAGCGTGTCAAAGTAGCCCGTCGACACCCTGTTCAATCCCGTGCTGATGTCCTCATCGGGCCCCGGCACGTGCCCATCAATGAATATCGGTGAGCCCCAGCTTCCATGGCTGATCGGCGGCCCTCCCGAAATGCTCGCCGCTCGCACACCTGGCAGTGCATTGATCCGTGTCAGCAGCCGGTCATACAACCCATTGAGCCTCTCCGCCGAGTACCCCGCAAACTTGGGATTCGTCGTCACTAACAGCACATTGGTGCGATCAAAGCCCAGGTCCTGCCCACGCAGATTCTGAAGCGTCCGCAGCAACAGCACGGCCATCGTCAACAGAACCAGGCAGAGTGACACCTGGCCCACGATCAACGTCTTCGGCAGCCAGCGGCCCATCGTGCGGCCTGCGCTTCCACCGGCTGTGCGCGCATTCGCGTTCAGCGCTGCGGCAGCATTGCTCCGCGAGCCCCGCCATGCGGGGGCAATGCCGAAGAGAACGCTCGTCACTGCGCAAATCCCAAACGTAAACAGCAGCACGCGCAGATCCGGTGTCGCTGAAAGCGCAGTGTGGGCTGCGCCCCTGTCGATAAACGAGATCAGCACCCTTGTCGCCCAGAAAGCGAAACCCAACCCCAGCGCACCGCCTGTCAGCGCCAGCACCAGTGCCTCCGTCAGAATCTGCCGCACAATCCGCCCGCGCGTCGAACCCAGCGCCAGCCGCGCACTGAACTCACGCTCCCTCGACACCGCACGTGCCAGCAGCAGATTCGCCAGGTTTGCACAGGCAATCAGCAGAACCACGCCCACCATTGCCATCAACACGGTCAACGGCTTCTCGTACCCTTCACGAATATGTGAGAGGCCGGCGCCTCCCGCCAGCAGCGGAATCGTCGATCCCGCAATCGCCTTACGCCGCTCGTCTGTCACTTGCGCCCCGGCACGATCGGTCAGAAACCGTTGAAACTGCGCCGTCGTCCACGATTGCGCCGTGCCCAGCGGTACGCCTGTCTTCTGCCTTGCCATGATATGGATCCAGAACATTCCATCCGGCTTCAGCAACGATGGCCGCATCATTACCTGCTCTTGCATCGTGATCGGCAGCCACATATCCGGCGCCTCTTCGTTCAGTTCCACTCCATAGAACGTTGCCGGCATCACGCCGATCACCGTGAACGCAGTGCCATTCACTGCGATCTCGCGCCCAATCACATGCGCGTCGCCCGCCAGTTCCTGCTGCCAGTAGCGATGACTGATCACCGCCACCGGGCTCAGCCCCCCAAGCGCCGAGTCCGCGGCGGTAAAGCCGCGCCCCATCTGCGGCTGCACGCCAAGCACATTGAAAAACGTGCCCGATACGAGATGGCTCAGCGCCTGCGTCGCACCGCTTTCCGCTCCTGTACCTTTGCGCACGCTCACCTGCACCGGAAAGCTTGCGAATGCAGTGACGCCATCAAACATGTTGCCCGCAACGGGCTCGATCCGGCGATAAAACTCGTATGGATAGATATCAATCGCGCCCGGCGACGAGACCTCCATCGTTCCGCTGCTCGTGCCATCGCCAAACGACAACAAACTGCCCGGATCATGCACCGGCAGTTGCTTCAGCATGAGGTCATTGATGATGGTGAAGATCGCAGTATTCGCGCCGATTCCCAGCGCGAGCGAGAGTACTGCCACTGACGAAAACCCGGGCGACTTCACCAGTTGCCGCACGCCAAACCGGACATCCTGCCACACCGACTCCACAACTGACTCCCAGCTACTCGCCCAGACCTTTTGCCGCACCATCTCTCCGCTCCCCGTTTCAGCGCGCGCCACCTGCCCAGCGTCTTCCGGGCTCATCCCGCGTCGTATCTTCTCCGCCGTCGACGCTTCTTCAAACCCGCGCAGCTCCTCGGCAATCTCCGCGTTGCGCGCACCTGGTTTAACCAGGGATCGCATACCCTGCGTCACATTTCGCCAAACGCCCATTCGTCCATTCCTCGCTAAGCTTCGAGAATCCGGTTGATCGCTTCCGTCTGCCTGTCCCACAGCTTTCGCTCTTCCTTGAGCGCCTTGCGCCCGCGCTCCGTCAACGCATAAAACTTCGCCCGCCGGTTGCTCTCCGTCGCCCGCCACTCGCCCTTGACGTGCCCCGCACGATCCATCCTGCTCAACGCCGGCAGCAACGATCCCGGATTCACCCGGAACACTCCTCCGCTGATCTGCTCAATGCGCAATGCAATCCCATATCCATGCATGGGTTCAAGGGCCAGCGTCTTCAGCACCAGCATCTCCAGCGTCCCCTGCACTAGCTCATTCGCCTCGTCCTTGTCGCTCATCTCCCAGCGTCCTCCACTAGATAATCAAGAGGTATATTCCCCACTCCTCTAGATTGTCAAGAGGTCGCGCGCAGCTAATCCCTGCCCAAATCCCCGGACCTGCCGTGATATAAATCGGGACGATGAAATCCCTTCGCCTCTTCGCCGCGCTTCTCTCGGCATCTGTCGCCCTTACAGTCTCCGCTCAGCAGATTCCGCCCTATATTGAGCAGCCCGAAGGTTCCGATGGCGTTTACGCCATCTGGCCCGGCACGCCTCCCGGCTCTGGGCACGTCACCTGGCATGAGCAGTCCACCAACGGCGGCGGAGCCACGACACCGAATCGCTCAGTGCGCAATGTCGCTCTGCCCACCGTCACCCTCTTCAAGCCAGCACCCGGGACCGCTAATGGAACCGCGGTCATCATTGCCCCCGGCGGCGCCTTCATGTTTCTCATGGTCGATTACGAGGGCTACACCATGGCTCGCTGGCTCGCGCAACAGGGCGTCACCGCATTTGTCCTGCGCTACCGCGTCGCTCACACGCCCGACAACGACGCTGAAATGCCTGCATTCGTAGGCCAGCTCTTGAAGACTCTCGGCCACCCCGGCACAGCTGATGCCGGGCCGCCCCACGGGACCGCCGCCATGGAAGAGGCTCGTCTCTGGGGTGAAGAAGACGGACGCCAGGCCATTCGCTACGTTCGACAGCATGCTGCCGATTTCGGCGTTGATCCTCATCGCATCGGCATTGTCGGCTTCTCTGCTGGCGGCGGCGTTACCATGGGCGCCGTCATGAAGCACGACGCCGAAAGCCGGCCTGACTTCGCGGCGCCGATCTATGCCGCGTACAGAACCGCAACCCCCGTCCCCGCCGACGCGCCACCCCTCTTCATCGCGCTCGCCGATGACGACGATCTCGTGCCCCCCATCGCTGGTGCTCGCCTTTACGAGGCATGGCATGCCGCGGGCAAATCAGCTGAGCTGCACATTTTCGACAAAGGCGGCCATGGCTTCGGCATGAACCAGCAGAATCTTCCCTCCGATGCATGGGTTGGACTCTTCAAGACCTGGCTCGGCAGTCAGGGCCTCTTGTCTCCCGCCTCTCAAAGCCCGCACCAATAACTGCCGCAGCGAAACCCGCGTTTCTTTAACTAGACTACTTGGTCTGGAAAAACAAGAATGCCCTGTCCGCTCAGGAGCGGGACAGGGCGTTAACGTGCTTGTCTAATCTTGGCAACCGCTTGCCTACGAGCTCTGCGCCACTTCCTGCCCGGTCACTGCCGTCGGCTCCGAACGGCTCGCTCTCGGCAGCGCGTTCGCCACTTCGCGAACGATCCAGGAGGCCATCCATACCGCCGTATAGCCCACCGACACCCACAAGAAGCCCGTCGCACCCGGTCTCGTCCGGGTCAGCGCGAAGCGCAAGAGATCCAAATTGGCCCAAATAATTAATGTCAGCACCAGAAAGAGTGCGTACTCGTAGACGTGAGTCTTGTATTCAGCACCGCTACCGCGCAAAGGTTCCCCCACAACCCACCGATATTCATTCCATCTAAAGTTGGGTTCAACACCTTTATCGTAGGATCGACTCATTTTTCCTTCGTTAAGATTGTTAACCTTCGTGGTTACCCGCGTTTCCACGTTCCATAATGAAACCAGAGACCCCTATCGGGGCCTTGATGGCCAGGGCAACTCTGTCGGGCTTGTCAGTAGATTCACACAATTCCTGCTGAAGCTCCAGACGACGCACCCACCTTGCTCGGGACATTGTCCGTTGCCGTTCTCTCGATAGTCAGCACCGTGATGTCGTCTTCCTGTCCGAAGGCCTCCGCTGCCTCCGCAACTTTATCGGCCGTCTCCCGCGCAATCTGCTGCATGCGCTCGAATCCAAAAAGCTCGCCATCAGCATCCCGTGCTTCCACTACCCCGTCAGACAGCATCATGAGCGTGCCGCCCGGCTCCAGATGCAAACTCGTCTCCTGGTACTCCGCTTGTGCAGAGATGCCAAGGGGCAGTCCATTCATCAAAGCCACCTCAGCGCCATTGTGATACGGCGACAGATGTCCCGCATTCGCAATCCTCACTGTTCCATCTGCATCCGCGCGCAACACCAGGCACGTCGTGAATCCGCCCGGGCTTCTCGAAAGCAGCCTTCTGTTCATCGCCGTCAATATTTCGCCCGGACCCTCCATATACTGCGCCAGCGTGCGCACCGTGCCAACCAGCAGCGAGCCCGTCATCGCTGCTGGCATGCCCTTGCCGCTCACATCGCCGATCACCACCAGCACATCGCCATTCCGCCTCGGCAGCACCTGAAAAAAATCTCCACCCACCTCGCCAGCTGGCTTGTACGCGCTCTCAATCTTGAAGCCCGGTACCGGCGGCACTTCTTCGGGAATCAGCACCTGCTGCACCGCGCGCGCATTCCGCATCTCCTCGGCAAGCGCGCTCTGCTTCCTGCTGTTCTCCACCACGTAGCTGTAGATCGCGTACAGGATCGCCAGCAGCAGCCCGACACTCGCCAGCGTCTGCACATTCACCGGATTCCCTGCAATCGTGAAGAGCGGCGCGCTGATCCTCGACGCATACGTCCAATGCGTGTAACGACTGCCCTGATGCAGCAGGGTCACGGCATCTGCAAGCAGTCCTGCCAGAAACGCAGAAATCGCAACGGCCCATCGCCAACCGTGCAGCCGCTTGCGCACCGCCAGCCCAACCAGCACCAGCGAGTACAACGACAATCCCACCAGCGGCACCGTCAACACCGCATCCGCAATCTGCACCCGCCTTGCTGTAAGCGGGTCACCCATTTCAAAGAAGACCAGCAGGCCATCGAGTACGCCGGCCGCCAGAATCACCCCCGTCAGCGCCTTGGTCCATCGCACCACGCGCTGGTTCTCATGCAATTCGAGCAGCCACACCAGCAGAAACCACAGGCCAACGTCACGTATCGATAGAAAGACCTGCTCCCAGAAGTAGCCCGTCTGAAAAGTGATCCAATCCTGCAGAAACCCCAGCATGGCCAGCCCAATATCGCCCAGGCAGAACACCGCCATCCAGAGCATCGCGCTCTGCGAGCGGTCTCGCAGCCACCCGATGAATCCCAGCACCATCAACAGCGCATACCCCGTGTACAGCGCATAGGAGAACTGCTGGCTGCGAAGCTGCTGATAACGAATCGATGCCGCATTCCGCACCATCGCCGCTGGGCTGCCCAGCAGAGGAGTCTTGTAGAACCCGCCCTGCAACCCATCGTCGTACGACCACAAAGGCCGGAACCATACCCGCACCGCCAGCACTCCATCGCCCATCGGCCCCAGCTGCAGAACCTGCGGTGGCTCATCTCCCTCTACTTCCGGATCGTCATACGCCCAGCTGGGATAGGGCGGCATCTTCCCGGAAAGAGCCACGAGCTTGCCGTTCCAGAAAAACTCCGCCGTACTCTCGAGGCGCGGAGCCATCAGCATGTACACGCCGCTGCCCTGCGGTCCCGGCGTGATAGACAGGTGCATCCGGTACCACGCATACCCGGTGTACGACCTGTGCCCTTGCGCACCCCACGGAGCATTCGCCCAGATTTGCTCCCACCCGTCGTGCCCAGCGCTGTCGTCAATCTCCGGCAGCGCCCACGCCGCATCGTCACCCAGATGAAACTGCCACGGCCCGGCCAGCTTGGCCGCTTCACTCCCAGGATCGTGCAGTTCCAACACCGGCGCGCTGCTTTCTGCCCGCACAACAACCGGAGCAGCGATCGCCGCCACTGCTCCTGCCATCACAGCTAACCGGCTTAGGCTGAAAAGCATGCCAGCATCATACATTCGTCTTTCAGCGTTCTGGCGCTCTACGGGACAATCACGATTCGTTTTCCACTTGTCTTACGCTGCCATGCTTCGGTCACGCTGCTTAACTCCACCTTTTCAATGTCCATGCTCAGCTTGCCTTCCAGAACCCACCTCCAGACTTGCTCCACGGACTGAGGCAACACGCCGGGCGGCACTTTGCCAACTCCGGCTAGTTCCAATCCCGATGTACGCAGCGCTTCGGCAAGAAACGTGATGGAAGCGCCTGCAGCTTGTCCAATCTGCACATAACGCGTTCTCCGTTTTGCAAAGCCCACCTCGCTCGGCGTGATCGTGCGGAAGAGCAGTTCCGTGGGACGACCCCACAGAAAATCCAGAATGATGTCGTAGCCGTCGCCGGCCTCGTGCGCATATGCCTCGCTAATCTCCGAATCGGGTCGCTTCAGATCGATGAGCGACGTTGCCCCCATCTCCTTGACCGCCTTGAGACCTGACTCATCTCTGCCGGCAGCAACCACCCTGCCCGCGCCCAACAGTCTCGCGATGCACACAGCCAGCCTTCCGGATACGCCAGTCGCACCCTGGATGAGCACAGTCTCGCCGGACTCCAGCTTCGCTCCCCACTTGAGAGGCAGATACGACGTAAGAGCCGACGCGGGCAGGGCCGCCGCCAGGCCGGCGTCAATCCCTTCCGGCACTGGGCTCACATACCCTCCGAGTTCCTTCGGAATCACCGCCACTTCTGCCATCGCGCCATAAGGCGGCCGAGTCCCGCCGAAGACCACAAGCGTTCCGTCCGCGATTGTACCGGCACCGCTATGTCCCACAATCGCTGGGAATTGCGGGTACATCCGCCTGCTCGCATAGTGAATTCCCTGCGCCGTCATCTTGTCGAAATTTTCCAGTGCAACGGCTTTCACCTGAACCACCACATCGCCGTCGACCTCTACCGGCCCGGCAAAATCCTGGTAAACAGGAATGGCGCCAAATTCATGAAGAACTGCGGCTTTCATTTCTCCTGACCTCCGATTCATCATTATTCGTACTTTGTACGAATAACTAAATCGTATCATGTACGAAGATGTCAAGAGCAAACTACGACCTGATCTGGCTGCGGCCGGAACCCAATGACCGGCGGCCTCGATTTAACCGCGAGCAGATCACTGCTGCTGTCTTGAAGATTGCCGACAACGAAGGTTTTGAGGCAGTCACCATGAAGCGTGTCGCGGCAGAACTCGACTGCGCCACAATGACGCTCTACTACTACGTGCGCAGCAAGGCTGACATCGTCGCGCTGATGCACGACGCAATCCTCGCCGAAATTCTTCTTCCTGAATTGCCTCCAGACTGGCGCGACGCAGTGAGCGCAATTGCCCGGCGCACGCGGGACGTTTTACTGGCGCACCCCTGGTCGGTTGCCTCATTGAACGACGCGCGCTTCGGGCCGAACGCAATGCTCCACATGGAACAATCACTGGCCGCGCTCGACGCTCTCGATCTCGATCCCCATGAAAAGCTGGCGTTCTGGGCAATCGTGGACGACTACGTTTTTGGAAGCGCTCTCCACACCGCTGAGGCGCTTGCGCGCGTGGCTGCAGCCAAAGAGAATCCCGCTCTGATCACAGATGCCATGGCCTTCGGGCGCCAGCAAATCGCAACGGGAGTGTTTCCGCGGCTTGCTGCCCTCGGCGAAAAGCGGGCCGGCGATCAGTCAACTTACGAAACTTTCCTCAGCCCCACGATCGCCACATCGCTTGCAGCGCAATTCGAGCATGGCCTCCGAGCGATGCTCGATGGACTGGCGCAACGAATGAACCTGCCCTGATCACGCAAAGCAGAACCGATCTAGGCGTGCGTCACTGCCGCACCCTAAGAGGGCGTCGATGGCGGGATGGTAGGGATTAGGAGCCTAGCGGGATTTCAATTTTCGCTAGTCGCAGCAGGAGCACTCTTATTTCGGTCAATGTCTCATCGTCTGGAAGCGCACACTCGGAATGGGCTTGGTTATCGATCTCTGGAGCGTGTAAGATTTCCAGATTCTTGATCGAACGAATCCCGCCAGCGATGAGACTAATCACAGCGTTTAGGTCTGGTTTTCGTGCTCGGGTGCGCGTCTGCTCGGCACTGGAATACTTGTCCCAATCCAAAGACATCGCGCCTTGCTGGTTTCTGAAGACACCTGGCTGAAGTTCGCCCTTAATAAAGAAATCCTGATGCGCTCGCATAAGGACTGAGGCCGCATCAGGAATTTCTTCAACAGGAAAGGCTACTTGCTCATCAGCCACAAAATGATCCCAAAGTTTGACGTCATGGGGTTCAGAGATCCCTTGAACTTATTCTCGATTCCGTAGTCGTCGCCGTAGTAAATAGCAGGTTTTTCCGCCGGAATGTTCACGAGAAGTTCGCGGTTCTTAGTCTTCCAATGCAGATCAATGCTGCCCTCTGGTCCAGAACCAATGGCTGGTATGGGAGCGAATACACCATACATCCTCTTAGCTTTAATGGATTGCGCCGTCAGAAACATTTCGGCACGATCAAAAGCTTTCTTCGAATACAGTGGTTCTCCATCGTCGTCAATGCGTTCCAGAAGGCTCTCAACCCTCTTCAGCTCCGTAATCAGTTCGACGTCTTGTTCAGCACTCACTTCTGCTGGTTGATATTCGCTCGCCTTGTTCGCCTGATCAGCGTACTTGTAAGCATGAGCCCACCCACAGCTTGACATGCTCTCTCCTTATCCTCAATAGAAGTAACCCGCATTCAAGATCGTGACGCCCGTATCCTTCATGAAACGTCGGAGCGTCTCTTCTTTCTTTTGTGCGCGTTCGATCATATCCTTCATCGCCTCCAGATCGTTGCTGTCTAAGGCAAAATACGAATCATATTTCTTCTCGAAATTGTCCCGGTGAGTGATCCTCAACATGTGGATCACAGTTGCAGCCGAGGGGGTTTCAGTCACATCGAAGTGATAAACGGGGCGCAAATCTGTCAAAATCCTGGCACCGGTAAAAATGCGGTCGTGATCTGTTTGAACCGGCCCCGCCTTGGCAGCTGTTCCCACACTTCGCTCGTCAGACAGAGCGGGCATTAAGAACGAACGAAGTCTAGTCCACTCATCTTTTGTGTGTTCTGCTGAAAAAACTCGGGCCTCTACGAACGAGGGGTAAACATCTTCGTCCAGAAATTTTTCCAGTGGCATCGCGCGCTTGTCTGCTGTCCGATAAAGGCTAACAAGAACAAGGATTATTCCTTGCGTGATCTCAAATGAGACATCATTAGCGTTGGGATCAAATACTTCGCTCGCAAGATCGTTGTAGTTGAATACCGGAGGAGCCGTTGAGAGCGCCGTTTGAAGCTTAGACAGCTGTTCTTCCGTTAGCTTAAGCAGCTCACGTAGACGCAAAACATCTTCAGATGGAACGCGAAAAGACATCCCTATGCCACTCTAGGGCCAGATGTGGAGCATTGTCAACGAATCTATTGATTATAAAGGATTAATGTCTAGCAGGCTAGCAATACTCCACGGCGCGCGGTTGCAATCCCGTGTCCGTCGCAGAGGTTACCCGCAGAAGTTGTAAAAGCCACTCTCAGTGAGATCTTTGACGGGCTGCCAACGCTGCTCTACGCGTGCGCCACCGACGCGCCGTCAAACCCCAGCGTCAGCACCGTAATGTCGTCCTGTTGCCCGAAGGCCTGCGCAGCCTTCACAACCTTCGCCGCCCGCTCCTTCGTAATCGTCCGCGTCCTCTCAAACCCGAACAACTCACCCGTCGCGTTTCTAGCTTCCACCACGCCGTCGCTCATCAACATCAGCGTGTCCGTCGGCTCCAATTGCAGCGTCGTCTCCTCATACTCAGCCTGTGCCGTAATGCCCAGCGGCAGCCCATTCGCAACTTCCACTTCGGCGCCGTTCCTGTAAGGAGGAAGATGTCCGGCGTTCGCGAGGCTCATCGCCCCATTTGCATTCGCGCGCGCCACGAGGCAGGTCGTGAATCCTTCCTGATTCCGCGCCAGCATTCGCTCATTCAGTGCTCTCAGAATCTCCGCCGGGCTATCCGTATATTGCGTCAGTGTGCGTACCGCGCCCACCAGCAACGACGCCGTCATCGCCGCCGGCATTCCCTTGCCGCTCACGTCGCCAATCACGACCAGCGCTCCGCCCTTCTTCAGCGGCAGCACTTGGTAGAAGTCTCCGCCCACCTCGCCCGCAGGCTCGTACGCGCTCTCGATCCTGAAGCCATCTACTCGCGGCAGCACGTCGGGAATCATCACCTGTTGCACCGTCCGCGCATTGCGCATTTCTAACTCCAGCGCTGCTTGCCTTTCCCGGTACTCCACCATCGACTGCCACGCCACAAACAAAACTGCAATCAGCAGGAACGTATTGATAAGCGCTTCCGCGTTCACTTGAGTTCCGCCAATCGTAAAGAGTGGACCCTGCATCCTCTTGGCAATCGTCAGGTGCGTCCAGCGCATCCCCAGACCCGTCGTGTCAAAAACAGCCGACTGCAGGTTCGCCAGCAGAGCCGCCAGGGCCAGCATCCAACGCGCGCCATCCATGCGCTTGCCGAATGCAGCAAACACAATTACCAGCCCCCACAGCTCCCCATAGATCGCCGGAATCGTCAGCACCGTGTCGAGAATCAGGAAGGTGTTCCCCGGCCATGTCGTCCAGTTGAACAACTGCAGCGCGGCATCGGCGCTGTCAAAGGTCAGCTGTATTACCGCAATAATCCATGTCCATCTCACCAGAGTTTTGTGATCCTTCAGGTCCAGCAGCTCGATCAGCAGAAACCAGATCGCGACCACATTGATCGCCACAAACGGCGCAACGAGTCCGTATGCAACTCTGAAGGTGAATACCCAGGGGCCGTTGAGCAGCGCGTACCGCCCCGCCTGAAAAATCATTGACAGCGCCAGCCATAGCAACATCAATCGGCTGCGATTCCGCAGCCAGATCATCAGCGCCAGCACGCCGACGATCATGCAGACAAACGCAAGACAGATATTCAACAGTTCCTTGCGCAACCGATCGTATTGAGCCAGCGCTGCAACGCCCGTCAGCCCCCATGGGCTCCCTGCCACAGGAACGCTTCTGAGCCCGCCCTCATTCGGCTCATTGAAAAATGATCGCGGCGCTTTCCACACGCGGATCGCAAGCACACCCGACTTCGCAGGACCCAGCTGAAAGATCTCTTCCCAGGTCCGGTCCCATCCATACCAGACCGGGTTCGGCGGAACTCTTCCATAACTCCCCACCTTCACGCCGTTCCAGTAGATCTCTGCCGAGCTATCCACCTGGGCCAGTAACAATGCCAGGTCAAAATCCTTCGAAGTTTGCTCCCCTAACGTCAACTTCCGCCGATACCACGCAAACCCCGTGTACCCGTAATGTCCCTGTTCCTCCCAGGTCTTCCCCGTCTCAATCTGCTCCCACCCACTGTCATCGAAACTGGGCGAGGCCCACGCCGGATCATCTCCCACGTGAAATTGCCAGGGACCGGTAAGCGCCTGCGTCCCTCGTCCCAGCCCTCCCAGAACCGCGCCCGATGTCGCTGTCTCGCTTTGCGCGCTTGCGCCTGCCGCGCCACACAGCATCGCGAGCAGCACTGCCGCCCAAACAACCGGCAAACGCCACCAGGCGTGCATGTCATTTATTTGTGGAGAGCCCGCGACGCCACTGCTACGAGTTACTGGCAAAATTCTCCTCCGGGTCAGCGGGCGTACAGAAGTGCACTCAGATGCTAACGACTATATCCGGCGGCGTTGTTTCCTGGGGCAGGATTTTTCTTCACTCTGCCCTCAACGCCGACGTCGGATCTCCGCCGCGCCGCCACTCGGGCAACACCCAGGCGTGTGCACCCGATCTATTGCCGTTCCGTCTGCAAGCCGCCGTCAGGAACCAGTACTACTTCGCATCCCGCACTTTGAGAGCAGCTCACCACTGCACTGCGCAGTAAATGCGCCTTCGAACCCTGCGGAACAAGCTCAGGGAACTTCGTCTTCTTGATAGCGTCACCCACCGCCGCAATGCGATGCTCACCCGTCATTTGCTGCCACTCGATAACACCGTCTGAGGTAAGCTGCAGCCGGAACGTTCCCCAGCCGCTTATCTCAGTAGCGTGCCCGAGCTTGTATGTGCGCAGATTCTGCAAGGCATCTGCTCCATTCTTTGGCCCCGGCTTGGCGCCGGCCGCCTCCAGCCGGGTAAAGCCCTCGTGAATATGTTTGCGAATCTCCGGTGGAGTGTTGGCGTTCCCCGCGGCATCGGCCAGACGATACGCGGCGCACGCTTCGTCTGGATTTTTCAACGCTTCGTAAAGTTGGCCAAGGTGGTCGCCTACCTCTGCACTCAGACTGTCGCGCCATGCTGCCAGCAGCAGCGGCCTCGCTTCCTCCAGCTTGCCTTCCTGGTAAAGAATCCAGCCCAGCGTATCCCATGAGGCGATCAGAAGAGTGTTCGTCGCAAATGTCTGGCTGTTTGATTCCGCCGTCGTTACACTCGCAGTCTTCTGCTCGAGCAGATCCACAGATTTGCGCGACATCGTCTCTGCGTACGCCAAGTCCAGTTTCGCTTCCGAAAGAATATAGGCGGCGTTGTTCATCATTCCGGGCTCGTCCGTATCCTCCAGAACGCTCTTCGCTGCTGCGACTGCCTCATCCGTGCGGTTCAGACGCACCAGGGTTGTAGCAAGCTCCAGGCGAACACCAGGATCGTCGGGATGATGATCGGCGGCCGACTGAAGCGTGCTTAGAGCTGCGTTGTAGTCTTCGCCCTGCGTCTCCAGAGACGCCAACATAAGCGACATGCGTAGTTCGTCAGGATGCCCCGCAAGATACTCCTTTAGAGTCGTCTCCGCGCCACGCGTATCGCCAGATTTCCTTTCGACCTCTGCAAGCGCGGCCACCACCATCGCATTATCGGGATGCTTCTTCAGTTCGATCTCAAAATCCGACTTGGCTTCCGCGTAGTCGCGCTGCATCGTGGCAATCGAACCGAGAATCGCATAAAGAAACGGTTGATCCGGGTTCTTCTTCTTCACTGCATCCAGCGTGGCCCGCGCGCTCATCCAATCGCCGGAGCGAAACTGCTCCTGAGCTTTCTCCATCAACTCACTCGCGGATGCACTCTCGTCGACAGGTTTGGCATCCGCTGCGGCGGGAGGCGAAGCTGGAACAGTGATAACAACAGGACCATTCTTTGCGGTCACCGTTGAACTCTGCGCGGTGGAGTTGGTTTTCGCAACTGTAATCTGAATCGGCTTCTGTGGCGGAATCAGTTGTATCCAGGACTCCCCGCTAAGACTGATGTCCTTCGCAAACCGCTCGTAGTTCTTCCAGTCTTCTTTGGCGACCTTCTTCTTCAGCACCGTGATTTTTCGCTCGACAAGGATCTCTCCATCTTGCACACGATAGGTCTTATCGAAGGTCGCGAAATCAGTCTTTACATGAATCGCATCGGGAAGGTCCGTTGTATAGTGCTCGGGCAACTTGATGTGCGTCGTCGCCTCGAGTTGGCGCAGTGCACCAAGATCAATGTCTTCCCTTGGCGCGTTGCCGTCATCGGCTAACTGAGGAAACTCAAGAGCTGGGAACAGCGGCACAATCCGGTGGTCATCCCAGTCCCCAAAGGGATGACGCTGATAGTCGTAGGTAACGCTGATCGGCGCCGAAAGATCCTCAACATTCTTGAATTGCGAATTGCTCGTCTTGCCGCCAAAGCCCGAGCTCGACGAGATGTACTGCGATGCCTTATCCCACTCCGACGACGCCAAATTGCGTGCGAGGGTTCGAACGAGGATCTCATTGTCGTCTCGATAAGTCGCCGACATCTTGGCAGTCAGCTTGCCATCACTATCCAGCACGCCATTGGCCTCAAACTTCTCAACAAACGGATATGGCGCATCTGCCGGAGTTGTCACAAGTACTGCGGGAGCATTCTCAGGCACCACCAGTGCTTTTTGATCCCTGATCAGGGGTAGCAGATACCGGAACGGCGCAACCTCCGGAGTGCTGTCGAGCCATGCTCTTCCTTCAGGTAGCTCCACAGTCGTAATCACGTGATTGAAAATCGCCGGAGTCGGCACATCCGCAGTCGGAGCTATTCCCGCCCCAATCAGGGCCGGCGCAGTCGTGAATCCCTTCGCCCGTAGCAGCGCCTCCAGCAGCGTGTCTTTATCCTTGCAATCGCCGTACTGGTTTGAGAGCACCTCTGCCGCCGCGTGCGGCTGGTATCGTCCAACGCCAAAATCGATCCCGACGTACCGAACCTTCGACGACACAAACTCAAAAACTGCGCGCGCCTGCTCTTCCGGTGTCTTCGCATTCCGCGTGATCTCATCGGCCTTCGCCCGCAGAGCATCCGTCGGCTTCACGCGCTCGGACGCCATCGATTTGTACCAGTCGCCAACTTCTGTCCAGCTATGAAAGGTCGTCCAGGCCACTGACGGAATCTTCCTGCCTTCAGTGTCTTCATCCGGATCCTTCGGCGGCTGCGGCTGTGTTGTGTCGCCGGGCGCTGCCTTCGGCGCCGGAACAAGCTGCGCTACATTCCAGCTATAGGTGCGAACCGAGTCGTGCTCGGCGAGGGTTGGTTTGTGATTGGGGCTCCAGACCTGCACATACTTATCCTTCGGCACTTCGAGATTCAGCACCTCCGACAGCACAACCACCGTGCCCGGTGCCGTGAAATGCATCGCACCCCAGAACTGGCTCGGAGTTTCAGCCTTGTCTATCGCGATGTGCACCTCATATTCGAGAGTGTCGCCGACTGAAAGTGACTTTACCGCCACGTGCAACTGTTTCAGGTCGCTATAGAGCGGCGCTTCGCGGCTTACCTCAGCGGGCATGTCTATTGCGCTGTCCGCGGGAGTATCAACCGTTGTCCCATCTGGCTTATGTACACGAACGAAAGCGATATGCGGCGTCTCGTTGGCGGACGCATACCCGATCGCCAGAACCCCAAACTGCTGCGCTGCTCCCTGCGACTGGATCCGCATGGAGATGTGCGCCACCTTCTCGCCGCTGCCATCCGCGTGCATGCGATAGGTCGTCTCCGATCGCTCGAATACGAGCGATTCGTTGCGGTACGGATCAGTATTTGCTGACGTCTGTTGGGCATGGAGAAACGCGGACCCAGCTGGAGCAACCAGGAGCAAAGCAAACAGGATGGAGCGCATGCCCCGAAGACTACTACCAAATCCTGCAAATACGACAGTGCTTCTTTCTTGACTAAGTAAATTACCGCATGCGATCGCTCCATTTGGCATCCGATCAAGTTCGTTGCCCCGTCTGCCTGCCCGCTTTAGTGCGATATAGTCGAAGAGGAATGCCTCCGACGACCCCCAGCGCAGCCGCCAAACGCAACACCCAGGGCGGGTTCGTCTATCTGCCTCTCATCGCCGGCTGGCTCGTCCCCGGTGCTGGCCATTTCCTCGTTGGCAGATGGGGCCGCGGCCTTCTTCTTGCCACTTCCATCCTCATCATGTTTGTCCTCGGAATCGCGATGCAGGGCAAGATCTATTCGAGCGCCCATGACATCCTCGAGGTCCTCGGCTTGATCGGCGACCTGGGCACAGGACTCCTTTATATAGGTGCGCGTATTCTCGGCCTTGGCGCAGATTCCGTACAGGTCACCACCGCCGATTATGGCAGATGCTTCATCGTCGTCGCCGGCCTGCTCAACGTCATCGCCGCCGTCGACGCGCACAACATCCGTACCGGGAGAAAGCTCTAGTGCTGAGCCCCTCTCATTTCACCGCCGTCGTCATTTTCGCGGTCTGTGCCTCCACCGTCTTCGGCATTACCATGCGCGAGACCCCACCGAAAATGTTCCGCTACGGCGCCTACTGCTTCGCCCTTTTCGTCGGTTCCGCCATAGCGATCAGCTGGGTCATGTACCTTATCGCCCGTTGAGCCTCCCACCTAAGTAGCAGTCCCTTCACCTCTTCGCATCACATCGTGCCATTACAGGCCAACGCCAAGTTACTTTGGCTTGTAGCATCACGCGTGCAAACACACACAGGGGTCTCGCAACTCGTTAAACTGGCTACAAATAAATCCCATGATCGCCGAAGATGTGGCTGAATACAGACGGCTGCTCGAAGACTTTCACGAGCAGATCTCCGAATATGACCAAGAGGGCGCACGCATCACGCTGGGCTGGCTGCGCGCGCTCAACGACCCCGGCTTCCCGCGTCATCTTCTCGCGGAACACACCCTCAAAGTAAGCAAGGCTGCCCCGGCTCTAGCCATCCTCGCTCTCGAGCGAGGGAACGAACCCGGAGCGACGACGCGCCTGCAGATGGAGTCCACTCAGGCCGCTCTTGCCTTCGCCATCAACCGCCTTCAGGACAAGCTCCGCAAAATTCAGGATGTCCTCGACGACCGTGGTCTCGAAGCCATCATCGGCGAGTTCCTCAGCTCCGTCGAGTTTGTGATGGATTACGTGCAGCTTCGCTTTTGCGGCGCCATGCTCACCACTTACCGCCGGCCGCACATCCAGATCGGCTATCACACCTATCTGCCCGGCGAACCCGGCTATCGCGATGCCCTCTGCAGCCTCATCGGCCAGACCGTCGAAGATACCGAGGTCTGCGAACGCCACTTCCTGCGCATCTCTTTCGAAGGATCCTCGATCCGGGTGCCGCTCAGTGCCGACGAATCGGTTGGACAAGAAAGCGCAAGCCTCTGGTCCTCCGCCGACCGCGTCTGGTCCTGGTAATCAACCCGGCGGCGTCCACTTCTCAAGATCTAACCCCTGAAAGCTGCGTCGGTCACTGTGACGTCGCAGCCTACAGCGGCTTGTCTTCCAGAGCCATACCGTATTCAAGAATCTCTTCAGGGTCGTAGACGATAGGCCGGCCAGCTCGAATCGCTTCCGCGATGCGGTCCAGCTCAAATCGCGAATAGCGCTCCTCGCTCAGCAGAACGCTGCGGGCGCAGTCTCTGCTTTCGATAGGCTGAAATTGGCATCCTTCACACTGTGTCAGGGCGTCGGACTTGCTCGCACCGCACTTGATACAGATGGCATGGCTCATGGCCCGGATCTCCGTCGTCAACGTTTCGTGTTACTTAGACGTCGCAATCAGTCATCTAGATGCGTCCCCAGCGCCACACGGCTGCATCGAACTTGTGCCGGCACTCGTACCCTTCAGACGCGTAGAGGTCAATCGCGTCCTGATTTGCTTCCGTCACGGTCAGCGAAATCTCGCTGAGCCCCTGCCGCACAAAATGTGAAGCAGCTACCGCGAGCATCAGCCGCGCCAGTCCCCTGCGCCGATACGCCGGATGCACACAAAGCTGCGTAATGTGCCCGCTCTGCGGACTGACGCGCGAGCCCAGCACCAGCGCCGCCAGCTCTTTGCTGCTGCGGTCCACAACCACATGCGAAGCCTGCGTTGAAAATGTTCCGCACCCCGCATAACGCACGATGTTGTGCAGAAACCTGAGCGAGCCATGCACCGAGTGGTACTGGTCATTGATCAGGCTGTCCGGGTGCCCCCGGTACGCCTCTGAAATCAGCCGCGCCGCAGCATTCAGATCCTCATCGCGCCATGCCCGCAGCTCCAGCCCATCGGGCAACTCTCCATATGGGCTGCTCCAGCGTCCTTCCAGAAGCTGCACCATAAAAAGCCTGCGATAGAGCTCGAAGCCTGCCGCGCGAAAGACGGCTGCGTGCATCCCAGTGGGGTGCAATAGCAGTTGCGACTCCACGCGGTCCACATTGGGCGAGTGGGTCACTGTCTCCAGAAGATGTCTGAGCAGCGTCTCCTCAATCTCCAGTGCAGGTGGCGGAGATCCCGGCGGCGGTGCCGGCACTTCCGGGCTGTAACCCGGCATCGCAAACACATCGCCCACGACCGCCTTCGATTCTTCATAAACGCAGAAGGCGTACCCGGTCACCTGGCCCTGCTCTACCGCCGCATATCCCGGCAGCATGTGGCTGTCGATGTACTGCATCAGCAGTTTCGACGAGGCGCGATAATCCCAGTGCAGCCTCTCCAGCCAGACCTCGCTCTCCGCTTCGAGTACAGGGCGCAGCATCGGAGCCCCAAAGTGCCGAAGATCGAGAATCTCGAAGGAAACGTGCGCCGCCATCTCTCTCGCTTTTGCTGCGGTTCAGCGCGGGAACAGCAACCCGCGAGGCCATGCGTCACTGTGCCATGAAGCCGTATGCCTTCGCAAGTAACAGCAAAGACTACTGCTGTTGAGCGCTTTCCTGGCCTGGCAAGGGGCCGCTCGCTCCTACCTGGTAAATCTCCAGCCCCTGCTCTGGCCACATAAACAGTGGCGTATAGTTCCGGCCCTCAAGATACTCGTTGAGCGCATCCTGGGTGTGCAGGTCTCGCCCGCCGCGCCCAATCACCCGCGCTACCAGCAGATGCGCGCCGTCCGGCACTCCGGTCTCTTCGTAGTTCGCCACCTGGCGGTTGCGATAAAAGGCCAGCCCGTACTCAACATCCCGCCGCACTCTGAAGACTGCAATCGTCTCCTCCGGGCCGCCATACTGCGTCAACTTGTCGGCCAGCGGCCGCGCCGAGTACGACCGGTCCAATAGCCTGATCACGCGCTTCGACGAGTGAATCGCCGGAATCCCGGGGAATGGCCCGATCCCATAAAGGAAGAACACCAGCACCACGAGGACGCCGCACGTCGTCAGACGCAGCCGCGCCACTCCAAATCCATGCACCACAATCAGGATCAGCAGTGTTGCCCCGGCCGCAGCTACCAGGGCCGCCGCCAACGCGTGGCCCGGCGGCATCGTGAACCCATGCGCCACCACCCACGGCAGCATGAACGCAAACAGCGTCATCAGCCCGCACAACAATGAATGACCCAGCAGCACCCAGAAGTTCAATCCCTTCTGCCGGCACCTGAAGAGATAATCGCCGGTCAGAATCGTAATCGGCGGAATCGAAGGCAGAATGTACCCCGGCAGCTTCGACTGCGAGCAGCGAGAAAAAGAGGATCGGAATCAGCGCCCAGAGCACCAGGAATTCAGGGAACGCATCGCCGCGGCCGTTTCGGCGCCGGCTTTCCCGGCCTGGAGTGCCGCAGCCGCCACTCTGCACCGATGTCTGCACTCCGTCCACAAGCGCCGCAGCGCAATCACCGTCCACGGCATCAGCGCCAGCAGAACCACCGATGAGTGTAGTACCAGAAGGGCTGCTGGTGCTGATACCGGTTCGGTCGCAAAGCGCTCCAGATTGTGCTCGAGGAAAAACTCCCTGAAGAAGGTCGGGTTCTGGTGCTGCACAGCGATAAACCACGGCAGCACAATCGCGAAATACAGCAGCACCCCCGGCCACCAGAACGACCGCCGCACAATCGACCACTCTCTGCGCAGCAGGCGCAAACGCCGCCACGATCAGAATCGCCAGAAACGGCGCCACAGGCCCCTTGGCCAGCGTCGCTACACCTGTAAAGAAATAGATATCGAAGAGCCAGAACTTCGAGTCCGTCTCGTACCACGCATACCAGCCCAGCAGCCCGATGCACAGCGGCGCCGCCAGTCTGCATATCCGTCGACGCCCCGCGCGAAAAGCCGATGATCCCTGCGCATGCCACCGTGATCAGTGCTGCGTCGAGGTGCCCGCCTCGCCGGAACCGTCGCATATGCAGATAAATCAGCGCCGCCATGATGAAGGCAAAGCTCGCCGAAGGCAGCCGCGCGCTCCAGTCATGCACCCCAAAGTCCTGAAAGACAAACATCGCGCGCCAGTAGTAGAGCGCCGGCTTCTCCAGCCACGGATGCCCATAGAGATACGGCGTAACGCACGCGCTCAGCCGCTCCTTCAGCGTGTGGGCCGAGTCAAATCGCACCAGCATCTCATGCGCAATCTGCGCATAGCGCGGTTCGTCCGCGCCCACCAGGCCCAGCCCGTCGCCTCCGAAAATCGGCGCATTGCCATACAGGATGAAGAAGACCGCAAAGACCACGAACACAGACGCTTCGCTGATCGTTGCCCAGGAAGGCATACCCCGGCGTGATGCTTCTGGCGAGTCTGGTACAGATGTATCCAGTGCAGTCTCCACTTCCACGGTTCTCCCCGGCGCATGCGCACGCAGCGAGGCCCGAGCGAACTCCTGGATTTTGCCGCCCACCGGGATAAACCCCCTCCCGGCTCAATCGACAGCCCCAAGGCTAACAGATCGGGCCTTTCCAGCCCGCCAATTGGCCTCCGGACACTACGCCCACTCGGTTCCTGGCAAAGCTTCGTTATACTGCGTGCATTTCCCGCTGGAGATGGCGATGCCGGATCGACGTGCGGTGCCACGCGTAGTCTTGCCCGTAATAGCTGCAATCTCCTTCATTCCATTCGCAAATCGCCTCCATCCGCAGCGATGCAGTATGGCTCATGATCCGAGCGCCCTCAATGCCCTGATGGAGCGAGCCGCCACTGGGGATGCGGACGCACAGTGCGGACTCGGCAGACAATACGAATCCGGACTCGGAGTTTCGCAGGACTACAAGCAGGCCCTGTTCTGGCTACAAAAATCGGTTGAACAGGGCGACGTTGCCGCGCAGGTTGAACTGGGCGTTGTCTTTGACAAGGTGGAGGACTATGCGCAGGCATTGATTTGGTACCGCAAAGCTGCGGAACAAGGCAACGCAAGGGCCGAATACAATCTGGGCCTCGCCTATCAGAACGGCGAAGCTGTACCCAAAGATATCGCGCAAGCCATCGCGTGGTATCGCAAGGCAGCCGACAAGGGGGACATGGTCGCGCAGACTAATCTGGCTGTGGTGTACGACCAGGGTCTAGGTGTTCCTCAGGACTATGCTCAAGCTGCTTATTGGTATCGCAAAGCAGCTGAGCTGGGATTCGCCGAAGCACAATACGGACTGAGCTTGCTCTATCTCCAAGGAAACGGTGTACCGAAGGATGAAGCTCAGGCGGCTGCATGGTTGCTCAAAGCTGCTGAACAAGGTCAGCCATTTGCGCAGTTCAATATTGGTGCCCACTACGTCAATGGAGTGGGAGTGAGCCGGGACCAAAATGAGGGATATTTCTGGATATTCCTTGCTTACACTCGCACAACAGACGACGGCCTAAAAGAACACGCAGAAAACAGTCTTGAAACGCTTACCAGGGTGATGAAGAAAAGCGACATTAAGAGCGCACAGAAGCGCGCTCAAGCGTGGCTGAACGAGCATCCCTCGAGTGCGGCGGAGCCATAGAGCGCGGTCCCTGTCCATGCTTCGGTGCTCCGAATGCGCAGCTGGCCTGCAAAACAATCCCCGAGAATCCGGGAGCCTTCAGGCCGAGTAAACCGCCTAAAACTCCTGCCCGTTATATCCTGAAGTGTTGCCTCAGGTTGGCCCCTCGTATCGGCCCATCCGGCACACCCATACTTATGAGCCAGCCATCCATCGCCATCCACCTCCCCGACGGCTCTGTCCGCGAAGTTCCGCAGGGCACAACACCCTTTGAAATAGCCAACTCCATCTCCCCGCGCCTCGCCGCGGCCTCCGTCGTCGCCCGCGTAACTCCTCTTGGCACCACGGCATCCCAAGACGCTGCCCGCGACGGCGAGTCGCATGGCCACTCGGCCGAAGCCGCCATGTACGCCGCCGAAGACACCTCTGCCGCCCGCCTCGTCGATCTCAGCGCGCCGCTCACCGCCGACGTGCACCTTGAGCTGATCAAGGAAAGCGATCCCGAGGCCCTCAAGGTCGTGCGCCACTCGGCTGCCCACGTCCTCGCCACTGCCGTCCTCGAGCTCTTCCCCGAGACCAAGCTCGGCCACGGCCCCGCGACTGACTCCGGCTTCTTCTACGACTTTTACCGCCCCACGCCCTTCACGCCCGAGGATCTCCAGAAGATCGAGGCGAAGATGGCCGAGGTCGTCGCCCGCGACGAGAAATTCGTTCGCGAGTACGAACCGCGCGAGCAGGCGCTCGCCGAATTTGAAAAAGACGGCGACTTCATGAAGACCCACTTCGTCACGAAGTTCACCGTGCCCGGCTCCGAAGTCAGCTTCTACCGCAACGGCAAATTCGTTGACTTCTGCCGCGGACCCCACGTTCCCTCAACCGGTCGCGTCAAAGCCGTCAAGGTCACCAACCTCGCCGGAGCCTACTGGCTCGGCGATGAGAAGAACCCGCAGCTCCAGCGCGTCTACGGCACCGCCTTCTTCTCCAAGAAGGAGATGGACGAGCACTTCGCCCGCCTCGAAGAGGCCGCGCGCCGCGATCACCGAGTCCTAGGCAAGCAGCTCGACCTCTTCAGCATTCAGGAAGTCGCCGGCGCCGGCCTCATCTTCTGGCACCCCAAGGGCGGCATCATCCGCAAGGCGATGGAAGACTGGATGCGCGACGAGTGCCTCCGCCGTGGCTACTCGCTCGTCGTCACCCCGCACGTCATGCGTCGCGATCTCTGGAAGATCAGCGGCCACGAAGGTTTCTACGCCGGCAACATGTATACCCCCATGGAGCTCGATGACGCCGAATACCGGCTCAAGCCCATGAATTGCCCAGGCCACATCCTCATCTACAAGAACTCGCCCAAGAGCTATCGCGACCTGCCCGCCCGCTACGCCGAGCTCGGTACCGTCTATCGCTACGAGCGCTCCGGCACCATGCACGGTCTTCTTCGCGTCCGCGGCTTTACGCAGGACGACGCCCACATCTTCTGCATGCCGCAGCAGATCGAAGGCGAAGTCGTCGCCTGCATCGACTTCGCCGAAGCCGTGCTCAAAACCTTCGGCTTCGCCGAATTCAAGGTCGAGCTCTCCACCTGGGATCCGAAGGATCGCGCCAACTACACCGGCTCGGATGAGAACTGGAGCGCTCGCCATCGGCTCTCTCGAAAAGGCGCTCGAAGCGCAAAGGCATCCCCTACAAGACCATCCCCGGCGAAGCCGCCTTCTACGGCCCAAAAATCGACGTCAAGCTCGTCGACGTCCTCGGCCGCCTCTGGCAGCTCTCGACCGTGCAGTTCGACTTCAACCTGCCCGCTCGCTTCGAGCCTCGAATACGTCGGTGAAGACGGCGAGCGCCATCAGCCCGTCATGGTTCACCGCGCTCTCTTCGGCTCGGTCGAACGCTTCTTCGGCGTCCTCATCGAGCACTACGCCGGCGCCTTCCCGCTCTGGCTCGCGCCCGTGCAGGTCGGCCTCGTCCCCATCAGCGAACGTCACGCCGCCTACGCCGAAAAAGTCGAAGCCGCACTCAAAGCCGCCGGCCTGCGCGTCGAAACCGACGCTGCGCAACGAGAAGATGAACGCCAAGATCCGCGACTTCGCCAACCAGAAGACTCCCTACATCCTCGTCTTCGGCGACAAGGAAGAAGCCGCCGACGCCGTCTGCGTGCGCACCCGCGGCAAAGGCGACCAGGGCTCCGTCCCCCTCGCCGACTTCATCGCCAAGGCAAAGGAATTGGTCACCACGCAGTCAACCGAGCTGTAGACGAGGAAAGCGCCGTGAATCTTCGAACCGGGATGATCGGACTGGCTTCGGTTGTGCTTGGTTTCTTTCTGATGTTCCCGCTCGGCAAGCTATTCGATTCGATGAATTGGCGCTCTTTCATTCATGGGGACTAGTTCACGGCTCGTTCATTCTCGCATGGCCCGGTTTGGCGGTTCTGAGCTTCAAGGTCCTGCGGGGCGCCGTCGTTCGCCGAGACCATGAGAAGTCCAATACGGGTTAGATCGGTTGACTCCGCCGGCGGTGCTCGTTTCCGGTCCCGGAGACGTGGGAAATCACAACCATCCCAGCCTCATCCCGCTCCAATGCGTCTCGCCAGCCCCGACAACGCATAGAGCCAGACCACCAGCGAGACCACTGAAGCCAGAGTCGTCATCGAGACCGTGGACGCCACCATCATCTCCTCGCAGTGATACTCTCCGGCAAGAATGTAGACCGTTTTGGCCGTCGGCACTGCGGCACAAATCACGGCCGCAATGGTGTAAAGAGGGTCAAGCCCCAGCAGCACGCTCAATCCGTACACAACCAGGGGCATGACGACTAGCTTGACGCCAGAAAGCAGCGAGGCTCGCCCAAGGTTGGCGCGCAATCCGTCGAGCGACAGCCCCAGCCCGATAGCGAACAGCGCGCACGGCGTGAGAGCGTCGGCCAGGATGTCGAGATAAGCCTTGACCGGCCCGGGCAACCGCAGGTCAAAAGCCGCCAGAAGCATGCCAATCACGGTTGAAATCACCATCGGGTTGAGCACGATGTGCCTCATCGTCATCATCGGGGTCGTACGTGAGCCGCGATCGTCTCGCTCACCAACTTCGAGCAGAATCACCGCCAACGGAAACATCACAACAGCCACAAATACCGTGGCGATCGCCGCCGGCAACACCGCGCGCTGACCATAGATTGCCTGCAAAACGGGAAGAGCGACAAAACCCGTATTCGTCATCGACGCTGTCATGCCATACATCGTTCGGCTGGCGAGGCTTCGTGAGCCGCGAATGCTCATGATCCCGAAAACGAGAATGAAGCAGAGCAGGGAACCCGCGCCGAAAGCGACAAGAAACCGCCAATTGATCAGCGAATGGCCTGGTTCCTGCGCAATCGTGACAATCAGCAACGCCGGCATGGCGATGTTGTAGGCGAAGCGAATCAGTGCCTCAGACAACGCACGCGGCAGATAGCCGGTGGCGCCGACGATACCGCCGGTCAGGATTACCGCAAATACAGGTAGGATGAGGTCAGCGATCCGCACCAATCAGCTCTCAGGCTGAAACCATTGCATGAAGAAGGAGGCCGAGTCAACAGCTAAGCAGAGCGGATGGAATACTCAATCTAAGATTGGACTATTCAGTCCAGATTGTCCGGTAGCAAGGGATGATCCTAATACGTGATCGTCGCCGTAATCGTATCGGAATAATTTCCTGGTATCAGCGTCTGCCCTGCCGGTATCTGCCCGTAGACAGTGAGAGATTGGTTGGCTCCCGTGCCACTTCCGGAGACAGTGTCGGTGCCCACCGTATTGCCCCAGTTTGTCGTGTGCCCGCTATTCGAGTAGAGCCCATAGTTCAGCGTATGTGTGCCGCTCGTCATCTTACGCGTGGTCACCGTGGCGCCCGTAGCCGTGCCTGCATTTAACCCGACATAATAGGGTGCATTCTTCGTGCAGCTCACCACGATCGTAGATGTCGAGTTACTCACTGCTCCGGTATAGGTGCCAAAGCTCAGCGCTCCGGCCGAGATCGTGCAGTTCGCCACAATTGTGGCGGTTATCGTAAACGAGGTCGTGGCCGTATGAATCGTGTCCGTATATGTCCCTGAAATCACATACTGTGCCGCACTAATTTGGCCATACACCGTCACCGTCGCGTTGCCCGTGCCAGTTTGCTCTGTATTCGTGGTATTTCCCCAGTTCTGCGTGCGCGCGCTGTCGAGATACAAGGCGTACTTCAACGTCGCGCCGAAAGGACCAGTCATCATACGGTTTGTCTCCGTCGCTCCGGCGCCCGTTCCCTGATCCATCGGGATGCCCCATGCCCCAGCGCAAGTAACCCTGCCCGTAGCCGTGCCATTGAGCAGCGTTCCCGTGTAGGTTCCAAAATTCAACGTCGACATCGCGAGAGAGCAATCCTGTGCCGCGGCCTTGTGCGCGCATAGCCAGAGCATCAGCACCACTGCCAGCGAACTTCGTATCAAGCGCTTCATGGCCTCTTCTCCACGCAGCGCAGTGGGCCAATCGACGGAATCTCGCCGGCAAGGGCCTTGTATTCAAAGCGAACCGTGCAGCTCGCACCATCGGCGCGCACAACCTTCACTTCATTCTTCGCGCTCAAGTCTTCGACATAGGCACTACCGTCATAGCCCACAGGCACGGTCTCGGTTGAGCCAATCAGCGTAGCGGAGCTGCCAACCGGTATCGCCCTTCCATGCTCGTCCACAAGTTGCACCAGCGCCGCGTGGCTGAACTTCACCGGAAACTTCACCACAACGCCCGAGCGGTCCTGGGGCCGCATTGTGCGCGTCGCCGTGTCGAGCGTCACGTCCGCAGGAACATCCGTTGCCGTGATGGCGAGATGATTCAGATCAAACGAACGCAAATCGGCGACAAGCAACCGCCCCGACGAGTTCGTTTTGCCCACGTCGCGGTTCTCCTGCAATACATGCACATGCGATACCGGACCTGTGTCCACAATGGCGAAGCTGTCGTAGATTGTATTCGAGGCGAAGACGCCATGATCGGCGATGGAGACAGCTCCCTGCGTTTCCATCCGCAGCGTCGTCGACCCACCGCTCTGATCAACACCCGCAGTCAGCAAGGCTGAGGGAGACTTGTACTGCACCTGCCCGAATGCGTGGTTTGAGTTGCCCGCCGAAACATACGCGTTATAGCCCCACTCCCCAATTAGCGCCGCTGACTGCTGCGCTTGTATCTGCGCGTTTCCATCCGATGTCCCACTCACGCTCACTGAGCTCCGTCGGCCGAACGGGATCATTATTCCGCCCTGAAATCCGCTGTCCTGACCGTTTCCTCCAAAATCCCTGAACTCCGTGGCGTAAAACGTCAGGTGGTGAACCGTCACTGAATAATTCTCCGAGACGATATGCGAGTGCTGCGGCGACACAGGTGTGGAGCTGATCTGCGCTGCCGGAGCGGCCTGGTCAATTCCCGCATATGCCACGCCCAGTGAACCGAAACGCCTCAAATAGATACTGCTGAAGCCGCTGATCTGCTTCCGCGAAATCCCGTCTCCGTTCATCGCAGCTATATCGCGAAAATCTCGCGTGGCTACGGTCGCCGAGCCGCCGAGGCTGAAGACTCGTCCAATTCGCTGTGCGCCGCCCACCACTTCAACGCCGCTGTGCCCCCAGCCTGAGCTCCCGGCCGCAGCAAAGTTCACTACGCCGAAGTGACCGATCTGCTGCACTCCGCCTGCGCCGGCCATCATCGCTCCTGGCGTGCCCTCAGCAGTGCCTTCAATGGTGAACTTTGAAGTCAGGCCGCGACGGTACATCGCCGCGCCCGCAATCTTCCCGTAATCGAAGCTCTGTGTGCCCCAGTTGCGCCGCGTCACTCCCGATTCCAGCGCATACGTCTGCAATCCCGGCGCGAGCAGTGAAGAGCTCGCATAGAACGGCTGCGTCACCGTCACCTGCTGCCCCAGCGCATTGGTCACGGTCATCGAGATCGTGCCCGCGCCGGAAACTACGGGCAACTGCGGAATCTGGAAGGGGCCCGCTCCAACATCGCTCGACGCAGCAACGTTGCCGTCAGCCAGAATCTGAATGGTCGAAGGAACGGCCGCCGATCCGCTCACCGTCGGCATCGGGAACGTAATTAGATCCGGGCGCATGCTGAAATCCGAGTTGATCTGCGCACCCTCAAGACGAACTGGCCGCCCCCACGAGAGGCTCGATGTAATGTCGTCACCCACGCTGTAGCGCCGCATCGAGTTCACATCCGCGAAGGTGTATGCGGAGTCGAGACGCACATTATTTGGATTGCCGCTAGCCAGGCTCGCACCTGCATAGCCCAGCCAGCCTGTGCTCACAACACCATAGCGCGAGAAGGCTCGAAAATCGGCCGTTCCTGTTCCTCCCAGTTGACCGCTGGCGTACGTTCCGACCGTGTCATAGTTGAGCGTCACACCTGTGCCGCTCTCAATTTCGCGATGTCCCACCAACGCCTCAAACCCCGTCGGCTGCACAATCATCGGCTGCAAAAGATCATTGTTCACCGTGAAATTCAGCACAAGATTCTTCTCATCGAGATTCCATGACAACCCGCGCACATCTGACAATGCGATCAGATCGTGAGTTCCCAGAATCACCGCATCAGGAATGCGAAAGCCAAGATCACGCAGCTCCGACGGCCTTGCCATCAGCCTGCCGCGTCGCATTACAAATTCGCCGATCTTGCCTGTTGGCTGCCCGTTCACGTGCACATCCAGCAGCAATGTCTCGTCGCCAATTGGCTCCGCGCTGGTATCTGAAGTTGCATAGCCTGGATTTTCGGATTCGTCCCTTCCGTTATCAGCGGAAGGCCCGGGAGCAGGAGCCGAAGATGAAGATGATCCCTTTGCAGACGCCGCTGCAGGCGCGGCGGCCGACGCACCTCCCGATGTCTCGACGGCAGCGGCCAGCCGAGGCGAGATAGTCAACGCCAGCAGTAGAACTCCCGCTGCGCTGAGCCATTCGCTCGAGTCGCTTCGACTATTGTGGGAAGCCGGCAACACTTACCTGCTGTTCAATGGCGCCGGTGTCCGATTGCGCTTTCAGTTGCAGCTTGTCGTTCAGCTGCGGAAGGGTTCCGCCCTGCGCGTCGAGCTTCCAGTGCCGGGTTGCTCCAGCGAGAATGTACGGCGAGGAACCGGTCTCGGTCTTGAGCTGCCGACCGTCACTCGTGATCACCGCAATCTCGCGGATCGCCAAATGGCGAAGACCATTGTTCTCTCCCACGAGAGCCAGTTGTCCGTCTTTGGTTTCTTCTACATGAAACTGCACGTCCGGATTCGCCCGAGTCCCAGGTTGCGCAAAGATGGGGATCGACAGACGCAAGACCACGTGCACGATGCCGGGCTCATTGGGAGGAGGAATCTGGTCGAGAAGTATGCGATATGTGCTCTCGCGAACCTGCGCCTTATCTCGAAGAATCAGACGCACCACCTGGCTTGCGCCAGGATCAAGCGTCGCTATCGGTGGGCTTACGATGATTGCGTCAGAAGGCGAAAGGAGGTCTTTATCTTCGTATTGATTCCATGCGAAAGCGCGAACCTGAACTGACGTCTTGCTCGTGCCCTGATTGGTCACCGTGAGGGCCGTAGCGCGTTCCCCCGGTCCCAATAAGATATTGACCGGCAGAACTGAGAGGGCTTGCGCGCTTGCCGCCATTCTCATCGACAGACCGACAAGAATGACGGCAAGAGCCTTTACTGCTGCTTTGGAACTGCTCGATTTCATAGAACAACCCTGGGGGGTGAGGTGGCTGTAGCGTTTAAATAGATACCGCTGCGATCTAGTAGTTGACCGTCGCGGTGATGGTGTCGCTGTAGTTGTCCGGGGCTACGTTCTGGGTTGCGGGAATCTGACCGTAAACCGTGATCGACTGAGCCAATCCACTGCCCGTGCCCGCGAGAACGTCAGGGGTGCCGGTTGTCGTCACGCCCCAGTTCAGCGACCGCGCGCTGTCACGATACAGTGCGTAGTTCAAGGTATTCGCAGTGCTCGCGGCGCCCGTCATCTTGCGCGTCGTCACTGTTGCGCCGGTCGATCCGCCTGCGCTGAGACCGATGCTGTACGGCGTGGTGTTCGTGCACGTAACGGAAAGGGTGGTCTGGTTGTTCACAACTGCCCCGGTATAAGCGCCAAAAGCCAGAGGGCTCGCCGAGATTGTGCAGTTGGCCGTCACGCTTGCGGTGACAGCGAACGTGGCGCTGGTGGTTGCCGCATTCGCGCTTTGAGCAACGCCGAGCGCCAAGACTCCAACAGCGATTGCTGCAGCCTTGATAGTCGTTCCAAGCTTCATCACTAGGACTCCTGATTCAAATAGGGTTCGAGATATCTTTCAATTGCTTGCAACGGCTGTCCGACGTTGGCAGTCAGGCAGGATCAGTTATTGGCTGAATCAGGCAATCGTGATTTCCGGAAGGAAGACCTAAGCTGCTCAATATATCCGTGCTCACTTGCCACCGACTTCCGAGCGCACCTTTCGCGCCCGCCACTGAATACAGGGCCCAATCTTGGCTCAGAACCATTCAGGTCCCGTTCCACCCACTTTCGTGGGCTATCGGGAGATCTTTAGTGGACTCTGAGCGATTTTTAGTAATCAGAGATTATAGGGTCGAAAGTCATTACTCAATGACACTTTAGGCACGGTCACGTGACCTTTGTACGTCCGGGATGGTGTACAAACGGTGCGGGTTAGCCGCAAAACGTAGCGTGAATCTGGGCGGGCTCGGCGAAGCCCGTGCTGTAGACGGCGCCTAGTAGGTTACTGTTACGCGGATCGTGTCGAAGTAGGCTCCATCCGCGACAGATTGACCCGCCGGGATCTGGCCAAGCACCGAAAACTTCTGTGCTGCCCCGCTGCCTGACCCTCCGACGGTATCAACTCCGACGGTATGGCCCCAGTTCGCCAGCGTTCCGCCATCAGGCTTCAGAGAGTATCCCAGCACGGCCGAGTCCGGACCAATCATCTTGCGGTTCGAGACCGTCGCCCCGCGCCCAAGGCCCTCGCTCAGACCAATGTTGTAAGGCGTCAAGCTCGTGCATTGCACCGCTATCGTTGAGGACGCACTTACCACCGCTCCAATGTACGTCCCAAACTTCATCGACGAAGCCGAAACCGAACACACGGACTGCACAGTCGCCGAAACACTGAAAGACGCGCTCGCCGTTGCCGCAGCAGCATGCAACGGAGCCAGCCCAAACGCGATGCAACCCGTCACAAGAAAAACCGCTCTTGACTTCCTCGACACGCCTGACCTCCTTCGCGCAATCCCGCGCGGGCCCGAATTCGGAAAGCCCGGCCGTCGCATCCAAAAACGCTCTATATAGGGGTCCCGGCAATCGGATCGGCGGCGTTGAGATCGTCTTTAGAGATAGGAATCGGCGTAGAGGGAGCCCAACATCAGGCGGTGCGCCGAATCAAGACATGAACTGCTTCCTACTAGGATGCACTCCTCATGAGAGCGACGCCACGAAAAAGTGATCTGAACCGCGTCATTCCTGATCACGCATCTAACCGGAGCGAGCGCATCCGAAGCGACACAACTGGGGCGCGCGCATCGAAATAAGCTGTCCGGCCCCGCAAGCCTTAACTGCACGCTGCTTCAAGCTGTTTTGGAGAATCACAGGCGTGTTAATCGCGCCGGGAGGCACTTCCGCCCGTGGGTGAGAGAAGGGTCGCTCTAACTTCGGCTCAACCAGGACAGTCATCGCGGGTGCAGTCCTGGGCAGTCGTTGTTGTTGCAGCATGGCTGCTTCTGTTTTTGCATCCTCTGCAGGGCCAGCAGAGGTCGACGCAGCGATGGCCCGTCAAGATCCTAGACCGCCTGCTCGCTCCCTTTCGTTCCAACCCATTCCTGCAAAGCAGCGCGGGCCGGTGCGCCGTCGGACTATCCACCTGCTTCGCGTCCGCCACGTCCTACCCCACGCCGGTGGACTTTACCGCCGGATCCGGCGTCGAAGACTCCGAGCATCTCGCCCTTCTCGAAGTGCGTTCAGGTCGTGGCGGTCTTGTTGCGCATCGCTGGCTTGAGCTGGATAGCCCTGAAGGAGACATGACATTCGGATTCGGCCCGGCCACGCTGCCCTTCATTGACTCGGGGCAGATCTCCGTGCAGGACCGCTACGGTAATGTTCGATGGGTTTCAGGTATGCATCCGCTTCCGTGGCTTGCCCTGCCGCCCATCAAATACCGTTACGCCCGCAATCCGGGCGAGGGGCGCGTCGTCAGCAAGCCAATTCCGCTCACGCTAGCACAGTCAGAGGTCCTGACCAACAAACTGCAGCACCTGAAGTTTGTCGGCCCTTACATCCCCATCTTTCACGACTGCCACACCTTCGTGTGCTCAGTGCAGGCATCAGTGCAGGGACACCCCGCGTGGCCCTGTTATCTACTTTTCAAAGGCTATTGGTAGGATCGTCCTTGCTCATGCATATCCGTTATTCCGCGTTGTCTCGGGAAAACGGCTTCGCGCAACGCGGTGCTGAGGTCGCCATCCTCAAATGTAAGAACCCTAGCGACCTTTTGGTCTGCTGGCCAGCCTCAGCCGACAGGCTGGGCTTCGCGTGCGGCAAGAGCCTTGAGAATCTTGTCGAGGCGCTGCGCGATCTCGTGAATCTCTTTCAGCTCAGAATCCGTGAAACTGTCTGAGATGGTCTTGGCTGCGTTAAGAAAGATATTCCAATCGATATTAGGCATTTCACCCATGGGGGTAGTTTCTCCTCTAAATTTCCGACGCTGCCTGCTGGGTCAAGCCGATTATGGCAAGCTACTGGAGTCGGGACAAGAGAACCAAAGGGGTATGTCCGGTAACACTTGCGTGACAACTGCATGATTCGGCATAGTTTGAGACTAAAATGCCAGTAGCCCAACTGACGCTTGAAATACGGATCGAGCACGCGCAGTCCCTCAAAGATCGCAGGCAGGTGGTGCGGTCGATGAAGGACCAGCTACGGCAGGGCTTCAATATTTCAGTCGCCGAGATGGACGAATCAGTCACCTGGCAGGCGGCTACCCTGGGAATCGTCGCGATCTCCCACTCCCGAAGCTACCTGCACGGGCTCATTGAAGAAGTGGAGCGCGCCGCGCGCCGGATGGCGAATGAGCTCGGTGCGGAGATCGCCGACTCCTTCTGGGATTACCTCGAGAACTGAGAAGGATCACGGGCTACGCAGAAGGAATTTCCCCTCTTTGACACCGTGGACTCGCAGCAAAAGGAAATGCCCCAAAGGTGTAATTGGGGCAGGGCGCTTTTCGGCGTTCAATGGTCCAATTAGATCGATACACGGCGTCACCTTCCCCGCCGGTCCTCAGGGCTCGACCTGCTATCCTGTGGAGTTTTCCTGGAGGGGATCAGCGGTATGCCGGAGCACAGAGCGCGCAAACATCATCAGGACCGCGTAGCGGAAACGCTGCGCGAGGAGATCGGCGCCATGATTGACGGCGAGCTTTCGAATCCGCACATTGCCTCCTGCTACGTCAGCGAGGTTGCGCTCAATCCTGGCGGCAAATCGGCGCGCGTTTATGTCGCTGTGGACAACTCAGTGCCGGATATCGACAAGGCCGAAGCGGAAACGGTGGCAGCGCTCGAGTCGGCCAAAGGCTACATTCGCTACGAGCTCAAGGAGCGCATGGGTGTGCGCCATGTTCCCGAGTTGAGTTTTCTCGCAGATCGCTCCGGGCGCTTCCAGGCGCGGATTGAAGAGTTAATGGATCGTTCGCGTAAGCGGCAGAAAGCGCCGGTCGAATAAGCGAATGGCAGCAACGCGCGTCAACACGGCAGTTTCAGACAGAAGCCCGATCGCAGGATACGGAATCGCAGACATTCTGCGCGTTCTGCGCGAGAACGAGAGGTTCCTCGTCTGCTCCCATTCGCGGCCCGATGGCGACGCTGTGGGCAGTGTGCTCGCGATGGGCATGCTCCTTGAGCAGATGGGCAAGCGCGCCGATCTCGTAACTGCCGATCGCATGCCGGTTCCATATCGACGCCTGCCGGGTGTCGACAAGATTCGCAATGCTCTCCGCGTGCGCGGATCCTACGACGCAGTCATCCTGCTTGAATGCGACAGCTTCGAGCGGACCCGCCTGCGTGGTCTTGAGCAGTATCCCGTCATCAATATTGACCATCACGCGAGCGGCCACGCCTGGGGCCAGGTCAACTGGATCGATCGCAGTGCAGCGAGCGTCGGCGAGCTCGTCCACCGACTGGTGAAAGCTGCAGGCGCAACGGTGACTGCCGATATGGCAGCCTGTCTCTACACGACCCTCCTCACCGATACGGGCGGCTTCTGCTACGGCGCATTGCGCGCAAACACCTTTGCGCTGGCCGAGGAACTCGTGGCGGCGGGCGCAGATCCAATCAGGATCGCGCAGGAGGTCTACTTCTCGCAGCCGGCATCGAAGCTGCTGCTGCTTGGCAAAGCCCTGAACACCCTGCAACTCGAAACCTGCCTCGCCTGGCTCTGGATCGACCACAAAGATGTCGTGGGCACGCAAGCGACAGAAGCCGACTGCGAAGGAATCGCAAATTACGCGCTCTCCGTCGCAGGAGTCGAAGCAGCAGCATTCTTCCGCGAGCTTGAAGAAGGACAGATTCGCGTGAGTCTGCGCAGCAAGGGCCGAGTCAATGTCGCGACTCTCGCTGAGCGAATGGGCGGCGGCGGCCATGAGACAGCCTCAGGTTGTTCTCTCGATGGGCCGATGGAGAAGGCGCGCGAAGTGATCCTGACAGCCCTCCGCGAAGACATCGCACGCGCAGGCTGCACCGAAGAGTAATCCCGCAAACCAGCCCACGCATCGCTGCAGCCTCAAATTTCTCTGCACTACCAGGTCAGCGTGACCGTGATCGTCTGCCAGCCTGCGCCGGCGGGAAAGTGAACAATCAGCGATGATGGGTCCTTTACTAGCTCTCCATTCGCGGCCTGCACCCGGAGCCTTGGCGAAGAGACAGCCAGAGGAAACTCCGCTTCGGTACCGGCGAGCCCTTCGATCGATAGCGTCAGTTTGTGATCACCGTAACTTTCGTTCACTACGCGAGCAAATTGGGCACGGTTGCCTGGCCCCGGTGCCTGAATCGCCTCGCTTATCTGGACCGGATGATCTGAAATCGTGATCCGTTCGCCTGGTTGAGGCTTAGCGCCGATTTCGCTCGTCGCTAGCTTTATTCCTGCTGCTCCCTCAAGAGAGACCGTCACGACGCCTCTGCTTCTGACAAAGTTCAGATTCGCCCTCTGATCACCAATGTGAAGATTTTTGATCTCAGCATGATCCCAGTTCGCGGGCAGATGCGGATTTACCGTGATCGTCTTGCTGGTGGCATCGATGCTTATCCCGAAGAGCCCGCGCAGAGTCGGCGTAATTACCATCGCCGACGACCACAGTTGATGGCTCGTGCTCCGCCCAAACGGCACAAAGAAGTCACCCGAAAGCACCTCAGTCACGGAGCCCACATCCTGAGCCGTAGTGAGGTTGGCGTTCTCCTTCAGAAGCTGATAGCCCGCGAGAGGCTGGTTCCCGCGATATTCAGCCAACGCAGCCCAGCCCGTGAACAGCGGCCAGACTGACCCCTGGTGATAGCTCATGCCATCGTAGAACTTCTCGTTATTAGCAATATCTCGCGTGCCCCAATCAGTATTGAGGCCGGAGGCGACAAAGTTGCGCAGGCACGGTTCAGGGTCATCAAGCAATGGCGCCGACTGTTGCGGATCCCACCACGCCATAGCGGGATACACCGTCGTTGACCGGTCGACGGGACCATTGGGCGTGTTTGCAGGATTGGTGGCGAACGCGTAGCAGCCTTTTTCGCGATCGTGATAATTGGTGTTGATCGTCTTCGCGATATGCGATGCGCGGGCGCGTGCTGCCTCAGCCTTGGCCGCGTCGTGTAGTTGGCCCTGAATATAGGCGTACGCAGACGAAGCCTGCTGATCAAGCAGCGCGAGGTAGATTTCCTGGTGCGGCATGCCACCCGGCCAGCTTTCTACCCAGCCCGTTCCCTGCGAGTTGTCGTAGATGCCATCACCGTCAGTATCGTGAGCCGGATCGGTCTCAAACGCCCAGGCTTTTTCGATCGCGGCGCGCCGCTCGCCAAGATACGCCGTGTCACCCGAGGATCGAACATAGTCAGCCACGGCCATGAGGAACAGCGGAGTCGAATCCGCGGCTGCGTACATATAAGGGAATCCGGGCCACCAGTTCACCAGCGCAGCCGTCTGCGAATACTCATGCATGATCTTGCCGTCGTCGCGCTGCCGTCGGATTAGGAAGTCCAGTTCATCGCGGGCAAGCGCAAAGTCGCCAAAGCCGTTCACTGCATAAAGTGTGTAAAGGGCATCACGGCCAAAGAACCAGCCGAAACCCGGGCGCTCCGTGTCGGCTGAGTTGAAATACCCCGCGACAAGGGCAGTTTCATCCGAGATGCCATCAGTTGCAGACGCCGAACCCGAGCCGGTCGGCCTGAAGGCCTTGGTCCTCAGCTGCTCGATCGACACCACCGCCCACTGAAAAGCCTCGTCAAGAGACTTGTCCGGCGTATCGATCGAAACGGACTTAGCCAGGAGATCGTCGAAGCGCTTGCGATGTTCGGCATAGGCTGCCGGAATCACCGCGTCGAGCTTCTCGATCGCCGCGGCGAGCGCGGCATTCGACGCAGCATCAGGGTCAGTCCCGACGGCCATCAGTAAAGGAAAGAGCTTTCCCTTGTCACGCGCTGGATCAATATGGAGGCGAAGCTCGACAGCGTGAACCTGTGGCCGATCCTGATAAGGCGTGCGCATGCCCGGCTCCGCGCCGGGAATAGTCACTGCGCCGGCAAGATCGGGGTAGTCCGTGTGCAGCACATAGAGACCCCGCGCCGCGTCCCATTCAACTCCGGGAACACCCGCATTGCGAGCGGGCCACATCCACTGCAAATTGGGAGTAAATCGAAAAGTAAAATCCGTCGGATGTAGACAGTCGAACTGATAGAGAATCACAGGCCCGACACCTCGGAGCGATTCCACCGTCGGCGAGAACATGATCTGCCGAACCGTGAAGCCGTCGTGCGAGTAAGTAATGACAGTGCGCTCGGGACGCACTTCAATCGAAGTGGCTGTCTGATTCACGTCAATCGCAACTGGATATCCGGCGATCTCGGCCTCAATCGTCAGGCCGGAGAAGAGCTTCACCGGCAGAACCCACGCTTCGAGAGAGCCATCCTGCCGGCCCAGCAGCGGGCCGCGTTCGCCCGCAACGGTGAAAGGCTTCTGTGGCTGCGCGTCAGCGCGAAGCACAGGCCCTGAGGTCTCAAAAGAGATCGGGGGAAGCGCAGCAAGACCCGCAGGCGAACTTTGAGATTGCGCAACGGCAGTAGCGGCCGAGAGCAGCAAGACAAGAAGAAGAGGGCGCATACAGTTGTCAGTTATCCGTCGTCCGTTGTCGGTTGGTCAACGAGAAAGCAAAAGGGCGGCCGATTAGGGCCGCCCTCCGCGTTAGTTGGTTCGTGGTTAGAAGGAAATCTTCATATACATGCGGGCGTGACGATATCCGCCCACCGTTGGCGTGAAGTTGTAGAAGGTGTTCGCGCCGAAGTCGCTGAAGGCATCGGTCGTCACGCCGCTGGTCAGCGTTGAGTTTCCGATTCCAAAGCTGCTGTCGCTCGCATTGCCGTGGTTGAAGATGTTGAAGAACTCGCCACGGAAGTCGAGAGAAACCTTCTCCCCGATTGGGAACGAGCGCTGGATGCTCATATCCCAATTCTGATATCCGGGGCTGATCAGAGAGTTCCTGCCGATCGTCGAGCTCGGCCGTGTCGCACCGAGTCCCGGCACGATCCAGTGAACGCTGTCAGGCGAAACCACCTGGCAAGGCTCATTGGTGTACCAGAACGTCGGGCCGGAGCAGAGCGTGCCCTGCGAGACGCCGTAGTACCAGGAGTCATCAAAGGCGTAGCTCGCGAGAGGCGCCTTGGGGTTGCCCAGCGCGGGACGGTCGTTGCTGATGCCATCGCCGTTCGTGTCAAAGCCGGTTTCGACGTTCATCGGGGTACCGGTCTGGAACTGTGTAACGCCTGCGACGCTCCAGTGGTTGACGATGTTGCCCAGCACCTTCATCCCGCCCTCGGTGTGCCAGGTCTTCGGCGACCAGACATACGAAAGAGCAAGACGCTGGCGGTGGTCATATGCGGAGAGGCCCCAATCGACGCTCTTGCGGGGAACCGGGTAGGACTCGCTGCCATAAGTTGACTGGTTCGCGCCGGTGGTAAAGACCTCCGACGAATCGTCCATGGCCCGCGCATACGTATAGGAGGCGCGGAAGACCAGCGTCGAGCTCATCTTGCGATCGAGCTCAGCCCAGAGGCCGTGGTACTCGGAGTCAGCCGAGTTGTCGCGGGTGATAATGCGGCCGCGGCTGTTGATGAGACGGTCAGCGCTGAACCAGTCATTGACGTACGGGTTGAACTCAGTCGTGCCATAGAGATGCTCGCCGCGCTCACCTACGTAGCTTGCCTGGCCGACAAAGCCGCCAGGAAATTCCTGCTGCACGTTCAGGTTCCAGTGGTATGTCCGCGGGGTCAGCAGATGATCGGAGATCGGCTCCGCGACGTCTGTCGGCAGCGGGGAGGTGTTCAACTGGCTGAAGTAGGTGGACCAGTTGGCAAAGCCGCGCGGGCTGTCATCGCCCGTAAGGCTGTTGATGTTTGGCGCCGCCGCGTTGGGGGCCGAAGCCTGAATGTTGTCGATGATGTTGGTAAACAGCACGTCGTAGAACATGCCGAAGCCGGCGCGAACAACAGTGGTGCGCGGACCCCAGAGAGTCGGGCTGTAAACAACGCCGACGCGCGGTCCCCAGTTGGTGCCGTCAGCAACCTGCTTGGTGTCGCAGGTCACGCCGTTCCCAGGGAAGCATGCCGGGTTGGAGTAGTCGATGCCGGGATAAGGCGTTCCCGGAGCGTTGAAGGGTGCGCCATTAAATTCGTAACGCACGCCGAAGTCGAGGCTGAGGTTCTTCGCCACCTTCCAGGTATCCTGCGCGAAGTAGTTCTGTGACCATATCTCAGGACGTGCGTCGGGGCTACCGAAGTTCTGGTTGATTGCGCCTGTGCCGCCGAAGTCGTCGATGTAGTTCGCGAGACCGGTGTAGCCGCCTGGGACAGTTGTGTAGCTGATGCTGCCGTAGAAGTTGAAAGGAATCTGGTCGCGTACGCGGATGTTGGCAACGTCGAGACCAAACTTGAAGTAGTGATTTCCGCGAGTCCAGCTCAAGGAGTCCTGCAGCTGGTAGGTGTTGTGGAAGCGGCCCTGCGGAACGCTTGTTGGAATTCCCCAGCCGGTAAGGCTGCTGATGTCGACGCCCGGCGTGCCGAAAAGCGGATTCGACGTGGTGCTCGCGGGCAGGCCGAAGGTGAAGCCGATACGGCCGTAGGAGAGACGGAATTCGTTCAGAAGACTCGGGTTGAAAATATGCGTTTCAACTATACCCGCGTTGTGTGCAGTGCCGTCCTGATCGGTATCGAAGCCAGGAAGCTGGCCGTTGAAGTTGAAAACGTCGTAAGGCGCCAGGAACGAACTGCGAATGTAATGAAGGCCCAGCGTGTCTTTCGCGCTGATGAGGTAGTCACCCGTCAGATCCAGTTCGGGCGAGTTCGTGTTTGCGCCTAGACGGCGTTGAACGCTACCAATCTCAACGGAGCCGCGGTCGATGCCGGTATTCGGGTCAGCGCCAAGGGCGATCTCGGTGAGGCCGCCTGCGTTTGCAAGCTGCACGGGATCACCGACAAGTCCGCCGAAGGCCTGGATCAAAGTATCGATGCGGGGGTTCGAAGGCAGCGCTTGTAGTGTCGCGTAACCGTTCGCCGAAGGCGCGGTCAGCGTTTCGAGGTTCGCTGTGGAACGATAATTGTCCCACTGATAGGAGCCGAAGCCGAAGAGCTTGTTGCGAACAATCGGACCGCCGATGGTGAAGCCGAACTGATTTTCACGATACAGAGATTTGGGAATCTCGTTGCGGACGTAGTAGTGATCGGTTGCATCGAGCGACGAGTTCTGCAGGCGCTCAAAGACCGAGCCGTGATACTGATTGGTGCCGCTCTTGAAAATCAGGTTCGAGACGGATCCGGCGCCGTGGCCGTACTCCGAGGTGAAGTTGGTCTCGATGATGACGATTTCCTTCTGAGCTTCGATATTCTCAGGCTGAAGGCCCTGGCCCTGAATGCCGGCGTCGTTGTTGTCCTGGCCTTCAATAAGGAAGTTGTTGGCACGCGGGCGGCCGCCGCCAACTGCAAAGTTTACGCCGTTGCTGAAGCCACCCTGCTCAACCGAGGTGACGCCGGGAAGTGTGAGCGCAAGAGAGTAGGCGCTGAGGCTGTTGATGGGCAGATTCGCGATCTCCTCGGTGCCGATGGTGCCGCTGATCTGCGCATTGTCCGTGTTGAGCGAAACATTGTCCGCCACAACCTGAACCTGCGTCGATGCCGTACCAACTGCGAGCACAATATCCGTGGTTGTGATCACCGAGCCCGGGACATTGATTCCCTTGATCACCTTCTCACTGAAGCCAGTCGCTTTCACAGTGATGCTGTACGTGCCGGGCAAAACCGCCTCGATGCGATAACCGCCCGTGCTGGTGGTGTTGGTAGTACGTATGCTTCCAGTGTCGGCCGATTGCAGGCTGACCGATGCGTTCACCAAGGCCGCGCCGGCAGGATCAGTCACAGTCCCTACCACCGTGCCATTTGACGTCTGAGCCATGGCGCCAACTGCGGCTGCCAGGAAGAGAAGCGTCATCAGAAAACGAGAAAAGCGAATCAAGGTTTTTCCTCCGAAGATTCCACTCAAAGTGAGCAATTTCAACGCGCAACGGTCGTGCGTCAGGGCCTCATCTGCTCAACAGCAGGTGCCTGACTCCAGGAGCGCTGGATTGTCTGGGCTTGCTGACCTCCGAACGGAGGCCAATCCAGGACAGATAAAGGCTATTTACTCAGAATTAACTACTTACATGCACGTTGAATACCATTCTGAACAACAAATCCGCTTAAATATCGCAATATGATTCTCATCTTAACCTTTCTATAAACAACAATATGGAGGCCTCTTCCAACCTAAGAGAAGGGCCGCCGCAAGGACATTACCTCGCACTAGATCTAAACGTTACGTTTATCCATAAAAGTATATGGAAACCGGTAGAGATAAGGACCGTTTGAGGCGGGATCCGGGAGGAGGAACAGACGCTCTGATTGCCCATGCGACTCGTGAAGCTGGATCGCAAGCCCACTTAGGCCAGCAGAATGGGGCCAAAGCCTAAAGTAATATGACTGCGGTGTGATGGCTGCTGGCAATGAAGTTACATTCGGCTCAACACTTCGGGGTACGATTGTCCCTTACAGAAAGAGTACTTCCTTTCCTTTCAAAGCAACAGGGGAGCTAAAGAACGTGGCCGCATTTGAAGATATTCAATCTAGGCGCAGTGTAGTTACAGATTCGTTGCAGTTGCTGACCGACCAGACACAGCAATGGCGGAGCAAGATAGACTTGCTCGAAGCCGGACAGCATCTGGACAGGGCCGAGGCATTGGCCTCACTGGCGCAGTTGTTGGATGTCTGCCAGAACCTTCGGTACGCGATTCTCTCAGAGGATTGCACAGCAAGCTGGACGACCAAAGATGAGCTGCACAATATTGTGGGGCGCATCGATGAAACGGCTTCAAAGCGCCGCCGTTATCTTGATCTTGCACAATACCTTTCCAATGGAACTGTGACCCACCGCCGCGAGCGGACGCGCGTGGAGAGACTCAAGCAGCGCGACGCGGCAGTTGCCGAGTTGATGGAAACCTCGGCGCTGGCCGCCCCTCCGGATCTGCCAGGACCGGCCGTGGAAGGCTGGCTCGAGTGGGCATGTGAACTGGATGACAGCACGGGCGATCCCGACCTCCAGCATCTGAAGGCCTTCTTCCCGCGTGTCGATGATTTTGTACGCCAGCTTGATTTGGAGTTGTGGGAAGCGCCGTCCTCCACGCCGCAAGCGGAGACCCCCGCGGCGGAAACAGCCAAGCAGGAGGTCGAGTCTGTTGCAGCGGTTGCTGAGACAGCAAAGACTGAAGAGCCGGTGAAGGTCGAAGAACCGGAAACCCCCTCAATCGTGGCGACTGCGGAACCGACGCCTACGCCCATCTCCGAGCTCGTCATCAACGAGAAGTCAAACTGGCTGCTCGATGCCGGTACCTCAGGAAGCTCGTTGACCGCGACCACCGCTCTGGAAGCATCGGCCTCCGAAACGGCAGTTGCCGTTGAGGAACCGGAAGAGGAGATCGAACCGGCTCCCGTAATTTTTGAAGAGACCGGCGTGGTGCCGATTCTGATGGAGGCCACCGAGGAAATTCTGCTGGCTCCGATCGCGGTCGAAACTCCGACCGCAAGTCAGATTGACGCCAAGGCTGAGACGAAGGTTGAAGCCAAGGTCGAAACGCCTGCCGAGGAATGGAGCGCAGCGACAGAAAGCGGCAAGCTCTGCTTCTTCCCCGCGGATGAAGTAGGAAAGTTCTCGAGCGTGCTGGCCGAAGGCCAGAACTCGCGCAAGGTGCGGGCGCTGCTCGCAGTTTCGCACTGGCTCTCACCTCTTGAGGCGAACCCCGTGCTAAACGGGACCTGCGGCATGCGTGCCCAGATTGAGTACAAGGGAACCACTGACCTGCTGCCGGTAACGCCGGAGCAGGCGCAAGACGCGATTGACAGCGACAACGGCGTTCTGCTCTTCACAGGCGGCGCCGACCTGCTGCGCTGGGGCGTGTCAAAGAAGAAAGAGGATGACCGGTTCGCGGGTGTCTCATCCGTGCGCCGCCTGACCCAGAACCAGATGAAAGCCTGGTTTAAGGAAGTGCACAAGATCGAGCTCGCAGAGCCGCAGGTGCTGGACATGTACCGGCTCACGGCAGGTGTTCCGCTGCTGGTTGGTGAACTGCACCGGCTCGTGATCCCTGATCCTAAGACTCCGCCAACCTGGCTGGGCTTCATGATTTGGACCACCGTAAAGACCAACTTCGAGCGCCGCCTCCCGGTCATCGCACGCGAACTCCGCAATGGTTCAGCCGCGGTCCGGCTCAACGAACGCGAGATCCGCGTACTGAAGATGGTGGCCATCGCCAGCGACAACTCGACACCGAAGACGCTTGCAGAAAATCTGCAGGAAGACTGGGATCAGTATCGTCGTCCTGAGCTCGAAGCACTCAGCGCAAGCGATGAGGACAGCGTTGCCGTGCTGCAGGGCCTGGGCTTGTTGCCCACGCGCCGCGACTTCGGCCTCTCGGCAATCCAGTCACTGCTGCCACTCGGCGCAGACGATCCGCTCCGCCAGATCGTCAGCTACCTTTAAGACACACTCATTTAGTTCATAGCAAAGAGCGGGGGCGAAAAGCCCCCGCTCTTTTTTGTTCGCCAGAAGTGCCTCGAAAACGCGCGCTTCGCCAAGCTAGCCCGATGCACCCTGTCACTTCTTGCAGTTACGAGCCTGCCCCGCTCGGTGCTATGCATGGTCGCAGGCCTATGGAGCAGCAATCGCGGGAAGCGACAAACGGCAGACAGCGCAGTAGTCGGGTGCACAGTCTCGCCTGGATCCTGCTCTTCTTGTTCGCCGCCGCGCCTCTCATGGCGCAGACGCAGGCGAAGAAACCGGCAGGGCAGTCCGCCCCGACTCCGCCCGCGGTTCCAGGGTTAACTCCAAACAACAATCCGGCACAAGCAGCGCCGCAGCCGCACGATCCGCTCGGGCGTGAGACTCCCTACGGCACCGTGATGGGATTTCTCCGCGCAGCGGAGAGTCGGGATTTTGAGCGGGCCGCAAACTACCTTGACAGCAAAAAGTCCGAGCCCGCCAAAGAAGAGCTCGCGATGCAGCTTAAGGCGCTGCTCGATCTCGGCACCTCAACAAGCCTGCTCACACTCTCACACGCGCCCGAAGGGGACCTGGCGGACAATCTTCGGTCCTCTCGCGAGCGCGTCGCCGTGGTGCAGACCCCCGACGGCCCGCTCGATATTTTTCTCGACCACGTTGAGCGCACCGGTGAGCCTCCTGTCTGGCTCTTCTCGCAGGAAACGCTGCAGCGCGTGCCGGAGGCCTACGAAAGCGCGCAGAGCATCGCGCACCGTGACGTGTCCACCTACTTTCCAACGTGGATGTCGCGCTTCACGCTATTCTCGATTCCGTTATACCGGTGGGCGCTCGCCGTCGCTGGGCTGCTCTTCGTGCTGCTCCTCGCGAGCGCGCTCACGCGCCTCGTCTTATGGGTGCTGAAGCGCTCTCTTCATCGCCGGCTTCAGCAGGGGCTGGTCGCGAAGATTCTTGATCTGCGCGGTCCTATCTTTGGCCTCATGGCTGCGCTTGTTGAGCGCGCCCTGGGTGGCTATGCGCTAACCGTGCTCGTGCGGCACAGGCTCGAGGAGGCGGCGCTCGTCACTGCTCTTATCAGCACGGCATGGCTGCTCATTCGGATTGCTGACATCGTGGTTTATTACCTCAGGCAGCAGTTCACCGAAAAGATGAAGATCGAGCACGTCACCATTGTTGGCCTGCTGGCGCGCATGTTCAAAGTGCTGGTCGGCATCGTGCTTGTCATCGCGCTCCTCACCATGGCCGGGGTGAATGTCTCGGCTCTCGTTACCGGGCTCGGCATCGGCGGCGTCGCGCTTGCGCTGGCCGCGCAGAAAACTCTGACCGACTTCTTCGGCGGAATAACCATCATCTCGCGGGGTGCCGTGCGCGTCGGCGATCTGTGCACCATCGCCGGCAAGCAGGGAACGATCGAAGAAATTGGCATCGGCTCGCTGCGGATGCGCACTTCTGACCGCACCGTAGTTACGATCCCGAATTCAAAGGTCGCTGAGAACGATATCGAAAACTTCACCATGCGCGATCGATTCTGGGTGCATCAAACCTTCACTCTGCGCTTCGATACAACCTACTCAGTCGTCAGCAAGGTGACCCAGGGAATGCTCGACGTGCTGCGGTCCCGGCCCAATATCGATATGTCTACAGCACGCGTGCGAGTAATCAGCCTGACCAACGCCGGCCCCCAAGTTGAGGTGAGCGCCTATTTCCGCAAACCAGGCAGCGACTGGGCCGCGTTTCTCGAGGAACAGGAACACATCATTCTCGGCATGATGCGCCTCGTCGAAGAGGCAGGAACGGCAATCGTCGCTCCCGTCGGCGTACTCGAGTTGCAAGCAGCGGGCACCAACGACAAGGGATCAGCAGTCCAGGAATCGTCACCGCAGCAGCGCAAGCCCGTGGCCAGAGAACCGGGGGCAGATCCCGAATCCAGCATCAGCGCTTCTTGAGCTCAGCTTCGCTCTTCGCAATCCACCACGCCTTGATGAACTTCCAGTGCACATAAACCGCGTGGTTCACGTGCAGCAGCAGCCCCTCGCGGCCATCGAGAAACCCCAGCCGGAAAACGTAGTTGTAAACAAAGGTCCCAATCGGGTTGAGCACGCAATTCAACACAAACGCAGGCAGCGATTGGCTTGTGCGTCCATCGCGGTAGAGCAGGTGCGCGATCTCGTTGCTGTAGCGGCCCATGTGTTCGAGATAAATCGCCAGCGTCGGATACGCGTAGTGCAGCATGTCGTGCTTCAACGTTCCTCGCAGGCCAGCAAACTGCGGCGTCGAGTGCGGCCCCACTCCCTCGCTGAGCCGCGCCGCCCCGCGCCGAAAAAGTCTGAGCTTGTGATCTGGATAAAAACCACCATGCCTGATCCACCGGCCAAAATACAGGTTTAGTCGCGGAATCCAGTAAGCACCATACTGCGGCTCGCCGCTCAGCACCTGCTGAATCTCGGCCTGTAGCTCTGGGGTCAGCACCTCGTCTGCATCCAGAAGCAAACACCACTCGCTTGTGCATAGGTCGAGCGCCACATTCTTCTGTTCGCCGTGTCCGCCAAAGTCGTGGTAATGGGTCTTTGCGCCAAACGACTGCGCAATCTCAATCGTGCGGTCCTTCGAGCCCGAGTCAACCACGACAATTTCGTCCGCCCACCGCACGCTTTCAAGCGTGCGCGGCAAATTCGCCTCCTCGTTCATGGCGATCATGGCGACAGAAAGTGTCTTGCGCATCAAGCGCAGGATAAATCAGCGGGATAGCCCTCGCCCCTCAATCACAGGACTAATAAGTCTTGCTGTGGCGATGCACAACGTAGCGGCCGATCAGCCAGCCGCAAAAGCTGCCCACGAAAACATCCGAAGGGAAGTGCTCTCGCCCGAGCACGCGGGTGACGCTCACGCCGGTAGCCAGACCGTAGGCAGCAAGCGTGGTGAAGGGGCCGTGATACTCCGAAGCAATCGCCGAGGCGGCCGACCACGCGATAAAGGCATGGTTCGACGCGAAAGACGAATCGAAGTTAACCCCAGGCTGGAAGAACTTGCCTTTGGAAGCGTCAACGTCTGGTCGCTCGCGGCGGGCGACGATCTTGATCGCTTCCGACACCACAACGCTGTTGCCTATCGCCTCGGCGGTGAGCAGGCCAGTTTCTATGGCCTTGTCGTCGTGCTTTGCTTTGCCCGCGACATAGAAATACACCGGCGCTGCACCGAGCACGCCGAGCATTCCGTTCGAGGCCGTGATCATGTGGCTGTTGAAAGTTGGATCCTGCGAGACGTGCTCAGACATCACCTGGTGGTCTGCCGTGATCGCACCTGCGGTGCCAACCACCAGAACGATAGGGATAATGGCGTTTGATTCGTTGATGTGTATCGGGCTGGTCCAGATAGCTTTCTGGTCACTCAAAAGATTCTTCGGAATATCGCGAAGACCGACAATCGAATCAGAATCGGCTGGCGCCCGGCCCTGCGGCGACTTCTGAGACTGGTTTTGGGGTTGCGGCGCGTCCGGAAGATTTTGACCGTAGACGGTAAGAGCACACGAGAGGATGAGAGCCGAACTTGCGTGCCTCAGGCAACGAAGGGGATTCACCTCTTCAGAATGCCACACGTTGCGGTGGCAAACCTGGCATTACCGAGCCACAGGCTGGCCTTCATTGAGATAGATCTCAACATAGTCAACATAGTTCTGAGCGTACTCAAGGATCAGCTTGCGGTCTTCGTCTCCAAGCTCGCGCCGTTGCTTGCCAGGCAGACCCGCCCAGAGTGTCCGCGGCGGCACCACCGTGTGTTCGGGCAGTACGCAACCCGCCGCAATAATCGAACCCTCGCCGATGCGGCAATCGTTGAGAATGGTCACGCCCATCCCAATCAGGCACGCATCTTCAACAACGCAGCCGTGAACCGTCGCATTGTGGCCGATCGTCACCCAGTCGCCCACCGTCACGGAGTAGAGGTTCCGCTGGCCATGCAGCACGCAGCAGTCCTGCACGTTGGAGTTCGAGCCCACACGGATCGAGTGCACGTCGCCCCTGAGCACGGCATTCATCCACACCGAACTCCGCTCGCCCAGGGTGACGTCGCCCAAAAGCTGCGCCGAAAGGTCAACATAGCAACTGGCCGGGACGACGGGGACCTTGCCACAATAGCTGCGAATCACAGGAGCACCTCAGAAAATCACAGAAACGAGTCTACGTGATTCCGCGCCGGAGGGCTGCCCCGGCAGCTCCACGGTCTCATGCACCAAAGATGAGTCAGCCAATGTTTTCCTTGAGCGAAGGACACGTAAATTACTGGACCAAAACGGGATTTTCCCAGGATGGGAACGGCAAAAAACCCAAAACAATCGGCTCTGACCCCAAGAGAAACCCAAAAGAATCATTATCTTGAACCAAATCGCCCATTTTTTAGTATGATAAAAATGCCCAGAAGGCAGGTCTGGAGGTGGGTACTCTTTGGCAGAAGTTCGCGTGCAGGAAGGCGAACCGCTTGAGAATGCGTTACGCAGGTTTAAGCGGAAGGTACAGCAGGAAGACATCATTAAGGAAGTGAAGCGTCACTCCTACTACCTTAAGCCGGGCGAAAAGCGGCGCGTAAAAGCAGCGCTGGCTCGTAAGCGGAATCGCAAAAAGGCTCGTAAAGAGCAGGACTAACTTTAGCTTCAAGCTGTAAACAAACCGGATAGCGGTGGAACGTCTCAACACGTCCCGGGAAGTGATCGGGCAACGTAAACGAACCATAATCGATTGAGACAACTGCCGCTGATCCTTTGAACTATTTTCCCCACTGCCGTTTTCAGATCGCGCGAGTGGCAAATTCAGGTCGAATCCGCCCGACTAGGTGGGCGGAACCTCCCCTCCGTTGTTCCCCGCTGCTCCTTTTACGGCGGCCCTGGGCCCTTTGTTGTTCAAACGAACGAAGACAGGGAACGGAGCGGCGAAGCCCCCAGCACTACTTGGCCGATCCAAATAATTTCCCTGCTTTGGGGAAGCCGGCGGCCATGGAATTTACCGATCGCGTTCTGAAGTGCATAGACTGCGGAGCAGAGTTCGTATTTACGGCAGGCGAGCAGCTCTTCTTCCACGACAAACAATTCGTGAACGACCCGAAACGCTGTAAGCAATGCAAGGCGAAGCGCAGCAGCGGAACGGCGCGTGTGCGTTCGGAGACACGGACAACGTGCTCTGAGTGCGGCGAGTCGACCACGGTGCCGTTCAAACCAACCCAGGGCAGACCGGTGCTCTGCCGTTCCTGCTTCCAGAAACAACTGGGCAGGGGCGCAGCGCAGCCTCAGCCGCACGTCCCTTCACCGGGACCAGCGGCAATGCCGAGCTGAAAGTCGGGCTCCTCGGAACCTCGACGCTGAGGCGGCCCTTTGAGGCAGTGCGCGCAGCCGCGTCCTGCCGATACGAGCGCCAGCTCGCCGCTGTGCTCTCATAGACAGTGTGCGTATAGAGAGCGAGAGAGTGCAGCAGCCTGAGGTGCGGGGGATCGCCGTAGATGCGCAGACGCGGTGCGCGCACTACCACTCGGCAATCGACATCGTCGCCATCAAAATGGCGTGCTGCGGAGTCTACTACGCCTGCAAGGACTGCCATGACGCCCTCGCCGGCCACGCGGCAAAGGTTTGGCCGCTTTCAGAGCGGGACAGCCTCGCAATTCTCTGCGGAGCATGCGGCGACCAGCTCACCATCCGCGAGTACATGACCAGCGGCAACGTGTGTCCCCGGTGCGGCGCCGCCTTCAACCCTGGCTGCCGCAACCACTATCACTTCTACTTTGAGACGGGTGACGCGACCTGAGCGTGCTCGATGAAAGCGCCCACAATTCCAGCGCACTCTTCGAGGAATTCCCGATCCTGTGCGGAAAATGCCGCATGCTGGTGGCTGTCGATATCGATTTCACCAACAACAGCACCGTTCGCTCGAATCGGCACAACAATTTCTGATTTGGTTTCGAGCGAGCAGGCCAGGTAGCGTGGATCGGCGCTTACGTCGTCGATAATCACGGTGCTATCCTGCGCGACCGCAGCTCCGCAGATCCCCTGGCTCACAGGAATGCGTACATGCTCAGTAGGCGCTCCCTCGAACGGCCCGAGGACGAGTGTGGCCGGATCAGCCGGATCGAGCATGTAGAAACCCGTCCAGTTGTACCAGGGCAGGCGTTGCGGAATGATCTCGACGATAAAACGCTGCAGATGCGCAAGACCTGGCGCAGTCGACGCCGTAGCGCGAATCTCCCGGAGAATCTCTGCGTACGTTTCCGCGGAAGCAGCCTGTTTCTGCATCGTCATCCCTCAGGCGAATTTCACAAATTTCAGCGAAAGCGAGTTCATGCAGTAGCGCAGCCCCGTTGGCCTCGGGCCATCATCGAAAACATGGCCCAGATGCGCTTCACAAAGCCTGCACGCCACTTCAGTGCGCTCCATCCCCAGACTCGTGTCGCTGTTCTCCTTAACGTTCTCCTTGGCGATGGGCTGCCAGAAACTCGGCCAGCCAGTGCCTGATTCGAACTTCGTCTCAGAGCTGAACAGCGCCGTATCGCAGCAGATGCAGCGATAAAGCCCCTTCTCGTGCAGATTCCAATACTCGCCTGAATACGCCCTCTCCGTAGCAGCATGACGCGTCACGGCAAATGAGTCGGGCGAGAGCAACTGCTTCCACTCATCGTCCGTTTTCACAATCACAGGCAGAGTCACCGTGTCTTCCCGCTGCCCAGCCGCGGAAAACTGCACAATCTTGACCTTACCGGGCACACTTTTCGCGGCAACACCCGCCATTCTGTGCCGCAGAGTCAAGGCAACAATAGCTGCCGCAGAACTGCCGCCGACGAGAAACGCCCGGCGAGTCATCTTTCCCTCTTCCTGCTGCATCGTTCCCTCCCGCTTATCCGAAGGTGAAGGAGTACGCCTGCACCCCGGGGTCTTCAAACTCGATCGTGAAGATGTGATCGGTGATGGGGTCCTTCTGCCGAATCAACTGATACAACCTATGCTCTGTAACCACGCCATTGCCTTGGGCATCTGTGTCTACTCCATGATTCTCCCCCGGTGCCTGCCCGTCAATTGTGACGCGGAACCGGATAGGTTTGTTATCAGAGCCAGGCCCCAGCACAAGATGCAGATCCCGGGAATGGAAGCGGAAAATGATCTTCCCGCCCGGAGCCTTCAGCACCGCCTCCGAAACACGAACCGTCCATTTGCCTTCGAGCCCCCACTGGTTAAGCGCGGGGTTCTGCGGCGCGGCGTAGCCATGCTCCGTGTCCATCACAAAGCCGCCCGGCGAGGCAAAATGTGCCGCCCGCCCGTAGCCGATATATGTTTCCGGCGACCGCACCTGTCCCGACTCCGCCGCAGCCTCAATGCCCTGCCCGCCCACCGTCGCCGGACCCGGCGGCATCGGCTTCGAGTTGGCCTCCTGAAGCAGTTGCTGAATCCATCGCTCAGACTGTTCGTAATTGCCCTCGCCGAAATGCTCGAAACGTACCTTCCCCGTAGCGTCGATAAAGTAGTGCGCCGGCCAGTATTCATTGTGGAACGCATCCCAGATCGCATGATTGCTATCCAGCGCCACCGGATACGTGATTCCGAACTTCTGCACTGCCTTCTGCACGTTCGCCGTCTGCCCTTCAAAGTCAAACTCGGGCGAGTGCACACCAATCACGACAAGCCCGTCATCCTTGTACTTGTCGGCCCACGCGCGGATATACGGCAGCGCCCGCAGGCAGTTGATGCACGAATAGGTCCAGAAATCGACAAGCACAACCTTGCCCTTGAGCTGCTTCCCCGTCAGTGGCTTTGAGTTGATCCACCCCGTCGCGCCGTTCAGCCCGTAGAGCGGCGACGTGCCGACGATGCTCGGTGGCTCCTGCGCCACAGCCAACAGCCCGGCAGCGACCCAGCAAAGAATCAAAGCGCCCAAGGTCAGAATGGCCCTTCGACTTCCACTACGACAAAGAGTGCGAATCACAGGGTTTCAAACCTCCGTCAGAAACTATAAATAAGTCAGCGAGGGCATACGAAGAATGACCAACGAGGCTACCTCAACAGACGCGCTTGAAGAGGTAAGGGTTGCAGAATTGCGTGCGGCACAGGAGAAGGCCGAGCAGCTTTTTCATGAGGTTGAGGCCCGAGGTCTCATCCGGGCGGGCATCACCGAGAGCCAGCTCAACAAAGAGATCTACGACCTTGCCCTCGAAATGTTTGGCATTTCAACTTACTGGCATAAACGAATCGTCCGCGCCGGAGCCAATACCCTGCTGCCCTACGCCGACAATCCGCCGGACCACCTAATCGGCGAAGACGACATCCTCTTTCTCGATCTCGGCCCTGTCTTCGAGGAGTACGAAGCGGACTTCGGTCGCACCTTCGTCATCGGATCGGACCCCGCCAAGCTCAAAATGCGCGACGATGTTGGCAAAGCCTTCGCCGACGGCAAGCGCTACTTCAACCAGACACCCGATATCACCGCCGACCAGCTCTATGCGTACGCCGTTTCACTCGCTGAGAAGTACGGCTGGGAGTTCGGCGGCCCAATCGCCGGACATCTCATCGGCCAGTTCCCGCACGAGCGCATCGCCGAAGATAAAATCACGCTCTACGTCCACCCAAGGAGCACATTGCGCATGCGTTCGACGGACGACAATGGCCGGCTCCGCCACTGGATCCTCGAAATTCACTTCGTCGATCGCGCGCGCCAGATCGGCGGCTTCTTCGAAGAGCTCCTGACGGTCTGACAATCCACTTTCACCCGGGACCACGACGAAGCCTCGCCAAAAAGCCCGCTTTGTAACAGGGCACGACTTTAGTCGTGCCGAAACCAGGCACCAACTCAAGGGGCTTTAGCCCCGGCCTGTCCCATCACGACAATGCCGCACTGAACAGCACATCCCCGCGAAACCCAGACGGATGGCCAGCCACGCGCAGCAGCGTAGCAAGTTGCGCCCAATGGCGATGGCCGTGCATCAGCGCATGCGCCAGCACTTTGCGGCGCGACATCGCAATCTTTTCCGGCGAAAGCCGCGGAATATCGAGTATGTACGGCGCCTCCCAGTTTTCATCCGGGTTATCCAGCAGGCTGCGATAGATGCGGAGCGCCTCCGTGTACACCGCATAAATGGCTTCAAGCGGCCCCGCCGGAACATCCTCCGGCGCGATTACCTGCACACCCGCCAGTCGCTGTGCCCAGCGCAGGTCGGCGCCCCAGACATGACGCACAAGATCGTTCACCGTAGTTGCGCCGCCAATGCCGCAGGGCAGATTGAGCAACGCAGGGTTGGCATCGAGATGCTGCTTCCAAAAAGCCGATGCCTCCTCGCTCCAGCCAAGCAACTCCTTCATCGAGATGCCAACGCTCATCCGCTTTTTCTCCCGCGCTCTTTCTCCCGCTAAGACTTCTTCTGCAAAGCTCGATGGCCAATATCGCGCCGGTAGTAGATTCCCTCAAACTGAATCTCCGAGATCGCCTGGTATGCGCGGCCTAAAGCTTCAGGCAGTGAATCGCCTGTGGCGGTAACGCCGAGCACGCGGCCTCCGCCTGTCACGATCTGGCCGCCAACCCGTGCCGTGCCCGAATGAAACACCTCGACGCCTGGAACCTGCGCAGCTGAACCAAGCCCGGTGATCGGAAATCCCGTCTTGTAGCTCCCCGGGTATCCCGCAGAACTTGCCACTACGCAGGCGGACGCACCCGGACTCCACCGCAGCGTCGTTTCCGCGAGCTTGCCGTCAATGCATGCCTCCAGCGCGTCGATAAGATCGCTTTCGAGGCGTACAAGAATCGCCTGCGTCTCCGGATCGCCAAAGCGCGCGTTGTACTCCAGCACCTCAGGCCCCCGCGGAGTCATCATAAGGCCACAATAAAGCACGCCAGCGAAGGGAACGCCTTCCTCAGCCATGCCGCGAATCGTTGGCTCGGCAATATGCCGCACGATCCACTCGCGCATCTGGGCATCGAACATCTGGTCGGTGGAGTAGACGCCCATCCCACCCGTATTCGGCCCGGCATCGCCTTCGCCGATGCGCTTGTGATCCTGAGCCGGCACCAGCGGCACAACACTCGTTCCGTCGCTCAGGCAAAGAAAGCTCAGCTCTTCGCCTTCAAGAAACTCCTCGATCACAACCTGCTTCTCCGACTCGCCCAGCAGCGCGCCGGAAAAAAGTCCGTGTGCCGTTTCGCGCGCGATTCCCTTCGACTCGCAGATCAGCACGCCTTTGCCCGCGGCAAGCCCGTCCGCCTTCACCACGATCGGTGGATGAAACAGATTGATCGCTTCATCGAACTCCGCGCCCGACGTGCACACCGCATACTTCGCCGTCGGAATCTGATGCCTCTTCATGAACTGCTTCGCAAAAGCCTTACTCGACTCAAGACGCGCCGCCGCCTGGGTAGGACCGAAGACGCGAAAGCCCCGTGCCTGCAGCGCATCAACGATGCCGAGAGAAAGTGGAAGCTCCGGCCCGACAATCGTCAGCGCAGGCTTCTCCGCCTCAACCAGGCGCACCATCTCATCGATACTCTTGAGATCGACCGCAACGCAGCGCGCCACCTGCGCGATTCCCCCATTGCCCGGCGCGCAAACCAGCTCCGTAACGCGCGGACTGCGCTTCGCCGCCCAGGCAAGGGCGTGCTCGCGGCCACCCGATCCAAAGATCAATACTTTCATTAGTTTTCTTCACTTCCCCCGAACAGGTTAGGGTCAGCGATGAACCGGGGTGAAGTCAAACAGCGCAGCTTTTGGGCGAGATCAATCCCGAGCCCGGTACTTCGGTTTGCTCATTCCCGTTTCAGGCCGTCCAGAGCGCTCGGGACCAAGGTTAACCTGATTGAACCCCGGGGAATCAAGCCGTTTCTGCCCGTTTCGTATGCAAGCAAAGATCGAAATGAAACGTCTGCAACATCTCATGATCCTGCTGTGTCTCGGCCTCTCCGCCTGCGCGGCCAAGGCCGACACCCGCTGGTGTTCGGCCCCAAGCACTTCCTCCACCTACTTCTTCTATCCCGCGATGGCGCGCATGGAGAAGATCGAGGGCGTCGTCATCAGCCGCGTCACCATGCTCCCCGACGGCAAAGTGTCGCATGTGGAGATCGTCAGCGGACCGCCTGTACTGGCCAAGGCTCTTCACGACCAGATGATGAAGTGGACGCTCCACGCCGAGACGGACAACGACGAACCTTGCCAGACTCTCGTGATCGCTGATTTCAGAATGAGCAATCCATATGGAAAAACCCTGCTCGATGAACCGAGGTCTGCCCCTCCCGGTGTAATGCGTCTTCTCGTCGAAGCAGACTCCGCCAGCGAACGTCCCGACAAAACCGATCCCGACCAGTCAGACACACGGCACGCAGATACGAGAGAGTCCCGGCCGCCCGATAATCTCGAGAGCAGCAGCCGCAGACCCTGAGAGAATTGAGCCTGACGTAAATTGAGGCCGAGTTCTCTTCTGATGGACGAACACTCCGACAACCTGAGAACGAGACACGCGGACGAACGCCGCGAGGCCCAGGCCTATGCCTTCCGCCGCAATCAGGCCATTGCGCTCGTAGCGCTAGCCGCGGCCATCTGCCTGTGGTGGCTCTTTCACACCAATCCAAAGTGGATACTCCCCGCTGGCTGGTGGCGCCTGTGACTTCTGCGCCGACAGCTAACGCATCAGAGAAACATCCGCTCGTTGTCATCCTCCTCGGACCCACCGGCAGCGGCAAAACAGCGCTCTCCCTGGCGCTGGCCGAACGATTCAACGGCGAAATCGTCAGCTGCGACTCCGTAGCCATCTATCGCGGCATGGACCTCGGCTCAGCGAAGCCTTCGCAAGCTGAGCGCGCACGCGTTCCGCATTACCTCATCGATGTCGCCCAACCCAGCGAAGCCTTCACCGCCGGCGAGTACAGTCGCCAGGCACGTGCAGCCTTGCGCGAAATCGCAAGCCGCGGCAAGTTGCCGATTGTGACTGGGGGCACCGGCCTCTACCTGCGCGCACTCACCGAGGGCCTCTTCGCCGGACCGGCCCGCCACGAAGACCTGCGCACTCGGCTTCGCGCGAGCGCAGAGAAACACGGCAACCCCTGGCTCCATCGCGTATTGACACGCCTTGACCAGACCCGCGCTACCGAGATTCACGCTAACGATACCGCAAAGCTCATTCGCGCCGTCGAGGTATGCCTCACAGCGCGCAAGCCCATGAGCGAAGTGATGGATCGCGATCCCCTGACCGGCTTTCGCCTTCTCCGCATCGGCCTCAACCCGCCACGCACAGCGCTCTACGAGCGGCTGAACACACGCTGCGCTGAAATGTTTGCCTCTGGCCTCGTCGAAGAAACGCGGGGCCTCCTCCAACGCCTCGGCGCCGTCAAAGCCCTCGATTCACTTGGCTACCGGCAAGCAATCTCGTTCATCAAAGGCGAAGCAACTCTGCCCGACGCAGTGGTTGCAGCCCAGCAGGGCCACCGCAACTACGCCAAGCGTCAGCTCACATGGTTCCGCCGCGAACCCGATGTGCACTGGATCGAAGCCTTCGGTGACGAAGCGGCGACTGTGAGTCAATCGGTGGAAACAGTCGAAAGCCGTCAGTAGCAAGTCCTCGCTGTCCACTGTCTTTATTCCGCGCGCAACGCTTCCACCGCATTCACCCTGGCGGCCCGGGCTGCGGGTATCGCGGCTGCGATCAGCGCGGCAAGCAGAATCAGGACTCCGGCAGCGACGAAGACCAGCAAGCCGGGATGCTGGATCTCGCCGAAGTATTTGCCGGCGATGCGCGAGGCAACGAAGCCCAGCAGAAAGCCCGCCAGAACTCCGATGACTGCCATCGCTGCCCCCTCCTTCAGCACGACCCCCAGGATGTGACGCGGCATGGCACCCATTGCCATGCGGATACCGAATTCGCGGGTGCGGCTGCTTACCGAGAAAGCGAGCACGCCGGCTACTCCGACTACAGAGATGAGAAGCGCAACCGCCGCGAAGCCGCCGAAGACGATCGCGTTGAGACGATCGGGCGCGAGCACTTCAGCGCGCACATCGGTCAGTGTGCTGGCTCGCTCCACCGGCTGATCGGCTGACATCTCATGCACCACACGTGTAATGGCTGGGATGAGCGTATAGGGATCTCCCTTTGCGCGCACAAAGAGGCGACCGCTCCAGCCTTCCTGATCGCTCGGCTGGTAGATCGTCATCGCTGGAGAGGGAATGATGTTCTCGTCGTCAAAGTCGGGGACGACCGCGATAATGCGGCGCGGCTCATAGCTGATGCCGATGAATTTCATCACACCGTCGGTCCACCACATTTTGCGGTTGACGGCGTTTTGGCCGGGATAGAGCATCTGCGCGAGACTCTGGCTGATAATGACCACTCGCTCAGAGCCATCCTTGTCGCCGTCATTAAAGTCGCGCCCATTGAGAATCGGCACGCCGAAAGTGTCAAAGAAGCCCGGCGAGACAGACCGGAACCGGGCCCGGAAATCCGGTCGCCCGTCCTTGGGCCTTACGCCGTCCGCGGCGAACTGGAAAGCTAGGCTATTCGCGGCATCGCCACGCCACGGAACAGCGAATCCCTCAGAGACATGCTCGACTGCGGGGAGGTCGGCCACGCGGCGGCGAACGTCGCGATAGAAGGCCTGCACCTGCTCCGGCGTCTTGCCATACGACATCGTGGGCAGATTGAGCGCGAGCACATTGCCCGAGCTGAACGGCGGCCGCGATTGCTCAAGGACAAAGAGAGTCTTCATCAACACGGCAGCGCCGGCGAGCAGAAGAAAGGATGCTGCGATCTGAGTGATCGCAAATACGCGTAGGCTGCTTTTGTTGCCGCCGGCGACGCGCGCTCCGCGGGCGGAGAGGCCGCCCTGCGGCGTGTTCGCTGCAGGCAGCCGCGGAATAAACGCCAGGAAGACTGCAGCGATCAAGGCGAGCGCAACGCCGAACCAGACCAGGCTGAAGTCGAGCGTAAGGTCATTGGCCCGCACAGAAAAGCGTGATGCGTAGCGGCCTAGGATCGAAACCATGGGGACGGCGAGGATTACAGCAGCGATGGCCCCGCTGCCACAAAGGACAAGTCCTTCAGCAAGCAGCGAGCGGCGCAGCACAGCGTTGCTCGCACCAAGCGCCGAACGCACGGCCAGTTCAGACTCGCGGCGAACCGTGCGCGCCAGCACCAGGTTGGCAACGTTGGAGCAGGCGATCACGAATAGAAGCCCCGAAGCTGCGAAGAGCACCCAGAGAATCGTATTGGCGCGCGAGTTGATTTGGTCGTGCATGCGCGTCACTTCGATCGTGTAGTGATCGTCGGGCTTGTAGATGCCCGGGTGCGCGGCGAGCATCGCGCCGTAGACGGTGCGGAGTTCAGCCCGCGCAGAGTCGAGGGTTGCGCCCGGAGCGAGGCGGCCAAAGATTTCTGTCATGCGGTGCTCGCGCCCGGTGACCATAGTGGCCGAGAGATGGTGCGGGCTGGTGACAACGTTCGCAATGATCTCCGTTGCGACCGGATAGGGCACCGATGGTTCAAGAACGCCGACGACCGTAGCCCCGCGCGCTCCGCTGATGCTTTCAAGGCGAATGGTTTTGCCGAGCACGCTCGGGTCGGAGTGCAACTGATCGCGCCAGAACTTGTAGGTAAGCACCACGGCGCCGGCCGCATTGGGTCCGTCATCCGAAGGCCCGAGAAGCCGCCCGAGTATGGGCCGGAGGCCCATGACTTCGAAGTAGTTTCCATCGACAACTCCCGCCGGAATTTCGCGCGGCGTGCCGAGGCCCACCAGGGTGAAGTCAATCTCAGAGAACGTGCCAACCTTGCTGATCGTCTTCAGGTTCGAGCTGATGTCCTGAATTTCAGGGACGGAGAAGTACACGTCCTCAACCTGGATGCCGGGCGCGCTCTGGCGAATGTAGAGCAAGCGATCTTCGTCGCGATTCGTCAGCGGACGAAGCAGCACCGCACGCACGACGCTGAAAATTGCGGCATTGGCGCCGATTCCGAGAGCAAGTGTGAGAGCGACGGTGATCCACAGCGCCGGAACCCGTGAGAGGGCGCGAATTGCAAGTTTGAGGTCGCGAAGGAATCCCATGAGTGAACTCCATGCCGTCCGGATGCATGCAATTTTAATGAAAGTGGAGCGAGGCGGCAAAGCCGATGATGCGGGACGGTAACAGGGGGTAGGAATTGGGGCTTTGATGAAATGTGGGCGATTGGCGGAGGCGGTGAGGGAGCTTATTATGCATAGTGTCTTTCCCCAAAAGCTTCAAAACCGGAGCTAAATGGCAGCAGATTTGAGTTTTGGTGATTTCATTTCGATTCTGACCCTCGCGGTAGCTGTCCCGGCGTGGGCTCAAGTAGTTCTTCATCTGAAAAATTGGAAGAAGCTCTGGCTGCCGACGGTCCTGGTGACGATGAGCCTGCTCACCGCCGCTTTATTCGAAACCCTCGTGAACTCCAGCGCCCTTACACTTGACTACTCTCTTCGATTCGCCGCGTTTGGAATTCCGCTGAGTGTCGCGGCAATCATCGTCACCCTGCGGCAACGCGTGGGTGACACCGGCTTCGGCATACCGATAAGTTCGGCCCTAAGCGTTGTCGTGTGGCTCTTCCTTACTACATTGCACTAAGGCCTGCACCTGCCTCCTTTAAACTGAAGAGTTGAATCGCGGTGCCGCGCCATTGCATCCAGGCACGCGAGAATGAGGTGCGTTTTGGCTGAGAGCACGGTGTATGACGTAGCAATTATCGGCAGCGGGCCGGCAGGATACACCGCCGCCATTCGCGCAGGCCAGTTGAAGCTGAAAGTGGCGCTCATTGAGGCGGATCAGGTCCTCGGCGGTACCTGCCTGCACGTTGGCTGCATTCCCACCAAGACATTGCTCTTCAACGCCGAGGTCTGGGATCACGTCACTCACGCTGCCGACTACGGCATCGATGGCGTCACGGCACGACGGTCAACTGGGAGAACGTGCTCAAGCGCAAAACCGCAATCGTAAACAAGCACACCAAGGGCCTTGAGTTCCTCATGAAGAAGAACAAGGTCACGGTTGTTCCTGGCTATGCACGCCTCACCGGTCCTGCGAAAGATGGCATCCACACTCTGAGCCTGACCGGCGCAGGCGGCGCGGTGAGCGAGTTGAAGGCGAAGAACATGATTCTCGCCTCCGGATCGAGCGCGAAGATGATCTTCGGACTCAAGCCCGACGACAGAATCCTCACCAACATCGAGATTCTTTCCATTCCGGCAGTCCCGAAGTCGCTCATCGTTATCGGCGCGGGCGCCGTCGGCGTCGAATTCGCCTCCATCTTCCGTAGCTACGGCACTGACGTCACAATCCTCGAGTTTCTGCCCCGACTCATGCCGCCCGAAGATGAAGAAATTTCGAAAGAGCTCGCCCGCGTCTTCAAAAAGCGCGGCATCGACATCAACACCGGCGCGAAGGTTGAGAAGATCGAGAAGACTGCAGACGGCGTCCGCGTCTCATGGACTGACGCCAGCGGCAAACCGCAGCAGAAAGAAGCCGAAAAGGTGCTGGTAGCCGTGGGCCGCTCTCCACGCACCGAAGACGTCGGCCTCAATAAAACGAAGGTAGAGCTCGATCGCGGCTTTGTGAAAGTGGATGAGTGGCAGCAGACTGCCGAACCGGGCCTCTACGCCATCGGCGATATCGTCGCCGGCCTGCCACAGCTCGCGCACGTCGGCGCCATGAGCGGCATCGTTGCCGTCACAAAGATCGCAGGGCGCAAGGCCCGCCCCGTCCGGAGAGAACGCATTCCCGGCCTGCACCTACACCGAGCCGCAAATCGGCTCAGCCGGATTGACCGAAGCCCAGGCGAAGGAAAAAGGCTACGAGGTCAAGGTCGGAAAGTTTCCCTTCGCCGGCAACTCCAAGGCCACCATCGTCAACAGCCACGATGGCTTCGTAAAGATCGTCGCCGACGCGAAGTACGGCGAAATCCTTGGCGTGCACATCATCGGGCCGCAGGCGACCGAGCTCATCGCCGAGGCCATCGCCGTCATGGAGCTTGAGGGAACAGTGGACGAGATGATGTTCGCCATCCACGCACACCCCACGCTCTCCGAAGCCATGCTCGACGCCTACGGAGCCGTCGAAGGCATGGCAATCAACGCGTAAGCCAACCAGCTGCTGGCTTCCCGGAGCTGGAAGCCGGCAGCTGGAAGCCAGTTACGAGCCCAAAGGCGGTAAGAAGATAAGCGGCTTTGCGTCGTAGAGCCATGCCGGCCGGCGGATGCGATGACCCGACGCGCACGTCAGCCCATCCCAATCCCATGCCTTGCCAAGATCCTTCACCACATCGCTCGTCAGCTCGCCGCCTTCCGAGGTCACAATCAGCGGCAGCGGATGCGTACAGGTCTCCTCGTCGCAGTGCAGCATATTTACCAGCAGGGTCTTGACCGTCGGCGGCATCGGCGCAATCTTGTGCCGCGTATCGAAGCCGTGGGTTCCTCGAAACAGCGAGTAAATTGCCACGTGATGGCATGATCCGCAGATCGTGCCGATCGCGCGCACATCGGTCCTGCGCACTGCCGGCGCGGCAAACGCCAGGCCAAGCCGGTCGTGGGGCAGGGAAATCACCGCATCGCAATACTGACAATGGAAGCAACAATGCTGGGTTGGTCGCGCGGTGCTCGACGAAGCGGATGAAGCAAATGAACCTGCATCAGCCATCCTCATCTCCGCCGCAGCGGGTTGAGAGTTCGTTGGTCTAACAGCCGTCTGGGTGTAAGTGGCGAGTCCGAGAAATGCCTGGCCGGTTTCGTCACGCAGTATCTTCATGGCATGATCCCCCGATCTTTGTCGCGCCATCTGCAATGACTATGCTTTCTCCGATCCACTGAAACTGAAGCAGCATTTCCGGCAACCTCACCCGTGCTCCTTCAGGTCCCATATCAGTGGCGCGTACTGGCACATCACAGCGCGACCGAATCTACTGCATTCGTTGTCAACATCTGTTCACACGCATCTTGCCTTGAGAAATCCAACTTACGCGTTAATTACTCGCAGTTACTCGTGAGAGTTACTGCGCTGGCGACGGGTGGATACTCGATACATGTTGGACGCGTGCCGCAACATCTTGGACGCGCGTGGCACAACTTGGCACACAGAACAACCGGCAAACTCATCTCAGAACGCGCAGACAACAGCAACTTTGATCAGAGATCATTGAATTGAGGTCGAGGCGCGGATGAAAGTTCTCCTCTTTGGCGCAACAGGCATGGTAGGGCGAGGCGTCCTCCTCGAGTGCCTGCGCGATAACGGTGTCAAGCAGGTCACCACCATCGGCCGCAGCCCCACCGGCATGCGCGACGCCAAGCTCCGCGAAATCGTCCACAAAGATCTGGGCGACTTCTCCGGAATGGAAGCCACACTGCGTGGCCACGACGCCTGCTTCTACTGCCTCGGCATCTCATCAAGCGGAATGAAGGAAGCCGAATATGCCCGCATCACCTACGGATTCACCCTCGCGGCGGCGCAGATGCTTAGTCAGTTGCAACCTGGGATGAAATTCGTCTACGTCTCCGGAGCGGGAACCGACAGCACCGGGAAGGGCCGCATGATGTGGGCCCGCGTCAAGGGTCGCACCGAAAACGCGCTCTTGCGGCTCCCCCTCGACGCCTATATGTTCCGCCCCGGATTCATCGAACCCATGGATGGCATCGTCTCGAAGACGCCTTCGTACCAGTTCTTCTACAAACTGCTCGGGCCGGTGCTGCCGCTGCTTGGCCGCGTGCTGCCCAACCAGATATTGACCACGCGCGAAATCGGCCAGGCAATGCTCGCGGTTGCACGCTCTGGCTACTCAGAACACGTTCTTGAGGTCCGCGACATCCGCCGTCTCGTTGGCCCGCGCGCCAAAAAACTAAGTTGAGGTATCGACATGGTAGAGTGGGATTCCACGGGAGACAGTATGGCAGCGGGCATTCACCTTCCAGGCAGCGGTGAGACCATCGAGCTGCAGCAGCAGGTTTTTCGCCTGCAGGCGCTGCTTGAAGCATCGCGGCAGGTGCACTCCACCATTCGCGAGGATGAAGTGCTCGAGCAGGTGCTCCGCATCGTCGTCCGCGAGCTCGAGATGGCAGGAGCGGCCTTTCCCGATGTAGGTATGGCCTACGGAAACATCAAGAGCATCAGCACAACCGAAGACACCAGCCCCGCCAACCCTATCTATCTGCTGCAGGATCGCGAAGGCAATCGCATGGCTGAGCTCGTTGTCGTTCCTCCCGAAGGACGCGAGCTGACCCTCTACGAAGCGGATTTCCTCGAAGGGCTCACCTTACAGGCAGCCGTAGCACTTGAAAATGCCCGCAATCACGAGCGGAACGTCCAATGGGCCCGCGTACAGCAGGATCTCGATGCCGCCCGCAATATTCAACGGTCGCTTCTGCCCCAGGCACTGCCCGAAATTCCCGGCTACTCCGTCGCCTTCCGGTCGGTCACCTGCTACGAGGTAGGCGGAGACTACCTCGACATCGTCGAACAGCCCGATGGAAGCCTGCTCATGGTCGTTGCCGACGTCGCCGGCAAAGGCCTCGCTTCGGCCATGATGTCCGTCAGCTTCCGCGCTGCCTTCCGCGCCATCGCCAATGTGGGCCTTCCTCTCGACGAACTTGCCACCCAGATGAACCAGCATCACTGGGCAGAGGGCGAAGAAGCACGCCGTCGCTATGTGACCGCCATCTTTCTCCGCCTCCACCCGGAAAAGGGCGAACTGGAGATCGTAAACGCCGGGCACAATCCCGGATTCCTGGTAAAACCCGGTTGCGACGTGGTCCAGTTCGAGTCCAGCGGCACCCCCCTGGGGCTGCTGCCGGGTATGCGCTACTCCGCCGACAAATCCGGGTTTGAACCAGGTGCCAGGCTCCTCTTCTACACCGACGGCTTGACCGAAGTTTTCCAGGGAGACGAGGAATTTGGCTCGGAAAGGCTGCTGGATGTGTTTTCTACGTGCCGAGCGACGCAGGCTGATGATATGCTCGCTGCATTGTGGACAGCCATCGGTGACTTTTCCCAGGGTAGCCCGCAGGGTGACGATATGACCGCCCTCGCGCTGTTCAGGGAATCAGGGGTCCCCATAGACGGGTCTTCGTCTGTGGGGTAAAGAATGAGGGTTCCCAACGATGAGTCTTTCGTCGGAGGGATGAAGTGCCGGTCTCAGCGAAAGCTGTTGAGCCGATGGGCTATAGAAGTGGAGTGCGGTCCGAGGGAGACGAACGGATGATAGCGAAACCCGCCAGCGTGGAAGTGAGGCTCCCATCGCGGCTTGGCTATGAAAAAGTAGCCATGAGCACCGCGGCGGCAGTGGCGAAGCTGATGGGCTTTCGTGAGGATCGCGTCGAAGACCTGAAGACCGCCGTAGCCGAGGCCTGCATCAACGCCATCGAGCACGGCAACCTCCTCAATGAAGGGCTCTCCGTGGGCGTGGTGCTATCCACTGTTGACGACGCCCTCGAAGTGAAAGTGATCGACGATGGCAAGGGCCTGAAGGGCCTGCCTCCGAAACCCGACATCGATCGCAAGATCCATGGCGAAGAAGATCCCCGCGGTATGGGCATGTTCCTGATCCAGGCTCTGGTCGATGAGGCGGAATGGGTCAAAGGGGCAAATGGGCGAAGCAGTTATGTCAGGCTGGTCATCCGGCTCGACAAGGAATTGGAATAAAGACGACGTTCTAAGCAGTATATGTGGGTCGAAATTTAATCCACACTTGAAACGCTCCCAATCGGGGTGGAGTGGGAATGCAATTTCTCTTAGAATGTCCGTAACGCATTGCGAATGGGAGACACCAGATCGTGCAGACTGAAACGAAGGCGCGTGTTGATCAACTACAATCCCCCGCCGGACATCCGGTTTCCGTCCTCCGCTATGAAGGAGACATAGCCAGCACATCGAAGGACGCGGTCCTGGGTACCTATCAGTCGCTGCCGAAGCAGACGGCTAAGCTGGTCCTGCTCGATTTCTCCAAGGTGGACTACATCAATTCGAGTGGCATCGCCCTCGTCATCCAGATGCTCATCGAGGCCTCAAACTCCGGGCAGAAGGTCTTCGCCTTCGGCCTTTCGCCTCACTTCACCAAGGTCTTCACCATGGTGGGCATCACCAAGTATGCGGGCCTCTTTCCTAATCAGGCCGATGCCCTCGCCGCGCTGTGAATCATGGCCGCCTTCATTGGCTTTCTGGCCGATTTTAAGAAGGCCGCGATTGCGCTGGGGACTTCCATCGGGCTGTTTCTTTTAGGTGCGTCCGTATGCGTGCCGGGTGTCTGCGGTTGTCAATCGTGGCTTGGCATTTCCAACGCAGGCATGCTCGAGCTTCCATTCATGCTCCTGTCTTTCGCTGGCGCCCTTGCAACATTCCTGAGCTTCTGGTGGCTTGCTATCGCAACGGTTTTCGTTGCCTTCTCAAAGGGACCGCGCTCAAACTAGAGCTCGCGGGGGTTCGAAACACCCCCGAACGCACGGCCGATGAAAGCAATCGTCTACGCCCGCTACGGTCCACCCGACGTCCTGCAGTATCTGGACATTGACAAGCCTGTTCCCGCGGACGATCAGGTCCTCATCAAGGTTCACGCTGCCTCAGTTAATCCTTACGACTGGCACTTTCTCAGAGGCACTCCGACCTTCATCCGCCTCTTCACTGGCCTCAGCAAGCCAAAATCCCCCCGTCTGGGAGCAGACCTCGCCGGAATCGTTGAGAGTGCGGGCAAACTGGTCACCCGCTTCAAGCCTGGTGACACCGTCTTCGGAACTGCGACCGGCAGCTTTGCCGAATATGCGTGCGCGCAGGAGAAAACGCTTGCACTCAAGCCGGAGAAACTGAGCTTTTCCCAGGCCGCGGCTATCCCAATTGCCGGCGTGACTGCCCTGCAGGGTCTGCGCGACAGCGGTAAGCTTCGCACTGGCCAGAGCGTGTTAATCAACGGCGCGGCAGGCGGTGTGGGCACGTTTTCTGTGCAGCTCGCAAAACACTTCGGCGCGAACGTAACCGGGGTCTGCAGCACACGAAATCTCGATCTGGTCCGGTCGCTTGGCGCCGATCGCGTCATCGACTACACGCGTACCGACTTCACCGAGTCAGGCGAGCAATACGACGTCCTCTTTGACCTCGTCGGCAACCGCAAACTTCTCCGAGCTTCGGCGTGTACTGCGTCCCGAAGCTATCTATGTAGGGTGCGGAGGTGGCGGTCCCGAGAAAACCTCTGCCGAATTGCTCAGCGGCATGCTCACCCGCCCACTCGTGGCTCCTTTTGTCAGTCAGAAGCTCACGGGCATCTTCGCAAAGATCCAGCCCGCCGACCTCGACATCCTCGGCAGCCTCGCCGCCTCCGGGACAATCAACCCGGTACTCGACAAGAGCTTCAGTCTTGCCGAAACTGCGGCGGCAATTCGCTACGTGGAGCAGTGCCATACGCGCGGCAAAGTCACAATCGAGATTTCTTAGCCGATTCGGGGTCCGCGGTCGCAGCGCACCCTCACCGCCGCTTGCTCTTGAACTTGTACTCCACGCCCACCGAGATCGCAAAGTTCACATCCGTCTGCGTGTACTTGGCGCCGTAGTTGATGCCGTAGCGGGTAATGATCGCATCCGGCGTCACGCGAAAGACCCAGCGCGGGGAGCGGTTCAGGTCCATGTGTCCGCCGATAATTGCCATGGGAGCGAGCTGGTCGTTGTAGAAGCCGCAGCAGGAAGGCCCGAGTCCGCGCAGATCCTGCTCAAAGTTGCCATAGACGCCACCGAACAGCGCATGGGCAATCAACGCGCCATGCTTGTTGTGCGGGCCCAGCCACTCAGGACCGGCGCCAAAAAAGTATTCGCTGACAAACGGTCCCTTGATCAATTGCACTTGCGTGTTATTGCCGTAGCCGGCGCCGCTGGTGCCCAGGTAATAGCGAAACGTGCCTTCCGCAGCCCAGCGCTTGGCGAACCAGTAGGAGCCGTTAAAGTCGAGGCCGCCGAGGTTCGAGCCCTGCAGCAGCGCCGGTCCGGCCTTCATGTGCCGGTAGGCCGCACCCACTGAGAGGTCCCAGCGGTTGTCATACTTCACGTTGGCCAGCGGGTCGAGAACAACATAGCTCGGCGTAGTCGACGCTTGCGCGGTGGTGGAAGAACTCTGAGCCTGATTCTGAGTCTGACTCTGAGCTTCGTCCTCGCCCCTCGCGCTGGGCGCAACAGCAAGCGCCAGCACACTCAGAGCCGCAAATACAACAGAAAATCTAACTGAAAGACGCATCATTAAACAGCTTACAGGACCGCGCCAAAGGGGCACAAACAGGCCTCGGACGGGCACTTTCTTCAAAAATAGTGGAACTCCCGCAAGGTGCGGGCGACGGCAGGCCAACTGGAGCTGAACGCCTCTCTGGTAGACGCGCGAAAAACCGCTGCGGAAGCAGCCCCCGGTCGCCGCAATCCCGTGAAACTACAGCTCGCAACTCTCCGTGTGACTTGCGTACACCACATAGCGGACCGTCTTGAGCACCTCGAGCAGGTCGTCGATTTTCGACCCCGCATAAGGCGCGGCGCGTGTCCGCCACTCGATCGGCATGTGGCTGAAAATCAATCCCGCCCGCGGCACATGGTATCCGCTCGTCACCACTTCGGCCGAGCGCCAGCCCCGCTGAGTCAAAATCCGCGTGGAAATGCACGCGTTTTGAATCGTGTCCCGCGCATTCGGCTCTACGATAATCGCCGACGAGGGAATACCCTCGGCCTCGGCTGCACGAGCCATCACGTCCGCCTCAACGAACCTGTTGCGGATCGCCGCGCCCGTAAACAAAATGCGGGGCGCAACTCCGCGTTCATACTCGTGAACTCCCTCCGAGACCCGGTCAAGCATCTCCGGAGTCGGGTTTCCGTCGCTGTCGGCGTGCGTTCCCAGCACAACGATGGCGTCGAAGTGCGTCAGGTTGGTGTTTGACACCGGAGCCGTACCGCGGGCAATCACAGCCCAAAGAATCACAACCACGACGCAAAAGCCCGCGGCCAGCAGCAGGCGAATCCGCCAGCCGGATTTCCCGCCCTTCGTCTTCGTGTAGCGATAGGGCCGGCGGCGCGCAGGCTTCTGACGCCGAAGAGGACGAGGGGGGCCGATGGCAGGCAAAGCGGGGGATCTCCAGACTTCACTTTATCGTGACCGTCTATGGCGAGAGCCGCCGTCTTAGTTACTCAGTTTGGGCGCCCGCGCCACCCACCTCAGTCCTTGTCCATCTGCAAATTGCACCGTGATTGCAGCATCACGCGGATTCCGGTTGACGCGCCAAAAACATCTGCGAGAATTTGTCACAGGGAATTCACACAAATCTGCTCAACTCAGAGCAAAGCTGATTCTGGTTTCAATCAGGAACAAAACTGCCTTTTTTGCAGACGGAGAACGGGACCTGTTCTCTAGCAACAAACCTGTCTTTTTAACTTTGAGGGGCTGACAAATGAATAGTCATTGCAAACGGAGTGCGTCCGGGTGGAGTGTCTCCGGACTGCTGCTGGCGTTGTGCTTCTGTATCTGCACACTGCCAAGTGCTGCACAGCAAACGCTGGGATCCGTGAACGGAACCGTGCTCGATTCCTCCGGGGCCGCTGTTTCCGGCGCAACGGTAGAAGTCACCAACTCTGCCATTCACTTCGCACAAACAACCACATCGCAAAAGAGCGGCTTCTTCCAGATCTTCAATCTTCCCGTGGGCACATACACGGTAAGAGTGAGCTTTCAGGGCTTCGAAACGGTAACCACAAGCGGAATCGCCGTGCACGAAGCCAGCGCTGCCACCGTGAACGTCACGCTCAAAATAGGCAGCACCACTCAGTCCGTTGAAGTCACAGCGAATCCGCTGCTTAACGCCACCGATGCCACCAACGGCTACACCATGGACGCCGGCCAGGTGCAACTGACTCCCTTGCCCACCGGTTCATTTACGGGAGCAGCAGTGCTCTCACCGGGCGTGAACTCCGAACTGGAGTCGGGCATCGGCACAAACTCCGGCCTCGGCAACGGACCGATCTGGGCAAATGGCCAGCGCGATACCTCAAACACCATGCAGGTCAACGGCGTGGATGTCACCAATCTCTTCAACGGCAAAACATCCAGCTCGGCCAGCTCGCAGCGCGTCAACTTCAACGTGGGCTCGGCTGCCTCTGGTGGCGTGGGCACCGCAGCCGGCGGAGCGATCGGCACGGGAGCATCGGTCTACGCATCGAACGGCAATGGTCTGCCGTCTCCTCCGCCCGAGTTCATTCAGGAACTCCGCGTCAATACCTCGATGTACGACGCGCAGCAGGGAGCCACTTCAGGCGCTCAGATCGACGTCAGCACGAGTTCAGGCACCAACACCTGGCACGGCGGCCTCTATGGGACTCGCGCCACAAACGCCTTCAACGCAGCCCCATTCTTCTATAAGCAGGACGGTTTCGTCTACGACGGCTTCCCTTCAAGCCTCACCAATCCCGATCTCCACCGCTGGACGGCTGGCGGAACGGCAGGCGGTCCCATTCTCAAGGACAAGCTCTTCTTCTTCGCGGCCTATCAGCACCTCTACACCAGCGACCAGACCACCGGCATTCAGATGTCGCGCGTTCCATCGTTCCTCACTGATGATCGCTCCGAGGGCACACTTGAAGAAGCCTTCGGTGTCACCAGCCTTAACCCCGTCTCCGAGGCACTGCTTCAGGCCAAGGATCCCACGGGCGGCTATCTCATCCCGACGCCAAATTTGAACACGGGCGCCGACAACCCCAACGTCGTATTGCCCGGAACATCCCTCTTCAAGGCCGACCAGGGCGCTGCTTCACTCGACTACGACGTCAAGAAGAACGACCGCCTCTCCGCAAAGTACTACTACCAGCACGATCCCTTTGAAGGCCCGCACTCCATCTCGAACGCCAATGGTTTCCCCACCTTTGAAGATGCCGGCGCCCACGTCGCATCGCTCGACAACACCATCGCCATCGGCTCGCGCATGAACTGGGAGCAGCGCCTCGGATTCTTCCGACAGAAGGTGTACAGCTCATACCAGCAGACCTTTGCCGGCTGCAACGGCGATCCGACTTGCGGCATGGCTGTTCCCAACAGCACGACCCTACCGGGACTCCTGTTCAAGAAATTCGGCGACACCTACACCGACACCTACAGCACCTTCACAATTGGACCGAGTAGTTCGTTCGTCAATGCGGGCTATTTCCAGAACCGCCTCAATCCCTCGACCAACCTCATCGTCGTCCTCGGCAAACACACGCTGTCGCTCGGCGGCGGATACAGCTACACCCAGCTCAATATCCGCAACCTTCGCAGCTATCATGCTCAGGTCGACTCAAGTTCTAGGGCAAACTTCGCAGCCGGCAAGGTCTCCTCAGCGTCCATGATCGACAGCATCGGAGCCGACAACCACAACTACGCCGACCGCTACTATCGCACCAACGAAGTTGCCGGTTATGCGCAGGACAAGTGGCAGTTGCTCACCAACCTCAGCATCACCGCCGGCCTGCGCTACGACTACCACGGTGGCATGACGGAAAAGTATGGCAACATGTTCAACTTCGATCCGTCGCTCTACAACGTCACCGGAACGCCTGATACCGGCTTCGTCGTGAACAACGGCGGTTTCATCGTCGCGCACAACAATAAGTACTACCCCAGCGCCAACGTCAGCGATTCGACCCTCACTGGACGGCAATGGGGCCTGTCTCCGCGTGTTGGTTTCGCCTACGCTCCGGCACGCGATAACGGCAAGATCGTATTCTCCGGCGGCGCCGGCATCTACTACGATCGCGGCGAACTCTTCAGCTACCTCTCGCAGCCGGCAGGCGGCTCAATCGGTGGCCCCTTTGGCGCTACTGAAGCCCCACCGTTGGTCAACCTCTACCAGGCCTCCGGTGGGACCAAGTTCGCGAATCCCTTGGGAATCACTTCCATCACGCCGCCCAATTCAAACCCGGCCTACTTCACCAACCAGCTGCAGACCACGCTGGATGACATGGTGGCCAACTGCACTGCGGTCAACAACCAGGCAAACTACGGTGATGGGTGCGATTCACCCTTCGCCTTCGGTGCCTACGACCGCGCCAACAAGCTGCCCTACACCATCAACTACACCTTCAAAATGCAGTGGCAGCCCTCGAACGATGTCGCGATAACGCTTGGCTACACCGGCAACCGCGGACGCCATGCCGTCGTTCCTGTGCCCTTCAACGAGCCCGGCATTTCAACATCGGCAAATCCCATCTGGGGTCAGGACTACAGCTACGGCTACCAGGTGCTCAACGAGGATTCCCCTGCAGACCCCTACGGTGATCTCAACGCCATCTCCACCGAACCGTGGGACACGATCGACGGCGGCAACGTCGACTTCCGTACTCCCTACGTCGGCTATAGCCCGAATGCCGCTCTCTTCAAGACCGTAGGCAACTCCGCGTACGACGGTCTTGAAGCTCACCTCGAGAAGCGTTTCAAGAAGCACTTCCAGGCAGGCGCAAGCTACACCTGGAGCCACACTCTCGATGAGCAGAGCGACATCGGCCTCTTCTTCACCGGAAACAACCCCGACAATCTCCGTCAATCATGGGCCTCGGCCGACTTCGACCGCACCCAGGTCTTCAACGCCACCTTCCAGGTCGAGGTTCCCAATCTCGCCAAGGCGCACTCGCTCCTGAGCCAGTTCATCAACGGATGGAACCTCACCGGTTTGGGCACGTTGCAGAGCGGCGAGCCGTACTCTCTGTATGAGTTCTACGGCGCCGTCGGCAGCCTCTACTTCGGCAACTACCCCACGCTGGCAAACCCCGTCATCGGCATCAAGAACCCCAGCAACCCCAAGCAGGCCCTCACCGGAAACTCGGGCGCCTACCGCACCGCCAGCGGTGACTATATGCCGGCAATCGATCCCAACCAGATCGCCATCGCCTACATCAACCCCGGCGACAAGGGCATTCCGCCTTGCACCTCCGCCGAGCCTTGCGACGCATACGAAACCGACTTCACAACCGGACAGCGCAATATCTTCCGCCAGACAGCGCAGAAGCGGCTTGACCTCTCCATGCGCAAGGTCTTCCAGGCAAGCGACAGATTCGCTATCCAGTACGAGTTCAACGTCTTCAACATCACCAACACCGCCAGCTTCGACGTTCCCATGAACCAGGCTGAAATCGGCCAGGCCTACGTGGGCGACTACTCGAACTACGGACAGGTCGCAGCCTCAACTTCGTCGAATGTTCAGGACATCCGCAACCAGCTCTACGTACTGCCCACCACCACCGGCACCGGCAAGTCACTCACCGTGCCCGGCTGGCAGATGGGTTCAGTACTCGGAACCATCGGCTCCAACCGCGTCATCACGATGGGCATTCACATCAACTACTAACCGCAGCAATCACCCGAAAGCGGGTGCCGCCATCCATGCGCAGTAGCATCGCGCATGGGTGGGAAAGCTAAAAGCGCGACAGCCTCTGCTGCCGCGCTTTTGTTTTGACCTATACCTTAGTGCTTTCAAACCTTCGTACGCTTCATCAATAGAAGCGCTCGTCGTGCTACATTGCTGCATGCCGCGAACTAAGATTCTTTTGGGTTTGGCGCTCCTGTGCGCCTTGACGGTGGTTTCTTCCATTCCCGCTTTTGCTGAGATCGGGGACAGTCAGAACACAGCCGACGTGAATGATCCCAAGAGCTTGCTCGCGCTCGCGAGCAAGGTGAACGGCCTGTCTGGCGATGACATGAAACCGTGGCATTTGAAGGCCGCCTACGATTTCATCGATGCTTCGGGTCAATCGGCCGACCACGGGACGATCGAGATCCTCTGGGCTGGACCGAAGATGTCGAAGCTGACAATTCGCGATGCAAGCGCGATATTGACCTACACGCTCACTAACAAGGGGACGTATCGCGAAGGTGAGCTGAACGAGCGACTCTCACTGGTGATGTCTGTTGTAGGCTCATTTGAGCGGCCCCTACCTTACGCCCAAAAATTCTTTCAATATCTAGACGTTTCCTCGCAGCAGCGTTCAGTCGGCTCCTCGCAACTCAGATGCCTCACGATTAATCAAAGGTACAACCGCAAGCACGAATTCGAACCTCCGACCGTATGCCTCGAAAACGAATTGCCCGTCCTCAGAATTTGCAGTTACTTCGAGGATCCGCATGAGTTCTTTCTGAATAAGATCGCCGAGTTTCATGGTCATTACGTGCCCCTCCAAATCACCGTAGGGGAGGGATCGAGTTCTCAACTGACCGCGCACGTCGTGTTGCTTCAAAACCTCGATCGCATCGATCCGGCTGAATTCAAGACCGGCCCAGCGGCCCAGCGGCTCGTTGAGAGCGAAGGGGTGATGGTGGTGCCCGATGGGACTTTCGAGTTGTATTCTGTGGGGCGTGACCTATGGTGGGCCAGTCGCCCACAACCTGAGTATCCGCCGGAAGCCAGGGCAGCAAACATTCACGGTACGGTGAAGCTGCGCGCATGGATTGGCGCCGACGGGCACATTACCTCACTATTTGTGATCGACGGACCTCCAATGCTTCGGCAGGCAGCACTCGATGCAGCCTGGCATTGGAGATTGGATCCGCCAAAGCTTGGCGGAGTACCAGTAGAGGTTCTGGCCGTCATCCCAGTGAAGTTCTAATGCCTCACGGATAAATCCGGTGCAGCGTTCTCGCAAACGGAATCGTCTCGCGCACGTGATCCAGAGCGCACACCCACGCCACCACGCGCTCAATGCCCATCCCGAATCCCGAGTGCGGCACCGATCCGTACCGCCTCAGATCCAGATACCACTGGAAAGCCTCCAGCGGCAGCTTATGCGCCTCGATGCGGCTCTTCAGCAGCTCGTAGCTTGAGACGCGCTGCGATCCGCCGATCACCTCGCCATATCCCTCCGGCGCCAGCACATCTACGCACAGCGCATAGCGCGCATCCTTTGGGTCAGGCTCCATATAAAACGCCTTCACGTCGGCGGGATAGCGATGCACCATCACCGGACGGTCAAACTGGCTGCTCAGCCACGTCTCATCCGGCGAGCCAAAATCGTTGCCATACTCGAACGGCTGCTCCAGCTCGCCCTTCTTGTGCGCTTCATTCAACATCGCAACCGCGTCGTCGTAGCGCACGCGCGGAAAAGGTGGCACAATCGACTTCAGCTTCTCAACGTCGCGGCCGATCACCGCGAGCTCCGCAGCGCGGTTCTTCAGCACGCTCTGCACAATGTGCGAGAGAAAATTCTCCGCCAGCACCAGCAGGCAATCCAGATCGCAGTACGCCACCTCCGGCTCGATCATCCAGAACTCGGTCAGGTGCCTCCGCGTCTTTGATTTCTCCGCACGGAATGTCGGTCCAAAGCTGTACACCTTGCCCAGCGCCAGCGCAGTCGACTCAATATAGAGCTGGCCCGACTGCGTCAGAAACGCCGGATCGCCAAAGTAGTCCACCGGAAACAGCGTCGACGTACCCTCGCACGCTGCCGGCGTCAGAATCGGCGGATCCGTGCGCACAAAGCCATTCGAATCGAAATACTCCTGCGCAGCCCGCATAATCTCCGCGCGAATGCGCAAAATCGCCGCCTGCCGCGGCGAGCGCACCCACAAGTGCCGGTGCTCCATCAGGAAATCGACGCCATGCTCCTTCGGCGTGATCGGGTAAGGATCGGTCTCCGGAACGCGCTGCACCACCTCGACCCCTTCCACATCCAGCTCATACCCACCCGGAGCGCGCTTATCCGCCCGCACTTTGCCGGTCACAATCACTGAGGACTCCTGCGTCAGCCCCTTCAGCGTCTCAAAGACCTCCGCCGGAACGCTCTTCACGTGAGCCACGCCCTGCACCGTCCCCGTCCCATCCCGAAAAATGGGAAACAGCAGCTTGCCGCTTTCGCGCGAATTGTAAAGCCATCCGCGAATAATCACGGATTGGCCCTCGTAGTTGCCCAACGCGCCAATCGTGGCAACGGGCGCGGCAGGCTTCGGCGTTTCCGGAGTTGTCGATGGGTAGGCAGTTTCTTCAGACATGTCTGCGGCTCACCTGGCGGCGCACGAAGACGTCAATGCACCGGAAAATCTAGGATAACGCTTCACACTCGCCGCATCCTGCGCGCGTCATTTATCGTCCTATGCATATGGCCCATGCTACCGTGCCCGTTCCTCAGCCACGACCCACGCCCGAGGCAGAAGAGGTATACCGCCGCTGGCTGCAGTTTCTCGACGACGAATTCGTCCGCCACTGCCAGCCCGAGCGCCGCGCCGAGATCGTCCGCGATCAGCTCTATCAGCTCTATCTGGGCCGCCCCCATGGCGGCAAACTCAACGTCACTCTCACCAGCGAACTCCCGGGCAATGTGCTGAGCCTATCGATGGACCCGGCAAACGTGACCCTCGAAGCCGAGCATTTCCCTGACGTCGACAAGGAACGCTACGCCCGCCGCAAGCCGCTCCTCTGGTTCTGGCAGATGTTCGATCGTTCGCCCATCGGCTTGAACCACTGGCTTGGGATGCGTTTCCGCTGCATGCTCGGGCGCCACATCTTCGACCACATGGGCACAGGCGTAAAGATCTACCACGGCGTCGAAATCACTTATGGCTACAACACCTCAATCGGCGATGGCGCTGTGATCCGCAAATATGTCGCCCTCAACGACCGCGGCGGCATCAAGATCGGGAACGGCGCCGTTATCGGCTCCTACTCGCGCATCTTCTCTCATACCTCACCGCGCGAAGACCTCGACCACGTCCGCCTCATGCCAACAATCATTGGTGACAACGCACGCGTCGGCATTCACGAAATCGTGCTGGCCGGATCAAATATCCCCGCAGGCACCGTCGTCGGCGCCTTCCCTTCAGAAAAGGGATAGCCTTCAAAACACCAGCGCCGCCGCTGGTTTCCCCGTCAACCGCTGATAGATGTGCCGCCCCAGCACCTCGGCAAACGATCCGTTGGCACCCGGCGAAGTGTTGAACAGCACCACCGCCGCAAAGTCGCCTTCAGGATTGAAAAACAGATACGCGCTGTGCGCTGCAGTCGCACCGTTATGCCAGTAGTTGCCCGTTTCCTTCTGATACAGCCAGCCCATCGCAATTCCCATCCCCGATGCCATCTGTCCCTTCACCTGCAACGATTCTCGAATCGCCGCAGGCAACGTAGCCGCTGGCCCTTGCTGCGCGGGCAGCGATTCAGGATGGAGATTTGCAACCAGATAGGTCAGCATATCGTCAGCCGTCGATCGCACTGCTATGGCACCGGCAAAAGCGTCGGAATCCCATAGCTTCGCCGGAGCATGCGACTCGTCGTGACCCGGAGCAACTCGCGCAAGTTGCTCCGCAGACAGCTTCACAGCCGTATCGCGCATCTTCAGTGGATCGCTGATCTCCGTCTTCAGCACCTCGCCATACGGCGCTCCTGCCTTGTTTGCCAGTGCAACGCCAAGCAGTCCAAATCCGAGACTCCCAAAGTCCGATACTTCGTGCGCATCGTTCCCAACCCCACGGCTGCGAAGATACGCATACATGTCAGCGGCGTGGTAATCCGCATAGGGTTGGTCAAGATTGGCGACGCTGATGTTCTCCGGCATCGGCGGCAAGCCCGAACGCTGCGTTGCCAGATCGAGCAGCGTAATCTCACTTCCTGCCGAAGCTGAAACGACGCCAGCCGGAAGCAGCAAGCGAACAGGTTCATCCAGCCGGACTTGCTTCTGCTGCGCCATCTGCGCCAGCAGCAAACCGGTGAACGTCTTCGTAACCGAGCCCACTTCATAAATCGCATCCGTACGCGCCGCGCCAAAGCTGAAGATCCTTCGCTCGCCGCGTTGATAAACGCCGATCGTCACGCCTCCACCGGTCGCCGGAGCAAGCGCCCCATTCGTGAGCGCACCTGCAAGATCCATTGCCAGCACATCCTGCATCTTCTCTACACTCACTGCAGGCAGCGCCGCATCGTAGTGAATCGGCGGAGCCGGATTTTCCGCAATGAACGCACTCTGGCGCAAAAAGCTTTGAGCGCCTTCATGCACTTTTTTTGCTGAGCCCTCGATAATTTCCCAAGTCGTTGTCCCATCGAGAGAGTTGCCATTCTGGGCTACTGCGCCGCTCCAATGGATGCCCTCCGCAGGAACGTCGAAGTCGAGATGATTGCCGCGTAGAACAACATTTGCGCACTCCAGGTCGGGCGTATAGATGTCTGGCAGATCCATCGTGCAATATTCACGGCCCGCAGAATCACTGCGAACAAACAACTGCGCGCGTCCTGTCTTGTTCTCCGGCATCGGATACGTCCCCATCCAGAAACCATCTGCCGCAGAGGGATGCGCCGCCGGCGTGAACGGCTCGCGAAGAAAATTAACTCCCTGCTCCTGCCCACTCCGCGTCCATCTGCCGTTCAGCATCTTTCCGTCCGCGGCAAGCGTGCCGCTCCATTGCACATGAATATCGGGAAGCACAAACGAGAACACACCGGATTCCAGATGCACGTCAGCGCAGGTCAGCATCCACGGCTTGTCCGGTCCAAGATTATCGAGGGTGCAGCTCAGCGCGCCGCTCGGGCGTATCCGCACATGAAGCTTGAACGAGAGCACGCCAACCGATCCTTCGTACGTGCCCGCAAAATCAGCTTGCGGCCGCGCCTTTTCGGCATGCGCACACCACGCAGCAGCAATGGCAAGAACAGCGGCACACAGACACCTGCGAGCAAACGGCTTCCAGTCGCGCATAGGCTCTCTCAGAAGGCTGATCCAGCATAAACCCGCCTGGGCGCAGCACCGGTCTTTCCTGACCTCCCGCATGCTAACCTGAGGTTTCGTTGACCCCCGGGGAGTGCCCGTGCAAACCGCAGCGTTCACCATCGCCCTCTTTCAATTTGTGCTGCTGATCTTTTCGCTCAGCTTCCACGAGTGCTGCCATGCGTGGATGGCCTCCCGTCTCGGCGATCAGACCGCGCGCATGCAGGGGCGCGTCACACTCAATCCCATCTACCATGTAGATCCCATCGGCACGCTGCTTTTTCCGGCATCGCCATCTTCGGGCCATTCCTCGGCCTGCAGCTGTTCTCCGGAATGCTCATCGGGTGGGCCAAACCCACCCCCATCCTCTCGCGCAACTTCCAAAAAATCGTCCGCGATGAAAACCTCGTCACTCTCGCCGGCCCCGCGTCGAACCTGCTGCTCTCCGTGGTGGCGCTCGCAGTGCTGCTCATCGTGGTGCATACCGTGCCCGGCGGCCGCGAGATCGTCGGCTACACCTTCCGCGGAATGCTGATCCCCGAAACGCCTCCCGCAGTGCAGGCAATCGTACTGCTCGGCGTCGCCGCCATCGAAATCAATCTCTCACTCTTCTTTTTCAACCTGCTGCCCATTCCGCCCCTCGATGGCAGCCACCTCGTGCGCAACGCCCTGCCCTACAATGCCGTCCAGACCTACGACCGCATCGGCAACAGCTGGATCAGCTGGATACTCATGATCTTCGTCGGCGGCTACATTCTGCGCGCATTGCTCTTCCCAGCACTCGGCATCGTGCTCTTCCTTCTGGACAGGCTGTAAGGGTGAGGTACCGGTCCTGAAAGCAAAGTGATGGATGACAACGTAAAAGAAATACTTGCGAGACTTCGCGACGCGAGCGATTTTGCCGATGCCGACGTCTCCGATGTGAACGCGTGTGGCAGCGATGGAGACAATGCCCTTCATTACATCGTTAGAGCGGGTGACATGGTCGCAGCCGAGGCCCTCATCGACGCGGGAATCGAGCTGAACAAGGCAGGTGATCTTGGCTATACACCGCTGCACGTTGCCTGCATGCGAGGCGATCTTGAAATGGTCAAGCTCCTCGTGAACAGAGGTGCAGATTTATTTGCGCTTAACGAGGGAGTTCCACCGTTCACAATTGCGCGGCAAGCAGGACAGGATCACATATGCGATTTCCTGTCGCCATTAATGAAGCAAGCTCAATCTGGAGATCCAAAGATATGGCTACGGGCGAGAATCAACCAATTAGAACGCGAAATCGCACGTTTAGAAGCGGCTCTGTCTTTGTAGGAGTCCTAATCTTTCATTGGGCTTTGCAGTTCTTGGCTTGGGGCTATTGCGAGCGCAATATTGCGGCGCGGATGCTCTTTTACACTTTGGCATGCCCATTTCTTCTCATTGGGGGGCGAATTGCGAATGAATATTTCTTGGCTCTAGCTACTGTCAATAGTGTGTTTTGGGCGACCATATCCGCGTATGTTTTGGCCAGATATGTATCCCGGCAGTAAGTTGATGCAGACCACGGGTGTTGCCCTGCCCGCTACAATAAAACCAGCCACCCCAGATCGAAACGGCTGGTTCGAAACGGCTGCATCGCTGCTGATTGCTGTTATTCCGGAATCGATAACGCACAATGTCCGAACAGGTTTCTACATCCACATCACGTCCGCGTGTGCTGAGCGGCATGCGTCCCACCGGCAAGCTCCACCTCGGCAATTACATGGGCGCGCTCGCCAATTGGGTCAAGCTGCAGGATAAATACGAGTGCTACTTCTTCATCGCCGACCTGCACGCGCTCACCACCGACTACGCTGACCCCTCTGCCGTCGCGCCCAATACCCTAGAAGTCGCGCTCGACTACCTTTCCGCCGGCCTCGATCCCAATCGCAGCACCATCTTCGTGCAGAGCCAGGTCAAGCAGCACTATGAGCTTCCGCTTCTCCTCGGCATGAGCACGCCCCTCAGCTGGCTCGAACGCGTGCCCAGTTACAAGGAAATGCAGGAAAACCTGGCCACCAAGGACCTCACCACCTACGGCTTCCTCGGCTACCCCGTGCTCATGGCCTCCGACATTCTGCTCTACCAGGCCAACTTCGTCCCCGTCGGCCAGGACCAGCAGGCGCACGTCGAGCTGACGCGCGAGCTGGCACGCCGCTTCAATAACTTCTATAAGCTCGATGGCCGCGAAGTGCTCCCCGAGCCCGACGTCCTGCTCACGCCCTCGCCCAAGCTGCCTGGAACCGACGGCCGCAAGATGTCCAAGAGCTACGGCAACACCATTCTTATCAGCGATCCAGAGCCCGTGGTCCGCCAGAAACTCAAGACCATGGTCACCGACCCCGCGCGCATCCGGCGCTCCGACCCAGGCGACCCCGACAAGTGCCCCGTCGGCGACCTGCACAAGGTCTTCTCAACGCCCGAAACCCTGGCCAAGGTCTACGAGGGCTGCCGCTCCGCCGGCATCGGATGCATCGAGTGCAAGGGTTGGGCCGCCGACGCGCTCGTTCAGATCCTCAATCCCATTCAGGAGCGCCGCGCAAGCTTTACCGAGCCGCAGGTTCTTGAGATTCTCAAAGACGGCTCATCCCGCGCCGGTGCCCGCGCTGAAAAAACCATGCGAGAGGTCTATGCTTCCATGCAGATGACCCTCACAAGCGGGCCGGCCCTTTAACTCGAGAAGGCAGAAGTCGATTTGACACAGGAATCCCCCAATCCGGAAAAATCCCCCGCCGAGCCGGTCAAAGAACCGACGCCCGACCAGGCACCCGTTCGCGAGCCTGAGCCACAGCACGCACCCGCTCCAGACCCCGAGACGCCGCCCCAGCCACCCCAAAAAACCGGTGCCGACGACGCTCCCGTACTCGTCCTGACAGCGAAACCTGTCCCCGAAGAGAAGCCAAAATCCGGCTCCAAAGCCGCCAAGAAGCAGGACGAGCAGCAACCCGAGGAGTCGCCCTTCCAGGTCACCGTCGGCCAGGTCTACGACGGCCCACTCGACCTCCTGCTCGATCTCATTCGCAAGCAGGACATCGACGTCTACGACATTCCCATCGCGAAGATCACCGCCCAGTTCCTCGCCTATGTAAACCAGCTCAAGGCCAGCGACGTAGACGTAGCCGGCGAATTCATCTACACCGCCTCGCTGCTCATCCACATCAAGAGCAAGATGCTGCTGCCCCGCGAGAAAACGGGCCCCGACGATGCCGGCGAAGATCCGCGCCGCGAACTCGTCGAGCGGCTCCTCGAGCACGAGCGCTTCAAGAACGCTGCCCAGATGCTGCACCAGAAGCAGATACTCGAAGAAGCCACGTGGACCAACCCCGGCCTGCGCGAATTCAAAGACGACGCCGCGACTGAACCCGAGCTCGCCGCCGACACCGTCGACCTCGTGCGCATCTTCCGCGACATCATGGAGCGTGCCCGCCACCGCCCCACTTTCAACGTGCAGGAAGATTCCGTCACCGTCGGCCAGATGATCCAGTTCCTTGGCCGCAGAATGGCCACGGAAGACCGGCCTATCTCGCTCCGTAAACTGCTCAGCCATACCAAATCCGAGCGGGCCCTCGTCGCCATGTTCCTGGCCCTCCTTGAGCTCGTGCGCCTGCAGGCCGTCCTGCTCCGCCAGGACCGTGCCTTCTCCGAAATCTTCATCAAGAAGCACTCCGAGTTCGACGCCGTCATGAATGAGGGCCTCGCCGCGCGCGACGACTGGCGATAAGAATCAACTCCTTAGCCGCCTGCCCCGCTCGCAGTTGCCGGCCGGGATGATAGCCTGTCTGACGGGTACCAGCTGTGCCTTCAGCGGCGCGACGAAATGCGGCCGTGACTGGGGGGCATAAAGCTCGATTCAGTTTTCTGCGGGCTCGCCTGTTCTTGGTGTATTTCTGGAGTCTCTCCAAATGGCCGATATGGCAACCGCGGCTGGTCCGGCACCCAAGAGCGGGTCAATTCTAGATCGCAAAATCAAAAAAAGCGTCCCTTCATGGATTAGCGGTGGAATCGTACTCGTCGCCCTCCTTGCCGGCATCGCTTACATCGGCTTCCACCTATCCAAAGATCTCGGTGGAATTTACCTGGGCAGCACCTGGCCTTACCTTCTTCTCGGCGTAGCGTTGCTGATCGCACTCGGCTTCGAGTTCGTCAACGGATTTCACGACACAGCCAACGCCGTTGCAACCGTCATCTATACACACTCACTCGATCCAACCATCGCCGTGGTGTGGTCCGGGCTTTGTAATCTCGCAGGTGTGCTTGTCTCCTCCGGAGCAGTGGCTTTCAGCGTCATCACACTGCTACCCCTCGAACTAATTCTCAAAGTCAGCACAGGCGCCGGCTTCGCCATGGTCTTCGCGCTTCTCATCGCGGCCATAGTCTGGAATCTTGGTACCTGGTGGCTTGGGCTGCCTGCATCCAGTTCGCACACGCTCGTCGGCTCCATCATCGGCGTGGGAATTGCCAATCAACTGATGAGCCCGCACGGCGGCACTTCGGGCGTTGATTGGGATCAGGCCTGGAAGGTCTTTCGCGTGCTGCTCATCTCCCCCGTTCTCGGTTTTGGCTGCGCGGCTCTGCTGCTGTTGATCTGGAAGCGCCTGCTCAACTATCCAGCCCTCTATGAAGCGCCGAAGGACAATACGCCTCCACCGTGGCCAATTCGGTTGCTCCTCGTTCTCACCTGCTCCGGCGTCAGCTTCTCCCACGGTTCCAACGACGGCCAAAAGGGCATGGGCCTCATCATGCTCATCCTCATCGGCACCGTGCCTACCGCCTATGCGCTGAACCATGCAGTTTCAGCCGACGATGTGCAGGACTTCATCGCCGCGTCGGAGCGCGCAGGGCGTATCCTCGGCCAACATGCCGATCCACAGGCTGATCCCGCCGCCGACCCGCACACAGAAGTGACGGCGTACATCCGCACAAAGCAGCTCAAGCCCGCAACACTTCCCGCGCTTCGACAGATGGTCGACGATCTCAATCGCGAAGTTGCGCAGTACAGGCAATTCAAATCGCTTCCGGCCGGTCAGCAGACCAACATTCGGAATGAAATGTACGTCACCAGTGAAGCCATCGCGCTGATGCAGAAACAGGGCGATCCGAGTTTTACCCCGGACGAGAATGCCGCCCTCGCTAATTACAAGAAGCGCGTCGACCAGGCCACAAAATTCATTCCTGAGTGGGTCAAGGTCGCCGTCGCCCTCGCCCTCGGCCTGGGAACGATGGTGGGTTGGAGGCGCGTCGTCGTCACCGTGGGCGAACGGATTGGTAAGGAGCACATGACCTATGCGCAAGGCGCTTCAGCAGGTCTTGTCGCTATGGCCACCATCGCCGCGGCCGATAACTTTGGCCTGCCTGTCAGCACCACGCACGTGCTCAGCTCAGGCGTCGCCGGAACGATGGTCGCTAATGGAAGCGGGCTGCAATGGGCAACCGTCCGCAACATCGGGCTGGCGTGGATCCTCACCCTCGGCGCCGCCGCGGGACTCTCGGGCGGTCTTTACTTTATCTTCCGCCACTTCAGCTGAGTCTCCAACGCTGGCATTCGAAGCGCCATTTTCATCTCTCATTCATCCGCCGTTCATCCGGGCCGTTAACCATGGGAACGTCCGGTCATTTGCTTCCCCGGCGGAGCGCCGGAGTACTCGACTCTACCGCGGAGTTTCACCATGGCCGATACGGCAACCACCGCTGCTGTACTACCGCAGCCAGCATCGCTTCTCGATCGAAAACACAGCAAAAAATTCCCTACGTGGGTTAGCGGAGCCATCGTCGTCGGCGCGCTGATAGGCGGACTCGGCTACATCGGCTTCCATATCTCAAAGGACCTCGGCAACATCCAGATCGGAAGCATCTGGCCTTATCTGCTTCTGGCCCTTGCCCTGCTCATCGCCCTTGGCTTCGAGTTCGTCAACGGATTTCACGACACGGCCAACGCCGTAGCGACCGTCATCTACACGCATTCTCTCGATCCCAATATCGCCGTCGTCTGGTCGGGCCTCTGCAACCTCGCAGGCGTGCTCGTCTCCTCCGGAGCAGTGGCCTTCAGCGTCATCACGCTGCTGCCCGTCGAGCTGATTCTCAAGGTCAGCTCGGGCGCCGGCTTCGCCATGGTCTTCGCGCTGCTGATCGCGGCGATCCTCTGGAACCTCGGCACCTGGTGGCTCGGACTGCCCGCATCGAGCTCGCACACCATGGTCGGCTCCATCATCGGCGTCGGCATCGCCAACCAGTTGATGAGCGTCCGGACAGCGGCACATCGGGCGTCGACTGGGAGCAGGCGACCAAGGTCTTCCGCGTGCTGCTGATTTCGCCGTTCGTCGGTTTCGCCTGCGCCGCATTGCTCTTCCTGCTCTCGAAGGCCTTCATCAAGTACCCGGCGCTCTACGAAGCGCCAAAAGGCAACACGCCTCCACCGTGGCCGATCCGTCTCCTGCTCGTCCTCACCTGCTCCGGCGTCAGCTTCTCGCACGGCTCCAACGACGGCCAGAAGGGCATGGGCCTCATCATGCTCATCCTCATCGGCACCGTGCCCACGGCCTATGCGCTGAATCACGCCGTCTCGCCCAAGACGTGCAGGACTTCATCGCTGTCGTCAGAAGGCAGGCCGCATCCTCAACAATCACGTCGATCCAGCCGGACATCCTCGGCGCCGACCCCCGCGCAGAGGTCACCGACTACATCCGCACCAAGCAATTGCACTCCATCACCGATGCTCGCCCTGCGCGAACTCGTGCAGGACCTCAATCACGAAGTCGCGATCTTCAAGGGCATTCAAGTCTGTGCCTGCCAACCAGCAGACCAACGTCCGCAACGACATGTACGTGGCCAGCGAAGCGATCCGGCTCATGCAGAAAAACAAGCAGCCGGCATTCACGCGCGGAAGAGAACGCCGCTCTCAGCAACTACAAGAAGCACATCGACCAGGCCACGAAGTTCATTCCCGCGTGGGTCAAGGTTGCCGTCGCGCTCGCTCTCGGCCTGGGCACCATGGTCGGCTGGAAGCGCATCGTCGTCACCGTCGGCGAAAAGATCGGCAAGGAGCACCTGACCTACGCGCAGGGCGCCTGCGCCGAGCTCGTCGCCATGGCAACCATCTCGGCTGCGGACAACTTCGGCCTGCCCGTCAGCACCACGCACGTGCTCAGCTCAGGCGTCGCCGGCACCATGGCGGCCAACAAAAGTGGCCTTCAGCTTTCAACACTGCGGAACATCGCCATGGCCTGGGTCTTCACTCTGCCTGCTGCCGCGCTGCTCTCCGGCACGCTCTATTTCCTCTTCCGCCAGATCAGCTAGGCTGGCGTCACTTCTTTGCGCTGCTCTTCCTGCCGCACTTCGGGGCATCCGGCTATGCCGGATGCCCTTTCAGTTTGGATGGCGAATCTCTGACCCTCAGAGGCTCCTGATTCATCGGAAGTGATCCGGCCCCAGGATTTATCATCGATTGGGACCTGGGTAACTCTGGCTCCCCCGAAAGCTGAGCAATTCTGAGGTCACGCCGACTTCGCTGCGCTCCGCTCAGGGCACGCAATTCCAACCATCCGAACAGACTTTCATCACCAGAGACGAGAAGCAATGCGAGCGAAGACGGCAGTAGTGCTGGGCGCCCAGTGGGGCGACGAGGGCAAGGGCAAGATCGTGGATGTGCTCAGCGAGCGTTTCAGCGCCGTAGCACGCTACGCTGGCGGCCACAATGCTGGCCACACAGTCATCCATGGCGACACAAAATTTGTGCTGCAGCTCATTCCCTGCGGTGTCCTCCGCCCCGGATGCAAAGGCGTCATCGGCAACGGAGTCGTCCTCGACCCACTCGCGTTCCTCAAAGAAGTCGCCAAGCTCCGCCAGATGGGCATCGAAGTCGATGGCTCCCTCTTTGTCTCCAATCGCGCACAGGTCATCCTGCCCTATCACCGCATGATCGAACTCGCCGCCGAAAGCGCTCCCGGCCGCCAGAAGATCGGCACCACAAGCCGCGGCATCGGCCCCGCGTATGAAGACAAGATGGCCCGCAGCGGCCTCCGCGTCGTCGATCTCCTCCGTCCCGATCTGCTCAAGACCCACATCGAAGCAGCTTGCAACGAGAAGAACGCAATCGCTCACGCCCTCTTCGGCACCGATCCCCTCGACCCCAAGAAGATGTATGACGAGTACGCTGCCGCTGCTGAAGAAGTCCGCCCCTTCGTCACCGACACCGGTCGCCTGCTTCACAAGGTGCTTTCCTCGGGCGGTTCCGTCATGTTTGAGGGCGCCCAGGGCACGATGCTCGACATCGACCATGGAACCTACCCCTTTGTCACCTCATCCAGCGCCACGGCCGGAGGTGCAGCCACCGGAACCGGCGTCGGCCCCACCTTCATCGCCAACGTCATCAACGTCACCAAGGCCTACGTCACACGTGTCGGTGAGGGGCCATTCCCAACTGAGATTCACGACGCCATCGGCGAAGCCCTTCGTGCTCGCGGCAACGAGTATGGTGCCGTCACAGGACGCCCCCGCCGCTGCGGCTGGCTCGATATTCCTCTGCTTCGTTACTCCAATCAGGTAAACGGCGCCGACTGGCTCGTCGTCACTAAACTTGACGTCCTTGACGAGCTCGATGAGATTCCCATCTGCACCGCCTATGAAATCGACGGCAAAGTCACCGACGAAATTCCCGCCGACGTGCAGGGCTTCGAGCAGATCAAGCCCATCTACACAAAGCTCAAAGGCTGGCGCACCTCCACCGAGGGCATCACCGAATTCGGCAAGCTGCCTGCCGCGGCTCGGGAATATCTCGACTTCCAGGCCCGCGAGAGCGGCGTCAAGATCGCCATGGTCTCCACTGGACCTGATCGCGATCAAACCATGGTGTTGCCGGAATTTTCCGCGACTCTCGACGAAATTCATGCGTAGACTGGACGAACCAGCGCTGGACTTAAAGAATTCCAGGCAGATCGCGCTATCCTGAACTTCACGGCTCGCTCGCCTCCAGGGTCCGTTGTAAGCATCCGTTGCAGAACAACAAAACATACACGTACGCCGGTGCTGACGCAGGAAGGAATCTTTCCCCATGATCACGTTCACCGTCAGGATGAGGTTTGCCCCGGAAGACCGGGAAGATATCGCCGAAATTCTTGAGCGGCTCACCCAGGCCTCTCGCCAGGAGCCCGGCTGCGTCAGCTACATTCCTCACCGCATCGAGGGCGATCCTGACACAGTCCTCATATACGAGCAGTACCGCGACTCCGCTGCAGCCGAGGCCCACCGCCAGTCACCGCACTTTCAGAAATATGCCGTCGGCGGCCTTTATCAGAAGATGCTCGACCGCAGCCGCGAAGATCTGAAAGCCCTCGCCTGAGGCGTTAAACACGCCTTTCATCACCTTTTTTCAGCACCATCAATCAAGCGCATTGACCTGCGCATTCCTCCCGGTCTACTATCCGTTACACCCTATGAGGACGCCGAGGCCCACGTCATCTGGCGGTTTGATCCCTTACCTGTCAGCCGTCGTGATCCTTTTGCTCCTTGCCACCTCTTCGCTCTCCGCCATGCCCCGCGCGGAGCGCCACGAAACCCGCCACGAGATCGATCAGCTCGAAGAGGACTGGCGCACCGCCATCCTCGACCGCAACGTCACCGCTCTCGACACTCTCCTTTCCGATGACTACATGGCCATCTCCGCCCGCGGAATGCTGCAGTCCAAGGATGAAACCCTCGCCAGCCTCCGCAACGGCGTTACCCACATCAAGTCCATCACCTTCTCTGACCGCAAAGTCCGTTTCTACGGAACGACTGCCCTCGTGACCTCACGTGCAGAAGTCGCCGGCTCCAACGCCGAAGGCGACCTCACAGGAAGCTACCGCTATACCCACGTCTATGTCCGTGACAGCGGAGGAAACTGGCGCATCGTCAGCTTCGAGGCCAGCCGCATCACCGATCACGAGGACCACAAGTAGCCCGACTGCTCCTTCCGCTCAAGCCAATTTAAAATTGAACTGATGCCCGAGCTCCCTGAGGTTGAAACCGTCGCCAGCGGCGTAGACAAGCGTGTCCGCGGCGATCGCATTGACCATGTTTGGCTCGGCTCGCACCGCGAGCCCTTCAAGACCCCTCAGTCAAAAATGGCAGCGGGACTCGAAGGTAGGACCATCCTCTCCGTGCACCGTGTCGGCAAACACATCGTCTGCGAGCTCAGCCTCCAGAAAAGCACGACAGCGCACCCCACCGCCCAATGGATCGTGCACCTCGGCATGACAGGCCGTCTTCTCGTCACAACTCCCAATAGCCCCGTTGCTCCACACACACACGCGCGCTTGACTCTCAAGAGTGGCCGCGAGCTCCGCTTCGTCGATCCGCGCCGTTTTGGTCGTCTCGAGCTGCGCGACATCGCCCGCGCATCCGCCTTCGCGGCTCCCGGAGCCGAGCCCCTCACCATCGCGCAGCCGGCCTTCGACGCACTCTTCCGCAACCGCAGGCTCGCCATCAAGGCTGCGCTGCTCAATCAATCTCTGCTCTCCGGCGTGGGGAACATCTACGCCGACGAGAGCCTCTTCCGCGCCGGCATTCGTCCCAAACGCATGGCAGGACGCCTCAGGAAAGAGGAGCTGGCCCATCTCCGCATCGCCCTCCGGGAAGTGCTCACTCAGGCCATCAAAAGTGGGGGCTCTTCCGTCTCCGACTACGTCGATGCCGACGGCGTGCGCGGCTTCTTCCAGCTCGAGCACCGCGTCTACCAGCGCACCGGGGAGCCCTGCAGCGTCTGCGGCACAGCGATTCGCCGCATTGTCATTGCGGGCCGCAGCACGCATTTCTGCCCCCACTGCCAGCAATGACTTTTTCGGTACAGCCGGCGTTAGATGGTGCAGCGCGTCAAAAGGTGATCCAGGCCTTCTATGATTTTCGAAAGATTCCGCCCTTTTCGCTATAGGATTACGAACGCAGCAAAGCATATTCCTCAGCTAAATGACTGAAAACACTAGGCCCTCCAAACGGTACGCCGATTGCTATTAGTAAGGCGCCAGTGATGTACCGGCTGCTGGATTAATCTCCGGTCAGCCCACAAAGAAGCAGGCACTCGGTAAGAGTAACCGCCATAGAGCGGCCCTGGAACAAGGGAATCCCGACCGGGGGCGCCTCGCGATAGGCACGATGGAACACCATCGGCCATGATTTGCTGGGAGGCCAGTGACCAGCACGGAAACGCAAAACGCCGCCCTTCGGGAGCGGCGTTTTGCGCATCACGCAGACCCCCTTTGTGCCAGCCTTTCTAGCCGATTACCACTTTTAAAGTTACGGTCGATTGGGCTCCGACTTGCGCACTTGTCCCGAGCGCTGTACTATCGAACTTGCCTAACAAGCGGCTGAAGCGAACCATCCTCTCAAGGATGACGGCTCGCCGCTGAAGAGGGATTCATCGCCAGCCTGAGCAGACCAACGAGTGGCCGAGTGCGGCGATTGCTCCCAAGAGAAAGGGCATACCCGAGGAAAAGCGCCGATCGCAACGTTATCCATCCTGACAGTTGTGTCGCAGGATTTTGGCTTACCGGCGAAAGGCAGCACTTTCCACAGAGTGTCGGACCCCGGCAGCTTGTTTGCTTCTGAGTGGTCGGTTTTTGGAGAGAACGCCGAAGGGCTTAGGTCGTAGAGGATGAACCCTCTTGGTGAAGAGACCATGAGTTCTGGGAAATCGACGATAGATTGTGGACGAGCGCGTCGCTCACGCAACAATCTTCTCCGATTCCCTCGTTGATTGTTTGATCGAAGGAAAACTGTCCGCCGTCATCCGTCTGTATTCACCGGACGCGCAGCGGGCAATGGATTCAGCGCCGCTTTCCGCGAGAGGCTGACTCCTCAAACTGAATGCTTAATACAGCAACGCACCAGGAAGTGCACGCATGACGACAGATCCAACCCAGCCCCACTCAGAGATGGGGCCTCCCCAGGCTACCGGCCAGGGGCAGTCGCAGGGGCATCGCCGCCGCCGGCGCCGCCGCAAGAACAAGTCAATGCAGCAGGGATCGCAGCCCCAGGGCCAACAGCCCCAGGCGCAGCAACCCCAGCCTCCTCCTCAGCCGCAGGCCTCGCAGCAGCCACCCAGGCCGCAGCAGCAACAGCACATGCGCTCAGGCGGCCGCAAAAAGAAGAAGAAATTCTTCCAGCCGGGCGGAGGTCAGGGGCCGCAACCGGGTAACAATATCGCTCAGCCCGGCAATGGGAATGGCCACCACGGCGGTGGCCGCCGCAAAGACCGCCAGAAGGGGCCTCGCACCTTCGTCGGTCCCATGGATCACAGCTATCGCGCCGCCAATGGCAATGTCGACGATGGCCCGCCCTCCACGATTCCTGTCAACGGCAACGGCCACGGCGGCGGATACTATCCCGAGCTGTTGCAGGCTGCGCCCGCCATTCCCGTACGTCAGGACGCGCCGACACGCATCTTCTGCTTCATCGAAGATCTCTTCTTCCAGGCCAAGATCAACGAAACCTCGCGCAAGCTCGGCATCAAGGTTGAGTTCCTCAAAGGCGACAAGGACGGCGTCGCGCGCCTCATCGACGCGCCGGAAGCCGAGCGTCCCACGCTGGTCGTCTTCGATCTCAATAACCTCAACGCAAAGCCGCTCACGCTCATTCCTAAATTCAAGACAAAGTTCAAGCGGGCTACATCAATCGTTGGCTTCTTGAACCACCTTCAGGGCGATCTCAAGCTCAAGGCAGTCGAAGCGGGATGCGACACGGTGATGCCGCGTTCTGCATTCTCTCAGGCGCTGCCCAACCTCCTCCGTCGCTACGGTATGGAAGAGGAAGACGAGTACGTCCCTCAGCCTGTCTAACGGTTTAAGTAGTCAGAAGAGCGCGCCACATCGGTGCGCTTTTCTTTTGGAGGCTGCATCTCGCGCCGTCTCGCTGCAGCTCAGATGCCGCCGCATTCACAAGGACGCCTGACACACTGCGTGTCCTGCACACCAGCAAAAAGGGCACCCATACCGGGCACCCTTTTGCATTGCTTTTCGTTAGAGGTTAGAAGTTGAACTTCAGGTTCAGCTGCATTGCGCGGGCATTCGCATTGAAGGACTTGCCCGGCAGGTTGAAGTTGCCGTTCGTCACAGTCTGGAACTGGGTTGACGCCGTGTAGCCCGGCGAGTTGATGTTGTCGATCGTACCCGGTATGTACTGGGCATGATTCAACACGTTGAAGGCTCCCGCCGCGAACTCGATCGACCGGGCTTCACCCAGGCTGAACCGCTTAATCGCCGTTACGTCGATGTTATTGATCGGACGGATCGGCAACGTGTTGCGGCTTGCCGTAGGCAGCGTGCCGGAACCCGCAGCAATGTATTCCGCATTGGGGTTCTTCGCCACGTAGGCAACAAGATCCTGGTTGCACAGCAGCGTGCCGTAGGGGTCCGTTGCCGTTGTGCCGGCAGGGCAGTTAACAGCCAGGTTCGGGTTGGCATACGATGTGATACCCGAGCCTGTCCCCTTCTGGCCCTTGGCGTTCACGATGGGGCGATCGATATAGGCTGCGCTATCCCCATTCAGGTTTGAGTTGATGCCCGAGAGAGCCGTCGCGTATTCCGGCGACTCGTACGTGTAGATCGGTGCGACCTCCCAGTTGCCGACCAGGTTCTTCACAAACCAGCTTGAGTTCTTGAAGAAGGGCAGGTCATAAACAGCTACCAGGCTAATGCGGTGTGTGCGGTCAAGAGCAGACCGGCTGTAATCTGCCGCCACATCTTGAGAGTTCTGCGGGCGGCGTGGCGTAAGAACGGTTGCGAACACTTCAGCCGTCGCGTCGTCCATCGTTTTGCTGTAGGTGTACGCGAAGTTCAGCAGCAGACCCTTCTGGAACTGACGCTGCAGGCTTGCGGCCAGACCGTTGTAGTTCGACGACGACTGCGGCTGGTAGGACGTGATCTTGCTCGTGAATCCTTGGCTTGAAAACGCCGGCAGGATGTTTGACGATCCGGTCTGGATCGCATACAGGTTACTGCTCAGCCCACCCAGCACCTCAATCGCAGGAGCCGTCAGGTAGGTCTGCAGTTGGTTGTCAGCCGTTACCCTCGGCGTCACGTTCATCTGGATCTGCGTCGGCAGGTGAATGGCGTGCGTACCTACGTAGCGAACTTCCGCCGTGTAGTTCTTTGCGAAGACGTGCTGCACACCCAAAGTCCAGTTTTCTGCATAAGGCACCGACTGGTTGGGCAGCCAGGCGGTGGTCGCTGCGCGCTGATCGGCAATCGTCGGGAAGGTCGCTAGCGAGCCATTTCCCGCCGGCAGACCGCCATCTGCAAGGAAGTTCGGATCGCCGGGGTTCGGGCAAAGACCCCCGGTCCCGCCGGTGCAGGTACTCCCGGATCCAACGTCGTTGGTTGAGGAGTACTGCGGCGGGAACGAGAGCAACCCAAGGTTGTCGAACAGGACGTCAGCAGCCATGCCAAAACCGGCGCGGATCGAGGTATCCGGGTCAGGCGCGTAGTTAATGCCGACACGCGGATAGAAGTTCTTCTTCTGTGGCTGGGGTGAGTTAAACGTAATCAGCCCAGGCACGCTGGCCGCGATGTTGAGATTCTGCGCACGCTCGCCAACGGGCACCGAAGTGAACTCGTAGCGTAGGCCGAAGTTCAGAGTCAGCTTCTCGGTTACGCGATATGTGTCGTTCGCGAAGCCGTACAAGGCCGTCTGATCGCCGTAGTAGAAGAAGTTGCCCGTGGACCGCTCGCCGAAATTCGTGGGAGCCAGATCGTGCAGGTACTCCGTCGTGCCGTTCCATTCGTAGTCGCCGCGCACGCGCTGCGTGAAGCTCTGCGGCGCGATGAACTTGCGTCCGTCAAACCCGAACTTCCAGGTATGCCGGCCCTTCACCCAGCTGATATTGTTCGTGAACTGGTACATGTTCTGGATCGTCGACTGCGGCGCATTGCCGTCCGGACCGATATTCACACCGTTCATGTCCCACATCGTCAGGTTCGGGAACGAATCCACACCAGGGAAGGCGAAACTGCCCGTCGTATAGTCCTGGGAGAAGCGGTTGAACCCAAGCCGTGCTTCGTTGATGAGGTTGGGGGTGAAGTTGTGGAACTCGCTCAGCGCGACCAGTTGAAAGCGCTGTGGGAGTGGCTCGAAGAACGCCGGCAGGTAAGCGGCTGTATCGACGCCCGTCCACCTGTTGTAGATGTAGCGGCCGCGGAAGCTGTCCTTCGGGCTAATTGCCCAATCCGTCGATGCGGTCAGGTCCCATTGGTTAACATAGTTCGGCGCGGTCACGAGATAGTTGCCCGTCGGAATAAACGTGTCGCCTGCGGTGCCGAAGATTCCGGTTGCCGCGTTATACGCTGTATCGCTGTAAACATCGAAGCCCTGCAGCGGATCCGGATTTGCGTCCGTCGCCTGCTGGTTGCCGCAGGCAAGGTCAGCGTTGTAGTCGACCTGCGACGGCGACGCCGGCATGTACTTCGTGAAAATTCCCAGGTTCGTCTGGTTAAAGTTCAACCCGGAATTCTGCAGTGCCGTCATGCCGTCGGCAGTCGGCGTGCATAGATAGTACTGCCCGCTCTGGCCGGTCGTTTGCCGCTCGTAGTTCCCGAAGTAGAAGAGCTTGTCCTTCTTGATCGGACCGCCCACCTGCGCGCCGTAACGGTTGTTGTCGTAACGCGGATTCGGAACTTTGCCACCCTGAACCGCATTTTCCGCATTCAGATTGCGGTTCTGGAAGTACTCATAAACCGATCCATGGATCTTGTTCGTGCCGCCGCGAACCGTGGTGTTGAACTGGCCGCCGGAAGAGTGGCCGAACTCCGGCGAGAACTGCGTCGTGATCACAGTGAATTCGCCGGCAGCGTCATTCGGAACGTAGATGAGCGGACCGGTGACACCTTTGTTGTTATTGTCGATACCTTCAATCGTGTAGTTATCATCACGCGGACGGAGTCCGGCGACCGAAGGGCCCGTACCAATGCCGACGGCGCCGCTCGACGCCACGCCCGGTACCAGAAGCGAAAGGTTCAGAACACCGAGTCCGGTGGACGCAGTCGGAAGCGTTCTCAACTCTTCCGATTGAAAGGTCGTCTGCAGCTGGGTCGTCGTCGTATCGATCACAGCGGTGGCTTCCGCAGAAACCTCAACACTGGTCGACGCCGTCGCTACAGGAAGGGTCAAACGCGCAGTCGCTGTGGTGCTCAGCTGAACCGTAAAATTCTTCAGCGTAAACGTCGCAAACCCTGTCGCCGAGCCGGTGATGTCGTAGTTGCCAGCCAGCAAGTTCGAGATGTGAAATTCGCCGTCTTTGCCGGACACGGTAGCTGCCGTAACTCCGGTGGCTACGTTGGTCGCCTTCACTGCCGCGCCGGCGATCGCCGCGCCGCTGTGGTCCACTACGATGCCGACAACATCACCGCTTGTCGCCTGTCCGGCCGCCTGAAACGATCCGGCAAACAAGGCAACCATACCCACGATCACTGTCAGCAATGCTGACTGAAAACGAGAAAGTCGCATTCAACTCCTCCAGTTTTGGGGGAATCGGAAGGCCCTCCGGGGGAACTCCTCGATCCACATTTTTCTTTACGTCATTCCCGGCTCTTCCTGGAAAGGGCCGGAACGCGTTGACAGAGCAAATATCTAGCAAAACCTGTTGTTCCAAAACCGACCCTTGTGCCGCATCCCGGACGTTCTGGATTGACACTTCGAGTCCATACACAGGGGAGCTGATGGCGACTTACCTTGCATGAGAAGGGCCAAACTGAACCGGCCGAATGAAATTTATTGCCTGTTGATAATGTGAGCTTTACTTTGGTCATGCCGCTTCCGTCACATGACCTTCATATGAAAATCTGTATGGATAAACCGCTGCCTTCCAAATTTGGGGAGTCATCGATTGCTTCCATGACTTTAGTCACATCGACGCTTTAGAAGGCCACCGCGATGAGGCCTAAACCGGGCCCTCGGAACCTGGATCAGCGCCTCGAACGACGCCAAATCATTACTCCGGACAATAAAAAGGGGACCCGCCTCTCGGCGAATCCCCCTTAACTTTCGGTGCAGCTGTCTTTAGAAAGTGAACGTGACTCCGAGCCGCATGTTCCGAGCCTGCTGATAAAGGAACGGTTGAGCGTACTCCGAGTTCTTCACCACATAGGGAACCGCACCGTTGTTGCCGTTGATCCACTGCTGAACGTTGTATCCGCCTTCGAGCAACTGATACAGCGCGGCTCCGGAGGAGAGGTTGATCACATTCCCGCTGGCGTCTACTCCTGGGAACAGTGGCGTCGTCCAATAGGTTGAGTTCATGCCCTGATACTCCGACACAACTGCGCGCTGGTTCAGTGCGTTGAGGGCTGTCGCCTGGAAACTCAGGCTCTGGTGTTCGCCGACCCTGACCGTGTGTGACAGGTTTAAGTCGCTCTGCGTGTACCATGGCAGCCGCTTTGTGTAGGGCGTTCCTATCGTGATCGCGCCGGTAATAGGATCGGCCGTCGTATCCACCCACTTGCCGCGGCCGTATGGATACACCGCCTCGGACACTTCCGGGCCGAACATCGTCGTCATGTCGATGAAGGAGCTCAGCGGCGTCCCTTCATACGCCGTCTGGAACAAACCGATCGACGTGACCTGACCCTTCCACCAGGGAATTGTGTAGTACACATACCCCTTCAGGGTGTTGGGCCGGTCGGTCGGCAACAGACCGTTATTCGATTTGCCATTTTGGCCAAAATAGTAGAACGGCTCGTCGAATGCGCGCGTTGTGTCGGGTGAGTTGCGTCCAGTTGTTCCACCGTCGCTCTGGTCAGTCGTTGTCAGACCTGTGTAGTTGCCCCAGAGCCTGCTGTAGGTGTAGCTGAACAATCCGGAAATCTTTGTCGTGGGGTTCATTGTCACGCGCAATTCCACGCCATCGTAGTCGCGCACAGCCTTTGGATTGTTCGGGCAACTCGGGCAAGTGCCGAAGGCAACGCCGGGGCCGTAGTCCGCGGTATCGTTGAACGCCCATCCCGGTACGCCAAAGGACTGACCCAGAGAAGTCAGGTAATTGGCATAGCCATCGATAGTCTTGTTCACGCCCTCGCCTGGGTTAACGATCGTATAGGTCTCGCCCCACGCCTTATCAGCGAGCGAGGCATCCTCAATTACGTGGTCAAGACGGCGACGATCGTAGCGCGCTTCAAACGACCATCCACGCGCGATCTCGTAATCCCATCCCGCAACATATTCATGCTGGCGGTAAGGCTTCACTCCCGGTGCAACCGGCTCCCACGGGCGAAGATTGATGTTTTCAATCAACGAAACGCCCGAGGCCGTGTCCGTGAGGGAGGCTGGAACCTGGCCGTTTCCGAAGTTGGCCTGCGTAGTTGCGGGACCGTTCGGGCAAGCGCGGCCAGACTTGAACACGAGGTCGATATCAGACGCGCTGAACCCGGCTGCCGATCCGTCCGGACCAAGCGCGTAGCTGCACTGCTCGTACGCCTGGGCTCCCCATGAAGTCTGGGCGATCAGCAGCTTCATCACGTCGTTCACCACGCCATAGCTGCCAAAGATCTTCATCTTGCCCTTCTGCGTCGGATCCCACGCAACTCCGAGGCGCGGCGCAATCTTGTCGCTCCATGGGAAGTTGATCGAAGCTACGTTTACCCCGCTCGGAGCTGGCAGACTCTCGCGCTCCGCGCGAATGCCAAGGTTCAGCGTCACGCCCTTGCCCACTGTCCATGCATCCTGCGCGTACAGAGCGTGATTCCAGTCAGATGCAGGCGTCGTTAGAATCGTCGAAAAATCCTGAACTGTCAGATAGCCGTACTGCCCCGCGCAAACTCCCCACACAGCGGTGAGCGCATCGCAATTTGCTCCGCCGGTTTGCGTCAGCGCAGAGTGGCTTTGACCCTGCCCGACATTCAGGAAGGCGTACGGAACGTTGCCATTCTGATCGATCACGTTCGCGAGATGGTTGAGTTCGTATCCGAACTTGAAGTTGTGCGTACCCCACCAGCCGCCTTTGAAATACGCCAGGTCCTGATTGAACTGATAATGCTTGTTCGCGTTGAACAGCGTGTAGGTGCTGTTGTACGGTGTTGTGGCCGTACCCCCGTTCTGCTGCAGATTCGCGGGCAATGGATTGCCCAGATTGTCCACGCCGCCGACGCCATTGGTGCTCCAAACCAGATTGGGAGCGCTCGTCGGCCAGCCGAAGTCATGGTAGTTCTCGAAGAAATAACCGTAGCGGGTTGTCGCAACCAGTTTCTGGTTCAGAGTAATGTCCGCGCCAACATTGTAGGTGGAGTTCGGCGCAGACCAGCCCAGCCCATGCGAATACGAGGTCAGAGGATCCAGCGTCGAGGTGTTCAGATAAGTCGATTGCGCTGCGATCGGATCACCGGTCGGCAAGGCGGCGCCGGTTTCGCGCGCAAACTGGTACAACCACGAACCGAAGACACGGATCTTGCTCGTCAGATTCGCGTCAACGCGGGCTGTGGTGTAGTAGCTTTGGCGGTCTTGCGTGAAATATTGATTGCCGGCGTTTCCATCATTGGCGCCAAAATCAACTGTCCTGGCCAGACTGTTCACCATCGGCGCGAAACCGAAGAAGAACCAGATGCGGTCCTTCATGATCGGTCCTCCGATCGTCACGCCCGGCTGCAGCGTACGGAAGTGGTCTTTCTGCGCCTGGTAGAGCTGGAAAGCCGGGTCGGCCAGCGGACCACCGTCTGCGTTTGTTGTCCCGGAGTCCGTCGGATCCTGTCTGAGAAATGCGTTCACCGGATTCGCGTCGGTGCCAGAAGACTCATACGTCGTGAAGAACGAGCCATGAAAAGCGTTGCTGCCCTTCTTCATGATCACGTTCACCACGCCACCCAGCGCTCCGCCGTACTCTGCCGAAATGCCCGAGGTCTTCATCTCTACCTGATCGATAAATTGCATCGGGACATTCGCCTTGGAATAGCCGCCGGAGATATTCTCCGTGTCCTGGCCTTCCACCAGATAGCTGCTCTCCGAGTCTGCGGCGCCGCCGATCATGTAACCGTGGCTCTGGCCGTTGCCGCTGCTGCCCGGCATCGAACCGCCCGTACCGCCGCTGGCAGTTCCCATCGACGAAGCACCTGAGAGAGGCTCATTGCGTGCCATCGGAGCAAACTGAATAACGGACTGGAACGTATTGCCCGTCGGAAGATTCTGTAACGCCTGCGATGAGACGTTCGTCATGTTCTCCGTTGTAGTCGTATCGATCACCGGCGCTGCTGTGGTCACTTCGACCGTCTGCGATTCAGCTCCGACCTGCAGCGTTACATCGATAGTCGGCAGGTGGCCTACATCGATCACCAGGCCTTCGCGTTTCGACGTCGTGAAACCCTGGCCCGAAACCGTCAACGTGTATCCGCCGGGAGGCAGATTGGCAAAGCGGTAGTAGCCTGTGGCATCCGTAATCACTTCCTTGGAGCCAATCATCGCTGTGCTGCTGATAACCACCTTTGCCTTGGGAACCACGGCTCCGCTGGCATCTTTCACCACACCCTGCAATCCGCCTGTAGTCTCCTGCGCGGATGCCTGCGGTTGTAACGTACTCAATGACAGCCCAAGGGGAAGTCCCAGGGCCATCGCCAAAGCGACGCTCTGAAAGCGCACAAATCGCATACGTTCCTCCAATTTTTTCGAAACGGGAGCTCAGATGCCGCTCCATAGCCAACAGACAGCCTGTTTCGCGTCACGGCTTCTACGTGGGAAGTAGGCCGGATCGCAGCTCAAGAAAAAGCACTACAAACAGCAAAATGATTCGACTGATCTGATCTCTTTGGGTAGCTCTTAACCCTGCCAGGCGTTCGAGCGAAAGCCCCTCTGGGCAGGGTTCGGCTGGCACCGTTACATGCATGAGGAGGGCCAAATTAGACCGACTCATCACCATCTTTTTACCCATTGATAACAAAACATTTATGACACGGTAAGAACTTCGCATTGCACTGCATCTCTATGAAAAGCTGTATGGCTCGCAAATATGCTTCCAAATAGCAGATAGCCGGATAATTTCCAACTCCCTATAAACCATGCTCTTGCGGTGCCAACTCTAGACCGTCTCGCTACTATCTCTCCATCTCTCTCACCCTGGCCCACATCGGCTCCGGCTCCAGACTGCGGCCACCGAGGCCTCGCTGGCGATCAACAAATCCTTTCAGAAAATGAAAAGGGGGGACCCGCCTCTCGGCGAATCCCCCTGTATGTTGATGCCGACCGACCTGGAGCGTGCAGAAGTCGAACTTCAGCTTCGGCTGAAATAGCTCGTCCTCTCAGAAGATAAATTTGAGAGCGAACTGACCGAAGCGCCGCTCATCGTTCGCGCCGCCGTTATTTCCGATGCCGCCTTTCGAACCCACAATCTGTGGGAGCGGGAAGCCCGTCAACGGATCGGTTACAGAGTTGCTCGACACGTCGTTCAGCGCCTCCTGCAGGAAGAGATTGTGGTGGTTGAAAATGTTGAAGCCCTGCGCGCTAAACTCCAGCTTCATACTTTCACGGATCGGAAACGTCTTGCTGACCTGCATATCAAGGTTCCAGTAGCCGGGTCCGCGGAATGAGTTGCGCGCTGCCATGGTGTTTGGAAAGGGTCCCCAATCCGAAATGCCGTTTGGATAATCCGCCAGGTCTGGCTTTGTCGGATCATCGGGATCCGGCGGAAAGAGCGCTGGATTGCCCCACGAGTTGGCAGCCGGAAGAAGCCCGAGTACATAAGAATTCGTTCCGCCGCCCGTCTCGCCGCTCGGAATCGACTTGAAGGTATGCTGCGAGACCGCGCCAAACGGCGTGTACCGCGCTACGTTATATCCCGAATAGTTGTTGGTGAAGTCGAAATACGAGAACGGAGTTCCAGTATGCACCTGGTAGATGCCCGACACCTGCCAGCCACCCAGCACCTGCCCCTTCAGATCTCTTTGGTTCTGGAAAAAAGGAAGGTCGTAGATTGGTGCCAGCACGAATCGGTGCCGCACATCCAGGTCTCCGCTTCCGTGATCCAGGGGCGGGAAAAATGGATCGGTGTATCCCAGGCTGAAAGCATTGTTCGTTTCGGAGAAGGTCGTACTCAGATCGTCAGTCGCGTGCGCCAGCGTGTAATTCAGTACAAGACTCAGCCCGCTGTGGTGAAGATTATTTGACTGGAACTGTACATTCCCACCGTTGTAATAGGAGTCGCCCTCAGATCCGCGGTTGTTCACGTTCGAGTATTGCGGATTGAGCCGCGTCAGCCCATAGAACCCCGTGAGTGGGTCAATATTCGGATCCCCGAGCTGAGCATTCCCCGCTCCCAGCCCGTTGTAATTCTTGATGTCGTAGAGGTGAATTCCCCGCGCACCCATGTACTGAATTGAGATGAATGTGGTGTGCGTGAGCTGGTGCTCCACCGCCGCGCTGTAGAACTGCGTCTGCGCCGTCCTGATGTTCTGGTCTACCTGGCGCAAACTGGTCGGCGGCAACGGGACGCTTCCGGCAGACCCACCCAGCGGGCCCGCATTCGAGTTCGTCACCGCGACGTTGTTGACCACGATCACCGCGTAATTCGGCGGGTTCTGGATCACGTTGAACGTCACGTTGCCGAAATTCCGCTCATACGAAATTCCATAACCACCGCGAACCGAAGTCCGGCCGTTCCCAAACACGTCGTACGCGAATCCAACCCGAGGTCCTACTGTGCCGTACTGCGGATTCCACAGCCTTCCGATCGGACTGTTCGGCACCGTAAATACCTGCCCGGTGCGCATCTGCTCCGCAATACTGCTGCCCGGTCCGTAGTAGAAATTCGAATCCAGGTTCGGGTTGTTGTTGTGCTGCACGCCGTAGTACTCATAGCGAACTCCGTAATTCGCAGTGAACTTGGGCGTCAACTTGAACGAATCCTGAGCGTAGACCCCCCACTCTTTGAACCGGTTGCTGCGGGCGAAGCTCGGTTGCGTGGCTGGCAGATTGATAGAGCAACTAGGAGTCTGCGCCAGATCACCCGTGTACGGATTTCGTTCGCAAGGTAACGCACCGTCCGGATTCACCGCCCCGATAAACTGGAACAGGTCTCCGTTATAAAGATTTTGCAATCCCTGCGCGCGGCCGTTTCCCAACTGCTGGCCAGCCTGGGCATACGCGCCGTAGGCAACGTTGTCCTGGATATACATGAGCTGCGTGCCGAATTGCATCGAGTGACGGCCCTTCATCCAACTCAGATCCTCATTGATCTGCGATTGATTCTGCGGACCGCCGAAGGGTAGTCCGCCATTCGCTGGATTCGTGTTAAAGAATCCGGGTAGCTGAATGGGAATGCCTGTTCCCGGAATCGCCGCATTCACTGATACAAACAGCGTTGGCACCGCTGACAGACTCGTGTCAAACGACTGGAACGTGTTAAACCGGCTGTAACTGAGCTTTGTCGAAGAAACCAGCGTAGGCGAGAACTGGTGCGACAGACTCAGAAGGTACGCCTGGTTCCGCCCGGTTTGGCCGACGTTGTACTGCGAGTACGGCGAGACGAATACGCTGCCCGGCGTATCGACTTCACTGTAGTACACAAACCTCGCGAACATCTGTGTCCTGTCGCTCAGGTTAAAGTCGAGGCGACCCACAATGTTGTAGGTATTCTGCGGTACGCCTCCGCCCGCATTCTGCGGACCCTGATATGCAACGGCGTCAAACGTCGGCGTTGCTGGATCAAGGCCGGCCGGCACGGCATCCCCATAGACATCCGCTGCAGAATACGTCTGCGCCACATGGAACGTATGATTGCCCGCATACGCGTTGAAAAAGTCCTGGATATTCGGCGCGGCAACCGCAAGGAATGCCGGATCAGGCACGCCTCCCGTCAAATTCGCCGAACTGCGTACGCGAACCCACTCGGCGCCGCCAAATCCGAAGATCTTGTTCTTCAGCAGCGGGCCGCCCAGCGTAAATCCAAACTGGTTGAAGGTAAATGTGCCCTTCGGTATTCCCAACTGGTCGTTGGTCTCCGTGTTCGACGTGTACGCCGAGAGACGGTTGATTTCATAGGCACCTCCGTGAATCCGGTTCGTGCCTGCCTTTGTCGTCACGTTCACAACACCGCCCGAAGCACGTCCGAACTGCGGCTCAAAATTGCTCGTCGTCACGCGATATTCCTGCACCGTCGGAAGCGGCACCGACGTCCCGATCCCATCGGTGAAGACTTGAATGTTCTCAACGCCATCCAGCAGGATCTCTGTTCCGCTCGACCGCTGGCCATTGATGTTGAACCCCACGCCGCGCGTTGCCGCATTCTGGTAGTTCGTATTCCCCGCCATTGCTGTCGAGCTGCCCGAGTTCGCCGCGTCGCCATTCGACACATTTCCCGAGAGAGCTACAAAGTCATAGGGGTTTCCCGTCAACGTCGGCAGGTTTGCAAGTTGCTGCGTATTGACTACCTGCGACAACTCTTGCGTCTGCGTATTCACCTGCGCTCCGCCTTCGGCGATAACCTGAACCTCCGTCACACTCGTGCTTACTGATAACCTCGCCGCCAGCGTCACTTTGCCACCAACCGTCACCTCCGCGGTCGTGACGAACTGCTTGAAACCTGATGCGTTCACCGTCACTTCATATGTTGCTGGCGCAAGACCTGACACCAGGAACAAGCCGTCCGCAGCCGACTCCGTCGTGCGCACAGCATTCGTGCCCACGTTCTTCACCGAGATGGTAGCGTTTGGTACAACCGCACCCGACTGGTCGGCAACCGTGCCCGAGATCTGTCCTGATTCCACCTGGGCCGAGGCAATTCCGATGCACAGAAGCATGAAGGCAAGCGTCGCAGCGACGCCACGCCAGACTGCTCGTGAGATTGATGGTTCTGAAGTTGATCTTGGTCCGGCCAGGTGTCCAGCCGATCCCGTAACTTGCCGCAGAGAGAATTGCGTATACAGCATTGACTCCTCCAATGCGGAGGGCTCTCGCTCGACAGCGGGAACACTCCGTCTGCTATGTCCGGATACCGGAATATCGAAGTTAGGAAGAGGCTCGTATTCGCAGCCACGATCATGTTGCCGGAATAAAAACCACGCCCTCAAGCATCTGCGAGATGCCTCTTCTCCGGACTGTCTTTTTCGGCTTGCTGGGATCGACGATCAGTCGTGAATTGAACGGGCAAACTCTCGATCGAAAGAGGGGAACAACTAGCTTCCCTGAAGGTTATATAGAGGTCTCACGTGCGGGAAGTTCACAGCAGCGGAGACCGGTCAGCCCAACGACCAACAATTGGAGTAGTAGATGCAATTTGCTCGCCAGACGAGTGTCTGTTTCAAGAAATCTGCTCACGCCTGATAAGAGAAAGGTTATTTCGCGCTTCGTTCCTATCGCCCTGATCATCACGCTGATCTTGCCGCGATCAATACACGATTCCATAGGAATGCCTCCCATCCTCTACTGGAAAGCGGCGGCTCTTCGTTCCGAACCTGATCTCTCTGCTTTACCATTGCCCCCATGCACCTCACTCTGGCGCATATCGGTTCTAACTCCAAAGGAGCCTTCGACTCCCTCACCGCTCTCTACCTCGAGCGCTGCTCCATCCTTGCCAAAACTTCAGCCGAGTCCTTCAAAACCGAAGCCGCGTTTCTCCAATGGCTCGACAAGCAACGCACCCGGACGCCACCCATCCCGGTTCTTCTTGATAGCCGCGGTCGCCAGTTCACTTCCGAAAGCTTCGCCGCCTGGCTCGACGACCGTCGCAATCAAGGCGCGCAACACATAGTCTTCGCCATTGGGCCTGCCGATGGCTGGTCCGAACAGGCCCGCGCCCGCGCCACCTTGCTTTTCTCGCTGGGGACCCTCACGCTCGCTCACGCTCTCGCGCGCCTCGTCCTCGCCGAGCAACTCTACCGCGCATGTACAATTCTCACGGGTCACCCCTACCACTCCGGCCATTAACCGCTTGTCCTTGACTACTGACCCCTGATCCCTGATCACTATCTTTATGGGACTTCTCCTCATCAATACCGGCCCCGGCAAAGGCAAAACCACCGCCGCTCTCGGCACCGCCTTCCGCGCCGTCGGCAACGGCATGCGCGTTCTCATGCTGCAGTTCCTCAAAGGCTCATGGCACTACGGCGAACTCGACGCAGTCCAGTCCTTCGGATCCAGCTTTGTCCTAAAGCAGATGGGCCGCGGCTTCGTAAAAGTCGGCGGGGCAGAAACCGACCCCGAAGACATCCGCATGGTCGAAGAGGCCTGGGCAGAAGCCAGCGAAGCCATCCTCTCCGGCGAATGGGATCTCGTCATCCTCGACGAAATCAACTACGCGATCGGCTATGGCATGCTTTCGCCTGACGCCGTTGCCGATACGCTCCGCCGCCGCCCCGAAATCACTCACGTCATCCTCACCGGACGCAACGCCCACCCCACCCTCATCGAGCTCGCCGACACCGTCACCGAAATGCGCGACGTCAAACACGCCTACCAGAAAGGCATCCTCGCGCAGCGCGGCATCGAGTACTGACCCTACTCGGCGTCTCCTGGTCCCCAGTCCCTGTACCCCGTTCGGCTACAATGACAAGCAGCCTATGTCCTGGTTTAAGCGTGAGAACGGCGAGTTTGAAGGCCCCGACAACGACGAAGAGAAAGTTGTACGCACCGAGGGCCTATGGGTCAAATGCCCCGGCTGCCGCCAGACCATTTGCAAGGCCGACCTCGAAGCCAACCTGAACGTCTGTCCCAAGTGCCAGCACCACTTCAAACTCAGCGCTCGTGCGCGCATCGATTTGCTCCTCGAGCCCGGCTACGAACTCGTCGATGCGCGGTCTGCGCTCCACCGATCCGCTCAACTTCGTCGACGTAAAGCCCTACAAGCAGCGCCTGCGCAAGGCGCAGCGAGCAGACCGGCCTCGACGACGCAATCCTCAACGCCGTCGGCCGCATGGGCCCTCATGAAGTCGTTGTCAGCGCCATGGAGTACAGCTTCATCGGCGGCTCGATGGGCGCCGTTGTCGGAGAAACCATCGCCCGCGCTGTCGATCGCGCGCGCCTCGGACGCAAGCCGCTCATCATCGTCGCCGCATCCGGCGGAGCGCGCATGATGGAAGGCGTCGTCAGCCTCATGCAGATGGCCAAAATCTCCACCGCCCTCGCGCAACTCGACGATGCGCGCGTGCCCTATATCTGCGTTCTCACCGACCCCACCACCGGCGGCGTCACCGCCAGCTTCGCCATGCTCGGCGACCTCAACATCGCCGAACCCGGCGCCCTGATCGGCTTCGCCGGCCCACGCGTCATCGAGCAGACCATCCGCCAGAAACTCCCCGAAGGCTTCCAGCGCTCCGAGTTCCTGCTCGAAAAAGGATTCCTCGACGCCGTCGTCCATCGCCGCGAGATGAAGTCCTATCTCATCCGCGCGCTCGACTTCCTCCAGGCCCCGGCAGCAGCCACCGAACCCGCCTCAACAGCCTGCTGATCTCATCTCTGAAATCGCGACGAGCCGGGCCTCCTGAGCAGAGCTCGCTTGAAGGTGTATCTTAGCGTCGAGAAGTCACCACAGCAGCCATCTGCGACTATGCCGCGTTTAGCGCTACTCAAGATCGCGCTTGTTCTTTGCTCCGCCATGGACGGAGTCGCCTCCGCTCAGATGAAAGACATTCCGCCTTCGAATAGCGCGCAGAAGACTCTGCCGACTGCCACAGTAAGCGGCCACGTTTATCTTGATGACCTCAAGGCGCCAGGAAGGATGGCAAAGGTCTCCTTGGAACCTGTGGCAGTGCTTGAGGACGACGCACCACAGACATTCGACAACAATTCGAACCCAGGGCCGATCACCGCCGGAGTCGACACGCAGTTCGATGGCAGCTACGTATTTACTCATGTCGCCCCGGGTGCCTACTACGTAATCGCAACCCACCCGGGATATATATCGCCCCTTACTGCGCTGTCGATTGCTCGTTCTGACCGAAAAGACGCGAGAGAGAAAATCCTGCGGTCGCTGACCCGCGTGGAAATCGAAGGAGATCGGTCTGCCTCCGGCGTCGACCTGACCTTGGAACGCGGCAGCGCAATCAGCGGAAACATCTCGTACGACGATGGTGCACCAGCCGTCAGGCTTCGCGTGAGCGCACAGATCCGAGTTTTGAAAGATGGCAAGGAGGCCTGGGTCAGCGTAACGGGCGTTCCGGGTCTGAGCTATTTCCCCGACATTTTGACCGATGATCGTGGGAACTATCGTATGAGCGGCTTACTTGCGGGAACATACAGGATTCAGGCTATGCTCGAGTTTTCGAATACGAAGACGTATAGTTGGGCATCCGGCTCAAGCGCGGGAAGCTCAAACGACCACGCAGCCCAGCTCGCATTCTATTCTGGGAATACTCCGCAAGAGAAGGATGGTAAGGAATTCAGGATTCAGGCGCAGGAAGAGCGCAGCGGCGAAGACATCGTCATCCCGATAAGCAAGCTCCATACGGTGAAGGGATTCATCGTGGCGGCGCGTGATGGGCATGTCGTGAACAGTGGGAATGTCAATCTCTTGCGAGCGGATGATCGTTCTCTCGCCGGATCACAGAGTCCTTCGGAGGATGATCCAAGCTTCACATTTCCTTTTGTCTTTGAGGGCGACTATATTCTTAACGTCCCGGCGGCGGCAGACGTTGAATATGAACTTCTTCCGCCCTTGCCCGGATTTATGGGACCACCCCGACTCGACGCACATGTGCTGCACTCCTACGGCACCGCGTCAAAGCCGTTGCATGTCGATCGCGATATGGACCGGCTGACGATCGCCGTGCCCGAACCTGCTCCGAAGGACGCACAAGCGCAACAGAACGGAGTGCAGTAGTCGCGCTCACGCCTCGGCTTGGTTCAGTTCGGCAGCAAGCCGTAGACATCCAGTTCGCCCGGCGTCGAAGTGCTCGAGTCGGCCCCGCCAGTATTGTTGCCCCGCGTGCCCACATACACTTTGCCGTTCGCAACCGTGGGCACCGTGAACTTCACCGCATAACCCGCCGTGTTGCCTGTGCCTTGGGTGCTGTTCCACAGTTCCGTTGACAGGTTGCCCGCATCATACGCGTGCAACACTGCGGCCGAGCATCCCGCAGACTGGTTCGTGCAGTAAAGATGCGAGTCGATGCCCCAGACTATTCCGTTAGTGTTATTCGGTGTCGACGAGACTGATGGCGAGATGCCGGGCCATCCAAACGTCGTAGATCCCGCATTCGGCGACAGCGTGAATTGTGCAGTTGCGGGATTGAGCGCGTACGCCTGCATCGCGCTGTGTACCGTCGCGATGTAGAACGTCGAGTTCCAGAACGCTCCTGTCGAGAAGATGCCGCCGGGCATGTTGATCTCCTGCCAGGCATTCGAGTCGCCCAGGCCGCCCATCACATCGCGATTCAGCACGTACATGTTGTGATCTTTGCCGCCACCCAGGACAAGATGAGTTGGATTCGTGCCGTTGACAGGGAGATCGACCAGCACCGTCGCGCCGCCGGCGCCAAAGTCACCGTCCGTCGTGTTGTCCGTCTGCTGATCTGACGGAGTAAAGTACTGGCTCACGCTGAGCGCCGAACCAGAGGGCGACACCTTGAGGAAGGAATCGCCGTAGTCGTCATTGGGCGCTGTCGCACTCGTCACGTCGAATGTGCCGTTCCCAGTCAGCATATAAAGGTTGCCGCTCGCGTCGGCTGCCGGCCCGCCGCCGCTCATCCAGATTCCGCTCGACCCCTTATTGGGAGAGATGTTGAGGGCGCCCATCTGCTGCGTGACGTTGCTAGCGCTGTAGCCCATAACCCACCCATAGTAGGGTATGTTGTCTTCATGCGAGGCCCAGGCAATGTAAATTACGCCGTTCACGAGCGCGAGCCCGGCGCGCTGATTCTGCGTACGCGGGTTGAATGTCACCGTCCCGCTGCCGTCGCCCGTTCCCGGGTAGGTGCCTGAAATCGTTCCAGGCCCGGAAAATTTCTCGTTCCCCGTCGTAATGTCGAGGGCGTGAAGCCGTTGATAGAAGGCCGGGCCGCTTGTCGTCATCGTCTTCGACACAGCGTAAAGCGTGCCCGTCGACAGATCGATGACCGGGGTGCCGAGCACGCCTACCTCCGGGGAGATATCGCCATAACCGTTGCCCACGTAGTTCCCCGTCGTTCCAGCGGGTACCGGTGTTTCGCCTGAACCTGCACCGTGCGCCGCGTCGAGCAGGCTCGCCTTCCACAGTGGCGTGCAGGGGCTCGTGTTGGTGTCCGCGTCAAAGGCAAAGATGCTGTCATTCTGCGTGGCTACAAAAATAACGTTGTGCGTCGTGCCGGAAATTGTGACATTGGGCACCCAGAGCGGCTGCGCGTAGATAACGCCGTCAACGGTGCAGGAAAAGAGCTTGCCGAAGGTGGACGTCGTCACATTGGCAGGCGCGAGCGCGTACTCCTGCGTGTTCGCTCCGTTGCGCGAGAGGTTGTTGTGGAACGTCGCAACGCCAGCCAGATCACTGACGCCCAGAGTCGTCGAAGCCGATTGGCTTCCATCGCTAACGCTCGTCGCTGTAATCGTGTACACGCCTGCGGTCGACGGAGCCGTATACGTCACCGCCACGCCGCTCAGCGTCTTCACCGCAGAGAATGTTCCGCAACCGCTACCGGAGCAGCTGGTCCCGCTGCCCGCACCAGCGGACCAGTTCACGCCCGCACTGTCATTGGTCGTTGCGGTCAACGCGAGAGTCTGCTTCGTCACAATGCCGCCCCACTTCGGAGAAACCGAAACAGTAATTCCCGAGGCTGCGATGGTCAGGGTGAGATTTGCGCTTGCCGTCTGTGAGCCCGCGTCCTTCGCAGTGAAGGTCAGCGGCGTTGCCGTTGCCGTCGCCGTCGGTGTTCCGCTGATCACCCCTGTCGAGCTGGCAAGCGAAAGACCACCAGGAAGCGTTCCGCTGGTGAGCGACCATGTATACGGAGCGATCCCCCCCGCAGCGGCGAGAGTCGCACTGTACGCCGCAGCAACCTGGCCGTTGGGCAGGGAAGTCGTGCTGATTACGAGCGTCTGCACTCCCGCGATCGTCAGCGCCAGATTCACGGATGCGCTCTGCTGCGGTGAGCCCATATCCGTCACAGTAAAAGTAAGCGGCGTCGCACTCGCGGCCGCCGTCGGCGTTCCGCTGATAACGCCAGACGCAGCGTTCAACGAGAGGCCTGCGGGCAGCGTGCCGGCAGTCAATGCCCAGGTATACGGCGTTGTGCCGCCAGTCGCGGCAAGGGTCACGCTGTATGCCGCAGTTACCTGACCGTCCGGCAGGGAAGTCGTCGTGATGGCGAGAGGCGTAACATTCGCCGCAACAATCGTCAGCGCTACCTGCCCGGTCGCGGATTGAACCGGATTGCCCGCGTCCTTCGCGGTAAAGGTCAGCGGTGTTGCGGTTGCCGTCGCGGTCGGCGTTCCGCTGATGATGCCAGTGGTTCCGTCGAGCGTGAGGCCATCGGGCAGAGTCCCGGTGCTCAGCGTCCATGTGTAAGGAGCAGTGCCGCCGCTCGCAGCCAGCGTCGCACTATAAGCGGTTCCCACCTGGCCATTTGGCAACGACGTCGTCGTCACCACCAGCGGCGCGACATTAGCCGCAATCGTCATTGTCAGCTGCGCTGTTCCGGATTGCATCGGATTCCCGGAATCCTTCACCGTGAAACCCAGCGCCGCGGCATCGGCCGCAGCCGTAGGCGTGCCGGTAATGGCGCCATTTGCACTGAGCGAAAGCCCCGCCGGTAGCGTCCCACTTGTGAGCGTCCACGCATACGGCGCGGTTCCACCCGTCGCCATCAGAGTCGCGCTGTATGCTGTGCCAACCTGGCCGTTGGGCAACGATTTTGTGGTAACGTCCAGCGCGGCGGGCGGCGTAGTCTTTGTGGAGTTGGAGGCGCCGCAACCCGCGAGTAGGCTGGCCGCAAGCCCTAGGGCTGCGCAGGCCAAGCGTTTAAGCCGGCGCGTAGAACTCTGCGGAATGCTGTTACCACTGCACACGGAGGTCAAAAAGGCCATAATTTGTCGTAAATAAGCCCGGATCCCAACAGAGACTTCCCTGAAATCTCAACTAGGAATAAGCAATGGTCAATTCTGATTCGCTTTCAGGTCAATTCTAATTCAGTAACTGAACTGAGGGGACAGGTAACCGCTCCGCGGTGACCGCAGCTTCAAAGCTGCCTTATCTCCAGTTCTGCGAATAGCCTACGCGATAAACTGCTTTTCCGCCTCAAATCCTGTAGAGTAGGGGAACTTGTTCGTTCGGGCCCAAATTCCATTGAAAAAGAAGAACCAATGGAAACCCTCACACCGAACTCATCCTCCGAACCCGCCATCCTTTTAATCGGCCATGAGAGCCCGGCTGATGCGGGACTTCCGCACGAATTGGCTGCGCTTGGCTTCGCCGTCGCGCATGCAACGGGCAGCGCCGATGCCTTGCGTCAGCTCCGCAGGCTGCCCCACTCCGTCGTCATCACCAATCCCGATACACCCATCGCAGAAGACCTCGCCCTACTCGATGAGATCCGCCACATCCGCCCCGGTGTCCGCGTCATCATTCTTGCTCCCTCGGGAACGCCCGAAGACCTGCTGACTGCGCTGCGGCGTCACGCCTTCCTTTGCCTCGTTGCACCCTATAACCTGCGCGAGGTAGCGCATTTTGCATCGGAAGCAGCAAAAGCCGAGCCGTCCACCATCGGTATTCATGTTCTGTCCGCGCAACGCAACTGGATCTCCGTTCGCATGAACTGCAACATGCTCAACGCCGACCGCCTCATGACCTTTTTCAGTCAGATTCGGCAGACACTTCCCGAGCATCCACCCGAGGAATTGCTGACTGCCTTTCAGGAGATCCTCTCAAACGCAATCGAGCACGGCGCACGCAACGATCCCTCCAAGCTCATGGAAGTTGCTGCCATCCGCACCGGCCGCGCATTTGTCTTCTTCGTACACGACCCCGGCGAAGGATTCCGGCTCGACAACCTCCCGCACTCAGCCCTTTTCAACTCTCCGGGCAATCCCGCGCAGCATCTCGCCGTCCGCGAACAGCAGGGCATGCGGCCTGGCGGCTACGGCATCCTGCTTGCCTCAGGCATTGTGGACGAGTTGATCTATAACGAACCCGGCAACAGCGTGCTGCTCATCAAGTACCTCGATGACCTCACACTTGCCGAAGAAGAAGCGCACTCACGCGAGCACTTCCGCACCAACTGGATGACCCAGAGCCATTCCGCCTGAGACCTCAACGTGGCAGGTTGATCTTCACGCGCAGACCCGGAGCAGAATCCTCTGCTGTGATGGTTCCGTGATGCAGCAACACTGCGCGCCGCGCAATCGAGAGCCCAAGACCCGCGCCCCCGGAAGCGCTGTCACGCGAGTCATCCACGCGATAGAAGGGATCGAAGATGCGCCCGAGCGCATCCTGCGGCACGCCTGAGCCATAGTCGCGCACGCTAATGCCGACGCCTCGCGGTTGCAGCTCGACGCTCGTCTCCACTGCACTACCCGCCGGCGCAAATCGAATCGCATTGCGCAGAACATTTTCAAAGGCGCGACGAAGAAGCTCGGGCTCACCCTGTACTGTCACCGCGTCCGCGATCGCGGTCTTTAGCTCTACCCCGCGCGCCTCCGCTTCCAACGCGCAGTCAGCCACAATCTCTTTCACGAGCGGCCCGAGATCAACAGCAGTAATCCTGCGCGAAAACAAATCGCCTTCGGCGCTGGTCATATCGAGTAGCGTGCCCACCAGGTGCGAGAGCCGGTCAATCTCGCGGCGCAAGCGGGCAATGCCTGGCTCCGGATCAGGCGCGTCTTTAATCAGCTCCACAGCGAAGCTCAGCCGCGCCAGCGGCGAACGCAATTCGTGCGAAACATCCTGCAGCAGCCGGCGCTCGGCCGTCACCAGTGTCTCGATGCGGTCGGCCATGCTGTTGAACGACCGCGCAAGATCGCCAATCTCATCTTTGCGCTTCGTCGTAACGCGCGCCCTAAGGTCGCCCTTGCCGAAGGCATCTACAGTCGTCGCCACACGCCGCAGCGGAGAGACAATCCCCGCCGACAGCGTCCACGCCAGCAGCACAATCACCCCAATCACCAGCAGATAGATTGGTCCGAAGCGCCGCCCACCAACCGGTTCCGGAGTGATCACTAGTATGCGGAAGCGCCCATCCTTCGACGTCCTCACAAAGACGAGCTGACCATCGACCTTCGGCGGCGCGCCCCAGTGATCGGGCTTGAGGCTCAGCTCAGGCGTCCAATCCTTGCCTGTCACCAGATCGCGCCCGCTGCCATCCACCAGGTAGCGATGGCCCCTGAGCGCCGCATCGGTTTCGCTCAGGTAGCTTGCCAGCGGCCCCGGCCCATGCGTCTCGTAGATCTTCTGCGCCTGCTCAAGCTCAAGCCGCACCGAACCTTCGTAGAAGCCGCCGTTGATATGGATGAGGATGTAAAGAAATGTCGCAAAGATCGCGACTGTGGTTATCAGCAATGCTATGGCGAACGTTACTGCGATGCGGAAATAGAGCGATCTCATTGGTTATCTTTCTTCCGCCGCAAGCACGTAACCCACGCCCCGCACTGTACGGATGCGCTGTTGCCCATCGGCCTCGACCTTCTTGCGCAAATGGCTCACATGCACATCCACGCCGCGTTCATAAGGCGTCGATTCGCGCTGGTAGAGCACGGTTGAAATTTCATCGCGCGACACTACGCGTCCCGCCGAGCGCATCAGCAACTCCAGAATCTGAAATTCAATCTCCGTCAACGCAATCTCTTCGCCCCCAAGCCGGACAACACGCGTCGCGGGATTCACTTCCAGCGCTCCGCACTTGAGCCGCTCCGGCTCGGCAAGATTCGCTCCGCGATAACGGCGCAGCACAGCTCGAATACGCGCCGAAAGCTCGCTGGGGCTGAACGGCTTAGGCAAATAATCGTCCGCGCCGCTGTCGAGACCAGTAATGCGATCCTCTTCCTGCGTTCGCGCCGTCAGCATGATCACCGGAATCGAATTGCGCCTGCGCAGCTGACGCAGCACTTCAAGACCGTCGAGCGCAGGCAGCATGCCGTCGAGGATAACCAGATCATGAGCGCCCGTGAGCGCACGCGCCAGCCCATCGCGTCCGTTGTGTACGCACTCCACCATGTAGCCGGAACGGGCAAGGTATTCGCGCACCAGCAGGCAAAGCTCAACGTCGTCATCCACCAGCAGAATTGCAGCGCGATCGGCCGCATTCTCAGCGGAGCCCGCGGCGAACGGCGGCTGTGAGGTCGGCATCATCCTGACCGCAATTATCCTGCATCGGCTGCACAACCATGCACAGGCTCAATCAGCTTTTACAAATCTTAAGAACCGAAGAAAAGACCATGACGTCTACTTGAGTCATAAGGTGTGCGATGGAGAAGAACACAATGTCCACCGATAACAGTGAAAAACTTGTAACACTCTGCCTCAACGGGAATGAAGATGCCTGGGAAAAATTCGTAGAAGAATATCGCGATCTTGTTTACGGAATCTGCTATTACCGCTCGCGCTCTGCGAGCGACGCCGAAGATCTCATGCAGGAAGCATTTCTCAAGATATGGACGAACCTCGGTTCCTTCGATCCGGCGCGAGGAACGTTGCGCGCATGGGTCTCTACCGTGACCCGCAATGTGACGCTCGACCGATTCCGCCGCGAGGTAAAACACCGCGCAGTGGAATCGATCGATGAAACCATGGAAGAAGCAGGCATCATCGCTGCGGGCCAGGTGATCGACTCCAGCCCCACGCCCCTCGAAATGGCGGCTTCGAACGAGATGACCGGCTTTGTCCTGAAAGAAGCAAAGAAAATTCCACCCGAAATGTGGGAGATCATGCGGATGAAATTTCTGCATGAGCTCGATAACCAGGAGATCGCGCAGAAGCTCCGCATACCCGAAGGCACTGTGAAATCCCGCATCAGCCGCGGCCGCACGCACCTCGCGGTTCTACTGCGCCCGCTCACGGTTGCCTTCAACGCTGCCTGAACCGGTGAAGGGCCGGTCAGGCGCAGCACCGTTTTAGCGGAGCGCGTAGACGTTCGGGTGCTGCGGGTCAAATTCCATTTTGATCAAGCCGTCTCGAAAATCGATGTGAACCTTCATCTGGCGAAGGGTGGCATCGGCAAGGAATCCCGATATTTCCATCTCTCCATCGTGGGTGAATCTTGCTGTATCGAAGGTGGCGATGTGAGTGACGTTCTGCGTCATATTCGCAAAAGAGAGAGCGACGTCGCCGGCGGAGAAAGTGTAGTCGATGCGTCCGTTGGTGCTTCTTGCCTCGTATCGAGGATCCTTGTGCCCATCATTGATCTCATGCGCCGCTTCGGCAGACAACATCGTGTAGGCCATGGATGTATCGACGAGAAAGAGCATGGGGAATTTGCGATTGACGATGACGGGCAGGATGAGATCGTTGCCGGCGCGGTAGAGCGGTGTGTAGTCCTTCATCTCCGGCGCGATATAGCGATCGATGGCGACGACGCCATGAGGGTTGCCGGGAAGCGGCGGAAGCGGATCGAGCAGGAGCTTGTGCGCCGGGTAGTCGAGGGTTACGAGGAAGTCTGAGAGTAGATTCAGGGAAATGACTCCATCGGCATCGCTCCAGAAATCGGGCTCCATGACCTGAATCGCGCAATTGTGAAATTCAAGGTTACCGATCGAGATTGCATCGGCATAGGCAACGTATCCGGGACGGGGTCCCTGCCACCCAATGCCGGGAACCATGTTCTTGAAGAGGGGTGTGAGGCCCATCTTCTCGGCAGCGGATTTGAGAATGAGCAATCCGCTCATGCCATCAATCGGCAGGCGGGGATTGTAGCTGGTGTCAATACCGAGTCGCGCGTTGTGGTGATTGACCTGTATATCGATCGCAGGAAAGACAGTATCGCCGCGCACGGTTCGAAGCGAGGAGAAAGAAATCTCAGAGGAAGCTACCTTCGACGTAAGGGTGCAGGGCGGATGCGGATTGCCGGCCCAGGCTTTCAGTTGCTCAAGCTGCTGGCGCCGATCATTCAAAACCTCAGAAGCGCCGCCGCTTGCAACATAGCTCTCCAATTGGGGAATGCGTTCGGCGGGTGGCAGTGAGTCGATCCATGCGGAACGAATCTCAGGGTCTTCGGGGTCGAGGCGATAGGCGCTTGCGAAGAGCTTCTGCGCGGTGGCATTGCGCGAATTGATGGCCGAGAGCCGTGCAAGGACAAGGAGCGACCGCGGGTTGCAAGAATCGAGCTTCAACGCGGCCACGGCTGTGTTTGCCGCTGTCCATGGCTCGCCCTGGCGCAGCTCCACCTCTGCACGCAAGGTGAGCATCGACGCCGAGGGCTGCTTGTCGCCAATGAGGGAATGCACGGCGTCGGCGGCCTCGAGCACTTTTTGCTGGCGCAGGAGGGCGCGAATCAATCCCTCAGCTGCCCCAGGCTGTTCAGGATTCTTTGCCAGGGCACTCCTGTAAAGGTCGGCCGCCTGAGAAAACTTCCCTGCAACAAAGGCGGCGTCCGCTTCCGACGGCGCCGGATGATGGATGACTGGGCAGTTCTGTGCAAGCAGAGAACTCGTACTGAGCCAAAGCAATGCGAGCAGGAGACCCGGAGAAAGACATAGCCGCGCGACCTTCCCCGCGTGCAGAAGCGTCCTCATGGTGAAGTCCTCAAGGAAACTGGGCACGATCATATATCTGAGCCTCCGACAAAGTCGCCCTGTTTTTTGGCCCGCCCTGCATTCGTCGTCAGGCAAGCAATCTCTCTGCTATCGTCTTTTCGCACCCATACCCTGCATTTTTTCGAGGCTCTAATGCGCACACTGGTTACAAGCGCCCTGTTCCTCGCGGCAACCGCGGTTCTCTGCCCCGCGCAGAACACCGACGGCAAGCCGCTTCCCATCATCGACGTTCACCAGCATGCGATGGACGATTCCTTTCCCGGTCTCGGCCCCATGTGTCCTAACACGCCAAAGTTTCTCGCCTCGGATCCTAAAACCAAAGAGGCGCCTTTCGGCTGGGTAACAGATTCATGTTCGCCCCCGCTTTATCCCGCACCGAAGGGCGAATACATGAAGGACCTCATCGCCGATATGAAGCGGCTCAATGTCACAGCCGTCATCTTCGGCGATCCCGCGAGCGTGAAGAAATGGGTCGACGCCTATCCCGGCCACGTCATTCCCGGCACCTCTTTCTCCGACGGCGTCGGGCCCGGCAAGCGCGTCTCCATCGAGGATCTGCGCAAATACTTCACCGATGGCGGATTCAAGGTGATGGGCGAAATCGGCCTGCAGTATGAAGGTCTCTCTCCCAGCGACCCCTCCGTCGACAAGTACTTCGCTCTCGCCGAGGAACTCGATATTCCCGTTGCAATCCACATGGGCACCGGCGGCTCAGGCCGAGCAAATATCGCGACGCCTTCCTTCCGCGGTTCAGCCGGCAACCCCTTGCTGCTCGAAGATCTGCTCGCGCGCCATCCCAAGCTCCGCGTGCAGGTCATGCATGCCGGCTATCCCATGATCGACAACATGCTCACGCTGCTGCAGGCCAACTCGCACGTCTACGTCGATGTCGCAGGCCTCATCTGGAGCTACCCGCTTGTCGAAGTCAACCGCTACATCCAGCGCCTCGTCGAAGCCGGCTTTGAAGATCGCGTGATGTTCGGCACCGACCAGCTTGCGTGGCCCGGCCTCATGGCGTATTCGATCTCGATCATCCAGAACGCCGACTATCTCACACCCGAGCAGAAGCGCGACATCCTCTACAACAACGCGGCGCGTTTCCTGCGCCTCGACCAGAAATGATCCTTAAAGATCAGAAATAGCGGGCCAGAGCACGCAGATCACTCTTTCCCAGGGCCAGGTCTCCCGGACGGATATCCGTCCGCAGCGACTTGGCCCGTTTCATTTCCTCAACTGAAAAAGTGCGATCTGGCCGCTGACGCTCACTCCGCGCGAAAGTCTCATGCCCACTAGCTGACCTAAGTAATCGTTCCTTCGTTACGTCTTGCGGATACAATCACAAAACCCTGGATTCGCGAAGTCTCATGAATTGCGCGGCGTGCCAAGATAAACGGCGCGCCAACGGCAGTGCACGATCACGCATACTCTGGCCGCTCCACAAAGGCCCGCTGTTCGAACTGGACGAGACGAAAGGATCCCGGAATGCAGGCACCCACAGAGATACAGAACCAGCTCTCCACAATCGGCAAAACGATTGTCATCAAAGGCGAAATCTCCGCCTCAGACCCTCTCTATATTTATGGCGCCGTTGAAGGCTCGATTAAAGCGCCCGCCCATCGCGTAACCGTAGGAAAAGAAGGCACCGTCAAGGCAGACATCAACGCCCGCGAAGTCGTCGTCATGGGCGAAGTCCGCGGCAACGTTGAAGGCACATATCGCGTCGAAGTTCGCACCGACGGCTCAATCAGCGGCGACCTCACGGCGCACCGAGTCTGCGTCGAAGAAGGCGCCGTCCTCAAAGGTAAGATCGACATCCGCAAGGCCGCCGAAACCGAAAAGACTCCAGCGTCAAAGGACTCGGTCGCCGTCCTCGAAGAGACTGAAGAAGAGCTCACGCTCGCAGCTTCCTAGCTCATCAAACGACCTGCATTTCCTTCGGCAGTCACCATGAAGTCGGGTGCCCCATCCATGCGCAGTCGCATCGAGCATGGGTGGGAAACTACGAACCCTCACCCACTGCGTCGCCGGCGCACCACAACTCATGATCTGTGAGAGAGCCTCCAGGTCGGCCGGAAGTAAATATTCTGGCTTTAAGCGGCCGCTACCGCCTCAAAGCCGCTGCACCCGCTAATGGGAGTGACCATCAGGTGTAGGGGCGCAAGTTTCGGATGCCCGCACTCATCCACCATCTTCAGGTCAGCCTGGTGGCTGCTCCGGATGCTTACCAACACAGGCGCTTTTGAATGGTTTTCGCCGAAGTGAGTACAGAGGCCGCACTGTCCATTTTGAACCGCTTCCATCTCTTGCCTCCTGGGTCGCCCGCGCGGGCAGGCGAGATCTCGTCGAGCCGTTCACGACCACACTACGCCCCTTCATTTGCCCTGTAAATTGCGACCATGTTGGTCCAGTTTCCCCTGTCTCTGTCCCCGATCTCCAACTCCAGACAGTAGATCCTGTGCTATCCTCGCCGCACCTGCATGAGCCCGTTGAATCCTGCGCTCCAGCAAAGACGTCGCGGCTGCCTCACTGGCTGTTTCACACAGTCGCTGGCTGCCCTCGCCTTCGGCCTCGTCGTCGCCTATGCCCTTTACGGCTTGCTCGCACCCTGGGGCTTTTACCTCGGTTCAGACACGTTCCACGCCGTCCCCAGCTGGGGCGGCTGGGGCCGTATGCACTCCGCCAACGTTGGCGACTACGCCCTCTACGTCCGCATCCAGCCCAGCTTCCGCGGCTCCCGCGTCTATCCTGGCTCTTACATCACTGGCAACGCCTGGCTCTGCACGTCGCGCGGAGAATTCTTCCGCATGCACCTCGGTGGTGGCATGCGCGCCCATCTCGGCTCACACCTCAACGGCGAAAAAGTCTCGCTCTACATGTACAACTGGCCTATCTTCACCGCCAACTTCACCGGCGACCGCCGCCCCGGCATCAGTTTCCACGGCCAGTGGCAAAACCCCAACCTCGTCCTCGACGACGGCGGCTCGCTCAATCGTGCCTTCCTCCCCGATGGATCCGTTTACCGCGGCAACAGCCCCGGCTTCAGCCCCAAAAAAGAGAACGTCCCCCTCATCCTCGAGCCCAACTCCTGGGCCGACTTCAAATCCACCTGTTCCGCCCTCGCACACCCTCACTGATCGAAGGCCGGTTGCTCTCATTCACTGCGAAGCGTTTCCAGAGGGTCGACAAGCGCAGCACGGCGAGCGGGAATCAACGTCGCTACGGACCCAGCCGCTGAGAGCATCACGCTTGCGGCAATCACTGCAAGGGAATTCGCGCTGACGGAACCGTACAGAAAGTGGCTCGCAGCGCGCACCGCGAGAATCGACAGAATTGCCCCAGGCACCACGCCAGCCACGAGGATACGCACCATCTGACCGACAATGAGCATCTGTATGTTTCTGCGAGTAGCTCCCAGCGCAAGCCTGATACCGAACTCGCTCCTGCGCCGCACTGTGCGCGACGACATGACGCCGTAGAAGCCAATCGCAACCAACAGCAGCGTCAAACTTGCATAAACTCCCGCCAGGCGCGCAAGCATCTTTTCCGTGCCGAGGTCACCGCTCAGTTCCATCGCCAGCGGCACAATCTCGCTGACAGCCATGGATGGATCGACTTCATGCAGAGCCCGGCTCACATCTTCCGATAGCCGACGCGGATCACCCATCGCCCGCACCCGGATGCTGTTCACTGGTGCAGGATTCTGGTTGATGCTCATGTAAACCACTGGCGGCGCTTCGCGTTCCGCGCCATTTACCCGCGCATCGGCCACTTCACCCACAATCAGAAACTTGTGATCATTCGGTGCCGGTTCATATCCAACCCATTGGCCGATCGGATCTGCGTCGCCAAATAATTGGCGCGCATACTCCCGGCTGATAATTGCCACCGACTGCGTCTTGCCGGTATCGGTTGAAGAGAAATCACGTCCCCGCAGAATTGGAATGCCCATCGTAGAAAAGAAACCCGGGCTTACATGATCTTCCTGCCCATGCACCTGCGCGTCGGTAAGGCCATCGCGCCCATGAACGTAGAGCGCCGTAATCCATCCGCAGTGAATGCCGCCACACATCCCCACGGCGGCGCTGCGCACTCCGGGGAGCGCTTGCAGACGCTCCTGCATCTGACCATAGAGCTCCGGCAGCATTTCAGGATGATCGGTGTACCTTGGCTGATGCAACTCGGGGCGAACAATCAGCACATGCTCGCGATCCATGCCCACATCCGCTGTTTCCCAGTGCACCAGTGTCGCAGCGAAACATCCCGACATGGTGGAAAGCAGAAGAGAAAGACTGACCTGCGTAACAAGCAGCACATTGGATTGCAAACGCTGGCCTGCTGTTTGCGATATGCCTGCGACCTTGGCTCTCGAACCTGCCGCGCGCGCGACGCCGGTTCGAATGAAAATCATCGCCGGAAGAATGCTGAAACAGAGCAGCGATATCACCATGAGCCCAGCGCCGAAGGCCGCGAGAGGCCAATTCGGATGCAGGTCAAGCGTAAACAGAGAATTGCGATTCGAGGCCCAGCGAACAAGAATGTCGCTGGCCGCGCGACCCATCACGAATGCGCAAACAGCGCCTGCGGAAAGCAGCAGCGCATCTTCAAGCACGATCTGGCGAAGCAGCCGGCTCCTGCTTGCTCCGAGTGCCATACGCACGCCGAGTTCATGCGCACGCGCATGCAGCCGCGCAAGCTGAAGGTTTGCCAGGTTCAGACAGCCCACCAGAAAAATAGAAGCTGAAAGCGCCATCAGCAGCGTTAGAGGGCCCGTGAATCTTTGCCTCATGCCGTTCTCGCTCAGCGGCGCTGATTCCGATCGTCGCGCGCAGGAGGGCGCTCTTCACCGCTGGATCTGCAGTCGCTTCCGCCATCACCTCGCGGTCATCGTGCGAAAGGCCTGATCCCAATGCGCCAGAACCGCAGCGCGGCGTTCTTGCGGAATCCGCGCGGTGATCGCAAGCCAGAAAATCGTGGGCTGGTTATACCAGGGCTTCGCGAGCCACACATCATGGCCCGGTCCGAGCGAATCCCATGAGAAAGCAAATGCCCCTGTGCTTTGCAGCGCAAGAGGCATCCATAGATCCGGTGCACGTCCCGTCACATCGCCGAGGAATCGCCTGTGCGCTACGCCAATCACAACGAAACTGCGCGTCGTTGAGAACAAAGTGTTGGCCCACGGCCTGCGCAGCCGAGCCGAACGTATTGCGTGCAAAATCGTAGCGAAGAACGGCGGGCCACTCGCTCTGCTCTATCCGGTCATCGCCCTGCACGAAGAGCTGCCCCGCTGCTGGAGCAACGCCGAGCCCGCTGAAATAATTATCGGAAACCGGCGCTATGGATACCTCTCTCGATGCGTGGTTGGGCAGCTCAAGCGTCGCATCCTGTGCATAGGCAGTCGCCATTAGAGGAACGTCCGGCGTAGAGGCGCGCAGTCGCTGATACGCGGGATATGAAATCGTCCAGCTGTGATCGAAAGGGCTGCGCGCAGCATGAATTCTGACAACTTCTTCCGGATGCGGGACCGGCAACTCAGCCAGAATCACCGCATAAAGCAGTTGAAACACTCCGAGATTCGCGCCGATGCCAAAGGCCAGCGTGAGCAGGGCGGTTACGGTGAAGCCAGGGGAGCGCCGAAGCTGGCGCAACGCATATTGGAGATCGTGGAGCAGATTCTCCAGCCACGACCATCCTGATCGCCCAAGTTGTCTCATCCCATCTCCGCAATCTTCAGAACGATTTTCCCCTTCTCCCCTTCTCGTCGCGCGCCGTGATCGCTACGCGCGCACCCTCTGCCGCGAATTGCCGCGCAGTCTCCAGTCCGATACCACTCGACGCACCCGTAATCAGCGCACGCTTTCCTGTGAGTCTGTCCATTTTCTTATCCTTTGGCTCGTAGAGTTGCCGAGCTATTCTCCGCGTTCGTCTCTGGCCCAGCTCAGCGCGAAATCGGCCACTTCTTCCCAGCCGGGCTGACCTAGAGTGTAGTGTGTCCGCTCCGGAAATTCCCTACGCGAGTCGCGCACGTCGCGCATGAGAACGTATGCTCACCACCATCGACGAGGATCTGACCTTGCCCACGGGCATTGCACAGCTGATTCGTTAGCGTCCCGGCCCTTTGTCAGGCCTAGCGGCCTTCAAACAGCTTCCGCCGGCGCGGGCACATTGGACTTTGGTGGGCGCTTCGTAATCGTCCGGCCAAATTCCATCGACGGCTTTTCGATCATGTAATGGAAGACGCTGGACACACAAAGAACCGTCGGAACATAGATCAACAGAATCTCCATGGGCCGCAATCTGTGGCTCAGCGTGTAGAGAAGGATAAACAGCACTGTTCCGTGCATCAGGTAAATGCTGTAGCAGATCTTGCCCAGAAACTGCGGAATCGTCGACATCAGAAACTTGCTCAGCGGCTTGAACGTCGGGCTCAAAATCAGAATCATCACCGCACCGCATGCCAGCACCCAGTCAAAGACCTCCAACCTGAAGTTCCAGGTTGAAACCACATGCTTCCAGAAAAGCTGCATCAGCATGCCGCCGTACCAATAGACGAACAGCGAAGCGCAAAGGTAAATTAGCTTCCGCCGTTCACTCAGCGCCGACGCCCAACCGAACACCTTGTCCTTATAACGCGCCAGCAGGATGCCAGTAGTGAAAAATCCCGCCACATGAAGCGTTGTCGTGTAGGTGTTGTAGATCACGTGAAGCTGGCACCACGTCACCACCGAAGCCGCCGTCACAATTGCCAGCATCGAAACCCAGGGCTTCGTGCGCAGCACCAGGTAGCAAAGCAGCGGAAAGACAATCGAAATCCTCAGCGAAACAATCAGGGTCCAGAAGGCCGTGTTGAATTGCGTCCAGTTCAGCGGGCCGACGACCAGAAGATGCTGCAGCACCTGGTGCTCATCCACTGGAGCCGACCAGGTCTGGGTCGCCCAGTGCGTCAATCCGAGCGGTCCATGCCACCGCATATTGGCCGCCACGGCAATCGCCAGCGCAACAACATACGGCACATAGAGCCTGAAAAACCGGCGCGTGATAAACACGGCGTAGCTTTGCGGCCTGCCCTTTACCGCGGGCAGCGCCAGCACAAAGCCGCTGAGCATAAAAAACAGCGGCAGCGCCGAGTGGCCACCATAGATGACCATGCCCAGCCAGTACGCGATCATTTTGAACTTGCCCTGATGCCACTCGGGCTCAACCACAAACGAAATCAGGAAATGCGACAACGCCACCGAACACGCTCCGATTCCACGGAGCGCGTCCAGTTCCCGATATCTTCCGGCACCTGCTGTCTGTGTTGCGGCCTGAATCATGGAGACTGCGTCTCCTAAATCCTGCAAATAAAAGCAATATGTGATTGTGCCCATATCCGTTACAAATTGGCAACATCCAGCCCGACACCCGCAAGTCTCCTCACTCGTAACAAGACCAGACCGCGAATTAGGTATCCTCGCGCCCAGAAAACGGTACGCCGAACCCTCGACACAAATTCTCCGGCAACCGATTTTCCTTGTCCGCTTCCGGACAGCTCTCTGCGAGACCGGACACTCCATCCCGCCTTTCACACGTCTCCGGGGGAACATTTCACTGATAAAAAGCGTTCCTAGCTGAGTGCGCAGCTGGCAGCCGACGTGCTCCAGTCTTTGGCACGTCGTGGTACGCCCGAAAAAAATCTGGTTGGAGCCGGTTTATGCAAAAGCTGCTGATGGATCTGCGCTACGTTCTTCGTCAATTCGCCAAGGCGCCGGGATTCACCTTGATCGCCGTCCTCATGCTCGCCTTCGGCATCGGTGCAACCACCGCCATCTTCTCCATCGTCGAGGCAGTCCTGCTTCGCCCACTGCCTTTCCCGCAGTCTGACCGCATCATGGTGCTCGCTGATCGGCTCGCCGGTGTCGACATCGGCGGAGGTTCAGGCTCAGATGAAGTCGGCGTCACCGTTCCCGATATCAAGGCATACACCCGCGATACTCATGGCTTCAGCGCGCTTGGCGGCTACCAGGGCGCATCCTATGAGCTCTCCGGCAACGGCGAGCCCGCAATGATCGACGCTGCCCGCCTTACCGCCGGTGTCTTCCCTGCACTCGGCGTCTCTCCGATGCTGGGTCGCGTCTTCACCCAGCAGGAAGACGACCATAGTGTGCAGGTCGCCGTGCTGAGCCATGCCACGTGGGTCAACCGCTTCCACAGCGACCCCAAAATCCTCGGACAAAAGATCCTGCTTGATCGCAAGCCCTACGAGATCATCGGTGTCATGCCGGCAGGCTTCGAGTTCCCCCTGCAATCTGGACAGCTCAATCGCGTCGGCCTGTGGTTGCCCATGAGTTTTCGCACCGATGAGCTCGCGCCACCCGCCGCAGCCAACTGGAGCTACCAGATGGTCGGCCGCCTCAAGCCAGGCTGGACCGCACAGCAGGCTCAGGCCGATGCAGAACGCGTCGCCCAGGAGATCATGCGCAACTTTCCGGCCATGATCGCCAATTTGCGCATCACCTCCGCCGTGCGTCCGCTGCAGGAAGAAACCATCGAGCAAGCCCGGCCGCTCCTGCGCACGCTCTTTCTTGCCGTCGCCGTTGTCCTGCTCATTGCCTGCGTCAATCTCGCCGGACTCATGCTCGTCCGCGCCATCCGCCGCCAAAAAGAAGTCGCACTGCGCCTGGCTCTCGGCGCCAAAGCTGCCGAGATTCTGCGGCAGGCCATCGTCGAGAGCCTTGTCATCAGCCTCAGCGGCGGCGTCCTCGGACTCGCTCTTGCCGCCGTAGCCCTCCGCCTTGGCAAGGGTCTTCTGCCCGAGAGCCTGCCTCGCGTCAGCGAAATCGGCCTTAACTGGTACATCGTCGGCTTCGCTCTGCTCCTCGGCATCGTCACCGGCCTTCTCTCCGGCCTGGCTCCTGCTTTCGCCGCGCTCCGCACCAACGTGAACGCAAACCTCAAAGAGGGTGGACGCGCCGGCTCTGAAGGCGGACGTCACGCTCGTCTTCGCTCGGCTCTCGTCATCGCCGAAATCGCCATCGCCCTCGTCCTCGTCACTGCATCATCCCTGCTGCTGCGCAGTTTCGAAAAGATGCGCCAGGTCGATCTCGGCTTCCGCCCCGATCACGTGACCACCGCCAGCTACTCTCTGCCGTTCCAGCAGTACAACAAGCAGCCGCAGGTTGACACCTTCAACCGCGAACTCATGCTGCGTCTCAGCCAGTTGCCCGGCGTCACCGCCTTCGGCCTCACCAGCGCCCTGCCCGCAAATGGCGCGAACAATAACCAGACCTTTGTCGTCGATGGATTCACGCCCCAGAAGGGCGCTCCCATGAATCTCGCCACCGTCTCGCAGGTGCACGGCAACTTCTTCGTGGCGATGGGAATCCCTCTTATCCACGGCCGCTACTTCACTCCCGATGACCGTCACGGCAGCCAGCTCGTCCTCATCGTCAATCACAAACTCGCGCAACACTACTGGCCCGGCCAGAGCCCTGTCGGCAAGCGCATGCGCATCGGTACCCCGGAGATGCAGACCCCCTGGCTCACCGTCGTCGGCGAGGTCGCAGACACCGCGCTCACCTCACCCGATCAGCCTGCCCGCGAGCAGTACTACATGCCCGCCGATCAGGGGGTCGACGCCGCAGGCTCCCTCGCCGCACCCACTGACCTCACCAACAACGGCGGCTTCATCGTCCTGCGCTCAACGCTCCCGCCCGAGCAGATGGAAAACGCGCTGCGCTCCGCCGTCCGCTCCATCGATCCCCTGCTCGCGCTCACCAGCATTCAGACCATGGAAGAGAGGGTCGCAGAAACCGAAGCCCCGCGCCGCTTCAACACTGTTCTCATTGGCAGCTTTGCGATGGCCGCTGTTCTGCTTGCTGTACTCGGCATCTACAGCGTGATCGCATTCTCCGTCGCGTCTCGGGTGCAGGAGATGGCAATCCGCATGGCGCTCGGTTCGCAGCGCGGCGGCATCGTCCGCCTCGTGCTCGAGTCAGCCGCAAAGCTGGCTCTCATTGGCTGCGCTTTCGGCCTCGCCGCTGCCGCTGCCGCTTCAGGCCTGCTCCGCTCGCTGCTCTTCGGCGTCAGTCCTTTTGATCCGCTCACGCTCACCGTCGCCGCACTCGCCGTGCTCGCGCTGACCGTCGTCGCCGCCGCGCCCCCGGCTCTGCGCGCCGCCTCCATCAATCCCATGCAGGCCCTCAGAGGAAAGTGATCCGGCACTGATCGCCACGGGCTCAGTTTCAATCCCCACGAAAATGGGTGCCCCATCCATGCGCAGTCCACGTCGCACATGGGTGGGAAAGCACAGCCCCCTCATCGCGCCCCTTCTGCCGATACTGGCGAACAGACGCATGGTGATGAGCAGCCAACAATGCGTCCGCAACTCCATTCTCGGCCCTGCGCGGCTCTATCGCTGGGTGGCAAGCTTCCAGCCAGTGCTGATGCTTCTACACAGCAGCAACAATAACCAAATCGGCCACGTGACAAGAATGACGAGCGAGAGTGGAAACGCTATTGAGTCCACGACTACAAGAGCTTCTTTGATTCCGATCGACGCGATCAAGGCCCCGAACGTTAGTAGTAAGACCGCAATGACTGTGAATGCAGTGTTGCAGGCACCGGGCTCCAACCACCATCTTCTTGGCTGGGTGAAAGGTAATCCGCCGAGCACCAGCCATTGCAATGCAATCAGTAGGCAGAAGGCGGCGGAAGAAGCAATCTGCTTCGCCGGCGAATGGTGCCGAATGTCAATTCCAATTAACCCGGCAGTGGTCCAACCTGCCGGACAATCCGAGTTCCACCCAGAAACAATTACGGCGGGGAGTTCTGCTGAACCCAGGATTTTCTCTTGCCATGTCATGGAGCGCCAATCTTCGCAGATCGGCACAAAGTCGACCGTCGGCGGTTCCTCTTGATATGCGGCTAGCTGGAGAACGAAATGCGGATTTAGTGAGTGTGTTTTCTCAGTTGAAAAGCGCGGGCATCAGTGCCCAGATGATTAGAGGTACCGCAATGGAGAGATGAATGCTGACAAGAACTAGACCCCTCCGCCATTTCATTGTTCTCTCCGCATCAAACGGCAAGTTGGCATCCATAATAGCCGCATTTATGGGCGAGCGCCGTCAGCGAAGCTAGTGGCCAAGGGCGAAACCCTCATCAGTTCGCCGTCTGCGCGCCCCACTTCACAAACAGCGCGTCTACCGCTGGATCGATCTTCGTTGCCGCCGCCATATCCGCATCCGCCGCTGCCACGTCCCCATTCATCCGCTCGGCAAGCCCGCTCTTGTACAGCGAGCTTGCCATCTTAGGATCAATTGTCAGCGCGATCGTCTCGCCCCATGACGCCACCGCTGCCACCAGCAGGGCGATCGCAATCGCGATTCGGAAAGCGCTCTTCATTCCATCTCCTTCAATACCCGACCCGCATACGCATCTGCTACCCGCGCTTTTGCGGGAAAATGTACGCCACCACAAACCGTACCGTCGTCGAAGCCGCGTTATCCGGCCGCTTCACGTTGTAGTAGTACTGGAAACCCAGCGTCATCGGCTGCCGGTTGAACACCAGTGTGCGCGAGATCCCTCCGCCCACAGGAACCGTCCACTGCTGCCCGCTCGCCGCATCCCAATTCGCCGTGATGCTCGGCGCCGTCGCCAGCGCCCATCCTTTGCCGAAGTTGAAGTTCACAAAGTACTGCCACAAAAACGCATTCGTCTTCGGTGGGCCGCCGTTGTCATGCATCGGCCAGATCTGCTGGAACAGCGAGCCCAGCACCCACGGCCCCGGCATCGCAAGCAGCACCGCATCTGCCCCGCCCGCCCACGTCCCCGTCTTCACCGGATACGCCGTCGCGGTAGGCAATGAAAACGCCGGCCCCACGCCCCAGATGATCTTTGGCGGCCGCGCCGGCGTCAGGTAGATCTGCTGTTGCAGATCTCCTACACCGCTGTAGCTCACTCCATTGCCTGCAGGCACGCTGTCAATCGGAAGAATCGTTCTGGCGATCACCGTCAGCGACTTCGACACATGAATCGGAATCACCGGCTGAAAGTTCAGATTGAAGAAATTCTGGTCCTGATAAAACCCTCCCGTATTCCAGTTGAACTGCAGCGGCACCGACACAATATCTCCCACCGGATTCTGTGTCTTCTTGGCCAGCTCTGACGCACTCGGCTCCGCACCCGCCGGCGCAGCACCCGCGCCGGGCTGCGACCCTTGTGCCAGTGCCGCTCCGTGAACAACCATCGCCGCGGCAATCGACAGGCTCGCAACCACCCAACCCGCTCGTCTCATCCATCCCCTCCACGCGCGAAACGCCGTCAATCGTCTGGCGTCTTCGTTTTAGGCCTGAGCCCCGGGGCATGCAGCCGGTTACCTCCCACGCCCTGGGTTCCTTTTGCTCAATGCACCGCTTCGAAATCTCCTGGCTTCCAACTCCCGTCAAACGCGGCCTTCTCCGGTCCGTAGATCCGGAAATATGTGAACCACCCTTTGCCCGGATTCGTCTTAACCCACTCGTTCTCGTGGCCCGCCGGCGCGCTTGGCCCAAAATAGAGATCGACTGAGCCCGAGCCTGTCTTGCCTTTCAGTTCATAGAGCGAGCGCAACGCCGCCTTGTAGGTGTCCGTCACAATTTCGCTGCGCGTTTCGTTGTCGTACACCGTGATTGACCAGAACAAACGCGCCGGGACGGGCAGAGGCACAGTCAGCTTGTAGGTCTTGCCTCCATCCAGAAATGCGCCTGTCGAATCCCGTGTGCCCAGCCAGTAAAGCGAGCCCGCCGCAGCGTCGCGGCGGAACATCGCCGGCGACTCAATCTGCGCCTGGTAGAACCACTTCGTCCGGGCATCGAGATCCTTGTAGTACCCTGCATTGAACTCACCGTTCTCAGGCCGCAGACCTGCCCACTCCCACCTCCGGTCAGGCCACGCGATGCGATCCGGACGCCTGTCGGCGAACGACTGAATTCGCATCTGGTCATTCGCGATCTGCGCCGCCTTAACCAGGATTCCCTTCATTCGCTCATCCGGATTGAACGGCTGCCCCTTAATGATGCCCAGCGAAGCAAGCAGTCCATACTCGCGCCGGTATCCTTCAAACGGCGGCTCCTCGTTAATCTGCTTCGCCAGCTGCTCCCAGTACTGGATGTTCTTCTCCCACGGCACCGGCGTGAAATCCACGTGCCGGTTGCCGATATCAACCCACGTCAGCTCAGGCCAGCCAGTGGGCATGTTCAACGGATGGAGCTTCACCGCCTTCAGTTTGTCGATCGCAGCCTGCACATCGCCCTCCGGTGGGATCGATCGCACCAGCAGCAGAACGCGATTCGTTGTTGGCGTCCCCGTGAAGTAGCCTCCGGGAGCACGGTCCGTGTAACCCGGCGGCAACAATAGATACTTGCCGCCCTTCCCTTTGTCCGGACCGGGAATGCCAAGGTCCATCACGTACCTCTGATTCATGTCGTTCACTACGCCCATCACCAGACCCGGTGGAATCTCCACCACCATCGGGCCAGCCGTCAAGTCGATATTCGCGCCCGAATACGGCGTGTCAGAGTTCGGTGTGAACACAACCTGATACGGGCTGCCGTTCATCAGCAGGAACGCCTTGTTCGTAATCAGCCCCGCGCGCGCATTCCCTTGCCAGGTCGCCTCAATCGAAACTGCCGGGTAAAAGAACTTGTATGCCTGAATCGCGGCGTTCAGATCTGCGTCGTCATACGCCTTCTGTTCTGTGCCCTCTGTCGGGTATCCGCGCTCAAACGCGTAACCCGTATTCGCACCCTGCTCGCCTGCAGGCGTCTGTGTCACGCTCTCCTGTTTGCAACCCACCAGAACACTCATAGCCAACGCCCCCACCATCCACGCCGAGCCTCGTCTTTGCACACACTCATCCTCCTGTCCTTGAATGGATTCGCCGCGGTGCGATTTGCGGAATCTGCGGACGAGCAGATTCCGTAGTCCGATCAGGCAGCCCGCTTCGAACGCAGGTCCTCCCTTACTCCGACTCCACTCGGAATAACATGCTTCGCTCTCACGTTGTAACTGTCAGAACTGTCAGTCGAGGCCGCACGCAAAAACGAAAAGGCGCGAGCCTCTTTTCGGCCCGCGCCTCACGCTTCTGCGAACTATGAACAGCACACTACAAACTTGTCTTTGTTACTTCCCAGTGATGATATGCGGTGACTTCGACTGCAACTGCGACAACAGGCCCTGAGCCGCGGCCGGCGCCGGCACGCCACCGGAGTGAATCTCCCGCCCGGAAATCTTCTTGCCGTAGAGTTTTTCGTTATCACCATCACTCGGGCCCAGCGTCGTACCGCTCAACGACACGCCGCCAAACACGCCCTGCGAACGGCTGTACGACAGCATCTGTGCCTGCATCGTAGCTGTTGTCGCAGCTTCCGCATTGCGTCCTACTGGACCTGCTGCAATGCTTGCCTCCGCGCCCAGCTTCGCGCGGCCATTCATCACCGAGCGCGCACCGTCTTCGTTCATCACCAGAATGACGAAGTCCGTCGCCTGCCCGCCGGCCTGAAAGCCGAAGCTTCCGCCGCTCGACTGCATCATGATCGGCGCACCCCAACGGCCCGTAAAGTGCTCGCCGTTCCGGCAGACCATCACGCCCCTGCCGTACTGCGCTCCCACCAGAAACGCTGCCTTCTTCACGCTCGGCAAAATAATGATGCAGGGCGCCTTGTTCAGCAGGTTGATCGGCAATCCACTTGCCGCATTCGAAAGCGCTCTGAAAACCTCCGATGCGCTCTGCAGCCTCTCCGTCACGTCCTGCGACTGCGCCCACAAAGACGCTGTCATGGACATTGCAACCACCAGGCACACACCCCAAATCGAAACCCTCTTCAAACCCACTTGCTTCCGCATTTCTTTCTCCTGTCACAGCGGGAAATGATCTTGAGGTGAGCGCAGGCTTATCCAGCGCTCACCTTATAAGATCGCATACAACCTTACCTTACTTGCCCTTGGCGAGATTCGTCGGCGACGCTGCCGTCAGCTCGGAAATCAGCGTGTCGGCTGCTGCCGGAGTCTGCACCTGGCCGTCGAAGATCTCCGGGCCCGAAACCTTCTTCCCGTAAAGCTTCTCGTTGTCGCCTCCATCTGGACCTAGCGAGGTGCCTGACAGAGATACGCCGCCAAACACTCCCTGTGCACGGCTGTACGAGAGCATCTCCGCTTGCATATTGCCCGACGTCGCCGCCTCTGCGTTGCGGCCAACCGGGCCCGCAGCAACACTCGCCTCCGCGCCCAGCTTCGCCTTGCCCTTCATCACCGTCCGCGCACCCGCATCGTTCATCACGAGAATTACGAAATCCGTCGCCTGCCCACCGGCTTGGAGGCCTACACTGCCGCCGCTCGACTGCATCATGATCGGCGCGCTCCACTTGCCGGTGAAGTTGTCTCCGCTCCGGCACGTCATCACGCCCTTGCCATACTGCGCGCCCACAATAAATCCGGCCTTCTTCACTGAGGGCAAAATGATCACGCAGCTCGCCTTGTTCAGCAGGGATGTCGGCAAACCGTTGTCGGAGTTCGATAGCTCCTTGAACACCTGCGCTGCCTCTGTAATTCTCTCCGATGGCTCATCGGCCGCTAGCGCCACCAAAGGCGCTGAACAGAACGCGGCAACCACCAGGCCCGCCGCAATCTTCGATCCTGAAACCCGACGACTGATTCCAAGCTTCAACATACCGACCTCCTTAAGGTGGGTGGGTTCTGGGAAAATACGCGCACTCGCCCACCCGCATGCCCGCAACGGACACCGGGGGCGCACAAACCAAGCTCCGCAATCTGTCGGAGTCGAAATTCCCGTGGAAAGTTGTTTGCACGCTTCAGAAAATGCTCTGCAGTCCGTTGATCGCCGTCGTTTTGATTAGCTGGCCGTGAGTCCCAGCACCCTGGTCACTGGCTCAATTTCCTCGTTTCGCTTTCTGTGGCCCTCCCACAGGAATCTATGTTATATGTGGTTGCACCACAGGAGTAGCCGCTTGCAATCCAAACTCGATCTCCTTCAGGGCACCCTCGATCTTATGGTCCTGCAGACCCTCACCGCCATGGGCACCCTCCACGGCTACGGCATAGCCCGCCGCATCGAGCAGGTTTCCGGCAACGAAGTCCTTTTGAATCAGGGAACTATCTACGCCTCGCTCGTACGCCTAGAGCAGCGCGGCTGGATCGATTCCTCCTGGGGTGTCTCCGGAAACAACCGCAAGGCCAAGTTCTACTCCATCACTGCCGCCGGCAGCCGCCAGCTTGCCCATGAAACCCACGACTGGCAGCGGCTCACTGGCGTCATGGACCGCCTCTTCGCCATGGGCTCCGAACCGGCCCAGGACGAGGATCAGTCGGGCTCCCCAGCGACAGGTCCACGTCGCTGGGGCGGAGATCCAGCATGAGTCTCCTGCGGCGAAATCTCCAACGCACCGGCGCCCTTTTTCACAAGAGCGCGCTCGATGCCGATCTCGACGCCGAAATGGCAGCACACCTCGACATGGCCATCGAAGAAAACCTCGAGCGCGGGCTCCCTCCCGACGAAGCCCGCCGCCAGGCGCTCGCTCGCTTCGGCGGAATCACCCAGGCAAGAGAACATCACCGCGAGGCAAGAGGACTTATGAGCATCGACATCCTTCTCCAGGATCTCCGCTACACCTTCCGCACGCTCTTCCGCGATCCCGGTTTCACCATCGTCGCCGTCCTCATCCTCGCTCTCGGCATCGGAGCCAACGTCGCAGTCTTCAGCGTCGTCAACACGCTGTTGCTGCGCCCGTTGCCTTTCTACAATGCAGACCAGTTGGTCTGGATTGCGCCGCCACCGCAAAAATGCGGCCTTTCCTGCGCTACCTACTCCACGGACGCTTACGATCAGTTCCGCACACTCACGCGCTCCTACCAGGACGTGACTGGCTACTTCGCCTTCTCCAGCGCCGACAACCTCAGCCTCAAAATCGGCAACAATCCGCCCATCACCGCCACCAGCATCGACGTCATCCACAATTTCTTCGGAGTTCTCGGCGTGCAGCCTGCAATGGGCCGGGCCTTTACCGCCGATGACGCCCGCAACAACGCTGCTCCCGTCATCCTCCTCAGCAACGCGTGGTGGCGCCGCCAATTCAACGCCGATCCCAACATCATCGGCAAGGCCTACGACATCAACGGCCACCAGACCACCGTCATAGGCGTCCTCCCCGCATCCTTTGACTTCGGCGCCGTCTTCGCTCCCGGCACGCGAGTAGACGCCATCACGCCGCTCAATCTCTACGGCCCACCCCGTGACTGGGGCAACATCATCACCATGCTCGGCCGCCTCAAGCCCGGTGTCACCCTCCCACAGGCTGTCAGCGAAGCCGCCGCCGTCGCCCCAAAGCTCTGCTGGAATTTCAAGCAGCCACAGACCTGCGGCGACTACAAAGACTCCGTCGTTCCCGTTCCGCTCAAGAGCTACGTCAGCGGACGTCTCCATCGCTCCCTCATCGTCCTCTGGGCCGCCGTCGGCATGATCCTTCTCATCGCCTGCGTCAATCTCTCCAACCTGCTGCTCGCCCGCGCCGCAGCCCGCAGCAAGGAGTTCGCTATGCGCGGCGCTCTGGGCGCCAGCCGCGGCCGCATCGTCCGCCAGCTCCTCACCGAGAGCTTCGTTCTCTCCGCCGCAGGAGCCATCGGCGGTCTCCTTCTCGCCTTCGTTCTCGTCTCCTGGCTCGCACATCAGGGAGCCATCGCTCTCCCGCTGCTCTCTACCCTGCGTATCGACACTGCCGCCCTGCTCTGGACCGTTCTCATCGCCGCCTTCGCCGCACTCCTCTTCGGACTCGTCCCAGGCCTGCGCATGGCCTCCGGCAATCTGCAGGAAACCCTCAAGGACTCAGGCTCAGGTTCCGGCCTCAGCCGCAAGCACGAGCGCACCCGCTCCATCCTTGTCGTCTCTGAGGTCGCTCTCGCCTGCATGCTCCTCGTCGGCGCAGGTCTTCTCTTGCGCAGCTTCGTCAACGTTCTCAATGTCGATCTCGGCTTCCAGCCCGAGCGCGCCGCATCCATCAAAGTCGACTACGACGACGGCGGCAATGCTCCCCACGCTAAGGAAGCGGACGTCATCGCCCGCCGCACCGCCATCTTCCAGCAGATCCTCGCCCGCATCCAGGCCATTCCCGGCGTTGAAGCCACCGGTTTCGCCGACTATCTTCCCCTCGGCCAGAACCGCGCATGGGGAACGCCCTGGCCCAAAGGCTTCAAACATCCTGACAACGCCCCCGCCGGGCCACTCGTCTACGTCATCTCACCCGGCTTCCTCCGCGCCATGGGCACCAACCTCCGTGGCCGCGACTTCACATGGGACGACGGCCTTAAGAGCACTCATGTTGTCGTGATCAGCGCTGCTTACGATCGCTACGTCAGCGGCTTCGCTCACTGGCCAAGTGCCATCGGACACACTCTGACCAATGGCGCAGGGCAGGACGAACTCGTCATCGGTGTCGCCGATGACGTTCACGAAGAAAATGTCGACGGCGAAATTGGCTGGCAGATCTACTACCCCGTCACGCAGGAGTACCCCAACGGGGCCCAACTCGTCATCCGCAGCAAGATTCCCCCCGAAGCTCTCGGAGGCATTGTGCTGCGCACTCTGCGCGAGATGAACCCCAAACAGCCTGCCGCTGAATTCAAGCCCATCCGCCTTCTCGTCAACCACGCCGTCTCCGGCCGTCAGTTCTTCATGCTCCTCGTCGCGTCCTTCGCTGCGCTCGGCATGCTCCTCGCCGCCCTCGGCATCTACGGCGTCATCTCCTACTCCGTCACCCGGCAGACACAGGAGATCGGCATCCGCATGGCGCTCGGCGCATCCGCGGCCCATGTCCGCCGCCGCATTCTCTTAAGCACCCTGCGCCTCGCCTTCACAGGAGTCCTCATCGGAGCCGTCGCCTCACTCATCACCGCTAAATTCATCGCCACGCTTCTCTTCGGCACCTCACCCTGGGATGCTGTCACCTACATCGCCATGGCCGTCGCGCTGCTCGCCGTAGCTGCTTTCTCCGGCTACCTCCCCGCACTCCGCGCCTCGCGCATCAACCCCATGACCGCGCTCCGCGCCAACTAGAACCCCGCTCAAAAATTGGGTGCCCATCCATGCGCAGTCCTATCGCGCATGGGTGGGAAGCGCAACCTCACCCCAATTTCAACGACTTTGAGTGTCATCCTGAGAGGAGCACGTTGGGGCCCCACGTAGTTCGTGGGGTAAGCGGACGGGGTCCCCACAGACAGGTCTACGTCTGTGGGGCAGGGAGCGAAGGATCTGCGTTTCACGCCGCTTCGATCCGCACGATCCTGGGTGCCCCATATCTCCCGGTGTTGGAGATGTGGGAAACCACACCTCCCACTCAACCCCGTGTCCTGAGCCGGGCGTTCTCCATCGCTCCGATTCCCAAACGCCCCGCTAATCCCCGTCCACCTGAATCCAATTTCCGCCTATAATCAATCTCAAGGAAAACCCTGAAATCCCATACATAGATTGCGGGTCGTGTGCACACGTGTCTTCACGCACCTGCTACAAGGAGCGCCCTATGGAAACATCCGTTGTCGAAATGCTTGCCTGGTTGTACGTAAAGACCGAGGAAGAAATCCTCGTCGAGGCCGAGATCGCGGCCATCACCTCCATGTACCTCGCCCCGGATCCCCGGCCCGAGCGCAAAACCCTGCCCGACCGCGGAAACTGATCCATTTGATCCGTCAGGCGCCCATGCGCGTGGTACGGGCATCTGCCCGTACCAATCCCGCCGCGTCGTAACTTACGCCCTATCAGCACCTTTCCGCGAAGTTAATTTCGTTTCCACCTCACGAAAATCTCTGCCTCCCCGCCGTTTGCAATCCCCCACCCCACGGGCATAGTCTCTGCGTCGGAGCACGGTTGCCATCAGGCCCCGCTTCTCCAGAAAAACCGACAGGTAAGTGTTCGCATCTTTACTTTGCGTCAACCACACTTGCGAGACTTCGGTTGCAAAGGCATGGGCGCCTGCCCAGCCTGCAAGGTCCAATCAGGTCCCACGACTCCACCTAAACTCGGACCGCTCGGCACCCCTGAGCGGGTTCTTTCCGGGTTAGCCATTTCCAAGGAGATGTTCCCATGCCAATTACTTCTGAAGAACGCGAGCAGATCGGCGCTGAACTCAAGCGCTTCGCCAAGGACCTCAACCTGACCGACGAACAGAAGAGCAAGCTCCAACAGGCCATGGTCGACGCACGTGAGAGGCTCGCTGAATATCTGAAGAAGAATCCCAACACGTCGCGCGCCGACATCGTCAATCACGTCAAGCAGCATCGCGACGAAATCCGCCAGCGCGTAGCCAACTTCCTCTCTCCCGATCAGCTAAACAAGCTCACCGCGGAGATTTCGAAGGCAAAGGAGTTTCTCGGTCAGAAGATCGAGGCCTGAAGTCGATACCTGATCACCTCACAACGCCGATTCCCCAGGCTTCCAACGGCCTGGGGAATCCAGACTGTTCAGTCTGGACTCTCACACTCAGCAGCTCTTAGTCCCTAGTCCCTAGTCCCTCGTCCCTGCCTTCACCCAATCTCTTCCAGCCGCCTCCCCGTCGTCCTCGGCGCAAACAATCCAATGTCCACGATCACGATGCCCATCGCCGTTGCCACCACGGCAAACATCACGCCTGGGCCGTGACGATCCAGAACCGGCAGCAGCACAAACGGCATCGCCGCGCTCGAAAGCCTGCTCAACCCATAAGCGGACCCAGCCGCGCGTCCTCGTATCGCCGTCGGAAAAATCTCTCCTTGCAGCACATGAAATGCATTGGAAAAGATGTTGCTCACCAACGTGTATAAGATCCCCGTCACGCCAATCATCACCGCCGAAGTCGCAAATCCCAGCGCCAGCCCGAACCCTGCCATCGCCGCCGCTGAGAGCATGATCAATACGCGCCGGTCGATCCTCTCCACCACCAGCAACGACAGCGCCGATCCTATCGGATATCCCAGGAACGCAATCGTCGTGTACTCAAGCGAGGCCAGCACCGAAAATCCCTTGTGGGCCAGCACCAGCGGCACCATCGTGCCAAACCCGTAGTAGCCCACTGTCTGAAAGATCTGAAACACGCACAGCATCGCGATGTGCGGCTTCCACACTCCGCTCTTCGCGCTCTTCGCCGGAGCCGCTTTCTGAATCGGCTCCCACCGCACCGCACCCACCGGCACATCCAGCAGCTTCGCCGCTGCTCCGCGCGCCTCCTTATGTCGTCCCTGCGCTTCGAGCCATCGCGGCGACTCGACAACATGCCGCTGCAGTGCCCACACCAGCGCTCCGCCCAGCCCGCCCGCGATAAACAGCCAGCGCCATCCCGCTAGGCCCAGCGGCGTCAGCGGAACCATCAGCCGCGCGCTCAACCCAATCGCCGGAATCCCGCAAAATCCAATCGTGTACGCAACAGACATCATCCGTCCGCGCACCCGCGCCGGCAGCACTTCGCTCAGATACGCATCCGAGAGTGGCGTCTGCGCGCCAATGCCGATCCCCGCCAGAAATCGCGTCGCAATCAGCACCATTGCATTCGGGCTCAGGCTGCCCGCCAGCGTAAACAGAGAGTAGATGGCAAGATTCAGAAGAAACGCTGGCCTTCGCCCAATACGGTCTGCGACAAAGCCCATCGCGGTCGCGCCCACAAACATGCCCAGAAAGCTCGACCCCAGCACCACCGGCAACAAAGCCTGGCTCAGCCCAAAGGTCTTTGTCAGCACCGTCGCCAGCACGCCCGCTAGAAACACATCGAAGAGGTCGAAGAACAGCCCCAGCCCGATGATGATCGTGATCCGCCAGTGCCCGTGGCCCACACGTGCATTGTCCAGCACTTCAGCAACAGCCAAAAGAAATCATCCTCAGTTTGCTGCAAAGCTCCTTGAAACAGGCCCTGTAACAGGGCACGACTTCAGTCGTGCCGATAAAAGCTCGATAAATCAATGGGCTTTAGCCCCTGCAGTCTTTCGCCGAAACCTCTCCACTTTGATTAAACCTATGCCACTGCTTCCGCCAGCACCGCCGTCCGTGTGACAGAGATGACGCTGATGTCATCTTCCTGCCCAAAGCTCTGCGCAGCGCTCGCCACTTCACTCGCCGTAGCGGCCTTACCCAGCAGCTGATGCAGACGCTCGAATCCGAAGAGCTGTCCGTCTGCATCCATCGCTTCTACCACTCCATCGGAAAGCACCACCAGCGTGTCCTTCTCCTTAAGCTTGAAACGCTTCACCGAGAACTCCGCACCCAACAGCATGCCCAGCGGCAGAGCACCTTCTACATTCATCGGCTCGCCGTTCAGATACGGCGTCATGTGCCCGGCATTCGCCACAACTGCACTGCCATCCGCATCGATTCGCAGCGCGAGGCACGTCGCCTGGGCATCATCCCGTCCCAGCAATCTCTCGTTCAGTTGATTCAGCAAGAACGATGGATCTGAATTGACGCTCGCAGCCGTGCGGATCGCGCCCACCAGCAGTGCCACCAGCATGCCCGCCTGCAACCCTTTTCCAGTCACATCACCCGCAACAATCAGCAGGCTGTCGTCATCGTGGTTGGGAATCACCTGGAAGAAATCGCCTCCCACTTCACGCGCCGGCCGATATTCGCTCTCCACCACCAGTCCCGGCAGTGTCGTCTGCGCCTCCGGCAAAATCATCTGCTGCACTTCCTGCGCTTGCTTCACATCAAGTGCCAGCTGACGCTGTGTAGCAAGAGACTTCAGCAGACGCCGCAATAGCAGCACAGCCACCACCAGCACCAGCAGGAAGTTCGAAATCTGCCCCAGCCTTATACTCAGTCCGAAAAAGGAAGTCCATCGTATCGGGACGCGCAGGCGAGCGAGCTCTGTTCCAAAGGTCTCAACACCCCACAACAGGACGGCCGGCAGCACCATCCAGCCTTCGACCCCGTAGTCGCGAATGCCCTGGAAGACGATCCAAAGCTGCAGCGCGAGCACCAGCAGTCGCACAAGCGCTGAAGCGCCAAGAAAAACCGCCGCTACGCGATGCGACACAAGCCCAGGTATGATCTGCTGCCCAATAACGATGGTTACGAAGAAGAGCGCGCTGAGGTAGACCGCTGCACGCGGAGTCCACGACGGTTTTTTCCGTCCGAACCACACCCACCACACCATCACCCATCCGCCAAACGTAAGGGCTGTCAGTAGGCTGTCGTTGCACAACTGGCCTACAAAGATGCTGCTCAGCTGCGACCAGGAGCTGATCGACGACCAGCCGTTCGAGATAGCTTGCATCGTAAACACTGCGCCGATCCAGTGATATACCCGGTCCGACCGGTCAAAAAGGATCATCGTGAAGGCCAGCACAGCCATCAAGGCGAACACCGGAGTTAGCGCAAAGGTGAGCGCATATCCCCGAAGCAGTTCCAGCCAGTTCACCTGGTAGTACGCATTCACCGCCTGAGCGGTCCCAACCTTCGGAGCGGAGTGCATCCCGCCAACATCAGCTGCCTCCGTAAGCGTTGAATCCGTCATGTAGACCCTCAGAGCCAGCACCTCCGTAAACGAGTCACCGGCGCCCTTCGGTCGCGCAAGAGGGAACTGGGAAGGCTGCGTGTAGTACACCGTTGGCGGTCTCCGGCTGAAGTCGCCGAACTGGCCTGCCAGTTCGCCATTCCCAAACACCTGGTACGCGTCGTCAACGTCGGGTGGCCCCGCGAGTGCCAGCTGTTGTCCGCTTGCCTCCCGCACCCTCACACGAAGGCGATACCACCCATATCCCCAATAGCCAGGATGCCCGTGGACGGTCCAACCGGAAACCCACCCTGACATTCCCGACAGCGGATCCTCCGCCGTTGTCGGCGTCAGATCGACCGTCTCCCACTTCGAGTCGTCGAATCCCGGCTCTGCCCACAGCGGTTTCCCTGTCGCCGCATCGACCGGCGAATCGCCAACCGTAAACTTCCACGGTCCGTACAGCGACACGACAGACTGGCCCAGATTCACCTCGACGGTTGTATCGTTCGAGCCGTGCGCCGGCGACGGCGATTGCGCATCTGCAAAACCACAAACCAATAGCGCTGCCACAACCAGTGACAGCCACGGCAATCGCGTCATCAATGACCTCTGCATGGGTGGGGGCCGATGCACGCACTATAACAGGCACAAACCACGACCATCCATACACTTCACAAGGTCGCGCCGTGCTTCAGCAGCACCTGCAACCGCGACCGCAGGTCATTCAGCATGAAGCGTCGTGATCGGATCGACGTACATGGCGCGCAGCGCCGGAATACAGCTTGCCGCCAGCGCTACTGCGGTGAGTACCACCGTGACGCCAGCGAAAGTGGACACATCGAAAGGCGAAACCCCGTAGAGCAGCCCGGCCATGAAATGGGAGACGATGAGCCCGCCGGCAACTCCGAGGCCCGCGCCGGCAGCAGCCAGTCCCAGTCCCCGGCGCAGCACCATATTGAGAATCTTGCCTCGCTGAGCTCCAAGCGCGAGGCGAATCGCGATCTCACGTCTTTGTTCATTCACCACGTAGGAGATGGTTCCGTAGATGCCAAGTCCGGCCAGCAGCATCGCTGTGGCTGCGAAGGCGGCCACCATCTCCATTGCAAAACGCCGGATCGAAAGCGAATCGGAGAGGACTTCATCCAGCGTCTCCGCATGAAAGACCGGAAGATCGGGATCGATAGATTGAACCTCGCGGCGCACTTCTTCAGGTATTGTGCTGGGATCGAGTTGCCCCCGAAGGAAGATGACAACATCTTTGCTGGGGCGCTGATACACGCTGCTGAAGATCTGCGGAACAACCCCGTCGGCCAACGATTCTATGCGGGCATCCGCAATCACTCCAACAATCGTGGTCCAGGGCAACGGGCCAGCGTTCAACAGTTCGCGGCTTCCAGTGTTCTGCGGAATCAGATGGACACGTTTGCCGATTGGGTCTTGATTTGGCCAAAACGTACGGGCTGCGGCTTGATTGATAACCGCAACCCGCGGCGTATCTTCCAGGTCTCGATCATTGAAAAGACGCCCGCTCTCGAGCGGCATGCCCAGCAAGTGGAAGTATTCCGGCGAGACGATGGAATTGTCGATCAAAGGAGCCTCGTTCTCCTTCGTCTCGAAGCCTTCGCGGATGATTGGCATCGGGTTGAGAGCACCGCTGCCGTGGCCCAGAGGGAGAGAGGAAAGATCGCCGACAGCCACTTCATCCGCACCCGGAAGAGTTCGAACGCGGCGAAGAATCTCGCGCTCAAGGACCGCTTCCTGAGTGGCGGTTCGATAGATATCCGTGCTCGGATCGTTGGGTCCCGGCAGCCACGTCTGAACGGCCATAGCACGGTCGGGATTGAACCCGGGTTGCACATTGAACAAATCCCAGAAACTGCGCAGCAAAAGACCCGCGGCCACCATAAGCACAAGAGAGAGAGCCAATTCACCGATGACGAGGATCTGACGCGCGCGCGCGCGGCCCGATGAACCACTCGATCCCCGTCCTCCCTGCCGAAGCGTACCGATCAGATCGTCGCGGCTGATCAGCCAGGCGGGAGCAAGACCGAAGATGGTTCCAGCGGCGATGGAGACGCCAACGGCAAAGGTAAGCACGCCCCATCCAACCGTGATCGCGTTGAGGTGCGGCAGGCTCTCCGGAATGAGCCGCATCAAAAGACGCTGAGCGCCGAAGAGAATGCCGAAACCCGCAATCCCGCCCAGCAAGAAGAGCAGCAGCGTCTCAGTGAGAAGCTGGCGGACGAGCCGCGCTCTTTGCGCTCCCAGAGCCTGACGAACTGCAATCTCACGACCGCGGCCACTGGCCCTTGCAAGCAGCAGGTTCGCAACGTTGACGCAACCAATCAGCAGAACCAGCACCACTGCGCCGAAAAGCAGAATCAGAGAGTGACTGAAGCCGCCCACGACGCTTTCGCTCATCGGAATCAGGCGCACAGTCCACCCCGCCTGTGGCGGATAATCCGCCGGATATTGCTTTTTCAGCGTTTCAATCAGCGCGTTCAGGTGTTCTTGCGCCGCGGCGACCGAAAGGCCGGGCTTCAGCCGCGCGATAACCGCCCGGCGCAGACGTAGAGCCCGCTGCGGTGGCGGGAACGGCAGGCCGCTGTAGCCCGCTCCCAGCCATAGATCCACATTCTGCTCACTGCTCGTTGAACCCTGATCGCGAAAGCCGCGCGGCAAAACACCCACTACGTGATAATCGTCGTTGTCCAGGCACAAAGTCTTGCCGACAATCTGCGGGTCAGCTCCGAATTCTTTCCGCCAAAGCCCGTCGCTGAGTACCGCCTCGAGGTTGTAACCGGGAGTGGCATCTTGCGGATCGAACGTACGGCCCAGCTGGGCGCTCACGCCAAGAACCGCAAAGTAGTTCGGCGTGACAGCCTTGAAACCCAGTCGCTCTGGCCGTGCACCACCGGTAAGCGTCACGTCTGCGCCGTGGCCGGAAACTGCTACCGACTGGAATATCCCGGAGCCCACGAGGTCTCGCCACTCGGGGATGGAGGTACCAACATCCCGCGCACCGATGCCCGGGAGATCGTCCTCGACATGAATCAATTCGCTCGGATTCGGAAACGGCAAAGGGTGCAACAGCGTGGCGTCGATCACGCTATAGATCGCCGTGGTCGCTCCGACGCCGAGCGCCATCGTCGCGATTGCGACGAAAGCGAAGCCAGGCGAACGCAGCAGCATTCGAACCGCGTATTTCAGGTCGAAGATCAAATTCTCGAAGAAGGGAAGACTTTGTTCATCGTGAAGATGCTCGCGTATTGCCTGAGCCGCGCCGAGCTTGAGCGCGGCCTGTCGCCGTGCCTCTGAGGGCGGCATCCCGGCGCGCAGATTCTCGTCCGTTTGGAGCGCAAGATGTTCCGCGATCTCTTCCTGCAGGCGCCCATCGGCGCTTCGGCGAGTTGCGAAATTAGAAAAGCGAATCAGGAAGCGTCGCAGGAATCTCATACCAGATCCTCCGCCTTGATCTTGAAGAAGCGCGCGATAATGGCCGCCGTCTGCTCCCATTCGCGGGTCTCCGCCTGAAGCTGTTTGCGGCCGGCTGCGGTAAGTCGATAGAAGCGTGCGCGACGATTGTTCTCCGACATGCCCCAGTCGGAGGCGATGGAGCCTTCATGCTCCAGCTTGAGCAGAAGAGGATAGAGCGTGCCCTGGTTCACCGCCAGAAGGTCTCCGCTGATCTGCTCAATGCGGCGGGCGATCCCCCAGCCATGCTGCGGTCCCAGAACATCAAGTGTCTTGAGCACCATCAGCGCCAGCGTTCCTTGCAACACATCCGGTTTTTCCTTCACGGCGAATCACCCTTTAGGTTTCCAACAGGAATAATGCCACGCTTCCTTTTGGAAAGCAACAGGGCGCGGCAAATTCTTTCACCGCGCCCCGCACCACCTTACCCTTGGATGATTGTCAGCCTGCTCTGAAACGCCGTCGCGCTATTCCACCCGCAGCGCTTTCATAGGATCGATCGATGCTGCTCTCCTCGCTGGAATAAGCCCCGCGATCAGAGCTGCAACTACGAGCGCGCCAACCGCTCCCGCCATCACCGTTCCGCTCACGCTCGTGATGTCGAACAGCAGCGATTTCACATAACGCACGCACAGCATCGCCACCGGAACGCCAATCGCCAGTCCCACCAGCGTCTGTATTGCCGCGCCGCGCATCACCATCGCCACAACGCGGCTGCGCTCAGCGCCCAGCGCCATTCTGATGCCGATCTCTGGTGTTCTCCGCGCTACCGTGTATGCCGTCACGCCATACAATCCCAGCGCCGCCAGCAACAGGGCCAGCCCGCCAAACAGCGAAGTCAACCGCGCAATCAAGCGCTCATTGGTGAAGTTGCCGTCAATCTGCTGCTGAAACGTCAGAAAGTTCACCATCGTCAGGTTCGGATTGATGCTCGTCAGCGTCTTCGTCGTCAGTTGTTCCATGTTGTCGACAGGCCGCGCTGTCTGCACCACCAGCGCTCCCGCGTAGAGCGCTAGGTCCTTGTCGATTGGGTCATCGTCCGTCGTAGACCGCTGCAAAATTGGTAGGAAGTACATCGCGTGATCCTTCCAGTACACGCTCTGATAGACCGTGTCCTCCACCACGCCCACAATCTCGTACGCCCCATCTTTTCCCGAACCGCTTCCGCCGAACCTGTGCCCAATCGGATTGCGATTGCCGAAGAACTGCCGCACAAACTCTTTGTTCACCACCGCTACTGGTGGCGCATTCGGCGCATCCTGCAGTGTGAATCCACGCCCCATCAGCACCTTGGTGCCGACTGAGTTGAAATACTCCGCGTTCGTCTTCACAAACGACGCGCCTTTGTTCAGATCCGGCTCGCCCTGCACCTTCACATCCGTGCCCCAGTTGTTGTCTTCCATCGGCGTGTAAGTCGCCAACCCCACATTCACAACGCCCGGCAGCGCATGGAAGCGATCTTCGATCGTGCGATACAGGGGGCCCACCTGCGACGGCATATATCCGGCAGCCTGCGGGTTGATATGGATGATGTAGCGGTTCGTCGCATCCAGCTTCATGTCCGTCGCTTCCGCTTTGCCCAGGCTCTGCGCAAACAGCCCCGCCACCACCAGCAGCACGAGCGACAGCGCAGCCTGCAGCACCACTAATCCTCGTTGCAGCAGGCTTGCACCTTGGGCCGTCGTTCGCGCATTTGAGCGCAACGCCTCTGCCGGCTGCGTCCGCGCCGCCATCCACGCCGGCGCAATGCCAAACAGAATCCCCGTCACCAGCGACAACGCGAACGCAAAGCCGATCACCACCATCGACGGCGCCGCATCAATCGGCACGCCCTGATGGCCAGGGAATGTCAGCGCCACCAACGTGCGCGCGCCCAGGTACGACACAGCCAGACCCAGCAATCCTCCCAGCCCTGCCAGCAACACGCTCTCCGTCAGCAGTTGCCGCACAATCCGTCCTCGCTGCGCGCCAAGAGCGGAGCGAATCGAGATCTCCGCTTTCCTGCCCATGCCGCGCACCAGCATCAGGTTGGCGATATTTGCGCACGCCACCAGCAGCACCAGCCCCGCAATCCACGTCAGCAGATGCAAGTTGTCGCGGTACTGTCCCTGCATCTGCTGGATGCCGCCGCCCGCCGGAGCCAGCACCACATGCGCTCGCTCCAGACTCTTCTTGTTTCGGGCATCCTGGAACATCTTCAACGTCCCATACTGTTGCCGCAGCAGCGCGCTCGCTTTCTCCTGCAGCGCGGGCATCGACGTGCCCGGCTTCACCCGCCCGACAACATAGGCCCACGACACCCCAGGATCGTGCAGATACGGAGCGCCCAGCACCAAATCCATAGACTCCAGCGGCAGATAATACTTTGGCGGCGAGCTCGACAGCCGGTCGCCGTAAAATCCCTCTGGCGCCACGCCGATCACCGTTACTGCCTTCGTGTTCATCCAGAACGTGCTGCCCACCACCGATGGGTCGCCGTTGTAATCCTCTTTCCACGCCGCATAGCTCATCACTGCTGTTACCGGCGCGCCCTGCTTATCATCCGCATCCACAAAGAAGCGTCCCGCTGCGGGCCTCAATCCGAAGACGCGAAAATAATTTCCCGAAACAAACGTCCCCATCACCGACTGCGCAACCGTCTCAGGTCCTTCGCGCCGCACCGTCAGCGGCCTGTACGAGTAGCCGCTCTCCGTCGCCGCCAGTTCCTGAAACTCCGGCAGATTCTTTTTGAATGCGTAGTATGTCTCCGTCGAAAAGAAGCTGTAGTCGCCGCTGTCATGGATACCCGAACCCACGCAGCAATCTCCCTTGTCTCCGATCCGCACCAGCGTCGCTGGATCCACTACTGGAAGATTCCTGAGGAGCACCGAATTCACCAGCGTAAAAATCGCGGAGTTCGCCCCGATACCCAACGCCAGCGTCAGAAGCACGGTCACCGTAAAGCCCGGCGTCCTTCGCAATTGCCGAAGCGCAAACTGCAGATCCTGCACCAGTGTCCTCATGCCGCATCCTCCGGGCACACGTCCGCCCCATTCTCTCCATTGCAAGAAAGCGGCCACTCCTGCACCCCGACATCATTGCTATAAATCAATAACTTGACGCACCTACGCTAGCCCAGAATCCCACCCCCGCGTCCAATAGTGAAAAGCACTGTTCAAAAGTGAACGTTGACGCTCCGCGCTTTCCGAGCTCTTCTACTGCATCCCCATCTCTCCTCTTCTGCATCAACGCATGGGGAAGATAAAATCTCTCCGCCGGTTTCCGGCGCACGGGAGCAGCCGTGATAAAGCTTCTCGCAGCTTCGCTTGGAACATTGGCGCTCTCTCTGATGCCGCTTCACTCTGCCACTGACGCAGCCGATGCGCAGCCCACCGCCACGCCCATCAAGCACCTCGTCATCATCTTTCAGGAAAACGTCTCCTTCGATCACTACTTTGCCACCTATCCCAACGCTAAAAACCCCGCGAGCGAACCTGTATTCGTTGCCAGGCCCGGCACTCCCACCGTCAACGGACTCACCGGCGCGCTCCTCACCCACAATCCCAATGCCCACAACCCAGCCAACGGTGCGGGAGCAACAAATCCCTTCCGCCTCGATCGCTCGCAGGCCGCTACCGCCGACCAGGATCACGACTACACGCCCGAACAGGGTGCATTCGACTTCGGCCTTATGGACGCCTTTCCGCACTCCGTCGGCAGTGCCGGTCCGCCTCAGCTTAGCCATTCCATCGTCAGCACCACTGGACTCACCATGGGCTACTACGACGGCAACACCGTCACCGCGCTCTGGAACTACGCGCAGCAGTACGCCTTGAGCGACAACTTCTACGGCACCACTTTTGGCCCGTCCACGCTCGGTGCCATCAATCTCATCTCCGGTCAAACCAACGGTGTCACGCAGGACATCAACTCCGGCAACGCCGCCATCGACGACGGCAACGGCGGCCTCACCCTCATCAATGACACCAATCCCGTCGGCGACAAGTGCTCCTCCACAGCCGGGGAGCTCGTCCAGCTCGGCGGCAAGAACATCGGAGATCTCCTCAACGCCCACGGCATCACCTGGGGCTTCTTTGAAGGTGGCTTTAATCTCGGCCTCGTCAATGCCAACAAGACCACCGGCTGCAAGCGTTCCACCACTTCTGCGATCACTCGCGTCCGCGTCGCGGACTACCTTCCCCATCACGAGCCCTTCCAGTACTACGCCTCCACCGCCAATCCCACGCACGCGCGGCCCACGTCGACTTCGACCATCGGACTAACCGATCCCGCCAACCATCAATACGACATCGAGGACTTCTTCGCCGCCGTAACCGCCGGAAACTTCCCCGCCGTTTCCTGGCTCAAAGCTCCCGCCTATCAGGACGGGCACGCGGGCTACTCCGACCCCCTCGACGAACAGGCCTTTCTCGTCAACACCATCAACTTTCTCGAAAGACTTCCCCAGTGGAGCTCCACCGCCGTCATCATCGCTTACGACGACTCTGATGGTTGGTACGATCACGCCTTCGGTCCCATCGTTAATCAATCCGCAACACTCGCAGACGTAGTCGATGGCCGTCCCTCCTGCGGGAACAGCGCTTCCGCTCTCGCCGGCATCAGCTCTGAACACGCCCAGGGCCGCTGCGGCTACGGCCCACGCCTCGTTCTCCTCGTCATCTCCCCCTACGCGCGAGAAAACTTCATCGACCACACTCTCACTGATCAGACTTCCATCCTGCGCTTCATCGAAGACAACTGGCTCGACGGCGAACGCATCGGCAACGGCTCATTCGACGCGCTCGCAAATCCGCTCAACGGCCTCTTCGACTTCGCACCTTTCACGCGCCGCAGCGTCGCCCCCTTTCTTCTCGATCCTCAAACAGGCCTCGTCATCCCCGGCCAGCCCTCACCCTCCGCCTACGGCAAATAATTTGTCACCGTAACTTCATACTTCTCGCAGCGATTTCGCTGCGCCACTTTCCTTTCATGATCACTACATCACCCTTTCACTGCTAATTCACCGCTGCCGCATCACCGATTCACCTTCATCTCGTACACCTCAGAAAAATCGCCAAAATTCATTTCCCAAAACGGCGAACAGGAGGGTCGAATGAAGAAGCTCGTCGCAGCTTCGCTTGCAACACTATTGGCCGCTGGAACTCTGCCCGAACCCGCTCTTGCAGGTGGCTTCGGCAATGGTGAGCCAACCGCAACTCCCATCAAACACCTCGTCGTCATCTTCCAGGAAAACATCTCCTTCGATCACTACTTCGGCACCTATCCGTACGCCAAGAACCCACCGCACGAGCCGGCATTCTTCGCCAAACCGGGCACGCCGTCCGTCAACGGACTCACCGGCGCACTGCTCGCGCACAATCCCAACGCCACCAACTCCGCCAACGGCGCGGGTGCAACCAATCCCTTCCGCCTTGACCGTTCGCAGGCCGCTACCGCCGATCAGGATCACGACTACACTCCTGAGCAGGCCGCATTCGACTTCGGCCTCATGGACGCCTTCCCACTCTCCGTCGGCGTCGCCGGTCCCCCGCCGCCTAACTTTCCCATCGCCGCTACCACCGGCCTCACCATGGGCTACTACGACGGCAACACCGTCACCGCTCTCTGGAACTACGCTCAGCGCTACGCCATGAGCGACAACTCCTACAACACCACCTTCGGTCCGTCCACGCCTGGCGCCATCAACCTCATCTCCGGCCAGACCAACGGCGTCATCCAGGACGTCAACCCCGGCGGCAACACCATCGACGATGGCAACGGCGGCCTCTCACTCATCAGCGACGCAGACCCCGTCGGCGACAAGTGCTCCACCACCACCGGCGAGCTTGTTCAATTCGGCGGCAAGAACATCGGCGATCTCCTCAACTCCCGCGGCATCACCTGGGGATTCTTTGAGGGCGGCTTCAACCTCAGCACCGTAAACGCCAACGCCACCACCGGCTGCAAGCGCACCACCACCTCCGCTGTCACCGCAACCACGAAGGCCGACTACATTCCGCACCACCAGCCCTTCCAGTACTACCCCTCCACCGCCAATCCCTCGCACACCCGCCCCTCATCGCCTTCCACCGTCGGCCTTCCTGGCGATCCCGGAAACCATCAGTACGATACGGCGGACTTCTTCGCTGCCGTCAACGCTGGCAATTTCCCCGCGGTCACCTATCTCAAGGCTCCTGGCTATCAGGATGGGCACGCGGGCTACTCTGATCCCCTCGATGAACAAACCTTCATCGTCAACACCATCAACTTCCTCGAAAAGCGCCCCGAGTGGAGCTCCACCGCCGTCATCATCGCCTACGACGACTCCGACGGCTGGTACGACCACTCTCTCGGTCAGCTCATCAATCAGTCAGCGACTTCTGCTGACATCGTCAACGGCCACCCCTCCTGCGGAACCGGTGCAGGCGCCCTCGCTGGCATCAACTCCGGCACCGAGCACGCGCAGGGTCGCTGCGGTTACGGACCTCGCCTTGTCCTCATGGTCATCTCTCCCTACGCACGCGAAAACTTCGTCGACCACACCATCACTGATCAAAGCTCGATCCTGCGCTTCGTTGAAGACAACTGGCTCGGCGGCGAACGCATCGGCGGCGGCTCCTTCGACGCAGTCGCTAACCCGCTCAACAACATGTTCGACTTCAACCAGAAGCACAACGATGGTCTCTTCCTTCTCGATCCGAGCTCCGGCCTGGTCGTAACCGACCGCCACAACTCGTCCGATTTTGGCTGGTAACTGGCTGCTTATCGCTGTCTCCACTCACGAGAGCGCGGGGAGCATCACCCCCACGCTCTCGTCTTTGTTTAATCTTGTCTTGAAAGAGCACACACATTGATCACTCGAAGATCCTTCCTGCATCGCTCCGCTCTCCTCGCCGCCGGAACCTGCGCCCACTCCCTGCCTGCGCAGCAGATGCACCACATGCCTCACGCCGCGCCGCCCGCCACGCCCAACCTCGACCCCAGCACCCTCGCCCGCTTCGTCGATCCGCTTCCCATCCCGCCAATCGCCGTTCCCGCCGGCATGCGCGCCGCTCCGGACGGCTCCGGACAGAGCGTTCCTCACTATCGCATCGCCATGCGCGCCATCACCGCAAAACTTCACCGTGATCTGCCACCGACGCCGCTGTGGTCCTACGGCTGCTCCTTCCCGGGTCTAACCATCGACACGAGCAGCGGCGAGGGCCAGCTCATCGAGTGGGCCAACGAGCTCCCGCCCACCCACTTCCTGCCCATCGATCACACTCTGCACGGCGCGGAAAAAAGCCTGCCTGATTCACGCGGCATTGTTCACCTTCACGGCGGCCGCACCCCCGCCTCCAGTGACGGCTACCCCGAAGACTGGTACCCCACGGGCCAATCGCGCACCTACTACTACCCCAACCAGCAGGACTCCGCGCTTCTCTGGTATCACGATCACGCCATGGGCATTAATCGGCTCAATATCTATTCCGGACTCGTCGGTCTATATATCGTGCGCGACGCAGTCGAAGGCGCTCTCAATCTGCCCTCCGGCAAATACGAAATCCCCATCGTCCTCATGGATCGCGACCTCAAGCCCGACGGTCGCCTCAGCTATCCCGTCTCGCCCGATCCCGAACGCCCCTGGGTTCCCGAGGTCTTCGGCGAAGCCCACCTCGTCAACGGCAAACTCTTTCCCTATCTCGACGTCGAGCCGCGCCTTTATCGCTTCCGTATCCTCAACGCGGCCAATGGCCGCTTCTACCGCCTCTCACTTTCCGATGGAGGCCAGTTCCAGCAGATCGCCAGCGACCAGGGCCTGCTCTCCGCACCCGTCAGCCTCAAATATCTCCAGCTCGCTCCCGGCGAACGCGCCGACATCGTGATCGACTTCAGCACCGCCCGCGGCGCGCAGCTCCTTATGCGCTCCGAGCCATTCGATCTCCTGCAATTCCGCGTCGGCGCATCGCCTGTCTCCGATTCCAGCAGCCTTCCCGCAACACTGCGGCCCGTTGCGCGCATCCCGGAGTCCGCCGCCACGCTCACCCGCCGCCTCACCCTCGACGAGAATCTCAATCTCGTCTCCGAATCCATGGGCATGCTCCTCAACAAGACTCCCTGGCACGCGCCCATCACTGAAAAGCCCGTCCTAAACACCACCGAAATCTGGGAACTCGTCAATCTCACGGACGACGTTCACCCCATCCACCTGCACATGGTGCGCTTTCAGATCCTCGACCGGCGCCCCTTCGACGCCTTCGACTACCTCACCGCCAACAAGCTTCGCTACACCGGCCCGCCCATGCAGCCCGATCCCAACGAACTCGGCTGGAAAGACACCGCCCGCGTCAACGCCCACACCGTCACCCGCATCATCGTGCCCTTCACCGGCTACCCCGGCCGCTACGTCTGGCACTGCCACATCCTCGAACACGAAGACAACGAAATGATGCGCCCCTACGAAATCCTTCCGTCCGCAACCTGAGATCCCGCCGCTTCCCGCTTCAATCCCCACAATCCTGGGTGCCCCATGTCTCCCGCTTTTGGAGACGTGGGAAAGCACGAACCTGAGCGCGCCATCATGCGCAGTCGCATCCCACATGAGTGGGAGACCACAACCCACCAACCTCGTGTCATCCTGAGCGGAGCACGCTTGAGGCCCCCATTTGCGATGGAATCGCACGTGGGGTAAGCGACGCGAAGGACCTGCATTTCACTCCGCTTCAATCCCCACGAAGACGGGTGCCCCATATCTCCCGGTGTTGGAGATGTGGGAAAGCTACAAACTTCCGCCGTCCTCCTCGCGCAGTTACCCGCCACGCTCCCCAACCTCCCGCTCTTGCAGTACCATAATTTTCGTCCGGGCCCCTTCGAGGGATTTCCGTATGTTTCAACGCATTATTCGTTCCGTCCTCCTCCTGCCAATCCTCCTCGCACTCCCGCTCTTCGCGCAAACCAAAGAACTCGACATCCAGCCCTCCGACGGTTGGGTCGATACGCAGCTCGACCTCGTTCCCGGCGACACCCTCAGCTTCACCGCAACTGGCGGGCTCCAGTTCGCCGGCGCGAAGCAATCCAACGGACCCGATGGTCTGCCTCGCGGCTGGACCGACCTCGTCCGCAATCTCCAATTCAATGACGGTGGCCGCGGCGCGCTCATCGGCCGTATCGGTTCCGATGAAGCTGCACGCTCCCTCCTCATCGGCGCAAAACTCACCAGCCAGGCCCCCATCGCTGGCCATCTCTTCCTCGCCATCAATCAAGCTGCAGGAGACTCCGCGACCGGCTCCTACCATGTCACCATCCAACGCACCGCCGCCAAAGCCGCAGCAGTCAACGCCAACGTCACCGTCCCCGCCTTTACTCAGTCCATGATCGATTCCATCCCACGCCGCGTTGAGGACGCGCAGGGCAACCCCGGCGATCGCGTCAACTTCGTCCTTATCGGTTCATCTGATGAGGTCCAGGCCGCGCTCAAAACCGCCGGCTGGGTCATCGTCGATAAATCCGACAAAGACGCCGTCATCAGCGGCCTCTTCGCCTCGATCTCCAAGCAGGCCTACGTCACCATGCCCATGAGTGTCCTCGAGCTCTGGGGCCGCGGGCAGGACTTTGGCTACGCGCAGGCCGACCCGGTACAGGTCGTCGCCTCGCGCCATCATTTCCGCATATGGAAAGCGCCTTTCCAACTTGATGGCCGCGATGTCTGGGCCGGCGCCGGCATGCACGACATCGGCTTCGCCCGCGACGATCGCACTAAGAACGGCGTCACTCACAAGATTGATCCCGATAGCGACCACGAGCGCGACTACATCGGCGAGAGCCTCACCGAAACCGGCCGGGTCCTCAAATCCACCTACGTCACACCAACCGACCCCGTCACTAAAGCAAGCACCGCCACCGGCTCCTCTTTCACCTCCGACGGCCGCACCCTCATCATCTATCTCGCCCCGGCCAAACCTTCCGACACCTCCAACTAACGCTGCTTTAAATCGATTGGTCAGCAATCGTCATCCTATAATCCTGAGAACGGCTGAACTCGATCTGCGACAAAGCCTCGTTACAGGAGAACTCCATGGGCCACAGCATTCTGATTCGACGAAAAGGAACCCATGAAACGTTCGCTGCTGCTTGTCCTCTCGTTCTGCTTTGCCCTCCTCACCGGCTGTAAGTCCTCTCAGCCCGCCCCCGCCGCAACTGCTGACCAGATCTATTTCGGTGGCCCCATCGTTACCGTGAATGATGCTCAGCCCTCCGCAGAAGCCATCGCCATCAAAGACGGAAAAATCATCGCCGTCGGCAATCGCACCGATGTTGAAGCTGCGCACAAGGGCCAGCTGACGGAAATGGTTGATCTCGGCGGAAAGACACTCGTCCCCGGCTTCATCGATGCGCACAGTCATTTCCTGTTTGCGCTCGATATGCCCACGCAGGCCAACCTCTCCGCTCCGCCTGTCGGCCCCGTCAAATCCATACCCGACATCATTGCCGAGTTGAAAAAACTTCAGGCCCGCCTCAACATCCCCAAGGGCGATTGGGTCATAGGCTACGGGTATGACGGCAACAATCTTGCGGAAGGCCGCGAGATCACGCGCGAGGACCTCGATCCCGCCTTTCCCGACAATCCCGTAATGCTGATTCATGTCTCGCAGCATGGCGCGGTCCTGAATTCAGCCGGATTCAAGAAATTCAACATCACGGCCAAGACACCTACTCCGCCCGGCGGCGTCATCGTACGCAAACCTGGTTCGCAGGAGCCCGCAGGCCTCCTGATGGAGACCGCATATATTCCCTTGATGTCCCAGATGCCGCAGCCCAGCGAAGCCGACAGGCTTGCTCGGCTCAATGCAGCGCAGCAGATCTACGCAAGCAATGGCTACACAACCATTCAGGAGGGCGCGACACACCTCAAAGACGTTGAGTTCCTCAAGAAAGGCGCTGCTCAGAAGCTTCTGTATCTCGACATAGTCTCGTTGCCCATTTTTCTGGATCTGAAAAACGCGCTCGCCGAATATCCCGCTTCCTCTTGGGGAGCCTACGACAACCGACTCAAGCTGGGCGGCGTCAAGATTGTGCTCGATGGCTCTCCGCAGGGCAAGACAGCCTATTTCACCAGGCCCTATCTCACCGGCGGGCCGGAAGGGCAGAAGAACTGGAGAGGCGAGCCGACCGCACCGGAGAAGGACTTCTTTGCAATGCTCGGGCCACTCTATGCAAACAACTCCTTCCGCACCTTCGCTCACTGCAATGGCGATGCAGCCGTCGACATGTATCTCGATCTGCTCGAAAAATTCGGCGTCAAGCCCGGCTCGCGTCCCGTCGCCATCCACTCGCAGTTCGTTCGTGCCGATCAGCTCGATCGCTACGTGAAGCTCGGTGTGGTTCCCTCCATGTACCCTGAGCACACCTTCTTCTTCGGCGATGTCCACATCAAGAACCTTGGTATGGATCGCGCCAGCTTTATGAGTCCCACCGAAAGCGCGCTGAAGAAAGGTCTGCACGTCACCTTGCACACTGACTTCAACGTCTTGCCCCTCGATCCCATGCTGGTGATGTGGACCGCGATGAATCGCACCACGCGCAGCGGCGTCGTCCTCGGAGCCGACGAGCGCCTCACCGCAGCACAGGCGCTCAAGGCCATCACGCTTGATTCCGCTTACGAATACATGGAAGAAGGCGCCAAGGGCTCTCTCGAAGTTGGCAAACTCGCAGACCTCACCGTTCTTTCCGGCAATCCGCTGACCGCGACCGGCGACGCGCTCAAAGACATCAAGGTCGTTGAGACCATCAAGGAAGGAAAGAGCATCTACAAGCACCCCTGATCAGGCTTCTACTCGTAGCGCAACGCCTCAATCGGATCCAGGCTCGCCGCCTTCCACGCCGGATAAATCCCGAACAGCAGCCCGATGGCACAGGCAACCGCAAATGCAACCAGCACCCACGTCGCCGAAAGCGCCGCATGAAGAAACGTCACGGCATAATGCAGAATCAGCGTGAACAACGCGCCCGCCACAATTCCCGCAATACCGCCCACCGCACACAGCGTCACTGCTTCCAGAGTGAACTGCAGCAGAATATTCCGCCGCGTCGCACCGATCGCTTTTCGCACTCCAATCTCGCGCGTTCTCTCCGTCACCGAAACCAGCATGATGTTCATCACGCCCACGCCGCCCACCAGCAGCCCCACGCTCGATACCGCCACCATAAATAGAAACAGTCCGCCCGTCAGCTGATTCCAAAGCCGTGTCAGCGAGTCCGGCCCGAAGATCGCAAAGTTGTCATCCTGGTTCGCACGCAGCCCTCGCCGCGCCCGCAGCATCTCCCGCACCTCTTCCAGAACCTCAGCCTTGTTCTGCGGATCGTCGTACTTCACCGTCAGCCAGAAATCCTTGACCTCCGGATGTATCTTGCGAAACGTCTTCAGTGGAAAGTAAGCGGAGTTGTCCTCCGGGTTGCGCCCGGCGCCGAATGGCTGCGGCTGCTTGTCCAGCACGCCGATCACCGTGAATACATCGCCTGTGCACTCTACATCTTTGCCAAGCGGCGACTCATCCGGAAACAGATCCTCCGCGGCGTCATGCCCCAGCACTACAACATTCGCCGCGCGCTCCTCCTCGCCGTCTGTGTACATCCGCCCCTGCACGATGTTGATCTCGTTCGTCTCCTTCACCGCCGAGGTATCGCCATACAGCGTCGAGTTGCTCACCGTGTGCGTCCCATGCTTCAGTGACACCTTGCCAAACCCGGTCTGAAACGACTGATAGCTCAGCCCCGGGTCCACCGCCACCACATGCGGCAATCCGCGCAACGCAATCCCGTCCTCATAGGTGAGCTGCTTGCGGTTCAACTCCTCTGTCGTTGGCCGTCGCCCGAACATCTCAAAACGAAAAATCCACAAACTGTTCGTCCCCAGCGAATTCACAAACTGATTGATATTCGAGTTCAGCCCATTGATCGCCGACGAGATCAGAATCACCGTCGATATCCCAATCGAAATTCCAAGAATCGTCAAGGCCGAGCGCAGCTTGTTCACGCGCAGGGTATCCAACGCGAGCACTGCCGATTCTTTCGCCTGCCCAAAATCCATAGCCCTTAACTCTCAGCCCGCAGAGCAACAATGGGATCAAGCCTTGACGCCTTGCTAGCCGGATACACACCAAAGAACAGCCCCACGCTCGCCGACACAAACAGGCTGACAACAATCGACCACACCTGAATCGATGACGGAAACGCAATGACCAGTGTCACCAGTTTTGCCGCTCCCACGCCCGCCAGCACGCCAATCACTCCACCCACCAGCGCAAGCATTGCCGACTCCACCAGAAACTGCAGCATAATGTCCTGCCGCCGCGCACCCAGCGCCTTCCGCACTCCAATCTCGCGCGTCCGTTCCGTCACTGAAACCAGCATGATGTTCATAATCACGATGCCGCCCACCACCAGCGAAATGGCCGCAATGGCAGCCACCACCGCGCCAAAGTTGTTCAGGATATTTCCCAGCATATTCTGAAGGGTCGCGCTCGTGTCTATCGTGAACGTGTCCGGCTCATTCGGTTTTAGGTGCCGCTGCGCCCGCATCATCGCGCGCAACTCGTCAGACACCGCATCCATCACGTCGCCGCCGCCGCCCGCATTCACATAAATTGAGAGCGAATCGTGCGAGCCATATTCAGAGAGATACGCAGTCAACGGGATCGACACCCAGTTGTCCATGCTCTGCCCCAGCATCTTTCCCTGTGGCTCCCCTACGCCGATCACGGTGTATGGAACGCCGCCCACGCGAATCTCTTTCCCCAGCGGATCTCCCGGCCCGATCAGGTTGTCCACAACATCCGAGCCCACAACCGCCACGTGCGCGCTATGTAGGTCCTCCGCCTCGGTAAAGCCGCGACCCAGCGCGATATTCAGATTCGAGAGCGCAGGCATCGTCCACGTCCACCCGCGCACCGTGCTGTCTGAGCTCGAGTTGCTTCCATACACCACCGATCCCGTCGTCTCCTTACTCGCTCCCACTGAGACGCACGACCGGCAGTTAGAGACAATCGCCTTATAGTCGTCAAAGCTCACATTGCGCCGCTTCTGAAAGGCAAGATACTCATCCATGGTGAGGAAGGTCTGCGGCATCTTCGTCACCGTCACCACGCCCGCACCATATGTATTGATCTTGGTCGTGACAAACTCTTTGGCGCCGTTTGTCAGCGTCACCACCATAATTACGGACGCCACACCGATAACCACGCCAATCAGCGTCAATATCGACCGCAATTTATTCGCCCAGAGAGACTGCAGCGCGAGCCTGATTCCCTCAATCACTTCCATACGTCAGCGTTTCCGGCGAACGCCGGGGCCCTCCATAGCTTCGGGGATGTGACGGCATACTACCACTCCTCACGCCCCGCTGGCTCGGCGCTGCCCATTACAAAAGCACCGGATACTACCTCATAAATGAAGGCGCTATCATGGACACGCCGTTTCAAACGCAATCGGATTCCAAAGGAAGCCTCCTTGACCGGATACTTGACCAGACACTTGAGCCAACGCCGCCTCCTCGCCGCCGCCCTGTCTCTCTCCCTCGCCGCCTTCGCCAACGCCGCTTCAGCCCAGGTGCAGGGCGAACACTACAAGCTCGCGGAGTCGCATAAGGTCGCCGCCATCCAGGACACTGAAACACCCGCGCTGCGCGACGCACGCATGGCCTGGTGGCGCGAAGCCCGCTTCGGCATGTTCATCCACTGGGGCCTCTACTCCATCCCCGCCGGCGTCTGGCAGGGCAAGCCCGTCCCCTTCATCGGCGAGTGGATCATGAACTCCGCTTCCATTCCCGTCGCCGATTACAAGGCCCTCGCTCCGCAATTCAATCCAACCGCCTTCAGCGCGCACGACATCGTCGCCCTCGCCAAGTCCTCCGGCATGAAGTACATCGTCATCACCTCCAAGCATCACGATGGCTTCGCAATGTTCGACTCCAAAGCCGATCCCTTCAACATCGTGGCCGCTACGCCGTTCAAGCGCGATCCCATCCGCGAGCTCGCCGACGAGTGCCGCAAGCAGGGAATCAAGCTCGGCTTCTACTACTCGCAGGATCAGGACTGGACCGCGCCCGGCGGCGCCGCCTACAAAACCGGCAATCACGATCGCCCCAACCATCACTGGGATCCCGCACAGGACGGCGACTTCGCCACCTACCTGCACGCCAAGGCCATTCCGCAGATCAAGGAGATCCTCACCCAGTACGGCGAATTCCCCGCCGTGATCTGGTTCGACACACCCACCGACGACATGACGCCCGAGCTCGCCGGCGAGATCGTCGCCCTCCTCAACCAGCACCCCAATCTCATCTGGAATAACCGTCTCGGTGGCGGCTACCGCGGCGACACCGAAACCCCCGAGCAATACATCCCCGCCAAAGGCTATCCCGGCCGCGATTGGGAAGCCTGCATGACCATCAACGACACATGGGGCTATAAATCCACCGACACCAACTTCAAATCCAGCGAGACCCTGCTGCGCAACCTCATCGACATCGCAAGCAAAGGCGGCAACTATTTGCTCAACATCGGTCCCGACTCAAAAGGCAACGTCCCACCCGCTGAAGTCGAGCGCCTCCACCAGGTCGGCCAATGGCTCGCCGTCAACGGTGAAGCCATCTACGGCACACAGGCAACAGTCTTCGGAGACGAAGCCGGCAGCTTCAGCACAACCGAGAAAGACAAGGACGGCAAACCCAAATTCATCCCCACCTGGGAATGGCGCTCTACCACCGGCCCCAACAAAATCTACATCGAGCTCTTCAAGTGGCCGCAGGGCAGCTTCCATCTCGCCGCGGTGCCTCGCACCGTCACCGGCGCCTACCTGCTCGCAGATAAAAGCCGCGCACCGCTCAAGATCAGCAAATCCGGCTCAGGCATCGACGTCACCCTGCCCGCTCAAGCCCTCGACCCCGTCGCCACCGTCCTCGTCCTCACGACAAAATAGTCGCTTGAGCCCGCACGAAAATGGGTGCCCCATGTCTCCTCTTTTGGAGACGTGGGAAAGCACAAACCTCACCAAGACCGTGTCATCCTGAGCGAACGGGGCCCCAGGCGTTTTCTCCAGCCTGGGGATGGTGAGCGAGGGACCTGCATTTCCACGGCGCATCCATCACCACGAACCTCAGTGCCCCATCCATCCGCCACGGCGGATGGGTGGGAAAGCACAACACAGAAAGGCCCCCGGCCACAATCGCAACCGAGGGGCTTCTCTTCGCAACGCACTCTTACTTACCTCGCTGGGGGAGGAACCTGCTGCATCGCTCTGCGATATCCCTCGCGGAATCCCTGGCGATAATCATTCCACGCCGGCGGCGGCACCGGAGGATTGCGGAATCTCTTGTGCGCCTCTGCATTCGGCGGACGCCCATGCGCAATATCGTTCCGCGCCGCGCTGAATCCATCATTAAAGGCCTGCTGCGCAATCTGCCCATACGCAGGTGGCGGCGGAGGCGGCGGCCCATAGCCATATCCGTAATTCGGATGCCCACAGCCTGCAAGAGCAATCGGTGCAGCCAATGCACAAAGCAAAAGAGTCTTCTTCATTCTCAGACCTCAGTCATTTCCGGCCCGCCGTTCCTGCAGCATGACCTTTTCCTGACTGAACACACCACCGCTCGCAGTGTTGCTGAGATGATTGAGATTTTTCCTGGAGGGTAACTAGCACCGAACGAAGGGAGCTAAGAAATTGAGGCTTTGCGCGGTAGCGAACTACGACGATCTACTCCCGCTCATGCTCAAACAGCGCTGGAGGCTCGTTCAACAACTCCTCGAGGAAGCCCTTGCGGTCATTTACGAATCTCCGTACGATCTGCATCGGTTCCGTCTCTTCGTATGGAATCTCGTGCATCGCTTCACCGTCAAAAGAAATAATCTGCGCTTTGGGAAACCCCAAAAGAAGAGGTGAGTGCGTCGAGATGATGAACTGCGCATCATGGCGCTTTCTCAAAACGTCATGAAGCATAACAAGGAACGAAAGCTGACGTTGGGGTGAGAGCGCTGCTTCAGGTTCATCTAGCAGGAACAAGCCATTGCGCTGGAATCGCATTTCCAGCAGTGCAAAGAATGTCTCGCCATGCGAGCGCGCGTGCATACTGCGGCCACCGTAATACTGTCCATCCTCACCCGATCGCCCGGTCCCACTTCTCCAGCGTGTTCTTGAACTCCGTCATAAACTTCCCGGAGTCCGCGCCATCGATCAGCCGATGATCAAAGCCCAGGCAGAAATACTGCATCGCGCGGATAGCGATCGTGTCGTTCCCCTCCGCATCCGTCAGCACCGCCGGCTCCTTGCGCAATCCACCAATCGCCAGAATCGCCGACTCCGGCGGATTGATCACCGGCATCCCATACTCGCCGCCAAATGCGCCCGAGTTCGTCAGCGTAAACGTCGATCCACCTACTTCATCCGGTCTCAGCTTCTTCGTCCGCGCCCGTGTCGCGAGATCATCGATAGCCCGCGCCAGATCGGCGAAGCTCGTCGTCTCCGCATGCCGCACCACTGGAACGATCAATCCCCAGTCCAAAGCCACCGCAATGCCCAACTCAATGCCCGCATGGTAGTGGATATTGTTCCCATCGAGCGACGCATTCAATATCGGATGATGCCGCAGCGCTTCAATCGCAGCCGCTGCGATGAACGGCATATACGTCAGCTTCACGCCGTGCCGCTGTTCGAAACCCGCGCGCTCTTTCTCGCGCAGCCTCGCAACGCGTGTCATATCAATTTTGTAAACCGTGTGCGCGTGCGGAATCGTCCTCTTGCTCTCCGACCATGCGTTGCGCAATAATCGCGCGCATCTTCGTCATCGGCACAACCGCATCGGAGTCATCGGCGCTCCAGGAGCCGAGGCCGCGGCCGTGCGCTGTGCTGCCGCGCTTCGCCAGGAACGCCAGAATGTCTTCCTTCGTGATACGTCCTTCCGATCCCGTCCCCGCAACCACCGCCAGATTCACGCCATGCTCCTGCGCAATCTTCCGCACCAGTGGCGACGAACGAATCTTTCTCCCATCGGCGGGCTCAGCCGCCCTTGCAGCAGGTACGGATTGAACCGCGGTCGTTGGCTGTTCTGTTCTTGCGCCGAAGGCGCGATCACCCGCACCGGAGGTGCCACCCGCACTCGGAGGGCCGCCGATCACCGCAACGACCGTATTCACCTCAACCGTGTCGCCTTCCAGCATGGCGAATCTCCGTCAGCACACCATCCACGGGTGAGGGAATCTCCGCATCCACCTTGTCCGTCGAAATCTCAAACAGCGGCTCGTCCTTCTTCACCGCATCGCCGGCCTTCTTCAGCCACTTGAGATGGTGCCTTCAAAAATTGACTCGCCCATCTGCGGCATCACCACATCCACTGCGCCCGCACTCGGCGCAACTGCAGTCGGCTCCGCCTTGCTCTTTGTTTCCGCAGCTTGCTTAACGGGGGACGACATCTCAGCGCCAGAGGCGCGATCACCCGCACTGGAGGTGCCATCGAGCACCGCAACCACCGTATTCATCTTCAACCGTCGCGCCTTCAGGGACATCGAATCTCGCTCAGCACTCCCGCCGCCGGCGAAGGAATCTCCGCATCGACCTTGTCTGTCGAAATCTCGAAGAGCGGCTCGTCCTTCTCCACCGCGTCGCCCGGCTTCTTCAGCCACTTGGTAATGGTGCCTTCAAAGATGGACTCGCCCATCTGCGGCATAATGACATCGGTCGGCATCGATCGCCCTCTCCGCGCTTCTGCTCGGGTTCCTGGGGGATTATAAATCTCCCATTCGTTTCAAGCCCGCACTGGCCGCTCCGCATCGCCGTGCAGCAGCCTCTCCACTTCGCGCGGTACCGTCAGCGGCGTGTCCTCTGCGGGAAACTCCTGCTTCCGCGCTGCCTGCTCCCGCAGCGCATCCACGCTCTCCACCGCCAGCACCTGCTCGCTGAAACACCAGCCCAAACTGCCGCGCCGCTTCGTGAGCAATCGTCTCCAGATCGGGCAGCTCCTCCGGCCGCGCTACCTCGCGCTCCAGGCTCGTCACCCGTCGGTCCGTAATGCCGCATGGATTGATCAGTTGAAAGTCCCCAAGGTTCGTCCGCACATTGAAGGCAAATCCATGCGAAGTAATTCCTCGCGCCACATGAATCCCGATCGCGCCGATCTTCCGTTCATTCTCCGAGCTGCCGCCCGCAGGGCCAGCACCGCACCACACTCCCGTCAGTCCTGCGATCCGTTCAGCGCGTACCCCGTACACGGCGCACAGCCTGATCAGCGCTTCTTCCATCATGCGTACAAAATCCACCGGCCCCAGCCGCTTCGCCGCTCGCATTGTGCAGGCTGCGCAAATCAAAGATCGGATATCCCACCAGCTGCCCCGGCCCGTGATACGTCACATCGCCGCCGCGATTGATCTCGTGCAGTGTCACGCCTCTCTGCGCCAGCATCTCGTCCGTCGCCAGCACATTCGCGCGCCGCGCATTGCGCCCCAGCGTCAGCACCGGCGGATGCTCCAGCAGCAGCAGCACATTCTCCACACGTCCGCGCAGCCGCAGATCTGCAATGTCGGCCTGCAACCGCAGCCCTTCGTCATACCCAACGCGTCCGAGATGGAGGTACTCAATCATGCGTCTGCCCGTATTGTAGAGCCGACGTACCTATCCGCCATACCCGTCCGTGAAACCGCCTCGCAACTCGCGTCGTCTTTTGCGCTTGCTCGCTCGTCTACCTCAATGAATGAACGCTCCGCGATCACGTTGGCGGACGTCGATTCCTTTTGTCTGTCCATCCCTGGCTCGGGCTTCGTTTTTGTGCACGATTCTTGCAGTATCTTGCCTGCCGAGGTTGGTGCTCGCTGCACCGAAGCCGAATCGACCCGTAGAACGCGCCCCTGCGCGCGGTGGCTCTAACTCTGCGCATGATGGCTATGTCGGCACTCAGGCATGTGCGCAGTGTCACCACGACATCTATCAAAGCTTCACCCAGACGCGTATGGGCCGCTCTCTCACACCTGTCACGCCTGCTGTCATCCAGCGCATGAAGCTGCCCGGCAGCTTCTACAGCCCCACCCTCGATCGCCACTACGAGATCTTCGCCCGCGCCGGCAGGCTCTACCAAAGCGAATACCAATCCGGACCCACCGGCACAGACCTCTTCCGCAACACGCAACAGATTGAATGGATTGTCGGCGCCGGAATCAGCGGATACAACGGGCTGGTCAAGCGCGGCAACTATCTTTTTGAAGCTCCGCTCGCCTACTACTCCAACATCAAGCGGTGGGAGCTTTCGCCAGGCTACGAGTCGAGTGATCTCGGCTTCAATCGACCGATTCTTGCCGGCTGCATCTCCTGCCACAGCGGCCGTCCGCGTCCCGCCGAGCAGGCCACGGGCAAGTTCGAGCCGGTTCCGTTCTCGCAGAATGCGATTGGCTGCGAAAACTGCCATGGGCCGGGTGAAGCGCACGTTCACGCGATGGCCAACCATACGGCGGCGGCGCACGGATCGCAGATCGTCAATCCGGATCGTCTGAGCGCGGATCTCGAAAACAATATCTGCATGCGCTGCCATGAGGCCGGCGACAGCCGCGTTCCACTGCCCGGCAAAGACTTCAAAGACATTCGCCCCGGCGTTCCGCTGGCCGATACTCTGGCTGTTCTCATGGTGCCGCCCAAACGCGATGACACCGACGACAGCGCTCACGTGCAGCACTACTTCCAGATGACGATGAGCAAGTGCTATCGCGCGACCGCCGGCCAGCTTCGCTGTACCACCTGCCACGATCCGCACATCGAGCCCACGGCGACCGAGGCTCCGGCGTACTTCAACGCGAAGTGCCAGGGCTGCCACGCCAGCCGAGCCTGCACCGCGCCCACAGAAACGGGCCACACAGACCACGCCTGCGGATAACTGTATCGGCTGCCACATGCCGCGGAGAGCCACGGAGTACCGCACACACGAGTCTCACCAATCACCGCATTGTTGCCCGCGAAGGAGAGCCATGGCCCGACAAGGCATTCCAGTTGACAACCCCGTCACTCCCCGATCTGGTTTATGTCAATCGCCCGCGGCCGCGACACAACCCGCCGGCACCCGCGCTGCTCGAAGCCTATCGAGAGATCTCAGAGCGCCAGCCAGAATACAATGCCGCGTATCAAAAGACGCTCGGCCAGCTCGAGCAGACCGACCCCGAGAACGCCGTCGTGCAGCAAGCCCTCGGCCGCCGCGACTGGCAAAGCGGCAACTCCGCCGACGCCATTAATCACCTGGATCACGCGCTCCGCCTCGATCCCGGCCTCGCCGCCTCCTACTCCTATCTCTCTGAAGTGCTCGCGCAGCAAGGCGAGATCGACAAAGCCATCGCCGCCAGCGAAAAAGCTGTCAGCCTCGAGCCCTACAACGCCCTCTATCAAAAAGCGCTCATCGACCGCCTCATCACCGGCAAACAATACGACAAAGCGGTCATCGCCATGGAGCGCTACATGCAGCTCTTCCCCGAAGACAATTTCATGCGCCGCATGCTCGACGTCGCAAAGCAGTAGTTCTCAGACCCTTCCGCACTTCACTCACGACATAACCGTCGTGCAGACATGGCCATCGATTTTCTTGAGCCCCTCCGCAGGAAAGAATTACGATGCGCTCAAGACCAACCATGGCGACCTCAATCAGACAGCATATCCCCGGCCGTATTCCAACCCTCGACGGCTGGCGTGGAATCGCGATTCTGATGGTCGTGGCCACCCACTTCCAGCAAGGTTATCTGCATCACGTCGCCTGGCAGTTGCACTGGCTCTCACCCGGTGAACATGGCGTGAACATTTTCTTTGTTCTCAGCGGATACCTCATCACTGACAACCTGCTCCGTGCTGAAAAAATCGACCTGGGGAACTTCTACCTTCGCCGCTTCTTTCGTCTCATGCCCGCCGCATGGGCATACCTCCTCTTCCTTTGCTTCATGACGCTTTTCACGCCTTTCAAACTCATCGGCAATGACATCTGGTCCTGTCTCTTCTTCTTTCGCAACTACGCCGGCCAAAGCGATGCCAACACCTGCACCACTCATTTTTGGAGCCTTTCGCTTGAGGAGCAGTTCTATCTTCTCTGGGCGCCCTTGCTTTGTTTCGCCGGTCGTAAATGGGCCGCAATCTTTGCATCTATCGCCGCAATAGCAATCGCAGGTTTTCGCTTTTACCATTGGTCGGCTTATCTGCGCCCCGATGCCTCCTGGCACTCTGAAGTCCGGGGAGACGCGCTTTTTGTCGGCTGCCTTCTCGCCTTTGCGCTGCAGAGTCCCCACGTGCGTCGGATATTTCAGCGCTATCGCAATCTCATTCTGCCGTTGGCGCTCGCTGTCCTTGCCTTCGACATCGTTCACTTCCAGGTTCTCGTACCCCTGCACGAGTCCCTTGCCACTGCTGTAGCCATCGCCTGCACCGCGCTCAATCCGGATTCATGGTCTGGAAAAGTACTCGAGTGGCCGCACCTTAAATACATCGGCCTGATGTCTTACAGCATTTATCTCTGGCAGAACCTCTTCCTTCGTTCCAACTGGGGCGCATTCGGCATTCCACTCCTCGTGCTGGCCGCATTTATAAGCTGGCTCTGCATCGAGCGTCCTCTCATCGTTCAAGGGCGAAAGGTATCCGAGAGATGGGCGCGCAGACGCGCCGCCGAGGTTTCCCCTCCGCCTTCCCTTTCGCTGCCCTGACTCAGCCTTCCAACCGCGCCTGAAAGATCCCCGCAAACGCCGAACGCACGCTCCAGAAAACGATGCACCACAGCACCACGACTACCAGCGGCATCGGAAAACCGCCATGCATCACCAGCGCGTGAGTCGTAAGAATGTTCACCAGCTGCGCAGCCAGCACCGTCAGCGCCAGCGGCACATAACGATTGGCAAGCAGCAGCAGCCCCGGAACCAGCTGGAAAAATCCCACCACATACAGATAGCCCGTGCTGCCCATCACCGTCGTAAAGTCCTTCAACGGCCCCGGCGGCAGCGGCGGATTCGGCAGGAAGTGGAAGAGCATGTTCGCGCCGAAGACAGAGAAAATCAGGCCCATCAGAATCCGCGCAATCGTCACAGCAATCTTCATGGCAACGGCCTCCTCAACTAAACCCAAAGGGATGCAGAAACCTGCGTAGCACTTTGGATGGCTGCGGTACTCCCGCCGATGCAATCAATGGCAACGCCCTGACACCTCCACTCGCGCTAAACTAAACACTGGCAGGAGGACCGGGCGGTCGCTGCCGGAGGGCCGGGCAAGCCGGACTTCCGGGGGAGGAAAGTCCGAACTCCGCAGGGCAGTGTGCCGGATAACGTCCGGGACGCGGGCTTCAAGGCCCGTGGACGGCCAGTGCCACAGAAAATATACCGCCTCGGCTACCCCTCTTTCGGGAGGGCGACCCGGAGACAGCATGTGTCAGCGCCGGGGTAAGGGTGAAAAGGTGCGGTAAGAGCGCACCGCTCCGTCCGTAAGGCCGGGGGCAGGGTAAACCCCACACGGAGCAAGACCAAATAGGGAGGGAATGCGCGAGGCCAGGAGCCGGTCGGCTCGGATGCGTATCGGCCCGATGCGCAAGGCGGCTCTAAGCAATTGCCGAAACCTCCGGGTAGGTCGCTGATGAGTGTCCGCGGCAACGCGGCGCCTAGAGGAATGACCGCACACGACAGAATTCGGCTTACAGGTCCTTTTGCCGAATCTCAATCGAGGAAACTGACGAGTCGTCATTTTCCAAGAAACATCAGGCCCGGTTGGGAAATCCCCGCCGGGCTTGACCATTTCTCCCAGGTCCATAAGCACGAACCCCCACCAATCGCCGTGTCATCCTGAGCGAAGCCTGTGGGACCATCGGAGCCTATGCCCGCCTAAAATATCTGGAATGCCTCAACCCTCAGATAATGCAGCGACGGATACCGAGCATAAGCTCACCGACGATCCGCTCTTCCGTGCAAATTCGATCGGCGGGGCCAGCCTCGCATGCAATCTTCCTTTCATCATTTATGCGCTGATCAATCCGGACACTTGCAGCCCCGACTCCGCATTTTGGTCCTATATAGGTGTTGGGTTCTTGGTGCTAGGCCTCATACTCGCGGTGATTGCCACCTGCATCGGTTCAAAGCGCTGGGCATTCGCAGCCATTGCGCCACCCGTAGCATTCATTGGCGGAGCCGCCTACCTGCTGACCCACATCAAAAGAGTTTCTTGCTAGCATCGGCAGGCACACGGGAGTGCGAAGAGATGAATGCCAGATTCAGCAACGGTTGGACCATCCCGCTCGCAACGACTTGCGCGTCGGTTTTCGTTTCCGCTGCGCTCGCTTCAGCTCAAGGAAATCCCCAAGCGCTTGCGTCCAGGAATAGCTCCCAGTTGATAGGTGTAGCGGAGGGAAGGTTGCACATCTTCTCGCCAACTAACTCTCTTAAGCTCGCGGAGAAGAACGAGCTTCCGATCGAGCTCCATGGTCAGAAAGTCCATTCAGTCGAAATCAAAGTGAGCTACTACAACAGTGATGGGGCTGCGGGGGCCCCGGATGTCGACACGGAGACTGCCCTACTGCATCACGCCGATGGAAGCACCTATTTGCAGCTTGTTCCCGAGAAAATCGGGAAGGCACAAATCGTTGTCATAGCTGATTTCGAAGACGGCATGGTCGAGAACGAGTCTGTAGATGTAGATATTGTCCCAACCGATCAGAAGCCGATCAAGCTGACAGTAGTGACCCGACAAGGTCATGGAACTCTCTACATGTCCCTGACTGGATCAGTTCATCAGACAAGAATTTTTCCGCAGGCGCTTTATCAAACGATGACCAATCCAGTCTTTATCCCCGCGAAATATGTAAGCTTTCATCTCCTTGCGGCTAACGCAGGTGCGCCGCCAATAAAGATCGACGATCTAAACGGCACCATCACAGCGCTGCGCCCAGGGCACGCGCTGATACAGACGACGCTGGGCGGCATGTCCACACTGACGTGTGTTGCCGTGAGTTTGCACGCCGGGGACGGCTCTGATCGGACCAACTGCACTGAGCTTGTACCAGAGGGCATGGCTCCTCCGTTAACCGGCTTTGAAAACGCCGGGCCCCCGCCGAAAGTAAAGGTGGAACACACGGCGCTGAGACGGACCAACAATGACATGGCACCTCAGCCCAGAAGCGCCACACCGAATCTCAACTGCAGCAGGGATCCGTCACACTACTGAACCGCCTCTTCACGCCCGCAATTTAATGAACAAACTCGACACTGTAGCCGTCAGAGTCGAGAAGCCTTGCTCTTACAGGTCCCGCACAAACAACGCCGTCGCTGTCCCGCCGGCAGTCGAGCTCACAACCCTCACGCGGTCGCCCTTGTTGGCCGAGAACTTGTGCGACTGCATTACGCCAAAGTTGGTCTCCGCCACCATCCCGTCGTCTATCGCAAATTTGTGCACCGTACCCGAGCTGTCGCGCACCTCAAGCGACTTCGCACGGTCATACTTCTCCACCGTGCCCTCCGTCGATTCGAACGGCCCGTTGCCGAGGCTCTTCAACGCCACTACCTGGCCGTTGTCCGCGCCGCCAAAATAGAACACGATCGAGTACGCGCCTGCCTTGTCGAAGTCGGCCGCCGAGATCGTCTCCGCCGCAATGCGTTTGTCAAAAGAAGGAGGCGCCTTTGCCCGATCGAAATTCGAGATCGTGTGATTGTCCTGCATCACCGTGATCGTTCCTCTTCGGGCATCGATATCGCTTACCGTCCCGGTCAAGGCATGAACTATCTCCTGCGCTTGCATCGGCAGCGACAGAGCAATCAGGGCTGCCGAAAAGACACTCATCCCTGCAACTTTTGCGCGCATGACCTTCCTCCGTTCCCCTCGTTCACACCGGACAGGACACACATCACTCATTTTTCAAAAACTCACGCGGGCTGGACGGCACTTGGGCATGCGGCGTGAGTAGCTACAGCTTTTCACGAGCACCGCGCAAAGTCACGTTCAAAAAGGGACAACGAGACAAGAAACCCCGGCAAGCGATCTCGCCTGCCGAGGTCTGCTCCCTGCCGCTAACTTATCTCGCCTTCATCACAGCCGGTGGTGCCCAGTGCCCTTCGGTGATTTCGGCTTTGGGCCAGTAGGCGCGAATGTAGAGTGAAAAGTCCTCCTTGGGCGCGGGGAGCCAGTTCGCGTCCTTGTCCGGGCCGGGCGAGGCGTTCTGCACATAGATTGTCAGAGAGCCATCGGGATTCGTCTTCATCGACTTGCTCTTCGTGCCGAGCGAATAACGACCAATGGGATTCGCGGAGAAGAGATGCTCCTTGTTGTAGAGCGTCAGAGACCAGAAGCCGTGGACCGGTGGAGTCTGTCCGGCAGGGAACGTCACCGTGTAGGTATGAGCTCCATTGAGCCGCTGGCTGGCTGAGTCCGAGTCCGTGTAGATATAGCGCGTTTCATTGGGCGCATTGTCATACATGTTGGAGCGCGCTGTTGCTGCGCGAGAAAGATAATCAAAGCTCCAGTTTGCGCCGTTCGACGGTGAAGTCCAGCCGTTGCCAACCGGCAGTCCATTATTGCGAAACTCAAACAGCGGCCCGATCAACTCCTTCTCCGATGTGACCGCGGTTTCTACGAGTTCCTTCTTAAGTTTCGGATCTTTGGCAGCGGCGCCGAGAACGGACCGAAACGTTGAGTAGAGTGCTTCCTCTCCGGGCATTGGAGGAATCTGCTGCAACACGACCGGCAACTCGTCGAAGAACTTCTCAGGAATCACCCATTTCGTCTCTCCGCCCGTGGAGGGAGGCGCAGGGAAAGACGGTGTCTTCGACCAGTCCTTGGTCTTCATCTTGCCGTCAAACTGAGTCAGCGGGTAAACCATAACCTGGCTGAGCAGTGACTGCACAGCCGCCTTATCCTCGGGCGTGTCGTCCTGAAAGATTCGCGGAAAGATCACTGCCAGGTTCGTTGGGGAGCGCAGCACGCCATTAATGCCGCTCGGAACTGTGCCTTTCCACTCAGGACCGACAAGAAGATAGAAGCCCGGTTTGGTTCCATATTGCTTCCCGATCTGGCCGAACGAATCGGTTCGCGCATCAGCAATCTGGTAGACATAAAAACGGTCACCGAAGTCCGGCACCTGCACTACAACCGGCGTGGTGTCGAGATGCTGAAACCCCGCGCCATAAACAGTGTCCTGATTGGGGCACGTTACGAACCGCTCCTTCTCATCGATGTAATCGGTAAGCATGGAGACATAGCCCGGAGGCGCCATCGGAATGACCCCTCCCACGCGGCCCGGCTCCGGCAGCTTCTCCACTGCCTTCGCGCGATTGAAGTTGTTAACCAGCGGCCATCCCCACAGGTAAGCGAATCGGCCCACGGTCGCAAAGTATTCGTTCGTCATCACTGTTCCATCTGGTGTGCCAGGAGTTTGTGACGCGGGGGTGGGGGACAAGGCCGTTGCGTTCATAGGGAAAACCTCCTCTGACAACACGATTCTCGGCGAGCCTCGCCCAAACCGTAACTGTCAGAACTGACAGGACTCAGTCCCCGTGCAGCGACTCCGAAAGGCTGATGAGATTCTGCGGAGCCACGTGGATTATGCCTAGCCGGGGACTATCGATATCCGCGATAAAGAAGAACGCAATCGCCACAAGCAGAGGCATGATGATCAGGAACCCGCTCCGCCTGCTGTGAGCGGAGTAACCGGTCAGCACGCTGGCGCACATCGAAATTCCGATCATCAGGCACCATGCGCCAAGTGGGATCCGGTTCCACCATGCCGCCTGCGTATATCCCTGCCTGTTCAAAACATCGTTCATGCCCGAAACGGCGAGTGCACTCACTGCATTCGGCTGAGCGAGGGCCGCGCGCTGCACTTCTGACCACATCTCGTTCTGCACCCTCGCCGTCTGCTCATTGATCCCCTTCAGCGGCTGCAGCTCATGAGATGTGTAGAACCGTATCCGCAGATCGAGATACTGCGCGAGCAGGTTGCGTAGGCTGGCCGCATCGCCGGCAGGGAACACGCCCACCCGGACGTATTCTGTTCCGATTGCGTTCGCCTCCTCTTCTTCGTAATCCTTGCGCTGATCGTACCGGCTCACCGCCATCGAAAAACTGAAGCCAATAATCAGCGCTACCAACGTGAGACTCGCATTGCTCAAACGGTCAAGATCATCCTGATCTTCCGGCTTCAACGCAAGCAGCCTGTGCATGAATAGCGCTCCCGCCGCTGCGGCAAGCCAGAGCGCAGCAAAGGAAAGTGCGAAAACCAGAAAAGGAGAATCGAGAATCCTGATCAAATTCCTGCCCTCCGGAAAATACTGGAACCGGATTCATTTTCGACCTTGGGCAATCACGGCGGAACTGTTAGAACTGACAGGCAGCCATTCGGACGCTTGAGCCCCGCACACAATCAGGCTTAGGAGGGAACATGAGCTTCTCGCCGCTCGGATTGACGCCGCTCATCGGCGTCTTCGATATGACAACGGCTCTCACCTTCTACCGTGACCTGCTTGGCTTCTCCGTCGTCTCGGCGTCACCCGAAGTTGAGACCGCCGAGGGCCGGTTCTCCCACTGGATGTGGCTGCGCTTCGGCAAAGCCGAAATCATGCTCAACACTATCTACGATTCGAATGAGCGGCCCGCGCAGCCTCCGGAAAAGAGATCCAAAGATGCTGCCTTCTACATCGGTTGCTCCGACATAGACCTCGCCTATCAGCAGCTCACCAACAGGGGACTGAAGACCGACCCTCCAAAGGTCGCTTCCTACGGACTCAAGCTCTTCAGTGTGAAAGACCCCGATGGCTACACCATCGTCTTCCAGGAAGTACGGTGAGAACCGGGGACTGGCCGCCGCTCATCATGCTTGCCGCATATTGAGGGTACCCCCGGTCCCTCGCTCTTGGGGACCGGGGACGCACCGCCAACACTTCCGCAAGAAGTCCCGCTAATCCCTTAGAAAAACATTCAGCAGCGACTTATGCACCCGGATGCTCCCGTTGTACTCAATGTAGCCCAGCTTCCTGAAGCGGTTCATAAACGCATTCACCCGAGGCCGCGTGCTGCCGATCATGCTCGCCAGCGCTTCCTGCGTAATGTGCGGAATCAGCGTCTCCTCTTCACCCGGCTTGCTCGCCTCGGCCAGCATCAGCAGCAACCGCGCCAGGCGCTTTTCAGCCCGGTTGAAAAGTTGATCCACAAGATCGGCCTGCGTTCGCATACTGCATGTCAGTAGAAAAGAAGAGAAGCGATACGAAAACTCCTGCCTTTCACGCATTACGCGGATGAACTCATCCCGCGCGATTCGCAGCGCCGTGCACTCGGTGATTGCGGTCGCCGCAGTGACGCGCACACTGGGCTCCGCCTCCATCGCTTTCTCGCCAAAGAAATCGTTTGGCCCCACCAGGCGAATCGTCGCCTCTTTGCCAGCAGCAGACACCACTGAAATCTTCACTCGTCCTTTGTGCAGAAAAAAGACGCAATCGGCCGGATCGCCCTGCGAGAAGAAGAGTTCGCCCCGCGCCAGACTCACTATCCTGCGTCCCGCGCCGGTGCGTCGCAGATACTCTTCCACATCGAAATCTGCCCCGCTCGGCTGCGTTGACCGCATCACGTCACCTTACGCCTTCGCGCTTTCGTTACTTTCGGAGCCCTTTTGCCCCGCTCCTGTACAAAAAGGAACAGCGAATACCGATTCTATCAATCGAAAATTTCTTCAGCCAAGAACTCCTGCTTTTGACATCGCTACGGGAGGCCATGATCGGGGCCCCTGACCGGTGGATGACCGGGTGATGACTGCCCGCTCCTCCAAGAACACACCGCGGGAAGGGACCGTGCCTGGTTTTTCGTTCGAGGAGACACGAATGCAGCGCTTCAGTCGCATTGCAGTACCTGTCTTGCTTGCCGCCTTGGTCGCCGCAGCCGGGTGTAAGAAAAAGATTCCTCCAACGCCCGTAGCTACAGCGCCACCCGTCACGCTCGCCCCCACCGCAACAATCACCGCAACACCCGCTGAAGTCACTGCAGGAAACTCCGTCGTTCTTTCCTGGAGCACAACCAACGCCAGCACCGCCTCCATCGACGGACTCGGCGACGTCGCCTCCTCCGGTTCGAAGACCGTAACGCCTTCGGCATCGCTGAGCTATCACCTCGTCGCCACTGGGAACGGAGGCACCGCCGACGCCACGGCTCACGTCTCCGTCAACGCCCCGCCGCCCACCGTCGCCAAAGCTCCCACCATAAGCGCCGAAGACGAGTTCAAGGCCAACATGCAGGACGTCTTCTTCGACTACGACACGTACTCCCTGCGCGGCGATGCCACCGCCACTCTCACCCGCGACGCCTCGTATCTCGCCAGCCATCCAGGCGTGAAGATTGTCATCGGCGGCTACTGTGACGATCGCGGCTCGGACGAGTACAACCTCGCTCTCGGCCAGAATCGCGCCAACTCCGCACAGAAAACTCTTGAGGACAATGGCGTCGCGGCCAACCGTATCCGCGTCGTCAGCTACGGCAAAGAGAGACCTTTCTGCTCCGAAGCCACCGAAGCCTGCTGGCAGCAGAATCGCCGCGCCGGGTTCAACATGGCCAACTGAACTTTCAAACAGCTTCTTAGCGGAGCTTTCGAAAGCAGCTCCTCTGCCGGCAGCCTGCACGCGATCGTCAGGCTGCCGCTTTTTTCTTCGCCCACACTTCTGATCTGCCTTCTGATCAGTGCGCGGCATTCAAGCCGCATAGATCAGGTGATGCACCACCGGTTCCTTCGCCACTAAGCTACGCAAAAGACTTTCCAGCTCACGATCAGCCTCGGTTATTCGCTCGTGCTGCCGCAGATGCTCCGCCCACGAGCGCACCAGAAATGTCTCCACGTAGTGATCGCCATTCTCCGTGTCCCGATAAATTCCCCAGGAATACGCGCCATCTCGCCGCCGCACCCGCTCGTACCGGTGGATCGCCTCCACGAACTCCGCTCTTAGCTCGGGGATAACCGTGTATCTCACGGTCACCAGCACCGGGCCCTGGTGGATATCGCCATCCTTGCCCCCAAAGACCGGTATGCGCCAATGGTTCCATGGGCTCAGATCCGCCTTTGAGTCGGGTAACTTCGCGATCAAGCCAAGACCTGCAGTCAAAACCGTCGCGATGCCTCCCGCAAGCAGCGCCGGGCGAACTCCCGCCCTCTCCGCAAGCGCCCCGCATGCCGCACTCCCCAGTGCGAAGCTTCCCTGGTACACCAGAATGAATACTGCAAGCACCCGCGCCCGCACCCACTCCGGTGCCAGGTTCTGCACCAGCGCGCTGATCAGCGAGATAAACAATACCCATGCCGCGCCGCCCACCAACATCACCGGCGCTAGCGTGATCAGGCTGTGCAGTCCGCTCGCCGCCGCAGTTGCGAGTCCCAGCAACACCAGACCCGCGGAGACAATCGTCTCCGTCGACCACCTGTTTCGGGCCGACTGCATCACCAGTGCGCCCACGATCGCGCCCACTCCAAAAGACGCCAGCAGCAGTCCATAGCCGATCGCGCTCTCATTCACGCTGCGCGCAAGGGATGGCAGCAGCGCGAAGATGCCGCTTGAGAAAAACAGCACCACGCCCGTCCGTGCCGTCACTGTCAGAATGTCCGGCGAGTAGCGAACATACCGAAGCGCAGCAACCGTCGCGCCTGTGAACGTTTCCGGCGGCGCAGTCCGTTTACGAACCGGCCGCTTCCATCGCGCAACAACCAGAATCACGCCGAAAAGCGATACGAAGTTTGCGGCGAACGCCGTTGCCACTCCTGCAGCCGCAATCACCGCGCCGGCAAGCCCCGGCCCGATCGCACGCGCAAGATTGAACTCAATGCCATTCAGCGCCGATGCCGACGGCAAATCCTTCTTCGGCACAAGCTCGGGCAGGATTGCCCGCCATGATGGCGATTCGAATGCATCCCCGGCCGAAAGCGCAAACGTTAACGCCAGCAGAAGCCACGGCGTCATTCGCCCACCGAACGCAAGCAGAGCAATAATCAGCGCAACCGCTGTCATCCACGTCTCTGTTGCAAGAATCAGCTTCCGCCGGTCAAAGATGTCCCCAGCCGAGCCTGCAGGCAGCGCCAGCAGAAAAAAGGGCAGAGACGAAGCCGTCTGTGTCAGCGCGACGTACATCGGACTGCCGTGCAGCGACACCATCATCCACCCGGCGCCCACACTCTGCATAAAAGCGCCGATATCAGAGACAAGATTTGCTGCCAGCAGATTGCGAAAGGTAGATATCCGCAGAGGCTCCCACAAACTCGGCGTACGTTCCGGCTGCAGACCCGTCTTCGCCGTTTCGCTCATTCACACGAGTCTAGCCGAGAATACGGACCTGTTTCCCCCTAGATCCCTTCACCCATAGACACGTAGTCCTTCAGGTACTCGAGCTCGCGCCGGTATGCACTCCGGTCTGCCTCCTCGGCAGCGAACGGAATCTCCTCGCACGGCGGCGCCCCAACGCGCGCCTCCAGTTGATCCACGCGCTCTGAGAGCGCAATCAGCGCATCCGAAAGCGGATCTTTGATCTCATGCGGATCCGTAATCAGCACGCGATGCCCGCTGCGATACACAATATGCGCCGGCACGCCCACCACCGTCGAATTCGGCGGCACATCGCTCAGCACTACACTGCCCGCGCCCACGCGCGAATTCTCACCGACAGTAATATTGCCCAGCACGTTCGCATTATTTCCAATGAAAACGCCATCGCAGATCGTCGGATGCCGCTTGCCCTGTTCTTTGCCCGTGCCGCCCAGCGTCACTCCCTGGTAAATCGTCACGTCGTTGCCCACGATCGCTGTCTCGCCAATCACCACGCCCGTTGCGTGGTCAATAAACAGCCTCCGCCCAAGCTGCGCTCCCGGATGAATATCCACTCCTGTATAAAAGCGCGCCACTTGCGACAACACCCGCGCCGCCAACGGCAGCTTCGCATTCCACAGTCCATGGCTGATCCTGTGAATGCTCACCGCCCACAGTCCCGGATAGCACAACAGCACTTCCAGCTGCGAACGCGCAGCCGGATCGCGCTCCCGGATCGAGCGAATATCTTCGAGCGTGCGTTCAAAAAATGCCATGTCAAATCACGCCTGATCGCGAACACTTGGGGTTGCCCCACCCTGGCCGTCCGTCGCGGCCGACGACAGGGTGGGAACTCACCACTGTTCCTACAGCGTAACCGCCTCTGTCGGCAGTGCAAGCACCTCTTGCCGAAGCGCGTCGAAAAGGATGCTCGAAAGATACCGCTCGCCAAAGTCAGGCAGCACCACCACAATCAGCTTGCCCGCGTTCTCCGGCCGCGCAGCTACTTTCAGCGCCGCAACCACCGCCGCGCCCGACGAGATGCCGACAAACAGCCCTTCTTCCAGCGGCAACCGGCGCGCCATTGCTACCGACTCATCATTCGTCACCTGAATTACTTCATCAATCACCTTCGTATCCAGCACGCCCGGCACAAATCCCGCGCCAATTCCCTGAATCTTGTGCGGACCCGGCTTGCCGCCCGAAAGCACCGGACTGTCCGTCGGCTCTACCGCGATCGCCTTGAAGGACGCCTTCTTCGGCTTGACGTACTGCGAGACGCCCGTGATCGTCCCGCCCGTGCCCACACCCGAAATCAGAATGTCCACCTGCCCGTCCGTGTCTTCCCAAATCTCCGGCCCGGTCGTGTGCAGGTGAATCGCTGCATTCGCCGGGTTATCGAACTGCTGCAGTATGTACCCATTCGGCGTCTTCGCCAGAATCTCGTTGGCCTTCGCAATCGCGCCTTTCATCCCATTCGGTCCCGGCGTCAGCACAATCTCCGCGCCAAAGGCCTTCAGCAGCACGCGCCGCTCCGTGCTCATCGTCTCCGGCATCGTCAGAATGATCTTGTATCCCTTCACCGCCGCCACAAACGCCAGCGCAATCCCCGTGTTGCCGCTCGTCGGCTCAATCAGCACCGTCTCTCCCGGCTTGATCTTGCCGCGCCTCTCCGCGTCCTCAATCATCGCGAACCCGATGCGGTCCTTTACGCTGGCCGCTGGATTGCGGCTCTCAAGCTTCGCCACCACCGTTCCCGGCAACCCGGCAGACACACGGTTCAACCGCACCAGAGGGGTGCGCCCAATCAACTCAGTCACATTCGCGGCAATATGCGCCATCGTCTTCTCCTATTGAATTGTTTTTCTGGATAAGGCTCCGTCAGCTACTCGCGGAGTTCAATCCCGCCGTGGGGTCGGCAGATATATGTGCTCAAAGCAGGGGCACACAAAGGTCGCGGCATACACCAAGGACGGCGTTAGCGACATCGACGCATGCACATAGCCTATTCCTGCCATGCAACTTATGGCAAGCCGAGTGTGCCTCCCTCTGCACCGAAAAAACTAACTTAGGCTCACTCCACCCCGCCATGAAGAATAAGCAGCTCTTCCACGCTTTTACGGTTCTTCTGACTCGCCGCTCGTAGCGGTGTGCAGTTCGAGTTCGATCTGGCGTTGACGTCGGCTCCCTGCGTCAGCAGCAGCTTTACAACGTCTTCGTGGCCCAGTGAGGCAGCCCAGTGCAAGGGAGTATTGCCGTCCTTGTCTCGCGCGTCTACGTTAGCTCCCTGAGCGAGCAGCAATTGCGCAATTCCTTTCTGGCCCTTTACCGCTGCCCAATGCAGCGCCGTATATCCGTCGGAGTTGTGTGCGTTGACCACTGCTCCGTTGGCTAGCAGCAAAGCCACCATCTTCTGATGCCCCGCGAACGTCGCCCGCTCCAAAGGCGAATACCCTCTGCTGCCTCGCACATTGACATCCGCTCCGTGGGCTAAGAGCAGAGCCACGATCTCGTCGGAGCCTCCCGTGACAGCACTCTGCAGTGGGGTGGACCCTAGCCTGTCGACCGTGTTTGGATTGGCTTTATTCGCCAACAACACTTTTACGACATCCGGATGCGCGCACGACGCCGCCGTCTCCAGGATTGAAAACCCATCATCATCTTTAGCATTAATGTCTGCCTTGTTCGCGATCAGCAGTTCCGCAACGTCCGCATGTCCATTCTGTGCAGCAAGGTTCAGCGGGGTTTTGCCGTCGAGAGGCGGCAAGCTCCCCTTGCCGCTGCCATCGACATCGGCGCCTCTGGCGAGCAGAAGCTTCACCACGTCTCCATAGCCTCGGTCCGCCGCACCATGCAGCGGTGTCCAGCCGTCATCATTCTGCTTGTCTATTTCTGCTCCGCGATCAAGAAGCAGCGCCACTACATCTGCACGATCGTGGTAAGCGGCATCAAATAGGGGCGTGTTACCGAATCTATCTTTGGCGTGCAGATTGGCATTGTTCTCTAACAACAGCTCGGCTACATCGCGATGACCCCAATAGGCGGCGTCGTGCAGCGGAGTGGCGCTGTTGTCATTGGTAGCATGAACATCTGCCTTGTTAGCTAATAGAAACTTTGCAGCCTCTATCTGGCCCGCGACCGCGGCCCAGTGCAATGGTGTCTTGCCATGGTCATCGCGGCTGGAAATGAGTTTCGGGTAGGTGGATAGGAGTGCATGAAGCTTAGCAACATCACCAGTTGCAACGGCGGCCCGGAATTCGCTGCCGGGCGCACCAGTTTGAGCGTAGACGCTGTTACGTCCGCAACAGGTCAAGGCAAGAATCAGGACGACAATCAAGCGCTTATGAGTGCCAGGGCGACACAGCGAAAACATCTTCGGCTCCGTTTAGATCTTTCAACAGCATAAGCACCAATACTGCTTCGACCCATCCCACCAAGGTCTTGCAAAGTCTCACTTGTATCCTCCTCTTACAACAACCATCAGGCTGCACTTCACCGTCAGCGCGAGGAGAGATAGCCTGCCCTGGCACTTGCACAGGGGAATCTGGCACCCCGCAAGACCATGCCCAAATTTCGCCCTTTACATCCAGTGTACTAGCTGTCATAGTACACACGTGATTCCGTTCCGCGTCCAGTTTCGCGCCGGCGCTTCCATCTTCGAGCAGGCTGTCTACGCCGCCAAGCGAGCCATGGTCGCCGGCCAGCTTCGTCCCGGAGACACATTCCCCTCCGTGCGCACCCTCAGCAAAGAGCTCAAAATCAATCCCAACACCGCCGCCAAAATCGTCACCCACCTCATCGGCGAAGGCCTGCTTGAAACCCGTCCCGGCATCGGCACCGTCGTCTCCGCTCCGCCTGAATCCACGCGCCGCGAGCGCACCCAGCTCCTTGGCGATGAAATCGAGCAGCTCGTCGTCGAAGCCAAACGCCTCGGCGTCCCCCTCGACGATGTCCTCGACTTCCGTCGCCGACCACTGGCAGCGGCTGACCGGCAAACCGCTCTCCACCGCCTCCGCACCACGAGGTAAAGACCGATGAACACCAGCATCCTCACCGACAATCTCTCCCGCTCCTTCGGGTCGACGCACGCCGTCGATCGCGTCAGCCTTACCGTCCCCCACGGCGCCATCTACGCCCTCGTCGGCGCTAACGGAGCAGGGAAGACCACGCTCATCAAGCTCCTCATGAACATCCTCCGCCCCACTTCCGGCAGTGCCCAGGTCCTCGGCTTCGACTCGCGCCATCTCACCGGCAGCCGTTTCGCCACCATCGGCTACGTCTCGGAAAATCAGGAAATGCTCGACTGGATGACCGTCGGCAACATGCTTCGCTACTTCCGCCCCTTCTATCCCACCTGGGATCCCGCACTCGAAGAATCTCTCGTCCGCCAGTTCGATCTGCCTCTCAATCGCAAGCTCAAGCATCTCTCGCGCGGCATGCGTATGAAGGCCGCCTTCGCCAGCTCCCTCGCCTATCGCCCTTCGCTCCTCATCCTCGACGAGCCTTTCTCCGGCCTCGATCCTCTCGTGCGCGACCAGCTCATCGAAGGTCTCCTCGAACGCGCTACCGAGACAACAATCCTCCTCTCCTCCCACGATCTCGCTGAAATCGAAACCTTCTCCACCCACATCGGCTTCCTCGAAAACGGGCGTCTCCTCTTCTCTGAAGAGCTGGCCGCGCTCAATGACCGCTTCCGCCAGATCACCATCACACTGCCAGATACCGTAGCCTTGCCTGCGCAACTTCCCGCCGCATGGCTCCAGCCCAGCGCATCGGGTCCCGTCGTCTCGTTCGTTCACAGCCGCTACCAGGAAGAAACCTCTCCGCGCGAACTATCCGCCGCATTCCCCGGCGCCTCCGACATTGCCGCCGAGCCCATGTCGCTCCGCTCGATCTTCCTTGCTATTGCGAAATCAGCAGCCGGTGCAGATAAACCTCCATCTCCGGCGCAAGAGCCGACCTCTATCCCCGAGGGCCAACTCCAATGAAGCAGACTCTGCATATCTTCCTCAAAGACGCGGGCCGCCTCTGGATCGAGATCCTCCTCCTCGTCACCGCCACGCTTGCCCTCGTCCCCACATATCCGCGCACGTGGACGGCATATAGCTATGCCATCAGCTATTCCCGCCAAGCTTTTCTCGCCGACTCCGTTCCCCTCATTGCCGGCCTGCTGCTTGCCCTCATCCCCATCGGATGGTGGCTCCTGATTACCCGCGTCATTCACGCCGAGCGCCTCGTCGGCGATCGCCAGTTCTGGCTCACCCGCCCCTACACGCGGACCAGCCTGCTCACCGCCAAAGCGCTCTTCCTCATTGCGTTCATTTATCTTCCGCTTTTCGGCATGCAGGCTCTCGTGCTCACAAACGCCGGCTTCAATCCGCTTCTATACCTGTCCGGCCTTCTTCTCGGCGTGCTCTGCATCACCTGTTTGGCCGTTCTTCCCCTCGCCGCACTTGCCTCTGTCACGTCAACGATCGCGCGGGCCACGCTGGCTGCGCTGGGCGCGGCTGTGTATCTCATTCTCTTGCTGGCAGCTGCAAGCGGCGCCACCATGCACCTGGCAAATCGGGGACTCGCCATACCCACCACGCTCATCGCCTGCTTCTGCCTCGCCGTCGTCCTCGTGCAATACTTCACACGCCGAACCAAGCTTTCGCTCATCCTCCTCGTCCTTCTTCTCGTCTCGATCGCGATTGACACCTTTCTTCCACCCAATCAGGCCGCCATCACCCGGAACTATCCGCCGCTCTCCGCGCGGGCCGCGCCTGTTCACTTCGCCTATGACCCCGGCAAATCCGGCTTCGTCGCATTCGCCATGGCGCCCATGAATGGCGGCAACGTCAGTCTCGGACTGCCCATTCTGCAATCAGGCGTTCCCGCGCGGCAGCTCGTCGTTCCCCAGCTCATCCGCGCCTCCATCGATGCGCCCGACGGCACCCACTGGCGCTCGCTCTGGCTGCCTTTCAACACGCAGCAGTGGACCGAGGAGCAAAGTAATTTCCTTGCCCTCTTCTCCTTCCCTCGCGCTCTCTATGACCGCCTCCGCGGCGCATCTCTCACTCTCCACATCGATTTTGCGTACTCGGTGGCCTACGCGGGCACAGCCGCCCACGTCTCTTCTCCCACAGCAGGAGTTCCTCGTTCCCGGCTTCGGCATCTGCCAGCCCCAACCTGACCCGTACCACCTCGACCAAATCGCCAACATCGTTTGCCGCGCACCGCTGCATGAGCCCGGGTACACATATATCCAAACCACATGGGCCGCTGATGACAGCCCATGCACCGCCACCGGTGCGCAACAGGGCGTTCAGGGCGCAGGTTGGGTCGGTGCGCTCGAGCAAAGCTCCTTTGGCTTCAACTTGGTACCGCTCTGGTCGTCCCCGCTGGGCTTTTCCAACCGCTTCGCCGTCGATGACAAACAGCAGAACTACGCCCGCCACCTCTGCCCCGGCACACCAGTCACCTTCACGCGCTACAACCTCGCGCGCCACGCCCAGTCCGCTCTCGACATTCCCAACTTCCGCCTGCCCCCTCTCTCCGTGGGCCGCGTGAGCCTGCGCGCCGTGCCCCACCCCAATCAATAAATTCCCAACGGAGCCGATCCCCATGCCCGATGCTTCACTCGAATCCCGCCTTCTTCAGCTCGAAAAGAAATCCCGCCTCCTCACCATGCTTTGCGCATTTCTCTTCGCAGCGCTGGCCGCACTCTCCGTTGCATCCCTCGCGCCGCGCGTCAAAGCCGCTGAAGACGCAAAGATCCTTCGTGCAAGGGGCATCATTCTTGAAGACGATCAGGGCCGACCGCGCATCCTTCTCGGCGCGCCATTTCCCTCTGCCCCCGGACGACTCCGTACCGACGCGACCGGCACCACCCTTGTCTTCCTCGACGAGCAGGGCCACGACCGCTTCCGCGTCGGCGAAATCCTCCCCGCCGTTCCCGGCTTCCACCGCATCGGCTCAGCCTACGGCGTCACCATCCTCGACACGCAAGGCGGCGAACGCGGCGGCCTCGGCTTCCTCTCCAATGGCAAGAACGTCAACCGCGCCGTAATTGCCCTCGACCGCCCCTACAACCCCTCCGTCTCAGCCGATGCCTGGGGTGCAATCGTCGACGACGCGACCGGCTTCGCCGGAAACATGTACATGTATCCGCCTGCGGGCGACCACGATCAAGAGGCTCTCATCATCGGCACCAACGGCGAAAAGGCATCCGTCACATTCAAGGACCGCAACGACAAAGACCGCGCCGTCTTTGCACTCACCAGCGGCGAAGCTTCCTTCAATCTCTCCGACTCATCCGGAAAGCCCGGCCCCAATCTGCTCCCCCATTGATCCGAGCGAGAAGGTCGCCGATGATTTGGGGTGCCCCATCCATGGAGTCCGTGTCAGCGGACGACATGGGTGGGAACGCACAGCACACGCGCGCTGTCCCTGGTCACTAGTCCCCGGTCCCTCGTCCCTGGTCCCTGTTTTTATCTCACCGCAAACAGAAACTTCCACGACGTATCCAGATACATCCATCGCTGCGTGCTGAACCAGCTCGTCGGCAGCGCCGGCACGTGCAGCAGCGTATGTCCGCTCGTGCAGATCAGCTCCGTCCCATTCCATGCCAAAAATGTTCTTCCCGCCATACCCACATGTGCCGGATTCGTCACTCGCCGCAAACACACCGGGCATCTCCCACGCTGATCCTTCAATGCCCATTGCAGCCCGAAGAGGCACATCGAGAACGTCGCCATCAGCTGCACATACTGCGCCGGAATCGAATACGTCGCGGTCTTCCAGTACGCCAGATCCAGGGACGCAAAATAGACTGCCGGCAACAGCAGCGCGATCTTCGCCGCCATAAATCCCCAGCGCCGCGCCACGCTCTTCAACGACGGCCGGTGCTCGCTGAAGTTGTACTCACCCAGAGACACACTTGTAACCGCCGGCAGCGCCAGAAACGCGAGAAAGATCGCGAACCAGTACAACCCCATCGGTCCGCGCATCCGCTCGCCAAACGACACTCCAGTCAGCGTGTCGCTTTCATCTGTGGCGTTCGTCGGCCAAATCTCCACGTGGCCGCCCGTCATCGCCGCTTGCCCCAGAGCCGTCAGGTGCGCCACAACGTACCCCACACCGGCGTTTTCCGTATCCGGCTGTAACAGCCACGCATCCGGATCGCCCGGCAGCCGCCACGCTCCTTCCGCCGCCACGCCAATCACGCGGGCCTCACGTCCGCCAATGCGAACAACGCTCCCGACAATCTCTTCGTGGGCGCCAAAATCCCTCTTCCACGCTGCATCGCTCAACACCACGCCCGGCGTCGCGCCATCAATCTGCGCAAACCGCACCGGCAATCCCAACAACCAGAAAAGATTCTCGCTCGCGTGCGCCACATGCCACTCGGCACCCGCAACGCGCTCGCGCTTCATCCGGTAGAACGCAAAGCCATCGAAGAATCGCTGCCCACTCGCTTTCCATCCCCGATACATCTGCGCTGGAACCGTCGCCGTCGAATCCTCGCGCGCACGTCCAGACTGAATCAGGATCAGCCCCGGATTCACCTTGTACTGCGTCGCAAGATTCTGCGCTCGCACACCAGGCAGCAGTTGCGCCAGACCATAAGCCCCCGCCAGCAGCGCCGCAAGCCACAGCAGGCACCGCACCGCCGATCCCGTCGCAGCCCCGCGGAAAACGGCCTCCGTTTCGCCTTGCTCGCGCGCCATTCGCCGTACGCAAAGCGCATCCTGCCATGCTCCGAAGCAGATCCGAGTCAGCACGGCCTCATCGATCTTTCTCGACTGGCGCGCCTGCCACAACTCCCCGCGCCATTCCTGCAGCCACTCCCCGCGCCCTTTCCGCGGAACCAGCAATCCCGCGGCTCGCACAATCGTGTTCTGCAACAAAACAGCGGCTCTCATCGCAACTTCGCCTCCTCTGCCGCGGGCATCAGCCGCTCCAGCAGCGGATACCGCTTCCGCGCCGCCTCCAGCGTCCCGCGCCCATCCGCCGTCACCTTGTAATACTTACGCGGCGGTCGCTGCTCCGCATCCGCGATCGACTGCTTCTCCCACTGCGACCGGATCACTCCATCACCCTCCAGCCGCCGCAGCGCCGGATACACCGTCCCGCTCGGCAATCCGGTGGCCTCCATAATGCTGAAGCCGTACACGCATCCGCCATGGATCGCCTGCAGAATCATCGCCGCCGTATGCGACAGTCTGGCCTCGTTCGCCATGCGCCTCCGAACCTCATCCGACGAGCCATCCCTGCCCGTCTTAATTGCTCAGCATTCTACCTATGTAGAAATCTACTTGACAAGCTTTATGCTGAATGCTACATAGGGTACCAGATCGGACTTGATCCACCCGCGCTCTATGCTTGAACTCCAGCATCTCTTTCGCAGCTACCGCCGCATCCCCGCCGTCGAAGACGTCTCTTTCACCATCGCACCCGGAGAAATCGTTGGCTTCCTCGGCCCTAACGGCGCCGGCAAATCCACCACCGTCAAAATGATCGTCGGCCTCCTCCGCGCTGACGACGGCCGCGTCCTCTTCAATGGCCGTGACATCCGCGACGACATGATCGCTTACCGCAGCGTCATCGGCTACGTCCCTGAGGAAGCGCAGTTGTACACCTATCTCTCCGGCCTCGAATACCTCCAGCTCGTCGGCCGCCTCCGAGGCCTCGACGAAGCTGTCATTGAAGCTCGTGCCACCGGCTTATTGAGACTCCTCGGTCTGGAATCCTGGCAACACACGCCCATCTCCTCCTACTCCAAGGGAATGCGCCAGCGCGTTCTCATCTCCGCGGCCCTCCTCCACGATCCCCAGCTCCTCATCTTCGATGAGCCTCTCTCCGGCCTCGACGTCGTCTCCGCGCGCCTCTTCAAGGACCTCCTCGAGCTCCTCGCCGCCCAGGGCAAGGCTGTTCTCTACATCTCCCACGTCCTCGAGGTCGTCGAGCAGATCTGCAATCGCGTCATCGTCATCGCCGGGGGCAAAATCCTCGCCGATGCTCCACCCTCTCAGCTCGCCCGCCTCATGAGCCTCCCCAACCTCGAATCTGCCTTTGCACAGCTCGTCCGCCAGCAGGACACACGCTCCATCGCACATGAAATCGTCGAGGTCATGCAAGCCGGCCAGCCCCATCAACCCACCCCCGATGAGGAGGCCGAGGTGATCCATGAATAATGAAGGCTTCCAGCGCCTCTTCAAGCGTCCAGGTCCGTTGGAGGACGTACCGCAGTCCCTCAATGCTCAGGGCGCGCTCGGCATCGTTCGCCAGCCGCATCGCAGCCAGTTCTCCTGGCTCGTGCGTCTCTTTCTTGAACGCTTCTTCAATCACGAAACTGCATCGCCCGACGGAGACGCCAAATCCCGCCTCGTGCAGATCGCCGTCGCCACCGGACTCCCGCCCGTCATCGTCGCCATGTATCTCTGGCCCGTCTATCACCCATGGCCTCCCGGCCCGCTTTTCACCGGGAATCCGCCCGATTACTGGCTCCAGGCAAATCACCACTTCTTCTTCGTCCTTTACTCGTTCGTCGCGCTGGGCATCGCCACCGTATTCGAGTGGGATCTCTTCTTTCCCGATATCCTCGACCTCACGATCCTCACCCCGCTACCCATCCCACCGCTACGCTCCTTCGCCGCGCGGATTGCGTCCATTGCAATCTTCATCCTCGGCTTCCTCTTTGACGCCAACATCCTCGCGCCCTTCGTCCTCCCGCTTGCCACCGACCCGCCGAACTTCACGCGGCTCGTCACCGCCCAAATCATCGCCACCCTCTCTGCCGGGCTTTGGTCCGCCATCTTCGTCCTCGCGCTCAACGGAACCCTGCTCGCCCTCCTCGGTGAACGCCTCTTCCGCCGCATCGCACTCCTCCTCCAGTGCGCAATCATCACCGTCCTCGTCATGATGATGCTCTTCTTCCCCGTCCTCTCATCTGCTGTTCCATTCCTCTTGAAAAACGGAAACCCCATCGCCCTCTGGCTGCCTCCCTTCTGGTTCCTCGGCCTCTACCAGCAGATTCTTGGCTCCGCCGTCGATCCCGCCGCACAACTCGTCTTCGCCACTCTCGCCCACACGGCTATTGCCGCCACCCTCGCCATTGTTGGGCTCGCCATTCTCACCTATCCGCTCGCCTACTTGCGCCGCACACGGCAACTCATGATCGGCGCAGGATCGCATCGCGCCACGCGCCGCTTGTTTCTTCCCTTCAATCGCCTCCTCCACGCCACCGTCTTGCGCACGCCCACACGACGCGCCGTCTTTCACTTCATCCTTCAAACCCTGACGCGCGTCCCGCGCTATCGCATCTATCTTGTCCTCTATGGCGGCGTGGGACTCTCCGTAGTCGCATCCAGCATCCTGCGCATTCGCACCGCGCAGCAGCACATCAGCCTCGCCATCTCGCCAGAAGGCATTCGCGCCGCGCTCGCCATCGTCATCTTCTGGATCATCGCCGGCCTCCGCATGACCTACGTCTCCTCCGGAAACCAGCGCGGCCGATGGCTCTTCCGCATCATCCACGGCAATCCGCCGCATCTCCACGCCGCGACCGAATTCTCCCGCGCCACGCGCACTTCGGTTCTCATCTTAGCCGGCGCCTTCGCGGTTGCCGCCTTCTTCGCCCTGCGCCTCATCTCACCACCCGCGCTTCTCACCGGTTCGGCAACTGCGTCGCAGATTCTTGTTGCCGCGGCTCTGTGCCTCCTGCTCACCGACGCCTTCTTCCTTCACGTCACCGCCATCCCGTTCACTGGCGAATCGCCGCGCGAGCAACCCAACCTCGCCTTCACCGTCCTCAAGTACTTCGCCTTCTTTCCCGTTATCTCCACCCTCCCCCTCGCTCTCGAGCCATGGATCGAGGATTCGCCGCGCCACTTCCTCATCGTGCTCTGCGCCGCGCTCATCGCCCACGCCCTCTTCCGCCGTCATCACCGCTACCTCCTGCGGGACTACACCACCCAACCGGCCCTCGAAGACGACGAAGAAGACTTCCCCATGAAGCTCGGCCTTCGCTACTGAATCCAAATGAAAAAGCCCGGTACGCGCCGGGCCTTTTTCCAGTCTTTAGTCCCTGGTCCCTACGTCCCTTGCATCACACCCACGCCCGCAAACTCCAGCCGCAACACCGTGATGTCGTCCTCCTGCCCGAACCCCTGCGCAGACTCCGCGATATCGCGCACAGGACTCCCCGATATCTCCAGGGTCCGCTCAAAGCCAAACAGCTTGCCCTCGCCATTCCGCGCCTCAACCACGCCATCGGAAAGAAACGTCAGCGCATCGCCCGGCTCAAGCTGCATATGCGTTTCGCGGTAGCTCGCCTCTTCGGTAATCCCCAGCGGCAGGCCGCAATCAAGAGTCATTTCTTGCCCGCCCAATCCTTGCCTGTCCAGATAGGGCGCCAGATGCCCCGCATTCGCTACCGTCATCATTCCGCTCTGCGTCACGTGCGCACAGAGACATGTAATGAACCCGCCACCCGTCCGTCCCACCGTGCGACGGTTCATACCCGCCAACAGCTCCGCAGGGCTCACCGTCGTCTCGGCAAATGCATGCAGCGTACCCACCAGTAATGACACCATCATCGCCGCCGACATTCCTTTGCCGCTCACGTCTCCCACCGCAATCAGCAACCCGCCGTCAGCGCACGGCGCAACCTGAAAGAAGTCGCCGCCCACCTCTCCATACGGCTTGTACACCGACTCAATGCGAAATCCCGGAATCATCGGGGCGCTCGCGGTGATCAACAGCTGCTGCACAGCGCGTCCGGCGGCGAGCTCCCCCGCCAGCCTTTGCTTCTCGTCCCTGTCGCGCATCAGGTCGCGCACAAACACCGCCAGCGTCAAAAATCCCAGCAGTGTCAACGTTATCGTGGTGTATTGCCACTGCCATCCGCCGATGACGAAATAGTTCTTGATTCCGAAAGTTCTTTGCACCTCAGGTGAAAGCGTATTGCGCACCAGAAAGTGCACGAAGAATGCCGCTGCAACTAAGCGGTCGCGCGGATTGCCTCGCCGAAACCCCTGCACCACCAGAATCGCAAGCGGAATCTGCGACAGAAGCGGCCAGTCTCGAACAAACCACATCCCTGGGAACCACAGCGCGATGGCTGAAAACAGATACAGCGGCCAGAACAACCGCGTCCAGCGATAGTTTGGAATGTGCATCGCCTGCGCCGCTGTTTCGATCAGCAGCACAACCGCCAGCGAACGCAAACTCCAGATGATCGCGTCTCCGCCGCGGTATTGCAGAAACTGCTCAAAACCAACCACCGAGTAAAACAGCCCAAGCGTGCGAAACGCCCGAAAATCCAGCGCCGCTCGCCACAGCGCTAGGAACGCGATGGCCAGCGAAAGCTCCAGCACCCCGAAAATCAGCGTAGGCGTCCTCTGCACCTGCACCTCGAAAGGCGCAGCGGGAAATAACTTGTCCATCAGGGGAACAGTCGCATTCAATACGAGTGCAATCGCCAAGAGCGAACGTCCTTTGTTGAAGAGGGCTCAAGCCAGTCCGGAACCGATGCACAAACTATAAACGACCCGGAAAACCAAAGGCCCGGCAAATGCCGGGCCTTCTTGTAGTCTCTATGTCCCCAGGGTTTTCTAACCCCCGTTTGGTGCCTCAGTGGTGTACAGACCCGCCGCTGCTCGCGGCGCTCCCGCTCGAACTGGCCCCGCTGGAACTCGCGCTCGGCGCGGAGACATGCGAACCGCCTCCTGCAGCTCCAGCGCTGCTTGACACGCCTCCGCCGCCATGTGCGACACCGCTGCTTCCGCCATAGCTGCCGTGATAACTCGAAGCGCTCCCGCCAAAGCCACCGCCGCCATAGTTGCCATGGCTTTGCAGATCACCCGCGCGATTGTTCAGCGGAACGCTCACAGCCACGCTCTTGCCATCGTGCATCTGCTGCTGCGTCATCATGAACGACTGCACATGCGGATTGAAGGTGATCGGAGTTCCCGGCCGCCCCGGTTCGCCCTTCGCCACCATCGAATCCTGAACGCGGTAAGCCGTCATATGCGGCTCGGCAGCGGGCGCAAGCGGGCGTACAAACTCTGCGCGAAACTCCTTCGGCGCTTCTTTCATCAACTCCGCCTGGGCATTGGTCGGTAATTCGACACGCTCAATCGGATGCGGACCCTTCGCATTCACCGCAATCACCGGCTTCGTGCGATTCACCGGGAGATGGTCAGCCACGTCGTGCGGGTGAATCGGAACCAGCACGGTCGTATGTCCGCTCTTCAGCCAATGGCACGGCGAATGATGATGCCGTCTGCCCGCAACCCACACATAATTGTTGTCGCGATAAAGCCACTCGCCCGAATGGCACACCGCCCATCCCCACGGCTGCATCTGAAATTGCACGGGAACCGCCGCTGCACCCTGGAAGTACGCCGCCCTCACATCTCCCGGAACACAGGGCCAGAAAGCATTCATGTCTCCATAAGGAGACCCCGAGCCATTCGATGAAATGTTCGGCATCGGCTTGCCGACAAAACCAATCGGTCGCGCGGGCTTGGCTGCCCCCGTCGTGTTTGGAGCGGTGTTCGAGGCTGTCTGAGGACTCTGATTCCCGCCTGATTCGGGCAGCACGCTCTCCGCAACTGTCTTTTGTTCCGCAGCCGGCGTCGGCTCCCAGCACGTCCCGTAAGGTTCGCATGGGAAAAAATGCCCTTGCCCGGCCATATCTGCCATTCCGGGAACTGGAACCGCCAGCCCTGAATCCCTCAGGACCGCCGCCTGTTCTTTTTCACGTTCGGAATAGCGCGCCTCCACCCACTCATCCCACGCGCTGAAATCCGCCGGATGGTACGGACCTGCCATCATGATGCGACGACCGTCTTTGAAGTAGAGCGCCTGGCCCGCGATCAGCGGCTCCTTCGTCCCGACGACGCCCAGCGCTTGTTGGCCCATTGATACCACAGCGATGCCATCGATATAGCTGCTGATCCGAAGATCGGATGCCGCCGGATAGTTCGTAACCAGGGTGTCTGTCGGCGTGTGCAGCAGAAACGTCTCTCCCGCGACATAAGGGCGAATGTGCAGCGTTACCGTGCCGCTCAATAACGCGACCTCTGAGCGCGGAACGCCGGCAGTTGTCGTGAGGTCATTGAAAACGAGCACAGAATTCTCAGCCAGATACATCGTCGATGCATCTTCAAACTCAATCTCGGCACGGCCGTCGCTTCCCGTAACGAGGCTATAGCCCGATTCGAGCCCGAGATCAGCTTCCGCCTTCTCCCACGTCGCATTTTTCTCGTGCTTATTCTCGATACCACGCGCTATGCGCACATCGCCCTCCACGAGGCTCACACGGGCGATCTGCGGATAAATCGTGTCGGTGTGATGCTGCCCCATGATGAGTACTGCGCCGTGCTTCAGTTTTTCTGAGGAATCGTTGCTGTTCAGTATCTGGTCGATCTCCGCCAGCGCGCTCTTTTCGTCGTGTTGCATCAGGTTGGCCAGTGCCACCAGCTTCAGGTCGTCACTCTGCACCGCATTCGGCTGAACAGGCTGACCCGTCCTGGCATGAATCTCGATCTCCAGGGCTTCGCACTCCTCGATCCATTTGCTTCCCGGATGAGCCTGCCTCAACCCACCGCAGGTTTCCAGCGCGGCGTTCGACTGGCCGAGCTTGTTCTGCGCGTAGGCCTTCCAGTAAATCGCGCCATCGGCATGCTCTCCCGCCTGGCTTGCAACCTGAGAAAAGATCGTCACAGCGTCAGCCCAGCGTCCATCGTTGATAGCCCGCGTTCCCTGCACATACGCGCCGCTGTCGGCCGAGTCAGCCGCACCGCCCAGACTCAGAGGACTCGCCGCACCGAGCGTGGCGCCACTTTCCAGCAGATTCGCGCCCTGAGCGCGCGCCGCATGCGCGCCGGATAACAAGAGCCCGGCTGCAAGTACTGCAGTCGAAATATCAAGTCGGCAGTTCATGCCGTGCCTCCTTTGAGGTGCCCTCGCTCAGGCAGCCTCGAGCGCAAAACGCGGACCTCCAGCAGAAGTCCCTCCGCGTTCATTTCGTCCTGTAACTTCGTAAGCGCCGCGGCATTCAACCCGCCCTGTTGATCGGCCAACTGAGTCAGAAGTTGATTCAGGCGATCGAGACCCGCCGTCATGCTGGGATCGCCCGTCTTCTCGGCCTCTTCGCGGAATGTGCGGTTCGTCTCCAGCAGGCTTCGCGCTTCGTCGCGTATCGGCGCCAGCATTGCCGTATCATCCGCGTCGGCATGCTTCAGTTGCAGAAGCAGCCGCTCCGACCGCTCCAGATGATCGCTCAACAGCACCACAACAACTTTCTTCTGCACAGGCGCGGGCGAAATCGACGCAGTAACGCGGGGCTGGTGACCATGCTCCCAGACTCGCCCCGCATAAAATGCCGCAACAATCAGCGCCGCACACGCGCCCGCCATGCCCAGGCTCAACCAGAGTGCTGGGCGCAACCAGATCTGCCGCCTTTGTGGGTAGGGAACCAGCTGCGGAGAAATCGCGTTCCAAAGCCGATCCTCATAGGCCGCGTCAGGATCCGCTGAAGCGGAGGATGACATTTCAGCAAGATCGGCCTTCAGCGCCCTGAGCGCATCTGCGCACGCCGAGCAGCTTTCCAGGTGGTCGACGGCGCCCGCAGCGCCCTCACCGTACATATGATCGATCAATTCTTCGTGATTAAGATGATTCATACTCTCACCCTCAAGATCGCGAGACGTTTTCGCAGTTTCTGCACCGCTCGATAGGTCGCCTGTTTCACAGCTTCGGGACTGACATCGAGCACTGCCGCAATCTCCTCCGACGAACAATCCTCCACGTGCCGCAGCGTGAAAGCTGTCCGCTCCAGCGGCGTCAAACTCGCCATTGCAGCCTCTCTGTACGCTGCGATCTCCTTGCTCTGCACGAGCTGCTCCGGTCCGGGCGCGCGGTCGGCAACCTGAACAGGCGCCAAATCACCGTCCGAGTTCTCCTCTTCCAGCCCTTCCCGCTCGGGACGTCTGCCCCGCAGTTTGTCCAGTGCGCAGCGCACCGCGATCCGATAGATCCACGTGCCGAAATTCGCCCGCGATTCAAAGCTCTCCAGACTGCGATAAGCGCGGAGAAACGTCTCCTGCGCCACGTCCTCGGCATCGGCATCATTGCCCGTGATGCGTCGGGCCACGCGAAACACTGTGCCGCCATGGGCCCTGACCAACTCGGCGTAGGCATCCTTGTCTCCCGAACGAACCGCCCGGATCGCCGCGTGGTCACTCTTACCCATGCGCTTATTTGACAGGAGACTCCCCGGCTCGGTGACGAAAAGATTTTCGAAGTTCAAAACGTCGACGTTGAAACTGGCATACGGATAAATTCGTAGAAGACAAGAGCCTTCAAAGCTTCAAAGAAGGATGGCTAATGGTACGGAACGTTGAAGTCGACGGATGCAGCATTCACTTTCAGGTGCGGGGTGAAGGCGACCCTGTCGTTTTGATCCAGGGTGTCGGGTTGCACGGCGAAGGCTGGAAGCCGCAAGTCGACGCTCTCAGCTCACGCTACCGGTGCATCACCTTCGACAATCGCGGCGTCGGAAAGAGCCAGCCGGTTCCGCGCTCTTTGACCGTAGATCGTATGGTCAGCGACACACTCGCCGTCATGGACGCAGCCGGCGCAGAGTCAGCCCATGTAGTGGGCCATTCGTTAGGCGGCTGCGTGGCTCTGGCTCTGGCCCTGCGAGAACCAAAACGTGTGCGAACCCTGGCGCTGCTTTGCACTTCCGCCCGCGGAGCAGATGCCACCCGAGTCACCCTCCCCATGCTCGTCCTGGGCCTGCGGACGCGCATTGGCTCACGCAAGTCGCGACGGGCAGCCTTCCTCGAGATCGTCCTTTCACCCGGCTACCGCAAGGCGCATGATTTAGCCCTCGAAGCCTCTCGCCTCGCACCGCTCTTTGGCCACGACCTGGCAGATTCGCCTCCAGTCGCCATGAAGCAGCTCGGCGCGTTACGCAACTTCGACTCAACGCATCAGCTTTCCCAGCTTGGTGGCAAGCCCACGCTGGTCATCTGCGGCGGACACGACCCCATCTTCTCTCCGCTGAGTGCCCGCACGCTGGCGCACGGCATACCCGGCGCTAAGTTGATCGAGTACTCAGATGCCGCGCATGGACTCACGATCGAACTGGCCGATGAGGTAAATCAACAACTCATGAAGCATTTCGCCTCTGCGTTGTGGGTGAAAATCCGCTATTGAACGGGTCGCTGCGCGCCCAAGCTACAATTGGTCGCATCCCTGCCGGCTCTCCCTCGGCAGCCTTGCCGCCTTATAGGATCGTTCTAAATGGTGCATCTCCTCGCATTGGCCGCGGCAAATTCACCTTTGATCAGCCAAATATTTCCGCCCGTTCCCGCCGATGAGCAGCTGCGCAACTCACCGCTGCTCATCTATGCCGTATTCTATTTCTCTCTTGGCGTCGCCTACCTCGCCATCTGGCGCGCGGCAACCGACTTCCGCTTCTTTCGCAACATGGGAGCGTACCTCTTCCTCGTCGGTGTTCAGGTGATTACCGTCTATTGCCACGCCGATGCGATCGATTGGGTGCTCGTCTGTATCGCGGCGCCATTCCTCGTGATCATTGCCGGGGAAGCCATGCGCGTGCCCAATCGACGCTGGTCGCTCCTCGTCTGGCCTCTGTGTCTGGCGGTCATCGCCTTGGGTTGGTTCCCCTGGTTCCTGCCCTACAGGATGATCGCGATGGACATCACCGAAATCTTCCTCTGCATCCTTGTCTTTCAGGCTTTCCGCTCTGGCCAGCAGCGCGATCGCCGGCTGGCCGTCATCTTCGCCATTCTGATCCTCATCCGCTGGACAGTCTCGGATTTCTTCCGTGCGGTTACGCATCTCCCACGGTATATCGACATCGGTGGCTGGCGCTGGAGCCTCAATCCCATTGGGATCCTTCTTCTTGCAATCGCCACGCTCGTCATCTACGTTCGCGACCTCATTCAGGATCGCCGCGAAAAGCAGCGTCTCGCCGCAGAGTTCGAAGCCGCACGCACCGTGCAGCAGATGCTCTTTCCCAAAGAACTCCCCACTGTTCCCGGGTTCGCCATCAACGGTATCTACAAGCCCGCAGGCGAAGTCGGCGGCGACTTCTTCCAGATTCGGCCCCTCGACAACGGTGCGGTGCTCATCGTCATCGGCGACGTCAGCGGCAAGGGAATGCCCGCCGCAATGACCGTCTCGCTCCTCGTCGGCACCTTCGGCACCGAGGCTAACTACACCGGCAGACCCGCCGAAATCCTCGCCGCCATGAATCAGCGCACCCTTCGGCACAGCTGCGGCGGCTTCACCACCTGCCTCGTCCTGCGCGCTGACGCAGACGGCACTCTCACCGTCGCCAATGCTGGTCACATTGCGCCCTACCTCGATGGCAAAGAGCTGCCCCTCGAAAATGCGTTACCGCTTGGCCTCTCTGTGGATGCAACCTACACCGAATCCACCTTCGAAATTGCCGGCAACCAGCAGCTCACTCTCATCACAGATGGTGTCGTCGAAGCCCGCGACCCAAACGGCGCACTCTTCGGCTTCGACCGAACCGCTGCCATCTCCAGCCAACCCGCGGATGAGATCGCCCGCGCCGCCCAGCACTTCGGCCAGGAGGACGACATCAGTGTCGTCTCGCTCACCCGTACATCCGCACCTCACCTGCCCTCATCAGAACAATTACGGCCCGCCACGCGCGCAGCTACGCACGCATCGGCCTCTTAGCCTCGGTCAAATTCCGGTTGTGAATGGCAGACGCAGTTCCTGCTCCCGGGAAGGATACCGTCATGTCACTGGGCAATCGATTCCCGCTCGCCGTCCTTCTGGCCATCGTTGTCTTGGCGGTGCCTCGAACGGTCAACTTTTGTCACGCAGAATCTGAAGTACCCCCCGCACATCCGGCTTTGCGCGCTTTTATTCCTGCCGATCCGGCATTGGTTCCGAACGACAGCAGGAAAAACGAATCGCGGCCATTATTCCTGCCGATCCAGTTAAAGAATCCCCAGGATCTCGGTGTCGGAAAGTTGCTCGTCGCCGGCCGCGACCTCGGTGATCCCAGCTTCGCCCAAACCGTGATCTTGTTGATTCACAGCGACGCCGAGAGCATCGTCGGACTCGTTCTCAACCGGCGCACCGACGTGCCTCTCTCTCAGGTTCTTAATCTCGAGGCCGCGAAAAACCGCAGCGACCCCATCTATCTCGGGGGCCCCGTTGAATCTTCAGCGGTCGTCGCACTCTTTCAGCCCAAGGCCAAAATTGACAAGGCTGTGAATCTCTTCGATGGCGTCTATCTGATCAACGACAAACTCCAGTTCGAGCAAATCATTCTGTCCCGGCCAGACCCCGCCGTCTTTCACGTCTACGCGGGATACGCCGGATGGACGCCGGATCAACTGCGGGCCGAAGTGCAATTGGGCGCCTGGTTCATCTTCCCCGCCGACGCAGACACAATATTCAATTCCGACCCCAATTCCCTATGGCCGCAGATGATTCAGAAGACAGAATTGAAACAGGCCGACGCGTCTCCGTCTACATCAGCGCGGCATGATTTGCATGTGCATCCCGAATTTCGCTCGCAGCGTGAAGATGGCTTGTGGCTCGATACGCCAACCTGGAGTGATGCGAGGCCGGAACCGCTGAGCAAGGGTAGCTAGGATCAGGACCGCTTCCGTCATCGCGAAAGCCGCGCCGATACAGATCCGGGGGCCGAAGCCAAAGGGAAGATAAGCGAGGCGGTCGCGGCTGGCGCTGGCTTCGGATGAGAAGCGCTCCGGATCGAAGCGGTCAGGATTCTCCCAATGCATGCGATGGCGGTGTATGAGCCATGGCATGATCGTGACCATCGAGCCCTTCGGGATTCGCACGTCACACACAATGTCGTCCTGCTGCGCTTCACGAAAGGCGAGCGTGTGCACGGCGGGATAGAGGCGCATCGATTCCTGCAGGATCATCCGTGTGAAGGTGAGCTTCGCCACATCAGCCCAGCAGGGCTCGCGGCCACCGAGCACACGGTCGAGTTCGGCGTGCATGCGGGCTTCGTGCTCGGGGTGCATCGCGAGCAGGTACCAGGTCCACATGAGAGAGAGGGCCGTCGTTTCGTGGCCGGCCACAAAAATGGTTAAGACCTGGTCGCGAATTTCGTGGGCGCTCATGCCTGTGCCGCTCTCCTCGTCGCGGGAGCAGATCAGCAGGTCCAGGAGGTCACCGTTGCCCGTAGGATTCTGAGTGCGCGCTGCGATGAGCTCATACATGGCGCGGTTGAAGTCGCGCATGATTGCTCTTCCTCGCCTGCCTTTCCAGGCGCTCCACACCCGGCCGACACCGGGCACGAACTCGAGCAGCCCGACCATCATGATCTCCTGATAGTGCGCGGAGCCCTCGCGGATAATGCACTTGATGACGTCGCTGTCTGCATCGAACATCGAGCGGGAGATGATCTCGAGAGTCAGTTCCATCATCGTCTCCTCCATCTCGACGGAGGTGCCCGCAGAGAGCGTGGCCCAGCGGTTCGCCAGCTTGCGTGCGGCATCGACCATCACCGGAGCGTAGCGCTCGACGGTGCGGTGATCGAAGGCCGGCGCCATGATGCGGCGATGGGCGCGCCACGTTTCGCCTTCGCTGAGGATGAGGCCATTCCCCATGGCGGGGCCGAGGATTCGGTGCTCGACACGGGCCTTTGGATAATTCGCTGCGTTTTCGAGAAGGACTCGACGAATTCCCGCAGGGTGATTGACGATGAAGCTGCGCGAGAACCACGTTCCCTGCCGGACGATGGGAGCGTGGTACATGCTCTCGTCGAGGGCCTCAATGAAATTGCGGCGAACTGCCCGCAGGTACTGAAAATACGGTAGAGGCTTCGCGGGTGGAACCGGGCCTGCGAGGGTCGCTGTGTCCGGATTGGCAGAGACCGTGACCGGCATCACTTGGTTCGACGCTCTGGATCGGAAAATCGATAGCCGCCGGAAAATTATCCAGCCCCAACCCCACGTCAGCCCAGCGCCGACCTCAGCTTCGCCGCGCTCGTAAGATTCAGGTCTCTCGGCAAAACAAATTTCACAAGAATGATCGCCCCACAGAGATCTTTCCGCGCTGATCGGTTCATTTCTTAGTTAGTCGAATCAGTTCCTGCATCAGCCTTAGCGCTGCGCCCATCACAGGGCCGCCGCGCGCATCCTTCATCAGGGTGTCGAGTGGCCCCTGCCCAAAGTGAAGCCCTGAAGGGGTCAGCAGATTGATTCGTGCTTGCCCATTCGGCGGTGCGGCAGGCCTCGCTTTGTCCCACGGACCAATCACTCCCAGAATCGTCGATCCCGCCGCCAGAACGTTGGCGATAGCTGCGTCGAGGTGGTGATCTGGTCTCTCCCAAATAACCGCGGCGCCGCTGAAGTTGAAATAGCGAGCGTGACGATCAGCATAGGCGGCCACTAGATCCACGCCCTTGGGCATGCCGACTTCCACCACAACGCCCAGTAGTTCTTTTTCCTTCTCGCTTCCCGGATTGATTCCCAGGCTCCGAAGAAAATGCCAAGACTGAAGGTAGTGGCGAGACTCCAAATCAGGCATCTCGATAATCTTCTGCAGGTTTTGCTTGGCAGAACTCGTTTCGTCCTCATCGAGACTTCGCTTAACTGCACGAAATGATGGCCACGGTTCTTCGTTGCTGTCAGAAGAGCCGAGCCATCGGGAAATGGGAACGTCGCCGAACAGCACATCTCTTATCTCTGGGCGGTCATCTTGTGCCTTGCTTTTTCCCAAACCAAACATTCAACGACCTTCCCTCAACAAAAGGCCCGGCATCGCGCCAGGCCTCTCTTAGTCCCTAGTCCCTCAGTCCCTGTCTTTTCAAATCCTCATCGGCATCAGCACATAGCGCGACTTGAACTCCGCATCCGGATCCTCCGGCCGCACCTGTCCCGCGCTCTGCGAATCCTTGAACTCCAGCCTTACTTCGCCTTCGTTCCCAAGCGCCTTCAAAAAGTCGATGATGTACGACGAGTTGAAGCCCACCACAATCGGATCGCCCGAGTACGGCGTATCGATCGTATCTTCTGACTCACCGCTCTCCGTCGACTGCGAACTGATCTTCAATTCGTTGCTTTCCAGGCGCAGCCGGACCGCGCCCGACCGCTCATCCGCAAACTGCGCCACACGCTGAATCGCCTGCGACAACTCGCTCGACCGCACCACCGCAAACTTCGTGTTGTCGCGCGGCATCACCGCCTCGTAATTCGGGAACTGCCCTGAAAGCCGCCGCGTGCTCAGCGTCCGGTGTCCAACCTTGAAGAACAGCGTGTGCTCATCATCGGCAAACTCCACCTTCTCCGCATCGCTGTTCGCCAGCAGTTGCTGCAGCTCCTGCAGCGCCTTCCGCGGAATCAGCACACGCTTCTCTCCGCTGATGCCCTCCAGCGTCTCGCCCGGCTTCTCGACAAACGACAATCTGTGCCCATCCGTCGCCACCATCGCCAGCGACTCAGCCTTCAGCACCAGCAGCGCGCCATTCAGTGTGTACCGCGACTCCTCATTCGAAATCGCAAAAATCGTGCGCGCAATCAGCGTCTTCAGCGCGGCTGCAGGAATGCTCGTCGCCGTCACGGCAGGGAACTCAGGCACCTGCGGATAATTCGCCCGCGCCATGCCCACCATCTTCGTATTCGAGCGCCCGCTGCGAATCTGCACCCAGTGGTTATCCAGCAGCTTGATCGAGATGTCGCCTTCCGGCAGCAGCTTGATGTAGTCGTAGAGCTTCCGCGCCGGCACCGTGCACGAGCCGGCCTTCTTCACCTTCGCCTGCGCGCTCGTCCGGATCGCCTGGTCCAGATCCGTCGCTGTGATATTCAGGCGGTCGCCGTCTGTCTCAATCAGAAAATTCGACAGAATCGGAATCGTTGTCTTCCGCTCCACCACGCTCTGCGTCGCGGTCAGTTCCTTCAGCAGTTCCTGACGGCTTACCGTAATTTCCATCGCTGCCCCCTGCGTGGCTGGCTTTTCTACTTCCGTTTCCACGATCGCCATAAATCCCTGCTCTCATCCGCCACGCTTCGCGCCTGGCCGGTTGCCGTCCACAATCTGCCTCTGGTTCCCCGCAATCAGACCCTAAACCCGTTCGCTTACGTCACTTCCACGTCTGCTCCCGGCCCGGTTGGCCCCAGCTTATAACGCGCAGCAGGCCAAGGGAAACAAACTTCGTTTCTTGCAACTGATTGTATTCACCATAACAATCCCAGGCTTCTGGAAAAACCGGCCATTTCTCTGGATTCCGTGGCATCGTTGCAACATGTTGTGTTGTTCCCTCATCCAAATCCCGTTGATTTCCTCCTGAGAGGCCTCCATCCGCATGATCTCCAAAGACGTCCTCATCGTCGGCGCAGGGCCCACCGGTCTCGTCCTCGCGCTTTGGCTTACCCGCCAGAATGTCCGCGTCCGCATCATCGACAGAACAGACGGCCCCGGCACAACCTCGCGCGCTATGGCCGTCCAGGCCCGCACCCTTGAGCTCTACCGTCAGCTCGACATCGCCGATTCCGTTGTCGCCGCCGGCCACCGCGACCCCGCAATCAACATGTGGGCGGGAGGCAAAAAAAGAGCTCATCTCGAGTTCCGCGATGTTGGATCCGACCTCACGCCCTATCCCTTTGTCCTCGTCTTTCCGCAGGACCTGCACGAGCGCCTTCTCGTCGCCAGGCTTCAGGAACTCGGCGTCACCGTCGATCGCCAGACTGAACTCGTCAGCTTCGAAGACAAGGGTGATCACATCGTCGCCCAGCTTAACGGACCCGGCGGCGCTGAAGAATCCGAAGCGCGCTTCATCGTCGGTTGCGACGGAGCCAGTTCCACCGTTCGCCATGCCATCGGCGCAGGATTTCCCGGTGGCACCTACAGCAAGACCTTCTACGTCGCAGACGTCAACATCAGCGGCCCCGCGGCCAACGGCGAGGCTCACATAGACCTCGAATCCTCCGATTTCATGCTGATCCTCGCCTATGACGACAAAGGCCGCTCCCGTCTCATCGGCACCATCGATGAGTCCCGTGCTCACATCGCCGACAAATTAACCTTCGACGACGTGGGACAGACGGCCATCGAACACCTCAACCTCCACATCGACCAGCTCAACTGGTTTTCCACCTATCGCGTCCACCATCGCGTAACGGACTTCTATCGCAAGGGCCGCGCCTTCCTCGCCGGCGACGCCGCACATGTGCACAGTCCCGCAGGCGGCCAGGGAATGAATACCGGCATCGGTGACGCTATCAACCTCGCGTGGAAGCTCGCCGCCGTCCTCCACAACTCCGCTCCTGATCAGCTCCTCGACTCCTACCAGATCGAGCGCCGCGCCTTCGCTGAAAAACTCGTCGCCACCACTGATCGAATCTTTAGCTTTGTTACAGCGCAAGGCAGCTTTGCCGATTTTGTGCGGTCCCATGTAGCGCCAATCATCGCGCCAGCCGGCTTCAAGCTCGATACCGTTCGCGAATTCCTCTTCCGCGTCGTCTCCCAGACCATGATCGAGTACCGCGACTCACCCGTCAGCAGGGGAAAGGCCGGCAGCGTCCATGCTGGCGACCGCCTGCCGTGGCTGCGCGTCAATGGCAGTGACAACTATGCCGTGCTGAACACCATCGGCTGGCAGGCTCACGTCTACGGCACTCCCTCGCCAGAGCTCACCGCGTTCTGCCGTTCGCGGAATCTCCCGCTGCATCTCTTCCCGTTCACTCCTCAGCACGAAAAGGCCGGACTCGAGCGCAATGCCTGCTATCTTCTCCGCCCCGATACCTACGTCGGCCTCGCTACTCCTTCAGCAAGCGTCCAGGACCTCGACGAGTATTTGGCGAGTATTGGATGAGTATTGGACCAGTATCTCCGCCAGGTGATCTCCTAGGCCACCTCGAAGGTGATTTCCACCTCCACCGGCATTCCCAGTGGAAGGCTGGCCACGCCGATCACCGCGCGAACGGGTAACTTATCGGCGCCAAAGATATCGCGCAACAGGTCCGAGGCGCCGTCTGCTACCGGCGGCTGATCGAAGAAGTCTCCGGCAGTCGCGATATACACCGCCAACCGCACCACGCGCGTAATCCTGTCGAGCGATCCCAGGAGATGCTTCGCCGCGGCAAGACCGCCAAGCGTCGCCAGGCGAGCGGCATCTTGTCCCGCCTTCACGTCCAGTTCCTTGCCAAGTCTCCCCGTGTACTTCGGCTTATGATCCACCACCGGCAGCATTCCACTCAGGAAGAGAAGATTGCCGCTCTGCGCAGCCTCAACGTAACTCCCGAACGGCGTCGGAGCTGCAGGAAGCTCGATGCCCAGCTCCGCAAGCCTCTGTTCTGCGCCGCCTCCTTTCGCCGCTACCATCGCCCAACGTGCGCACCGCCGTCCACGTGCAGCACCTCCCCGGTTACATAACGAGCTTCTGTCAGATAAACCACCGCTTCAGCAATATCCTTCGGCTCAGCGACGATGCCCATCGGCGTACTGCTCTTCAAAGCATCGATCGAGTTGCCCGCATGAAGCGGGCTGTCCACCACACCCGGCGCAACTGCATTGAAGCGAATATTCCTCTTCGCATATTCGATCGCCAGGCTGATCGTAGCCGCGTTCAGGCCGCCCTTCGTCATCATTGCAATCGCGGCAGGAGAATCAGTCATCGGATTATCGGCCAGCGCCGCGGTGATCGTCGTGACGCTGCCGCCCCTGCCCTGTGCCAGCATCTGCTTTACCGCCAGCTGAGTCATCAGCACAAACCCTCCAAGATTGATCGAGGTGAAGTTGTGAAAGTCAGCTCCTGTGTAATCTGTGAACGCCTTGCCTTTGAATATCCCTGCATTGTTCACAAGATGGTCGATCGAACCGAAGGTGGAAATCGCCGTCTGCGTCACCTTGTCGCTTGTCGCCTGCTGCGTGATATCTCCGTCCACCAAAGCGAGACTCGGAGACGCAGCGAGTCCCGCTTTAGACATGCTGCGCGCGGCGGCTACGACGTTGTAGCCCCGATCCAGAAAGATCTGAACAATCGCCTCGCCAATGCCTTGCGAGGCTCCGGTCACAATGACCGTCGGTTTGTTTTCCATAAGCGCTCCACTTCGATTTTGCCGAAGGGTTCCCTGCGTGGCCGAGGAAGACGATCCTTGCGATCGCCAAAAAGACTTAGATGCCCGACTTAGATACCCGGTAAGACGGTCAGCGGCAATCCGTCTCTAAAAGAATTAAGAAAACCCGTAGCCGTCCTTCACGCAAGCGCTGGTTCCGCCACCGCGCCGCGTGTGATCGAGATGATGCTGATGTCATCCTCCTGGCCAAAGCGTTGCGCCGCATCCGCTAATTCAACGGCAGAACGCTCCGCGCCGAGCAGCTCGCGTATGCGCTCGAAGCCGAAAAGGTGCCCATCAACATCCGTAGCTTCCGCGATGCCGTCAGAAACGAGAACCAGCCTGTCGTCAGTCTTCAAATGGAAACGCATCACAGAAAACTCGACATCCTGAACCATTCCCAGCGGCAGCGCGCCTTCTATCTCCAGCGGCTCGCCATTCAGATACGGTGGCAGATGGCCCGCATTCGCCAGAATCGCTGATCCATCCTCGTCAATACGCAAAGCAAGGCAAGTCGCTTGCGCATCGCCGCGTCCCAGCAGCCGCCGATTTAACGCGCCCAGCATCCGCACTGGATCCCGATCAGTCTCAGCCGTGCTGCGGATAGCGCCCACCAGCAGCGCCACCAGCATGCCCGCCTTCAGTCCCTTGCCAGTCACATCGCCGGCAACAATCAGCAGGCTGCCATCTTCCCGGTTAGGAATGATCTGGAAGAAATCTCCCCCGACTTCTCGCGCCGGCCGGTATTCGCTCTCCACCACCAGCCCCGGCACTGTGAGCCGCGCCTCCGGCAAAATCACCTGCTGCACTTCCTGCGCCTGTTTCACATCCAGAGCCATCTGCCTCTGGTTTTGAATTGACGTGATCAGCCGTCGCACCAGCAGCACAGCGACCACCACAGACAAAAGAAAACTCGAGGCCGTGCCAAGCCGAAAACTCAGGCCGAAGAACGTCCAGCGTATTGGAATATGCAGAATAGACAGTTCGGCTGTGAAGGTACTTAAACCCCATAGAAGAACAGCGGGCAGCACCAGGTATCCTTCCAGCCCCTGCCTCCTGATTCCAAGAAAGACGATCCACAACTGCAACCCAAGGAAGAGCAGCCGGACCACGACCGTAGCAGTCAAAAAGGCCGCGGCGACCCGATGCGGCACCAGTCCGACGATCATCTCCTGGCCGATCACAATGGTGACTAGGTAGAGCGCAGCCAGAACCGCCGCAGCCTGAGGTGTCCACACTGGCCGTTGACGTCCAAACCACACCCACCACACCATTACCCATCCGGCGAAGGTCAGAGAATTCAGCAACCCGTCATTGAGCAATTGCTCCTGGGTGATGCCGATGGTTTGTGTCCAGATACCTAAAACAAGCAGCACATTGCTGACGGTCTGCAGAAGAAAAAGCGCTCCCATCCAGAGATAGACCCGGTCGGAGCGGTCAAACAACATCAGTGTGAACGCCATCACCGCAGTCAGGCTGAACACCAGTATCAGCGAAGCCGCCAGAGCATAGCCGCGAAGGATTTCAAGCCAGGTCATCTGATAGCCCGCGGCCACGGTCTCGGCATCGCCCAGCACCGGCGCAGTGTGCAGGCCTCCCACGTCGGCCTGTTCCGTGAGTGTTGAGGGAAACATAAATACCCTGAAGGCCAGAACCCGGCTCGATATCCCATCCGCGGCGCCTTCAACGCCGGTTTTAGGCAGCGAAAACATCATCGGTTGAGAGTAGTAGCCTGTCGGAGTCTTTCCGCTGAAGTTGCCGAAGTGGCCCACGAGCTCTCCGTTGGCAAACACCTGGTAAACATCGTCGACATCGGACGGCCCCGCCAGGGCAAGCGGTTCTCCTGCCCGCGCCTGCACCTTTACCTTGAGCCGGTACCACGCATAGCCCCAGTACCCTGGGTGACCGAAAACGGTCCAACCTGGCACAAATCCACTCATTGCCGAAATAGGGTCGGTGGCCCCATCTTTCGGCTTCAGGTCCATATCCTCCCATCGAGAGTCATCAAAGCCTGGCTCCGCCCACAGCGGCTTCCCGGTCTTCGCATCCACCGGCGAGTCGCCCACTGTGAACTTCCACGGCCCATACAGCGGCACAGACGACTGCCCAAGCGTGACCACTTCGCCGCCATTGGATTGAGCGGCCGCGGCAACGCAGAAGACAACAAGCACCATCAACGAGAGAGATGAGCAAAAGCTCCGCACCATCGACGAACCTCGAAGACGAATCCGGGGAAGAGACGTTCCACGAAATATAAACAGTCTGTGCCGCACAAGGGAATCACTCTTTTCTTCACCTCGTGCGCAGCCGCTACGGTTAGGGGGTTTTTCACTTGTTTAGTAATTAAAAGAACTAGTAGTAGCCGTAGTTCACGCAGGAAAAGTGGAAACCTCACCCATAACCGCTCTGGACGCGCACTTACCACCCATCCCAAATTTCTAAAACTCACCTGTGCAATTCAGGAGAAATGGAAAACCCGCCCCACACACCTCCAAACCACCCCTGCTTCTCCACGCTTCCCACAGCCACCTTCAAAACCCCTGTGAATTCTCCGCTCGTTTTGTGAAAACTGCGTCCGCACCCGCGCCAATCAACCACTTCCCGCGCCTGCATTCTCCACACCTGCCGCGTCTTCCACGCTTTCCACACGCCACTCCAATCCCTGTGGAAGAGAGGCCGCTGGCGACAATCGTCGCAATCACGTACGCGATCATCCGAGGAGTCCGTTTCGTCGTAGAATTTGGGCACCGGAACGCTACATCGCGGAGCCTGCACTGGTGCGACTCATCCTCATCCTGGGATTGCTGCTCCCGGCTCTTGCTGCCGTGCAGGAAGAGCACAATCACCCCGCGCCCGAAAAGCTGGGCTCCGTCTCATTCCCCACTTCCTGTCAGCCGGCAACGCAGCAGGAATTCAATCGCGCCGTCGCACTCCTGCACTCCTTCGCCTACCAGCCTGCAGCCGAAAGCTTCCAGCGCGTCCTCGAGCAGGATCCGCACTGTGCCATCGCCCACTGGGGCATCGCCATGACGCACTTCCACCAGTTGTGGGAGCCGGCCCTTCCGCCCGCCGGCATCCCCATCGCCCAGCAGGAAATCAGCCAGGCCAAAGCGCTCGAAGCTTCCGCCTCCGTGCGTGAGCGCACCTTCATCCAAGCCCTCGGCTTCATCTTTCAGGATGCCTCCACAACCCCTTATCGCACGCGCCTTTTGAACTACGAAACGGCCATGCACGATCTTGCGGCAGCGAACCCCAACGACGTCGAGGCCCACGTCTTCTACGCGCTCGCCCTCATCTCAAACGCTTTGCCCACTGACAAACGGCACCTGAGGCAAAAGCAGGCAGCCGATATTCTTGAGCCGCTGTGGCGCCAAAACCCTGACCACCCCGGCATACCTCACTACCTCATTCACGCCTACGACAATCAGGAACTCGCCCCACGTGGACTCGCCGCCGCGCGCGCCTATGCCGGCATCGCTCCATCCGCTCCCCATGCACTGCACATGCCATCGCACATCTTTACCAGGCTAGGCCTGTGGGACGACTCCATCTCCTCGAACCTCGCTGCACGCGACGCTGCACAGCGCCAGGGCGACATCGGCGAAGAACTCCACGCCATGGACTATCTCGTCTACGCGTATCTGCAAACTGGTCGTAACGCCGATGCCGCCGCAGTCGTTCAGCAACTCAGAGCAATGCCCGATCTGAATAGGGCCGACTTCAAAATCGGTTATGCCGCAACCGCCATGCCGATCCGCCTCATCGTCGAACAAGGCCAGTGGAGCGATGCCCAAAAAGTCGCCGATCCTCCCACTTCATCGCAACCCCACGTGAGCGCTATCGCTGTCTGGGCGCGCGGCCTCGGCGCCGCCAGAAACGGCCATCTCGAAACAGCAAATAAGGAGGCAGAAACCCTCCGTCAGCTCGAAGCGCGGCTCCACACATCAGGAAACGGCTATTGGGCCGATCAGGTACACGTCATGGAGCGCGAAGTCGCTGCGTGGACCGCACAAGCGGCAAACAAACCTGAAGAGGCCGTCGCAATTCTACGCAGCGCCGCCGACGAGGAAGACGCGATCGAAAAACTCCCCGTCACCCCCGGCCCCATCATTCCCGCTCGCGAGCAACTGGGAGATCTCTACCTCCAACAGGGCAACCGACACGCCGCCGCTACAGCTTTTCAGACCGCCCTCGCCAACGCTCCCGGCCGCCGCGGATCAACCCTCGGCCTCGCTGCAGCCACGCGCTCGCATTGAGACCAGATCAGATAACCCCGTGAGCCTGCAGGTCCTTATAGTCATCCAGCGCCTCAATCTGCTTGAGCTGATTCTCAAGTTCCGCCGTCGAAAAGTGCTTCAATTCGCCCGGCCAATCCGCAAAGGCATACGCCGTCAGTCCCACCACCGCCGCGCCCAGGTTCAAATCGCGCTGGTTCACCTTGTCAAACGTATCGCTCGGCTTGTGGTGCAGCGTGAAGTACTTATCTACCGGGGTCCACAACACAAATGCCGGCACGCCCTGGACGAGAAACGGCGCCTCATCCGTCTCGAAGGTGAAGCGTCCTTCATCCGTCGTTCCGTCCGCGCCCAGCGGAGCGAGATAAGGTTTCAGCGCCGTCAGGGCATCCACCTCATCCTTGCGGCCAAAGACATACCAGCCCTTCGGCGGCTCTGCGCCCGTATCCGTCACGAACACGCCCACGCACTTCGCCGCATCACTCGCATGCGCCTTCGCATAGCGCAGCGATCCAATCAATCCTTCTTCTTCACCGCCAAACAACACAAATCGCATCGTGCGCCGCGGTTTGAGCCCCGCCGCCTTCACAGCCTGCGCTACCGCCATCGCTGAGGAAGCTCCTGTGCCGTTGTCCTGCGCGCCAGTTCCCGTCGCCCACGAGTCAAGGTGACCACCCACCAGCACAAACTCGCCGTCCTTCTCCGTTCCAGGAATATCCGCCACCACGTTGTCCACTTTCACGTGCTCGCGAATGCGGTTTGTAAAGCTGAACTCAATCTCCACCGGCCCACGCTCCAGCAGCCGCTTCAACAGCGACGTGTCCTCCGCGCCCAGGTTCCCCGTCACAATATTTCCCAGGCTTCCGTCAAAATTCGTGATGCCCACCATGCTTGCGGCGTTATTCGTCGTGCCGATCCCCAACACCAGCGCCTTCGCGCCCACGCTCGTCAGCATGTCCAGCGCGTCAAACAGCTTGCCAAAGCCCTTCTTCTCCCCGGCATCGAGCGACTCACCATCCACCAGCACAATCTTGTCTTTGATCTTGTCCGCCTGCGCCTTCACCGCGTCAGTCGTCACCTCGTCCAGGTAATACACATTCCCGCGCACGCCACCCTTCGGCGTTGAAGGGCTCCACCCCTCGCTCACCAGGTGCAATTGCTGCTCATGCGGAGCGATCATGCGCGCCGCCGCAACACCCTCCGGCTCCCACGTCGCTGGAATCTCCCACGACTCACGATGCACATTCTCGAGGCCCATCCTCTTGAACTCAGCCTCGGCCCACTCCGCAGCCTTCGCGTAATTCTCTGAGCCCGTCAGCCTCCCGCCAATGTCATCCGCCAGGTGCCGGTCATACTCGTACGCCTGCCCCGCTACCACCATCTGCCCGCCCAGCCGGATCAGATCGCTCTTCAACTGGGCATCCACCACAGGCGCCTGTCCCTTCGCACCTGCACACAACAGCTCCAATGCAACACCAAGCACAACAGCCAATCGCATTCTCATAGCAACGATCCTTCCGTTTCACATAGAACGGTGTCAAGCAAATCGGCCTGCACAGGTTACGATTTATCTGCGATTGAGAAATTGAGATCGAGAAGCAGTTAGTTGGATGGACGGTAATTACGGCCATAACGAATGAAAATGTACTTTCGGAATTAGAGCAGGCGATACCCGAGTTCCATCTCGATCAGGAATGGATTTCGGAAAACTCGACCATCCTGGCATTCAATGACTTCGCTCGTTTCATTTGTTCGGAAGCCGAGGTGCTGCAATTTCTTGACCCATCTGAATGCGACGTTGGACTCAGCAAAGTCAGGGCCTCTATCGCCTTCTTCGAACGCTCGCTAGCAGAAGGCGACGGAGCTGTCCGTAACTGTGTTTTGGAATATGCCGAAACTCTTAAGGAATGCTCTTGGATTGACCACGCTAAGCGGTTCTTCGGGCCCGAACTCACCGATCTTTGGAACAGCCATTTTCCGGAATAGAGAACGAGAAGACATTGCCCCAGTGCGCAGGCCCAGCTCCATCGTCTGCGGATGAGCGGAATCGATCTTCGGCCATGCAGGCCACACCTTCCACCCATCCCCGCCCCTGATTTACGATTGCCTCCGCACCGAACTCTTCGGGAGACCCCGTGATCAACCGCAGGCAATTCGTCACCACCTCCGCCGCTGCCATAGCCGGAAGCCTTGCTCCTCCGCACCTATTCGCGAGTGCGACCGCCGATTCCCCCGCAGCAGCCCCCATCGCCATCGACGCGTCTCGAACCGCCGGCCCCTTTCCGCACTTCTGGGAAAAATGCGCAGGTTCCGATCGCACCGTCGTTGGCCTGCGCGAGCAGTGGCGCCAGGACCTCATCCGTTGTCAGCGCGAAACCGGCATCCAGTCGGTCCGTTGCCACGGCCTCTTCAACGACGAGATGGGCGTTGCACCCGCGCCCGGCCACTTCAACTTCCTCTACGTCGATCAGATCTACGACTTCATGCTCGACCATGGCGTGCGTCCCTTCGTCGAGCTCAGCTTCATGCCCGAAGCCTTAGCCACCAGTGCCAATCGCATCTTCTTCTACAAAGGCAATGTCTCGCCGCCGCGCCGCTGGCAGGACTGGCACGATCTCGTCGAAGCCTTCGCGCGCCACTGCATCCAGCGCTATGGCCTCGCCGAAGTCCGCAACTGGAACTTCGAAGTCTGGAATGAGCCCAACATCTCCTTCTGGGCCGGATCGCAGCAGGACTACTTCGAGCTCTACCGCCAATCCGCACTCGCGCTTAAAGGCATCAGTCCCGATCTCCGCGTCGGCGGCCCTTCCACTGCGCAACTCGACTGGATCCCCGACCTCATCCAATACTGCGCCACCAACGGCGTGCCCATCGACTTTGCCACCACCCACGTCTACCCCAACGACCCGCAGAAGCGCATCTTCGGCAAAGACCACATGTACTCCTACGAGCAGGTCATCCCGCGCGGCGTCGAGCACGTCAAACAGCAGATCGCAGACTCAAAGATGCCACATCTGCCGCTCTGGATCACCGAATGGAGCTCGCAGAACCCAGCCTTCATCGCCGACACCATCAAGAACAGCATTGGTCTCGCCGAATGCATGTCCTACTGGACCTTCAGCAATGTCTTTGAAGAAGGCGGCGTGCCTCCGGGCCTCTTCAACGAGACCTTCGGCATGCTCGACCAGTGGGGAATCGCGCGCCCGTCCTTCCACTCCTTCGTCTTTCTGCACAAGCTCGGCGACACCCTGCTCCAAACCGGTCCCGATCCAGTCCTCGCCACTCGCCGCACCGATGGCTCGCTCGCCATCCTCCTCTGGAATCTCATCCCCGCGACTGAAGGCGGCGTCGCCAACGGCAATCCCATGGCGGCCACAAGCGGCGCAGGTGAAATCAAAGGCGCGCCAAAGCAGTTCACACTACGTTTTTCCGGACTCAATGGTCTGCAATCGCTTTCCGTCAGCCAGACCAACATGCTGATCGGCTCGGCCGTGCCCAAATGGCGCGAGATGGGTAGCCCGCAATATCCCAGCGCCGCTCAACTTGCCGACCTGCGCTCCGCCGCTGAACTGCCTCAGCCTGCTGCGCGCACGCTCTCCGGCGACACTTTCTCTATCGAACTGCCGCCCAACGGCCTCGTTTTGCTTGAGATTGCCCGATGAACCGGGGCAAGACGAACCGCGAAGGGAGACTACACACCATGCGCACACGCCTTACACTCGCTCTCGCCGCTTTTCTTCTGAGCACTGCCCCGCTCGCCGCACACGCGCAGAACCCTAGCCTGGCCGGCGCCTGGCGCCTCAACATCGCGCGAAGCTTCCTCGGTGCTGACCATCCATTCCCCGACTACCAGCTCACGCGCACCATTCGGCAAACCGCCGACACCTTCTCCATCACCGATGCGTCAGTCAACAACTCCTTCGTCAATATCCCCATGCCCGACGCTACCGTTACCTGGTCCGTTCCCACCGATGGCAAAGACCACTCCGTGAAGCTGCCCTCTTCGTTCCCCGGCGCGCCACCCAGCACCACGCAGGTCACAGCAACCTGGCAGGCCGGCACCCTCGAAATCATTCAGAGCGCAAACGGCCTCGCCGCCTGGGGCAAACAACGCTTCTTCCTCTCCGGCGATTCCGGCCAGCTCATCGTCCTCGTCGAGCAGCACTCCATCTACGGCGACTCCGAGCAGCGCCTCGTCTTCGACAAAGCCCCGTAGCATAGGGGTCACTTCTCCGGCACAAACCGAATCGCGCAGCCACCGCCGCTCGCTAAATGCAGCGTGAGTGTGTCGCTGCCTTGCACCTTTTGCTGCCGGATCGAAATGTGCGCCGGAGTCTCACCCGCATCGGCCGCGTCTTCATAGATTTCCGCTCTGTATCTCCCGCTCCCGAGAAAGCTCAATGGAACACGCACATCCCGCGGCGTCCAGTTCGTCAGGCTCCCGAGATACCATTCGTGGCCACTCTGACGCGCAATCGTCACAACCTCGCCCGGCATACCGTTGAGCACGCGCGTCGCATCCCATGCTGTCGGAACGTCCTTGATGAACTTGAAGCTCGGCTCGTTGGCATAAGCCGAAGGCGCATCGGAAACCATCGCCAGGGGTTGTTCGAAAACGACGTATAGCGCCAGTTGCTGTGCTCGCGTGCCCGTCACCATTGGACTCTCGTCGCGCGCAATGAAATTCTCGCGCGTCACGTTGTTGAATCCGCCGGGCGTATAGTCCATTGGCCCGCTCAACATGCGTGTAAAAGGAAACGTCGCGCGGTTGACTGGACCATCGCGCGTCCCCGCCTTGTTCTGCTCCAGCCCGAGCACTGCTTCATAGTTCAGGACATTGGGATAAGTTCTCTGAATGCCCCAGGGCTGCGTCGCGCCGTGAAAATCCACCATCAGATGATGCTCGGCGGCGAGCTTGGCTACGTCGTAATACCACTTGATTCCCACCTGATCGTTGCGAAGCACGAAGTCGATCTTCACCCCCGCCACGCCCCACTTCTCATAGAGCGGAAAGGCTTCCTGCATCTGCTCAGCAACCGACTTCGAGTACAACCAGATCCATACCTTCACATTCTTTTTCGCGGCATATTGCACCAGCGCCGGCACATCCACATTGCCGCGCATTTTAAGAATGTCTCTGCCTGACCACCCGGCATCGAGCATCATGTAGGGGAAGCCAGACTCAGCCGCAAAATCGACGTAATACTTCATGTTCTCGGTCGTGTAAGCCGGCTTGCCGTCCGCGCCCAGATCACCATTCCACCAGTCCCAGCTAGCCTTGCCAGGCTGAATCCAGCTTGTGTCCGTCACCTGATTCGGAGGATTCAGATCCGTGAACACATTCGATTCCACCAACTCACCCGGCGTGTCACCCAGCAGGATCACCCGCCACGCACTGTCGTGAGGAAGGCTCGCGTCCACCGCCAGGCCATGTGTGTCCTTGCCGTCGTCCTTGAGTTGCGGCGAGATCTTGCTCACGATGTAATGCCCCGTCCAACTCCCCGTCGGATTCTCCAGATACATCGCGGCATTTCCTTCAAGGTAGGCTTCGCCCACCGCAGCCCACGCGATACCGGCCATGTGCATCAGCATCGGCGCGCCATTCAAAATATGGCTCGCAACGCCGCCCTGATTGCTCAACGCGCTCAACGACAGCGGAAGATATTCGCTTTCGTAGGCGCTCTCGTAGTTCGGCAGTTCCAATGCCCAGGCTGATGCATCCATCACGGGGCGAAATTCCGTATCTTCCTGCGTCAGCTCGTACCGCGACAGAGCCGCCTGTTGTGGCACGTGGTAGCGGAATGCAATCGCCCCGTTGTATACACGCGCTTCAATATCGAACTTGCGTCCCGGCGTAGCACTCTCGGCCGCGTGAATCGTCAGGCTGTTGTATACATCGTGGATCGCAGCGGCTTTGCCGGTGAACATCGTATAGTCGTCGACACCGGAGCCCTGAGTCGCACCTTCGATGTGAACTGCAGCGCCAAGCCGCGGCTGATTCGCCAGTTCCAGCGCAAGCGCAGAGTTCTCAAAAGCCTGCTTCTCGTGAAATAAAACGGAATACACAAGCTGGCCGTCCTGCCCAGCTCCCTGTCCCTTACCCGGCTGCACTGCAAAGCGCAACGTGATTCGATGATCGGGTGACATCACTTCCGCGGGATTTGATTGAGCGTGGCTCGCCGACGCACTCACAAAGGCCATACCAGCAACGACGCACCAGGCGGGATAACTCCATCGCAACATGCTCTTCTCCGGGAAAACGAAATAAGAAAGGACGAATAAGAATAGCAACGCAGATACTTTCCAGTCAGCGTCGGACATTGCCTGCTTGCTACGCCCGCGTATAATTGCCTCGCTTCCTTGGAAGGTCCCACCATGCCCGACATCACCACACGCACTGCGCGGCCTGAAGACGCCGCGGTCTGTGGCCAGATCTGCTACAAAGCCTTCGTCGCCATCAATGCGCAGCACAACTTCCCCTGCGACTTTCCCGCCGTCGAAGTCCCCATCGCCATCCTCACCCATATCTTCTCCGCCCCGGACTTCTACTCGGTCGTTGCCGAGCTCGATGGTCGCCTCATCGGCAGCAACTGCCTCGATCTCCGCTCCATCATCGGCGGTGTCGGTCCCATCACGATCGATCCCGACGTGCAGAATGCCGGTGCAGGTCGCCTCCTCATGCAGGCCGTCATCGCCCACGCCGTCGCACATGGCGTCTCCGGCCTCCGCCTCGTGCAGGCTGCCTTTCACAACCGCTCGCTCTCGCTCTACACCAACCTTGGCTTCGACGCCCGCGAGCCGCTTTCCTGCGTGCAGGGCCGCACCACCACGCGTTCCGTCCCCGGCTGCGCCGTGCGCCCCGCGCAGCCAGCCGATCTCGATGCCTGCAACACGCTTTCCCAACGCGTCCACGGATTCGACCGCGGCGTCGAACTAGCGCAGGCAATCGACCACAAAACCGCCGTCGTCGTCGAACGCGACGCGCGCATCACCGGCTACGCCAGCGCCCTTGCCTTCTCCGGCCATGCCACCGCTGAAACCAACATCGACCTCCAGGCCCTTCTCGCCTCGGTCGACAGCTTCGGCGGAGCCGGCATCCTCATTCCAACGCGCAACAGCGCGCTCTTCCGCTGGTGCCTCGCGAACGGCCTCCGCGTCACACAGCCCATGACGCTCATGTCCACCGGCCTCTATAACGAACCCGCCGGCGCATGGTTCCCCTCTGTCCTCTTCTGAAGAAGGAGTTCACCATCAGCCATGAGCCGACTCCAATTTCTCGGATTGCTCTTGCTGGCCGCCGTTCCATGCGCGGCCGCTTCTGTTGATCCTTGTGCAGCAACTTCGGCTGAGCCAGACGTCACGCTCACCATCGCAATCGATAACGGCCGCACCAGCTTTCAACAAGGCGAAATCATTCCCTTGCATCTCTCGTTCACCTCGACCGCGAAGAACCGATATTCGGCAGACGTATGGAGGTACGATCGAAGCGGCCGTCTTCACTCCGAAATCTACTGCCTCGACCCGCAGGCGCCCGACCCACTTGAGGGCTATTTCCGGAGCGGCTCTTTTGGTGGCGGCATGACCGTCTGGCAGCAACTCAGTGAAACACCCTTCCTCGCCGATGCTGACCTGAATGAATGGCGCAGCCCCGCTCCCGGTCACTATCGGCTTTACGCGGTGAGTTATCGCGTATGGCGGCCGCCCGATCCAAAAGAGAAAACCCGCTGGGGAAGAATTGGCGTCGTCGTCCGATCGAACGTAGTTGAATTTGATGTTGTGCCCGCATCGCCTGCATGGCAATCGGATCAGCTTCAGACCGCGCTCAAGTCCCTTGCTTCGCCTTCAAGCGAAGATGCCCGTCATGGCGCTCGCATTCTCAGGTTCCTCAATACCGAAGACTCCACCAGAGCTCTGGCTCGGCAGTTTTGGGGCGCCAATGAACAGGCTCCGATCGGGTGGGACCTGATGTTTGGCCTCTACGGATCGCCCTACCCACATCTGGCGATTGATACCTTGCAGCAGGAGATCGGCGAGCCCGATCGCGCTGTCACTGAGGCCTTTATCAGGACACTCGTCCAGCTCGAAATCACCAGCGATCCGGCGTGGAATCCACCGGCATTGGACCCCGCAGATTCGAAGCAAAGGCAAGCTTTCTGGAAGGCCTATCAGGCGCATCTTGAGCAACTATCGGGCGCGGTAATAAGCCTAGCCGTTGCAGCTCTGCCGGCGAAGACGCCCAAGGCCCGCGCTCTCACCGTGAATGGATTGATCGAATCTCGCATGGATGATGCGCCCCTGGGTCATCAATTGCAGTACGCGTTAATCGCTGCCTGGAACGATCTTCCGGTTAGCACGCGAGACACCCTCATCCAATACCGCTGGAATCTCATCGGAGGACCGGCGATGCTCCCGATCCTGCGTCAAACCGTGGATGAGTCTCCGCCCGAGGCGCACACAATGTCCGCAATGACCCGGGATGCTGCCCTCAAGCGGATTTACGAGTTGGACCCTGAACTAGGGAGTTCGCTAATCGTGCGCGAGGTCATGGAGAGGGGCTCACAAGTGAGCATGCAGCTCATCCGGTTGCTCTCACCGCAACAGATCGCACAGATCACCTCGCCCGCCGTTGAACGCGTTGCGCACGGCAGTGCGCGCGACCTCGATTTCGCCCTGCTGGATGAATACGGCAGCGCCGCCGCTTTCGATTCCATCAAACCGGTCTTCGAATCTCAACTCGGAGGAGCGGCATGTGATCCCCAGACCCATCTGCTCCGTTATTTTCTGCGAGTCGCGCCTGCATATGGGGTGAAACAGGTTGAAGCTTCTATGCAGGCGCGCCAATCTCCCGGCTGCTACACGTTTCAACTACAGGGATTGGCTGACGCATTGCCAATAGCCCAATCGGTCGCGATCAAGACGTTGAACGATCCTGATACGGAGGTCGCTGAGGATGCCGCTCTGGCGCTCGGCCACTGGGGAACGTCGGAAGCCATGCCCGCACTTTGGGCGCGCATGGAGCAGTTCCACACCACATGGGCGAGCAGGGAAGATGAGCTGCGGAGTGTCCCGGATTTCAGCGATCCAGCTTCGCGCGCTCTCGCGTTGCAACAGAATCTCGTCTACGCGATTTGCAGCGCCACAAACTGGATTTGCACGTCCGAACAACTCGCCCGGCTTAAATCGCTAACATTAACAGAACAACGGAGAGAGGAAATCGAGGATTGGATCAAGCTGCAAACTCACGAGCCGTTTCAGATCCAGGGCTCGTGGTTCCCTGAAGACGCGCCAACATTTTCGGTGCTGCAGTATCAGGCCCTCACTGAGCAGAATCTGCCAGACAAGCTCGCACAATTCCCGCGTGGCTCGCGATTTACCTACACCCTCAGCGCTCCCACGAATCTCGCGGGACGCGAGAACGCGCTGATCGAGGGAATGAAATCCGTTGCGCATCAGCGCGGCCTTCAAGTCGACGTTCAAAAAAATGCCATTCAATGAGGAAGCAGGTCTGCGTCGAAGATTGTTCAACGTTTCGGCCCGGCCCAGCACGCTTCTGGTTTATCGGACTACATAGTCCACAATCACCCAAAACAAAACGGGCGCTCCATCGTTCGGAGCGCCCGCTTCTTTCCCCTGAATCCTGCTTACGATTGGCTGTTCGTCGTGATGTTCCAGCCTGGCGCTGGTGGTGGTGTTCCGCCCGTGCCGCCATCATCATTGCCGCCCGAGGACTTCACCTTCACCGCACCGAACTCGAACTGCACATCCGTATACTGCGCCGGATTGCCGCCCTCAGCTGATGAGCTTGCCGCCACCGTCAGCGACTTGATCGCCACCAGGTTGAAGTCGAACTCAGTCGTCGTGCCGTCCTTCTGCGTCACAGTCAATGCGCAGCTCTGGAACGCCTGGCCCTCGGCCGTCGGCAACAGCAGCGGCTGAAACGCTGAGAGCGCCGCATGCACTTCGAGCGGCTGGAACGTTGCCTTGCCCGCTCCCGCGCCGCTCGACTGCGATCCGATGTTAAGCGTCTGATCAATCCCAAACGTAAAATAACTCACATTGAACTGCACCGAGCTGCTCGACCCTGTACAGCTGAGCGAACCCACAGGCTTGGCATAAGCAAGCGAACCTGCCGACAGCGCAATCGCGCATGCCCCGGCCAGAAATGCACTACGGCTCCTAAGCAAGAGAAATCTCCCTAAAAGTGTGATTGCAAACCGTCTCGAAGCTTACCAAGCACTCATTCGGTCTCTTCGTCCCACTTTCGGGTCACAGCCGTTACTTAGGAAACGCCGCGGCCGTCTCACTCCGTCTCGGATTATTTATTGAAGAGTAAAGATGGCAAGCTACTTGTCGTAGTTCGCCCACACCCTCAGCACTTTGCCCGTCGCGCTCATCTGCATTACCTCGGCCGTTTTTCCGCCGCGTACATTGTTTGCATAACAAACAACAATCGTCTCCACGCCCCACAGCACATCCGTCAGATCGAAGTGCAAATCGGCATACGCCCCCAGCCCACGTTCGAAGTACGCACGCACCGCGGCCTTGCCCTCGACGCGCCCATAGTTGCCCACGAGCCGCGCCGCAACCGGCGAGATAAGCACGACGCAATCGTCATAGTGCTCCAGAATCCGCTCAAGGTCGTGGCTGTTCCACGCCGCAACCCACTCCTGCGCAAACTGCCGCGCAAACTCTTCCTGCAAAGGCACCGCCGCCATCACCGAACGCTCCAAAAGTTAGTTCTTATTCTGACGCATGAACTCGTCAACCAGCTCTGCGATCTCGTTTGCCTTTGTGTCGAGAGCAAAATGGCTCGCATCGAGAACATGCACTTCCGCCTTTGGCACATCCTTGCGATAGCGCTCCGGCTCACCGATATCGAAGGATAGGTCGTGCTTGCCCCAGATCACCAGCAGCCGCGGCTGCGTCTTCTGCATCCATGCCTGCCACTTCGGATAGTTATCGACGTTCGTCCGGTAGTCGTAGAACAAATCGTCCTGAATCTGCGCCTGCCCCGGCGCATTCAAAAAGTAGTACTCATCCATCCACAGATCCGGGTTGTACAGCTCCACATTCGGGTCGTCGCCGACATGCCGCGTCTTCGTTGCCTGCAGCGACAACAGATTCGCCCGCAGAGCCGCATCGTTCGTTGCGCGATCGGCCCAGAATGCTCGTCGTGTCGTCCAGTTCACGCCCAGCCCTTCGTTGTGCGCCACCGCATCCTGCACAATCAACAACCGCACGCGTTCCGGATGCGCCAGAATCATCCTGAAGCCCACAGGCGCCCCGTAATCCTGCATGTAAAGCGAATACCTGCCGAGGCCGATCATTTCAGTAAAGTGCGTCATCACCGTCGCGATGTTGTCGAAGGTGTACGAGAACTGCTTCGGATCGGGCCAGTCGCTGTGACCGAAGCCCGGATAATCCGGTGCTACGAGGTGATACCGATCGCCAAGCCGCGCAAACAGCGGATCAAACATGCGCGAAGACGACGGCAGCCCATGCAGAAGCAGAATCGTCGAAGCATCCTTCGGCCCTGCTTCGCGGTAGAAGATGTTGAGCCCGTCTACTTCTACCGTGCGGTATGAAACCGTTGGCTGTTCCATCTCGGTGTCCTTTGCTTGTGAAGTCGCGGCCTTCGGAGCAGCGAACAGACCGGCCATAACCACCAGCACCAGCACTCCAGCAAATCGCATCGCTTCTGGCAGGGTCCTTTCGCTCTCCATCTGGATCGATTGGATGCCGTCTACAAGCCCTCGGCCTGCGCCTTTGGAAACATTCGCTCGATCCTTTTGTCCGGAATCAGCCAGATCAGCGCAACCGTCTCCTGCAATGGCAACATCTTGTCCATAGTCGAGGAGTCTCTCACGCCTGAACTAGTAGGCGATCGGCCTTTCTATTCCGACCGAAGCGCTTGCATCGGATCGATGGAGGCCGCGCGGCGAGCGGGGGCTATGGCCGCCACGAGGCCGCAAACCAACAGCAGTATTGAAACGGTTATCACGGTGAATGGATCATGCTGGCCCACGCCGAACAAAAATGACTTGAGCAACCTCGTTGTGACCCATGTGCATGCGAGCCCCAGGACCAACCCAGAGACCACCAGCGCAGCGGCATCGCTCAGGATAAGCAGCAACACGTCGCGCCGCGCCGCTCCCAATGCCATGCGGATTCCCACCTCGCGCGTGCGCATGGCGGCGGAAAACGCAATCACGCTGTAGATGCCCATGAGCGCCAGCAGTACGGCGGCTGCGGCAAAGCTTGAGATCAGCGCGGCATTGAACCAGCGTGGCGCCTCTGTCCGGCTCAACGCCTCGTCCATCGAATGAACCTTAGTGAGCGGAAGCTGCGGATCGATGGACAGAACCGTCGCGCGCAGCGATTCGGTCATGCTGTCGGGCGGCAGCGCCGTGCGCAGCACGATGCTTCCAACCTGCGCGTTCAGCAAGCCGGGCGGCACCAGCTTTCCGTAGGAGGCCATCACCTGGCTGGAGGGCTGGTAGATCTCGTACTGCGTCGGAGCGTCCACGGCCATCTGCTTGATATCGCCCATTACGCCCACCACCGTTATCCAGGGTGTGGGCGTCTTGGGATACCCCCAGCGCAGGCGCTTGCCAATCGGGTCCTGTCCGGGCCAGAAGTGCTCGGCAAGCATGTGGTTCACGATGCAGACCAGCGGCGCCTTCACGTTGTCGTCCTCGGTGAACACACGGCCGCGCAGCAGCGGAATCCCCGCCGCGCGGAAGTAATCGCCTATTACCTGAGACGGCCAGGCAATGTCTAAGTCAGTACCCTTGGGCGGAACATAACTATCGGCGACGAATGTGCTGTTGCGGACCATTCCTGAAGCGGGCGGGTATGACGTAATTCCCACGGCCTCGATGCCTGGCGAACGTTCGAGCCCGCGTAGCAACGTGCTATTGAATGCATCGATGGCGGTCTGCCTCGAGTATTGTTTTTCCGGCAGGTTATAGTCCGCGGTCAACAGGTGATCGGTACGAAAGCCTAAATCCACTTCGCGCAGCCTCTCAAAGCTGCGCAGCAACAGGCCTGAGGCGATCAGCAGCACTAGAGCCACGGCAATCTCCGCGACTACCAATGCAGAGCGCAGGCGCGCCTGCGCCCCACTCGCCGATCCCGTGAGTCCGCCGTCTTTGAGCGTCTCGTTCACGCCGGTGCGCGCCGCCGCCAGCGCCGGCGCCAGCCCACACAGCAAACCAGTTAGCAACGCTGTGCCCATCGCAAACAGCACCACATGCCAATCGAGCCGGATAGATTCGACACGCGGCAGCGACTCCGGCAAAAAGCTGATGCCAACCCGTACCGCCAGCGCCGCCAGGCCCAGTCCAATCAAGCCTCCTGCAAAGCTCAACGCGAGTGTTTCCACGAGGCTCTGCCGCAGCACTGCCGCGCCGCTCGCGCCCAGCGCCCGCCGCACCGCAATCTCCCGCCGCCGCCGGATCACGCGCACCAGCAGCAGTCCGGCGAGATTGGCGCAGGCGATGAACAGCACAACGGCAACGGCCAGAAACAATATGCGCAGCAACGGCCGCGCCTGCGCCACCGTGTCTTCGTCCAGCGGGCGAACAATGGCACGGATACGCTGGCTGCTCATGTAGGCGGGAAAGTCGCGCGTGATCTGCTGCGCCACGCGCTCGGCGTCCTGCTGGGCCTGGGCGGACGTCACGCCCGGCTTAAGGCGCCCGATCATTCCGCAGCACCAGGCAGCCGCCTCTGTCATCTCATCGGGCGCGGGACTCAAGGGCACCCACAGTCGGCTCTGATCCAACTGGCCGGGGATGAGCGGGAACTCGAAGCCGTGCGGCATTACGCCGATGATCTCGTAAGTCTTGCGGTTGAGTTCGATCTTGCGGCCCAGGATCTGCGGATCGGCGTGAAAGACGCTGTGCCACATCGCGTAGCTGATCACGGTTACCTGCTGGCTGCGATCGTCTTCCTGCTGTGTGAAGGTGCGGCCCATTAGGGGCGCAACGCCCAGCAGAGGAAAGATGCTCGCCGTGACGCGCGCCGCACTGATCTCAGCGGGCGCGCCAGCATCGGAGAATTCGTAGTCGGCCTGTTCAAACCCGCCGAGGGCGGCGAAGCCTCGCGTCTCGCGCTCGTAGGTAAGAATCTGCGGCATGGTGACGCCGATATGGCCGTTGCCGCCCATATTTATACCCGGCACAGTATCCCCCAGCACCATCAGCCGCCCCGGATCGGCAAACGGCAGTGGCCGCAGCAAGATGCCCTCGACGATCGAAAAGATCGCGGTGGTGGCGCCGATGCCAAGGGCAAGCGTGAGCATGGCGGTCAAGGTGAAGCCTGGGGTCTTGCTCAGCGTGCGCAGGGCATAGCGCAGATCCTGCATGGTGTGTTCGATCCATAGCACAGAGCGTTCGTCGCGGTGCGCCTGCTTGGCCCGCTCCACGTTGCCGTAAGCGCGTCGCGCAGCGAGCCGCGCCTCTTCCGGCGACATGCCACCGCGTTCGAAATCGTCAGCCAGAAGGGTAAGGTGCGACGCGACTTCGCGTGCAAGATCCTCTTCGGCCTGCCGATTGGTAAGCAGACTGCGGAGTCTGGCGATCATTCTTCTCCACCGCGCCATGGTTACTTTTCCTCCGCGAGCAGCTTTTCAACCACGCCTGCCATCTGGCGCCATCGTTCGGTTTCCTCACTGAGCGCCCTTAGCCCTGCCTTGGTGATGGTGTAATACTTCGCTTCGCGATTGTTTTCCGTCTTGCCCCAGGAGCCACGGGTCCAACCGTGCTGTTCAATTCGCACGAGCGCCGGATAAATCGTCCCCTGGTTGAGGTTCAGAGCCTCCTCTGAGACCTGCTGGAGCCGGTTGGCGATGCCATAGGCGTGCTGCGGGCCCATCGTGGCAAGGGTGCGGAGGATCATGAGATCGAGTGTGCCTTGCAGGATCGGAATTGGCGCCTTCTTCACTTGGCATTCAAGTGAACAGCGTTATCACTTGAATGTCAAGTGGAACAATAAGGGCGCGATTGGAAACGTCGAAACACGATAAGTTCCACTGCCGACAACACCCCAAAGCACTCATTTTTTCTATCTTCTGTCGAAGGATCTTTTACGGCTCTTGCTCCGTACCCTTGAACATTCGCTCGATCCGCCGGTCCGGAATCAGCCAGATCAGCGCCACCAGCACATAAATCGCCTGCGCCATCCACCGCGTGTAAAACGCCAGCGGAATCGCCGCCGCATACAGCACCACCGACATCACGCCCTTGCGGTCGTGCCCCACCGCCTTGGCCAGCAGTGAATCGTCCTTATCTACCCGGATCAACGCGCGCTCCAGAATCCAGTACGCCGTCCCCGCCATCAGCAGCACCACGCCATAAAGCGCCGTCGGCGTCGCTGCAAAATGATTCTCGCCCATCCACCCCGTTACAAACGGCAGCAGCGACAGCCAGAAGAGCAGATGCAGATTCGCCCAAAGCACGCCGCCCGAAACGCTCCGCACCGCATGCAGCATATGGTGATGGTTGTTCCAGTAGATGCCGATATAGATAAAGCTCAGCACATAGCACAGAAGCACCGGCACCAGCGGCTGCAGCACGGCCAGGTCCTCGCCGTGCGGAATCCGCAGTTCCAGCACCATGATCGTCAAAATAATCGCCAGCACACCATCACTGAAGGCCTCAAGCCTTGCCTTATGCATACCCATCCCCCGTTCTTATCTATATATATGGATACGCCGGCCCCGCACCCCCAACTCTTTCCGCTCTGCCCGGTTTCCTATCCCCAGTCCCTGAGTCCCTTGTCCCCCGCCTTTCCTGTCATTTCTGCCAGTTTTCATTCCAATCTCTCCGCGCTAGCCTTACCCTCCAGCGGATCGCCCGCCCCCAGCCTGCATACGACGAGAGGTAAGAATCCATGAACGCACGCACTCAGTCAGCCACGCCAGTCCGCCTCATCAGTTGCCTTCTTCTACTGCTCGCTTTCCCCGTCGCATGCCCCTTCGCGCAGGAAGCAACCGGCAACCCCTCACAGGACGAGGGGATTCCCGCCTCCGCACTCACCACCAAGTCAGTCGCGGCCGTCGGCTACCAGGTCGGCGCCGGCAGCACCCCGGTCAGCCTCGTCCCCACTGACCTCATGCCCGCCGCCAAAGGAGACGCCAAGGTCCAGATCAAATCCAAAGCCGACCGCGCCACCGTAGACGTCAGCGTCACCGGCCTTAAGGCCGCCAATGATCTCGGCGCCGAGTTCCTCACCTACGTTCTCTGGGCCGTTACGCCCGAAGGCCGCACCAGCAACCTCGGCGAAATGCGCGTCAGCAAGAAAGGCGAGAGCAAGCTCAGCACTACCACTCCGTCGCAGGCCTTCTCTCTCATCGTCACCGCCGAACCCTACTTCGCCGTGCACATCCCCAGCGAGATGGTGGTTCTGCAGAGCGAGCCAGGCAAAAAGACCAAGGGCAAAATCTTCCCCGTAGCCGAATACAAGCTGATGCGCCGCGCGCAATACGAGAAGATGGGCAATCCCCTCGCGCTCACCCTCGATCCCAAAAAGCCGCTCTGGGTCTATCAGGCGCGTAACGCTGTCGAAGTCGCCAAATCACGTCAGGCCGACAAATTCGCGCCCGAAGTCTTCACCAAAGCCGAAGGCAGCCTGCAGATGATGGAGAACGCGCTCGCCTCTAAGAACACCAACACCACCGAATCCGATGCGCGCCAGACCATCCAGTTTGCTGAAGACGCCCGATCCCTCAGCGTGCAGCGCCAGGAAGAGCAGCGCATCGCCAACGAGAAGGCCCAGGCCGCCGCCAAAGCTCGCGCCGAAGCCGAAGCCAAAGCCGCGCAGGAAGCAGCCGTCGCCAAACAGCAGGCTGACGCCGCTGCCGCCGAAGCGCAACGCCGGCAGGATGAGGCCAATGCCAAAATTGCTTCTGAAGCCGCCGCCCGCAAAAAGGCAGAAGAGGAAAAGGCGCAGCTTCGCGCGCGCCTCCTCGAGCAGTTCAATCGCGTGCTGCCCACAACCGATTCGCCGCGCGGCCTCGTCGTCAACATGGGAGACGTGCTCTTCGCCACCGGCAAAGCCGATCTCAATCAGGATGCGAAGATCGCCCTCGCCAAACTCTCCGGCATCGCGCTCAACTATCCGTCACTCAAACTCGCCATCGGCGGATACACCGACTCCACCGGCACCGCCGACTTCAACCAGACCCTCTCGCAGCGGCGCGCCGACGCCGTCATGGCCTACCTCATGAGCCAGGGCCTCAACTCCGACGGAATGTCCGCCGAGGGCTACGGTCCCAGCGACCCCGTCGCAGACAACACCTCCACCGCCGGCCGCCAGAAAAACCGTCGCGTCGAAATCGTCGTCTCCGGCGAAGTCATCGGCACCACCATCGGCGGCCAAACAGCCGCCGCCAACTAGAGGCGCGGTATTCGGGACTCGGATGAATATTGACGCCGCTTAAAACCGAATGCCGAACGTCAGCGGCAGTATGTTCGTTGAAACGCGGTCGTACACCGCGTGGTGGTACCTCAGTTCCGTGTAGAACTTGAAGGGGCTTCCCCCGAGCCGATACGTCACGCCGCCACCGATGTTCTCGCCGAAGGCGTTTTCGCTCGTGCTTCCGGTCACAATCGACACCGAACCGATCGTGCACCCGAACCACCATGACCAGTAGGGGTCGCAGATCACTCCAACTCCCGGCGTCGTAGTCTCGCCCGAGCGGTGATACCAGCCAATGCCGCCGATCGCATATAAGCCCAGATGATGTCCGATATCCGTATGCACCATCGGGTCAAACGTCGTCGCATACTGGCGTGCCGACGCGCCCGGCGTCTGCAGCGCCGCCAACGTCGCGGAATTAATCGGCAGATCCTGCCACATGAACTCGCCATTCAGAGCGAAATGATGATTAACGTTATAGCCGCCGCCCACCACAAAGTTTCCGCCGTCATTCACAAACGAACTCAGATCGCCTTGCGGAAACCCGATGCCGCCGCCAATGTTGAAATTAAATCGCGAGTCTTGAGCGTGCGCGACGCTTAGCGAGCAGATAGACAAAACTGCGATCCACGCGAACTGGATTAGGATCCTGTTCTTCATCCGTATACCCTCCAGAGAGAAATAGGTATCTCGTGCGCGTGCTATTTGTATTGGGAGTTGACGAGCGTAGGCTTGCTCGGAAGGCCCGACTGTTGGCTGCCAGGCCAGGGGGAGCCCGAAACGGGGCCGGTTTCAACACAGGCGCCTTGCACGCCCGTTCAGGACATTCTATATCGGGATCAAGATAACGCAAACTTGGGAAATCCCTGGTTGCCGGGTGCCTTATTCGCGTGGCTTTACTCCCTTACCCCGGTGCTCTCTTCCGTCCCTTCCCGCCAATTTCTTCATTGACCATCCCGCCGATCCCTCAGCATCATCGGTGTACTACCCGCCATGCGCACCGCCCTGCACACTGCGATCGCAGCCAGCAAGAAGGAGCCGCTCGCCGAAATGGCCGGCCGCATTCGCCAGGCATTTCTCGACGCAGGCCTTGGCGAGCCCATCCTCCGTTTCACATTCACTGATGTCACCACCGCAAAGGGCCTCGTCGTCATCGATCGCGTCTGCAAACGCCACCCTGAGATGGAGCCTTTCCGCACGCAGCGCCAAAGCCCCCTCGGCGCGATGAACGTGCTCTCCAACTACCTCACTGGCGAGCCCGCACCCTACCCCACGCTCGAAGCCATCTTCGCTGGAATCCCGCGCTCTTATCCGTTTCGCTCCGTCACGCTGCATTTCTACGCACCCGACTTTGGTGAAAGACTCATCGGCCTCCCCGCCGCTGGCCACTCCTATCCCGGCGTGCTCATCACAGACAACGCGTGGGTCAACGGCCGCGAGCGTTCGCTTGCCGTCTACACCGTGGCCGAAGTTGAGGCGACAGACAAAAAGCTCCCGCCCAATCCTCCCGCTGTCGATGCCGTTATCAAGGCGTGCGGAAAAGCGCGCAAAGCCGTGCAAGTCCCCATTCGCGTTCCCGGTGGCAGCCCCGGAGAACTCGTCGGCGCCATACCGCCCGATAAAGTCGCAGCCGTCAAAGCCGTCAACGAGGATTACCGCGCGCGCATTCGCGATCTCGTCGCCGCCGCAGCAATGCCGCACACCCTGCCGCCCACCGCCGAGGCCCTCGCGCAACATACCAGCGGAGTCCTCGCCGGCCCGCGCAAACCCGCGCTCGTCGACGCATTCAAGCCCATGGGTTACAGCTGCAACGGAGGCACAGGCACTTTCCACCTCACTCGGCGCACCGAAGGCAACCACACCGTCGAGCTCTATCTCGACGTCGGCACCTGGAGCCACATGGTCTCAGCGAACTTCTCCATCACGGGCGCCGGCTTCCGCGCAACCATCGGAATCCCCGTCGCCACTGACGCCTTCGGGCAATATCCCATCGGCGACGCCGCTCAGTGGCAGAAGATCGTCGAGAACCTCGCCGCCATGGTGCGCGAACTCGATCGCACCTTCGTGCCCGCCATCGAGCAAGCCGCCGGCCCGTCTCCCGCCTGGTACCAACCGGCTCTATAACTAACCGTTTTCCAAACGCGTCTTCACATCCCAGTACGCAGCGTCAATCAGCGTGCGCAGCGCAGCTTCGTTAACCGCGCTTCCCGGCCGCAGCTTCACGTGGCGCATATGCTTGCCCTCGCCCTGCAACAGGCGCGCCGGATCCTTCAGATCCGCTCCCTGATAAAACCCCACATTCACATGCGCGGTAAACACATTCACATAGCCGAACGCCGCATCGCCCACGCACGCCACCGGACAGCCGTCATGCATCAGCTCGCGCACCTCGTCGCCGCAACCGCGCATCACCTCAAACCATCGCCGCGCAATCGCACCCAGCTCGCCGTCATGCGCCTTCAGCCACGCATCCACCGCGGCATCGCGTTCCACCCCGCCATCCAGCCGGAATAATGTCTCTCTCACAATCCGCCCACCCTCTCCACAATGCTTTCAGAATCCGACTCATCACCGGGCAGAATCCCGCGTCTGCCGCGTGCCCCTTCGCGTGAAGCACGGGCCAACGAAGGCGATGAGTGGGGTACGCGGCCCCGCTTGGTGCCAAGCAGGCTGACGGTCAGAGTGCATCAACCAGATTTGCGGATGTCGAATTGCAATAGGTATTCACCGCGCCTTCGCAAGTCGAATCTCCGAACCGAGAGTTGTTGCCCGTTGGTCGTCACGACGCTCTTTCGGTTGCCATAGCCCGCCGTTATCGTTAGCGGCAGATTAGGGAACCATTCGGTGACAGGTCTGTATTCTCTGAAGGGAGGCAAGACAGAGAGGAGCCCCATGCCGATGTAGTGGTTACAAATTCGAGCCTCGTTATCGCGTTTCCGAACGAGCACTATGCATCGCCCGAATTGGTTGTTTGACGCCACCGTGCTGAGACGGTCGAGCATCACTTCGTATGAAACGCGAAATCTTGTAACCATCCTCCGTACGAACTCTATGTCAATCTTCTCTTGGTCATTGCCCAAATTACTCGCGATTTCCATCTTCAAGAAATGCGACGGCACTAGGAGGCGCTTGGCGATCCGATCACATCTTTCCTCGAGATTGTGCTCCTTCGTCTTGCCCCCGTACTTCTTCACCTTACCCGTAGAGACCGGCACTCCCCCGCGATCCTTATAGAAGAACGTGTGTGCAATCTCGTGCGCGAGCGTGAACCGCTGCTGAGAATTGAGGATGCCTTCAGGTTCTGGAGCCCCTATATCCAAATCCTTCATTTCGAGATTTCGCACGAAGACCTGGAAACCGTCCGATACCGGCACAAGAGCACCGCGCCGGACCATCAGACGCAACGTCACCTTCCTCACCTTTCGGTGACGAGCAACTGCGTGCAAATCGATTGGCACCTTCATGCAGCCCAACGACAAGGGCAGGTTGTCAGCCTGGGCGTCCGACCAAATTGTTTGACCGCTGGTCATTTTCCATTGTCCCTAAAAAGGGATGTGGTCGGGTGCTCAAGCTCGTCGAGCAACATGCCAAGCAATTCCATGCATTGATCGAAGCTGGTGCCGCGGTGATCGGTCGCGACTCCATCAATAACGGTTTCTTCCTCAATTGCTGCTTTCAGTTTCGACTCGATCAGCCCAAACTCCTTCGGCTCGAGGCGATCCAGTCTGGTTGCATAAGCGCCCTTGAACCGTAAAACTTGGGCGCCGTTGCTTCGCACATAAGTCTCAATGATTCCCAAGACACTGTCCGCCCGCGCGATTGCTTCGCGAGAGCCCGCAGCACGCGCTGTAAGAGCCCCATCCCCATTTATTACCGAGGCCAACGCCCGCTCAATTAGCTTCGTGCCCTCGACCGTTAGTCCGTCTTCTGAATCATAGAGCGCACTGGAAATCGGGCCAAGACGCCCCGAACTCACCAGTCTGTCGACGACGCGGCCGAGATCTTCACCAAACTGGCTCAAATCGGCATCGCTGCCCTGAATCACCGATGTGCGATCCGCCTTTGCCTCCAGCTCACGAACGAGATCTGGATCATTTTCCCAGGTTTGAGGCTGATCCGGGAATCGGCTGCCGTGTTCCCTGTCCGCAATTTCGAAGATGGCTTGTCCAGCCGCTTCGCCAATCTCCTTCCATCGTTCCATGTGCTCCGGGGCCACATAGACGGTAAGACGCCACATGGATTTGTACATGTCTTCGACCGCTCTCACGGCTCTCTCATGTTCGCCGAAGGTCTCAGGATCAAGCTTACCGATCGTACGGAGTGTGCAGTGTGGATCGGTTGCGTTCCCGCTGGCAGGCTTCGTGAGAAGAACGTTCGCGATCTTTTCCGCGGTATTTCTCCTCGGGCAATGAATTGTGATTGTTCCGGGTGGCAGTTGGGCTTTAATTTCAATCTTTCGCTCAGTCTCGTAACGAAGATCCGGTCGAATGAACAGTTCCGCAAGGTCTGCCGCACCTAATAGCAGCTTCTTTTGTGCGCTGTTTGGCAACGCCCGAAAAACCGGTCTGAAGTATCGCCGAGCCATCAGCCGGTCCAATAGCAATCTCCCTGCGCAAAGCTCCATCAAAGCTTGGCCTGCAGATTGGCCTGAGCGTAGGCGAAGGAGCTCATGCACAAGCCCATTGTGAACACGCTCTAGATCGGAAAGTCCATTGATCAGTATCTCGTCGATCCTCTGTTCTTCGGGAATCTTGGAGACCGCGTCTATTAAAAAGCTCAGGGCGGCGTGAATGTCATGCAGAAAAACTTCATCTCCTACGAATTCTAGGTGTTTTGGGAGTCGCGGCTGTCGATCGCCAGTGTTAGAACTGCGCCAACCAAGAAGCTGGAGAGCGGTCCCGAGCATTGAACCCGCGGCACATTTGGTGGAGTGGAATATAACCCGTTCGTACAAATAGAACCTGACGTTCAAGAGATTCATGAGTTCACTAGGAACGTCGGTGCGAAGTTTGTGCGAAACCAGAGAAATCGCTGTTCGTAAACACCAACCGCGAAACGCATTGCGAAGCGCGTGCGGGCCCTGTCCGTTGCGTCCTAGCGTGCGATTGGCTGCACCGCGATGCTCAGAATTGGTTTCGACAGAAATCAAGGTGAAATTTTCTGCGATCCTGGCGGGGTCGTAATCTAGTCGGAGCCCCGCATAGTGACTGTCCCGGGCAGCGTAGTCCAGCAAATCAGCGCAGACAGTGTTACCCACGATGTCGAGCATGAATGCATCCCGATGCGGATCAAATCGAAAATCCACGAGCAGGGGAGCGAACGCGGAGTTTTCGAGAGCGATCTGAATGGCCTTCTGGAACATATACCCGTGATCGTTGGGGACTATCTCGTCAGTTAGTTCTTTCGCATGCAAGAGCTCTAAATGAAGAAGCGCCGTCATTGCACATGCCAGGTGTGCAAACATCTCAGCCATGTACTTGGGCGTCAATTTTAGACAGAGTTCTGCTTTGTCGCCTGCCGCCTGTAGGCCAGAGAGCAACTCTCTTGCGGTTGTGCCAACAACTGACGGATCCGGAAGAGGTGCGGTACCACCTTGAGATAAGAAGGGCTTGAGAGGCTCAGGCAAGTGAGCCCAGTCAGGACCGTAGGCGTCCAAGGCTAACCACGCTACGAGCTGGCACAAGAGTCGATAGAAGGCTTCCGCTTGACGTTCGGGATGGTCGTGCTTCGTATTGACGAGCTGAATCTCGTCCTCAATCGTGTGGCCAAATGGTGCATGGGTGAGGTCGTGAAGGAGCCCGATGAACCTAACAACGCTCTTGCGATTTCGGACATATCGAGCGATGCTCTTGGCGCTGACAGTTCGCGTCTTCCCATCCCCTGTGCTCATCTGAAGTTCGCTTGAGCTGCGGCGAAGGTTTCGGACGATTGCGGAGACAAGTTGATCGACTTGGTGAAGTACGCCAACCACATGATGAATGCGAGCGTGTGATGCATCGACGAAGACTCGGTCCGTCAACCCAAGCTGATGCAGCCCATAGAGGCGCTGCATCGCAGGCGTGTGTATAACCTCCAACTCCGCCGCTGAGAGCTTCTGATCGCCGTACAATACGGTTCGGATACGTTTAGTCGTTCTCATATTTTTAGTCGCCCGAAGGTAACATAAAGATAATACGAGACATATCCGAAATCAAGCTAAATGAAGGCCGCACGGGTCACGAGCGAAGCAGCGCGAGAGCCAGCGGACGCTCGATCTCGCTTTTGCAAGAATCCGCGGGCGCAATACGGAAAGCCTGTCTTTATCCCTTAGGCACAGTCTTCCATATATAGAGGTACTCGGCGTCGCTTGAGGTCGAAACCTCAATCCCACGCTGGCGCGTGGCGCGGTTCAACGCCGATCGAATGTTTTCCTTCGTATCCGGCAACTCATTCAGAGGAATCTTCAGCGCTCTGCCCTCGGGCAGCTGCTCGATATCGCTCAGCAGATGCGTCACGATTTCCTTGTGCTTTCCATCACGCCCCTTCGGAACATCGACCTGATCAATTGAAGTGAAACTCTTTCGAAGCTGATTCGTTTCAGTAGCCATTTTCCTCCCTCGCTTCGGCCGCAAAAGTCCAACGCCGAAAAACTAATCTAAACCTAACGTAGCCTAAACCTACGCTTGAAATATTTCAAAACTGCGCCAAAATTGGCAAGCCACCTCGCGCATCGGCTTGTGGCCAATAACTCACCGTCTGGTAACCCAAAAAGAGAACTAAGCAGCTTGATTACAAAGAGTTAACCCGTATCGCTGGAACCCTGCTATTGTCCTCTTTGAGGTGAGTATTGTGATTAAAACGACGACCGTGCGACTTCAGGATGTTCCCGGACGGGGAGCGCAAAAGGACGGGGCATACCGCCCGGGCGTGATCGTGGTAGACGACGAGAGCAACATCGCCGATACTCTGACCGAGATTCTCTCGCGCAGCGGCTACGCAGCCGTCGCGACATACGACGCCGAAAGTGCGCTCGAAACTGCGTTAGTGATGCCCCCCGAGATTCTCGTCACCGACGTCATGCTGCCCGGGATGAATGGCATCGATCTGGCAATTCAGATTCGGCGCATATTTCCCGACTGCAGAATCTTTCTATTCTCCGGTCAGGCCGCGACTACAGATCTGCTCGCTGCCGCCAGCCGCGAAGGCCACGAGTTCGTGCTGCTGAACAAGCCGCTACACCCCGCCGATCTGCTCGCCCGGATCTCCGCCACCGCCGCCAGTTGACCGACCGCAGCTTACCTGGTCTTCTCCATCCACAGATCCCAGGTCAGCGGGCCGATGGTTTCATCATCGAAGCCTTCGCCCGCGGCCTTCAGTGCAAGCTTGATCTGGCCGTGGTGGTAGCCCTCGTGCCAGATCATGTGCTGCATAAACAGCAGCGGATGGTCGTAGTGCTCTTTCATCTGTCCGCCGCTGCGAATCTTGCTTTCAACCGCGTCGCGCACCGCCCGCGCGCTCTCATTCAAGCCCGCGGCGATCGTTGCTGCATCCGCCTCGTTGCGCCACTCCTGCGTAGGCACCGGCAGAGCAAACTCGAGCGCGTCTTCTGAAAGAAAAACCAGCCGCACATAGTGCATGTGCGTGAACAACTGCGCGACCGTGGGGCTGTCCGGTAGCGCTCGCGCCGTAAGCCCCACCTCAGGCAGCGCGTTCAGCAGGTTCACCAGAATGCGGTTGTTCCGGTCCCACGAGTCCAGCAGGTCCTCAAGCAGATCCTCAAAGTCGACGCTCATGCATCCATCATCACGCCGCGCTCACACCGTGTCCACACATTCACCAGCGCAAACGCGTGTTGCTCACTCCGCGCCCCTCACGCCGTCTAGACCGTTGAGCGGAACCCACTCCCAACGCCGTCCGGGCTCTTTGCGCGTACTGGAGAATACCGTGCACAAAACTCTTTTCGGAATCGCCACCCTCTGCGCGTTGTTTGCGGCTCTCACTGAAACGCACTGTCAGGCACAGCAGGCTATGGCGCCGCTTGCGCAATACCTCATCTCCGATCGCAACTCCGAGATCGCCCTGGCGCGCACTGCAGCGCCGTCCTCGATCTCCGCTGCCGCCGACGTAATGGTGCTGACGCCCACCGGCTATGTCACCGCCGCGAAAGGCACCAACGGCTTTCTCTGCATGGTGGAGCGCTCCTGGGGCGCCGACTCCGTTGATCCTGAGTTCTGGAATCCCAGGGTCCGTTCGCCTATCTGCTTCAACCCACCGGCAGCGCAAACTGTCGCGCCCTTCTACGTGCTGAAGACGCGCCTTGTACTCGCAGGCAAATCAAAAACTGACATCGACGCCGCTCTCGCCGCTGCGCAGGACAGTAAGACTCTCCCAGCCATTGCGCCGGGAGCCATGTGCTACATGATGTCGAAGCAGCAATATCTCAGCGACAGCGGCAAGAGCTGGCATCCACACCTGATGTTCTTCGTCCCGGGGGATGAGGCGAAAACGTGGGGAGCCAATCAGCCGGGCTCACCCATCATGGGAATCGTGGACGCGAGCAAGCGCTCAACCCTTTTCCTGGTGGGGGTCGACACCTGGTCCGATGGCACGCCGGCCCCACAGCATCCGGGGCACTGAGCCAACTATCCGATTGCGCGGGCTCTGCTGACGACCGAACTCACCAGCCGCTGCACAGTCGAGAAACGGAAACGCCAGAAGACCTGCGCCTCGCGCGCTTCAAGCTCGGCGAGCTCACTGCGAAATCCCTGAAGAACTTCCGCGTGGCTTGCGGGATCAGTGGCCCGGTGAGCAGTATCCTCAAAAGTCTTAACGAGTAATCGCAGCAGACGAATGTCTTGCTGCGCACGTGTGCGCCAGCGGAACATATACAGATCCAGTCCAATAGGGTGTTACTGATTAGACGTGAATGTATAGAAAATAGGAAACACCTGTCTACGAAATTCACGCTGATTTTTTGCCGTACACTTGTTCTGGTCACCCTTTTGGCAGCCACTGGTAACTGCAAATAGCTGACGACTGATTCCATGTCGATTCGAATCGCAATTCCCGAGCCGTCATCGGCCGACACTGAATACAATCAGCGCGCGCTGCCTCCTTACCTCGTCGCGCTGCATTCTGCTGGCGCCGTGCCTATTCCCGTGCCATTGCACGAGCGGCCCGATCGCATCGCGCGCCTTCTCGCCACCACGCACGGAGTGCTGCTGCCGGGCAGTCGCTATGATGTTGATCCGCAACGTTTCGGTGAGGCGGCGATTCCCGAATGCGGTCCCGCCGACGCAGTCCGCACCGTTGCCGACGAGCTGCTTCTGGCCGACGCCTTCAACCTGGGAAAACCGGTGCTCGGAATATGTCATGGAGCGCAGACATTAAATGTCTACCGCAACGGCTCACTCATCCAGGACCTCAAAACCGTGCTGAAGACTCCGGTCAACCATGCTCCGGGGCGCGACGTCGTCGAGGCGCATCCGGTTGAGATCGCTGCAGGCTCGCGCCTGGCCCAACTGCTGCCCAAGGCTGAGGGGTCTGTCGCACGCGTCAACTCAAGCCACCACCAGGCGATCCGCAACGTTGGCCGGGATCTCCGCGTCACAGCCGTCTCACCGGAAGACGGCGTAGTGGAAGCAGTCGAGCTCGACTCGCCCGACCACTTTGTGCTGGCAGTCCAGTGGCACCCCGAGCGCACCTACACGGTGAGCCCACTTTCACGCGCAATCTTCGCAGCCTTCGTGCAGGCCGCCTCTATCTGGCAGCCGCACCCCATCTCAGCATCGGTTGCAGCCGGGTGAGCGCCTCTATGGACTTGGAGGGCAGCGACGGTTCTGGGCGGGGAGATTCAACGGCTGGAAAATTAAAGCAAGCGCTTGCATCTTCCAAATTGCATTCGATTCAAGTATCACAAATTAAACATCTTATAGATTATCTACTGCTTGTTCTCCGTTGGAATACGCGAACCAATCTGACCTCGATTCGGGATGAGGACGGCATCATTCAGCGGCATTTTGTCGAGTCGATCGCCTGTGCCCAGGCCCTTCCCGCCGGCATCAATACGCTCCTCGACTTCGGCTCCGGCGGCGGATTCCCCGGGATTCCCATCGCCATCTGCCGGCCCGAGATCGTCGTGACGCTTGCCGAATCGCAGGGCAAGAAGACGGCCTTTCTCCAGGAGGCAGCGCGGATACTCGATTGTTCCACGTGGAGCAATCCAATGCTGGTGCATGGCGGCCGGGCAGAAATGCTCCCCGTGGAGCATTTTGACTGCGTGACGTTGCGGGCGGTGGACAAGATGGAGCTGGCCGTTCAAGCTGCAGCAGGCCTTCTGAAACCCCGCGGCTGGCTGGCGCCGATGACGACTACCGGCGATCTTGAAGCTCTTAAGGCAGCTGCCGGACCCTCGTTTACCTGGCGCGATCCGATCGCGTTGCCCGGCGGCGAGAGCCGCATCCTGGCGCTCGCTCGAAAGGCTACTTCGTAGCCCATCCCACGTAATCCATTTCCAGCGCTGTCAATGCTCCACGTGGAGCAATTTAGCGGACTTGCATTTTCCGCTTCCCGGCCGGCACGCCCTCCAAATCCCGAGTGTCCCGGCGCCTCGCTGACTCTGGGGTTTTGGCGCTCCCAAAATGCTCCACGTGGAGCACTCTTGCGCCTCTTGTGCCTAATCGTGCGCCGAAAGCAACTGATTGACTTGAAATCCGGCCTCTAGCCGATGCGGGGTATCCGATTGTTCCACGTGGAACAACAATTTGGGCTCAGCTCTGGAGTTTGCTGGGTTAAATGCTCCACGTGGAGCACGCTTAAACTCCTGCCAATTCGCGGAGCAGGGGTTTGAAGCTCAGCCAATCAAGAATTGGGTCTTTGCTTGTAGGACTGCCAAGAAAGGGCGGGGCTTGCGCTCTTGCTCCACGTGGAACAGAGTGCCGGGAATCGCAAACCAGCAAAATGCTCCACGTGGAACAATTTCAACCCTCTGGATCCCTGACCGCTGATTTCTGATCTCTGCTTTTAATGCTCCACGTGGAGCATTTCGAGCTGAATTTGAGGCTCTCAGGGCGCCAGATAGAGCCGCACTTTTCCACCGGCGAGGGTTTTGCGGAGAAAAGGGCACCAGGGAAGTGACCCTGAGCCAAACCATTGACCTGCAAACGTTTGCCCAACGCCCTCCGGGATCGTCCAGAGCGGTTTCCACAGCTGGTACTACTTCTCCACAGTTGGATTCTCTGCACGAAGGCGCTCATGTCTTTTACTCTGAATGGCCATGGGGCAAATTCTAGGCGTTGTGAATCAGAAGGGCGGCGTCGGCAAGACTACCACGGCCATCAACCTGGCGGCCTGTCTGGCGCTTGAGGGCCTGAAGATCCTGCTGGTGGACTGCGATCCGCAGGCCAACGCTACCTCTGGGCTCGGGATTCCGCGGGACGATAACCGCAATTCTGTCTATGACGTACTGATGGGGCACGCTTCGGCAGAACAGGCTATTTTGACGACGGATGTCGAAAATCTCTGGCTGCTGCCGGGGTCGAAGAACCTGATTGGCGCGAATGTTGAGCTGGCTACTGCAGATGGACGACAAGTCATGCTTCGTCAGTCACTTACGGCCATTAAGGACCACTACGATCTGATCATTCTGGACTGCCCGCCGGCCCTGGACCTGCTGACCTTAAATGTTTTGGTGGCTGCGCAGACTTTAATTGTGCCGATGCAGGCCGAATATTTCGCTCTCGAAGGCATTTCAGAGCTGGTTTCGACGTTGGAACGGGTGAAGGCAGTCTTTAATCGCGAGATCACGATCGAAGGCGTGCTGCTGACGATGTACGACGACCGGACGAACCTGGCGCAGCAGGTAACGCAGACGCTGCGCGAGTTCTTCAAGGAGCGGCTCTTCAAGACCGTGATTCCGCGCAATGTCCGGCTGGCCGAAGCGCCGAGCCATGGCAAGCCGGTGGCGGTGTACGACCCGAAATCGCGCGGGGCCGAGGCGTACTTCGAGCTGACGAAGGAATACCTGCAGCGCCACAACATCGAGAGCCCGAAGGAAAAGGCGCGCAAAGAAGCTGCAGCCAACATGCCCAAGCCCGAAGTTCGATTCTGGCCATACAACAAGTAAGCATTGAAGAAGGCCCGGTGAATCTGCCGGGATAGAGGTTTGAAACAGAAATGACCACTGCCACAACCGATACGAAACGCCGGGCCCTGGGAAAAGGGCTCGACAGCTTACTGCCGCGAGTTTCTCCGCCGCCGGCTGCCGCCGAGGAAGCGCCGGCACCTGCGCCGGCTGCACCCGCAGCGAGCGAAGCGGGCAAGCCGCTCGAGGTGGAGATCGAGCGGATCGAGCTGAATCCTTATCAGACGCGTTCGTATTTTGATGAGCAGAAGCTGAACGAATTGGCGGCGTCGATTCTGGCCAACGGAATCCTGATGCCGATTCTGGTGAGGCCGCTCCCGGAGGGACGGTACCTGCTGATTGCGGGTGAGCGCCGGCTGCGGGCGTCGAAGATTCTGGGCAAGAAGACGATCCCGATTCTGATTCGCCAGGTTTCGAACGAGCAGGCGATGGAGATCACGATCGTCGAGAACCTGCAGCGCGAAAACCTGAACGCAATCGAGCAGGCCAAGGCCTTCGAGCGGCTGGGCGCGGAGTTCCACCTTACGCAGGAACAGATTGCCGACCGCACCGGCAAGGAGCGTGCGACGGTAGGCAACTCCATTCGTTTGTTGAAGTTGCCGGAATCGGTTCAGACGCTGGTGGCGTCGGGCGAGTTGTCGGCTGGGCATGCGAAGGCGCTGCTGGGGCTAAATCACCACCCCGAGATCGAGCGCGTAGCGCAGAAGATTGTGGAGCAGGGGCTGAATGTGCGCGACACCGAGATGCTGGTGCAGGGCATGCTCTACCCTGAGCGGCGCGAGAAGCGCGAAGCGAAGCCGGAGGCGGAGGTTGACCCGAACGTGCGCGAGGTGGCGGAGCGGCTGCAGCGGGCGCTGGGCCTGAAGGTGCGCATCGAGGACAGGAAGGGCCGCGGCCGCGTGATTATCGAATACTCGACGATTGCCGACTTCGACATTCTGCTGGAAGGGTTGACGGGGGAGTAAGACGAGGGGCAGGGACGAGGGACTTAGGGACTAGCGAGCGGGGCGGCAGCGTCCCGCTTTCTATTGGGGCTCAATTGGATTAGGGAGTCTAGAATGGATGCGACTCACAAGAACGATCCGTTAGATGTATCCGCGATAAACGCTCAGATCCCTCGCAACGTCCGATTGGACGGCAGTTCCATCGGAACATTGAGTTTTGGGCTTCTCCTCCTTCTTTCTGGGCTTGCTGTGCTCGTATGGTTAGCGCTCGATGGTGCAAAGGATCTTCGTATCCAGAGCACTTTGCTTCAAGGCGGCCGATCGGTGAATGGCACTATCACCTCGAGTTCCGTCAACCGAGGCGGCACGAGTGTGAAGTACACTTTTACGGCGGAGGGCGCCGCATACTCTGGCTACGCCGAAATGAAGTCGGACAACTTCAGCGTACCGGGCGACCCACGCCTGATCTCTATTCGCTATCTGCCTGTTGACCCGCACGTCAATCAACCGGCGAACTGGAAATTGATCTCGGTGTGGGACCTTTTTCCGTTCCTTCTTCTGATAACCATGACAGCCGTCGGGGTCAAGGTCGTAATGACAGCACAGAGAATGATCAGCTTGGTTCGCAACGGGTATGTTGTTCTCGGCAAAGTGACAGGGTGCGCATCCAAGAACAAACTCTTCACGGTCTTTTATGTCTTCGAGTCGCAGAACAAGGAGGAGATCGAAGGTAGCTGCGATCTCCAGGAAGAATATGAAGCGGGGGCCGCGATTCCAGTCATTTATCTGCGAGGCAGCCCAAAGAGGAACAGCAAGTACCCTGTGACTGGATTGAGCACCACCCAATGAGGCGGGCGCTAGCGAACGCGGCGATTTAGTTTTCACTTGGCGGAGAGCTGAGCGGAGACGCCCCGCTTCGCGTGCCAGCGGAAGGCGGGACCGAGGGCCTGGCGGAAGGCTTCGGATGCCAGCGCTTCGAGGCGTTGTGCCTCCTGCACTTCGAGGTCGAAGTCGTGCAGGGTGCGCAGGCCGGTGAAGACGGGATCGCGCATCAAGGTGCAGGACGACCAGAAGCCTTCGAGGCGCGCTTGCCGCAGGAGTCGCAGCGTCGGAGCGACGCTGGCTCCGTTGCGCCACCAGTTTATGTGCAGCATTCATGTTTCGAGGTTCGTGCCCGCGGGCGCCCCGTCTCCTTTTTGGGTAGTCATCTTCGCGGCCAGCTTCAATATCCCGCAAACGACGGCGAGATCGACTAAGGCAAGGGGAAGAAGTACTACACCCGGATAGCTCTTATTCGCCCATGGATTAAGCAAAGCAAGTGGAATTTGAAGGAGTGTCGCTATTAGTAGCGCGACCCAGAACGGGACGTGCCTTTTAAGGCTCCAGTAGATCTTTGCGCTCGTCAAAATTACGAAAGCACAGACAGCTGCCGCGCGTCCTCTTCCGGGATCACCGAGGAAAGTGAATAGAAAGAACAGGGGCGAGGCGCAAAGCGCAAGCACTATCGCCGATTGCATATTGAGGTTGTCAAGAACTTGTTTTGGACTTTGCTCGCTCATTAGGGCAGTCACTCAGGGTTAGGTTGAACGGTATACACTCGGCAAAGAAACAGCAACAAGTTGTTGATGTGACTCTGCCGGTTGACCCGGCAATGCTGCACATCGGAGACGCCATGCGCTTTAAGACTTTCGCGGTTTCAGCCTTTGCCTTTACTTTCCTGTTAAGTGCCTCAGCTCAAACGCCCGATAGCGGACCCTATAAGGTCGAGAAGATTCAGCTGGTCGGCGGCGATGGCGGATTCGATTATGTAACCGCTGATCCGGATGGCCGCAATCTATACGTAGCCCGCTCCGGCGCAAATGGGCATATCGGCGTCTTCAATCTCGACACGCTTGCGCAGGTGGGAGATATACCCGGCACGAGCGGTCACGGCGCGGCGGTAGATACGGCTACCGGTCACGGTTTCGCCACTTCGAACCCGGTGACGATGTTCGACGCGAAGACTTTCGCTGTACTGAAGAAGATCGATGTGCAGGGAAATCCGGATGGCTACCTGAACGACCCTTACAATCACCGCTTTTACATCCTGAGCCATGCTGCGCCGAATATTACGGTGCTCGACGATAAGGATGGCTCGATTCTCGGCACGATCGACATCGGCGGAGCGCCGGAACAAGCGGCGACCGATGGCCACGGCAGGATCTACGTGGACATCGAAGACAAGGACGCCATTGCCGTGATCGACGCGAACACGATGAAGATGATCGGCAAGTACGACGTATCAAGCAAGGGAGGGGGATGCGCCGGCCTGGCTCTGGACGCGAAGAACAATATCCTCTTCGCCGCATGCCGCGACAAGAAGAACATGGTGATTTTGTCGGCGACCGATGGACATATCATCACCGATCTGCCGATTGGAAACGGCAGTGACGGCGCCACCTTCAACTCCGACACGATGGAAGCCTTCAGTTCGCAGGGTGACGGCACGCTTACGGTGATCAAGGAGAATTCGCCGACAGACTTTTCAGTGGAGCAGACGGTGCCTACTCCGGCGAGGGCAAAGACCCTGACTCTCGATGCAAAGACCGGCCACATTTTATTGATCACTGCGGAGTACGGGCCGGTACCCGCCGCGCCGACGCAGGCCCAGGCATCGCTGCCGCCGAGTGCTCCTGCGTGGATGCGCGCTCCGAGACCCCCGATGATTCCGGGCTCGTTCCAGATTCTTGTGGTTGGTAAGTAAGCGACCCTACAGTTCATCGGAATGAGGTGAAGCCGGATGCAGATTCCTGAAGGTTGGCGCGACTCGTGGGCTCTGGCCTTCCTCGAATTCATCCTCGTCGCGCTTCTCTTCGTTGCCGATGCGCATCATCTGGTTCCCATCAGTAAAACCCCGGAACTGGTTCTTCTGGGATGGATTTCACTGCGCCTCCGGCGCTTGAAGTGGCGCGACGTTGGCCTCACCTGGAGGCGTCCAGTTCTGCAAACGCTGGCTCTCGGCATTGCAGGAGGGATTGCGATCGAGCTGATTGAGCTGTACGTGTCTCAGCCTTTGCTTGTCCGGATCACGCATCTTCCGCCCGATCTCTCCGATTTCAATGAGCTCAGAGGGAACTTCAAACTCATGCTTGTGGGCCTGGCGCTCACATGGACTCTCGCTGCTTTCGGGGAGGAGATGGCATGGCGTGGCTGGCTCATGAATCGCGTTGCTGGTCTCGGCAATAAATCCCGGACGGCATGGATCATCAGCCTTCTGCTTGTGAATGCCGCATTCGGCATGGCGCACGCATACCAAGGGATCACGGGAATTCTGGATGAGGGCTTTATGGGTCTGCTGCTAGGCCTGATGTTCCTGCTTGGCGGTGAGAACCTATGGATTCCGATCGTCGCGCATGGCGTGCAGGACTCCATTGACACGTTGCTGCTTTACTCCGGCCACTACCCATTCCCTGGGCTGAAATAGCGGCCCCTTGAGTTCGCGAGGTCGACGCTGGCGCCGTGCCAGCGTCGCTGCTGCCGAGTGCTCCCGCGTGGATGCGCGCTCCGAGACCTCCGATGATCCCCGGCTCGTTCCAGATTCTTGTGGTTGGTAAGTAAGCGACCCTACGAGAAAGCAAGCCGCTAGCTGTTGTACTGCTCGTCGGTGACGTGCTCGAGCCAATCGACGGCTTTGCCGTCGAGGCGCTCCTGGATGGCGATGTGTGTCAGCGCAGTTTGCGGGCCGGCGCCGTGCCAGTGCTTTTCACCGGGAGCGAACCAGACGACGTCTCCGGGATGAATCTCTTCGACGGGGCCGCCCCAGCGCTGGGCGCGTCCGCAGCCGGCCGTTACGACGAGAGTCTGGCCGAAGGGGTGGGTATGCCACGCCGTTCTTGCTCCCGGCTCAAAGGTTACGCTGGCACCGGCGACGCGTGCGGGATCAGGAGCCGTGAAGAGTGGATCGATGCGGACTGTTCCGGTGAACCAGTCTGCCGGGCCTTTGCCTGAGGGTTGCGATCCGCAGCGTTTGATTTCCATTGGTTTCCTCCGGGAAGCAAGAATGCCTGGGTTGTGCGAGCACTAAAAAATCAATCACTAACCGCTATCGTGCCTGTCTATACTTGTGCGGTCCAGATTTCGGGTTCAGGAAGGGAGCAGCGCCGTGCGCCTTCGCCATTCTCTTCTCCTTGCGGCCACTTTCGCCAGCTCAATCTCGTTTGCGCTCGATTCGCAGAACACAGACCCCGGGGCCAAGCCGCCTGTGTTTCGCAGCAACACGCGCGCTGTCGTCGTCGACGTCGTCGTGACGAAAGGTGACGAACCCATCACAGGTCTCCATGCCAAGGACTTCACGATCCTTGAAGACGGCAAGCCGCAGACGATCGATTTCTTCGAAGAGCACACGGCGAAGACTCTGCCGCCGGGCGATCTCAAGCCGCTTCCGGCGATGCCGCCAGGCGTCTACACCAACGTGCCGCCGGCGCCGCCCAGCGACGCGGTGAACGTGCTGCTGCTCGACAGCCTGAACACTGAGAAGCAGGATCAATCCTACGTCCGCGAGCAGATTCTTGATTTCCTCAAAAAAATGCAGCCCGGCACGCGTGCTGCCGTCTTCACTGTGGGGTCAAAGTTGCGTTTCATCCAGGGGTTTACGGCGGACACTTCGCAGCTGCTCGCCGCGATGAATAGCACGAAGGCCGGAACTCCGGAAAGAGACGCCGCCTACCACTCGCGCTCTGATACGGAAGACGATAAGGAAGAAGTGCGCACCATGGTGATGGAGCTCGGGGGCCGCCGAGACGCCGGTGTCGACGCGCTCGAAAGCACGCAGGCGACCTACGCCGGTGCACAGTATGGCGACCGCGTTGCGATGACGTTCGAAGCCATCCAGGCCCTCGCCCGCTATCTCGCCGCCGTTCCAGGGCGCAAAAATCTTCTCTGGTTTGCCGGCTCCTACCCGGTTACGGTTTTTCCTACTACCGCCCAGAAGCAGACCATCTCCAATCAACGCGGGTACCTGAGCCAGGTGAAAGCGACAGCCGACATGCTCACTATCTCAAACGTCGCTGTCTACCCTATTAACGCTCAGGGAATGGCTAACGTTCACGGCGAAGGAGCAGACGAGTACGGCGCGCCATCAATGACCGACTATGCGAACGAGTCCGCCGATCGCGCAGCCACCATGGAAGCCATGGAACAGCTCGCCAGAGACACCGGCGGCAAAGCCTACTTCAACACGAATGATCTGAACGCAGCAGCGCAGAAGGCGATTGCCGACGGCTCACACTACTACACCGTGGCCTACGCGCCCACCAACAAGAAGATGGATGGCAGCTACCGCCGCGTTGAAGTCAAGATTCCCGACACGAAATACAAGCTCGCTTATCGCCATGGATACAACGCCGACAACAACCTCGCCTCAGACACCCAGTCTGACACCGATCCACTGCATCCGCTGATGACGCTTGGCATGCCTGATGCGACGCAGCTTCTCTACGCCGTTCACGTCATTCCTGCCAATCCTCAGCCGGCGGCCAACGCAACCCACGCCGGAAAGAACGCGAAACTCACCGGGCCCACAAAGCGCTACGGCGTTGATTTCATGATCCGCTGGACCGACGTTAAACTCGACACCGCGCCCGACGGCAAACATACCGGCAAGGTCCAGGTGGAGCTGCTTGCCTATGACCGCGATGGCCAGGCTCTCAACTGGGCCGGGGGCACGCAGATGATGGAGATCACGCCGGAGCTCTTCACCGCGATCCAGCACTCCGGTCTGCCCGCGCACATCGACATTGATGTACCCGTCGATAAGGACATCTATCTGCAGACCGGTGTCTACGACTGGGCTACGGGCAAGGCGGGCACGCTGCAGGTGGCGCTGCCTGCGCGGGAGACGCGTACTGCCTCTGCCGCGAAACCTTAACGTACTCACGCTTTCGGGGCGAGTTCGCCGAACCACCAGGCGGCTGTGACGCCGCCATCCATCAGGAAGTCGCTGCCAGTGATGAAGGCGCCGTCTGCTCCCATGAGCAGAGCTCCAACGGTGCCTACTTCGTCGGGAGTACCAGCGCGACCAGCGGCGGAGACTTCGAGCATGCGGCGGTAGCCCGGGCCGCGCGGACCCTTGAGCTCGTCGTTGGCAAGTGGAGTGATGATGATGCCGGGACTGATGGTGTTGACGCGCGCACCGCGCTTGCCCCAACGCACAGCCTCCGCCATGACGCGCAGCGAGTTGCCGCGCTTTGAGATCTGATAGGCGTGCAGAGAGTCCTTGATCTGATCGGGCTGCAGCATGGGAAGCGCGAGCAGTTCATCGACGGGCGTGGTCGCGAGGGCCTTGTTTTCTTCCACCGAGAGCGGAGGCAAACGATGGCCGGACTGGGAGGCGATGACCACGCCGGCGCCGCCGGGAGCGATCACGTTGCCAAATTCCTCGAGCACGAGAGCAGTGCCGTAGAGGTCAACCTTGAGGATTGTTTCGGGCGAGGCCTGCGAAGGGGAGACGCCGGCTGCATGGATGACTCCGGAGACTTCTCCGAGTTTGGTTGCCGCCTCAACGAGAGCATGAACCGAGGCGCGCGAGGAAACATCAACCGTCGTGGTGCTGACATTGAAGCCGGCATCGAAAAGAAGCTTTGCGGCCGCATCGGCGCTTTCCTGCCGGATATCCGCAAGCAAAACATGCTTGCCTGCGCTTACACGCCGCGCAATGGCCTGACCGATAGAGCCTGCACCGATTACGACGATCACATTTGTCATTCTCAATCCTCACACCTGGCTACATCAACGGCGGGCTGCCGACAGGGCTTGCAGGTCGTCCTTTACGCGCTGCGGTTCTTTTTCGATCGGTTGGTTCGGCTCATCACGAACGCCATCGAAGGCGTTCGGAGGGTCCGGGTCGAGTGCGGCGAAGAGTGCATTCATATTTTTTTGCGCCGGGCCTTTCGTGGCGACGAGTTCGAAGGTCTTGCGCAGTGCCTGGTCTGAAGTGAGGCTGCGGATCAGAACTTCTGCGATCTGGCTCCGCGATGACTCCGTCGCTCGAGTTGCCGGCCCGGCGGGTGTCGCCTTGCAGAAAGGCGAGGTGATGTTCATCCGGTTTGTTGTAGTCAAACCATCCAGGTCGCACGATGGTGTAGGGCAGGCCGCTCGAGCGCACAAGCCGTTCGCCTCGACGCTTCCAGTCGCACGATTCGGTGGAGCGATTGTATGGGGCGGCGCGATTGGTGACGCCGATCGCCGTCATGAGCGCGATGCGCGGGGTCCGGGAGCCGAGTCGCGAGCCGAGTGTCGCGAGCACGTTGCGAACGCCTCCATAGTCGACGGCCTCTGCGCCCAGCTTGCCCCCACCGTCTGAGCCATGGGCGAAGACGATGGCATCGACGCCTTCTACGGCAGCGGCGAGGGTATCGGGATGGGTGAGGTCGCCGATCACCGCGCTTGCCTGCGCAGGAAGCTTGCGGGCTTTCTGAGAGTTGCGCGCGAGCGCGCGCACTGAATGGCCCTGGCGCAAGGCCTCCGCAACCGCGAGCTGTCCGATGCTGCCCGTGGCGCCCACGACCAGGACGCTCAGCTTCTTGTCCGTCATTGCTTCAACTCCTATTTGGAGACGTAGCGTTGCATTTGCGGTGGGTACCGCTCGCCCTGTACTTCGATTTCGGCGAGTGCGCTCTCGATTTCGCGCAGATCGCCAGAGGTGAGCTCGACGGCGGCTGCGCCGAGGTTTTCTTCGAGGCGATGCAGCTTGGTGGTGCCGGGAATGGGCACGATCCAGGGTTTCTGCGCGAGGAGCCATGCGAGGGCGATCTGCGCGCGAGTGACATTCTTTTGTTCGGCGATTTTGCCGAGAACGTCGACGAGCTTCTGGTTGGCTTTGCGATTTTCTTCGCTGAAGCGCGGGACGACGTTGCGGAAGTCGGTGCTGTCGAAAGAGGTGTCCGCGTTGATCGCGCCGGTGAGAAAGCCCTTGCCGAGCGGGCTGAAGGGAACGAAGCCGATGCCGAGCTCTTCGAGGGTGGGAAGAATCTCCTTCTCGGGTTCGCGCCACCAGAGGGAGTACTCGCTTTGCAGAGCGGCGACGGGTTGCACGGCGTGGGCGCGGCGAATGATGGGCGCGCTGGCTTCAGACATGCCGAAGTGCCGGACCTTGCCCTCGGCGATGAGCTGCTTCACGGTGCCGGCGACGTCTTCAATGGGCACCTCGGGGTCGACGCGGTGCTGGTAGAGCAGGTCGATGACGCCTGTCTTCAGGCGCTTGAGTGCTGCTTCAGTGACGCTGCGGATGTTGTCGGGCTTGCTGTTCAATCCCAGAGTGGGTTTGCCGTCGAGGAAGCCGAATTTGGTGGCGATGATGACGTTGTCACGCACCGGTGCGAGCGCTTCGCCGACGAGCTCCTCGTTGAGATGAGGGCCGTAGGCCTCGGCGGTGTCGAAGAAGGTGACGCCTTTTTCGTAGGCGGCGCGGATGAGCTTGATGCCCTGTTCCTTTTCAGTGGCGGGGCCGTAGCCGTAGCTGAGGCCCATGCAGCCGAAACCGAGTGCTGAGACTTCGAGTCCGCTCTTTCCTAATTTGCGTTTCTGCATGTGTTCCATCCTTCTATGGAGATCAGTCGTGTTGCCAGATGACGAGCCAGTGTTCATCGGGCCGTGTCGACCTGATGATGAGATGTCGTGCGTCCGCAAAGTGATAGGCGCGGGTAAGGTCTTTGCCGATGAGCACGGGCGTGATCGAACCCTGAACGTGATGCGTAACGGTATGGGCAGTTTCATTGACGGCGTAGGTGCCGAATGAAGCTTCGTAGCCGTTGCGCACGTAGTCGTTGGAGAGCGTGCTCTGCGACGGAGGGTACATGATCTGCACGGACATGTGGCCATCGCGTGTGTAAATCAGTGAACCCGTGAGGTCCGGGACGCTCTTGATCTTTCCGTCTGCGCCGGGTTCACCCAGCGAGACCAGATGCCATGCGCCGATGAGCCTTTCGCTCTCGGAAAGGGGTTTCTGCTGCGCGGGAAGAAGCGTCGTGCAAAGTGCGATGGCGGGGAGCAGGGCGAAACAACGATAAGGCTTCATCCTTAAGTTTTCTTTGAAGGAGTGGTTCATCGGCCGACCAGCCTTTGATGGAATTCGGGATAGCGCGCGCCAACGATCGGGATCTGTGATGAAACAGTTTCGAGGTCGCCCAGGTCTTCAGGCGTGAGCTCGATGTCGGCTGCGCCGAGGTTCTCTTCGAGGCGCTGTAGCTTCGTGGTTCCGGGGATGGGCACGATCCACGGTTTCCTGGCCAGCAGCCAAGCCAGCGCGATCTGGCCCGGTGTTGCGTTCTTCTTCGCAGCAAAGGCGGTGAGCAGATCGACGAGAGCCTGGTTTGCCTTGCGATTCTCTTCGTTGAAGCGGGGTACGGTGCTGCGGAAATCGGTGCTGTCGAATGTTGTTTCCGCTGTGATCTTGCCAGTGAGGAAGCCTTTGCCCAAGGGGCTGAAGGGCACGAAGCCGATGCCGAGCTCTTCGAGTGTGGGCAGGATGTCGGTTTCGGGTTCTCGCCAAAAGAGTGAATATTCACTTTGCAAGGCTGTGACGGGCTGCACGGCGTGAGTGCGTCGAATTGTCTGCGCCGCCGCTTCGGAAAGACCGAAGTGTTTGACCTTACCTTCGGCGATCAAATCTTTCACTGTGCCGGCCACATCTTCAATTGGCACGTTGAGGTCAACGCGATGCTGATAGAAGAGATCGATGGAGTCGATTTTCAGGCGCTTCAACGATGCTTCGGCGACTTGCCGGATGTGTTCGGGGCGGCTGTTCAGAGCGTTCCATTTGCCAGCATCGGCGGGATTCGCCTGCCATCCGAATTTCGTGGCGATAACGACTTTGCCGCGAAAGGGAGCGAGCGCCTCGCCGAGGAGCTCCTCATTGGCGAATGGACCGTAAACCTCTGCGGTGTCGAAGAAGGTGACGCCGCGGTCGACGGCGGCGTGGAGAAGCGCGATCATCTCCTGCTTGTCCTTCGGCAGACCGTAAGACCAGCTCATGCCCATGCAGCCGAGGCCGAGGGCTGATACTTCGAGTTCGCTCCTGCCTAGTTTCCGTGTCTGCATTGATCGCTCCTCCTTTTCAAGCCTAAGCACTGCGATGGAATCCGGGTATCCCGATCCTTCCGATTGATTGCCTGATTCTCTTGCGGAGTGGATTTTCTCGTTATCCGGCGCCGTCCCCAGTCGTAAGCTGGTTTTGCTGGAGACGAGATGGCAAGGACTGTGAACAAAGCGCCCGAGACGGCTTTGCGCCGGGAGAGCCTGCGGGATGAGCTTGCGCGAAAGATTGTCGCGCATTTCGGAGGCGAAGGCGAAGAGGCAACCTTGATTCAGGGTTTTAGTCTCTACCGGCGGTCGGCGCCTACGGCGTGCGCTTCGGCTACATACATGCCGCGGCTGGTGTTGTTCGTGCAGGGCGAGAAGCGAGTGACGCTGGGTAAGACGACGTACACCTGCGGGCCTGCGGAGTTCATGCTGACGTCTGTTGATTTGCCGGTGGTGAGCCAGGTGACGATGGCCAGCCGCAGCGAGCCGATTGTTGGCGTGCTGCTGCGGCTTGAGATGCCGGCGATTCGGAAGATTCTGAGCGAAGAGGAGTTCCCTGCGCGGCAACTGGGCGTCGACTCGCGAGGGGACACGCGCGGTATGGCGGTTGGCGATGCCACACCCGAGCTTCTGGGTGCGTGCATTCGGCTGGTGGATTTGCTGGATGCGCCGGAGGAGATTTCCTTTTTGAGTGGATTGATCCAGCGGGAGATCATCTACCGGCTGCTGCGGAGTCCGCAAGGTGCGCACCTGGCGGCGATTGCGACGCTTGGCGAGCAGAGCAATCGCACAGCGCGGGTGGTGGCGTGGCTCCGGACGAATTATGCGAGCCCGCTGCGCGTTGAGGAGCTGGCGGAGATGGCCCAGATGGGCGTTTCGACGCTGCATCATCACTTTCGCGGACTTACGGCGATGAGTCCACTGCAGTATCAGAAGCAGCTGCGGCTGCACTCGGCGCGAGAGCGGATGCTGGCTGAGGGAATGGACGCGGCGAGCGCGGCATACTCAGTCGGCTATGAGAGTGCGAGCCAGTTTAACCGCGAATACAGCCGATTCTTTGGCGTACCGCCGATGCGCGACGTGAAGGCACACCGCGCGGCGGGTGGGGCGCCTGCCAGTGCGGTTTGAACGGCCGTTCCCACCTCTACTGCACAACCAACGTCACTGTCCCCGAGCTTGTGACCGCCTGGGAAGTTGATCCACTGCCACTGCTGCCGCCGGTGCCAGTTGAATTGCTGCCGCCGCCTCCGCAGCCGATCGCCGTTGCTACGATTATTGACGCGATCCCGATGCAGAAGATCAGGAATGCGCCATTTCTCGACTTCCGCCTGCTCCACGCAAGGGGCAGCAGGAACGGTAGCATGATCGATCCAGCGGCCGTGGATAGCGTCTCGGTGAATACGACCGTTATCGGATATGTTCCTCCGGGCGTGGAGGTCGATGTCGTAATCGTCACCGTCCCGCCCGCATAGCTGCACGTCGCGCCCTGAGGCAGGTTCAGGCACTTTACCGAAACATTGGTGGCACCGGAAGGCAGGGTTACCTCATACGCCGCTGATCCTCCTGGAATAACCTTCGAAAGTGATGGCTCGAAGGCCGGCGCGCTGACGCCGCTGCCCGCCGAATCCACTTCCATCTGCAGCGCATTCGAGGTGCCCCCTCCAGGCGAGGGATTCTTCACTGTGATGGATCCGATACCGGCTGCTGCCACGTTGGCTGGAAGCACCGAAGCCGTTAGTTGTTCCGCACTCGAAACCTGCGTAGAGAGCGCGGTGCTTCCCCAATACACAGTTGCACCGTTGGCAAATCCCGTTCCGGTCAGCGTCAACTGTGGGCCGCCACCGCCCATCTTCGTAAACCCGGGCGAGATGCCGGTGAGAATCGGCTGCGCATTGATCGAGGGATCCCCGTTTCCGTACCCACTCCAATAAATTGCTTGGGGAATCGACGAAGCGTCGTCTCCGAAAGTGACCCAGCCGTTAAGCTGTCCGGCATCGAGCGGCTTAAGTGTCAGCGTTCCGGAACATACGGCGCCGGGCGGCATTGCGCCGCAGTTCAGCGCCACGGCGACATTTGCGTCATTCACGTGGGCTGAATACATGTTTAGCGTGGCATTTCCACAGTTCTTCACTGTAAAGCTCTGGCTCGAAGAAGCATTCAGCTGAACGCTGCCGAAATCAATTCCCGCAGCAGGGGCGAGGCACAGAGAGGGCGCTGGCGTCATATCGATCTTGCTGAGGAATCCATGCGCCGAGGTCGAATTTGCAGGTGGCTGTGGCTGAAAGCTGCCGGTTGTGGTGGGAAAACTCTCCGCTGAGACTCCCGCAACGATCAGGTTGTCCGATCCGTCGATCGTCATGCCTGAAAATGTTGAACCGCCATCGCCCGGATTCGCAGAGCTGAGAAAGCTCCCGAACTTGAGCGTGGACAGGGCCGGATCCATCTGCGCCAAAATCAGATTTTGCGTCGAAGTGTTGCTTATCGTGACAAGGGGGTTCTGTAATGGAAAATCTGCCGAGTATGTAAATCCGCCAACAAAGACATTTGAATGGCTATCGAGTGCGACCGCAGTGAATTCGCTGACCTCCCATATCTGCCCAACCCCGGTGCCGTCCAAGTAGGTAGCGTTGAGCGCCATCGTAGCATCCGCCGACAATTCCAGAATGTATCCAGTGGTGGCCACGCTCACATAGCTTCCGGCTGTCGGCGCCTTCATATAGGCAAGCGGACCTACGGGCAAGGTGGTTTCGGTCGTGGTGCCCACAATCCAGTAATTTCCCTGTTTATCGACCGTCATGCCTCCAGCCATATCTGTCCCCGGCAGATAGCTCGCGAAATTGATTGCCGTCGCTGCCGCATTCAACTGCAGCACAAAGCCTGCGCTCGCACTCGTTACGTTGGGAAACTGCGGTGCCACGACGCCGGCTGTCGTAGGCATGCCCGCGTCTGTCGTCCCCGAGGTCGTCACATTTCCAGACGCGTCAACCACGATCCCCGCAGGATTCAGAACATTGGTGTACGGCTCGCTCGCATTTCCCGGCACGAGAGTTGAATAGAGAAGGCTGCCGGAGGGATTCACTTTCAGAACGAACATTTCAGAATCCGCATATCCGGGAGGCGTGGTTGAAAGCGTTCCAGCAGTGGTTTGAAACTCCGGGTCCTGCGTCACTGAAGCCAGGTATGCGTTCCCGTCGCTATCTACAGCGAGCGGCAAACCTGGACCGTTGGGGGAATTTGTAGGGTTGCTCGCACCTGAACCTCCACCTACCTTTCCGGAATAATTCAGCGAAGACCCGTCCGCCGTTAGGGAAGCCATGAAATAGCACGCAGCTCCAGTGCAGCTAGAAGGAGCGGAAATAGCGCCGGCCTGCGGAAAATCCGTCGAGTTCGCGTAACCGGCAATAATCGCGTTTCCGTTCGCATCCACTCTGATCGCATCCGCAAAGTCTTGACTTGATCCACCAAGGTAGGTTGAATAAATCAGATTCGTCCCGGTCGGGTCCAACTTTGAAATAAACGCGTTATAACAAGGCAAGCCCGCGGTGCAAGCTCCCAGGGTCGGCTGCACCGGATGCTCAACCGGAAAATCGGTCGAAGCGGTATAGCCCGCCACGTAAATGTTGCCGGCAGCATCGGTCGTGATTGCGGTTGGACGGTCAACTCCCGTGCCCGCAAGAAACGTAGAGAAAACGAAGACTGGGTCGATCACCAGCAGGCGCGAGCGGTCATACTTTCCCAGCGCGAACCGTATCGTTCTATCCTTCGCCAAAACAAATTGCGCCTGCACTGCCTTGCGCCCGTGCTGAGTCTCCTGATATGCCACCGGCCTGCGCAGTGTGAGAAGCGCTCCGTCAGCATGAATCTTCAAATTTCCATCGGCAGACAGCTTCACCCGCGCAGTTCCATCGAGATGCATCACAATGCGCGAAGCATCTGCGCCGGGACGCACGCAAAAATCATGTTCCAGCTCGCTTCCATTTCCGTAGAAGCGGACCGAAATCCCCGGATACACATCGCCGTATTCCACTTCCCGCGACAACGGCACATTGCGAACCCACCGCGATGCATCGCTTCCGGTGAAGTAGTTGCCATGTCCAGCAAGCACATCTTGCGCCTCGGGATCAGCATCGCCACCGAGCAGAGTCAAGCGCACTTTGCTTGCTGCTCCGAGCGGACCGGTAAGATCGAACTCTACCGCGTTGCGAAAAAAACCAGCGCTTAACCCATCGCGGTGAAACACGTACGCATATTGCGTAGGCGCCTGCCCCCGGTTCGCCTCAAATGTGATTGGAAGAGTTTGTGCCGCAGGCACTTCACCGGCAATTGTCATTACAGCAAGACAAACCCACAGAAAGAAGGAACAGCGTTCCTGTAACCGACGCATGATCGAGCCCTTTTTGAGATCGAGGCAAGTCTTCCACAGCGCATCGAGAACTGTCTATAACTAGATCAAGCGTCAATGTAGCGTTTACTCCTTAATTAATAAATCTCTGTCCGCAGTCTCCACATGCGAGAAGAGCCGCAATGCCCGCCCGTTAATCGGATCGTAGAGTCATAGGATGAAACCAGCCTCTTCCCATAGAAGTTCTAGTGGTGTAGACTGCCTTTGCCTAGAAGTTCGAGGGGAAAGGGCATGCTGCCGATGAAACGACCTGCCGATGATGCCGAGATGTTGAAGGGAACGCTCGACATGATGATTTTGCGCACGCTGATTGCGGGCGATGCGCATGGCCATACGATCGCGAAGATCATTGAGCGCACCTCAGAGGATGTGCTTGAGGTTGAGCAGGGCTCGCTCTATCCTGCGCTGCACCGGCTTGAGGACCGAGGCAGGGTTTCGTCGTACTGGGACGCAAGCGAGAACAACCGCAAGGCGAAGTTTTACCGTTTGACCGCGGCGGGGCGTAAGCAACTTACGCGCGAGACTGATCGCTGGCGGCGGATGACACACGCGATCGGTCTGGTGATGGGCCAGGAGCCTGAGACGGGAGGCGCTGAATGAGCGTAATGAGATTTTTCCGGCGCAGGCGTGAAGATGCCGATTTGCGCGCAGAGATGAGTGCGTATCTCGACGAGGAGATTGCCGAGAACAAGGCGCGAGGCATGAGTGGCGAAGAGGCGGAGCGGCAGGCGCGCATCAAGCTTGGGAATCAGCAGAAGGTGCGCGAGAAGTTGTGGCAGCAGAATACGTGGCAGGCGCTGGCGAAGATTGGCCACGATCTGAGGTATGCGATCAGAACGCTGCGGCGCACGCCCGGCTTCTCTTTGATTGCGATTGTGGTGATGGCGCTGTGCATCGGCGCGGCGACTTCGCTGTTCACGATTGTGCGCTCGGTGCTGCTGCGGCCGCTTCCCTTCCGCGACCCGGACAAGCTGGTGATGGTCTACGAGCATTTTCGCGGCGCCTGGGCAAACAAGGGCTCGTTCAACTACAACGTGGTCGCGCCGGCGGACTACTTCGACTGGCGAGCGCAGACGCACGGCTTTGAGGATATGGCGGTGTGGCGCTGGTGGCAGTTCAACCTGACGGGCGAGCGCGGCGAGCTGCCGGAGTCAGTGACGGCGGCCGCGGGAAGCTGGAATTTGTTTTCGCTGCTCGGCGTGCAGCCGGCGTATGGGCGCACGTTCGCGGAGTCGGAAGATCATCCGGCCTCAAATGTTGCGATGCTGACGTGGAGCACGTTCGAGCGGCGGTTTGCGGCGAACCCTGCAATTGTGGGGCGGCAGATTCATCTGGATGGCAAGCCGTACACGGTAGTGGGCGTGCTGCCAAAGAGTTTCGCTTATCCCGATGCCACGGTTCAGCTGTGGGTTCCCTATGAGGCTGTGGCTGCAGCCGAAGCGCTGCAGCATCACGACTACCACGCAAGCCATGTGATTGCGCGGCTACGGCCAGATGTGAGCCTGGCCAGCGCCATCAGCCAGGTGGAGGCGGTGCAGTATCACGATCATCTGCAGTATCCCGGCGCGCCGGTGGCGGAAGATGTTGCGCCGCGGGACATGATCGACGACCTGGCGAGGGATGTGAAGCAGCCGCTGATTACGCTGATGTGCGCGGTGGGGTGCATGCTGCTGATCGGCTGCCTAAACGTCGCGAATCTGCTGGTGGCGCGGGGCGCGGCGCGGCAAAAGGAAGTGGCGATTCGCGGAGCGCTGGGCGCGCAGCGGTTGACGCTGATTCGCGAACAACTGACGGAGAGTTTGTTGATTTGTTTTGCCGGCGGCGTCTGCGGTGTGCTGCTGTCCCTGGCGGCGACGCAGTGGCTAGCGCATGCGTGGAAGGATCTGCCGACGGCGCAGGGCATTCACGTGGACGGCGTGGTGCTGGGCTTTGCGTGCCTGCTGATTTTTGCGGCGGCGCTGCTGGCCGGGCTGCTGCCGGCAATTTCATCCACGGGCAAGGCGGTGTTTGCAACGCTGCAGGCTTCGTCGCGCGCACGGGCGGAAGCTTGTCTCGCGCACCGCGCTGCGCAAGACGCTGCTGACGGTGGAGATCGCGGTCACGGTGGTGCTGTTGATTGCGCGCGGGGCTGTTGCTCAAGAGCTTCATGCGTCTGCGCACTACGGATGTGGGCTGCGTAACCAACAACATGCTGACCATGAGCTACAGCTTCCGGAGCAGAAATACGACACGGCCGGAGAAGATCAACGCATTCAACGAGGCGCTGCTGGCGCGGCTGCGCGCGATGCCCGGCGTGCGCGGCGTGCGCTGGGTTCCACTCTTCCCGGCGAAGGATATGGAGGGGACGACGTATTCACCGTCAAGCGAACATCCTCCCCTCAAACCCGGCGACGGATTGCCTGACGCAATCAATCGCAATGGCCGACCCTGGCTATTTCACCGCGCTCGGAATCCCTCTCCTGCAAGGCCGCTTTTTCTCGAGCGATGATCGCCGGCCAAGCCACCGGCAAGATAATCGTGAGCCGGTCTCTGGTGCGGCAATACTTTCCTGGCGAAGAATCCGGTGGGCAAGCCATGCACGTACCTGCGCATAACGACAAGGTTGATTACGAGATAGTCGGCGTCGTTGCGCGATACGCTGTGGCGGGTCGGATCAAGCCGGCCAAGCCTACCATGTACTTTCCGATGCTGGAGGGCAGTTCGAACCAGGCGCTGGCGGTGCATACGGCGACCGATCCGCTGGCAGTTTCTCGTGGCGGTGCAGAAGCAGATTGCGGCGCTCGATCCTGGCACTGCCTGTTTCCGACGTAATGACGATGGAGCAGATGATTGGGGACTCGCTGGGCAACGCGAGCTCTAACCGCGGCGATCGTTCTGGCTTTGCGGTGCTGTCGCTAATTCTGGCTTCGGTGGGATTGTATGGCGTGCTCTCCTATCTGATGACGCAGCGGACGACGGAGCTGGGCATCCGCATTGCGTTGGGCGCGCAACGAGAGCAGGTGCTGCGGCTGATGCTGTTTGACGGTTTGCGGCCAGCGCTGCTGGGACTGGTCTTCGGCCTGGTGGCGGGCATGGCGACGACGCGGCTGTTTGCCTCGATGCTCTTCGGAACGAAGCCGCTCGATCCGGTTGTGATTGGAACGGTGGTGATCACGCTGCTTGCGGTAGCGGTGGTGGCGTGCCTGCTGCCGGCGTGGCGTGCTTCGCGGCTGGATCCGATGCAGGCGATTCGGGTGGAGTAGGGTTCGTGGTGCCCCACATCTCCAACACCGGGAGATGTGGGGCACCCAGGTCTAGCTGAGGTTGCGTTTGTAGAGCGCGATGAGATAGCCCCAGGCGCGCTCGGCACCGGCTTCGTTGTAGGTGCGGCTTCCGCGCACAGTCCAGCCGTGGTCGCAGCCCTCGAAGACTTCGACGGTGGCTTTGAGATTGGCGGCGGCGAAGGCCTGCTTGAGCGTGTCTTTTGCGGCGGGATCGCGCTTGTCGTCGTTGTCGGCGATACAGCAGACGACTTCTGCTTTCATCTGCGGAATGAGAAGGTGCGGGCTGTCGGGCTTGTCGGTGACGAGGCCGCCTCCGTGGAAGGTTGCGGCTGCGCCGATGCGGTCTGCGCGCGCGGCGGCGGTGCGAAAGGTTGGCGGACCGCCCATGCAATATCCCTGAACGCCCATCTTTTTGCTCTTGTCGGTCTGCGGCTGCTGATCGAGGAAGGCGGTGTAGGTCTTTCCGTCGGCGGTGAGGGCGTCGGCAGTGAGAGGAGCGGTGAGCGGCATGATCTTGGCGCGGTCATCGGGCTTGCTGAGGTCGAGTGAGCCATCGACGGCGGGCGCCTTGGCGTTGCGATAGAAGGGATTTGGGATGAGGACGACGTATCCCTCGGCAGCGAGACGTCGGCCCATTTCGCGGAAGACGGGGCGCAGGCCGAAGATGTCGGTCCAGATGAGCACGGCGGGCCAGGGGCCTTTCCCTTCGGGATAGAAGAGAGCGGAGTCGGCGACTCCGGAGGCCATGGGCACGTTGACGTCTTTCTCGACGACGTTGGCCTGTGCGGAGGCGACGGCCGGCGCGGAGATCACGGCGGCGGTGGCTGCGGAGGAAAGGACGAAGGCACGGCGGGAGACCGCGGGGTCGTGCGTGAGTTCGGGGTTAATCAAATCATCGGACATGGGCTTGCAGGCTCCTCTCTGCTGAGACGGCAAGTATCAGGGAAAGGACGCGGAGTTGTCGATATGCAGGATTCCGTCCGTTCTTGTGGGGACCGATGCGGGGTGAAACGCAGATCCTTCGCTCCGCTTACCCCACGAACTGCGCGTGGGGCCCCAAGCGTGCTCGCTCAGGATGACACCCGAAGTTGGTGGAGGTTTGGGGAGGGATGTTCTTGCCTCAGATCCGTACTAGCTCGGTCTGGATTTTGCCGGTGACCCAGGCTTTGGTGTCGGAGGTGAGCATGTCGATCTCGCTGCGCACGCCGAAGTCGGGGAGATAGATGCCGGGCTCGACGGAGAAGCAGGTGTTGGGCAGGATGCGGCGCTCGTCGTGGGTTTCGAGGTTGTCGAGGTGCGCGCCGGGGCCGTGGATTTCGTGCGCGATGTTGTGGCCGGTACGGTGCGTGAAGTATTCGCCAAAGCCGGCGGCCTTGATGACGCTGCGCGCGGCGTCATCGGCCTCGAAGCCGCGGATGGGGCGGCCGTCGGCAAAGGCCTGTTCGACGGCGGCAATGGCGGCGTCGCGGGCGTCGCGGACGGTCGGTCAAAGACGAGTTTGCTCGCGTTCGTTGGGTTCGCGGCCAACGACGCCGGTCCAGGTGATGTCGTAGTGGAGCGGTCTCGGGCTTGTCGACGCGCGCCCCAGATGATCGATGAGGAGGAAGTCGCCTTCCTTGAATGGGCTGGTACTTTTCCGCGGTGGGCTCGTAGTGGGAGTCGGAGCTGTTGGCGTTGACGCTGACGTTGGGGCCGTTTTCCCAAACGAGGTTCTCGCGGCGCATGGCCTTCGCTGAGCCACTGCACGATGGTCGAATTCGGTGTAGCGCCGTTGGCCTTGCCGGCCTGTGCCGGGCGGACGCGGCGGGCGATCTCCTGCCAGCCTTCGGCGAGGATGCGGTCGATGGCCTGCTGGGCGACGGAGTGGCGAGGCGATCTGATCGGCGGTGAGAACGGCTTCAAACTGGCTGACCAGGTCGGCAGAGCTGACGATCTGCTTGCCAAGGCTGCGGAGGAATTCGATTGTGCCGGCGTCGACCATGGAGACGTACATGATGGCGTTGTCGGGCGAGTACTGCATGGCGATGCGGTGGGAATCGGAGAGCATGGCTTCAATGCCGGCGGCGAGTTCCTGCCAGCTTGAGTACAGGCCTTTGGTGCCGGGAAGCGTGTCGAGGCGGGACTGCTCGATGCGATGGACGAGCTTGCGCGCTTCGCCCTCTGCGGGGACGAAGTAGTACCAGCGGCGCGTGACGTGCGCCTTGGGGTCGAGGCCGAGGATGCGCTCGCCGATGGGGTCGCGGTGGTGATGATCGTAGAAGAGCCAGCCATCGAGCCTGGCTTCGCGCAGCGCGGACTGAATCGCATCGAGATTCATAAGGGCAATGATACGCGGATGATGGCGGCGGGCTGGGGCGGCGATCAGGAAATGTTTTTGCGCATGAAGAGCGTGGCCTGCGGATTGTCGTTGTAGCGGGGGCAGGGCTCATAGCCGCGCTGCTCATAGAGAGCGATGGCAGCTTTGAGGCCATCGTGAGTGTCGAGGTAGATCCAGCGGGTGCCGGCGGTGCGGGCGAAGTCTTCAAGTACGTCCATCAGGCGTTTTGCGATGTGATGGCCGCGCGCATCGGGGCGTACGTAGAGGCGCTTGCACTCGCCTGCTTCGGGCTCGGTGTGGAGGGGACGCAGCACGACGCATCCGGCGACGGCGTCGTTGAGCCATGCGAGCCACATGGCGGAGCCGGGTTCGTCTAGAGTCTTCTGGAGGGCTGCGGGTGTATCGCGGCGGACAACGTGGACGGCTTCGTAGTATTCCTCGAGGATGGCGAGGGCCTCGGTGGTGGCCTGAGTGATCTGTTCGATGCGGAGCTGCGGATTGGGAGATTGGTGCTGCACGCTGGATTAGTGTATGCGGGGGATGGGAGTCCCGGTCTCAGAATCGAGACCGGGGGCACCGGACTCTGGTTGACGAAATGCAGATCCTACGCTCCGCTTACGCCACCAACTCCGCGTGGGGCCCCAAGCGTGCTTCGCTCAGGACGACACGAGTGGGAGTGGGATAGAAGGGCTTTGCTCGGCTGACACAAGTTGAGTTGGTGCTTTCCCACCCATGACTTCGTCATGGATGGGGCGCCCAGATCCACGGAGATTTAAGAGATTATCCGGTTAGATGTGGCAGCTGGCCTGGCCGCGCTTTTCGAGATATTTCTGGTGGTATTCTTCGGCGCGCCAGAAGGTCTGGGCCGGTTCAACTTTGGTGACGATCTTCTTGGGCGTGAAGCGGCCCGCGGCGGTGAGCTGCTCGATCTTCGCGTTCGCCTCCTTTTCCTGCTCGGGCGAGTGGAAGAAGATGGCGGAGCGGTACTGCGCGCCCCAATCGGGACCCTGGCGGTTGAGAGTTGTGGGGTCGTGGAGCTCGAAGAAGGCGTCGAGGAGCTGGCCGTAGCTGACCTTTTCAGGATCGAAGTCGAGCTCGACGACTTCAGCGTGACCGGTCTTGTCGGTGCAGACGTCCTTATAGGATGGGCGCTCGAGGCTGCCGCCTTCGTAGCCCACGGCGGTTTCTGTGACGCCGGGGATGGCGGCGAGGGCTGCTTCAACGCCCCAGAAGCACCCGGCTCCAAATGTGGCTTTTTCAATCTTCATAGCTATAAGATGCGCCTCTACCCTGGTTGGGAGCAATCCTCACAGTCCGAAGCTGTATTCAGACGGGTTATTGGCGGCGGGCCTTGAATTCGGCGCTGATGGCGGCGAGGGTCTGCGGGGCGAGCGAAGCGGCGGCGCGGGGGAAGACGACGGTTTCCTCGATGACGATGTGCCTGGCGTAGAGTGCTTCGAGGCGGGTAGTAGCGTTTTGTAGTTGCTCGGCTTGGCTGGCAGCGAGACTGCCCCGGTCGATCCATGATTTGTAGAGGTGCTCGACTTCGACGTGCAGCTCGGCGGCGACGCGGTGCTCGCTTTCGAGGCCGGCGATCTCTTCGAGCTCGCTGACGGGCGCGGCTTCGGCGCGCATGCGGGGGAAGAGGGATTCCTCCTCATCGGCGTTGTGGCGCACGCCACCGACGTGGAAGTAGTGCAGGGTGGCGTGAATGGCTTCGTTCTCCTCCTGAGTCAGGGCGCGGCCGTTGGCCCGCTGAGCGACGGTGCAGAGGATGCGCAGGAAGTTTTCGATGCGGCGGTGACAGTCCTTGAGCATTCCGAGGGGATCGTCGAATCCCGCATCGGGTTTTGCGCCGATTTGAATCGCCATGTTGATACCCTCCACCGTCGATGCCGGATTAAGGACTATATTTATGCACGCAGGAGAAGATCACCGATGATTTTCACCAAGCGCACGTACGATCCGCCAGCCGCTGCGGATGGAGCCAGATTTCTGGTGGACCGGCTGTGGCCGCGCGGCGTGAAGAAAGAGGCCCTGTCGATCAAAGCGTGGCTGAAGGACGCCTCGCCGAGCAACGAGCTGCGCCAGTGGTACCATCACGAGCCGGCGCAGTGGGAGGAGTTCCGCAAGCGCTACTTTACTGAGCTTACCGCGAATCCCACTGCATGGCAGCCGCTGATTGAAGCGGCGCAGAAGGGCTCGATCACGCTTCTCTACAGCTCAAAGAACGAAGAACACAACAACGCAGAAGCGCTGAAGGAATTTCTGAACCGGCATCTGGGCAAACATCCGGAAAAGAAGCATTGAGCCGTTTCCGGATTGGGCGATCTGGAATTATGTTTCTCATCGCGACTCCGTTTTCATCGTGACTCGAGCTGGAAGGCTACGCTGCGCTCCGATTCGCGGCGCACTGCACGCTTGCGACCGGCGAGGAGTTCGGCTGCGCCGATGCTTCCGCAGACACTGTTGGTGGCGCGGTCAACGACGGGCATGCTGAGCAAGCCGGTGGTTGCCATCTCTTCGGCGACGGCGCGGCAGGTTTCATCAGAGAAGGCGAAGACTTCGGGCAGCTCGCGTGCGGGCGCATCGTCGTCAGAGTATGCGGTCATGACTTCGGCGACGGTGACGGTCTCAAGCGGATCGACGCCGTACTCGCGCGAGAGATGATAGCCGCGGCGGGCAAGCTTTTCCGTGAGGATGGAGCGCGGCATGGCGAGCGCTGTGACGAGGTAGGAAGCGATGCATGCGAGGATGAGCGGAAGCAGCGCAGGAAGCGCGTGCGTGAGCTCAAGCGAAAAGAGCACGGCGGTGAGCGGAACACCAAGAGCACCGGCGAGCATTGCACCCATTGCCATGAGCGCCCAGAGGGCCTGCGTGTCGCTGGGGAGGTGCGCGAGACGGGCGGCGGCTTCGCCGAGTGCGGCGCCGATCATGAGGAGAGGTGCGAGCACGCCGCCGGAAGTGCCGGAGCCCAGCGAAAATGCCCACATGAGCGACTTGGCCAGGATTATGCCGGCGAGGAGCGCGATGGGCGCCTTGCCGCGAAGGAGCTCGGCGATGTTGTCGTAGCCGACGCCGAGGCCGCGGGGAAAGAAGAATCCGCCGATGCCGACGCCGATACCGCCGATTGCGGGCCACCACATCCAGTGAATGCGAAGGCGGCCGCAGAAGTGCTCGAAGCCATCTTCGAGGCTGTACATGAGGCGGCTGAGTCCGGCGGAAACAACGCCGATGAAGATGCCGAGGGGCGCGGCGGCGAGAAGAGCCTGCTTGAGGTTGATGCCGGCGCTGAGGTCCACCGGGAAGATGGGGCCTGCACCGAGCCACCAGATGCGCAAGGCTCCGGCGACGACGCTTGCAACGGCGACGGGCACGAGCGAACGCGGACGCCACTCGAAGAGCAGCAGCTCGACGGCGATGAGGATAGCGGCGACGGGAGCGGCGAAGGTGGCGGACATGCCGGCGGCTGCTCCGGCGACGAGGAGCGTGGTGCGCTCAGCGTCAGAGAGGCGGAGCCATTGCGCGACAAGCGAGCCGAAGGCTCCGCCAGTCATGATGATTGGGCCTTCCGCGCCGAAGGGGCCGCCGGAACCGATGGCGATGGCGGCGGAGATCGGCTTGAGCACAGCGACTTTTGGCTCGACGCGCGCGCCACGCAGAAGGATTGCTTCGATTGCCTCGGGGATTCCGTGGCCGCGAATCTTATCAGACCCGTAATGCGCCATGAGGCCGACGATGAGTCCACCGACGGCGGGAACGAAGATGAGGAGCAACTTTGGCTGAGGCGAACCGGCGGGGCCGACCAGGGCGAGGCTCAGGCGGTGGTAGTAGAAGATGTTGGTGGCTACGGCGATGAGACGCAGCAGCAGGACGGCGAGTGCCGCGCCGCCGACGCCGATAACGGCCGCGACGGCGGCGAGCATCCAGGTGCGGCGATCGACAGTGAAGTCGCGCAGGACGGAGGGGCGTGATTTCACTGGGCGACTCCTCCCCTGGTTGCAACAGCGGAGTGGCTGCGCACCTGTTCGAGTGCCTGGATGAGGCGCGGGGCCATCTCGTTGAGCTCGCGGGCGTGGTCACCGGAGAGATGGTTGAGCACGTGGCGGCCTTTGCGGGTTACGCAGAGGATGGCGCGGCGCTTGTCGTCTGCATCGACGGTGCGGGCCAGCAGGCCTTCGCGCTCGGAGCGGTCGACGAGCTCGACGGCGCTGTTGTGCTTCAAGCCGAGGCGGGCGGCGGCGTAGGCGATGGTGACGGGCGTGCCCTGCGGAGCGCCTGCAACCTGCAGCAGGAGTTGATGTTGCTGCGGCTGAAGGCCGGCGGCGAGGGCAGAGCCTTCACTGAAGTGGAGGAAGCGGCGCAACTCATGGCGGAAGTCGGCGAGTGTGCCGAGGAGGCCTGAGTGCGGGTGGGAAATCTCTAAGCTCACAGATATATCGTAACACGATATATATGGGCGCACATTCTTGTGGGGTTACATCCACGCTGCTCGAACGAGACCAGTTGAACCTTATGGATGCACGCCCCAGTAGACTTCCGTCGATGGAGTGCAAAAGAAGCCCTCGAGGTCGCTCGCACTCTGGATCGCAATCAAATTCTGCTGAGAAGAACAGAGAAATGAGAAATGGCTATCCCAGTGGATCGTCCACAAAAGCTGCTTGTCTGGGGTGAATACATTGAAGGGGCGCTTTGCTAAACCATTCTCCTGGTTCTTGAGGTCATCGATCCAATGGAGCTTCCTTTCGGTGCAGAACTCATCCCCAACCCAAAGCCATTCGTAGCCGAGTCCCTGTATGGACTGAAGAATCTTGTCATGAAGCAAGTCGGGAAACTGCCCCTCCAACGGCGTCAGAATGTTCTGCGAGTCATACAGCGCGTCGATAGCTGAGGCGTAGGTTTGGTTTTCAAGTTCCTTTTTTAAGCCATGGATCACCGTTCGTAGCCCAATGTCAACGGCGGAAAGAGACGGTAGTTCAGTCAGACGCGCGACCTCGGACCACGAAACCGGCTCGCAGTTCGCTACAATGCGGGCGCGACTAGGATAGGTTCCCGGCTTGAATTCTGCCTTATCGATAGTGGTTGGTCTTATGAATGGATTCAGGGAGATGTAAACCGCCTCGAATGTGCCTGAATAGTACTGAATTACTTTGCCATCCAACGGGCAAGAGGCGAAGAGGTCGGGAGATGGAAGGATGCGTGTGGTCATGCGCAGCTCTGAAGGTCTTTACCTGCTGCAAATGATAAACAACTCAATCAATGAACCCGCAATCAGTCCCTTCAAGACATGGGCCACCCAGGACCTGGTAGTCAGCGATAATCCCTGGGTTCCGGCGCTATTTAGACTATGCAGTCCCGAATCAGGAGCGGCCTCGACCGCCGGAACGGGGTGGGCCACCGGAGCGTTTACCGCCAGGTCGTGGGCTGGATGGACGCGAACCGCCAGGACGGGAGCCACCAGGACGCGAGCCGCCAGGACGGGAGCCAGTGCGTTTTGGTCCGCCCTGCGGAGGACGGGAGCCGCGCTTGTCACCGGAGCGGGAGAAGCCGCCGGATTTGGGTCCGCTGGATTTGCCGTAGGCGGGTTTGGGGCGGTCGCTGGAAGCGGGTCGCTCAGATCTAGTGCGATCAAAGGATCGACCTTCGCCGGAGGGCTGCTCTTTAGAGCGCGACTCGGATCTGCGCGGCTCACTTCTGCGCCATTCGGGTGGACGCTGCTGGTCGCGGCGAGGTGGGCGGCCGCCTTCTTCGTTGCTGCGCTGGGGGCGGGGACGGTCGAAGTCACGGTTGCGGTCGCGGTTCTGGCGATTGCCGAAGCCCGCGCTGCGATTGGCTCCGCGATTACCGCCCGGGCCGCGACTTTCTCGGGGGCCAGCGGCTGGCCGGGGTCTGAATTCGCGGTCCCCATATTGGTTCTGGCCTTCTGCACGACGGCCCGAGCCTTCGGCGCGGCCTGCTCCGCGATCGGCTCCGCCGAATTCGCGTCTTTCAGGACGGGGTCCACGCTCGCTGCGTTCGCCTTGCGGCCGGAAGGGTCTGTTTCCCCGCTCTTCGTCGCGGCGTGGTGGGCTCCCCGATCTTGGGGCACCAAAGCCTGAGCGGCGGCGATCACTTCCACCGCGGTCGAATCCTCCGCGTCCTTGTCTTTCGCGTGCTCCCTGGCCCTCGCGGAAGCCTTCGCGACTGCGGCCCGACTCTCCGCGTGTGCCCTGATAGCCTGAGCCGCCGCGGGATCCGGAACTGCCGGTGCTGGCGTCGCGTTGGCCAAACTCTCGGCGCGGTTCCCGCTGGTAGCCGCCTTGCTGCGGTCGCTCGCCTCGCGCGTCACGTTCATGGAAGGGACGGGACTCGCGTGGCCTGTCGGCCGAGTCTTCGCGGCGGGGACGGTCTTCGGAACGTTCGTCGCGTCTGAAGGGCTTTTTGCCGCCGGGCTTTCCGGCTTTGAATCCGGCGCCGAATGCTGCGGCTGCGCCGAAACCGGGTCCGGGTTTGGGCCCGGATCTGGGTCCGGATTTCGGTCCGAATCTGGCTTTGGGACCGCTTCCTGGTCTGCCTCTGGAGCCTTTGCGGAATTCGCGCTCTTCGGCGGATTGACCTGCTTCGCGGGGAAGCATTCCGCTGGACTTGACGCGGCGGGGCTTGAGCTTGCCCTGTGCGGCGAGGCGCAGTGTTTCAATTTCCTCTTCATCGAGTTCGCGGAATTTGCCGGGCTCAAGATCGAGAACCAGGGGGCCGTAGCCGACGCGGCGAATCTTTTCGACGTGGTGGCCGATCTCCTCGAACATTTTGCGCAGCTCGCGGTTGCGGCCCTCGATGAGGACGACTTCGTACCAGGGATTGTCGCCCTGGCGCACCTGGCGGATACGCGCGGGTGCGGTGCGGACTTTGCCGTGTCGCCGGGGCTTGCCGCGTTCGATGGCGACGCCGCCGCGCGGAGGCGTCGAGCTCTTCTTCGGTGGGCTGGCCGGCGACTTTGACGAGATAGGTCTTCTCGACGCCGGATGCGGCTTTGGTGAGCTTGTTGGCGAGTTCGCCGTCGTTGGTGACCAGCAGCAGGCCTTCGCTCAGGTAGTCGAGGCGGCCGACGGGATAGAGGCGCTCGTGTTCTTGGCGAAGAACTGCATGACCGTGGGGCGGCCCTCGGGATCGCTGACCGTGGTGACAAAGCCCTGGGCTTGTTGAGCACGAAGTAGCGAAGGCGCTCGGCGCCTTGGAGCAGCTTGCCGTCGACGCGGATGTGGTCGCGCGCGGGGTCGGCCTTGGTGCCAAGCTCGGTGACGACTGTGCCGTTGACCTGGACGCGGCCGCCGGTGATCAGCTCTTCGGCGTGGCGGCGGCTGGCGATGCCGGCCTGGGCAAGGATCTTCTGCAGGCGCTCGAGCTTGGTCGGGGCGGGCGCGGCTTGGGATTGAACTCGGAGTGCTCGTCATCTACTCGTCGTCGGATTCGCGGTTCGAGTTCGGAGGCGTCGTCGTCTATCCTGAGTCGGACGTGAGGCTTCGGAGGGATTCTTAGCCGCGGTGCATCTCTTCCTGTTCGGGAGTTGTGCCGGATCGTTCAATTCGAGGATCGAGTTCGTCAGTCATGGGATGAAGCCTCGGTTTCTGCGTGCTCGGTGGGTAGGCTGGCGCGGGCGCGGCTTCGATGGTTGGATGATAATTCGGGAGTCCGCGGCGAGGCGGCGTCGGTGGGGTCTTCGGTGGCGGATGGGTCGGCCGTCTTCGGTTCGGACGCTCTTCGCTGAATTCGAGGCTGCGGCTTCAGAGAGGCTCCGACGTGCTTCTTGCCGAGCATCTGGCCTTCGGCTGCCGTTCCGAGCTCGATGGCCGCCATCTTCTCGAACTCTTCCATCGAGGGCAGCTCGGAGACATCTTTGAGTCCAAAGCGCAGCAGGAACTCGCGGGTGGTTTTGTAAAGGATGGGGCGGCCGATGACCTGCTTGCGCCCTGCGGTGGCAATGAGCTTGCGGCTGAGCAGCGACCCGAGGACGCCCGACGAATCGACGCCGCGGATTTCGTTGACTTCAGGCGCGGTGACGGGCTGCTTGTAGGCGATGACGGCGAGGGTTTCGAGCGCAGGCAGCGACAGCTTGAGCGCCGGCTTGAGGCTCTTGATGAACGATGCGGACTGCGTCGTGGCACTCGGGCTTGGTGGCCATGCGGTAGCCGCCGGCGATCTCGCGAATCTCGATGCCGCGGCCGTCGGCGGCGTAGTCGGCAATGAGCTCGTCGAGCAGCTTGCGGAGGATGGCTTTGACTTCGCGATCGCGCAGCCGGGCCTGGCGTTTGGCTTCGGCTTCGGCGTCGAGGGTGTTTTCAGCAGGGGCGGCTTCAGCCTCGGGGGCTGATTCGGTGCCGTCAGAGGTGGGTTCGGCGGCAGGTTCCGGAACTGATTCGGCAGCGCCAAGGTTCAGGTAGGCGAGTCCTTCGTCCAGCATGGTTTGCGTTTCGGTGGGCTGCGCGGGCTCAGATTCCTGTGCAGCGGCTGCGGCGGCCTCCTCCTCTGCTTTCAATTCGAGCGCGTCCGCACCAAACAGGGCGGCGAGCTGCGAGAGAGTGACGGGCTCCTCGGCGGCGTAGATTACAGCTTCCAGCTTGGCTTTAAGACTCATTCGATACCTAGAGTATGGTACCGGATGCGGGTTCGGCGGAATCGGGGTGCGGCATGAGGAAATCAGGGCTGCGATATGGGTGGCTACAAATCCTTACGATTCCAGAGTTGTCCGGCTTGCGTGTTGCTTCCTAGACTGAGTCTGTGCGTAGATCGTCCGGTTGATCCGCAATTACTACAGGTGGTATCGATGAGATTGCTGATTATTTCGCTCATTCTGGCTGTGACGGCGGGCGCGCAGACGCCGCCGAAGATGATCACTTTCAACCAAGCCGATAAAGAGCACTGCAAGGTAGTCCAGGCGAACGGCAAAGCGTATCTGGAGTCGACCTATGAGGGCACCAGCGTCGCGATTACGATGCCTGTGAACAGGGGAAATGGCGAGTTTGCGGTATTTGTGGCGATCTACCGCGCCGACCGCGGCAGCATTGAGGTGAACCCCAAGGATATTTACGGTGTCTTTTCCGATGCTGCGCACAGCCGGTTCGGATTTTATGACGCGAGTGGCGAAACACATGGGCCATCGGCGGAAGGGAGCCTGTCGGCCAATCAGCAGCATATCGACCCGGGATCGTTGCGGCCCGGAGCACAACTTGGCGGCGGCTCATCGGCGAGTGGTCCGATGCCGTCCGGCGATGCTTCGGGCGGACAGCCTGCCGCTCGCTCTGCCGCTCCAACATATCTTCGTGAGACCAAGCTCAAACAAGGGGAAAAGGTCGCCGGTTGGGTTGCGTTGCGCCCAGCAAAGGACACGACCGTCGAGGTGAAGCCCGGTGACATGCTTGATGAAGTGAACATTCCGGTGAACGGCGTCGTGTTCCGCTTCTAAGCCGCGCCGGGACTTTCTATTGATGGCCGCGAGGAAATCGCGGCAGGGCCAGAGGCGGAGGGCCCTATATTTTGGTGAGCGCGCTTTCCCAGATGCAGCCGCCTATATAAGGTCCATCATCTTCGGCGGCGAACTGCGGGACGTCAAACCAGACCCAGTAGACGGTGTTGGTTCCGAGTTCGCTGATTTCCTGGTGAGTCAGGTTGCCGTCCCATTGGCCGGAGACTTTGGTGACCTCCTCGGGAGGCGCGGAGATTTTTCCGGTGGCTCCTTTGGCCCAGAGGAAAGTTTCGGAGACGCGGACGCGATCGCCGGCTGCGAACCTGTTCGACATAAGAACCATGGTTACACGGCGCGGACAAATTGGGATGCGTCTGGTACCTTTTGTTCGAGGCGAGGCGGTTTGCGCGGAGATTGTGCGCGGACGGCGAGTGTGAATGGACGAGAACGAGCTGATTAACCGGTTGCAGGAACATAGAACGTTGGGAGCGGCGCCGCGCGAAGAACTTGCGTGGCTGGCGGCACACGGGACGCTGCGGCATCTGAAGGCGTGCGACGTTCTATCAGCAAAGGGCGAGCAGGTGCATGGTCTTTACGTGCTGCTCTCAGGGCACGTGTCGCTGAGCGTGGATCGCGGTTCGGGTCCGCAGAAGATGATTGAGTGGCGCACAGGCGATGTTGCAGGAATGCTGCCGTACTCGCGGTTGACAACGCCGCCGGGCGACGCGATTGCGCAGGAGCCGACGGAGATTCTGGAGCTGGACCGGAGCCTGCTGCCGGCGCTGACGCATGAGTGTTATGAACTGACGTCGCTGCTGGTGCGGGTGATGCTCGATCGCGCGAGGCTGTTTACGTCGAACGACCTGCTGAACGAGAAGATGATTTCGTTGGGCAAATTGTCGGCGGGCCTGGCGCATGAGCTGAACAATCCGGCGTCTGCGATTGAGCGCAACGCGGCGCAGCTGGAAGATCATCTGGAGACGGCAGAGGCCGCTACGCTGGCGCTGGGTGCGGCGAGACTGAGCGACGCGCAACTGGAGGCGGTGAGTGCGATTCGCTCGGCGTGCCTAGCGAGGCAGGCGCCGGGAGTGCTGTCGCCGCTGGAGCAGGCGGAGCGCGAAGAGGCGATTGGAGACTGGTTGAGCGCGCATCGGCTGGACACGGGGATCGCGTATGCGCTGGCGGACACGAATGTGACGTTCGAGGCGCTGGATCAGCTTGCGGGCGTGGTGGATGGGCCGGCGCTGAATGCGGTGCTGCGGTGGGCGGCTTCAGGATGCGGGGTGCGGGCGCTCGCGTCGGGAATTCAGGACGCGGCGATGCACATTTCGGGGCTTGTGGCGGCGGTAAAGGGTTTCACGAATATGGACCGCGCGATGGTTGCCGACGCGGTGGACCTGGGATTGGGATTGAGCGATACGGTGACGGTGCTGCGCGCGAAGGCCAAGGAGAAGTCGATTGTGGTTGCGCTGGAGATGGAGGCAGGGCTGCCGAAGGTGCGCGGATTTGCGGGCGAGCTGAACCAGATCTGGGGCAATGTGATCGAGAACGCGCTGGACGCTGCTCCGCGTGGCGGGCATGTTGAAGTGACCGCGAAGAGGGATGGCGAGCATGTGCTGGTGCGGATAGTCGACGATGGCGCGGGAATTGCGGCGGAGATTCGCGAGAGGATCTTCGATCCGTTTTTCACCACGAAGCCGCAGGGCAAGGGGATGGGGCTGGGCCTGGATATCGCGCGGCGGCTGGTGGCGCACAACGACGGCGTGATCGAGTTTGACTCGCGGCCGGGGCGGACGGAGTTCAGAGTGGCGCTGCCGCTGGCGTAGACCACTGCACGTGGGGCGAAGTGCGCTTTGCGCGATAGCGATCAATGATCGAGGCAGTCTGTCCAAATGCGGTCGGCGGTGTTCGCGGGCGGACAGTGGCGTGATGATGTTGTGTGCTTCGGGGTTCTGCCGCCTGTGTTGCGAGCGAAGTGGGCGGTGGACGGTGCGCGTGGGGTTCCGCCTGATGCATCGCAAAGACCTGATGACAACAAATCTCGATCCACCGAGCGCGTGAACCTGGCACCGCGTGGCGTTGGTCCGTTGCTTGCTTGTTTTGGAGCAAGGCGCGGTTCGTCCACGCGTGGAGGAGATTATGAAGCGGAGCGTGTTGGTCTGGCTGGCGATTGCGTGTCTGAGTGCGGGCACGGTGTGGGCGGCGGATGATCCATTTGTAGGGAAATGGAAGCTTGATCCGGCGAAGAGCAAGCTGAGCGACGAGATGAAGGTGACGGCCGCCGGTGAGAACAGGTACACGTTCGAGTTTGGCGGCGGTGTGACGGAGACGATTGTGGCGGATGGGACAGATCAGCCTGGGCAGTTTGGGACGACCCTGGCCGTCACGGTGGAAGCGCCGGATGCGTGGAAGGTGGTCCGCAAAAAAGATGGCAAGCTGATGCTGACGGGCAATTGGAAGCTCTCACGGGATGGCACACAGCTGACGGACACATACAGAGCGAACCGGCCGGATGGAACGATCACGAGTCTCGATTATGTGTACACGCGTGCCGAGGGAGTCGCGGGCTTTGTGGGCACTTGGGAGAGTACGAACGAGAAGATGAACTCGACCTACGAGATTGAGGTGACGCCGTATGAAGGGGATGGTCTGTCGTTTGTGAATACGGCACAGAAATCGACGAAGAGTTTGAAGTTCGATGGGAAAGACTACACGGTCGAGGGGCCGAACATGCCGGCGGGTACGGCGTCGAGCGCACGGCGCGTGAATGAGCGGAAGCTGGAGATGGCGGACAAGGTCGATGGAAAGACGCTGGATACACAGGATGTGGAGGTTTCAAGTGATGCGAGCACGCTGACGATGACGGTACACGTGGTAGGTCACACGAAGCCGAATGTGCTGGTGTTCGACCGGGAGTAGCCACTGCGCGTGGGGCGAAGAGCGCTTCGCGCGGACCTCGCGCTGGTCAGTCGGTGAGGGAGTGTTCTTCGGCGGCCTGGAAGCGCTCAACGGTTTTGAGGGCGATGGTGACGCCGGCGAAGACGAGAGCGATGGAGACGCCTTCAACGGTGCCGATGTAGCGGTCGGTGTGGGTGAACTGGCTGTAGAAGACGCCGCCGATCATCGAGAAGAAGCCGATGACCGTCATGAGGATCGCCGCGGTGCCGCGGAGGTAGAGAAGGAAGCTCGGCGATCCACCCCATCGACGAAGACCTGTCGCTGGGGACCCCGGCGTGTGGTGCTGTGCGACGTTCATCTTCAAGGCTCCTGAGGGAGGGTGCCTCTAACCGTACAACGGTATTCGACGGATGGAGCCTGCGTTTGTGGGCAGGCAGGTTACGTTAATCCCATTACTTTTTGGATGGGCCGGGCGGAGCGGGAGTATGCTCGTGCGGTGAGTGCCTCGAAGGAGAGTGCAGCGATGGATTATCGCAAGGCGTTCCGCGTGAAGCCGGGGAGCAAGGTGGACCTTGACTCGATCGATGCTGGGTACAGGGGCAAGCACGAGGACGAAGACACCGCCAAAGTAGAGCTTGCGAAGTACAAGGACAGGCTGTGCAAGCTGCAGTACCTGATGTATGCGGAGAAGAAGCATTCGCTGCTGATTGTGCTGCAGGCGCTGGATGCGGGAGGCAAGGATGGCACGGTGGATCACGTGATGTCTGTGCTGAATCCGCAGGGCACGACAGTAGCTGCGTTCAAGAACCCAACGGCGGTTGAGCTGGACCATGACTTTTTGTGGCGGGTGCATCCGCATGTGCCGGGAAAGGGTACGGTGGCGATCTTCAACCGGTCGCACTATGAGGATGTGTTGATTGTCCGCGTGCACGAGCTGGTGCCAAAGGATGAGTGGAAGGAACGATACGAGCTGATCAACAACTTTGAGAGCCTGTTGTGCACGCAGAACAACACGACGATTGTGAAGTTTTTTCTGCACATCAGTAAGGATGAACAGTTGCGGCGTTTCGAACAAAGGCTGGACGATCCGACGCGGAACTGGAAGATCAGCGAGAGCGATTACCGGGAGCGCGAGCTGTGGGATGAGTACACGAAGGCGTTTGAAGAGGTGTTTGAGAAGACGAGCACAAAGCATGCGCCGTGGTATGTGATTCCGGCGAATCACAAGTGGTTCAGAAACCTTGCTGTGTCACAGATTGTGGCGGAGACGATGGAAGAGATGGGCATGAAGATGCCGCAGCCGCAGGTGGATCTGAAGGTGATTCGCGAGGAGTATCACGAAGCGGCGAGCGAGACGAAGAAGAGAAAGAAGAAGTAAGGGCGCCGCTAGCTACTAGCCAGGGGCGCTAACGAAGTTGCGTTGAATTGGCTGCAGGGGCTAAAGCCCCCACCTTAATTGGGCCTTGAGCGGCACGACTGGAAGTCGTGCCCTGTTACAAAACCTTCGCGATTCCCAGGCATGCATCGCATGGATGGGGCACCCGCTTCTGTAGAGATTGAAACTTCCCGAAAACGCAGATCCTTCGGGTCGTTCACCACATCGCCGACTGCGTCGTCGGTGTGGCCCAGGCGCGCGACACCCAGGATGACACGGGATTGGAGCAGGGTTAGCTGGGCTGGCTTCTGGTTGAGGTTATTGAATTCCCACCCATTTGGCTAGTCAGTTGGCGCGTGTTCGGCGTGGGCGCGGAGATGGTGTTCCATGGTTTTGAGCGCGACGGCGATGCCGGCGAAGACGAGGGCGACAGAGAAGCCGTCGATTTCTCCGGTGAAGCGCTCGAAGTGAGTGCGTGCAAGGACGAGGCCGCCCGCGACGAGCGCGAGAAAGCCAGTGAGGGTCATGAGAACGGCTGCGGCGCTGCCTGTGAACAGGAGAATGCGTGCCGCGATTGGAGATGATGCGGTCATGCCGGTGCCTCCGGCAGATCGGGGTGACTCCAACCGTATCCCGGATCAGCGCGGGGCCAAGCAACGCGGTGGTAACCGGGGGGTTACGTTGTTCCCTGATAGGAGTGCGACCAAAGTTATGGGAGACAGGGATTGTGGGACCAGGGAAGTAGATGGAGCTGAGGGGTAGCTTTGCTCCCAGGTGGCAGACGCAGCATTTCTCACGCAATGAATACCCTGTAACTTCTGACAGTACGAACGCACAGGTGTTCGCACTAGGCTCAGCGATGTGCGGAGCTGCCTCATGTCCGTTGTGCAATTGGAGGCGCGCGTCGTGAAGGTCGTTCGACCGAAGAAACTTTCATGACCAGATTCGTGACTCCCGTACACAACGTGGAGGAGAGTTCGCCATGCCGATGGAACGAAAAGAGAGCCTCGATCGTCGCGACTTCATGATGGCAGCTATCGGGCTGGTGGGCGCGTCGGCCAGTCTTGCGAGCAGTGCTGCTCAGGAGATGAAAGCATCGGCCGTTGCCGAGGAGCCGGGCGCGTCGCACGGAACGGTTTACACCGGCGATGTGATTCAGGGGAAGAAGGTGATCAGCGCTCTTGATGTGAACGATCTGGAGCGTGGCAAGAAGCACGCGTTCTATTTTGAGGGCGTGCAAATGCCGACGGGGCAGCACTGGTATGTGTCGGTGCTGGTGGCCGTGGGCGCGAAGCCGGGCAAGCGCGTGGTGCTGACGAGCGGCGTACACGGCGACGAGATCAGCCCGGTGCACATGATCCAGACCGTCATGAGCGAGCTCGATCCGGCTCAAATGTCGGGTACGGTGCTGGCGGTGCCTGATGTATCGCGTCCGGCTCTGGAAGGCATGGCGCGCCGATGGCCTAATTCAGGAAGAGGAATTGACCTGATCGACATTAATCGCGAATGGCCGGGGAGTGAGAATGGCGCCAATGCTGCCAGCCGGCATGCCGGGCTGTTGTTCAGCAGGCTCTTGAGACCGAACGCCGACTACGCGCTCGATTTTCATACCGGGACGACGGGCATGGATGTGACAGCGTTCAATCTTGCGCGGATGGAGTTGCCCGAGGTGCGGGCGATGGCGGAGCTCTTTCCGATCGACCAGATCTTCGACAACCCGGCGTACCCTACTCTGCTGGCGAACGCATTTATCGATTTGGGCATCCCGGCACTCACGCCCGAGATTGGCGCTTCACGCATTCTGGATCTAGAAATGATCCCGCTGTTTGTGGAAGGCACGATGAATGTGCTCAAGCACCACGGAGTTATCAGCGGCGCGATGGGGCGCACGGGGAAGGACACGAAGATCTTCATCGCCAACAGCGGGCACACAGTGCTTGCGACTCATGGCGGATTTGTGCAGCTTCTGGTCAAGCTGAATGACAAGGTGAAAGTAGGGCAGAAGATTGCGATCCAGCGGAACACGTTTGGCGAAGTAGTGGCCGAATACACGAGCGAGGTGGCTGGCGAGGTGATGGCTCGCCGCTCGGACGCAACGGCAGAGCCGGGGATTCCCCTGGTAGGCATCCTTTATGACGACGCGAAACATGAGTTCCCGGTGGACTACGCCGAGTGAGATGGCAGAGTCGTCGCTGGGACGAGTAGGCGACAAAACGCCGGAACGGCTAAGAGCATTTATGTGCCGAGGCGTCCGCGTCTCGTTCTTCGCGTCCTTGCCCATCCGGATCGTGGTCTTCCAAATAAGATGCAACAGCCGGGTCTGCCTCGACAACGTAATCAGCGACAGCCCAAATCTCTTGCATCGCTTCATTCGCTCGCGCTTCATCCGGATTCAAGGGAACGCCGCCCCTCGGCCACGGATAGAAATTCGACCGTTGTGGGTCCCGCAACGCCATGTGGACTCCATCTTCCTCCGGCCAAACGTCGGCGTGAATCCATTTCCTTTCGGAAGGATTCGTGTTTCCCCACCACGGCCCGACACTCAGAGTGAGTCCAACGCGAGGTTTGTCTTCTGTGACGTTGAGGAGAGCATAGTAGACCGCGTGCGCGTCACCATCTTTACTGACGAAGCCGAAAACGCGCTTCTTCACTTGATTGCAACATTCACATTGCAAGCGATAGATATACTCGCCTATTTCCAGTGTGTACGCGCTCATTTTCGATCAATTCTACGATGCGGGTTGGCCGTTGGGGGCGAATAAGCGCCTACTCGGGAGTTGCGATTTCCTCACATTTCAAAATGCGGTGCGTCTAGGTTGATGTCGGCCTATCTTGTTGGGCCATTGGACTACTGGACTAATTGACTAATTGACGGGAGGCGAATCATGTGGGGAGTGGGAATCATTTCATTCGTGGCGAAGAGTTTCGCCCTGGTTGTCCTCGTTTGCATGGCGTGGCATGCGAATGCGCAGGGCGCTAAAGCAGCTTATCCGGAGATGGCCCCGCTGGATCAATACCTGATTGCGGATAGCAGTTCTGAAGTCGCGCTGGCGCGTAGTGCTGCGCCGGCTTCCATTTCGGATGGAGCCGAAGTGATGGTGCTGGGACGTGACGGATATAAGACCGAGGTCAAGGGCTCCAATGGCTTTCTCTGCATTGTCGAGCGGTCGTGGGCGCAGAGCGAGGATGATTCGGAGTTCTGGAATCCGAAGATGCGCGCGCCGCATTGCTTCAACGCTCAAGCGGCGAGGAGCTTCGCCCCCATCTATCTGATGAAGACCAAGCTCGTGCTGGCGGGAAAATCGAAGCCTGAGATCGCGCAGGCAGTTGCGACGGCGCTTAATACGAAAGAGCTGCCTGCGCTGGAGCCTGGCGCGATGGCTTACATGATGTCGAAGCAACAGTACCTGAACGACCGCGGCAAGAGCTGGCACCCGCACGTGATGTTTTATTCCCCCGGCGACATGACGAAGAGCTGGGCGGCGGATGACCCTCATTCACCGGTCATGCTGGCGCTTGACCCGGAGGAGCGAGTAACAATTCTGTTCGTCCTGGCCGATAAGTGGTCCGATGGTACGCAGGCCCCGTCGATGCCCTGATCCGCGGCGGCGGATTTCAGACGAGAGTGTCCCTGAGCTGCGAATGGATGGCATAGGGAAGAGCAGCCGACAATACACCCGGAAGGTCGTCAGTGGTCAAGCGGAAGACGATCCTGCTTGGCACCGGGCTTACCATATCGCTTGATAACGTACGACCCGGGCGAAGCGTGAAATTCGATCAGCGCGGCTTTGATGGATACGAATAACCGTTCGGCGCTAGGACCGTACATGTAGATCGTGCAGAATCCGTCCCCATACTCGTCACCGTCGAGGTCCCCAGATGAGGACCGCTTAATCAGTTCAGCGAGGTGGTCTTCCATCTTAGCGATTCGTGACGTCTCTTCCTCCGATCCCGACAGTTCTGAACCCAGCTTTAGCTTCACGATCACTGCCTGTTCCTCAGCAGCGGCAACTGAGTGATTGCTCTTTGAGAACCGCATAATGGCCAAAACGAGCAACGCGACCCCTAAGAGGCCATAAAGGAATACCTTTGGATTCATTGGGGAAGCGTAGCATCGGGTCATCCGCTAGGCAATGGGGATAGCTCCCGTATTACCGTCCACTCGGAAATGACCAATCGTTAAAAGAGGAACTTTGTGAGCTTGCTTTTTCAGCGGCCAAGAACCGTCAAAGAGCGGTTGGGTGCATTGTGGAAGCGTCAGGTCCTGTGTTTCTCTACGGGGATCAAAGGAGGCAGGGCGGTAGGAAGAAAAGGATTTCGTGGGGGAGTGTAAAGACGTATAGTTCGACTAGGAATTTCCCCCTGAAATTGGTGAAGGGACCTGCATGGCCCGAAGTTCGTGGTGCGTTCCGCTCCTGTTGATTGGCGCTGTGGCAATTGGTTTGGCGCAGGGGCCGGCGGCGGTGAGGCCAGCGCAATCGTCAGCGGAGCCATCGGTGCAGTTGGGGCAAGGCCCCGCTGAGGGCGCGCAAGCTGGTTTTGGCCGGGCTGAGATGCCGCTGTATGGGCCGTGGCGGTTTCGCACGGGCGACTCGCCAGTGGATGCGGCGACTGGCGTGCCGCTGTGGGCGGAGCCGGGATTCGATGACTCCACTTGGGAAGAGCGCTCACTGAAGCCGGAGCCGGGTTTGAAGGACCCGTATAACGGCGATCCGCGCTACGTGCGTGGGTGGACGGCAACGGGACACCCTGCGTACATGGGGTATGCCTGGTACAGGCTGCGTGTGCCGGCTGCAGCGAACGATGGCGGGCAACTGGCGCTGGCGAGCCCCATGTATGTGGATGACAGCTACCAGGTGTTTTCCAACGGAAAGCTGGTGGGCGGCTTCGGAAAGTTCGGCGATCCAGAGAAGCCGCCGGTGGCGACATCGACGATGCCGGCGACGGTTGTGCTGCAGAACGCGGCCGCAAACGACGATGGTGCGACGCAGGTGATAGCGTTTCGCGTGTGGATGGGGCCGATGGGGCTTACGCATTCTCCGTTTGCGGGCGGCCTGCACTACGCACCGTACCTGGGCACGGTGAGCGCGATTGAGGCACGGACCCGGCTGGACTGGCAGGAGCTGGTGGCGCAGAGCGCGTTCGCTCCGATTGAGGGCGTGGTGCTTTTTCTGCTGGGGATTGTTGCGGCGAGCCTGATCCTCTTCGACCGATCGGACAAGGTGTATTTGTGGGTGGCGGCGGTGCTGCTGTTTACGGCGCTGATGGACGCGGCGCTGACGGCGTTTACGTTGACCCAGGTTTTGAGCCTGCGCACCTACTTCATGTTCTTTGATGTGTTTGCGAATCCGCTGGTGCTGTGCGGATGGCTGATGGTGTGGTGGACCTGGTTCCGGCTGGAGATGCCGAAGTGGATGCCGAAGCTGGTAGTCGCGCTGATGCTGCTCTACATGGTGACGAAGGCGATTGGCGGGGATTTCTTTTATAATGCGGATCTGCATCCACCGGCGGCGGGGATCAATGCGATCTCAGTGGTGGTGCGGCTGCTCTTTTTGCCGGTGCTGATTTTCATCATCGGCCTGGGGATTCGCAAGCAGGGCGTGGAGGGCTGGCTTGTGCTGCCCGCGGTGGTGCCGCTGATCATCTCGCAGTTTGCGAGCGAGCTGATTGTGCTGAATCTGCCGGTGAAGTGGGCTCCGTTTGGCATCACGATCTTTGTGGGGCAGGTGTCAAACCTGGTATCGGCGGCGGCGATTTCTGTGCTGCTGTTGCGGCGGCTTCTGCTCTCAGTGCGGCGGCAACGGCAAATGGCGCTAGATGTGCAGCAGGCACAGGAAGTTCAGCAGGTAATGGTGCCGGAAGCGCGGATGACGCTGCCAGGAATTGCGATTGAAAGCGAGTTTCGACCTGCAGACCAGGTGGGTGGGGACTTTTTCCAGATCATTCCGCAGAGCGATGACGGCAGCCTGCTGGTTGTGGTGGGCGATGTAAACGGCAAGGGGCTGCGGGCGGGGATGCTGGTGGCGCTGGTGGTGGGAGCAATTCGCAGCACCTCGCAGTTTGATTGCGACCCGGTGGTGATGTTGCGGGCATTGAATCAGCGGCTGATGGGGCGCGGCATTGCCACGTGCATGGCGCTGAGGATCTACACGGATGGCCGCGCGGAGCTGGCGAATGCGGGACATCTGCCACCTTACCTGAATGGAGAAGCGCTGGCGGTGGAGGGTTCTCTGCCCCTGGGGATGCTGGATGGCGCGGAGTGCTCACTGCTGCGATTCCAGGTAAACGAGGGCGACCGGCTGGTGGTGATGACGGACGGGATCGCCGAAGCGATGAATGAGGAAGGGCAACTGCTGGGCTTTGACCATGTGCGCCAAGTGCTGCGGAACTCGGGCTCAATTAGCGAACTCGTGCGCGCGGCACAGGGGTTTGGGCAGCAGGACGATATCAGCATTATCTCGCTGACGCGTACGGTGACGGCGGTGGCGAGTGTGGCGGCAATGCCGGGGGCGTGACGCGCTGCTACGGTTTTTTGGCGAGCGCTTTCTCTGATTCCGCGATTGCGTAGTGGAATGCCTCAACAGCTGGAACGGCGGGAGATGCAAGCGCGTCTTTCCGCGTGTAACGCCACACTGCGGGAACATCGATCGCACTGCCGAAGTTGCTGGTGTGGTCGCCGCGATAGACGAGGAACGAATCGTCCGAGTTGCCGGCTTCGATTTGCGGAGACGGCTGCGAGGGGCCGAATGGCGGCTGCCCACCAACGCTGCCAGCCGCGCTGATGCTGGTGTCGGTTCGCTGGCCGGCCACCGGAGGCGGGGTGTTGGCACGCGTGCCGCCTATTGTTGGCTGGACTAACTTGCCATTGCCTTTGCGGATCACGATGATGAGGTCCGCCATTTCAGGACTTGTCACGGGCGAGAGCCTTCCCCACTTAGCGAGCGCGGATTCGACGGCAGCGCGGGCATTGTTGTTTGCGTTGGGGTTTGTAACGTCGACGCCGGCATCGGGATCGACGATGACCCAAGCGGTGTGCGCCTGAAGGACGTCGAGGGGAAGGGTGATTTTCTTCTTGTCCTTTGGCGCGGCGGCGAGTGAGGCGAGAAGGAGGACGGCGGAAATGGAAGCGATGCGGAAGCGCATGGGAGTTGTTCCTCCTGACGGTGCTCAGTCTAGCCCTTCTCTTTATGGACGGGCCAGGGCCGGATTGGGCTGGCCTAGGCGTGCTAACGTGATTTGCTGAGCGGAGTGGGAGAGGTCGGGCGATGGCGATTGAAGTTCTTCTTCCTGCGATTATCAAGATTGGCGGAGGCGCGTTTGCGGAGGCGGCGGAGACGCTGAAGCGGCGGGGTGCGAAGCGTCCGCTGATTGTGACGGATGCGTTTCTGGTACGGACCGGGCTGGTGGAGAGGCTGCGTGAGCAACTGAGCGCGGCGGGAATTACGTGCGGCGTGTTTGCGGAGACAGTGCCGGATCCGACGACGGAGGCGGTGAATGCCGGTGTAAGCGCGTTTGTTGCGGGCGAGCATGACGCACTGGTGAGCCTGGGTGGTGGAAGTCCGATTGATACCGCAAAAGCTATCGGCATGCTGGCGGCGAATGGCGGACAAGCGCGTGATTACAAGGTGCCCAACATGATTCCAAAGACGGGGCCGGCGCATCTCGCGATTCCAACGACTGCGGGAACAGGATCGGAAGTGTCGCGCTTCACGGTGATCACGGATTCAGAGACGGACGAGAAGATGCTGATAGCGGGCGCGGCGCTGGTGCCGAGCGCAGCGATTGTGGACTTTGAGTTGACCATGAGCATGCCGGCGCGATTGACGGCGGATACGGGCACGGATTCGCTGACGCACGCGGTTGAATCGTATGTGAGCCGCAAGGCAAACGCGTTCACCGATGCGCTGGCTTTGACGGCGATGAAAACGATCTGGGAGGAGCTACCGACGGCGTTTCGCGAGCCGGGCAATCGCGTGGCGCGTGAGCGCATGATGCTGGCGGCGACGCAGGCGGGCATGGCGTTTTCGAACGCGAGTGTTGCGCTGGTGCATGGAATGAGCCGGCCGATTGGCGCGCATTTTCATGTGCCGCATGGGTTGTCGAATGCGATGCTGCTGCCTGCGGTGACGGCATTCAGCATCGGGTCGGCTGCGAAGCGCTATGCGGAGTGTGCGCGGCTATGGGTATCGCGGAAGAGCGGGACGCGGATGCGACGGCGTGCGAGAAGCTTGTGGAGGCGCTGTTTGCGCGGAATCGCGAGCTGGAGGTGCCGTCGCCGAGGAAGTATGGCATTGCGGAGGAGCGGTATTTCAAGCTGATTCCCACGATGGCGCAGCAGGCGCTGGCGTCGGGGTCGCCACAGAATAATCCGCGCGTGCCGACGGCGGAGGAGATTGAGGCGATCTACCGGCGGGTGTGGGAAGACGGGGAGTGAGGGACAAGGGACAAGGGACAAGGGACTAAAGACTAGGGACTGGGGACGCGTGCTTCCGCCGGTTCCAAGCAAAGTTGGCAAAGTTTGAAGCCGATACAAGTTTTTCGTCGCGTTATCTGTGCCCGTAGTCGGTGAAGACGTAGTCCTTTGTCTTGACTGCAGAATGGCACGCGAAGCCACACTTGGCGTCGTTGCCCTGGGGTGGCTTGTCGGTCAAGTTGGCGAGCCTGAACCTATCGGTTGCAGGGTCATACTCAAAGGCGCCGTAGCCCCATCCGCCGCTGTCGGCGAATCTCTTGCTGTCCTTCAGCATGAAATCAACGTCGTGCAGAGGGCCGGGCACGGTTGGTGCGCCAGGTTCGCCCTCATTCACTCTCGCGTTCCAATGGACCTTCGCCATTTTGGCGCCATCCGGAAAAGGCTTGCCGTTGCCGGGAATGCCCGCCTTATAGGCGTTGATCATCACAGGATTGCCAAGGATTGCCGCGAGCGCATGTCCGTTATGGCTGACGGCGATGACGGTCCAACCCTCGTACCCTCTGAACTCAGAGAACGCGAGGCCATTAGGTATTTTGAGGGCGTACTTGTCCTGCGCGGAGACGGCTGGTTGTGCCGGTGTCGCGGCTGCTGTGGAGGCGGCGGCATTGTTGAGGCGAGAAATGTTGTGGATGAAATGCGCAAGCTTCCAGGTGTCGTTATCGGAGATGCCGGACTTCCAGGCAGGCATGCCGGTGAGGCGAACTCCGTTCTGAATAATCCAGAACAGCTCCGCATCGCTCCAGTGCTGCACGTGGGGTGAGGTGAGGTCCATGGCGGGCGGATTCATGTTGCGCCCGACGGTGGTGTCTCCACGCGCGTCTGCGCCGTGGCATTGAGCGCAAGAGCCGAGAAAAACTTCCTGCCCCTGGCTTATGACCTCATTGGTCTCAGGAAGCGGGTTCTTCATCTTGCCTGCTTCCAATGGAATGGAAACGTCTTTGGCAGCGTTGGCCAGGTTGGTTTCCTGCTGGGAGGGTTGTTTGTCTGCCGAGCAACCTTGAAGCAAAGCGCTCAGCATTGCACTGAGTACGCCAAGGATCAGCTTGTGTTTTAGTGTCACGCCGCGATCACCTCCGCGCCCCCTGCCGAGCCACGGCAGGTCCACAGATTCTCTCATAGGTTTGAGTATGGAGTGAGGCTTTTTGGGAGTGCCCACGGCTTGTGAAAATCTGTGCATACCCATCCATGCGCGATGCGACTGCGCAGGGATGGGCACCCTAGGGTTCGTGCGGATTGAGGCTGCGTAAATGCAGGTCCTTCCCTCCCTGCCCCACAGACGTAGACCTGTCTGTGGGGACCCCGTTCGCTTACCCCACGAACCGCATGTGGGGCCCCAAGCGTGCTTCGCTCAGGGATGACACTGCAATTGATTGAGGTTCGTGCTTTCCCACCCATGACTTCGTCATGGATGGGGCACCCCTGTCGGTGCGGGATTGAAGGTGTCTAAACGCAGATCCTTCGCTCACCACCCCCAGGCTGAAGAAAGCGCCTGGGGCCCCGTTCGCTCAGGATGACACCCTCCGCAGGGATAAGACCCGCCCTCGCCAAAAACCTTGCCCATACCCTGAAGTTGGTGGACGTTGAAGTTGAGCGAGGGCCGTGCTATCCCACCCATACGCGATGCGACTGCACATGGATTGGTGCTCGTGGCACGGTGATTATTTGCGTGCGCGGGCTGTGGTGCGCGGACGGTTGCGTGCGTTGATGAAGTCGGAGGCGGCGGCCTGCGTGTCGGGGTGGCTGGCGAGGGCGAGCGGCGCGGAGTTTTTTGAACGCGTGCGTTCGTCGACGCCCTGGACCATTTCGTGCTGCATGGAGTCGAGTCCGTATTCGGCCTGGTCGGTGGTGGTGCCGGCGGCGAAGGTGTGCGGCGCGTGGATTTGCGTGACGCTCGAGATGGTTTTGGGTGTGTCCGTTCGCGGCGCGGGCTCGGAGAAGAGTGCGTCAAAGGGTGTAGCGGTTTTGACGCGGTTGGTGAGCTGGCCGCGCAGGCCGAAGAGTTTGATGGCCGTGGCGAGGACGGAAGTGTGGCGGTATTCGGTTGAGTCGACGCGGCCCTTTGCAACCCAGGGCGAGACGATGAGCGTGGGCACGCGGAGGCCGAGGCGATCGAATTTGAATTTGGGAACCCAGCTTTCGCTGTCGCCGGGAGGCGGCGAGGAGAGATTGTCGAGCGCGGCTTTGGGAAGATTGGGCGGGGTGACGTGATCGTAGAAGCCGCCGTGCTCATCCATGGTGACGATGAGGACGGACTTGTTCCAGACTGCAGTGTTGGAGCGGAGCGCGTTGTAGGTGTCGGCGACGAGTTGGTCGGCGGGGCGCACGTCGTAGGGGCCGTGCATGGAATTGACGGGTCCGGTTTTGGCGACGAAGCGCGGAATGAGGAAGGAGTAGTTGGGCAGCTTGCCTGAGGTGACGTCGTTGGCGAAGTCGTTCTCATAGTGCTTGAAGGACGCGGCGCTGGCGGCGAGTGAGGGGAACTGACGGACTTCATTCTGGTCGAAGTCGTACGTTGCCCAGGTTTTTCCGTTCTTCTGGAGGAGATCGTAGATGGTTGTGTTGTTGAATTTGTGGCTCCAGACATTGTGGACGTAGCCGCCGGATGAACCCATGTGGACGAACATACGGTTGGGCATGGTGGGTCCAGGCACGTCGCAGAACCAGCGGTCGCAGAGACAGAAGGAGTCGGCGAGGGCGTCGAAGGCGGGAAGCGTGCCGGGCGCGAAGGACTCCATGACAACGCGGATCTGCTCGGGGGTTGGATTGGCGACGTGATCCTGACTGAGAGATTCGCGGTAGGCGGCGACGAAGCCATTGTTCTTTGGGGTGTCGGCAGTTGTGGCGGTCTTTTTGCCGAAGATCTGCATGGTGACGGAGTTGAAGGAGTGGGCGGGGCCTTCGCCCGCGGCGATGCTATAGGGCTCCGCGTTGCTGACCTTGAAAGCCGCATTGGTGGGCGCCTGTTTTTTGGTGGGATCGACGAGGTTGAACTCGGTGCCTTTGAGGCCATTGACGCCTTTGCGATAACCGAAGATGTGATCGAAGGATCGATTCTCCAACATGAGAACGACAACGTGCTCGATCGCGTTTGCCATTGGTCTTTCTCCTCATGGACCACAGGGGCGCGCATCCGGCAAAGTGAGCACGCGGGAACGCGGATGGGAACGGATGCGTCGCGTATGGATGGCCAATTCTAAGGGCAAAATGTGTGGCGGGGAGATTAAAAGCGGGTGAGAGTTCTTACTTCACAATGCATCGAGTTGAGGCGAGATCTCACTTTTTGTTCTTCGCTTCTTTGGGAGCAAAGAAGCCTCTGCGGGCCTGCACGTTGACTCCTGCGCGGTCCACCTTGATCTGCAGCGGGTGATACGTACCAGTCGGCTTGACGCTCTGGAGCGAGAACTCGAGCAGGTAGAGATATTCGGGCGCAGCCGCGAGGCTACGGAGCCCGCCCGCGAGATCGTTGTTGTTATGGAAGAAGGTTCCGCCGGTGCCGTCTGCCAATTCAGCCATAGCGTTCTCGCTTGCCTGCATCGCGGCGAGATGACCCTGGGAGGTTTGACCGTTGAACTGACTGATCGTCGAGGCGGGTCCCGCGCTGGCGTCAACATTCCCTACGTAAAGCCCGCGCGCGTCCAACGCGTTGATGACAACATTTGCGACGGCAGCCTGGTCGAGAACTTGCGACTTGAAGTTCATCGCGTCGGGGGATAGGGAAAGGAAGCCGGGTGACACGAGAATCAGCGTTCGTTCGCCCTGGAGATTGGACATGGCGCGAATGACGCTTTCGATCGAGACGAGCGTTTGACGGGCATCCTCGTCGCCGATCACAACGGCATGGTTCGCGGCCGAGACAGCCATTTTCTGGTAGAAGTCGGTTGGATTGTCCATTCCCTCGTAGATGTTCGCGGTCCCGCTCGTGCTGAACATCTGAATGCCGGAACAGGCTTTGGCCTTGCGCACGGCTACCTGAAACTCGATTGCATCATAGTGGTTTACGATCCGATCGCCTGAGTAATAGTCGACATCGGGACAATCTTCTTTGACGTGTTGAGTAGCCTGATGAACTGAAAGCTTCGCGATCGCTGCCTGCAAGGCGGCGCGGTCGCGCGTTACGCCTGAGTTGACACCCATGATGGACACGACAGCTGCATACTCATTGGGCGCGAAGGGCTCATTGAGCATTTTGGTTGCGGCGTTCTGGGTGATCGCGAGATCGGAGGAGGTGAGATGGCGGTCATCGAAGAGGAAGACGATGAATCTGTTTTGCGCTGCGGCAATGGGTGAGGGTGCTAAGCCGGGCTGCACAGCTTGCGGAGTGTTTACTGGTGTGGCTGCTGCCGACTTCACGAGAGTGAATCCGGTGATCGTGAGCGGTTTGCCCTGATCGAGGAGCGTGAAGTCGTTCTTACTGAGATCGCCGATGGCCCGTCCCTGGCGATCGCGGACGACGACAGGCACCTGGACCTCACTGGCATTGACGCGGAATGTTGGGCTGCTTGCGGTAGATTCGGGTGCTTGTCCAGCTGGCGGCGCGGGTATCGAGCTTGCAGGTGTGGTGTTGGAGAGCGGCGGCGTGGCTGACTCGGTGGAAGGCGGGACTGGTGCCGGTTGAACGGTTGCGGTTGTGGCGACGATCGGCGCGTTCGACGGTGGCGCTTCCTGTTTCAGATCCGTCTCACGAGTAGGCTCACGAGTAGGCTCACGAGTAGGCGCAGGGGAAGGCGGGGCGGACGGGGGCTGAGGCGGAGTCGCAGCCGATGATTGCTGCGCGGTGAGCGGTGACGCCGGTGATGCGACGGTGGCGAGCGGTGCTTCTGCTGAACTCGGCATCGCCGCGGGTGCGGAAGCGGGCGCTTCTTCAGCGAGAATGCGCGTTGTGGAAGCGAAGAGGTGATAGCCAGTGAAAACACTTTCGTTTAGCCACTCGGTGGTTAGACCTTCGAGGACGGTATTGACGTTGGCGGCCGCGGAGGAGAGGGCGAGGCTGCGAACGGGGAGGATGAAGGTTCTGTCTGCGATGTGGACGGGACCGTACTCCACGAGAATTGCGCCGTGCTCGAATGTCGGGTTCCCTTTCAAATCGGCGATCAGCGAGAGACGAAGGATGTTGCCGGTGGCAGGGTCGACCCATAACGAGCCTTGATAGGCGGGCTTCGATCGAAGCATTTTTGTACTGGGAGCGGCTGTCATCGCGGCTCTGCCGCCTGTTCCCGCCCATCGTGCCGAGCCGCCATTCGGCTGATTTTGTTCGACGGGAGTGTCAATCTCGTAGTGAGAGGCGGCCTTCGGGACTTCGTAGTGGAAGACGGCGAGCTGGCCCGAAGAAGTCGGTTCCCAATGGCTCCACGTTACTTTGCCCTGGGCTGAATCACTGAGAATGATGAGGAGCGTTGAACCGAACTCGCCCCAGGTCATGAGGCCGCCTTGCGCCTGCGGCGGTGCGTCTGCGACGCGCGCCGATGGACTCTCCCTCTCGCTGCGCACGGAGACCTCCGCGTTTGACGAGCCGATCAGGTGCAGGCCCATTCGCTGGGGATAGCCGCCCTTCGGTAGTTCCTGAGGACTGTTGTCGAAAGTTGATGTGGTGCGTGTGGCGAGAAGGTTGGGGAGTTGCGGCAGCTTTTCGAGGGCGTATTTTCTCGCCGCATCGAGCAGATGCTGTTGGGTGGCAGCATCTGGCGGCGGCGTGGATGGCAGATCGCCTGGTGGCGGGTCGAGGAACGCAGTTCTTTCGGCCAACAGGAGCAAGGCGGTTGTGGCGGGAGAGTTGCTGGCAAAGTGTTTGCTGATCCGGGTGAGCGTTGTATCGGTGAGCCGCTCGCTGAGCTCTACTTCGCTGATCTGGCGGGCGATCTCAGCGTCTGACTTGTGTGCGGCGACGTCGGCTGTAAGTGCTTGTTCCAATTGCGCAGCGGTCATGCGCTTTGCTGCGAATGACGGGAGCGCGGCGATCATTGTCAGCAGAACACAAGTAGCCATTCGCAGCGTCGCACGGCTCAGTCTCTGCAAGCGAGAGGGAGTAGCGGCCGCGAAGATACGTCGCTCCGGTACATCAAGGGCGCGTTCAGCGAGGTATCGATTCGGTGGCATGGCCGGCCTTCTGCAATCTTAATCCGGTTCGGGCTGGCTGGAAATCGATGACGTGCCGATGCGCGTGAGCGCTACCGGCTGGACTGGATGAGATTGGAGAGTGCGGTGATGAAGTCGGTTTGCCTGACCCATGGGCATTGCGAAGTCGAACCGATGCGGTAGAGGGAGAGAGATTGAGGTAGCAGTATGTGATCAGTGCAGATTTGGACAGCATCGGCGCAGTGTTGCGCGGGATCGGCCCCGGGAAAGGTGCACTGGTTTGTGCTCGGCAAGGCGTCGTCTACGAGTTGAGCGTAGGGGACCGTGCCGAAGCCGGCGGCGGATTTGCTTTTGGGAGCGACGGGCGCGGGTGCATTTTGCAGGAAGAGGAAGTAGCTGCTGCCGATTTGAATGCCGGCGAATGCGGAGAAGTAGATCGTGTCCTGATTGGACGCGTTTTTGAAGGCCTGGATGACCTGCGCTTTGTAGAGCGGGATGTCGTAGGTGGTGCTGTCGCCAGCGATGACTTTGACGAGGAGTACCTTGCTGGTGCGATTAAAGAGGTCAGAGAGGCTGTGCGCCGATGACTCGCGCTGGGTCAGCTGGACATTTTGAGCGAATGCGACTGGGCAAGCGGCGAGAGCGATGAGGCAGGCAATGTGGAGTGAGGGCCGGAGATGCATTGCTGGATTAACGATAACGCTTCGGTATAATCTTCGCGACTTTCAAAGGAAGAGGGACGCGGGTGGCGAGGAACGGAAATGCATCCAGCAATGGAAGTGCGTTGAGGAATGGGCATGGGCATTGGGGGCTGACGGCGCAGGATGTACGCACGCTGCGAGCGCTGAAGACGCCGATGCAGATTCAGAAGTTTATCGATGCGCTTGCGTATCAATATGAGGATACGGCGGGCTCTCCGCATCGTACTCTGCGCGAGCGCAAGGGGCATTGCCTGGAGGGGGCGCTGCTGGCTGCGGCGGCGCTGCGGGTACAGGGTAAGCCTCCGCTGGTGATGGACCTGGAAGCGGTGAACGATGACGACCACGTTGTGGCACTGTATCGCGAGAATGGCTTGTGGGGCGGCATTGCGAAGTCGAACTTTGCGGGGCTGCGCTTCAGAGCGCCGGTGTATCGCACGCTGCGTGAGCTGGCGGTGAGCTACTTTGACCACTACTACAATTTGCGCGGAGAGCGGACGCTGCGTGCGTACTCGATTGCGGTGAACCTTGCGCGGCTGGACAAGCTGAACTGGATGGCGGCTGAGAAAGATGTGTGGTGCGTGACGGAGTTGCTGATTGCCGCGAGGCACTATCCGATTGCGCCGGACAAAGTGGTGCGGACGGTACCGAGACTGGATCGCAGAAGCTTTGGCGCGGGCATGCACGGGTGGGTGAAGCACTAGGGTCTGTTGCGATTTTCGGAGCGTCCGCTTGCGAAGAGATACGGGATAAGTTGACAAGAAAGGGAAACGAGCGGAGACTGGCATAGTCTAACTATGTAGACAAGCTATGGAAGCGAGAGGTCAAAGAGGTCAGGGGTGACGGGCACCTTGAAATTGGATTCTCTTCCGACCCTTTCGCAGAGGGCGCGAAAAGGGTGGGGCAACCCAAATCATTGTTGGATGGAGATGGCTGATGAGTCGTGATGAGATTCCTCCGGGTACGCTGTACCTGCTGATTTTGAAGACGCTTGCCCTGCACGGGGAGGCGCATGGTTTTGAGATCGCCGATGCGATCGAGCGGAGCACGGAGGATGTGCTGCAGGTGGAAGAAGGATCGCTGTATCCCGCGCTGCAACGGATGCTGGTGAAAGGCTGGGTGACGGCGGAGTGGGGCGTGACGGCGGGCAACCGGCGGGCGCGCTACTACAAGCTGACGCCAGCGGGACGCAAGCAGCTTGCGCTGGAGGTTTCGCAGTTTGAGCGCGTGATGGGCGCGATTGCGCGTGTGATTCAGATGGCGTGACGAGGGATTAAAGACTAGGGAACAGGGAACAGGGACCAGGGACCAGGGACGAGAGACGAGGGACGAGAGACCAAAGAGGTCGGGCCGCAAGGACCAGAAGGGCAGGAAGCGCAATGGAATGGCTGAGTGAGATCTCACGGCGGATTGAGATGCTGCTGAACCGGAAGCGGTTTCGCGCCGAGCTGGACGATGAGATGCGTCTGCACATGGAGTTGCGGCAGGAGTGGCACATTGAGAAAGGCGAGAGCGCGGACGAGGCGCGGTACGCGGCGAGGCGAAGGTTCGGCAACGCAACGGTGCTGAAGGAGAAAAGCGCGGATGCGTGGGGATGGCGATGGCTGGAGAGCCTGTCGCAGGATGCGCTCTATGGCGTGCGCGCGATGGTGCGCAGTCCGTGGATTACGGCGGTGGCGCTGCTGTCGCTGGGGCTGGGCATCGGTGCGACGACGGCGATCTACACGCTGATGGATGCGGTGATGCTGCGGGAGCTTCCGGTGCGCGATCCAAACCGGCTGGTGGCGCTGGGGCATGGCCACGATGAGGGAATCAGCGACGAGTTCGGCCAGACGAATATGTATTCGTATCCTGTGTATCGCAGTCTGCAGCGGCAGAATCAGGTGTTCAGCGATGTGGCAGCGGTGATGAGCATGACGAACGACACGCGCGCGTTTGTTGGCGACCGCACGGAGCAGGAACCGGTGCAGGTGAAGCTCGTCTCAGGCACGTATTTTGAGACGCTGGGTGTTCCGGCGATTCTGGGGCGCGTTTTCACGGATGCGGATGACAATTCTGAGGGCGATCATCCGGTGGCCGTTCTCAGTTATGCGTGGTGGAGCCGCGCGATGGGCCGCGATCCGGCTGCAGTTGGTAAGACGCTGCGTATGGGATCGACCGTATTCACGATTGTGGGAGTGGCGGCCCCGAGGTTTTTCGGGACCAAGGTGGGCGAGGCTCCCGACGTGTGGGTTCCGCTGGCGATGATTCAGGCTGTGCCGCCGCACTGGTCGGGATACAAGGACAACACTTCCGAGTCGCTGTATCTGATCGGGCGCATGAAGCCGGGCGTAACGCTGGAGCAAGCAACTGCCAATGTGAACCTCTGGTATCAGCAGATGATGGCGGGGCTGGTTAACGCATTTGGGCATGAGCAGACACCGGCAGAGAACGAAGCGGTGCTGAAGCACGCGCATGTGCCGCTGACTGTGATGACGACGGGTCTGGAAGGCGTGAGCCGGCAGTTTTCAACGGCGCTGGAAGTACTGATGGGAGTGGTGGTGCTGGTGCTGCTGATTGCGTGCGCGAATATTGCCAATCTGCTGCTTGCGCGCGGAACCGCGCGGGCGCGTGAGCTGGCGGTGCGGCAGGCCTTGGGCGCGGGACGCGGGCGCATTGTGCGCCAACTGTTGACAGAGAGTCTTGTGCTGGCGGTGGCGGGCGGAGCTTTGGGCGTGGGCATCGCAGAGGCTGGAAGCAGGCTGCTGCTGCATATGGCAACGCGTGGCGGCGATCCCCTTCCTCTTGATCTCTCGATGGACACGCGGCTGCTGGTTTTCGTAGTCGCGGTGACGATGACGACAGCATTGCTGTTTGGTACGGTGCCGGCGCTGCGTGCAACGCGGCTGCAACTGACCGATCAGCTGAAAGACGGCCGCGGCGCATCGTCTGGGATGGCGAAAGGTGTGTTGGCTAAGGGCCTGCTGGTGGGCCAGATCACGCTGTCGCTGGTATTGCTGGTCGGCGCGGGCCTGTTCCTGCGCAGCCTGGTGAATCTGAATCACGTCGACACGGGCTTCAATCGCGAGAATGTGCTGCTGTTCAGTCTGGACGAGGCATCGGCCGGATATCTGAACGCTGATCCGCGGTTGACGTTGATGCATCGCGCGATTGAGGAACGGGTGAACGCGCTGCCCGGCGTAAAGGCTGCGAGCTACTCGGCATTTACCTTCAGCGAGGGGACATGGAATTCCACGGTCTTCGTGCAGGGGTATGACAACGGAAGACGCGACGACGTGATGCACAACATCGTGGGCAATGGGTACTTTTCGACGATGGGAGTTCCGCTGATTGCAGGGCGTGCGTTCGGTCCGCAGGATACGGCGACTTCGCAACGAGTCGCGATTGTGAGCGAGCGAATGGCACGGCTGTTGTTTCCTGACGGCAAGGCGATTGGCCAGCACTACAGCCCCGAAGACCAGGCCCACGCTGGAGATATCGAGGTGATCGGTGTGGTGAAGGATGTGAAAGTGCACCAGGTCACTGAAGATCCGCGGATGGTTGATTACTTTCCGATGGCGCAGTCGCCTGGGTATAAAGGCGATTTTGAAGTGCGATACGCCGGAGATGCCTCGGCGATGGCTGCGGCGGTTGAGAGGACAATTCATTCAGTCGACCACAATGTGCCAGTGGTGAAGGTGATGACACTCGATGAGCGGATTGCGGGCACGATGCAGAGTGAGCGGCTGGTGGCACAGCTCTGCACATTCTTCGGGCTAGTGAGTGTGTTTCTGTCGAGCATCGGAATTTACGGATTGATGTCGTACCTGGTGTCGCGGCGCACGAACGAGATTGGCATACGCATGGCACTGGGCGCCGATCCGCGGCGGGTACGGTGGATGGTGTTGAAGGAGATGCTGCGGCTCTTGTTGGCGGGTGTAGCGATCGGGATTCCGGTGACCCTGCTGGGCGTACGGCTGGCGCGCGCGATGCTCTTTGGATTGGGAAGTCTGGATTGGGTGAGCCTTGTGGGGGCGTCGGCTTTGCTGCTGGCTGTGACGCTGCTGGCGGGATATTTGCCGGCGCGACGGGCGTCGCGGGTGAATCCCGTGGCGGCGCTGCGGTACGAGTAGGGTAGCGGAATCAGCGATTCCGGGTTACAATCTTGCCCAATCTTCCGTTGCATGGAGTCAGCAAGATGAACTGCACTGGCTGCGGAGTTACCCTCGATCCGTCTGAGGAACAGGTTAACCAGACAGTTGATCAGGTACTGCAGACATCGCTCAAGGATGCGCACGATACGGGCGGCGTATGCCCACTGTGCGGACATTCAAAGGCTGCTCCGCAACGCAATCAGCCGCCGCTGCTGCTTGTTCTGCTTATTGCATGCCTAGCATGGGGTGTGATCTGGAGCATCCGTTTCGAAAAAGAGAAGCAGGCGCGGCAAGATTCTGTAACGGCGGACGCGCTGGCGCAGATGAACGCGAATGCCGACGTGACAAAGCTGCTGGGTAAGCCGGTGACGGCGCTGGGAACGATGGAAGGTGGAGTGAAAAAGGACGAAACGGGCTGGCAAGAGGCACGGCTGACGTTTCCGGTGCACGGCCCGATCGGCGATGGTGTGGCGCGAATTGCCGCCGGGAAGATGATTGGCCAGTCATGGAAGTACTCCACGTTTGAGGTGGTGGCAGCTCCGCAACACAAGAAGGTGGATCTGCTGCTCGGCCGCGTAATTGAGTACGACCCAAAGGCTTATGTGGATGTCCATTTTCTTCCGGCAGCTCCGGCAGAGATCGCAACCCTCGCCGCACCGGCGCCGCGGATCGAGGCAAGTTATCCGTGCGTGTCTGCTACGGCAGGAAGCGGCAGTGTGACTCCACAGCTGGGAAGCTGCGCACTGGCGCCGGAGATGAGCGGGCCGGTGGACCGCTTCGAGACGGATTTGCGCTATGGGCGGTTTGTGCTGCGCGAGACTGATCTCTATCTGAACGATGTATTTCAAGTGCCGCTGACGCGAACCTACAATTCTCAGGACTGGATTCATCCGAACCGCGTGCACGCGTTTGGAAAAAATACGAATCATCCCTTCGATATTTCACCGCTGGGGTCGCGAAATCCGTATACGTACCAGATTATTGCGATGGAAGATGGAGACTCCCTCTATTTCAATCGCATCTCGGAGGGTACGGGCTATGCAAACGCGGTCTACCAGCACTCGGACAGCGCAACCCGCTTTTATAAGGCGCTGCAGAAGTGGAATGGCGGAGGGTGGACGACGACTCTAGCCGATGGGTCAGAGATTGTGTTTCCAGAGTCGTATAACGCAACCAATATGGCTCAGGGCGCGCCGACGGAAATGCGCGACGCGAAAGGGAACAAGCTGGAACTAATCCGCGACGGCCAGCGCAACCTTAAGGAGATTCGCACGCCGCACGGACACTGGATCAGGTTTGAGTATGACGACAAGGCGCGCATTGTGCGGGCTGAAGACGACGCAGGGGAGTGGGCGCAGTACACATACAATGCTGATGGGATGCTGACGGCGGTGGTATTGTCGACGGGCAAGGAGCGCCACTTTGAGTATGACGGCGTGGAGATGACGGCCGTAAAGGATGAGACAGGCCGCCTTCTGGTGAGCAACTTTTATGCGTACAGAGAGATTGTGGGGCAGAGATTTCTGAACGGAGAGCAATACTCATACAGCTACGCGCGATCAGGGAAGCGGACGCACGTGGACGTGGCGCATATAACAATGCCCGATGGAACGCCGAAGGATGTGGCGACGGCAAAGTATGTGGTGGAGCACTGAGGAAACTTGTCGAAACCGTGCGGATCGCTTCAGTGGGTGTGCCACTGCGACATGATGGTGTCGATCTGCTCCATTGAGAATTTGTTGAGGGCGATGACGTGCGCCTGGGAGCGGAAGGCAGCGGGAACCATCTTGAGAGCTTCGTCTTTGCTATCGACATCGACGGTGAGCCAGGCGCTGTGGTTTCCGTCCATGCATCCCCAGTCGGCGTGGGTAAGAAGATGCGAACCTGAAGAGAGAAAAACTTCTACAACTTCGGCGCAGGCGCGGATTTCGGCTTCGTGGGGGATTTCGATGAGAAAACGTGCCATTTCTGAGTAACCCTTTCGTGCTGATCGATGCGGACATAGTCGTGATTCGTTCAGAAGCGGACGGCGACGCCCTTCTCGCACATATCGCAGAGGACGGAGAGCAGGTTGGTGATGCCGAGGACCTGTCGAACGCGCGGCCCGATGTTGATGAGCTGGAGCGAGGAGCCGGCGGATTTGGCGGAGACGTAGAGACGAACGCAGGTGCCGATGCCCATCGAGTCCATATGAGAGACGTCGGTGAGATCGAGGATGATGAGCTTGCTGCCGGGGATGAGCTCGCGGACGCGCGTGGAGAGCAGGTCGGTGACGCCGGCGACGATTTTGCCGTGACATTTGACGGTGACGGTGTCGCCGCTGCGCTCAACGTCAAACGTGAGCGGGCTGGGGGTGGGTTGAGTGGCCATGCAGCGCCTCCTGGATAACGTCTCCTGGATTTTGAGGGGAGTGGGCCCGTGCGAGACTCTACGCGGAAATTCTCTCACAAGTTGCGCTTGGTGGGCATGCAGCTACTGACGGGGAATGGAAGGGTAAAGCCTTGCTTCCCTCTTCAAGAGGGATTCGCGATCAAGCCAGCAAGCCCTCGACTTACGGTTTGTGGATTTATTTCGCCCAGTAAAGCGGATTGCACGATAAAACCCAAAAAGAGAGACAGTAGCGCCTTTCCGATGTCTTCCGGTTTGCCCGCTTTCGACAGGCATCCGCGCTTCTGCCATTGACGGACTACAAGGTTCAAGGCCTCGCGATATTTAAGCTGGAATCCCGTGATCAACTCTCTGACCTTTGCATTGGACTGAGCCTCGCTCCAGCACATGAGAATAATCCCATTGAGATTGAGCCCCTTTTGCCGTGTATGGGACGAGATTGCCGCCGTAATCGCCCGGGCAAAGTCCGGCGGCTCAAGCGTCTCGCCGTTGGCCAAAATGGGAAGCAGGAGTCCTCGGAGTTCGGCCATGTAGGTTGAGATGGCGGCAAGAATGAGGTCGGCTTTGCTTTTGTAGTAGAGATAAACGGCACCGGCGGAAAGATCGGCTTCGCGGATGATCTCCTCCATAGAGGTCGCGTGGATGCCGCGATGGGAAAAGCAGCGCCAAGCGGCCGCAAGGATTTGATCACGACGTTCCTGGCGCTGTTCATTTGAGATTTTTGGCATCTATTTTTCCCTTTTGACAATCTCATTATAAAGAAGGAATATTCGTTTTACAATATTCCTTTGAAACCTGGACTCAATTGAGAACAGCGAGGTTGAAAGGCACATGTCTCATTTGCAAATCATGTTGTGGCTTTGTGTGGCTGCATACGGCATGCATGTTCTGGAAGAGTTTGTCTTTGATTGGCGGAGCTGGTCGCAACAGGTATTGCATCTGCCTACGCGGTGGGAAGACTTCTACATCACCAATTGCCTCGTGATTGTAGTTGGCATCGTGGCAGTAGAGATTGCACCCGAGTATCCCGCGGCGGCGTTAGGATTTCCGGGGCTCATGCTGATCAACGGCGTGCTTATGCACATCTTTCCCTTCGTCCTCAAGAGAGGCCGGTTCTCACCGGGACTGATCACTGCGGTGCTGCTGTTTCTGCCGCTGGGAATCTGCACGATGCTGGCGGCCAGGCCGGCTGCGGGTGATTTGGTGGCGGCGTTCTCGGTCGGAGCGGGACTTCTTGCCACACCGATTAGCTTTCTGCTGCTCAAGCGGAAGAGCTACTTCGACCAGACGCGGCCTTACTGAGTCGTTCTAACCAGCCACCGAAGGAGATTGTTATGGGATACACGTATGACATCGACGCCAAGGCCATGTTTGAAGATCGCTTCGAGGAGTTCGTCACACTGGGCATTCCGAGGGCGGAGGTCACGGAGATGCGAGACGCGCTTACAGAAATTTGGGCCGACGCGCCCGGCGGATGGAGCTACGAATGGTCTCGACTTGCGCTCAAACACGCGGAGGCTGGGCAGATGCTCCTGCGTCGCTCGTCTACGGCTGCGCTAAGTTTCCATGCCTTGCCAATGAGCCCAGGCGCGTCGCTCTGTCGAAGCAGGTAGACGCCTATCTTGCCGCGGCAAGTGATTTTCCTGTGAAGTTTGAAAGAAGAACGGTGGAGCTTCCCTTCCGCACAGGCAAGGTGGCGGTCCCAGTGCATCTCTACAGCGCGATCGGGGATTACAAAGGCGGGCCGGTTCTTCTCTTCAATGGCGGCGTCGATACGTGGAAGATGGACAGTCACGGGATTTGTATTGCCATTGCGCAGCACCTGCCCGTCACCGTTCTTGCATTTGATCAACCCGGGACCGGTGAGACTCCGGTGCCGCTAACGCTGGAGTCTGACGAGATTGTGCTTGGGCTGGTGGCCGAGGCCCGTGGGATCGGAAATGGCAAGGTCGCCCATTTCGGGATGTCATTCGGCGCCAACTATTCGGCGATGACGGGGCTTGTCGGTGTGGTTGACGCTTCGATTATTCTCGGGGGCCCTGTCGATCATGCTTTCAGGACGGAGGCGCTGCAGAAGCTTCCGTATGGGATGCGCGACATTATCGGCAACGACGTGGGATTTGATCGTCAGCCGTCCGCCAGGGACTTCGATGATGCGATAGGGAGATTGGCGAGGCGTGACTTGCTGGCGCGCAAGGAAAATGCGCCATTACTCGTGATCAATGGCGCGGATGACTACTTTGTTCCGCAGGCGGATACCTTGATCTTTCAAGGCCGGGATAAATCAGAAGTGCATCTGCTGCCGGGGATGAGCTCGCGGACGCGTGAGGAGAGCAGGTCGGTGACGCCGGCGACGATCTTGCCGTGACATTTGACGGTGACGGTGTCGCTGCTGCGCTCGACGTCGAGGGTGAGCGGAGCCTGAGTGGATTGAGTGGCCATGCAGCGCCTCCTGGATTTTTGAGGGGAGTGGGCCCGTGGAGACTCTACGCGGAAATTCTCTCACAGTTCTGCATGCGGCTGTCAGGCGGGGATCAATGACGATCCCCACCCATGCGCCGAGGAGATGGCGCATAAGTGGGGCATCGGGGTGAGCACGCAGGGACCGCAGTAATCAGGAAAGGTCGGTTCCGGTTTATTCGTTGCGGGTGACATTCGTGACCGGCGTATATCCGTTGCCGTAGGGCTCAAGCTTGAAGTGCCCTTGCTCCTTGTCGAACCTGACTGATGCGGCTGACATCATCTTGCCGGTTCCCTCGCCCTTGTCATTGACCTTCAACTGAAGGAAACCCAACGGATAGAGTTCATGGGTAGCATTGCGGGCGCGCTCGGAAGTTGAAATGGTCCGAGCGGTGATGATGGTGATGATGGTATCGCCACCGACTTGGGTCTTCTCAGCGAGAGCGATCTGGTTCCCCGTGTCGCCAACCTTGTAGATGCGTCCGGCATCTTCCTTCTCCAACGCACTGACGAGGGCGTCCTGACCCTGCTCCTTAAGGATCTTGCCAAACTCTTTCACCTGGTCGTCGGTGGTCCACTTCGTAATCCGAACGTTGAAGCGGCTCTGGGTGGCGCCCGAATTGGGGGCGGCCAGGATTGCGGTGTAGGATTCCTGTTGGGCCCGTGCGTGCTGGCTGAAGCCGGCGGGTATCAAACTAATCCCAAGTAGGAACATCGCTATTTTCGTCATCGGTGATCCTTCCCTTCATCGAGAGAGAGCTGTCCATCCGAGGCTGGATGGCTCGGAAATCTTATCCGCATTCAGAAACGCTGTGACCTAGGGATTTCCCGCATTGAGAAGGTGGGGCGATCTCTAGAGGCGAGTGCGGCGACTTCTCGTGCCAAAGAGGAGCTCGATTTAGTAGACCTCGATGGATTGGGGGCTGGAAGGGATGCCGTTGGTGACGACTTCGAGTTTCGCGGCTCCAGTTTCGATGGTGTTGGGAATGTCGAATGAGGTGGAGACGGGCGACTGGGAGGCGACGGCCATGCTGCTGTGATCGTGTGTGCGGCAGTAGAAGACGTGACCGGTGGCCGCTATGGTGATGCGCACGAGCGGGTAGTTGGAAGCGGATTGCTCGGCGCCGCTCCCATAGGCCGCGCCCTGCGTCATGCCATTGAAGCGGATGCCGGTGATCTTGTAGGTCTGTCCACTGTTGAGGATGTAGGTGTTGCCGTGGCGATTGGCTCCCTGAATGTTGTCGATGACGGGAGCCCAATCCTGACGGTATCCGGCGGGGGGCGTATAGATCTCGATGTCCATGGTGAGATCAGTGAGGAGGATCTGCCCGGTGGGCAGAATGACCATCATGCCTGCGGCGGTGAAGTCATCGGCCGCGTAGAGAGAGGCGGGCATGGCGGTAAGAGATCGGCCATTCCACTCGAAGAATTGCGTGGGGCCCTGATAGAGGCCGGGGCCAGCCATGACGAGGACGTTGCCGTTGGGTTCGACTGCGGCGGGACCGGCAGCCATGTCGATACCTTTGCTGAAGGATGGGCCGGGAGTCCAGCGGAGATTCTGCGGGTTGAAGATGGCGGTGACTCCGGTGCCGCCGGGGCAGGTGTTCGCTCCAGCGTAGAAGACGTTGCCGCTGGGCAGAAGGATGCCGGCGCCGATTTCATGAGAGGGATCGGGTGCGCCGCAGGCGGCCTGCGAGTCCCAGAGCTGCACGCCGGTGTTGCCGATGTTGTGCCAGGAGTGCATCGCGGGGACGTAGACCTGCGAGCCCATGCCGTGAGCCTGATAGTCGCCGACGTATGCGTCGACGGTGAGGACGAGGCCGCTGGGGAGGAGAGTCCAAGCCTGGTTCTGATTTTCAGCAGAGTTGCTGGGGCCGGTCGCGGTCCACGCCATTGTCTTGGGATTGAGGATGGCGACGCGGTTGGTGCAGCAGTCGCCCTGCATGTAAGTGCCGTCGGCGAGGATGACGGAGGGCCCGTTGCCGAGGGTGGCCCACCCGGCGGGCGGTGTGACGGGCGCCCATTGGTCGGCGACGGGATCGTAGATGGCGCCGAGGGTGGTCTGAACGGGGGCGATGCCACCCATCTGCTCGTTGTTGTATTTGCCGCCCTCAATGACCACGCGCCCGTCGGCGAGGACGGCGGAGGAGTGGATGTTGGGATTGTAGGATCCCTCCGTTCCACTGCCGCTTGCGAAGGTGCCGTTGATGTAGTTGCCGTTCTCGTCGGGAACGAGGCGGGCGAAGTTGCCGGAGCCGGTATCTTCAAGTAGCACAGAGCCGTCAGTGAGCAGGAGCGGGTTGGTTGCGCCATAGAAGAAGATAGGAAAGCTGGGTTCGCGTGAGAGCTCGCTCCAGGTGCCGGTGGTGGTTGAGCCCTGGCCTGGATGAACCGTGGACGGCAGGTGATGGTGATGCACGGGAATGGGATAGCGTGGCGGAGCCCATTGTGCTGAAGCGGTTGCGGCAAGAACGAAACTGGCGACGGAAACAAGCAGACGGGAAGTGCTGTAGATAGACATGCGTGTCCTCTCAATGTGTGAACTTTGAGGAGCCGCTAAAAATAGGTACGGCAAGAAATGAGATGGGCGAACAGGCGTACAGGTGGGCCGACTGGGAGGTATTTTTAAGCGGTTCATTTATCGATCAGTCGAGTCGGATCGAGAACCGGACAGATATCCATAGCACGGGTGCAGGTGGAAAACAATGAGCTATTGAAGGGATGTTTAGTAGTGCATAAATACGGTGCGAGGAAAGAGGTGCGTGTGCGGTTTACGCGGAAGGTGCTGAAGGCGAATGGGCATTTGTGCCGTGAGCAACGGCAAAGAGAACTGCGTGAGCACGGTGCTGAATGGTCAGCGGATCGTAAACGCTGAACCGGCCATCATATGGCGAAGATTCTGCATCCATTTTAGGAATACCGGGCAAAGATCCTTCTCTCCATTCGGGTACCGAAGGAGTCGACGTGACGACGCTAACGGGCACGGACAAGCAATGTGAGCGGATGGCAAAGCAGAATCCCTATTTTGCCGTCTTATCGGAACCAGCCTTTTTCGCAACGGCGCTTGAGCCGGAGGCGCGCGCGGAGTTTTTCCGGAGCGGCGAACGCCATGTTGAGCATGTTCTTGGAGAGATTCGTACGCACCTCGCGTCTGCCTTTCAGCCGAAGCGCGTTCTCGATTACGGATGTGGGGTGGGAAGGCTGGTGATCGCCTTCGCGAAGAGTGGCGCCGAGAGCGTGACCGGCGTGGACGTGTCGCCAACGATGCTCGATCATGCGCGGGTGAACTGCGATGCGAATGGAGCCTCGTCTGCGCGCCTGTTGAGCTATGAGGGGATGAAGTCGTTGCCGCCAGGCGGCTTTGATCTTATCCATTCGTATATCGTGTTTCAGCACATCCCGGTTGCGCGCGGCGAAGTGATCCTTCGAGAGCTAATCGACCTGCTGAACGACGGTGGTGTGGGCGCGATTCATCTTACGTTCAAAGACCAGCGGTCAGTGCTGTCGCATAATCTGGACACAGTTCGGAAGAGCTTACCGATGGTGCATGGGTTGATGAATATTGCGCGCGGCCGTCCATATTCGATGTGCTCAGGCCAGATGAACGCCTACTCGATGAATCACATCCTGAATATTCTGTATGAGAAGAAGTGTTCGAATCTGCACATGGAATTCTCCGACCACGGAACCGCCATTGGGGTAATGCTGTACTTCCAGAAGCGAGATGCAGTTCCTCTGTAAATGGAGTGGCGAGCGGATCTCTTTCTCTGGTGCGTTGAGGCGACGCCGAATTGTCTATCCCGCGAAAATGAAGCAGGACCATAATTCTGGCGGTTAGTGCCCTTTGTGAATTCCTGCTTACTGAGGAGAATCTCACGATGATCGAGCCTTTATATCAGAGCTTTGTCAGGCACGAAAGGCGCGCCCAAATGAGTTGGGATCTTCAAAGCCGAGCAGATATGCGGCCTCATTCAGCTCCAGCACAGAGTTCGAGAGGTAATACCGGGCCATCTGGTGCCGCGCTTCATCCAGGACGCGTTGGAAGCTGGAACCGGATTCCTGCAGGCGGCGTTGCAGCGTGCGTGGGCTCATGTGCAGCGCCTGCGAGATCAAGTCAATGGAGGGGCGTTGTCCTGTCAGCCGGTCCTGAATGGCTCGATGTACGAGTTCGATGAAACTGTCCTCATCCTTGTACTGTCGCAACTGCTCTTCGAACTGGGGAGCCAGCAGATCGAAGAGCTCCTCATTGCGTGTGACAAAGGGTGCGGTGGCATCTGAGGCGCGAAAGATGATTGCGTTGCGCGAAGCACCGCCGATTACTTCGCAGCCAAGATTTCGCTCGATTGTGCGCAGGTTTGCGGGCTGTGGCACATACTCAACCCGAAGAGGGCTTAGCTGGGTGCCCGTTCCGTGCCGAGCGAGAGAGAGCATCCATGCGAAACAGTAATCGGTAAGGGTCTGCGGCTCGGCGTCTACCGCGAGCAGCCACCGGAACCCGACGCTGAACTCCTCTTGATCGAGGTGAACAAGAATCTCTTCGGGTGCTGTGAGCTTCTTGTAGCGGGCCATATGCTCTGATGCGGCCACCAGATTTTGTGTGGAGAGCGCGGCGATGGCCATTGGGTGAAAGCGCTCCGTCCTAGTCTCTACCCCCAGCTTGAGACCGATCAGCGGATCGCAGCTTACGGCCTCGATGGCACGCCAAAGGGCGAAGAGCTCGTCGGTTGAGACGAGGATGCGGGTCTGGTCGAAGAGATTTCGCGGGAGGCCGGCTCTGCGGAGTACTGCTGGGACTGAAACGCCAAGCTCTTTCAATTTGAGAGCCAAGCGGCCCGGAACCCTGAAGTGCTTCAGCATGGCGAAGTCCTCTCCTACATAAGAAGCTTATCGAGTTTAATTTCCGCCCACCATACATTGTGCGCCACATTACCAGCGAAATGCGCCAAACTGCCTTCTGCACGATTGACGCAATCGGAAGCTAGATTGGCGCGTTTGGCAGGGCGCATAAGCGCCCCTCCGGACTAAGTTGGGATAGCGGAACGGGCGTGACGCCGGAGTTTTCGATAAGAGAGGTCGAAGGATGCAGAAGCGAACGCTAGGAAAAAGCGGGTTGGAAGTGTCTGCTCTTGGCCTCGGCTGCATGAGCATGAGCTCGGCCTATGGGCCGGCAGCCGACAAGGGCGAAATGATCAAGTTGATTCGTGCCGCACACGATCTCGGCGTCACCCACTTCGATACAGCTGAAGCTTATGGGCCGTTTGCGAACGAAGAGCTGGTGGGAGAGGCGCTCGAGCCGATTCGCGACAAGGTGACGATTGCCACAAAATTCGGCTTCGATATCGATCTCGAGACTGGCAAGCGCAGTGGCGGCACCAATAGTCGTCCGGAGCACGTTAAGGCAGTGGCAGAGGCCGCTTGAAACGTTTGCGGACTGATCACATCGATCTCTTCTATCAGCATCGCGTTGATCCGGACGTGCCGATCGAGGATGTTGCGGGAGCGGTCGAGGGGTTGATCGCCGAAGGCAAGGTCAAGCACTTTGGCATGTCGGAAGCAGCTGTTCAGACCATTCGCCGCGCACACGCAGTCCAGCCAGTCACCGCCGTGCAGAGCGAATACTCGCTGTTCTATCGCGGCCCTGAAGCTGAGCTTCTGCCGGCACTGGAGGAACTCGGCATCGGATTTGTTCCATTCAGCCCACTCGGCGCTGGGTTTCTGACGGGCAAGATCGACGAGAACACGAAGTTCGATCCCACGGACTTCCGGAACATGGTGCCGCGCTTTTCTCCGGAGGCGCGCAAGGCAAATATGGCGCTGGTTGAGCTGGTCAAGAGCGTCGCGGAGCGCAAAGGCGCGACGCCTGCACAAATTGCACTGGCCTGGCTGCTGGCGCAGAAGCCGTGGATTGTGCCGATTCCCGGAACGACGAAGCTGCACCGGCTTGAGGAGAATCTAGGCGCGGTGAACATTGAGCTGACCGAGGCTGATCTCAAGGCTAATCGACGAAGCGTCTTCCAAGCTGAAGCTCGAAGGAGCCCGGCTTCCCGAAGGTGCGTTGAAGATGACCGGGCTCTGAAAGGTTGGTTTGGCGTGAAGACAGGAAAGGACACTATATGCGTTTTATGACGCTTTCGCTGCTAGCAGTTCTTGCAATGACTGTGGCCAATGCTCAGGGAGCCAAGAGCGACAAGGCTGTGCAGCCGGCAACGCAACAGCTCGCGCCGAAGGTCATCAACATCTGGCCGGGCGTGGCGCCGGGCTCCGAACAATGGACACAGAAAGAGACAACAATCCACATGGGGCCGATGGAGAGCATTGTCAACGTGACGACGCCGACTCTGACGGCCTACCTGCCCGATCCGGCAAAGGCGACCGGCACCGCCGTCATCATTGCTCCCGGTGGAGGCTTTCTCTTCCTCGGCACGGATACGCACGAGGTCGCCGAGTGGCTCGCAGCCCGCGGGATTGCGGGATTTGTCTTGAAGTACCGGACTGCTCAGCTCGAGGGGGAAAGTGAAGCGCAGTTAGGCCAGGCCGGTGGCGCGCGCTTTGGGGCCCAGATTCGCAACTATGCGTTGATTGCAGAGGACGGAAAGTACGCTCTAGACGACGGCGTTCAGGCCTTCAAGGTGGTGCGTGCCCACGCCGCCGATTGGGGGATTTCTCCGAATCGCATCGTCCTCATGGGATTCTCGGCCGGAGGAATGATCACGGAATATACGGCCATCCAGCCGGATGTGGCTGCGCGTCCGAACTATGCCGCGCCGATTTACGGCGCCTATTTTCCTACTATTCCCGCGATACCGAAGGATGTGCCACCCTTCTTCATGGAGATGGCGGAAGACGACAATCTCGCCGGGCCTCAAATCATCAAGTTCTACGACGCACTTCGAGCTGCCGGATACAAGCCGGAATTTCACCTTTACGAGCATGGTGGTCACGGCTGGAGCATGCGCAAGCAAGGGACAACGAGCGATCACTGGATCGAGGAGTTTTACTGGTGGCTGGAAGCGCAAGGGCTGACGAAGGCACAGAGCTAGAGGCTGTGGGGCTTTCACCAAAGGAGAAGAGAGAAATATGAGAACGGGACTTCGATTTCTCACATTAGCGGCGAGCCTTGTATTTGTCTTCCAATGCCAAGCACAGACGGAGGGTGCGATTTTTCCTAAGGGAGAACTATCTACCGCTAAGAATCACACAGGCAATATTTGGTTGAATGAGCTGAACGTCGGAGACAGCACCTTCGATCCGAGTATCGCTCAAGCGGTCTACGGCGCCGGCGCGAGACTGGATTGGCACATTCATCCAGGCGGTCAGGTGCTGCTGATAACGGAAGGCACAGGCTACTATCAGGAGAAGGGAAAGCCGATACAAATCGTGCACAAAGGGGATGTAATCAAGTGCCCTGCGGGCGTAGAGCACTGGCACGCGGCAGCACCCAATAGCAGCTTTGCCTACATCGCGGTTACACCGACTCAAAAAGGAAAGACAATCTGGTTGAGGCCCGTCAGCGACGAGGAATATAGCAGCGCGAAATAGCAGGTTTGGAGGCTTGGCCGATTGATGCCGCCTCCAGACGGTGGCAAAGGGCCGCAGTTCTGCAGTTCTTCCGGTGTGTGCCTCCACGCGTCCGGTTTCGCCTTCGCCGTAACTTTTCCGTAACCGATAGGCCAAGCGCCCCGCCTAATAGATTGGTGGGCTGTCGGAGACGTGCCGTTCTGATCTGGTCCGGCGAGTGAGCTTCGTAATTGACGCCTACTCGGAAGTTATCAGTGCAACAGATTTCGAATGCTATACACTTTGGGAGCCGCAGACCGGGTTCTGCCTGTCTACCGCGCTTGAAAAGCACGATTTGATGTCCTTGTACGAGGGAGCCATCCATGGGAAAAAGGGTTCTTTGGCTGCTCGTTTTTGGTTTCGCATTACCATCTCTTGCTGCTGATCAATCAACCTCCAGCCATTTATCCGTGGAGCAACTCGAGAGAGTGCTCAGCGCTGCACGAGGCAAGAGAGACGGCGAAGTAGCGAAGCGGCTCTGTGCAATAGAGCTCACACAGCGGCTCAGCTCGGCAAAACTCACACAATTGAGCGCCGGCCTGCCCGGCGAGAAATCGCAACAAGCATTGCTCGCTCTTGCTGACGTTTCAGCCTTTCTGGATCCTCCGCCGAGCGAAATTCCCGCCACTGCTGCGCCCGATTCCGCTGCGCAGCGCCAGATGCTGGCGCGTACGGTCAGCTATCTCGCAAGAACGCTTCCGCTTCTGCCCAACCTCTTCGCGACGCGGGACATAATTCGCTTCGAAAGCCGCCCGTCGGCGCCTGACAACGCCCCTACCGTTGACGAGTCCTGGCGCGCGGCAGGGAGATCCGCTGTAACGGTCTTCTATCGTGATGGCCACGAATACGTGGATGCCGGAGCAACCAAGAACGCCAAGACGCAGGCACCCGATAGGGGATTGGCAACCTGGGGCGAGTTCGGCCCGATTCTTGGAACGGTCGTCATCGATGCAGCTCAAAACAAGCTTACGTGGAGTCACTGGGAGCTGAGTGCGGCTGGCCCTCAGGCAGTCTTTCGGTATTCCGTACCGGTAGAGAAATCCCACTATGAGGTCCGCTTCTGTTGTGTCACGCAGCATTACGGATTGGAGACCAACTACCTGACTCAGCGGGTCGGCTATCACGGTGAAATCACCGTGGATCCAGACAGCGGAACTATTCTTCGCGTTACCGTCATCGCCGACCCCGCCACGGGAAGCACGATCACTGAGGCTTCTCTTCTCGTCGAGTACGGGCCGGTCGATGTTGGAGGCAAGACGTATTTCTGTCCGGTGCGCGGGATAGCTCTGGCGCTTTCTCCCGACTTGAAGTCCCTGAGCAGCACGCTGTCACAGCTGAGCGAGACGCCGGCGTCTGGAAAGCTGCCACCGCTCCAGAAGACGAATGCGACGACACTCGCGACGAGTCCGCAACAGTATTTGCTGAATGACATCTCTTTCCGTCAGTTCCATCTCTTCCGAAGCAGCTCAAGGATAGTTAGCGGAAATGAGGCGGAGGCTGACTCCCGCACTGCGAGCGCCTCGCCCAGCGGCGAAGTTCCACCGTTGTCTGGGACCGCGGTTACTGCCGAAGAGGCAGCCGCCACAGAGATGGCATCTGCTGCGCATCGGGGAGGAGAGGCAGCTGCTGTCTCTTCTGTCGATGTACCTAGCGCTCCACCTGCCGAGCCCGTGCTTCCTGAGATCTCCATGATTGCCGCTACCGGCCTACCCGATGCTCCCGCAGTGGCCGCGCAGGGGAGCGCCGACTCGTCATTTACGCTCCGGATCAATGCGCGCCTGGTCGATGTCAGCCTCGTCGCGCTCGACAAGAAAGGGCGGCCAATCACGAATCTCAAGCCGGAAGATCTCGAGATTTTCGACAATGGAAACAAGGTGGACCTGCGCAACTTCTCGCAGGCGCCCGGCGGAGCGAAATCGCCAGAGCCAGCGCCGGCCGTCGCGTTATCGGCCACGTCTGGCGCCGCGCCATCTGCGGCATCTGGTGAAGCAGGCTTCTCTAACCGCGCACCCGCGCAACCTTCGACCGGCGGGGTTCAGGACCATACCGTCGTCCTCCTCATCGACAACAATCTCTCTTTCAGTGACCTCTCCAACGTCCGCGAACAAATGGGGAGCTTTCTCAAGTCGCTTCATGGCAACGAACGGGTCGCCATCTATGTCATGCGCGGAGGCGGCTTCCAGGTTCTTCAGGAGACAACGACCGACCAAGCACTGCTTGCTGCCACTCTCGCGAAATGGACTCCGAGTTCCGACAGCATTGCTCTCGGCCAAGAGCAGGAGGCGCGGAACCGTCAGCAGATGGAGTCTGTCCACAACACCGAGGATCTGCTCTCAGTGAATGGCAGAAGCACCCCCGATGCGCAGTCACAATCACAGGGCCAAGACCCGCAACTCCGCGGACTCGGAGACGATCCCGGCGCTAAATCCCTCGCAGGACTCCTTCTTGTGGCTCATCATCTCGCAGCCGTGCCCGGCCACAAGAGCCTTGTGTGGATGGCAAGCGACAACGTTCTCGCGGACTGGACAAATACTCCGCTCAACATCGACAAGGGCAGCCACAACATTGAGCCTGCGGCACTGCGCACCCAGGAGGCGATGAATGATGCGCACGTCACCGTCTACCCCCTGGATGTTTCCAGACTGGAGGCAGGAGGGATCGACGCCAGCATTGCGGACCGAAATGTTGGCCTCAATCCGACGGCGACGGCGAATCAGATGGGAGGATGCGGACCCGCCACTGGAGGCAGAGCCGGGCAGGCGGCCGGCTCAGACCCTGCATTAAGCGCAGGCCGTGACATCAGCACGTGCACGAATGACCTCCATCCCGGACGCCTGACGGCGCAAATGCAGCAGGATCTCCATTCCATACAAGGTGTCTACAGGGAGATTGCCGATGCGACGGGAGGCCGGGCGTTTCGGCGCGCGTCCGACATCGTCACCGAGTTGAACGGCGTTGTCGCCGATGGCCATGCAACCTATCTCATCAGCTTTACGCCGGCCCAGGCCGCCGACGACAAATATCACATCATTACCGTCAAGGTGGTGGGGCGCAAAGACGTTAACCTTCGTTATCGCACTGGCTACCTGTATCGTCAGGGGCCAACCAACATTAAAGACCGGTTTCGCGAGCTTGCGCTGCAGCCGGAAGACTCGACAGAGATTGGGCTGAACGCCAACCTCATCAGCGCATCAAGCGGTCCATCGAGCGGTCGATCGGTAAAGCTCGAGATCGCAGCCACCGATCTGGCGTTAGCTCAGAAAGATGCGTTCTGGACCGACAAGCTCGACATCTTTCTCGTTCAAAGCGAACTCTCGGGGATGAAAGCTCATGTTACCGGCCAGTCCATGGTTCTACGCCTGCACTCCGCGAGCTATCAGAAATACCTTCGCGAAGGGATAACGTTCAATCAGGATCTCGAAGCGGTCCCAGGCACGAACTCGATGCGCATCATTGTGGTTGACGAGAACTCAGGCCGGATGGGTTCAATCACGATCCCGGTTGACGCACTTGGAAAGACTTCATAGGCGACTTCGGCGGAGGCATTTGCTATTGCTGCCTGAAGGCGTCGAAGTAGTGGTTTTGGCCTTCGTCCTCGTATTCTTGCGCGACCGATAGACCAGCGGCGAGGAGCAATTTTCTGTACTGCTCGGCGCCGAGGGAGATGGATTCGAAGCCTGTCATTGCGTCGTTCCAAACGGCGGGTGGAGCGGGTGCGGTGAAGAGCAGCCGGCCGCCCGGTACGAGTATTTCGGCGAAGCGCTGGATGAGGCGATGCTGGTCTTCAACTTTGAGCAGGAAGATCAGGCCGATTGCCAGAACAGCATCGAAGGTTCGATTGAAGAAGCGGGAATCCTGAACGGCTTCACAAAGGATGGGTGTGTCGGGCAGGTTGCGTTGGAATGCTGCGACGAAGGATGGCGCTGCATCGACTGCGAAGACATGAAGTCCTTCTTCGACGAGTATCACGGTGATGGGAAAGCCCGGCCCGCAGCCCAGATCAAGGACAGTGCCAGCGCGAGGCAGCGTCTTTGCCCAGCTCCGCACTTCTTTGACGCCGATCGCAGTGGAGCGAGTGCTGCTATTTCCGCGGAGCGCGAGGAATTCTGCGGAGACCGCTTCGTATCCGCTGGATCGGTCCGGCTGGTTCATTGGTCGATGGTAGCAAGGTGTTTAACTTTGCTCGCGGCGGGATTATTCGACGCGGCCGCAAACGGCATGCGCGTTTGTGAAGTGAGGATTCGAGTGAATTTTCCGTCAAAGTCCCGGATAACCGGCAACTCGGAAGTTACGACAATGCTACTTCAGAGTTTGCGAGGAAGAACTCAGTCGAATTTTCGCAGCCAGATGTCGCGGACGGAGATTTTGCAGGGCTGGCTTTCGATTTCGAATCCAATCAGGCCCGGCTGGTTGTTGACGAGTCTTTATTGTCATCGATGAAGATGGCCATCAGCTGGCCATTCATGAAGTGCATCATGACGCCGCCGCGCGCGATGATTTCGTAGTCATTCCATTCATTCGTTTTCACATAGCCGCCAAGCGCCTGCTTGTCGCCGATGGTGCCGACGAGGCGATTGGTCGCGCCGGGCAACGCTTCTGTGACCTGGCCGCGATAAGCGAGGATGCCCTGCATGGTGTTCTCGGAATACCACTGGCCTGAATAAGACGCAGTCGTGTTGTTCACGGGGAACCAGAAGTCGGCCTGCGGGCCAGTGAGCATGAATTTCAGATTGTAAGGAGGCTGGCCCGCGGGTGGTAGTCGAGACCATGGCACGCCAGTGACGCTGCTGTATTGAATGCCCCCGCCGCCGCCCTTCTCGATTTTCATTTGCAGCTTGAGGTCGAAGTCGCGCGTCTTGTCGCCGCGATAGACGATGTAGTTGTTGCCGACGCTGTTTCCCTTCGGGGATTTCCCCGATCATGAGGCCGTTTTCAATGCGCCAGATGGTGGTGTCGGCGTCCCAGCCGTCGAAGGTTTTGCCGTCGAAAATCTGTTTGTAGCCGGTGTGATCGTCGATGTCATAGGGCGCGGGATGGTGGAATTTGGGCATGCCGAGCTTCTCGCCGTGGGGTCCGGTCTGGGGTGGCGCGACGGGCGGCGACTCGAGTGCAGGCGGGACGGTTTGGGCGAAGAGAGGGTGGCAGGAGACAAAGGCCGCTGCAAGCAGGAACGACTGGGTAAGAAGGCGCGTGTGGCGCATGGGGATTTTCGGCCCTCCGAAAGCTGGGGATTCGGAAACAACAGGAGTTTAGCAGCGGTTTGCAGGTTGGAGGGATGGATGGCGGCACCATCCATCCCGGCACGCACATTGAGGCAATCGTCGAAGACCACGAGCCACGTTGGCCGATTCGCCGTGTCGAGTTCTTCATGGACGGAGTGCCGTACAGCTACGTTCGCCTCGCGCCGTTCTATCTTGGAGGCCAGCGCGGTTGGGACCTCGCCGATGTCACTCCCGGCCCTCACACACTCTGGGTCGTCGCTTACGACCCCCGAGGACCCGACTTCACCGAAGTCTCCTCCATGATTGAAGTCATGTTCACTGTCGACCACTGACTCCTTTTTCGTCAGTCAGACGTGTGCCCCTCATTCGGAGCCCCATGATGTAACTCCGGTGAGCCGACAAACCGCCCGGAACACGCCTAGGCGGCATTTAGACTGGTTTCGTGAAACGGCTCCTGATTTTCGCAGGATCAGCACTAGTGCTTACATGGCTCCTCTTTCCCGCAGCAGATATCGTTTCTCCTGAGTGGGATGTGGTGGTTACAGACACCGGAGGACACTCGATTGAAGGTGCCTCCGTCACAGTGTTTTCTCAGCAATACACGCTGGAGCGCGTCGATCACGAGGAAACCAGCATCACGGGCCCCGATGGTAGAGTGCATTTCCGCGAGAGACGAATCCGCGCCATGAATTTGTTCAGGCTCTTTGGCGCTCTTCGCAATTTGGATCAAGGAGCGCATGCCAGTTTTGGTGTACACACCTACTTGGCTGCATTCGCTAAAGGCTACGGTGATCCAAGCTCACTCGACCTGTTTGGACAGAACGAACGCGAGAGCCGCGCCAATGGGAATGAGCGACAGTCTTCGCACTTAATCCTGATGCGGTGCACACCCGGATACTCGGGAATTGGATGCGCTCTTCCCGATGATCCCAATCGCCCCGTGCTACCACTTGAACACTAAGCCCGGATAGGCGTGACCAAGATGATTCCGAGATTGCGGACGGTTAACCGGCTAACCGGGAATTTCGTTCGGTTGCGGGAGTGATTTGAATTGCCTGGGAAGTCAGTCGCCGGCGATTTCGGCGAGTTGATCGGGGGCGGTGATGGCTTCGGTGTCGATAGAGAGGCAATCGCCGAGTTCGGAGAAGGCCTTGTCCCACTTAGGGCGGTCTTCGTCGGAGAGCGAAGTGAGCGCGTAGTTGGAGGTGCGCAGGATTTCGTACCAGATGTTCTGCGCCTGCCAGAGATTGTGCTCGAAGGGCAGCTCGGTGAGGGTGCGGGCGAGGGAGAGAGCGCGGTCGAGCACTTCAAGCGAACCCGAGGACATTTGCAGCTCGACCATGGCGCGCTTCATGCGCTGATCGGCGATGTAGGTGAGGATTGCGGTTTCGAGCGGGACCTGGTCGGATTTGGCGAGCGAGAGGAAGGAGCGGAGCTCGGACTGATCGATGGGGTGGTCTCAAGAGCGCGGCGAAGGCCGGCGTTGACGGCGAAGCCCGCAGCGAGAGCCAGCGCGGGAGGCTTGGGCAGGCCCGCCTGAGAGAGGTAGTGGAGCAGGCTGGCGTGATCCTGGTAGATGGTGGTGAGAGAGTTCTCGATGTCGGAGAGAGTGGAGTTGAGGATGAGCTGGACGATGCGGCGCTGCTCGTCGCGAAAGAGCGAGGTGAGCGAGTAGTCGACGCTGCCGTAGTAGTGGTCGAGCATGCGAATGACGCCAGGGAAATCGGCGCGCTGCACCTGCTCGGCTGCTGCGAGTCGGCGAAGGCTTCAAAGCCTGCGGCATCCTCTCTGGTGTAAGGCTTGACGGCGGCGGTGATGTTCTGGTCGCCGAAGTGGAGCACAGCGAAGGAGAAGGTCTGATTGTGCCGGTGATGGCGCTGGCGATGTGGGCGCGGCCGACGGCGAGACGGCCGCGGCCCGAGGTGTGGATGTCGTAGGAGATGCGGCGGACGTGGAAGCAGAAGAGTTCGGTCTCCTCGGCAAAGGTGGAGAAGACGGAGCTGATGGCGTAGTGAGCGGCGACCTGCTCGAGGCTGAGCTCCATGGTTGCGACGCGCTCTTTGTAGATCATTGCGCCGTTGCCTTCGCTGGGCACGTTGGATTGTGGCTTCGGCCAGGCGGGCGAGAAGGCTGGCTTCGAGTGCAGTAGCCTGGCGCTGCCGAAGAGCTCGCTGGCAAGCTGGAGGACGCGCGCGGCGTAGGCGATGATCTGCACGGTTTCAATGCCGGAGATGTCGTCGAAGAACCATCCGCAACTGGTGTACATGAGCTGGGCGTGGCGCTGCATCTCCATGAGCTCGAAGGGCGCGCACGTGTTCTTCGGAGTTGAGAGGCGCGTGGCTGGCATGGCGTCGAAGAAGCGAGCGATCGATTTCGGAGCTGCGATCGAGGAGAACGCTGATGTAGGCGTCGCGCGCGGCCCATACATCGCGAAAAAGCTTTGCGCCTCCTGCTTCAGTGAGAGGCGCGATGGCGTCGCGCAACTCGTCGAGCGCCTGGCGGAGTGGGTCGCGCCACTCCTGGTTGAAGCCGGGCTTGCCGCCGTTGCAGCCGCAGTTGGAGCGCCAGCGCTCGACGCCGTGGGCGCAGCTCCACGAGGTGTCTTCGACGATTTCGCATTCGTACTCGGGTGGAAACTGCGCAAGGAAGCTGGCGTAGTTGGTGAGCTTGACGGTCTTGTCTGCATCGAGCAGGCGGAGGGCGTAGGCGAGGGCCATTTCGCCGTGCTGGTGATGGTGGCCGTAGGATTCGCCGTCGGTGGCGACGTGAACGATCTGGGGTTTGAGGCGTGTCTTGAAAGCTGGACTTTGAGACGCGCGGCAAAAGCCTCGCCGGAGTTGAGCAGGCCTTCAAACGCGATGGCGCGCGAGGCTGGGCCGTTGTAGAAGAAGACAGCGAGCGGCGGAGCGCCGGAGGCGAAGCGAACGAGGTAGGGACGGGTGGTGTCGACGGAGGCGTTGGGTGTGTCGGTCCATTCTGGCGATGCGGCGGGCTCGGTGCTGGGTGTTTCGGATTTGAGCGGGCGGATGCGCTTGCACTGGTGCGGCGCGAGAAGGTGAATTTGATGCCGTTCTGGGCAAGGAGCTCGAGGGACTCGTTGTCTGCTGCGGTTTCAGCCAGCCACATGCCTTCGGGCGGAACGCCGTAGTGTATTGGTAGTCGGCGATGCCCCAGCGGATTTGGGTGATGCGGTCGCGGCTGGCTGGCGAGGGGCAAGATGATGTGGTTGTAGACCTGGGCCATGGCGGAGCTGTGGCCTTTGTAGGTGCGGCGGCTGCGGCGCTCGCCGTCAAGGATCATGCGGTAGGTGCGGGGAGCGTTTTCGTTGAGCCAACTGAGGAGGGTGGGGCCGAAGTTGAAGCTGATGCGAGCGTAGTTGTTGACGATGCGCATGATCTGGTTTTTGTTGTTGACGATGCGGGCGGCGCCGTTGGGCGCGTAGCACTCGGCGCAGATACGCTCGTTCCAGTCGTGATAGGGCGCGGCGGAGTCCTGAGTCTCGACCGTCTCCAGCCAGGGGTTCTCGCGCGGCGGCTGGTAAAAGTGACCATGAATGCAGATGAAGCGTTTGCTGGATGGCATTGAGAGTTCTCGTAGTGTTGCGGGATTCGGATGAGGCCCGGGGTATTAGCTTTCACCGATTGTATTCGTCGAGAGGACGGGTGCCCGCCTGGCCCCGAGCCAGATCGCAGGCGCGCCATAGATACCAGCTTGCCACGGAACGGAAGGGCGCCCAGATTTTCGCCCACGCCGAACATGACGTCTGGCTTGGGCAGGTCGCGGCCTCGAGGGGGCGGGATTTCGGCAGTCTCTGAAGGTGAGCGCGAAGCCTTTGCGGACTCCGTAGTCGGTGACGGGGAAGACGTCGGGGCGGCCGAGGCGGAAGATGAGCAGCATTTCGACGGTCCATGGGCCGATGCCGCGGACTTCGGTGAGGCGTTCGACGATTTCAGCGTCGGGCATTTTGATGATCGCCTTGTGGGTGGGAACGGTGCCGTCGATGGTTTTAGCGGCGAGATCGCGCAGTGCTTTGGTCTTATTGCCGGAGACGCCGGCGGCGCGCAGCGGCTCGTCGGGTACGGCGAGCAGTTGTTGCGGGGTCGGATCGCCCCCGAAGTACTCCCGGACGCGGCGGTGAATGGTGGCGGCAGCCTTGCCGTGCAACTGCTGATAGAGAATAGCCTCGAACAGGGACTCGAATGGCGATGGCGATTGATCGAGCTGAAGGGCGAAGGGTCCGACGCGATCGATCAGAGCGCCGAGCTTCGGGTCGCTCTTTCTTAGATGCGCAAGGGCTTCGGCGGGGTCAAAAGGAAGTTTGCGCCTGCGTCCGTTATGGATCATAGGGGACAGTTTAGCGTGAGTGCTTTGCTCGGCTGCGCCTGAGGTTTCTCCAGACCGGGTGCCGGCTTCATGTTACCTGGGTTATCGGTTAACAGCCTCAGGCGTCACCATAGCCGTCATTTCCCGTCCGTTTCTGTAGGAATGCCGGGCTAGAATCAGGGATCAACTTTCTGTAACAAGGGCGTCTTAGAATAAGGCGCGAGCCTTCCATAACAGAGACGCCTAATTTCAGGAATCACTTTTCCCCTAATCCCAGATTTTGCCAGCAAGCCAAGGATTTCTGGATTTCTCGAGCAGCCGGTTGCGTTGTCGTGCGATGACCTGACCGTATTTATGGGATTTTTTTCTTGAGCCTGTCATGTCTGAAGCAGGCAGCAAGGATTTAGGGCCATGCAACTTGAACTCGACAAGAAAGACACCTCAGCGCTTAAGGGGCTGGCGATCGCGGTTATTGTGCTGCACAACTTTTTTCACGTTGTGAGCGCCGCGCGTGCGAACGAGTTTGCCTTTAGCGCAAGTGGATTCCACGAGTTTCTGGGGACCGTGTTGCAGCCTACTTACGCGGTTCAGGCTATTTTTTCGTTCTGGGGTCATTTCGGCGTTCAGATATTTGTTTTTCTCTCCGCCTACGGACTTGCGCGGAGCCATTGGGATGATCCGTCGAGCTGGATGGCGTTTATGCAGTCCAGGGTAAAGAAGCTTTATCCCTACTTTGGAGTTGCGCTGTTTGCCTGGATGGTCGTGGTTGCCTCGCAAACCGGCTTGCTCGAGGCGATCCGGCGATTAGGGCCGCAATACATTTTGATGCTGTCAGGCCTTTACCCCTTGTGGCCGGGGCTGCGACTGCCCGCGATTGGTCCCTGGTGGTTCATTTCTTTCATCATCGAGCTCTACGCGTTGTGGCCGTTGCTGCGGTGGTTCACTAAGAAGACGGGCTGGAAAGGCCTTCTGGCGCTGTCGATTTTCTGCATGATTTTGTCTTATCCAACGAATCCGATCCTGCTGCGGTGGCTGATCAATCTGTTAGAAACGCCAATCGGGCGGATGCCAACGATCTGCCTGGGAATTGCGGCAGCCCGGTATCCGATCCGGTTAGGTACGAAGGTGGTTTTGCCGGCGTTTGCTGTGCTGATTCTGGGAAGTGCTTACAAGGCGATCTGGCTGCTCACGTTTCCGGCGTCGACGGTTGTGCTGCTCTATCTTTATCTGGCTCTGCGTCCGGCTTTGAAGGGTCGGCGGTCGCTGGAAGTTCTGGGTACGTACTCGCTCACGCTTTTTCTCTTCAACGGAATCGTGCGAATACCGTTCCTCGGATTTTCGGACTCTCCGCTTTCACAGTTGACCTTTGGTTGCGCGAGCGCGCTGTGTTCGCTGGCAGTGGCCGTGTACGCGCAGCGGGTGGTATTGCGTGTGCAGCGTTTTGTGGGACAGCCTTCGAGGGGCGTGGAAGTGCTGGCTACCCCAACCGCGGATAGTGTCGAAGCGCGGTAGATACCATGAGAGCCGACTGCTGAATCCATCGAAAGTGCAATGAGTGCTGCCGTGCCCTGTAACATCGTTGGCAGGGTTGTAAGGAGCAGTGTCGGCATGAAGATGCGTCCGGGAACACAGACAGGGTTTCTGCTATGCGGCAAGGAATGGAGCGACGGCGAGGCGATGGAAGTTCGTTCGCCGTGGGACCAGGGACTGGTGGGCCGCGTGACGGTGGCGACCCGGGCAGACGCACGCCAGGCTGTGAGTCACGCTGTGGCCAGCCTGCGGCGCACGCGAGCGCTGCCGCGATGGAAGCGCAGAGAGATTCTTGAAGATATTGCGGGCGCGCTGATTGAGCAGAAGGAGCGCTTTGCCAAGCTGATTGTGACGGAGGCGGGAAAGCCGCTGCGGCTGGCGCGCGCTGAGGTGGATCGTGCGGTGCTGACGTTCAAGACGGCTGCTGAAGAGGCAGTGCGGCTGGGCGGGGAGACGATTCCGCTGGATTTAACGGAAGGGAATGAGAATCGCTGGGGACTGGTGCAGCGGTTTCCGGTTGGCCCGGTGCTCGCGATTACGCCGTTCAACTTTCCGTTGAACCTGGTGGCGCACAAGGTGGCACCGGCGCTGGCGGCGGGATGTCCAGTGATTGTGAAGCCCGCTCCGCAGACGCCGTTTACGGCGCTGGCGCTTGGCGAGGTGATTCTAAAAGCCGGATGGCCGGAAGAGGCGCTCGCTGTGCTGACGCTGGCAGATGCGGACACGGCGTGGCTGGCGGAGAAGGAAGATCGCATCAAGCTGGTGAGCTTTACTGGATCGGCGAAGGTGGGCTGGCAGTTGAAGGCGCGCTCGGGACGCAAGCGCGTGCTGCTGGAACTGGGTGGCAATGCGGCGCTGATTGTGCACAGCGACTGGCCAGACCTGGACGACGCGGCGAAACGGACAGCGCAAGCAGCATTTGGGTATGCGGGGCAGTCGTGCATCAGCGTGCAAAGAGTGTTCGCGGAGCGGCGGGTGTTTCAGTCCTTCGTGTGGAAGGTGGTTGAGCACGCGGAGAAGATGGTGGCCGGCGGTCCTGAAGATGATGCGACGGAGTTGAGTCCGCTGATTCGGCTGACTGACGCGGAGCGAGTGGAGGCGTGGGTGAAAGAAGGAGTGCGCGCGGGCGCGAAGCTGGTGGTGGGAGGCGAGCGCAAGGGAGCGCTGGTGACCCCGACGATTCTGACGGCGACGCAAACGGGCATGAAAGTGCGCGATGAAGAAATCTTCGGGCCGGTTGTGCTGATTGAGCCTTATGAGGATTTTGAAGAGGCACTGGCGGCGGTGAATCACTCGAAGTATGGATTGCAGGCGGGTCTGCTGACGCGCGATGCGGGGCGCATTCTGACAGCGTTTCGTGAGCTGGAGGTGGGTGCGTTGATTGTGGGCGATACGCCGAGCTGGCGGCTCGATCCGATGCCGTACGGCGGCGTGAAGGATTCTGGGCTGGGCCGCGAGGGCGTGCGCTGCGCGATCGAGGAGATGACGGAGCCGCGCATGCTGGTGATGGCAGGGCTCGATTAGGCACGGAGATCGACGATGGACCTGGGTCTGAAAGACAAGCTGATTGTAGTGACGGGCGGCGGCGCAGGGATTGGCGCGGGGATCACACGCGCGTGCCTGGGAGAAGGCGCGCAGGTGGTGATTCTGAGCCGGCGCTCGGAAAACGTGCAGACTTTCATGTACGAGATGGAAGATCGGAGCGCGAAATGCGTTCTGATTGAGACGCATCTGGATGATGCGGCGCAGTGCAAGTCCGCGATGGAAGAAGTGCAGGAGCGCTTTGGAGATGTCTACGGGCTGGTGAACAACGCGGGGACGAATGATGGTGTCGGACTGGAACACGGCAGCGTCGAGGGCTTTGTGAAAAGCCTGCATACCAACCTTGTCCACAATTACGCGCTGGCGCATTATGCAGTGGAAGGGCTGAAGCGGACGCAAGGCGCGATCGTGAACATAAGTTCGAAAGTTGCGCTCACGGGGCAGGGGAACACCTCGGGCTATGCAGCGGGCAAGGGTGCGCAGCTGGCATTGACGCGGGAGTGGGCGGCAGAGCTGCTGCCCTGGAATGTTCGCGTGAATGCTGTGATACCAGCCGAGGTGATGACTCCGCAGTATCAGAGATGGGTGGCGACGCTGGGCGATCCTGAGGCGGAGTTGAAGCGGATTACGGACAAGGTTCCGCTGGGCCAGCGGATGACGCTGGACTCGGAGATTGCAGCGGCGGCGGTGTTTCTGTTGTCGCCCAGGCAGTCTGCGCACACGACGGGACAGCACATCGTGGTGGATGGCGGGTATGTGCATCTGGATCGCGCGCTGACATAGCCTTTTTCTGTTGACAATCCGACGCTGGATCGCGAGACTGCATTGCATTCGTTTCAATAGCAGGATTTCAGGTGCGGTCTGCGTTCAGGATTAAGGACGCCGTGCTTTTCCAGTGGTCTGTCCTGAGGGCGGCGAGGCGTCGATTCTGTCTTACAAATGAAAGGAAAGAGATTGCAAGAACGAACGATGGGTCTCTGGAAGTATCTGGCCGCAGGCGTATTGGCGGGTGCTGCGTTTTGGAGTGCAGATGCGAATGCGCAGTCGATGCGGGCTCCGACGGCGGAAGAGAAAGCGATTCTGGTGCGGTATCGCGATGCGCTGCACAGCATTCTGGATCAGATTCCGAATCAGGATTGGGCTGAACATGAAAATGGCCGGTTCGATGTGGATGATGATGCTGAGGTTAGCAACGACCCGGACGTGCCGCTGGATATCAATGAGTCGATGACGAGAGAGTATCGCCTGCGGCCCGATTCAAAGCCGGCGCAGGAGCAGATTGCGCGGCTGGAGCCGCTGATGGAGAAGTTCAAAGCAGCACCGATGGATCCGGCGGTGCAGGCGGAGATTCAAAAGGCATCCAAGCCAATGACTCTCAAGGTGAATGTTCATTTCAACCGGTTGAGCGAGAGCCTGGATGGGCCGCCTGCGTCGTTGCAGGATCTGAAACTGCCGGGAACGGCAATGGCGTTCAGGTCGAAGCCGGATAAGTACGGCGAAGTGTCAGTGCTGCTGCTCTACGGCAACTGGAAGGTGGCGACGTGGGATGCAAGCAACAGTTGGCTGCGGTTCCATTTCAAGCGAAAGGGGCTCTATCCGGCAATTGAGAACATCGCGATCGATATGACGGGTTCACCTGACCGGATCGATGAGCTGCTGAAGTCGGTGGACTGGACAGTCGTGAATCGCGGGCTGACGACGCAGTAGCAGCGATTCCCATGATTCTGCAGCGAGCCGGTGCTGCCGCACCCTCCAGTAGCCAAGATAGAGCGCGCTGAGCGCAAAGCCGGCGCATTGGAGAGAGGGAACGAGCATGGGGTCGAAAAGAACACAGGCGGAGACCGAAGAAGATCGGCTGCATGTGCTCTATTCGAAAGCTAATGTCTCGTAATCGTGCGGTAAATGGTACTTACCGGTGCGCTGAAAAACTGAAGTGTTAGATCAGCGCAGAGTTTGCAGATACGCCATCAGGTTGTGGATATCGTCGTCAGTGTATTTAGGGAAGAGCCTGACGTGGCCTTCAACCGGCGAGTCGATGGTGTAGCGCACACGGCTGGTGGGCCACGAACGCCATGCGCCTGAGGAATCGCGCAGAGAAATCGTGAACTCGTCGTGGTAGGTGAGGGTTCCCGTGACTTTTTCGCCGGAAGGAAGAGTTACAGTAGCGGTGCTCTTTGCGCCCTCGGGAAAGAGCATGCGCTGCTCGAGCTTCAGGCCTTCATACCGTGAAGCGATGTGGGCGAGGTCGCCTGTGGGTGAGTGGCAACTGATGCAGCCACCAGCACCTGCGAAGAATATACGGCCTGCGTCGACGTTGCCGGTCTGCAGATCTGCAACGGCGACACCGCGACGGCCGCCGGGATGGGCTGCGGCCGCGGCTACACGATAGTGGATGAAGGCGACGATGCTCTTCACTTCTTCGCTCGAGAAGTTGAAGGCGGGCATCTTGTTTCCGGGGCGGCCTTCGCGCACGACAGCGGCGATCTGATCGCCGTTTTTGTCGTTCGCGACGATTTTGGAGATAGTGAGATCGGGGCCGGTTTCTCCACCCATGGCATCGCGGCCGTGGCAGAAGGCGCAATTCTGATGGAAGACAGCCTCGCCTGATTTAGCGAGATCAGAGGACGCGGGCTCGGCGCCAGCAGGTGCGGCCGGGCCAGGCTGACCTAGATACTTGACGAGCGCATCGAGCTCATCGCCTTGCATTGAAGGGAAAGAGGGCATGCGACCTTTGCCCGTGTGGATGAACGCGGCGATCTGGTCGGGGTTCATCTGATGGTTGATGCCGATGAGCGGCGGGAACCCGGGCAGAATGCCTTCGCGCTGATCGCCGTGGCAGATGGCGCAGTGTTCGGCGTAAGCCTTTGCGCCCGCATCGACGGGTGCTGCCTGTGCGGCGGCTGCGTCGACGGGAGTTTGAAGATAACGCGCGACGGCGAGAGAACCTGTAATGATGATTGCCGCGACCGCGGCGATGTGAGCGCCTTTCATCCTTTTCAAAGCTGAGACCCCTGCAAAAAATTCTTCGAATAACCCTGGTGATGTCAGGCGTGCCTGTGCTCTCTTACGCATATTTGATGAGCTGCATGAAGCCGAAGTCCATGTGGAGCTGCTGATGGCAGTGCCAGAGCGTGTCGCCGGGATTGTCGGCGACGAAGTCGACTTCAACGGTTTCGCAGCGGCATTACGTTAATGACGTCTTTCATGAGGCCGCGTAACTGCGTGTTGGCAATATTTGTGACTTCAAAAGTGTGACGGTGGAGATGGAGTGGGATGCTGGTCGCCGCTGCCATTGCGGAAGAGAGGCGATAGCGCTTGCCGGCGGTGCACGATGAGCGGGATCGATGTCGGGCCAGGACTTGTTGTTGATGGTCCAGATGTCGAATTGGAGCCTTTGAGCGGGGCCGACATCGCGGAAGGTGAGGGTGACGGTTTCGTCAGGGCGGTGGCGGGCGGCGGGGCGGTGTTGGCGAAGGCGGCGTAGTTCCAGGTTTGGAGGGAGCGGGATCGGTCCAGACGGGAGCGCCGTTTTTGCCGGCGTATTCGACGACGATGCCGAGGCCCATTTTGCGCGCTTCTGCGAGCGTGGAGCCGAGGATCCAGACGCCGGGGGAGTTCATTTCTACGATGGCGTCGACGCGCTCGGCGACGGCGAGCGAGAGGACTTCGACGCGCTGGGGTTGGGGACGGGGTTGCCGTCCATGGCGATGACTTTGAAGGTGTGGCCGGGGAGCGCGAGGACGACGTTCTCAGTGGCGCTGGCGTTGAGCAGGCGAAGCAGCACGCGCTGGCCTTGCTTGACGCGGATGGGTTCGCCCGCGCCGAGCATGTGCTGATTGATGGTGGCGTATTTGTAGCCGACGTCGGAGCCGGTGGTGAGCGGCATGTTGGCGGACTCGGCGCGCATGGTTTCGACCATGGGCACGAACGAGGCTCCCAGTGATGGATGGCGAGGATTGACTTCCTGATCGTAGTGGGCGGGCTCGCGATGCGCCGTCGATGAGGAGAAAGCCGAACTGGCCGGTGTAGGTGCCGAGACGGCGAGGTTGCCGTCCGGCGCTGGCGTGGGTGTGATACCAGCGCGTGCCGGCGGGCCGGGGCGTGAAGTGGTAGCGGTGGGTTGTGCCGGGATCGATCATCGGCGAGCCTTCTTCCATGGCGCCGTCGTTGAGCGAGTCGATGGCCAGGCCGTGCCAGTGGACGATGTCGGATTCAGTCGAGGCGTTGGTGACGTCGATGGTGACGGGCACGCCTTCGCGCAGATGGAGCAGCGGCCCGGGCACCTGGCCGTTGTATGCGATCGTTTTCACCGAGACGCCAGAACCGATGTCGAGCGTGGTGGGCTCGATGCGCAGTACGTAGTCGGGTTTGCCGGCGGGCTTTTGCTGCGCAGGCAGCAAGCGGCTGAGGGGCTGCGCGGCGAGGGCCATGCCGGCGGAGGAGAAGGAATGTTCTGCGATTGATCACGACGGTTTTGTCCCGGTTCAGGATGTATCTCTGGTTGGGTTTTGTGCTTTCCCACCCATGCTTCGCATGGATGGGGCACCCGTGCTCGTGAAATGGGTCCAGTGCTAGTGAGTTGACGGAGCGGGATGCGGATGGGACGCGGTGCTGCCGTCGGTCATCCAGAGAGCCCACTTGATGGCTTCGAAGTACATCTTGCGGATGTCGGGATCCTGCCAGGCTTCTTCAGTGTGTCCGAGCGTCGAGTAAAAGACGCGGCCTTTGCCGTAATTCTTGCTCCAGGCGACGGCGAAGTCGTGGTCGGTGCGATGGACGCGGGGGTTGTTGTAGTCGAGCTTGGTGGGATCGAGACTCAGAAGCACGTTCACCTTATCGCGCGACCAGGATTTGGGCTGATAGATCTCGTCGAACTTGGTGAAGGAGTGCGGGAAGTGGCGGACGGCCGGAAAATCGGGATCTTCATTGATGATGGGCGCGTTGAAGGTCATCCAGGGGTGCTGATCGAACCAGCCGCCGATCATCTCGCCGTATTCGGGCCAGTTGTAGTTGGTGTCGAGCGCGGCGTGGATGCCGACGAAGCCTTTGCCGTCGTCGTGAATGAAGGAGAGCATGTCCTTCTTCTGGCTGTCGTCCATGTCGAGCTCGCCGGTAGTGCTGGCGAAGACGATGACGTCAAAGTAATCGAGGTTTTTGGCGTTGCGTCCCAGGTCCTTTTTGGTAAGGAGCTCGGTGTCAGTGCGCAGCATGGTGTCCCAGAGGCCAGTTTGCTGGCCCATGTCGTAGATGGCGGCCATAGCTGCGGAGACGGAGTCATGCTCGAAGCCCTTGGTCTGGCCGATGACGAGGACATGCTTGAGGTGGACCTGCTTGGCGTGGGGCTGCGGTGGGAGCTGGGCTGAAGCGAGGGTGGCTCCGATGGCGGCGAGGCCGCAGGAAAGGATGAAAGATCTCCGTCCAAGGCGCAAGGCGTGTCTCCTTATTGACAGCGAAGGTTTGTGCGCAGGCGACTCTGCGGGCGGAACGCGAGCGTGCGCGCGTGCCAGCTGTGCGGTTGCCATTCACCCCAGTTTTCAGGGAGAAACTTTTTCTTTTTTTGCACGCAGGCAGTCTATCGGGGCAGCGTAAGGGGAGGCAAATGCGGGCGAGCGGTTATTCGCCTGCGACGGTGGCAGCGCCGGAGAGGACGATGGGCATGGTGGGCGTGCCGGAGCCGCCGGCGTTCTCGACGGTGACGCCGAAGGCCTTGGCCATAACGCCTTTGGGCAGCGGCGGCATCATCACGGATGCGTTGCCCGCAGCGTCTGGCCGGAACATTCCGGCGGGCATAGGCGGATGGCCGTTCATGGGAATCAGCCAGAGCTCGTAGGTCTTGTTTTCGGGGAGATGGGCGAGGTTGCTGCCCTGGAAGACGAGCGCGCCCATCTCGGCGAGGTAGACGGCGCGGCCCATGGGAACGGGCCTGCTGGTTGCGGCGGTGAGGACGGCGTGCTGCGCGTGCGGAGCGGTCATGAGCGTGAGCAAGTGATGGGCGTCGGTATTTTTCGCGACCAGGTCGGCGTTGACGGCAGCCAGTTGAGCGGCGCGATCGGATTCGCTGCGCAGCCTGCCGTTGAGGCGCATGATCTGGAAGCCGAGTCCTGCACATAGGAGAAGGAGCGCGGCGGCGGCAAGCCAGGGGAGCACGGAGGAATGGCGCGCCGGGGAGTCGATGGGCTCGACGGACGAGGGACGCGCGCCACCAGCGGCGCCGGTGGTGGCAAGCTTATCAAGGAAGCGCTGCCTGGCACCCTCGGGAATGGGCTTGCGGGCGACGCTGAGCGAGATGAGCGCGAGATCGCCGTTGATCGTGGAAAGGCGGCCGCGGCACTCGGCACAGTGAGCGAGATGGTAGCGCAGAGGCTCAGCCTCGAGATGGGAGAGAGACTGCATGGCGTGGAGGACGAGATCATCCGGCGCGATATGGAGGTCTTCACTCATGCGTCAATCCCCTTTCTTAAAGTGGCCAGCGCCGTTCTGATTCGAGTTTTTACGGTTCCCAGCGGCTCGCCGGTGCGAGCGGCTATTTCTGTGTGTGTCATGCCTTCGAAGAAGGCGAGCTCGATGAGACGCTGCTGTTCCGCGGGCAGGTCCTTCATCGTATTGCGCACTTTTTCGATCATGATGTTGCGTTCGGCGTCGGAGGCGAGGCTTTCGGGCGAGGCGACGATGAGATCGTTGACGGGCTCGGAGGGTCTTCGCTTCCTGAGCAGGTCGATGGAGCGATTGCGCGCGACGACGGCGAGCCAGGCGGGCAGCGATCCTCGCCCGTTGGCGAACTTTGCAGGATTTCTCCAGACCTGGAGGAGGATTTCCTGCAGGACATCTTCGGCCTGTCCCGAATCTTTGAGAATGCGCAAGGAGACGGAGTAGACGAGGCTTGCATAGCGGTCGAAGATCTCCGCCATGGCCGCGTGATCGCCGCCGAGAACTCGATTAATGAGGGTTGCGTCGACGGCCGCGGCAGCTCCCATGCCCGCTTCAATCTCCGATGCTTCGATTGGAGAACGTTTAACGGCGCTTCCCGGATTGGGATTTTCGAAGAGCATGAAGTCTGCGGAACGAAAACGACGAGGCACACGTAACGGAAACGGGCACCTGATGAGAGACCTGCGGCGATCGGTAAGCTCAGCTCACTGTATGTGATGCTTGCCGGTGTATTCTTCGAGCAGTCTTTTACGCATTAAATGTGTGAATCGCACTGCAGCAGGATTTTCGATGATCCGCTGCATCTTGTGTGTGTTGAAGTAACTGATTGATTCATGGAGGCTTAACGATGCGTGCTTTCTTGCGATGGGCGCTTGTGCTGCCGGTGCTGGCGGTGGTTACTACTTTTGCTGCTTCGGCTCAGGGCAGTTCTGCGAGCGGGGGTGCGGAGGCTCCATTGCTGCTTCGTAATCCCTCGCTGGCCCAGGACAGGATCGCGTTTCTCTACGCAGACGATGTGTGGACGGTGAACCGGCAGGGTGGCGAGGCGCATCGGCTGACCTCGAATGGGCACGTGGTGGCGGGGCCGTTTTTCTCACCGGATGGATCGGAGATTGCGTACTCGGCGCATCTTGAGGGCAACACGGATGTGTACGTGATTCCGTCGAACGGGGGAGTACCCCGCCGGATCACGTGGCATCCGGAAGGCACGGGAGTGGTGGGCTGGAGTCCTGATGGGAAGAATGTGCTGGTGGCTTCGGGCGCGCTGAGCTACCGGCACTTTACGAAGCTATTTCTTGTGCCCGCTGATGGCTCAGGAGTGCCGGAGCCTTTGCCGCTGCCTTCTGGGTCGCAGGCTTCGTTCTCGCCGGACGGCAGTGAGATTGCGTATCAGCCGTTTACGAAGTGGCAGCCGGCATGGAAGCGCTATGCGGGCGGGCAGACGTCGCCTATCTGGATCGTGAACCTGAAGACGCTGGACCTGGTGAAGGTGCCGCGCGAGAACTCGAATGACTCGAGCCCGGTGTGGGTGGGCGATGCGGTGTATTTTCTCTCCGATCGTAGTGGGCCGGTTTCACTTTTCAAGTACGACGTGAAGTCGAAGGCAGTGACGCAGGTGGCGCCGAACAAGAGCTACGACCTGAAGACGGTGCAGGCCGGCCCGGGAGCGCTTGTGTATGAGCAGTTCGGCTCGATTCACCTGGTGGATACGGCGAGCAACGGAGATACGGTTGTGCCGATCCAGATTCACGGCGAGCTGACGGATCTGCAGCCGCACCTGACGAAGGTGGGAGCGGATGAAGTGCAGAACGTGGGGATTTCGCCGACGGGTGCGCGCGCAGTGTTTGAAGCGCACGGGGAGATCTTTACGGTTCCGGCGGAGAAGGGCGATACGCGGAACATGACGAACACCCCCGGGGCTGCGGAACGGAATCCGTCATGGAGCCCGGACGGCAAGACGATTGCGTATTTTTCAGATGCGTCGGGTGAGTACAAGCTCTATCTGCAGGATCAGACGGGTTTCAAAACACCGACGGTGATCGATCTGGGGCCTGACCCGAGCTACTTCTACAATCCGACGTGGTCACCGGACTCGAAGCACATTGCCTATAACGACAAGCACATGCGCTTGTGGGTGGTGGATGTGCCGACGGGCAAGCCGGTGAAGGTGGATGAGGGCATCTACAGCAGCTTCAACAGCACATTCAATGTGACGTGGTCGCCGGATTCAAAGTGGCTGGCATACCAGCGCGACTTGAACAACCAGCTTGATGCGATCTTCTTGTATTCGCTGGATATGAAGAAATCGACGCAGGTGACGGATGGGATGAGCGACGCGACGAACCCGGCGTTTGACCTGGGTGGGAAGTATCTGTATTTCGTGGCGTCGACGAATGACGGGCCATCGAATGCCGGCATCGATCTCTCCTCTCTGGATCGCGAAGCGACGAGCGCGCCGTACGTGGTGGTGCTGGCGAAAGACGGAGCTTCGCCGATTCCGCCAGAGAGCGACGACGAAAAGATCAAGAGCGAGGAGAAGAAGGACGAGCCGAAGGCGGACGACGACAAGAAGGCTGACAGCGACAAGAGCGACGCGAAGAGCGCGGACTCGAAGAACGCAAAGGACGTGAAGACGGCAAAGAGCGACGACAAGTCTGCCGATAAGGATAAGGACAAAGATAAGGACAAGAGCAAGGAGACGAAGGTCGATCTTGATGGCATCGGGAACCGCATTCTCTCGTTGCCCATACCTGCGAAGAACTTCGTTGGCGTGGCGACGGGCAAAGAGGGCGTTCTGTTTCTGCTGGAAGGATCGCCGTTTGGCCGGTCGTCGGATGAGAGCGGAGGGCCTGGTATTCAGGCTGTGTGGCGCTTCACGCTGGAGAAGCGCACGCCCGAGCAGGTGTTGAGCAACCTCGACCACTTCGATGTGTCGGCGGACGGAGCGAAGATCCTGTATGGACGCGGTGAGAGCTACGGCATTGCGCCAGCTGATGAGCTCAAGGCGGGAAATGACAATCCGGGCAAGCCGCTGAACATGAGCGGCATGCAGATGAATGCCGATCCGCGCGCGGAGTGGAAGCAGATTTATCACGAGACGTGGCGCATCGAACGCGACTTCTTCTATGACCCGAATACGCATGGGTTGAGCATTCCGAAGATCGAGGCAAAGTATGAGCCTTATCTTGCGGGGCTGGCGTCGCGGCAGGAGTTTACGTACCTCTCAGTGGAGATGCTGGGCGAGATTACGGTGGGGCATATGTTTGTGGGAGGACCTCGCCCGCACGATGTGTTGCCGAAGACGGGCCTGCTTGGCGCGGACTACAAGATCGAGAACGGACGCTACCGGATTGCGAAGATTCTTGGCGGGCAGAACTGGACGCCGGGGCTGGCGTCTCCGCTGACGCTGCCAGGCGTTTATGTGAAAGAGGGTGAGTATCTTCTGGCAGTGAATGGCCGCGAACTGCACGGGACGGACAATATCTATGAGTTCTTTAACGGGCTGGCGTACAAGCAGACTGTGATTCGCGTTGGTCCGAATGCAGATGGCAAGGATGCGCGCGATGTAACGGTGATTCCGATTGCGGATGAAGACGGGCTACGCAACATCGACTGGGTGGAGTCGAACCGGAAGAAGGTGGACGCGCTCTCGGGCGGCAAGGTTGCGTATGTCTACATGCCGAACACGGGCGGCGCGGGATACGACAGCTTCAATCGCTACTTTTACGCGCAACTGGACAAGCAGGCGCTGGTGCTGGACGAACGCTGGAACGAAGGCGGATTTATTGCCGACTACGTTGTGGACGTGCTGAAGCGCTTCCCACTTTCAGGAGCGAAGGAGCGCGATGGCAAGCCGGTGCATGATCCGGTGGGCGCGATCTTCGGACCGAAGGTGATGCTGATCAATCAGAACTCGGGTTCGGGTGGCGATGCGATGCCGTGGTATTTCCGCAAGGCAGAGATCGGCAAGCTGGTGGGCACGCGCACGTGGGGAGGTCTCGTCGGCATCGGTGGTTTTCCGCCGCTGATCGACGGCGGTTACGTGACTGCGCCGCGGTATGCAATCTACGGGTTGCATGGCGATTGGGAAGTTGAGAATCGCGGCATTGCGCCGGACGTGGTGGTGGAAGATCTGCCGAAGGATGCTGCGGCGGGGCACGATGTTCAACTTGAGACGGGCGTGAAGATGGTGCTGGATGAGCTTAAAGCGAATCCAATCCCTGAGATACCGATTCCGCCGTATCCGAATTATCACAAGAGTGGCGATCTGGGCAGAAACTAGCATCTAACGCAGAGAAAGCAGTACCAACCCTCGCATGACCTCGACGGTCCTGCGAGGGTTGTGTTTTCGATACGCGCACGGTCACTGATTTTCTGCGCGGAGCGAAAGGCATGGGTCTTCATATAGCGGGTCCTTGTTTTGCTCCTCGCTCTCAAATTCGCGCTTGCAGTTCGTTCGCGCCTAAAGGGAGAGCATGAAGGCTGAATCGAAGGTTGGGGCGGGTCTTACTTCTGCTGTTCGGGCTCCAGCTGTTCGAGCGGTTCCCGGTCCGCGTGCGGTTCCGGCAGTTCGGGCGTTTCCTACGGTGCTTGTGTGGCTGGGATGCTGCATGGCCGTGCTGATGGCGGTGGAACGCGGCTACCAGGGCGCGTGGTATCAGCTGGGAACGATCATCCATCACCCTGAGGTCGCAGAGCCGCCATTTGGCTATCGCCCGCTGTTCCCGCTGCTGGCGGCGGGCTTCCAGACGATCTTCCACAGAATGAACGATCACAATGTGTTCATCGCGACGCAGGTGATCTGCATTGGAGCGACTGTCTATCTGATGGGCAGGTGGACGAATCTTTTTCTGCCGGGGTTTGGCAAGCTGCTCGGCTTTATGCTGGCGGCGTTGATGTTGTGCCCGACGATCGGGTACTGGACGTTCTACGACATTGCGCTTGTGGGCTTCTGGACGGCGTGCCTGATGTTGCTCTACTACGAGCAAACGGTGGGCTATCTGCTGGTCTTCATACTGGGCACGTTCAACCACGAGAATATGCTGCTGCTGGTGCCGTGCGCGCTGCTGTATCTGTGGGGGCGCGTGAAGATGTGGAAGCTGCTGCTGCTGACGGTTGCGCAGCTTGCGGCGTGGGCGGGAGTGCGCTACCTGGTGGTGATGTCAGTTCATGGAGCGCCGGCGCTGTTTCAGAATCATCTGCTGATGAATCTGCATTTCCTGAAGACATACAGCAAGCAGGCGCTCTTCTTTACGGGAATGACGTTGCTGCCGTGGTGGGGTCTGGCGGCGCTTGGATGGCGGCACGCGCCGAGGTTGCTGCGCTGCGCGACGATCACGTTGCCGGGATTGTTTCTGGTGACGCTGCTGTTTGGAAGATTCGATGAGCCGAGGCAGTTCGATGGCTTCATTCCGGTATGTGCAGGGTTGATTGCGTGCTGGGTTGCCGCGTTGATCTATCCGGCTCCTCAAATGCCGGCTGCGCCTCCGCCGGTTGGTGCGATCACCGCGAAGCGCGGAATGGTTGTGATGGAAAAAGAGAAAGACAAGGCGGAGATTCTGGACGCGTCTATTTGATTGTTATTTGCGCCGAGGCGCACGGAGGTTGCGACGGAAACAGTCGAGCGCGTGGTCGTTGACGAGGCCGGATGCCTGCATCCAGGCGTAGACGATGGTGGGGCCGACGAATTTGAAGCCGCGCTTCTTGAGCTCCTTTGAAATCGTTGTGGAGAGCGGCGATTGCGCGGGGAGAGGGCCGGTGTTCTGAATGGGCTTGCCGTCGACGAAGTTCCACGCCCACTGGGCGAAGTCGTGCCGGAGTTTTGCATTTCCAGGTAAATGCGCGCGCCGCCGATGGTGGCCTCAATCTTGGCGCGGGCGCGAATGATGCCGGGATCGGCCATGAGCCGCGTGACGTCAGCTTCTTTGAAGCGCGCCACTTTTGCGGGATCGAAATTGCGGAATGCGGCGCGGAAGGCGTCGCGCTTGCGCAGGACGATGAGCCAGGAGAGACCGGCCTGGAAACCTTCGAGCATGAGGAGTTCCCAGAGGGTGCGGCTGTCGTACTGCGGCACTCCCCACTCTTCGTCGTGGTATGTGCGGAGGACTGGATCGCTCTCGGCCCAGTGGCAGCGCAGTTTTTCCTTCATGGTGATCCATGTTACTCGATTCTTGTTTTGGCTCTCGTGTTGGTGCCGGAGAGCAGGCGGTAAATGAAGATAACGGGCGATACGTCTCCGAGGGTTCACATCTTGATGTTTAGAATGCGTGCAAGGACCAAGAAAGGCGTCGAGCTAAATGGATTGCGAGTCTTCTCGCGAAGATGCGGAGAAATTTCCCGCTGAGTTGATAGGAGCGGCACCGCGCAGTGCGCGGCTGACTGGAACTGGGTGGCTCTATGCGCTCTCAGGGGCGTTCTTCTTCGGACTCGGGTTTGCTTGCGCGGTCGACTTCATAATCAGACCGGCTACGCTCCAAACGCCGACATCATCAAAGTTATGGCCTCTCATTGTGTCAATCGGAGTAATGATCTTCGGATTATTGCTCTTGAAAAGATTCCCATTGCAACGCCGCCTTGCGATTGAGGGAGTCCTCGCTCACGCTTGTATTACTGAGCGTGAATGGAAAGGCCCGTCAAGAGGACCAAACATCGTCGATTACACCTTCAGGAATGCGCAAGATGAGGTGGAGATCGGCAGTTGTCCCGGCGATCCCCGTAAGCCCGGTTCAATTGTCTGCGTGCTCTACTTGCCTTCCGACCCCGGCCGCAGCGCAATCTATCCGCTTGAGTTCTTTCGAATCGATTAACGAAGACGACCACCCAAGAAAATCTGTCGTGAACTGCGAATGCGACCCGCTTTACCTGCCTGAACTGCCGAAGCCTTTTGCGAGACGGGCGGAGTCTTCGAGGTCGGCTACTTCGATGACATCGCCGGTGAGGACAGGAACGGGGATCATCTGCGCGATTTTTTCTCCGGCTTTGAGCTCGATGGCGGAGTCGCCGAGGTTGGTCATGAGCACGAGGATTTCGCCGCGGTAGCCTGCGTCGATGACGCCGCCGGTAGTGGCGAGTCCGCGGGCAGCCATGGAGGATCGGTCACGCACGAGGAGGCCGAGGGGGGCGCCGGTCTCAGGATGGCGCGCTTCAACGGCGATGCCGGTGCGGACGCGCACGGTGGCGCGCGGCGCGAGCGAAATGGCTTCGAGTGCGAAGAGATCGTAGCCGAGATCTTCTCCGGGATGAGCGACGACGGGAGGACGAGCGCCTAGTTCAAGGAGTTTTACGCGCAGCATGGGGAGATGGTAGCAGGAGGAGAGCGATAGATCGCGCGCGAAGTTGTTAGAGTGAAGTGTTCCTGAAAATTGCCTGCGGGGTTTGGTCATTTGCGCGGAGTTTGTCTGCTGATGATGTTGGTGCTTGCGCTTTCCGGCGCTGCATTGGGTGCGAGCCGCGTGCATCCGGTGCCGGTGCCGCAGGAGATGCGGTCAACGGCGTTTACGGTGACGGTGAACGGCGAGCCGGTGGATGTAGCCCACGTGGCGGCGAGCTACGACTTTGTGAATTTCGATATCACCGGCCCGGCGGATGTTGCGATTACGGCGGATGAGGCGGGCTTCTGGGACAGGGGTGTGGATATTCAGCCGTGGCGGCTGGGGCTGCGTGCAAAGCGCGACGGGAAGACGATCCGGTTTCGGCTGGAGGGGCCGGCGAAGCTGGCGATTTCGCGACCGCGGGATTTTCTGAATCATGCGAGCATGCTGTTTTTGTTTGCAGGGACGCCGCCGGAAGCGCCGAAGCCGGATCCGAAGCTGCACTACTACCAGCCGGGCGTGTATCGGCAGAGTTTGAATCCGAAGAGCGGTGAAACGTATTACCTGGCGCCGGGCGCATATTTTTTCGGCAGCCTGAATCTGTGGCATGTGCAGGGCGTGAAGGTGCTGGGGCGGGGCACGATTGTGTACGACGGGCCGCAGGACCCGAATAACGATCAGGGCTGGATGCAGAAGCCGGACTGGCATTGCATCGGGACGAATGACGCGCACGATATTGAGGTGGACGGGCTGACGTGCGTGATCCGGTCGCGGACGTGGTCGATTCAGATGAAGGACTCGAGCGGATTTGTGTATGACGATCTGCGGGTGATGGGCGGCAACCCGGGGAATGCGAATCAGGATGGGATGGACTGGATCGGGTCGAGCAACGGGCTGGTGCGGAATTCGTTTTTTCGCGCGTCGGATGACGTGATTGCGCTGATGGGCAACTGGGACGGCTACACGGATGCGGATTTGCTGCGACCGGGAAAGGATGTTCACGACATCACGGTGGAGACGAGCGAGCTCTCGACGAGTATTTCGAACGTTGTGCGGGCGGGATGGCCGAGGAAGATCTTCAACTCGTGGAATTTCACGCTGCGCAATTCGGATGTGCTGCATGCGGGGATCGGCGCGTGCGGACAACCGTTTGGCGTGCTGGGTTTTTGGGGAGCGGATGGCGCAAAGGGCAACCACAGGAATTACAGATTTGAGAATCTGTTTCTCGACGACTGGTACTCGCTGTTGCAGATGCAGCAGGAGGAGCCGGGTTTGCGCGACTTCACGTTTCGCAATATCTGGGCGCTGGATCAGCCGCCGCTGACGGACTCGTCACTGCGCGGCGATATTGCGGGTGTGACGCTGGACAACGTGAAGTATGGGCAATTGCGCGCGAGCGGGAATGGTGATGTTCCCCTGCTGGTGCTGGAGGGAGCGGCGCAGCCGAAGTATGCAGCGACTCAGGAGCCGGTGGCGTCGTTCACGGTGAATCCGCCATTTTTTGCGCCGGGCGACAAGGTGACGTTTACTGCAGCCGAGGCCGAGCATGCGCATTACACATGGAGCTTTGGCGATGGGAGCGAGGCGCGCGGGCGGAAGGTCGAGCATCGCTTTGCCGATGCCGAGGGAACGCAGCTCGACGATGTGAATGGAGCGGGCCGCTTTCGTGTGCTGCTGCATGTGGAAGGCCGCAATGGAGCGGAGGACTGGGCTTCGCAGGGCGTAGTGGCGGTGGCGCGCTGGCATGATGCAGTTGCGCAGAGCGGAGCCGGTGCGCAGGGACTGGCGTGGCGGTTGTATCCAGGCACGTGGACGGAGCTGCCGGACCTGACGAAGCAGAGTGCGGTGTTTGCGGGTGAGTCGGCTGGAATCCAGGTGGATGACCACGGGTTCACGCGCTATGCGACGGCGTGGGACGGGTTTATCGATGCGCCGGTCGATGGAGGGTACACCTTTCATCTGCTGGCGCGGGATGGTGCGCGGCTGGTGATTGATGGCGTGCAGGTGGCTAAGACGGGGCCGCCATTTGCGCAGGTGTGCAGCACAAATGGAAATGCGGTGCGGTATGATCGCGGATCGATCGGGCTGCGCGCGGGGATGCACGCGATTCATGTGGAGGGGTTGCACTTTGCGAGCCAGGGCACTCCGCGAGTGTTGTGGGAGGGCCCCGGGCTGCGGCTGACAGATGTGCCGGGTGAGGCGTTCAGTCATCCGCGGCAGGATGGGGCCCGGCAAGATGGGGTGACGAATGCGGCACAGTAATGGACTATGCTGAATGCACCGATGAGCTCCGCAAGCCCGTGGCGCGGCATGCCGCGCAGATCGATCGTGATATTTCTGCTGGCGGTCTTCTTTGTCTTTACGGTCATCGGCTTTGCCTACGACATTCTGGATATGGGGCGGTCGCAGACTGCCCGCCTTGTGCTTACAGTCGTCTTCGCCGGTGCGTTTGCGGTTTGCTACGCGGTGGCGGGTCTGACTCTAAGGCGAAAGTCGTGGATGGCGATGGTGCCGATCTTCGCGGCGCAATATCTTTTCGGTATGTGGATGGGCAACCGGTTTCCGGACGAGCCCAGGCAGGCGCAGACAGAGGAGATGCAGCAGAAGCGACTGTCGTTTGATGCTGTGGCGACGATTGTTGCCGTATCGCTGGGGTATGCGGGTTTCGTATCCGTCTCGATCAGTGAAGGCAAGCGCTACGGTAGAACACGCGAGGAGATGGCGCTGCTGGAGAGCGAACTGGCAGCAGCGCGCGAAGTGCAGGATGTGATTCTGCCGAGTCCGGGAGCGTCGTATTCCAATTTTGTCGTTGAGTCGGTCTACAAGCCGGCGCAACAGGTGGGTGGAGACTTCTTTCAGATTCTGCCTGCGGGCGGCGGCGGGTTGCTCCTCATCTTTGGCGATGTAGCGGGAAAGGGTCTGCCGGCGGCGATGCAGGTCGCGATGCTTGTGGGGCTGATTCGCGCGACGGCGGAGTACACGACTGAACCCGCCGCGATGTTGAGCAAGCTGCATGAGCGGCTGGTGGATCGGGCGGATGGAGCAAAGGATCGATCTGCGGCGGCAGGAGTTTCGACGGCACTGGCTGCGCATATCGCCGGAGATGGCGCGGTGACGATTGCTGACGCAGGCCAGCTTGCTCCCTATCTCGATGGCCGGGAAGTCGCTTTGGCGGGAGCGTTGCCGCTGGGGATGAACGGCGGCGGAGAGTATGACTCCGTGACACTGAAGCTCGCGCCGGGCAGCCGGCTCACATTTTTCTCCGATGGTGTCGTGGAGGCGCAGAACGCGCAAGGAGAGCTTTTCGGCTTTGAGCGCGCCGAGAAGATATCGATGAAAGATGCCGCGGCAATTGCCGAAGCCGCCGTCGCCTTTGGCCAGCAGGACGATATCACCGTTGTGACGATTCAGCGCAAGATCGTCTGAGATTTGTCAGGAACTGTCCCCTTCAGGAACGCGTATGGTTGGTCAGCACGCGGGCTCGTGCGCTTGACATACCTAGCGAGCTATGCCTAGACTTCTTAATACCAAGACGGCAAGGGGTATGGAATGGCGAAGAACGACCTTCAAGGAACGCTGGATCTGCTGGTGTTGAAGACACTGGCGCAGAATGGCGCGCTGCATGGGTATGGGATTGTGCTGCATATCCAGAGCGCGTCGGGTGAGTTGTTGCGGGTGGAAGAGGGATCGCTGTATCCGGCGTTACACAGGATGGAACAAAGTGGCTGGGTGGTATCGGAGTGGGCGATGACGGAGACAAACCGGCGGGCCAAGTATTACCGGCTAACGGCGCAGGGGCGGCAGCAACTGCAGCAGGCCGAAGAGAACTTTGATCAGCTTGTGAAGGGCGTGCGCGCAGTGATGCGCTACGCGTAGGAGGATTCCATGGGTTTGCTGCGGCGAATGGGGAATCTGTTCCGGCGAGATCGTTTGCAGAACGATATCGACGATGAGTTGCAGGCGCACATTGCGATGCGCACCGAGGACAACATTGCACGGGGCATGGCTCCGGAGGATGCGCGGCGAGATGCCCTGGTGCGTTTTGGCAATCCAACAATGACGGAGGAACGCGTGGCAGCAGCGGATGCAGCATTGGGTGTTGACGGATTGATGCGGGATATCCGCTACGGGCTGCGGCAGCTATGGAAGTCGCCGGGGTTCACGGTGACTGCGGCGGTGACGATTGCGCTGGGTATCGGCGCAAATACGGCGATTTTCAGCAGCATGGATGCGGTGGTGCTGCGGCCGCTGGCTGTTCCGGCGATGGATCACGTGGTTGTGGTGACGGAGCAGGACCGCACGGGGCCGCGCCAGGTTGCGCTGGCGAATTTCGAAGACTGGCAGCGACAGAACCACTCGTTTGAGCAACTGGCGGCGCGCACCCAAGTGGGCATGAGCATGACGGGCGCGGGAGACGCGGCGAATGTGCAGGCGGCGCTGACTTCGGCGAGCTTTTTTCCCATACTGCGGACGCAGGCGTTTCTGGGCCGCGTTTTTGACGAGAAGGAAACTGAGCCGGGCCGCGACGCGGTGGTGGTGCTGAGTTACGGCTTCTGGCAGCGGCAGTTTGCCTCTGACGCCAATGTGCTGGGACGGCATATTGTGCTGGCCGATCGGGAGTACACGATTATCGGTGTCCTGCCGAAGGCGGTGCAGTATCCGTCAGATGCGGATGTATTTCTGCCGCTGGCCCGCACACCACAGCAACTGGCAGACCGACAGGGGCGAGACTATACGGCGATCGGAAGGCTGCGCGATGGCGTGACGGTGAAACAGGCGCAGGCGGAGATGCGCGTCATCGGCGACCGGCTGGCGGCGCAATATCCGGCGACGAACCTGGGAATGACCGCGCGGGTAGAGCCGTTGCTTGACGATATCAACGGCGATTTAACGCCGCTCTACTACAAGCTGATGATGTGCGCGACGTTCTTTGTGCTGCTGGTGGTATGCGCAAACGTGGCGAATCTCCAGTTCGCACGCGGCATCGGGCGGCGGTCTGAGATTGCCATGCGCACCGCACTGGGAGCGGGCCGACTGCGCCTGATGCGTCAATTGCTGGTCGAAAATCTGCTGCTGGGCTTGATGGGCGCTGCCGTGGGAGTGGCGCTGGCGGCGATCTATCTGCATTTGACGTTGATTGCCATGCCGCCGCGAGTGGCGCGTTTTGTTGCAGGATGGCAGAATATCTCGCTCAATTGGCGCGCGCTGGGCTTTTCGCTGGTGCTGGCGCTGATTGCGGGGGTGGTTTCGGGCTTTCTGCCGGCACTTGAAGCGTTGCGGATCAATGTGGCGGATCAGCTGAAGGCGGGATCGCGGTCGACGACGGGATCCGGGCGCAGCCGGAAGCTGAGGAACTTCTTCGCGGTGTCGCAGATTGCGCTGGCGGTGGCGCTGGTGATTGGCGCGGCGCTGATGGCGAAGGGCATGGAAGCAATGCTGCACCTGACGGACGCGTATCAGACGGACAAAGTGCTGACGTTCACGATCGGGCTGCCGGACAAGCGTTACGACACGCCGCAGAAACAAGCGTCGTGGTATGCGACGAGCCTGGCACGGCTGCGCTCGCTGCCGGGCGTGACGAGCGCGGAGGTGACGACTTCCTTGCCCTATAGCGACAACACGTGGGTGAACGATGTAGAGATCGAGAATCGCGCGATGGTGCCGGGAAAATTCCAGAGTGCACAGCGCATTGCGGTGAGCGATGGATATTTCTCTTCGATGAAGATTCCTCTGGAGGGCGGCCGCACTTTCACAGCAAGCGACACAATGGATTCCGTGCCGGCGGCGGTGGTGAGCAAACGCTTTGTGCAGCAATACTTCCCGAACGAAAGTCCGCTGGGACATCGCATTCGCCTGCGCCGGCCGGAGCCGAGGACGCCGTGGCTGACGATTGTGGGAGTTGTCGGGGAGGCAAACTATACGCTCTGGGATAACCAACACCCTGCAGTGGTGTACATGAGCAGTGCGCAGGTGCCGCTGGACACAACGATGTACACGGTACGGACTGAAGGCGATCCGCTGGCGCTTGCTCCCGCGGTGCGCAAGGCGATCGCGTCGATGGACGCTTCGCTACCGCTCGATGACGTGATGACTTGGAAGGAAAGCCAACACGAAAATCTGGTGGGATTGATGTACGTCGCCGGGATGCTGGCAACGGATGCGGCGATTGCGCTGCTGCTGGCGGCGATCGGAATCTTTGGCATGATGGCAACACTGGTAGGCGAGCGGACACGCGAGATGGGCGTGCGGCTGGCGATGGGCGCGAAGCGCACCGACATTCTGGCGATGATTCTGCGGCGTGCCTCGTGGCTGACGGGAGCGGGGTTAGCTGTGGGGCTGGTGATGGCGTTCGCGCTGGCGAAGTTTGCCTCGAACCTGCTTCGCGGCGTGAGTCCGAATGATCCGGTTGTGTTTTTGTCGATCACGGTCGCGATTGCCGCGGTTGCGCTGGCGTCAAGCTGGATTCCGGCGCGGCGAGCGTCAAAGATCGACCCGATGAAGGCGTTACGGAGCGAGTAGGGGGAGCGAGCAGGGGGTAGAGGGATGGGTCTGTTTCGACGCGTGCTGAATCTTTTTGGGCGCAATCGGCTGGACGGCGATATCGATGCCGAGTTGCAGGCACATCTCGCGATGCGCATGGAAGACAATGTTGCGCGCGGGATGTCACCGGAAGAGGCTAGACGGGATGCGCTGGTTCGCTTCGGCAATCACGCGGTGATGCGCGAGCGGGTGGCAGCTGCGGATTCGATGCTGGGTCTTGATGGGCTGATGCGCGACCTGCGGCATGGGCTGCGCAGGTTACGCCGGTCGCCAGGATTCGCGCTGACGGCGATTGTGACGTTGGCTTTGGGCATCGGCGCGAATGTGGTTGTATTTGGCGTGATGAACTCAATCCTGCTGCGACCACTGAACGTCGCCGGGGCCGACAGACTGGTCGAAATCCTGCAGCACGATCAGGGTGATGACAACCAATCGTATCCGGACTACCTCGACTACCGAGCGCGCAACTCCACATTCACTGACATCGCCGCTTATCGCATCATGACGGCAGCGATGAGCGATAGTGGTTCGGCGCAACGCATGTGGGCTTTTGAGACCTCGAGCAATTACTTCGACATGCTCGGCATCGAGCCCCAACTCGGGCGTTTCTTCCATTCCAGCGACGAGCACGGCCCCGATTCTGCCCCGTATATCGTGATCAGTGACGCGCTCTGGCGCACCCGCTTCAACGCTGACCCCGGCGTGATCGGCAAGAGCGTCGACCTCAACAAGCATCCGTTCACCATTATTGGAGTCGCACCAAAGAGCTTCCACGGAACGGAAATCGTTTTTGCGCCTGATTTCTGGATGCCGCTCATCAATCAGGAGGAAGTCGAAGGCTTTAGCCAGCTCACCAACCGCTACTCACACGGGCTGTGGGTCATTGGTCTGCTCAAGCCTGGGGTCACAGCTGCTCAGGCAACCGATAACCTCAATGCGGTCGCGCATCAATTGACACGGGAAAACCCGCAGGCGGATGACGGGCTTTCCGCACGGCTGGTTAAGCCCGGTTTGGTCGGCGACGTACTCAACGGTCCCGCGCACGCGTTCCTCTTCGCGATGATGGTGATTGCACTGCTGGTGCTGCTGGCTGCATGCGTGAACCTTGCGGGCATTTTCGCAGCACGATCGGCGGATCGGGCGCGTGAGCTGGCGATCCGGCTTTCGATTGGATCGACGCGCTGGCGCATTCTCCGCCAGGTGTTCACGGAAGCGGTTCTTGTCTCGCTTGCCGGAGGCGTGGCGGGCACGATGGTTGCTGCGGCGTTGCTTGGAGCGCTCAGCCGCTGGCGTCCTATCCCCGACCTTCCCATTCACGTCACTGTTGTGACCGATGCGAATGTGTACCTGATTGCGTTGCTTCTTTCCTTTGCCAGCGGAGTTCTGCCTGGTTTTCTGCCCGCCCGCCAGATCTGGCGAACAGAGCCGGCACAGGCCATCAAGACCGGATCGGGATCTGGATCCCTGCTGCATCGTTTTACGCTGCGCGACATTCTGCTGGGCGTGCAGATTACCCTGTGTGCGCTACTCATCACCGCTTCCCTCGTCGCATTGCGCGGATTGGAGCGTTCACTGCACGCGCCAATCGGCATCGAGCCTTAAGGAGCAGTGATCGCAAGCGTCGACATGCAAATGAGCGGCTACTCCGGCAAGGATGCTTTTCCCGTGCAGCGTCGCATGATCGACGCAGCCTCACGTATCTCAGGTGTGACCGCCGTGGGCACAGTGGACAATACTCCTCTTAGCGGCAGCGGGAACGCAGGCCCACTCTACCGCGAAGGGACCGCGGATCTTCGACCCTCAAACAGCGTGGGGTCGCCGCGCGATTTCATTGTCTCTCCGGGATACTTCAAGGCCGCGGGGACGCGCCTGCTTGCTGGACGAGACTTCAGCTGGGATGACGGCCTGAAAGCTCCCAAGGTGGCCGTCGTGAATGAAACGCTGGCGAAGAAGCTGTTCGGCAGCGATTCTGCCCTGGGGCGCCATTTTCTCGGTGGTGACAAGACGCTCTATCAAGTTGTGGGAGTTGCCGAGGACGGCAAGTATCAATCCCTGACCGAAGTGCAGTCACCGGCCGTATTTTATCCGCTCAGCCAAAACAATGATTCCACCGTCACACTTGTCGTCCGCTCAGATTCATCGATTGCGGAGACGGCCGCTGCACTCAATCGCATACTGAAGGAGATCGACCCGAGCCTACCGTTCAATTTGTCGTCGTGGCAGAACGCCCTCGCTCTGGTTCTTTTCCCATCTCGTGCGGCAACGATTGCGCTGGGAGTGATGGGAGCGCTCGCGGCGATGCTGGCGATTACCGGTGTCTTCGGGATGGCGGCCTATACGGTGTCGAGACGGCTGCGGGAGCTGGGTATTCGCGTGGCGCTGGGAGCGCATCGGGCACAGGTGATGCGGGCGGCTCTCGGGCGGCCGGTGGTGGTGCTGCTGTCGGGCTCGGCGGCGGGGCTGGTGCTGGGTGTGCTGGCGAGCCGGTTTTTGGCTTATTTGGTGTACCAGGCGACGCCGCGCGATCCGCTGGTGCTGGGGGGAGCGGTGCTGGCGATGGTGCTGATCGGCGTCGTGGCTACGTGGATTCCTGCTCGAAGGGCGATCGCAATTGACCCGGCGCGACTGTTGCGCGAGGAGTGATTGTTCCCTTCGGCTTCTTCAAACGTCCAATGCATACCCTGATCTGCGTGAGAGCGGGGGTTGGGGCGGTTCGCCCGCCTGCGCCCCCGCCGGATACAATGAATGCAAGTTGTCCTTTTCGGGCGAACTGAAGATTTTTCTGGAAGTTTGGAGCAGGTGCACGTGAGAGGTTTGACCGGCCGCGGTTTGCGGCTTGAGTTGGTTGCAGCAGGACTGGGTATCGCGCTGGCGCTGCCCGCGCTGGCTTTACCCGCCGCGCAATCGGGTTTGCCTACCGAGACGACGCTGAATACCGAGATTCGCGACCAGAAGGGGTTGACGCAGGCCGCTTTGTCGATCTCGGTGGCCGGCGAGGATGGCAGGCCTGCCGCCGGTGTGGTGACGATTGAGGATGAAGGCAAGCCGCTGGCCGGAGTGGCGCTGGACGCCGAAGGCCATGCTGCCTCGGTGCTGACGATGGTGCCGGGAAGTCACCATCTGACAGCGTTTTACGCCGGCGACGATACGCATGCGCCATCTCTCTCGCGGAGCTCGGCGGTGGCGGCGGTATCGGGTGCTACGCCGGATTTCACGATCTCGATTGCGCCGACGTCGGTTTCGCTGAGGCAGGGCCAGTCGGGCACGGTCGCGGTTTCAATTACGCCAGTGAATGCGGCATCGCTGACGGCGCCGATGTTTGTGGCGCTCTCGTGCGTGGGGCTGCCTGATCAGTCGACGTGCACCTTTACGCCGACCAACGTGCAGGTGCTGCCGAATACGACGACGTCGGTGTCCAGCTCGATGGTGATCGCAACAGTTGCGGAGTCGGGGTCAGAGCTGAAGCCGCTGCAAATGGGGCCATCGAAGGCAGTAACGTGGTGCCTGCTGCTGCCGGGCACGCTGGGGCTGGCGGGATTGGCGTTTGGCGCGCGGCGGAAGGCATGGCTGAGCCGGTTGTCGCTGCTTGGGCTGCTGGCGCTGGTGACGGTGCTGGGAACGGCGGGGTGCTCGCCGCTCTATAACTACCGCAACCACGGTCCGCCGAATAACCTGCCGACACCGGCGGGGAGCTACACGCTGAATGTGACGGCGCAGTCGAGCAACGGCGTGACAGCTGTGGCGCACTCAACGAGCCTGTCGCTGACGGTTACGCAGTAGAGACAGTTTGCTGAGATTCAAAGGGCGTCCCTGATGGGGCGCCTTTTTGCTGCGCGAGAAGAGAAGCGATTCTGCCCAGGCTCAGTGAGAGACTCAGCTCCCTGGCAGCGAAGAATAGTCCGACTCGTCGACGAATTGGGCGTTGAAGAGGACGCGGAACTTTGCCCTCAATTCATCAGAGGACGACACGTACGAAAGAGTGGCGAAGTTCCTCGCTTCTTCGAAGAAGATCGTGTCCTTGAGGAGACTGTTGAAACGTGCGAGAACCTCTTTGCATGATCGTTGCGAGTATTCCGTCCAAAGTTCCCCATTGGTACGCTCTTTCGAGTCGGCCTCCAGCCAATAAAGTTCGTAAACGGAGTTATCGGGCGAGAGGAACCAGAATTGTCCTCCGAGACAGGCGTATCCCAACCTTGGCGCCTTCTCTAATGCGAGCGGAAACGACAGGGGCTCCCATGCGTACTCGTTGCCCCGAAGGACTGCGCCGTGGGTCAGTTCCTGTGGTAGCAAGAAGTTCATAATCTCCAGAAAGAACAGCGGATTGCTGCGATTCTACCGCTCAATTGCTGTTCGGGGCTTTGAAAGAGTGCTCTTCACATCCCACTCAACAATTTCAAACATGCTCTAGTGGGCGAGCTTGATTCCGCGGCCGAGGAAGGCGATGTAGGCGACGGCGAAGAGCGTGGCGAAGATCCACCAGGCGGGTGATCGGCGGACGACGAGTTCGTGCTCTACGGGGATACGGGGCATGAGGCTGTCGAGCCAGAGGAGACCGGAGGTGCCTCCGAAGGCGGCAGGGAGGGTGGATACGAGGAGAAGCCTGAAGCCAAGAGGGTCAAAGAGGCCCGCAAGGGTGCTGAAGAGGCAGCCTGCGAGATAAGGCAGGCGGCCGACCACGTTGTAGGTGCCGGGTTGCGAGCAGAAGGGGCGGATCTCGATCGCGAGGAGTTTGGCGACCATTACATACAGCGCGAGGCCGAAGACTGCCATGGTGATGCGCCAGGCTGCCTGGTGAGGCAAGTCGCGGATGATCTGGTACCAGTCACCGAAGCCGAAGATGCCGGAGTAGAGGAAGTATCCGGCGCCGGCAAAGAGGTTGTGCGCGGCGAGGATCCACGTGAAGTAGCGGAAGTTGGGGCGGGGGCCTCCGATTTGCGCAAGGGTGAGCGCGATGGCGCCGACAACGAAGTTCACGAAGGTTCCGGCAGCGTCTACCCACTTGTCGGCTCGCATGGCCGAGAGGTGATTGCTGGTGAGTTCGGTGGGGATGTCGCCGCGCAGCCAGGCAGTGACACCGTGGCCGAGCGCCTCGTGGAGGAAGACGGCGAGTCCGGTGGCGACGACGGCCATGCTGATAATCGTCGCTTTGCTGTGCTGCTGGGGCATTGAGGCAATTCTAAAACTCAATCGATGAGCGATTGGAAGAACTTTGCGTGGTGATTCAACGAATTGTTGTTAACCGCGTGCGGGCCTTATCCGTTGTGTGGGCAGGAGCGCAAAGATTGCACTCCTCTGACGCAAGGAGAGATTCCAATGCTCGTCTCAAACAGGATTACTCAGCTTTTTCATTCCGCCGCTACGACCATGGTGTTTGCAGCGGCGATGGCAGGCTCACCTTTGGGTGCTCAATCGAGGGCCGCGATGGCGCAGCCTGCGCCGCAGCTCGTTGCAGCTGTTCCAAATGACAAGGATGTGGCTGCGAATCAGGCGGAGCTGATCCGGCTGCTGCGGCTGAGTCCGACGCTGACGACGGTGGTGTCACATGATCCGACACTGTTGTCGAACCAGGAGTACGTGGCGAAGAGTAATCCGCAGCTGGCAGCGTTTCTGACGGCGCATCCTGAGATTGCGCGGAATCCGGAGTTCTATCTCTTCTCGCATCTGCATGTGGATGGAGCGCCGGATGAAGCGCTGGAGCGCGCGGTGTGGCCGGATATCTATCGCGAACAAGGGAGGCCGGGTGCGTTCGATGAATTGGTACGCGATGTGGTGCCGCTGCTGGCGTTTGTAGCCTTCATGGTCTTTGCTGTGTGGATGATCCGGATGGTGGTCGAAAGCCGGCGGTGGACGCGGACTTTCAAGCAGCAGAGCGAGGTACACACGCGGCTGATCGATAAGTTCAGTTCGAACCAGGAGCTGGCGGCGTATATGGAGACAGAAGCGGGGAGGCGTTTTCTCGAGGCTGCGCCGATTCCGGTGAACCTTGAGGAGAGGCAGCGCGTACCGAATGCTGTGGCGCGGGTGCTGACGCCGCTGCAGATCGGGACGGTAATGATTCTGCTGGGCTCGGGGTTCCTGCTTTTGCGGCACGCGAGCGCTGAGATGGATGTGCCGATGCTGGTGCTGGGCACGCTTGTGCTGATGCCGGGTATCGGATTTATTCTCTCGGCGGGGATCACATGGATACTGGCTGCGCGGCTAGGGCTGATGCCTGCCGAAGCGGCTGCGCACGAGAAGATCGGCGTACCTTACGGCTCATATAAGGACAGGCAGTGAGCTGCGGGGAGCCGACGGATAATGAGGAAGCGGCCGCTAATGTCCTGGGAATCGACGACACTTTCGAACACGTTAACCGGCGAGGCCGAATCTCCAACAGCCCGGTTGGGCATGGAGAATGAGGCCTTTGCGGGTTTCTACGAGCGTTCGGCGCGGTCGCTATGGGCTTATCTGGCGCGGGTTTCGGCTGATCCGGCACTGGCCGACGACCTGATGCAGGAGAGCTACATCCGCTTTCTTTGCGCGTCGTTGCCGGCTGATGGTGAGGTGGCCGCGCGGCGGTATCTGTTCAAGATTGCGACGAATCTGCTGCGCGACCATTGGCGGCGGCCGAGAGCGGCGTCGATTGAAGAGATGCCGGAGGAGTTTGTTGCTGTGGCGGCGGATACGGAGCGGGCTGAATCTGCGGCGTTGCTATGGCCTGCCATGAGGCAATTGCGCCCGCGCGACCGGCAGATTCTGTGGCTGGCCTACGCTGAGGGTTACACGCACCATGAGATTGCGGAAGTGACAGGACTGGCGAGCACGAGCATTCGCCTGTTGCTGTTTCGTGCACGGCGCAAGGCAGCGAAGCTGCTGCGCGCAGGAGATTCACGATGACAAGTTTTGCGTGCGCTCGTGAAAAAGAAGTGACGGAGATGGTGCGGCGGGGCCACTGGCCGCAGGCGTGCACGGAGGAATTGCGTGCTCACGTGGCCGCGTGCCGGTCGTGCGGGGATCTTGTTCTGCTGACGCAGGCGTTTCATGTTGCGAAGGCAGAGAGCGTTCCACCTCGGATGGGATCTGCGGGGGCGTTGTGGTGGCGGGCTCAGCTGCGGCGGCGCAACGAAGCGATCGAGAAGATCAATCGGCCAATTGTGGGTGCGCAGATTTTTGCGCTGGCAATTGCGCTGGTGGTGGGGCTGGGTGTGATCGGGTGGGAGTGGCGGCGAGGATTCAATGTGGCAGCGTCTGTTGCTGCTTCGCTGCGCGCGCTGCATCTGGATGCGCTGCTTCCGTCGACTTTCCCGGCGATGGATACGAATGTGTGGCTGCTGGTTCCGGTGCTGGCGATGGTGGCCTGCGTGAGCGGAGTGATCGTCTACCTGGCGATCGAGAAGCAGTGAGCGCGTTCGAAGGCGAAGAGATGCAGGGCCTAAAGGCCAGAAGGTCTTTGTTCCTTTCGGCACGAGTAAACTCGTGCCCTGTTACAGGGCAGGTGCGCGAGGGTCTGCCTGATTGTTTAGTGCTTCGTGAGCGGGAAGTAGTCGTTTGAGACTTCGATGACGGCGTGTTTGTTGTCGCCTACGAGGACGTGCAGGCCGGGAGCGCCGACCTGGCCGCAGATGGCGGCGGTATCGGGCGCGGCAATGCTGATGTCGATGATGTTGGCGTCGCCGATACCGATGAGCTCGGGATGGAAGTGGTAGCGCCCGAGGAAGTCGTCTTCGGTGAGCTCTTCAGCCTTGATGGACTGGATAGGTATGTCTTTGCCGCAGACGCGGAGACGGTCTTTGTCGTATTGGAGGCGCAGGCTCTCGATGTAACTTTCCTGCGAGTTGTCGAGGCTGGTGGCTTGATAGATGTCGTAGGGCGCGCCGACCTGCCAGTGACCGATAAGGGCGGGTGCGGTTTGCTTGAGTGATGTGGACCCCGCCATCAACACGAGCGCAAAGAGTTTTCCAGTCCCCAAAACGTTCAAGAGACCCCCTCCAGGTTGAGCGATTGCGTTCCTACCATCTTCCTTGCAAACACGGCGGTTTGATATAGGTTGCAGTACCGAGATGCTTACCTACGTCATATTGCTGCGCGCGGTGAATGTGGGGTCGACGGGCAAGCTGCCGATGGCCGATTTCCGTAAGTTGCTGGAAAAGCTTGGATATAGCAACGTGGAGACGTATATCCAGAGCGGCAACGCGGTGGTGGACGCCAAGGGGACCGCGGAGGCTGTGGCGAAGGCCGTAGGTGCGGGTCTTGAAAAGTTGATGGGGCAACGCGTGCCGGTGGTGGTGCGGACGAGCGCCGAACTGGAGCGGATGATTGAGGCGAATCCGTTTGCGACGGAAGCTGCCGCGGATGGGGCGCGGGTGCATGCGGTGTTTCTCTCGGCGAAGCCGGGGGCTGGGAAGGCGGCGGGGCTGGAGCCGCTTGTGACGAACAATCCGAAACGGCGCGACCGTTATCACTTGGCGGGGGACACGCTCTATCTGCATGTGCCGGATGGCGCGGCGGATAGCAAGTTCACGGCGCAGGCGATTGATCGCATTCTGGGCGTGACGGCGACGGCACGGAACTGGAATACGGTGCTGAAGCTGTGCGCGATGGCGAAGCGCTAGCTAGAGATTTCGAGGTTTCCCACGTCTCCAAAAGCGGGAGACATGGGGCACCCGTTTCCGTGCTTATTTAGTTGGTTGGGAAGCAGCGAGGATAGCGTCGGCGATGCGCGCGGCTTCAACGGCGAGGCGCACGTTGTGTACGCGCACGATGCGAGCGCCGTGGAGGATGGCGGCGACCATGGCAGCGATGCCGGCGGTTTCGCGTGCGGCGATGGGCGTGGTGTTGCCGGCGTAGAGGGGCGCGAGCGTTTTGCCGAGGAAGGATTTGCGGCTGACGCCGGCGAGGAGCGGACGGCCGAGGGTGAGGAGTTCGGACTGGCGGGCGAGAAGCGCGTAGTTTTCTTCGAAGCGCTTGCCGAAGCCGTAGCCGGGATCGAGAACGATGCTCTCGGCGGCGATTCCGGCTCGTACTGCTTCGGTGAGACTGGCGGCGAGGCCGGATTTTACGGTTGCGATCAGCTCGTCGGAAGTAAGCCGACTTTGCGCGGACCACTGATCAGGGCGGCCACGGGTGTGCATGAGGACGACGCCGCATTGGGCTTCGGCGCAGACTGAGGCGAGTACGGGATCCCAGGTGAAGCCGCTGACGTCGTTTATGATTTCGGCACCAGCGGCGAGCGTGGCGCGCGCAGTGGCTGCTTTGTAGGTGTCGATGGAGAGGACGGCGTGCGGCCGGGCCTTCAGGATTCCTGCGAGGACAGGAAGAAGGCGCGCCTGTTCTTCTTCCGCAGTGACAGTGGGATTGGCTGCTACCTGAACGCCGGGACGTGTGCTCTCGGCACCGAGGTCGAGGAGATCAGCGCCTTCGTCGAGGAGGCGGAGCGCATGGGAGACGGCGGCTTCGGGGTCGAGGAAGTTGCCACCGTCGCTGAATGAGTCGGGCGTGATGTTGACAACGCCCATGACGTACGTGCGTGTGAGCGAGAGGTCGCGCGTGCGGAGGCGCCAGGTGGGAGTCGAAGTGGATTCAGGAGCAGGCATGCCGCGTCTCTCTGATTCTACGTGCGCAACTGCTACACTCCGGCCATGAGATGGTTAGGGCGAAGTGTGGTGCATGTGTTGCTGGCGGCGGGCGTGTGCTCCACGATGACAATGGCGCAGGCACATCAAGCTGCCCGAAGTGCAGCTGCGCGTCCAGCGGCGCATTCAGCGACGCACGGATCGATTGCGGACCGGCTGGATGCGATTCTCAACAAGCCTGAGTTGAGCCATGCGGAGATCGGCATCAGCGTGAGGACGCTGGACGGGCAGCAGCTTTATGGGCTGAATGAGGGGCGGTTGTTCACGCCGGCTTCGAATGCCAAGCTGACGACGACGGCTGCGGCTTTCGCGCTGTTCCCGGTGGATTCGCTGACGTGGACGACGCATGTGGTGGCGACGGGAGATGTGGATTCCGGCGGAGTGCTGCATGGGGACCTGATGCTGATGGGGGTGGGCGATCCGACGATCTCTGCGCGCAAATATCCTTATGAGCCGCCGGGCCAGAATGCGCCTGTGCCTGCGGCAAATCCGGCTACTCCTCCAGCGGTGAAGGAGGAGCCGACGCCGAACCAGGCGACTCCACCTGCGACGCCGGTTCAGAAGGCGGAGCCCGATGTGATGAATGTGCTGAGCCTGCTTGCGGAGCAAGTGGAGCAGACGGGCGTGCGCACGATCGCGGGCAATATCGTTGGCGACGACAGCTTCTTTTTGACAGAGCCGTATGGAACGGCGTGGGGGTGGGACGATTTGCAGTGGAGTTATGGCGCGGCTATCTCGGCGCTGACTTTCAATGACAACACGGTTCACTTGAGTGTGGTGCCGGATGCTTCGGACCCGAATGGAGTGACGGCGCTGTGGACGCCTGCGGTGGAGTACTTCACGCTGGACAACTCGATGACGATTGCGCCAGCAGGCGAGAAGGCGCACCCGGGCTTGCAGAGGATGCCGGGCAGCCTGATGGTTCGGGTGTGGGGAACGGCTCCGGCGAGTGGATTCAATGCGGATATCGCAGTGGAGGATCCGGCGGAGTTTACGGCGGCGGCGTTCAAACAGGCGCTGATGTCGCGCGGGATCACAGTGAATGGATCGACTACGGCGGCGCACCGACTGCCGAGCGGCACGGGCGATTTTGACGAAGAGAGGTCAATGCCGCTGAAGCTGGTGCCGTCGAATCTTCCGACGGTGGTTGCGCCGATTACGGGAAAACGCGTGTTGGCGACGCACATCTCCGTGCCGATGGCCCAAGTGATTATGGTGATCAACAAGACGAGCCAGAATCTGCACGCGGAGCTGTTGTTGCGGCTGCTGGGCAAGGAGTTTGGCAACGACGGGAGCCTGGAACAGGGGACGCGTGTGGTGCGGCAGTTTCTTGTGGACTCGGGCGTGAGCAATGAGGATTTCTTCTTTTACGACGGCTCGGGAATGAGCAGGGATGATCGCATCGCTCCACGGGCGCTGACGCAGCTTCTTACGTACGCGTCTCGGCAGGGCTGGGGGCCGGGTTGGCGCGGGACGTTTCCGATTGCGGGCGTGGACGGGACGCTGCTGGGCCACTTCAAGAAGTCTCCGCTGAAGGGCAAACTGTGGGCGAAGACCGGCACGCTGAACGAGACGATTGCGCTCTCGGGGTATCTGACGGCTTCGAGCGGGAAGATGCTGGCGTTCTCGGTGATGATTAACGGACACAGGCCGGGAAGCGCGGCGGAAGCGCAGGCGGTGGAGAAGATCTGTGAGGCGATTGCGGCGGCGGAGTGAAACTGAAGACAGTAGTCAGAGATCAGTCGTCAGGGATCCGAGGAACGACTGCGGCAAATATTGTTCAGCGGCGGTGCCGGAGTTCGGGTAAACTGCGGGCGGTCAGATTATCCCTTGAGCGTTACTGGCCAGGGCCTGTGATTGCGCTTTTTGGCCGGCCCCGTTTTGCTCCCATTCCCTATAGCATTCGCCTCGAAGCAGATCCCAGGTCCCAGATCACAACCGGAGAAGAACGATGAAAGATGGATTGCGGTTGGTCTCTGCGGGGATCTTCGGATTCGTGTTGTTTGCAGTGTGCGCTGCACCTTGTGGCGCGCAGGGGTCGGAGGCGAAGGAAAAGCCGCCGATGTATTCATACATTGCCAACTGGGTGATTCCGCGAGCGCAGTGGGGCGAGATGGCAAAGTCGGCCGATGCGGACAAGGCAATTCTGGACAAGGCGCTGGCAGATGGGACGCTTGTCGGCTACGGCAGTGACGAGACGGTGGTGCATCAACTGGATGACGTGACGCACGACGACTGGTGGTCGTCGATGTCGATGGCGGGATTGCTCAAGGTACTGGACCAGATATCCGCATCGGGCAACAGCACGACGCCTGTGCTGACGAGCGCGACGAAGCACTTCGACCTGATCATGGTGAGCCGGTACTACAACTGGAAACCGGGCGCATGGAAGAACGGGTACGGGCATGTTGCGCAGTACGCACTGAAGAAGGATGCGCCGGATAACGCTGTTGAGTTGGTGAGCAAGCAGATCGTGGTTCCGCTGTTGGAGAAGTTTGTTGCAGATGGCACAGTTCGCGAGTATGAGGTGGACGAGGAGGCGATTCACACGCAGGCGCCGAACCGATTCTGGATTGTCTATGTTGCGTCGAGCGCGGAGGGGATCGATACGGTGCAGTCGGCGTTGGTCAAGTTAGTGGGTGCGCAACCGCTGTTTGGTCCGGCGTTTGGCTCGATGACGGACGACATGGATCACCGCGATGAATTGGTGCGGAGCCAGGGGGTTTACAAGTAAAGAGGGAGCCTTTTAAGCGAGATGGGCGGCGGATGCGAGCGCAATCGCCGCCCATTGCTATTGGGGAGGGTTTCACTCTTAAGGAACTACCGAGGCCTTCTACATCTCTGCCCAGCGGCGCAGCAGGTTGTGATAGACGCCGGTGAGTTTGACGCCGACGGAGTTGCCCGGATTCTCCTTTGCGAGTTGTTGAATCGCGGAGTCGAGGTCGAAGAGCAAGGTGCGGTCGCTATCGTCGCGAATCATGCTTTGAATCCAGAAGAAGGAAGCAACGCGGGCACCCTTTGTGACGGGCGTGACGCGATGAAGGCTGGATGCTGGATAGAGAACCATATGACCTGCCGGAAGCTTGACGCTGTGGACGCCGTACGTATCCTCAACGAGGAGTTCTCCGCCTTCGTACTCGTCAGGCGTGGAAAGAAAAAGCGTTGCGGAGAGGTCGGTGCGGATGCGTTGGCCGGTGGAAGCCATGGCGCGGATCGCCGTATCTACGTGAGTACCGAAATGTCCTCCGCCGGTATAGCGGTTGAACATGGGAGGAAAGACGCGCAGTGGCAGTGCCGCCGACATGAAGAGCGGACTACGGGCGAGGGCGGCGAGAACAACTTCTCCGAGCTTAAGAGCGAGAGGACTTCCCTCGGGCAGTTGGAGGTTTTCTTTAACGCGCTGGGCCTGATAGCCGGCGGTAGCCTTGCCCTCGACCCATTCAGCCGCGCCGAGTGCGGCGCGTGCGTCTGCGAGTTCGGTCGAAGTGAGAACGTCAGGAATCGTGATCAGCATTGCGTTCGTTCTTTCCGGACTATCTGAACCTGAAGTTGATGCCGAAGAGAGCGTTAGCGCCTTCTCCGGGAATGAGGTGGCTGGGGTGCGGCAGGTCGATGTAGAAGCGGTTGAGCAGGTTGTTGACGTTGACCTGGAACTCAAACCTTTCTGAGATGGGCCGCTTGATCATTGCGTTGAAGATCCAGTAGCCGGGAACCTGCTTCATGGCGACACTGGTGACGACGTAGCCCGCGCCGTTTGGATTCGGCGCAAAGCCCGTCGGCACATACGGGACGGTAGAGCTTGCGGTGCGGGCGCCTACGTAATTGCTGCCGAGGCCTGCATTGAGACGCCAAGGCAGCCGACGAGTGACAAAGAGATTGAAAGTCTGCTTCGGGACATTGGCGAGCGGAAAGCCGACCGCGGTGGGAAAGAATTTCGACGCGATGACGTCGCTGTCGAGATAAGCGTATCCGGCGATGAGATCCATGCCTTCGGGCAGGCGGCCAACAATGCTCAGCTGCACACCCTTCACAAGCTGGTTGCCAGCGGCGACGATGTTGTTGGAGTTGGTTGGGTCAGTCTCGCGTGCATTGTCTTTCTCGGTGCGGAACCACGCGCCTTCGGTGAGCAGGCGCTCGTTGAGAAAACTCCATTTCGCGCCGGCTTCGTAGGACTGGTTTTCTTCGGGTGCTGCGTTTGCGTTGGCGAGGCCGATGCTCAAGCTGAGCGATTCTGCCGCGGGATTGAAGCTAGTTCCGTAGTCAAAGTAGACGCTACCTCGTGCGGAAGGCTTGTAGACAAAAGCGGCACGATAACTGGGCTGTTCATCGATTCTGCTGATGGGCGCAACGGTAGCCGTGACGGTGCCTCCCGGCGGTGGCGGAGCGGGTTGATAGAGGTTATAGTCCGTGGCGAAGCGATCCCAGCGCACGCCTCCGCTTAGCTCGAAGAGACGGCCGAGCTTCATCGTGTCCACGAAGTAGACGCCGATGCTTTTTGCCTTGGTATGAACGATGGATGTGATGTACTCGGTGCCCGCGAATTGCTGATGCTCATCGGGATCAAGCAGAGTCGTCAAAGGGACGGTGTTGATCTTGTTGATGGTGTAGCTGTAACGGGTGGGATTGGATATCTCCTGTCCACCTTCGGCCCCGGCCACAAGTGCGTTGCGAACACCGTGAACGCTGAATCGAGTGGTGATTTCAGTCTGATCCCAGAGATCGCCCTCGACACTCTTCACTTGAATCTGATTGCGGTTGACCTGCGTGATCTGGTCAGCGGGCGTTTCGGGGGTATAAGGGCAAACCTGCGTCGAGTTGTAGGCAAGTGTGGGAAGGGAGGCGACGACGCCACCTACAGGAACGCTGGCAGCGGCGTTGGAGCAGATCTGAGGCTCTGTGATTTGCGCATTGCGGGGATAGTTGGCAGCGCGCGCGATGGTGCGCAGGTTGAAGGAGGGCGAGAAGTCGTGATCAGCCCGCAGGGTCATGATGTCGTCGTTGGTTCTGAGGTAATTGGCGTCGCGGAAACCGAAGTAGCTCTGACGCTCGGCGGGTGCGAGTCCATTGAAGAGCCAGGGAAGGCCGTAGTCCGGCGTGTCGTCTTCATTGAGGTGGACGTAGCTCAGCGTCGCGTGCGTCTTGCTCTGCAGGCCCATCGAGATCGACGGAGCGATGCCCCAGCGGCGCAGTTCAGCGACGTCGCGCTCTGCAACGTTCGAGTTCTGGAACATGCCGTTGAGACGGAAAGCGGTGCCGCCGATGGCATTGGACATGGGGCTGTTGATGTCTGCGGTGAGACGGCGCGTGAGGTCGGTTCCAAACTGCGTTTGCACTTCGACGAACTTTTCGATGCCGGGAACCTTGCTTTCCTGATTAATTACGCCGCCTGTAGAACCGCGGCCGAACTGAACACCGGCGGGGCCTTCGAGCGCTTCGACCTGCTCGTAGTTGAAGGAATCGCGGTAGTAGCTGCCGAAGTCGCGAATGCCGTCGAGGAAGATGTCGTTGCGGGCGGTGAATCCGCGGATGGTCAGGTTGTCTCCCTGTGCTCCGGCCTCGCCTGCGGCCAGGCTGATGCCCGGCACGTTGCGCAGCGAGTCGCGGAGAGTGGAGACTGCCTGATCCTGCATGACGAGCTGCGGGACGACGGTGACGCTCTGGGGCGTGTCGATGAGCGGCTGGGTGAACTTGTCGAGAGAGATGGAATTGTCGACGGAGGCGGTGACGGAAACGGTGTCGCGTGCCTGGATGCCGACCACCACGGTGGTTGCGTCTTCAACGCGGTAATTGAGACCAGTGCCGTTGAGAAGGAGGCGAAGAGCTTCTTCTTCGCGATAGAGGCCGATGAGACCGGCGGATTTGAATCCGCCTAATGTGCCCTCGGGCAGGACATTGCGGACCTTGATGCCGGTAGCCTTTTCGTAGGCTGCGATGACTTCATCGAGAGGACCGGCGGGAATATCAAAGCGTTTCAGAGGTAGGGTTGCAGCGGGCACTCCACCATTGGCGGGGTCTGCTTTAGCTGCGGCGGCGAGGGCCGGGCGGGAATTGACCAGTGCGCTATAGGCGGCTAGCGCTCCCAATGCGATCCAGCCGCGCGTTTGGCTAAGCCTGCGTGCACGGTTCAGCTTCTTCTGCTTTGCAACAGCATTACGCTTCTTCTGCATGGCGCTTCCCCAAATGAAAACCCGATTCCGTAGAGGCGATGCGCGGCTTCACGAGTCTGTAGCGCGCTTACGCGGTTGGTCTTTGGGACTGAAACGGAGAGGCACCAGCTAGGGTTAGGAAGCACCTATAATTCGGGTAGCTTGCCGCGACTTCGCGTGCCGGCTGCAGGGGTCCTTGCGGGACTCGGCCAAGAGATAATCCGCAGGGGCCTTGGTCTTTTCAGTTCCCTTCTTTCAGTTCAAGTCAGTGAGTTCAAATCAGCGAGCCCGCTCGGCGAGATATACGACTGATTTGGTCGCATTCCGAATATACGACAAGAATAGTCGTATATCAACGGGTGGATTTCACAATCTGGTTAATTCAGGGATGTCGAGGACTTTCGGGCGGGCGGAATCAGCGGATGCCGACCTGGCCGCGCACGCTTTCGATGAGTTTCTGCGAGTCGTAGCCGGTGCCGTTTTTGAAAACGGTGACGACATTTTCGATGTCTTCGATGTGAGCTAAGGGGTCGCCTTTGATCAAGACCATGTCAGCCTGCTTACCGCTTGCAATGGTGCCGATACGGTCCTGGCGGCCGAGAAAGACGGCACCATTTTGCGTGGCGATCTGAATTGCCTGCGGCGGAGTGAAGCCTGCCTCGACAAGCAGCTCTACTTCGCGCTGGTCGCCAAAGCCGGGAAGGACGCCGCCGTTACCGGTGGGGTCGGGGCCTGCGAGCAAAAGGCCTCCAGCCTTGACGAAGGCAAATTCAAAATCCATTTCTTTGCGGAGCAATGCGGTCATGGGTGAGTCGAGCCGGACGAGCGCGCGCAGGGTGAGATAGCTTTGCATCGCGGTTGGCGACATGGCGTCGAGGACGCGGTGTTGAAGCGGGGGGCGTCCGGGAACTGAGGCTTCAAAGACGGGCAACGTGGAGGTGACAGCGACGTGATGCTCGACGAGGTTCTGAATGAGAGCTCGTACCTGCGGGCCGTTGATGTCGAGGTTGGTCCAACTGGTGCGTGCGTCGACACCGCACTGGTCAGGCTTCTTGCCTGGAACGAACTCGGTATCCGCGAAGACGGGGCCGTGCTCAAGGTTGTCGATACCGAGAGCGATTGCCTCGGGCCACGTCACCGAGCAAAGGTGCCCGGTGAGTTTCAGCTTATGAGCGTGTGCGGCCTGAATGGCAGCGCCGAGTTCGGCGCGCGTGATGTTCATGTATGCCTTGTAGGAGGTCATGCCCTCGGCGGCCCAGTAGTCGACCATGCGCGTGGCGTCTTCAGGGCCGGTGAGCTCGTGCATCTGCGCGAAGAGAGTTGGCTTGCCTTCGAGATAAGGCGCGGTCGCGTCGATTGCGGGGCCGGGCATGGCGCCTTCGTCGATGCGGCTCTTTACCTTGAGGTCGGTGTACGGCTCGAGGCTGCCGGTGGTGCGCATGGTGGTGACGCCGGCGGCAAGATAGAGCCTCGGCGCAGTAAAGGGAAGATTGGCGGCGATCAGGCCCGGTTCGTCGATAGTGCCATTGGTGCGTTGTATCGCTGCGGAGTCGGTGTAATACAGATGGTTGTGCATGCCGACGAGGCCGGGGATCACGGTATATCCGGCGAGGTCCATGCGCTGAGCGCCGCCAGGAATAGGAGCGCCGGCGGCGGGGCCGACAAATTGAATTGTGCCGTGCGAGACGATGATGGCCTGGTCATCAGCGGATGCGGAGCCGGTGCCGTCGATGACGCGGACGTGGTTGAGCACGAAGACGGGCGCGCTCACGCTGACGAATGTGTCCTTGGCGGGACCAGATGCGGGAGCGGAAACAGGCGGCGTGGAAGTCTGAGCCGCTACAGAGAGTGCGGCAAGCAGGAAGACGAGCAAGCCTCTGAAACGCATATCGACCTCCGTGACGGTTATGGCTTGGGATGTGGTGGAGCGCTGATTCTAGCTGAGGCAACTCCGCCGTTCAACATAGTGGAGCGGTTGAAGTGCGGGTGAAGCCGGCCTCAGCACGATGCGGCTCTCGAGCGAGAAATTAGCGCCTGATTTATGTTGCGTGCTGTGTGCGGCGCATAGTCTGATGAACAGACTCGATGGCAGAGCAAACGCGCAGCGTAGTGAATATCGCAGAGCTACTCGATGGCGGACGATTTACGCCATTTCAAATAGCCGTGGTTGCAATGGCGGCAATCGCCGTTATCTTCGACGGAGTGAGCAATCAGCTCATCGGCTTTGCGATTCCCTCGATGGCGAGCGAGTGGGGCGTGAGGCCGAGTGCTTTTGCGCCGGCCGTCGCTGCGGGCCTTTTCGGAATGAGCCTCGGGAGCGTCGTGGCCGGTATTTGTGCGGATCGTGTGGGACGGCGCTGGGTGCTGATTGCCTGCGTGCTGTTTTTCGGTATTGCCAATTGCGCGTCGACACTCGCAACCGGAGTGGCGAGCCTGAGCGTGCTGCGCTTCTTCGGCTCGCTCGGAATTGGGGGCGCCATTCCGCTTGCCGCCACGCTGGCGGCTGAGTTCACCCCGATGCGTTACCGTGCGCTTGCGGTGACAGGCACGGTTGTTTGTACGCCGTTGGGTGGGATCGTTGCTGGTGTCTTCGCCACGAGTTTTCTGCCGGTCCGCGGATGGAGAGCGCTGTTCATTGCCGGCGGTGCGATGCCAATTGTTTTTCTGCTGCTGCTTCTGATTGCTTTGCCGGAGTCGCCGCGCTTCCTGGCACGGTGGCCAGCGCGCTGGCCGGAACTTGCGCGGATGCTGGAACGCATGCACCGTTCAGTTGCACCGGGCGCTGAATTCATTGACCCCGCGGATCCGGTCTCAAAAGGGCAGGAGGGCTTTGCATCTCTCTTTAAGGGACAATTTCGGCGCGACACGCTGGCGCTCTGGGCATCGTTTTTCACGAGCCTGCTCGCTATCTACAGCGCGTTTAACTGGCTCCCCACAATGCTGGTGACGGCGGGGCTTTCGAGCCGGACGGCCTCGCAGGGGCTTACGTCATGGAATATCGGCGGTGTGTTGGGTGCGCTTCTCTGCGCGCTTATCATCGGGCGCCTCGGCTCGCGCGGCCCGATGCTGGCGAGCTGCGCCTGCGCTGCCATTTCTGTCCTGTTTCTTCGCGAGATCGATCTGCACAGCCACACAACGCTGGCACTCTTCGGACTGGCTGCGGACGGTTTCTTTGCCAATGCGGTGCAATCGCCGATGTTCGCTCTGACGGCGTTTGTATATCCCACGTCGATTCGCGCCACGGGGACTTCGTCGGCTGTGGCTTTCGGGCGCCTTGGAGGCTTTGTGAGTGCTTTCGCCGGCGCGGCTGTGATCGCTAATGCAGGTGCTTCAGGTTATCTGCTGATGGTCGCAGGCCTGATGACTCTCGCTCTGATTTCTCTTGCTTTGGTTCGACATCACATCCCTGCGGCTAAGGGTGCGCACGAGGTTCTGAGCGTTGGACATTAGCCAGCGAATGGGCCTGTATGATCAGGGCAGATGCGGTACCGGTTTTCAATGATTTTGTGCGCCGGCTTGCTGGCTGCAGCGGCGTCAGGTTGCCGCCCTCTACCGCCGTCGAAGCCAGCCGCAGAGTGGACGCCGGAGGAGGCTCGCGGCGCGGCTGTGTTTCAGGCGAAATGTGCGCGATGCCATTATCCAACGAGCACGACTGGATTGCGCGGGCCGGGGCTGCAGGCGCTGACGAAGCTGAAGGCTATGCCCTCGGGCGCGCCGCCGACCGATGAGCGGCTGACAGAATTGATTCTGCACGGGCGGCAGATGATGCCGGCAACTTCTCTGAGCGATGATCAACTTCGCGATCTGCTTGCCTACCTGCACACGCTATGACGGAGACCAAAAAATCTCTACAGGAACGTTTGCCGATGCCAGGCGTGCTGGCGATTGGACTCTATCTGATTGTGCTGGCCGGCGTGATTATTCTGGGTGCGGTGAGCGGGCACTATCCGCTGCTCTTTTTGCTGCTGGCGGCTGCATTTATTTCGGCGAGTGCGGGATTGGTGCTGATGCTGCGCTGGGCGTGGGCGCTGGCGCTGAGCGCGGTATTCTTGCTGACCTGCTACAACATCTGGATCTTCTCAACGGCGCACATCGCGCCGGCGCTGGTGCAGGGGTTGCTGAACCTGGTTTTCTTTCTCTATCTGGTGCGGACCGAGGTGCGGGAGAAGCTGCGTTAAGGGGCCGGTTCCGCCTTTCCCACCCAATGCGCGGGATGGGTATGTGTTTGATTGAATAGAGGTTGGCAGCACGGTAACTTAGTCAGACTTAAGTAATCTTTGGACTACAACGTAAGTAACGTATATATAGAGTGACTTCACAGAAGTGAGATTTGTATCTAAGGGTAGAATTATGAGCTATTTAAGCTCAAGGGCCCGAACGACTATTGCGGCTTCTTGTTTCTCATCGGTTCCTGTAAAGCCCATCCCTGGAGCGAAGCTCCCTGTTATCAGAAGTTTGCGAGCCGCGGGCCTTTTAGCGATCTTCGTTTTGGTGCTCTGCGGCTCCCGCGGAGCGATGGCGCAGACGGCGACCGTGAACTGGACGAATGTTCACCAGCAGATTGACGGCTTTGGTGCGTCAGACGCTTTCCAGGGCGGCAGCATGTCGTCGGCGAATCAGTCCTTCTTCTTCGGGACGGGATCGGGACAGCTTGGATTGTCGATCCTGCGCGTGCAAGTGAGCAGCAACGGGAGCTCTGCGCCGGGAGATTGCTCGAGCGTGAGTACGGGTTGCGCCGGTGAGTTCGTGGGCGACATGAAAGCGGCCGTCGCGAATGGCGCGCGAGTTTACGCGTCGCCGTGGTCGCCGCCCGCGCAATACAACACCAACGGCAACGTAAATTGCCAATCGGGAGGCGGAAACGGATCTCTCTCGACGTCCAGCTATGGCGCGTACGCTACGTGGCTGAGCAATTTTGTGCAGAGCGTGAAGGCGCAGGGTGTGAATCTGTACGCGATCTCGGTGCAGAACGAGCCGGACATGTGCATGAGCTATGACAGCGCTCTCTGGTCAGGATCGCAGATCGACAGCTTCGTGAAGACGAATCTGGGTCCGACGTTTCAAGCGCAGGGTCTGTCGACGCTGATCTTCGCGCCTGAGTCGAGCAGCTACTCATCGACGGTGGACCTGGGATCGACGTGTGGCGGCGATTCGTCGTGCAACCAGTACATTGGCGGCATCAACTGGCACGAATACGGATCGAGCTTCAGCAGCACGAGCTCGATTGGCGCGAATCCGTATCCTTCGGGCTGGCCCACGGGGAAGAAGTACTGGGAGACGGAGGCCTCGTGCGGAAATGGCTTCGGGCCGAGCTTCTGCGAATCGGGATTCAACACTGACATTGGAGACGCTCTCAACTGGGGAGCGATCATCGACCAGCGAATTGCGGTGGACGGAGCTAATGCGTGGCTCTACTGGTGGCTGGTGGAAAGCAACCCCACGGACGATGAGGGCCTGACGGACGGAGGCAGCAGGGTTGCGAAGCGTGCGTACATGCTGGGCCAGTACAGCAAGTATGTTCGTCCGGGCTACTACCGTATCGATGCGACGCACCAGCCACAGTCGAATGTGAGCATCTCGGCGTACAAGGATACGGCGTCAAACACGATCGTGATCGTGGCTACGAACTACGGCAGTTCCGATGTGTCGCAGCAGTTCTCGCTGACGAATGCGCCGACGTTTTCATCGGTGACGCCAACGACGACTTCAGCGAGCTTGAGCATGTCAGATCAGGCGAACGTGACGGTAGCCAATAACGCCTTCACTTACACGCTGCCTGCCAACAGCATTACCACGTTTGTGGGCAAGGGCGCTGCTACAGGTCCTTCTGCGCCGACGAACCTGACGGGCAAGCTGTTGCAGTAGAGATCAATTCGAGTATCAATTCTGTTCTGGGAGGCGCACGTTAGCTTTCCACGCAGGCGTCAACCGCGTTGGCGCCTGTTGTTTTTTTGGCGGAGCCGCAGGGCTGGTGCCTCTGTTAGTCTCGACGCATGTTCCGACCGATGGTTTTCTCCTTAGCCTGTGCAGGCCTGCTCTTTTCGTCTGTGAATGCCGCAAATGCCGCCGATGCGCCGAAGAAGCGAGATATTACGCTTGATGACCTGGCGCGAATCGAGCGTGTTGGTGGGCCTAACGTTTCGCCGGATGGGCAGTGGGTTGTTTACACCGTAAGCCAGATTGACGCCAAAGAAGACAAGGGCCAGAGCCACCTGTGGATGGTGAAGTGGGACGGCTCGGCGCAGTTGCAGCTGACGTACGGAAAAGAAGGTGCCTCGTCGCCGAAGTTCAGCCCGGATGGGAAGTACATCAGCTTTCTATCGTCGCGACCGGGGCCGGCGAAGGGCGACCAGATCTGGGTGATGGACCGGCGCGGCGGTGAAGCGGAACAGCTGACCGCGATCAAGGATCAGGACATTCATGACTACGCCTGGTCGCCGGATGCGAAGAAGTTGCTGCTGACGCTGCGGCCGAAGCCGGAGCCGGATAGCGATGACAGCAAGGATGGAAAGCCGCCGGCGGCGCCGAAGCCGATCGTGATCGATCGCTACCATTTCAAGCAAGATGTGCAGGGCTACATTCGCGACGATGCGTGGAGCTCGCTCTATCTCTACGACATTGAGACGAAGAAGCTCGAGAAGCTGACCACCGATAAGAATGTGAACGAGACCGATGCAGTGTGGTCTCCGGATGGAACGCGCGTTGCGTTTGAGAGCAACCATGACACCGACCCCGACCGCAGCAACAACACAGACATTTTTGTTGTGGACGCGAAGGCCGGGTCGGCAACGCGCAAGCTGACGGCGTGGAGTGGGCCTGATAGCGGACCGCCGGCATGGTCGCCGGATTCGAAGTCGATTGCGTATATACAGGGCGCGCCGCTGGAGTTGCTGGAGTATTCGCAGTCGAAGCCGGCGGTGGTGGCGCTCGACGGCAAGGTGAGCTATCCCGCAGCGAAACTGGATCGCGCGGTGCGGTCGCCAATTTACGCGGCGGATGGGAGCCTCAGCTACCTGGTGAATGATGATCGCAACCAGTATCCCGCGCAGGTTGAGCTCGCGGGCGATGGTGTGAAGCGGCTGGTGGCGCAGAAGGGCGCGGTGATGACGTGGGATGCAGCCGCGGGACATACGGCGGTTCTGTATACGAACGACAACAGCCCTGCCGAAATCTACGCTCTCGAAAATGGCGGGTTGCGCAAGCTGACGACGCACAACGACGCTCTGATTGCGGAGCTGAATCTTGTGCCGACGGACGATGTGGAGTTCAAGAGCAAGGACGGCACGGATGTTCACGGGTTGCTGACCAAGCCGGCAGGTTTCAAGGAGGGCTCGCCGGTGCCGATGATCCTGTTCATCCATGGCGGCCCGAATGGGCAGGATGAGCACAGCTTCGATTTTCTGCGGCAGTGGCTGGCGACGAAGGGCTATGCGGAGCTGAACGTGAATTACCGCGGCAGCTCGGGTCGCGGCCAGGACTATGCGAAGGCGATCTCAGGCGACTGGGGTCACTATGAAGTCGAGGACCTGCTGGCTGGTGTGGACAAGGCAGTCGCGCTGGGCGTGGCCGATCCGAAGAGACTTGCGGTTACAGGCTGGAGCTACGGCGGCATTCTGACGGACTACACGGTAGCGAGCACGGATCGCTTCAAGGCGGGCATCAGCGGAGCGGGTGTGGCAGCGCCGCTGTCGTTCTACGGCGTGGACCAGTACATTCTGCAATACGACAACGAGATCGGGCAGCCGTGGAAGGATCTGCAGAGATACATCAAGCTGAGCTATCCATTCCTTGAGGTGGATAAGCGCGTACACACGCCGATGCTGTTTATGGGCGGCACGTCGGATATGAATGTTCCGCTGATTGGTGGCGAGCAGATGTACCAGGCGCTGCGCTCGCTGGGAAGGCCGACGGAGCTGGTCGTGTATCCGGGGCAGTTCCATGGATTCACGCGGCCGAGTTATATCCGCGACCGATATGAGCGGTGGCTGGCGTGGTGGGACAAGTACCTGAAGCCTGAAGCGGCACCACCTGCGGCGGCAACCAAGCAGGCAGAGTAAGAGAGAGGGCCGGATCGAGAGATTCGGCCTTCAGCTTTTTGTGCTGACCCTGCGGTGTAGAATTGCGGCGCGCTGCCTCGGTGAAGCAGCGCGTGCCTGCTGAAGATGAAAACCGAGATGAAAACCCGTGTCGAGGCATTGATGGTGCGGCTTGGTTTGCGCGTGCCGATCACGCTGGCCCCGATGGCAGGCGCGTGTCCGGTGGCGTTGTCTGCCGCCGTGGCGAATGCGGGCGGGATGGGCGCGTGTGGTGCGTTGCTGATGACGCCGGATGCGATTCGCGCGTGGGCGGATGAGTTCAGGCGGGAAAGCGATGGGCCCTTCCAGATCAATTTGTGGATTCCCGATGCGCCTGCGGAGCGCGATGCGGAATGCGAACGGCGGCAACGCGAGCATTTGAGCACATGGGGTCCGCTGGTGACTGAGGAGATGGGAAGTTCTGTGCTGCCGGATTTCGATGCGCAGTGCCGAGCGATGCTGGATGCGAAGCCGACGGCGATCTCTTCGATTATGGGCGTGTATTCGCCGGAGTTTGTGGCTGAGATGAAGGCGCGGGGAATTCTGTGGTTCGCGACTGCAACAACAGTGGTTGAGGCACGTGTGGCAGAGGCGGCAGGAGCCGACGTGATTGTTGCGCAGGGAATGGAAGCGGGTGGCCATCGCGGCGCTTTCAATGCGGCAGATGCGGAGGGCCAGCTGGTGGGGTTGTTTGCGCTGGTGCCGCAAGTGGTGGACGCGGTGCGAGTGCCGGTGATTGCGACGGGCGGGATCGGCGATGCGCGCGGAGTGGCTGCAGCGTTGACGCTGGGCGCGAGCGCGGCGCAGATCGGGACAGGATTTTTGAGATGCGCTGAGACTGGGCTGAATCCAACATGGGCGCGGAAGATTGGCGAGACGGAAGCGCATGAGACGCGGGTCACGCGCGCGTTCACGGGGCGCGCGGGCAGGGCAATCAAGACGCGGTATGTCGAGGCGTCGGCGAAGCGCGAGACGCCGGAACCGGCAGCTTATCCTGTGCAGCGTGGATTGACGCGCGCAATGCGTGAGGAAGCGGCGAAGGCCGGAGACACGGACAGGATGCAGATGTGGGCGGGACAGGGCGCATGTCTTGCGCAAGCGAAGCCAGCGGGCGAAGTGATGCAGCAGTTGTGGGATGAGGCGCAGCTGCTGCTGGGATAGCAGAGTAATTGGCGCAGGCGCTGTCGTAGCTAGAGAGTGTTCTGCAGGAGGGGCAACCAAGCGTGCGTATATTGAAAGCTGCTATCTACTGCGTGACGATAGCGGCCGTGATGTTCTTCGGATTTTGGGAGCTTAGACTAAAACGTCAACTGACTGACGGCGCTTTGCAACGTTCAAACAAGATAATCGATGTTGGAATCATGGATGATCTCTCGGACCGGATAAGGCGTGAGCAGACCTTGAAAGAATTGCCCAAGAGAGAACGTTCACAATTGCGTATGGTTGTTATGTCGAAGCTCGTTCTTATTGCGGCTTTGATAGCCGAGGTATTAATTCTTCAGAGATGACCCAAGGCCTGGGCCGCTAAAATTGAAACTGATGCTGGATCTTGTGCAGATTGCGCCGATGCGGCGGACGCCCGCACCCAAGCCGGAGTGGCTGAAGGCGCGCGCGCCGATGGGCGAGAATTACCACGATCTGAAGCGGCTGGCGCGGACGCTGAATCTGCATACGGTTTGCGAGAGCGCGCATTGCCCGAATATTGGCGAGTGCTGGCATCACAAGACTGCGACCTTCATGATGCTGGGCAACCTGTGCACGCGGCGCTGCGGCTTTTGCGCGGTGCCGAAGGGCAGGCCCGAGCCGATTGATTTTGACGAGCCGCGACGTGTCGCTGAGGCTGTGGCTGCGCTGGGGCTGCAGCATGCGGTGATTACGAGCGTGAATCGCGATGACGATCTTGTGGGCGGCGCGCGGATCTTTGCGATGGTGATTGAGGAGATTCGGAAGCAGGCTCCGGGTTGCCGCGTCGAGGTGCTGATTCCGGATTTTCAGGGCAATCCTGAAGCGATTCGGATTGTCGTGGACGCGAAGCCGGAAGTGCTGAATCACAACACGGAGTCGGTGCCGCGGCTGTATCGGGTGGTGCGCTCGGGTGCGCGTTATGAGCGGACGCTGGAGTTGCTGCGGTATGCGAAGGAGCTGCGGCCGGAGGGGATCACCAAGTCGGGCGTGATGGTGGGGCTGGGTGAGGAGACCCAGGAGCTGTTGGAAGTCTTTCGCGATCTGGCGGCGGTGAATTGCGACATTCTGACGATCGGGCAATATCTGCGGCCTTCGCGCGATCATCTGCCGATGGCGCGTTTGTATACGCCTCGTGAGTTCGCGGAATTGAAGACGGAGGCGCTGAAGATGGGCTTCCGGCACGTGGAGTCGGGACCGCTGGTGCGGTCGAGTTATCACGCGCACGAGCAGGCCGCGGCGACGGGGCTGGCGGTTTCGTAAAAGCTTCAGTGGCGAAGCGCGCGAATCTCGGGCGCGTAGAGGATGCCGGCAACGAGAATGATCAGGACGATTCCTGCCATTACCAGCCATGTCCATCTGGTCCAGTGCATGGGCGTCTCTCCCTGTTGTTACGGCACTGTATTGGACGCGCGAGCAGGCAAGATGGGGCCGGGCGTGCGGCGAGGCGAGGCCTTAATATATTGTTTTGAAAGAAGTGAGGAATTCCTATGGCAGTGTCGACAATGGCCGGGATACCGGCACTGAAAGATCTTTCCGCTGATCTGAAGCGGCGAATGGACCAGGCCGTGAGCGGCATTTCAGGCGAACCTTGCCTCAACGCGCACGGGGCGCGCGAGTGTGCACATGCTTGACCAGGTGAAGGTGGATTACTATGGCACGCCGACGCCGATTAACCAGATCGCACAGGTTTCAACGCCCGAGCCGCAGCTGATCATGATCGAGCCATGGGATCCGAGCATTGTGAAGGAGATCGAAAAGGCGCTGCAGACCTCGGACCTGGGCTTCAATCCGCAGGTCTGATGGCAAGGTGATCCGCGTGCCGATTCCGCCGATGACCGAGGAGCGGCGGCGCGATGTGGTGAAGCACCTGAACAAGGTGCTTGAGGAGCATCGGACGGCGATCCGCAATGTGCGCCGCGACGGCAACGATGTGCTGAAGAAGCTGGCCAAGGAAAAGAAGATCAGCGAGGACGAAGAGAAGCGCTCGCTCGAAGAAGTGCAGAAGATGACGGACGAGGAGATTCGGCGGATGGAAGAGCTGTCGCGGCGGAAGGAAGCGGAAGTGATGCAGGTATGAGGGCTATTCGCGGAAGCGGGAATCAAGGATCCCATCTTCGCGTGTGCGGAGATGGGATTTCTGTTTGTGGGGGATGGTTTCGCGAGCGTTTTGTAGGGAGGAAATGCAGATCCTTCGCTCCGCTTACCCCATCGCCGACGTTGTCGTCGATAGGGCCCCAAGCGTGCTTCGCTCAGGATGACACTAGGTTGGGAGAGGGTTGTACTGCCTCGGTCTCAGAGTCGAGACCGGGGGCACCGTGGCCCATTTGCACTGCGGATGGTGCGCATTGCAATCTGTGATCGAGCTGTGGAACAAAGCTGCAAAATCATGCGTATAGCCCACCATGCAGTGCGTGGGTACATTAAGCTGGAGCGTGATGGGGCCTATGGCCCCGGCCAGGCCTCCGCGGCGAGTGGTACAGCCGAATGAGGCTGGCGGGCGAGTGCCTCCGAGGGGAGCGCAGAGCCGGGTTCCGTCAATGGCGTCTGGCACCCAGTCCGGGGCTCGATCTGGGGCTCAATCTGGGGCTCGTGCGGTACGCCCGGAGGTAAGACCGCTGGAGATCGACTGGTCCCAAGTCGTCCGCCGCTGCATGGACGGGGATTCGGGCGCATGGGCTGAACTGGTCCGCACACATCATCGGCGTGTCTATGGGCTTTGCTATCGCTTTACTGGGAATCCGGCGGATGCCGAGGATCTGACCCAGGACGTCTTCCTGAAGATTTATTCCAATCTTTCCAGCTTTGACATGGGCCGCGGCAGCCTGCAGGTGTGGATCACGACGATGACCCGCAACCTGCTGGTGGATAATTTCCGCCGCACGCAGAATCAGCGGGCGACGGGTTCTCTGGATGAGGGCTGGGATGTGACGGAGGAGTTGCGGCCGGTGGACCGGCTGACGGCCAAGGGGCCCTCCCCGCACGAGTCGGCGGCTCAGAAGGAACTGGCGAAGATGGTGCAGGGGGCGCTGGCGCGGGTATCACGTGGAGCTGCGCGAGGCAGTGATTCTAAGGGACTTGCAGGACATGGACTACAAGGAGATCGCCCAGGTGCTGGGGATACCCGAGGGTACGGTGAAGTCCCGCATCAGCAGGGGCCGCGCGGAACTTGCGCGCCTGCTGGAACGTAATAAACGGGAGGTGATGTAGGCGATGGCAGACCGCGCACACATTCCGAATTCTCCAGCCTGCGGACAGTGGGAGACACTGCTGGCGGACGCGCTGGACGGGTTGCTGCGACCCGAGGACGAGGCCACATTTAGCGGCCACATGGCGAGCTGCCGAGCCTGCACGGCGCTGTTTGAGGAGTCCCGGCGGGGGCGGGAGTGGCTGGGGTTTCTTTCGCCCGAGCCGGAGGTTCCCGGGGGCCTGCTGGACAAGATTCTGGCCGCGACGGGTCCTGGGCAGGTAGCCGGTTACGGGCTGGTTGCCGGTGAGAGCGCGGCGATTGCCGATGCCCCCGGCGTGGCAGCAGACCGGCTTCATGGGCCAGGATGCGGCGCTTTGCCGAGCCGCGGCTGATGATGACGGCGGCGATGGCGTTCTTCTCGATTGCGTTGACGCTGAACCTGACGGGCGTCCGGCTGAGCGAATTGCGGCTGTCCGATCTGCGGCCTTCGGCGATGCGGTCGCTTCATGGAGCGGCAGTTCACGATGGCTTCGACGCCGATCATCCGTTACTACGATCATCTGCGGTTGGTTTACGAAGTTCGAGTCGAGAATGCGGGAGCTGCGCCGCAACTCAGAAGGCGAGAGCGGCGAACAGCAGCGCAAGAATAATGAACCGGCTGTGCCGGGCGAGTCGAAGCAGACCGCGCCGCGCAAGGATGGCGGGTCGCGCGTGGACCCTCCGCAACAGTCGGGAACTCCAACCATGAAAGACTCGTCAGAATACTTCGAAACATCCCTTACGCTTAAGGACCGGCCTTCGCATTCGGGCGGCTCTATGCTCTCCGTCTTACGGTTTCAACGGCAGAAGTATGCCGTAGGGAACTCCGGCTCCACAAGTGCAATACGGGAAAGGAGCGCGCGATGGACTGCGTAAACCATGCTGGTGTAACTGCAACGGCCTATTGCCAAAACTGTGGCAAGGCGCTGTGCGCGAATTGTGTCCGCAAGATGCCGAGCGGCCAGGTACTGTGCGAGCCGTGCGCGCTGAGCTGGCAGAATCTGCAACAGCCGTTCATCCCACCGCCGGCGGGATCGCCGAATCCCATTGCCGCCGCGGTTCTGGGAATCATTCCAGGTGTCGGTGCGATGTACAACGGGCAGTTCTTCAAGGGACTGATTCACGTTGTGATTTTCGCGGTGCTGGTGAGCATCAGCAGCCACTTCGGACTGTTTGGAATTTTTATCGCCGCATGGGTGCTCTACCAGGTGTTTGAGGCGTATCACACGGCGGTTGCGCGGCGCGATGGAATGCCGCTGCCGGATCCGCTTGGCCTGAATGAGGTGGGCAACTGGCTGAACCTCGGCGGAAGGCCGCCTTTTCCAGGGCAGCAGCCGCCGGCGGCAGGACCGGGTGCTCCCACGGGTGCAGCGCCGGGAGCGTACCAGGCACCTTATTCGACGGGCTATCAGGCTCCGTATCAGCAGTCACCCTATCAAGCGCCGTTTACCCCGGCGGCCGGCTTCACAGATCCGACGATTCCACCGGATCCCGCAGTGCCGCCCGTGCCACCGGTTCCGCCGCTGGGCTGGAAGCGCAAGGAGCCTATTGGGGCGATCATCCTGATCGGCATCGGTTTGATTTTTCTGCTGAACCAGATGGGGTACATGGCGGAGCGTTTTGTGCACTATCTGTGGCCGCTGATCTTTATCGCTCTCGGATTGTGGATGATTCTTCGCCGCTTCGGTGATTCGAAGGGGGGCATGTAATGAACAGGTACATTTTGATTCGCCGACTGACTGGCCCTGCAATTCTGCTGCTGCTTGGCGTGGTCGCCCTGCTGCACCAGGCCGATATGGTGAGCTGGAATATCTTCGTTCCGCTGCTGCTGATTCTGCTTGGTGTGCTCAAGCTGGCGCAGAGAGCCGCACTGGCGGCTGCGGGCGATGAGGCGCTGTATCAGGGATATCCCTACCAGGGTTATCCCGGCTATCAGGGCGGGCAGTATCCATACGGAGCGACTGCGCCGCCGGCAGGCACGGAGCCGGCGCAGCCGGGCACTTCGATTGTTCCGGCGCCACCCCAGGATCCGAACGGCGGCTCGAACGGAGGCCAGCGATGAGCAGCCAGCCGCCATACACCCCTCCGGGTGGTGGAGTACCTCCGCCGTACGACCCGCGGACCCAATGGCGGGTATACCGCGAACAGCAGCGTGCGGCGTGGCGCGCGCAGCGCGATGCGATGCGAAGGCGCAGCGATATGCATGGAAGGCGGGTTACAACCGCGTTCCGCAGGTTCCTTCGATTGTTGGACCGGTGATTCTGGTCGCGATCGGGATCATCGGCCTGCTGATGTATACGGGGCGGGTTTCGCCCGGCTCTTTCTGGAGCTGGTATGGCCACTGGTGGCCGTTGCTGCTGATCATTGCCGGACTGGCACTACTGGGCGAGTGGGCGCTGGATATGCGCAGGCAGGCACCGGTGCATCGCGGCGGCGGCTTCGTGGGGATTCTAATTCTGCTGGCGATTCTGGGTTTCGGCGCTTCGGGATGGAACGACTTCTGGGGACCGATGCGCGCCAAGTTCGGCGATCACAATGACAACTTCTTTAACTTTTTCGGGCTGCCGGAGCACGACCAGGAGATGCAGATGCTGAACACGGCCGTGCCGGCTAATGCGGTGGTGCAGATTGAGAATCCGCGCGGCGACGTGAGCATGACTGCCGGCGACGGCGACACCGTTGAAGTGCAGGGTCATTCAGTTGCGTTCGCCAGCTCAGACGCTGAAGCGAAGAAGATCTTCGACGCTCAGCAGGCGCACATTACCGTGAGTGGCAGCACGGTGCTTGTGAAGTCTGACAGCAATGACCGCGGACGCCTGAACCTGAATGTCACGGTGCCGAAGACGGCACAGGTGATGATCAATTCAGGACACGGCGACGTGACCGCAGCGGGACTGGGCACGGGCGTGACGATTACGTCGAGCCACGGCGATGTGCAACTGAGCACGATCAAGGGATCGGTGCAGGTGCACTTCGCGAATGACAAAGGCGACTTTTCGGCGCACCAGATCGACGGCGATATGACCGCGCAAGGCAACTGCAACGACGTGACTTTCTCAGAGATACAGGGCAAGGTTTCGCTGAACGGCGAGATCTTTGGCGACGTGCATCTGGAGAACGTTGCCGGTCCGTTGCACGTGCACACGTCGATCACGGATGTGGAAGTGGCGACGTTGCCGGGGGACCTAACGCTGAATTCGGACGACCTGCGCGTGACGGAAGCGAAGGGAACGGTGCGGGTTTCGACGCACTCCAAGGATGTTGACCTGAGCCAGATTTATGGCGACACGGTTGTGACTAACAGCCGCGGCGAGATTTCGATCGCACCGGCGGGTCCGTTCAATGTAGACGCGAAAAACGGCAAGGGCGACGTGGAACTTACGTTGCCTCCGAATGCTTCGGCGACTGTGGATGGCCGCACACACAACGGCGACATTGTTTCGGATTTTCCGCTGGTGATCAGCGGCGATCAGAGCAAGAGCGTCAGCGGCCAGATCGGCGCGGGCGCGAGCAAGATCAGCGTGATTGCAGATGTGGGCGATGTGCGGATCAAGAAAGGCGATGGGTTTCCACCGCCGCCTCCGACCCCGCCAGTGACAGCAGCCCCAGGACCTGCTGCGCCGAATGCGCCGCATTTGAAAGCGCCGAAAGCACCTCCGCAACCGGTGACGCAGTAAAGCGGCCGGAAGTTCAGGAGCCATAAACACGAGAGGGCGGCTTTGATGCCGCCCTTTCTATTTCTGCTACTCGGTCTTCAGAGCTTCTATCGGATCGACATTGGCGGCCCGGCGAGCGGGGAGAGCGGCGGCGAGAAGGCCGCTGAGTACAAGCAGGATCGCGGCGGCAGCGATGGTAGGGAGATCGTGCGCACCTACTCCATAGAGAAAACGGTCTACCAGTTTTCCCGAGGCAAGCGCGAGGGCAGTGCCGGCGACGGCGCCGCCAAGCAGCATGATGCCCGCCTGGCGCAGCACCATCCAGAGAAGATTGGCACGTGTGGCACCGAGAGCGATGCGAACACCGATCTCGTGCTTTCGCTGAGCCACCAGATATGCGAGCAAACCGTAAAGTCCGCCGACAGACAAGAGAAGAGCGGAGCCGCCGAAGAACTCGAGCAGATGCGCGGCGAGGCGCTGGCTGCCGTAGGAGTCTTCGACGACCTGATCCATGTGGCGCGGGTCTGGTCGCTCAGAAGAGCTGGGTTGCCGAAGGCGCGAAGAGCGGCGCGATGAGCGTCATCGGGATTCATGCCGGCTGCGACGTTCTCGGCGACCTGCTGATCGAGATGGAAGCGCAACTCTTCGTCGAGTTTCATGGCCGGCGCGGCTTCTGCGGAGAAGAGTCTGAATCTGGATTTGGAGTTTCGTCAGCCAGCGCATTGCGGATTCTTCTCCTATTCGGTTCTGAGGGCACGCATGGGGTCGAGGTGCGATGCGCGCCATGCGGGGATGATGCAGGCGAGAGCTGCGACGAGCAGCAGTGTCGCGGTGACGGCGATGAAGACTGCCGGATCCAGAGGCTCGGTCTCGTAGAGCATCGACTTGATGAGGCGGACTGTTCCGGCGGCGCCGGCGAGTCCGAGCGCGAGGCCAAGCAGGGCTGGACGAATTCCATCGAGGAGCATGAGGCGAAGGACCTGATCGCGGCGGGCGCCGAGCGCGATGCGAATGCCGATTTCGCCGGTGCGTTGCGTGACGAGATAGGCGAGGACTCCGTAGAGGCCCGCGGCTGCGAGCACGAGGGCAATGACGGCGAACGAAAGCACAAGGATGGAATCGAAGGCGGAGTCGATGGTGGATTTGCCGATGGATTCCTGGAGCGTCATTACATCTGATACGGGGAGATCGGGATCCATTGAGCCGACGATTTTGATGACGGGCATCGCAAGCGATTCTACGTCGTGTGTTGAGCGGACGACGATGGTAGCGACGCTGTAGTCGTTGCCGTAGATGGGCCAGTAGAGCGTTGGCGTGGGGAGAACGCCGACATTCCATCGTGTGTCGCCGACTACGCCAATGATTTCATAGGTGTCATTGGCGTCATCGGCAACCTTGAGATGTTTGCCGATCGGATCTTCGCCTGGGAAGACGCTTTTTGCCGCTGTTTCGCTGATCACGACTACGTGAGCACGCTCAAGGCGCTCGTCGGATGTGAAGATGCGGCCGCGCAGGAGGGGCAGTTGAATTGCTGCGAAGTAGCCGGGCTCGGCGCCGCGCACCATGAAGTCATAACCTTCACCTTTGGATATCGGCGGGTGCTCGACGATGGTCATGAGGTGGTCGCCGCCCCATCCTTCGCTGGGGGCCTTGCTGACCAGGCCGGCGGCCTGCACGCCGGGAATGGCGCGAACGCGCGCGATGAGCTTCTCAAAGAAGGTGACCCATTGTTCCGGTTTCTTGTAGCGCGCCTCGGGCAGGCTTACGTGGAGGGTTAGCACATTGTCGGTGGGCACGCCGATGTCGGCCGAGCGGAGCCGCTGAAAGCTCTTGAGCAGCAAGCCTGCGCCGACGAGAAGCACGACCGTGAGGCCGACTTCAAGGACGAGCAAGACTTTGCGGAGTCCAGCACGTGCGGTTCCTGCGCTGTGAGAACGCGACGACTCCTGCAAGGTAAGGAGCATTTGCTTTCCGCCGGAGCTGAGCGCGCAGACGAGCCCAGAGAAAAGCGCGCAGAGCGCGATGATGCCAATGGTGAAGAGCGCCACGACGCCGTCAATGTGAATGGCTTCGATGCGGTTCATATCGTGCCGCACTTGCGTGAGCCAATGCAATGCACCCCACGCGAGGAACAGCCCCAGCGCTCCGCCGGCAGCCGACAAGAGAAGACTCTCGACCAATCTTTCGCGCAAGAGGCGCATGCGGCCGCCGCCGAGGGCAGCGCGGATGGCGAGTTCCCTGTTGCGGGCTGCGGTGCGCGCGATCAGCAGACTTGCGACGTTCATGCATGCGATCAGCAATACGCATGCGGTGGCGGCGAGCATGGCATAAAGCGGTGTCCGATACATGTGCACCATGTCATCGAGCATGGTGCGGCTCATAGCAGAATCGTGCACGCTGGGCTCAGTATGGTCGATCTGAATCTGCCGCTGCACAGCGGCAAGGTGGCTGGTCAGGCTCGCGATCGTTGTGCCGTTGAGCAGGCGCGCGACCACCATGAATTCGTGATCGCCGAATGTGTGGAGCAGAAAGGGCGGCGCCTCATGACCGACTGCGGTCCACGCTTTCACGGTGTTGCCGCCCATCGAACTTGTGTAGACAAACGAAGAACCCATGACTCCGATCACGGTGAAGGGACGGGCGTCGAGCCAGATGGTCTTGCCGAGGATATTGGGATCGCCGCTGTAGCGCATCTTCCAGAATGAGTTGGAGAGAATGACGGTGGCGGGCGCATCGGCGCGGTCATCGCCTGGAGTGAAGGCGCGGCCTAGAGCCGGTTGCACGCCGAGCACTTTGAAGGCATTCCACGAGCACCATGCCGCGTCGATCTGTTCAGGCAGACGGCCGCCTTCGGCAGAGACGTTGTAATTCTGCCAGGGCGAAATCATGGCCATCTCTGCCTCACCGCGCGCGGCCTTTTGCCATTCAAGAAAGCTTCCGGCGGCGACGGGAAGATAGGCGTGATACGAATTTGGGTCACTCTTTGAATTGGCCTCGAAGAGCGACACCAGCTTGTCGGGATCCTGATACGGCAGCGGCTTGAGCAGCACGGACCGCACGATCGTGAAGAGTGCAATGTTGGCGCCGATACCGAGGGCCATGACGAGAATTGCGATTGATGCGAAGCCGGGAGAGCGCATGAGCCCGCGGGCGCTGTGGCGAATGTCATAGAGCAGGGATTCGATCCAGTTCCAGCTCCATGTCGCGCGAGTCTGATCGCGCAGGAGAGCCGGGTTGCCGAAGGTGCGGAGAGCGGCGGCGCGGGCTTCTTCGGGCGTCATGCCCAGGGCGAGGTTTTCGGCGATTTGCTGATCGAGATGGAAACTCAGCTCATCATTGAGCTCGGCAGAGGCATGGCTGCGATCGAAGATCATGCGGAGTTTCATGAGCAATTGATTGAACCGGCGCATAGCAAGGACTCCTTGGGCTCACGATTCGCTGACGATGAGGTTGATGGCAGCGGAGAGGCGATTCCAGTTGGCTGCCTCTGACTCAAGCTGCTTACGGCCGGCAGTGGTGAGCGAGTAGAACTTTGCCTGGCGGCCAGTCTCGCTTTCCATCCATTTCGCTTTGATCCAGCCCTGCTGCTCGAGGCGATGGAGAGCAGGATAGAGCGAGCCTTGCTGAACCTGAAGGACGTCACCGGAGACCTGCTGAATGCGCCGGGCGATGGCCCAGCCATGTTTGGCTTCGAGCGAGAGAGTTTTCAGAATGAGGAGATCGAGAGTTCCCTGAACGAGATCACTTGGCTTGCCCATGCCTAGATTATCTACACTAAGTTGTGTAGACCGTCAAGGTATCGTTGCGGTGAAGGAAGATGACAGGAGGATTTTCTCTCTGCACAGATCGGTCCGTCCGTTGTATCCTCCTGTCGCGGGAGAATGCGAGATGGCGGCTCAAGTCAATTCGCGGGTGCAGGTGATTACTGTAGAGCGGGAGTATGGTTCGCGGGGCGGTGAATTTGCGCACGAACTCGCTGAGCGGCTCGGCTGGAAGTTGCTGGATTCAGAGCTGGTTTGCGCTGCTGCCAAGGCGGCCGGCGTGACGCCGGAACTGGCGGCTAAATATGACGAGCGGCTGGATCCGTGGTACTACCGCTACGGAAAGATCTTCTGGCATGATTCGGCGTATCCGATGACGGGTCTCGCCGATGACCAGGTTTTCGACTCGGAGCGCATGCAAACGCTTATCCGCAAGGAGATTGAGAAGTCTGCGCATGAAGGCGAGTGCGTGATTGTGGGGCGCGGAGCGGCGTGCGCATTAGCCTGCCAGCCGGGCTGCTTTCACGTGTTTGTGTATGCGACGTCGAAGGCGAAGCGCGAGTGGTTTAAGCGGTCGTTTCCAAAGCAGGCGGAAGATGCGGAGCAGATGCTGGCGGCGTTTGATAAGCGACGCGCGGCGATGATCAGGAAGTCGTATCAGCAGGATTGGTGCGCGCGCGGTTTGTATCACATGCTGCTGAACTCGGCGATGGGCATCGATGGAATGATCGAAGCAACGACGGGCGCGGCGGGGTTGGCGGTTGCGATGTCGATAGATGGAGCGCGCGCGATCGGAACGGCGGACGCGGAGTGTAGCGGGTAGCGGGGTTAGCCCTGCTTTCCCACCCTGTCGTTCCAAAGGCGGGACCGACAAGGGTGGGGCAACCCGAGGTAGTGGTCAGTTTTTTCGTGGGGCTGAAGCCCCACGCTCCCTCCGTTTTCCATCCTTCGCCAGGGCTGAGGATCCTAATTTCCGGTGGGAAGTGAAGCTGAAATCTAAACCTCAATACGTGGGACGCGCGCGCCGATGCGCGTGAAGACTTCCCAGGGAATGGTGCCGATAGCTTCGGCGTGATCGAAGGCGGAGATAGTTTCGCTGCCTTGGGTGCCGAGCAGAACGACTTCGTCTCCGGGCGCTACGGCTGAAATATCAGTGACATCAAGAACAGCCTGATCCATGCTGATGCGACCCACGATTGGCGCGCATTGGCCGCGCACGAGTGCGCCGAAGCGGTTGCCGAGCTGGCGGTCGAGGCCGTCGGCGTAGCCGGCGGCGATGAGGGCGAGCCGCATGGGCTTAGTAGCGACGAAGGTTGCGTTGTAGCCGACGACGGCGCCTGCGGGAACGGAATGAACGCTGACGACCTTAGATTTCCAGGTGAGTGCGGGGCGGAGGGATTTGCGGGCCTGGACAAGCGACGGTGGCTCGGCTGGGTCGAAGGCAGGATCGTAGCTGGGCACAATTCCGTAGAGGGCAAGGCCGGGGCGGATGAGAGCTTTCATCTTGTATCGAGAGGCGAGTGCGGCGAGGTCTTCAGATCTGCCGGCGAGCAGTGCGGCGGAGTTGCCGACGTTGAGCCACTGCGGCGTGAGGCCGGCGCGGGAGATCTGATCGAGCGCGGCAGTGAGGTTTGTGAGCTGATCCTGCGTGGCGAGTCCATCGGCTTCGTCGGCGGCGAAGAGATGAGTCATGATGCCGTCGAGACGAAGAGGCGATGCAGACGCAAAGCGAGCAAGGAGTTGCGGAAGATCGTCGACGAGAACTCCCTGACGGTTCATGCCGGTGTCGATCTCGAGGTGAACAGGCAATGAGGCCGGCCCGAGGCCTGCGGCGTGCGCGGCGGATTCAAGCTCGTCGAGATGCCAAGGCTCCCACACGACTGGAGTAAGAGCTCTTCGGATGACCTCGGCGCCTTGACCGGGGAAGACTCCACTGATGATGAGGATTTGAGCGTTGGGACAGAGAGCGCGGGTGGCGGCACCTTCTTCAACGCTGGTGACACCGAGCCAGCGGGCACCGGCGCGTGTGACCGCGGGCGCGCACAACGAAAGGCCATGCCCATAGGCGTTGGCTTTGACGATGGCGAGCAGGTCGGCGTGTGCAGCGGCGAGTCCGGAGAGAAAGCGGAAGTTATCTTCGATGGCCCGGGTATCGACCTCGGCCCAACAGGGGCGGCTTTGCATCTGAGAGTCCAAGAATCAGTTTAGGGCATTGCCGAAGCTAGCCGGAAAACTGCGCGAGTTGCTCGGGGGTGGGTTTGGGTGTGAAGGCGCTGACGATGAGGAGCGCGAGGATGGCGACGATGAGCGCGGGAAAGATGGCTTCGCGCTGCGCGATGGCGGAGGGAAAGAGCGCCTTGATGGCTGGGATGTCCCAGGCGAGGGTGACGACGGTGCCTGCGGCGATGGCAGCGACCGCTCCCCAGGCGGTGACGCGTTTGGAATAGAACGCAGCGAGGACGACGGGCGTGAGCGCGGCCGAGTAAATGGTGTAGGCCCAGAGCATTTTCTCGAGGATGCTTGGCGCGTAGATGGCCTGATAGAGAGCCCAGCAGCCGAGGAGGGCGACGGCGAGACGCGAGATGATGAGCACGCGCTTGTTCGAAGCGTCGGGCGCGATGTAGCGCACGAAGACGTCGTTGATGAGATTGGTGGCGGGCGAGAAGAGATAGTTGGAGGCGGTGGAGACGACCTTGGCGAAGACGGCGCCGAGCAGGAGCGCTCCCAGAAGCGCGGGCAGGCCGTGACGTGCGGTGTAGGGGATGATTTCGTAGGGCTGGGCGGCGACTTCTCCCGTGGGGTAGAGCGCGGAGCCGATGACGGCAATGGCGACGATGAGGGTTTCAAGGATTACGGTGCCTACGATCCAGCCGATGACGGAGAGGCGCGCGTCTCGCTCGGATTTAGCGGAGAAGAATTTCTGGTACATGACCTGGTTGCCGAGCATGAGCAGCATGGTGGGGAGGAAGAATTCCATGGCGCGCGTGAAGGTGAGGTTGCCGAGGACCTGGAAGTGTGACTCGGGCAGCGCGGCGTGGAGGCCCGTCCAGCCACCGACGGTGTGAAGCAGGTACGGCGCGGCGATCAGACAGATGACGGTGACGAGGGAGCCGATTGCCACATCCATGTAAGCGACTGAGGACATGCCGGCGAGCGCCGTAGTGATGATGACGAAGATGGCGATGATGTAGGTGCCAAGCGTCGGCGTGACAACGTCGGGAAAGATGAGATGCAGGACGTTGCCGCCGCCCTTGAACTGGTAGCTGGTGATGCCGACGTAGGCGAAGAGAATGGCGACCGTGCCGAGAACGCGCGCCGTCTGGTTGTAACGGGCTTCGAGGAGATCGGGAAGCGTGAATTGTGCGAATTTGCGGGCGCGGGGCGCGACGAAATAGATGAGCAGAAGGCCGACCCATCCACCGCCGGGCTGCCAGAGCGAGGCGAATCCGTTGCGATAGGCGTTTTCTGCTCCTGCGAAGAGAGAGCCTGCACCGATCCAGGAAGTTAGCAGGGTGAGGACGAGAACGAGCGCGGGGAGAGAACGGCCGGCGACGAGGTAGTCTGCCTTGGTTTTGACGCGGAAGGTGCGATAGAGGGCCACGGCCAGCAGCACGCCGGCAATGATGGCCAATACAACAACATAGAGTTCAGACATCCGCGCAGGTTCCTCGACGGTCGATTGGGGAATTGATGGCAGTGTACTTGAATGAGGGGGATAGCGGCTGCATTGACCCTGGGTTGGGGTGTTGCTAAACTGTGAATGCGGGGTGGAGCAGCCCGGTAGCTCGTTGGGCTCATAACCCAAAGGTCGCTGGTTCAAATCCAGCCCCCGCAACCAATTAAGTTCCAAGGGACCAAAGGCTTAGGAGATGCAGACTCCTGAGCCTTTTTCATGGATAGGAGTTAAGCCGTCAATAAGCCCAGCTTCTCCTTCTGCTTGCAGCTTCTCAGCGTTGGCAACGGCCTTCTCAAGTTCTGCACCAACGAGCCGCGCAGCCTCAAGATTCCGTTCCCATTCAGGCTTTCCGCCGTACACGTCCAGCGTGAACGATCCTGTGAGCGCATGTCCTAGTCGCTCTTGAATCGTCTTCAGTGGAACGCGCAAGGCATCAAGAATTGCCACATTGAAATGCCTGAAGGCGTGAAACCCTGCCTTGGGAATCTCCAGAGACGTGAGCAGCGGTGCCATCTTTCGACGCCGATACACGTTCATGTCCAGCGGACTGCCGGTGGAAGTTGTGAAGAGATACTCATGCCCCTTCCCCCTCTGCCGCGCAATCTGTTCCCAAAGCAGCGTGATTAGCTGCGGTGACAGAGCGAGTGTCCGAAGGGCATTGTTTGTCTTCGGAGTCTGCTCCTTGCAGTTCCACACTGACCGGTTGACCTTCAGTCGTTCGCCGTCAATGTCCGTCAGTTTGAATCCTGCAAGTTCACCACTGCGTAATCCAGTCTCTGCCACAAGCCAATAGAAGACGCGGTGTTCATCCCGTGATGCCGCAATGATCTTTGCAACATCGTCAAGGGTGAAGTAGCGAGCCAGCTTTCTTGGCTTCCGGGGCAGCTTCGGTTTAGGAAGGATAGCGTCCACATACTTCTGCGCAAGAGCGGCGTTCCAAATCAGGCTCACCGTTCCCCAGTGGTTGCGGACGGTCTTAGGGTCAAGCCCTTCCGCTACGTTTGCGGCAATGAATCGTTGAATGTCTCCAGCGTCGATTGCTCGCATGTCCTTCTGCCCGAAAGCTGCCTTCAGTCGTTTCAATGTGCTCTTTGCACCTGATTGAGTCGAAGGCTTCGACAAAGATAGGTAGTCACGCTCCCAAATCTCTGCGAATGCCCCAAACGTTGCTGATTTTCGTTCTCGTGCGGGAGCGGCCAAAGCCACGTTCACACGGTCCAGATGCGGCTGCAAGAGCCGCTGTGCTTCCCGCTTGCCGATTGTTTTGTCGTCAACCCTTACAGGACTGAGAACGATCTGGTGACGAATACGCTTTTCAATGCCGTGCTTGTCCAACACATACTCTGCGTATTCGCCAATCCACGCTGTCTTGCTTTTGTTGTATCGAACACTCCCACGTTGGAATCGTCTACGTTGCACTGAATCTCCATTCCGTGCAGTAGAACCAGTCGTTGACTTGATTCTAGTGGAGCGTTTTCCAACGGCTTTGGGAAAGAAGTTCCGGCAGCGTCCCGGACGGGAGATCGCTGGCGGGAATGAGTTGCACAAATAAGCGCCCACATTGGGCTGTATGGTTACGGCTGTCGCTTGCATTAAATAGAGGCCATCCTAGATAGGAGGGAGAACATTGAGAACTCCCCGGTTATAATGTCGTTAGTCGCTGCTGGGTCTGTAAGGTGACTGCGAGGCGGGAATCTCCGATGACGTAGACTTGGGTATTTTCCCCAGCCCCCAGACGTAAGAGCACCAGTGACACCACCCAACGCACCGCCTATCAGAGACATCCAAGAATTGCCTGCCTCTTCTGCCTCTGTCTCTGCATTTACAGCGCCTGTAGCCGCGCTGCCTCCGCTTGTAGCGGAACCGGCAAAGGCATTGGGGTTCATCATTCCGACGACATTCTCTTCAGCGCCGAGAGCGCCCTCGTAGTTCTGCTGACCAGCTTGGTATCCTGCCTGCGTGATCTGGTTTTCATCGCTCGACAACTTCTGAGCGGCCTGCACATCAGACTGTTGTTTGAGCTCCTCAGCTGCGCCTGTGGGCATGACAGCAGCCCCGCCGTTCTGTGCGGTGATCTGCTGATTCGCGGCCTGCTCTGCATTCTGTGCAGCGGCAGCGTCGTTCGTGATTGCCTGCCCTCTGATGGCCGCGTCTTCTGTGGCGTCGAATCCGTACTGACCGGGACCGGCATTTACGATAGGCGTCAGCCTTGGACATGAGTCCGTCTGTCGCGCCTTCAAACTGTCCGAAGTCGGTGTTGTAGTTTTTCGTCAGCGTGGTGTAGAACTGCTGCTGAGCCTGCTCATTCGATTCGGCAGCACTATCGTTTTTGTTAACTATCTTCTTTTTTGAAACCCAACGGACGAGCCGTCGCACAGTCTTTAATACTGATTTTTCCTTCATATAATCCATGTCTCGTTTTCATGCTGCCTTCGGCAACGTTAGTTCCTCGATCAGACTGCAAAGTGTCTCCCCGTTCCGCAAGCGGAGACGCAAGGTCTTATAGGTGACGCCCAGATAATCAGCCCACTCTGAAACGGTCTTCTTAACACCGCCGCATTCGAGAACTCGGTTATTGCGTCTGTTGCGGTTCTGTTGCTGGTGTGTGGCCCATCGGCAGTTCCCCGGCTCATAGTTGCCGTTATTGTCGATGCGGTCCAAGGAAAGATGCCCGTCTGGGCGCGGTCCCATATCACGCAGAAATGCCGGAAATGAGTCTCGCCATTCCCGGCACATCGTTATGCCGCGTCCACCGTATTGGGGATACTTCGGGTGTGTGGGGATGAAGCAACGCTTCTTAGCGTTGCACCAAGCGTTGTATTCAGGACTCTGATGGCCGCTTCGGGCATGGCCATGCTTAATTGCTGGTGTTGGTTTAGTTGTAGTGTCCATATAGATATGCGTGTAGAAGTGTGCAGGGCGGATACGCCTTCGATTAGGCAATCGCAGCCGTTGGGGTTATTGCTTCGATGAAGCGCCGAATTTCATTCTCTGGATAGCGATTGAGTTTGCCGACTTTTACAGGCCGCAGTTTTCCTTCAAATCGCCACTTCTCAACGGCCTTAGCCGTCACGCGCAGAACCTCTGCTACTTCCTTGGTGGTATAAAGTTGTTCGATCATTTGCTGGTTTCCTCAAAGATCAAGCCGCTTGTGCGGCGGTTGGGTCCGACAAGTCGGAGATTGTGCCGAGTGTCTGCACGGTGAGGTTCATCCTGCGTGGTCTCGCCTTCTCGATTCGTAGGCATCCACAGCTGCGTGTATCCCCGTTGTTAAGAGATGCTCCTTCAACGCTTATCTTTGCGTCCGGTGTGCAATTACAGGCGCATACCCATCTAGCAGCCTTGTCGTCGTTTGCGCCTCGGTAGAGGACGGTTAATGTACCGAATCGCCGCCCTGTTAAGTCTTTTCGTTTACCCATACTTGACATACCTTCCAAATAAAAAAGCTCCGCGAATTGCGGAGCGTTGTCGGTTTGCATACTATGCAGCGTCTTCTGGCCTCACACGGCTTGCAGGTACGCTTCTTCGAGGACGACGCTATTGTAGTCCGCCCACATGTGGTGGAACTCCCTGCTATTCCTGATCGCCTCAATCTCGGCGTCTGGGACGTGAAACGAACTAACCGACGAGAGAATGTCTTCGATGCTCATTCCGCGAAGCACCAACCTTAGATAGTTGGTAGTCCATATCGTGCTGCCTGATACCTCGCGCAGATACCAAGCCCATTCGCTTGCGGTCCCGTAGGCTTTAGTGAAGTGCTTTCCGCATCGTCCCTCAATCGACACAGAGTAGCGGATCAGATTCGCGCCTCTCTTGTTTTCAGCCTGCACATCTAAGGGTGCCCAACGACAGTTATCCGGTCCGTAACCCCCGAACGGGTTGCACCTGTCCAGAGTTTTACCCTCTGGTCTCTCGTGCATGTCTGCTAGGAAGTCATCGAAGTGGGTCCATCGAGGATCAATCTTTATACCCTCGTAATTCTTCTCCCGCCTCACTCTAGCGTGCATACTCTGCCAGCTGCCGTATGTAGGAGAATGCTTTCCCCTCCGTGCATGTCCGTGACGGACCCGATTCCGCTGACACTCACAGATGATTGCCTTTTGGGTGAGCCTGTAGCCGGGCGCTTCTGACTCGCTCCCGCAACTGCTACAGGTATGTTTCCAATATCTAGCTTTGGAGCCCCTGCCCTGAACTGTAATGGTTGAATAGCTTAACCCGGTAATGTTTAGGTTCTTGCCTCTCACTGTCCTCCTTTCAATTCGGCACAAACTGGTGGGCGTTTGGACCATGTAGGTACGGTGGAGAGCACAGCACCTCCTTTTCACTGCGTCCCTGCGGAACGATTGAAAAACGGCCCGAATAGCGTGGGTTCTAGAGATTCGTCATTCCCACTTGGCACAAGTGGAGAATTGCTTAGATGGACGCACCGCTAAGCTCTTGCCGCTGCCGGCGAACGGTTTGCTCACAGATGTGAAGGGGTCTAACTGTAGGCTTATCCAAAAACGTTCCTAAATAAAAAACCCGCCCATGACAGGCGGATCAAAAGTCTATTGCCCTATTATCAGGATACCACACTTTTCGTCAGTTGTCAAGGTAAAAAATAGAAGACTGTAGGGCAAAAGTATTTCAGCGGACCTTGAGACCCAATTGCTGACGACTTCCCCTCAAGCACCGCGCACCCTCAAGCCTTCAAAGGGACCCTAATCCATACTGCGTTCAAAGGGAACCCTGCTTGTCCTGCCTACAACAGCGGTCAAAGGGACCCATCCTATATATGTCGAGATTCGGTAGGTGTTCGAGGGGGGTATTTTGTCATTTTGTCTAACGCTATGGACCGAGCTTAGAGACTGGCCGGGGACCCCCACGGCATCGGAATGGTTTTAGCTGTAAGGGGACCCAAGGCTATTGGATACAGATAGTTACATAACGCAGCACAATACCAGCACCGCTGCTGATGATCGCATTATCCGGTTTGCAGTCTTGTGGTTTTTGTGGCACTTTTCTTGCATTGCTCCAAAGTAAAGCGCCTTCGACACAGGATGCCCGCATACCGATTGACAGACTCCTTACGTTGCTCATCGGTCGTCCGTTCCACTATCTCGCTTCTGTTCCCTCTCGCGTTCCACCTTGCGAAGCATCTCAGCGATTCCTTCTTGACCTCTCTCCTGCCAAGCATTCCAGAATTCCCTAACTCTCTCTGGACTCGGGTAATCAGATTCGTTCCGTGTCGGTTGGTCCATCGTCTTATGCCTCTCCGTAGGGTTAGCGAGAGCAGCGTACCACGCACAAGTTGTGCTGCATGACGGGCGTCAAGTTCAGGCAGTGCAACATTAGGGTAGAGCCTAATGGAGCGATCCAAAGTGACAGAAAGAGTGTACTACTAGGATCACAATTTTATTTTATTGACATATTATCGAAAGAGTCATAGACTTCAAAGTGACATTAGACAGATGTCAACATCATCTTCTTGAAAGGGACAAAACCATGAAAGTCGATCAGTTGCCGTTGGAGCAGCAAGAGTAAGCCACCTACTGCCATTCGTGCGGGGAAGTTCGCATGGGCGAAGAGTTGGGAACCTGCCTTCAGTGCGGGTATCACATCTGCTTTATGGACGGTTGCGAAGGGAATCGTGCCTGCACGGATTCTCTGCCTGCTCAAATAGACGGGGCAATTCTTGCAGCCAGCAACGGGATGGCGTCTACAGTGGAGGTCCCGTCACCAGAATCCTTGGCATACCTGCTGAGCAGCATTGATGCTGCCATTCAGTCTGTGCATAGTGTGCAGTAAGCACCAGAGCCCGCCAGACCAAAGGGGAATAGGCGCACCATGATCCCCTCTGTGCGCCCCGTTCCGCCTGATACAAGCCCATTGAGAGGAGAACATGACTTTACGACATACCAGCGATAAGAGGGTTGGATACATCCGCGTGTCCACTCTTGACCAAAACACCGAACGCCAGCTTGATGGCGTGACGTTGGATAAGACATTCACCGATAGGGCCAGTGGAAAGGACACAGCGCGCCCTGAACTACAGCAGGCTTTGGAATACCTGCGGGAAGGGGATGTTCTGGTGGTTCACTCAATGGACAGGCTAGCCCGCAATCTGGACGACTTGCGCAAGATCGTTCTGGACCTAACGCGGAGGGGCGTGCCTGTGGAGTTTATCAAGGAGCGTCTGACATTCACCGGGGAAGACTCGCCCATGTCGATGCTGCTGCTTTCTGTTATGGGGGCGTTCGCAGAATTTGAACGCGCGTTGCTCAAAGAACGCCAGCGGGAAGGAATCGCTCTGGCACAGCGTAAGGGTCTGTACAAAGGTCGAAAGCCTTCGCTGACACCGGAGCGCATTCAGGAGCTACGTGACCGCATACAAGCCGGGGAGAAGAAAGCAGAGCTTGCCCGAACATTCGGCATCAGTCGTCAGACGCTTTATCGAGTAGCTCAGTAGGGCGGGCGATTTAAGCGCTCGGAATTGAGGGGTATGGTTAGGGTCCGCCATCCCCTCAAAAACCGCTCCTAGGTCAAGCAAATGCCGTCCTATGACTATTTTGTAGTGCGTCGCGGTTGCCAACCTGTAAATGTTGGCTCAGCTTTGCGATATTATCTTTGCCCAGTTCATCAATACCAAGAGGAGAAAGACTGATGCTCGGAAAGGCACTTGCTCCAGTGCTTCTTCTTGTCGGCCCCGTGTATGCACAGACTGCCCTAACGATCAATGACAGCAATGGGAATCAGGCAACCGCTGCTCAGTATGGCCCGAATTTCTACTACCACGATGCAAAAGGGAACTTCGCAACTGGGACAGTAAGAGATGGAAGGGTGTTCGTTAACTCCAGCAACGGAGAGACAGTTTTCGGCACCGTCAAAGATGGCAATGTGTTGCTTGTAGACAACAAGGGAATCACAACCGGCATAATCCAGCATGGAAATATCTTCTTAAATAATAGCGATGGCAGTGTCAGTAGCGGCACGTATGACGGACGAGGAAATGCGAACATCCTTACGACTTCGCCGTCGCCTGCGCCTACGTCATCTACTGACACTCAACTGCAGCAACAGATCGAAGAGCGGAGAGAACAAGACTACCAAGCAGGGTATGCGATTGGGTACGGATTGGGGGCTGCTATAGGAGCAGCGGTCGATAAGCACAAACTAGACTCGTTCTGCAAAGCCAACCCGACTCAGACTTACGAGGCGAAGGATGGAACGAAAACACCGTGCCAAGAAGCACCGCTCACCGGAGCAGTGCAAAAAGCCGTCGATGGTTTCTGCCTCACCCATCCTTTTCGGAGAATCAATTACGGACTGCGAAAGATTACGTGCGACGTTCCTCCGACTCCTCTTAACCTTTATTGGGCAACATTCTTTCTCGAAAATGGGAAAACCCTTTATCGGTATTCGGCAGGAAAAAAGGACGATGAAATGATGAAAGACGTACAAGAGTATTTTGAGATGGGGAGATACACATATTGCCTCTTGATTGGGAAAGGCGCGGCTTACAAAGACCTACAGGGCACGGAACAACATTGCGAGTAGCATGTGTGGTACTCTGCTCAACCGAGCGAGAAGAGGTCAAGATGCCTGAGAACCCAATTAAACCGTTGAACCATACCCACATCGAAGCGGATTGTGAAGCCGCTCCGACGCATTATTGTGGTCGCTGCCAGAGGGAACACAGTCTTGGAGCTTACGCAGCATCTCTGAGTCCCTGCTGCTCGTATCCCTGCTATCCGCTGGATGGCGGTCAGAGATGGGCATTGCCGCGTCAATGAGCTTCAGGGATCGGAGGGGCCAACACAAACCCCTTGGGTTACGCTCCGGCGAACCGAGCAAGCAAACACCCCACTGAATAATGTGCAGTCTGCTCCATACACAGTGGTGATCGGCGCTAGATCGGTTTAAGCTAAATGCACAATGCCCACCGAGAATAGTGAAGTGAGTAGGAAGCGTACCAATGCCACGGAACGCCTGAGCGCAATCCTCAATAAACTTGCGTCCAACAATGTCGCGGCACCGGTCGCAGATGTTCTTGCATCAGTGTTCCAAATCAAAGACCCTGACCCAAACAGAACTTTTCTATTGGCCTACACAGCAATTACAGGAATGCTGGAGAGATCACAAAAGGAAGTGGAAACGTTCTTGGCTGGAGAATCATTTGAGTACAGCAATGCTTTCCCTACATTACGAGCCTGCTTCAACCCCAAAAATTCTGGGCAAGCGTGGAACACCTATAAGAGCCATCTCACAGTGAGAGACGTGGCAGCGGTCCAATTCACTTCCTTACATCTTCATTCCGTGGTGCCCGAGTATGAAGCTCCGGAGGGCGATCTAACCGAGATCATAAAAGCAATTGATGACCTTGAACGTGCGATACAAGAAGAGTCCCTTCCGTTGAGCAGTGCCGAGAAATTGCAGAAGTGCATTGATGACATTCGGAAAGCGGTGAGAGACTACAAGATATGGGGAGCCGAAGGCATAGATAGCGCGTTCCGAGCATTGGCGGGCACTCTTGCAACCGACCAATCGATTCAGGCAGACGTTCGAGCGAACGAAGCAAAAGGCGGGAGCCTGCGGGACAAGATAGAAAAAGCGGCTCGGACCATTATCGTAATCTGCGGTGCTTTACACGGAGTACATGAGCTGAAGCACGACTTCCTCCCGTTCTTGAAAAGGCATCTTCTTCCACATTCGGCCGTGATTGAACACGAACCATATACCGGTTCGGTGATCGAAGCACAGCATTCCGATTCCTCATCAGGCAAGAAGTGACGCTTGGCGATACAGAACTCAGCCCGCTGTTTGTTGTCAGGCGATTCTGAATCTCATTTTGCACAACCCTATGTGCTAAGGTTGAGCCAGTTCGAGTCCCAAAGCTCGAATCTCCGCGCTGGCTTTTTCGGCGCGAGGGCAGGAAGCCCTTACTGCTGCTACCTACCGTTTGTTCTCTCTGGTAGATGAGACGTGCCGTGAGTGCCCGTAAGTGCCCAGTCTCGTGTTAACACCGAGAGAGATTCGATGCTCCTTCCCAATGACATCAACCCGTGGATTGATATGGTGACGAAGCTGGGCCTCGCTATCGGCGCGTGGCTGACCGTACGTGAAAAGTGGACGGCTAAGAAGCGATCTGGACATCAGACCAAGCGGAAGCGCTGAACGGCGCCTAATTACTCCAGTGATGTGTCCCTTCTAGAAGATTCGGCCTCTCGGTACCCCCGTGTAGTTGCCCTCATGCTAGTCTCACCCTCGATCTCAAATGTCTAAGTTAGCCACAATCGCTGGATCGAGAGTTGGTGCGTTCGTCGATACGAACGTCATCTATTGCGGCGACAATCTCGACCATTTAGCCAAATTGCCTGACGGCTGTGTCGATCTCATCTACATCGATCCCCCGTTCAATTCCAATCGAAACTACGAAGTGTTCTGGAACTACAGTGCAGAGATGCGTTCGTTTGAGGACCGCCATTCGTCCACCCAAGCCTACATCGAGTTTATGCAGCCCCGATGTGTTGAGTTGGCACGCGTTCTAAAAGCGACAGGCACGTTTTATTTTCACTGCGATTGGCACGCCAGCCACTATGTGAAAGTCATGTTGGATCGGATTTTCGGAGAAGGTGGCTTGATTAACGAGATCATCTGGAAACGCCAGTCATCGCACAATGATGCGAAACAAGGATCAAAGCACCTTGGCCGAGTCCACGATACATTGCTAACGTACAGCAAGAGCAAAGACTACTTCTTCAAACATCTCTATCGACCTTACGACCCTGAATATATCGAAAACTTCTACAAGCATGTGGAACCTGAAACCGGACGGCACTACCAACTCGGAGATTTAGGCGCACCCGGAGGAGCATCGCCGTCAAAAGGGAACCCCCATTATGAGTTCTTAGGCGTCACTCGATACTGGCGCTACAGCAAAGCAAACATGGAGCGCCTGCATGCCGAAGGCAAGATCATTCAAACTAAAACCGGTGCCGTGCCCCGTTTGAAGCGGTATCTCGACGAAGGCAAGGGCGTTCCACTTGGGTCCGTATGGGACGACATCGGGCCGGTGCAGGGCGTCGCAGGAGAACGAGTAGGTTATCCGACGCAGAAACCCCTCAAACTGCTCGACCGCATCATTGAAATTTCCTCGCGACCGGGAGATGTTGTCCTAGATGCTTTTTGCGGTTGCGGAACCGCGCTGGTTGCCGCTCAAAATGCCGCTGGTGGTAGACGATGGATCGGCATCGATATATCACCGACAGCGTGTAGAGTGATGGCCAAACGTCTGCGCGATAATTGCGGAATTGCAGAGAATGAAAAGTTGTGGAAGATCGGGCGCGGCTTTATCGTACGTGATCTTCCTCGTACTGAGGCTGAGCTTCGCAGGCTACCGCCATTTGAGTTTGAGAACTGGGCGGTGATTAAAATTGGGGGTTTGCCCAATAGAACTCAGGTTGGAGATATGGGTATTGATGGGAGGATATTTCCCGTGTCATCGCTGCCCAAAGGCCGCGCCATAGCCGACCAGTTCGCATTCATGGATGACTGGTATCCCGTTCAGGTAAAGCAAAAGGACAAAGTTGGTCGTCCTGATGTCGATTCTTTCGAGGCGGTCATGGCGCGAGAAAATCGTGAGAAGGGATACCTCGTTGGTTTCGACTTCACCATTGATGCACAAAAAGAGGTCAGGAGATTTCAGCAGAAAGAAGGTCGCGAAATTGTTCTATCACTGTGCGCGAGCTTCTTGAAATGGACCCACCTGTCGCAACTGTCACAATGAAGAAGCCTGTTGCCCCGGAACGGTCAGTTCGTGGCGGAACGAGCGTGCGTCAATCAATAGCGTGATGGCGTCGATAGGCGATAAGCCGCTTAAGTTGATGAGTTCTAGGCCATTGATCGAATAGGAATTAGGTCGCCAATTAGTTCAAAAGTGTCAGAGTGAGGACCTTTGGACGACTGGTTCTAAAGCACTTGTTGTAAAGGTGCCTTCTCATAACCCAAAGGTCGCTGGTTCAAATCCAGCCCCCGCAACCAATTCATCCCCTGATAATAGGGAATTTAAAGAGGCCGCTCGTTTGAGCGGCCTCTTCTATTTCAGGCGGGTTGTCCACAGTGCTCTGGTTAGTCCTTGGGCATCAGCTTTTCGACGACCTGGTCGATGCTGAAGCTGGCCGCCCTGGCGCGCGGTGGAAACTCCTTGAAGCTCGAGAGCCACTTCGCGAGAAGGGGTTGTGCCAGGTACATGAGTTGGACCTGTTCAAACATCCACGTCTGGTAACCGACGCCCTCTTCGCCGCGTTCGAAGGGATCTGCCCGCAGGTCGAAGAATTTGGGGACGCGCAACGGGGAAAGCGGTTCACGCCAGACGTCAAGCCCTGAGGCTCGCTGCTCCGCAAATACGATCTTGAAGCGCTCTATGCGGATCCCCATGCAGTCGCCATCATCGCTCCAGTAGAGAAAGCCCTGGCGCGGCGATTTTTCATCCTTGCCGCTGAGGAACGGCAGCAGGTTGAAGCCGTCAAGATGAACCTTATAGGTCTTGCCGCCCATTTCGTGGCCCTTTTTCACCTTCTCGACGATGTCGGGCTCCCCGTTGGCGGCGGCGAAGGTCGGAATGAAGTCCTGCAGTGAGCAGATGTCGTTAATGACGCGGCCGGGTTCGATGACTCCGGGCCAGCGCATCACGCAGGGAACGCGCCAGCCTCCTTCCCAGTTGGTGTCCTTTTCGCCGCGGAAAGGCGTTGCTCCACCATCGGGCCATGACATGACTTCGGCGCCGTTGTCCGTGGTGAAGACGACGATGGTGTTATCGGCGACCTTCAAATCGTCGAGTTTCTTGAGGAGCTGGCCGACATAGCCGTCGAGCTCAACCATGCCATCCGGGTAAAGCCCGAGTCCAGTTTTCCCGACTGACGAGGGCTTCAGGTGCGTCCAGATGTGCATTCTTGTGGGGTTGAAATAACAGAACCATGGTTTGCCCTCTTTTGTCTTTCGGTCGATGAAGTCGAGCGCGCCCGAAAGGAATTCTTCGTCGACGGTTTCCATTCGCTCCTTGGGGAGTGGGCCGGTATTTTCGATGGTCTGCTTGCCGACCTTGCCGAAGTGGGGATCGACGGTGGTGTCGTCCTTGTCGGTAGCCTTGCACTTCAATACGCCACGGGGACCGAACTGCTCCCGGAACTTTGGATCTTTCGGATAGTTGGGATAGTAGGGCTCCTCCTCGGCGTTGAGGTGATAGAGGTTGCCGAAGAACTCGTCGAAGCCGTGGACGGTGGGCAGGTGTTCGTTGCGATCGCCGAGGTGGTTTTTTCCGAACTGACCAGTCGCATAACCGAAGCTCTTCATGAAGTTGCCGACGGAGGGGTCTTCAAAGCTGAGGCCCAGTGTGGCACCCGGTACGCCGACCTTGGTGAGGCCGGTTCGAATCGGCGACTGACCGGTGATGAATGCTGCCCTGCCGGCGGTGCAGCTCTGTTGACCGTAGAAGTCGGTGAAGTTCGCGCCCTCTTTCGCGATGCGATCGATATTGGGCGTGCGATAGCCCATGACGCCGTTGTTGTTACAGCTGATGTTGAACCACCCTATATCGTCTGCCATGATGAAAAGGATGTTTGGCTTCTCGGTCTTCGCCATCTGCTTTCTCCTTTGAGTCGGATGGAGTCGCTTGCATCTGACGTACGCTGCACGGCTGATTCGGAGATCAGCGAGCCGGGCGTCGAACGTCGCGATGGTAGCTGAGTGGCAGTTCGCGGGGAACTGTTAAAAGTGACAGTCTGAGGCAGCGGCGGAGTTCCCCCGGCTGCGGGAAGCTGCCCCGTAGCCTGCAAGAGGCCGGGCGGATCTATGTGCAAGAATGTTGTCGACTCTCTATGAAGATGCTTACACGGCGGAAGTTTCTTGCTGCGACGGCGAGTACGCTCGCTGCGTTACGTCTGCGTTTGCTGGGCCAAAGCAAAGTGAAGGTTACGCTAACCGTTCCTTCGAACGGGACTGGGCCTCAGATGCCGGGCGACTTTGTCGGTCTCTCGTATGAGGTGCAGCAGCTCGTTGACCCAAGTTTCTTTTCGGCGCAGAACCAGGGCCTGATTCGCGCGTTTAAGGCACTGTCGCCGAATGGCGTTCTGCGACTTGGCGGCAACACGAGCGAGTTTGCTTACTGGAAACCTACGGCTGATTCGCCCGAACCGCAGCACCCTGCAGTGCGTGAAGTTGTAGGCGAGCCGGCGGCCCGGTACTACCCAGTGACGGCAGGAGCAGTCAAGAATCTGGCGGAGTTCCTTGAAGCCACTGGCTGGACGTGCCTGTACGGTATCGGGATGGGCACGAATACTCCGGCGCGCGCGGCTGAGGAAGCACTCTTTGTTGCCGAGGCGCTGGGCAGCCGCCTGCAGTACTTTCAGATCGGCAACGAAGTGGATCTGTTCAGCCGGCACTTGCGGGATCCGAAAACCTGGTCGCCGAAGACGTATCTGGACGAATGGCTCACGCTGGCCCGCGCGATTACGGCCAAGGTGCCCTCGGCAAAGTTTGGCATGCCTGATGTTGCGAGCGACGTGTCATGGCTAACAGAGATAGCCGATCAGTGGTCTGCGATTCAGGCTCCGCCGCGTGTGACGACACTGACTCACCATTATTATTTTGGCGGGCCAGCGACAAACCCTGAAGTCAATATTCCGAACCTGCTGAAACCGGCGACGATGCAAAAAGTGCAGAACACTGCGAATATAGCGACCGCAGCGGCCAGCAAGGTCGGTGCACGTGTACGCATGACGGAGGGCAATACATGCTATCGCGGAGGCAAGCCGGGAGTTTCTGACGTGTTTGCGTCTGCGCTTTGGTCGGCGGACTATTCGCTGTTGCTGGCCAGCAACAACTATTCCGGTATCAATCTGCATGGCGGCACGGGCAAATCGGTGGCAAATTCCGTTGGCGGATCACTGCCGGGCGACGGGCTCTTGCAGGCGAGTGGCGAAACTCCCGAACAAATCGCGACGCATCCGCATCCTTTCTATTCGCCTATTGCGACGTTCGGCTCGGAGTATCTGTTGGAGCCCGTTGCTTACGGACTCAAGTTTGCAGGCTCGTTCAGCGGCGGAACGCTGTTGAAAACCGATTTCTCGACAACGCTGCAGGCTGCAGGAGTGAACGCGACGGCTTATGCAGCGAAGCTGCGCGGCGGCCAAACGTCAGTGATCATTCTGAACAAGGACGCCTCTGCGGACGTTGAAGTTGAAGTCGATTTTGGCAGTGGCGCGAATGGAGCGGTGGAGACGGAGATCTTAAGCGCACCGGCATTGGATAGCCGTGAAGCGCACATCTCAGCTTCGAAGAGAACGGACTCGCTCAAGCAGGGTAAGTGCTCGGTCAACGTTCCACGCGGAACGGGATTGCGGCTGACGCTGGTCTGAGTTGCTGCCAGCTTCGTTCATCCGTGAACGGCGTGAAGTCGAAAATAAGCCAGATTCAAGTCACCGTTTGTCGCAAGCGATCAGAGCACAGCGAGCGCTAGCGGCCACTACATCTCTGATAGAGGCTTTCCCATGAATACGGAATATTGCCGGAACGTAATCATTGGCAGCGGCGAGGGTGGCAAGTATCTCGCGTGGCATTTGGCCCAGTCGGGCGAGCCGACGATGGTGATCGAGCGGAAATACATTGGCGGTTCGTGCCCGAACATCAACTGTCTGCCTGCGAAGAACGAGATCTGGAGCGCGAAGGTGGCGAACCTCGTTCAACATGCGAGCGAATTTGGTTCTCTGACAAGTGCGTTTTTGGTGGATATGGAGGCAGTAAGAGCGCGGAAGCGCACGATGGTCGATGGGCTGATCGAAATTCACAAGAACAAGTACAAGACAACCGGTGCGCGGCTGGTAATGGGCAGCGCGAAGTTTGTAGGTCCGAAGACGCTTGAGGTCCGGCTGGAGGAGGAAGAGGACGAGATCAGAGTCGATGCGGAGCGAATATTTCTGAATCTCGGCACACAGGCTTCGATTCTCGCTGTGCCGGGTCTCGAGGAGTGCGATCCGCTGACGCACATTGAGCTGCTCGAACTGAGTCATCTGCCGCAACATCTTGTGGTGGTGGGAGGCGGGTACGTAGGGCTCGAGTTTGCGCAGGCGCTGCGCCGGTTTGGGAGCAGGGTGACGATCGTGCAGCACGTGCCACATCTGCTTGCCAACCAGGATCACGATGTTTCGGACGAGATTGAGCGGATTCTGGTCGCTGAAGGAATCGATGTGGTGACGTCGGCCGAGATTGAGAGCGTCAGCGGCAGGTCCGGGGTTGAAGTGAAGCTCGCGATTCGCACTCCAGCGGGAGAGCGGGAAGTTGTTGCAAGCGATGTGCTGGTGGCCGCAGGACGTGCTCCGAATACACAAGGGGTGGGGCTGGATGTTGCCGGAGTGGAGTTGGACGATCGCGGCTACATCAGAGTGAATGGCAGGCTTGAGACAACAGCGCCGGATATATGGGCGATTGGCGAGTGCGCGGGAAGCCCCCAATTTACGCACGCTTCGCTGGATGACTTTCGCGTGATCCGGGACAACCTGGCGGGCGGAAACCGCTCGACACACGGCCGGTTGATGCCATCATGCCTGTTTACCGATCCGCAGGTAGCACAAGTGGGCTTGACGGAGGCACAGGCCAAGCACAAAGGAATTGCCGTGCAGGTGACGCGCTTACCGATGGCTGCAGTTTTGCGGACGCGCACAATCAGCGAGACGCAGGGATTTATGAAAGCCCTGATCGACACGGAGGCCGGACGCATTCTGGGCTTCGCGATGGTTGGAGCAGAGGCGGGCGAGGTGATGGCCGTGGTGCAAATGGTGATGCAGGCGCGCGCACCGTATACCGTGCTGCGTGACGCCATTCTGGCGCATCCGACGATGGCGGAAGGGCTGAATTCGCTGTTTTCCAACGTGACAATTGCAGCCGGAGACGCGCATCAGGACGGCTCAAAGATGTGGCCGCGTACTGCCGTTCACCGCGTTGAGGCGGATGGCGTGAAGGTGTTCTATCGCGAGGCTGGGCCGAAGAACGCGCCGGTGATCTTACTGCTGCATGGATTTCCAACGTCGTCGTTCCAGTACAGGGAGCTGATACCACGGCTCGCCGATAAGTATCGTGTGATTGCGCCGGACCTGCCTGGGTTTGGATTCACGGAGGTTCCGGAAGCGCGCCAGTACCGGTACACGTTTGACGCCATTGCCAAAACGATCGAGGCGTTTATCGATGCGCTGGGATTGAAGCGCTATGCGCTCTATGTCTTCGACTACGGGGCGCCCACGGGATTCCGCATCGCGATGGCGCGTCCGGAGAAGGTGACGGCAATTGTGTCGCAGAACGGCAATGCATATGAAGAAGGGCTCGGAGATGCCTGGGCGCCGATCCGGCGTTATTGGACGACGCCAAGCTCGGAGAATCGTGAGGCGATTCGCAAGGCGCTGAACGCGGAAGGCATGCGGCACGAGTACGGATCAGGCATCGCCGACCCGAGCGCATTGGCGCCAGAGGGATACACGCTGGATGCGACGCTGCTCGCCAGGCCCGGCAATCAGGATATTCAGCTGGACTTGTTTCTGGATTATGCGAACAACGTGAAGCTGTACGCGAAGTTCCAGGAGTACTTCAGGAAGTGGAAACCGCCGCTGCTCGCGGTATGGGGTAAGCGTGACCCGTATTTCATTCCAGCAGGAGCAGAAGCATTTAAGCGCGACATTCCGAATGCGGAAGTGGAATTTCTCGACACGGGCCATTTCGCGTTGGAGACGCACATTAACGAAGTCGCACTGCGGATGCGCGAGTTTCTAGCGAAGGTGGTGCACTGATGGGTGCGGCCGCGTGGATGATTGATGAGCCGGGCGGAAAGTTCAGGAAGGTCGAAGTGACCCATACGCCCGTGAAACCGAAGCATGTTCGGGTAAGGATTGTAGCTGCCGGTGTGAATCCGCTGGACACGAAGATTCGCGCGGCGAAGGCGGCACACGCGAAGCAGCCTCTTCCGGCTGTTCTTGGTTTGGATATGGCAGGCATCGTGGAGGAAGTCGGGCCGGATGTCACGACGTTCAAGCAGGGCGATGAAGTGTATGGCATGGCCGGTGGGGTTGGCGGTTTGCAGGGTACGCTTGCTCAGGTAATCGACGCCGATGCAGATTTGCTGGCGCATAAACCCAAGAACCTGTCGATGCGCGAGACGGCCGCTTTGCCGCTCGCAGTGATTACTGCGTGGGAAGCCCTGATGGATCAGGCCAAGGTGCACGAGGGGCAGTCCGTACTGGTTCACGCCGGCGCGGGTGGAGTTGGTTACATCGCAGTGCAGATTGCTCATGCCTATGGCGCAAATGTTTTTGCGACTGTGTCAGAGGGCAAGCGCGGGATTGTTGAAGGCCTCGGTGCGACGCCGATCGACTATCGTGTCGTTTCGGTTGCGGACTATGTGGAAGGGTGCACCGGAGGAGCGGGCTTTGACGTTGTCTTTGACACTGTTGGAGGCGCGACACTCGATGCTTCATTTCTGGCAGTGAAGCGTTACACGGGCCGTGTCGTGAGCGCCTTCGGATGGGGAACGCACTCGCTCGCACCGCTCTCTTTTCGCTCGGCTACTTACTCAGGAGTGTTTACTCTGATGCCTTTGCTCAGCGGTGTGGGCCGTGCACATCATGGATGGATCCTTGGGCAAGCAGCGGCATTGGCCGAGGCTGGAAAACTCAAGCCGTTGCTAAGTCGGGAGCAGTTCTCGTCCGCGAACATTGAGGCTGCATATGCGCAGGTGGAAAGCGGTTCGCTGGGAAAAGTTGTCATCGAGATGTGAGGCGGCCCTGATCTCGCAACTCGCTATCCGGCGGGCGATTGAATATATGCAGTATTCTCAATTGCGTGGACACGGCTGCTTCCAAGCGCGGAGATGTCATCCTGACAGAATCTGCCGAGCAACAGTCCGCAGCGACCGGGCTGGAGTCGTCTAATCAGCCGCTGAAGGTCTCCCCCGAGTTCCTCCAGGAACTGTGGGGAAAGGGAGAAGGCGAAGCGTGCGGTCTCACTCTGGACGAGTTTCGCGAAGTGCTTGCGACCCTTGGGAAAAAGCATAACTACGGGCTCGCTCCTGAGGTTGAGGCCAGCACCAAGCAGATCGAAGCATTCTTCGCTTCGCTTCACGCAGCTGAAGTTGTGCTGGCGCACGCCTGTGCCCGCGGCCGTGAAGCAGCATGGGAACGCTTTCTACGCGAGTATCGAACGTTTCTTGCGCAAACGGCAATTGCGATCACGGGGTCATCCAGTCTCGGCCAGGAGCTTGCCGACTCGCTCTATGCAGAGCTCTATGGGCTGCGCGAATTCGACGGAGAGCGTCGCTCGCCTTTCGCCTCCTACTCGGGCCGCGGCTCCCTGCGCGGCTGGCTTCGTACAACTCTTGTCCAGAGGTGGCGAGATCATCACCGCCGCACGCATCGGGAGACGCCGCTGGATGAAGTCGATTGTCCTGAGTCTGAATCGCCGTTGCCCGATTCTGTAGAGCCAGGCCTCGTGGCAAAGGCATTAGAGAAAACTCTCGGCGATTTGTCAGCCGAGAACTGCTTTTTGCTCTCGGCATATTTCCTTGATCGTCAGACGCTACTGCAAGTTGCACGCACCCTCAATGTGCACGAAGCAACCGCGAGTCGAAGGCTTTCACGTCTGCTGGATGATGTTAGGAAGCAGCTCGTTGCTACTCTTCAGAAGAGTGGGTTGAGCAGGCGCGCTGCTGAGGAAGCGCTTGGAACGGATCCACGCGACCTCGAAATAAACTTGCGCGGGCTGCTGCAAAGTTCGCAGCTTGCGCCGTTCTCTAAGAAAGGAGCGACGACCGCGCCGGCGGATACGCCATGAGCGAAGCGAACAAACCCGGATATCATCCAGACGCGGATCAGATCAACGCCTTCGTTGAGCATGCGTTGCCGGCGCACGAGCAGCAGCAAATGCTCGCGCATCTTGCCGTGTGTCCAGAGTGCAGGGCGACTGTTGCCATGTCGCTGCCCCCGGAGGAAGTGCCCACAGTTTCAGTGGTCCAAGCACCCAGACCTCGCTGGTTAGCAGTATGGCGGTTCGCGATACCGGCCACTGCGGTGGCTGTCATCACCTTGTCGATCATCCATGTCCATCGAATATCGACGTCGCGGCAGCAACTCACTCCGCCGGTCGAGACCGCTGCAGTTCGACCTCCGGAGCCCGAGGTGGCCTCACCGCCTCTAGCAGACAATTTGTCCGTTCCGCGTAGAAAAGCGAAAGCGGTTGAACCCGCGAAAAAAACTGCTCGGTTGGGGCCTCCGAAGATGAACAATGCCGCAGCCTCGCGGCAGCAGATGGAGCCTTCTATCGCAAACCGTGAAGTTGGCGCGCTGCAGAGCGCTTCTCGTAGTGTGTCGACGCCGTTGCCACCTCCCAATCCCAACGCGGACGAGGCCGCGGAATCGGCAGCTCAGCAGGCGGAGGTCGCAGCGTCTAGTGGCGAGTCCAATCGAGACAAGATCGAGCAGCGGGCCGCAGGTGCAAATATCTTGATGGGCGGTCCCGCTCTTAAGAAGGCGGAAGAGATGCCTGCCCAGCTCTCCTTGCCGAGCGGTCTGCCCGTCCTTTCGATCGCTACGCATCTTCGCCAGGTTCTCGCGATCGACGCTCACAACGACCTCTTTCTGAGCGATGATGGCGGCACAAGCTGGAGAGCGGTTCCAGTGAGGTGGAAAGGGCGCGCTGTGAGGGCTGACCTGGTTTCGTACGGTGCTCCGCCGACAGCCAACATGGTTGCCGGAGAAGTTGTTCAGAGTGCGCCTGCGGCAAATACTGGTCCCGCACCTGCATCACTGGCTTCGGCAAATATGCCACCGCAAGGTGCCGACAACTTCTTATCGGGAACGGTAACCGATCAGTCGGGAGCCGTAATTCCGGACGCTACCGTGACGGTAACGGCAGCCAACGGCGGTCTCACACGCACTGAGAAATCCGATGCGAGCGGGCGTTACAGACTCGACGGCCTCGCTCCAGGTTCGTATCAGATGAAAACGCAGGCCCTTGGATTCCAGGAACAGCTCACACAAGGAGTGAGTGTCAGTGCGACTCAGCCAAACGTCGCTAACGTGGTGCTCTCCGTAGGTGCGGCGGCCCAAACGGTGACAGTGGAGGCGGACAGTATGAGCATTGATGTCGTTCGGTCGCCGGAGGTCAAGCATCTTCGCAGACGGCAATCATCGTCTCCGGTCTTCGAGATAGTCACCGACAACGGTGAGCACTGGACAAGCCCGGATGGCATGAATTGGAAGCACAAGTAGCCGTCGCCAGCCGTTCCAGAAATATTTCTACTCGCCTCGTGCAAGTTTCCTGAAGATCCGCGTTCTCCACTCAGACGGGCCGCCTGTAACCATTTGCGGCGGCGCGCAGGAGAACGTGCATGACGATCCTCCGCCGTGGCAGTTCATTCCTTCGCTTCGCAGCAGTATGGTTCGCAGTTGCAGCTATTGTCCTGTTCGCGGTTTGCGTCAGCGCCCAACAGGTCAACGCGATTTACAGGCACGGCAGCCTTCGTGCGAGCATTCCGTATCACTCTTCGCATGCCGGGCCGGGGAAACTCGTGGTGGAGATTCTCGACCCCGAGGACACCGTTCTAGGTCGCAGCGAACGCGCGATTGAAGTCGGAACCGGCGACGGCATCTGGCAGGAGACGGTTACGCCGAATGAATCACACGATTATGACGATCTGGTGTGGCAGCGGATCCGCTACAAGTTTACGTTCGACAACGCAGCTTTCCCCGCGATTGAAGGCGTCGAAGCGATTTCGCAGATTCTGCGCAGGCCGGTGCTTCACGTACTTGGTCAAAAGGCATACGTCGCCGGCAGTCGCGCTGCGGTTCGAGTGATTGTGTTTGACGCGGCAACTAACGCGCCGCTCAGCGGTTCTTTGCGCATCGAGCTTGTGGCGCCCAATTCAGCAACACGGAGCATATTTTCGGGGTCCATCAATAAACGCGGCACGCTCGAAGCCGAGTTTCGCCTTCCCGAAGGTGCCACCGGGAAATATACGATGCGGCTGATTGTCGACACTCCCATTGGCACGACCGAATACGCCGAGCCCATCGAGCTGCAGGAGAAGGCTTCAATTCTGCTTACGACAGAGAAGCCCATCTATCAGCCCGGCCAAACGATCCATATGCGCACACTGGTACTCGACAAGGCCAGCCATCGAGCAGATGCGGGATGCAAGCTCACGTTTGAAGTCGAGGACTCGCGCGGCAACAAAGTGTTTCGAAAAGCCACCGCCACAGACAAGTTCGGCATCGCATCAGCCGAGTTCACGCTGGCGGATGAGGTCAATCTCGGTGCTTATCATCTGCGCGCGTTGAGGGGAGACGCCGAGGCGTCGCCGGATACTGCCGAACTTACACTGCAGGTTGAACGCTACGTATTGCCGAAGTTCAAGGTCGAGATTGAATTCACGAAGAAAGATGGGAAGGAGAAACGCGATTTTCGCCCGGGCGATCACGTTACCGGCACGTTGCGCGCCAACTACTTCTTCGGAAAACCGGTAGATAACGCTCCAGTGACAATCAAGGCGACGGGCATGGATGTCGCCACGTTCGAAGCAGCGCGAAGTGAAGGCAAGACCGGTGAGGATGGCGCCTATCACTTCGATTTCAAACTCCCCGGTTACTTCGCGGGAAAGCCTTTGAGCCAGGGTGCGGCGCGGGTGCTCATCGAAGCCACGGTCAAGGATTCTGCGTCCCATTCGGAGACGCGCGGGGAGCCCATTACCGTCAGCGAGTCTCCGTTGCTCATCGCAGCCATTCCTGAGGGTGGGACGCTCATTCCGAACCTTGAGAACGAACTTTTCATTATCAGCTCATATCCTGACGGCACGCCGGCGCGCACATCGCTCACTGTCCATATACCAGCGCGGATCGATCGGATCGGTGACCAGGAGCGAGACAAGTCCGTGGGGACAGATGCCTCCGGTGTGGCGATCGTTCGCCTCGATCCCGGCAGGGTTCTCGATTCACTGCGAATTTCGGCCGACGACCACAAGGGAAACCGCACGACAACTACGGTTCCTCTGCAGATGCGCGATGGTTTAGACCAGATCCTGGTGCGTGTTGACCAGGGAGTCTTCAAAGCGGGTGACCCTATTCATCTTCATGTGTATTCGACTCGTGAGGGCGGCACGGCCTACGTCGATCTGGTGAAGAATGGTCAGACTATCCTCACGAAGGATCTCGATCTGCACAACGGCCAGGGCGAGTTAAACCTGACTGCAACACCCGAGATGGCTGGAACACTCGACATCGATGCTTATCTCTTCGGACGCGATGCCGAAGCAGTAGCGGATCATAGACTCGTCTTCATCCAACCGGCTGAGGAACTAAGGATCGAGACTGCCAGTGATTCTCAGATATACAAGCCCGGGGCCGATGCTCGGATTCGCTTTCATGTAACGAATAGTCACGGCGAAGGGGTACAGGCAGCGATTGGTTTGCAGGTAATAGATGAGGCGGTGTTCGCGCTTGCCGAAAAACAACCGGGTTTTGCCAAAGTCTTCTTCTATCTCGAAGAGGAGTTGATGAAACCGCGTTGCGAGATTCACTCGCTGTCGATTGAACCTGTTGTCGAAGGCGCGGGCGAGGAGGGCGAAAATCAGAAAGATTTGGCAACCCGAGCTCTCTTTGCGGCTACAGAAATGGCGATGCCGTCGAAGCTCGACGTCGAATACGGGCGAACGCTCCCGCAAGATAAATTAGTTGAGTATCAGGGTCGCTACTATGCAGCCTTTGTAGGGCAAGTGCGTGAGGTTGCTGCGAAACTCAGCCAGCAGCTTGCGGATCATCCGGAGAAGATCGCGAGCGCATTTACCTCGGCCGACAACGGTTCAACGCCGCACGATGCGTGGAACAATCCAATGCGCATCGAGCCTGCTGGCTGGAACCGCGGGAGATCCCATATCTATGCCGTTCGCAGCGCCGGTGCTGATGGCCGCTTCAACACTGGTGATGACATGACTGCCTACATTGAAGACCGCACGGGCATGGTCCTTCACTCGCCCTATGAGGCAGGGAGGTTCGACCTGCGAATCGAGCACGACCGCGGTCCGGTGACGGGCCTCGCAGAGATTAGGGGCGTGGTTACGGATCAGACAAGTGCGGTTATTCCAGGGGCAACCATCACCGTGCGGCAGCCTGCCCTCGGGACAACGCGTACGGCTCACAGTGATGCGGACGGTGGCTTCGATTTTGCTGGATTACCGGCCGGGCCCTACCACATTCAAATCAGTTCGCCTGGTTTTGTGTCGCTTTCAAACGAGATCAGATTGCTTCCCCGTGATTGCGCGGTCGTCGCAACGACGCTCTCTGTTGGAGCGGTGAGTCAGATGGTCACGGTTGAAGCAGATGCGATTGCTGGCGCAGCGCCGATGGCAGTGGCGAAAGCGATGGGCGGCCCCGCGGTGCAGACAGGAGCCAACTTCGCGGTTCAGCTGGAAGTGCGCAACAGGGATCTGAGCGAAAACAGGCCCGCATCAACCGCAGCTGAAAATGCCCCTCACGTTCGCTCCTATTTTCCGGAAGCGCTGTACATCAATCCCGAGATCCTTACCGATGGCGAGGGCAATGCGAGTATCTCCGTGCCGATGGCAGACTCGATTACGACCTGGCGGCTCGCGATGCTGGCTTCGACTCAATCCGGCGCCATCGGCTCAGGTACGGCGAGCCTCAAGGTCTTTCAGGACTTCTTCGTTGACCTTGATCTTCCTGTGGCGCTCACGCAAGGCGATCGCGTGTCCATTCCTGTGGCCATCTACAACTACACCGGCAATGCCGGTAAAGTGAGCTTGCAGCTGAAGCAGGAAGACTGGTTCTCTCCTGACGAGGATGACCTCGAGAAGACCGCCCAGGTCGAGGCAGGCCATGTAGGCGGGGCGCAATTCACTATTGATGCAAAGCGAATTGGCACATTCAAGCTCACGCTCTCTGCTCAACTCGCTGGTAAGGATTCCCGCGAAGACATTGTGATTCGCGAGATTCAGGTGATTCCCAACGGGCGCGAGCAGAATCTTGTGTTCAACGGCCGCCTGGAAAAAGCGGCCCAACACGACCTCAAGTTTCCGGCTGATGCAATCCCCGATGCGACGAGCATCCTCGTTCGTCTCTATCCCGGTCCTCTCAGTCAGGTCATCGAAGGCATGGACAGCATTCTCAGCATGCCCGGCGGGTGCTTCGAGCAGACATCTTCAAGCACCTATCCGAATGTGCTGGCCCTTGACTACATGAAGCGGACCAAGAAGCTCACTCCGGAGGTTCATGCGAAGGCCGAAGGCTACATCGCGAACGGGTATCAGCGTCTTCTCACTTTCGAGGTTCCCGGCGGGGGTTTCTCATGGTTCGGTCGGGCTCCGGCGAACAAAATCCTCACAGCCTACGGCCTGATGGAATTCAGTGACATGGCCAAGGTCTCAGAGGTCGATCCACGCGTCATCCAACGAACGGCGGAGTGGCTCGCGAACCAGCAACAGCCGGATGGCAGCTGGAAGCCTGACACATATTTCATTAACGAGGGAGCAACCAACCGCTACAACTCCGATGCGCTTCGCATCACGGCATATATCGCCTGGTCGCTTGCAAACACAGGGTACAAGGGCGACGCGGTCGAGCGAGCGAAACACTACATCGATCAGCACTCTGACTCGGCCCATGATTCCTACACGCTAGCCGTGATCGCAAACTTCGCGATTGAGCTCGGGAACGATCGCGAGTTCACCCGTCATGCGGTGCAGGCGCTGATGGAAGCTCGCACAGAAAAAGACGATCAGGTTTCGTGGACCGCCAATGAGACGGGCGTGTACTCGACCGGCGAGAGCGCATCTATCGAGACCACGGGCCTTGCCACGCAGGCTCTCCTCAAATGGGGACAGGCCTCCGATACGGCGCGCAAAGCGCTGAACTTCATCTCCGCGCACAAGCAGGCCTCGGGGAACTGGGGCACAACGCAGGCCACGATCATGGCGTTGCGCGCATTGTTGCTTGCCACGCAACTGAGCGCATCTGACGTGCGGGGATCGCTCGCAGTTTCGCTGAACGGCAAGACGGTCGAGACGCTGAATCTGACGGCCGACAACAATGACCTGCTTCACCAGTTCGTGCTGAAGGGAATCGACCCGGCTGCAGACAACGATGTACAGATCAGATTCGACGGATCAGGGGGCCTTGCTTATCAGGTGGTCGGTCGCTACTTCATCCCATGGAATAAGGAGCCGGAGAACGAAGCGCTGTCAATCGATGTGGCGTACGATCGCACGGAGCTTTCTCGAAACGACATCATTACCGCGACTGCGACCGTACACAACAATACGCACAAGCTGGCGAAAATGGTGATGGTCGATCTCGGAATCCCGCCCGGATTCGATCTTCTCAGCGAGGATTTGCAGTCACTCCAGGAGAAGACGCATTCGGATGCGGGCGGTCGCCTGGAAAAAGTTTCGCTCACCGCAACGCAGGCGATCCTCTATTTCAACGCGCTTACACCAATGCAGACGGTGAAGGTAAGCTTCCGCCTGCGCGCAAAGTATCCAATTCGTGCACGCACGTTTTCTTCAAGCGTCTACGAGTATTACGATCCGGCTATCAGTTCGACGGCAAAGCCGGTGGAGCTCCAGGTAGTAGATCGAAAGAACTAATCGTGGGGCCCGCTTCCTCGTTCCACACTCGGAACGAGGAAGCGCGAGCTTTAGTCACTTACGATATGCGTCGATCTGCTGAGGCTAAGGACTACGGAACGCGGACGAATTCAACTCGGCGATTGTTGGCCTTGCCTTCCGGCGTGCTGTTGTCGGATAACGGCTTGGTATCACCAAAGCCCTTCGTGGTGAGGCGCGAGGGAGCTACTCCCATGCTGACTAAATTGCTCTTCACCGCGTCTGCGCGCTGTTGCGAAAGTGTGAGATTGTGAGCTGGATTGCCGGAGTTGTCGGTATGGCCGTCAATTTCAAAGTGGAGATCCGGATTGCTGTCGAGGATATTCTTGACCTCGTTCAAGGTTCCCATGCTCTCGGGGCGGAGAGTTGATTTGTCTACGTCGAAGTTGATTCCGTGGGTAACGAGCTTGGCGTCGGTGAACTTCTTGCCCAGCATGTTCATGCCGCCGCCGGAGGCGATGCGGAAGTTGGTGAAGATGAGCGGGGCGTCAGAGCCTGCGAGTCCGCCCATACGCAGCGCGGTGGGGGCCAAGTGCATATCGGGAATGGTAAAGACGCGGTATTGGTCGACGTAGACTTTCATCTGCTTGTTTCGGACCGCGATCGCAATATGGCGCCACTTGCCGACAAAGTTGTCGTCGGAAATTGATCCCGGAAGGTTGCCGCTCAGCGTGTAGCTCTCGCTGCCGGCGTCGTAGTCCACTGAGCTCTTTCCTATTGCAAGCGACCCTTCGACGTCGCCGGGAGCCTCGAAGAAGATCTGGAGCGGGTAGGCATTGGAGAGAAAGTAGGTGTCGTACTCGATGGTGAAAGCGTCGCCCAAATAGCTCGCCTGGCGGATCCGCGGGCTCGTCTGCATGTAGTTGCCGTCAGTGAGCACAAATGCGTGGCGGCCTTTCTGCAGGTTGGCGACGCCTTGCCCTTTTACCAGTTCCCACTGGTCGGGAAATTCTCCATCGGCGGCGGAGGTGAAGTCGTCGGCGAAGAGGATGGTGTCTCCGGGCACGAAGTCGTAGTTGTGGTATGCGGAGATAGAGTCGGAACCTGAAGCTGAACCCGAATCGGCGGTGGCGCTGGAAGCATCGGGAGTCGAAGCATTGGCATCGGCGGCAGGTGCGGCAGACTGTGAATCGCTCTGCTGCGCGCTCTTGGTGGCCGCGTTGTCGGCACTGTCTACGGCGTTGTCGACTTGCTGATTCGTCTTATCGGTGGCCTTGTCTTTGACGGCCTGCTTCAAGCGGTCGAAGGGGTTTTGCGCCACTGCGGGAATGGTGCAGGCGCACAGGGTGAAGGCAAGGAGAGAGCGGGCAGATTGCATCCTTTTCATAAGCACCTCGTAACGAGTTCAGAGAGGGCGCAGGCTATTTTCCCGTCTTTCCACTCTCAATTGCGAAGCCGTGTTGCAACAACATGGTTGATTGGAATTCAGTTGACTATAGACATCCCAGCGTGAGGATCGCAAGGGCTGCGGCACAGTGGTGCCGAGAATTTCATGTACGGTATTTACCGTACAATTACCCCCTTTTCATTTCACCGCTTAGCTATAGATGTAGCCAGAAGCTACTTTGCGAAAGGACTCGGTGCTTCGGCTTGCCCACGCAGTATCGTGTCCCAATTCCGCCGCAAGCAATCGTGCCACTTCCGGGGCCGCTTCGATGGCGGCGCGCGCGTCGAGGAATAATGCGCGTGTTCTGCGAGCCAGAACATCTTCAACTGACCGCGCCATTTCGTGGCGAGCCGCCCAGACGACGTGACACCCGTTATAGGGAAGACGGGGATGGAGAGGACGGATCAGGTCGGGAACCTCAGTACAAAGAGCGTGCAAAGCGGGAAGATCGCTTCCGTAGACCCTAGCGACGTCATCGGCCGTCGCGTTCTGTGTAGACCAGCCATGCAAACGGTAGTTGCTGGTTTGCGAGGGGCTGGCGGGAAGGTTGCCTACGGGAGCAGCGCGATTGATGGTGTCTTCGCCCATCAAACGGTATGTCGTCCACTTACCTCCGGTCACAGTAACAAGGCCGCTGGCAGAAATAAGGATCTTGTGATCTCGCGATAGTTTGGACGTGTTGCCGCTGTGTCCGCTACGCAACAGTGGCCGCAGGCCGGACCAGACACTGAGCACATCTGAGCCGGAAACTTGCCTGCCGAGGAATCGTTTTATGTGCGCAGCGAGGAAGTCGTATTCCTGAGCAAGGGGTCGAGGCTCCTCAGAAGACTGCGCAGGCTCGTCTGTTGTTCCCACCAAGAGACGATGATGCCATGGGATGGCGAAGAGCACCCGGCCATCGTCTGTCTTGGGGATCATTAGCGCGGTATCGCCAGGAAGCCAGGACTCAGGCAAGACGAAGTGAGTGCCCTGACTGACCATAATCAGAGAAGGGACCGCGGGATCATCCATTCTTTGGACGTCCTCGGCGAAGACTCCAGTGGCGTTGATTACGACCTTTGCGAGCAACTCCAGTTCATTGCCATTTTCAGCATCGCGGACGCGAACGCCGGTTACCTTGCCGTTCCGCTGCAGAATGCGAACAGCTTCCATATAGTTGATGGCAGTTCCGCCAGCGTCCTGAATGGAGCGCAGCAGGCTCACGGCAAAGCGCGCGTCATCGAACTGTCCGTCGTAATAGAGGATCCCGCCCTTGAGGCCGTCCTTTTTGACGGTGGGGAGCGCGCGAATGGTTTCGTCTCTCGAGAGAATCGAGGACCGGCCAAGGGACAAATGTCCTGACATCCACTCATAGACTTTCAGGCCAAGTCCGTAATAGGGGAGTCCGACGTAGTCATAAGCCGGCACCACGAAGGGTAGCCGCCGGGCCAGATGCGGCGCATTGTTGAAGATGCGTCCGCGCTCACGCAATGCATCCATTACGAGCGGAAAATTAAGCTGCTCCAGATAGCGGACACCGCCGTGAAGGAGCTTTGTGCTGCGGCTGGAAGTGCCCTTGGCGAAGTCGAGGCGCTCGATGAGAAGCGTGCGATAGCCGCGGGTTGCTGCCTCGAGGGCAGTTCCCAGTCCGGTTGCTCCTCCGCCAATGACCAGGACATCCCACTGCCTGGTCGCATCGATTTCGCGTAAGGCTTGCTCGCGGCTCACAATCACTATTGTGATTGAACGCGCCGGGGATGATTCCCAGAGTGTGAGAGGGGTGCCTGCCTTGAATGCAGACTGTAGGATCGTCGCCTGGAAGGCGGCTTATTTTCTGATGGAGATTGCGGGTGTTGTCGACTCTCCTGTGACCGTCTCGAGGGTCCAGCTGTAACGGTCATTTATTTGCGACGGATGTTTGTCGCTTTGTCAGGAGAGTCGCGCAAGACGCGACCAATTGTCAGCCTTACGAGAGTGCGCTGTTGAGGTCGCTGCTGATTGCACTAAACGCGGTGTTGATTTCCTTGGAGAGACCCTTCATCGCTCCTACGGCGCCAAAGGCGATCAGAGCGACGACCAGGGCATACTCCACCAGGTCCTGTCCCTCTTCAGAAGTCATGAAGTTCTGCATCTTGATGTACGTCTTGAGAAGTATGTCGTTCATTTTAGTTTTCCCTCGATTTTGTATTCCGGCACCTTGCCGGGGCCGCACGTCAACAACTCATGAGAAGCGGCGTTGAGTAGCGGCAGATATAGTTATGCAACGGAAAGAGCTTTAAATACATACGACTAACGTTGTTTCCAGATGGCCCAAATGTAGACGCGGGAGACCCGAGATATGCAGGAAAACACACACCTTTGGGTCAAGCGCATCGGGAGTGCAACCGCATGGGAGGGTCGAATCGCGGATGTAAAGAGGTGCAGATGCCCACGAGAGGAGCGTTGTGCATCCAACGAAGTGTGAAGAACAGGTCCAAACTATGAAAAACCGATCTTCGGTCCCCGAGTTTACCCATAAGCGGAATGCTGATGGCTCCCTGGACTCAATTTGCAACAACTGCTTTACGCGTGTGGCGGTGAAGAGCCAGCATTCGGAGTTGCGCCATCTTGAGGCAGGCCACAGTTGCGCGGGCTTCGACCTAGGACACATCCTGCGTCCAGCGGTCACCGAAAAGCGCGTACAATGAGGTAGTTGGACTGGTCCCCTGCGGGCTGCAATGGCTCGTTTGCGCTAAGAGAGTGGACGATATGTGTCTGGCGATTCCCGGCAAAGTTGTTGAGGCGTTTGCCAAGAACGGGATGCGCATGGCGCGCGTTCAATTCGGTGGTGTGGTGCGCGAGGCGTGCCTGGATTATGTGCCGGAGACGCAGGCCGGCGATTACGTGCTGGTGCATGTCGGGTTTGCGATCAGCCGGATAGATGAGGAAGAGGCTCACCGCACTTACCAGGCGCTGGCAGAGCTTGATCAACTCGGCGAGCTTGAGATTCCAGAGGTTGGCGAGGATGGCCAACAGCCACTCCGCAAGGGAGATGGCCAATGAAATATCTCGATGAGTATCGCGACGGAAAGATTGCGGGGAAGCTCGTCGAGGAAATCAAGCGAATCCAAACCAAACCCTGGGTAATTATGGAGGTCTGCGGCGGGCAGACGCATTCCATTGTCAAGAATGGAATCGACTATCTGCTCCCCAAAGGCATCGAGCTGGTGCATGGCCCGGGATGTCCGGTGTGCGTGACGCCGCTGGAGATGATCGATAAGGCGCATGCGATTGCGCGGCGGCCGGAGGTGATTTTCTGCTCCTTCGGCGACATGCTAAGGGTTCCTGGCTCGGAGGGCGATCTTTTCGGCATCAAGTCGAAGGGCGGGGATGTGCGCGTTGTGTATTCGCCGCTGGATTGCCTGAAGATTGCGCGCGCTAATCCTGAGCGCGAAGTTGTTTTCTTTGCGATTGGCTTTGAGACTACGGCTCCAGCCAATGCGATGCTTGCGTGGCAGGCAAAGGCGGAAGGCCTACGCAATGTGTCTTTGCTGGTTTCGCATGTGCTTGTGCCTCCGGCGATCGAAGCGATTCTTTCTTCGCCCAGGAATCGCGTGCAGGGGTTTCTTGGGCCTGGGCACGTGTGCGCCGTGGTTGGCTACAGCGAGTATGAACCCCTGGCGAAGAAGTTCCATGTGCCGATTGTGGTGACGGGATTTGAGCCCGTCGATCTGCTTGAAGGCATCTTGATGGTGGTGCAGCAGCTGGAAGAAGGCCGTGCGGAGGTCGAAAACCAGTACTCTCGCGTGCTCAACCGGGGCGGCAACCGGCCAGCGCAAGAGTTGATTGCGAAAGTGTTTACGGTGAGCAATCGCAAGTGGCGCGGTGTGGGCACGATTCCAGAGAGCGGTTTTGTGCTGAGTGCAGAATTCGAGGATCTGGATGCCGAGAGACGATTCAGCGTAGCAGCTATAGATACGGCGGAGCCTGCGGTGTGCATCGCAGGCGAGATTCTGCAGGGCATCAAGAAGCCGCACGACTGCCCGGCCTTTGGAAGCGCGTGTAATCTCCAGCATCCGTTGGGGGCGACGATGGTTTCAGCGGAAGGCGCATGCGCTGCGTACTTCGCGTACGGGCGGAGTGTTGATGCGTCTCAACTGGTGGGCATCGGAGGGGGCAAGTGAAAGCGTTCGGCTCTTCGACAGAAGAGGACACAACGATCCGGGACAGAGAAGGAAGCGAATGGAGAGGTTTTCGGCTCGTGTCCTCTGCCGGTTTTTGACCATCCGCAGATTGTTCTGGGGCACGGAAGTGGTGGCAAGCTTTCGGCTGAGCTGATCGAGAAGGTTTTTCGCAGCCGGTTTTCGAATCCAATTCTGGAACGGATGAGCGACCAGCGCAGTGCTTGAGATTGGCGGCGCGCGGCTTGCGTTTACTACGGATTCATTCGTAGTGACGCCGATCTTCTTTCCAGGCGGGGATATAGGCTCGCTGGCGGTCAACGGCACCGTCAACGATCTGGCGATGGCGGGAGCGCAGCCGCTTTATCTTTCGACTGCATTCATTTGAAGAGGGGCTGACGGCAGACGAGCTGGAGCGTGTTGCCGATTCGGTGCGCGCCGCAGCTGCAGTAGCCGGCGTGCAAATCGTGGCGGGCGACACGAAGGTGGTGAATCGTGGCAAGGGCGACAAGGTATTTATTACCACGACTGGCATCGGTGAAATTGCCGCCGGAAGTTGTGCTGGGCGCAGAGAGAAAGCGCGTGGGCGACAAGGTGATTGTGAGCGGATACATCGGAGATCACGGAATCACCATGCTTTCACAACGCGAAAGTCTCGAGTTCGAGGGAGACCTGCGCAGCGATTGTGCCGCGCTGAATAGGCTGGTAGACGCGATGCTGGACGAGGCGCGGGCGGCGGGCGGTGCTGAGGCAATTCGATGCATGCGCGACCCTACGCGGGGAGGCATAGCAGCGCGCTGAACGAGCTGGCGGCGCGGTCGGGGTTGGCGGTGATGATGCAGGAAGATACGAATCCCAGTGCGAGATACAGTGCGAGGAGCTTGCGAGATACTCGGGCTCGATCCTCTGTTCGTCGCAAATGAAGGCAAGCTGCTGGCGGTGGTCGCTGCCGAATCGGCGCCGAAAATATTGCTCCGGATGAACGCGCATCCGCTGGGGAAAGAGCGTCGCATCATCGGAGAGATTATCGACGGACCAGAGCGCAGGGTACTGATGAAGACGAGCATTGGCGGCACGCGAATTGTAGACACACTCTTCGGCGAACAGTTGCCGCGGATATGCTAGCGAAACGATTGCGGACGGCACTTTTATTCAGACATCTCAGCGGGTTGAACGGGCATCGGAACGGGGTAGTGTCATTAGGACTTACGGTGCCGTGGGCACGCGCCGCGCCCGACAAAGTCCCTTTGCTTCCCCGGTAGTTCAGGTATGGATTCCCCGATCTTTGAGGAGCTTATCCAGCTACGTACTTAGGCTACGTTTTCAGGCTAGCGGTGAGGAGCTCGACACAGGTTGGAGGAATCCCCTATGCCCTCCCGCTCCAAGTCTGCGGCTGAATCAAATCCGGCAACGCCCGCACCCCCTTCTGAAGTTCACATTCTGTGGCTGACAGCCGGTCTCGGTTGCGACGGCGATTCGGTTTCAATCACAGCAGCAGAACAGCCATCGCTGGAAGATGTGCTGCTGAATGCGGTGCCGGGTTTGCCCAAGGTGCATCTGCATAACCCAGTGCTTGCCTATGAAGTCGGCGACGATTTTCTGCGTTATTTCTACGAAGCCGAGGCGGGCAAGTTGGAGCCTTTTGTGCTTGTCGTTGAAGGGTCGATCCCCAACGAGAAGATCAAGAAAGAAGGCTACTGGGCTGCGATGGGCACCGATCCCAAGACGAAGCAGCCGATCAAGACCACGGAGTGGATCGACAGGCTGGCGCCAAAGGCGCTGGCCGTGATCGGCGCGGGAACGTGCGCGACGTATGGCGGAATCCACGCGATGGCGGGGAACCCGACGGGGGCATGGGCCTCGCGGATTATCTGGGCTGGACGTGGCGATCGAAGGCGGGGCTGCCGATGGTGAACGTACCCGGGTGCCCGGTGCAGCCCGACAACTTTATGGAAACGGTGATGTATCTGCTGTACCAGGTGGCGGGTCTTGCACCGTTGATTCCGCTTGATGATCAGTTGAGGCCAACGTGGCTCTTCGGCAAGACGGTGCATGAAGGATGCGATCGCGCGGGCTATTACGAGCAGGGTGACTTTGCCCACGAATACGGATCACCGAAGTGCCTGGTGAAGATGGGTTGCTGGGGCCCGGTGGTGAATTGCAACGTGACCAAGCGTGGCTGGATGCGCGGTGTGGGTGGCTGCCCGAATGTGGGCGGCATCTGCATCGGCTGCACGATGCCGGGGTTCCCCGACAAGTTCATGCCCTTTATGGATGAGCCGCCGGGAGCGCGCGTTTCGACAGCGACGGTTGGCGCGTATGGGCGGATGATCCGGGCGCTGCGCGAAGTGACGAATCATACGGTGAACGAGGAGCCGAAGTGGCGGCATCCCGGAACGGAGCTGCGCACCGGCTATGAGGCACCGCGGCATTAGATCAACGGCTAAGACGACTTTGCGCATTGTGCGCGGAATTTGAGGGAATCGCTATGGGAATCGCAGTGCTTCCAGAGGCCGGTAAGGCCACTTCAAAGCCCGGACGCAAGCTTGTCGAGATGAACTGGGACCCGATCACGCGCATCGTCGGAAGCCTGGGGATCTTTACGAAGATCGATTTTGAGAACAAGGAAGTAGCGGAGTGCTACAGCACATCATCGATCTTTCGCGGCTACTCGATTTTCATGAAGGGCAAGGACCCGCGCGACGCGCATTTCATTACGAGCCGCATCTGCGGTATCTGCGGCGACAACCACGCGACATGCGCGGTGTATGCGCAGAATATGGCTTTTGGCGTGCGGCCGCCAGCGCTCGGCGAGTGGTTCATCAACCTCGGTGAAGCCGCCGAATACATGTTCGACCACAATCTCTACCAGGACAACCTTGTGGGCGTGGACTTCTGCGAGCAGATGGTGAAGGAGACCAACCCAAAGGTGTGGGAGAAGGCGCAACAAACTTCCGCGCCGAATGCAGACAAGCACGGTTACAAGACGATTGCGGACATCATGACCGCGCTTAATCCGTTCACCGGTGAGTTTTATCGCGAGACGCTGGTGATGAGCCGGATGACGCGCGAGATGTTCTGCCTGATGGAAGGGCGACACGTACATCCTTCAACGTTGTATCCCGGTGGCATTGGCACGCCCGGAACGCTGCAGGTGGTGACGGACTTTGCGGTACGGCTGGCGAAGTATGCAGAGTTTATGAAGCGCGTGGTGCCGCTGCACGATGACCTCTTCGACTTCTTCTATGAAGCGCTGCCGGGGTACGAAAAAGTTGGGCAACGGCGCATCTTGCTCGGGTGCTGGGGTTCATTCAACGATCCGGAGCACTGCGATTACACGTACAAGAATATGCAGGATTGGGGCCGCAAGATGTTTGTGACTCCTGGCGTAGTGGTGGATGGAAAGCTGGTGACGACGAGCCTGCTTGATATCAATCTGAATATCCGGATTTTGCTGGGGAGCTCGTTTTACGGCTCGTGGGAAAACGAGGAGATCTTTGTGGCGAAGGACCCTCTCGGCAATCCGGTGCACCGCAATCATCCATGGAACCAGACGACCCTGCCGCAGCCGCAGAAGCGCGATTTTGCGGATAAATACACATGGGTAATGTCGCCGCGATGGTTTGACGAGCGTACGGGCGATCACCTGGCGCTTGATACGGGCGGCGGTCCGATTGGGCGGCTGTGGGCGACGGCACTGGCGGGGCTCGTGGATATTGGCTACGTCAAGGCGACGGGGCGAAGCGTGCGAATCATACTGCCAAAGACAGCACTGAAGCCGGCAACGGAGTTCGAATGGAAAATTCCGAAGTGGTCAAACGCGATTGAGCGGGACCGGGCGCGGACTTACTTCCAGGCATATGCGTGCGCTGCTGCGTACTACTTTGTCGAACAGGCGCTCAAGGAGATTCATGCCGGACGGAACAAGACGTGGTCGGATTTCAAGGTGCCGGAGGAGGCGATCGGATGCGGCTTCCATGAGGCAGTGCGTGGCGTGCTATCGCATCATGTCGTGATTCGTGAGGGCAAGATTGCGAATTATCATCCGTATCCTCCGACGCCGTGGAATGCGAATCCGCGCGACATATATGGAACGCCGGGGCCGTATGAGGACGCGGTGCAGAATACGCCGATCTTTGAGGAGAACGGACCCGAGAAATTCAAGGGAATCGATATTATGCGCGCGGTGCGCAGCTTCGATCCCTGTTTGCCGTGCGGCGTGCACATGTACAACGGCAAGACAAAGCTGCTTGAGGCGCGGCATGTTCCGATGTTCGGTGCGCACGGAAGCGTGGACAACTCGGAGGGCAAGTGATGCCCGAGACGAGAAGAGAATTCACACGGCGGAGCGATCGAATTGAAGAACTGGTCTCGCGTGTCGAAGGCTCGGGCGATCCGGCAATGCGAGCTGTTGCGCAGGAACTGCTGCAGGCAGTGATTGAGTTGCACGGCGTGGCATTGGACAGGATTCTTGCGGCGATTGCCGAACTGCCTGAAGGGGAAGCGGCGCTTGCGAAGATCGCGGCTGATGAACTTGTGTCGAATGTGTTGTCGCTTCATGGAATCAATCCGGTGCCGGTGGAGGAACGCGTTGCGGCAGCACTTGAGACGTCGCAACCTTATCTGCAGTCGCATGGTGGCGATGTGGAGCTGGCGTCGATTGAGGATGGGGTTGTGCACGTGAGGCTGAAGGGGACATGCGGGCGTTGTTCATCTTCGTCGGCCACGCTGCAGGACGCGGTGGAAGGCGCGATTTACAACGCTGCGCCGGAGATTGTCGCAGTGGTGGCGGATGCGGTTCCACATGTAGCGCAGCAGGATCTTGTGATTTTACAAACACGTTGATCGAGAGAGGTGGGCCAAGATGTTCAGCCAACAGATAAAGCCAGACACGCCGTCGCATACAAAAGGAACGCACAAGGGCGAAGAGTGGGCGCGCACAGAACCGGAACCCGGCCGCGAAAAGCAAACTGCAACAGCGCGAAGCGCTACGGGCATTAATGCGAAGGCCCGCGAACCCATCGATCCGCGGATGCCTCATTTGCCTCCCGCATAGACTTCAATGCAGATTTCATCGACTCAGCCTGAAGGCGAAGCGCTTGCAGCGTTGCGCAGGTTTACGCGGACGCGTCCCCCGGTGGAGCGTTGCGAGCTATGCGGGGAGACGCTCAAGGAAGAGCATGCGCATCTTCTGGAGCGGGAGCGGCGACGCATTACGTGCGCGTGCGACGCGTGCGCCATTCTGTTTTGCGGGCAGGAGAACGCACGCTTCCTGCGCGTGCCAAGGCGGGTTCGCCGGCTTGAGGATTTCGGGTTCAGCGATGAGCAATGGGAAGCGATGATGCTGCCGATTGGGCTGGCATTCTTTCTTCGCGGCGAAGATGGCGCGACGCGGGTTCTTTATCCTTCTCCGGCCGGAGCAATGGAGTCGCTGATTCGCCTCACGCCGTGGCAGCAACTGTTTGCGCGAGAACCCATGCTGCGCGATGTAGAGCCAGAGGTGGAGGCTCTGGTGGTGAACCGCATTGGAAAAGAGCCGGCAAGTTATGTTGCACCGCTGGATCAGTGCTATCGGCTGGTGGGGATGATTCGAACGCACTGGCGTGGGCTATCAGGAGGCGGCGAGGTATGGAAGGCGATCGCTGAGTTCTTTGAAGATCTGGATCACCGGGCAGGAAAGGCGAGCCATGCCTGATCTGGCATTTCGAGTCGACGATGTGACGGCTGCAAAGTTCACGGCGGCGCCAATGATCGCGGTGCGTTTGCGTATCACGGATTCGTTCATGGACGAGGCTATTCAATCAATCCTGTTGAATTGCCAGGTGCAGGTGCAGCCGCGGGGCCGCTCTTACAGTGCGATGGAAGAAGCGAGGCTGCTTGATCTTTTTGGCGAACGCGAGCGATGGGGCACGACGATGAAGCCGCTGCTGTGGACCAACCTCTTGGTGAAGATTCCGCCGTTCAAGGGAGAGACAGTCGTCGAGGTGCAGCTGCCGTGCTCGTTTGATTTCGATGTTGCAGCGAACAAATATTTCTACGGGCTGGATGCGGGAACTGTGGCGGTAGCGCTGATGTTCAGCGGGACGGTCTTCTACACGGGAGCGCAAGGCGCGTTGCAGATTGCGCAGATACCGTGGGATCGTGAGGCGCAGTTTCAGCTGAGCGTCGAGGCGTGGAAAGCGGCGATCGATATGCATTTTCCCAATACGGCGTGGCTGCGCCTTTCGCGCGAGGCTTTTGATCGCCTGTATCGATACAAGGTATCGCGCGGTTTTCCCATGTGGGAAGGCGTGGTGGAGCATCTGCTGGACGAGGCGGAGCGCAACGAGATCGCCGGTGCTGCTCAAGAAGGAGCGAGGCGATGAACTTTGCGGATGTAGAGGCGATCGCCAACGCCGTCCTCTTCGAGGGCTACATTCTGTACCCGTACCGGCCCCAGGCGACCAAGAACCGGCAGCGCTGGAACTTTGGCACGCTGTATCCGAGATGCTTTGCCGAGGCGCAGAGGCCGCCGGAGCGATCAACTTTTGCTACGCAGGTGCTGGTGGAGTGCGGGGATGCGGCGCACATCGCTGCGCGAGTGCGCTTCCTGCAATTGTTCTCGCCGGGCAATGGGGACGCTGAATGGAAAGAGGGTTTTGCGCGAGTTCGGACGGCGGGCGATTTGAAGATCGGCGATCTAAGTGCGGGTATCGAGTGCTCATTCGATTTCAGTGAGAGCGGCGAGGATGAGCCGGGGAGTGTCCCCTCGGGTTTCATTCCACAAAGGCAATTGGGGCAACTGAGAATTTCTGCAACACCTGTCTGCGAAAGCCTGTACAAGCTGCGGGCGAGCTTTTCGAATGAGAGCCCGGCGACCGGCGAGGGAATGTCGCGCGAGGCGGCACAGGATCTGGCTTTTACCTCGGCGCATCTGCTGCTTGGCGTGGAGGGGGGCACATTTGTTTCGCTGCTTGACCCACCGGCGGTGTTTGAGGCGGAAGCAAGGGCCTGCAGCCATGATGGAGTTTATCCAGTGCTGGTGGGGAGTGAGGGGGATCGAAGCAGGATGCTGTTCTCGCCGATCATTCTGTACGACTATCCGCAGGTGGCTCCAGAGAGTGCGGGAGACTTCTTCGACGGCACGGAAATGGATGAGATGCTCGCTCTGCGCGTGCTTACGCTGACGGAGGACGAAAAGGATGCGATGCGGGCGGGCGATCCGCATGCACGGGCCATACTGGAGCGCACAGAGATGCTACCGCAAGAACAGTGGATGAAGGTGCACGGCGCCGTGCGCGGGCTGCGCACGATCGAAGAAAATGCATCTCAATATATGGCGGCACCGAATCCCTTTGCGGACCGGCCTGCACTTGAAAGTGTGCGGGCGTTTGGGGTGGAACTGCACAGGGGTGATCGAGTGCGACTCTGGCCGCAGAAGAAAGCGGACATTCTGGATATGGCGACGGAAGGCCGGATCGCCATTATTGAAACCATTGAGCAGGACCTCGAGGACAACGTTCACCTGGCGGTTGTGCTCGAGGACGATCCGGGGCGTGACATGGGGATGCTGCGCCAGGCAGGCCATCGGTTCTTTTACTCGCTCGACGAAGTCGAGCCTTTGCGGGAGGAGTAACGGTGAAGGCAAATGTTCAGGAGCAGGTGCTGGCTGCCTGCATAGGTAACTTCTTTCTTGGAGACGACGGTTTTGGCTGTGCTGTGGCGCGAGAGCTGGCGACGATGAATCCGGGACCCGAGGTTAAGGTGGTGGATTTCGGAATCAGGGGAATTGACCTAGCCTACGCGCTGCTGGAGCCTTACAAGGCAGTGATCTTTGTAGACGCAATTCAGCGGCGAGGGCAGCCCGGCACGATCTATGTGCTGCAGTCTGAAAACGACGACTCAGATGGTGCCGCATTCCCTTCGCTGGATCCACATTCAATGGACCCGGAAAATTTGCTGGCTCTGGCACGGTCGCTTGGCGAGGTGACGAGCAGAATCTACGTGGTGGGTTGCGAGCCGAACGACTTTGGCGATGAACTGGCAGGACGCATGGGGCTTTCGCGGAGGGTGGCGTCCGCAGTTCCTGAAGCCGCGCGAGCAGTGCTCGAACTTGCCGGGCGAATAGGCACTGGAGCGATCGAGGAAGGTCGAACTGTTTCAGCATCGAATTGAAGTGAAAGGCAGGCGACAATGAGACTCGCTTTTTGTCTTGCGTTGGGAATCGCAGCGCTCGGAATCGCGTTTTCAGTGGGACCGGATCTGGCGCGGTATATGAAGATCCGGTCGATGTAGCCAGCGCGCGGCGGCGGTTCAAGATATTAGATCGGCGATAGGCTTTGCTGGGAAGGCGGGCAAGCTGGTTGTTGTGGGTAACAACAATCTGCACAAGGGTTGGTGTGTGAAGTAACCGGAAATGGATGACTGAAGAGTAACGTGTTCCGAGCGAAGGGTTTGCTGCCGCACGGCCCAGCCTCATTTTTTCTTCTTCCTTTAAATTTCAGAATTTATGGTTGACATGGTCACGCTGCCGTGGCCAGATAATTTCGGTCGTTTCTCGTTTTCCGCACGAAGTCTCTCCCTCTCTTTTCTGGCCTAACCTGGGAATGCAACGGTCTTCAGGTCCGAAGATCTGCTGAGATTGAACCGCGCAGGAATCGGGTTCGCATTCGAAGGAGACCGTTTGATGACGAAGTGCGGAATTGCGTTGATTGTGATGGCGGCTTGTTTGGCGCCCATTTGCCCCCAGATTGTTGCGCAGACTTCGATTCAGTTGTTCACACCGGTCAATGTGCGGCTTTCGCAGGCGGGCGCCAGTGACCAGAACCTGGTCTATTTCAATAGCAACACGCTGAATCTGACCTGCCCGGCTTCGCCGCTTGCGGTGCTTTCTTCGGGAGCAAGCTCGTCGCCGCTGAACAGCAACAGCGGAAATGTCCTGGTAGACAACTACCTTGACGTAACGGTGACGCCGCAGGGCGGAAGCCCGAACAGCACGGTTAACGTTTGCACGGGCGCGCCCGTTTCCTCGGCGCAGAATAACTGCTTCACGAGCGCCTACCAGGTGCCTGCGGCGGCTAATCAATTGAATGGAGTCGATCCTGATACGCTTTTGCCGAGCGGAGGAGTCGCTCCCATTAATATCAGCTCGCTGCTGGTACCGGGTGGGCAGCAGGTGCAGATTGCTCTGGCGGACCAGGGTGGCTATGTCGCGAGTTCGACGCTGTATCTGAACACGAATTGCACGAGCGGTGGTGTGAGTGCGCCGGCGACGATTTCGGGGAATCCTATTTCATCTACTAGCCAGCTGACGCAGAGCTTTACGTTCAATCCGGTCACGAACGCCGGCATCAATTTCCAATACGATCTCTCGGCAGCGCAGACTGCCGGCACGCTTACGATCAATCCAACTGGCGTGACTCCGTCGGTGAGCGATTCGGCGATCGATCCGGCAGACTTTCAGCCGACGTGGGTGCCTGGCACCTCATTCGCAACCTCTGCCTGTCTTGTGCACGATGGCGAGACGTTGCCCAGCGGCTCTGCGGGTTGCAAGGTGTTTACCCTGACTTGCACGATTGGCACGGGCAGCGACGCGAGTGGAGTCAATTGCCCGGCTTCAACTGCTCCCAATGAGGCATTGCACGATATTTTCGATGGACCGGCGTTTACGCTCAACGATATTTCGGCAACGGTGAACGGCGCTACGGTGACGTTCCACGAGGGCATCGGCTTCCTGATGGCGAGCGAGCCATGGACCGGTGGCTCTTGCCAGTTTGCGACGGGCTCGGGGTTTGAGAACTCCACCTGCCCGCAGAATCTGCTTTCTACCTTCAGCGGGCCGGGAACTTTTGACGGTCATGCGACGACGACGCATCCGAACTCGACATTTATCTCGATTGCGGGGGTTCCTGAGGATCTGACCACGGTTACGGTGACGGGGCTGCAGCCGGGCAACTGGGTGAATTCCAGCAATCCGCTGGTGACGTTGTCGAGCCAGCCGCCGGTGCTTTCAGGCACGGGTCTGCCGGGCGCCGGGAATTTTGTGGCTTCTCCGATTCAGAGCATCACGTATGGAATCTCGTCGGCGGGTGATCCTCCTCCCGTTCCCGGTACGCCGATTACGACGGATACGGTGTTGACGAATTCGAATGGCTGCCCGACACCGGCAAGCCCGGGGAGCCCCGCGGCGAGCGTATTTACGCCAGACCAGCAGACACTCAGCACATTGAGCGACGGCGAATATCTGCTGCACTATGTTGCGAAGGACTGCGCCGGCACGCAGGAGCTGAAGTTTGTGCAGGACGGCACAGGAAGCTGGTCCACGAATTTCTACACCTTTGCGATCAACGTTGATGCCACGCCGCCGACGGTGGCGAGTGGTCCGACGCTTTCGGCTGCGCCACCGTATTACCAGGGGCAATCGCTGTCGGCAACTTTTAGCTGCGCGGACAACCTTTCGGGCGTAGTGCAGTGCGGTGGACAATCGTTCCCGGCAGGGACCTTAAATACCGGGTCGATCACGGTTCCGGTGAGTACGGCGACCGCTGGTCCAAATATTTTTACGGTGAATGCGAAGGATGCGGCGGGAAACACGGGTTCAGCCTACGTTAATTACACGGTGACGGCAGGCGACGGCCAGATTCAGCTCACGCTCTCGCCGGGAACTGTTACATATCCGCTGGGAACCAATGTTGTGGTGACCGTCTCGAAGATCAATACACACACGCCGACGGGTACGGTGCAGATTGTGGACGGCGCAACAGCGACGCTGGCCAAGCTGACGCTGAACGGCGCCGGACAGGCCTACTACTATCTGAGCGGTCTTGCGGCGGGCAATCATTCGCTGACGGCCGTTTACTCCGGCGACAAGAACAATCCGGGGGGAACCTCGGTTCCGGTAACGCTGAATGTCCTGCCGGTTCCTGTGGTGCTGGCGACGGCATGCTGGAATACGCCATATCCGTACGGCGCGAACTTCCAGTGCGTCGTAAATGCCAGTTCGAACGCGGGGGCTGCGAAGGGCGTGATCACGTACGTCTATGACGGAAACGCTCCGGTGAGCCTGCCTCTCAGCGGTGGAACAGCGAATATCGTGCTGGCGAAGCCCCCAGTGGGCAATCACACGCTGGCGATCAGCTATCCGGCGCAGACCAACTACGCTGCAGCGGGCCCGAAGACTACGAACTTTGTGGTGACTTCGGCTCCGGTGCTGATCCTGTTCACGCCATCGACGTGGTATCTGACCGGAGGCACGCTGAAGCTGACGGCGTCGGTGCAGTCGTGGAGCGCCGGTCCGCCGAACGCGACCGGGCAGGTTACGTTTACGAAGGGCGCGACGGTGCTTGGCTCGGCTCCGGTGAATGCCTCGGGGGTGGCGAGTATCTCGATTCCGGCGAGCTCATTGCCGAACGGCAGCGATACTCTGACGGCTACTTACAGCGGCGGAGTGAACTACGGGACAGGAGCTACGTCGATCACTATCCAGGTAGCACACTAATAGCTCGATCGGAGTTTCATCACGGGAGTCTGCGACGCAATCGCAGGCTCCCTTCTTATTTGGAGGTGCTGACGAAGGCCGGAGCGACGAGAGAGGTGGTTGATTCTTCGCCGGCGGCGAGGCGCGTGAGGATGAGGACGGTGATGTCGTCGTCCTGCCCGAAGGAGACAGCAACCTCGGTAGCCTGCTGCGCAGTGGGCCGGGACGCGAAGAGATTATGAAGCCGCTCGAAGCCAAAGAGCTCGCCGAGTTCATTGCGCGCTTCAAGGAGACCGTCGGTGTAGACGCAGAGCTGATCGCCAGGGTTGAGATGCACGGTGGTCTCGATGTATTCGGCGCCTGGAATCAAACCCAGAGGCAACGAAGGATCGAGCAGCAACTCGCGGCCGTTGAGATAGAGGGGAAGATGGCCGGCGTTCGCGCAGGCGACGGTGCCATCGGGATCGAGGCGGAGAATGACGCCGGTGGCGAAGCCGCCCTGCATGCGGCCAACCATGCAATGGTTGAGCGCGGCGAGCATTTCGACCGGGCTCGAAGTGGTGGCGGCCTGTGCGCGCATTGCGCCGACGATCATGGAGACGTTCATGGCCGCCTTGAGGCCTTTTCCGCTTACATCGCCCAAGGCGACGATGGTGGAGCCGTCGGCGTTGGGAAGAATCTGGAAGAAGTCTCCGCCGACCTCTTGCGCGGGCGTGTAGGCGCTGGAGATTGCGAAGCGATCGAGAGAGGGCAAGGTTTCAGGAATGAGGACCTGCTGAATTTCGCGAGCGCTTTGCAATTCCTGCTCGAGAGCGGAACGTCGCGCCTGCTGCTCGAGGATGTGGCGGTAGACCGCGTAGATGATGGCGGCGAACAGGGCGAGCGAGGTCACTTTCTCCAAACGGAAGTCGATGCCCTGGAATGTGAAGAGCGGTGTGTCGATGACATCGCCGTACAGTGAGATGTGAGTGAAGCGCTGGCCCAGTGCGCTGGCGTCGGTGATGGTATGCAGCAGTTGGAGAATAAAGGCCGCCAAAGCCACGGCCCACCGCGACTCGTCGAGTTTGGTGCGCAGGCCGATTGCGACGAGGAAGAGCGGGTAGACCTCGGAGAGCAGGATCACTGCGCAGAAGATGCCGTCTGCCCACTGCATCCAGTGAGTTGCGGAGCCCCAGAAGAATGCAAGGAGGCCGTCGGCGAGGCCTGCGGCAAGCGTGATCCACGCGAGAACTTTGGTGACCTGCACGACGCGCGGACGCTCGTTGAGACGGAGGATCCATAAGAGGAGGAACCAGAGGGAGATATTCGAGAGCGCGTAGATGGGTTGATTGATGGCCCGCGCGGTCTCATAGGAGACGGGCAGGAGGAAGAGATTCTGCAGGAGTTGCAGCGCGACGGGGGCGACGGTGAAGATGCCGACCCAGATGAAGAGCTGTTCCTGCCGATTGCGGAACCAGAGAATAACGCAAAGTACCGCGATGAAGCCGCGCAGAAGAATCAGGGAGTAGTCGAAAAGCGAGCCCTGTACGACGCCCCAGAGGAAGTCATTCTCATGCATGGCGATGGTGCCGGGATCGCCGACGAGCGGGGCAGCGTAGAGCCCACCAGTTTCAGCGAGCGAAAAAATGTCCAGAGGCGCTTTCCAGACGCGGATAGCGAGCACGCCGTTGGCTGAACCGCGCAGGGCGAAGGTCTGTGGGAGTACGTTGTAATACCACCTGGGATGCGGCGGCAATTTGCCGTAGGTGCCCAGCAGCTTTCCGTTCCAATAGACTTCGTAGGCATCTTCGGCATGTGGAATCAGGATGGCGTATTCGTCAGTGGATCCTGCAGTGGGCTCGATGATCAGATGGCGGCGGTACCAGGCGTAGCCAGCGTAGGAAGGATGACCCTGTGCTCCGAAGGGAGTGTCGACGCCGATGTTCTCCCACTGGGAGTCGTCGAAGCCGGGCTTTGCCCATTGCGGATCGTCGCCGGTGTGAAACTGCCAATCACCGTCAATGGGTTTTGCGCCTTCACCTATGCCGGCGATGACAAGCGCTTTTGGCGGTGCGCCAGGCTGTGCTTCAGACGCCCGCAGACACGCGTGCAACCCGAGCAAAAGCAAAAAAATCCGGGCAAGAAGGCGGCATGGCACAGGCCAAGAATAGCACCGCTAAAGAGTTGAGCTGAATGGCAATCTGCCTGCGCCGGGTGGCCGGTTGCGGCAGGGAATGCGCGCGCCAAAACGTTACTGTGCAACGTCTAGACTGGTGAGATGGTCCCTGTTTCCCTTCGTTATATTGTGGCGGCCTTTGCAGCGCTTTGGTTTCCCGTTTGCGCGGTTGCGCAGAAGCAGCAGACGCTGCACTACGGAAAGGGGCGGTCGATTCAGCTTTCATTGCCCGCGGAGTTTGAGATGAGTGTGGTTGCTGAAGGGCTGAAGCGGGTTCGGTTTTTTGCCAAGGCTCCGGATGGCCGCGTCTTTGTGACTGGCATGCACGACCTCTCCGACAATCGGGAGGGATCGGTTTTCATCCTCGAAGGCTGGGATGCGAAGGCGGGGAAGTTCACCCGCATTACGCATTATCTTGACCACCTGCGCAACCCGAACAGTGTGGCCTTCTGGACTGACCCCGCATCGAAGCAGAGCTGGATTTATGTGGCGGAGACGAGCAGGCTGGTGCGCTATAGGTACAACGCAGGCGATGAAAAGCCGGCGTCTGCGCCGGAAACGCTGCTGCGGTTTCCAGACTACGGGCTGAACTACAAGTACGGTGGCTGGCATTTGACGCGAACGGTTGCGGTGGCTCCGGTTGGGGGTGTGGAGCGGATCTTTGTTTCCGTGGGTTCGTCGTGCAACTACTGCGCTGAGCCCGAGGTGGCGCGCGCCTCGGTGATCAGCATGGATCCGGATGGGAAAAATCAGCGACTTGTAGCACAGGGGATGAGGAATGCGGTGGGCATGCAGTACATTCCCGAGGTGGATGGCGGCGCGCTGTTCGTGACGAATCAGGGAACCGACCATCTCGGAGACGGCCGTCCTGATGAGACGTTTTTCGAAGTGCAGATGAATCCTTCGGCGGCCCTGAATTATGGGTGGCCGACATGCTATTTCGACGGCGGCAAGCCAGTGCACGATACGACTCCTCTGCCTTCACTTAAGGAGATGCTAGCGCACAATCCTACTGCCGGTGATGTGCTGGGCAGCAAGGATGAGTCAGTGTATGGCGAGCAGGCAGGCGTGGTTGCTGCCGGAACGAATTTGCCGTCGGGCGGCGGACATGTGACGGCGACAGACCCGAATGCTGCGCTTGGCAAGACGCCAGCGCCACTGGAAAATTGCGGGCAGTTGCCGAGACCGTATGCGATCTTCAAGGCACACAGCTCGGCGCTCGGGTTTGCGTTTTTTGCCCAGGCGGATCCGCTGCTGAGAGACAGCTTTGTTGTGGCCCTTCACGGAGCGGGACATCCGCGCATCGGAGCAGGGTACAGGGTGGTGCGACTCTCTCCGACTGACAGACAATCGAAGGACTTTATTACGGGCTTTTTGACTTTTGTGAACGGTAAACCGGTTGTGCACGGACGGCCGTGCGGGATTTTACGAGTGGGTGCAGACAGCTTTCTGGTGACAGACGACTACCTGGGGTTGGTCTACTACGTGAGGCCGGCTGGAGTGAAGGCAAGCTTTTAGAGCGGTTATCTCGCGTTCATGATCCTGGCTGATTGGCACCCTTTGCCTGAGCTGACGGCTGGCGTATGAGATCTTCCACGTCGCTTACTTTATCCAGCAACAGGCTTAGACGGTGCGAGAGAGATTGGATCTCGGCTTCGGCGCGGCGATTGACGTCGAAGTCCAGTTCACTGCGAAGGCGGTCTTTCTCATCCTGGCGATTCTGACTCATCATGATGACGGGCGCTTGAATTGCGGCGAGCATGGAGAGAAAGAGATTGAGCAGGATAAAGGGATAGGGGTCCCACGCGCGCTTGTTCAGCAGGATGTTGATGGAAGCGTAACTGACCAGCACAACAGCAAAGAGGATGATGAATGACCACGAGCCGCCGAAGCGGGCCACGGAGTCTGCGATCCGCTGGCCGAAGGTGGACTCCGCCTCGATGACCTCGTTGGGATTGCGGCCCGCGCGGCTCTGCACAAGCTTCTGTGCAGCATGAAACTGGCGGGCCTGCACGGTGAGCATATCCATACCTGCCATGGGGCGCCGCGTGAGCAATACGGCGATATCGTCGCGGCCGATCTCGATGCAGGTGGTCTCTTCCATCGCCATCGCGGAGGTCTGATGCTCTGTCTGCTGCATCATGGAGGCGAAGCCAAAGAAATCACCGTGAGTGGGTTCGTCGACCAGGACTTCCTGCTGGTCTTCGTCGGTTGTGGTGACTCGCACTGTGCCTGAGACCACGATGTAGGCGTTGCTGGGAGGATCGCCCGCCTTGAAGATGCGTTGACGAGCCGCGAAATGGCGGACTTCAACCTGCGCGGCGAGAATCTGCGCTTCATCGTCATCAAGGAGCTCGAAGAGCGGTACGTGGCGCAACTCATCAGGACTGCACGGCATAGCAAACCTCGCGGGTGATTGAAGAGTGGGGCTGAGAAGCCTGTTGCGAGCGACGATAACAGAGTCGCCTCCATGCTAGAAATCGCCGGGCGAAAAATTCGCGGCGCAAATGGACTTCAGGCGAGGAGTGCGGTATGGTTGCGGAGTTCGATCGGATCCGCAAAGGAGTTGCCGCGATGCAAACCGATCACGATAAGCCGCAATGCTGGCCTGCGCTGCCGTTTGGGGAATGGAAAGACACCTGCGCAACTCTGCACATGTGGACGCAGATTGTAGGAAAGGTTCGCCTGGGGCTGACACCACTGGTGAATCACTGGTGGAATGTTCCGCTCTATGTGAGCGCAAAGGGCCTGACGACCTCGCGTATTCCATACGACGACCGGGCCTTTGAGATCTGGTTTGACTTCCGCGATCACCGGCTTGTGCTGGAAACGAGCGATGGCATTGTGAAGCAAATGGCGCTTGCGCCACGCACCGTTGCTGCGTTTTACCGGGAGTTCATGGAGATGCTGCACGCGGCCAAGATTGACGTGCGGATATGGACGATGCCGGTGGAAGTGCCGAATCCGATCGCCTTTGAGAAGGACGAGCAGCACAAGTCCTACGATGCGCAGTATGTGGAGCGGTTCTGGCGGATTTTGTTGTCGGTGAATACGGTGCTGGAAGAATTTCGCGCGCGGTTTATCGGGAAGAGCAGCCCGGTGCATTTTTTCTGGGGCAGCTTCGACCTGGCGGTGACGCGCTTTTCGGGGAGACGTGCGCCGGAGAGGCCGGGAGCAGACCCGGTGACGCGTGAAGCGTATTCGCACGAGGTGAGCAGTGTGGGCATCTGGCCGGGAGGCGGCGGCGTGGATGACGCGGCGTTTTACAGCTACGCTGCTCCGGCGCCGGAGGGCTTCAAGGATGCGCGGGTTGGGCCAGCGACCGCACGCTATGACGCGCAACTTGGGGAGTTTCTGCTGATGTACGACGATGTGCGCAATGCGCAGTCACCGACCACTGCGCTGATGGAGTTTTGCCAGACGACGTACGAGGCTGCGGCGAAGCTGGCGCAGTGGGATCGGGCAGCGCTGGAGCGATGAGGAGATTCGTCACCGCGCTCAGATCGTTCGTAGTGCCACAGCGAGGCGGGACGACTGGGTTGCTTTCCCACGTCTCCAAAACCGGGAGACATGGGGCACTCACAGTCAGTGGCGCCTCTGGCATGGGCAGTGATCCTTCTCGCAGGCTTTAGAAGCTGGCGTTGAGGCGGAGCATGCCGCTGCGTCCGGGGCCGATAGCGTTGCCGGAGAAGAGGCCTCCGAAGTCGATCACGTTGAGACGGTTGTTGAGATTGTTGCCGTCTGCCTGCAGGCTGACATTGAGGCGATCGTGTGAGAAGAGCGTCGCGCCGAGTGTCGCATCGATGGATAGTTGAGGACGGACGCGGCCGCGATCGAAGTTGAGACGGTTGATGACGGCTTGTCCGTATTGAGCGAGAGCATCGGACTCGTCGCCGGTGAATTCGAAGGGAAGGCCAGAGCCATAGCCCGCTCCGGCGGCGGCCCAGAAGCGGCGGGAGATGTCATACCGGGTGCGCGTGACAAGTGTGTTGCGTTGATCCTGCGAATCGGGGAAGTGGCCGGTGAGCTGTGTCAGGGCGTCGTCCGCATCATCGCCGAGGAAGAGGCCACCGGTGACCGGAAACCACGCGTTGCCTACCATGTAGGAGTAGCTGACGAAGCTGGTGAACCCGCGGTATTTGACGATTTCGAGCTTGCCTTCTGCGCCGTAAATGATCGCCTTATCAAAGGAGATCGGGTAGCTGACGCCGGTGTTCAGCAACTGGTCATCGTCAGCATAGTTGCTCACGTCACGCCGGTAGACGTTGACGTCGAAGCGCATGCGATCCTGAATGCCTTTGGTGAGACCAACCTCGTAGTAGTTGCCGCGCGAGGGCTGCACGGGCAGGCGAAGGAAGTCATCGCTGAGTGCGTCGATCGCGGGCGAACCTGAGATGAGGATGTTCTCGTAGGACGGCGGCTGGAAGATGCGGTCGTAGGAAGCGTGAACGACCATGCCGAGAGAAGGCAGATAACGCCCGATGGAAAGCCGCGGGCTGAAGGCGTTCTGATTGAGGAGAAGCTGGTAGTGATCCCAGCGCAGACCGGCGCTGATGGACCACTTCTGCAGGTGGATCGTGTCCTCAACGAAGGCGGACTGCTCGAGGTTCGGACGCGCATCGACAAAGCTGAGGGTCTGCGGTGTGTCGGGATCGAACTGCGAGGGATCGGTGATGGTGTAGTGGAAGTCTTCGTTCAAGAAGCGTGAGTCGGAATCAACGCCGGCCTTGAACTCGTGGATGCCGTGGTGCAGGGTCCACGTCGCTTTGAAGTAGCCCTCACCGAAGTGGTTATGCTGGAAGGCCGCGATGGGCTCAGGGTTGACGTTGGAGTAGAGGTGGTTGCTGTTTTCGCGGAGCATGCCGGCGAGGCTAAGGAGGCTGTTTGGCGAGGCGATGTGCTGATAGCTGGCGATGCCCATCGTTTCGAAGTTGTCGCCGTTCTGGATCTGGCCGGCTGCCTGCTGTATGTATTCGTTAGGAATGAGGAAGCGCGAGAACTCGTAGCGGAGTGCGGCGTCGAAGTGATCGGTTGCCGAGAGTTCGCGCTGATAGCTGCCGGAGAAATCGCCGGTGGTGCCTGTATTGGTGTAGTTCTCGGGCACGACGGGGTTGAGGTAGTGGCTGGTCGTGCTGCCCGAAGCGGACGCGCCAAAGGTGTTTTTGCCGGTGACCTGCTGAATGTGGCCGAAGCCGCCCGCGGTATCGTAGCTACCGCCGGTGAGAACTAGTTCGCCGTGGGTACCCTCGTCGGTCTGATGCAGTGTGTTCATCTCGATGACGCCGCCGAGCTGGCGGCCGAATTCGGCGGGGTATCCGGCAGTGTAGACGGTCATGGAGTCGATGCTGTCAGCTTCGATCTCCGGACCGAAGCTGGGAGAACGGTTGTCGACGAGGGGAATGCCGTCAACGATGAACTGCGTCTGATACTCCGAGCCGCGCGGGTGGAGGACTGCATTGCCTTCGTAAAGCCAGCCGGGCTGTGAGACGACGAGATCCTGCACGGATCGACCGGGCAGCGATGTGACGCGTTTCTGAATCTGCTCTGAGCCGATGCGGTTGACCGAGCCGGCAGCCGAGGGGTCGATGAGCGTGCCTGCGCCGGTGACCTTGACCTCTATTTTGACAGGTGCGACCTGGAGGCGAAGGAGGCGCTCGATGGGCACGGCCGAGCGCACATCAATGGTTTCGCTAAGAGGCTGAAAACCGGGTTGCTGGACCTGCAGACGGTAGACGCCGAAGGGGAGAAGCTGAACGGAGAGCGCGCCGTCGGCGTCGCTGTGAAAGGTCTTGTCGTAGCCGGCTGCGAGAGAGACGACCTCAACCTCGGCCCGGATAGCGGCTCCCGAGGGATCGGTGATCTTGAGGCGCACTTCACCGTGGTCCGTCTGGGCGGCGGCGGCAGTGGCGCCCAGTAGGCATGCGAGTATGCCGGAGCGCAGTGAGCGAAGCTTCATCCGAATGTCTGGTCCCCAACGAGTGGACTCGCCCCCGAGGCGTTTAACCCCTTCACTGAGGGTACCAAAACCGTAGTGTTCTTAAGAAGGGGTTAGCGTAGATGGGCGGAATAGAGTGCGTGATGAGCGAGGATGAAGAGCGTGCGATGGTCCTGGCCGCCGATGACAAGATCGATGGGGCGCTCGGGCACGTCAATCTGCGCAACCTGTTTACCTGCCGGGTTATAGACGAAGATCTGGCCATTGGCGATGTAGACGTTGCCCTGGCGATCGACGGCGAGGCTTTCGCCGCCACGCTCGGCAAAGGGCTTGAGATCGGAGAGCGTTCCGTCGGCATTCGCGCGAGCGCGATAGGTGCGATCTTCTGACGAACTGATGACGTAGACCTGCTGGCCGGGGAAGGCGGTGATGAAGCCGTAGGTGTCGAGATTGTCAGAGAATCGCCAGCCGGAGGTATCGTTTGCCGGCCCCTGCTGAAAGACACGGCCCGCGGGCAGCATCGCAGTGCCGTCTGGTGAGACGTAGCTGCGGGATTTCGGCGTGGAGACGTCGGCGACAAACATTTGCGGCAGAGTGGTGAAGGTGAGCGTTTCCAGGTTGAGTTGATCTTTAAATTCGCCGTTGTTCCAGAAATTGCCGGGGAGAATGACGGAAGCGCCGGGATGGGTCGCGGCGGCCTGAGGGGCGAGCACAGCGATCTGCGCGTCGGGGGAGCCGGGGCGAAACGAGTAGACGGTGCCTTCGGGTCCACTGGAAGACATGACGAGCAGGTTGCCGGATTTGTCGAAGGCGAGGTTGACGGGATCGAGCGGGTTGTCTCGTTCGATGGTGAGGCCTTCTGCGCTGGACCAGCCGTAGATGCGCTGCTGATGGTGATCGACGAAATAGAGTTTGCCTGCGGCGTCGACGACTGCGCCGGAGATGGAGAAGAATCCGTCTTCGAGCTTTTCGACGTGCGCGCCCGGAGCCAGAACGGCAGAGGCGTCGGATGGCGAGAGCGTTGCGGGCTTCTCTGGAACGTCGAGAACGGCAAACTCGCGCTCTCGGACTTCGAGGTGGTGAGTTGCGTCCTGGATTGTGTTCTCATAAGGGAATTTGCTGAGGCGCAGGAAGGTGCCGCAGCCGTTGTCGTCGCAGATGCCGTAACCGCTCTCGGCGTTGACGTGCACATTGCGGAAGTGAATGTTGCCGGAGTTGTAGAGGCGCACGGCGGCGGGGAATGGCGCACGCGAGCGGGTGACGCGGTAGCCGTGATAGTTAGCGATGGTGATGTTTCTGGACCAGTCGATCTCGAATGAGAGTGCTTCGGGACTCTCGCCGGCTTCCTCTTCGGTCTGTGGCGCGTTCACGTCCCAGTTTTCAACGTGGTCGAACTTGATTTCGTTGCGGAAGTGGTGCTCGTTGGAGAGCTCGTAGACGTGGCCTGGAGTGGTGGTGTTGGAGACGAGGAAGCCTGACTGCGCAAAGGTGTTCGGCGTCCATATATTGGCGAAGGTTCCGCCACCGCCATCGGTGATCCAGAGGCTTGGATACTGGGCGTCCCAGCGCTTGCGCAGATCGGAGTCGGCAGTGTGGTTGTTGTTATAGGGGTTTGTGCCGCTGCCGTGGCCACCGAGAAAGCGCACATCGTCGATGAGGGAGTTTTCGCCAGCCTTCCAGAGAAGAGCGACGGCGCGTGGATTGATGCCGCCGGTGAAGATTCCGAAGCCGGAGACGAGATTGGAGCCGCCGGATGGCGCATAGAGCACTGCTTTGGGTGAGCCGACATCTTGATAGCCGGGCGTCGAGTCGAGGAGGTCAAACTGCGTGAGTGTGGGATGGAGGCCGATGAGGGCTGTGTCCGGCTTGAGTTGGATGGAGTCGCTGACGACGTAATGGCCACTGGGAAAATAGAGGACGCGGTGGGATGCGATGGCGTTGCGGATGGCGTCGGTGTCGTCTGCGGTGCCGTCGCCTTTGACGCCGAGCGAATGCACGTTGACCCATTCTGACGTGGGTGGAAGCGCCGGGATGGCAGGAGGCGGCGCGGCCGGCATTGCGCTGAGCGCGGTTGCTTCATAGCGCATGCCGATTGTGCCCATGTGGCCTTCGCCGGGAAGGATGAGGCCGAAGTTGAAGTTGTGGACCTTGTAGATGAGGCCCTTGCCCGGGATCTTCTTGCCGCTCTCGCGGAAGAGAGCGAAGACCGGCACGTCACGAAGTATGGCGGATTCAAAGCCAACTTCAGTGAGCGGGTTCTTTTCGTTGCTGATGATGACGGCCTGGGCGGAGATGTTTTCGAAGCGGCAATCCTTTACCCACAACTGGTCAGAGTATTCGGGATCGATGTCGATGGCGGTGGGTGCGTTGCGGAAGCTGTCGCGAATGAGTGTGAGGCCGACCTCGTGCTCGCGGATTGATGATTCACGCTGGCTGTCGAATGTGGAGTCGAGCAAGGTGAACTGCCAGGCCGGAGAGGTTTTCTCGGTCAGAATGCCGTAGCGGCCGCTGTAGAAATGCAGATCCTCTGCTTCGTTGCCGACCTGGTAGAGCGCGGCGAGGCCCGAGCCCATATGGAAGTCCATGTGACTGAGGTAGGAGTGCTGCGCGACGTGGAAGCGGATAGCGACGGCTGCAGGATTGCCGGCGCCTACTTCGAAGTCGATGTTGCTCATGGCGGAATAGAAGGTGTTAGGGTTGGCGTCAGCGATGGCGTCATTGGGTGGTACGGTTCCGGGCGGCGGAAACGGAACGCGGCCCGGCGCGTGACGAAAGCCTGTGAAGACGACCATGACGCCCATGCCCTGCTGGAAGCCGGGAGTGTTGTCGGCGAGGACGAAGACCGGGCGAGTTGGGCCATAGCCGAAGACACGGACAGCTGGCCAGATATAGATTGTGCGGGTGATGCGATAACGGCCGGAGGGAATGAAGACGATGCCTTCGCGGGCGTTTTCGGATTTGTCGATGGCTGCCTGGATAGCGGCGGAATCGTCTGCACGGTCGTCGACCGGTACTGTGAGGTAGACGGCTTTGGGGTCGTCGAGTCGCGTCGTGAAGACTGAAGCCGATTGGGCTGGAACCGCCTGAGCGAAGGAGCAAGCGCTGAGCAGGGCGGCGCAGAAGAAGGCAGGTCTCATCAAGAGAGCTCCGATGGCAGAGTATTTTTCGCGACGAACCAGCTTACATGGTGAAGCACTTAAGAGACGGAATCAGCGGTGTGATCGTTTGATCGCAAATCGATCATTGTAGAATTGGATTTCACGAAAGAGCTTCTGATCAAACGCGACTGCCCACACGGGCGGACTCGTTGGGATGGCGAGAAGCAGATCAGGGTGGAAATTTATGCCAGGATACCCGGTGACTTCAGGCGCTTCTGCGGTTGAAGTCGAAGCTCCAGAGAAACGCGGCTACAATCTGTTCCTTCTGTTGGTCGCCGGGCTGGGCGGATTGCTGTACGGCATCGACGTGGGCATTATTGGCGGCGCATTGCCTTATCTCGAAGCGACCTCGGGGCTGACGCCGGCGCAGCTGTCAGTGATTGTGGCGGCGGTGCTGCTGGGCAGCGTGATCTCGACGCTCTTTGCGGGGTTGCTCGCGGACTGGATGGGACGCAAACCGCTGATGGCACTGAGCGGCGTCACTGTTCTCGCTGAGCATTCCGGTGATTTGCTCTTTCTCATGGGTACGTGGCGTTGTTTTCCGGGCGGCTTCTGCAGGGCGTGAGCGCGGGGTTGATTGGAATGGTGGTTCCGCTCTATCTCGCGGAATGTCTTGCGGCTTCAAAGCGCGGCAAAGGGACCGGTGTCTTCCAGTGGATGCTGACGCTGGGCATCGTGGCTGCGGCGCTGGTGGGTATGTACTACAGCTATCGCGTGGCCGCCGTTGCAGGCAGTGCGGATGCGGCGACGGTGTTTGCCTTCAAGGACCAGGTGTGGCGGCGCATCTTCTGGGTTTCGCTGCCACCGGGACTGCTGTTTCTGGTAGGCAGTCTCCTCGTGTCGGAATCGCCGCGCTGGCTTTTCAAACGTGGAAGAAAAGAACAGGCGCGCGTTGCCCTGCTGCGTTCCCGTGCCGATGCGCAGGTGGATGTGGAGATGCGCGAGATGGAAGCGACGGCACAGAGTGCGCAGGATGGCGGCAACCGCGCGCGCGAGTCGCTGCTGAAGCGGAAGTACATTATTCCGTTTGTGCTGGCGTGCATCATTCTGGCGTGCAACACGGCGACAGGCGTGAACTCCATCATTGGATATAACGTGGGAATCCTGCTGCAGAGCGGGCTTTCTGACGTTGCTGCGCATTGGGGCTACGTGATCTTCACGATGGTGAATTTTGTGATGACCTTCGTGGGGATGCAGCTTATCGATCGCAAAGGCAGGAAGTTTCTCTTCATACTCGGCACGAGCGGAATCATTGTCGCGATGATCACGGTGGGCACGCTCTTTCTGAACACGGAGCGGCTGAGTGTTGACGGCAGGGAGCCGGTGCAGGCGATGGTGAATCCGAACCAGGAACTGACGCTGCACTTTGATCGAGCGGAAGCCGAGCGACTGCTTGCGGCCTCGAATGGCGCAGGCGGAAAGATTGCTGCGGATCGAGCATCGCTGACGATCATTTATTCGTACGGAGACTTCACCGCAGAGACGAACTATGTTCGCTCGGACGATTCGGCAGCGGCCCCGGTTCAAATCACGCGCGCAAGCTGCGTACCGGCGAACAAGGTTGAGGCGTTCTTTGCCAACCCCTTTGCGGATATTGAGGCGGCTCGGTCGGCACCGCTGCGCATTGAACGCGCAGTGATAGGCAGCGTGCCGGACGCACATCACGGCGTGCTGGTCGCGCTGGGCATTTACATGTTCATGGCGTTCTATGCGGTTGGTCCGGGCGTTTGCGTGTGGCTTGCGCTGTCAGAACTGATGCCGACTCGCATTCGCTCGAATGGCATGAGCATTGCGCTGGTGATCAACCAGCTCGTCTCGACGACCCTTGCGGGGATCTTTCTGCCGTTCGTCAGCAAGCATGGCTACTCATCGATGTTCTATCTCTTTGCCGCGTTTACGGTGGTGTACTTCGTTGTGACGACGTTCTTCTTGCCTGAAACAAAGGGCAAGACGCTCGAAGAGATCGAAGCTCATTTCGAGGGGCGGGCGGCGAAGGCTTAAAGGGTGTGCGCTAGACGGCTGATGGGGCTTCGACGACGGCCTTGGAGAGGTTGCGAGGACGGTCGACGTTGATGCCGTGCTCAAGAGCCATGAAGTAGGAGAAGAACTGGAGCGGCACAACCTCGGAGATGGGCAACAGATGCTCGGGCGCCGGCTCGACGGGAATAAAGTCGCTGACGAGGCTTGCGACTTCTTCATCGCCTGCATTGCCGAGAGCAATCACCCTGGCCTGCTGCGCTTTCATGTCGTGGAGAAGCTGAAGGGTCTTCTCGTAGCGCAATCGTGAGCCCTCAAGGCTGCGATCGACTGTGGCAAGAACCACGAGTGGCACGCTGTCACTCACCAGGGCGTTGGGGCCATGCTTGAGTTCGCCGGTTGGGTAACCTTCGGCGTGAATGTATGAGGCTTCTTTCAGCTTGAGTGCGCCTTCGCGGGCGATGGCGTAGTGAACGCCGCGGCCAAGATAGAGAAAGCCTGCGGCTTGCTGGTACTTTGCAGCGAGCGCGGCAAGCTGCCTGCGCCAGCTCTCCAACTGGGCCTCAATCGCTGCGGAGACATTTTGCAAAGCCTTGATCTGCGAGGCCAGATCTTCAGAGCCGATGCGGCCGAGAAGCGACCCCTCGAAGAGCGCGAGCAGGTAAAGCACTGCAAGCTGGCAGGTGAAGCTCTTCGTAGCGGGAACGGCCTTTTCAACTCCGGCGGCAAGCGGCATGGAGACATCAGCTTCATGCGCCATGGTGGAGGCGCTGGCATTGGTGATCGCGAGTGTCTTGTGTCCGCGCAGCTTGGCCTGGCGCAGGGCGGCGAGGGTGTCCGATGTCTCGCCTGATTGTGAAAGCACGATTACGCTGGGCTGCCTGCGGTCTTCGGCTCCGCGGCAACTGTACTCGCTTGCGTATTCGACGTCGACGGCGAGACCACAGAGGTCCTCGAGAGTGATTTCGGCGGCGAGCCCACTGTGACGGCTCGAACCGCTGGCGGCGATGAGCACTTCGCCCTCGGGGTTTGACCAGCCGTTGAGCTTCGAAGCGATGGCGGGGTTCAGGCCATGTTCTGAGAGGTAAAAGGCGATTGTCCGGCGCAGAGCTTCCGGTTGTTCGTAGATTTCACGGAGCATCTCGTGCGGAAAATCGGGCATTTTCTTTCCTTTTAGCGATTCGAGGGACGGTTAATCCGATCAGCAATTGTGATCATACATCGTTCAATTACTCACTCGAATGCAAATTAGGGGTAAAAATGTTGTCGATTTGACACGATTTTGTGCGCAGACGGGAGAAAGTTCCATGCCGCTCCGTGTATGATTGCGCCGTATGTCCGATACATTGAATAACCGTTCCGAGCAGATCATCAAGTTTCTACTTCGAACCGGCTCAGCTTCCATTGAGGAGATTCTCGCGGTAGCGGGCTCCTCGGCGCCCAGCATTCGTAGAGATCTGGCGCGATTGGAAAACAGGGGCCTGATTCGCAGGACGCACGGCGGCGCCACCCTGGTGGAGCCACTTCTTTACGAGCCATTTCGCTATGACAGTTCCTTTCTTGCGCGTGAGCAACGCTTCGCGGCAGAGAAACGGCGGATCGGTCTAGCTGCTGCCGAACTGATTCAGCCCAATGAAACTGTGGGATTGACTGCGGGCACGACGACGACGCATATCGGACGAAGTTTGCGGCACCGCGAAAAAATTCAGGTGATCACGAATGCGCTGAATATCGGCATGGAACTGTGCAATTCGCCCGGAATCCGCACATATCTGACGGGCGGCGTGATCCCGTGGGCGTGGTCATTTTCGCTGACCGGCAATGCGGCGCTTGAGTTTCTTGATGACGTTTATATGGACAAAGTCTTTCTGAGCGTGACCGGGCTCGATGCGGAACGCGGAGCCACGAGTCTCGAAACGGATGAGGCGCTGGTGTATCGCAAGATGCTAAAGCAGGCGAAGCAGGTTATTGTTGTGACCGACTCAAGCAAGTTGGGACATGTAAGCCCGGCATTCATCTGCCCGGCGAATGAAATCCATACCTTAATCACCAACTCCGGCGTTTCTAACGAAGCGATCGCACCCTTCGAAAGACAGGGCATTGAAGTTATCCGCGCCTGAGCGCCTTGCGATTCAAGGCGGAGTTCCTCGGTTATCAACCGGTCTGGCGCAACGCCGAAGCGGCGGTGCTTTGTCAGGCTTTTGCTCAAAATACAGGGGTTATAGACGCATAAAGAAGACATAAAGATCGAAATATGATCATTTCTGCCATTTTTGTTCAACTTTCCTCTTGAAATTTACGCCAAGTAGTCATATGGTCTCAGCAACGACGATTTTGTAGTTCTGCTGCGGACCGGCTCGGGATATCAAGCGGGAGCCGGGAATGCGGCAAATATGTGCCGGGGTGCTCGATTGAAGCTCCGGCCGGATCTGCATCACTTTGGGAGACAGGATGCAAACACAGGAAGGTCCACTGACGCTGCGGGAATTCGGAGGTCGTTTGCCGGCAGCTTTTTGGACTGGAGCACGATCGCAGGTTTGCATCGGCGAGTTCGTGGGAATCCCAAGGTGAATCTGTTCAAGGCTGGTGTGCAAAACGCTCTTGAAATCACCCGTCGATACGTGCCTGCGTATGGACATCACAAGATCTCACAGAAAGGTGCGATGACAATGATTGATGCGAAGCGGATTCAGGACCGTTTGCTTTCATCAACGTTTAATCCCCGAGCCTTCGAGCGCTCTCCGCTTGGGAGTGGCTGCCGTGGCAGGGTTCGATTTTTCGTTGCGATTCTCGCGGTGCTTGTCCTGTGTTGCCCATTTGTAGGCCGGGCGCAGGAATTGACGGCAACGCTGAGCGGCACGGTTACCGACGCCAGCGGCGCGGTAATTCCGAATGCCCAGGTCACGATCTCACTCAACGGAGTGAACGCGACACGCGTGGTGCAGGCGGACGCGACCGGCTATTTTACGGCCCCGAACCTGCAGGCGGGCACCTATTCCGTGACTGTGGTTGCACAGGGCTTTGAGACATTCAAGAGCAAGAACGTGGTTCTGAATGTCGCTGAAAAGCGCTCACTGAATGCGCAGCTGAAGGCTGGATCCGTGTCGACGACGGTGACCGTGGAAGACAACGCGGTTGCGGTTGATACCGAGAGCAGCGCGCAGGCGGGTACGATTTCGGGCCAGCAGGTACGCGAGCTTGTGCTGAGCAGCCGCAACTTCCAGCAGCTGGTTACGCTGCAGCCGGGCGTTGCCAACTCCGGTCTGGGCGACGAAGCAGCAGCCAGCAATACGGGTCTCTCCGTCAATGGTGCGCGCGCGAACGCGAACAACTGGACAGTTGACGGCGCGGACATCAACGACTCCGGATCGAACGCAACGGTAGTCAACACTCCCAGCGTCGATGCAATCCAGGAGTTCACCCTGGCAAGAAGCAACTACGATGCCGGTTACGGGCGCAGCGGCGGCGGCCAGATTGTGGTGGCCACGAAGAGCGGTACGAGCTCCTTCCACGGTACCGCGTACGAATTCGTCCGTAACACAGCTCTTGACGCGAACGACTACTTCAACAAGCAGGCTCAGTTGGCGGCGGGCGATCCCAACAAGCAGCAGGTCAACCACCACAACGTTTACGGCTTCACAATTGGCGGCCCGGTCTTCATTCCGAAGCTCTACAACACGGATAAGAAGAAGACCTTCTTCTTCTGGTCAGAAGAATGGCACAAAGTGAATTCGCCGGGCAGCGCATCGATGACTGCTCCGACGAGCGACATGATGAACGGCGCATTCACGATCCCCGGCACTGTGGACACTCCGGCGACAGAGCCCACCGCTCCTGCGGGCTGCATTTCTGGCTGGACCGTCGATCCGACCACTGGTAACGGTTCCGGCACCGTTTCGCCGTCCTGCTTCAGCGCGAACTCGCAGGTCTATCTGCAGAACGTCTTCACCCCGGCGACGAAAGCATCCGGGTATGATCCGAATAGCGGCAACCTTTTCTTCGCCTATTCTGCGCAGAACAATCTCCGTGACGACATTGTTCGCGTCGATCACTACTTCAGCGATAAAGTCCACTTCTATGCGCGTTACATGGGCGACGTCATGCCGGTTAACGAGCCGATGGGCCTGTGGGCTGGCGCCAACTATCCCGGACTTGTAAACACGCTGGTTGACTCACCGGGCAAGAACGTTGTTGGCAACCTCACGTGGACAATCTCCCCCAAGGTGATCAACGAGGTCGAGTTTGTCTGGGCGCAGGGCGAGTATCACTCGACGATCGCGTCGGGGCAGCTTGCGACCTCGTCCACGGTGATCAGCGCGCTGACGCCGGGTACCGCAGTCTACCCTGATCCCTACGGCCGTGTTCCCGCAATCAGCATCAACGGTGTCCAAGGCTTCAGCGCAGGTTCGGCACCGTGGAAGGAACGCAACCTGGACCGTACGTACTTCGACAACCTGTCCGTCCTGCTTGGCAAACACACGCTCCGCGCCGGCTTCCAGTTCCAACAGATGATCAAGAGCGAAAACGGTACGGGCGGTAACCCCAGCTACAGCTTCAACTCATGGGGCGATTTCCTGCTGGGCAATGTGCAGAGCTTCAGCCAGGCAAGCCGCGATGTGATCCCTGATCTTCACTACGTCAACAGCGAAGCGTACATTAACGACGACTGGAAGCTGAACCAGAAGCTGACGATCAACCTCGGTCTACGCTATAGCTTCTTCCCGTCGGTTACGGATATCAACAACACCCTGCTTGCATTCGATCCGTTGCTCTTCAACGGGGCGAACCTACCAACAGTTCTCCCTGATGGCACCATGGATTCGAGCGGTGCCATCAATGCCGGCAACTATGCCAACGGTTTGATCTTCCCGACAGGCACAGCCTGCAGCTATGCGCAAGCCAATGCGCTCTTCGCTCAGTGCTCGCCGTACGGTGCATACATCAATCCAAACAACAAGACGAACTTCGCGCCGCGCGTGGGCTTTAACTACAATCCGGACGGTCGCGGTGTGACGTCGATTCGTGGCGGCTTCGGCATCTTCTACGACCGCGTGCTGAACGGCATCTGGGAGCAGAACGCCTTCGCCAACCCGATCTATGCTCCGTCAACCACGATCTACAGCGGCTCGTTTGACGATATTAAGGGTGGCACGCCGGCAGGACCGTCGTATGGTCCAAATAACCTCACCTCAACCGGAACCCCGACGTTCAAGGTTCCGAGCTATGCGAACTACAACCTCAGCGTGCAGCGCCAGTTGCTGCCGACAACAACGCTCGAAGTTGCCTACGTCGGCAACCAGGCTCGCCACCTTGTGGGCGAATTCGATCAGAACCAGCCGACGGTTTCGACCTGGGCTGCACAGACGGCAGGTACCAACTTCAATGCGTATCGTCCATATCTGGGCTACGGCGCAATCAGCAGCAGAGCGCCGCTGTACACCAGCAATTACAACTCCTTGCAGGTCTCTTTGCAGCACCGCGCCAAGGACCTGACTGTGGGTGTTGCATACACCTGGTCGAAGGCGATGACGACGAGCTCGGGCGACCGTGCCAACGGTGGCTTCGCAGTACGGAGTACAGACTCCTACGACCTGAGGATGGACTACGGTCCGTCGACGGCAAATACACCTCAGATCTTCATGGCCAACTACATCTATGATCTGCCCTTCTTCAGAGGACAGCATGGAGTGGCAGGCAAAGTTCTGGGCGGTTGGGAACTCTCTGGCATCACGGAGTTCATCTCCGGTCAGTCGTTCAATGTGCTTCAACCGTGGGATCCATTCGACCCCAACGGGGCGAACGCGGGTCTTGGCCTGGGTTCAGCCCGCCCGGATCAGATTGCTCCGGTTCACATGACGAAGTCGCAGAAACAGTGGTTTACTCCCACGTCCTTCGGGCGCGCGAATAACCACTTTGGCAGCGAGGGTTCGGGCTCGATGCTGGGTCCTGGCCTTCAGGAATGGGACTTGGCGGCGATCAAGAACGTGACGTTTGCGGATCGCTACAAATTCCAGCTGCGCGGCGAGTTCTTTAACGCATTCAACCACACGAACTGGAATGGCGCTGCGGCAGGCGGGATCGATACAAGCCTGGCCCATTATGGCAATGCAGACCCTTCCCAGAACACGTTTGGTCAAATCTTGACCGACGTCAATCCACGCAGAATCCAACTCGGCGCGAAGTTCTACTTCTAGACCGGGAAAGCCCCGATTCAGGGGATGATGGATCGACCAATCGGCCGGGGCAATCGCCCCGGCCTCTTTTTGCCTGGATTGCAAGACCATCTTTATTGGGGTTGTTGCGCGGCAGCAGGCGCGGCCTGAGTGCCGGCAGGAATCTTCGACATGACTTTCAACAGGCGGTCATCTTCAGCTTTGTTCAGAGTGCTGGCTTTATCGAATTCAGCCTTTGCCTGTGCGCTTTGGCCCATGGTCCGATAGAGACGGCCGAGCCGGTAGTGCGCATTCACGTTGTTCGGCGCGAGCTTTATCGCGGTTTGAAATTCGCGAATTGCGTCCTGCTTTCGATCCGAGTCGGTATAGATGATGCCGAGGTCCATGTGAACGGTAGCGTTGCCAGGGTCAGTTCGCAGGAGGTCATCGAGCAGCGGCTTTGCTTCGGCCGAGCGATTGGTTTGAATGTACGAGTCGGCGAGGTAGAGCGTAGCTTGCTTGTGGTGGGGATCGTTTGCAAGCTCGGCCTGAAATTCAACGGCGGCATCGGGATAGTGACCCTGCGTCCAGAGCAGGTATCCAAGGCCGAAGTGGGCATTTGGCTCTTTAGGATTGGCGGCGAGTGCGGCGCGAAATTCGCGAATGGCGCCGAGTGTGTCCTTCATTTCGTCGAGCGCTTCGCCCACGAGCATGTCAGCTTCAGCAGATTCGGCGTTGAGCGCGATGATGCGATGGTATGCGTCGAGCACGCAGGGAAACTGGTTGGAAAGGAGGCAGCTATGCGCCAGCGTCAGCAGTAGCGGGAGATTCTGTGGATCGCTCTCTGATGCCTGCTGAAGATATGGAGTGGCGGCGATGTACTGGGCGAGGCCATAGTGGGCCATGCCGAGAAGGATTGCGAGCCGCTGGGAGTTGGGATCACTGGGATCGGCCTTGTACAGCGGCTGCAACTCGGTGATCGCATGCTGATAGTCGCCGGATTTGAAGTAAGCGAGACCGAGATTAAGGCGGAGGCCGGGCATTTCCGGATTAAGCGCCAGCGCTTTGCGATAGTACGCGATGGCCTGCGGGTAATGCTCCTGATGCGCCTCAAGCAGACCCATGTGAGCGAAGGGTTCCGCGTTCTTAGGATATTGCTTCGCGAGTGCGTCCCAGGCTCTTTCTGCGTCGGCAAGGCGGCCTTCGCGTTCGAGGTTGACTGCATCCTGACGGGGATCTGATTGCGCCGATGCGAAGGCGGCGCAGGCGGCAACGAGAGTGAGCGAGAATGGCAGCTTTTGTTTGACGGTAAATCTCAAGTTGTTCTCCGCTCGCGCTCTCAGAAGAAAGTCTGTGCGAGGTCGATGACGTCGTAGTTGGAATTCACGATGGGCAGCGAGCGCCATTTATCGAAGGTGAGGCAGGGATGCGAGATATCGAATGCAATCATGTCGCCGACGCGCAGGTCGTCTTCGGGCTCAATTTGGAGGTAGGTGTGCTGGTCCATCATTTTGGTTATGGACCAATGCGCCGGGGCAGGTTCAGGTGCGGTATTGCCAGGGCGGAAGCGCAGAGCCGGCACAGGGAAGCGCGCATCAAATGCTGCGTCGCGCTTGCCCATGCCGATGATGGCGCGTTGCGGTTCAGGAACGGATTGCACATAGGCCCAGATGTGCAGCGCGGTGAGCAAACCCTGCTTCAGCCTTTGGGCGACCGGGTTCGAGGCGATTCAGCCCCGCGTTGCGCAACGCCATTTTCATGCAACGCGCCGCGCCTTCGCCTTCCGGCGCGGGCGCCGTCATATGGCTGGCGTCGGCCGTGTTGCCGTAGCCGACGATTTCGCAATAAATTTTCGCGCCGCGCGCCTTCGCGTGTTCCAGATCCTCCAGCAGCGAGAATCCCCGCGCCTTCGCCCATCACAAAGCCGTCGCGTTCCTTGTCGAACGGCCGCGAGGCACGCTGCGGATCGTCGTTGCGCGTGCTCATCGCGCGCATCGCGCAAAACCCGCCGATGCCCATGGGCACGATCGGTCGCCTCCGTGCCGCCCGCAAAGATCGCCTGCGCATCGCCCATCTTGATGGTGCGCCAGGCTTCGCCGATGGCGTGCGTGGAGGTCGCGCAGGCGGAGCAGGTGGCAAAATTCGGCCCGCGCAAGCCGTAATACATCGAGAACAAGCCCGACGCCATGTTCGAGATCAGCATCGGGATCATGAACGGCGAAATCCGGCCCGGCCCGCGCTCCATCAGACACCGTGTGCTGTTCGTCCGTCGTGTGCAGTCCGCCGATGCCCGAGCCGATGAACACGCCGATTTCATCGCGGTTCACCTTTTCCAGATCCATGCCGGAATCCAGCAGCGCCTGGTAGCCGGCGAAGACGCCGAATTGCGAGAAGCGGTCCGTGCGCTTGAGTTCCTTGGGCGAAGGAAAAGCCGGGGCCGGGATTGAATTCCTTGATCTCCGCGGCAATCTGGCAGTCGAAATCCGTGACGTCGAAGGCGGTGATCCGGTCAATGCCGCACTTGCCCGGCCAGCAGGTTCTCCCAGAAAGTATCCATCGTTCTGGCCCAGCGAGGAAACGACGCCCAGCCCGGTCACCACCACCCTGCGATTCAGTCCATGGCTTGCCATAAAATCAAATGGGGCAGCTTAAGCTGACACCAGCCAAAACTGCCCCGAAACACTCCGCGCCGCAACTATTTTTGCTGACGTCTTCGATGTATTTGATGACATCGCCGACGCTTTGCAGCTTTTCCGCCTGTTCATCCGGAATTTCATGGCCAAATTCCTCCTCCAACGCCATGACCAGTTCCACCGTGTCCAGGGAATCCGCCCCCAGATCCTCGATGAATTTGGCATCGGGCGTCACCTGGTCCGCGTTGACCCCAAGTTGCTCCACGATGATGTCTTTTACTCGTTGTTCAATAGTTTTTTCAGCCATGGGTTGCTCCGTTTTTGTTTTTGTTGTGTGTGTCTATGCCACGCTCTGCGAAAGCGTCAAGTCCTCGAATCGTTGAAATTCTGTTACCATGCCGGTTGTTTATCGCATTCGCATCTGCGATTTCAAATCAACCTCAATTTTCCTAGCCGCTCGTCGTGCCGGTCGTCCAGCGCCAATTTCCCATTTGTTTCATCATTCAACGCTTTACATCGCCATTCCGCCGTCCACCGTCAACACCTGCCCCGTCACATAGCGCGCCGCCGGGCTGGCCAGAAACAGCGCCGCCTGCGCGATGTCCTCCGCCTGGCCGAAGCAGCCCCAGCGGAATCTGCTTCAACATCTCCGCCTTCAACTCCTCCTTCAGCCCCGCCGTCATGTCCGTCTCAATGAACCCCGGCGCGATCACGTTCACGGTCACGCCCCGCGACGCCATCTCTTTCGCCAGCGATTTGCGTGAACCCGATCAACCCCGCCTTGCTCGCCGCGTAATTGCTCTGGCCCGCGTTGCCGATCAGCCCGATGATCGACGCAATATTGATGATCCGCCCCGAGCGTTGCTTCAGAAACGGCCGCGAAAACGCCTGCGTGAACAGGAACGCCCCCTTCAAATTCGTGTCCAGCACCGTGTCCCAATCCTCCTCGCTCATCCGCATCAGCAGCCCGTCCCGCGTCACTCCCGCGTTGTTCACCAGGATGTCCACCCGCCCCGCATCCGCCAGAATTTTCGCGCACGCTTCCGTCACCCCGGCCGTGTCCGCCACATCCACCGCCACCGCCCACGCCTTCCGCCCCAGCGCCCGCACTTCCTCCGCCACCTTCTCTGAATTTTCCGCCGTCCGCGAAACCACCACCACATCCGCCCCCTCCGCCGCAAACCTCAGCGCAATCGCCCGCCCGATCCCCCGGCCCGCCCCCGTCACCACCGCAACCTGATTCATTAATTGGCTCATGATTTAGCCAATGGTTTTACAGATTGGTGTGATTGAACAGGTTTATTTTCGGTTTTTTGACCGGCTAACGCTTGCGGAACGGATACAGCAATTGCCCGCCCAGGGTGCGCGGATGCGCCGCCTTTTCCTCCGCCGAAAGCCCCGCCGTTTCCGGCAGCGAATCCTTCGGCATATAGAAAGTACCCAGCATCAGGTCGATGCACGAAAACATCGCCGCAAAATTTTTGTCCCGCGCCGCCGGCAAATCAGAATGATGCCACCGATGAAACACCGGACTCACCAGCACGTAGCGCAGCGGGCCGAACGTCCAGCGCAGGTTCGAGTGGATGAACAAATTGTAAAACCCCAGCAAAAACCCCGTCACCGACAGCACCGCCGCGTCAACCCCCGCCATCCGGCAGCCGATAAATAGCAGGACTTCCCCCGTCGCCTCGATGATGTTTTCTACCGGATGAAACCGCACCGCGGAAATCCAGTTCACCTCCTCCGAGCTGTGATGAATGGAGTGGAACGCCCAAACCGGCCCCGAGTGAAAAATGGTGTGCCTCAGATAAATGATACAGTCCCGCGCAAACAGCACGGCGAATAGTTCCCCGACAAACGTCAGCGCGGAAATTTCCGGATCGTGCGATGTCTTTTTGACTTCCACCGCCAGCGCCGCAAAAACGGCCCCCAGGATGAAATTGATAAACGGCGGATAAATCATCGAGAGAATGGCGTATTGAAAGTCCAGCAGCGTGGCCCGCCACGGCTTTTTCGCGGCCCGCAACGAGAACAACCGTTCCATCAGCGAAAACAGGACGAAGCCAATCGCCAGCGCGATCAGCCCATGCCAGATGGATGTCCCGCAGCGATGCAAAATTAAAAGCAACTTGCCCATGATACTTGATACGACCCGGGGACCGGCGCCGCGAACGATTTCCGCGCCTGCCCCATCGCCAGCCATCATATAAAGCCACCGCCCGCGAAGCAAATAAAATACCCGCGCTCCGTTAGCGCCAAAGAGGGACAGGGGAATTTTAACCACGGATTAACAGGATAAACACGGATGGGTAAGCCGTTAAAAACGGCTGGAGAGGTTTTCTGGCTGGCGCAGGTCACCGGGCTAAAGCCGCGGTGTTAATGAGAAGCGTATCAGCGGCGCGTCGGCCCAGCGGTGTTAATGAAAAGCATCTGCGTCGGCCCTGCGATTCGCGTTTTGAGGGATTGCGGTTTTTGGGGGCGGATATATGGTATCGGCAAGCCGTGGCGCAGTATTTTAGCGCAGGCCGGGTTTCTGGCTGGATACCTTTATGAGTCTATTTCACCACAACACAAGATTCCGGCAGGGGATTTTTTTGCTGGGGATTTTGCCGGTGGCGCTGTGGCTGTTCGCGGGTTGCAAGGCGGCGAATAATGTCACGGTATTGCCCAAGGGCACGAATGTGCTGGTGGTGGTGTCATCGAACGGCGCGCCGGTCAGCGTGACGAACGTCCTGGGGCCGATCACGATCACGAATGCGGGCGGAGGGTTGACGACGAACCTGGTGACGGTGAACGTGACGAATGTGGCGGGGACGAATGCGCCGATCTACGTCACGGTCACGAACATCGTGCCGGCAGCGAGCACCGCGCCGGTGCAGGTGCTGGTGGATTTGACGAATTTCGCGAAGCTGGCGCCGCCGTACAGTTGCGCGGGCGGGAGTTGCGCCGCGGGAGGCAGTTGTCCGCCGCCGGACGAGAAATTGAATACGTCGAACCTGCTGACGGTGCTGGGGGTGTTGATTGCGCTTTCGGCTTACCTGGCGAATGTGCGGCGGGATTTTCTGACCAAGCTGACCGCGATAGATGAAACCGAGCTGGAGGAACTAAAAGGAGCTATGACCGAGCTTGAGAGGATAAAAGAAGATGGAACCAAGAAGGTGGAACAGGCGAAGCTGAAGGAAAAAATCTCAGAAGCGGAAAAGCGCTCGAAAATCAAGACGAGTTTGATGCAATTGGGCATCATAGACATTCTGCTCATCGTGGGGTCGTGTTTGCTGGGGGTTTATGTTCTTCGCGGGGATTTGGGGCATTGGCCGGCGTCCGGGCTGGATTTCATGAAGTTTGCGGCGTTGTGGCTGGCGGTGTTGGGCGGCGTTTTTATGCTGGGATTGCATGGGGTCATGGCATGGAAGTCGATTCAGGAATACAGCAAGGTACGCGGAATATCGGAAGGTTTTGAACAAGGCGAAGCCTTGACTCTGTATTTAACGACGCGTGTTTTTAGCCACGGATTGAACAGGTATGTGGTTTGACAAGTTCTTTTTCTCTTTTTTCATTAAAAGCCTTCCTGGTCTTGTTTCAGTTTGCCGGGATGAACTTTATGTTGGGGTCCAGTTGGTATTCTCGGCCAGCTTGGAGTGAGGCATAGATTTCTTCTCTAAGAAGTTTTCGGGTCTTTCCCAGTTGCTTGAGCCCCTTGGTTCCGACGCTCGTGATCATTTTCCCTACCTTGAGCGCGAGTCGTTCGTCGATTTCCTCCAACGGCGTCCAGCGGCCCATCATCAGATACCAGACGGCCACAGCCAGTTTGCGGGCCACGGCACCCACCGCCAGGTTCAACGCCCCCTTGCGCCGGAGGAGCTTTTGTCCCCACTTGGCCAGCGGATGTTTGGAGCGCATAATGGCCTGGGCCGATTCGATGAGGAGACTGCGTAAGTCTTTGCGACCATGACCACGAATGCCGCCAGACCATTTGCCTTCGCCGCTGTCATCGAAGGCTGGATTGAGGCCGATGTATTTGACGAGTTTGCCGGGTTGGGTGAAGCGGTGGATGTCTCCGACGAGTGCGCCCAGGGCAAAGGCCACCAGTTCACGGATCCCGCATAACCGGACGATGGATAGCAGTTGGGGGTCGGCCAGCACTTCCTGGGCGATCAAGCTGCGCCAATGCGAGCGTTGCTCGTCGGCGTGGCGCAGTTCCATGAGCAGCCCCTCGATGACCTGCCACTGGCGGGGAGACCAGGCCCGGGTTTTATGCAGTTGTTCCACGGCGGCTTTGCCGGTGGCCACTGGCGTGCCTTTTTTCAGTCGTACGCCGTTGTCACTGAGGTAGGACCGGAGGCGGCTGCGCATTTGGGTGGTACGTTTGACTGCTTTGCGATGGGCGTGAAACCAGTCACGCCGTTCCTGGGTTTTGGCGTCGGGGACCCAGACTTCCTTGGCGGTGCCGGCCAGGTAAGCCTTGCCGATGCGCACGGCGCTGAGCTTGTCGTTGTTGGCGTGGGCTTCCTTGAGCTTGCCCATCTGGCAGCTCTCCAGCACCAGGGCCTTGCGGCCAATGGCGCGGAGAGTTCGCACCACTTGGAAGCTGTTGCCCGAAGCTTCCAGGACAAACAGATCCTCGGCGGCGGTGTGTTTTTTGGCCCAACCCGGCAGTTGCGCCAGCGGCACCTGGTTAAACACTTTTTCCGTGACGGCCGCAGCGGGCGTGGGACCCGAGAGCAGCGCGGCGGTGAAGGTGTCAGGATGCGAGTCCAGGCCGATCACCCGCGGATTTGCGGTTGCGTTTTTATTCATGTTGTTTTTTAGTTTGGTGATGCAGGCGGACGGAAACGGGTCAGGCGATTACTTGCACTCAGGTATGCGGGGCGGTCCCCAAGTAGGTGCTTTTCGCCGGTGCTCATTCACAGATACGGAGATGGTTACTCCAAGTTCAATCCTCGAGCAGCTCCCGTAAGCCGCCTGCTGGTTAGCTTGCCAACAGGCTCTTATGATGACCCTGTTTCCGTCCGCGCTGCAATTGCTGCCTGAGTGCTTCGGGGCGCCCATCAACAAACCTCATACCCTCACGGAATTAACACGGATGAAGAAGGGAATCGGACGAAGGGGGCGAACGGCCAAAACTCGCGGCAGCGAGAGCGGTGCTTCCGCCTTCGCCAAAGACAGGATGGCGGATCCGCCGTCGTCAAAAGCACTATGGCGGACATGCAAGGGCGCGAGGTAGGAAGATTCGGTTTAACGAAAGTAATATATTGTGCAGTTGTTTCTTGACAAGGAGGCGCGATGTGCGAGGTTGGCGGGCGATGCAAATGGGCGGCAGTTTGGTTACAATTGGATGGTCCGTTGTCGGCCCCGAAGACGACATCGGGGCGGGTAGTCCGTGGTCCGTTGAAAAAACGGATGACGTGGCCGATGGGCGAGGTGTGCACGGGTCGTATTGCGTATTGCGTGGTGCGTGCTGGAAGATGGGTGCTTTTGGGCGGGTTTTGCGGGTGGCGGACGGGAAAGGAGCCAAAAGTGTCCAAAAAGGGACGGAAAATTCAAAACTCTTAGCGCGTATTAGCGGCTATTTGCGCGTAATTGCGCTTATTTGCGGGTTTGAGAAAAAATTAGGGCAAGTCCTTCCGGACTGGCACGAGCAAACCGAGTTACGGGTTGGGGTGGGTTATGCGCCTATAATGGCGCGGTAAAAACCGCTTATTCCCGGATAATCCCGGATATCACCGCTTATTCCCGCATATTCCCGCATTTTGGGAAAATCGAGGGCGGGGAACCGCCTGAAGGCGGGACACCGAACGCTGGATGGGTTTTCGCCGCTTTAGCCGGATATTTGCCGGTTGAAAAAGGCCGTAAAACCGCTTAACGCCGCTTAACGCCGCGTAAAAAAATGAACCAAAACATCGAGCAAGTAACATTAAACGCGGAACGTCCAGGAGGGGCTGGCGGCAGGGATGCTGTTTTCAGTGTCAGGCGACACGCCTGACGCTACAACCATATGCGGCAAGAGGCGGCGCGGAACGCCGGATAAAACAGGTTAAAACAGCTTAAAGCAGCTTAAAACAGGTTAAAAAATATTGGAAAACATGGAACGCGTAACATTAAACGCAGAACGCCCAAGAGGGACGGGGATTGGCGGCGGCCGGATTGGGGGCGGGAGGCATTTGGCTTGTATTGGCGGGGGGTGATATGCACATTGCGCGAAAGATGAATGTAGCTTGGAACTGGTTGCTGATCTCGATGTTGCTGTTCGGGAACGGGTTGGCGCGCGCGCAGAACGGGGCGGCGATGCCGGAGCGGTTGCGGTTTTCGGGCAGAGATTTCGTGCGGCTGGCGGGATGGGCGCGGGAGAATCGTTATGACGTGCGGTGGCTGAAGTTCAATGAATCGGTGCAGTTGACGAACCGGTTTTCGCGGCTCGTGTTTTCCAAGGACTCGAACGAGGCGGAAATTAACGGGGTGCGGGTGCGGTTGTGTTATCCGGTGGTGATGAAGGACGGCGCGGGGTATGTGGCGGAGATGGATTTGCAGGAGACGCTGCGGCCGTTGCTCTTGCCGCCGCGAGACGGGAAGCGGAAAAAAGTCTGGAACGTGGTGGTGGATCCGGGGCACGGCGGGAATGACCCGGGATTCGAGCATCGGCGGGCATCAGGAAAAAAAATACACGCTGCTGCTGGCGCAGGAGTTGTGCGATCAGTTGAAGCAGCGCGGGATTCAGGGCGTCGCTGACGCGAACGGCGGACAGTTCGCTGGACAAACCGTTGCGGCCGGACATTGCGCGGCGGCGCGCTGGCGGATTTGTTCATCAGTTTGCATTGGAACAGCGCGGGGCAGGGCGGCAGCGAGGTGAAAGGAGTGGAGACGTATTGCCTGACGCCGGCGGGCGCGCCGTCGTCGAACACGGGCAACGATGCCTCGGGCGCGGAGACGCGGGCGGGGAACCGGTTCAACGCGGAGAACCTGTATCTGGCGTATGTGCTGCAACGGTCGCTGATGCGGGAGTTGGGAGTGGAGGATCGCGGGGTGCATCGGGCGCGGTTCGCGGTGTTGTGCCCGTCGGTGATGCCGGCGGTGTTGATTGAGGGCGGCTATATGTCAAACCCGGCGGAGTCAAAAAAGATTTATGACGCGGGATATCGGCGGCAAATGGCGAAGGCGATCGTCAACGGGGTGCAGAGTTATAAGAGGCAGGTGGAGGAATGAAAATGGCCGATGAAAAAAATCTCAGAATCATGAATTGGGAAACAGCCAACGCACAACATCGAACATGGTTTGTAGAAAACATAGTTTTTGCCTTGAGACATCAGGGTTTGGAATTAGATAACGTTCGCCCTCACCCCAGCCCTCTCCTCCCGGAGAGGGTGAAACAATGTCCGTTCTCGAACGATCGAATATGCTTTTCATCAGAGCACATCGAGCGCGGGACGTTGATTGCGAGTCGGGGAGTGAAATTAATTAAGAATACGCCATGAGCATTGCGACAAAAACCGGCGACAAGGGCACGACGGGGCTGATGTATAACCGGCGGGTGTCGAAGATGTCATCCGCGGGTGGAGGCGTACGGTTGCGTGGATGAGTTGAACGCGGCGATGGGAATGGCGCGGGCGACGGCCAGGGAAAAATTTGTCCGCGAGAATCTGCTGATGATTCAAAAGGACCTGGTGATTTTGATGGGCGAGCTGGCGACGGCGGCGGAGGATTTGCCGCGATACGTGAAGGACGGATTATACGCTGGTGACGCCGGAGTTGACGGCGAAGCTGGACAAGCTGGTGCAGGAGATCGAGGCGCAGAAAGTGACGTTTCAAAGGCTGGGCGACGCCGGGGGCGAGCGCGCATGCGGCGGCGCTGGACGTGGCGCGGACGGTTTGCCGGCGGGCGGAACGGCGCGTGTGCGCGTTGCAGGAGGCGGACAATTGCAGAACGCGGAGATCATCGTTTACCTGAACCGGCTGGCGGATTTGCTGTGGCTGTTTGCGCGATGGGTGGAAACAAAGCTGGAAAGACACTAAATCAGCAGCATGGCATCGCCGTAACTGAAGAAGCGGTAGCGTTCGCGAACGGCTTCGGCGTAGGCGGCGAGAATGAGTTCGCGGCCAGTGGTTTGGCCGGGCGCGGCGAAGGCGCTGACGAGCATGAGCAGCGTGGAGCGGGGCAGATGGAAATTGGTGAGCAGGGCATCCACGATTTGAAAATGCAGCGGGGGATAAATAAAAATGCGGGTGCGGCCATTGCCGGAAATGAGGCGTCCGTCGATTTTGCGCGGCGACGCGATTCCAGCACGCGCACGGTGGTGGTGCCGACGGCGATGACGCGGCGGCCGGCGGCTTTGGCCTCGTTGATGAGTTGCGCGGTTTCCAGGCCGACTTCATAACGCTCCTCGTGCATCGTGTGGCCGGAGAGAGACTCGGCTTTGACGGGCGCGAAGGTGCCGAGGCCGACATGCAAAGTGACGAAACAAATCTCGACACCGAGCGCGCGGATTTCGGCGAGCAGCGCCTCGGTGAAATGCAGTCCGGCGGTGGGCGCGGCGACGGAGCCGGGCGGCGCGGCATAAACAGTTTGATAACGGACTTTATCGTCGGCGAGGTCCGCGGGATTTTTTCGTTCGATGTAAGGGGGCAGGGGAATTTCGCCGAGAGCGTCGAGCGCATTCGCGAACATCCGGCACGCCGGAGAATTCCAGGCGGCGATGGCCTTCGTCATTGGTGGCGATCACTTTTGCGCGAAGGTGGGTGGATTGGCCGGCGGCATCGCGCAGAATAATTTCAGTGCCGACACGCGCGCGTTTGCCGGGGCGCAACATCACCCACCAATCGTTGACGGAATTTTCTTCGAGCAGAAGAATTTCAAATTGTCCGCCGGTGCGCGAGTTGACGCCGCGCAGACCGGGCGGGGATGACGCGGGAATTGTTGAGCACGAGAACGTCGCCGGAACGGAGATATTCAAGCACATCGGGAAAACGGCGATGGGAAATTTTTTGCGAGTCGCGCTGCAGAATGAGAAGGCGGGATTGATCGCGCGCTGGCGCGGGTGTTTGCGCGATCAATTCCGGCGGG